>NZ_LR732707.1:210000-2069189 GCF_902506555.1 Sphingorhabdus sp. 109 | reverse complement strand
GTAAACCCCCGCCCGGAACACCGGATAGGGGATGCGCGCTTTGGACGGCAGGCCTTCCGGGTGGACGACGTCCAGACGCTCGCCGATCACCGGGGTGGGGAAGGGGGTGGTCAGCGGGTCGCGGACCTCGATAAAGCCGCCCCGGCCGTCTGGCACCAGCAGCACGGCAGCATAAAGCGTCGCGCCGCTGCGGCGGATGATCTGGTGGCGGACGATCTGGGCTGGCACGCGGGTGGTGCCGCTGCGAATGAACGGCAGGTCGCCGCGCAGCATATAGACCAGTCCCGCGCCGCTCAGCGCGAGGGTCATCCAGAGGAAAAACGTTTCGATGGCGCGGCGCTATCATGCTTTTGCGGGGCTGTTAAGAGCCTCTCTGGCGGCGCCGGCGGCAGCGCTTAATCGGACAATTAAATCTCCAATTGCAACTCGTCGCCGGCAATGGCATAAGATGCAAAAAGCTGGGAGAGACGGCAATGGCTACTAAATTTGCGGAACAGAGCGAAACGGCTACAGAATCGGTCGACGTGCTGATCGTCGGCGCGGGCATATCCGGGATCGGCATGGCGGTGCATCTGCGCGACAAATGTCCGGGCAAGAGCTTTGCGATTGTCGAGCGGCGCGACGATATCGGCGGGACCTGGAACCTGTTCCAATATCCCGGCATCCGCAGCGACAGCGACATGCACACATTGGGTTTCAGTTTCGAACCGTGGACCGAGCAGAAGGCGATCGCCGACGGTCCGTCGATCATCAAATATCTCCACCGGATCAAGGCCAAGCATGATCTGGAGAAACATATCCGATTCGGCCACAAGGTGCTGTCGGCGAGCTGGTCGAGCGAGGACGCGCGCTGGACGGTGACGGCGGAGAAAGCCGACGGCAGCCGGGTCGTGATGCACGCCAATTTCGTCTATATGGGCGCCGGCTATTATGATTATGACAATCCCTATGATGCGCAGATAGAGGGCTTGCAGAATTTCAAGGGCGAGGTCGTCCACCCGCAATTCTGGCCCAAGGATCTCGATTATGCGGGCAAGAAGGTGGTGATCATCGGCAGCGGCGCGACCGCGGTGACGATCGTGCCGGTGGTGGCGGAAAAGGCGAGCCATGTGACCATGTTGCAGCGCACGCCGACCTGGTATGCCTCGCGCCCGGCGAAGGACGGGCTGGCCAATTTCCTGCGCAAGATCATGCCGGAGAAATGGGCCTATGCGATCATCCGCAAGAAGAATGTGTGGATGCAGGACATCACCTTCCGCACCTCGCGCGACAATCCGGACAAGGTCATCCGCAAGCTGGAAAAGCCGCTCAAGAAAGAGCTGGGCGACAAATATGTGAAGGAAGATTACACGCCGCCTTATGGCCCGTGGGAGCAGCGCCTGTGCCTGGTGCCCGACGGCGACATGTTCAAGGCGATCGCCGCGGGCAAGGCCGATCTGAAAACCGGTCATATCGACACGGTAACCGAGAATGGCATCCGGCTGAAATCCGGCGAGACGCTGGACGCGGATATCATCGTCACCGCGACCGGGCTGAAGCTGGCGGTGGCCGGCAAGGTTGCCTTCGAGGTCGATGGCAAGCCGGTGCACTGGCCTGATCATTATTATTACAAGGGCTGCATGTTCTCCGACATTCCCAATCTGGCGATCGTCTTCGGCTATCTCAACGCCAGCTGGACGCTGAAGGCGGATATTGTCTCGGAATATACCTGCCGCCTGCTCAACCATATGGACGCGACCTCGACGCGGATCGCCAATCCGGTGCTGGACAAGGAGCTGGAGCAGGAGCAATTGTTCGATTTCTCCTCCGGCTATATCCAGCGGTCGATCGACGAATTGCCGCGCAACAGCACCGCCATGCCGTGGAAGCTCAACCAGGATTATCTGTTCGACCGGAAGATATTGCGCCACGATCCCGTCGACGACGGGGTGCTCAAATTTTACGGCCCCAATTCACAGCAGGGTGCGGGGCAGGGCGAGCCGGCGCTGGAGGCTGCCGAATAGGCGCGGCGCTCCGGCCGCAGGAGCAGGGCCCGCCTCCTTATGCTTAACCATTTGTTGAGCCAGATCCTCTAGTCCTGCGGGGAGGGGGATGGGAATGGGCTACATGAACTCGCAATTTCGCACGGTGGAACCGGCGCTGATCGAACAGCGCAAGACGTTCCGCCATCCGGTGCAGATCCAGCGAACGGCCATCCGGCAGCATGGCAAAAGTGCCAGAAAGGGCGAGCTGGTCGATGTCTCGATCTATGGTTGCCGGGTCGCTTGCGACAGCATCATTGCCGAGGGCAGCCGGGTCTGGCTCCGCTTCGAGGGCAGCAGCCCGATCAGCGCGACCGCAATCTGGTGCAGGGATGGCCATGTCGGCTGCCGTTTCGCCGAGACTCTGGAACAGGGGCTCTTCCGCCGCCTGACCCTGATCAGCGAATAGCCGCCGGTCGGCCCCTGTCAAAAGCGACTGCTTGCCAACTGACAATCATGTCAGTAAGGTGCCGATATGGAAAACAAGATATATGACGTTCTGATTGTCGGTGCCGGTCTGTCCGGTATCGGCGCAGCGGTTCACCTGTCCAAGAGATGCCCGGGCAAGAGCTTCGCCATCGTCGAGGCGCGCGAGCGGCTGGGCGGAACCTGGGACCTGTTCAAATATCCCGGCATCCGCTCGGACAGCGACATGTATACATTGGGTTATAATTTCAAACCCTGGACCGCGCGCCGGGCGATCGCCGACGCGCCGTCGATCCTCGAATATCTCAGCGAAACCGTTGCGGAATATGATCTGCAGGACAAGATCCACTTCAACAACAAGGTCGTCGATGCCAACTGGTCGAGCGCCGAAGCCCTGTGGACGGTCAGCCTGCAGCGTGGCGATGGTTCGATCGATACCGTCAAATGCAATTTCCTGCACATGTGCTCGGGCTATTACAGCTATGAAGAGGGGCATGATCCCGACTTCCCGGGCAAAGCGGATTTTGCCGGGGAAATTGTCCATCCGCAGTTCTGGCCCGAAAATCTGGATTATTCGGGCAGGAAAGTCGTGGTGATCGGCAGCGGCGCGACCGCCGTGACGCTGGTGCCCTCGATGGCGGAAACCGCCGCGCATGTGACCATGTTGCAGCGTTCCCCGACCTATATCGTTTCGCGGCCGGGCGAGGACAAATGGGCCTTGCGGTTGCGCAAATTCCTGCCTTCCAGGCTCGCCTATCTGCTGACGCGCTGGAAAAACGTGCTGATGGGCCTGTTCATGTTCAATCTCGCGCGCAAGAAGCCCGCGGCGTTCAAGGGCCGGTTGCTGGAAATGGTGAAAGAGGAAATGGGCCCCGGTGTAGACATGGCCGATTTCACACCCAGCTATAATCCCTGGGACCAGCGCCTGTGTCTGGTGCCCGACAGCGACCTGTTCAAAGCGCTGAAATCCGGCAAGGCGTCGATCGTCACCGATCATGTCGAAACTTTTACCAAGGACGGCATCCGGCTGAAATCCGGCAAGACGCTCGAGGCGGACGTCATCGTCACCGCCACCGGCCTGAAAATGCTGACCGGCGGCACCGCGACCATTTCGGTCGACGGCAAGCTGGTCAAATTTGGCGAGAAGATCAATTACAAGGGCGTCATGTTCTCCGGCATTCCCAATTTCGGGATGACCATGGGCTATACCAACGCCAGCTGGACCCTGAAAGCCGATCTGACCAGCGAATATGTTTGTCGCTTGATCAACTATATGGACAAGAATGGCACGCCGATCGCCACACCGACCTTGCCGGCGGACGGCTTGATCGGGACCGAACCGATGCTGGACTTCAACTCCGGCTACGTCCAGCGCGCGATCAAGAATCTGCCGAAACAGGGCGACCGCAAACCGTGGCGGCTCAACCAGAATTTTCCCAAGGATATCATCAATCTGCGGCACAAGGCGATTGACGACGGAGTGATGGTCTTTTCCAAGCCCGGCGCGGTCATTTATCAAATGCCGGCGAAACAGGTCGATACCGACACGATTGCCGCCGAATAGAGTCTCGCGCTCGGCCTGATCTGTGGCTATAGCGGGCAAATGACTGATTTTATGGCATTGATCGAGGCTGACACCGGCCAGACCGCGCGCTCCATCCAGTTGCTGGATGCGGGCAGTTTTGAAGACTGGTTGAAGGGGCAACCGGAGAATATCCGCTCGCTGGCTGCTGCCTATCAATTTTCCGGCAAGCCCGACACTTTTTTGCTGCTGCCGCCGGTCGGCGGTAAAAGCGAGGACAAATCGGTAGCAACCGATTTCTCGGTGGTGGCGGGTGTGCCGGACCAGGCGAAGCTCGATGCCTGGTCGCTGGCCAGACTGGGCGGCAGCCTGCCCGAGGGCAATTACCGGCTGCAGGATATCAGCGCCAAGGGCGCGCTGTTCGGCTGGCTGATCTCGCAGCATGAATTTGACCGTTACAAGGAACTGCCCGACCGGCAGGGGCCGAGCGTGCTGCTGGTCAACGATGCCATTGGTCAGCGCGATGAAGCCGTGCGGCAGGCCGAGGCAACCGCGATGGTCCGTGATCTGGTAAATACCCCGGCGGCCGACATGGGCCCGGACAGGCTCGAGGACATTGTCGACAAGCTGGCGGGCGAGCATGGCGCGGAGCTGAAGGTGACGCGCGGCGATACGCTGGAAGAGCATTTCCCGATGATCCACGGCGTCGGCAAGGCGGCGATGCGCGCCCATGCGCCGCGGCTGCTCGAGCTGAAATGGGGTAAGACCGATGATCCGAAAATCGCGATTGTCGGGAAGGGTGTGACCTTTGACAGCGGCGGGCTTTCGATGAAGTCGCCGGCCGGCATGATGCTGATGAAAAAGGATATGGGCGGCGCTGCCCATGCCATCGCGCTGGCGCGGATGGTGATGGAAGCGAGGCTGCCGGTGCAGCTGCACCTGCTGGTGCCGGCGGTGGAAAATGCGATCGACGGCAACGCCCTGCGTCCGGGCGACATATTGCACAGCCGCAAGGGGCTGACCGTCGAGATTACCAATACCGATGCCGAGGGTCGGCTGGTGCTGGGCGATGCGCTGACTCTGGCCGGCGAGCAGGAGCCGGACCTGATCATCGATTTCGCCACGCTGACCGGCGCGGCGCGGGTTGCGCTGGGGCCGGATCTGCCGGCGATGTTCTGTGACGACCGGGAGATGGCGGACGGGCTGCTGCAGGCCGGAGAGGAAGAAAGCGATCCGCTCTGGCAAATGCCGCTCTGGTCCGGCTATGACGCGATGCTGAGCAGCAATATCGCCGATTGCGTGAACAGCGCGTCGGGTGGCTTTGCCGGCTGCATCACTGCGGCATTGTTCCTGAAGAAATTTGCGCCGGAATCGGTGCCCTGGGCACATTTCGACACATTCGCCTGGCGACCGGCGACCAAGCCGGGTCGGCCGCAAGGTGGTGAAGCGCTCGGCCTGCGCGCGAGCTGGCGCTATCTGCAGGGACGCTTCGGGCAGTAAGTTAGCAAGCAGCCTGTCTGATAACTGCGGACGACAGGACTGTCAGGCCGATTGTCTTCGCTTTCGGGACAGGCGGCGCATTTGCCGCCACCCGACCAGCAGCCCGACAATCAGGATCGCGATGCAGCCGAACAGAATCCAGGTGAACATCCCGTCCATTCTGGCGGCGAAGGCGAGATTGTCGACATTGCCGGTTTTCCAGAAGACCCACTCGCTGGCGATCGTGGTGGCGAGTATGGGACTGCCGGTCTCGAGGATGACAATGCCATCACCGCTCGCGGGGTCGACCCGCACCGCACTGTTGATGGCAGGCTCGTTCTTTCCGTCATGGCCGATGATGAAACCGCCTTTGTTGTCCGGCGCGAGCAACATCGGCCCCAATCCCCAGATATCGGCGCCCAGCGATGACGCGTGCGGCGTGGCCATGGTGGCGAGAATATTTTGAGGCAGAACCTTCTGCTGGCTTCCGGGCAACTGGGCGAGAGCGAATGTGGTCATGTCGGCAGGCGTGGTAAACAGGGATGTCGCCGCCAGCGCCGTATACCAGCGGAACGGCTCGGTATCGCCATCCAGCGTGAAATTCTCGGCGAGGCCCATTGCCTGCGCCTTTCGGTGATCGAAGGTCGTCCGCATCATGCCCAGCGGTGTGAATATCCGTTGCTCCATATATTCGGGGAAGGAGAGACCCGAAACTTCCTCGACCATCAATTGCAGCAGGGTATAGCCGCCGCCTGAATAGTCCCACGCCGCCCCCGGTGTTTCTCCGACCCTGACCACGCCGGACTTCCCGGGCGAGGCATCGGCGGCGCGGGTCAGCGAATCTTCCAGCGTCTGGACCGCATCCGGCGTGGCAAAGCCATTATAGCCGAGCCCGTCATCCAGTCCCGCCGTGTGGCTGAGCAAGCGGCGGACGGTCACCTGTTCGTGATCAAATTTGCTTTCCGGCAATGTCCAGCGTTCCAGATAATTTTCCACCGGAGCATCCAGATCGACCAGACCATCCTCGACCAGCGCCATCACGCCCCAAGCGGTAATCCATTTGCCGAGCGAGGCTACCTGATAGACGGAATTCTCATCAACCGGGGATCCCGATGACCAGGAAAAATTCTCGACGGGCTTGCCATTTTCAATCAGCGCGAATCCGAGATTTCCGCGATGCCCGGTTTCAATTTTTGCGCGGGCGGCCTGAACGAAATCTGCCGGCGCTGCGGAACTCGTCATGGGACGGTGCCACCATCCTTCGCTGGTACCGATGAAAAGCCCGGCGGCCCAGAGCGCCATCGCTGCCAATGTGGCGATGCCGGTGATGACAAGTCTGATCATATTCCATTCCTTCTTCGCTTGGCGTCGCAAGACAATCAACCATTCTGACCGGTGGGCCAATCAGGCTGCTGGTGCTGGCTCACCGCAACCTAGGGGAATTGACGGTCCGATTGCTTGACACCTCATGCCAAGCTTTTGACCCAGCGCGCCACCCCCGGCTTGTGTTGCCTGGCTATTCGTTCTGCCGGTAGGCCTGTGGCGTTAGGCCATTCCAGCGCTTGAAGGCCCGAGTGAATGCGCTTTGCTCGGAAAAGCCTGTGAGAAAGGCGATTTCGGCCAGACTATAGTGGGACTGTTCCAGCAGGCCGCTGGCCAGCGCAGACCGGGATTTTTCCAGCAATCCCTGGAAGGACAGCCCTTCATCCGCCAGTCGCCGGTTAAGGGTGCGGTCGCTGAGCCCCAGTTTGCGCGCGATTTCCGCCTTTTTCGGCACCCCGGTCGGCAGGGCTGCGGAAATCTGCGACTGGACGCGCTGCTCGAAGCTGATGTCCCGCTGCAGCGTCGCAAGCTTGTGGTCGAGCTGCGCTTCGAAAAAGCGGGACATGGCCGTGTCGCCCAGCCGATTGGGTTCAAGGGCGACGGCTTTGGGGACGGCCAGAGCGTTGAATTGCGACGAAAAATGGACGGGACAGCCGAAATGTTGCTGATAATGGCTTGCGGATCCGGGCGGCGGGCCATGGCGATAATGAACCGCCAGAGGAGCGAAGGCGCGGCCCACCGAATCTTGCGACAAGGCGAGGAACGAGGCCATCGCAGCTTCGTTGGACAGGCGCACGCCGGGCGAACGGGCTTCGCGATCCATCGCGATCAGAACGGTATCCTCCTGTTCATGGACGGAATATAATCTGGTGCCGTTGATCAATTCGGCATAGCGGACGGCGCGCCGAAAGGATTCGAGCAGTGTCGGTGCGGATTTCCACGCCAGTCCCAGCACGCCATATTCGTCGCAACGCATCGACGCGCCCGCCCTCAGGTGAAATTCTACCGGCCCGGCTTCGGTCTCGGCAAGCCGTTGCAACAGATCATAATAGCGCTCCTCGGACACCAGCATGTCAAAATCCAGCGCCGCATCCGGATCGACACCCATTTCGCGCAACAGCGACGGCTTGTTCAGGGAATCGCTGGCCGCCGCAATGACCTTGCGGACGAACAAGGATGAAATTTGAGCCAATGCCTGCGGGCCCTCCGTTCGAACCTATTGCCAATTTTTAGGCAAGCCGAGGCGCTCTGTGAAGCCGCTTTTTCAGGGCGGCGAGTGGTGGAAGAACAACGGGCCGGTCAACCGCTGATCAGGAGGCGGGTTGTCCGCCCAATATGGATGGGTCCACGCCTTGCGCCTGCAGACCTTCGATCAAATTCTTCCGGGTTCGCGCGAGATCGGGCTGGCTGGCGGCCTTATGCAGCTGATCCAGCGCAGTCCGGTCATAGAGACGCCCGCCGGCGATCACCATGGCCGGACGCCCCGCAGCATCCAGATCGTCCAGCGGATTGCCGTCGAGCAGAATGAGGTCGGCGCGATGGCCGGGCGCGATGCGGCCCGCTTCATCCGCTTCGCCGAGCGCCCTTGCGGCATTTAGCGTTGCTGCGCGCAGGACTTCACCAGGTGACAGGCCGGCTTCGGACAACAGATGCAGTTCCTGGATCAGGGACCGGCCGGGAATATTGGTGAAAATACCCGCGTCGCTTCCGGTAACGATCAGCACGCCGGCATCGGCGAAAATCTTTGTCGCCCGTTTGTAAAAATCAAAGGCGGCGCGCGCCGGGGCGATTGCCTCGCCGGACCAGCGATCGTAATTTTCCTGTTCCTGGGCCACGACCAGCGGGTTCAATATGTCCACGTCGGGTCGATCGAGATATTCTCCGCGCGTCTCGGCAACCCGCATCAGATTGTAAAAGGCGAGAAGGGTCGGATCGACCGGCACGCCGGCGGCTGCAACCCGGGCGGCGAGATTTTTTGCGGCGGCTTCGTCATGGGCATCGCGCAAGCCATGCCAGACGATCGATTCGATATGTTCGAAGGTCATGAACCCGTCGTCCAGCAATTCCTCAAAGGCGATATTGAACGGGCGAGTCCGCGGCATGCCCGGTTCCCGGACGCCCTCGGGTGTGTGGCCCATGACCGTCATGCCGAGCGCTCTGGCTTCGTCGCGCGCCGCTTCATAGGCCTCGCGGGACAGGTTCGAGTAGACTTTGATACGACGGTATCCGGCCTCATGCTGGGCGCGAACCGCGGCACGCGCCTCCGTGCCGTTCGCAACGATCTGGTGGTTTACCTGGGCATTGGGACCGTCGCCGTTGAGAATGGGACCGGTCGTGATCAGGCGCGGGCCGGCGATTTGTCCGGCCGTGATTTCTTGCGCGAGGCGCAGATGAAAGGGCATGCCGGAAGCATTGCGGATCGTCGTCACGCCTCGCGCCAGATAGGCACCGAGCGCGGCTTCGTCCCAGACGTGCACGTGCATATCGACAAGGCCAGGCATCGCGATCCGGCCGCCGCCGTCGACCACGCGGGCAGCAGAGGGTACGGTTACAGCGGTCGTTGGTCCGACAGCCGTGATCGTTCCTCCGTCAATGAGAACGGACTGATCCGGTTTCAGCACCGGGTCTGATCCGCTGAGATCGAGAATGCGAACATTGCGGAGAAGCAGCGGAGGATCGGCTTGCGCAGCCAGCGGGGTGGGCATTAGCGCGAGAAAAAGCGCGACGGCAGGGAAGAATCTGAAGATAAATGCCTCCATATGCAGTTTTGTGCAAATTAGCATGTCGACCAATGGCGGTCAAAATCTTGTTGGCGGTCGCTGCCTGTTTTTGCGGTCTTCGGCTGACAGCGGGATCCGCAATTGCGCAGACTAGGGCAGTTCTGTCGCTACGGATTATTGACATCGATTGGGGTGAGGCTAGAGTTTTGGCGATCCGATACGCGAATCGCGCGAGGCTTGACGGATCACATCAGGCCGATCGATGTTGACAGGGGTATGAAATGCAAACGGTTGAACAGAGCAAAACGGAAACCGAGAAAAAAGCATATGAGAAGCCGGAGCTGATCCAGCTCTCCGAAATTCACGAAAAGACCGACGCGCTGTTGACCAGTCTCTTCCGGGCCTCCTAATCCGGTGACGTCCTCTTCTCGGGGGCTGCGTTCTGGTTGATCATCGGTTTGCGCCGCACTGCTCTGCTGACCTGCAGGAAATGGGGACGGCAGGGCTGGAGACCGCAGGGATCGGGAGCGTCGAAGCCCCGCGCTCTCGCCGCCGCCAGACCGGTTCGAGGTCCAGCCGGCTGGAGCAATGCCAGTCCGGAACTTCACCAAAAGCGACATTGCTTGATTAAACGCCCCCAGGTCGTTTAAAGGCGGCCGATTGTCATCGCTTTGTAACATGGCGCACAAGCCGCAGAGCCACCGACAACATTTATCGCTATTGGGATTTCTAAACGCATGGACATGGAAACTGCAGACACAGGCGCGCACGCAAAGTTCGTTCTGACCGGTCCCGAAGAAACATTCGATCCAAGGGTCACGGCACATCGCGGCGATCTCGCGGATGTCGCGCTGGCCGGCAAATTGTTCGCGCCGCATTATGCCGAAGCGATGCCGATGCGCTGTTCCGCGCCAAAGGCGATGCTGCGCAAGCTGCCCGGCAAGGATCACGAGGCGATTTCCGAACTGCTGCACGGCGAACAATTTCTTGTGCTGGATATCGCCGGAGACTGGGCCTGGGGCTATTGCGGCCATGACAAATATGTCGGCTATGTGCCGGTCCATGCGCTGCAGCAGTTGAAAAAGACGCCCGAGCCGACCCATTTGATCTTTGCCCGTGCGGCGCTGGTCTTTGTCGAGCCGGACCATAAATCGAGCGTGATGAAGCGTTTGCCGATGGGCGCGCGGATCGCCTGCGGCGAGGCCAGCGAATGCGGCAATTTTCTGAAAACCGGCAAGGGCTATGTCCATGTCCGCCACGTCCAGCCGGTCGGCACGAAGGTCGTGTTCGACGGCAGCAATGGCACGGCGGCGCTGGCCGAACAGCTCATCGGTGCGCCCTATCTCTGGGGCGGGCGCAGCGGTGACGGTCTCGACTGTTCGGGGCTGGTACAGACAATCCTGATGCTGACCGGTGTCGATGCACCGCGCGATACCGACCAGCAGCTTGCGGCGCTGGGCGAGAATATTGCCGAGGGTGATGACCTGAGGCGCGGCGATCTGGTCTTCTTTCCCGATCATGTCGGCCTGATGGTCGACAAGGAGCGCATCATCCACTCCACATCCCACGCGATGCAGGTGGTGATCGAACCGCTGGCCGATATTGTGGCCCGCTTCGCCAGAACCACCGAGCAGCCGATACTGGCGCGCAAAAGACTGTCCTGAGGCCCGTTATGACGCAGACTGTTTTCATAGATGGTGCGGTGGGGACCACCGGCCTCGAAATCGCCGACCGGCTGGCCGGGCGGGAAGAATTTGCCATGGTCCGGCTGCCCGATGAGCAGCGCAAGGATCCGGCCGCGCGGCGCGAGGCGATCAACGACAGCGACTTTGTCATTCTTTGCCTGCCCGACGATGCCGCGCGCGAGGCGGTGGCGCTGGTCGACAATGATCGCACGCGCTTTATCGATGCCTCGACCGCGCACCGGGTTGCCGATGGCTGGGTTTACGGGTTTGCCGAATTTCGCGAAGGCCAGCGCGCCGCGATTGCGGATGCGCGTTTCGTATCGAATCCCGGCTGCTATCCGACCGGCTTTCTGGCGCTGGTGGCGCCATTGATCGCCAGGGGCCTGCTGCCGGCCGACTGGTCCTATGTGATGAATGCGGTCTCCGGCTATTCCGGAGGCGGCAAGGCGCTGATCGAGCGTTTTGCGCAGGAGCCCGATCTCGGTTTCCGCAGCTATGGCCTGAATCTGGATCACAAGCATATGCCGGAAATGAAAATCCATGGTGGCCTGACCCATGATGTGATTTTCGCACCTTCTGTGATCCGGGCCTTTCGCGGCATGCTGGTCGATGTGCCGCTGCATCTCGGGGCAATGGGATCGGTGCGCGCGGAGCAACTGCTCGCAGAGCTGACCGCCTTCTATGCCGGTTCCACGATTGTTTCGGTCGAGGGCAGGGGCGATCTGTCAGAGCTGCTGATTAGCGAGGATGATCCGCCAACCGACCGGCTCGAGCTGTTCGTTTGCGGCAATGCCGAAGGCTATCACGCCCGCCTGATTGCGCGGCTGGATAATCTGGGCAAGGGCGCGTCGGGCGCGGCCGTGCAAAATCTCAATATCATGGCCGGTCTGGACGAAACCGCGGGATTGCGGCTCTAGGCGTCAGATCATTCGGCGGCAGTGACTGCTTTGTCCGGCCGCAGGCTGGTGCCGGCACGCCCGCTGCGGAAAGCGCCCCACCAGCTCAACGGGTTCAGCGTCGTGGTGCCATCAAGCGAGAAAGTGATGAACTCGGCCCGTCCGCCGATATTCTCCCAAGGAATCGGACCACCCAGACCCAGCGGGCTGGAGACCCGGCTGTCGGCGCTGAGATCGCGATTGTCGCCGAGCAGATAGACCTGGCCTTCGGGTATCTCGATCGGTGCCACATCATCGGTATATTGCGGGCCCAGATCGATAATGTCGTAGCTCGCGCCATTAGGCAGGGTCTCGCGAAGAATTGGCAAGTTGCAAACCGGATTGCCGGCTGCGTCGGTGCCGCGCGCGCCGGGAAATTCATGCTCGCCGCACGGGGAATTGGCATCGATCGGCAGTTGCAGATCGGGCTGTACTTCCTGTTTTACGGCGATGCCGTTTAGAAAGATCTGGCCGCCTCGCAGCTCGACAATGTCCCCGGGCAGGCCGATTACCCGCTTGATATAATCGCTGCTCTGGTCCCGCGGTGTCAGGATCACCACGTCGCCACGTTCCGGCAAGCTGCCGAACAGGCGGCCTTCCATGCGCGGCAGGATATGAAACGTCGGCGAGACCCAGGACCAGCCATAGGCATATTTGCTAACAATCAGCCGGTCTCCGACGAGCAGACCCGGCATCATTGAAACGGAGGGAATGTAGAAAGGCTTGGCTACCAGACTGTGGAAGGCGAGAACCGCCAGCAACAGCAGGGCGATGCTCTTGAATTCGCCGATCCAGTCGGTCTTCTCCGGTTTTTCGCTGGAGCCGCTGTCTGCGGTTTTATCTATCGACATATTTGGTCTCTGGTTTCCGGTCCAAGCGCACTGTTGCTAGAGCGGATGGGCTTCAATGATCACGAAGGCCTGTGCCCATGGATGATCGTCTGTGAGTGTGAGGTGAACGAATGTTTCATATCCTGCCGGTGTCAGGGCGTCGAGCCGTTTCTTCGCGCCGCCGGTCAGGGCAAGCGTCGGTGCGCCGCTCTTGGCATTGATCACACCGATATCCTTCATGAAAACGCCGGCGCGGAAGCCGGTTCCGACTGCTTTCGAATAGGCTTCCTTTGCGGCGAAGCGCTTGGCGTAAGTGCCGGCCTTTGTATAAGGACGCCGCGCGGCCTTGGCGCGTTCGAGTTCGGTGAAGACGCGATTTTCAAACCGCTCGCCAAAACGGTCGAGCGAATTCTGGATGCGCTCGATATTGCAGAGGTCGGAGCCGAGCCCGATGATCATGGATTTTCCTCCCCGTCGCAGACGGGGAGGGGGACCGCCCGAAGGGTGGTGGAGGGGTGCCCCTCCGACGCCTTCGGCGCCACCTCCCCACAGCTTCGCTGCAGGGAGGAAATATCTGCGACCATCCTCACCGTGCTTCGTCCATCAATTTGCGCATTTGTCGGATACTGCCGTCAAGACCGCTGAAAATCGCTTCGCCGATCAGGAAATGGCCAATGTTCAATTCCATCAGCTGCGGTATGGCAGCGATCGGGATGACATTATCAAAGGTCAGGCCGTGTCCGGCATGCGGTTCAATACCGTTTTTCGCCGCCAGCGCAGCCGCATCGGATATCCGCCGCAGTTCCGCTTCGCGTTCGGAACCGGCGAGTTCGGCATAGCGACCAGTGTGAAATTCGACCACCGGCGCACCGAGGCGTATGGCGGCCTCGATCTGGCGCGGGTCCGGTTCGATAAACAGGCTGACGCGAATATTCGCTTCTTTCAGCTGCCCGACAAAATCGGTCAGTCGATTATCCATGCCCGCGGCGTCCAACCCGCCTTCGGTGGTCCGTTCCTCGCGATTTTCCGGGACGATGCAGGCGGCATGGGGCTTGTGGCGCAAAGCGATGGCCAGCATCTCGTCGGTCGCCGCCATTTCCAGGTTGAGCGGAATGGTCAGCGTGTCCATCAGCACGGTCAGATCGTCATCGCGGATATGGCGCCGGTCTTCGCGGAGATGAGCAGTGATACCGTCCGCTCCGGCGCCTGCAGCCATCAGCGCTGCGCGTACCGGTTCGGGATGATCGCCACCGCGTGCGTTGCGGATGGTGGCAACATGATCGATATTGACGCCGAGCCTGAGATGATTGGCGCTGCTCACGCCGAAGCGCGCTCCGCGCGGCTGCCCGGTTTGGTCGCCGGTATCGCAGCCAGATCGGCGGGGATTTCATCGGTGGTATAAGAAGGCACGTCCAGCGTCACCAGCGGAAAGAAGGGAACGTCAAATTGTGCGGCGCCGTTGGAACGGTCGACCAACGCCCCGGCGGCAATCACTTCGCCACCCGCTTCCCGGATCGCCTGAATCGCTTCGCGCGAAGACAGGCCGGTGGTGACAACATCCTCCATCATCAGCACTTTCTGGCCCGGCTCCAGCCGGAAGCCGCGTCGCAGTTCGAATGTTCCCTCCGGCCGTTCCAGGAACAGCGCATCCAGGCCAAGCGCACGGCCCATTTCGTGGCCGATAATAACGCCGCCCATTGCCGGAGAAACTACAACATCGATTGCGCGTCTTATATTCTGCGGAATTTGCGCCGCCAGGGCTTCGGCCATACGGGCGGCGCGCGCCGGGTTCATCAACAAGCGTGCGCACTGCAGATATTTGCTGCTATGGCGTCCGGACGAGAGGATGAAATGGCCCTGCAACAAGGCGTCGCAGTTCCGGAATTCGGCTAAAATCTCGTCTTCAGTCAATGTTTCATCCCGCTCTGATTTGCGTCCTTCTGCCCAAATGGGCATATTGCTGCCGCATTGCCAGAAAAATTAAAGGCAAAAAACTGAAAAAATATCTATTCGGTAGCTTGAGGCTGGCGGCAACCATGCCTATAAGCCGCCGCAATCGGACTATTCCAGACGCGGGCTTTGCGATTCCAATCGTACAGCCATCGCCGGAAAACTACCGAAACTTGGGGTAAGATAGGGTTGAGCGATTATATGACTCATTTTGTGAAAGCATGGATTCTGGCCATTGGCCTGATTCTCACGCCAGCAGCATTGTCGGCGCAGGAAGCGTTGCCGGCAGCGCCGTCTGTTGAACCGGCGGCGACCAGTGAACTGGAAGCGGCAGAGGCACCGGCGGCAGCCGAAGCAACTGCATCCGCCTCGGACCCGGCTCTCTATACCCCGATGAAACCAACACCCGGTGTCGGAATGCCCGTCAATGGCGGCATCGATTTTCAGGAGCAGTTCAGCGAAACCGGCCAGACCGCTCACTGGATCAACAGCGCGATCCTGGTTCCGATGATGGTCGGCGTCAGCCTGGTCGTTCTCGGCTTGCTGTTCTGGGTCGTCGTGCGCTTCCGTCGCGGTGCCAACCCCGAGCCGTCGAAAACAACGCACAATACATTCATTGAAATTATCTGGACGGTTATTCCCGTGCTGATTCTTGTGGTCATTGCCGTTCCGTCGATCAGCCTTCTGGCCCGCCAGTTTGAACCCGCTCCGGAAGAGGCGCTGACCGTCAAAGTGACCGGTTACCAGTGGTACTGGGGCTATAGCTATCCCGACAACGGTGATTTCGAGGTCATTTCCAACATGCTGTCGGCCGAAGACGCGGAAGCGCGCGGCGAACCGTATCAGCTGGCCGCCGACAACCGGATGGTCATTCCGGTCGGCAAGCCGGTCAAGCTGCTGATTACTGCGGCCGACGTCATCCACAGCTTCGCCATTCCGTCGGCCTGGTTCAAGCTGGACGCGGTTCCCGGCCGGATCAACGAGAAAGTTCTGCAGATCGATCGCGAGGGCGTCTATTATGGCCAGTGTTCCGAGCTCTGCGGCGCGCGGCATGGTTTCATGCCGATCACGGTGGAAGTGCTCTCGGAAGAGAAATTCAACAACTGGGTCCTCGCCAATGGCGGTACGGTGAAGGGGGCGGCGGCTGAGCCGGCTGCGACCGACACTGCGCCCGAAGACGCGACCACCGAAATTGCGGCTGCTGACGCAGCTGCTGCGACCAACTGAGGGTTAGAGCAATGACAACTATCACAGCAGATGGCCATATCGACGATCACGCGCATGACGCGGATCACAAGCCGGCCTTTTTCCAGCGCTGGTTCATGTCGACCAACCATAAGGATATCGGTACTCTCTATCTGATCTTCGCGATTGTCGCGGGTATCATCGGTGGTGCCATTTCCGGTCTGATGCGTCTGGAACTGGCCGAGCCCGGCATCCAGTATCTGCAGGCCTGGGCCAGCATTTCCAACGGCAGCGAAGCGTCGATGGATCAGGCCTATCACCTCTGGAACGTGCTGATTACCGCGCACGGCCTCATCATGGTCTTCTTCATGGTCATGCCGGCGATGATCGGCGGCTTCGGTAACTGGTTCGTGCCGCTGATGATCGGCGCGCCGGACATGGCCTTCCCGCGGATGAACAATGTCAGCTTCTGGCTGCTTGTCCCGGCCTTCCTTCTGCTTCTGGGGTCATCCTTCGTCCCCGGCGGACTTGGCAACGGTGCCGGTACCGGCTGGACGGTCTATGCACCGCTGTCGACCAGCGGGTCGGTCGGGCCAGCTGTGGATATGGCGATTCTCTCGCTCCATCTGGCGGGTGCATCCTCCATTCTGGGGGCAATCAACTTCATCACCACCATTTTCAATATGCGCGCACCAGGGATGACCCTGCACAAAATGCCGCTGTTTGTCTGGTCGGTTCTGGTTACCGCATTCCTGCTGCTGCTCTCGCTGCCTGTGCTTGCGGCTGCTATTACGATGCTGTTGACCGATCGTAACTTCGGCACGACCTTCTATGATGCTGCCGGTGGCGGTGATCCGGTGCTGTACCAGCATCTGTTCTGGTTCTTCGGCCATCCTGAAGTCTATATCATGATCCTGCCCGGTTTCGGCATGATCAGCCATATTGTCGCGACCTTCAGCCGCAAGCCGGTCTTCGGTTATCTCGGCATGGCTTATGCCATGGTTGCCATTGGCGTGGTCGGCTTCGTCGTATGGGCGCACCATATGTTCACCACCGGCATGTCGGTTAATGTGAAAATGTATTTCACCGCTGCCACCATGGTGATCGCGGTGCCGACCGGCATCAAGATCTTCTCCTGGATCGCCACCATGTGGGGCGGCTCGATGACCTTCAAGACCCCGATGATGTGGGCGCTTGGCTTCATCTTCATGTTCACCGTTGGTGGCGTGACCGGTGTTGTGCTGGCCAATGGCGGTATCGATGACAATCTCCACGATACTTATTATGTGGTTGCCCACTTCCACTATGTGCTGTCGCTTGGTGCGGTCTTCTCGATCTTCGCCGGCTTCTACTACTGGTTCCCGAAAATGTCGGGACGGATGTACAGCGAACTGCTGGGGCAGCTCCACTTCTGGATCTTCTTCATCGGCGTGAACATCCTGTTCTTCCCGCAGCATTTCCTCGGACAGCAAGGCATGCCACGTCGTTATGCCGACTATCCGGAGCAGTTTGCTTACTGGAACCAGATCAGCTCGCTCGGCTATGCCGTGATGCTGGTCGGCGTGCTGGTGTTCTTCGTGAATATCATCTGGTCGCTGATGGCCGGTCGCAAGGCGGAGGGCAATTACTGGGGCGAAGGCGCAACCACGCTGGAATGGACCTTGACCAGCCCGCCGCCGTTCCACCAGTTCGAAACGCTGCCCCAGATCAAGTGATCTGAGAAGTAGCCGCTAGCTTGGAAAGCAAAATGACCACTGCGTCGCAAACGATACAAGGACTGGCCAGCGCGAAGGATCTCTTCGCGCTGACCAAACCGCGCGTGATGTCGCTGGTCATCTTTACCGCCTTGTGCGGCATGCTGGCGGCACCGGGTACGATTCATCCGGTGATCGGTTTTACCGCGATCCTCGCGATCAGTCTGGGGGCAGGGGCTTCGGCCGCGCTCAACCAGTGGTATGAGGCGGATATCGACGCGGTGATGAAGCGGACGCAAGGCCGCCCGTTGCCGGCTGGCCGGATGGACCGCGAAACCGCGCTGCATTTCGGTATCGGCCTGTCGGTCTTCTCGGTCCTGCTGATGGGCGTTGCGGTCAACTGGTTCAGTGCGGCCTTTCTCGCTTTCTCGATCTTCTTCTATGCCGTGGTCTACACCATCTGGCTGAAGCGCAGCACGCCGCAGAATATCGTGATCGGTGGCGCTGCCGGGGCGTTTCCGCCGGCGATCGGCTGGGCCGCCGTGACCGGAGACGTCACTTTGATGCCGATCCTGCTGTTCGCCATCATCTTCTTCTGGACGCCACCGCATTTCTGGGCGCTGGCGCTATTCGTGAACAGCGACTATTCCAAAGCCGGCATCCCGATGATGCCCGTGGTTGCTGGTCGCCAGTCAACCCGCAAGCAGATTTTTGGCTACAGCCTGATCCTGGCCGTTGTCGCTATCGCGCCTTTCGCACTCGGTCTCGCCGGACAGGTCTATGGCGTCGCATCGATCGTGCTGAGCACAATATTCTCTGTTTTCTCCTGGCAGGTCGGGCGCAGCACGACCACGCGCCCGGACGACATGGCGGCTGAAAAGCGGCTGTTCAAATTCTCGATTCTGTATCTCTTCGCGCTGTTCGCAGCGGTAGTCGCCGACCGGATGATAGCCGCATGAGCGATCGCGATCAGCCTAGCACGCCGATGAGCGCGGAAGAGCAGAAAGCCTATCAGGCGCGGCAGAAACACCGGGCGATCATCCTGGCGGCGCTGCTGGGCTTCATGGTTGTGCTGTTCTACCTCATCACAATCGTCAAAATCGGGTCGGGTTCCTGATGTCCACTGCGCAGGCCTCCCTTTCGAACAAGAATCGCCGCAGCGGCGTGATGGCGGCCCTGATGGGGCTCGGCATGCTCGCTCTCGGTTTCGCGGCCGTGCCCTTGTATGACGTGTTCTGCCGGGTCACCGGATATGGCGGGACAACGCAGCGGGCCGACGCGGCGCAGGCGGCAACCGTGCAGAGCACCAGCCAGGTGATGTCGGTTCGTTTCGATTCCAATGTCAATGCGGCGCTGCCCTGGTCCTTCAAACCGGAGCAGGCGGTCGATCATGTCACCGTCGGCGCCCGCGACATGGCGATTTTCATTGCCACCAATAATAGCGACCAGCCGGTGGTCGGTACCGCCACGTTCAATGTGACGCCGCTTCTGGCCGGCCAGTATTTCAACAAGGTCCAGTGCTTCTGCTTTAGCGAACAGGTCCTGCAGCCCGGGCAGACAGTGCGGATGCCGGTGCTATATTATGTTGATCCGGCGATCATGGATGATCCGGAAACCAAGGACATCAAGGAAATTACGCTTAGCTATACCTTTTACCGTTCAATCGACCAGCAGGCGCTGGACGAGGGTACGGGCGACAGCTAAGAGACATTCGAGAGTAAGGTTAGGGAAATATTATGGCCGGTGCCAAAAATCATGATTATCACATTCTGCCGCCAGACATCTGGCCAATGGTTGGTTCGTTTTCTGCCTTTGTCATGGCCATTGGCGCGGTTCGCTGGATGCACAGCGATATCTATGCTTTCGGCCCGTTGCTCTTTGCGATTGGCACCTCGGCTGTTGCGCTGACGTTCTTTGCCTGGTGGTCCAATGTGATCAAGGAAGCCCATGCCGGCGACCATACGCCGGTGGTTCAGCTGCACCTGCGCTACGGCATGATCCTGTTCATCGCTTCGGAAGTCATGTTCTTTGTCGGCTGGTTCTGGGCCTGGTTTGACTTCTCTCTGTTCCCCCAGCCGATCGAACTGGTCGATGGCATCACCACAAATTATATTGGCCAGGAGGGCGCTGCGGCTCTGCTGCAATGGCCGCCAAAGGGTATCGAGGTGCTCAACGCCTTCGAACTGCCTCTGCTCAACACGATGATCCTGCTGTGTTCCGGTACGACCATCACATGGGCGCATCATTCGCTGCTCCACGGTGACCGCAAAAGCATGATCACCGGCCTGTGGCTGACGATCATTCTGGGTGTATTGTTCTCTTTCATCCAGGCCTATGAGTATAGTGTCGCGCCATTCCCGTTTGCCGGAATCAATTACAGCTCGGCATTCTACATGGCGACCGGTTTCCACGGCTTCCACGTTCTCGTCGGCACGATCTTCCTGATTGTCTGCCTGGCGCGAGCCTACAAGGGCCACTTCACCCCGAAACAGCATTTCGGTTTTGAAGCAGCCGCCTGGTACTGGCATTTTGTCGATGTTGTCTGGTTGTTCCTGTTCGTCGTCATCTACGTCTGGGGCGGCTGGGGCGCACCGGTCCACTAGGCCAGCGCATTGACCAACACCGAAAATAAAAAAGGGCAGCCGGATGTTCTTCCTGCTGCCCTTTTTGGCCTCTGCCCGCATTGCGGGCAGAAGACACTCTTTGCCAATCTGACCAAATTCTCCGATAAATGCCGGGCCTGCGGGCTCGACTATAGCCAGTATAATGTCGGCGACGGCCCAGCGGCCTTTCTCACCCTGATCGTTGGCGCCATCATATTGGGGCTGGCCTTGGCGGTCGAAGCCAATTTCCATCCGCCTATCTGGGTTCATGTCCTGCTCTGGGTACCGCTGACCGTTGCCGCAGTGGTCGGGTCGCTGCGTGTGTCCAAAGCCTTGTTGCTGATCCTCGAGCATCGCAACCAGGCCCGGGAAGGCAGTATCGACAGCAGCAACAGTCCATGATCCGGCGCCTGCCGATATTCGGAACAATTCTTGTCCTGATCGCCGTGGCGATCATGACCGGCCTTGGCGTCTGGCAGTTGCAGCGGGCCGAATGGAAAAACGGATTACTGGAAAGCTACGCGGCCGCATCCGCATTGCCCGCCATTGCCTATCCGGCTGTGCCCGATGAAGATGATGCGCCCTATTTCCGCAAATCAAGCGTGAACTGCCTGGAAGTCATCGGCTGGCGCTCCACCAGCGGACGAAGCGCCAGCGGGCAGTCGGGCTGGGCGCATATCGCCCAGTGCCGGACTGCCGGCGCAGAAGGCCCGGGCGCGCAGATCGTTGCCGGCTGGTCCACCCGGCCCGACAATCCGGACTGGGCAGGCGGGGTGGTCGACGGCATTATCGCGCCGGACAGCCAATATGTCATCCGTCTGGTGGCCAGCGAACCGGTTGCGGGGCTGCAAAAAAGCCAGCCACCGGCGCTGGAAGATATCCCCAACAACCATATGTCCTATGCCGTCCAGTGGTTCATCTTCGCCGCGATCGCGCTGGTGATTTTTCTGCTCGCATTGCGTGGCCGCAACAAGGGCGTTGCCCAATCCGGCAACTTGTCCTAACCCGCTCGCCATCATGGACTATATCTCTACCAGAGGCGCTGCGTCGCCATTGAATTTCGAACAAGTCACCTTGGCCGGACTGGCCGGCGATGGCGGCCTTTATGTGCCCGAATCATGGCCGTCATTCAGCCCGGAGGAAATTGCCGCCATGGCGGGTCTTTCCTATGTCGAGGTTGCTGTCCGGGTGATGCAGCCCTTTGTCGGCGATGCGCTCGACGAGGGGGAATTGCGGGATCTGTGCAAGCAGGCATATGGCCGCTTTTCCCATGATGCGGTGACCCCGCTGGTGCAACTCGACGGACAGCAATGGTTGCTGGAGCTGTTCCACGGGCCGACTCTGGCCTTCAAGGACGTGGCCTTGCAGATACTCGGCCTGTTCTTCGAAAAATTTCTCGCCCGGCAGGACAAACATCTGACCGTGGTCGGCGCGACCTCCGGTGACACCGGATCCGCGGCGATCGACGCCCTGGCCGGGCGCGACAAGGTCGATATTTTCATGATCCACCCCGACGGCCGGATATCCGACGTCCAGCGGCGACAGATGACGACGGTGCTCGCGCCCAATGTCCACAATATCGCGATTGATGGTAGCTTCGACGATGCCCAGGCGATGGTCAAACGGATGTTCGCGGATCAGCAAGTGACCAATCGCTTCTCGATTTCAGCAGTCAACTCGATCAACTGGGCCCGGCTGATGGCGCAGATCGTCTATTATTTCTATTCGGCGAGCCAGCTGGGCGCGCCGCATCGCAAAGTCGCTTTCTCGGTGCCGACAGGCAATTTTGGCGATGTTTTCGCCGGCTATGTCGCTTCGAAAATGGGGCTACCGGTCGAGCGGCTGATCGTGGCGACCAATGTGAATGATATTCTCCACCGGGCGCTCAGTGCCGGCGACTATTCCACCGGCACCGTGACACCGACCGCTGCCCCGTCAATGGATATTCAGGTCAGCAGCAATTTCGAAAGGTTGCTCTTCGATCTGGAAGGGCGCGACGGCGCCAAAACCGCAGCGCGCATGGCGGAGTTCGAGAAAAATCATAATATGCAGCTGGATTCCGAGATGCGGGAAACGGCGGCGTCGCTATTCACCAGCCATCGCGTTGATCCGGATGACATGGCGCTGGCCATGCGCTGGGCGCAGGACAAAGCTGGCCAGATCATCGACCCGCATAGCGCTATCGGCTTATCGGCGGCGCAGCATGTCGATCTCGATCCGTCCGTTCCGGTGGTTACGCTGGCTACGGCCCATCCAGCGAAATTCCCCGATGCAGTGGAACGGGCGACCGGCATCCGTCCATCGCTGCCGCGCCGGGTTGGCGATTTGTTTGACCGAGAGGAAAAATATAAGAAACTGCCGGGTGACTATGACGCGGTAAAAGACTTTATCATGTCCAACGCCACGCCGACCAATGGCTGAAAGCAGCGCTAACCCGATATTGATGATCAGCGACCCGCGTAGTGATTATACGCTGGTGGATTCCGGTCATGGCCGCAAGCTGGAACGCTACGGCCAATATCATTTCATCCGCCCCGAGCCGCAGGCGATGTGGGCGCCAGCCCGTGACGACTGGCAGGCGGATGGCGAATTCATTCCCGCCTCTGACGATGATGGCGGCGGACGCTGGCATCTGAACAATAATGTGCCGGCGGACGGTTGGCAGATGGACTGGGAAGAAGTCACCTTCACGGCCCAGTGTACGCCGTTCCGGCATCTTGCCTATTTCCCCGACATGGACCCGGTCTGGCGCTGGTTCCGTGGCAATCTGCAGGATGTCGAAACGCCGCAGATGATGAATCTGTTCGGCTATACTGGCGTTGGTACGCTGGCGCTGTCGGCAGCGGGCGCCAATCTGGTCCATGTCGATGCGTCGAAGAAATCGGTGACGGCAGCGCGCGACAATGCGGCTCTGTCGGGCATGACCGACCGCCCGATCCGCTGGATCATCGACGATGCGGCCAAATTTGCTGCCCGCGAAGTTCGCCGCGAACGGCGCTATGATGCGATCCTGATGGATCCGCCGAAATACGGCCGCGGGCCGGATGGTGAAATCTGGCGGCTGGAAGAACATCTGGCAGGGTTGGTTGAGAATTGCGGCAAGCTGCTCGACAACGAAAGCCGCTGTATGTTTCTCACGGTCTATGCCGTGCGTATGTCGGCGCTGGCGCTGGGCTCGCTGCTGAACGAGAAACTGGCCCATCTTGGCGGTACGATCGAGGTCGGGGAGCTGGCGGTGCGCGAGGAAGCGCGCGGGCTGCTGCTGCCGACCGCGATATTCGCGCGCTGGTCCGCCTGACTTGCCATTTCCCCGCTAACATGGTCAGATATTATCTATGACAGACACATTGCTCCTGGAAGTGAACGACCTTGATGTCGACGTGCTCACCGGCATCTATTCCGAAGAGACGCATTTGCCGCAGCCCTTGCGCATTTCGATCGCGGCGGAACTGAAGGTACAGGAGCGTTACGAAGCGGACACGCCGCTCGACCAATCGAAAAATTACATGGACCTGAAACATGCCGCGACGGATGCGCTGCCCGAGGGCGTGCATTTCAAGCTGATCGAGGCGGTCGCGGACCATATCATCGAGACGCTGTTTCTGCAGGACAAGGATATCCTTCGTGTCACGGTGAAGATCGTCAAACTGCTGATTTCCGAAAAAGGGGAGCAGATCGGCATCACGCTTAGCCGGGGCCGGAAATGACCAGACCGCTGGCGCTCGTCACAGGCGGGGTGAAGCGGGTCGGGGCGGCCATTGCCATGCGGCTGGCGGAGTGCGGCTATGCGCTGGCGTTGCATGGCAATAGCGATGCTGTTCCCCAGCAAGAGCTGTCGGAAAAACTCGAGGATACGGACTGCGAGTGGGCCGGCTTCCAGCAGGATTTTCTCGATGAGGGGGCCGCCGAGTCGCTGATGGACGCGGTCGTTAAACATTTCGGCCGGACGCCGGACCTGATCGTGAACAGCGCCTCGATATTCGGGCAAGATAATGTCAGCTCTCTGGTTGAACGGGATTTGCAGAGCCATTTTCGGGTTAACAGCATGGTGCCTGTGCTGCTGACCACGGCTCTCCACGAGCGCCGGTCCGGAGATAGCGAGCGGGCCTGCGTTATCCACATATTGGACCAGCGCATTCGCAACCCCAATCGTGACCAGTTGAGCTACACGCTGTCCAAACAGGCACTGGCCGGTTCGGTCCGTTCGCTGGCGGTTGCCTGCGCGGACATGCTCCGCGTCAACGGCGTCGCGCCGGGACTAACGCTGACGGCGGGCGAATATGGTGAGGAGCAGCTTGCCAATATCACTGCAATGATGCCGCTCGGCCGCCTTCCCGATCCGGACGATATCGCCGACGCGGTCCTCTATCTGGCCCGCGCCAAGGCGGTTACCGGACAGATAGTCCACGTCGATGGCGGTGCCAGCCTGAAGAGCTTCGAACGCGACTTCGTCCATCTCGGCAAGGGCTGAATCAGCCGATACGCCTCAAAGGACAGGTTTTCACCGGTCCCGATATGCCCCATTTCGTGAACATCCGAACGCAGGTCGCGCTGGCGACCGGCAGGGATGCATTTGCAATTTTGAAAGGCCTATCATGCGTATTTCCCCCAAGATGATACTTACAACTACCGCCGCCATCGCTCTTGCGGCTTGCTCGACCGAAGCGCCCCAGGCCGCTGTGGACGAAACGTCTGTCGACGCTATGGCCGATGACACTGCACCGGTCGACAGCGGAACGATTGTCGACGTTGCGGTCGGCAATGCCGATTTTTCGACGCTGGTCACCGCAGTCACCGCGGCGGACCTGGCAGCCACTCTGGGCAGCGAGGGTCCGTTTACCGTCTTTGCACCGACCAATGACGCCTTTGCCAAGGTCGATCCCGACACGCTGAACGCCTTGCTGACCCCGGAAAAGAAAGCGGATCTGACCGGCTTGCTGACCTATCATGTGGTCGCGGGCGAGCTGAAAGCGGCTGATGTCGTCAGCGCGATCACCAATGGCGGTGGCACCGCAGTGCTGACCACGGTGCAGGGCGGACTGCTGAAAGCTACACTGGACGGCGACTCGGTCATTCTCGAAGACGAAGCCGGCGGCAAATCGACGGTCATTCTAACCGATGTCGAGGCCTCCAACGGTGTGATCCACGCCATCGATACGGTCGTCATGCCGGGATGATAGATCCCCCCCGAACCATGATGCACCGGAAAGGGCTTCACCGCTAGGTGGAGCCCTTTTCTATTGGGGTTTTTGTGGGTTTCCTTCTGGTGCAGGCAACGCTAACCCGCGCCTTCGAATTTCATCATCGCCTGGTCGTATGGTGCGTCAGGCGGATTGATCACAAGAAAGGAAATTCATGTTCAACGCCCCCAAAATCATTCTGGCATCATCACTTCTGGCACTGGTACCGGCCTGTTCTTCGGAATTGAGCGAAGAGAACCAGGAACTGCTCGACGCGCGCATCGCCGACGAGGCGAAGCCGACCAACCTGATCGCCGTACTGCAGGCCAATCCCGACCTCAGCACCGCGAGCACCTTGCTGGGGCTTTCCGGCGTTGGTGCCGAGCTCGATGGCGATGGTTCCTATACGGCATTTGCTGCTAGCAACGAAGTCTACAACAAGATGGACGCGGAAAAGCTGAGCGAGCTGATGCATGCGGATAACAAGGACGCGCTGGCCGACATCACGAAATATAGCCTCGTCGAGGGCAGCATGACTTCTGCCGACATCGCCAAGGCGATCACCGACGGCGGCGGCACCGCCAGCATCACCACCCTGCAGGGCGGCGTGATCAAGGCCAGCATGGAAGGCGACAAGATCGTTCTAGAGGACGGCGCCGGCAACAAGATCAATATTACCCAGGCCGATGTGGAATCGACCAACGGCACGCTGCACGTCATCGACGCGATCCTGATGCCTAAATAGGTTCGGATATCCCAGGACAAACAAGGCCTCGCTTCGCTGCGGGGCCTTTTTTGTTTGCACAGTGTCGGCTAGCATCGGCTGCGCAGCGAAGGAGAGTGATATGCCGCAATATTGGCTGATGAAATCGGAGCCGGACGAATATGGCTGGGATGATCTGGTCGCCGAGGGCGAAGGCACCTGGGACGGCGTCAAGAATGCGCAGGCGTCGAACAATATGAAGGCGATGCAGAAAGGCGATCAGGTTTTTTTCTATCATTCGCGCCAGGGGCTGGACGTGGTTGGCATCATGGAAGTGGGCGAAGAGGCTTCGCCCGATGTGACGACTGACCCCGACCGCTGGGTGGTGGTCAAGGTGAAGCCGGTGCGGAAACTGGCCCGGCCGGTGCCGCTGAAAGCGATGAAGCAGAATCCCGAGCTGAAAGATCTGGCGATCATCCGGCAGACGCGCTTGTCGGTGGCGCCGGTGACGGAGCGGGAATGGCAGGCGATACTGGAGATGGCGGGTGAGTGAAGACAATTCGGACTGGCCGGAGATTTTGCAGGCAGTGGAACGGGCTGTCGCACCTGAAATCGGGACGGGAAAGGTCGCCGACTATATTCCGGCGCTGGCCAGCGTTGATCCGCGCAAATTCGGGCTGGCGGTGGCGCTGTCCGATGGACGAATGGAAACGCTGGGCGATTCAGACGAGCCTTTTTCGATGCAGAGCATCTCCAAGATTTTCACTCTTTCACTGGCGCTCAAGGCGGTCGGCGACCGGCTTTGGGACCGGGTCGGGCGGGAGCCGTCAGGTTCGCCGTTCAACTCGATCGTCCAGCTGGAAAATGAACAGGGCATACCGCGCAACCCGCTGATCAACGCAGGCGCGATCGTGACCACCGATCATCTGGTCGAACATTATTGCGCGGACAGCGACGGTGCCGAGCCGGCGGTGGTCGAGCTGCTGACGATGTTGCGGCGGCTGGCGCAGGATGACACGATCCAGATCGACAGCGCTGTTGCCCTGTCGGAAGCGGAGTCGGGCTCGCGCAACCGGGCGCTGGCACATTTCATGGCGGATTTCGGCAATATGGCCAATCCGGTGGAAAAGGCTCTTGCTGCCTATTTTCGCCATTGCGCGGTGGCCGTGACCTGCCGCCAGCTGGCGCGGGCCGCATTATTCCTGGCCCATGGTGGCCGCGATCCTGTCACCGGCGAGCAAGTCGTCACCCGCCAGCGCTGCCGCCGGATTCTGGCGGTGATGATGTCCAGCGGTCATTATGACAATAGCGGCGACTTTGCCTATCGCATCGGTCTGCCGGGCAAAAGCGGCGTCGGTGGCGGCATATTGGCCGTTGCGCCGGGGCAGGGCACGATTGCCGTCTGGTCGCCCGGTTTAAACAGGGCAGGGACATCCCGGGTCGGCGGTTTCGCACTGGAGGAACTGGTCCGACAGACAGGATGGTCGGTGTTCGGCTAGTCGGCGCTTCGCAATCCGCTCACGGTCGCGCCGGCAGCGGTCAGAAATTCGACGTCGGTTTTCAAGTGAAGCAATCTTAATCCCTTGCGTTTCATGGCCTCGGATAAAGCCGGCGCAAAGTCGTCGGTGCTTTCCACCGTCGCGCTCCAGCCGCCATAGGCCCTTGCCAGTGTCGCGAAATCCGGGTTCTTCAGCGATGTTGCCGACAGCCGCGCCGGATATTCGCGTTCCTGATGCAGGCGGATGGTGCCGAAGCTGCCATTGTCGATCACCAGCACCAGCAGGTTCGCCTCATACTGTATCGCGGTTGCCAGTTCCTGACCGTTCATCATAAAGTCGCCGTCGCCTGCGATAACCACGGACACGCGGTCGGGGAAGCGCAGGGATGCGGCCACCGAGGCCGGGACGCCATAGCCCATGGCGCCGCTGGTCGGAGCGAGCTGGCTGGGAAAGGCGCCATATTTCCAGTAGCGGTGCCACCAGCCGGAAAAATTGCCGGCGCCGTTGCAGATAATCGCGTCGGCGGGAAGCTGCTGCTGCATCTCCGCTACGCACTGGCCCAGGTCGAGCTTGGCGGCAGTGGGTTTCGGGCTCGACCAGTCCAGATAGTCCTGATGCGCGGCCTTGCCTGCGTCGAAAATGAGGAGATCATCGTCCCATAGCGTGGCCTGTTCGGCGAACTCGTCCATTTCGGCGCAGATCGGCAGGTCGGTGCGATAGACATGGTTGAGCTCGTCGGGATCGGGATGGACGTGGACGAGAATCTGGTCGGGATGGTCGGGGGTGATCAATGTATAGCCATCGGTGGTCGCCTCGCCGAGCCGCGCGCCGACCGCAATGATCAGGTCAGCCTCTTTTATTCGCTGGGTCAATTTGGGATTGGGGCCGTAGCCGAGATTGCCGGCATAGACCGGACTTTCGTTGGGGAAATTATCCTGTCGCCGGAACGCGACCGCCACCGGCAGGCCGATACGCTCAGCATATTGGGCGAAATAATGTCTGGCCTTGGCGCTCCAGCCCGCGCCGCCGATGATCGCGATAGGGTCGGTGGCATCGCGCAACATGTCGGTGAGCGTCATCATCGCGTCGGGGCAAAGTGGCTGGGCTGGGGGTATCACCTTCGGCCGGTCAAGCGCCTCGACTTCGTCGCGTAACATGTCCTCGGGCAGGGATAGCACCACTGGTCCGGGGCGTCCGGAACTGGCGGTATCAAAGGCGCGCGCAACATATTCCGGGATCCGGGCGGCATTATCGATCCGGGCCGCCCATTTGGCGAGCGGCGTGAACATCGCTGCGAAATCGACTTCCTGAAAGCCTTCACGGTCGCGGTCATCGCGGGCGACATCGCCGATGAACAGGATCATCGGCGTGCTGTCCTGCATCGCGGTGTGGACGCCGATGCTGGCATTGGTCGCGCCGGGGCCGCGGGTGACAAAGGCAATGCCGGGCGCGCCGGTCATCTTGCCATCGGCTTCGGCCATGAAAGCGGCGCTGCCGTCCTGCCGGGTGGATACGGTCTGGATCGTGCCGCAGTCGTGGAGCGCGTCGAGCACGGAGAGGAAGCTTTCGCCGGGAACAGTGAAGATTCGCTCGGTGCCCTGGATGACCAGCTGATCGACGAGAATTTGTGCTCCGGTGCGTTTTGTCATGTTTCTCTCTCCATGCTCACCCGCAGCTTGAGCTGCAATTTATCTATTTATATGTCGCACAAAGACACGAAGGCACGAAGGGAATTTAACTATCTGATCTTCTTTGTGCCTTTGTGTGTTCGTGCGACAAAATTGAGAAAGCTGTCGCGTACTGCGATCTCGGGATTTGCTCCCAAAATCAAGCCTGATGGATCGCTTTGGTCACCATATAGGCTTTTAGTCCGTCCGGTCCGTCTTCCGACCCGTGGCCGCTTTCCTTGACCCCGCCGAAGGGTGCGTCGCCAGGGCTGACGGTCAGATTGTTGATTGCCACCATGCCCGCCTCGATCTTGTCACCGATCATATTGGCAGTGTGCAGACTGGAGGTGAAGGCATAGGCGGCCAGGCCCAGCGGCAGGCGGTTGGCCTGATCGATGGCTTCGTCCAGTGTGTCGAAGGGCCGCATCACGGCGACCGGGCCAAACGGCTCCTCGTTCATGATATTGGCGTCGAGCGGGACGTGCGACAGCACGGTGGGATCAAAGAAGAATCCCTTGTCGCCGCGCCGTTCGCCGCCGAGCCGGACGTCGGCGCCCCTGGTCCGCGCATCGTCAATCATCACGCCCACAGCGCTCGGCCGGCGCGGGTTTGCGAGAGGGCCCATCTCGACCGCGTCAAAGCCGTCGCCGACGCTGATTTTTCGGGCGCGTTCGGTAAAGGCTTTCTCGAATCGATCATAAATGCCCGACTGGACATAGAAGCGGGTGGGCGAGACGCAGACCTGACCGGCGTTGCGGAATTTTCCGGCAACGACCAGATCGAGCGTCTTGTCCAGATCGCAATCATCAAAGATCAGCACCGGCGCGTGACCGCCCAGTTCCATGGTGGTGCGCTTCATACCCTCGGCAGCGAGCTTCATCAGATGCTTGCCGACCGGGACCGAACCGGTGAAGCTGACCTTGCGGATCACATCCGAGGCAATAAGATGGCTGGAGACTTCTGCCGGATCGCCGAAGACGACCTGCGCGACACCGGAGGGCAGACCCGCATCGACGAGGCAACGCACCATCTCGATCGGGCTGGCAGGGGTCTCCTCGGCTGGCTTGAGAATGATCGAACAGCCCGCGGCAATGGCCGGAGCCAGCTTGCGCACCGGCGTGAACACCGGGAAGTTCCAGGGACTGAATGCCGCCACTGGTCCGACCGGCTGATATTTGACGAAACTGTTCTGACCCGCCGGGCGGACCAGTACGCGTCCGTAACAACGCTTGGCCTCCTCGGCCATGATATCGAAATGATTGGCGGAAGCGGAGACTTCGCCAACCGCTTGGGCCAGCGGCTTGCCTTGCTCGTAGGTCATCAGACGGCCGATTTCCGGTGCCCGTTCGCGCATCAGGTCGGCCGCCTTGTGCAATATCACCGCGCGCTCGGCCACCGATGTATCGCGCCAGGTCGGAAAGGCGCGGTCGGCTGCGCCCAGCGCCCGGTCGAGATCGGCTTTGGTCGCCTTGGGCAGATCGGAAATAGCTTCACCGGTCGCCGGATTGACGACCTCATGAACGGCGCGATCCCCGCCATCGATCCATCCGCCATCGATATGAAACTGCAATTTGCGAGGATAAGCGTTTGACATAGTTGCTCCTGAAACTGTTTGTCTTGCTACTAGACTTGTCGCCGAATTCCCGCAATGACTGTGACAAATATTGAGAGGAGATTTCGATGGAGATAGTCACCGAAGGCCTGCGCTTTCCCGAAGGTCCGATTGCGATGCCGGACGGCAGCGTCATCTTGGTCGAAATTGAGGCGCAGCAGCTCACCCGTGTCCTGCCCGACGGCACCAAGAAGCTGGTCGCGAAAACCGGCGGTGGCCCCAATGGCGCGGCGATGGGTCCGGATGGCAAAATCTATGTCTGCAACAATGGCGGCTTTGAATATAAGGACGAGAACGGCTTTCTGACCCCGGCGGGTATCGCCAAAGACTATGCCGGCGGCAGCATCCAGCGGGTCGATCCCGACACCGGCGAAGTCGAAACGCTCTACAAGGACGGCGATTTCGGCTGCATCCTGCGCGGGCCCAATGATATCCAGTTCGACGCCCATGGCGGCTTCTGGTTCACCGATCATGGCAAAACCGATTACGAGAAACGCTGCCACGATATTGTCGGGATTTTCTATGCCAAGGCCGACGGCAGCCATCTGGAAGAGGTGGTCTTCCCCTCCAACAATCCCAACGGTATCGGGATTTCGCCGGACGGCAACACGCTCTATGCCGCCGAGACGTTCACCTGCCGGTTGATGAAATTCAACATCACCGCACCCGGCAAGGTGGCTGCCGACGCAGGGCCGGGCGGTCCCGGCATTCCGCTCTATCGTCCTTCCGGCTATAAATTTTTCGACAGTCTGGCGATGGAGGAATGCGGCAATATCTGTGTTGCCACCATCGGTGAATGCGGCATCAGCGTGATTTCGCCGGAGGGTGAGCTGGTCGAATTTGTCGAGACGCCGGATATCTTCACCACCAATATCTGCTTTGGCGGAGAGGATATGATGGACGCCTGGATATGTCTGTCGGCAACTGGAAAACTGGTCAAAACCCGCTGGAAACGGCCCGGAATGAAATTGGAATATTTGAACAAATGAAATTCACCACCGTAATTTTCGACTTTGGTGGGGTTATCACTTCGTCGCCATTTGAAGCGTTTAACCGGCTGGAGGCCGAGAAGGGCGTCCCCCGGGACAGCGTGCGCCGGATCAACAGCGCCAATCCCGACGATAACGCCTGGGCCAGGTTTGAGCGCGCGGAACTGGATGGTGCCGGTTTTGACGAAGCCTTTGCCGAAGAGGCCAAGGCGCTGGGTCTGGAATTGCGCGGCGCCGACGTGCTGGCCGTACTGGCGGGTGACGTGCGACCCAATATGGTGTCCACGCTGGACCGGTTGAAGGCCGAGGGCTTTGCGATTTCCTGCATCACCAACAATGTTCCGGCCGGCAAGGGTGCGGGCATGGCGATGGATGATGAAAAGGCGGCGGCGGTAGCCGCGATCATGCAGCGCTTCGATCATATCATCGAGAGCAGCAAGGCCGGGGTGCGCAAGCCCGATCCGCGCATCTATCAGATGATGTGCGAGGCGCTGAATGTCGACCCGACGCAATGCGTCTATCTCGACGATCTCGGGATCAACTGCAAACCGGCGGCGGCGCTTGGCATGGCGGCAATCAAGGTGTCGGCGGAGCAACAGGCGCTCGACGAACTGGGGGCCCTGCTGAATATGCAATTGCCCTGATGCTTTGCACGACCAGGATGAAGCTGTAATATTTCCGTCACCAATGAGTCGTCGAACGGTCGTGAAACCGCTATAGCGCGACGAGGGTTCAAAGGTTGCGGGGATTCGTGGGTAATAGCTTGTCGGACAGATTTGGCACGGTGGCCCGCTGGTATAGCCGGACGGGTCTATATCCGATTATCTTGGTGATACTGGCGGTTTTGCTGCTGGTCCAGGCGGTACGGCTGATCTGGCTGGTGGTGACTCCGCTGGGGCCGGTTGGCGATTATCGCGCTGATCAGGTGCGAATATTGTCACCGCAATCGCGGCTCACCCTGTTCAGCAGCTTCGATCCGTTTTTCCGCGACGGCGCAACGCAAAGCGCCAATGTCGTGACTTCGCTGCAATTGACCCTGTTCGGCATTCGCATGAACGAGGCGTCTGGACGCGGTTCGGCAATCCTCGCCGGTCCGGACGGGGTGCAGACCAATTATGTAATCGGCGAGGAAATCATGTCCGGTGTCACGCTCGACAGCGTGGAATTTGACCATGTCATTATCAACCGGGGCGGCGTGCGCGAAAGCCTCTATCTCGACCAGTCGATTCCCGCGCAGACCGTCGGCACCGAGGAGCCGGTCGCCTCCGCTTCGCTGTCGCTAGGCGCCAACGAAATCCCCGGCGTCGCATCGCTGGCGCCGCGCAATGATCAGGGGCGCGTCACCGGAATATTGCTGTCGCCGCTGGGCGATGGCAGCCTGTTCAAGAGCGCCGGTTTTCGCAATGGCGATATCATCGTGTCGATCAACGGCAATCCGGTGGGCTCGGCGAGCGACATCGAGGCGCTGACAAGTCAAATCCGGCCCGGCGCGCGCCTGTCGGTGGAAGTGGAGCGCGGGGCCGACACGGTTCCGGTCGCTGTCAATCTGGGAGCCCCATAATGTCTAGTTACTTCGCCCGGATCATAGCGGTCCTCGCTCTTTGCGCCGGCCTTTCGGCCGCGCCCGTGTCGGCCCAGCACACGCTCAATGTCCGCGATGCCGATATCCGCGCGTTCGTGCAGGATGCGGCAAAGGTCACCGGCCGCACCTTCATCCTCGACAGCCGGGTGCAGGGCAAGGTTTCGGTGGTCACCGACCGTCCGCTCAGCCGCTCGGAATATTTCGAGATTTTCCTCTCGACCCTGCGCGCCAATAATCTGGTCGCGATTCCGACGACTCGCGGTGCCTATCGCATCCAGCCGGCCGATGGCGCGGCGTCGCAGCCGAGCCGGATCGGGTCGCGTGGCGCCGAGGCCAATCAGTTGGTCACCGAAGTGGTACGGCTGAAATCGATTGTCGCGACCGAAGCGCTGGAGACACTGCGTCCGCTGGTCAGCAAACAGGGCTCGATCACCGCCAATCGCAACGCGAACAGTCTGGTGATCGTCGACTATGCAGACAATATCCGGCGGATACGGTCGCTGGTTGGCGATATCGACCGCGACAGCGCCGCCAGCACCATCATCACGCTGAAAAACGCCGGTGCTAGGGAAATCGCGACCTCGCTGCAGGCCCTAGCCGCGCAAGGCGGTGGTGACGGATTGCGCGCACCGGTAACCGTGGTGCCGATCGACAGCAGCAACAGCATTGCCCTGCGCGGCGACCCCGGCGCAGTGGCGCGTTTCGAGCAAATGGCGCGTGAACTCGACAAGGGCGCGGAATCGGGGACAGAGATACGCGTCCACCGGCTCGGCTATGCCAATGCCGAACATCTCATGCCGGTGATCGAAAATCTTCTCGGCAAAGGTGGTACCAGCGGAAGCGCGGCCAAAGTTGCCGCTGCCGACGGTGGCGAAGCGGCCGTTTCGTCTGTCTCTGCCGGCGGCAATGGTATCGCCAGCCGGGGCCCGGCCATCGTTACCCGGCTTGAAGGCACCAATGCGATCATCGTAGCGGCAAATCCCGATGTGCAGCGCATGATTGGTGAACTGATCCGCCAGCTTGACACCCGGCAGGAGCAGGTGGTGGTCGAAGCGATCATCGTCGAGATTTCGGAGACGCTGGCGCGCGAGCTGGGCGTGCAATGGCTGGTTGGCGGGGAAGATGTTCCTTTTGCCGTCACAAATTTCTCCAACGCCTCGCCGAACATTGTCGACGTCGCCGGCGGTTTGCTGGCCGACCAGTTCGATACGACAACCACCACCACGACCGATACCGCAACCACCGTAACCACGAACAGTTCGGTCGGCGACGCGCTGAGGGAAAATGCGGCGGATTCTGTGCTTAGTGCCCGCGGTGGATTCGGCGGCTTTGCGACCAGCCTGGGGGGCAGCGCGGTGCTGGGTGCGATCATCAACGCGGTGCAGTCCGATACCGACAGCAACGTCCTGTCGACGCCTTCGCTGACGGTGAACAACAATCTCAAGGGCAGCATCCTGTTCGGCCAGGAAATCCCGGTTTCAACCGGAGAAGCCCTGTCCGGCAATTTCGACAATGCCTTCCGCACGATCCAACGGCAGAATGTCGGCATCGAGCTGGAAGTAACACCGCAGATCAATGCCGGTGAGGAAGTGCGGATGGAATTGCGCCAGCAGGTCAGTTCGATCGCCGGACCGGTTTCCGACGATTTCAACGAGCTGATCATCAACAAGCGCGAGATCAATACCACGGTGACGGTGGGCGATGGCGAAATTATCGCACTGGGCGGTTTGCTCGACGACAACGAGCGTCGCACGATCCAGAAAGTGCCGTTTCTCGGCGATATCCCGGTTCTGGGAGAATTGTTCCGTTCGCGGGGTCGGTCGCGGGTCAAGACCAATCTGATGGTTTTCATCCGCCCGACGATCCTGAAAGATCCCAACGACGCCCGGCGTTTCTCCAGTGCGCGCTATGACTATATCCGGGACCGGCAGATCAGCCGCGATCCGGAAAGCGAACCGTCCATTGATGCTCTGGTCCGCGACTATCTGGGAACCGTTCCTCCGGTGGTCAAACCACGTCCGGACGACCGGATCATCTATGCGCCGGGCGACCGGCCTGCGGTCAGTGACAGTGGCATGATCGAGCGGGCACCGCTCCCGCCAAGCGAGGCCGGCGGGAAGCCGTAATGAAAATCGCCCGGGGAACAGAGGCGACGATTGCCGAGGCGGAGCACAGCCCTCAGAGCGCGCCGCTCGCGAGAGACCTGCCTTATACCTATGCCCGGGACCACGGCCTGTTGCTGCAGGACTGCAGCGGTGAGCGCCCGGTGCTGGCCATGCGTAGCGGTTCTGACCCATCCGCTCTGCTGGAGGTGCGGCGCTATCTGGCTCTGCCCTTCGATGTGGAACTGGTCGATGCTCCGGCGTTCGAGAAGCTGCTCAGCGCCCATTATGCGATGGACGGCTCGGCGGCCGCCATGGCGGGCGATATGGCGCTGGCCGGCGAGGGGCTGGACGATATTGCCGGGGACATTCCGAGCGCCGAGGATCTGCTCGACAGCGCCGATGACGCGCCGACCATCCGGCTGATCAACGGGATCATCGCCGAGGCGGCACGGCAGGGCGCTTCGGACATCCATATCGAACCCTATGAGACGGGGCTGGTGGTCAGGATGCGGGTCGACGGCGTGCTGACCGAGAAATTGCGCATGCCGCCGCATGTCGCGGGCGTGATCGTCAACCGGATCAAGGTTATGGCGCGGCTCGATATTGCCGAGCGGCGGATACCGCAGGACGGCCGGATCAGCCTGACGCTGGGCGGAAAGCTGCTCGATGTGCGTGTTTCCACCTTGCCCAACCGGGCGAGCGAGCGGGTGGTGATGCGGATTCTCGACAAGGAAAGCGCCGGTATTTCGCTCGACCTGCTGGGCATGTCCCCCAATACCCACGCGATCCTCAGCGAGGCGCTCAGCGAACCCAATGGCATCATCCTGGTCACCGGCCCCACCGGCTCGGGCAAGACCACCACGCTTTACGCCGGCCTCAAGCAGCTCAACGACGGCAGCCGCAATATCCTGACCATCGAGGATCCGGTGGAATATGCGATCGAGGGGATCGGCCAGACGCAGGTCAATGCCAAGGTCGGCCTGACCTTCGCGGCGGGTCTGCGCGCGATCCTGCGGCAGGATCCCGATGTCGTGATGATCGGCGAGATCCGCGACCGCGAGACGGCCGAGATTGCGGTGCAGGCGAGCCTGACCGGTCATCTGGTGCTCTCCACCGTGCACACCAATGACGCGGTCGGTGCGATCACCCGGATGCGCGACATGAAGGTGGAGCCGTTTCTCCTCGCCTCGACCCTGCGCGCGGTGGTTGCCCAGCGTCTGGTGAGAAAGCTCTGCGACCATTGCCGCACCCCGATCCAGGCCGACGGGAGCCTGGCAAGCTTGCTCGGTTTTGACAATGGCACCGTGGTCTACCGCGAGACCGGCTGCGACCATTGCAACCATACCGGCTTTCAGGGCCGGATCGGCGTGTTCGAGGCCATCCGCATCGACGACACGCTGCGCAAGCTGATCAACGACGGCGGCGACGAGGCGGCGATCACGGCCCATGCCTTCCGCAACCAGCCCCATCTGGGCGTGGCCGCAAGATCGCTGGTCCGTGAAGGTCTGACGACGCCCGAAGAAGCGATCCGCATCTCCCGGCGTGAAAGCGAAGCGGTCGATGCCTGAGTTTGCCTATAGCGCGATTGATCCCAAGGGTCGGGAAAAGGCCGGGCGACTGACCGCAGCCAGCGATGAGGCGGCGCGCGCGAAGCTGGTCGAACGCAATTTCTACGTCGTGAAAGTGGAAGCGGCCCAGGAGAAGTCCAGCGAACGGGGCAAAACGTCCGCCGGATTATTCGGCCCGAAAAAGCTGTCGTCGAAAGAACTTACCCTGTTCACGCGCCAATTGTCGTCGCTGGCGCAGGTCAGTCCGCTGGAAGAAGCACTACGGCTGATCGGCAACCAGAATGAAAAGCCGCATGTCCAGCAACGGATCGCAGCAGTCCATGGCGGGGTGCTGGAGGGGCAGCGTCTGTCCGAGGCGATGCGCCGAGAGCCGAAAAGCTTTCCGCCGCTCTACCGGGCAATGATCGCGGCGGGAGAAAGTTCCGGCACGCTGCCCGATATCACCGAACGGCTGGCCGATCTGCTCGAGCGCCAGGCCGAATTGCGCGGCAAGCTGATCGGCGCGTTGGCCTATCCGGCGGTGCTGGCTTTGGTCTCGATCATCGTCGTCGCGCTGCTGATGATTGCGGTCGTGCCAAAGGTGGTCGAGCAGTTCGACGACGTGAACCAGCAACTGCCGATAATCACGCGGATTGTCATCGGGATATCGGACTTTCTGGCCGGCTGGTGGTGGGGAATTCTCATATTCATTGGACTGGCGCTGCTGATCGGCTGGCGGGCGCTGAAAGAGCCACAACTGAAATATCGATTCGATGCTTTCCTGCTGCGCCTGCCGTTCTTCGGGCGCCTATTGAGGGACTTGCACGCAGCGCGTCTGGCGCGAACGCTATCGACCATGGTCGCCAGCCGCCTGCCGATTATCGAGGGGCTGCGGCTGACCACCGAAACGATCAAAAACAGCGTGTTGCGCAAGGCGTCGGAAGATATGGTCGAGGCGATAAGAGGGGGCGGCAGCCTGTCCAGCGCGCTGAAAAATGCAGGCGTATTTCCGCCAATGCTGATCTATATGACTTCCAGTGGCGAGGCATCGGGGCAGCTGGATGATATGCTGGCACGGGCGGCGGGCTATCTGGAAAGGGAATTTGACAATTTCAGCTCTACAGCCTTGTCCTTGCTGGAGCCGATCATCATTGTGGCCCTGGGAGGCCTGGTTGCGCTGGTGATATTGGCGATTCTATTGCCGATCCTGCAGCTTCAGAATCTGGCAGGACTATGAGGGCCGGGAAAAAGGAATGACTATGACAACAGACATTGAAAATTCTAGCAAAGCTGCGGTTCGCGAAACCGCAAAGCGCAAGAAGCGCAATGGCTTTACTCTGGTCGAGTTGATGGTGGTGATTTTCATCATCGGCCTGATGACCACCATTGTGGTGATCAACGTGATGCCCAGCCAGGACCGCGCAATGATCGAAAAGGCTCGAGCGGATATTGCGACGCTGGGGCAGGCACTGGAAATGTACCGGCTGGACAATCTCAGCTATCCCGGCTCGTCCGACGGTCTCCAGGCGCTGGTTTCGGCGCCCGCGTCTTTGACGACAAGCGCGCGCTACCGCCAGGGAGGTTATATCAAGAAGCTGCCGGATGATCCCTGGGGACGGCCCTATCAATATGACAATCCCGGTCGTCAGGGTCCCGGCTATGATCTTTACTCGCTGGGCGCCGACGGCGCGCCGGGCGGTGAGGATGATAACGCCGATATTTACGCTGAATAAGACCGAGCGCGTGAACCCCGACCTTCTCCTGATTGCCTTTCCCGTCGCGGATGACGAAGTGCTGCACTGGTGGCACGTCGCAGACGGGGCCGTGCAGGCTACGGACTGCGATTCGGATCCGCTCCTGGCATCGCAGGCCGGTGGGGCCGGCCAGGGGGATGCAAATATACGCATGATCGCGCTGATGCCGTCACATCATGTCAGCATCATGGCGCACCCAGCGATCAGCGATGCGAATGAAAGCCAGATGCGGGCGGCAGCAATTATCGCCGCCAGAGCCCAAAGTCTGGAAGCCGACCGGGTGCATATTGTCGCCGCTATCGATGAATCGGGCGAGCCGGTTACGGCTGCGGTCGGGCAGGATATACTGGCAAGCGGTCTGGTCCGTTTGCAGGCGCGGAATATTGACCCGGATGCGATCATTCCGGCTGGCTGGCTGCTGCCGACGGGCGGAGAGATGGAAGCGAATGCCGTATCTGCGGATTTCGGATTTGACCGGGTCGTGCGCGCCGGAAATATCATCGCGGTGGATGATCCTGCTTTGCGCAAAATTCTCTTTGCCGAACGAGCCGTCGAACCGATAGCCGGCGATGCTTTCGGCGTCATGCTGGCCGGTGCTGCGGAGAAAAGCGATCTGAATTTCCGGAGCGGGCCCTTCGTGAAGAAAACGCAACGGGCGATCGATGCGAAGGAAAAACGCCGCCTCGGCTGGATGGCTGCGGGACTGGTCATCCTGTCTCTTGCCATTCCGCTGGCGCAACTGGCCAAATATCATTGGGCAGCCGCGTCCGCGGACGAGGCGGCGCTGGTGCGGGCTGCAGAGATTGTCGGCGAGCAGGAAAATCCCGAAGCCGCCGAACGCGCGCTGGACCAGCGGCTGATTGCCGAAAACCGCGGCAATATAATGTTCCCGGTTCCGGCTTCGGCACTATATGCAGCGCTGCAGCAGGTGCCGAATGTGTCGATCACCCGCATGGCTTATGGTGACAATGGCATTGTGTCGGCGACATTGTCGGCGGTGCGCAATGAGGATATCAACCCGGCCCTGCTGGCTCTCCAGGACGCGGGTTTCATCATTACCGCGACCCCGCGTACCGACGCGACCGGATCGGCACAGGCTGACATTACGGTGAGAGCACCATGATAGACAATGCGAGAAGCTGGCTAGCCGGACTCAGCCGGCGGGAACAAATGCTGGTCGGCATAGCCGGCCTGTTGCTGGCGGGAGTGGTCGGCTATTACGGCATTGCCGGCCCGATGGTCGATGCCATGGACACCGCCGAAGATCGCTATAGTGATGCGGTCGAACGGCAGGCCCGGATCGAGAGCAAGGTTGCGGCGCTGCTGCAACCGGCGGATGGGCAGCCGAAACGCTTCACGGGGGCAATCGACGCTTATGTCAGCCAGAGCGCTGGCGAGACGGGTATAGCGGTGGCCTCTGTGACTCCGCAGTCGGACGAACGAGTGAATATGGTGGTGGAATCCGCGAAGCCGACGGCGCTGCTGGGCTGGCTTTCGCGGATCGAACGCGAGGGGATCGCGGTGGAAAGCCTTCGCGTCGATCCCGCTGACAATGGAACGGTTTCGGCCAATCTGACCCTGCGGTCACATTAGCCGCGATCCGTCATTCGGCGGGTTCAATATGATGCTGCTTGTCGGCCGGGAACATGATGCCGCCGTCATCGGCTGACATGACCTCCGGTTCGTCGAATCTGGCAGATGCGGCCTTCGGCTTTTGCTGGATCCATTCGCCCTTTTCGTTCCGGATATAGGCAGGGGCCCGCTGGACGTTCCAGACGAGGCCCATTTTCTCCCAGAGATAAATGATCTGTCCGTTCAGGTCGAACTCCCACCACGCAACCTGGGAGGAGGCGGCGCGCGGATGCTGGTGATGGTTGTTGTGCCATCCGTCACCGAAGGTCATCCAGGCCATGAACCAGTTGTTGCGCGATCCGTCCTTGGTATCAAAGCGCTGCGAGCCGAAAACATGGCCGATGCTGTTCACGCCCATCACGAAGTTCAGGAAGAAGAAATTGCGGAAAAAACCGCCGATCAGGATGGTGCCGATGATATGTTCCGGTCCGCCAAAAGCCAGCGCCCAAAGGGCTGGCAGGACGATGCTGGAAAAAACCGCGATCGACCAGCGATGCTTGTGGCACCACAATACTTGCGGATCGTCGATCAGGCCCTTGCCATAGACCTTCATGTCGGAAGTGGTGTTGTCGAACAGCCAGCCGAAATGGGCAATGCCCAGTCCCTTGAGTTTCCCCATTTTCTTGCCATGACCGTCGATATAGGGGCTGTGTATGTCGCCCACCTTGTCGGCAAAGGCATGGTGGCGGCGATGATCCGCGGCCCATTTCAGGACCGATGCCTGACAGGCCATTTGCGCCATGATGCCGATGGCAAGGCGCATTTTCGGCCCCGCTTCAAAAGCGCGATGGGTGAAATAGCGGTGATAGCCAATGCCGACGCCCATATTGATCAGGGCAAATCCGAACAGAAAAGCGGACCATTCGACCCAGCCGGTGGCGTGGGTCAGGGTCCAGTAAAGCGCTCCGAGCGATCCCAGTACCATCGTCGAAAGCAATATGCCATATTCGATGCGTTTGGCGCGTGCAGCCGGCCCGCCGATGATGACGCCATGCTGTGGATGTTGTTCCGACGGTGTATATTGGTCGGGTTGAATGTCGCTAAATGCGCTTGCCATTAACCAAAATCCTCGAAGATGATATCGGGATCACAGGATATAGGCTAATCAGTATGATTACAATTCTATTAACTATTACGCTGCGGGAGGCGGCGCGCGCGGGCCCGGTTGCGCTAGTCGTCGCGGAGCGGCTTCCGTCCGCTACGGCTGGATTCGCGCGCACGGCGACTCGGTTCGCTGCGGCTTTCGCGGGTTGCTCTGTCGGTACGAACCGACGACTGGGGCCGGGTTCGCGGCTGCTCGGCTGTTCCGTTCGATCTCCTGTTTGGACGGGTTGCCTCTGATTCCGAGCGATTGCCGCGTTCCTCGCGCGCACTTCTGTCGTCGCCGCGCCGCTGGCCGCGACCATTGTCACCATCCCGATCGCGAGAATCATTCCGGCGATCAATTCTGCGGTCACGGCGGTCGCCGCGGCGGCTGGAATCTACATCCCGATATCTGCGATCTCTGGCGCGATGTCCGCCATAAGCGGCACGCTGACGGGCCCAATAGCGCCGGTGATTGGCGTGCATCGCGTGGCGTCTGCCGCCACGATCAAAAATATAGATGCCATAGCCGGGATAATAATATTGGTCATACCAGCCGCCGCCGAAGCCGATATTGGCAAAACCATAGCCATAGTCGCAGGCATAATAATCATCGAACGGCGCATAGGGATCGCAATCATAGCCATGATTGTTGACATAGCCGTCGCCATATGTGCCGCCATACATGCACCCGCCGAGGCTCAACAGTGCGCCTGCGGCGAAGGCAGACTTCAGGAACCGGGGCGTTGCAAAATTGGTCATGATCGTTCCTCTGAATCCGGTTCCTTGGCACCAGCCCTACGGCATTGCGACTGTTTCGTGATTGGTTCCACCATTAATTTGCAGTGATTGAATAGCTTATGAATGGAGTGGCTTGCTGACATTAATGAAAGTAGCTATCCTGTTGTCAAAATACCAGTTCAGGAGAACTCGCGTGACGACAGTTGCAGCAAAACCGCATGGATATCCGTTTCAGGAGTCTGCCAATCCGCATTGGGTGCGGCGCCCCAGCGAGGAAGAACTGTCGCATATTCCGGGTGAAAAAGGCCTGCCGGTTCTGGGTTGTACACTGGATCTGCTCAAGAACCCGTACGCATTCGGGCGCCGGATGTTCGAAAAATATGGCTCGGTCTATCGCGCATTCAGTTTCGGGGGATGGTCGGTCAATCTGCTTGGGGCCGATGCCACCGAATTGATCCTGTTCAACAAGGACAAGATATTCTCCAGCGAGCAGGGCTGGGGACCGATTCTCAACAATTTGTTTCCCCGCGGCCTGATGCTGATGGATTTCGAACGTCACCGGGCGGATCGCAAGGCGCTGTCGGTGGCTTTCAAGCCGGGCCCGATGAGGCATCACTGCCAGGTGCTCGGCGAGGGGATATTACAGCGGGTTGGCGAATGGAGCGGGACGGAATTCGAATTTTATCCGGCGATCAAATCGCTGTCGCTGGATACCGCTGCCAGCGCGATCCTGGGTATCCCTTGGGGGCCGGAAGCCGACAAGATTAATAAGGCGTTCGTGCACGAGGTGCAGGCTTCGGTGGGTGTGGCGCGCAAACCGATTCCCTTTACCAAGATGTGGAAAGGCGTGAAGGCGCGCGAATATCTGCTCGAATATTTCACCCCGCAAGTGAAAGAACGCCGGGCGAAAGGCGGAGAGGATATATTCACCCAGATCTGCCTCGCAACCCATGAAAATGGCGAGCTGCTGACCGAGGACGAGGTCGTCGATCACATGAATTTCCTGATGATGGCGGCGCATGACACAATTACCTCGTCTGCGACCAGCCTGATCTATCTGCTCGCCAAACATCCCGAGTGGCAGGACAAGATCCGCGAAGAATGTCTGTCGGTCGCGCCTGCCGGAACGGCGCTGTCGATGGAACAGCTGGGCAAGCTCGAACTGACCGAAATGGCCTTCAAGGAAGCGCTGCGGCTGATCCCGCCGGTGCCGTCGATGCCGCGTCGGGCGGTCAAGGATTTTACCTTCCGCAATTACACGATTCCAGCCGGTACAACCGTCGGGGTGAGCCCCAGCTTTGTCCACAAGATGGAAAAACACTGGCCCGATCCGGAAAAATTCGATCCGTTGCGCTTCACGCCGGAAAATTCGGCCGGTCGTCACAAATATGCCTGGGTGCCCTTTGGCGGCGGCGCGCATATGTGTCTCGGACTCCATTTCGCCTATATGCAGATCAAGATCTTGATGCATACGATGCTGACCCAGAACCGAGTGGTCCTGCAGGGTGGAGCGGGTTACGAGCCGGACTGGCAGGTCTTCCCGATCCCGCAGCCCAAGGACGGGTTGCCTGTGCGTCTCGAGCGGCTGTAGACACCAGGCTGGACTATCCGCTGCGCTTGGGGCATCGCCTGTTCGGGATTTAAGCTTTTTTCGCTTGAGCGAGCGGGGCGACGGGGAAATCGAAATGAATATCTTACGTATTGTCACGATTCTGGTGGGGCTGGTTCCGCTATTTTTGGGCGTTACCGGCATACTATTTGGCGCAGCGGAACATAGTGGAGGGGACGCGGTCAGCACGGCGCTCGACAGCCAGTATCGTTATCTTGCCGGCGTCTATGTCGCTATCGGGTTGATGATCCTCTGGTCGGCCGGTGATATTCGCGGCCGGGCGGATTTATTACGCTTTGCCATGCTGGGCTGGTTTGTCGGTGGCATCGCCAGGGCGGTGTCCTGGACGACAGTGGGCGAGCCCGCTAGCTGGCAAGTCAGTGGCATGATTGTTGAACTGGTCGTACCGGTCGCGTTGCTATTGTGGCAGCACCGGGTCTTGAAGCGCTAGGGAAAATAGGCCGGAAATCTGGCTTTGATGATCGCAACCAGATCCGGATCCATGAACTTGTAATTGTCCGGAATGGCCAGGTTGCGAACCGGCTTTTCTTTCAGCAACGGGCCGAATTTCTGCGTGATCTTTTTCCTGTGGCCGGTCTCCATCACATAGATGCTGTCCGCCCAGAGGATCAGATCGCCGGATAGCGGTGTCTCGGCATCGTTATTCGTACCAGCCGAGATGGCCGTCACCCTGTCCACGCTGTTCAGCACCACCTCCGCTGTCGGGCTGCGCAGGCGGTTGCGGGTGCAGACGAAAAGAAGCCTCGCAACTGTGCCGCTCACTTCGCCAGCATATCTTTCAGATAGCCGCCGGTATAGCTGCCCTTGACCTTGGCAACTTCTTCGGGTGTGCCTTGCGCGACGATCTCGCCGCCGCGGACACCGCCTTCGGGGCCGAGGTCGATGATATGGTCGGCGGTCTTGATGACGTCGAGATTATGCTCGATCACCACGACGCTATTGCCCTGTTCGACCAGCTGGTGAAGCACCTGCAAAAGCTTGCGGACATCCTCAAAATGCAGACCGGTGGTCGGCTCGTCGAGAATATAGAGCGTCTGTCCGGTTGACCGTTTCGACAATTCCTTGGCCAGCTTGACCCGCTGCGCCTCGCCGCCGGACAGGGTCGTCGCCTGCTGGCCGACCTTCACATAGCCAAGGCCCACTTCATAGAGCATCGCCATCTTGTCGCGGATCGGCGGGACGGCCTTGAAGAAGCTGACCGCATCCTCGACCGTCATGTCGAGAATATCGGCGATTGACTTGCCCTTGAACTTCACCTCCAGCGTTTCGCGATTATAGCGTTTGCCGCCGCATTCCTCGCAGGTGACATAGACGTCGGGCAGGAAGTGCATCTCGATCTTGATCAATCCGTCGCCGCGGCAGACTTCGCAGCGGCCGCCCTTGACGTTGAAACTGAACCGGCCCGGCTTGTAACCGCGCGCCTGAGCCTCTGGCAGACCGGCGAACCAGTCGCGGATGTTGGTGAAGGCCCCGGTATAGGTCGCCGGGTTGGACCGCGGGGTGCGGCCGATGGGCGACTGGTCGATATCGATGACCTTGTCGCAATATTCGAGACCGGTGATCTTGTCATGCGCGCCGGCAATCACCCGCGCGCCATTGAGCGTCCGTGCCGCCGCCGCATAGAGCGTGTCGATGGTGAACGAGCTTTTGCCCGAACCCGACAGGCCGGTGATGCAGGTGAACGTCCCGAGCGGAATGGAGGCTGTGACATTCTGCAGATTATTGGCGGTCGCACCATGCACGGTCAGCTTCTTGCCATTGCCCTCGCGCCGTCTGGCCGGCACCTCGATTTCGCGGGTGCCGTTGAGATAGGCGGCGGTCAGTGACTTCTTGGACTTCAGGATCTGCTTGAGCGTGCCCTCGGCCACGACCTCGCCGCCATGGACGCCGGCGCCCGGTCCCATGTCGACAACCCAGTCCGCGGTGCGGATCGCGTCTTCGTCATGTTCGACCACGATCACCGTATTGCCGAGATCGCGGAGACGTTTCAGTGTGGTCAGCAGCCGGTCATTGTCGCGCTGGTGCAGGCCGATGCTCGGTTCGTCGAGCACATAGAGCACGCCCGACAGGCCGGAGCCGATCTGGCTGGCGAGACGGATGCGCTGGCTTTCGCCGCCGGACAAGGTGCCGCTGGTCCGATCGAGATTGAGATAATCCAGACCGACATTGTTGAGAAAGCCCAGTCGTTCAATAATCTCTTTCAGGATCGGTTCGGCAATCTGGCTCTGCGTCTTGTTGAGCTTGGCACCCAGACCTTCGAAAAATTCCAGCGCGTCACCGACGCTGCGGCGAGAGGAGATGGAGATATCCTCGCCGGCAATCTTGACCGCCAGCGCTTCCGGCTTGAGCCGCGCGCCGTGACAGGTCTCGCACGGTGCGGCGGCCTGGAATTTGGCCAGCTCTTCCTGCATCCAAGCGCTCTCGGTCTGCAGCATGCGCCGGTTGAGATTGCCGACGACGCCTTCGAATGGCTTCTTCACTTCATAGGATTTGCGGCCGTCCTGAAAACGGAGCGTGACGGGCAGGCCCTGGGTGCCGTTGAGAATGACATCCTGATGATGTGCGCTCAGTTCGTTCCAAGGCGTCTCGAGATCAAATTCGAAATGGCGCGCGAGGCTGCCGAGAACCTGCATATAATAAGGCGAGGGCGGGTTGGACTTGGCCCAGGGCACAACCGCGCCCTGTTTGATACTCAGCGCCGGATTGGGCACGATCAACTGGGTATCGAAATGCAGCTTCTCGCCGAGACCGTCGCAGGACGGGCAGGCGCCTTGCGGGGCGTTGAAGGAGAAGAGCCGCGGGGCGATTTCCTCGATGGTGAAACCGCTGACCGGGCAGGCGAAGCGTTCGGAAAAGACGATCCGGTTCGGGGGGAGGCCGGTGCCTTTCATGCTCCCCTCCCGCTTGCGGGAGGGGTCGGGGGCCCGCTTGCGGGAGGCGTCGGGGGTGGGGATATTCTGTGTGTCCGGCTGGCCCACCCCTAACCCCTCCCGCAAGCGGGAGGGGGAGTCATCCGGTTCCGGTTTGAAAGTCGCGCTGGCTTCCGCGACACTTTCCGTTCGTGCTGAGCTTGTCGAAGTACGATTGGCAAGCGCCAAAGCCTCCTCAACCGTCCCATCCGCCAGATCGACAAAGGCCAGGCCATCCGCCAGCCGCAGTGCCGTCTCGAAACTGTCGGCGAGCCTTTGTTCCATGCCCTCGCGCACCACGAGCCGGTCCACGACAACCTCGATGTCATGCTTGTATTTCTTGTCGAGCTTTGGCGTTTCCTCGATATTGTAAAATTCGCCGTCGACGCGGACCCGGGTGAAGCCGGCCTTCTGCCACTCCAGCAATTCCTTGCGATATTCGCCCTTGCGGCCGCGCACCACGGGTGCGAGCAGGAAGAAGCGGGTTTTCTCGGGCAGGGTCATCACCCGGTCGACCATTTGCGACACGGTCTGCGCGGTGATCGGCAGGCCGGTGGCTGGCGAATAAGGCACGCCGGCGCGCGCCCAAAGCAGGCGCATATAGTCGTAAATCTCGGTCACCGTCGCGACGGTCGAACGCGGATTGCGGCTGGTGGTCTTCTGTTCGATCGAGATCGCAGGCGAAAGCCCCTCGATATGCTCGACATCGGGCTTCTGCATCATCTCGAGAAACTGCCGCGCGTAGGCGCTGAGGCTCTCGACATAGCGCCGCTGCCCCTCGGCATAGATGGTATCGAAGGCCAAGCTCGACTTGCCGCTGCCGGACAGGCCGGTGATCACGATCAGCTTTTCGCGCGGCAGCTCGATATCCACGCCCTTGAGATTATGCTCGCGGGCGCCTTTTACTTTGATGTGGGTCAGACTCATGGACGTGCTTTGCAGAAGATGCCGGAGAGAGTCCAGCGGGCCAAAAGAACAGGGTGGTCCGCGTTATATGTTCAATGTTTGTTCTGTTTTCAAGGGTTGTGTGCGAGCAAATATACCGGTCGCGAGGCACTTGCTCTCGACTAGTCCTCATCGTCTCACCCCTAAAAATGGCGTTCAGGGTGTTTCATTCAGCGCCCGAGTCCCCTTGACCCGCCCAAAGGCCGCCCGATATTTCTCGAAAAACCTGACCATCTCCGGCGACCTTTTGCTCTTCATATCGCAGAAGAATTTGCGGTTCCATCCCTTGGCCGTGCCGAGATGAATCATCGCATAGACATAAGCGAGCAGGCCTGCTGAGAAAGCAAATGCGGCGTCCGTTCCTGCGGCTGCCCACGTGGCGGCCGCAACCAGCGGATAGGCGAGCACCGGGAAGCTGATCGCCTTGCGATAATTGAATATCGCCTTGCTCTCCCGTGTCGGCAGGCCGAATTTTCCGACCAGCGTCGAGGTGAAGGGCAGGCGGTTGTGGATGATCGCTGCTGGAATCTTGACCCACCAGGGGACGGGCGCCAGCAGGATAGTGGCGAGCGCGAGCAGCTCGAAAAACGGGTAGCGGATGACCAGCAGCGCCAATACCTTGTAGTCGTGATATTGTTTCGAGGTATGCTCGATCAGTTGGTCCACGCCATCGACTGCGTATCGGCCCTTTTCGCGGAAGCGGAATACATTATTGGGGAACATATAATAGCGCATCAGGCCCTTCTTCCCGGGCATGTCGGCGCGGGCCGGGCGAATGTCGAGCAGCTTGGCGACCTCGTCGGTGAAGGTCCCGTACCACACCAGATGGTCGGTCTTTTTCTCCGGCCGCTTGGTATAATAAGTCGCGTTATAGTCGGCGATGCGCTGGTCGATATTGGTCCTGATACTGTTACGAAAGTCCGGATCGGCGATCATCCGGTGAACCAGCAGGCACTGCATTTCGGTGATATTGTTAAGGCCGCCGGTGAACGGACGGGTGAAACCGATGGTGTAGATGTTCCGGAGCCCGGGTGACGTGACGCCCATGAACTGTTCGCGCGGCTTGTAGGCAAAGACTTCCACTCCGCTTTCGCCATGCGCCCGGATCTCGGGTACTGCGGGTATTTCCTGATCGCCGTCGATGATCATATCGAAGCTTGCGTTTTCGCCGTCTTCGCTGAGCGTCATCGCCTCATGATCGATGGTTGTGGCCGCCTTGTCCCACAGCTTCACATGGCCATGCTCCAGAAAGAAGGGCAGATCGTTGATCAGATAGCCATCGGCAATCTTCTGTTCCAGCGTCTCCTCGCAATAGAGCTTGTAGACATCGATCGGCCAATATTTGATCGCGATATGGCCGTTTTCGACCGGCGCCTTCGCCTTGAAGAAATGGCGGATGTCCTTGTGCGGCCGGATGCTCTTGGGGTGGCGCACGCCCAGGCTGTTGCGGTCGAACAACTGGGCAAAGCGGTGATGGATCAGGCCGTGGATATAGCCGCCGTCGATGAAGGCGCGATAGCTCCATTTGCTGACTTCCGAAAAATTGTGGCATTCGAGCTGGTCGAGCGGGACGAAACGCGGCCCATCGTCGAAGGGCGAAAAGGTGGCGAACATCTTGTCGAGAATGATGAAACCGTTGCTGACCAGATGCACTTTGGCGCCATGAGCAACCAGCTTGGCGATCAGCAGGTTCGAGCTGTCGCCGGTCGAAGTGATGGCGACGTTTTTGCCGGCAAAGCTCTCATCCACGGTGATCTGCTTGAGATTGGCGTTCATCCTTCGCCGGAAAGCGGTTGCGACGACGACATGTTTGGCGCGGAGCTGCTCGCCGCTTTCGAGGTGGACGATGCTGTGATCGGCATGATTGTCGATGCTGTCGACGACGCCATTGTAGATGTGATCGGCGTGACGTGCGGCGTATTTTTTGTGGATCCCGTAAAATTCCTTGGCAGTGGGAAATCCATCGGAGAAATTTTCCCCCTGCTCCCTGAGCATTTCCACCAGTTCGAAGGAGTAGACGCTGCTCTGGAGCGAACTCACAAGGTCGAAATCGAGTGCACCGGCAGTTTCCAGCTGCTCCCAGATTGGCTGCATCGGAGACACCATAAGCCAGCCGATGCCGCTTGCCTCCAGTTCGCGGATCAGTGGCATGGTCGAAAAGCCGCCGCCGACGATCAGAACATCAATTTCCCGTGGTTCAGCCACATTACCCCCTTAGCGATCCGCCATTGCCACTTTGGTACCCTTTCGGGGACCGAAAACCAACGGTCTTTTCCGATCGATGCAATGCAAAATGTCCTCGTTTTGCGCAGCTTGCCAAAGCATCTTTCTTTTGTCGATCGGCAAATGCCGTTGGTCGAACGGCAATCTGGGTGCGGCGCGTCTATGCTATGTTGACGGCAGCTGAGTGAGAATCCGGAAAAGCATAATGCTGACGGGTCGCATCGAAGCTTGAAATGGGGGATGGTATCGGAATGCGGACAAGCAAAACGCTGAACCGGAATATATTGCCTACCGCATGGGCAAGCTCCTATTTCCGGATTCGCGGATCATGCGTCCGCCCCCTATTGGGCGCAACCGTTGCAACGCTTCTGGTGCCATCCCCTTTTTTTTGAACCTGTGCACGCGCAGACGCCTGCGCCAGCGTCTGTCCAGTCGGTAAAAGCCTGCCTAAGCGACGCTCACCGTGCTTTTGATTTCTGGATCGGAGTCTGGGACGTTACCGCAGCCGGACAGGACCGGGCGACGGCGTCGAGCCGGATTTCACGCGATCACGGCGGCTGCGTTATCCGTGAAGATTATACCACCAAAAGCGGTTACACCGGCATGAGCATGAGCTTTTACGATGCCGCGCAGAAAAAATGGCACCAGACCTGGATGGGGACGGATGGTTCGGCGCTGTTTATCGAAGGCGGACTGAATGCTGAGGGTGAGATGGTACTCGCCAACCGCAACACCCTTTATTATGCAAGGGGCATGGTCATTAACCGCATCACCTGGACAGCCCGGGATGACGGAAGCGTCCGACAGCACTGGCAGACGTCGACTGATGATGGTGCCAGCTGGTCGACAATGTTTGACGGGCTTTACGTCAGGCAGGTGCCGCAGCCAGCGCCCTGACTATTCCGCCATCAAGTTCCGGACGAACCCGATCAGGCCGGTTTGTCGCGACCGTCGCATCCGTTCGGTGGCAAGAATTTGCTTCACCTTGGTGAAGCAGGCGTCGAGATCGTCGTTGATCAGGACATAGTCATAGCCGTCCCAATGGCTGATCTCGCTGGTCGCGCGCTGCATCCGGCTTTCAATGATCTCCGGCGCATCGGTGTTGCGGCTTTCCAGACGGTTGCGCAATTCCCCGAGCGAGGGTGGCAGAATGAACACCCGCACCACATCCTGGCCGGCGCGCTGATAAAGCTGCTGTGTGCCCTGCCAGTCGATATCGAACAGCACATCCTGTCCGGCTTCCAGACTCTGGTTCACCGGGACCGACGGAGTGCCATAGCGGTTGCCGAATACCGTAGCATATTCAAGGAAGCTATGGTCGGCGACCATTTCCTCGAACTGGTCGCCACTGACGAAATAATAGTCCTTGCCATCCTCTTCACCAGGCCGTTTCGGCCGGGTTGTTACCGACACCGACATGGCGATCTCGTCGTCGGCTTCCAGCAACATCTTTGCCAATGTCGATTTGCCGGCGCCCGAGGGAGAGGACAGCACGAAAAGCAGTCCTCTGCGGTTCAGTTCGCGGTGATCATTATCGATATTCTGGGAAGCAATATTGTCGGCCATAGCGGCTATTGGCCGATAGGTGTGCATCGCGTCAAGATGCTTGTCCCGATGTTTTATATCTGCAGGATGCACAATCATCCTGATGACAGTCACGGAGATTAAGGCTATCGAAAAATCATGATCCAGGGACGTATCAGCACCATTTTCTACGCGATCGGTATCACGATCATGATCGGCTGGCTGTTTTACGTGGGTCAGGACATCATCCTGCCGATTGTGACCGCGATCATCCTGCTGCAGATTCTCTATGCCGCCAGCGCCACTGTCGCCCGAATTCCCGGGCTTGGCCAGACGCCCTTGTGGCTCCGCGCCACGCTCGCCCTGATTGGCGTGTTGGCCATGCTTTTTGCCATGACCCGGATGCTGGTGGCCAGTCTGCAGAATCTGGTGCCTTCGCTGCCGGTCTATCAGCGCAATCTGGAAAATCTGTTCGCCCTATGGTTCCCGCTGCCGGCAGACGAGACGATTGGCCGTCCGGAAGTTTCCGAACTTATGGCTTCGCCCTCGGCGATATTTGACCGGGGCACCGAGGCGATCGCCAAAGCGGTACGTGAATTTGCCACGAGATTTTTTACCGAGATCGATATCGCCGCACTGGCCCAGTCGGTGCTGTCCTCGCTGACCAGCTTCGGCGGATTTGTCTTCATCACGATATTATATGCATCCTTCCTGCTCAGCGAGATCACCGGCTTTCCCGAAAAGGTGCGCCGGGCCTTCGGTTCGGACAGCGATTCGACCGATACACTGAACATGATCACCCGGATCAACCATGATATCGGCAGCTATCTGGCAACCAAGACGCTGATCAACATCATCCTCGGTGTCATCTGCTGGGTGATATTGCTGATATTGGGCGTGGAATATGCCGCCTTGTGGGCGATCATCATCGGGCTGCTCAATTATATTCCCTATATCGGTTCGTTCGTCGGCGTGGCTTTTCCGGCGCTGTTCGCCGTGGCCCAGTTCGGGACGCTGACCATTCCTCTGATTGCCACCGGCCTGATGACCACGGCGCAGGTGATCGTCGGTAATATCGTGGAACCGAAAATGCTCAGCAAATCGGTCAATCTCAGCCCGATGGTGGTGCTGGTCTCGCTGGCCATCTGGAGCAGCCTGTGGGGCATTCCCGGCGCTATTCTGGCGGTTCCGTTCACGACGATCTTGATGATCGTGCTGGCGCGCCGGCCGGGAACCAGACCGATTGCCGCGCTGCTCTCTAGCGACGGTAATATCTAGACGGGCGTCGCCGGTGGCTTGAGGCAGAAAGCGGCGAGCATTCCGGCGGCGAGCAGGATGATCGCCCCGGCAAAGGCGAAGTCGTAGCTGCCGGTCGCCTCGAAAACAAAGCCGGCACCGGCAGGCGCCGCAGCGGCGAAGGGCAGAACCACAGGAGCGAACAGGGAATTGATCACGGGAAAGGCGCGCTCGCCGAAATAATTGCCGATCGCCGCGGGGAGCAACACCAGCAGACTGCCATAGCCGGCACCGAATAACATACCCATGGCCGACAAGAGCCATATGCTCTGGCCTTGCCAGAATCCCGCGAGCGCTACCGCCATCAGGGCGATGGACCCGAATATGGTCCAGCGCAGTTCGAACTGGTCGCCAAGCCAGCCGGCCGGAATCCGCGCCAGCCCGCTGCCCAGGATCAGAAGGCCGAATATGGCGGCCGCCTCGATCCCGTTCAGACCATTGTCTGTCAGATGCAGAACGCCATGATTGAGCAAGGCAAAGAAGGTGCCCAGATAACCAACCGATATCACCATCATCAGAAAAAGGGTCGGTTTGCGAATGATCTCCCGCAACGTCCATTCATGGTCGGTGCGATAGGTTTTCGGGTGCGCGTGATGAGCTTGCTCGTCACTGACTGCGCTTATGGGATCGATATTGTCCGGGAATTGTCCGATATCGGCCGGCCGGTTAATGATGAACCGCGTGGCGGCCAGCGCGATGAGGACCATCGCCGCGGCGATGGCCCAGGCGGCCCGCCAGCTGTCAAACCGGTCCATCATCTCGGCCAGAACCGGCTGTGCCAGCGCGCCGCCGAGCGCGCCACCGGTCATGACTATGCCGATTGTCGTCGATCGCTTGACGCTGAACCAGCTGATCATGGCGGTCTGCGCGCAGATCGGGCCGGTCAGGCCAAAAGACAGGCCCATGACCACGCCCCATACCAGAACCCACTGCCATAAATCGGACACTGCAAATACCAGCAGCAGCAAACCGGCCAGCATGACCAGCAACCCGACTGTTATGGTCCGGCGGACCCCCGACCGGTTCAGAAGATAGCCGGTCAATGGATAGGACAGGCCAAGCGTTATCAGCGCCACCGACTGGGCAATGGAGGCGGAGCCGCGGTTCCAGTCCATCGTCTCGACCATCACCGGGAAGACCACCGAATAGGCGAAATAGACAAAGCCGGATGCGGCAAACTGGATGAAGAAGAACAGACCGACATTGGTCCAGCCAAAGAATTTGCGGGGCGCTTGCCCCGTTTGCGCGGTGGTTGCCAACATGCTCTCCTGTGCCGCTTCGTTTTGGCGGTTCTCATGGAGCTTACAGCAATGTCAGTTGTGATCAATATTACAATTGGCGGGGATAGGTTCTTCTCACCAAAATTTGGGCTGTGAGGAATTAGCGATGGATTGCAGAGAAGCTCGAAACCATGCCTCCAATGCGAAATCTGGTCCAAAGTTCGTCAAAGTTCGGACCAAGGAGGCGCTATTTTGCGTGATGTTGGATAGATTGTTGCCGATGTAGGAAGTTTTGTTTCGGGTGGTTTGGCGGCCGAAGAATCGGCGGAACGGCGTTACTTCAATCAAGTGTCTTTGGTAAACTGTCGCCGTGCGTCCGATCAGAAACCAGGCTCGAACGATCCCCTTTGTGGATATTCACGTCTCTTGACCCGTCGGTTTCAGATATACAATTGCGGAGACAGTTGTAACAATCCCCGAATAGCCAAATATCGGCGACTTTAATGCCAGTTACAATCAACATTGCATTGGAGGAATAAACTGTTCCTTCACGATCATTGCGTTGGAGGAACTGTATGACGAAATGGCCACTCAGGATCAGCAAAACCAGCGCGCTGATCTTCTTCATATTATTTGCCGGTTTTGCGCTGATCCTGTTTGGCATGGGACGCCCTCCGATCTGTAGCTGCGGTACGGTCAAGCTGTGGCAGGGCGTGGTGCAATCATCGGAAAATAGCCAGCATCTCACCGACTGGTATTCGATGAGCCATATCATTCACGGTTTTGTTTTTTTCGGGCTGGGACATCTATTGCGCAAGCGCTTGCCGAAGCTGTTCCCGCTTGGCGTGATCCTTGCGCTGTCAATATTGGTGGAGGGCGCGTGGGAAGTGTTGGAAAACTCCTCCGTCATCATCGACCGCTATCGCGAGGCGACCATTTCCTATGGTTATGAGGGGGACAGCATTATCAACTCGATGGCCGATATCGTGTGGATGATCATCGGATTTTTCCTCGCCTCGCGACTGCCTTGGAAAGCAACACTGACAATAGCCGTGATTTTCGAGCTGTTTACCGGCTATATGATCCGCGACAATCTCGCGCTCAATATCCTGATGCTGACTGTACCGATCGAAGCTGTGAAGGATTGGCAGGCAGCTGGCACCGGCTACTGGTTAACCGGGAAGACGTAGCGCCGGATCTGCCGTAGTTTCGCTGTCTACAGGAACCGGCTTGCCCTCAATATCAATCACCGCCTCGGATGCGGGCAGGGCTTCCGCCTCTTTCTTGTCATCATAGAGCTTTTTCGCGATCAGCGCCCCGCCGACCAGCAGCGCGCCGGGGACGGACCGGGTGGCCAGACGGGCCGCGAGCATGCCGAGGCCGAAGTTGCGCAAACCGTGGCCTTTGGTGTGCTTGCGGGCTTCGTATCCCACTGCGGTGGTGAATATATTTCTGATGAGCGACATGTTGTTCTTGTTCCCGGATCAGGAATGATTTCCGACCATATTCTCAGGCCTTACATGGGTATCGTAGGTTTCTGCGTCAACCAGACCGAGTTCCAGCGCGGATGCGCGCAATGTCTGGCCGGTCTTGTGGGCATATTTGGCAATCGCCGCCGCCTTGTCATAGCCAATTACCGGGGCGAGGGCGGTGACCAGCATGAGCGAGTTATCGACCAGCTCCCTGATTCGCGCTTCATTAGCCTCCAGACCTTCCACGCAACGTTCGGAAAAGCTCGACATGCCGATGGAAATTATCTCGATCGAGCGCAGCACGTTGGCGCCGATCAGCGGCTTGAACACATTCAGCTCCAGATGCCCCTGCAGTCCGCCGACGGTCACCGCCTGGTGATTGCCGATCACCTGCGCTGCAACCATGGTCAGCATCTCGCACTGGGTCGGATTGACCTTGCCCGGCATGATCGAGCTGCCCGGTTCATTGGCCGGCAGGTCGAGCTCGCCAAGGCCGGAACGCGGTCCCGACCCGAGCAGGCGGATATCATTGGCGATCTTGGTCAGCGACACCGCCAGCGTGTTGAGTGCGCCGGACAGTTCGACCATCGTGTCATGTGCGGCCAGTTCCGCGAACTTGTTCGGCGCCGAGGTGAATTTCAGGCCGGTGATCTTGGAGATTTCCTTGGCGATATGCTCGCCGAAACTGTCTGGCGCATTGAGCCCGGTGCCGACGGCGGTGCCGCCTTGCGCCAGCTGCAACAATCGTGGCAGCACGCTCTCGACCCGGTCGCGGGCGGCGACCAGCTGCGCGGCATAGCCGGAAAATTCCTGGCCGAGCGTCAGCGGTGTGGCATCTTGCAAATGGGTGCGGCCGATCTTGACGATGGATTTCCACTGCTGCGCCTTTTCGGCAAGGGCATCGTGCAATTGCTCGAGCGCCGGGAACAGCTCGACTTCCAGCGCCCGCGCCGCCGCCACATGCATGGCGGTTGGGAAACTGTCGTTGGACGATTGGCCGCGATTGACATGGTCGTTCGGATGGACCGGATATTTGCCGCCGCGCGTGCCGTAGATCGCCTCGTTGGCGACACCGGCGATCACTTCGTTGACGTTCATGTTCGACTGGGTGCCGGACCCGGTTTGCCAGATGGTCAGCGGAAATTGATTGTCATATTCGCCGGTGCGCACGGCATTGGCGGCTTTTTCGATGGCGGCGGCGATTTCCGGTTCGAGGCCATGGATGCCGTTGACCCGCGCTGCTGCCTGTTTGACCGCAGCCAGCGCATGGATCAGCCGAATCGGCATGCGTTCCTGACGGGGGAAGGGAAAATTTTCGATGCTGCGCTGGGTCTGGGCGCCCCAATAGGCATCGGCTGGCACTTCAATTTCGCCGAGAGAATCGGTTTCGGTGCGGGTGCCGCTCACTTTTTCTTGCCGAAGTCCACCGTCACTACGTTGGAGCCGTCATCGACGGTCTCGACCGCTTCCGTCTCGCCGTCATTTTCCGCAGGATCATGGTCATCGATATCGCCCTCGACCTCGTCAACGTGGAACTGCAGGGCAAAATCCACGGCCGGGTCGACAAAAGACGTGATCGCCGCGAACGGAATATGCAGCATCGAACTGATCTGGTTGAAACTCAGGCCAACTTCGAAACGGTCCTTGTCAACTTTCAGATCCCAATAGCGGTTCTGGATGACAATGGTCATCTCGTCCGGGAACCGCGCGATCAGGTGATCGGGGATATCTACGCCGGGGGCGCGGGTCTTGAAGGTGATGTAGAAATGATGCTCACCGGGCAAACCGTCTTTCTCGACTTCCCTCAGCACACGGCCAACCACCGCACGCAGGGCTTCCTGAACGATTTCGTCGTAAGGAATCAGGCTATCGGGTGCGTCATCACTCATTTGCACTAGGTGGCGTGAAGCGGGCATCGGGTCAAGAGCGTAAAATGAATTTTGCGTTGACCAAAGGCCGCGAAATTCTTGCCTGATTTGTCCAAGCCACTATAGGCCTCTTGCATGAGAACAGCGACAATCGAACGAAATACCAAGGAAACCGAGATTTACGTCGAGTTGAACCTCGATGGAACCGGTCAATATGATGTGTCGACCGGCATCGGTTTTCTCGATCATATGATCGAACAATTTTCGCGCCATTCGCTGATCGACCTGAAATTGCGGATCAAGGGCGATCTCCACGTTGATCAGCACCACACCACCGAGGACAGCGCTATTGCGGTCGGTCAGGCGATTCATCAGGCGCTCGGCGACAAGGCGGGGATCGTGCGTTACGGCAGCGCCTATTCGCCAATGGACGAGACGTTGAGCCGGGTGGCGCTCGATATTTCCGGTCGGCCCTATTTTGTCTGGAACGCGGGTTTCACGCAGGAGCGGCTTGGCGAGATGGACACGGAGCTTTTCAAACACTGGTTTCACAGCGTTGCCGATGCCGCTGGAATAACGCTGCATGTCGAACTGCTTTATGGCGAGAATAATCACCATATTGCGGAAAGCATGTTCAAGGGCTTTGCCCGGGCGATGCGTCAGGCGGTCGAACGCGACCCGCGCAAGGGCGATGCGATTCCCTCGACCAAGGGGCAATTGGGCGGTTGAGTTGCACCATGTCTGAAACCATCGCTCTCATAGATTTTGGTGCCGGCAATTTGCATAGCGTGCACAATGCGCTGGTCGCCGCAGGGGCTGGCAAGGTCACTGTAACCGCTGACCCGGAGGAGGTCGCGCGAGCCGACAGGATCATATTGCCCGGTGTCGGGGCATTTGGCGCCTGTCGCGATGCCCTGGGAGCCATTGACGGCATGGTTGCAGCAATGGAAAAGCGGGTGCGCGCCGAAGGCGTGGCTTTCCTCGGTATCTGTGTCGGGATGCAGATGCTGGCCGACAAGGGTATCGAATTTGGCGAACATGAAGGCCTTGGCTGGATCGGCGGCACGGTAAGGGCGATCGAGCCTGCCAGCGATGATATAAAAATCCCGCATATGGGCTGGAATGACGTGACGCCGACCGAGGGACATGATCTGCTCGAGCCCGGCGAAGCTTATTATTTGCACGGCTATCATTTTGACGCCGCGAACCAGGCGGAGATTCTGGCCAAGACCAGCCACGGCGTACCTTTGGTGTCGGCGGTCGGTCGCGACAATATCGTCGGTGTGCAATTTCACCCCGAGAAAAGCCAGGCCTATGGGCTGGCCTTTCTCAACCGTTTTCTGGAGTGGAAACCATGATCGTATTTCCTGCTATTGATCTCAAGTCGGGCGAAGTCGTTCGCCTGGCAGAAGGCGATATGGATCGTGCCACGGTTTATGGCGACAATCCGGCAGAACAGGCCGGTCTGTTTGCCGTTGCCGGCGCCGAACATATCCACGTCGTCGATCTGGATGGGGCCTTTGCCGGCTCGCCGAAAAATGCCGAAGCGGTAGAGGCCATTGTCGCCAGCTTCCCGGGCTATGTGCAATTGGGTGGCGGCATTCGCAATCCCGAGACGGTCGAACGCTGGTTTGGACTGGGCGTCGCCCGGCTGGTGATCGGTACCGCCGCGCTGAAAGATCCGGACTTCGTCAAGGATATGGCGAAGGAATATGAGGGCGGTATCGTTGTCGCCGTTGACGCGCGCGACGGCATGGTCGCGACCGAAGGCTGGGCCGATGTATCGGATGTCTCCGTCCGCGATCTGGCGCGGCGTTTTGAAGATGCGGGCGTTGCATCGATCCTGTTCACCGATGTCGGGCGCGACGGCATGCTCACCGGCTGCAATATCGAAGCCACCGTCGATCTGGCGCGCGGGGTCGATATTCCGGTGATTGCCAGCGGCGGGGTCAAGGGACTGGATGATATCCATATGCTCAGCCAGTTTGCCAAGGACGGGATCGAAGGCGTGATCACCGGCCGGGCGCTTTATGACGGGCGGCTCGATCTGGCGACCGCGATCGCGATGGCCAATCGTGGTTAAACGGCCCAGTTCCGTTCGTGTCGAGCGCAGTCGAGACACATTGGTTTCGCGCGCAAACGTCTCTCGACTTCACTCGACACCAACGGCGGTGCGCGCATGACCGTCCGCATCCGCGTCATTCCCTGCCTCGATGTCGCCAATGGCCGGGTGGTCAAGGGCGTCAATTTTGTTGACCTGCAGGACGCCGGCGATCCGGTCGAGCAGGCGCAGGCCTATGATGCTGCGGGGGCCGACGAACTTTGCTTCCTCGACATTACCGCCAGCCATGAGAATCGCGATACGATCATCGATGTCGTGCGGCGCACGGCCGAGGTCTGCTTCATGCCGGTCACCGTGGGCGGCGGTGTCCGCACGGCGGATGACGCGCGCGCTTTGTTGATGGCGGGGGCGGACAAGGTGGCGGTCAACAGCGCCGCCGTTTCGCGGCCGGAAGTGGTCAGCGATATTGCGACCCGTTTCGGCAGCCAGTGCATGGTGGCGTCGATCGATGCCCGCCAGATCGAGCCGGGACGCTGGGAAATCTTCACCCATGGGGGCCGAACCCCGACCGGCATTGACGCGCTGGAGCACGCTGTCCGCATGGCCGAACTGGGAGCAGGGGAACTGCTGGTCACCTCGATGGACCGCGACGGCACCCGCGATGGCTATGATCTGGACCTGACGCGCACGATCGCTGATGCGGTGTCGATACCGGTGGTTGCCAGTGGCGGTGTCGGCAATCTCGATCATCTGGTCGACGGCGTGACCCGGGGCCATGCCAATGCAGTGCTTGCGGCCTCGATATTCCACTTCGGCCAGCATACGATTGCCGATGCCCATACCGCCCTGCGCGCCGCCAATCTTCCCGCCCGGCGTTGATGCCAAGGCGGCCCATTTTGGTGAAGCGCGCAAACTTGTGCCGCCAGGGCTTGACGAACGGGCGATTTCTCGCCCAAACCGCCGTTGATGACTGATATCCTCAAATCTCTCGAGCAGACGATCCTGCAGCGACGCGACGCGGAGCCGGATCAAAGCTATGTCGCGAACTTGCGTGCCAAGGGGCGCGCGAAAATGGCGGAAAAGCTGGGCGAAGAAGCGGTCGAATCGGTGATCGCCGCGGTGCAGGATGACAAGACCGCAATGATCGGCGAGGCGGCCGACCTGCTGTTCCACCTGATGGTCCTGCTCGCCGACATGGGTTTGTCGCTGGACGACGTGACCGCCGAACTGGCCCGTCGGGAGGGCCTGTCAGGGCTGGAGGAGAAAGCCGCAAGAGGAGCAAGCTGATGGCGATTGACCCAACCCAACCCTATGACGACGATAATATTTTCGCGAAAATCCTGCGCGGCGAAATTCCCAACAAGACGGTCTATGAAGATGAATGGGTGCTTGCCTTCCATGATATCAATCCACAGGCGCCCGAACATGTTCTGGTGATTCCGAAAGGCCGCTATGTCAGCTGGGATGATTTTTCGGCCAAAGCGAGCGACGCGGAGATTGCCGGATTTGTCCGCGCTGTCGGCCATGTGGCGCGCGCAGCCGGGATGGTCGAGCCGGGCTATCGCCTGCTCGCCAATGTCGGCCAGCATGGCCATCAGGAAGTGCCGCATCTGCACGTCCACATTTTTGCAGGAAAACCGCTTGGTCCGATGTTGATGCGGAGCTAGTAACAAAAGCAACAAGGCCGGAACTGGTCAGTAATCGGGGGATTTGAGATATGGCAGGCGCAGTATCAGCAGGTGGTGATGGTTGGTCTTCGCGGACGGCTTTTGTTTTGGCAGCGATCGGCTCGGCTGTAGGTCTGGGCAATCTGGTTCGTTTTCCTGCGGAAGCTGGTGCGAACGGTGGCGGTGCCTTCGTCATATTCTATATTTTCTGTGTTTTGCTTATCGGCCTGCCGATCCTGCTTTCGGAAACGGTGATCGGACGACACGGGCAGGCCTCGGCTGTCGAGAGCATGAAAAAGGTTGCGATCGAGTCTCGCGCCTCGACCTGGTGGTCGTTGACAGCCGGCGTCGGGATGTGCGGTGCCTTACTGGTGCTAGCCTATTATAGCGTTCTGGCCGGCTGGATCGTGCATTATATCGGCGTGTTTGCAGGGGATTTTTTTAGCGCGGTCGGTGCGGGCGCTCCGGCGCGAGGGGCATTGCACGGCTATTCGGTTGACGAGGTGCAAGCCATTTTGCCCGCCCTGCATGCCAACAGTACTGAAATGATCGTCATGCATGCGATTTTCATGGTGTTGACGATCATTGCGGTCGGTCGCGGTGTCAGCAGCGGGATCGAGAAAGTGGCCGTCTGGTTGATGCCGACATTCTTCTTTCTATTGATCGGGATCACCATCTATGGCGCGTTCACCGGATCATTTGGCGCGGCGTTGTCCTTCCTGTTCGATTTCGAACCGGCCCGGTTGCTCGACCCCGCGGTGCAGCTCTCCGCGCTGGGACAAGCCCTATTTTCCCTGTCGCTCGGTTCTGCCCTGATGATCACTTATGGCGCCTATGCCGCGCGGGATATTAATCTGGCGAAAACATCGGTCCAGATCGCCACAGCCGACACGTCGGTTGCGATCATCGCCGGGCTTGCCATCTTCCCGATCACCTTCTCGGTGCTGGCGCCCGCGAGCCTGAACGCCATACTCGATGGTCAGGAACAGGTTCAGGGTGGTCTCGGTCTGCTCTTTGTCAATCTGCCGGTGGCCTTCCAGACCATGCCGGCCGGATCCTTGATCGGTCTGCTGTTCTTCATCATGGTATTTTTTGCTGCACTGACCAGTGCCGTCGCGCTGCTCGAGGCTTCGGTCAGCTGGGCCATCGGCCGTTTCAAACAGCCGCGCTGGCTGGTTACTCTCCTGCTTGGCGGGCTTGCCTTCCTGATCGGCGCATGGGCCAGCTTTTCGTTCAACAGCCTAGCGGATTTCCACCCATTCGACTTCATGATCTTCTCCGGACAGCCGGTTTTCGGGATCCTTGACGAATTGACCGCGAAAATATTGCTGCCGACATCCGCTCTGCTGATGTCGATTTTCGTCGGCTGGATCGCCGACCGCAGGCTGATTGAGAGCGAGAATGGGCTCGATGGCAATTTGCATCGCGTTTGGCTTTTCCTGGTACGCTGGCTCTGCCCGCTGGTGATAACCGCGATTCTGCTGACCGGCCTGTTTCCCGGAATTCTGGAGCAGGGATAGCAGATGGCCGGTACGAAATCACCGAAATGCCCGGTTTGCGGCAATGCTGCGGTGGAAAAATGGATGCCGTTCTGCAGCGCCGGCTGCAAGGATCGCGATCTGCTGCAATGGCTGGGCAACGGCTATAAAATCCCCGGACAGGCGGTTTCTCCGGACGAACTCGCCGAACATTTGACCGGGGATTCCGGCCGAAATGGCGAGGTGTGAAGGGGCTTGATAAATCCACCATTTTTAGGCTGGACAAGCGGCAATAGCCCCGCCTATAGCGTCGCTTCCTAACGAGGCCCGCGCAGCGCGCAGGTCCAGATGCCCGAGTAGCTCAGTTGGTAGAGCAAGCGACTGAAAATCGCTGTGTCGGTGGTTCGAATCCGCCCTCGGGCACCACCTTTTTCCTTGATTTCCAATGTCTCTCGGCGTCCCGAGCGTGTGCCAATTTAGTGCCCAGTTCTTAGAGGGTTAGCTGACGTCGTATGGGGGTGCCGGTGACCAGAGACCATTTGGCAGCGGCCATAGGAGGGCATAATACCCATTTATCTCCATGGCCCTAAACGCTGGCACCAGATGCACTATTGGATTTAAGTGGTTATGGGCTTCAGTTGAAGCCGAAAAGCTTGCGCTGTGCTATCCAGCAGAGCGGAACATTCCCGATCCGCAGGATCCTGCGACCTGTCAGATCAACCGGCTGCGTGCCATCGACAATCGCGCAGATAATGTCAGGTGCTAAATAACTCAGCCGGGCGAGCGGTTGGACATGTCGCGAACTATATTCTGCGATCATCGGTGAAGGTTTTCCTGAGAGCAGAAGATCTTGTGCTGCAAAAGCATGGGCGATCAGTCGCAGAAGCACCGGATCGGGGTCACGTCTGGGTAGGCCTTGATCAGGCGCGATAGCGAGCTTCAAGTCCGATCCCTTGCTCACCAGCTTGGCCTTGACGGAAATTGGGGTGAACTCATCCTCGTCTGTTGCTTTGGAGTATATTTTTATGGCAGCTTCGTGGACTTCCACGCGGGTCTGGCGGCCGAGCAATATTCTGCGCTGCTCCCTGATCGTCATGTCGGGCAGGGCTTTCGCAATCTCCCGACGTTTGTCGATTTGATCGGAGAGCTGCTCAGCGGTCTCAGACCCGTCAGAAACGATATCGCCTGGTTGCTTGGCAATGGCACCAACCACCAAGCGCTCGATTTCTCCAGCCGGCATCCGCCATTTGATTGATTGCTCTCCTGGCAGTGGCCGTGTCACATAATAGCGGAATCGCTTTGATCCCTTGGTCGCATGAGTGGGTGTCATCGGCTTGCCATCTGGATCCGTGATAATGCCTGTGAGCAGACTTGGGTTGCGACTTTTCTTGCCCAGTGCATTGGTGCGTCTATTTGTCTGAAAGTTGGACTGGACAAGATCAAACAGTTCTTGAGAGATGATGGGCTGGTGGGCTCCATCAAAGATATTTTCCTTATGTTTCACCTTGCCAGCATATACAGGGTTCTGAAGGAGATGGGTCACGGTGCCGGTCTTGAAGGTTACTCCGCCCACAACTTTCCCGGTTTTCCAGATGCGCTGTCTGGTCTTGAAGCCCTTAACCGCCATTTCCTCCACCAGTTGCGGGACTGATTTTGTCTCTGTGTAGCGCTCGAACATCCAGCGCACGATTACCGCCTCAGATTGGTTGATCACCAGCTGGCGTTCCACAACATCATATCCGAACGGAACCCCGCCCCCCATCCACATGCCCTTCTTCTTGGATGCCGCCACCTTGTCGCGGATACGTTCTCCGGTGACTTCCCGCTCGAATTGCGCGAATGACAGCAGGACGTTTAGCGTCAGCCGTCCCATGCTGGTGGTCGTATTGAACGATTGGGTGACGCTGACGAAGCTGGCTTCATTCTCGTCCAGTATCTCAACGATCTTTGCAAAGTCGGCGAGAGACCGCGTCAATCTATCGACCTTGTAGACAACGATGACATCGACTTTCCCAGCTTTTACATCATCCAGGAGCTGGGTGATAGCCGGCCGGTTCATGCTCCCGCCCGACCAGCCACCATCGTCATAAAGCTCGGAAACGGCTTCCCAGCCCTCGCTGGCCTGGCTGAGGATATAGGCAGCGCATGCCTCGCGCTGCGCATCGAGGCTGTTAAAATCCTGCTCAAGGCCATCCTCGGTTGATTTGCGGGTATAGATCGCGCAGCGCAGCTTTTTGGGTTTGTCAGCCATTGGCAGCTGTCTTCGGTGTATATCCACTTCGCTTCTTCAAGCCGAAGAAGCGCGGACCGGACCAGTGAGCACCGGTTATCTCGCGGGCAATATGGCTGAGACTGTTATAATGGCGGCCTTCAAACTCAAAGCCGTCATCGCAGACCAGCACATGATAGCTTTTGCCGTTCCATGACCGCACCAGCCTGGTTCCGGTCTTCAACGAGATGGCATGCATGTGACCGGCCTTTCCTGTGCGCTCGACGCGTTTGCGCAGCCGCCCGATTTCTCGCTTGGTGGCGCCTGTCAGGCTGCCGTGCACACGTTCCTGCAGACGATTGGCGATACCGCGTCGGAGCAGGTCAGGTCCGATGTCCGGTGCCGGCGATCGATATGTCTCGCGCCAAAGCGAACGCAGCTGGGCAGGGGGCATGGTCATTAACTCGGTTAACTGCTGTTCGAGCCCAGTCATGATGCAGCCTTTTCGGTATTCTGTTCAGATGTCTTGGTGTCCCCCGTCAGCGTTCGATAGACAGATTGCGGTTCATTAACATGTGAGTGTTTTGGTATCATCGTAGTGACGCAAGGAACGAAGATGAGACCAAAACAGAAAAATTCCAAAGCTAGTGCTGAANGGCAATCGTATCATCACCGCGCAGGCCTTCCAGCACGATCCGTATCTTCTCTTCTGCACTATACTGCTTGCGGGTTTGACGGCGGATGTCCTTGACCACGCGTTCAGCACTAGCTTTGGAATTTTTCTGTTTTGGTCTCATCTTCGTTCCTTGCGTCACTACGATGATACCAAAACACTCACATGTTAATGAACCGCAATCTGTCTATCGAACGCTGACGGGGGACAGCATCAACAGGTGCTTCCTCGAATGGCGTAAAAGGTGCATCGGATGGGACGGTCATGACACCCGAGTTGAGGTGCGCGTAGGTTGGTGTTCCCAATTCTGTTGCGCATCTGGATACTGCATCTTTCACGCCTTCGGCATTGGCGGCATTGCAATAAAAGAAGCTGCCACCAACCTCATGTGCGAGAGCGGTGCCTGCTTCTTCCTTGATATCGCAAATCGCCAGTTTCGCGCCAGCAACAGCGGCTTGCCGAGCGACCTGCTCGCCAATGCCAGCTGCGCCGCCCAAGAGGAAAAAGACCGAGCCTTTCATTCCGGGGCCTAGCTTACGATCGCGGCATATTTCTTCAGCTGCTCTTGATTGAAGCCGCTGATCCCGGCTGTGCCATCATGCGTGAGGCCGCCATCGGGATAGAAATTGGTCCCTGTGACCCACGATGAATCGTCCGAAGCAAAAAACGCAACGACCGGCGCGATGTCTTCAGGGTTGCCCATCCGGCCAAGCGGGAAAATCTCATCACGAATTTTCTTGGTTGCTCCAACTACGGCTTCGGCCTGTTCGTAGGAAATGCCCGCCCGCATGGCATTGGAGGCGATAATATGACGGCCTTCGACCGAACCGATGGCGAGACTGTTGAACCGAATGTTATCGCGTCCATGCTCAACCGCCAGAGTCTTCATCAGCGCCTGCAGTGCGCCTTTTGCGGCGCTATAGGCGGCAATATGCTTGATGCCGACATTTGCCGTCATGGAAGAGCTAACCAGAACGCTGCCCGATTGTTGCTCGATCATGGTCGGCAAAGCTGCACGAATGGGAAGCCATTGACCGGTAAGTTCCAGCTCGAGGCAGTCGGTCCAGAAGGCTTTGTCCTGTTGCAAAGCTTCTTTGACCCATACTTCCCCGGCATTGGAAAATATCATATCGATACGCCCGAATTTTTCCACCGTCTTGGCGGCCAGCTCGGCGCAATCATCTTCGTTGCGTGTGTCGGAAACCAAAGCCAGAACCTCAGCACCTGCTTTGCGAGCTGCTTCAGCGGCGGCATTTAGTTCTTCTTCGCGAATGTCAGAGAGAACCAGATTTGCCCCCTCCTGCGCACAGCGCAATGCCGCTGCGGATCCGATGGAGCCGCCGCCGCCCGTCATAACCAGTGTTTTTCCGCTCAGTCTCTTCATGGTTAATTCCTTCATATGTAAATTTGGATTGGGATTAGCATTCGATGGTCATGGTCACTATTCCAGCGCGAAACCAGCGATCAACTTTGCTGCATCGACAACCATTTCGCGTTGTTTCTTGGGGTCCATGTAGTGGGTTGCATCAAAATAATGATGCCCGGTGAACCGGTCGCCCATGGCATCTTCCCATTGGCGCAAATAATCGGGGTGAGCGCGGTGATCACCTTTCTGAACGATGCTCAGAACCGGGACGGTCGTTTTCCGCATGTCCGATGGGCCGTCGGCGTGACTTATCTCGGTTGCCCATTGGCTGAGCCATGACCGCAGGCTGGTAAAGCGGCCCAGGCCATTGCCCGCCAAATTCATTTCCTGGATCGCGTTTTTATCGCCTTTGAAATCAGAGGTCTCGGCGAACATGAACGGGTCGGCGTTGGTTCGATGCACCACGAACGCTTCATCGGCTCCCGGACCATATTCTTGTTCCAGCTGCGCAAGACGCGCCTTTACCCAATCGGTAATACGCAGCATCCGTGCAGCTTGACCGGCTCTAATTTGGGCAATGAAGTCATCGGAAAAAGGCGGTCCGTTATCCGGATTGAATACATCAAGAGCCGGATCGGTTTTGCTGAGATCATTCTCGTCGAGCACCGACGCATCGAGCACGTTGCGCAATGTCTGCGAGCGCCCCAGATGGTGGCCGAACAGAACGAGCTTGTCGGCGGGTGGCAGATGTTCCGGCAACAGGCCGCTGGGCCGTCCGTCGGGCAGTTGCGTCGCGGTCAGATTCTCTGCCTGTGCCTGATAAAAACAGAGCAGCGAGGCGCCGCCAGAAAAACCCAGCAAGATGATCTTTTCATAGCCACGCTCCTTCAAAAAACGCACGGCTGTGCCGACATCTTGAGCGCAACGCTCCATGTTTAGCGTCGCATCATTGCCCGCAAAGCGCGTGGCAATCGCCGCACAGGGCAATCCCATCATCTTGAGCGGTTCGAACATGTAAAATCCGGCTACGGGCACAGTCGGATGGGAGAAGATAGCCACGGTTTTATGATCCGGTATGCCGCTGTCAGGTTCATATAAATCGACCCTGACGGAAGGATTGCTGTTCACCGCAGGCGGATATAGCTCGAATGGTAGCCCCTTTTCAGCGCTGAGCAGAAAAGAATGCATGGGAAGCGCTTTCACCGGGTTCACTGCCCAATTCCCGCAGATGGACTTATCACTGTTTTTCTCACTTCATTGAACATGTGCAATTGCTTTCGGTTGGGCATTGTCGTCCCCCTGCATCATCCGTTGGCGGCGACCATTGCTTCATAGGCGGGCGTTGGGATGACACGCCGGAATGGATCGATGCTGACCGCATCAAAGGTGCGCTGCAACTTGCCGCCCTCGGCTTCGATCTGCTTGCGATGCATCTCGAACATCTTGCGATGTTCGTCCAACGGGCCGTGCGTCACGGCCTGGGGCATATGCCAGAGCTCGGGCGCCACGACTCCTGCGAACAGCGAGCGAATGAACAGAACTTCTTCGGTGTCCAGATTGCGATGCCGGCTAGGCAGCTCTTCCGCCTCTGGATCACTGACGCCGGACATCGGCCGGAAGGCTACACACAGGAAGCTCGAAGATTCAAAGATGCACTAGGATGAAGGGGCTATGTGCATTCGCTCCGACGTTACATGCCGAATGTCTTTCTCACTGAGGCGGAAGGGAAACAGGTCTCCTTTCCAGCCGATCAGATCAAAGGGCAGCTCCTCGTAAAACCAGGAGGTCAATTCATCCCCCTGTTTCAGCTTTAGCTCCCATTCATCCTGTTCCGGCCAATCATAGGATTCCACTTCGGGTACACCCAAAACGCCGGTGTCAAATGGCGTATGCCGCCCGAGCATCGCATGCTCGGCGATATTGATGGGCGCGATGGACTCAACAACCAAGGCGACCGTTTGGGTTGCGGGCATCTGGCGGTAACTCACGCCTTTCGGGATGTAGATATAATCTCCGTCCGAATAGGACAGCGGGCCAAATTCAGTCGCGAAAGTACCGCTGCCTTGCTGAACATAAATCAGCGTATCGGCGTCTACGTTGCGGATCAGAAAAGGCATGTCCGCCGTACGGCGGCTGAGCGAAATTCTCACCTCGTCGTTGTGCAACATCAGTGTCGGCAGGCCAGTCTCACTGTCCTCATCACTGACCTTGAAGTCTGCGATCTTCGCCATGCGCAGATTGAGCGAACCTTCAACACGCTTTGGCGCGCGTGCTGGCTTGCCATGGTAAATCATGGACGCAGGGCCAAAAAAAGCTTCCCGGCTTATATGCTCCTCGCTCATCTCCCGCACACCCACGCGTGCCTGAGGCACGTGCACACCGCTGCTTTTCTGAATCCAAGAGTTTTTCATCCTCGCCATGCCTTTCGAATCGGTGCCCAGCGGCAAACTAGATGGACAGTTATGTCTAAATGACACGAATGTCAAATTAGCATTGATGCTGCCGATGATTTGGGGCTGCCGTCGACTGGTCTAGTTTCCATTGGGTGCGTTGAGGGGCCTGGACCTGCGCCTGAAGTCTTTCGACTGACTGGGAATCACGGTGTCAGGACACAACTCCTGCCAGCCTCCACAGATTGTGCCCTTTGGCAGGTCGGGAGCGGGTATGGGCTGGTGCGGGATGTGTCAGCGTAACTGAAACAGATTCTAGATATGCTTTAACAGCGCAGTCAGTCCTGACTGACCGGATCCGTTTATCACGCCCAGCGCTTGCGCAAGATCATCGGCGGCGTTCCTGACACGGTCACGCAGATCCGACCGCGGATCGGCCCGCCATTGTTCGACTGCGCAATCGAAAATCGCGGACGTCAGCCAGGCGATGGCTTTCGCTCTCCGGCCGGGACCGGGTTCTGCGGAGATGTGTGGGGCGAGTAATTCCTCCAGCATCTCGCGCTGCATCGATCGCCAGGATGCAGAGCGATCGGCAAAATTTGGAGATGTCAGTCCCCGTTTGAGCCGTTTCCGATTGAGTGTGTCGCCAGAAAAAGCCAGCACCTGTTGGATCGTACCAACTAGGGCAGCCGTTTCTGGCGGCAGGCCCTCTTCGAGCCTTTGCTCGATGAAGCGGCGCTGGTCTTCCACGGCGCGGCGGACATCCAGGTAAATCACGTCATCCTTGGTCTCGAAATACCGGAAAAAGGTCCGGACGGAAATGTCGGACCTATCCGCGATTTGCTCAACCGTTGTAGCTGCATAGCCGCCGCCGTCCTCACCGCCATTCTGTTCGAACAACTCGGTCGCGGCTTCGATAATCCGGCGACGCTGCCGCTCCCGACGGCGCTCCGCTGGCGTCATATCACGTTCATCGTCAGCCATATGGAACACCCTCTTTCTCTGGGAAACCGCATTTCCCCAAATGGGCGAAACCATGATTGATTTCCAAGCAGCGACAATTTGGCACAAATGCCAATAATGCACAACCAAGGAGATTATTATACCCGGCGATGACGGTCCGGAGCGAAAACATCTGGCTTCCGCTTTCGGGACTGGGCAAAATCACTGGGATATATGAAATCGGGTGCATTTCAGACCGGCGGTAATTGGGCCGATAGGAGAATGCCCACATTAATCTGCAAGATTGTGACAAAGCAGACATTGTCGTGCGCGTTTCAGGACCTTCCTCTCGCCCCAGCCGCGAACAAAAAAGCCAGATCAACAAGCTGGGTGCTTCCAGAGCCACCAAAACAATCCAATATGATGTGCCCGGGCTTTGAACAGCCATGTATAATATCGGATACCAGAGTGACCGGTCTGACCGTCGGGTGCATGGCAAGTTCATCGCCTCGATCTGCGCTGATGCTGCTTCTACCCGTATAGTCCCATACATTGGTCCGGTAACGTCCCGTATCGCCCAGCCCAAAACTGTCAATATGCTCCCCGGTTCCGTGCTTGACTACGAAGATGAGCTTATGCTTCGACCGGTAAAAAGTACCCATGCCGCCATTGGTCTTGGTCCATACGACCAGATTTTGTGTTCGGCAAACGCGGTGGTACCTATGGTTAAAAGTTCGCCCATGTGCCGCCAGTCCATGCAGACGAAAACGATGGCGCCAGCATCCATATTGACTAACATGTTGCCAAGCGTTTCAATTTCGGCTCCCGTCTTCGCTATGGCTGGTGGAACTTTTCAGTTCGGCCGGTTGCACACTTGCTGTCTAGATGCTTGGCGAACAATCCTATTTCTCTGAAAGCGGCACGCTATGACCGCAGTTTGCCGGTGACGATGCCGTCAGGTGTCTTCGCTCGCCAACCCGCCTTAACTTGGATCAGGCACGCCCGTTCTGACGGCGTCTGTGCCAACCCTTTCAGCAGCAGATCGCCATTGCATCGTCGCCCATCTGAAAAAGGGGTCACGGAACAGTGCAATTTGCTCCGCAGAAAGGTTCCAGGGTTTGGTCCGCTGGTTGAAATGCAGCACGCGGATGTCTCGCGGCACGACCGGTTCCCGCCTCTCGATCAACATCCGATGTTTCAAGAGATAGTTGTGGCTCCAATCCACGTGCCTGACGCGATCGGCAAAGACCAGATTATAGATCGCCTGATCATGCAGACCACATTCCAGCTTGTTGAACCGCAACTCCGAAAGTTCGGTCAGGGCGCGACTGAAATCATCTCCGGTCAGAGAAGGCTGGCCGAACAGCATGACACCGGCATTGAACGTATGATTGAGCCGTCCGGGGCCGCGCTCCACCTCGGCCAGCGTAACAGCGTCTCTCGCCTGTCCTCGCAAGAAACAACCATCGCCGGTTGCAATAACATCGCTTTTGATGTCGAACATCGAGCCGATCGGACCGAGGAAGAGCGTGTCGCTGTCGCAAAACAGCACCCGTTCCGCTCCAGAAGGTCGAAGCACTTCGAGGGACAGGAATCGCCCGCTGGTCTCGGACAGACCAGGGATGGCGTCAGACAGTCGGGCAATCCGCTCAACCAAGTCCTGCCCGGCAGGCACGATCCTGATCCGTGGAGAAACACTGCGCAGTGCGGCCTCTGCCGTATTAGTCAGGCCGTCGGTGATGGTTATCAGTTGGCCTTGGAAATCGGGATGGAAACGCAGAAACGAGGCAAACATGACACAGGCCCCGGGAACAAAGCTTTCGGTTGCCACCGTCACCAGCTGCATGTTCTGCGATGCGTCCATGCTCATACGCGCGGATCGATATCGAGCATTTCGAGCGCGGCCCGCCGGCGGCCAAATCGCGGGCTGCGATTCCCCCGTGGCCTGATCGGAAGTTCGGAGAGATCCTTTCGAAGGCTGGCAACGTCAATCATGTTGCCGCGTTCCAACTCGCCATGCAGGGCTTTGACCAGCAACGGCCGGGCTTCCTCGAGCGCATCCACCATGGCGAGCGACCGTGTAGGTTCGGTTTTGTTGCGGTTTTCGGCGACTGGTTCGGGTGCGTGGCGGCGCAGCATCTGCCGCATCAGCCAACGGCTCTGGGTTCCCCGATCGAACATCTCCGGCGGGAGGCCGAGCGCGAATTCAAGCAAATATCTGTCCAGAAGTGGGTACACATATCTTAAGCCACGACGAGAGCCATGTTCCGCCCAGGCTTCAATACGCATATCCAGATAACCGTCGAGCAGCATATTGCGCCGCGCTCCTTCCGGCGATGCAGCCAGTCTGCGGACGAACCGGTTTCGCGGATTGAAGCGACAGAAGCTCGGACGCTTGAAGCTTCCTGACGACCTGCCGAGAGCAAAGGGTATCTGATTTTTCAGGTCTCGTTTCACGAGGCGGACCAGCCCGCGCAAGGCGCGAGCAAACGCGCGTATTGGCCCGCTCCCCGAACTGCGCCCGATTTCCGCCAGGCGCTGCCAGTCTCCCGACAACAGCAACGACGGCATATAACCGCTACCGCGATAAGAGATGCCTTGGTCACCGCCATGACCGGAAAAAATCGTGGAGCAGCCCGCGCGATGAGCGACTTTCTGAACGGGAATTTCCATGATCAGCATGCTTGAGGTCGGATGCAGCACCGGATCACGCGCGAAAAATTCGAGGACGCTCTCAACATCGGGCGGATGGCGATGTATCGACAGATCGAGTGCACCACAGAATGTCGCAAGTATCGCCGCTTCGGGATGGCTACGATCCGCCTTCGTTATGGGCTCCGGATTCCAGGTAATTGCCATGGGTGGCGCTGCGTCGGCAGCCCTGCATTGCTCGGTCAGAATCGCGGTCACGGCTGACGAATCAAGGCCGCCGGTAACATGCGTGGCTACCGAGCCTTGGGCTGGCAACCGGTTCTTCACCGCGCGAGCAAGAATGGAATCGAGCGCTTCGACATAATCCCCGTCAGAATCAAAACGAACCTCGGGAATCCGTTCGAACCTCCACCAGCGCTCTTCCTTCAATCCGCTTTCCGAAAATTCGAGCCGGTGTCCCGGACGCAATCGTGATACTGACTTGAGCATTGTCCGGCCCGGCGGGAACAGCAGTTCCGTATCCAGAAAATCTGCAACCAGCCTGCTATCGATTTCCCCGGATATGTCCGGCGCCCCTGCGACCGCGGCAAGCTCGTTGCCAAAGACCAATATGTCGCCGGCCCGTGCAAAATAAAATGGCACAATGCCGACATGGTCCCGTGCGCACAGTGCGCGGTGCCGGTTGGCATCCCACAGGGCAAAGGCAAAGTCGCCGTACAGACGCGCAATACAGTCAGCACCCCAGCGCCGATAGGCCGCTATAACAAGCGCCAGATCCTGTTCGCGGGTGACGTCACTGCCCGACATTCCCAGTATTTCGGCGAGTTCGCGGCGATTGTCGATTCTCACGGATCCCGCGCAACTGATGCCTCCCGGCTGGTCGATCAGAGAATAGGTCGAGACATCCACCGGGCTATCGGCGGTCAGCCGCTTGGCAGCCGCTTGAAAGCCCCCTGTGGCGAAAGTCGTGATCGGGCCCACGCCTTTCTCCGTCAAGGAATGTGCCATATCGGATATCATTTCTGATTCCGAGAGAGGGGTGGCAGTAAGTTTGATCCTGCCACAAAACAGAGACATGTCGGTCCATTCCCAAGATCAGGCAGCGGCGTGCATTGTCGGCGTGCCGTATGTGCATATGATATCAACGCTTTATTCCGGCGGCGTTATCATGCAAAGCGCGCGCATGGCAAGCTTGCTCAAATTCGGTGCACAGCATGATCCGGCGCAAACGATCCGGACACATTTGTTCGTCATCAGCCCGAACAATTCCGGATCAACCTTTCTGCGACGCTCGTTCGAATTCAGTGACAAAGTCTGGTGGCTGCCGCGCGAGGGTCAACATGTCCCAGGCTATGTCGGGCCATTCACGCGTGATTCCCACGATTCCTTGACCTGGAACGCCTCTGCTGACAGTCGTGCACGCTATTGTGATCCGTCTGTCTATGACTGGCAGCGGACGAGGAAGGCATGGTATTTTCTGGCTCGATCATATGGGGTCGACGCCTCTGTATTCGTTACCTCGTCACCGCCTTTTCTGCTTAATATGGATGTTCTGGACCAGCAGTTCGACGATGCTCGGTTCATCCTTTTGACGCGAGATCCTTATGCGGTTGCCGAAGGTATATTGCGCAGGCCGATTGAACAGCGGCTGGCAGCGGGCGACAACAAATATCAATTGGTCGCCAGACATATCGGTCACTGCTTCCGCTGGCAGTTGCGGAACAGGGCTAATCGCCAAGTAAACTCTATTTGGCTGACATATGAAAGCATGACCGATGATCCCGTCGGCACGGCGGCTCGCATTCGGCAATTCATGCCAATGATCGACGATTATGCTCTGGATCAACCGATTCCGGTAAAAAATCGCTATTTCGAGACAGCGCGGAATATGAATGGTGACGCTTTTTCAAGATTGCAACCCCATGCAATCGACGACCTGCGTGCCGGATTTGCTGATTTTGCTGATGAGATCGAGGCGCTGGGTTATGCTTGGCGCGGGCTGTTCTAGTTTTTACCTACAATATGGGTCAAAAATGAAACATTAGTCGGCACGAATATTCAGCCTATGGACGGCAGAACCAGTCAGAATATGGAAAACAGATTCAGCTGCTATACCAAGCGTCATCACCTGGACTGTTGAAATCAAAAGTGCCACCTTCTGTTGCCCGTATCACGTCGAACGTAAGGACGGTCGGCCGATCCCAAGCCAGACGTTCACAAGAATCTTGCTCGGACCCAGTTTCTTTTACCACTTTTTCAGCCATTATCGATTCCTTCAATTACCGTTATCCATGATTACGCGAGCAGCATTTTGTTTTTCATGCAGAAGTTTCTCGTTTGAATCAACAGATTTACGCATGATCGCGCATTAATTTCCAGTCGGTTCTTTTCCGACCACGACCATCTGCAACGCAGACAGTTCCGTCAGAAAATCCGACATCTCGCTCAGACATTGCTCGGGTGATACATCGTAGCGGTTACAAAGCCTGTCCCGAAGCAAGTCGATCTGAACCGGCTGTTCAATTTCACGCCATATCGCTGAACCGATGGAATTGAGTTCGTGATAATTCCCGGTTTCAATGTTCATAGTCATTGTCTTGTCACCCAGTTCGGTGAACATTATTTCAGGGTTCCGGCAAATGGTGGTTGCGAGGTCCATAACGCTACTCTCGATCAAAGTCATTTTTGAAGTTTCCTAATTGCCAGTGGATCGTCCGTCAAGTAGCCCAGCAGCCGCATTCCTGCCTCCTGATCGCGCTCGATCTGACGCTGTTGTTCGGTGGTTAGCACCTCCCGCCATTCATCGCTTGTCCCGTTTCGGAAAAATCGATCTGTCGCGGTGGAACGCTGGTTGAACCCTTCCTTGCGCTCCAGATTCTGCAATCGGTCAAATCGCGTGGCCGCAATGGCGCTTTCGATGGTGTCGGCACAAAAATCAATACCGACAAAATCCAGAATTTTCCTGACCGCACGGTATGGATCGGCCTTGAGCGCTTCATATTGCACCACATGGACCGGAATATGGTTTTGGCCTATCCAGCCGGTCACATGGTCGGTCCAGCGGCCTACACTTTCATGTATTTCTGGGTCGCCTAGAGAGGTCCGCCTGTTTGGATCGTTCATGATCTCCGCGGATTCTGCGATTCCCGTGCCAAAGAAATGTGCGTGGGAAATGACGACCTGCCGCGGATCGCGGGCAATATAGACCGCGACCGCCCCCTCCCGACCATCAAACACAGGTCTCCCAGAAGGACTCCACTTAAACTTCATATGGGTCTTGTGATACTCTATCCCTCGAACGCCGCGTGCCAGTTCGGCCGTAAACTCGGGCAAAAGATCCTGCCGTTCGCGAATGCTTAGCTCGCTCCAGCACACGCCCATGATATCTTCAAACTCATTCGGACTGACCGGACCGCCTCGGCCCACCATTGCGTTGATATCGAACATATCTGCCGAATCGACGGACAACGCGGACAGGATCGCACGCACCCAGGTATTGCCTGACTTGGGATAGGAGGCCAGCCAGACCAACCGATTGGTCACGATTGCATATTCGCGAGATCCGACCGAACCCGGTTGACGATAGCGTCTGCCAGTTCCGTAAAGCGCGCGCCTTCGCGAGGACGGATCAGGCGATAGGACTGCACTTGCCGGGCGGTCGCGGCCAGGGACAGAAAAAATCCGGGCAGTGCGCCTTGCGCCAAAGCAGCCCGCTTGCGATGAATGTTCGCATTCAGCAGTTGATGAAGCTCTGACAGGTCAAGCGCCGTCAGCTCGAAATCGCCTTCGATGTGCGGCTCTATCTTGAAAAGATGCGACAATTGCACGGGTGAGGAGTGAAATTGCTTTGGCGTAACTAGATATTTTTCAACGCCGTTCATCCGCTGGTCGTCAGGGGTTACCGTCAGGTCCAGGGCAGTGGTTGCGCTGCGCCATAGCCCGATCTTGGGGAACGCGGGCACCGCCAACACGGTGTCGCCCTGCTCGATTTGCAATCCCAGAACATCATCGGCAACCAAGGGAAAACCGCGTTCGGCCAGCACAGCAGCGGTTGTCGACTTACCGGCACCGGAATTACCAAAAAAACCTACTGCATTGCCGTCAATCAACACGGCACTGGCGTGAAGTGGGACGATATTGCGTTGTTGCAAGAGGGCGGTCAAGGCAGATCCGGTCAGCAGCAATCTGACCATATCGGGTTCGGTGCCGCCGACAATCATTTCCCGTCCATCCCGAACCAACACGCCGCTGCCGTCACCATGGTGGATCAGGAAGCAACCCGGCTTTGCCCACCACAGCCCGCGACCACGTGTGCCTTCGCCCAGATCCTGCGGTATTTCGCCACGCACGACAGTCACATCCACTGCTGCCTCGTCAACCGGCTCGAACGGCAAGGCAATTTCCGACGCGAAAATCAGTCCATAAGCGCGATAATAGAGGGGCACTTCAGGAATTCATCTTTGTGGCTGCAGCGGCATCGAAGACTTCGAAAATCAGATGGACGCGGTGGTCGTCCCCGTCATTGTATCCGCCGTGCCGGGTTATATTATTGACTTCATAAGCTTCGCCGACATGAAGCTGGAATTGCGCATTGGCGAACTGGAATCGAACGGCGTCGTTTGTCTGTAGTGGCACGTGGATTTTATGGGTATGAAGATTGGCCCCCGCGCCGTCCCGGTGCAGATCAATATGCCGCTTGGCAAGTAGCCGGGCCAGCATGACCTTTGGAAAAACCGGCCGGGTAAAATTATACGGAACAATTGCCGACTGCATCACAGGAAGCAGCAGGGGCGCCCAAAGCGGCCAGCTGGGATAGGAAACGAAATTTGCTGCATTCCGGTTGTCCGGGATGAATCGAAACAGGATATGCTGGGTGTGATGGAAACAGGGAAACCTGTTGGGCTTTCCTTCATCCTCTTTGGCCCAAGCCATCTCTGACAGGCGGCTTACCTTGGCCTGCAGCAAATTGATATCGACCGGCGCAAGATGCCGAACCATCTCCGGTTTTGTCACCCGCGGCAACACGCCAAGCGTGCCCGGATCGGACCGTTCAAGTATGAGCCGTGTTACCGGGCTGGTGGAGGGGGCTTTCATCACGAGCTTGCCATGCCAGAATTGATTGCCGCGTTCTGCGGCTGTCTAGCCTGCGGTGCCCAGGCTTCGATCTGTGTCACAGCGGGGTCGCTTCCGCGTTCTGCCAGATTGGCGTTAACTTTTCGCACAAAAGCCATTCTTGCGGCTTCCTCGGCTGGCAGAGCCCGATTCCGGGCATAGGGCACTCCGCAGCCAAGCAGGATGGCGAGCCAGCCATCCACACCGAACAAGCAATGTTCGGCTAGCATCATCCGCATTCCGGTTGGGTCGGGGCCGGCCTCGCGGTAATAATCAACGGCCGCCTCCGCCGTGTGCAAGGGGGTTGCGTCGCGCGCGTGCTGCCAGAAAGGCGTGTCCAGCAACGTGTTAAACTTGTAATGGCCAGCGAGAAAATCGCGCACCGAATGCCAGCTTCTTTCAGTATAGATATTAAACGCCTCAACCTGTGAGGGCACTATTCTCCGGCTGACGCTCAGAGCGATCGCCAATCGCAGTGCATAGTTGCATATAAGCTGGATATTCGTGGCTTCCAACGGCTCGACAAAACCGTTGGCATTGCCGATAGCGACAGTGTTGCCAACCCACGAGCGACGGATTCTGCGCGTTTCAAAAGGGACCGTTCGGGTTTCGACGACCTTCGGGTTCTTGCTTCTGAATTCGGCCTCGGCGGTCTCGTCATCTATGAAGGCGCTGCAGTAGACATATCCGCGATTTACGACATCGCGGTGCTCGATCTGCCAGCACCAGCCGGCGTTCATCGTTTCTGCAGTTGTATAGGGGCGCAACGGTTCGTCCGTGCGCGTCCATCCGCCGACGACAGCCTTGTCGCAAAAAAGGGAATCTCTCATGCTGAGATAGGGTTCGCCCAAGGCACCATGAATGAGCGCGCCGGAGAAGCCGGAACAATCAACGAACAGATCAGCGGCAAACGCGCGCCCATCTTTGGTCAGGACGTGTTTTACGCCCGATTCGCCCGTTTCGATGTTGGAGACTTCTGCGTCTACAAGCGAAATATTGCGCTGGGAGCATGTTTCCGAGAGGAAATCGACGAACAGCTGATTTTCCATATGATAGGCAGCCGGTGGCCGGCCAACCGAAGCCATTGACTGCAGCGCCGCATCCGGAATCTTTCCGGCCTCCATGAACGCAGAACTTATGCAATATCCGGTAAACGGGCTATCAGGAGGGAAGCTATAGCCAAGCGGCAACTTGTGAAATTCATTGCCGCCTGTGCTTAGCGGTGCTTCAAACGTGTAATCAAAATTGCCATTTTTTCCCCAAAGAAATCGCGCTCCGAACTTAGGGGTAGGTTTTACTGCGGCGTAAAATGCACGCCGATCTAACCCCATGCTGTCATGAAGCAGGGCCGGGGTAGTGGCAAAAGTTCCTTCGCCGATCATGATATGCCCAATGCGAGCGGAATAGAGGACAGTAATCGGCAGGTCAGGGTTCATCTGACGGATCATCAGTGCCGAAACCAGACCGGCAGTACCCGCTCCAACCACCAATACAGAATCTACCCGGCCATCCTTTGATTGCATGCTTCAGACCCCAATTTCACGGTGCTTAGGCTCATCCTCCAACCCTATGACTACCCAATCGTCAAGCACTATTCACCGGCAGGGCATCACTTTATAAAGCGGGCGTAAGAAAAGCGTTTATGGTAAGGCGGCCGTTTCGGGCATCAAGCGGAATTGGGGCAGTCCTGTCGATATCACCGCTATGCAGGATCGCTCCGGGATAGACGACCATGCTGTTGAAGACAGGCTTCGCAGTGGCGATCCTGGTATAACAGGGGTGATGCAAATCCGGCGCAATAGACGTTGAACGAACGCGCTGAGCCTGTTCTAACTTCACAACCGTATCATAGAATGGTTTGCGGTCATCTGTGATCCGTTCAAAGCCGGTGCCCCGATGACGAAAAAAGCCGGTGCCGCCATGCGGGCCACGATTGAGGTATAGCACTGCAGCCATAAGGGCTCCTGTCGAGCCATCGGTATGCGGCATCCGCGCTATACCCCGTCTGTCGAACGGGGGTTGGGTCACTATCGAATAATGTAGACCGCCGGCCAGCTCCGAAATCTCGGCCGCCAACAATGCCCGTACCGCCGCCAAAATCGCTGATTTGACCAACACGGCGACGTCCTTATCCACCGGAGCGCGAACGCCGGGATAGGCTTTGCTCGCCGCCGCATATTTTGCCGCAGAGGCCAGAGCAATCACCCTCTCAGGCTCTTCAAACACGTCGCGTACGAATGCGATGCGGTTTTGCTCACGCCCTATGGTTTTGATTAAAATGCGATCTTCAATTGCCGTCATGCTTGTTTTTCTGCGCCGGTAAAGTCGAAGTTTGTCCCGTCACTGAAGCCTGCATTATCCGGGAACCAGTTATCCTTGCCTGGCAAATTCCCGTGGCCGGATACGATCCAAATATGCGCGCTAATCATGTCGATCGCCTCTCTGCTTTTAGACGACGCCAAGCCGAGACGTAGCGCGTAAGCCATGCGCAGAAGCCCCGCGAACCGCATCGCAGCCGGTGCCGGCAGATAGCATTCGGGCCGATACCGTGTAAATCTTGGCACGATCCCGAGGGTGGAATTGAAAGCCTTGGCGCAACGGTAGCTTGTCATACGGCTGCGGGTGGCAACGAGACCAAGACCGACCAAGGGGGGCGACAGCTGTCCGGTGCTTTAGCCAAGGGGTTTGCACGTAAACACCGACTGCTGAGTGGACTTGCATGGCTTTTATGGTCCTGTGTTCCTTGCGGAAACCGCGTGAATTAGGCGCTATCAAGACTGTCCGTCGTCAGAACATTTTGCACTGAAGGCTTCGTAATATAACGGGGCATTGGCTCGATCTGGTTGGTTGATATTAAGCAGCAGGCTTGCAGTGTTGCAAGCACGGATGTTCGATGTCGTGTTTTTTGGTTCTTTCTCGCTGCCTTGTGATCGCGGATGCTCAGCTGAAGTAGGCATCGGCAGGCGTCACATTGTTCGGGTTTGCGTGATAGCGCTGGTGGCTCGGCATCAGGCAGCGCTCCCGGCACTGCCGTCGCCTGCGCTGATGTTCGACGAACGTCTCGAACTGTGTTTCCAGATCGCCTGGCAGGAAGTAGTTTTCCAGTAGCTCCGGCCTTCATAGCTATCAGCTTTGCTGCCTCTACTCGCCCGTGCCCGGCGTTGATTTCGCCATCATCCGATACCGCCACCGGATTGGGAAAGCCGAACCGCTGGATGCTGTCAGCAATTTGCCTCACTCTTTGTTGTCGCCGGACTTGTTATTTGCAGCAGCTTTGCCTGATTTTGCAGCCGTGCGCCCCTCTGGCTATTGTATAGGGCCTCCCGCAATCTTAATAGGCGACGTCGACGGCGATCCGGAGCGTTCGTGGACGAAGCGGGGTCAGATAGCCCTCGCTGCCTGGAACGAACGGCGTTCCCAGAGCAAAGCGATTGCCACGCGAATCCAGAAGATTGGTTATGGAAAGAGTGATCCCTCGTGAATCATCGCCGATCCGCGCGGCCAGGCCGCTGTCCAGATAGTCTCCTTGCCCTTCGCCCAGAAGCGGGCCGATACCGACACGGGAAGGACCGATATAGCTGGCCCATCCCTGCAGGTGGAAATCCTCGTCACCGATGGCCGTTTCAAAATTGGCCGAGCCGCGCACGGCGTGGCTGGCGACATTGGGTATGCGGCCAAGCCGCCCGGTAGCGGACACCGGGACCGACGAGAGGAAATCGGTGGGGGGACCGGCTAAGGTCGCCCCGGCCAGTTGCAGACCGGTCGACAACTGGATCACGCGACTCTTGTTATAAACTGCTCCCATTTCCAGCGACAGTCCGGTGACAGGTCTGACGGCAATTGAACCCGATATGCTGGTGATTTTTCCATCGCCGATATTGGCGGTGGTCGGGAAGCCATTGGTGTCGATATAATCCGCCTGAATATCCCGCCAGCGGCTGTGCGAGATGGAAATCGTGGCGTCGAAGGGAGTCACGCCCTTGCGACCAAAGCGCATACCCGCGTCATAGGTGGACACATGGTCATTGCGAAAGCGCTGGACGAAGCTGCCGTCTATCGACAGCCCGCCGGGGCGAAATCCTTCCTGATAGCGGGCGTAAAATGTTACATTTTTCCCCAGCTTCGCGAGCAGCGATGCTGATGGCAGCAGGTCCTGTTCATTGCGCTTTGCGGTTATGGCACGGCCGATTTGCGTCAGCGCGACGAGGGCATCGATATCCTCGCCATTACCGCCGAGACGGGCATGGGTATAGCGCAGGCCGCCGGTAGCGACGATATCGGGCAGCAGTTCAAGCGACATTTCGCCATAGGCCGTATATTCGGTGATCCGGTTGGTGACGCCGACAATCGCCGCACGCATGTTCTCTCCGCCAAAGTCCCTTGTTTGGCGTGTCCGATTGTCAATGAAGCTGGCGCCGATCACCCAGCCCAGCCCGTCGCTATAGGGGCGGGACAGGCGCGTCTCGCTGGTCAGCATCCGGGTCGCATTCCGCTGTTCGAAAATACGGGGCGTGTCTCCGACCAGACTGGCGTCGAACCGTTCGTAGAGATTGTGGTCGACATAGGCATTGGAGGACTGGAAATGGAGATTGTCCCAGTCCTTCATGATCACCACCATCGCCGAACCGTAGCGCGCCTTTGCACCCTGCTCGACAAGACTGCTGCGGGTTAAGGGTGGGGCATTTTTGTCAGCATATTGGGCGTCATCGGCCTTTATGGTCTGGTAGATGCCACCGAAATCTATTGCCCAATTGTCACCAAGGTCGAGTTGCAGCGTGCCGCGTCCACCACGGATATCGGTACGGTTTACGTCATTCAGTCCGAGCAGCGGATTGTCGATATAGCCACCGTCGCTGATGGAATAGCCGACCAGCCGCAGCGCATGCCCTCTCGCACCGACAGGGATATTCGCTGTGGCTGAAATATCGCCACCCGGCGCGCCATGCTGCACCAGAGAAACGCCCGCTGAGGCGACCAGAGTCGTCTCGTCCGGGTCGGGTGCCTTGGGGATCATCCGGATAATGCCCCCCAGCGATCCCGCGCCATATAATGTGCCTTGCGGTCCTTCGAGAATTTCCACCCGGTCGATATCGTAAAGTCGCAAGTCGGGATCGGGCGCGTTATAGCTGAGACGGATATCGCCGAGATATTGCCCGACCGTCGCCTGGGTCGGTCCAGTAAAGCTTGAATCGGCGATGCCTCTTATGAACAGCTTGTTTCGGCCGCTGCCAAGATGAGTGGAGGATATGGTCGCCATGCGCGACAATATCGAATCCATGCCCCGCTCTCCGCCAAACTGCAGATCGGCACCGTCCAATATGGTGACGGCGCCGGCATAGTTGACATAAGGCATGTCGATCTTGCTGGCGTTGACGACAATTTCTTCAACCGGACGTTGCTCCTCCGCTGATGGCGTCGCTTGCACGCTGACCTGGCGTGATTTGCGGGTTGATCCGGCCTGACGAGTGGCGTGTTGAGAGCGGGATGCCCGCCGTTCAATGCGCCAGCTGGTCGCACCGACCTTCACCGCATGCGCATCGGTACCGGAAAGCATGCGATCAAGGGCCTTTTGCACGCTCATCCGACCGCGAACCGGTTTTACCATCCTTCGCCAGAGTTTTGCATCGGCCACGCTGATGCTGATGCCCGCCTGTCGCCCGAGTAGCGGGAGGCTTTGCAACAATGTTCCGCTTGGCAATTCGATCAAGCGCGATTCATCACGTGCCGCGACGGGGGTCGCGCACAAAAGTAAAAACAGGGCGGAGAACAGGCGGGTGTTCATTTCAGCGGGTCAGCAACCATCCTTCATTCTGTTTTTCTCCTCTAATGCCTGCCAGTGCCGTCAGGTCATCGATCACTCGCTGTTGGTCATCGCTGATCAAAAGGGCGCCGCGAAACGGCAGCGATGCAACGTCGGGCGAGACACTGATTTTCAGACCGGCCGTTCTGCCAAGATCTTCGGCGACCTGCGCAATGGACGTCCCATTATAGACAAGCTGGCCCTTCCGCCAGCTACCGACGCTGAGGGGGTCAATGGCCTGCACCCGGGGCGGTCCCAACGCATCCGAAGCCTCAATTCCGAATCCAGCATCCAGCGAGATATTCTCGCGTTCCGGATTGTACAGCACCAGGCCCTCCGACACGGCTACGGTCAGCGTATCAGACCGGCGAATGACGTTGAAGGCGGTCCCCATGTCGACAAGCTTCGCTTTGCCGGCCTCGACCAGGAACGGGTGGTCTTCGCGGTGAACGACGTGGAACATTGCCTCGCCACTTTCGAGCCGGGCGAAGCGGGGCCGGTCTTCGTCCAGTGCGATGATTGTTCCGCCATTGATCTCGATCCGGGAGCCGTCTGCCAACGCGACCGTCCGATGCTCTCCGGCGACGGTTTCAATACGGGTGACATTATTGTTGAACATGCTGGTGCCGATAATTCCAAGCAGCGCAGCAGCCAGAGCTCCACTCAGCCATGTCCGGCGATTGGCAAAGACCGGCTGCTTGGTGGCTACAATGTCGTCGGCCGGTTCAGGATATTCATCAAGTTCCGCGTCGCGGGCCGCCAGCCGGTCGTAGATGGCGGCATGATTTGGGGCCTGTTCCAGCCATTCGGTGAAGTTCTCCCAATCGTCGAAAGCAGGATCGCGTTGGCGGATTATCCAGTCCAGTGCCTGGGCTTCGACCGCAAAGGGTGTTTCATCGCTCATCGATTTGCCCTTTCATTGTGGCAAGCACTTTGTAGACTTTGCGTAAATCCGCCTCCACCGTGCTCAGACTGACACCCAGCCGGGCCGCGATGGCGCGCTGGCTTATACCCTCGATGCGAAAATAGCGGAAGGCGGCGGCTGGGCGTTCGCCGAGCTCGTTGATCGTAGCTTCGACGCGGGCCAGTTCCTCCCGCGAGATAAGCGATTGTTCGACCGATGGATGCCCACGTCCGCTTTCTTGCTCACCCCAGGCCTTCTCGCGCATTTCAGTCGCACGCGCGGAGCGGTAGCGGTCCAGCATCAGATTGTTGGCGGCGCGGTAAAGATAGGAAAGCGGGTTTGCCACGGGTCCGGGGCGTGACCTTGCAATCTGTACCCACAATTCCTGGAATAGATCTTCAGCACTGTCGCCGGCGCCGCGAGCCAGCAGAAAGCGGATCAGCTTTTCACGGTTGGTGAGCAGCACAGCTTCGATGCCGCGTGCGGATTCAACTTTTTTATCAACCATGCTCATGAACTGTTCGCTTCGGCTGTGGCGCTTGTCCGGTGCGATGCGCCTTTTGCTGATATGGCCGTCGCAAGCGTCTTCCGCTGGCGCGATATATAGCGAGCGCAATCTATCGCGCAACAGCAGCATGAGTGGGCGGGCGGTGTCCGAGGCGGGTGTAGCAAAAATGTCTGTCTCCATTTCCGTTTTAAAGGAAGGCAAGGGGGGGATTGGGATATATCCTGCCCCCTTGCGCTCTCGCCCGAGCGATTTTACTACAGACCGACTCGCAGACTGGCGCGTACCGCTACAGCCGCATGACTCTGCTGTTCCTCGACAGAAACTTCGCCGCCGATCTGGAAGGCGGAATTGCCGGCGACTGCGCGCAATCGTCCGATCCATCCGCTTTTGCGTTGTTCCGGCACAAGGGTGAAGGGCGAACCGTTTTCGAACTGGGCAACGGTGACACCAAGAGATCCGCCGACGATTTCGCGTCGCCCTGCCTCGAGCTCAAAGCGATACCATCCATCATATTGGTCAACACCACCCAGATCGAGGCCCATCGAAATTGTGCCGGAAACCGCCAACTCGTCGCTTTCACGGTCGGCGACAGTCAGATCCAGCGCCTCGCCACCGCCGGATTCAGCATAGCCGTCTTCACTCAACTTGAAATATTCTACGGCAACTGTCGGGCGGATCGAGAAATTGCCCGAACGCATGTCACGGGCTACCGCACCGGAGGCTGACCACAAGGTGCCACCCCAATCCGATGTCATGGTCTTCGTGATATCCTCCCCGTCCAGTTCCCCAACAAAATAGCGGTTGCCGTCAAAGTTGATCTTCGCGCCGGATATGCGGGCATGGGCCAGCCAGTTGTCGGCGGCCAGACGCCAGTATCCGGCCAGTTCCCATTGTTCGGACCAGACTTCATTGCCATTGCTTGCGTTATCGTTCTTGCCGTGAATATATCCGACAGAGGCGCCGAAATTGCAGATGCCGGTCTTGTGTTCTGCACCCGCGGATATACCCCAGCCACCGACGTCATAGCCGGCGGTGTCGCCCACACTTTTCGAACTGCCCCAGCCGACCTGCGCAACCCAGTAGCCCCATTTGCCTTCATCCTTGAACGGAGCGCTCGGATCTGCAAGGAACCGTGCCATTGCCCGGGATCCCAGAGTGACATTTTCGAAAATTCCACCCCCATGCTCGGGCAACATCTGCTGCAACTGATTGCGAAACTGTTGCTGATCGGCAATTGCCAGGAACAGGCCTTCGACATCCTCATCGGTTTGCAGTGCCGCATAGGCTGCGGCAAATCCGCTTGCCTCGGACCGGTTGAGGCCGAGTTCCGTCGCATCCTTGCGGGCCACGCTGACAATGACCTGATTGGCGTTCGAGCTGAGGGATCCTTTGTAGAGGAAAGGCAGGAGCGCGGTTGAGGCGGTCAAATTTGTCGCGCCGGTGATGGTTCCAGCCTGCACGACCACATGGTCCCCCTCGGCGCTCTGGACATTGGACAATTTGATCGCGAGTTTCGATCCGGCACCAAAGCTTGCATCGCCTGATACCTGTAAAGCCGTATCGTTGGTGCCGCCCAGTGTGACGCCGAGCACAGCATCGTCCGTGATGGCAAGCGATGCAATTTGAGCAGCGCCGGTGACATCGAACGTGCCGCCAGACGCTGTCACCGCAAGGCCTTGTGCATTGGTCAGCGAGCCGGAGTATCGTGAGGTGCCGGACAAATCCAGCATGTCTGCTCCGCCGCCAAAATCAACATTGCCGTCAAACACCGCTGTGCCCGAGAGTGCCAGAATATCTGTGTCTGCGCCAAATTCCGCTTTGCCGGCGTAAACTGCGTCGCCGGACAGGTTGAGCTGATTGTCGCCGGCGCCGAAGCTGCTGCTTCCCCTCATGCTGCCATCGGCTATTTCGAAAATGTCGTTGCCGTTGCCGAAGCGAACGTCGCCGATGATCGAAGGAGCCTTCGCCGACGCCGCTACTGCGGTCTGGCGGACGGTGGCACCCGAGTCATTTGCCGAAAGATCGATCGCGACATTGCGGCCCGATGATGCGAGCGCACCGGTGGCAGCGATCGTACCGCTGTTTTCAATCAGCTCGACGGTGCCGGACGAGTCCATGATCGCAATCGCGGTGGCCTCATTGCCGCCCGCTTTAGCGCCAATCGTGCCACTGTTGCGGATGGTTGCGAGATTTGCGCCGGCGCTGATCGAAATCGCGGTGCTGATCGAAGTTGTGATGCTTCCACCGGTCGCTTCGATGGTGCCGGCATTGCGGATTTCTGGTGTCGTGGCGCCCGATCCCAATTGCACCGCTGTTGCCGATCCACCGTTGGAGACCGCTTTTATCGAGCCGGTTGCACTTATGCCAATGCCGCCGTCTATGGTGACGGTGCCGCCGAGTCCGCCGATTTGCAGGCCGCCGGCGTTGATGCCGCTGTAAACACCGCTGCCCAGGACGCCGCCGTCGATGACCAACCCAAAACCTGTTCCCGTGCCGGCGATCGCGCCGATGGTTACGGCGTTGCCGGCATCGCCAATACGCATTGCGGGCGCCGCGCCATAAGAACGGACGAGCGCAGAACCTTCTTTGGAATCCTCAATGCCGTCATCATCCTCGTCATTGTCTGTGGCGCTGTTATCCTTCGGCGGCACGGCGAGAATGATACCGCCCGAAACATTGCCAGCAATCGACAGGGTTGGGCCGCCTTGCAGCAGGTCGTCGGCGTCCAGCTTGGAGCTGTCGGCGGGCGCTGTCGCATATCGATAGCCGGTGGACTGCAGAGATCCCTGGACCACAAGCGCGCCATCGACATTACCGTCGACACGCGCCGCTACCGCGTCAAGACCTTGCACGGTGATGGTTCCGGCAATCCGAACATCGCCGGTAATATCTTGCAAACTAACGCCTAGCGCGTTGTCGCCGAGCACGGTGGTCGTGCCGTCATGCACAAAATTGCCGGCCAATGGACCGCCCAGACGGATCCCGGCGGAGTCATTGCCTTCGATCGTGATCGTTCCGCTATTCGTAATATTGCCGTTGAAAGCGCCGGCGGTCGCGATGCCTGTCCGGCCTGTTCCGGTGGCAAATGGGCCATCTATGTCCCCGTCATTGTCGGCATCTGTTGGCGCATAGGGCTCGTCAAGAATGATCTTTCCCGTCGCGCTATTGGTGATTGTACCGGTGACGCCTGACTCTGCGAGAATAGCGGTCGCGTTGTCGGCATTGCCGATCTCTATCGTACCGTCGTTGACCAGAATGTTGTCGCTGTCGACGGTAACCGCAATACCCGCTGTCGGTTGGACCGAGCCCGCTGAAGTGATCCTGATATCATCGGCTCCCCCTCCATCGATGGTGGATGTGCGGATCGGGTCGGTGGTGGCTGTCGCTATGCTTGTTTCCGCCCGTGCGGGGAGGGCAATGACAGCGACCAGACAGGTCGACGCGAGTAGATATTTGCGCATGTAAATCCTCTTGTGAATATGGGGACATATTTCCCTGAATATTCACAAGACGGAGCCATTTGGTCGCAGCCTTGACCGGAGTGAATTTTTTTTGGGGTTCAGCCTGATTGTTCTAGGTTTTTCAGGTGGCTGCAAGTGGTAGAAGGTGCAGGGCGGTTCCCGCAATATTAGCGCATCGCGTCGGCAACAATTGCATCGCAGTCCAGCGACTTCGGCTTTTGCATGAAAGCCTCTTTCTGTTCGTCGCTGTCGCCTATACCCAGCGCGCTGCCGATAGATTTTGTCGCAACTTTCAAAACATCTCCGAGGGAAGGCTTTTCTGCATCCCGGGCTTTGCCGAGCCCGGCCACGGACACATCCGGAGCGTTCAGCGTTCCGGAAATTTTGATCGGATCGACAATGCGCAAAGCGCTTTTCCCCTTGGCGCCGCCGCGCAATATCAGAGAGACTGTTTCGCCTTTCAGGGCGATCCGTCCCTGGCCACGTCCGACCGAGACACTGGTATCTATGGCAAGCGGTGCGGGTGTCAAAATACCGTTTCGGGCCGTAAAGCTGGCTACCAGACAGCGCAGTGGCACCCGCGCTTCCGGATTGCCGATTATTTCCTGGACCGCGGCCCCGAGATTCTGGCCAAGAACATGTGCAGCTGTAGCGCGAACGCTGCCGCCCGAAGCGACCATCGCGGCTCTGCCGTTTGCCTTTTCCAAGGCGGACCGGACCGTGTCGCCGGTGCCGGACAATAAAATCCGGCCCCGCATCTTTGCCGTCACGATATCGTCATTGCCGATCAGATCGGAAAGGGAAGCGCCTCTCAGTGTCAGGTCCGTTGAAAATTTCGGTGCGCCACTTCGGTGATCGACCCGCACGGTGCCAACCATTCGGCCACTCTTCAACACGATGACCAGATCTGTCATGTCGATCAACTTGTGATCCAGCGACAATTTGCCCCGCACGCTCCGGAATATCGTATCCCGCCGCGAAAGCAGGCGGTCAACGGTGAAAGTCATCTGGCCATCGGTCGGCCCCATTTTGGAGAGATTGATACGGGTGTTGGGAATGACCCGGGGGCCAATGCGCCGGGTGAGAGCCGCCGCTTTGGCCAAGCCTTCATCGTCTGCCAGATCGTTAAAGTCCAGCGTAGCGAATTTTATGCTGGCGTCTATTTTGGTCCGGCCATCCCGTTTCAGGACGTCCGCCTTGCCCGTCAGGCTGGACCGGCCTATCGATCCGTTCAGCTTCTCAATATACCAGTCCTTTCCCTGGTGACGGATATCTGCTTGCAAATCGATCTTTTGCGTCCCGAACAGACCAGCTTCGACAATGCGGTCGAGATTTTTTAGAGTCGGCGCGCGTGCAGATAGCGTCGCGACGAACCGATCGGTGTTCAATACGCCCTGCATTTCGCCTTTGGCCTTCAGTTCCAAAGCCGGAGACTGCAAGGAAAGCTGAAAAGGATAGCCGGCTTCGGGATCAATCCCCGTAATGGGGCCTCCGGTGAACGCCATTACGGCGCTGGACTTTAAAAATGTACCGCGTCCCTCCGCGCGAAGACCGTTTCGCGAATTGACCAAAATGGGACCCGCAAGCGAGAGGCCCCGCTTATGGTCGACATAGCTGAAACGGGAGTGGGCGACATCCAGATCGGTCAGGACCGGGGTGCTGGCTTCTGCACCATCCTTGCGATCATCTTGGTCATTCCAGTTGCTCCGGCCATCCTCGTCGCGGACAAGAGCGATTTCCAGCCCCTCTACAGTGACCCGATCTGGCTGAGTGTTGCCGGTCAGAACTTCAAACACGGACAGCCGCGCCGAAACTGATTTCAGTCGGAGGAAATCGCCTTCACCCGCCCAGGCCGGTTGCGCAACGCGAAGATTATGGATGGTGATAACCGGAGCGTAGGAAAAAAAGCTGTCCCGGGTGACGGTGCCGATTGTTACTTCGCGTTCGGCGGTTCCTTGCAACTTCTCCTTGATCACGCTTTTGAAGATGCCTGCGGGAACCGCCCCCAGCAGCAAAATAGCCGACAGCAGAACGACGAGACAGGTGGCAATGATGATTCTCAGCTTCCGATAGGGGCTTTCGCGAGTGATTTCAGCGATATCGACCATCTACGAATGATCCGCCGACGTTGCGCGGGTGCGGAATTTGGCAATGATTGCATATTGAACCGGTTCGTCCCGCTTTGCCCTTGCCAATTTCATCTGTTGCGCATCCTGCTGGTTGGTGCCGGTATTTTCCGCCCTTGGCGGTCGAATGGTCCTGCATAGCTGGATCTACGTCCGGGCGGGACAAAAGTTGCAGCGATACAGAGCGCCCCGACTGAGCCGGCGGACGAATGGCAGCGCTTACCGCTTTGGTGGCCTGCAACATATTGGTCATCGCATTTTCGCGGAGCCGTGTAGGGCGCTTGGCCGTCCGGGCAGGCGGTTGGCGTGGCTGATCTGAAATCGTTCAGCACCAGGGTTGCCAGCCCGGCACTAGACTGATTGCATCAGCAGAGCCTTGCCTGTCCAGTCACTGTCTTCCACCGCGTTGGCCAGCACTGCAGCGACATCGCCACGCGCCGCTTTTCCCTTGGGGTCAACATCGTCGCCGAACCGCATGTTACGATTGCCATCCTCATCGGTCAGGCTGACGGGCCGGACGATTGCGTAGTTCAGGCCCGAGGCTTTCAAATGTTCATCGGCGTCATGTTTCGCTTGCAGATAATGCGCAAGATCGCTTTCCGGGTCGGGATCATCCGCGCCAGCGCTGCTCAACATCACGAAGCGTGATACGCCCGCCTCGCTGGCCAGATCAATCAGCCGTTTGGCACCGTCGCGATCAACCTTGTCGGTCATTTCGGGACCGGTGGATCCGCCTGATCCGGCCGCGAAAATTACGGCATCGCAACCATCGCAAACGCCGCTTTGCAGATCGGTCAAGTCCGCCTGGCGTTGCTCTACCCCTTGCGGCAATGAGCTTGTATTCGAGGATTCACGAACCAGCGCGACGGGGGAATGGCCGCTGTTCTTCAGTTGATTCACGAGCCGCAATCCGGTTTTGCCGGTCGCGCCGGCGATCAGAATATTCATAGGTCGCTCCGTTCACTTCACTTGTTGGGGGATTAAAGCAGATCGAGCAGCTTGCTCGCGGCTTCTGCTGACGATGCGGGGTTCTGGCCAGTGACCAGCATGCTGTCGACGACAACGAAAGGGGCCCAGTCATGAGTCTTGCGATAGATGCCACCATTTTCTTTCAGCATATCTTCGACAAGAAAAGGCACGACATTGGTCAGGCCAACCCCTTCTTCTTCCGAATTGGTAAAGCCGGTTACTGCCTTGCCTTTGACCAGCGGTTCGCCAACCGCGTTTTTCGCATGTTTGAAGATGGCGGGAGCGTGGCAGACTGCGCCGACAGGGCGGCCGCTGGCGGAAAATGTTTCGATCAGGGCCTTGCTGTCATCATTTTCGGCCAGATCCCAGAGCGGACCGTGGCCACCGGGATAGAAGATTGCGTCAAAGCCGTCGGCCGAAACGGCTGACAATGGCTTGGTGTTAGCAATTGCCGCCTGCGCGGCTTTGTCAGACTTGAATCGTTTCGTATCTTCGGTCTGGGCGTCGTCTGCGTCGCTGGATGGATCCAGCGGCGGCTGTCCGCCTTCGGGGGAAGCCAGCGTGATATCCGATCCGGCATCCTTGAAAATATAATAAGGCGCTGCGAATTCTTCGAGCCAGAAACCGGTCTTTTTGCCGGTGTCGCCAAGTTCGTCGTGTGAGGTGAGAACCATCAGGATTTTCATATTTCTTGCCATCTTGTAATGTTATATTTGCTATTTCCTCCAACAACGTTCCGGTGGTGCATTGGTTGCGCGGCCGGGTCTCAAATTCGGTGAATGCAAGCTCAAGACCGCGCGTCCAATCCATTCATTCTGCTATGAATAGGCGCCTTCGGAATAGGTCAGTTCATAGCTGTGGCTGTATATCTCGAACACGATTCCGAACGGGTCCTCGACGTAGCACATGCGATAGGGCTTCTCGCCGGGATAATATTCGCGTACCGGCATGCGCTGCTTGCCGCCGGCCGCAACAATCTTTTCGATCAGCCCTTCTACGTCCGGATCTTGGACACAGAAATGGAATGTTCCCAAACGCTTGTGGTCCAGATTATTATCAGGCGCATAGTTGTCCGGAAACTCGAACAATTCGATGCCGACGCGATCAGCGGTGGCGAGGTGGGCGATACGCAGGCTGTCCCATCCGGGGCCAAAAACATCCGTACACATGATTCCGACCGCACTATCGTCTTCGATGACACTCGTCGGTTCCATTATCGTGTAGAGTCCGAGAACCCCGGTATAGAATTTCACCGCGGCATCGAGGTCGGGAACGGATAGTCCAATATGGGAGAAAGCGCGTGGTGCAGTTTGCATTCTAGATTTCCTTTCATCTTCTGATCAGAAGGAAATAGAGCAGCAACAACATTTAAAAAAATAATCATTCAAAAATATAATCATAACATATAGTAATGATTCATGCTGAATTCCCAATGGCTGGAAAGCTTCGTTGTGCTTTGCGAAACCGGTCACTTTACCAAGGCAGCCAGCCTGCTGAATATGACACAGCCAGGGGTTTCGCAGCATCTGCGAAAGCTCGAGACTCAAGTTGGTCAATCGCTGATCTCTCGCCAGGGCAAAGGTTTTAGCCTGACATCTGCGGGTGAAGCGGTTCTGGCAGTCGGACAGGCAAGGCGGGCTCAAGAACAGGCGCTGCAGGAAACCATATCGCAGGATGATCCTGCGGTTGGCGAAGTGGCTATGGCCTGTTCCGGTAGTTTTGCAACGCTGCTATATCCTGAAATGCTATCTGCGATGCAAACCTCGCCGAGCCTGAGTATAAGGCTCGAGGCGGTCCCGCAGGACAAGGTGCTGGCCGGTGTACTGGAGGGACGATTTGATCTCGGTGTTGCCGATCATGATCCGCAACACCCACGGCTTCAGGCAGAACATCTGGGGCAGGAGGAATTGTGCCTGGTGATTCCCGAACGCGCGTCGGTTTCGCCGATCAGCTTTCAACGGCTGGAAGAGCTCGGCTTCATCGCGCATCCAGACGGTTTCGCCTATGCTGACGATCTGTTCGCGATGAACTTTCCCGATGAGTTCCGCGGATCGGATCGCCTGCGAATCCGGAGCTTTGTAAACCAGATCAGCCAGATTCCCGCACCCGTGGCGCGCGGTATCGGTTATACGCTGCTGCCACGCAGCGGTGTCGACAGCTATCCTGATAACGACAGATTGCGCATCGCACCGCTTTCCAAGCAGCTGCGCCACGATCTGTGGATGATCTCCCGGAGGGGGCGAGTCTTGCCAGCACGTGTTTCGCGAATTGCGGCGCTGATACAGGCGGTATCTGATAGGCTGGAGAAAAAATGAGTGCCTTTGGCATTCAGGCCTCGCCTAAGCGGAAGTAAAATTCTAGGTGCTATTCATGGACAGCGATAGCAAGGCCCTTCTATTATCATTGAGCAGATATCTGCGTCCAGCCATATCCTTGCCGCCAAGAGGTGTTGGGGAACCGATCAGCGAGACGCTCGCAACTTTTGCAGACAATCGGCATCGCGTCGGCCCGCTCTTGCACATGGCGATGCAAAATTGTGCTGATATTACAGCAACGGGCCCTGCCGCAACGCTGTTGGAATTGGCCTGTCAGAAAAATTTGATTGCAAGTCTGAAACAAAAGGCTGCCGAACAAAGAATATCGAAATTGCTAAAAGACCATTCCATTCCATTCACCGTTCTGAAAGGGCGAGGACTGGCACAACAGCTTCATGATAATTCTGCTGTCCGACGATCGAAAGATATCGATATTCTCATTTCCCCGGACCGGTCCCGTCAAGCTATCGCAATGATGAACCAGCAGGGTTATATCTACAAGTCTGCGACGTTGAAACGTACTGAGATACCTCAGTCTATACGCCAGAAGATGGAGTTGAAGCGGTTCAAGGATATTACCTTTATTGACCCTGCTGTTTCGGTCCCAATCGAACTGCATCAGAGATTGTTCAAGTTCGAGCCGAGAGATCTCACAGGAGATTTTAACAATTCCGTGCAATTCGATGCCCAGCCATCGCTGTCTAACAGCTTCTACTGCCTGTACCTCGTCCTGCATGGATCGCTCGCCATGTGGCCGAGATTGAAGTGGGTCGTCGATTTGTCGATTGTTGCGCGATACATGCCCGCGGATAATCGACTGGAGATGCTGAGTATCGCGGCAACCTACGGTTGCGATACAGCGGTCGCGGCAAGTCTGCTGATGACCGAACAAGTCTTTCCTGACAGCCTGGATGACGGATGGCAGCAAATACTCAAGCCATATATGAAAGCTCGGAATACCGCAGAATTGAAGGACCTGTTCTTCGAAACATTGACGGCTGACACCAACGGCCGACCGAATTTGCCTTGGAAAAGCTCGCTCCTCTCTGGCTCTGCCGATATTATCTTTTCGGGGAAAATCGGTCTGATGGACAGCACGCGCGCCCGCGTTTTGAATTCTGTATTTGCCCGGATATAACCATGCATATCAGGCGGCCATATACGGCGATCATGGCGATGACTTTGTGGAGAAGGCGCTGACGCATTCGCTGCTTCATCCTTGTGACGATATTTCTTCTGTTTTTGTGGACCATCAAATGGCGTGGTGATTGCTGTCGCCCGCGATACGGCCGACGCCTTTCGATTGATTAGTTGAGCGCTTTAACTAAACGACTATGATGCTGATTCTGACTTATCTGAAAATGATGTGGCGTTTTTCGCCGGCCCGCTCGTTGCTGTTTGCCACATTATTGCTGCTGTCCAGTGTGACACAAGGCATCGGGCTGGTGCTGCTGGTTCCCCTGTTGGCGGCGTTGCAGAAATCGCAGACGGAGGCCACAGGTGTCGTCGGAATGATCGTGGATGGCCTGGTATTTCTGGGGATACCGATCACGCTGACTGGTCTTCTCGCCACATTCTTGGCTCTGAATATTTTACGCGCTTGTATAAGCTATAGCCAGACAATCGTATCCGAGCGTTTCCGGCTCGAATTGCTGGACGATCTTCGTACAAAAAGTTTCAATGCGATGCTGGAGGCACGCTGGGAATGGCTAACAACGCAGAAAAAGTCGGACATGTCCAATCTGCTGGTTACCGAAATCAGCCGGATGGGCACCGCGCTGATGTTCTCCGTCCGTTTCATTGTCTCGGCTTTTTCGATCCTGGCTTACATCACAGTAGCGCTCAGCCTGTCCCTGCCACTGACGCTTGCAGCCATGATCCTGGGCGGCGGGCTGTTCTTCACCATGCGCAGACAGCACAAGCTTGCCCATGAGCAGGGAAAGCTGCTGAGCGTTGCCAATCGGCAGGTGCAGCAAACGATTGAAGAAGGTCTGGCCGGCATCAAGCTTATCAAGATTCTCAGAAGCGAAAACCGCCAAAGCCGCTTGATGCTGGAAATACGCAGCCTTTTGCGCACACGGACTTTGCAATTCACCCATCTGAATGCCGCGATGAGCGTCATATTCCAGATCCTGGTCGCGTTGTTCATGGTGATGCTTCTCTATATCGGTGTCACGACATTCGAGCTCTCATTGCCCACCCTGCTTATTCTGGTTTTGATTTTTTCAAGACTTTCCCCGCAGATCCGGGAGATCCAGACCCAGATCAACAATATTCTCCATTCTGATTCCGTCTTGTCAAATTACACGAGTCTGATGCGCGAAGCCGGTGCGGCACGGGAAGCAACATTGTCTGAAAATCTGGGTGACAAAATCCGGTTCGACAAGTCCATAAAGCTTTCGGGCGTTTCGTTCAGCTACCGGACCCGGGGGACCCCGTCACTTTATGATGTCGATATCGAGATTCCGCACCGAAAAACCACTGCGATCATGGGGGCCTCGGGATCGGGGAAATCGACGCTGGCGGATCTCATCATGGGCCTGCTCACTCCTGCCACTGGGAGTATCGAAATCGATGGCGTACCGCTCGATGAGAAAAACCGGCTGCGCTGGCGCAAATCCATCGCCTATATGCCGCAGGATGTTTTTCTTTTCCACGATACGATCCGCAACAATTTGTTGTGGGCTGATGATAGAGCCACAGACCAGGAGCTGGAAAAGGCATTGCAATTTGCTTCCGCGGATTTTGTCTTCAGCCTTCCCGAAAAGCTGGATACCGTTGTCGGCGATGCGGGACAGCGCCTGTCGGGTGGTGAAAAGCAGAGAATTGCCTTGGCCAGGGCGATCATCCAGAAGCCGGAACTGATCATTCTGGACGAGGCCACAAGCGCACTCGACCTGGCAAATGAAGCGCGGATCCGCGATACGATTGACCGGTTACACGACAACATCACTGTTATTGTCATCGGTCACCGACTGCCCACGCTGGAAAATTCGGATCAGTTGATCGTGCTCGAGGATGGGCGCGTGAAGGAGACCGGTAAATGGGCGGATATCATGGAAAACGGTGACTAGAAACCGGACCAGAACCGATCCGGCGAACGTCGTTTCGAACGTATCTATCCCTTCCACAATACCCGGTACAGATCGAAACGCCGGTCCTTGAGATTTTGCACTGCTCCTGATTGGCGGCTGGTCAGGAGGCTCGACATCGACAGGTCGGCAATCGCAATTGTCTCCGTGTTGGGAGCGGTGTCGGCTGCCACGCCGTCCCGAGCAAACGGGAAATCCGAAGGGGTCAGGATCGCGCTTTCGGCATAATGAATGTCCATATTCTCGACATTGGGCAGATTGCCGACGACCCCGGACATCACGACGTAGCACTGGTTTTCAACCGCGCGCGCCTGACAGCAGTAACGCACCCGCAAATAGCCGCGCCGTTCGTCGGTGCAGAAGGGCACGAACAAAATCATCGCGCCCTGGTCGACCAGATGGCGTGCCAGTTCCGGAAATTCGCTGTCATAGCAGATCATCACGCCGATCGGGCCGCAGTCGGTCGGAATCGCTTCCGCGCCATAGCCGCCCTTAATATTCCACCAGCGCACTTCGCTGGGCGTCGGATGGAGCTTGTCCTGCGTGTAGACCGCGCCGTTGCGCAGAAACACGTAAGAGATATTGCGGATATCGCCATTTTCCATGCGGGTGGGGTGCGAGCCGCCGATGATGTTGATATGATAGGAAACCGCCAGCTTCTCCATCACTTCCTTGAACCGGTCGGTATATTCGGCGATTTTTTCGATCGCCTGGGCCGGTTCCAGTTTCTCTCCTTCGAGGGACAGCAATTGCAGCGTGAACAGTTCGGGGAACGTGACAAAGTCTGCGCCATAATCAGCGGCGACATCGACAAAATATTCAACCTGTTCCTCGAAGTCGGTTTGCGAAATAATTTTGCGCATCTGGAATTGTACCGTTGCCACGCGCACCGACTGGGGTAGCCGGTCATGCGGTGTCTGGGTCAGCAGCTTGGCTTCGGCAGCCAGCGGGTTTTCCCAGAACATATGCACTGCATTGCCGCCGGATGCCTTGTCGCTCGGCATATAGTCCTTCAAAATCCCCAGCGGGACAAAGCCCTGATTGAGCTGGAAATTGATCACCGGATCGCGGAACTGCTTGTCGACCACTGCGGCCAGATAATCGGCCGGATCGGGATATTTGCGCTTGCGCCGTGCATAGCCGGGCAGGCGCCCGCCAAAGATGATGCCCTTCAGCCCGAGATGCTGGCAGAGTTCCCGGCGCACCTTGTAGAAGCGCAGGCCGATGCGCAGCCGCCGGTAATCCGGATCGACGCTGACTTCCATACCATAGAGAATCTCGCCGTTCGGGTCGTGCCGCGCGGCAAAGCCGCCGCCGGTAATTTCCGCCCAGCTATGCGCTGCACGCGCTGTCTTTTCGGAAATCTGGAATGTCGCGCAATGGCCTACAATTTTGCCTTCATATTCGGCAACCAGCTGGCCATCGGCGAAATTGTTGATCTGGCCCCGCACTTCCTCGGCCGAATAGCCTTCGCCCTTGCCATAAACCTTGCGCGACAAGGCGGATATCTTGCGGGCATCTTCCAGTTCCGCCTTGCGGATGATGAGCTTCGGTTTTTCTGCAGTCATCTGCGCCCATTAGCGGTCTTTTGTATCGCGGGAAACAATTGTTGTGCAACCGGTGTGCATTTCCCAGTCTATCTATCGGCTGCAGAAAAGCTTTGCGGCGCGGCCGCGAATCTCGATTGCGTTACTGTTCATCTTTCTGGCCGCTCCCGATCCCAAAAAGCCGCTTGCCTTATCGATCGAATGGGCCAAAACTAATGGCTATGTCGGAAGAACTGGAAGCAATGGGAACGGCTGTAGAAGGCGGCTTGATAGCCAAAGCGGTGGATGCCGAAAACATGGGCGCATCGGACGGCGAGGGGCACATATGCCTGAATTGCTCATCGAAAGTTACGGGCCGTTATTGTACGGAATGCGGCCAGCCATTGGACATTCACCGGTCGATCGGTGCGTTCTGGCACGATATTTTGCACGGTGTATTGCATTTTGAGGGAAAATTCTGGCGCACTTTGCCCTTGTTGTTTTGGAAACCGGGCAATCTGACACGCCGCTATGTGCGCGGGGAGCGCGCCAAGTTCATTTCTCCGATGGCATTGTTCCTGTTCTCGGTATTCATGATGTTTGCGGTATTTTCATTTATAGAAAGTCCGTTTTCGACTGATGGCAATGATAGCGAAACTGTCGGCTTCAACGATGCGGTCACTGGAGAATCTCAAGAAATTGAGGCACGTCTGCAGGACAAGATCAAAGAACTGGAATCGGCGTCCGAGGCAGACAAGGCCGAGGTTCGCGCACAAATCCTGGACATGAAGCAAAACCGCAATGTCCTTGCCACCATGACGATGAGCGAGCTTCCCTATCCGGAAGTTGGCCTGGGGGAGGATTTTGCGGCGATTGACGATTCAGGACAGGTGGATGAGTCTTCCCGGACTGCGAATGTCGGGGCAGAAGAACAGAATGCAAGCCGCGGGAATGGAAATAGGCTGGGAATATGGTCGGATCTGGAGAATAGCGGGTTTGGCAAAATGCTTAAAAGCGGACTCGAACGCGCCAACAAGAATCCGTCCCTGCTGTTTTATAAGCTGAAAGCCAACGGCTATAAATTTGCCTGGTTGCTGATCCCGATCTCCATCCCTTTCGTGTGGCTCGCATTGATCGGTCGTCGCGGTTACCATTTCTATGATCACGCGGTTTTCGCCACTTATTCAATCGCATTCATGTCGTTGTTGTTCGTGGTCTGCGCGATACTGGCTGCAATCGGCGCTCCGGATGAAATCTGGGGGGCTTTGCTGCTGTTTTATCCGCCGTTCCATATCTACCGGCAACTCAGACATGCCTATAAGTTGTCCCGCCCCGAAGCGCTGGTCCGGCTATCGTTCCTGCTCATATTCACTGTCATCAGTCTGACGTTATTCTTCGTTATTTTGCTCGCTCTAGGCATTTTGGGATAAAGTCATGACCATGAATATCGATCGCCGCCAATTGATGGCGTTGGGAACTTTCGGCCTTGGTGCGCTCGGTGTGCCGGCGTCGGCCTCGCTAATGAGAGGGAAGGGGTTTACTCACGGCGTGGCGAGCGGCGAACCCGCGCAAGACTCGGTGCTCTTATGGACCCGTTATGTCGGCAGCGGCGATGCCAGATTGACCGCGGAAATATCGGATAATGCCGATTTTACCAGTGCCAGAATGGTTGGAGAAGTGCAGGCAACAACCGAGCGGGATTTTACGGCCAAGATCACCGTTGACGGTCTCAGCCCTGACCGGTGGTATTTCTTTCGCTTTGTCGGGCCGGACGGCTCCAAATCGGCCATCGGTCGCACGCGGACCCTGCCGCAGGGACCGGCGCAGAAGTTCAATATCGGCGTTGTCGGATGTTCCAACATGCCGTTCGGCTATTTCAACGCCTATGCCCATGCCGCGCAAAATAATGAACTCGACCTGATAATCCACACCGGCGATTATCTCTACGAATATCCGATCGGCACCTATCCTTCCCGGGAGGAGGCACTGGCCGGCCGGAAAATCGAACCCGCGCACGAGATGGTCCAGCTTGCTGATTACCGCCTGCGCTATGCCGCCTATCGCAGCGATCCCGACCTGCAGCGCATCCATCAGGTTTTGCCGATGATACCGTCATGGGATGACCATGAATTTGCCAATGACGCTTACAAGGATGGCGCGCAGAATCACGATCCGAGCGAAGGGGACTGGGAAGTGCGCAAACGCGTCGCCGAACGCGTCTACCGCGAATGGATGCCGGTTCGCGACATGGAATTCGGCAGCCCGCGCTGGCGCGAATATCAGATCGGTGATCTGGCGACGCTGTTCTTTACCGAGAGCCGGATTGGCGGGCGCGACAAGCCGGTGGACCTGGCCGAAGCGATCGAGGGGAAGAAAGATGTCGCCGCGGCGCTCAAGGCGTTTCGCGACGATGTCTGGCAGGACCCGGACCGCTCGATGCTGGGTGCGGTCCAGGAACAATGGTTCGCGAATGCCATGCGGAAATCCAGAGCCTCTGGCACGAAGTGGCAAGTCTGGTCACAGCAATGCGTGATGGGCGAACTGGTGCTGCCGCAAGATGCCAAAAACTGGGTACCGGAAGATGCGTCGCCGATCGCGCAGGCACGTGTCGCGGTGGGCGCACTGGCCGCCCAGATTGGACTGCCGATCAATTTCGACAGCTGGGACGGCTATCCGCAGGCCCGCGCCCGCTCGCTGGCCGCCGTGCAGCAAGCCGATGCCGACTTGATCGTCCTGTCGGGCGACAGTCACAATGCCTGGGCTTTTGACCTGGGGACACAAGATGGCGCTGCCGGTGTGGAATTTGCCGGACATAGTGTCAGCTCGCCAGGCTTCGAAGCCTATACCAAAGGCGTGAATCCTGATCTGGTGGCCAAGGCTGTGGTTGGTACCAACGAGCAGCTGCAATGGGCCGACACCGAACATCGCGGCTATATGAGCGTGGCGCTCACCCCCGAAAAAGCGACTTCGACCTGGCATTTCCTCGATACGATCCGGAAGAAGTCCATCGCGCTGAAGGGAAGCCAAAGCCAGACGGTGCTCCGCGGGGCTCGCACGATAGCGTCATGAAGCCCGGACTGTCCGTTCTAGTAGGCGGGCCGTTCTAAAACCCCGGCCGTTTTAGTAGGCCGGATTGTGCCGGTTCAGAAAGGCCTCCAGCTTATCCAGCCAGTCCTTCTCGCTTTCGGAATCCGAAAAGCCGTGTCCTTCGCTTTCGTAAACAATATAATCTGCGTCTTTCCCGGCTTTCTCGAGCTCTGACCGGTAAAATTTGAACTGGCTGAAAGGGACGGTACTGTCTTTTTTTCCGTGGGCGAGCAGGATCGGGCGCTCCAGTTGCGCAACGAGCCGGGCAGGGGAAACCGTGTCGAGATCAAATTCCTCATCGCCCCTTATTTCCTCTTGCCATTCCCTTTTATACCGGCTTCTCAAAAAGCGACCGTCATAACTGAGCTGTTTGTCCCAGTCAGTAACCCCGGCGAAACTGGCGGCACAGCGATAGCGTTCGGGATTTCGCGTGACGCCCCATAGGGCCGCGTAACCGCCATAAGAGCCCCCGACGATGCAGACCCGGTTCGAATCAACAATGCCGCGGCCAACCAGCCAATCCATCCCGTCGTCGAGATCGTCCTGCATCGCGCGGCCGATTTCTCCCGAGCCTTTTTTGTAGAAAGCCTCCCCATAGCTGTCGGAACCCCGATAATTGGGTTGCAACACGGCATATCCGCGGTTGGCAAGAAACTGTGCTTCGGTGTTGTAATCCAGCGTGTCCCGAACGCCAAAAGGGCCGCCGTGCGGGAGGATGACAAGCGGCAAATTCTCGGCGGGACGGTTTTTGGGCAGCGTGAGATAGGCCGGAATCGTGGTGCCGTCACGGGCATCATATTTCACATATTCCGTTCTGGACAGTTTCCCGGTGTCCAGCTTGTCGTTCAGGCTGGCAAACCACGCGAGTTTCTTGATCTCGGGTTCGTAGAGATAATAGCTGCCCGGATCGGTAGATGATGTCACATAGACGATCATGCGTTTCCCGTCGCGGCTTTTGGACTGGATCCACGCTTCCTGTCCCGGCAGGGCGGCATCCAGCTTCCGCTGATGTTCTGCAAGTTCGTCGTCAAACCATTTTACCCGGTCCCGGGAGTCGGTAAAATAGACCGATTCCAATGCGGTCCCACTATCGTTGAGGTTGAACCCGGTAATGTCATTCTCGTCATGGCCAAATACCATTTCTCCGACTTCGCGGGTCAGATAGTTGAACTTGTAAAGCGCGAAGCGTCCCGTTTTCTCGTTGGACAGGATGTAACCTTCATCGGCCTCGGAAACGATATCTGTGATATCCAGCAGGGCTTCTTCCAGATCGTCCTTTTCCCTTATTTTCCCGATTTGTCTGAATTTCTCTCCCGCCGTCTTTCGATAGTAGATTTTCAAGGTGCCGCCAATCTGGCTCAGCCCCATTCTCACAACGCCACTATTGTCGGCAATCCAGGTCCAAATCTGTGATTGCCTGCGGACCACGCGCGTGGTTTCATTATTGGCGAGTTCGACACGATATACGGCGGGATAATCGAAAATGGACCGCTGCATGGAAAGCAGGATATATGTACCGGTGGGATCGACATAGAGGACATTGTCCCCGTCATATCCCTGCGTTTTCCGGCCCAGTGTAATGGAAACGCCGCTGCTCACATCCGTGACATACAGCCCCGTGTGCCTGCGCTGGCCACGCGACGTGTCGACGATGGCGGACACGCCGAACAATATCTTGTTGTTGCCCGCCCACCGATACCAGCGAAGATCCACATTTTCGGGAATGGTTATGCGTTTCTTGGCATCACCATATAATACCGCAACGGTGAGATAGGATTTGCCGCCCAGTTGCTGCCGGTATACGACGCGCTCGCCGTCAGGAGATATTTTTGGATTACCGAAATGACCCGGTTTCGCGAAAATTTTTGTCTCGATAATATCGGCGGATTGGGGCTTTTTATTCGCCTGGTCTACAGTGGCAGTATCGTCCCGAGCCTGGGCCGCTGTAGTGAAAAGGCTGAAAATTACGATTGCTCTGACCACCTTAACAATAGGCAATCCAGTTACACCCATTCTATTCATTCATCCCCGCCCCGCAATATTCTCTGGATCTCTGGAATAATCACCGGGGGCGCAGAAATAAACCCGCAAACTGAAAGTCTTGATGGATAAACATTTGTTGGGAACCTGGGTGGGGAGGGAGGCTCCATTCCCGTGACGCGATTTTGTCTTTATCCAACGCCATGTCCGTTGCGCACAATTCCCACCGACTAGCACTCGACATTCGCGTGAAAATTACGCAAAGCGGGGGCCCTGTAATATTTAACGCAAGAAACGATCAATAATGTCCGAAGAGTTTTACCGCATCAAGCGACTGCCACCCTATGTGATTGCCGAAGTCAATAACATGCGGGCAGCGGCGCGAGCGGCCGGTGAGGATATTATCGATCTCGGCATGGGCAATCCCGACCTGCCGCCACCGCAACATGTCATCGACAAGCTTTGCGAAGTGGCGCAAAAGCCGGACGCGCACGGCTATTCCGCATCCAAGGGAATTCCTGGTCTGCGCAAGGCACAGGCCAATTATTACGGCCGCCGTTTCGGCGTGGATCTGGATCCCGAAACGGAAGTCGTGGTGACGCTTGGCTCGAAAGAGGGATTGGCCAGTCTGGCCACCGCCATCACGGCACCGGGTGACTGTATCCTGGCGCCGAATCCGAGCTATCCGATCCATACTTTCGGTTTCATCATCGCCGGTGCGACCATTCGCAGCGTACCGACCACGCCCGACGAACATTATTGGGAGTCGCTGGAACGGGCGATGGCTTTTACCGTCCCGCGTCCGACATTGCTGGTGGTCAACTATCCTTCCAATCCGACCGCGGAAGTCGTCGATCTCGCCTTCTACGAGCGGCTGGTGGCCTGGGCCAAGGAAAACAAGGTCTGGCTTCTCTCCGATCTGGCCTATTCCGAACTTTATTATGACGGCAATCCGACACCTTCAATATTACAGGTGCCGGGCGCGAAAGATGTCGCGGTGGAATTCACCTCGCTCAGCAAGACCTATTCGATGGCCGGTTGGCGAGTCGGCTTTGCGGTTGGTAACCAGACGCTGATCAGTGCGCTAAGCCGGGTAAAAAGCTATATCGACTATGGCAGTTTCACGCCGATCCAGGCGGCGGCTTGCGCGGCGCTCAATGGCCCGCAGGATCAGGTCGCGAAGAACCGCGAACTCTATCACAAGCGTCGCGACGTGCTGGTGGAAAGCTTTGGCCGGGCGGGCTGGGACGTTCCGCCCCCCGCCGCTTCGATGTTCGCATGGGCTCCGTTGCCACCGCAACTGGCCCATATGGGCAGCCTCGAATTTTCCAAGCAATTGCTGACCCAGGCCGGTGTCGCGGTCGCTCCGGGCGTCGGCTATGGCGAGGACGGCGAGGGCTTTGTCCGCATCGCCATGGTCGAGAACGAGCAACGCATCCGCCAGGCGGCACGCAATGTGAAGAAATATCTGCAGAAAATGGGTGTCAATACGCCGGGCCAGAACGAAGCGATTTGATGACGCGTGACGGAGGCTGCGATTTACAACAGGTGATATCCCCGTGATCGATCTTTATTTTGCGCCAACACCCAATGGCTGGAAGATTTCGGTCATGCTCGAGGAGGCCGGACTCGACTATAATCTCAAATGGGTGAAAATCGGGGCAGGCGAGCAATTTGAACCGGATTTTCTCGCGATCAGTCCGAACAACCGGATTCCCGCGATCGTCGATCATGAACCGGTGGATGGCGGCGAACCTGTGAGTATTTTTGAAACCGGTGCGATCCTGCTTTATCTGGCGGACAAGGCGGAGCAGTTTCTGCCGCACGATCTGCGCGGACAGATTGCCGCGACGGAATGGCTGATGTGGCAAATGGGCGGGCTGGGGCCAATGATGGGGCAGCATGGTCATTTCAAGCTCTACGCGCCCGACCGGATCGAATATGCCACCGGACGCTATCGCAAGGAAGTGCTGCGCTTGTTTGGCGTGATGGACCGGCGTCTGGCGGATCATGACTTTCTGGCGGGTGAAGAGTATAGCATTGCCGACATGGCCTGCTTTCCGTGGGTGCAGACCTACAAGCGGCAGGAAATCGCGCTTGAGCATTTTCGCCATGTGAAGCGCTGGTACGAGACGCTCAAGCAGCGCGAAGGTCTGCGGCGCGGGATGGCGGTCGGCCGCGACAAAATCAATCGCAACCCACAGGATGACGCGCAGGCGCGCAGGACATTGTTCGGGTTGAAGGAATAGAGCGCGCGATGCGCGGAACAGGGTAAAGTGAAGGGAACCGGTATATGACCACAGTGGAATTCTATTTCGATCTCTCTTCCCCCTGGACGTGCCTTGCCTTCCACAACATCCAGCCGATCATCGAAGATAATGGCGCAGAAATCATCTGGAAGCCGTTTCTCGTTGGCGGCGTTTTCAATGCGGTCAATCAGGATGTCTACGCGGCGCGGGAGAATCCCGACAACCGCAAATTCGTCCACAGTTTTCGCGTGCTGAAGGACTGGGCCACGCTGGCCGGATTGCCGATGAATTTCCCGAGCGAGCATCATCCGGTCAAGTCGGTGCATGCGATGCGCCTGTGCTGCGCGCTGGAAGAGGACCAGGCCGCGCTGCACAAGTTCGCAACCGCTGCCTTCAACGCTTATTATGGTGATCAGCGCAATCTGGATGATCCGGACGTGCTGATCGCAATTGCCAATGAAGTCGGTCTCGACGGTGCCGCTCTTGCTGCGCAAACGCAGGAGCAGGCCATCAAGAACCGACTGCGCGCCAATACCGAAGAAGCGATTGCTCGCGGAGCCTATGGCTCGCCAAGTATGTTCGTGCCATTCGGAAAGGGTGAAAGAATGTATTTTGGCAATGACCAGTTGCCGCTGGTTAACTGGGCGATTAAACAGGCGGCCGGATAGCAACGAATCTTCATTCCCCTTCGTGACGAGCCCAGGCGAGGCACAGTGGGAATATCATATTTCTCGATGTCGCTCGCAGCGAACGGGGAAGAACAAAGGATGAAAAATGTCAGAGCGCGTCACCATCACCGTCAAGGATCATATCGCCGATGTCCGGTTCAACCGGCCCGACAAGATGAACGCGCTCGACGCGGCACAGATTGAAGCCATCGTGGAAGCCGGCGAAAAGCTGACAGCGATGGAGGGTATTCGTGCCATCGTCCTGTCGGGTGAAGGCAGGGCTTTTTGCGCCGGTCTCGATATGGGCAATTTTGCTGCCTCGGCTGCTGCCGCTTCGGACGAGAAAGAAGGCGGTGAAAAATCACCCCTCTCCAGCACGCTGGCCGAGCGGACCTTTGGCAATGCCAATAAATATCAGCATATCGTGTTGCTCTGGCGCCGCCTGAAAGCTCCGGTCATCGCCGCGATCCACGGTCCATGTATCGGTGGGGGGCTGCAATTTGCCAGCGCTGCCGACATCCGTGTGGTTGCGCCGGATGCCAAAATGTCGATCATGGAAATGCGCTGGGGCCTGATCCCGGACATGGGCAGCTACACGACCTGGCGCAGCTTTGTGCGCGATGATATCCTGCGCGAGCTGACCTATACCAACCGCATCTTTACCGGCGAAGAAGGCAAGGAGTTGGGCTTTGTCACCCATCTGTCCGATGACCCGCATGCCAGGGCCATGGAAATCGCGGCCGAGATCGCCAGCAAGCATCCGCAGGCCGTGCAGATCGCAAAGGATCTGATCAACAAATTGCCGGACATGAACGAAGACGAGATTTTAATGATGGAATCGGTGGGTCAGGACAAGGTTGCCCGCACGCCGAACCAGATCGAAGCAGTGATGGCCTTCATGCAGAAACGGGAAGCGAATTTCGTCGACTGATTTGCTGACTGCCGACCAGCGCCGTTCGTCCTGAGTCTGTCGAAGCACCTTGTTCTTGCGTGCCGCCAGTTTGGCTAGATCGTGGCTGGGGGGGGGGGAGCTTTCCCAAAGCCGTCAGCCGGTGGTGCGCATTTTCTCCAGTTCATCGACCACCTCCTGCCGCAGCGGTCTGCCTTCGCCGTCGGTGCGGCAGACGATGACAGACTCGCAAGTGGCGATACACTGGCCATTCTGGAACATTGCCTGTGCGATGACATAGCTTGACCGGCCGATCTTGCTGACGCCCGAACTCACCTCGACGTCATCAGGATAATGGCCTTCTCGAAGATAGTTGATCGCAACCGAGGCAACCATACTCCGCTCGTTTTTCGGTCGGTCCGCCCATGGCCGCAGGCTGCGGTTCAACCGCACCCGCGCATTCTCGAACATCGCCGCGAAGGCGACATTGTTGAGATGCCGGTTGGGATCAATATCCTGAAAGCGCGTTTGCATGACGACAGACACGGGATAATTTGCAGCGATCAGCTGCCAGGTTTCGGGGCGGGCCATATGGGTCTAGCTCATCTTTGCTACGAGGTCTTGCTGGAGCGTCTTGCAGACATAGATATAAAGACCGCCTGCGACGAAGAACAGGCCGACAATATAGATCATCGACCAGCGCAAACCTTCCGCGCTGGCCGTGAGGCAGGCGTTGGTCTTGGCTGCGCCCAGTGCTGCAATCAGCTCTTCCGGTTTGCCTTTGCAAATCTGGCCGGTCAGCTCCGCGGCATATTGCGAGGCAGCGAGATCGGCATTCATCAGCAGGTCGCTGGCAATTCCCATGACGAGTGGACCGCAGCCGTAACCGATAAGGTTTACGATGAACAGGAACAGGGCGACGGCGGTGGCGCGCGACTGCGGGCTCGCGACGCCCTGGCAGATCGTATATTGCGCTCCGAGATAGCCATAATGAAGGACAGCGGCGAACAGCAAAGCCGTCAACGCGATGCCTACGCTATCCGTGGTCAAGCCGATCCAGTATAAGGGAACGCAAATGATCAGCATGATCCCCGGCAGCCATGCCACCACATTGGGATAGCGTCCGCTCATTTTCTCGGTCAGATAGCCGGTAATGAACGCGCCGAATGAAGCGGCCAGGCCCAAGGGGACCGCAATCTGCAGGGTCACTTCCGAAATGGACATTTCATGCGCGCGCTGAAAAAAAGCGACCTGGAAATTGCTGACGCCATAGCCGACAAAGGCGACCAGTGCGGCAGCGATCATATTGATCCAGAAGCTGCGTTTGCCGGAAACTTCCCTGATTGTCTCCGTGATACCCATTTTCTCGGGTTTGGTCGCGGTTGGCGGATCAGCATAGCCGCGTGGCGGTTCCTCGACTGTAAACAGGAAAATCAGACCGAAAATGACCCCAGGGACGCCCAGAGCGAGAAAAGCCTCGCGCCAGGAAAATAATTCGGTGATCGGACCGCCAAAGGCATTGGCCAGCACGCCCCCCAAGGTAATGCCCATTGTGTAGATCGCGATAGCCCGTGCGCGGCTGCGCGGTGGAAAATAGTCTGAAATAATCGAATTGGCGGCGGGTGTCAGGCCAGCTTCCCCGATGCCGACGCCGATACGGAAAACAAGTAACGCGATGAAACTGCCGGCAATCCCGCATAATGCGGTCATCAGTGACCAGAGGATTACGCTGGCGGCGATGATCTTGACGCGGTTCATTCGCTCGGCAAGCCGGGCGATCGGAATGCCCATTACGGTATACATCAGGGCGAAGCCGAAGCCGGACAACAGGCCAAACTGCCAATCCTGCAACCTGAATTCTTCGATGATCGGCTGGGCGACGACACCGATCAATATGCGATCGATGAAATTCAGGGTGTAGAGGAGCATCAGCGAGATGATCACGTAGTTGCGATATCCGTCCGATCGATATGCCAGTCCCGTATTGGTCAGGGGCGCTGCAGCCTGCGTAGCGTTCATGCTCTCTCCATCTTTTTCTTTGGTAGATGGCCTGAAGCTGCGGGCAAGTCCAGCATACTTTACGTTCCAGAGCCGTTTCACCGGCTGGGAAATGTCTCGGCGGTCCGGCTGTCGTTCAGCTTGCCAATAATATTTCAAAATTTTCGAACTATCTGGTAATGGTCGTGCAGAATACCATGGAGCTAATTGAAAAATTAGGGGGCCTCAATGGCAATAGGGCGGTTAATTCCGATCTTATTTGAACAGGATCGACCAGGCTTTCCTTTCTGTTCGTCATCTTTCATATTTTTCTGCTGTCGATTCGACAGGCTTTCCTTGCAATGCCGGTAAGCAATATTGACCAGCTGAATGACGGACAGCGCGATTGCTTGCGGCTTGTGCTGGCGCATCTCAATTCGAAGGAAATTGCACGCGAACTTGGTGTGTCCCCGCACACGGTGGATCAGCGGTTGCGCACGGCTATCCGCATTTTGAACGTCCAGTCGCGTTTCGAAGCGGCGCGAAAATTCGCCGCCGAAGATCAGCAAAAAACGTATCAACCATTGATATATCAAACGTCGCGGGTTGAGCCTGTCCCTGAAACAAGGGAACAGGAGCCGTCATCCGGGAGAACCAGCGAAAGGCTAGCCGGCAAAACGGATGATCGAGCGAATGCGGTTCGTGGCAGGGCTGCTGCGGCTTTGGGTCAGGCGGAAGTTACACGACGGCCACTGCCCTTTCCACGCTTTCGCGGCGAGAAAAACCGTCTTGCTGCTGTAGAGCGTTTGGGATGGATATTGGCCATTGCGATCGGGTCTGCCTTGTCTTTCGGCGGCCTGGTTGCGGGACTGGAAGCGCTTTCCCGACTGAAGGGTTAAGCAACACGCCCTTCCGGCTCCATCATTCGCCCGTTGACGATTCCATGCGTGAGTTCGCGTGGATTCCCAGCCTTAGGAAAGGAACGAAGATGCTGAAACAACGACGAGACGCAGCCGAGAATCTGACGAAACGGCTATTTGCGGCGGAACAGGCCATCGACGATGCTATATGTAGAGTGTCGGATCTGGCCGGATATATGCCCGTTGCGCGGGCGAACGCCAAACTCTCGGCTGTAGTCGGGCAGAAGGCGATTGATCAGGCGGCAGCAACGCTGACTGCATTGGTTGCGGCCAGGGGATGTCTGGTTTCGACACACAACCATCTCGCAGAAACCCGTGATCAGATTGGATTGCAGGCGATGGCGATGGGGAGTACCGGAGTAAAGCCGTCCGAAATGGCTCAGACCTTGGATGAGAATATCGTCAATATGGCTGATCATGCTGCCTAGATGGTCAAAACGATGCTGGTCCGGTTTCACGATGCAGCGCGTCCAAAGTTAGAAACGACGCAGTGATCTTTCACACCATCTGGGGCTATCTCTATTATATTTTTTTGTTCGCTTGTTGCGGATATGCAATTTTGCGGGGCGCACGTTGGGAATATTGCGGAGCGACGATTATGATATTGGGATCACTATCGACCTTGGCGGTTGCACGTTCGTTCGGAACATCGTGGGCAACATTGGAAGTAGGAATATTTGCAATTGATATCGTTGCTTTTTTTGCGTTGATTTGGCTGTCGCTTAAATCCAATCGGTTCTGGCCGATGTGGGCCACGGCTTTTCATTTGCTAGCCTTAACTACGCATATGACAACGATCGTGGCACCGCAGATAACCGCTTGGGCGCTAGGTACGGGAGCAGTCTTCTGGGCCTATCCGATGTTGCTGGCGCTGGCGATCGGGGCCAGGGAAAATCAACTGGCACCGTCGCAGCAGCAACTGGAGTCCGGCTAGCGTCAGTACGCAGCAAACCGTTTGTTCTTTGTTCATCCCAGAAAACCACTCGCAGAGGCACAGCTTTTGCGAACAGCCGGAGAATGTCCATGGCAGGCGACCAATATTTGCCGTTTCTCGACTTTCTGCAGAAGGAACTGCTGCTGTTTGCCAGCCTGTCTTTCCTGATCGGTTCCGTCGACGATCTGATGTTCGACGGTTTGTGGCTTTTTCATCGCATGAAACGGCGGCTTTTCGTCTACTCACGCTACGAACGGGTGACGGTGGAAAAGCTTGCGGACCCTTCACCCGGATGCCGGATGGCGATATTCGTGCCGGCCTGGCAGGAGGCGGCGGTGATCGGGGCAATGCTGCGGCGCTGTTTGCAGCAATGGGCCGGCAACGAATATCGAATATACGTGGGCTGCTATCCCAATGATAGCGACACGATTGCGGCGGTGGCTGCCGCTGCCGCGGGCGATAGCAAGATCAGGCTGGTCATGTGTCAGCATGACGGCCCGACCACCAAGGCAGATTGTCTCAACCATCTCTGGGACGCCCTCTGTCGCGACGAGATCGAGGAAAACAGAAATTATGCCGCGATCATATTGCACGATGCGGAAGATATCGTGCATCCTGAAGCATTGCGGCTTTTCAGACATCTGATTGGACGCGCTGCATTGGTCCAGTTGCCGGTCATCCCCCGACGGGCAAAAGGATCGCGCTGGGTCGCCGGCCATTATGGCGATGAGTTTGCCGAATTGCACGGCAAGCAAATGGTGCTGCGGGAAGCGCTCGGCGCGTCCATACCTTCTGCTGGTGTCGGCTGTGCTTTCGCCAGAGAAAGCCTGCAGAAACTGTCGGCCAGAACCCGCGGAAAGCCCTTTGATGCGCGGAGCCTGACCGAAGATTATGAATTGGGACTTCATCTGACGGGCGGAGAATCGCGCGGCATTTTTGCCCGGTTGCGGGATCGGAACGGACAGCTGGTCGCCACGCAGGAGTTTTTTCCTGATAAACTGGAAGACGCCATACGGCAGAAAAGTCGCTGGATGGCAGGCATTTCCCTGTCCGGATGGGATCGTCTGGGCTGGAAGAATAGCTGGCGGGAAAACTGGATGCGTCTGCGTGATCGCAAGGCCAGTTTCGCGGCCATTATCGTCGCTATTGCCTATGTGGCCGTCATATTGATGGGAATATTGGCGTTTGCTGATCTGATCGGCATGTATCGCCCCCGGCCCGTTTCCGGTTTCTTGGAAATATTGCTCATTCTCAATCTGGGTTTTCTGCTGTGGCGGCTGGCGATGAAATTCTATTTTGTCTTTTCCTTATACGGTCTGCGCGAAGCCTTTTTGTCGATTCCCCGGACAGTGGTGGCCAATCTGATCAATATCATGGCCGTTTGGCGCGCGCTCAGCCAATATATCGGTCAGCTGACCGGTCAGCCCGCCCGGTGGGAAAAGACGAGCCATTTTTATCCCGATGAGAAGGATGTCCAGCGACTCCGACCGCAGGCCAGCACAGGCGGTAGAGGCTGATCCGTTGTTGACGACAACAGCAGGTGCGCCACTGCGTGCAATGGTCACTCTGGCCGCGATCTGGATAGTGGTGCGTGTGATCTCCTGGCATGGAACGGCGAATATCGTTTCAAACCCACCACAGCCAGTTTCGACAAGCGCTGCCTATCGGGCCGGAGACAGCAATCGGCTCTCCTTTTCTAACCGATCATTGGCCGTCCCGATTGAAATCCGCCGTGAACAGGCAAATACGTCCGATCATCATTCATCCAATATGACAGGAGAAGGCGCGCTAAAAGTACCGGTGGAAGATAGGAAAACCGCCCATGTGCCGGACCGTCCATCCTGGCGATGGCAGGATTCTGAAGAAGCCAGCAGTTTTCTTCTGCAGACTTTATCCAATTCGACCGGTTCGACTGCACCGGCAGGTGCCGGTGCCCGCCAGCCTTTTCCGGTTTCACCCGCTCTTCACGCGCGCAACCGGTTCTCTGCCTATTTCTGGATATTTGCACGGCAGGATCCCGGTCCGGATCGGGGGGTGCAGGGCAACGGGCGGCAATTGATCTCCAACGGGCAATATGGCGGTAGTCAGGCTGGCGCTATATTGTCCTATCAACTGCTGGACAGGCGGGCACCGGATATATCCCTATATGGCCGCGTTTCGACAGCGCTGGATCCCTGGAGCCAGGAGGAGGTTGCTCTGGGGGCCCGCATCCAGCCGGTTCGGACATTTCCCGTCGCCTTGCACGCGGAGCAGCGTTTTGATGCCGCGAGGGGACGGGAATCGGGAACCGCTTTCTTTGTAACCGGTGGCACCGGCCCAGAGCCGATTGCAGAACGTTGGACGCTCGAGACCTATGCACAGGCCGGCTATGTGCTTGGTCCGAATGAGACCTATTTCTTTGACGGCGCAGCAACTGTACAGCGACCGATAGCGGGGCTGGGCTCAGCAAGAATATCCGTGGGCCCGGGCGCCTGGGCCGGCGGTCAACGCAATATCCGCCGCGTCGATGTCGGACCGCGGATCGATGTGGCTGTCCCCGTCATCGGGCATTCGGCGCGCATTGCCCTTGACTGGCGAATCCGCGTTGCCGGCAATGCGCGGCCCGGAAACGGAGCAGCGCTAACCGTTTCGACAGGCTTCTGAACAAGCGTATTTCCGGTCCTGTCAGCGGATCGGATCGATTTCCTGCCGGCGAGACAGCAACGCCCTTTATCCCGACAGCAAAAGAGATTAGTCCAACATCTATATGGACATCTATCTGCCAATCGCCAATCTATCGGTAAATGCATTCGTTATCGTCCTTCTCGGCGGACTGGTTGGTATTTTGTCCGGGATGTTTGGTGTCGGCGGCGGGTTTCTTACCACGCCGCTGCTGATTTTTTACGGAATACCGCCAACTGTGGCCGCTGCATCGGCCTCCACTCAGGTCACAGGGGCCAGCATTTCCGGTGTCGCCGCCCATATGCGCCGCAAAGGCGTCGATTTCCGTATGGGTGCGATACTGGTGGTCGGTGGTATCGTCGGTACAATCGTTGGCACCGGGCTGTTCCAGATCCTCCAGACCTGGGGCCAGATTGATACCGTGATCAATGTTCTCTACGTCCTGATGCTGTCCAGCATTGGTGGGATGATGTTCAAGGAATCCCTGCAGAGCGTCCGCGCGCTGCGCGCCGGCAAGCCGATGCCCGCCCGTAAGCGACGCCATCATCCGCTGGTTGCCAATCTGCCTTTCCGATGGCGCTTCTACCGGTCCGGTCTGTATATATCGCCCATCGCGCCGTTCGTGCTTGGTCTGCTTACCGGCATTCTGACGATGTTATTGGGTGTCGGTGGCGGTTTCATCATGGTACCGGCGATGCTCTACCTGCTGGGTATGGGCGCGCAGGTGGTGGTGGGAACCTCGCTTTTCCAGATATTATTTGTCACTATCGCGTCGACGATGATGCACAGCATGACCACGCGGGCGGTCGATATTGTTCTGGCCTCCCTGCTGCTGCTTGGCAGCGTGACCGGTGCGCAGCTTGGCGCAAAGTTCGCGCAACGGATGCGACCAGAATATCTGCGGTTGGCGTTGGCATCCATGGTGCTGCTGGTTGCGATTCGCATGGCTCTCGGCTTGGGGTTCCAGCCGGATGAAATTTATACGGTGCAATTGCTGTGAAGCGGGGAGCTCGCCTTTTGGGTCGCTTGCTGGCAATGTTCGGTATTGCCATTCTGACAATTGCCGCAACGCCGGTCCTGGTTCCCGAAGTCTCGCAGGACCGGATCAGTATCAAGGGCGATTTCAATGGTGCGCAGCTACTGCTTTTTGGCGCCATCACCTATCCCCCGGGCACCCGCAATACCGATCAGGCCGATATCGTGGTGGTGCTCAAGGGACCGGTCAAATCAATTGTCGTGCGCGAAAAGCAGCAGATCGCCGGTATCTGGGTTAACGCGGCGAGCAGCGAGTTTCGGTCGGCTCCCGGTTTCTACGCGATTGCATCCTCCAAGCCGATCGACGAAATTGTCGACGGCAAGACCGCTGATATTTACGAACTGGGACTGCACCATTTGCAGCTTTCTCCGGCCGGGGCGATTGACAGTCGTGAACTGGATCGTTTTGTTGACGGCCTGGTTGATCTGAACGCGCGGGGAAATTTGTTCAAGAATCTGCCGAATAGCGTGAAGATCACCGATAGCGTACTCTATCAGGCGCGGATCAACCTGCCGGCCAGCGTACCGGTTGGAGATTATACCGCAGAAACCTTTCTTGTTATCGATGGTCGAGTGGAGGCTGCCGAAGTAAAAGAAATCACCATTGAAAAGACCGGAATGGGCCGCTTCATCACCAATCTTGCCCAGAATTACGGCTTTCTCTATGGGTTGATCGCGGTACTTATTTCAGTTTTTCTCGGCTGGTCTGCGGGTTATCTGTTCCGCAAGATGTAATGCTTGCCAGACCGCTTCTACCTTTGGCCTGTCTTTCTGTTGCCCGAGTAAATCTTCCTTAACCATGTTCGACTAGTTCGGTGTCCTGACCAGTAAAACAGGAAAATAACCGATGTCCGATATGGGTTCTCATAATTTCCCCGCCGCCACACCTCTCGCGGAGGCCGAAATTGCAACGCTGGAGGAGGAGAACCAGGGGGCCCCTTCGCAGCGTAGTGAAGGCTATAAAATCGGCGAGGTGATCGAAATAGCCGGCTCCGGATCAAAAATCCTTATGGATACCGCAGTGCTTGCGCAACTTCAGGACCATGTGGACCCGACCATCAAAACCGCGGGGCAGGTTGGTAGCCAGGTTAAGATACGCGTTGGCCAAACCTGGTTGCTAGCCAATATCCGGACCCAGCGCCTTTTCGAAGGCCAGTCCGGACTGGTGATCGCCGAGATCGATTTTCTCGGCGAAGGTGACGAAGAAAAACTGACCGGCCAGATCTACAATTTCCGCCGCGGCGTCACCCGCTATCCGACACCCGCTTCAGAGGTCTTTGCCGTCACGACGGCCGACCTCAAACAGATATATGCCTCCGACGGTCGCGCTAACGTCGAGGTTGGTACCGTCTATCCGACCGATGATATCCGCGGTGCGCTTTATGTCGACGCCATGCTCGGCAAGCATTTTGCGCTTCTAGGATCGACCGGTACCGGTAAGTCGACAGCGGCAGCTCTGATCCTTCACAAAATATGCGATCTTGCACCCGAAGGCCATATTTTGATGATTGACCCGCACGGTGAATATTCAGCCGCCTTCAAGGGTAACGGTAAATTATTCGATGTGAACAATCTCAATCTGCCCTACTGGTTGATGAACTTCCGCGAACATTGTGAAGTATTTGTCCAGTCCAAGGGCGATGCCAAGCAGATGGACTGTGATATTCTGGCCAAATGTCTGCTGGCGGCAAAAGCCAAGAGTCAAGGAGCAACCGGCGGCACCAAGCTGACGGTGGACTCACCGGTCCCCTATCTGCTGTCCGATCTGACAACGATCCTGCAGAATGAAATGGGCAAGCTCGACAAGGCGACAAACAGTGCGCCTTACCAGCGACTGAAATCGAAAATCGATGAAATCAAGGCCGATCCGCGCTATAGTTTCATGTTCTCCGGCATGCTCGTCGGGGACACTATGGCGGCGTTTCTTGCCAAGATTTTCAGACTGCCATCCGAAGGAAAGCCGATATCAATCATCGATGTTTCGGCGATGCCGTCCGAAATCACACCGACTGTGGTTTCCGTGCTCAGCCGGCTGGTATTCGACTATGCAATATGGGCGCGCAACGAGCCCCAACGACCAATGCTCCTGGTTTGTGAAGAGGCGCATCGCTACATTCCCAATGACGATGTTTCCGAGGAAAGCAGCGTTCGCGATATTCTCAGCCGGATTGCCAAGGAAGGCCGTAAATATGGCGTGTCTCTGGGGCTGATCACACAGCGCCCGTCGGATCTCGCCGAAGGGGTGCTCTCGCAATGCGGTACGATCCTGTCGATGCGTCTGAATAACGATCGTGACCAGGCTTTCGTGAAAGCCGCGATGCCCGAGGGCGCGCGCGGTTTTCTCGATTCCATCCCAGCCTTGCGCAATCGCGAAGTCATTTGCTGTGGCGAAGGTGTCGCGATTCCGATCCGCGTTTCGCTGGATACGCTTGCCGAGGAACGTCGCCCTGCTTCGGAAGACCCGATATTCTCCGATCTCTGGCGCGAACATGGCGGCGAGGAAGAGATTGTCCAGCGCGTGATCAAGCGCTGGAGAGCTCAGGGCCGCTAACCGGCACCGGAGCGTTTGTCCATTCTCCTCGGTTGTTGATCGATAGCGACTTTCAAATCTCCAAGCATCGATTACATCTGTAGTCAACGGGCCAGGCATTGGGCTTGGCTGACTGATATGGAGAATCCGATGGTCGAGAAACGTTATTTCCCGTTGCTTGCGGGACTGGGGCTGGTTGCGGCGTCGCTAGTGCCGACTATGGTGGTGCATGCGCAAGATACGGATCATCAGCAAGAAAAGGAAGGGAGCGAAACGCTCGCTCGGGTAATCAAGCCGCAGGTCGAGGCCGGTATGGCTGAAGGTGCCGTCGGCATGGAAAAAGGCGCAGAAGAAATGCTGCGGGGAGCCGAGCGGATGGAAGCCTATGCGGATCGGCTGGAGAGCGATGCGGACTTTGTGAACGTGAAGCGGCCAGTCAAATTGGTCGCGGACATACGCATTTCACAGCATCGCAATTGCTGAACGGTGCACCAAAAATACGCCGGGCCGCGGAAAAAATGCGCGAGGGTGCCGAACGTATGCGGATTGCGGCAGAAAGATGCGTCGTGGCAAATCTAGCTAGACGCTATTCCGGATACTGAACCCGGGCTTTTTCGCAATCCGGGCAAACACTGGACGATTGGTCCCTGCATGAGCAGGACCTGTCACCCCAACCGGTCTATAGCGGCCTGCAATCGTTCGGATTCTGCCTCTTTCTCGGCCAGATCGGCGCGCGCTTTTTCCACTGCTTCTGGCTTGGCTTTCTCCACGAAATTTGGATTGCCCAATCGTCCGCTCAGGGATTTGGCTTCTTTTTGAGCGGTTTCCAAAGCCTTGTTCAGTCGACCCTTCTCCGCGTCAATGTCAATCGCACCGGCGAGTGGCAATATATAGGTCGCGTTGTCGACGATGATCTGAGCCGAGGGACCTTCCGGGGCAGGGTCAAAGGAAACAGCCTCGAGACGTCCAACCCGGTCAAGCGCGGAATGCTGGCGCGCCACCTTGGCCTGCAGACTGTCGTCTCCATCGCGGACATGGGCGGTCATTTTGGTCCCTGGGGCGATGTTCAGCTCGACCTTTGTAGAACGTACTTCGGAAATCAGCTTGATCAGCCAGTCCACTTCTGCCTTGGCATCCGCATCGACGGCAGCTTTCGGCGCCGGCCATTTTGCAATGATCAGATCATATTCCCTGTCGCCCATTGCGTGCCAAAGTTCTTCGGTGATGAAGGGCATGAACGGATGGAGCATGACGATGATCTGGTCGAGCACCCAGCCGGCCACCATCCGGGTTTCGTCGGCCGCGCTGGCATCTTCACCCTGCAGAACCGGCTTGATCAGTTCGAGATACCAGTCGCAGAACCGGTCCCAAGTGAAGTGGTAGATGGTGTTGGCCGCCGCATCGAAACGCAGGTCGGTCAGCGCCTTGTCGAGCGCCTGTTGCGTCTCGACCACTTCGCTGATGATCCAGCGGTTGACGGGCAGGGCGGCTTCCGGGGCAGCAAGCGTCTTGCTCGCGCCGATCCCGTTGGCCTCGCAGAAGCGCGAGGCATTCCACAATTTGGTCGCGAAATTGCGATAGCCCTCGACCCTTTTGTCATCCATCTTGATGTCACGGCCCTGGCTTTCCATGGCCGCCATGAAGAAACGCAATGCGTCGGCGCCATATTGGTCAATCAGGCCGAGCGGATCGACGACATTGCCCTTGGACTTGGACATTTTGGAGCCATCTTCGGCTCGGACCAGCCCGTGCAGATAGAGCCGCTTCCACGGCACTTCCTTCATGAACTGGATGCCCTGCATCGCCATCCGCGCATCCCAGAAGAACAGGATGTCAAAGCCGGAAATCAGCAGGTCATTGGGGTAATGGCGTTCGAGGTCTTTGGTCTGTTCCGGCCAGCCAAGCGTGCCAAAGGGCCAGAGAGCGGAAGAGAACCATGTGTCGAGAACATCGGGGTCGCGAGCGAGCGTGACGTCCGGGCCTGCCTGCGATTGTGCCTCCTCTTCGCTCATCGCGACATAGATTTTGCCATTTTCGTCAAACCATGCCGGAATCTGATGCCCCCACCATAATTGCCGCGAGACGCACCAGGGCTGGATATTTTCCATCCAGTTGAAATAGGTCTTTTCCCAACTTTTCGGCACGATTTCGATATCGCCATCGCGCACGGCCTTGATCGCCGGCTGGGCCAGCGTTTCCGCATCGACATACCATTGGTCGGTCAGCCATGGCTCGATCACCACGCCGCCGCGGTCCCCGAAAGGTGTCGCGATGGTGCGCGGTTCGGCGTCATGTTCAACTGGTTCGCCGTCCTTGTTTTTCGAAACATGCGGAATCAGGAAGCCCTGTTCCTTCAGCCGCTGTACAACCAGTTCGCGGGCGCCGTCGACGCCGTCTTTGCGGAACCGGTGCAGCCCGATATATTCGTCCGGTACCAGTCCGTCGGCAGTCTGGCAGACATTGGCTTCGCCATCGAGCATATTGAGCATCTCGCCGGCGGCAAAGCCCGCCCGCTTGCCAACCTCGAAATCGTTGAAGTCATGGCCCGGCGTTATTTTCACCGCGCCCGAACCCAGTTCCGGATCGGCATGTTCGTCGGCAACGATTCTGAAACGGCGCCCGGTGATCGGCTGCTCGATTTCCTTGCCGATCACGCTCTTGTAGCGCTCGTCCGATGGATGCACCGCAACCGCCATATCGGCGAGCATCGTTTCCGGCCGAGTCGTCGCGACCTCGATATAATCCTGCCCGTTGTCCAGCGTGACGCCATCGGCCAACGGATACTTGAAATGCCAGAAGCTGCCTTTTGTGTCGACGGTTTCGACTTCCAGGTCGGAAATCGCGGTCTTCAGCGCCGGGTCCCAGTTTACCAGGCGCTTGTCGCGATAGATCAGGCCGTCATTATAAAGATCGACAAAGACCTTGAGCACGGCCTCGTTCATGCCCTCGTCCATGGTGAAGCGTTCGTTGGACCAGTCCATCGAACAGCCGAGACGGCGCAGCTGTCTGGTGATCGTGCCGCCGCTTTCCTCTTTCCACTCCCAGACTTTCTCGACAAATTCCTCGCGGGTGAAGTCGGTGCGTTTCTGCTGGCGTTCGTTCATCTGGCGCTCGACCACCATCTGGGTGGCGATGCCGGCGTGATCCATGCCGACGACCCAGAGCGCATCCTTGCCCTTCAACCGCTCGTGCCGGATGATGATGTCCTGCAGCGTATTGTCCAGCGCATGACCGATATGCAGCGACCCGGTGACATTCGGGGGCGGGTTCACAATCGTAAACGGTTCGCGATCATCGCGTTCCGGGCGGAACAGGCCCTTGTTTTCCCAATGTTCATACCAGCGGGCTTCGATGGCGGCGGGGTCGAAATTTTTGTCTAAGGTCATGGCTGGGTCTTTGGCATTGCTTTTGGCGGGAGACAACAGTGTTGTGCTCCGCACTTGATGCTGAGGCCTAAAAAGGGACGTGCGATCTTGGCCTCCCGGAACTCCGCATCAGGTGCGAAGCACCGGGGCCGGCACTCAACCCTTCAAAATCGCATCAATCTCGGCATTAGCCTTGGCGCGCAATTGCCGTTTGCAGGCCTTGAATCCTGGCTGAGCCGCCAGTTCCCCTGCGGTGGCAACGGCCTGTTCGAGCAGTTGCCCGGGGCTTGCCAGCTCGTCAGCCAGCCCAGCGCTAAGGGCTTCGACAGGGTTTAGCAAATGCGAAGACAGAGCCAGCCGGCGCCGCCAGACAGGATCCAGCCAGTGATCCAGTATCGCCTGCGGAACGGGCGGAAAGGGCAGGCCGGCCTTTGCCTCCGGCAGGCCGATTTTATAATCGCCCTGTGCCGCGACAATCCAGTCCGCTGCCAGCGCCATGATCCCGCCCGCACCAATCGTGTTGCCGTTGAGAGCCACCACAAAGGCGCAGGGCAAGCGATGGAGTGAGGCCGCAAAAGCATCAATGGCGGCAGCGGCCTGTTTCTGGCCAGCCTTGTCCAGCGCCGCCGCGATTTTGGTGTCCATTCCGCAAGTAAAATGCTCGCCCGCCCCGGTCAGGACAACGCCATGTGGGGGAGGGTTGTCGGCCAGTGCCTGAAAGGCCGCAATACCTTCTTCCAGCAGTGCCGGGTGGAGCGTGTTGCGTTCGCCGTTGGTCAGCGTGACAATCGTGGTGCCGCCACGGTCCTCCGTGGGGAAAAAGCTCATTGGCCTTCGCTGTCCTGCCCATCGGTAGCGGTCCATTTGTCCATCCAGTCAAACACCGTCCGGTACCATTGCACGCTGTTCTTACCCTTGAGCACCCAGTGATTTTCATCCGGGTAGATCAGTAATTTGGAAGGGATTTCCATTTCCTGGGCAACGGTGAACGGCATGATGCTCTGGGTGTAGGGAATGCGGAAATCCTTCTCCCCATGGATGAACAGCGTCGGTGTTTTCCAGTTTCCGATGTGGTTCACCGGATTCCATTTTTCCGGATTGGGGCGTGTCCACCAGTTGCCACCGTGTTCCCATTGGTCAAACCACAATTCCTCGGTGCTTAACGCCATCGAGCGCAGGTCAAATACACCCGCGTGGTTGATCAGGCAGTCAAACCGGTCAGGCCAGTTGCCCGCGATCCAGTTCATCATATAACCGCCGTAAGAGCCGCCGAGTGCGCAGGCGCGATCGCCATCGATTTGTGGGTCGGTCTCGAGAGCGGCAGCATAGCCCAGTTTCAGGTCTTCCAGCGGCTTGCCGCCCCAGTCCTGATTGATGCTGTCGGTAAATTCCTGCCCGTAGCCAACTGAACCATGGAAATCGATGGTGACTGCGGCATATCCCTGCGCAGCCATCACCTTGGGGTTCCAGCGTGTGGACCAGCTGTTGCCGAAACTGCCCTGTGGCCCGCCATGGACCAGAAAGGCCATCGGCAGTTCGCCGGGCACGCCTTCCGGCTTGATGATCTGTCCCCAGACGGTGTCACCATTGGCACCAGCGAAACTGAACCGCTCGATTTCTACCTTGTCTATCTCGGCCAGCTCGGCGCCATTGATATTGGTCAGCTGCCTGACACTACCATCCGCTGCGCGTCGATACAGGTCTGTCGGTGCTTGCAGGCTGTTCATCGTGTAAAGCAGCGAACCATCCTGCAGGGGAATTGTTGTGCCAACATTGCCGCTTCCAGTCAGGCGGGTAACCTTGCCGGTCGCGACCTCCACTGCAAAGGCGGGGTGATCGAGCACATCCTGTGCGGTTACGACGAGATATTTGTCGTCGGGCGTCCAGGTGATCGAGCCGACCGAACGGTCCCAATCCTCGGTCAAGGCAATCGCATCGCTTTCATCGCTGCCTTGCTTGCGCAACTTTACGACAAGCCTGTCTGACTCATAGCCGGGCCGTTCCATTGCCGCCCAGGCGAGCCATTCCCCGTCCGAAGAAAATGCGGGAAGCGTATCGGTGGCTTCGTTGCCATCGGTATAGTTGACGGTTCCCGAGCCATTGGTCTTGGCGCCGTAAATATCGATATTCGTCGACTTCGGTTCATTGCGGTCCGCGATCCTGAGCGCGAAGAACACGCCGTCTTCTCCTGGCACCCAGGCAATTTCCTCGCCGCCGCCAAAGGGTTTGGAGGGACTGTCGCCGACCAGATCACCATCCAGCGCCGCGCCGTCACCAGTGAGTTTCCCGTTTTTCAGGTCAAAGGCGAATATCCGGCTGTAATTGCCCGGTGTTTCCCAGCTGGACCAGTGGCGGATGAAAAGTTCGTCATATTCGCGGCCTGTTCCGGGGCCAGGTTCGGCCCGGTTTCCGTCTTTTTCGCATCCGAAGGTGGGGCAGTCTTTGGCAATATCACCCCAAAGCACAATTTTTTCGCCGGTTGGTGACAGCTTGAAGCCAGCGATGTCGGCTTTCAGGTCGCTCGCCTGGACCGGATTGCCCACTTGCTCGCCTGCTGTGATACGCGCATGCCAGAGCTGTTCCGAACCGCTGGCGTCGCTAAGATAATAAAGGCGGCCGTTGGGGGCGAAAGCCGGGCTATGTTCGCTTTTGCCGGCGGTGTCGGCAATTGGTACGGGAACAGCATTGTCAGTCTCAATGTCCAACAGATAAAGCGCGCTGGATCGTTCGTAACTGTCCGCATCGGTTTCGGTGACGTCAAAGACGGCCCATTTCTCATCGGGAGAAACCGAAACCGATCCCATGCGTTTTAAATTCGCAAGATCTTGCGCTGTCATTGGTCTTGCCCCAGCCATCGCAGGGGCCATCATGCCGGTTGCGAGCAGGGCGGCGGTGAATGTTTGGAAAAATTTGGTCATGAGCAACAGTTTAGCACGGCTGCTCGACAAGGCAATTGCGATTAGATCGGCGTGCCTATTTCTCGCTCAGTCGCTGGATTTCGCGTGCCACCAGCTCTTCAACCAGATCGGGCAAATTGGCATCCAGCCATTGCTTGATCATCGGCCGCATCAGGTCACGGGTCAGCTCTTCCAGCGATGTGCTGCCAGCGGGTAGCGCTGCCGGTTTGCGTTCCATGGCTTCCTTCTCCACCAGCGCCGAAAGCGACTGGCGCATGCTGTCCAGCTTGTTGTCGTCGATCAAGCGTTCTTCCTTGCGGCGGTCGCCGAAGACGCCGCTCGCGGATGAACTATGATGGCCCGGCAATTCGTCGGTCAGCTCCAGAATTTCTTCATTGCGATCGGCCGGAGTGATGTCGGGGACGGCCTGCAGCGCCGGTTTTGTTGCCGTTTTGCGATGCGGCTGGGGGGTGTCCGCGTCGATCGCCTTGTCCTCAGCGATGATGCGTTTGATCGACGAGAGAATTTCCTCCATCGACGATTCCCTGTTCTGTTCGGCCATTTGCGAAACCCCCAAGCTTATACTGTGTTGCCGCTACTATCGGCGCCATGCATCTATTGGCGCTTCGGTGTCTCGGGCAATGGCTCTATCTCCGCTTTTTGCGCCTGCGTGTCAACGGTCCTGGTCGCCTGCGGTTCGGGATTGGGGTCACTCTGGAAGTCGTAGAACATATCGTCGACCCGGTCATAATTGACATCGGGATCATAAAGCGGTCCGCCTTCCAGTCCCAGATCGCGCGCTTCTGCGCGGCCCATTGCGGCGAGCAGGGAGAATCCCGCGACATAGCTGTTGCGGCGGGCAGTCACCAGCTGGACCTGCGCGTTGAGCAGTTCCTGCTCGGCGTTCAATATATCCAATATGGTCCGGTTGCCGACGGAATTTTCCGCACGCACGCCTTCCAGTGAGAGGCTTGCTGCCGCCACGGCCCGCTCGGAAGACTGGATCACCCGCTCTGCCGCGCGCCAGCTGGAATAGGCCGCACGGGTTTGCGAAATGACATCGCGCTCAATGGCGATCAGCTGTTCGTAGGCCTGACCGGAGAGCGCTTGTGCCCGACGAATCTGGGCGGCCGGCCGGCCGCCTTGATAGATCGGTACGCTGGCACGAACTCCCACCTCGGCGGTAGACTGTTCCTGAATGAACACACTGCCGGCGACATTTCCGCCAAGCGAACCATGATAATTGAGATAGCGTCCCTGCGCGTAGGTGCTGACCGTCGGCTTGTTGCCCGCCCGGGCCGTCTTGATATCAAATTCGGCGGCCTCGCTGCGCTCCTTGGCGGCGAGCAGATCCGGATTATAGGTCAGTGCCACATCCACAGCCTGATCCGGAGTCTCCGGCATGTCCGGCAAAGGCGGAGGCGGTTCCAGCTCGCCCGGCTCGCGACCGACCAGAGCAATATAATTTTCCTTGCTGCCGATCAGGCTGGCGCGGGCGGTTTCCAGGTCACCCTTCGCCACTTCCAGCCGGGATTCCGATTGCGCCACGTCGGTCCGCGTCAAATCTCCGATTTCGAATCGGTCGCTCGTCGCTTCAAGATTGACCGTGAGAACGCCAACGTTGGCCCGGTTCAGCTTGACGATCGCAGTGTCGCGGATCACATCCATATAAGTAGCAACCACATTGCTGAACACGCTCGCTTCTGTCGCTCGAAGGTCATATTGTCCGGCTTCCACTCGGGTACGAGCGGCGCGAATGGCATTTTTTACGGCACCCCCGGAATAGATCGGTACGTCGATAGAGCCGCCTGCCGTGGATTGGCGCAGCGGAGCCGTGAAACTATTGGCACTGCGGAGGAAATTCTCCTGAAATCCGAAATCTGTTGTGGCGCTGGGTCGGCCATCGGCTTTGGCGATGGCAACCGTTTCATCTGTTGCCCGTTGCGCTGCCCGCGCGCCGGACAGCGTCGGGTTGGTTTGATAGGCAGCTTCCAGCGCGTCGCGCAACGTATCCGCTTGCACGGGTGCAGACAGCAACGCCACAATAGCTGTTCCCAGGAAAAGGCGGCGTCTACTCATGTCGTCACTCTCCCGAACGCCTTAAAATGTAAAGCTTTTTTCTTTTTCAAGGCCGGGCAGGGGGCTTGCTCCGCAATCGGCAAAATATTGATAGCCGATATGGCCATCTGCCGTTCGGCCCAGAGCAAGACGCGACACGCCGTCTTTCATCACGGCTGCAACCATGCGGCCATCCGGCGTGAGTTGATCGACCAATAGCTGGGGAATCTCTTCCACCAACCCGTCGATGACAATCACAGAATAGGGTGCAGCCTGATTCCAGCCATCAGCATGTTTTCCGGATTCGACACGAATATTGTCAAATTCAGCCAGATTTTTAGCCGCTATGGCAGCCAGTTTGGCGTCTTGCTCAACCGCGACGACATTCCCCGCGAGTTGCGCCAGCACCGCTGCCGTATAACCGGTGGCAGCGCCAACCACGAGAACCGTGTCGTCTTTGGTTGCATGCGCCATATTCAGCAAGCGTCCCGTTGCGAGCGGCGGGTTCAATGTTCGGCCTTGGCTGATATGCACACCTCGGTCTGCATAAGCAAAGCTGCGCTGGGCAGCCGGGACGAAATCTTCGCGAGCGACATGGCTCATCGCCGCGATAACCCGCGGATCACTGACATCAGTTGTGCGCAGCTGGCTTACAACCATGGCTTTGCGCATCTGTTTGAAATTTTCCTGGCCCAAGCGTCGATCCTCGCAATGAATGTTGTGCGTCCATGCCATTTCCGTATTATGAATACAATACACTATGGCGGAATGTTGTCGCTTCTAGCTCGCCTTGCCCTTTGCGCCAAGATGGATTTCGGTGATTTTCTGCTAACTGCGTCTTTTGCACGACATAGGGCCTTTTTTGACCTGTCGAAGGCAATGTGGTTTGCGGACGTAACTTTGGGTTGACTTTCGCAGCAAAGCGACGCAATTCGCGCCCTCTCTCTGGCCCGATGGCGGAGTGGTGACGCAGCGGATTGCAAATCCGTGTACGCCGGTTCGATTCCGGCTCGGGCCTCCAGAGACGCTTCCCATACCTGTAAATAGATTGACCGCCAAGCCGGCCTCGCGCTTCCGAGAGTGATTTGCTGTGCGCGCGATTGCCCGCGATCCTTTCGCCGGTTTTGTTAGTGCCGCGCTTTGTCCACCATTTTGGCCAACGGCCTCCTTGCCAAATATTACACTTTTATTGCACTTATGTTGCATCGCTGTCATATTTGTGTAACAAAGAGCTATCGGTAGAGGAGAAGATGTCATGAAGTCCGCAAAAATTCTGGGTTCTGCAACTGCTATGCTGTTGATGGGAAGTGCCGCCGTGGCGCAACCGTCTGGCGAGATTGGTTATGAAAGAGGCGCGCTCGGCTATGACGCGCTGGTGGCGGGGAACAATGAACTGGCCCTGAAACAGCTGAAGGCTTCCGAGAAGGATCACGCCAGGGATCCGGCTCGCTTGATCAATCTGGGACAGGCCTACGCCCGTTTGGGACGTATGGGCGATGCCGCACGGTTGTTCATGGCTGCCAAAAACAGTAGCCGCAATTACGATCTCGTGCTGGCCAGTGGCGAGGTGGTCAAATCCCGCGTGGCAGCAGAACTGGCTTTGCAGAATCTGAACGAGCGGCTTGCGCACCGCTAACGGGGGCCAAGTCAGGCAAACCGATCACTTAAATTTGAAATTCGGGAGGATGGCCGCTTTTGCGGTCATCTTTTTTTATACCAGAAGCTCTGTCGACCGGGATTGTTCCTCGGGCAAACCGTTCAATTCCGCAGTTGCGGTCATGTTGAAAAATAACCGTCATAATTGAGTCTCCAAACCGTCACGCAAACAGCATCGCAGGGTCATTTCCGGTCCCTAGTGCCCATTCCCGAGGGCGATGGGGGCCGGTTGATTCGAACCGCATCGTTTGATTCGAAAGTATCAAATCAGTTTTTTGCGGAGACCAAACCCATGTTGAATAAGCAATTTCGTTCTGTCCTGTTTGCAGGTGCGGCAGCTGTCGCAGTGACGGCCTGCGGTGCCGACGATGTCGCATCGCCGGGTGAAGGCAATATCGTTGTTCTGCCTTCGCCAACGCCAACACCGACACCGACCCCAACCCCGACGCCGACCCCAGGCACTGCGGCCGATGACTGTCCGACAGGCTTTACCAATGCCGGTGTTCTGGCAAACAACCGGGTCTGCCAGATTCCGAACAGCATTCAGTCTGCCCTTACGGTCCCGCAGCGCGACGGAACAATTTATTCGATGAGCGGACGCGTAGAAGTCGGTACCGACGTTGGCGGTGATGGCGCTGCTGCCGGTGGCGTATCCAGCAGCCTGACCGTCGAGCCGGGCGTTGTTGTTTTTGCCCAGAGCGCCACGACCTTCCTGATCGTCAACCGCGGATCGACCTTTAACGCTCCCGGTACCGCAACCGAACCGGTGATTTTCACCTCGCGCCAGAATATCGAAGGCACGACCACCGACGCCGACTCGAACCAATGGGGTGGAATTCTGGTTCTTGGTCGCGCACCGATCAGTAACTGCATCGGCGCCGTTGCTGGCGGTACTGCCGGATGTCAGCAACTGGCAGAGGGTGCAGGCCCGTCCGATTTCTACGGCGGAGACCAGGCGGCCGACAATAGCGGCACTATCAGTTATCTGCAGGTTCGTTATACCGGTCGGGCTGCATCGGCCAACCAGGAACTTCAGGGCTTGACCTTGGGTGGCGTCGGTTCGGGTACCGATATCTCCTACGTCCAGATCCATAATAGTGGTGATGACGGTGTCGAAATCTTTGGTGGCACGGTCAATCTGGACCACCTGATTATCACCGGAGCGGACGATGACTCGCTAGACACCGATGTCGGCTACAAGGGGGCCATCCAGTTTGTTATCGGCGTTCAGAACACCACCGGTGGCGACACATTGTGGGAAGTCGACTCCGATGATGACAGCGGCTTCGATTTCACCCCGCGTCAGGATGTCAAGCTGGCCAATTTCACCTTCATCCAACGCAAGACAGGCGACAAGGTCATTCACCTTCGCGGCGGACCGGATGCCGCGATCCTGAACGGCATTCTGGTCGGACCGGGAACCTGCCTGGATATCGATCAGGCCGAAACGGTTCAGGCAGCCAATGCCGCGCTTGACGAGCTCGGCCCCCCACGGATCCAGTCGGTGGTTGGCAGCTGTGCCACGGGCGACTTTGATGCGGATGCCGATACGTTTGAAGCCACTGCGGTGAATGCTGCGGGCAATGCGAATAACGACTTCAACTTCGTATCCAGCCTGGTTTCCCTGTTCATCAATGGCTCGAACGAAACGGCTGTGACACCGGTCGCCAATATCACCAGCTTCAGCCCGGATTTCGTTCAGGTAGATTATATCGGTGCCGTCCGCGACATCAACGATCTCTGGTACCAGAGCTGGTCTTGCAATGCGAGTTACGCCGATTTCGGTTCTCTCCAGACTTGCGCAGCTTCGCCGGTCTCCTGATCGCCACAGCCCGTTCAGGAGGTGGCGGCCCGTGTCGCCACCTCCCTTTCTTTTTATCCGAGGGATCATCAATGTCGAAACCTGCCCCACTCGCGAGCATACTCCTTTTTTCCACAGCACTCAGCCCTCTGCCGGCGCTGGCGCAAGCGAGCCCGGCTGAAGTCGTTGAGCCTTCTGAAGCTGAACCAGCTGAAGAAACGCAATCCGGCGATGATGTCGACATTTCTGCTCCTGGCGGTGGCTTCAGTGGCGAGATTATCGTTCGCGGCCGCTATATCCCCAATTCCATACGCAATAATTCGAGCGTGATTTCCGTCCTTTCGACGGAAGATATTGCCCGATCGGGCGATGGCGATATCGCCGGTGCTCTGGAGCGGGTTACCGGGCTTTCTGTTGATAGCGGCGGTTTTGTCTATGTTCGTGGCCTCGGCGACCGTTATTCGCAGGCATTGCTGAACGGCACGCTTATCCCCTCGCCGGAGCCGCTAAAGCGGGTTGTGCCGCTTGATATTTTTCCTGCCTCGGTGCTTGCCAGTGCCACGGTTCAGAAGAGCTATTCGGTCAATTATCCCGGCGAGTTTGGCGGCGGTCTGATCAATCTGACCACGGCTGCCATTCCCGATGAAAGCTATTTCGAATTCGGAATGGGCATGGGTATGAATAGCGAAACGACCGGGAAACTTGGCTATACCCATTTTGGCAGCGACAGTGACTGGACTGGTTTTGACGACGGTACCCGCGACGTGCCGGCCGGTCTGGCTGCGGCATTTAACGCCGGGTCCCGCATCGAACTGGGCCCTGATTTCACCCAGGAGCAATTGCAGGATTTTACCGCCAGCCTGGTTAACGCGCCGACCACATTGGTTCAGCGCAATGACGATATCCCGGTCAACTGGAGCGCCGATATGAGCGCTGGTCTGGTCGAGGATATTGGCGCCAGCCGTCTCGGCGTGATCTTCAATGCCTCGTACAGCAACAAGTTCTTCACCCGCGATTCGATCGAACAGGGCGGCACCACCAGCATCATTGCCGATGACGGTCGTAACGTGCGCACCGATCACAATATCGTGGTTAGCGGACTTCTCGGCCTGGGTCTCGAAGTGGACGAGCATGTAATCCGCTGGACCAATCTCTACATTCGGGATTCCCTGAAACAGACAAGCCTGAAAGCCGCGGACAATATCAATACCGGCGACATCGACCCCAGCACACCGGCGGATGAAATGCGCCAGCAGACCAACTGGATCGAACGTCAGTTGATAGACACGGTTTTGGTTGGCGAATTCAAATTCGGCGATATATCGCTTGATGTTCGCGGTGGTTATGCGAATTCGCAACGCGAAGCTCCCTATGAGCGCTCCTTTACCTATTTCTATGACCCGGTTGCCGAGGATTATGTCAATAACCTGCTGACCAACCCACAGTCGGCCACTATCGCATTCAGCGATCTGAACGAAGATGTGTGGAATGGCGGTATAGATTTTGCCTATGCTCTGCCGACTTCGCGCAACATAACTTTGTCGGCCGGCTACAGCTATGTGAACACCAGCCGGAACGCATTCCGGCGCGACTTCCGCTACTTTCCGACAAGCAGCCTGCCGTTCGGGGTGAGCCAGGAGCGTCCAGATTATCTCGTTTCCGACTTTAATGTCTACGGCGGCTACACCGAAGGCATTACAACCGACGGTATTTTCATTCAGGAAGACCAGACCAATGCAGGCTCTCAGGCCTATGATGCAGAGCTGACCGTTCACGGTGCCTATGTCAAAGCGGATGTGGAACTGATTGACTTCGTCCAGGCCGAATTGGGTGTCCGCTATGAATCGGCTGATCAGTCGATAACCGCGCTGGATATCTACAATGACGGCACGCTGGTGCAGACAGCCCCGCTCAAAAATGACTACTGGTTGCCTGCCGGTACACTGACATGGAATTTTGCCGAGGATATGCAATTCCGTGCAAGTGCTTCGAAAACCATCGCTCGTCCGCAATTTCGCGAACTGGCCCGCCCGCAATATCTTGACCCGGACTCCGGCCGGGTATTCTCGGGCAACCCCTTTCTCGAAGATAGCGAGCTGTTCAACGCCGAAGCCCGCGTCGAATATTATTTTGGCGATGGAGAACGTGTCCTGCTGGCCGGCTTCTACAAGAAGATCGACAATCCGATCGAACCCGTTGCATTCATTCCTGCCGGCAGTTCGGATTTCCAGACCACATTTGCCAATGCTCCGGAAGCCCAGCTATATGGTGCGGAAATCGAGCTGCTGAAATATTTCCCGATGGACGGGCTGGGGAGCTCAGACTTTTTTGCGGATAGAAGGTTCGTTGCGATTGCCAACTATACCTATACCGATTCCGAGCTGAAGGTGGGCACGAACGATACGACCATCCTGGACGATACGCTGGGCGTACGCTCGGCGGATCAGGTGTTCATCGACGGTTCGCCTTTGACCGGACAATCAAAACATCTGGCAAATTTCCAATTCGGAATCGAAAACACCGAACGGCTTTCGCAATATACTTTCCTGCTCAGCTATGCCAGTGACCGGGTCACCACGCGTGGCCCGATCACGGGTGGCCAGCCCGACCCGGATCTGGTGCAGGACGCAAGCCTGAAGCTGGATTTTGTTGCGAGAGAAGCCGTCACCATTGGCGGTCAGGAACTGGAAATCAAATTCGAGGCACGGAACCTGACCAACGAGAATTTCCGGGAAACCCAGTCCGGCAACGTTCTGATCATCAACCAGCAATATGATCTCGGCCGGAGCTTCTCCATTGGGGTCAAGGCGAAATTCTAGCCCCCCCCCCGGCGCGAGCGTAACCTATCTGTCATCTTAGTGTCGCGGAGGCGTCACCATAGCGATCTAGCCAGTGTAACGGGCAAGACAGGACAGGGACGTCGTGATAACCGGATTTCTGACAACAGGCTGCAAGAATAGGGTCGGATCGGCCGGGCAGGCCGTCCGATCCAATGACGGATTGCTGCCATGAATATGCCCGCTCCGGTCGAACAAACATCCGGCGGGAACACATCCCGGCCCATTTGCGACAGCCAAGCGCTATTGCTCGACCTTCCTTACAGCTATGCCCGCGATCAGGGCGTTATAATCTGTTCGATGGAGGACGAGCGGGCAACCATAGCAATGCGCGAGGGTGCGGACCCGTCCGCCTTGCTGGAGGTGCGGCGCTATCTGGCTCTGCCCTTCGATGTGGAACTGGTCGATGCTCCGGCGTTCGAGAAGCTACTGAGCGCCCATTATGCGATGGACGGCTCGGCGGCCGCCATGGCGGGCGATATGGCGCTGGCCGGCGAGGGGCTGGACGGCATTGCCGGGGACATTCCAAGCGCCGAGGATCTGCTCGACAGCGCCGATGATGCGCCGACGATCCGGCTGATCAACGGGATCATTGCCGAGGCGGCGCGGCAAGGTGCTTCGGATATCCATATAGAACCTTATGAGACGGGGCTCGTCGTGCGGATGCGGGTCGACGGCGTGCTGACCGAGAAGCTGCGTATGCCGCCGCATGTCGCCGGCGTAATCGTCAACCGGATCAAGGTTATGGCGCGGCTCGATATTGCCGAGCGGCGGATACCGCAGGACGGCCGGATCAGCCTGACGCTGGGCGGAAAGCTGCTCGATGTGCGTGTTTCCACCTTGCCCAACCGGGCGAGCGAGCGGGTGGTGATGCGGATCCTCGACAAGGAAAGCGCCGGTATTTCGCTCGACCTGCTCGGCATGTCGCCAAGCACCCACGCGATCCTGACCGATGCGCTGAGCGAGCCCAATGGTATCATATTGGTCACCGGCCCCACCGGCTCGGGCAAGACCACAACGCTTTACGCTGGGCTCAAGCAGCTCAATGACGGCAGCCGCAATATCCTGACCGTCGAGGACCCGGTGGAATATGCGATCGAGGGGATCGGCCAGACGCAAGTCAATGCAAAGGTCGGGCTGACCTTTGCTGCAGGATTGAGGGCGATCCTGAGGCAGGACCCGGATGTCGTAATGATCGGTGAAATCAGAGACAGAGAGACCGCCGAAATAGCAGTGCAAGCCAGTCTCACCGGCCATCTCGTGCTCTCAACCGTCCACACCAATGACGCGGTCGGTGCGATCACTCGGATGCGCGACATGAAAGTGGAACCGTTTCTGCTCGCCTCGACCCTGCGCGCGGTGGTTGCCCAGCGTCTGGTGAGAAAGCTCTGCGACCATTGCCGCACGCCGATCCAGGCGGACGGGAGCCTGGCAAGCTTGCTCGGTTTTGACAATGGCACCGTGGTCTATCGGGAAACCGGCTGCGACCATTGCAACCATACCGGCTTTCAGGGCCGGATCGGCGTGTTCGAGGCGATCCGGATTGACGACACGCTGCGCAAGCTGATCAACGACGGTGGCGACGAGGCGCGCATCGCATCGCATGCATTTCTCAAACAGCCCAATCTGGGATCCGCTGCCAGAGCGCTCGTTCGCGAAGGCCTAACCACTGCCGAAGAAGGAATCCGGATTTCCCGCCGCGAAAGCGAGACGATATTGATTGGATGAGATGATTTCATCGGATATCAGTCCGCTTCTCTTCCCATCAGGCGATAGCGGCGTTACACTTCCGCATGACCGACACATCCACCATGACCTATGCGCGCTATCTGGCGCTGGACACATTGCTCGACGCGCAGCATCCCCGGTCCGATCTGGACGACGAGATGCTGTTCATCATCATCCACCAGACCAAGGAACTGTGGCTCAAGCAGATCATCCGCGAGATGCGCTTCGCCAAGCAGCAGATCAGGACCGATGCGCTGGTGCCGGCCTATAAGGCGCTGGCGCGGGTCAGCCGGATTCAGGCTGTCATGACGCTGAGCTGGGACGTATTGTCGACCATGACGCCGAGCGATTATACGCGCTTCCGTCATGTTCTAGGACCCAGCTCGGGTTTCCAGTCCGACCAGTTCCGGACCGTCGAATATATGCTCGGCCTCAAGGACAAGGGCTTCCTGAAATATCAGGAGGATCGTCCGGAAGCGCAGGCGGCGATGCAGGCCGCGCTCGACCAGCCGAGCATCTGGGATGATGCGATCGCGGCGCTCGCGCGCGCCGGTTTCGATATTGATCCGGAACTGCTGGACCGCGATTTTTCGCAATCCCATCAACCGTCCGAACAGGTCGAGTCGGCTTTTCTGGAAGTCTATCGCAAGCCCGAGCAATATTGGGAGCTTTATCAGCTGGCGGAAAAGCTGGTCGATCTGGATGATGCGATGGCGACCTGGCGGCACAAGCATGTGCTGACGGTCGAACGGATCATCGGCGGAAAAATGGGAACCGGCGGCACGGCGGGCGTTTCCTATCTGCAGAGCACCTTGGGCAAACGCGCCTTTCCCGAACTATGGTCACTGCGCACCCAGTTATGAGCTGGAAACATCTGTTCTCCCGCTCTCTGTCGGCCAATCTGGAGCGGCTGCATTTTGCTGCTCACAGCCACCATCTCTGGCCCGATGCCAGCCACGACGGCCATATGACTGCCTGGCAGGATGCAGCGGCGTTGGCGGATCACAAATGGGACAAGATCATGGGGCCGGTCTGGACCGCAGCGCAGCAGCATGTTGCGAATGAACTGAACCTGCCCGATCCTGCCACCCTGTGCTTCGCGCCGAACACGCATGATTTCATCGTGCGCCTGTTGTCGGCCATCCCGAAGCGGCCGGTCCGGGTGCTGGCGACCGATGGCGAGTTTCACAGTTTTCGCCGGCAGATGACCCGCTGGGGGGAGGCGGGGGAGGTTATCCTGGAAACGGCATCGCCGGACAGCTTGCTGGAGACGGCTCGATCCGGGCATTTTGATCTGATATTTGCGAGCCATGTGCTGTTCAATTCCGGCGCCATTGTCTCCGTGCTGGACGAGCTTGCGGCGCTGGCGCGTCCCGAGGGACCTTGGGTTGTGATCGATGGCTACCATGGCTTCATGGCGATCGAGACCGACCTGTCGCAAATTGCTGACCGGGTATTCTATCTCTCGGGCGGGTACAAATATGCGATGGCCGGTGAGGGTGCCTGTTTCCTGCACGCACCGCCGGGCTATGCCGAACGGCCGGTGATGACGGGCTGGTATGCCGCCTTTGACGATCTGGCCCTGCTACCCGAAGAGGTCGGCTATGCACCGGACGGACGGCGCTTTCTGGGCAGCACGTTCGATCCGTCCGGCCTTTACCGCTTCAACGCGATCCAGAATATGCTGGCTGCGGAAGGGCTGACGACAGCGGTAATTTCCAGCCATGTCGGCGCATTGCAGGCGCAGTTTCTGGAAGAGGGTCCGCTGGCAGATTTCGAACTGCTCAATCCGCTTGGCGACCGGCAGCACGCCCGTTTTCTCGCCTTTCGCGGTGACACAGCCTCCGCGCTCCATGACCGGCTGGCCGCGCGCAATGTCGTGACCGATGTGCGCGGCGATGTCCTGCGGATCGGCTTTGGACTTTATCATGACCACGACGATGTGGCCCGCTTGCTAAAAATAACAGGCGAGCCGGGCTGAGCGATTTGCCGCTACGGCTTGTCAGCCCAGGCCCGTCACTCAGCGGCTTTCGAGATTTAGGCCGCACATTTTTCGATTGACCTGAGCCGATTCGGCCATAGGCTTAACCGGTCAATTAAACACGCATTGAAAGGGACAGGCCATGAGTATTTCCGTCGATATCCAGAATGATGTGGCTCTTATCACCCTCGATGACGGCAAGGCCAATGCGGTCAATTTCGATCTGATGATCGCGCTCAACGAAGCGCTGGACAAGGCTGAGGCGGACGCCAAGGCGATCGTGCTGGCCGGCCGTGAAGGCCGTTTTTCCGGCGGTTTTGATCTTGGCATGATGGGCAGCTTCACCCGCGAGGATTCCGTTCGTCTGCTCGATCGTGCTTCGGAGCTGGTGCTGCGGCTCTATGGCGGGCCGCTTCCTGTGATCGGTGCCTGCACAGGCCACGCGATTGCCATGGGCGTCTTCCTCCTGATGTGCTGCGACACGCGGGTGGGAGCCGCCGGCGAATTCAAGCTGGGCGCGAATGAATCGATTACCGGCATGACGCTGCCGGTCTTTGCGGTGGAACTGGCACGCGACCGGCTCAGTCCGCTGCACCAGACCCGCGCGATGATCCAGGCGTTCATCTATGATCCGAACGGCGCGGTCGAGGCGGGATATCTGGATATGCTGGTGGAACCGGACAAGGTGGTCGGACAGGCAACAGCGATAGCGGAGCAACTCGCCAAGCTGCCGGGCCATGCCTATGCCTATCAGAAATCGGCGATGCGCAAGCCGGCGCTGGACGCGATCCGCGCGAGCATTGGCAATCATCCGAATTTGCGGAACTAGCGCCGAGCGCCGCCGCTAGCGATGCTGGTCGATCAGGATCGGATTGCCGTCGGGATCGGTGAGCATGATGTTGGCCGGGCCTTCCCCGTCATCAGCCTGACTGTCGAGCTGCACGCCCGCCGCCAGCAATGATTTCTGGATATCGCGGACATCGGCGAAATCATCGAGATTCTGGCCATCCTGATCCCATCCCGGATTGAACGTCAGCATATTTTGGGGAAACATGCCCTCGAACAGGCCGATCAGCGTCTCGCCATTTTTCAGGATCAGCCATTTCTGGTCCTGATCGCCGGCGAATTGAACAAAGCCGAGCTTTTCGTAAAAGGCTCTGGAAGCGGCAATATCCTTCACCGCCAAGCTGATTGAAAAGGCTCCGAGTTTCATATTCCCTCTCCTTGTGCGGGTTCATTGCCGTGCGGGCAGGATTTTCGGATTTTGCAGAAGCGCGGCCGACAGGATCGATATGATCAGGCCGACCGGAAATATCTCCAGAAAGGTCATCGGCATGCGGATATAGATTTTTCCGTAGTCGGTTCGCATTTTTTCCAGACCGGCGATTTCCTCCGCCAGTTTCTCCGCGGGCAGCCCGGCGGCCTTTCTGGCCTCGATCGCGCTGTTCACATAGCTGTCGATGAAAGCATAGCCGTTGCTCATCGAATAGAGTTCCCAGACCAACGTATACATGATCCCAGCGATCACCGCGATGGCTAGCCCCATGGCAAAAGCGGGAAGAAAGCGGATCACCCCGCCCAGTTCCTGGTCGCGGTAGCGTTTGATACCGATGAATATCATCGACAACGCAACCAGCATCGTCAGATAGCCGAACAGTTCGGATGACAGGAAACTACCGCCGTCGCTGACCACCAGGCCCAGGATCAGGGTGACGATAGTGATCGTTCCGGACAGCACTCCGTAGGTCAGGGCGATTTTCCACATGGTCGTTCCTCCGCTTGAGCGGTGGTTATGGCACCTGCTCCTGCATTTGGAAATCACCCGGATGGGTGATCTGGGGCCAATCACCCGGATATATTAGGGGATCAGATGCAGGTGCCGCGCCTGTTCGATCGCCCGGACGCGGCCGCTGACCTGTAGTTTTTCGTAAAGCCTAGCGATATGGGTCTTCACGGTGTTGGGCGAAATAGCGAGCGTCCGCGCGATCTCCTTGTTCGACTGTCCCGCTGCCAGCGCCACGAGTACTTCGAGTTCCCGGTCCGAAATGCCCAGCGATTTCAGCGCTGCCCTGTTTTGTTCAAACGGACCGCGCGCTTTTTTCGCGGTCAGCCTGTGCCCCACCCAGACGCCCAGCGCGGCAAAGACCAATGCGATCAGAACGACATAGATTTCCACCGAATAGACCTTGGTGAAATATTGATATTGCAGCCACTCCAGAGCGAAAACAGCGGCGGCGAGGGGCATCGCATAGAGGATGACAATCCTGGCCACCCGAAAGGTCACTCCTGCCACCGAGGAATTATAACGGCGGAAATGACCTTCGGGAAATTCATATGGCCGGCACCCTCATATTCATTCCCCACCCAGTAGATATTTCTGCCAGAAGAGCAGGCTCGCCCAGAATTGATAATCGGCGTTGGCCTTCTTGCGGAAACCGTGCCCCTCGTTCTCGGCCAGCAGATGCCAGGCGGGACGCCCGTTGGCGCGGACCGCGGCGACGATCTGGTCGGCTTCGCTGGCCGGGACGCGCGGATCATTGGCGCCGGTGACCACCATCAGCGGGATATCGATCTCGCTGGCGCGGCGTAGCGGGCTGATTTCTTCCAGTTTGGCGCGTTGTTCGGGAATACGCTCGTCGCCATATTCCACCCGCCTGAGATCGCGGCGATAGGCCTGGGTATTCTCGAGAAATGTGACGAAACTGGAGATGCCGACGACTTCGAGCCCGGCCTTCAGTTTCCTGCCGTAGCGCAACATCGACGCCAGCGTCATATAGCCGCCGTAGCTGCCGCCGGTCACCGCTATGCGCTTGCGGTCGATCCGTTTGTCCTTGCGCAGATGGTCGAGGAACGCCCCGATATCGAGCACGCTATTCTCCCGCAGCCACGGACCGTTGTCCAGCGCGACAAATCTTTTGCCGAAGCCGGTGGAACCGCGAACATTGGGGTAGAATATGGCGACACCCAGCGTGTTGACGAGATAGTTACTGCGCCCGAGAAAACGCGGGGTGGCCTGACCTTCCGGACCGCCGTGTATATTGATGATCAGCGGCCGTTTGCCGGTGTGGCGCGCAGGATCGGGGCGATACAGAAAACCGGAAATTTTCTCGCCGTCGAAACTTTCTATCTCCACCAGCTCGGGCGCGACATTGTCCGCTGCATCAAGCCCGCCGGTCTCGCTTCTGGTCCAGCGGGTCACCGCCAGCGTTTCCGGGTTGATGCTATAGGCATCTATGCCGGTCCGGTTGCTGTTCAGAGTGATGCCCAGTTCGCCCCAGGGCGCGAACTTGACACCACTGATCACGCCATCGGGCAAGCCGTCAACGATCCGGACCGCGCCGCTCTGCATATCATAGAATTTGAGCACGGAACGGCCCGCATGGTTCACCTCGAATGCGATCCAGCGGCCGTCAGGACTGATGTCGAAATCGGTGATATCCCGGATTTTCTCGTCAATCACCGGTTCAAACGTCGCGGTTTCCAGATTGACGATGCCGAGCCTTTTGACGTCGCTGCCATCGTCCGATGCTGCCCAGAGCCGGCCGTCGGGCGCGAATTTCAGCCCGTCATAGGCCACCGGCTGGTCGCTTTCGGTCAGCTTGCGCGATGTCCCGTCGGCGATGTCGATCAGATAGAGCTGGTTGTCGGTAACCGAGACATAGTTGAACACCAGCAACTGCTTGTCATCGGGCGAGAAATCGATCGGGAACCAGCCGCCGCCGGTTGAGGCGACCAGCATTTTCGCGCTCTCCGGATCAGCCGGATCCATCAGGTAGATATCGTTATACAGACCGGTCCGCTTGTTCGAGCCGAAGGCGACCAGTGTACCACTGCTCGACCACGGGCCCAGACTGTTGCGGCTTTTGCCGTCGGTCAGCATTTTGGGCTGGCCCTTTTCCAGCGCGAAGATCTGGTTGACCTCATTGCCGCCGCTGTCCTTCTCGAACAGCAGGGCCGAGCCGTCGGGCGCGTAACGGGCGGAATAGACCGGTTCGCTGGCGAAAGTCAGCTGCTGGCGCTGGCCCATCGGTGCAGCGACGCGGTGCAACTGGCTGGTATCGGCGAAGCGGGTGGAAATCAGCATTGCCCGGCTTTTCGGATCCCAGTCGACAAAACTGGCGGTGCGATATTCCATATAGGGCCGGGTCTGCTCGACGATTTCCTGCGGGATGGCAGGGACTTGATCGGCAACCAGCGCTGCCGGGCGAAGGGCAATCCCATCCGCCTCCGCGGCTGCTGGAGCAACGGTAAATACCGACAATATAAGTCCAATCTGCCAGACCGGTCCAAAACGCATATGACAAGCTCCCTGTGTTTCTTTTGGCAAGCTTATGGACGAATGGTGGCAAAAGCAATTAGGGGAGGGGGATGTTCGATGGAAATTCTCCCTTTGTCCTGCTCGACGATGCCCGGGCCTGTGATGCAGCGCCAGCGCGGCTTTACAGCGATCCGGTGGCGGTCATCCGGGCCGACAAAATGGAAGAATTGGAAGCATGTTTTGCCGCCCTGTCGCGGGCCCGATCGGCGGGGCAGCATGTGGCGGGCTATCTGTCCTATGAGGCGGGGCTCGGACTGGAGGCGCGGTTGCGGGGCAAAATGCCGGCGGATTTGCCCGCCCCGCTGGCATGGTTTGGAATATTTCAGGATTACAAAGAGATAACGCAGAAATCTGTGGGAGAATCTCTGCCCGACCGCAACGGGGCCTGGCTCGGGCGGCTGAAACCCTCGATCTCGCGCGACGCTTATGAAGCGGCGTTCAAAAAGGTACAAAATTATATCAACAATGGCGATATCTATCAGGCAAACCTCACTTTTCGCGCGGAAATGGACTTTTCCGGACATCCGCTGGCGCTTTATGCCGCGATCAGGGACCGGGCGCAGGCCGGCTATGGCGGCGTCGTGTTCGACGGCGACAACTGGATGCTGTCCTTCTCGCCGGAACTGTTCTTCGCGCTGAAGGACGGCCGGATCACCGCGAAGCCGATGAAGGGCACCGCCGCGCGTGTTGCCGATCCGACAGCCGACGCAGCGGTGCAGGACCATCTGCAAAGCGACCCGAAGCAGCGCGCGGAAAATCTGATGATCGTCGATTTGCTGCGCAACGACCTGTCGCGGGTGGCGCAGCGCGGCAGCGTCGCCGTGCCGGAGCTGTTCCATATCGAAAGCTATCCGACCATCCACCAGATGACCTCGACCGTCACCGCGCAGCTGCAGGACGGGCTCGACGCGGTCGACATAATAAGGCAGATTTTCCCCTGTGGCTCGATCACCGGCGCCCCGAAAATCCGCGCGATGGAGATTATCGACGAGCTGGAAAGCGCGCCCCAGGGCTCCCCCGCCGACCACGCCCCGCGCGGCATCTATTGCGGCTCGATCGGCCGGATCGACGCGCCCGACGCACAGGGCCGCTCCGACGCCGCCTTCAATGTCGCGATCCGCACCTTCTTCCTGCAAGAGGGCAAAGAAACGCTTTCCATCGGCCTCGGCTCTGGCATAGTGGCGGACTCGGACGGGGAAGACGAGTGGCGGGAATGCCTCGCCAAGGGGAGATTTGCGAAAGTGGATGCCAATGCGGAAGGCGGCCATAAGGTCGATCTGATCGAAACCATGGCCTTTGATCCCGCCAGCGGCATCGCCCGGCTGGAAGCGCATCTGGAACGGATGAAGACCAGCGCCGCGACCCAGGACTTCGAATTCGACCGCCACGCCGCCCGCAACGCGATCCAGGCGATCACTTTTCATCAGGACAGCCCGGCGATGGTCCGCCTGCACCTCGGCCAGTCCGGCGCGCTGGCGATCGAGCTGAAACCGATGCCCGCCCCGCCGGACGGCCCGGTGCCATGCCGGCTGGTGCCGATGCAGGCCGACAAGGCGGATTTCCGCCTGCACCACAAGACCAGCGACCGGCGGGTTTACGCGGTCGATGGATTGGCCGACGGCGTCCACCCGATTTTCGTCGATGGCGAGGGCTATGTCACCGAAGGCGCGATCTGGAATATCTTCGTCGAGCGCGACGGCAAGCTGTTGACGCCGCCTCTGGGCCGGGGCCTATTATCGGGCGTGCTGCGCGCGGAGCTGCTGGAGAGCGGGCAAGCGGTCGAGACGGACCTGACTGCGGCGGATCTGGCGGGCGGGTTTCTGGTGGGGAATAGTGTGCGGGGGTTGGTTGCGGGTGTGGTTGCGGGTTAGACTTATTTTTATCGGTCTAAAGATTTGGTCTACCACGAATGCACGGCACGGGAAGCTGTATTCAGTGTTCTTCAGGTGATATGTAAGAAGAGAGTTAAGTATAAAATGCACGGGGAATTGGATTCACCAACAGGAAAAGCGTTTTTGCGCTGGGCGGGTGGGAAGACGTGGCTTGCACGAAAGTCAGATCAAATATTCAGGAACTTGGAGTTTGAGTGTTATCATGAACCTTTTGTCGGTGGGGGCGCTTTCTTCTTCTCACTTGGCCCACTTCAAAAAGCCTGTCTCTCCGATAAAAATGAAGCGCTAATTGAAGTATACCAATGCCTGAAAGAAAATCACGCTAAAGTCATTGAAGAAATGCGTTCTCTGGATAATACAGAAAGTGATTATTACCGTATAAGAGAGGCAAAGTCAGATTGTAGATTTGAACGGGCCGCCCATTTCGTTTTCCTGAATCAAACATCCTTTAACGGACTTTATAGAGTCAACCTCAAGGGCAAATACAACGTCCCTTACGGACATAGGTCTAAAAAATTTCTCGATGAATCTACTCTAGAAAGTGCTGCTGCAGCTTTACAGAACTGCACTTTGAAATCCTGCGACTTTATGGACACTATTGATGATATAGGGCCTGGTGATTTGGTTTTTTTAGATCCACCGTATACGGTATCTCATAACAATAACGGATTCATCAAATATAACCAATCTCTTTTTTCCCTAGAAGATCAATATAGACTTTCAAAATACATAAGAATAATCAAGGATTTGGGGGCTAGTTATATTCTTACAAATGCGGCTCATGATAAGGTGAGAGAGATATTTGAAATGGGGGATAATTGCATTGAGCTGGACAGGGCAAATTTGATTGGCGGGAAAAGAGCACAGCGAGGTTCAATAAAGGAACTACTTTTTACTAATTTAGGGGTGTTTTAAATGGCTGTTCTGGATGATGAAAATTTCTCAGAACTGATCGCTGATCGAGAAGATCAGAAAACAATCTTACGGCATCGATCGAAACCTTTTGTGGAACGCAAAGTTCGCAAGATAGAATTTGCCGAGCCTGAGGACGGTTGGTATGTGCTCAACGATAAACTCAAGCGAGACGTAAAGCTTGCTAAAAATAAGCCAAGTGATGAAGTTTTTGAAGATGAAGTTTGGGCGCTGTTGTCAAAGCTTGGTTTCCGTTATCTATCTGCAGATCGCTATTTGAAGATTAAGTACGACAAGAAAGACGGCGCCAGTCAGCAGATTGATGTACTAGCCGTCGATGACGAGTGTGCGTTGGTAATCGAATGTAAATGCGCGAGTGGACCCACTTCGAAAGTAGCCACATTTAAAACCGCAATAGAATCTTTAGGTGGTAAAAAGCCCGGACTTCATCGTGAGATTAGAAAACGATTTAATAAGCCAGATTTGAAGATTGCTTATCTTTTGGCTACGAAGAATTACACATTAAGAGACGCTGACATTGATCGGCTAGCTTCGTTCAACATACAGCATTTTTCTGAAGTAGATTTGGAGTATTATCAAGAGCTGGTTGGACACCTAGGCACCGCCGCACGATACCAGTTTGAGGCAGATATTTTCCAACGGCAAAATATTCCAGAATTGGACGGTCGGGTCTATGCCGTCCAAGGTTCTATGGGTGGACTTCCATATTATACCTTTTTGATTGAACCCGAGAGATTGTTGAAGCTAGGCTATGTTTTGCATAGGTCGAAATCGATTAGGGTTCTGCCTAGTTATCAAAGACTAATAAAAAGAAACCGGCTCTCTCAGATCCGAAAATTTATCAACAATGGTGGGTATTTCCCAAATTCTTTAGTTGTTAGCATTGAAAACGAAGGAAAGCAGATACGTTTTGAGCAGTCTGCGCCTTCATTGAATGAATCTCAAAGTAAAATGGGAGTGTTACACCTTCCGAATAAGTTGCGCTCTCTATATCTGATTGACGGCCAGCATCGCCTTTATGGTTATAGCGAAAGTCAATATTCGGAAAACAATACCATTCCGGTCGTGGCATTTGTGGATTTAGACCGCAACGAACAGCTTCGACTGTTTATGGAGATTAATGAAAATCAGAAAGCAGTTTCGAAAAACCTTAAGCATACGCTTGATGCAGACCTCAAATGGGATTCTACTAACTTAAAGGATCGAGGGGAAGGCATCAAGAAGCAGTTATGCCAAGAACTTGGCGAGGACATAGCCTCCCCCCTCTTTAATAGGGTTTTGGTTGGCGAAGACCAAAGAACAGAAACGAAAATAATCACATTAGATGCCATTTTAAGAGGGTTGAACCAGACTCCATTTGTCGGTCGATTCACTAAGGATGAGATTAAAGAGCAAGGTGTTTTTAATCTTGGAGATAGTGCTAAGACACTCAATTTAATAAAAAAGATTCTCATCGGGTATTTTGCATATGTTCAAGACAGCATGCCTAGTGAATGGGATCGCTTGCAAAAAGACGGCGGCATATTGACGATTAATGACGGCATCACTGCACAGATTCAGCTTCTTGGCGATATTGTGAAGCACATGATCCAGAAGGACGAGATTTCACCGCTCGCAGATCCGCCAGATCAAATCATTGACAAATTAAGTACATATGTGGACGGATTAAAGCCATATTTCCTCAATTTGACAGATGATGAGCGCAATGAACTGCGAAGTAAGTACGGGAGTGGTGCTCCCACCCGACTAAGGAGGATCTTTCAACGGGCTGTGCAAGAGTTTAGGAATGATTTCGAGCCAGAGGGACTGGAAGAATATTGGCGTGATCAGTCCAAGCAATACAATATTGAAACGTATTCAAGAATATTAGATATTGAAACAAAACTACGTGACGATGTTAAAGAGGTGCTTCAGAAAGAGCATGGAAGTATGTGGTTAAAAAAGGGGCTGTCAGAAAAGTTGTATACTGGACTGGTGACCGATGCTGCCAAAAAAAATAGAACTATAGAAAACGAAGAAGATGAGAAAACTCCATGGGATTGCTTAAACTTGATTCACCTACGCGAAATCATGATGCATCAGGCTCAATGGAGTACTTTGTTTCAAAAGCAGTATACAATCCCAGGCCAAGAAGGTTTGAAAAAAGAACAAAAAACTGGTTGGCTAACCGAACTAAACCGGATTCGAAACATTACTGATCACGAGTATAGTGTGGGTAAGGATGATGCGGACTATGTTGCTTCTGTTCATGATTGGCTAGTACTTGGATCAGATTCAAATCTGCAAAAAAGGTTGTCCGCTGAGCAAGTGGAAAAGGAGCGCGCTCCTTTGTAAGCCCTCTTCAAAGAATACTGCGCAGTTCATTGTTAGTCACCGCTTCCTAGCTAGTCCCTGGACAGAAGGATTAGGTCGTCTGGAATTTCTTTTCGCTCCTCATCTAGAAAATAGTTCAACATCTTCTAACTCCGAACTTCACGTATTGAGGTAGCAGTGCGATCCAAACCTGGATAAAGGCTGAATCCAACTAGCCCACCTTCACCGCAACTGCCCCCTCCCGAAACAAGCCACTCACCCCCACCCGATAACCCCTTGCATCGCACCCCGCCTTTCGCCAACGCCACCGCATGACCACTACCCACCCTAAATCCACAGTACCGGCGCCAGGCCGCCTCGTAATCTGGGGGGCTGCCGTGTTGCTCGCGCCCTATATCGCCATCCTGCTCTTCGCGACTTACGACCCCGCTCTGCTGGGTCAGCTCTGGTTTCTGCCCGGCATCGGGGCTCTGGCTGCGGTGATTGCCAATACGTCGGGGACCGGGGGCGGGGTGGTGTTTGTGCCGGTGTTCAACGGGCTGCGCGAGCACGGGGTCATGGCGCTCGATCCGCTGCGGGTCACCGCCGCGTCGATGGCGATCCAGTGTTTCGGCATGACCATGGGCGGGCTGCGCTGGGCCGATCGTTTGCTGCACCAGCCGGATGCGGGCGCGGCGGGCGCGGGCTATGTCCGGGTCCGGCCGCGCGATTTTGCCCTGGTGATCGGGGCGGTGCTCGCCTTTGCGCTGCCGGCACTGCTGGCGATGCAGCGGCTGACCGTGGTCGACGGGCAGATGATCCTGCTCGGCTACAAGATTTTCTCGATCTTTCTCGGCCTCGCGCTGATCATCACCACCTGGACGATCAACCACAAAAGGGCGGAGCGGGCGCGGCTGGAGACGATCGACCTGCTGATCCTGATGCTGATCGCGATCCCCGGCGGTGCGCTGACCGCGCTTTTCTCGGTCGGCGTGGGGGAGCTGGTCGCGCTTTATCTGTTCATCCGCCATTATCCGGTGCTGTTGTGCACCGGTACCGCCTGCGTCATTTCCTCGATCAGCGTGCTGGTCGGTATCGTCTGGCATATCGAGATGGACACGGTGGCGTGGGAGATCGTGCTGCTGGCCGGGCCGGGCGCGGTGGTCGGCGCCTTTCTTGCCCGACCGATCGCCCTGTGGCTGGGGGCGAAAAGGCTGAAGACGCTGGACGGGACGTGGATTGTCCTGTCGGCAGTCTATCTGATCGTGCTGAACTGGGTTTTCTGAGCGGGACGGCGGGGCGCTGAACATTCGTTCCTGGCGCGGGAACCGAATATCGCGGCCGGCGTTTTTCGCTCATGATCCACGATTCCTCCCTCCGCATCCCGAGCCTGGTCTACAGCAGCGACGAGGAGCCGGGCATATCGCGGGTGCGGCGGGGGCGGGGGTTTCAATATCTGTTGCCCGACAAGAGCCATCTGAAATGCCGGATCGAACTGGCGCGGATCCGGAAGCTGGGCATTCCGCCGGCCTACAAGGATGTGTGGATTTGCCCGAAGGCCAATGGCCATATCCAGGCGACCGGCTATGATGCCGCGACGCGCAAGCAATATCGCTATCATGACGACTGGCGGCTCTATCGCGACCGGCAGAAATTCGACCAGCTGGCGGAATTCGCGACGCGGCTGCCGCGGATCCGGCGCAAGGTGAACGCGTTGCTGCGGCCGGACGGCGCGGCCGATGTGCAGAGCAAGGAGGTGGCGATTGCCGCGCTGGTGCGGCTGATCGACCGGACCGCGATCCGGGTCGGCGGCAGCTCGCGGATGAGCAAGGGGGCGACCACGCTGGACGGCGGCAGTATCCGCTATGACGAGGACCGCTTGCGCCTGCGCTATCGCGCCAAGGGCGGGAAGCGGGTGAGCTGCAGCCTGCGCGACACGCGACTGCAGAGGATATTGGAGCAGATCGACGATCTGCCCGGCAAGCGGCTTTTCCAATATGTCGGCAGCGACGGCGCGGTCCATCCGCTCGACAGCGGTGACGTCAATGACTGGCTGAAAGAGGCGTCGGGCATGGAGAGCCTGAGCGCCAAGATGTTCCGCACCTGGCACGGCAGCGTCGCCGCGCTGGACGCGATCGCTTCCCATGAGAGTCCGACGATCAAGCAGGCCTGCGAAGCCGCCGCCGCGACCCTGCGCAACACACCGGCGATTTGCCGCAAGAGCTATGTCCATCCGGCGGTGTTCGATCTGGTCGAGATGGAGGCGGCGGAGCGGATGGCACTGATCGAGGGGCTTGGCGCGGATATCGCCGGCCTGCGGGTGGGCGAGAACCGCTTTGTCGGGTTGATTGGCGGGGGAGACTGACTGTTCCCAATCCCCAAATCATGTGCTGGTGCAGGCCTTGGCCGGGATGATGAATGCTGGAGAATCAGCCGGTGACGGCCTGGCATCCGATTACAGCAATTGATGCGCGCCGCTCCATTCGCGTCGCAGCAGGCCATAGACCAGCATGTCGCACAGGCCTTCATGCGTGCGCTCATGTTCGCGCAAGCAGGCTTCGCGGGTGAAGCCCAGACGCTCGGCCAGCGCGACCGAAGCCAGGTTCCGGCTGTCGATCTCAGCGAACACCCGGCGGTGGTTTTCCCGTTCGAACAAATGGCTGACCAGCGCGGCGGTGCAGGCGCGGGCGACGCCCCGGCCCTGGCGGTCGGCGACCGTGACATATCCCAGCTCGCTCACCTGCTCGTCTCCGGCCGGGACCGCGACAAAGCGGCCCACAAGGGCACCGTCGGATTTGTCGATTGCGACCCAGCTGCGGCCATTCCATTCCGGATCGGTGAGCCAGGCGCATAGCTCGGCTTCGCTCTCGAAACGCGGGCGCGCGAGAAAGCGGCAGGCCTCCTCGCTCGCAAATGTCTCGAACAGGGCCGCGCTGTCCCCGGGCTCCAGCTTGCGAAGCCGATATTGGCCGGTCTCGATCAGTGGCGTGTCCGGCATCGGGTCACCCCCTTGGTCCTGTCCGCATCGGGCAGCTTCACGATCACTGGCCGGCCTTGCCGGCCTTTGATGCCGCCACGAGGGCGTCCCAGCTCTCCCAGTCGATCGCGCGGCCCGGATAGGCGACCTTCTCGAACGGCCAGTCGCTTTCTACCCAGCCGCGCGCCCAGGCATAGAGTTCGGCATCGAAGCCCGCGTCATATTCGGCCTTGGTCACCCACAGGCGGACCTCGGCGTCATGGCCGTCGACGCGGCTCGGGCGGACATAGAGCGAGCCCCGCTCGCGGCTGCCGTCCGGCGTCAGTACGGCATAGGCGAAGGACTCGCGCTTCTGGAAGCGGGCCTGTTCGGTTTCCATATCCCGCATCGCATCGGCAGCGGAAATATCCTTGTGCGGCCAGCCGGTGCTGCGGGTGAAGGTCTGCTGCAAATGTTCGATCGAGGACATGTAGGCCGCAAAATCGATGTCGACGAGGTCGGGGCCGAGCGGGACAAGCTTGAAATTTTCGGTTTCCACCAGCGTCGGAGCATCGAAATCGGCCGGTATGAAAGCGGAGGGAGCTTCGGCGTCCGGCGCGGCATCCGGCTCTGCAATTGCGGCGGTGCTGGCCGTTGCATGGGCTGCCGCGGTGGCCGTGCCGCTCGTCATTACCAGCATTGCCGCCGTCAGGCCTGCGCCTGTCATCCTGAAATTCATCCTGCTTGCTCCCTGATCATGGCTGTGTCCGAGGATTGCATCCGCCGGCGCCCGGCGCAACCTTCAATTGTTCCGGGGCGGATCTAGCTGAATTTCCTCTGGGCGGGGAGGGTGATCGGTGACCGCTGGGGTGCGCTGGGTGGAGCCCTTCCCCGCCCTCAAAAAATTCCGGAAATATCCGGAACGATCTGCGCGCGCGTCCGTAGATTCCCTGTAGCCACATGGCACCGGCCTTCCCCCTTTCTTCGGCCCGCCATGGGGCTATCCCTGACAAAGGGCCCCGAAACCTAGAGGAGAGAAATGATGATGTTACAGGATGAGAAAAACCACAGTGTGATTGGCAGCGACCGCGTCGATGGCACCGCTGTCTACGGCTCGGACAAGGGCAAGATCGGATCGGTTGACAAGCTGCTGATCGACAAGCGCGGCGGCAATGTCACCGATGTGGTGATTTCCGCCGGCGGCTTCCTCGGCATTGGAGACGAGAAGCACAGCATCCCCTGGTCGAAACTCGATTATGATACCGAGCTCGATGGCTACCGCATCGACGTGACCAAGGAGCAGTTGATGGACGCGCCGCGCTTTGCCGGCAACGAACCGGACCGCGCCTATGACCGCGAATATCAGTCCAGCGTCTATAATTACTGGACGGTGACGCCTTACTGGTAAGCTGCGGCTGGCCAGACACAAGAAGCCGGGCGAAGCGATTTGCCCGGCTTTTTCATGCGCGGCGCTGACCGCGGGTATAGGGCGGATGGACCGGCTAGCCGTCGCCGTCGACCTTTTCAGGCAGGCCGTCGTGGTCGGTGCCGGCATAATCTTCCAGCTCCTCTTCAGTCATGCTGTCATACATGTCCTTGGACGCGCCCTTGAGGTCGCCGACCTTGGTTTCGCCGCGCTTGGCGGACAGGGCCGCTCCGGCGGCGCGTTGCTGGGCTTTGGATTGGGCTGGCATTATATGTCTCCTTCGCTTGCTTGAGGGGTAAATGGATGCACTGGGCGAGTCAGGACCCGCCGGTCCCGTCTTCTTCGCCCGGGTCCCAGTGCGAGGTGAAGGGCGCGCTGGTGATCAGCACGGTCAGGATGACGGCGGTGATGATCGCCGCCAGCCAGAATTCACCGAAACCGCAGATCAGGCCGATCGCACCAGCCGCCCAGATTGCGGCGGCAGAGCCCGCGCCCTGGACAAAGCTGCCCTCGCGGAACATCGCGCCGGCACCGAGAAAACCGATGCCGGTGATCACGCCTTCGAAGACGCGGCTGGGGTCGATGTCGCTTTGCGGATCGCTGGTGGATTCGAGCAGCTCCATCGCACCAATCGCCAGCGCGCAGGCGGCGATAGAGATGATCACGAAGGGGCGGAAGTCGATCGGCTTGCGGCGGATGAACCGCTCCAGTCCGATCAGAAAGGGCAACAGGGTCGCGGCGCCAAGCCGCCACAGGGCTTCCGTCCAGGAAATGGTGTCGGGTCCGGCAAACAGATTGGTCATGCTGAAGAAACGCGCGGAAGCCGGATTTGTTGCAGGCAGGGTGGCCGAAAAAAAATCGGGGCCGCAGAAGTCTGGAATGGAGCGGGCTCCCGGCCTGTACCTGCTACGTTCCTTCTTCCTGCAACCCCTGTGGATTGCGCCTGAATGGCGATGGTCGCGTCTAGATCGCAACCCGGGCATGATCGCCCATTTCCCCGCCGTCCATGGTCATGCCGGTCATCATCTTGAACATACCGACAATACCGGGATCGGCTTCCCAGATTTCCGCGTCGCGCAGGTCCAGCCGCAGCATCAGCAGGTTCGGATCCTGCCGGCCCTGCTCGTACCAGGCCTCGACCGGCTTGCTCCAGTGCTTGTCGATGATCGCGGAGTCGGTTTCCTCGGTCAGATTGCCGGAGACACAGGCAAAAAGATCATGGCCCTTGGAAACAAATTGCATCATCGCTGGGCCGCCCTTGGCCAGCCGGTTGTCGCGCGTGGTGAAGAACCAGATCGCGCTATTGGCATCCTTGTCCAGCTGCGCGCGCATCGGGATGCTGTGCTTGCGTTCATCGTCGAGCGCCATCATAACGAACGGGCTGTCGGCGATCGATTCCCAGAATTCCTCGCGGATTTCGTCGCGATCGGCTGTATTGGTCATATCATTGTTGCTCATGGTCTGTTTCCTTCTCTGCTTCATCCAATCAACGCGCAGGGCGGATAAAGTTTCAAAATACCGCGAGATATTTGCAGAGAGGGATCGGATATGCGGGATATCCGGTCTCGCCCGCGCGAACCTGGCAGAAGTCCGGTTGCGGTAACGGCGCATTGATATTAGGCACGCTGCTTATTTCTTTGCACAAGGACGCATCATGACCGATCATCTGGAAAATCCGCAGCTTGAAACCATGGCGGTCCACGCCGGCACCGAACCGGATCCGACGACCAACGCTCGGATCACGCCGATTTACCAGACGGCTTCCTATGTCTTTGACGATGTCGATCACGCGGCCGACCTGTTCAACCTGGATGCGTTCGGCAATATCTATACCCGGATCATGAACCCGACCAACGGCGCGCTCGAAGGCAAGATTGCTGCGATGGAAGGGGGCGTCGGGGCACTGGCGGTGGCTTCGGGCCATGCCGCGCAACTGCTCGTCTTCCATGTGCTGATGGATCCCGGCGCGCATATTGTCGCGGCGAAGAAACTTTATGGCGGTTCGCTCAACCAGCTCGCCCATTCTGTGAAGAAATTCGGCTGGAACGTTAGCTTTGTCGATGCGGACAATATGGACGAGGTCAAAGGCGCAATCACCGATGACACGCGCTGCGTCTTTATCGAAAGTCTCGCCAATCCCGGCGGCGTGGTACAGGATATTGCTGCCATCGCCGATATTGCCCATGCTGCGGGCATCCCGCTGATCGTCGACAATACCATGGCCTCGCCGATACTCTGTCGTCCGATCGAACATGGCGCGGATATTGTCGTCGAAAGCGGCACGAAATTTCTCGGCGGCCATGGCAACAGCATCGCCGGCCTGATCATCGACAGCGGCAAGTTCGACTGGACGAAGAGCGAGAAATTCGCCTTTCTCAACCAGCCCAACCCGTCCTATCACGGCAAGGTCTTTACCGATGCCTTTGGTCCGATGGCCTTCATTCTCGCGGCGCGCGCGCTGTCGCTGCGTGATCTGGGGCCGGCGCTGTCACCGCAGAATGCTTTCTACATATTGACCGGTATGGAAACTCTGGCGCTACGGATGGAGCGTCATTGCGACAACGCGCTGGCCCTGGCGCAGTGGCTGCAGGGGCGCGACGAGGTCAGCTGGGTGTCCTATGCCGGACTGGCTGACAGCGACTATCATCCGCTGGCACAGAAATATCTCGGCGGCAAGGGCGGGGCGGTGTTCACCTTTGGCCTGAAAGGCGGCTATGAAGCGGGCACGAAACTGGTGTCGGCAGTCAAGCTGTTCAGCCATCTCGCCAATATCGGTGACACGAGATCGCTGATCATCCACCCCGCCTCGACAACACACAGCCAGCTGTCGGGCGATGAACTGGTTGCTGCAGGGGCAGGGCCGGACGTGGTACGCCTGTCGGTCGGGATCGAACATATCGACGATATTATCGCCGACATGCAGCAGGCACTGGAGGCTTTGTGATGAGTGATGGTTCAGGCGATTATGTCTATGACGAGGAAACCGGCGAATGGCTGAGTCCGGAGGATGCCGCGGCAAAGGCGGCAGGGCCCGAAGTGCTTGACGCGGTCGGCAATGTGCTGGCCGATGGCGATGCCGTTACGCTGATCAAGGATCTCAAGGTCAAGGGCGCGGGCCAGACTCTGAAACGCGGGACGTTGATCAAGTCGATTCGGCTGACCGATGACGATCAGGAGATTGATTGCCGGCACGAAGGCATAAAAGGTCTCGTACTGCGAGCAGAGTTTGTGAAAAAACGCAGCTGACCTATTCTCCCTGTTGCAGTGCAGCAGCAATGATATTAGGCAGTCACGCTTATTCCCTGCGACAGGATCTCCCATGACCATAATCTCGAAAGCCCTCGGACGTATTCAACCTTCTGCCACGCTGGCAATGACCGCAAAGGTCACCGAACTGAAGGCCCAGGGTATTGATGTAATCGGCCTCTCGGCTGGCGAACCCGATTTCGACACACCCGACTTCGTCAAGGAAGCGGCGATCCAGGCGATCCGCGACGGCGATACCAATTATACGGTGGTGGACGGGACGGCAGCGCTGAAACAGGCGATCGCAGACAAGTTCGCCCGCGACAACGGCCTGACCTACACGCCCAAGCAGATTACCGCCAACAGCGGCGGCAAGCACACGCTGTTCAATGCGCTGGTGGCGACGCTGGACGAGGGCGACGAAGTAATCATTCCCGCGCCTTACTGGGTCAGCTATCCCGATATCGTGAATTTTGCCGGCGGCAGTCCGGTGATTGTCGAGGCCGGGGCCGATCAGGGGTACAAGATTACCCCCGAACAGCTGGAAGCGGCGATCACGCCAAAAACCAAATGGGTGCTGCTGAACTCGCCCTCCAACCCGAGCGGCGCAGCCTATAGCGCGGACGAGCTGAAAGCGCTCGGTGCGGTCATATTGCCGCACGAGCATGTCATGGTGATGACCGACGATATGTACGAGCATATCTGGTATGCCGATTTCCCGTTTGCGACGATCGCGCAAGTCTGTCCCGAGTTGTACGACCGCACATTGACGGTCAATGGCGTGTCCAAGGCCTATGCGATGACCGGCTGGCGGATCGGCTATGCTGGCGGGCCGGAATGGCTGATCAAGGCGATGGCGAAATTGCAGTCGCAATCGACCTCCAACCCCTGCTCGATTTCACAGGCAGCCGCAGTGGCCGCGCTCAACGGTCCGCAGGATTTCCTGGTCGAGCGCAATGCCGCGTTCGAGAAGCGCCGCGATCTGGTCGTTTCCATGATCAACGATACGCCGGGACTGACCTGTCCGATGCCGGAAGGTGCTTTTTACGTCTATCCGGATGCCAGCGGTCTGATCGGCAAGACCACGCCGAAAGGTGCGGTGATCGAAAATGACGAGGATCTGGTCACCTATTTGCTTGAAGAAGCGCAGGTTGCGGCGGTGCACGGATCGGCCTTCGGCCTCGGACCGGCATTCCGGATCAGCTACGCGACATCGGAAGATCTGCTGACCGAAGCCTGCACGCGAATCCAGCGGGCCTGCGCGGCGTTGATTTAAACGCTCACGCGCCGGGCGGGCGCATCCGCGCCCTTGGCTTTCCTCGCATAGGCTCGGGCGCGCGGTCGTGCTTGCATCCGCTTCGCGTCGGTTTGGCGCTCCCGCTATTGGCTGGCTTCTAACCGAGGCGCAGCCGAGGCAAGGACGCCAATAACAGATGGCGTCCGCCGCGCCTCATGGCGCGATAGCCAAGCGGGCGGATTCGCCCGCCCGGCGCATGAGGTTCGACAATAGCGCTATCCCGATAGAAAATCTTCCGGCGGACAAACTGAATATGATCTTGTGATCAGGTTCACAGCGGCGACAGGAATATTATATTAATTGCTGTAACCGACAGGCGGGACGACTCGAACCAGCGGATGACCCCCAAGGAACAGATGATGATGAAATTATTCAAATCCGATTTGACCTACAGCCTCGGCGGCGGCTTTATCGCCGGCGCGCTGATGCTGTTTTTCATGCAGCCCGCCGACCAGCCGTCGGATGCCGGCCAGACCCTGTCTTCCACGGTCAGCGCCGTTGCACAGATAGCGGGCTAGGCTCCGTGGGGCCCACCCTTTCCCGATCCATTGCCTTCGGCGCCAGCCTGGCCTGTGTCGCCGTGGTCTGGGCCGGAGCGCAGAGCGTGCTGTCCGGTGGTTATGATGGAGGGGCGGCTTTTGTCGCGGAGGCCCATGCGGCAGAGAAAGCCACGATCATCCCCGTGCCGCGTGTTGACGCAACCGAAAGCGGATCGCGCGCCGTCGCAATCTTCGCTGGCGGTTGCTTCTGGGGCGTCGAAGGGGTTTTTGAACATACCAGGGGCGTGATCAGCGCGTCTTCCGGCTATCATGGCGGCAGCAAGCGCAGCGCGTCCTACAAGCTGGTCAGCGCCGGACTGAGCAGCCATGCCGAAGCGGTGCGGGTTGTCTATGATCCCCGCCAGGTCAGCTATGGCAAGCTGATGCAGATATTCTTTTCGGTGATTGCCGATCCGACAATGCTCAATGCCCAGGGGCCGGACCGGGGCAAACATTATCGCAGCGCGCTGGTGCCGATTAACGGTGCGCAGGCCAAGGCAGCCCGCGCCTATATCACGCAGCTGGAAAAGGGCCGCTACTGGAAACGGCCGATCGTGACGAAGGTCGAAACCTACAAGACATTCTATCCGGCCGAGACCTATCATCAGGATTTCATGCAGAAAAACCCCCGTCAGGCTTATATTGTCCGCTGGGACAAGCCGAAGGTCGCCAATCTGAAGCGGCATTTCCCGGCGCAATTTCGCGCGAAGCCGGTCGGCTAGAAAAACGTCACGGATTTAATAAGCCGTTAGCTGTCGCCTGCTAGACAGATGCGCATGGTAAATCAGGAATTTGAAATAATACTCGCCTTTTCTGCCATTGCGGCAGGCATGGGCATGCTGTGGATGGCGCGCAGCCAGGCCGACTGATCGCGCCACCCGTCTCTAGCGCAAATCCAGTTTGAAACCCGCTTTTGCGCGCCAGCGCCATGCAGAGCCCGTTTCCAGTCGCGTCGTTTCGCCCTGCAAAACCTGGTCACCGGAACTGGGGTTGATGATTTTTCCGATGTCCGAGAGATAGCTGGCATCCGCTCCGATCGAGAATTTGAGATCCCGTGTGATATCGAACTCCAGCGCCGCCGACAGGCTGCCGGCAAAGGCCGTGCCGGAATCCGACTCATCGAAGTTGAGGGTGAAATCCTGGTCGGCCGGAGGGCACAGGGCACAGCTGTTCCATTCCATCGCATAGAGGTCGCTGTCGCGATAGTAGATACCACCGGCCGCAGAACCGGTCAGCGCGACACCGGGGCCGATTTCCTGCCTGATGCCGAGCCCGCCACCGATCCCCAGATAGGTGCTGGAAACGCCTTGGTCGCGGCTCTGTTCGAGAACCGAACCGAACACCGTCGACTCCGCCTGGCTATCAAAGTCCATGTTGAACAGCAGGACATTGGCGAAGGCCGATGCGAAGGCGCTGAACCCGTCCTTATTGGCGATCGGGGTGACCAGTCCGACTTTAAATTCATGCAGGCTGAAGTCGGACTGGTTGAAGCCGGCTATTCCGCGGTTGCCGATCGCAAGGCCGGTTGACCCGCTGGGTGACGTCTCGCCATAGACAAAGCCGACATCTACCGGCCCGCCGGCGGCTATGGAAAATTCGGTGCGCGCATCACCCTCGCTATAGCCGTAGCTTCCATACAGGCTGAACTTGTCGTCGAGCTTGTAGTTGATGCCCAGAGAAAAGCCGGCGCTGTCGAATTTCGTTGTTGCCGGGTCGGCGAAGGTTTCCGTTCCTGCGCCCGTGCGCTGGAAGCCAATGCCGCTATTCCGGTTGCCGAGATCGAGGCTACCCAAGCTGCCAGTGAAAGAGACAGAGACCTCATCCCCGTATAGTCGGGACTTGTCTTGCGGTTCCGCATAGGAGCCCGCTGGCTCCTCGAAGACGGGGCGGACACCGTTATCTGGCGATATATCGGGCTTGTAGGTGACTTCGCGCTGCTCGTCCGAGGGCAATCTCTCGGGATATGCCGACATTCCGGCCATTTGGACAAGATAGTCTGTGCCAACCGAGGGCGAATATTCCCGATAGATCACGGTCCGGTCCGATGTCGATTGCGCCAGTTCCTCTGGCGATGGCGGGCATTTGAGCTGGCTCGGGAATATCACGCCCTCTATGGCCGGGTCGAGCTTGCGCAGCTGGTTGATCGCATCCTCCTGGTTCAGGTCCGGATCATTGGTCACCAACCGCTCGCGCAGGTCGTCCCGGATCGCCCTCAATTCGCGCCATTGGCCGAACAGCCTCTTATAACGCTCGATCCTGGACGCATTGGTCTCCGGGTCGGCGCCGGTTCGGCACAACTCCACCAGCCCGTCCAGCTCGGCCCTGATATCCGCGGCGGTCGGGACGGGGCGACCGGACAGGACGTCCGATGGCAGGGGCTCGACTTCCAGAGACGCGTCGGCTGGCGGCGGGGATGATGGCAGGCCGCCGCCGGCAGCGAGAGTATTTATGTCGGGAAAAACGTCGCACTTCAGGTCCGGCGGCGTTTGCAAGATTTCAATCCTTTGCAATTCGGGAGGGAGCAGCGGCCAGCTTTTAGGAGCAGGCGGACGGGATCCCCGCACCCGGATTTCGTTCATCACCGCGCCATAGCGAGTGGCATATTCGGATTTGAAACCGCGGATATGCACTTCGGACATCCTGCCGGGCGTTGCGTTGGCCCCATAGGCCGGGTTTCCTCGGTTCCGACCGCACAAGGTGCCGATATCGACCAGCCTGTTCACATGGGTGTCGAGATCTTCCGCTCCGCTAACCGCTACGGGAGTCGCCGAGCCGAGGTCCAGCCTCTCCCGCGCCTGTGCGTGGGTGGCGGTTCCGGCCAACAATAACGCTGTCGCAATCTGTACTCGTGTCATGATTCACTCCCTGACTGGACAAAGCTGACCCTTGTCGACCGGGATATGGGCACGGCCCAAGCCGCGCATCATGCATTTATATTATATGCAAATGTGGGGACGCATCCGCGGCACTAGTGGCCGAAAACCTTGCGAAGGAGATCCGTCTGCCGCCGTGACCCGGTTTTTTCGAGCACCCGTTGCATGTGAACACGGGCGGTATTGACCGAAATTCCATGACATTCGGCATGTTCGGGTACGGAGAGACCGCCGACGATACTGTCGACCAGCTTGATCTCTGCCGGCGTCAGGCCATGGGCTTCGCCAAAGGCCGCGAAGTCGACGAACTGGTTTTCGCTCGATTGCCGGATACGGCTAACGATACCGTCCAGCGTTTCTTCGGGAAGATTGGCGATGATCTCCTCTACCCGTTCCGCCCAAACCGGTTCGGAACTGATTTTTACGCCGTCGCCGCGGAACTGATTCAGGAACGGGCGGATATAGTCGACCTGATCCTCTTTGTGCTTCGCTTGCTGTTTCCTATCCGTCATCCTGACCCCCTCTATCATTTTTTACGCTGGTGGAATAGAAGGATGGTCATGGAAGCCTCTGTCCCGGGATATCCTGCGATTGCAGATAGCGACATTGACCTCCGGCTGATCCAGCTGGAAGCGAATAAAATTGCCCACGCCGTCCAGTCGCAAATGGCGCCAGTGGTGAAGGGTCTCTCCGATTTTGCCGCCCGGCTCGAAAACCGGTTCATCAAGAATATGCTGGTTCGCTCTCTGAAACCGGCAATCGTCAAAGGTGTCGACCCGGTCGAACGGGACCGGTTGCTTTCCGCTTACCGGACCGCAACCGCGAGAGGGACCTATGCAATTTTCAACCCGGCCATGCAATCGCCACCCGATACGCAACTGCTCTTCGACCCGGCGTCTCCGCTTGCCGCTGATTATGCGGACGCCGACTGGCCCGATGAAGAATTCGAGGAACCGATTTTATTCTACGTACCAGGTGGCGGCTTCATATTGCCACCATCGCCGAAACAGGTGGGGCTGGCTTTTCGTCTGGCCGAACATTGTGGATGTGAAGCGGTAATAGGCAAGCACCGTCTGGCACCCGAATATCCGTTTCCCTTGCCGGCCAAAGATCTGGCCGATCAATATGAGGCAATTCTCAAAGCCGGAAAGGCGCCGAGCCAGATCATTTTGTCCGGCGACAGTGCAGGCGCCACTCTGGTGCTGGCGATGATGCTGGAGTTGCGGGAGCGCAGGGTGCCGATGCCGGGCGGGGCGATCCTGTTCTCGCCATGGGGGGATCTGGCGATGCGGGGCTGGTCCTATATCTCCAGAAGCCTGAGTGGTAGCAGTCCGTTCCGGATGGAAACGGCTGCGTTTAGCGCCAAACTCTATCTCGGAAACACATTGCCGACCGATCCGCGCGCTTCGCCAGTCTACGCTGATTTGCGCGAATTTCCACCGCTCGCGATCCATTGCAGCCGGCATGACATGCATTTTGACGATGCCGTCCAGCTGGCCGAAAAGGCGCAAGCTGCCCATGTGCCGGTCCGGATGAACTATTGGGACAGCCCACGCCATCATCTCGAGCGTTTTGGATCCAAGGATGCCCGGAAAAGCTTCGATCTGGTGGCGGAATTCATCGATGCACGCTACCGGCGCACCAGCTGAAGGATAGCAGCCCGCGCTATTTCGGGCTGAGCACCATCAACATCTGCCGGCCTTCCAGCTTGGGATAGGCCTCGACCTTCGCGGTTTCCTTCATGTCTTCCTGTACCCGGACGAGCAATTGCATGCCGAGCTGCTGGTGGGACATTTCGCGACCACGAAAGCGCAGGGTCACTTTGACCTTGTCGCCATTGTCGATGAACTTGTTCACGTTGCGCATTTTGACGTTATAATCATGATCGTCGATATTCGGACGCATCTTGATTTCCTTGACGTCCTGGACCTTCTGCGTCTTGCGCGCGGCATTGGCCTTTTTCTGGGCCTCATATTTGAATTTGCCGACGTCGAGATATTTGGCAACCGGTGGCTGCGCGTTCGGAGAGACCTCGACCAGGTCGAGGCCAACTTCTGCTGCTCGCTCGATCGCTTCCCTCGTGTTCATCACGCCAAGGTTCTCGCCCTTGTCGTCGATGACCCTTACGGTGTCGGATTTGATCAGATCGTTGAAGCGCGGTCCGCCTTTGACGGGCGGCATGGGGCGGCGAGGGGGTGCAGCTATGTTAATTACTCCTGAGTGTTAATCTATGGTGGCTCATTAGCGGCAAAGCTTGCCGGAATAAAGCCCTGTCGATGGCGAAAGCGTCATTGGCCATGACAGCCGTTGTTGGAATGCAACAGCGACCGGCCATATATCGTGACTTTTACGCCAATTTCAAGTCTGGCGGCAGCGCTTCGTCCTTCAGCATGGCCACGGCTTCGTCGAGCGTCAGGAATTGCTGTTCCTTCTGGCCCAGCCGGCGCAGGGCAACCTTGCCTTCTTCGGCCTCGCGCATGCCGACCACCAGGATATTGGGCACTTTTCCGACGCTATGTTCGCGCACCTTGTAATTGATCTTTTCGTTGCGCAGGTCGGCTTCGACCCGGATACCGGCGGCCTTCAGCTTTTCCACAACCTGTTTGGCATAAGGATTGGCGTCGGTCACGATGGTGGCAACGACCGCCTGGGTCGGTGCCAGCCAGAGCGGCATTCTCCCGGCAAAATGCTCGATCAATATGCCGATGAACCGTTCGTAGCTGCCGAAAATCGCGCGGTGAAGCATGACCGGACGATGGCGGTCGCCGTCTTCGCCGACATAGCTCGCATCGAGCCGTTCGGGGAGCACGCGGTCCGACTGGATCGTGCCGACCTGCCAGGTCCGGCCGATCGCGTCGGTCAGGTGCCATTCCAGTTTCGGCGCATAGAAAGCGCCTTCGCCGGGCAATTCTTCCCAGCCATATTCCTCTGTCGCCATACCGGCGTCGACCACCGCCTGGCGCAATTCCTCCTCGGCCTTGTCCCATTCCTCATCGGACCCGAAACGGTTATCCGGGCGCAGCGCCAGTTTGATGGAGAAGCTTTCAAAGCCCATTTCCTTGTAGACACGATTTGCCAGCGCGCAGAATGCCTGCACTTCCTCGACAATCTGGTCCTCGCGGCAGAAAATATGGGCGTCATCCTGGGTGAACTGGCGCACCCGCATCAATCCGTGCAGCGCGCCATGGGGCTCGTTGCGGTGACAGCAGCCATGTTCGAACAGCCGCAGCGGCAGGTCGCGATAGCTTTTGATCCCCTGGCGGAAGACCAGCACATGGGCCGGGCAGTTCATCGGCTTGATCGCCATCATGCCTTCGGTTCCGGTGACCACAGGGCCGTCGCTTTCGGCATCGGGCACCTCGTCGGGGACTGCGAACATATTTTCGCTATATTTGCCCCAGTGGCCGGACTGTTCCCATTGATGGACATCCATCAATTGCGGCGTCTTGATCTCGTCATAGCCGGCGCCGTCGATGGCGCGGCGCATATAGGCCTCCAGCTCGCGCCAGATGACAAAGCCCTTGGCATGCCAGAATATGCTGCCCTGCGCTTCGGACTGGATATGGAACAGGTCCATTTCCTGACCGAGTTTGCGATGGTCGCGCTTGGCCGCTTCCTCGAGCCGGACGAGATGGGCGTTGAGCTGTTTCTTGTTGAGCCAGCCGGTGCCGTAGATGCGCGACAGTTGCGGGTTTCGCTGGTCGCCGCGCCAATAGGCCCCGGACACGCGCATCAGCTTGAACGCCTTCGGATCAAGCTTGCCGGTCGAGGCGAGATGCGGGCCGCGGCACATGTCCATCCAGTCGTCACCTGACCAGTAGACGGTGATCTCGTCACCCTCGGGCAGCTCGGCGGCCCATTCGGCCTTGAACGTCTCGCCATCCTTCTGCCAGCGGGCGATCAGATCGTCGCGCTCCCAGACTTCCCGGCGCAGCGGCTTGTCGGCGGCGATGATCCGCTTCATTTCCTCTTCGATTTTCGGCAGATCCTCGTCGGTGAATGGATCACCGGCGGGGGCGAAATCATAATAGAAGCCGTCGTCGGTCGAGGGACCAAAGGTGATCTGCGTGCCAGGGAACAGGTTCTGCACCGCCTCTGCCAGGACATGGGCATAGTCATGCCGCGCCAGTTCCAGCGCGTCTTCCTCGTCGCGGGAGGTGACCAGCGCCAGTTCGGTATCTTCCTCCAGCGGCCGCATGATATCGCGCAACTCGCCGTCAATCTTTGCCGCCAGCGCAGCTTTCGCCAGACCCGGTCCGATGTCGGCGGCAATCTGTGCGGGGGTCGTGCCTTTGGCCACTTCACGCGCACTGCCGTCGGGAAGGGTGATTGTGATCTGGTCGGTCATCGCATTGTCTCAATATTCATCGTGATGCGCCATGGCATAGAAAACGGCGCGCCGAAAGATGGTGTCTGTTGTTTCTGCGCGATTTCGGGAAGAGACACCGCCCACCCGAAACCGGATGGCGGTGGATGCGATCAGGCCGCGACCAACCGTCCCCCGGAATGGGAGGTGATAGTGTAGGTGGTAGTGATCGTTATCCGAACCATGCGGCCGATCTAGTGGCGGCAGGCCGGAAAATCAACAATCTTCGGAAATGTCGCTCCGGACGTGCCAGCCCGGATATCAATCACCATGGATAATATGTCACGTACCCTTGACATCCTGATGTGAATCGGTCAATAAAGTCAAGGAAGCATGACATAATGTCTATGCAGCTTGATGGAGGTTGACGATGAGAATGAGAAAATGCCAGGGGCGCGCGATGACTCCGAACGAAAATATCGCGATGTGGGCGGCGCTGGTGATCCTGTTGCTGGGAGCGACGGGATGACCGGCAACGCCTCTCCCGGCATCTGGCAGCGATTCTGCCGCCTGCTGAAACCGGACTGGATGTTCGGCTTCATCCTGCTGGTCGGTCTCAGCCTGCTCGCGGTTTCGATATTCGACCCGAACGAGGTGCGCCAGGCCAATGTCACGCCGGCCGTCAAGATTATCGGCGCATCGCTGCTGGTTCTGCTGATATCCTATATCGCAACTTATGCAGCCGCGCTGGACCGCCGCAAACTGGAGGATTATTTTTTCCAGATGATGGCCAATGGCGCCATTGTCGCGATCATCACCGCCATTTTTGCCAATATGGTCTGGCTTGTTTTCGAAAAGCAGCTGGGCACGATGAGCGCGGACAATCTCGTGGCGATATTGATATCGTCCTGGGGCCTCGGCTATTTTTTCTATCGTATGCGCGGACTCAACGCATGAAGAACCGGCTCAAGGTTCTCCGCGCCGAGCGCGACTGGTCGCAGGCGGATCTCGCTGACCGGCTCAAGGTTTCGCGGCAATCGGTCAACGCGATCGAGACGGGGAAATATGATCCGTCCCTGCCGCTGGCGTTCCGCATTGCAGACCTTTTTGCCATGCCGATCGAAGAGATATTCCTGCGCGATTAAGGGGGGCAAAGATTTGTGATGCACCGGACGGCCTCTTGGCTTAAGCTTCGCCTATGTCTGCTGCTCCCCATGTTTGGCTTATCGATGGCGACAGCGCGCTCAAACGGCGGGTGCGGATCGAGGTGATAGGCAAGAGTTTCACGCTGTACGAGCAGCAATGGCGCAGCGATGTCTATTTTTTCGGAGATCTTGTCTATCGCGGCAAGCAGGGCGATTCTCATGTTTTCGGCCTGGAGGATGGGATCAGGGATCGGCCCAAATGGAAGCTCGGGTTCAAGGGTGAAGTGCCAGCCGAACTAGTCTCGGTCTTGCCCCGGGCCAAGACGCCGCTGCTGTCCAATATCGGCATGTTGGTCATCGCTTTTCTCTGTCTCGCAATTGTCTATTTTGCTGCTACTTAGTGCGCCGGCGCGTGCAGGTGCCCATCTCCCGAACCATATTCTGGCGACAGATTGGGTTGTGCTGTCGACCGCGCGTCAACGTGCCTTCTCATCTACCGTGTTTGAACTATAGGACAGGAGATGGATCCCCGCCTCCGCGGGACACACAGACGGATGAATGTATGGAAGACGAAATCTTGTATCTCCAGCGTCCCGGCGGCGCGTCTCTGGCTTATTGCTACACGCCGCCCATGGCGGGGGTGAAGGGCACCACGCTGGTGTTCCTGCCCGGCTATATGTCGGATATGGAAGGCGGCAAGGCGCTGGCTCTTGATGTCTGGGCCAAGCAGCAGGGCAGGGCCATGTTGCGGCTGGACTATGCCGGTTGCGGTGCCAGCGGCGGCGATTTCGAAGATCAGAGCCTGATCGACTGGCGCGAGGATGTGCTGTTCCTGATCGACAAGCTGACATCGGGATCGATCACTCTGGTCGGCTCGTCTATGGGCGGCTGGCTGATGCTCTTGGTCGCGCTGTCGCGGCCGATGCGGGTGAAAAATCTGGTCGGTATTGCCGCGGCTCCGGACTTTACCGACTGGGGCTTCACGCAGGATGAAAAGATGACGATTCTCCGCGACGGCAAGCTCGAGGAATCCAGCGAATATTCCGACGAGCCCTATGTCACGACACAGGTCTTCTGGCAGTCGGGCGAAGCCAATCGCCTGCTGCACCGGGAAATAGCCTTCGACGGGGCGGTGCGCCTGCTGCACGGACAGAAGGATAGCGACGTGCCGTGGGCATATAGTCTGGAACTGGCCAAGAAAATCCGTTCAGACGATGTGCAGGTCCATCTGGTAAAGGATGGCGATCACCGGCTGTCCCGGGATCAGGATATCGCCCTGCTGATCGACGTGGTTGCACGATTGGGATGATTTTTGGGCGCTGAAACAATGTTATAACAGGCATATCTCTGATGATATCTTCTCTAGTTCTGCCGCTTCTGCTGCAATCGGCAACCCCTTATGGTTCTCCGATTGACCCCCTGATGCGGCCATCGGAACCGCGGACCGAAGCCCCCGCCGGTCAGCTGCCGCTCGCGCCGAAAAGCCCGGCCGATATCCGTTTCAACCAATGTATCGACCAGGCTGCGGAGGATCCCGATAACGGATTGCTCGCTGCCAATGGATGGCAGATTGAGGGCGGCGGCTATCTCGCGCGCAATTGTCTCGGCTTCGCTTATGCAGAGCTGGAGCAATGGCCGAAGGCCGTTTCCGCCTTTGTGCTGGCGGCAGAAGGAGCGAAAACCGCGGGCGATGATCGCGCCGCGATTTTCTGGTCACAGGCCGGCAATGCGGCCTTCGTCGCCGGTGACAATGCGGCGGCTCTGAAATATCTCGGCTCGGCGCTGGAGCAGGATCAGCTGGACGCCCTGCTGAAGGGCGAAGTGCATCTCGACATGGCGCGTATATATGTCGCGATGAATCAATATGATGCGGCGAAGCAGCAATTTGTGCTGGTTCATGATCTCGTCCCCGAGGATCCGCTCGGCTGGCTGCTGTCGGCCACATTGGCGCGGCGGATGGGCGATCTTGCACTGGCAAAAGCGGATATTGCGGTGGCGGCAGGGTTGGCGGTCACCGATCCGGCAATCGCGCTTGAAGCGGGTAATATCGCCTATGAAGCGGGCGATGTTGTGAATGCCGAAAGCAATTGGGAACAGGCGGTAAAATTCGGACCCGACAGCCCCTCGGCCAAAACCGCGGTACGCTATCTCGAGCAATTGCGGGCCAGCGCCACGGAATAATTCTTCCCGCAAGGTGACCCGCAGGCCCGTTGCGCCCAGTGCCTTCAGTCGAGATAGAAATTGACGGTCGTGACCACGCGGACCTTTTTATACGGCGTATCGGTGACGCCGTAACCGCCGGCATCACCATCGCGGCTGTTGATGCTGAAATAGCCCTGGGTGGCAGATTTGATGCCACCGACATCGGTCCCGCTATCCTCGGCAAACTGCTCCGCTGACTTGCGCGCGTCTTTGGTGGCTTCGGCGACCATTTCCGGTTTGATCTCGTCGAGCTTGGTGAAGGTGTAGCTCATGCCCGATCCGTCCTCGAGCACAACGCCGCGCCGGACCAGATCGAACTGGCGCGCGACGGCGGCCTGCGCCTTGTCGATATCATTGGTGCGCAGGCTCAGCCGCTGGCGGATCGTATATTGCGGGATGCCATTGCTGCTATATTGATTCACATTGGCGCCGGTCGGCTTGAGCGCATCCGCCTCGAAACCGAGCTCCTTGAAAAAGGCCGTGATCGCGGTCGTGTCGCGGTCGATGTCGGTCTGGGCGCTCTGCAGATCGCTAGACTGGGCGCTATAGGCAATGGTCCAGGTCGCCAGATCAGCGGTCACCTCGCGCTCTGCCAGGCCGCGCACAGTGACGCTGCGGTCCGCCATCTTCGCGCGCAGCAGCCCGTCGCCGAGCAGATAGCCGCCCACCATCAGTCCGACCGTCAGCAATCCGGCGCTGGTCAGCCAGACCTTGTTCCTGCTTTCGATAAATTTCTCGCTCATCTCTCTTTCCCTCAGTCCGAAAGCCGCTTAGGCTGTTGCAAATGACCCGGTTCGGCTTTGCGATATCAGCGATGAACCGTTTCTGAATAGCGACGAATGGAGTTTATAGTGGCCATAAAATATCTGCACACCATGCTCAGAGTCAGTGACCCGGAGGCGACCATCGCCTTTTTCGGCTTGCTGGGTCTGGAGGAAGTGCGCCGTTACGACAGCGAACAGGGGCGCTTTACCCTGATCTTTCTCGCCGCCCCGGGCCAGGCCGATATCGCCGAAGTCGAACTGACCTATAACTGGCCTGCCGAGGATGGCAGCCCGGCCGAACAATATGACGGGGGCCGCAATTTCGGCCATCTCGCTTATGCAGTCGACGATATCTATGCCCTGTGCCAGACATTGATGGACGCCGGCGTGACGATCAACCGTCCGCCGCGTGACGGGCATATGGCCTTCGTACGCACGCCCGATAATATCTCGGTAGAGCTGTTGCAGAAGGGCGATAGAATGCCGGTCCAGGAACCCTGGGCGAGCATGGAAAATATCGGCGAGTGGTAAGCGTCTGATCTAGACCGAAGCGGTGCCGGCCGGTTTGACCGGTCCCGACGAGGAAATATCGATCCAGACAATCTGGTTGCGGCCATTTTTCTTGGCGTCATAGAGGCGCCGGTCAGCGGTCGCCATCGCACTACGCAGCGAATCGCGCCGGCCGAGCGATGCAACGCCAACCGAAAAGGTGACCGGTTCCCGGATTTCCGGGACTTCCTCATGCACCGCCATGATCAGTGTCTCGCAAATTTCGGTCAGGACATTGGCCGGATAGTTTCTGCGCTTGTCACGCCCCTTGTCCTTGATCAGCAAGGTGAATTCCTCGCCACCGATACGGGCTGCGAAATGGCCGGTGCCATCCAGCTGCCGGCCGACAACCCGCAGGACTTCATCCCCGACCTCGTGGCCGTAGCGGTCATTCACCCGTTTGAAGAAATCAATGTCGATGATTGCAAGATGGCTATAGCGGCGGTCGCGCTGATTGCGCCGATATTCGCGCTCAAAGGACCGGCGGTTGTTCATCATGGTCAAGCCGTCGGTATCGGCAAGCAGGGTCAGTTCAACCTGTTTTCGGAGGGTATTCTCATGCTTCTGGCGCAGGAGCCAGATGCGATTGGCGACGCCGAGCGCGAGAATGATGGTTTCCAGCACCAGTGCGAAATAGAGACCATAGTCCAGCGCCGGCCAGCCGATATACAGGTCCATGCCTCGCGCCACCCGATCCAGGCCGAAAAAGACAATGGGTGTCCACCCGGCAATCTGAAACCAGATGGCCTTGCTGCCGCGGCGCAGCGCGTGCCCCATCGCGTAGAGAACGATAAAAAAGGCCGGCAGAAAGGACGCGTGATAATAGTTGCGGGCATCCATGTCATAGCCCTCGTCGATCCTCAGGACGAAAGCGGTGACGAAGACCGGCAGAACCGACGAGAGGATGATCCCGTTTCGCAGCCATGGCGCGATCTTGCCCGGTTCGATGAAGCGGATCAGGAAAAAGCCGCTGGCTGCAACCGCAATGGCCAGCGCCCAGTAGTTGATCAGCATCTTCGCCAGCAGGCTGGTCTCGGGGAAGGCCAGAAACATCAGGCCGGAGGAGCTGAACGTGTAGGCGACCGTCGCGGCAATCATCGCGCTATGCCAGAGCATGAAACTGTAGCGCAGCGCGGCATAGAAGAAGATATGGTAGAATAGCGGCATGATCACCATGCCGCACAGGACGCCGAACATGATCGAAAGCGGCAGTTTGAGCCCGTCCCATTTGTCTTTTGATGCCAACTGGATCAGCGACATGCTGCTGACCACTTTCGGGTTGTCGATGGCGATATAGACATGCGTTATCCGGTTCCGCAGCTCCGGATTTTCCGAGCCCGGGACGGGAAGCCCGTAATGGCCCTTCGGGCGCCAGCTATCGATCACCTGCTGCTCGGAGAAACTGGACGAGATCAGGCTGCCATCGTCCAGTTGCGCATGGACCTGCATCGTTGTCAGGCCATTATTGTCGCCCTGGACCTCGACCGAGCCGGGCGGGAGCCGGTCGGCAAGAAACGGAATCTTGACCCAGACGCGTGGACCGTCGAGCGCATATTTACTATCGGAACAGTCGAAGGCATTGCCCGATTGCAGCAGGCTTTCCGCGGTCACGTCCGCGGCGCTGCTTTGCGTGCACAGCCGGTTGGCCATCGGGACTTCGGCCAGAGCCGGAGACCAGAGGCACAAATAGGCCAGAAACGCGACAAACAAGCGCAAATCACGCCCCTTCCCAAAATCACTGCTGCAGAGCCCGTTCGATTAGGTTAAAACTCTTATTTTGCGGTTAAATATCGACAGGATAAAATTTGCGGAGTAATTTGACGCCATGCTTGAGATTATCAGAATCCCCGTATTGTCCGACAATTATGTCTGGCTGGTCCACGAACCGGAATCGCGGGAGACAATGGTGGTCGACCCGGCGGTCGCAGAACCGGTGCTGGCCGAGGCGGAAAAGCACGGCTGGAAAATCACCCAGATCTGGAACACCCACTGGCATCCCGATCACACCGGCGGCAATGCCGCGATCAAGGAAGCGACCGGCTGCCGGATTACCGGCCCGCAAGCGGAGCAGGAACGAATCCCGACCCTCGACGTAAAGGTGAAGGAAGGCGACACGGTGCAACTGGGTGATGTGACCGCCGAGGTGATCGACGTGCCGGCCCATACTGCCGGTCATATTGCCTTTCATATCCCGTCAGAGAAGGTCGCCTTCGTCGGCGATACATTGTTCGCGATGGGCTGCGGGCGATTGTTCGAAGGCACGGCCGAACAGATGTATGACAATATGCGCAAGCTTGAGGCGCTCCCGGAAGCCACCAAAATCTATTGCGCGCATGAATATACCCAGGCCAATGGCGAATATGCGCTGGTTGCGGAACCCGACAATCTTGCGCTGAAAGAACGGATGGCCGAGGTGTTGACCCTGCGCGCGCGGGGCGAGGCGACGGTGCCGACGACGATCCGGCAGGAACGCGCCACCAACCCGTTCATGCGGGCGGCCTCGGCCGAGGAGCTGGGCGCGCGGCGGACGGCCAAGGATAATTTCTGAATCCCCGTCCGTTTCAGCCCCGGTTCAGCCGGAAGGTAGATATAATGTGCGTCGATGGGGATCGATAACGGGAGATGGATTATGAAAAAATTGCTTTTAGCCTTTCCTGCGGCGGTGCTGCTTGCCGCGCCCGCCAGTGGCGGCGAAACGATCGAACTTACGGAAAAGCAGCAGGCAAAGCTCGACAAGCAGCTTGAAGGGCGGAGCCCGCGCAAGGCACAATCCTGCATCGACCGGAATGACCAGCGCAAAATGACGGTGATCAGCGACGATATCCTGATCTTCGCGTCGCGCCGCAATGCCAAGACCATTTATATCAACAAGCCGCCCGGCGGATGTTCTGGTGCGGACCGCTATATAATGTCCTACCGGCGTACAACCGGCTCGCTCTGCTCGGGAGAGATCATCCAACTGATCGACAATATGAGCGGCGCGACCATGGGCAGCTGCACCTTCGGGGATTTCGTGCCCTATACCAAGGATCTCTCGGTCGGTTCAAAATAGCCAGCCGCGGATGCCATATCGGAAACGGGATGGCGCGAAGGCAGGGCCGTGGCTGGCGCGGCCTGCCGCTTCCGACCGGGGAGTGGCGGCCGGTTCATAGTCCGGGGTCCTTGTCCCGTCTCTCCGCCTTTTCGTCCGTTTTCAGCGCATCGCGATGTCTGGTCAGACGCTGGCGATAGTCCGCGCCGTCGCCATATTCCTCGAACAGGCGCTGCCGCTTGTGCTGGCCGCCGACCTTCAGCGCATGTTTGATCGGGCACCAATATTGCTCGGTGCGTCCGGCGACCTCCCGGACATAGGCGATGACGCCATTGGCATAGCTGCAATAGGTGCAGTTGATCTTCTCGATCGCGTTCAGATAGGATAATTTCCCGCGGTCATAGACGATATAATCGCGCCGCCGGACCCGTTCGATCCCGTAAGCGCGAAAACAGATCGCCTGATAGATGGAGACCGACAGGTCGAGAAAGGCAAAGGGCAGCAGCAGCGCATAGATGACCGGCGCTGTCAGGATCACGGACAGTTGCGCCTCGGATATATAGCGCAGCACACCGACACGCAGCGACCGGTGCATCGCCTCGAGATCGCGGTCGAGTTCCGCCCGGCCCTTGTCCAGCCGCTCGCCCATCTCGGCCCGTTCTTCGGCGATCCGCATTTCAAGCTCCGCTTCAAGCCCGCGGATGCGATCGACGATGGCGCTTGCCTTGCTGTTCACCGGTAGATCCTCCTGTTGACCCGCCGCGATATTTCACCGGTTTCGGCGGGAGGGCCAATCCGTATAGCTACCTAGTGGTGCCAGCAGCAGAATGAGCGGCCGGCGCGCTGTGATCGAGCAGATCGTCGGTAACATGCATCAGCAGCAACGGCTCGTCGGCGGTATCGGCGACCGCATCGACAAATGCCTGTCGCGTTTCCGGATCGTCATAGATCATTTTGGCGTCAAAGGCCTTTTGCCACGTGGCTTCGTCCGGCCATTCGGCTACGCCGATAAAGCGGCCGTTCTGGTCGCGGTGCAGGCGGGAGCCGAGGCTGCCATATTTCTCCCGGATCAGCCGGGTTCCGCGCCGCCAGGCTGCCCGGAACTGTTCCTCCTTGCCCGGATGGACCTTCCACCAATAAGCTGCAACAAACATCGGTCTTTCTCCTCTGTGACTGCCGTTCGCTAACGGCAATATTGATAGCCGCCGCGCCGGGCCTGGTCGAAATGCAGATGGTCGGCGTGGGCCTTGTTATAATCCGGCGACAGAGTCGTCCCGAAAATCTCGCAGGCGCCGTCGCGCACCTCTTTCAGGAAGCGCGACCGCTCGTCATCCGCGTCCCAGTGGCCGGCGACCGAGACCGTGCGCCCGTCGACGAGGCGGAAGGCGGCGATGTCGATCGCATTGGCCGTGGCATGCTCGCTGTAAGCGCCCGTCTGCCCGCCGCCGATCCGCCGGCAGCTGTAACTGCCATAGGTCGTGATCGCCTCGACCGTGCTGCCAAGATGTTGACGCGCGGCGGCGGCCACGACCTGCTTTTCCCACAGCACAAGGCTGACCGCCATCGGACAGCTGGTCTTGGCGGCGGGGCTATAGGCGATCGCCTGCGGCTGGTCCCGGGTGAGCGTGACGCCATTGTCATAGCCGCATTGCGGACTGGCGCTGACCGGCGGCAGGGGCGAATAGCCTATCGCTGCAGCTTCGAGCAGGCCGTGACACTGCGGCGTATCGTCGGCGAGCGCGTCAATCTTGCGGGTGGTAAACGGCCCGACCGGCGCGGCCAGCGACAGCGGCGTCCACGGCATCCGGTGATCGTGCCGGATCCATTCATAGCCACGTAGAGCGAGCGCCAGAAAGACCACCAGCAGGATCGTCCGGAACGAGATGGTCACCAATCCTTTTGCGCTGGCGCTGGTCGCTGGAGGCAACCGGGCTTGCGCCGCGCGAAAAACCCGATCGCGCTCGCCTTGCCGGCCCGCTTCTGGCGCGCCCGCGCGGGGAGCCGCGCAATATCGTGACTGTTTTTCCGTGCGTTTTGCATATCCAGTCAACCAGCGCGCCCCGAAAAAGTTCCCTTTGCTACTGGCCGACGACCGCGCGCCGTCGATCTCGCGAGAAGCCGCGAAATATATGCGTTGAACCCTCACCCAGCGCGGATTAAGTCTGCCCACACTATCGAAGAGAGGTGTCGGAGATTGTAGCTTCTATGGCTGCAATGAAAGCCCCTAGTCACGAGAAACTTTCGGAACAGAAATTGAAAACATCGTAGAATAGTAATCCGTCCCAAAATTCGGTAAGACTTCGTCTTCTTGGGTAGCGACAATTGTCCCACCGAAAAATTGTTCTAGCAAGGTTCTGGCAGCGTACAATCCAATCCCTGATCCGGTTTTCTGTGAATTTTCTGCCGCGACACCTCGGAAATCTTTATCGAAAATTCTCCCGATTTCATTGGGAAGTATCTTTGGACCGACTGATTGAAAGTGTATCCAAATGTGTTCTTCTCCCTCGCCTATTTCGATGTTGATTGCGCTATTTTTGGGAGCGTATTTTAGCGCATTTTCTACAATGACAAAGGGAATTAACTCAAATATAGGTGGGCCGTAAGTAGTATCGTGCGAATAACCGTTAAGGAAAATTTTTACTTCATCTTTTTCGGCACGAATTTTAAAGCACCTGTATACTTTGTCAGTTTTCTTATAAACAGGAATCCATTCACTAGGTTGGTTGGTCAAAACGCCGCTAGCATAATCGATGATATCCAAACGAAGGGACATCATCTGCTGTGCCGCAATCACGGTATTCAATAGTGTTTCAACGCCTCCTAACCTTTCGCTGGTCAAGTGAGTTTGTGCCCCATAAGCAGCATTATAAATTTCCGTGGAAATTGCGCGGAGATCATGAGTTAGCGTTGCAAATTCCCTGTCCCTCGCTTTTTGGATATCGTCAGCGATCTGCAGATGTGGCGAAAGAAATTTTTCAATTTGCTCTTTGCGAAATTTCAATGGATAGTCTGGAAATTTCCGACGCGGTGCTTTTTCGCCGAGCAAATAGATTCCAGGAACAACTATTTTTCGTCCCATTGAATCAAACTGAGAATATACACCATAGCCGAGTGGGCAAATGCACCATTTAGTCGGGCAGCTTTCGTAAAATTTCATCTGTGCAGTGGTGAAAAACTCCGCTGGACAATCAAAGAGAGTGCCTCTTTGAGTCTCGTTTCCATCTTCGGTGATAAAAATTAATGGGATTGCTGCCAAACTTATGATCCAACCATAATTTTAAAAAGACCTGAGGCTATCAGGGACGTCACAACTGCTCGGGCATCTCCCTTGATAGCACTCGAGTTAACAGCTGAATTGAAAGCAGATCCTGTACTGTGATCTTTTCTCAATACTGAGGTTACATAAGCGTCTTCTAGCTTTAGTATATCAAGGGTATCAGCATCCGTGTTTGCAAGTGCAATTCTTTGTCTTTTCCAAACTTCCACTGGGTCCAACAAACGCTGTATCATATCGTCCAGTTTGTCGCGCCATTCTTCAATGTTGGCATCTTTCCTCTGAAACGAATCCGCTCGATCCATTGCTTCTCTTGCAACCTGATGATCAAGAGTTCCGCCAGTATACGCTACAACAAATTTTTCAGGATAATTCTTTTTTATTTCGCCGATAATGAATGCCCCTTGCTTTTTGGTGTCCAGTTGCTGGCCAACCCCTTGGAGATCACACAATATAATATGGTGTGGAACGACTACATTCAGCCGTTGCGGATCGCTGAGAAATGTTATGTTATAACCCAAATTCTCAAGATTTTGTTTGGCTTCGAATGTCTTATCGTCAATGACGCCGATCGAAACTTTTTTTCGCCGAGCTTCATCCGAATCTTTGAATGAGTTAATCGCATTGCTGTTTCGAAGAGTCGCTAAAGTTCGATAGCTCTTAAACTTTTCAAGCATTTATTGCTTCAACTATTTGATAGCGAATCCCGCAATTTGATGGTGACTGATAGCTGGTCTAAACCGCGAGCGGTAGCCGTATTCCATCCGATGGGTACTATCGTGACAATTCGAAGTTTCTATAATCGAGTACGCAGCCGTTCTTCCCAACCACTACTTCTTATACAACCCGTCCATCCGCTCCTGATAGCGCTCCCTAATCACATGCCGCCGGATTTTCATGCTAGGGGTCAGCTCCTCATTTTCGATCGCGAACGGCTCGTCGGCGAATTCGAAGCGGCGGACTTTTTCGATGACGGAGAGGTCCTTGTTGACCCGGTCGACCGCTTCGCGCACCGCGGACTTGAACGCCGGGTTGGCCTGCAGCTTGATGAAATCATAGGCCATGCCTTGTTCGCGCGACCATTCGAGCGCCCATTCGGGGTCCGGGACGATCAGGCCGACCATATAGGGTTTCTTGTCGCCGCTGATCATCGCCTGCAGGATTTCCGGCTGGATGGTGAGCATGCCCTCGACCTTTTGCGGGGCGATATTGTCGCCCTTGTCGTTGACGATCAGGTCCTTCTTGCGGTCGGTGATCGCGACCCGTCCGGCCTCGTCGATATGGCCGATGTCGCCGGTGTGCAGCCAGCCGTCCTTGAGCACCTTGTCGGTTTCTTCCTGGTTGCGCCAATAGCCGTGCATGACCAGCTCGCCGCGGACCAGGATTTCGCCGTCTTCGGCGATCTTCACCTCGGTGTCGATCATCGGCGGGCCGACCGTGTCCATCTTCAGGCCGGTGCGCGGGCGGTTGCAGGCGATGATCGGGCCGGATTCGGTCTGGCCATAGCCCTGCAACATGGTCAGGCCGAGCGACTGGAAGAAGACGCCGATTTCCGGGTTGAGCGGGGCGCCGCCGGAGACCATGGCCTTGATCCGTCCGCCGAAGCGTTGCTGCACCTTGGGGCGCAGCGTCTTGTCGAGAAAAGCATCCATCAGCTTGTCGCGCTTGCGACGCTTGCCTTCGGCCTCGCGATGGCCGATGGCGAGCGCCTTGCCGAGCAGATAATTGGGCATCTTGCCCTGTTTCTCGACCGTCTTGATCAGCCGGGCGCGCAGCACTTCGAACAGGCGCGGGACGACGACCATGATCGTCGGGCGGACTTCCTCGATATTGGAGGCGAGCTTTTCGAGCCCCTCGGAATAGAAAATCTGCGCGCCGAGGCCGATCGGGAAAAACTGGCCGGCGCTATGTTCATAGGCGTGGCTGAGCGGCAGGAAGGACAGGAAGACCTCGTCGTCCCAGCCGAAATCGCTTTCGATCACCTCTGCGGGTCCCTTGGTATTGTGCAATATCGCGCCATGATGCTGCATCACGCCGCGCGGTTTGCCGCCGGTGCCGCTGGTGTAGATGATGCAGGCGGTCTCGTCGCGGGTGATGCTGGCGACCTGCTCGGTCACTTCGGCGACATCCGCGTCGCTGCCCTGGACCAGCTTGTCCCAGCTGTAGAGGTCGAAATCGCCGGACTGGCCGATGCGCAGGTCGGTGATGCCGATGATGATATTGGCGTCGGCAGAGCTGATCACCGACGGCAGCAGGTTTTTCGCCAGCTTGATGTCGGAGACGATCACCGCATGGGCGCCGCTGTTATCGAGAATATGCTGGTGATCGGCCGGGGTGTTGGTGGTGTAGGTCGGCACGGTGATGCAGCCGGCCGCCATGATGCCGAGATCGGCGATACACCATTCCGGTCGGTTCTCGGAGACCAGCATCACCCGGTCGCCCTTTTTCAGGCCGATCCGCTTCAGCGATTTCGCCAGCGCCGCAACCTGCCGTGCCGCTTCGTTCCAGCTGGTCGCCTGCCACGCGCCGTCTTTCTTGGCGTGCAGAAACGGCTTGTCACCGCCCTGACTGGCGCGGTCGAAGAACATCGATACCAGATTCTGATATTGGTCGATTCCCAGATAACGGTTTTTCGGCTTTTTCTGGCCCACGCAACAATTCCTCTCTCACGCTCCGGCTTGGTTCCGGGCTTGGATCATAGAACAAGGACTAGCGCGGTTGAAACCGCTGGGCAATTCTTTAGGTGAAATCTGTTGCCGAGATGCCGGCCGGTGCCAGCGCCGTCACTGCCAATGGACAGGGCCGTTGCACCTGGTCTATAGCTTCAGCCTATATGAAAATGTCCCGTCTTATCGCTGCTGCGGCAGCGCTTCTCACCGCTTCCTGTGCCCAGACCGGGCAAATTGAACCCGCCATTAATCCGGCGTCAGCCGCTTCCGCAACGCAGCAGGACGAGCCATTCGTTATTGCTGCCAATCCGCTGGCGGCCAAAGCGGGACAGGATGTTCTGAAACGTGGCGGCAGCGCCATAGATGCGGCGATCGCCGTGCAGGCGATGTTGTCGCTGGTCGAACCACAAAGCTCCGGGCTTGGTGGCGGCGCGTTCCTGACCTATCTGGACGGCGCGACGGGCAAGCTGACCATTTATGACGGCCGAGAAACCGCACCGGCACAGGCCAGCCCAACCATGTTCCTGGGGCCGGACGGCAAGCCGCTGGGTTATCGCGACGCAGTCACCAGCGGTCGCGCGACCGGCGTGCCGGGGGCCGTGGCGATGCTGGCGATGGTGCATGAGGACCATGGCGCGCTCGACTGGAGCAGCCTGTTTTCGGCGGCCGAGCGGACAGCGGAGGAGGGCTTCATCATCAGCCCGCGGCTGGGACGCTTTCTGGGAATGCCTTTTCCGCAACTGGGCACGCCCGACGCGACCGCCTATTTTGCCAAAGCCAATGGCGAGCGCAAGACCACCGGCGACCGGCTGAAAAATCCTCAATATGCAGACTTTGTCAGGCGCCTGGCAGCCAACGGGCCCGAAGCGCTGTATCGCGGGTCCACGGCGGCAAAGATTGTTGCCAAGACTCGCGCCGCGCCGCTCGAAGGCCGGATGACGATGGCCGATCTGGCCGGCTACAAGCCGGTCAGGCGCGAGGCGCTATGCAACCCCTATCGCGTCTATCTGGTCTGCGTGCCGCCACCGCCGTCGAGCGGAGTGGCCCTGTTGCAATTGCTGGCGATGCTGGAAAAAACCGATATCGCCACGCGCGGACCGGAAGACGCGCAGGCCTGGTTCCTGTTCGCCGAGGCGAGCCGGCTGATGTACGCGGACCGCGATCAATATGTCGGTGATCCGGCTTTTGCATCGGTCCCGGTCAAGGGCCTGCTGGAACCGGCCTATGTCGCCTCGCGCGCGGCGCTGATTGGCGAGAGTGCAGCGACTTTTCCTCCCCAGGCCGGGACGCCGCGCGGTGCGGTGCAGGCTGGTCCGGATAAGACATTGGAACCCGCCGGGACATCCCATTTCATCGTCCGCGATGCCCAGGGCAATGTGGTTTCAATCACGACGACGGTCGAATCGATCTTTGGCAGCGGCCGGATGGTCGACGGTTTCTTCCTCAACAACCAGCTTACCGATTTCTCATTCAGCCCCGTTGACGAGGATGGGCGTCCTGCTGCCAATGCAGTGGCGCCGGGCAAGCGGCCGCGCTCGTCGATGACCCCGACCATAATACTCGACCGTGATGGCAAGTTTGCGGGTGCGATCGGATCGGCCGGCGGCAACAGCATTCTTGCCTATGTGGCGAAATCGCTGGTTGGCGCGATCGACTGGAACCTGTCGATGCAGGAAGCGCTGGCGCTGCCCAATCTGGTGGCGCGGGGTCCCAGATTTGGAGGGGAACTGGACAAGTTCGCGCCGGGCGTTGCTGACGGGCTGGCCGCGCGCGGGATTGATCTGAAGCCGGGGCAGGGTGAGGACAGCGGCGTGCACGCCGTGATCATCCGCGATGGCAGGGTCGATGGCGGCTACGACCCGCGCCGGGAAGGTGTGGTGCTGGTGGGGACCGGCGAATAGCGTAACAACCGGCTTTATGCTGTGCCGACTGCTTCGCTGATATCGGCAAAGCCGTCCTGTTTGAGCAATTTCGCCAGCTGGCAGCTCATCGCCGCGGCGATGGTCGGGCCTTCGTAAATCATCGCGGTGTAGAGCTGGACCAGCGAGGCGCCGGCGCGGATGCGTTCATAGGCGTCTTCCGCCGTGGCAATGCCGCCGACCCCGATCAACGGGATTTTCCCGCCGCTGGCCTTGCGAAAATCCTTGAGGCGTTGCAGCGCGAGGCCCTTGAGGGGCGCGCCCGACAGGCCGCCGGTCCCGGACCGGTTGCTGGATTTCAGATCGGGCCGGGTGATGGTGGTGTTGGAAATGATCAGCGCGGCAATCTTTTGGCTCATGGCGACATCCACAATATCGTCAATATCGGCGGGTTCGAGATCGGGCGCGACCTTCAGGAAGACCGGTGTTTTTAACTCGCCCATCGCATCCATCACAGCGGCGAGCAATTCCGCCAGCGCGCCCTTGTCCTGCAATGCGCGCAGGCCCGGCGTGTTGGGCGAGCTGATATTGACCGTCAGATAATCGGCCAGCGGTGCCATATTCTTCGCGCCGATGACATAGTCGGCAATCCGGTCGGTGCTGTCCTTGTTTGCGCCGATATTGATGCCGAGCACGCCTTTGCCCATCCGCCCGCGCATCTTCTTGAGACGGGGCAGGGAGTCTTGCTGGCCCTTGTTGTTGAAGCCGAGCCGGTTGATGACGGCTTTGTCCTCGACCAGCCGGAAAATACGCGGCTTGGGATTACCGGCTTGCGGCAGCGGGGTCAGCGTGCCAACCTCGGCAAAGCCAAAGCCCATGCGGATCAGCGCGTCGGGTACTTCGCCATTTTTGTCAAAGCCGGGAGCCATGCCGATCGGGTTGACGAAGTCGAGCCCGGCGACACGGGTTGCCAGAACGGGATCGCATTTGGGCGCGGGGCCCATTGGGACCGTCTTGAGACCGGCAATGGTCAGGCCATGGGCGCGTTCGGCTTCGAGCGCGAAGATGAAGGGCTTTGCAAGGTTATAGAGCATGGCCGCGCTATGGCATTGGATGGAATATTGAGCAACGCAAAACCCCAGTGTTCCCGCGAAGGCGGGAATCCATCTCCCGACCTGCGCTCTTCACGCAATAGCAGGAGATGGCCCCCTGCCTTCGCAGGGGCACACTAAGCTGGAAACCCGAATATTATCTGCTAAACCGCTCGCAGAAAAACATTGAGGACTCAACATGATTGCGACGCCACAATTTGATTTCCAGCTCGGCGAAATGGCGGACCAGATCCGCGATACCACGCGCCGCTTTGCCGAAGAGAAGATCATGCCTCTGGCCCAGAAAATGGACCGCGAGGACTGGTTCCCGCGCGAGCTGTGGGAGCAGATGGGCGATCTCGGCCTGCACGGGATTACGGTTGACGAGGCAGACGGCGGGCTCGGGCTCGGCTATCTGGAACATGCGATCGCGGTCGAGGAAGTCAGTCGCGGCAGCGCCGCTCTCGGCCTCAGCTATGGCGCGCACAGCAATCTGTGCGTCAACCAGATCCGCCGCTGGGCTTCGCCTGAACAGAAAGCCAAATATCTGCCCAAGCTGATCTCGGGCGAACATGTCGGATCACTGGCGATGTCGGAAGCCGGAGCGGGCAGCGATGTGGTGTCGATGAAACTGAAAGCCGACGCGGTGCAGGGCGGTTATATTCTAAACGGTACGAAATTCTGGATCACCAACAGCACCTGTGCCGACACGCTTGTCGTCTATGCCAAGACCCGCCCCGATGCGGGCTCGGGCGGGATCACCGCTTTCCTGATCGAAAAGGGTATGAAGGGTTTCTCCATCGGCCAGAAGATCGAGAAAGTCGGGATGAAGGGCAGCCCGACGGCGGAACTGGTGTTCGATGATTGCGAAGTGCCGGAGGAAAATGTCATGGGGCCGCTCAACGGTGGTGTTGGCGTGCTGATGTCCGGTCTAGATTACGAACGCGCGGTGCTGGCCGCGATCCCGCTCGGTCTGATGCAGGCCTGCATCGACACGGTCATCCCCTATGTCCGCGAACGCAAGCAGTTCGGCAAGCCGATTGGCAGTTTCCAGCTGATGCAGGGCAAGATTGCCGACATGTATGTCCGCCTCAACAGCGCGCGCAGCTATGTCTATAATGTCAACAAAGCCTGCGATGCCGGACAGACCACGCGCTTTGATGCAGCGGGCGCGGTGATGCTGGCGAGCGAGAACAGCGTGCGGGTGGCCGAGGAATCAGTGCAGGCGCTAGGCGGTGCGGGTTACACCACCGACTGGCCGGTCGAGCGCTATTGGCGCGACAGCAAGCTGCTCGATATCGGCGCGGGTACGAATGAAATCCGCCGGATGCTGATCGGACGGGAATTGATAGGGGGCGGCTAAACTCGCAACGTCTCCCACGGGCCGGTGATTGCCACCGTATAACCGGGCTGCTGGATATTGACGAACAAAGTCGTGCCGTCGGGCGAGAAGCACGCGCCGCAGAATTCGCTGCGATCCTTGTGCGCGTTGCGGGCGATGTCGTAGATTTTGCCGTCGGGCGTGAGGCCGCGCAGATATTGGTCGCCGCGCCCGTCTTCGCACAGGATGATGTCGTTCCAGGGGGCGACCACCAGATTGTCGCACATGTCGAGGGAATCGGCGTTGGTGGATTCGTAGAATAGCTGTAGCGAACCGCCCGCTTCCGGTTCGCTGTCCGGGTTCTGGTCGGGCGTATAGCGCCAGATCTGGCCGACGCGTTGCGCGCCGCCTTCGGTGCAGGTGAAATAGAAGTCGCCCGTCGTGCCATCGGTGCGCAGCGCATAGTCCAGCCCTTCGCCGCGCATGAAACGGGCCGCGCCGGCGGCATGGCCGCGCTGCGCCAGATCGCCGTCCGGCGCCTCGACATCATCCAGATCGATCCACTCGACCACATAGTCCTGGCCGACGGCAAAGGGTTCTTTGGCGTTGCCGCCCCAGTCCTCGGGCCAGTTGGATGTGACGGCGGATTTCCGGTTGGTGAGCGCCAGCGCCTGCAGGCGCCCGCCTTCCTGCAACTCGCCACGTACATTGGGAATGAATCGGTAGAACAGCCCGTCGCGCGCGTCTTCGGTCATATAGATTATGCCGGTTTTGGGGTCGACCGAAGCGGCTTCATGCGCGAACCGGCCCATGGCCTTCAGCGGGATCGCGTCGATCAGGCCGGTGGCGCTGGAAGGGGTCTCGAAGACAAAGCCGTGATATTTGCCCGGTCCCTCTTCCGGCTTGAGCATTTCCTCTTCGCAACTGAGCCAGCTGCCCCACGGGGTCGGACCGCCGGCGCAATTGGCCGCGGTGCCGGTCAGCACCAGAAAATCCCGCTCCATCCTTTTGTGTTTCAGGTCATAGACGAGCTTGGTGACACCGCCGAAAAAAGGCGATCCGTCTTTCTTGCGGTCATAGAGCTGGCTGTCCGACACCCGGTCCAGCAGCTCATTGTTCTTGCCGAACGGGCTGCCGACGGGGACGCTGTTCCAATTCTCGTGGTTGCGCATCAATATGCATTTGTCGCTGTCATCGGGATGGGCAAAACAGGCCATGCCATCGGGGCGGCCGGGACGGTAAAAGCCGTCGGACATCATGCCGCCCGCCTCACTGATCAACGTATAGGAAAAGCCCTCCGGCAGATCGAGCCGTTTGGCCGGATCGGGCAGGAGAGGGAACGCGCGATTGGCGCTGTGCGCGCGGGCGCAACCGGCCAGCGAGACGGAGGCATAAAATAAGCCTACGGCCTGGGCGGAGCGGATAAAATCTCTTCTGGATAAAGTCATCGTTCAATCTTCCCGTTGTCGGTGCTAGCATGGCTTGGTGCGAATGAAGCTGGCCCTTACAGACCAAAGAAAACAGATTTATGACCTACACGCTGATCACCGCCAACCGCAACTATTCCAGCTGGTCGCTGCGGCCATGGGTCCTGATGAAGACGCTGGATATCCCGTTTGCGGACGAGATCATCCATTTCGAAGAAGATAATTATGACCGGTTTCGGGCCTTCGCGCCCAATGCGCAGGTGCCCTGTCTGAAAGACGATGGTCAAACCGTCTGGGATTCGCTGGCCATCATGGAATATCTGGCGGAGCGGCATCCTGGCTGCTGGCCGGAAGACCAAAAGGCGCGGACATGGGCGCGCTGCGCGACGGCAGAAATGCACGGCGGCTTTGCACCGCTACGCAATATCTGTCCGATGAATGTCGGCGTGCGGGCACGGTTGCACGCGGTCGAACCCGCACTGCAACGCAATCTCGACCGGATCGGGGAACTGTTCGCGCAGGGGCGGGAGGACTTTGGCGGGCCATGGCTGGCCGGTGACCGGTTCACGATCGTCGATGCCTTTTACGCCCCGGTGGCCTATCGCGTGCGCAGCTTCGATCTCGACATCGGCGAAAAGGGGCGGACGTGGGTTGACCATATCATCGCCCATCCGGCGATGCAGGACTGGGAGCGGCAGGCGCTGGCCGAGCCGCAGCGTGAAATTGCCCATGAAGAGGAGATCGCTGCGGTAGCTACGGTAACGGCGGATTATAGGCTGAGCTAGTGCCCCGGCGGAGGCCGGGGTCCATCTCGAAAAATTGCGGTGCACGGAATGGATGGTTTGCTCCCAGACCGGCCATTTCGCGGAATTCTCGCTTGCCCTTCAGACGGATATGCAGTGATGGACCCCCGCCTGCGCAGGGGAACAGGATGGGCGGGTGGTGTGGTTGTGCTTCGCATCAGTTCGGGAACCGTGCCTTCGCAACGCAAGCTTTTGCCTCCAAAGCTCCGCATCAAGTGCGCAGCACCTTTCACAAGCTTTGTATTCAGGGGTAGCGCATTCTGCTAAACTTGACTGAATCCTGCCCTTCCGGCAAAGGCACGTCTTTCCAATGATGCGGCGCAGCATTTTCTCAACCGATGGAGCCTGCCCATGGCAATTCACAGCGATTTTCAGCGCGACTGGCTGTCCAATCCCAAGACCGAATTTCTCGCCGGTCTTGTCGTCGCGCTGGCGCTGATCCCCGAAGCCATCGGCTTCGCGATTATTGCCGGGGTTGATCCGCGGGTGGGGCTTTATGCCAGTTTCTCGATCGCGGTGATCATTTCGCTGGTTGGCGGGCGGCCGGGTATGATCAGCGCAGCAACCGCCGCGGTGGCGGTGCTGGTGGTGCCGCTGGTCCGCGACCATGGCGTCGAATATCTCTTCGCCGCGACGATATTAATGGGGATTTTTCAGGCAATTGCCGCGCTGCTGCGGCTCGACCTGCTGATGCGGTTTGTCTCGCGCTCGGTGATTACCGGCTTTGTCAATGCGCTGGCGATCCTGATCTTCATGGCACAGATTCCGCAGATGACCGGCGAGGCCTTCACCTGGCAGACCTATGCGATGATCGCCGTCGGGCTGGCGATCATCTACGGCCTGCCGAAGATTACCACTTTGGTGCCATCACCGCTCGCGGCGATCATTGTGCTGGCCGCGGTCAGCATGTATTTCCGGGCCGATGTGTTCACCGTCGGCGATATGGGCGAACTGCCCGACAGCCTGCCGTGGCTACATATCCCGCAAGTGCCGATCACTTGGGAAACGCTGCAGATCATCGCGCCCTATTCGCTGGCGATGGCGGCGGTCGGCCTGCTTGAATCGTTGCTGACGGCGTCGATCGTCGACGACATGACCGAAACCCGCAGCGACAAGCGACGCGAAACCTATGGCCAGGGCATCGCCAATTTCGTCACCGGCTGGATCGGGGGCATGGGCGGTTGCGCGATGATCGGACAGTCGGTAATCAATATCAAGTCGGGCGGCCGGCGGAGGCTGTCGACCTTTGTCGCCGGTGTCATGCTGCTGATTCTTATCGTCGGGCTGGGCCAGTGGGTTGGCCAAATCCCGATGCCGGCGCTGGTTGCGGTGATGATCTTTGTCTCGATCAGCACCTTCCGCTGGAAAAGCTTTACCGAGATTACCCACCATCCCTGGCCTTCCAACGTCGTGATGATCGCAACGGTCGTCATGGTCGTGGCAACCCATGATCTGTCGATCGGCGTCCTGACCGGCGTGCTGCTGTCCGGCATTTTCTTCGCCTGGAAAGTCCGCCAACTGGTCACGATCCAGGATTTCGTCGAGGTTACGACTCATCGCTATGTCTTCGGCGGCCAGATTTTTTTCGGCTCGGTCGACATGCTGTACGAAGCGATGGAGTTTAACGAGGAAGGCATCGACAAGGTCATCATCGATGTTCACGACGCCCATTTCTGGGATATCAGCGCCACTGGCATGCTCGACAAGATTGTCGACCGGCTGAAAAACGAGGGCAAGACCGTCGAACTGATCGGCATGAACCAGGCCAGCGCGACGCTGGTCGAGAAATACAGCGAGAATGACAAGCCGTTCGAGAGTCTGGGTGTGGTCGGGCATTAGGTCTGTTGTGCCCCTGCGGAGGCAGGGGCCCATCTAGAGAAGGTGCGGCAAGCCCAGTGCCGGGTGTGCTACCAGACCTGAGTTTAGCGCATAAACGTTTCCTGCCCTTTCACCGCAACAGCAGAGATGGGCCCCTGCCTGCGCAGGGGCACGGTTCTCTGCGAACATTGATGGGCTCCGGCGTAGGCCGGAGCTCAGACGATTGCGCAGGAACATTCTGGACCCTGCCCTTCGGCAGGGAACAGGGACGGCCGGCTATGCGGTCTGTGCTCCGCACCTGATGCGGAGCACAAAACTTCATTTATGCTGAGCCCGTCGAAGCACGATGAGCACTAGCAAATTGTCCTTCGACAAGCCCAGGACGAACGGTATAGGTGCCGGCAAAGGAGAACTCCATGATCAAGCTGCACCATCTCGAAACCTCGCGCTCGTCGCGTATCATCTGGCTCTGCGAAGAGGGCGGGATCGAATATGAGATGGTCCGCTATGCCCGCGATCCCAAAACCCGGCGCTCGCCGGCAGCACTCGCTGATGTGCACCGCCTCGCCAAGGCGCCGACGGTGGAAGTCGATGGCCATGTGATGGTCGAATCCGGCGCGATCCTCGAATATCTGGTCGAGCGGCACAGCGATGGCGCGCTCGGCGTAGCAGTCGACCATCCCGAACGGGCGAAATATCTCGAATGGCTGCATTTTGCCGAGGGCACGATGGGCATGAGTTTCATCATCACCGGGATTGCGCCGATGCTCGGCGGCCTGCCTGATGTGATGGGCGGATTTCTGAACGCCGAAGTGAAAAATCTGCTCGATCATGTCGAGGCCGAGCTGGAGGGCAAGGATTTTCTCGTCGCCGACAAGTTCACCGGCGCGGATATCAATCTGCATTACATGCTCGAAGGCCGGGCCGCGATGGGACAGCTCGACAGCCGTCCCAATTGCAAACGCTATTTCGAAGCGCTGGTCGCGCGGCCCGGTTATCGGAAGACGGTGGAGCTGGGCGGTCCGGTACTGATGACCCGGCCCAGCTGAATCGTGAGAAAATTGGACGGGTCCCTGGCGACCTTCATCCTGTTGCTGGGCATATTGCTGGCATTCGCCGGCAATTCGCTGCTGGTCCGCATCGCGCTGGCTGGCGGGCAGATCGACTGGGCCGGCTACACCATTGTCCGGCTGGTTGCCGGCGCGCTGATGTTGTGCGTGCTGTTCACGGCGCAGAATCGCAAACCGGTCCTGCCGGGCCGGCGCGATGCGGCAGGGGCTTTGGCGCTGTTCGTCTATGCGGTGGCTTTCTCCTGGGCCTATGTCAGGCTTGATGCGGGAATCGGTGCACTGATCCTGTTTCCGGCGGGACAGATTACCATGCAGATCATCGGCTTGTTCCGCGGTATTGTGCCGACCAGGAGGCAATTGGCCGGGGTGTTGATCGCACTCGCCGGACTTATCTATCTGATGGCACCCGGTGTGACCGCGCCGCCGCTGGCGAGCGCTATCCTGATGGCCTGCGCCGGGATCGCCTGGGGCTTTTATACATGGTCCGGCAAGCTCGGCACCGATCCGACGCTGGCCACGGCCCGCTATTTCGTGGGAGCCAGTCTGCTGGCTCTTTTGCTGCTGCCGCAGGTGGATATGTCCATGCTCAGTTGGCGCGGCATCGGCATCGCTGCAATCTCGGGTGCCTTCACGTCTGCGCTCGGCTATGTGCTCTGGTACAAGATATTGACCCGGATATCGATTACCTCCGCAGCCGTTTCGCAACTTTCTGTCCCGGCAATTGCCGCCATCGGAGGCGTGATACTGCTGGACGAAATCATGACCAGCCGGTTGCTGGTCGGTGGCATGATCATCTTCATCGGTATCGGTCTGACGATCTGGGCGTCGATCAGGGGCGGCCGGACCTAGCCCACCGCATCGCGCACCACAGCGACCCCGGCCTCGCGCTGCGCCCGCAATTCCGCTTTCAGCTTCGCGGGATCGCGCGCAAAAACGAAGCCGAAGCTGACTCCGCCTTCCCTGCCGATGGTGGCGTGGTGGAGCTTGTGCGCCTGCACCAGCCTTTTGGCATAGCCGTGCTTCGGCACATATTTAAAATATCTCTGATGCACCAGGCCATCGTGGACCAGCGTGTAGATGATGCCGTAGAACAGGATACCAAGGCCGATCCATGTCCCCGGCTCCCACGCGGTCGCACCCATGATCAGCGGGCTGCCGACGGCGAACATCGAAATGCTCATCACCGCGCCGGCGATGCCATAGAGATCGTTTTTCTCCAGTGCCTTGTCATGCGGCTCGTGATGGTCGCGGTGCCAGCCCCAGCCGAAGCCGTGCATGATATATTTGTGACTCGCCCAAGCGACACATTCCATCGCGATGACGGACGCAATGATAGTGGCGAGGATCGCAAAACTGCTCATTGTGCGACGATAGGCTTATTTGATTGGCAATTGAAGCCACTTCTGACTTGCACGGGCAATTGATCTGACTAAACGAAACACCATATTGGAAGTCAGGAGCTTATGACCATAGCAAAAACTCTTTACGAGAAAATCTGGGATGCCCATGTTGTCGACCAGCGGGATGACGGCACGGCGCTGATCTATATCGACCGTCATCTGGTGCACGAGGTGACCAGCCCGCAGGCTTTTGAAAGCCTGCGCAAGGCGGGCCGCAAGGTGCGACGGCCGGATCTGACCCTGGCGGTGCCCGATCACAATTTGCCGACCACGGCGCGGCTCGATGCGCAAGGCAACAAGATCCCGATCGCCGATCCGCAGAGCGCGGCCCAGCTGGAAGCGCTGGAAGCCAATGCGCCAGCTTTCGGCATCAAATATATCGGTGCCAGCGACATCAACCAGGGTATTGTCCACGTGATCGGTCCGGAGCAGGGCTTTACCCTGCCGGGCACGACCATGGTCTGCGGCGACAGCCATACCGCTGCGCATGGCGCATTGGGCGCGCTGGCCTTCGGCATCGGAACCAGCGAGGTCGAGCATGTGCTGGCGACGCAGACGCTCCAGTTGACCCGCTCGAAATCAATGGAGATACGGGTCGAGGGGCTACTCGGTCCCGGTATCAGCCCGAAGGACTTGATCTTGCATATCATTGGCGTGATCGGCACGGCGGGCGGCACCGGCCATGTGATCGAATATCGCGGCGAAGTGTTCGAGCAGATGTCGATCGAAGGCCGTCTGACCGTCTCCAACATGTCGATTGAGGGCGGCGCGCGCGCTGGCCTGATTGCGCCGGATGAAAAGACGTTCGCCTATCTGAAGGGCCGTCCGATGGCGCCGAAGGGGGCCGACTGGGATGCGGCCGTGGCTTATTGGAAGACGCTGCCGACCGACGAAGGCGCGAAATTCGACAGAAGCGTCACCATCAATGCAGCCGATGTATCGCCGACCGTTACCTGGGGTACCAGTCCGGAAGATGTCGTGCCGGTCAACGGCGTGGTGCCGGCGCCGGAGAGCTTTGTCGACGCGTCCAAACAGGATGCGGCGCGCAAGTCACTGGACTATATGGGACTGGAAGCCGGCCAGGCCTTGCGCGATGTAGCGGTGGAGAATATTTTTATCGGCAGCTGCACCAACAGCCGGATCGAGGATTTGCGGGCTGCAGCCTCGATACTGGAAGGCCGCAAGAAAGCGGATAATGTCAAATGGGCGATCGTCGTGCCTGGTTCCGGTCTGGTCAAGGCACAGGCCGAAGCCGAAGGGCTCGACCGCGTGTTTACCGATGCCGGGTTTGAATGGCGCGAGCCGGGCTGTTCGGCCTGTCTCGGCATGAATCCGGACAAGGTGCCAGCGGGCGAACGCTGTGCATCCACCTCCAATCGCAATTTTGTTGGCCGGCAGGGGCCGGGTGCTAGAACGCATCTGATGTCACCAGCCATGGCTGCGGCTGCGGCGGTAACCGGCAAGCTCACCGATGTGCGCGAACTGACGAAATGAGAGGTTGATATGAGCGACGATAATGGAAAAGACGAGCCATCCGTGCAGGAGGGCGATTCCGCCGGCAAGGATGCCGGCAAATGGTCGACCGGAGTCAAGGTCGGCGCGGCGATCGGATCGGCTGCGATAGCCGCTGCGCTCATCTATGCCGGTCGGCACCAGATGAGAAAACATGATGATTTCAAGGCGGCCAAAGGCAAGCCGCTGCCAAAATATGAAAATGAACCGGATTATGATGAAGACGGTGACAGCGAAGCCGCCAACAAAAGCGAAGAAACATAAAGATGAAACCTGTCAAACGCGTTGAAGGCCGCGCCATTCCCTTCGGTCAGAAAAATGTCGACACTGATGTCATTATCTCGGCCAAATGGCTGAAGACGATCTCCCGGGAAGGACTCGGCGAGGGCGCGTTCGAGACGATCCGGGCGAAGGAAGGCAATGTCTTCGACGATCCGGAATATGCCGGCGCCTCGATCCTGATTGCCGGCGACAATTTCGGTTGCGGTTCGAGCCGCGAACATGCGGCCTGGGCGCTGGACGACATGGGTATCAAGGCCGTGATCGCACCGAGTTTTTCCGATATTTTCTCCGGCAATGCCTTCAAGAACGGCTTGCTGGCCATTGCCCTGCCGCAGCAAGCGATTGACCGGCTGATGGAAGTCGCAAAAACCGATCCCGTGACTATCGACATGGAGAGCATGAGCGTCACAACGCCCTATCAGGATCGCTTCCCGTTCGAGATGGATCCTTTTCGTCATCAGTGCCTGGTAGAGGGACTCGACGAAATTGACCTGACAATGGCGAAATCCGATGCCATAGAACGGCACGAGAAAAAGAACGATTCTACGCAGCCCTGGCTCAAACCGGTGGCCGCCTAGGATCTGAAAATGCTTCTAGGGAAGGGAATGATATGAAGGCTTTGATGTCAACCAAGGTGGGCGGACCCGATACGCTTGAAATGCTCGATGTGGACGATCCGGTCGCAGGCAAGGGGCAGGTCCTGATCGATGTCAAAGCCTGTTCAATCAACTATCCCGATGTATTGATCATTCAGGACATGTACCAGTTCAAGCCATCGCGGCCATTCGCGCCGGGTGGAGAAGTTTCCGGTATCATTGCGGCTGTCGGCGAGGGTGTTACCGATCTGAAGGTTGGTGACCGGGTTGCGTCGACCACTGGCCATGGCGGTTTGGTAGAAAAAGTTACGGTCGATCAGAACGCTGTATTCAAAATTCCTGACAGTGTCAGCTTTGAAGAGGCTTCGGCGTTGATCCTGACCTATGGCACGTCGATCCACGCGCTGGTTGATCGCGGTCATATTAAAGAGGGTGATACCCTGCTCGTGCTGGGCGCATCCGGCGGCGTTGGCATTGCCGCCGTCGAACTGGGCAAGGCCTTTGGTGCGCGCGTTGTCGCCGCGGTGTCTTCCGAAGAAAAAGCCGCCTTTGCCAAAGAAGCGGGCGCTGACGAAACCGTGATTTACGAACGGGCACCGTTCGACAAGGACCAGTCCAAGGCTCTGGCCGCACAGTTCAAGGCCGCTGTCGGTCCGAATGGCGCGGATGTCATTTATGATGCGGTCGGCGGCGATTATAGCGAGCCGGCTGTACGCTCGATTGCCTGGGAAGGCCGTTTTCTGGTGGTCGGTTTCCCGGCCGGGATCGCGAAGCTGCCGCTCAATCTGACCCTGCTCAAGTCCTGTGACGTTTGCGGCGTTTTCTGGGGTGCTTATGCAGCGCGCGATCCAGAAGGCAATCGCGCGCATATCGACCGGCTGTTCAAACTCTGGGAACAGGGCAAGATCCAGCCGCGCGTGTCCGAAGTCTTCGCTTTTGAAAATGCCGGTCAGGCCATCCAGAAAATGGCGGATCGTGGCGCTATCGGCAAATTGGTGGTAAAAGTCGCCGATTGATTGTCTCTCGGCACTTGCGGCAGGCTTCGCTGATGCCTATTTTCATACCAACTCAGTTCAAGGGAAGCTCATGACAGATTTTAAGGATCGCGAACACGCATTTGAAGCGAAGTTTGCGCGCGACGAGGAAATGCAGTTCCGGATTACCGCGCGGCGTAACCGTTTGGTAGGACAATGGGCAGCAGAGAAAATGGGCCTGACCGCTGAGGAAACCGACGCCTATGCGAAAGAAGTTGTGGCGGCCGATTTCGAGGAAGCGGGTGATGAAGATGTCATTCGCAAGCTTCTCGGTGATCTGACCTCCGCTGGCGTTGATATCGACGATGCGGCCATTCGCACCGCTCTGTCCGACAAGATGGTGGAAGCCCGCCGCCAGTTTATCGAAGAGGCCAGCTAAGCCCGATGCCGATGGCCAGCGCAGATATCGAGGCGATGATTTTGGAAGCCTTCCCGGATGCTTCGGTAGAAATTACCGATCTTGCCGGCGATGGCGATCATTATGCTGCGAAAGTCACTTCTGCTGCCTTCTCCGGAATGAACCGGGTGAAGCAGCATCAGGCGGTTTATGCTGCGCTGAAGGGAAAAATGGGCGGTGAACTGCACGCGTTGCAACTCACCACCTCCGTTCCCGAATAGGAGAAATTATATGAGCGATGTAAACGCGAAAATCGAATCCGTGGTCAAGAACAATGACGTCGTGCTTTTCATGAAGGGTACGCCGCTGTTCCCGCAATGCGGCTTTTCAAGCCGTGCGATTGCGATCCTCGAACATCTCGGTGTCGCATTTGAATCATTTGACGTTCTGCAGGACATGGAAGTCCGCCAGGGCATCAAGGAATATTCCGACTGGCCAACGATCCCGCAGCTTTATGTCAAAGGCGAATTTGTCGGCGGCAGCGATATCATGATGGAAATGTACGAGGCCGGAGAACTGGGCGAGCTGATGGCGGAGAAAAAGGTCGCCCCCGCGGAAGCCTGACCAATATCCCGGCAGGGATTATGACAGAATGAAAAACGGCTCGGTCTAGGAGGACCGAGCCGTTTTTATTTGGGGTATGTGTCGTCTAAATTCGTAATGAGAGGGGACAACGAAGACCAGTAGGTTGTCCCCCTCATTGGTACCTCCTGCAAGGAGGTTTTGGGTGTGAAGTATTAAAGACACAATATACTTTGCATTCCCTGTGCCAGTTTTACAAAAACGATATAAAACAACGCAGTATATGGTTTATCCGCTGTTAACCTTTGCCAGATTGTAAGATTTTTCGACAATGTGCCGTTGGGGCGGCGTACCTTCGCTTTTCGACAAACGGTCACCGGTCATCCACCAACAACATCAATCCCGGGATTGATATTGTTTACATCCGTAGTCGATGAAACTACAGTTGTAGTCACCGACGATTCTCAAGGGAGGGACCGATATCGTGAGCGAGCGCATTAGCGATGCTGAACATGCCGTGATGGAAGTCCTGTGGAAACGCGCGCCCATGACCGCCATGGAAGTAGCGGAACAGGTTGTTGCGGAAAAGGACTGGTCGCTTCAGACGGTCAAGACCCTGTTGTCCCGGCTGGCCGCGAAAGCAGTGGTCGGCACCGAACGCGACGGCCGTCGGTTTCTTTATTCTCCGCTGGTTGAGCGGGACGATTATCTTACCGGCGTATCCAGAAATTTTGTGGACCGGCTTTTCGGGGGAAAAGTCACACCATTGGTTGCGCATCTGGCCGAGGCCGATGAGTTGAGCGCCGATGACATCCGCGAAATCGAAGAGCTTTTGAGGGAGTTGAAAAAATGAGCGGTGAACTGAACCAGTGGATCTGGGATACCATGGTGTCGATGACCTTGCTGATGGGGCTGGTGTTGATGATCCGCAAACCGGTCAGCCATTTTTTCGGCGCGCGTATTGCTTATCTGTTATGGATATTGCCGCTCGCACGTCTGTTCATGCCGACGTTGACCCTCGAGGCACCCGCTGCCACCGTGCCCGCTGTCGCGCTGGCACCTATGGCGCTGGGTTCAGAGATGGTCGCGACCGTGCCGGTAGAGACGAGCGCTTTCGCTGCGCTGGCATCGCTCGACTGGATGATGATCGCGATCATCGTCTGGCTTGGCGGGGCGGGCCTGCTGTTCATCAGCAAACTGGCCGCCTATCTCCAGTTCCGCGAGGATATCGTCTCCGACGGGCGTTTGATCGGACGCCACGAGAATATCAAGATTCTGGAAACCGCAGCGATCAGTGGTCCGCTGGCTTTCGGTCTGCTTGAAAAATATATCGCCGTTCCCACCAATTTCTTTCGTGACTATGCGCCGCGCGAACGGGAACTGGCGCTGGAGCATGAAATTGCCCATCATGAATCGGGCGATCTGGCCGCCAATTTCATCGGACTGACAATCTTGTCGCTGCACTGGTTCAATCCGGTTGCCTGGTTTTCCTGGATCGCCTTCCGGCAGGATCAGGAAACCGCATGCGACGCGCGTATCCTGGCGCAAAGCGGCCGCGAAGTCCGCGCCGTATATGGCCGGACGATCGCCAAATCGGTTTCCGGTCATCGCCTCGGCCTCGCCAGTCCGCTAAATCAGAAGGACAAGATCAAAGGGCGTCTCAAGATGCTCGGTCGATCGGAAAAATCTTCGCTGCGGCGGAAGCTGGGCGCCGGGCTGGTCGCGATCGGTACCGTGGTGACATTGCCGCTGACCGCAACCATTACATATGCCGAGGCTGTCGATCCGCTGGATGTTTCCGAACCACTGGCGCCGGTCGCACCCGCTGTGCCACCAGCACCGCTCGCGCCGACAGCACCGCTTCCTCCGGCGGCTCCCGTTGCGCCGGCTGCGCCGGCCACCGATAGCGATTCGATTAACATCACGATGCTCAACGGTCGCAAAAATCCCGATATCTCGAAAGATTATGTGCACAAGGTCAAGCATAATGGCAGAACCGTCATTCTGCGCACGGACAAGAAGCTGAGCGAAAAGGAGATTCACAAGCTGGTAGCCGAAGCCGAAGCGTCGCGTCTGGCGGCGGACAAGGCTTTGCGCGACAGCGGCCTGGATCGGAAGGACAGGGATTCGACCATGCGCAAGGTGGAACGGGAACTGGCTGCAGCGGAAAAGGAAATGGAGCAGCAGTGGCAGGAAGCCCGGCTAGAGGTCCGCGAAGCGATGCGCGAAGCGGATCAAGCCAGACGCGAGGCTTTGGCGGGAGCCCGGGAAGCGCAGCGCGAGGCTTTGGAGGAAATGGCACCCGTTTCGCGCCTCTCGTCGATATTCTATACCAAGGGACGCTCAGCGCCTTCTGCCACCAGCGTCAAGATCAAAGGCCCCGATTGCGTTGCGATGAACAAGCAGATCGCGATAGGTGGTGAGAATGGACTGGCGAGCCAAGCCTGGGCGGTGGTGGCCGGATGCGGCGGGTTTGAAGTCAAGATCGACAAGGCCGCAATACTTGGCGCGGCCTTGAAAGGCCTGAAAAAAGAGCGGGCCGAAGTGGAAAAATGCCACGATAGCGATCCCGACCGTACCAGAAAGATCAAGGAAATCGACCATAGCATCGCAAAAGTCAAAGCCGAGATGGCAATGATATAGGCCGGGGAAGCCGTATATCACGGGTATAAGGGCGGTTTGTGTGGCAGGCCGCCCTTTTTCGTGGTTGTTTTATGGCCCGAATATGCCACATCAGGTCCATGAACTTTGAACCTTCAAAATATCCCACCGGTCTGTGCGAACAGATGGAACCTCTGGTGGCCCGCGTGCTGGCCGGCAATCCCAGCCCCTATACCTTTACCGGTACCCAGACCTATATCGTCGGCAATGGATCGGATCGGGCGGTTATCGACCCCGGACCCGCCATGGACGAGCATATCGATGCGATAATCGCAGCGGTTGGCGAGGCCAAAATCAGTGCGATCATGTGCACCCACACCCATCGCGATCATAGTCCCGCCGCCGCGCCGCTGGCAGCGCGCACCGGCGCGCCAATCATCGGCTGTGCGCCGCTGGTACTGGCCGACGACGGACCGCGGGCCGACGAGAGTTTTGACAAGGAATATAAGCCAGACCGGGTGCTTGCCGATAGCGAGACGGTCTCCGGCGACGGCTGGACCATCGAAGCGGTGGCGACGCCCGGCCATACGTCCAATCATCTCTGCCTCGCGGTGCAGGAATCCGGCGCGATGTTCACCGGCGACCATGTCATGGCCTGGTCGACCAGCGTCATTGTTCCGCCCGACGGTGATATGGCTGACTATATGGCGAGCCTGCAGAAGCTTTATGAGCGCGAGGACAAGGTCTATTATCCCGCTCACGGCAAGAAAGTGACCAACCCGCGCCAGCTGGTGCGCGGGATGATGGGCCATCGCAAACAGCGCGAACGGCAGATATTGAAGCTGCTCGGAGAAGGTCCGGCGGTTATTACGGACATGGTCCCGCGCATGTACAAGGGGCTTGATCCAAGGCTGAACGGCGCCGCCGGGCAATCGGTGCGCGCGCATCTGATCGACCTGCAGAAAAAGGGGCAGGTGACCCAGTCCGATGATGTCTGGGCGCTGAGCGGATGACGGTCGAAAAGTTACGGCGTCTCTGGGTTCCGGTTGCTGTTACCGGCGTGATATTCATCATTCTCGGTACCTTGGCCTGGCTGCTTCTAACCCGCGTCGAAAACAGCATGGCGCCCGATCCGGTGACGATTGCCAATGCCAGCCTGACTAATATGCAGGAACAGAACCGGTTGACGGTCTTCTCCGCCAGCTACAATGCTACCGTCACCACTACCGTGACCAAATTGGGGCTGTCCGCGCGCAAGACCCTGATCATGCCCGGGACGGTCCGCTACGAGCTCGATCTGGCCAAGCTCGGCGCCGATGATGTCCGCTGGGATGCTCGCGACAACACGCTGTATGTCGAGATCCCGGCGATCGAAATCGCCCGGCCCGAGGTGCATATCGAGCAGATCCAGACCTATGATGACGGCGGCATATTGATGGCGCTGACCGATGCAGAAAATGTCCTCGATCAGGCCAACCGCAAGAAAGGCATTGCGGAACTCGCCGAACAGGCGAAAAATCCGGTTCAGCTGCGTCTCGCCCGGGAAGCCGCGCGCCGTGCGGTGCGGCATAATTTCGCCGTACCGTTGCAGACCGCCGGCGTGGAAGCAAAGATTGACGCATTTTTTCCTTATGAGCGCAGCCGTTACAAGGAGCGGTGGGACTATTCGCGTCCGATCCAGGATGTCCTGGCGGAACAAAGGCAGAAAAGGGACACGGGAGAGTGAAAATGCGGGGCATGGCATGGACGGCGATTCTGTTGGACGGATTGATGTTGACTGGATGTGAGCGCAGCCCGCAACCGGAGCAGCAGTCAGAAATTGCCGAATTCGCGCTGCCCGAACCGATCAGCAATAATGCCGTGGCGGTGGCGGACGGGCCGGAAGGTCCGACCCTCTACAGTTTCAATGGCCTCAAAGCCGGCAAAAGCTGGAAAGACACCAGCAACGCTGCCTTTGCCTGTGTGCTCGCGACCGAAACCTGCAAGACGATCGCGTCCGTGCCGGTCAGGGAAGGGCGTCTGGCCAGTGCGGCGGTGACCGTAACGGGAAAAATCTATATTTTCGGCGGCTATACGGTTGCGCCCAATGGCGACGAGCTGTCCACGCCCGAGGTTTTTGCCTATGATCCGGCGACCGGCCGCTATGAACAAATGGCTGATATGCCAAACCCGGTCGATGACGCGCTTGCTGTGCCCTACCAGAACCGCTTCATTTATCTGGTCTCCGGTTGGCACGACGAGGGCAATGTCAGCGTGGTGCAGATGTTCGATACGCAAACCGGCGCCTGGACCGAGGCGTCTCCCTTTCCCGGAACGCCTGTCTTTGGCCATAGCGGCGGCATAGCAGGCAACAGCATCATCGTCACCGACGGGGTGGCCTCGGTTCTGGACGACGGCAAACGGAAATTTGTCGCAGCAAAGCTGACATGGCGCGGGGATATCGACCCGCAAAATCCCACGCAGATCAGCTGGCGCGGGGTGAATGCCCATTCCGGTCAGGCAAAATACCGGATGGCGGCGATTGGCGACGAGGCCGGGCAGCGGATCATTTTCGCCGGCGGCGGCGACAATCCCTATAATTATGACGGCATCGGCTATGACGGGGTGCCGGCGAAGCCATCCGGAGGCTTTTTTGCTTATGATCTGAAAAGCGACCGATGGTTGGAACTGGGGCGGCTGGCCGAGCCGAGCATGGATCATCGCGGCCTCGCGAAGGCAGGCAGCAATTATTATATTCTTGGCGGTATGGATGCAGAGCAGAAGGTGACCGACCGGATCGTCACGTTTCGCATCAGCCAGTGAAGCTGCACAACCCGCAATAGACATTCGCGGGTATCTTGCCCTATATTCCTTAACGGTCGGACAGGACCATGGTCGCTTCGGGAGAAATTTCGGGGGAGATAGTATCGTGGGGGCAGAACGGAATATTGGTGACCGGGGGATGAACCCGGGATCGGACTATGTGCTGGACCAGCGCTTCTTTGTCCGGTTTTCCATCATCATGGCAGTGGTCATCATTTTCGGTTTCGCGCAATTTGCCGCGCGCGGGATGGTGGATGTGCCGGCGGTGCCCAAATGGGTGCATCTGCACGCTATCCTGATGCTGGGGTGGCTGGGGTTACTGGTTACGCAGAATCTCCTGATCCAGCGCTCCAATATTGCCCGGCATCGGAAAATCGGCTGGCTGGGCGGTGGACTGGCTCTGATCATATGCGTGACCGGTCTCTACACCGGCTATATGGCGGTTCAGCTGCAGCGCTTTCCGCCGTTTTTCACCAATTCCTATTTTCTGGCGCTTGTACTCGTCGAAATGCTGGTTTTTGCCACCATGGTGGTCTGGGCAATCAGGCTCCGTCGGCAGACCCAGTGGCACCGGCGGATCATGTTCGGTGCCACCATCATCGCTCTGGAACCGGCATTCGGCCGGCTGTTGCCGATGCCGTTGCTGGGGGACTGGGGCGAGTGGCTCATTCTCGTCTGTCAGCTGGCCTTTGTCGCCGTGATGGCGCGGCATGATCGCAAAATTACCGGACATATCCATCCCGCGACACTGGCGTCGGGGGCCATCGTGACGGCTGTGCATGTGCTGATTACCGGCCTGTCGTTATTCCCTCCGTTTCAGCGGATAGCGGAATCGATTGCGGCCGCCGGCTAGAGCGGAGACATTCTCGTCCGGACTTGCTTGCGACCGTGAAGATCATTTTACGCAGGGACCGGCGTTCCGCACAAGACAAATGGCTTTTCGCTTCCTATATGGAGCGGGCACGCATGACAGAGGAATAGTATAATGGACGCACGTGGTGGAATTGGCGGCAGCTTGGCCGGGGTCGATATTGTTGAGGAAATCAACAAGCTGCGCAAGGAACGCAATGCGATCATCCTTGCCCATTATTACCAGAAACCGGAAATCCAGGATATCGCTGACTTTGTCGGCGACAGTCTGGAATTGTCCCGCAAGGCCGCAGAAACCGATGCCGATGTCATCGCCTTCTGCGGCGTGAAATTCATGGCCGAAACCGCGAAAATCCTGTCGCCGGAAAAAATCGTCGTGCTGCCGGATATGGATGCGGGTTGCAGCCTCGAAGACAGCTGTCCGCCGGACAAGTTCAAGGCGTTCCGCGACGAGCATCCCGATCATATCGCGCTGACCTATATCAATTGCTCGGCCGAGGTGAAGGCGCTCTCCGACATCATCGTCACCAGTTCATCGGCGGAACATATTCTCTCGCAGATCCCGCTCGACCAGAAGATCATCTTTGGCCCGGACAAGCATCTCGGCGGCTATATCGCCAAGAAAACCGGCCGTGACATGCTGCTCTGGCCCGGCGTCTGTATCGTCCACGAAGCGTTCAGCGAGACCGAATTGCTCAAGCTGCAGACCCAGCACCCCGGTGCACCGGTCGCCGCGCATCCCGAATGCCCCGCCTATATTCTCGATCACGCGGACATGGTCGGCTCGACCAGCGCGATCCTGAAATATGCCAAGGCATTTGAAGGCGACACGATAATCATCGCCACCGAACCGCATATCATCCACCAGATGGAAAAAGCGGTGCCGGAAAAGAATTTCATCGGCGCGCCCGGCGCGGACGGCAACTGCAACTGCAATATCTGTCCCTATATGGCGCTGAACACGATGGAGAAGCTGTACGTTGCTCTACGTGATCTGGAGCCCCGTATCGAGATGGACGAGGACCTGCGCCTGCAGGCGCGCAAGTCAATCGACAAGATGATGGAAATGGCCAGCGCAACGGTCGGGCAGGGGGACCTGGGGCCGACTGATCTGGCGCATGAGGGATAGTATGGAAAACATCAATGGAGTTTCCGTTTTCCGCTTCGTGATGGCTGCGTTGGCTGTAAAAATATTTTTTGCGGCAGGGTTCGCAGTTTACGCCTATCTAACCGAAAATGAACCACCAAGCATATCAACGAGCATTACGATTGTAGCTGTTGGGGTTGCGCTTTTTTGGTACTCGAAGGTCATCAATAGGCCAATGCAACGCAAAGAGATCATTCTGTTCGCGTCCGGCGTTGCTGTATCGGATGTTTTTTTCAGTTTCGCGTGGTTGATAGGTGTGATTTGGATTTCTGGTCAACCTTTGTCATTGAAAGGAGCCGATGCCGCCCTTTTCGAAGGTACAGGTTCCTTGTTGCAAAGCGACGTTCTAGCCGGGATGTTGTTTGTGATGGTTTTTGCTACCATCGTGACATTTGCACTTAGCGCTTTATTTGCGTGGTTGATGACTCGAAAGCTCCCGAAAAAAGACAAATAGTGAAGCTCAGGCAATAGCTTGTCATCCCCGCGAAGGCGGGGGGCCAGTTGGCCCTCTCTGCCGGCCCTATCATCCGTTAAGTGTGTCAAACAGATCATCCCAGTCCGAATTGCTTTCCTCGATCAGCCGCAATTTCCGTCCTCGGCTTCATTTCTTGAGCGCCTTTTCACGGGCGATGGCGTCTCGTACATCGGCGAACGGTTCGATATGGACCAGTCTAGTGACGCGGTATTTTTTCGTAAATTCTGTACCCTTCCCGTTCCGGTGGGCGCCGTTGGATGAGGGCGTTCGGAACTCTGGAGCGAAGTACACCCTCACCCAGCTATGACTAGGTAGCAATCTGCCAAGCCTGCGGAACCTTCTCCCTTGAGGGAGAAGGGAAAATCACCCCGCCATCACCCGCTTCACCACTTCCGGTTCGGCGCGGATCACCTTGAGATAGGCGCGGACCGCAGGGGGGGGCATGTGGCGGCCGATTTCATATTGGCGGATATTGGCGAGCGGGATGCCGTAGGTTTTGGCGAATTCCTCCTGCGTCATGCCGAGGTCATGACGGAGTACGCGGATGAAGCGGCCCATATGCGCGCGCTCCAGACCTGCGATGCTGACGTCGAAGTCTTCCGGATCATTCGGATCAGCGGGGATTGCGATCATAGTCTCTTTGTTCCCGGCCATTGCTCCTCCTTACTGCAATCAATCTAGCTGCCGTGCCGCGCTCTACATAAATTGCGGTAAAGAGCTTGCCGTCAACCAGACCAATCGCCTTGTACCTGTCTTCGCCGTCGATCGGTCTGAAGGAAGGCAGAATCTCGATAAAAGGATCATCAAAAATCCGCTGCCCAAAAGACAGTGGCAAATGATGCTTCGCCCGGTTGATCGCATCCTTGACTGGATCAAATTCAAAATCCATACCGAAGCATATGTGAAACACATAGTTAGCACAAGTGGTGCGCCACTGCAAGCCATGACAGTTTCGGCCAGCCATGTTTGTCTTGAGCGCGGCGTGCTATTGGCTACAAGAGCATATGACCTTCACCCTCGACCGTTTCGATCTCGACGCTTTCGTCGCAGCCACGCTCACCGAAGACCTCGGCGCCCCTTATGGGGCAGGGGGGCGCGATGTTACCTCTGAGGCGGTCATCCCCGCCGATGCCATATTTTCGGGTGTGATGGACAGCCGCCATGATGCGGTGATTGCCGGACTGCCGGTGGCCGAGGCTTTTTTCCGCTATCTTGATCCGGATGTCGAGATTGAAACTCTGGTTGCTGAAGGCGAGGCGGTACAGGCTGGCACCGATATCATGCGGCTGAAAGGCAAGGGCCGCGCAATGCTGACCGCCGAACGCAGCGCGCTCAACACGGTGCAGCATCTGACCGGTATCGCGACCATGACCAACGAATATGTCCGGAAGATCACAGGCACGAACTGCACTTTGCTCGACACGCGCAAGACAATCCCCGGTCTGCGGGTGCTGGAGAAATATGCGACGCGGATGGGCGGAGCGCAAAACCACCGCATGGGCCTGTGGGATGCGGCGATGATCAAGGACAATCATGTCGCGGTCGCTGGTTCGGTCGGCGAAGCGGTCCGACGCGCCAAGGAAGCGGGCGTCGAGAATATCATTTGTGAAGTCGACCGGGTCGACCAGATCGAACCGGCGCTGGCGGCAGGCGCGACGCATTTGCTGCTCGACAATATGGAACCGGCGACCCTGCGCGGCGCGGTGACTTTGATCGGTGGCCGCGTGGCGACCGAGGCGAGCGGCGGCGTGACGCTGGAGACGATCCGCGACAAGGCGGAAACGGGCGTTGATTTTATTTCGGTGGGGCGTTTGACACAATCGGCACCGGCGGCGGATATCGGGCTGGATTTTGAGCAGGTATAGCAATCGTCATCCCGGCGAAGGCCGGGGTCGAGGGCAATCGTCCGCGCTACGTGAAACGCGGGTCAGGCCCCAGCCTTCGCTGGGGCGACCAGTGGCTTTATTGCTGTTTTTGGCTATGGCCGCGACACCCGCCCATGCCCAATCCTACCAGTGCAGCCCGCCATCCGGCCTCAGCGCGCCCGCCGAGCGCAAGCCGGCCTCCGAACCGCGCCGGCTTACGCCCGTCACCAGCTATACGCTGGCGCTCAGCTGGTCGCCGGAATATTGCCGCACCCGCAAGGACAGCCGCCGCGACAAGACCCAGTGCAGCGGAGACGATGGCAGTTTTGGCTTCATTCTCCATGGCCTGTGGCCCGACACGCGCGGTCCGGCCTATCCGCAATATTGCGCGCCGACCCGGGCGCTGCCGCCTGCTGTGGTGAAGCGCAATTTCTGCATGATGCCGTCGACCAGGATGATGGCGCATGAATGGGCCAAGCACGGGACCTGCATGACCAGACGGCCCGAGACCTATTTCCGCGTGTCGCGGATCATGTTTGACGCGGTGCGTTTCCCCGATATGGATCGCTTGTCGCGCAAGCCGCTGACGGCAGGCCAGTTTCGCAACGCCTTCGCCGCGGCGAATGAGGGGCTGCAGCCCGATATGCTGCGGCTAAAAATTAACCAACGCGGCTGGTTGCAGGAAGTGAAACTCTGTCTCGGCAGGAGTTTCCGGCCGCAGCGCTGCCCGGCCTATATGCAGACGACGGGGGACGATATGCCGGTCAAGATCTGGCGCGGGGGGTGATTTACCGATCTCTGGGCAAAGACCTACAGCTCCGCCGGTAACAGGAGGGCGTGCGGCCTGGGCTCCGCATCAAGGGCGAAGCACGGCCATCAACCCTCCAGCGTCCGTGTGCCGGGGTGATGCTTGTCGAGATGCTTGCGGATGATCTTCAGATTCTTGCTGTTTGAACGCCAGAAAAAGTCGAACACATCGCCGGCGAAAGGAATGGCACCGAGCGCCGTATCGATGCCGACATTGGCCGCCATGCGGGTCAGTTGCAGCTTGGACATGCCCAGATTGCGCGCTTCCCAGACAATATAGGCACCCATGAGGGCGGTGACGATGTCACCGACCACAGGGACCAGTCCGACGATGGAATCGACGCCAATCGGGCGATTGATGCCAGGGATTACGAAGGCGCGCTCCAGCACCTTTTCCATAGCTTCGACGCGGGTGCGCACCGCTTGCGGATCGCGGCTGACATCGGGCAATTGCTCGGCGAGGCGTTTTAACTGTTCTTCGGAAATGGCCATGCGACCTCCCTGTCTTAGACTACTCACACAGTCAGGATATGGGTATGCCGACCAGATTATTCAATGGATGCCATCCGCGGGGGTTCACCGCAAAGCCGCGCTGCCCCGGCCGGGCGATGGACCAGCGGATCGGAACCGCAATCGGTATGAAATTATAATGATCCACCAGCATGATCTCGACCTCGGCATAAAGCCGTGCCTTGATCTGCAAATTGGTTGCAGCATCCGCTGCAGCGATTCTTGAATCTGCGTCATTCAGACAGACCGTCGTCTTGAAGCAGGTAAATTGCTTCAGGAACCATTGGGCGCTGTCATAGGGAGCGATTTCGTCCAGCAGCTGCACATGCGCTTTCTGGTCAAGTGCGACCTTTCGGGCATCCAGCCCCACTCTCCGGAGATCGGACTGGATACGCTTGAAGAATATATCGGCGCCGGCTGCATCGGGCAGCGCGATAGCCAGTGGCACGACCGGCCCTTCGGAGGCTTTCCAGCGACTGACATGGTTTCGGGCAAAGACGATCCGGTCCTGCATGGTCATGCCAGCCCAGTCGGGATAGGCGCTGATGCCGTCGACGTCGAGAGCTTCGGGGATGATCTTGAGCCGGCTTTGCCATGCGCTGACACCCGGAAAGGAGGTCAGCAAGGCCGGGCGGTTGATCGCCATCGCCAGTATTTCCCGATTGCCGGGTACCGCCCAGAAACCCTCGGCGCGGACGAAACGTAGCCCGAACAGGCCAGCGACCGGATCGAGACGCAGGTCTCCGCTGCTGATGTCGCCGGCATCGACCAGCGGCAGGTGATGATATTTGCCGTTCAGCACCACTTGCACGCCGCCGGCACGATATCGGGCGATCGCCGTGGCGGCGGGGTCGCTGCGCAAGGAAACCCAGCGGTCATCTTCTTCTTCTTCATCCTCTCCCTCCTGCGAGGGTTCGTCGAAGCGGGTCAGTTTGATTCCATTGTCTTCGCTCAAGAGGCGCATCGGGCCGGCGCCATGGCCAGCCCGAAACAGGCCGAGTTCGGGCTGGGCGAGCAGTTGCAGGAAATTGGGATGCGGCGCATCCAGCTTGATCTCGATCACCCGGCCGGTCATCGAAACGACCTCGTCGACCACGGACACGTCATATTGCAGCCGGCTTTTGCGCAATTCGGAGAAACGCTCGCGCAGCAGCCGCGCCACCCGCTCGGCCGTGATCTGGCGGCCATCATCCCATTTCGCGTCGTACAGGCGAAAAATATAGCTCAGACCATCGTCGGAAACGATCCATCGGGCGGCCAGTGCAGGGACGACCCGGCCTTCGGCATCGAGACCGACAAGCCCCTTGGCGATCGCCGCGCGCATGGTGGATGAGGAAAAGTTCAGCCTTGTACCGACCGGATTGATCCGCACCGGCGCGTCCTCGATCACCGTGACTCTTACCTGATCCTCGTCACCGGCGAAACCGCAGGCCGTCAGCAGCGGTATCGCGAGTAACGCGGAGAGAAGATTCTGCCAATATCCAGATCGAAAACCCATCATGGCCTTATACGCAGAGTGTAGCTGGGATGCACATTGGAAATATTATCTTCCCATCCGGCAATGCGTTTTGCAACCAGGCTGCGGGTGACGTAGAAATAGAGCGGCAGAACCGGCATGTCGGCAATCAGCATGGTTTCGGCCTGCTGCATCAGAGATTGTCGCTTTGCAGGATCCGGCTCGGCTATCGCCCGCGCCAGAACCCGGTCATAGTCCGGATTTGCATAGCCAGAGTAATTGCCCGCGCCATTGGCTTGCTGATGCACCAGCAGAAAATTTTCCGGCGTCGGCAGATCCGCAATCCAGCCGGAGCGGGCGAGCGAAAATTCGTGGCGGCGCAGTGCGGCAAAATGGAGGGCAGCCTCGCTGTTGAACAGGCTGGCCTCGACCGCGAGCGGCTGCCACATGGCGGCCAGGGCAACGGCAACCCGGCGATGTTCGGCGGAACTGTTGAACCGGATTTCGAACCGCAAGGGACTGGATGCATCATAGCCGGCATCCTCCAGCAAGGCCCGCGCGGCCTGCAAGCGTTTCTCCCGCGGCCAGTCAGCCCAAGCGGGTCTTGCCGGTTCCGCTCCGGCAAGACCGGGGGGGAGCAGGCCCCATGCCGGAATATTGCCGACACCGATCACCTTGCCGGCTATCCATTCGCGCTCGACCGCCATCGACAGCGCCAGCCGGACCTTTCGGTCATCAAAGGGCGGAATGCGGGTGTTGAACGCGAAATAATAGCTGCCGAGATAGGGCACGCTGTGGGTGAGGTCCGGATGTTTGTTCTCGAGCCACTGGTGCCGGCTCGCCGGATAGTCGGCTGCGATATCCGCGCCACCGGACAGAAACAGGCGCATGGCCGATAGGCTGTCATCCATCGGTTTCCAGATGATGGTCGGAGTTGGCGCGGCCTGATCGTGCCACCGTGGATTGCGCTCCAGCCGGGCATGGTCGTTCAGTTTCCATTCCGCCAGTCGATAGGGGCCGCTGACAATCATCGGTCGGTCGGAGGTCCATTGGTCGCCGGCCTCGCTGATCCGGTGGAGGGGGATTGCGGCCATGGCGGGATGGGCCAGCAGGGCGGGCAGGGCAGGATCAGGGGAGGCCAGGTTGACTAGCAGCCTGGACCCGTCGACCGCCTGGACCGCGATAATATTGCCGAACAGGGATTTTGCTGGCGCCGCCGTGCCGGGCGCGCGCAACCGCTGCCATAGCGCCGGAAAAAGGCTCGCATCAAAGGCTGTGCCATCGGAAAATTGGAGCTTTGGCCGCAAATTGAACGTCCAGTTCAGGCCGCTCTCGTCAGTTTCCCAGTTGCGGGCCAGTCCCGCTACTGCTTTTCCCGCGCCATTCAGTCGCGTCAGGCCCTCGAACTGGTCTGCGGCAACCCGGAGTGATGACAGATCTGAGATTTTCTGCGGGTCGAGACCCTTGATCTCCGAATCGGACAAGCGGACGATTTGCGCCGGGCCGGGCGCGCTGTCCACCGCCGGACCTCTTTCGCACGAGATCAGCAGCAGGCAGGTGCAGAGAAGAGCGATAAAGCGCATATGACCCATCTAGATGGTTTTGCCGCCTCGACAAAGCGTAACTCTTGTGCTTGTTCGTGGCACTTGGGAGAAATGCTGCATGTCCGGTTTAGATTATGATATTTCCAGTATCGGCGAGGTCGGCCACAAGATACTGGTTTTGCTCCCCGAAATTTCGGCGCGCGCCGAGGAAACCGAACAGGCACGGCGCTTGCCGGCCGATCTGGCCGCGAAACTGGCTGCTGCCGGAGCCTTCAATCTTTCCAAACCGGCGGCGATCGGCGGACTGGAACTGGATCCGCTCGACTTCATGAAAATCGTCGCAACGGTTGCCGGGGCAGATGCCAGTGCCGGATGGTGCGTGATGATTGCGGTGACTTCCACCCTTGGCGCCGCCTATATGCCGGAACCAGCAGCGCGCGAAATCTTCGGGGCCGACGATGTCATCACCGGCGGTGTGTTTGCGCCGATGGGAAAGGCCGAGGACAGGGGCGATCATTATCTGCTCAGCGGCCAGTGGCAGTGGGGGTCGGGTTCGGCCAATTGTTCGTGGCTGGGCGGCGGCGCGATGATCTTCAAGGATGGCGAACTGCAGAAATTCGACAATGGCGCGCCCTATCACCGGATGTTGTTCTTCCCGGCGACAGAGGCTTCCTTCATCGACAGTTGGCATGTCGCGGGATTGAAGGGCACCGGTTCGGGTGATTTCTCCGTCGAGGGGGTGAAAGTCCCCAAGCAGCGTAGCGTCTCCTTTGTCGGCGACCGGCCACGCGATCCGGGCGCTTTGTACAAATTCCCGCTTTTTGGCCTGCTGGCGCTCGGCGTTTCGTCGGTCGCGCTGGGAAATGCCCGGGCAGCCCTCGAAGAAATCCATATGATGGTGATGAGCAAGAAAACGCCCGGTGGTGGCCGGTCGATGGCGCAGCGGGCCACCGTACAGGCAGATCTGGCGCGGGCCACCGCATCGCTTTCCGGCGCATTCGGCTATCTGGAAAATGCGATTGCCGGTTGTTGGGCCGAAGCGCGGGGCAGCGCGGAAATATCCGTCAAGGGGCGAGCCAATTTGCGCCTGGCCTGCGCTCATGCAACCGAAATCTCTGCCGAAGTTTGCAAAACGGCCTATACGCTCGGCGGCGGCAGCGCTGTTTATTCGGACAACAGCCTGCAACGCCGGTTCCGCGATGCTCATGTCGCGACCCAGCATATCGCAACCGCTCCTGCAGTGTTTGAATTAGCGGGCCGGGTCTTGCTGGATCAACCCGCTGACTTGGCGATGCTGTAGATATTGGTCAAATGTCGGCAATCCTGGCCGACTTAGCCGGGCAGATTGCCGGATGGTCAAAAACTGGTGCGGACGGCGGGACTCGAACCCGCACACCCATTTCGGATAGCAGATTTTAAGTCTGCTGCGTCTACCATTTCGCCACGTCCGCACCGGTAGCTCCGGCCTGAAGCCGGAGCCTAGCGACAAGCATTATTGCGCGCGCGCGGTCAAGTGCGCAGACGCAAAATACCGGAATATTTCGAAAATCAGTCTTCGTTCAGCCGCTCACGGATTTCCTTGCCCGGCTTGAAATAGGGCACCCGCTTGGCCGGAACCTCCACCGATTCCCCGGTGCGCGGGTTGCGGCCGATGCGGGGATTGCGCTGGCGGGTCGAGAAAGCACCGAATCCGCGAAGTTCCACGCGCCCGCCTTCAGCCAGTTTCTGGCTGATCTGGTTGAAAAACAGGTCGACTATTTTCTCGATTTCATCCGGCTTCAATTCCGGATTTTCTTCAGCCAGTTTTTCCAGTAATTCAGAACGTATCATCGGTGCGCCTTTCCGATTTCCGGTCGATCCAGTGAACTTCCTTGCAGGAAACTTTCGGAATCGGGCGGTCAGTCAATTTCCAGACTCTAATTGATGCCAGAAATTATGTCTATTTTCAATGGCCTTGGCAACCTTGTCAGAAAATCGACCTGAAATGGGATATGCAAAAGAAAAAGCCCGCCCCGATGAGAGGGCGGGCTTTTCCGCTAAATCCAAGCTGTGATGGAAGAACTATTCTTCTTTCTTTTTCAGCGCGGCGCCGAGGATGTCGCCGAGGCTTGCGCCGGAATCGGTCGAACCGAACTGTTCCACAGCCTGCTTCTCTTCTGCAAGCTGATGCGCCTTGATCGAGAAGTTCGGTTTCTTCGAGCGGTCGAAGCCGGTGATCATCGCGTCGAGCTTCTGGCCAACCTGGAAACGGTCGGGACGCTGTTCGTCGCGGTCGCGGCCCAGATCGCTGCGCTTGATGAAGCCGGTTGCGCCATCGTCGCCCATCTGGACTTCGAGGCCACCATCGCGAACTTCGAGAACGGTAACGGTTGCGACCGAACCCTTCTTGAGGCCGCCGGTATCGGCACCGCCCATGGCAGGCGCACCTTTTTCAAGCTGTTTCATGCCAAGCGAAATGCGTTCTTTTTCAACATCGATGTCGAGAACGATTGCTTTTACCTGCTCGCCCTTATGGTGAAGGTTGAGCGCATCTTCGCCGGAAATACCCCATGCGATGTCGGACATGTGAACCATGCCGTCAACGTCGCCTTCCAGCCCGATGAACAGACCGAATTCGGTAGCATTTTTGACTTCGCCTTCAACGGTGGCGCCGATTGGGTGCGTATCAGCAAAATCGGTCCACGGGTTCGACTGGGCCTGTTTGAGGCCAAGCGAGATACGGCGTTTCTCGGTATCGACTTCGAGAACGATGACTTCCACTTCCTGCGAGGTGGAAACGATCTTGCCCGGGTGGACGTTCTTCTTGGTCCAGCTCATTTCCGAGACGTGGACAAGGCCTTCGATGCCTGGTTCCAGTTCGACAAATGCGCCATATTCGGTGATATTGGTGACCGAACCGGTAAGCTTGGTGCCAACCGCATATTTTTCGGTTGCGCTGTCCCATGGATCGCTCTCGAGCTGTTTCATGCCAAGCGAGATGCGTTGCGTGTCCTTGTTGATCTTGATGATCTGGACTTTCAGCGTGTCGCCGATGTTGATCATCTCGTTCGGGTGGTTGACCCGCTTGTAGCTGAGATCGGTAACATGGAGCAGACCGTCGATACCGCCGAGATCAACGAACGCACCATAATCGGTGATATTCTTGACCACGCCTTCGGTAACCTGACCTTCAGCCAGCGACTCGATAAGACCGCTGCGCTGTTCGGCGCGGGTTTCTTCGAGAATGGCGCGACGCGAAACAACGATATTGCCCCGCTTGCGATCCATCTTGAGGATCTGGAAAGGCTGGGCGATGTCCATCAGCGGGGTCACGTCGCGCACGGGGCGGACATCGACCTGGCTGCCGGGCAGGAAGGCGACGGCGCCGTCGAGGTCGACCGTGAAGCCGCCCTTGACGCGACCGAAGATAATGCCTTCGACGCGATTGCCTTCGTCATATTCTTTTTCCAGCTTGTCCCAGCTTGCTTCGCGGCGGGCGCGATCGCGGGACAGCATGGCTTCGCCGTTCACATTTTCGATGCGGTCGACATAGACTTCGACTTCGTCACCGATGGAAATGTCGGCTTTCTGACCGGGAGCGGCGAATTCGCGCAGCGCTACACGGCCTTCTGATTTCAATCCTACATCGATGACAGCCATGTCGTTTTCGATGCCGGTTACGGTGCCTTTGACGACGCGGCCTTCAAAGCCCTGGTCTTCGCCACCGAGTGATTCGTTTAACATTGCCGCGAAATCGTCGCGGGTTGGAAATGCCGTTGAGGCCATATGGTTTATTCCTTGATAGTCAATTTTTCTGGCCAGGCGGTTGGTTCCGCCGGTCTTGGACCAAAATTGCCGCGGCCACCTCATGCGACCGCTGCATCCACCAGAAAACTGCCGATACTGGCTTATGCGTGGGCAAGTGCAAATAGCAAAAGCTGCGCCAAAGTCAGGCCGCTAGTTACACCGCCCGTCTTGCGCATCATTTGTCTGCTATGCCGGATCTTTGTCGTGCCGGCCGCTTGTTCTCGCATTCACCAAGGCAATCGCCTGTTGAACGGCGGCGTCTATAGTCAAATTGGTGGTATCAAGCAAGTCTGCATCTTCCGCAGGCTTGAGCGGCGCTGCGCTGCGGTTCTGGTCGCGGTCATCGCGCTTGAGAATGTCGGCAAGAATATCATCGAAATTGGCCGGTTCGCCGCGCCGTTTCATTTCCTCGAACCGCCGTACGGCGCGTGCTTCGGATGAGGCCGTCACGAACAGTTTGACATCGGCATCGGGGGCGATGACCGTTCCGATATCGCGGCCGTCGAGAACCGCTCCGGCCGGTTGATAGGCAAAATCCCTCTGCCGCTTGTCCAGCGCGCGCCGGACATCCGGGTGAACGGACACCCGGCTGGCGAGCCCGCCAACCGTTTCGCTGCGCAATCCCGGATTGTCGAGCAAGGCACCGTCAAACGCGCATGCCGCCAACGCATCGGCAGGATCATCGGCATTGCCGCCCTGTTCCCTGAGCGTCCAGCCGACCGCCCGATAGAGCAGGCCAGTGTCGAGAAAGGGCAGGGCAAAATATTTCGCCAGTTGCTTGGAGATCGTGCCTTTGCCCGAAGCGGTGGGACCATCGACCGCGATGATCATGATCCCTGCCTCGCCTGCTTCCGATAGGCCTTCCACAGGCCGCCCAGCGCAATCGAGATCCACACCATTTCCAGCAGAAAGGATGCCAGATTGAAATGGACCAGCAGGGAAATGGTCAGCAACAGCGCGCCGAGCAAATTGGTGCCATTATAGACAAACGGGTTCACCGTATCGGCATAGACATTATAGGCATAGGCAGACACCACCAGAATACTGCCCATTATGCCGATCACATTGGCTGTCAGTCCGTCGACCATCAGGACGACAGCTCCGCCATGAGATTCTGAAAGCCCGGGAAACTCGTCTGCACCGGCGCGATGTCGTCGATCGTCAGCCCGGATTTCGTCATCAGGCCGGCGACAGCGAAGCTCATGGCAATGCGGTGATCCAGCGCGGTTTCGATCACCGGTCTGGTGCGTCCGCCCGCCAGCGGTTTGCCGCCACTGCCGTGAATGATAAGCCCGTCGTCCTTTTCGGTGAGCTCGACGCCGAGCGCTTCGAGGCCTTTGGCCATCTGCGACAGGCGGTCGGATTCCTTGACCCGCAATTCGTGCAGCCCGCGGGTAGTTGTGGTGCCTTCGGCCATCGCAGCGGCGATGAACAGGATGGGGAACTCATCAATCATGCTGGGCGCGATATCGGCCGCTATATCAATACCGCTGAGCGAGCTGTGTCTGACATGGATATCCGCGACCGGTTCGCCGCCCACGGTGCGCTTTTTCCGGAAGCGTATGTCGCCCCCCATGTCCTGCAGTACTTCGAACAGGCCGGCGCGGGTTGGATTGATGCCGACATTTTCCACGATGATATCCGATCCCGGGATGATCAGCGCCGCTACCACCATGAAGGCAGCCGAGGACGGATCTCCGGGCACCTTGATCTTCTGCGGCTTCAATTCTGCTTCGCCCGTCAGCGATATGATCCGGCAACCTTCTGCATCGGTTTCTACATTTATGTCCGCACCGAATCCCTTCAGCATGGTCTCGCTATGGTCGCGGGTAAGCACAGGCTCGATGATCCGGGTGATGCCGGGGGTGTTGAGGCCAGCCAGCAGAATAGCCGACTTGACCTGTGCAGAGGCAACCGGCAGGCGATATTCTATGGGAATGGCCGGACAAATGCCGCGCACCGTCAGCGGCAGACAGGACTTATAATCCGATGTCGCGCGCGCCTGGATGTCGGCGCCCATTTCCGAAAGCGGATCGATCACCCGGCCCATCGGCCGCTTTGACAGGCTGGCATCACCGACAAAGGTCGCGGAAATGCCGTGGGACGCAACCAGCCCCATGAGCAACCGCGTCGATGTGCCGCTATTGCCCATATCGAGTGCTACGGCCGGCTGGATCAGGCCTCCGACGCCGACGCCATGAACGGTCCAGACTTCGTCTTTCTTCTCGATTCTGGCTCCCATAGCCCGCATGGCGGCGGCTGTCGCGAGGACATCCTCGCCCTCCAGCAGCCCGGTGATCCGGCTTTTGCCGACGGCGAGCGCCGACAATATCAGCGCGCGATGGGAAATGGATTTGTCGCCGGGGACGGAAATCTTGCCGGTGAGCGGGCCAGACGGTTTGAACGTAACTGGCTGGGGAGTGTTGCTGGTCATGTCAGAGCTTTGTTAGCGGAACGCACGTATGATTCGTGCAGGAATATCAAACGGCTTTTGACAGCGCTGCAAAGCTATGGCAAGGCGCGCCGGATTTCGCGGCTGAATTAGGCAATACTTGACTCGCCGCATAGCAGACTTACCTTTCAACGAATTGATTTAGACAGGATTTGGACACCAGCCATGGTTAAACCGGAATGGGGCACGAAACGCACATGCCCGAAATGTGGAACTCGTTTTTACGATCTGGGCAAGGAAGACCCGGCAACCTGTGTTGAATGCGGGGAAAGCTTCGTGCCGGAAGCTGTTCTGAAATCCAAGCAGCCAATGCCTTTCGAAGCGCCGAAAAAGGCGGTGAAGAAGGAAGAAGACGCGGTTGACGATGATGATCTGGACATCAACATCGACGATGACGAGCCTTCCCCGGACAATGAAGTCGACCTTGGTGGCGACGACGATCTGGGTGTTAGCAAAGGCAAAGGTGACGACGAACCCGACGAAACCTAATTTTTGATTTGCATGTTGGAGAGTGTCTGGATTAAAGGCGCTCTTCAGATGGGGCCTTAGCTCAGCTGGGAGAGCGCTTCGCTGGCAGCGAAGAGGTCAGCGGTTCGATCCCGCTAGGCTCCACCATTTTCCTATATCTCCCAAAAATCCACCGATGCTGCCGGGTATAAGACGGCGGGACCCGCCGCCGGGCGGACGGCCATCCCGAACGGCTGCCTGCAGCCTTAACGGTCAGGTGATTCGCCAGACATGTCTTCCGGTGAAGCAAATAACGGCTCACCCAGAATGAAACCGACGATATTTGGACTGCCGGTCTGGGCGACCAGCGCCTTACCCACGATCAATAGAGGCACCGCGATCAGGGCGCCCGCCAATCCCCATATCCAGGTAAAATAGCTGATAGCGAGCAGAATGACGACCGGGTTCATGGAAAAGCGCTTGCCCAGGATCGAGGGTGTGACCAGATTGGCTTCAATCGCCTGCAAGCCGATATAGGCGGCAGTAGGGACCAAGCCGCCGCCAAGATCGCCGGTAGAGGCCGCGCCGAAACCAAATAGCAGCACCGCCATCAGCATCGGCCCGAGATAGGGGATGAAGTTCAATATCGCAGCGAGGCCACCCCACATCAGGGGCGATTCGATACCGAGCGCCCATGCGCCGAAAGCCACGATGATCCCGACCGTGATATTGATCGAGGTAACCGCGCCGATATAGTGGGACAGGTCCCCGGTGATACTTCTGCCGGCCCGGGCCGCTTTCAGGCTGGACGCCAGAGTCGACCGCTGGGACAGGATGATCCGTTTCAGCCGCAAGCGGGATTCGAGCATGAAATAGACCAGCAGCAGCACCAGCAGCAGCTCCAGGAGAATGGCGGGTGTGGCATAAGCGGCTTCTTCCATGACGGTGGGGCTCGCCAGGACCACCTCCCGGCCTCCGGATTCACCGATAGTGGAAGAGAATTCCGTACCCATCTGCGAAACCGACGCGGTAAACTGTCGGATGTCCACGAGCCGTTCCTGCACGATATTGGTAATATCGGGAAACCGTTCCGCCAGCTCCAGGGCGGGCTGCAGGATCAGCATGAATCCAAACGCGAGGAAAAGCAGAAAGGCGAGGACGGAAAAAAAGGCGGCAAGCGGGTTCGGCACGCCCCGTTTCGCAAGCGCACCGGTGAGCGGCATCAGCATCAGCATGATGACCATTGCGGCAAACAGGGGCCGGAAGAAAACCGCGCCCGCAGACAGCACGAACGGCACCGCGAGAAACAGACCGAGGGACAAAAGAAAAATCGCTGTTGAAAGCTGCCTTCTTGTCGGGCCTGTCCGGCTTATTTGCGGACAAGACTCGGGTGATGCGCTAGCCCTCCCGCCGATATGGTCTCCGTCATCCGCCAATATCTGAAACGCCTTTCTGAGCAAATTTCTCGGCCCCGGCCGTGCATTTTACGGCGACGACCGGATAATCCATTTCCAGTGCAATATCGGACCGAAGCGCGGTGTTTTCCCTTCGCTCGCATTCACCGAGGGTCTCGAACATGCGCTCGTCCCGCGCCATTTCACGGCACATGGACATGTCATCCGAACATCCCATCAGGACGATGGCATAGGCGAGGCTGCTGATCATTTCGGGCTCCATCGGCTTGCGGTTGCACTTGTTTTGAAAACGCGGATATCCCCAAAAGGTTGCGAGGGACCAATATGGTGGCAAGGTGTCCGGGAAGACGGGTGGCCCCTTGCAGCCGTTGCCATTGGCACGTATCGCTGTTAAATGCGGCCTCGCGCAGCCGCCGCTTCGCTTGTGCCATCGTCAACGGAACAAGCCGTTTTTCAAATCTGATCATGTTGCTGCAACGGGCGTGGGCCTTGCGAAGCAGAGAACCAATATTACCGCGCAAACGGCCATCGCAACATTGCCGGCTTTAGAAAGTTTCCGAACATTCGATGTCCAAAGTCCCGACCCATTATGATGCGATAATTCTTGGTGCCGGCGGCGCCGGGTTGATGTGCGCGGCCGTCGCCGGACAGCGCGGGCGCAAGATATTGCTGATCGACCATGCCGACGAACCGGGCAAGAAGATCCTGATCTCCGGTGGTGGGCGCTGCAATTTTACCAATATCGGCACTGCGCCGGACCGCTATCTTTCGCAGAATCGCCATTTCGCCAAATCGGCACTGAGCCGCTATTCTGCCGCTGATTTTATCGCTTTGGTCGACCGTTATGGCATCGACTGGCACGAAAAAACGCTGGGACAATTGTTCTGTGACGGCTCGGCGCGGCAGATAGTGGACATGTTGCTGGCGGAATGCCTGGCCGACAATGTCAGTCTGTCGCTGGGAAAGGCGATTAGCACCGTCAGCCGTAATGACGGCCGCTATCGCGTTGAGTATGGTGGTGAGACCGCCTTTGCGCCTGCGCTCGTCGTTGCGACCGGCGGACCATCCATCCCGAAAATGGGGGCAACGGGATTCGCTTATGATCTTGCCCGCCAGTTCGGCCTGAAAATAGTCGAACCACGGCCTGCGCTGGTGCCCTTGACCCTGGGCGGGGAAGAAACCCTGTTCCGCTCGCTCTCGGGCGTGTCTGCGCCGGTAATTGCCCGGAGCGGTAAAACAGCATTTCGCGAGGCGGCCCTGTTTACGCACAAGGGGCTGTCCGGACCCGCCATTTTGCAGATATCCTCTTATTGGCAGCATGGCGAATCGGTCGAGATCGATTTTCTTCCCGACCTGCCCGGCGACTGGCTGGTCCAGGCGAAGAAATCCTTGCCGCGGCTCTCGCTCAAAAAGGCGATCAACGCTCATCTGTCCGCGCGGTTGACCGACACGCTGGTCGAGCGGATTGCGCTGGAAGGCGAACTGGGCAATCTGACCGACAAGAAGCTGGAAGAGGCCGCGCGCCGTCTGTCGCACTGGCGGTTCATGCCCAACGGAACCGAAGGTTTTGCCAAGGCCGAAGTCACGGCCGGCGGCATCAGCACGGCTGAACTTTCGTCCAAAAATATGGAAGCTAGGCAAGTACCCGGTTTTTATGCTATTGGCGAAGCCGTTGATGTCACCGGCTGGCTCGGTGGCTATAATTTTCAGTGGGCCTGGGCGAGTGGCCATGCTGCCGGCAAGGCAATATGATCCCCAGCGCAGACCGTTTAACAACAAGATATTCTTCATAAACCGCAGGCGACTGGCAGTTCCGCGCGGCTTTCACATTTGCCACGGAATACAGATATTATGCCTTTCTCGAAAATCTCCCCGCTTCTTGCTGAAGCGCTCACGACGCGCGAATATGAAAAACCGACACCGGTCCAGGCCGCTGTGCTTGAGCCGGAAGCGGATGGCCGCGACCTGATCGTGTCCGCCCAGACCGGCTCCGGCAAGACCGTAGCCTTTGGACTGGCGATGGCACCGCAACTGCTCGACGATAACGGGCGTTTCCCGTTTCTGGTCGAGCCGCTGGCGCTGGTGATCGCTCCGACCCGCGAGCTTGCCCTGCAGGTGAGCCGGGAACTGACCTGGCTCTATCAGCCTGCCGGCGCGCAGATCGCGACCTGTGTCGGTGGTATGGATGCTTCCAAGGAACGCCGGACGCTGCGACGCGGCGCGCATGTCATCGTCGGCACACCGGGCCGTCTGCGCGACCATCTCGAACGCGGCGCCCTTGATCTGTCGAAACTGCGTGCTGTGGTGCTCGATGAAGCGGATGAAATGCTCGACATGGGCTTCCGCGAAGACCTCGAGGAAATTCTGGACGCGACTAGCGAAGAACGGAGAACCCTGCTGTTCTCGGCGACCATGCCGAAGTCGATCGTCTCTTTGGCCAAACGCTATCAGAATGACGCGCTGCGCATTTCCACGGTCGGCGAAGATCGTGGTCATGGGGATATTGCCTATCAGGCGATCACGGTCGCGCCGGCCGACACGGAAAATGCCGTGGTTAATCTGCTGCGTTTTCACGAAGCGGAATCGGCGATGCTGTTCTGCGGCACGCGCGAGGCGGTGCGCCGCCTGCACGCCAGCCTGGTCGATCGCGGCTTCAGCGCCGTGGCACTGTCCGGCGAACATACGCAGAGCGAACGCAACCAGGCGATGCAGGCCCTGCGCAGCAAGCGCGCCCGCGTCTGTGTCGCAACCGATGTCGCGGCGCGCGGACTGGATCTTCCCACCCTGAGCTTGGTGATTCACGTCGAAATTCCGCGCGATGCGGAGACCTTGCAGCACCGCTCCGGCCGGACCGGGCGTGCCGGCAAAAAGGGGACGGCGGTTATCATCGTGCCCTATCAGCGGCGCAAACGGGTTGAATCGATGCTGCGCGGTGCAAAGATCAATGCCGAATGGAAGGATGCGCCAACGCGTGCCGACATTCGCAAGAATGACGCCGATCGGCTGATCGAGACCCTGCTGCAGCCGGTCGAGATCGACGATGATGATATGGAACTGGCCAAGCGTCTCATGGCGGAAAAAACGCCGGAAGAAATCGCTGCAATGCTGGTGCAGTCGCACCGCGCCAAAATGCCGGCGCCGGAGCAGATGCTCGATCGGGGCGCCCAGTCACAACCCGCTCCCGGCGGCCCGCGTCCGGGATTTGAAGATACGGTCTGGTTCAAGATGAACGTCGGCCACAACCAGCGCGCGGACGCTCGCTGGCTGTTGCCGGTCCTGTGCCGTCGCGGCCATATCACCAAGAACGAAATTGGCGCGATCCGGATCAATGGCGATGACACATTGTTCGAAATTCCGCGCCGGGTGGTGGATAAATTCACCGCCGCCATCGCCGAGAAAAGAGAAACCGGCGGGGATGATACCGATGATATCGTGATCACCCAGTTCGAGGGAAAACCGCGCGACGAAGCCAAGCGCAACCGCAAGGGCGGGCGGGGCGACAACGCGGCAGGAAAACGTGATTATAGCAACGCAAGCAAGAAATTTGGCGGCAAGAAGTTCGGCAAGAACAAGTTCGGCGACAAGAAATATGGCAACAAGCCCAGTAGCGGCAAGCCATATCAGAAGCGGAAGCCAGAGGGTGAAGGCAGTTCTGAGGGTGGCGGACCAAAGCGCGAGTTTGGCGACGGGTTCAAGAAAAAGTCCGACTATAAGGGCGATCGCAAAGCCGGTGCCAAAGGCAAGTTCGGCGGTGGCGGCAAGAAACCGCATCGCGGCAAGCGCCCTTATGACGGCGCGAAATCCGGTGCACCCAAAGCCGACTGATTCGGTCGATGACCGGCGCTATTGAAATATTGGTTGATGCGGATGCCTGCCCGGTAAAGGATGAAATTTACCGGGTGGCGGATCGTCACGGCGTGGCGGTAGTGATTGTCAGCAACAGCCCGTTTCGTGTGCCCAATCATCCGCTGGTCAGCCGCGTGCTGGTCAGCGATGCCTTTGATGCGGCCGATGACTATATCGCAGAGCGCACCGGTGCTCGCACCATTGTGATCACGTCTGATATTTTGCTGGCGGATCGATGTGTGAAGGCGGGCGCTGCTGTGATCGGGTCGAACGGCAAGCCGTTCACAGCAAATTCCATTGGCGCGGCGGTGGCAACCCGCGCAATCATGGCTGACCTGCGGGCCGGCATGGGCAGCGAGAATATCGGCGGACCGCGCCCATTCAGCAAGGCGGACCGCTCGCGCTTTCTGTCGTCTCTCGATGAAATACTGGTTCGGTTGAAGCGGTCTGGCTAGTCTATGGTGACCTGAAAGGTCAGTGCGAAGCTGCTGGCGGCGGCCAGTGAAGTTGCCGTTGCCGTGATGGTGGAACCGGAAATATAGGCCCCATAGGGATCGCTTTCGTCGCTGCCGGTTGCATCGTCATCCTCGGCTGTTGCGGCGGATCCGCAATTGCTGCCGCTTCGCATCGACCCGGGATTATAGGTGAACGGTCCGGTAAGATTGTCGGTGGCGACAATGGAATCCGCGGTTGTCCCGCCGCTGTTGCTGATCAGAATGCAATATTGCACGATGGCATCCGGTATCCGTTTCGGATTGTCGGAACCATTGACGGGATCGCTGATAATCGAACTGATTTTGGTAACGCTGAGCGTAGTCGTTGGCCGGCAAAAGGTGATATCATGGATCGACATCGCCTGATTGCCCGAACTCGTCGGGGTGGTCGGCGGATAATTGTCATATACCACGGTTACCGAATCCACTGGCGAGGTGAAGGTGACGACCACATTGCCATAGGGATCGGTTGCACCGGAGGCGCCGTCGCCGATCACACTGTTGCCGCTGACATAATTTGCAGTGTTGTTCGACAGGGTCGGTAGCACCGAAGCGCCATTATAGGTGCCGGTGATGGTAACCCTGTCGGTGAACTGGTTGGCCGCATAATCGATATCGAAAATCCTGAACTGCAGGCCGGGAACAGCCGTCGGCAACGTGAATGTCGTGCTGGAACTGTGCGTTTCGTTACCGTTGTTCATGTAGAAGTAGAGAGCCCGGGTGCCGGATGCGCCGCCGCCTGAATTGCTGGTGGTTATTTCCGGCGTACTGTTGACGAAGCCATTTGGCGGCTGGGTGACGTTGAACAGGACATTGCCCAGACCCGAAACATTATAGGACTGGCTGAGCGAGCCGGACGGAGACCATGTGGTTGGCGAGGCCCAGCTGAACTGTAGCTGATTGGAGATTGAGCAAACCGACGTCAGCGGTGGTATATAGCCAGGCAGCCGACTGCCGGCGGTGAAGCTGACGCTGGCATAATCATCCTCGCTGGTCACTCCGTTATTCGGCGTTGAATCATGATCATAGGCGGAGGAAGATCGAATTTCCGCGACATTGGTGATGGTGCCGGACGAGGCCGTGATATTGACGTTCAACTCTATAGTGATTGTCTGCCCCGGCGCTATCGCAGTCCCCAGGGTCCAGATTCCGCCGCTATAGGTGCCGGTGCCCGAGGTGCCCGTGAGTGTGACTCCGGAAGGCAGATTGTCGCTGACCGTTACGCCCGTCGCCGTCAATTCTGATGTCGCGGCATTGGTGACCGACAATGTATATTTGCCGGTGTTGGTCGAGGTGGCGCCGAAGCTTTTGCTTATCGAAAGATCCGCAGAGGGAGCTTTTTCGGTGATATACAGATCGGCCCGGCGAAAGGATCCGGTATCGATGCGCTGCTGGTCGCAGATCTTCAGCGTCCAGGTGCCGAATGCATTTTCGCCATCAAAGGCAGACAGGCTGCCCTGGGGCGTTCTGCTGCTGGCATATACCGGCGTCAGCGAATCGTTGGATGTGTGGGAGGCGATGTCGCCATCATTGCCTTCATCGTCAAACTCGACATTCAGATTATTGGCACCGCCGCCGACATAGTCCATCAGCGTGACGACCGTGCCACTGGGTGAAGTCAGGCTGATTTCCAGATCGCGACGATAAGTATGGTCCAGCAGGACACCGATGTTGACATCCCCGATAATATAGCTGGTGCCGACGCTGAAGGAGCGGTCGACGGTCGCCGGACAGGCGTTGTCCGGGATTGAGACCGTGCTGCTGTTTGAATAGGTGTTGACGGTCTGAGCTTCGGCCTTGGCGGCCGGGAACAGCGCCGTCGCGCACAGGCACAGCAGCCCCCACAGCAAAGCGTGGACGGTCAATCGGCTCTGGCCCCCGAAAGATTTTCCCGAAAACATGAGCTTTCCCTATTCTGATAGGGCTAATTATTGGTTAACCACATGGTCGGGGCGGCAGGTTTTACAGGTATTTCAGGACGGTTACATCGGCGGGCGGGGTCAAGGCAGCTGCGGTCAGCGGGGATTCCAGTCCCCGCGACCGGCCATCCACAGGCTGGTTGCCGCCAGAGCGGCGGTATCGGCGCGCAATATGCGTGGGCCGAGCGAGACCGGCACCGACCGGGGCAGGGCGCGGATCATATCATTCTCCGCGTCGGAAAAACCGCCTTCCGGACCGATCAGGATCGCGGCCGGACCGTCATGCGCGACCAGCGCCTTGCGGAAACTGCCTTCGCCACTTTCATGGATACGCTCGTCGGCAAAGAAAAGATGGCGTTCGGCGGGCCATTGTTCGAGCAACTCGGGTAATTTCAGCTGTGGAGCAAGCACGGGCAGGGCGGTACGCTCGCATTGCTCTGCTGCCTCGATCATATGGGCGCGAAGCTTCTCGTGCTTGAAATTGGAGCTCTGGGTGCGCTCGGTCAGCACCGGGATCATTTTGGCGACGCCCAGTTCGGTCGCCTTCTCGGCGATCCAGTTGAACCGGTCTTTCTTGATCGGGGCGGAGCACAGCCAGAGGTCGGGGACGGCTTCCCGTTCGCGGGTCTTGCCATTGATGGTTAGGATCAGGTCGCGTTTGCCGAGGGCCGAAACATGGGCGAGATATTCGCCGGTGCGATCGTCGAACAGTTTCACCGGATCACCCTGTCTGATCCGCATGACCTTGAGTAGATAATGGGCATGGCTGCCGTCCAGCCGGATTTCGGCGCCGTCGGCAAGCTCGGCATCGACATAGAGGCGCGGAGCGCTGTGCGGGGGATAGGCGGGCGTGGCTGGCATGCGGCAGTGTTTAGCGCCCGCTTTCAGTCCCGTCATGCTGAATTTGTTTCAGCATCTCGGGCGGAGGACAGTTTTTGTCCGGAAGAGGTCTTGAAACAAGTTCAGGATGACGAACAGGGGAAATGACGATATGCGATCATCATGCCCAGCCAGTCAGATCATATTGTCCCTGATTCCGAACATAAGGGCATCATCGGCCTGCTGCCCGGGGCGGCGCAACCATTCGCTCTGCTCGCCCGTTTCGACCGGCCGATCGGCTGGTGGCTGCTGTTCTGGCCCTGTGCCTGGGGTGTCGCGCTGGCTGGCGGTGCGATTCAGCGCTGGGACCTGCTGCTCTGGCTATTGCTCGGATCGATCGCGATGCGCGGAGCCGGCTGTGTCTATAATGATATCGTCGACCGTGATCTCGACCGGCAAGTGGAGCGAACCCGCTCGCGGCCGCTGGCCAGTGGTGCCACATCGCTGAACGCAGCCTGGATATGGCTCGGGATCCTGTGCCTCATCGGCTTGGCTGTCTGGATCCAGCTCAACACCGCCGCCAAGCTGGTCGCGCTGGGCAGTCTCGCTTTGGTTGCCGCTTACCCGTTCATGAAACGCATCACCTGGTGGCCGCAGGCCTGGCTGGGGCTGGTGTTCAGCTGGGGTGCGCTAGTCGGATGGCTGGCGATCCTACCGCAGGTTCGCTGGGCCATGGTCTTGCTCTATTGCGGATCAATATTCTGGGTGATCGGCTATGACACGATTTACGCGCTGCAGGATCGGGAAGATGACGCGCTGGTCGGCATCCGGTCGAGCGCGTTGCGGCTGGGCGAAAATGTCCGTTTTGGCGTACTCGTCTTTTACCTTGTTGCGCTGACCAGTTGGGCAGCGGCCTTCTGGATGCTGCGGCCGCAATGGCTGGGTCTCGTGGCGCTGGTGCCGGTCGGGCTGCATCTTCTCTGGCAGGTCACGACCCTGAACAGCGGCGATGGCGATGATGCGCTCGCTAAGTTCCGGTCCAACCGCTTCGCCGGTTTCCTGTTGTTTCTCGCTTGTCTGGTTCTCGGTCAGGCAGGCTAGCCGCCAACGAAATTGCATTGCGTTTCGCAACCCAAGGCGTCTATGCTGCTTAACCGCATAGTTAATCTGACATCCTGTTTCCCGGAGATATCTGCATGAAAACACGTCGTCTGGGCCGAAGCCCGATCTATGTATCCGAAATCTGCATGGGAACGATGACTTTTGGCAGCGGCGCTGACGAAGCGATGTCACACCGAATCATGGACGAATCGGTCGAGGCGGGAATCAATTTCTTCGACACGGCAGAAAATTACCCGGTGCCGCCCAAACGAGAATGGGCAGGGGAAACGGAAAAGATTGTCGGCCGCTGGATGAAAGGTAAGGATCGCGACAGCCTGATCATCGCGACCAAGGTATCGGGCCCCAGTCACGGATGGATCGAATCTTCGCAACGGGCCGGCATGACCGCCCTTGACCGGCACAATATCGTCAAGGCGCTGGACGACAGTCTCAAACGGCTGCAGACCGATTATATCGACCTTTACCAGACCCATTGGCCCGATCACGGCACGGCTTATGACGAAACCATGGAAGTGCTCGACGAGCAAATCCGCAAGGGCAAGATCCGCGCGATCGGCTGTTCCAACGAAACCAGCTGGGGCCTGATGAAATCGCTGGAAGCGTCCGAACGGCTGGGCGTCACCCGCTATTGCACGATCCAGAATAATTTCAGCATGAACAACCGGCGGTTCGAGGATGAACTGGCGCAGGTCTGCCGGATGGAAGGGGTCAGCCTGATCCCTTATTCGCCGCTCGCCGGTGGGGCCCTGTCTGGTAAATATAATGACGGAGCTACGCCGGAAGGCGCGCGTTTTTCTGCCTATCTGAAAATGGGCGGCCGGCAGAAGAAAATGGCCGAGCGGTTCGTCAATCCCAAGTCCGAGGAATCGACGAAGCGCTATATGGCCATTGCCGAAGAACTGGGCGTAGCACCGGTGACGCTGGCGACGGCCTGGTCGAAACAGCATGATTTCGTCGCGTCCACCATCGTCGGCGCGACGCACACTGATCAACTGCCGGAAATATTCGCCGCCGCCGATCTGGAACTCAGCCCAGAGATGATGAAGCGGATCTACAAGATCAGCCGGGAAATCATGTATCCGATGGGCTGAGTCGCCAACGATAAAGAGAAAGACTTTTTATGAACCGTTTCCTTCAACATAGCGGCGCAAAATATCCGATCGTGCAGGCGCCGATGGGATGGATCGCCCGCTCGCAATTGGCTTCGGCCGTGTGCAATGCCGGCGGGCTCGGCATTATCGAGACCAGCTCGGGCGAGACCGAAAACTGCATGGCCGAGATCGAGAAGATGAAGGACCTCACCGACGCGCCCTTTGGCGTCAACCTTCCGATCATGTTTCTGAAAGACCCCGCGATCCTGACCCGTGTTTGCGAATCCGGTGTGAAATTCGTGACGACGTCTGCCGGCAGCCCGCGGAAATTTGTCGGTCCTCTGCAGGAGGCGGGTATCGTGGTCTATCATGCCGTCCCGACTGTTGCTGCCGCTATGGGCTGTGTCGAAGCTGGCGTGGACGGTCTGGTCGTCGAAGGTGCCGAGGGCGGCGGTTTCAAAAATCCCGAGGAAGTGTCGACCCTGGTCCTGTTGCAAGCGATCCGCCGGCAGACCGATATTCCTATGGTCGCCGCTGGCGGTATTGCGGATGGCAAAGGCATGGCGGCAGCCTTCGCGCTCGGCGCCGAAGCGATCCAGATGGGCACGCGCTTTGTGTCGAGCGCCGAAAGCCCTGTGCATATGAATTACAAGCAGGCGATACTCGATGCCGAGGAGACCGGCACCTATGTGCTGAACAAGAAAGCCTCGCCCTGCATTCGCGCGCTGAAGACCGAACGGACCGCAAAAATCCATGAGGACGGGGTGATGCCGCCCGACACGTTCAAGGGCATTATGGACGTCTATTTCGGCGGCGATATGGAGGCCTCCGTCGGGCTGGCCGGGCAATCTTCCGGTTTGATTGACGAGGTAAAAACTGCCAAACAGATTATCGACGAAACGGTGAGCGAATTTTTCGAAATCACCGGAAGACTGGGCGCGCTAGCGGCCAGCAGAAGTTTCTAGAAACATAGAAGAGAGGAATATTTCATGAGCCAATTTCCCGACGCAAAACAACTGTTCACCACCGTCACCGAAGACGGCAAATCGATCCTGTCGGTCGAACCCTATGACGTGCCCGAACCCAGGGAGCATGAAGTCGTGGTCCGGATGGAAGCGGTCCCGATCAATCCGTCCGATCTCGGCCTGCTGACCGCGGCCGCCAATATGGACACGGTGCGCAGCGAGACCGTTGATGGCCATCCGGCGCTGGTAGCCGATGTCGATCCCGCGATGCAGCCGTTTTTCAAAGGCCGTGCGGGCAAGAAGCTGGCGGCCGGCAACGAAGGCGCAGGCACGGTTGTGGCCGCCGGGTCTTCGGACGCGGCGCAGGCGCTGATGGGCAAGGTCGTGACCATTGTCGGTGGCGAGATGTATCGCACCCATCGCGTGATGCCCGCCATGATGTGCGTGCCGCTGCCCGAAGGCGCGCCGGCCAAGGAAGGCGCTTCGCTGTTCGTCAACCCGATGACCGTGCAGGGCTTTCTCAACACGATGCGGGCCGAAGGTCATACGGGACTGGTCCACACCGCGGCCGCGTCCAATCTCGGTCAGATGCTGGCCAAGCTTTGTCTCAAGGAAGGCGTGCCGCTCGTCGCCATCGTGCGATCCGACGCCCAGAAGAAGATCCTCACCGACATCGGCCTGACCTACGTCATTGACAGCAGCAAGGACGATTTCATGGATCAGCTGATCGCTGCGCTCGCCGAAACCGGCGCGACGCTCGGCTTCGACGCCATCGGCGGCGGCAAGATGGCGAGCTATATCCTGACCGCGATGGAAAAGGCTGCGGCGGTGCGCGGCGCGGAATTCAGTGTCTACGGCTCGACCGTTAACAAGCAGGTCTATATCTACGGTCGCCTCGACACCGGCGAAACCATTCTCGGCGGCGGTCTCGGTCTCTACTGGGGTGTCGGCGGCTGGTTGCTGACCCCGCATCTGGAAAAGGTCGGCGGCGAACGGATGATGGAAATGCGCATGTATACCGTCGAAGAGCGCAACGGCATCTTCCACAGCGACTATTCCAGCGAGATCAGCCTGATGGACATGATCGATCCGGACATCGCCAAGGGTTATGACAAGAAGGCAACCGGCGAGAAGGTCCTGGTTAATCCTAGTCTGTAAAGGTGCTCAATAGGGGTGTCGTCACCCCGGACATGATCGGAGGGCCAGAGCGGCAACGTGCCCGTGTGGCGGTTGCCGCTCTGGATCCTGAATCGGGTTCAGGATGAGCAATGGAGGCCTTCACTGATAGCTCACCACTTCCCACTCGATGCCGTTCCAGTCGAAGAAATAGAAGCGGCGGCCCGGATCATAGTCGGCATGGCTGAAAGGTTCGAGTCCGGCAGCGATGACCTTGGCTTCCACCGCGTCCAGATCATCGACGGTTATGCCGATATGATTGAGCGGCTCGCCCTTGTTGAACGTGGGGTCTGACGCCTGCACGTCCGGGTGGGTGTAGAGCGCGATATACTGATCCTGGGTGCCGACATGGATTGTATGGCCACCCGCCATCGCCGGTCCTTGCCAGCGGATGTGCCAGCCAAACAGATCGTGCAGCAGATCGGCGCTCCGTTGCGGATCGCTTACCGTGATATTGGCGTGTTCCAGTTTTCCGTTGGTCATTTTGCATTTCCTTTCTTCTTGTTTGAGGGGATGATCCGCCATGGCGGGAAGCGGCGATTGTCGCCGCCGCGAAACAGACAGAGCGGGTTGCCTGCGGGGTCGCGGAGCCGTGTCTCGCGCCAGCCCCAGCTCTGGTCGGTTGGTTGGGTGTCGAAGGTGATCCCGGTGGATTGCAGCTGCGCGACAATGTCATCGAGATCGTCGCATTCGAAATAGACCATGGTGGTCGGCGCTCCAATTCTGTCCATTTTGTGAATCGAGAAAGTCTCGCCGGCCGGCGTCTCGAAGCGCGCATAGCGAGGCGGAGAATCGACGATCTGGATGAGACCAAGCCTTTGATAAAAGGCAACCGACTCATCATAATCCAGGCATCCCACGGTGACCTGATTGAGTTTCATATCTGGTTTCCTCGCAATATTGACATCGCCATATTGGAAGAATTGGAAGCATGTTTGCCGTATCGCGACCGAGGCTCCGTGCCCGCCAATTTCTCCATGCTTGCGATTCGTACAACCTCAAGCTAAGTTGAGGTCAAGCTATTATTTTATCTCTTCATGCGCAGCATGGGGAAGGGGACGATCCGCAGGATGGTGGAGGGGGTAATTGCGGCAATAGGGCCCTCCGTCATCCGCCTTCTCCAAGGCTTCGGCGAAAGCCACCTTCCCATTGCTGCGTAACGGGGAGGAAAAGTGGAGGAGACAATGAACATGCCTCAGACGAAAGCCCTGACCATCGGCGCGCTCGCTGCCCGAACCGGCCTGTCAGTTTCGGCCATCCGATTCTATGAAGAAAAGGGGCTTGTTGAACCCTTCCGCTCTGCCGGCGGCCAGCGCCGCTTTCTGCGCTCGGATATCCGTCGGCTGAGTTTCGTCCTGATTGCCCAGCAACTGGGATTGAGTATCGGCGAAATCCAGCGGCAGCTGGCAAATCTGCCTCACGGCCGCACGCCGACCCAGGCCGACTGGACCCGGATCAGCAAGGCGATGCGCGGTGTGATCGACGAACGGATCGCGGAATTGGAACGCACTCGCGACCGGCTTGACGGCTGCATCGGTTGCGGCTGTCTGAGCCTGAAGAAATGCGCGCTCTATAATCCGGAAGACCGGGTCGGACGGAAGGGGCCAGGACCGCAGCTGATATTGGGTGACTGAATTGCCAGATTTTTGAAGCGGACCGGTTCATGCGCGGGAACGCTTTGTGATTCGGCGCGTAACTAACGCCATGAAACACTCAATATTGCTGGACCAGAATTGTCGAGCCAAACGCCAGGAGGAGTTGCAGGACGCCATCGCGTCGATGATCTCCCGGCCGGAATTTCCCTGTGTCGGAGCCAAATCGGCGCTGGCGCGTGATAGTCTCAAGGTGATTACCGGGCATAGTCTCGACAGCAGCTGGGACGATTTGCAGATCCATCGCGAATTGCTCGCCTGGGCGCGCGAATATCGCGATTCGTCTGAAGGCCTGCGGAGCCTTGCGGTCATATTCGAAGGACCGACAGATCTTTCGGAAGCCGAATTCGAAATGCTGTTGTGGGAGAGGATCCAGTCGATGGCGGACAAGGATGCCTGGCGCGGCCAGAGCTACGACGAACGGGTCAGCGCCAATCCCGATGACCCGCATTTTTCCCTCAGCTTTGGCGGCGAAGCCTTTTTCGTCATCGGTCTGCATCCCAATGCATCGCGCCCGGCCCGCCGCTTTTCCCACCCGGTGCTGGTGTTCAACCTGCACGACCAGTTCGAACGGCTCCGCGAACAGGGCAGCTATGACAAGATGCGCAAAACCATTTTGGCCCGCGATGAAAAGCTGGCCGGCGACATAAATCCGATGCTGGCCAAATATGGTGAGTCGAGCGAGGCTCGGCAATATAGCGGCCGCAAGGTTGGCGATGACTGGAAATGCCCCTTCCGTGATCGGCGCAGCCTATGAGCAGCTTTCGTATAGCGCCGCGCTCGGGCGTCGCGTTCCGGCTGAGGAAGGGCGAATATCTCGACGTGATTGATCCGGATGGCGGGCAGGTTTCGGATTTGCTCGCCTTCAATGCCGACGATGTCCGGGAAGTCATATCCAACGGCCGGACCTTCGATTACGAGGAAACAATCCAGCTGAGCGAGGGGAATTGCCTGTGGTCCAACCGGTCGCGGCGGATGCTGACGATCGTCGAGGATACGGTCGGGTCGCACGATTTTCTGCTGACACCGTGCAGCGAGGATACGTTCAAGCATTTCTATCCGGACAAGCCGGTGCATCGCGGCTGCTTCGGCAATCTCGCAGAAGCGCTGGCGCCCTTCGGCGTGGAGAAGGACTCCATCCCCTGTGCTTTCAACGTGTTCATGAATGTCCCTGTCGATCAGGCTGGCAAGCTGGAAGTGCTGCCACCAACCAGCAAGGCCGGCGACCGGCTGAGGCTGCGTGCGGAAATGGATCTGGTGATCGGACTGACGGCGTGCTCGGCCTATGCGTCGAATGGCGGGACGTTCAAGCCGATCGACTATCGGGTGTTGCCGAACGGAGCGCAGGCAGCGCCGGACGCCTAGCCGTTCAGGATCTTGCGCAATTCCTCGTTCTGTTCACACCAGGACCATTTTTCAACCGCTCATATATCGCATGTGTCAAAGCAATCGCAAAGGGACGCATGGCCGGTGTCGTAACCGGTCAGCCCGGATTATCCCGTTAACCCCGATCCGCTGAAGCGCCTTTGTGACTGGCGGATTCGGATCACTCCGCCGCCAGCAATTCTTCTGCCGCGTTCAGATCGACCGACACCAGCTGCGAAATTCCGCGCTCGATCATCGTTACCCCGAACAGGCGGTGCATGCGGCTCATGGTTACGGCATTGTGGGTGACGATCAGGTAGCGGGTGTTGGTTTCGGCGACCATTTTGTCGAGCAGGTCGCAGAAGCGTTCGATATTGGCGTCGTCGAGCGGCGCGTCCACCTCGTCCAGCACGCAAATGGGTGCAGGATTGGTCAAAAATAGGCCAAAGATGAGTGCCACGGCGGTCAGCGCCTGTTCGCCACCAGATAGCAGGGTGAGCGACGTCAGTTTCTTGCCCGGTGGCTGGGCCATGATTTCGAGGCCCGCTTCCAGCGGATCGTCGCTGTTGATCATTTCCAGATGGGCCTTGCCGCCGTTGAACAGGGTAGCAAAGAGCCGCTGGAAATGCTGGTCGACTTCCTCGAAGGCGGCAAGCAGCCGTTGCCGGCCCTCGCGATTCAGGCTGCCGATCGATCCGCGCAACTGGTGGATTGCCTCGTTCAGGTCCTGGCTCTCCTTGGTGGATATAGCCCACTCGCCTTCCAGTTCCGCCAGCTCGTCGGCGGCGACCAGATTGACCGGACCGATGCGTTCGCGGCTGAGTGTGAGCCGCTCGAGCTCTGCCGATTCTTGCGATGCGTCACCAACGCTATCGTCGTCAAATTCCAGTTTTTTCGGCAATACCACCGCCGGGCATTCGAACTTTTCGGCTGAAATGCGGCCCATTTCCATGCGGCGCAAATCCTGGTTCTCGGCGCGCGCCTTGGCGCCGGCGCGCAATTCGCGGGCCTGGCTGAGCATTTCACTGGCCTGATTGAGCCGGTCTTCATGGTCGCGCTGGGCGAGTTCGGCGGCCTGCAGCGCCGTGTCCTTTTCCACGACCTTGGCATCCAGCGCTCCCTGTTGTTCGGTCAACCGGGCCACCTCCACCTCGATCACCCGTGGGCGATCGGCAAGATTTTCCACCTCGGTCTCGATCAGCTTGGCTCGTTTGGCCATTTCGGCCATACGCGCTTCGGCTTCTCCCGAGCGATCCTGCCATGACCGGATTTGCGCGCTGGCAACGGCTTTTTGCTCCTTCACTTGCGCCAGCTTCTGGTCGATCCCGGAGAGGGCCGCCTGCGCTGTCATCACCTGCTGCCGCGCCGCATCACGCTGGTCCTGCAAGATCGAGCGGGCGTTTTCCTGGGCCGCGCCATCGGGCTGGCTGGCGCGTTCTTTTTGTGCGGCCTCCAGTTCGGCGAGCGCTGCCGCATTTTCCGTCTTTAGCGCAGCCTCCCGCTCGGCGAGACTGGTCGTACGCTTTTGCAGCCATGCCAGCGCTTCTTCCGCCTGATCGGCTTCGCGCAACGCCCGTCGCAAGCCTTCCTCCGCGTCGCGTCGCGCCGTGCGCGCGTCCCCCAGCTGCGTCTCGATTGCCGATATCGTCTCGCGCCGCTCGACAAGCGCTGCTTCCGCAACGGAAACCTTGTCGCCGGCCGGGACGAGCAGCTGCTGCAATTCCCGCAACCGGTTGGCGCGAACCAGCCGTTCGGCGCTGGCATTGCCATCGTCGCGAGCGACAAAGCCGTCCCACCGGCGCAAAGCGCCTGCTTTGGTGACAAGACGCTGGCCTACCGCCAGCATCTGGCCATTGTCGCTGTCTGCGACAAAAATCTGTGACAGACGATTGTGCAATTCCGCCGGTGCTTGGACTTGGTCCAACAGGCTTTCAGTACCGGCAGGTTTCTTGCCGGAAATGGTCATATCTCCCCCGCCCCAGAAGCGGTCTCCGTCCTCGCCGATCGATGCCAGCAAATCGTCGCCCAGCGCTGCGGCCAGCGCCCGTTCATAGCCCGGCGCCGGTTTGACCTGATCGATCGCCTTGTTGGTGCTTTCGGCCTTGGACAATTCGCGATCCAGCGCGTCATGTTCGGATTTCAGTCCAGCCAGTTCGGCCTTGAGCGTGGCCAGGCTGGATTGCGCCGCATCGCGAGCAGCTGTGGCTTCGATCCGCTGTTCCTCCAGCGAAGCGATTCTGACGATGCTGCTGTCGGCAGCTTTTTGCGCAGCCTCCCGCGCCGCGACCGCTTCGGCAAGGGATATCTGCAGCTCTCCCTCGTCGCCCATCTCCGCGCGTTCGGCGTTCAGCCGGCCGAGTTCCACTGACAGCCGGTCATGGCGCGTCTGCGCCGCATCGACGGCGGCATTGGCGACCTTGATTTCCGCCTGAATACGGGCTTCCTCGGCAACCGCGTTGGCCAGTTCGACTTCCGCTTCGCTGGCTGCGCGTTCGGCCCGTTCAGCGCCGCGCTCCAGCTCCGGGCGTTCCTTGGTCAGGTTGTTCAATTCGGTCGACAACCGCTTTTCGTCCTGCTCCAGCCGCGCCAGAGCCTCCATCGCATCGCGGGTCAGCTGGTCCTCGCGGGCATTATCCTCGTGGATGCGTTGCGCCTGTGCCTGGAGGTCGAGCAGCCGCGATTTCAGATTGTCGCGTTCGTTGGTCAGCGTCAGTAGCCGGTGGCTGGACTCGCTGGCTTGCTCGCGCGTCCGCTGGACCTCGGCGCGCAGGACGCCGAGCGCCTTGGCGCTTTCATTCTGGGCAGAGACAGCGGCCTGCTGTTCGTTTTGCGCGGCAGCGACTTTTGCTTCCGCCGCCTCGGCTTCGGCTTTGGCTGCATCGGAAGCAGCTGCCGCCTCTTTCCAGCGCGCGTAAATCAGCCGGCCTTCCGCGAGGGTGATTTCTCCGCTTAATTTTCTGTAGCGTTCCGCCTGCTTTGCCTGCCGTCGCAGATTGGCGGCGCGCTGCTCCATATCACCGAGAATATCGTCGAGACGCGCCAGATTTTTCTCCGCCGCGCGCAATTTCTGCTCGGCATCCTTGCGCCGGACGTGAAGGCCGGAAATGCCCGCCGCTTCCTCCAGCATCTCGCGGCGTGCTTCGGGCTTGGAGGAGATGATATTGGAGATTTTCCCCTGGCTGACCAGGGCAGGACTGTGCGCGCCGGTGGCAGCATCGGCAAAGATCAGGGCAATATCCTTGGCCCGGACATCGGTGCCATTGGCGCGATAGGCGGAGCCGGCGCCGCGCTCGATCCGGCGGACAATTTCCAGTTCGCTGTCATTGTCGCCGGCGTGAAGCGATGATACGTCATTGGTTTCGCGCTCGGCGGTCAGCGCGACTTCGGCAAATTGCCGTTCGGGCCGGTCCTGGGTGCCGGCGAAAATGACATCTTCCATGCCACCGCCGCGCATCGACTTGGCGCTATTTTCGCCCATCACCCAGCGAATGGCCTCGAGCAGGTTCGATTTGCCGCAGCCGTTGGGGCCGACCACCCCGGTCAGCCCTTTTTCAATGCGCAGCTCGGTGGGATCGACAAAGCTTTTGAAGCCCGAAAGTCTCAGCTTCTTTATCTGCACGGGATGCCCCCCGCGTCGACTGTGTCAGTCACCCTTTGCAATGCGCCCCCCGTGCGACTTGGCCCGGCGCCTATCTGGCGCCGGCCTCCTTCAGTTTTGTTTCGACCGCAGCCCAGTTGGTACCGTCAATTTTCTGGCCGTTGAGCAGGAAGGTCGGGGTTCCCTGGATGTCAAATTCCTCGACCGCTTTCTGCGTATTGTTCATTAGCGCTTCAGCCGCCGCGCTGTCCGCGAGACAGGCCTTGGCCTGATCTTCCGAAATGCCGCGCTGCTGGAAAAAGCTGATCAGGCCCAGCTGTTCGGCAAGGCGGACAAAACGCGTGTCCGGGCTGGCGCTCAATATGCTGCTATAGGTCGCCTCGCCCATGCCCTGCGCCTTTTCGAACATGGTTCCCTGGTAGCTCAGCGCCTGCTCGGTCAGGGGAAAAAACGGACCTTCGCCGCCACAGCGGGACAGGATGGCCGCCGAAAGATCGAGCGGATCACGCACGAAATTGCGGATTTCAAAGCTGACCTTGCCGGTTTCGACATAATTGTCGCGCAAGGGCGCAAAGGCCTGTTCGCCGAAATCCTTGCAGTGCGAGCAGGTGATCGACATATATTCGACCAGCTTGAGCGGTGCATCGGGATTGCCCATGACGATGCCGCCGGCTTCCGTCTTCGATACGGTTTCGGACCATTTCTGTCCCGCCGGGGCTTCGACCGCTTCGACCGAACCCGACGCGCTGGCACCGGATTCTCCCTCACTTGCTTCGCCGCATGCGGTTAGCGCCAGAGCGAGAGCCAGGGGAGCGATATAGTTGAAAGTGCGCATATTCTGTTCCTGTTTCCTGAAAATATCGAATGTCTATTGCGGAAGAACCGCCAGTTTCGGTTGCAATGCTGTCCAGCTGTGCACTTTGGCGAGCGGTTGATCGCCGATGGTGAAGCTCGGTGTGCCGGTCAGCTTGAGTGTCGATGTTGCATATTTCGTCATTGCCAAAATCTTGTCCTGTTCAGCCTGGTTGGCGAGACAGGCGTCGATCTGGGGCGCGGTAAAGCCACGGCCTTTCATCAGATTGTCGAGCCCGGCGGCGATGGCGATTTTCTTGAGCCGCTGGGGCACGGTGCCTTCATTGATCGTTTTCATCACTTCGGGAGAGGCGGACTGGAATTTCGTCAGCCATTTGGACTGCTGCATCAGCAGCGCGCGGTGATTGCCGAAAAACCGGGTCCGGCCACCGCAGCGTGCCAGCATGGCAGCCGTCAGGTCAATCGGGTTGAGAACCAGATTGCGCACCTCGAAGCTGATATGGCCCTTGTTCACATATTTGGCGGTTAGCGCGTTATGCGATTCCTTTTCAAAGGCCGCGCAATGGTTGCAGGTATAGCTCATATATTCGGTCAGCTTGTGTCGGGCGAGGGGATTGCCCATGACATGGCCGCCGATGGTGGACTGGGTCACGCGTTTGGTCCAGTCTGTTTCTTGCCCCGAAGCCGGGGCGACCATCACAACCGATGCTGCCAATGCCGAAGCAAGATACGCGCTTCCATACTTCATGTCCGGTCCTTCTTCTTGTCGCCGCCACCGATCTTGCCGATGATCCTGATGCTTTGTTGCGCCTCGTTCTTAGGGTCCGCTTCCGCCTTTGCAACTGCCGATGCCAGCGATTCGAGCACCCGGTTCAATTCGGGATCGCCAATATCGCGAAGATTCTCGCCCAGCTCGATCGGCGCGGGCTTTAGCGAAGCGGGCAGGGGGACCCTTTTTTCCCTGTCTTTCTTGGGCGTTACGGTGCCCTGTCTGAATCTAATCTGACTGACCGCGCCATAGCCGAAGAAGCGGTTGACCCGTTCGATGATGTCGGGTGCAATATGCTGCATCATCGTCGCATAGGCGCCACCGACCAGCAGATGCAGCGTCCCGCCCTCCTTCTCGCCGCGCGGAAAGCGGATCGATTCGGGCAGGGAAACGGCGGCGTAGCGTTCGCCGACAATTTCGGCCCAGCGGCTGACCACCGAGCTCTGGATAAAGCCATAGCGACGAAAGGCGGCGCGACCGATCTCCGGCATAAGATCGGAAATGCTTTTGGCCGGACCGCCGCGCGGACGCTGATATTTCTGATATGCCTTGGCAGCCGGTTTCCTGGCGGCTTTTTTGGGCGATTTTGCGGGCACAGCTTTACCGTTTTCGGCGCCCTTCGCCTTTTCATCTCCGATTTTGCCAATTTTCTTCGCCATTATGTCCTTTTATGGCATGGAGCGGCCATGGCCGTCGATAGCTTCTCCGCCAAAGCAGGTAAAATTTCTGCCAATATCGGTGCACATTATGTGGATAAGGCGCGTGAACTCCCCTGGCGTTCGCCGCCGGGCAGCAATTTGCCCGATCCCTATCATGTCTGGCTGTCCGAAGTCATGCTGCAGCAGACGACGGTGGGCGCGGTCAAAAGCTATTTCGAGAAATTCACCACGCGCTGGCCGACGGTTCAGGATCTGGCGCGGGCCGAGGAGGCGGACGTCATGGCCGCCTGGGCCGGCCTCGGCTATTATGCGCGGGCGCGAAATCTTCGTAAATGTGCGGTGTATGTCACGGAAAAGAAAGACGGAGTCTTTCCTCAGAAAGAGTCTGAACTGCTGAAATTGCCGGGTGTAGGCGTCTATACGGCGGCGGCAATCGCAGCGATTGCCTTTGGCGAGCGGGCGGTGGTGGTGGACGCGAATATAGAGCGGCTGGTGGCGCGGCTGTTCGCCATCGACACGCCGCTTCCCAAGGGGAAGGCCGAGATTCGCGCGGCGATGGATGCCATCACCCCGCGCCATGGTGCCGGCGATTTCGCGCAGGCCTGTATGGATATCGGCGCGACCATCTGCACATCCACAAATCCGAAATGTGACATCTGTCCGGTGCAGGATCGATGCGCCGCCTTTGCGCGTGGCAAGGTCGAGGCCTTTCCGGTCAAGCCGCCAAAGAAAGCCAGGCCGGTCCGCCGCGCGCGCTTTTTCTGGATAGAGCAGCAGGGCCGGATATTGCTCGCCACGCGTCCGTCGAAAGGGATGCTTGGCGGGATGCGAGCGCTGCCGGATGACGGCTGGGCGGCGGGCAGGGACGGCCATGCTACGCCGCCGATGGCGGGCGCTTGGCAGGTGCATGACAATATCGTTCAGCACAGCTTCAGCCATTTTTCGCTCGAAGTGGATTTGGCGGTTTATCAGGACGAGAAAATCGTTACTAACAAGGATGACAATATCTGGTGGTCACTGGATGATATAGCGGGGGCAGGGCTGCCGACATTATATGCCAAGGCCGTGCAATGGAAAATGAAGGAAGAAAAATGACTGCTGGAACAATTGCTGCATCTTTGTCTGGTCCATCATTTTCCCGGCGCTCCGCGCTCGGCGGCATCGGTGCCGGCGCCTTTCTGGCCGGCATGCCCTCCCTTGCCCTGGCCCGCGAAGCGGCGAACAAATTCCCCGGCCTGACCAAGATCATCAACCAATATGTTGCGGAAAAGAAAGTCGCCGGCATGATGGCCATGATCGGCTTTGGTCAGCAGGTGCCGGAAGTTATCACCGCCGGATCACAGAAACTGGGCGGCGACAGGCCAGTCGGGCCCGACACTTTGTGGCGGATGTATTCGCAGACCAAGCCGGTAACCGGCATGGCCACGATGATGCTGGTCGAAGACGGTCTGATCTCTCTCGATCAGCCGCTGTCGGATATTTTTCCCGAATTTGCCGATATGCAGGTGCTGGTCGATCCCGAAGGTTCGATCGACAATGTGGAACCGGCCAAGGCCCCGATTACCATCCGACAGCTGCAAACCCACACGGCCGGTCTCGGCTATACGATCATATCCAAGGGGCCGATCCAGAAGGCCTATCTGGCCGCTGGTCTGACCCCGGGGCGCGTGAGCCGCAATCCCATCCCCGGTGTCGATGCCGGCGCGCCGACGCCTGACATCATGACTTTCGTCAAGCGCCTCTCGGAACTGCCTCTGGTCTACCAGCCCGGCACGCAGTGGAGCTATTCGCTCAGCCATGATGTCCTGAGTGCGGTGATCGAAAAGGTCTCCGGCAAGCCGCTCGACCAGTTTCTGCAGGAACGGATGTTCGGGCCCTTGGGCATGGACAGCATATTCTATCAGGTCCCCGCCGACCGCGCGGCTGACCTGGCCGACAATTACGCACCGTTCGCCGGAGCGCTGATACCGATCGATCCGGGCGCGACCAGCATCTATCTCGACAAGCCGGCTTTTGCCTTTGGCAGCACCGGACTGGTCGGCACCGCCGGCGATTATGACAAGTTCCTGCAGATGATCCTCGGATTCGGCAGAGTGGGCGATGTGCAGGTGATGAAGCCGGAAACGGTGAAGCTGGGCATTTCCAATCTGCTGCCCGAAACGGCCAGCACGGCGGGGACCTGGGTGGCCAATCACGGCTTCGGCGCGGGCGGCCGTTCCGGTCTCGGCACCGCCGTCAGTCCGCCGGGCACATTTGGCTGGGGCGGCGCAGCCGGTACCTCGGCCTTTGTGGACACCGTTCGCGGGCTGCGGGCCGGCGGCTATACGCAATATATTCCTTCGAACAGCTACCCCTTCCAGTCGGATTTTCCGAAATATGTCTACGCCGATCTTATCGGTGCAGCGCAGGCGGGTGCGGGCAAGACCAGCCCCTGAGGGCAGAAAATTCTCTCCCTGTTCCGGGGAGCAAAGATATAAATATCGAGAATGTCCGGGAGACAAGATGCCAAAAACTGAACAGACCATCGTGCCGACCTTTGCCGGCGGAACGCTTGATCGTGCTGACCAGGTACGGGTCAGTCCCGACCGACTGCGCGCGGCGATGATGAATCCGCGGGCCAGGCTGCTCAAACTGGATGGCCTCAACCCGGTATTTGATGCCTATGGTGATCTGGCCTGGGGGGCCGCGTTTGAAGCCTCGCCGGACAATGATCTGCTGTTGCTCGGTATCGACGAGGATATACCCTATTTTGCCGAACTGAACGGGGCAGGGGATGCCGGGCCGGCGGCCAATCGGGCGCTGTGGCAGACTTTGGGTGCTTTGCCGGCCGAGCAGGCGGCGATCTATGCGACGGCGCGCAGTCTGGTCGACTGGCACGCGCGGCACAAATTTTGCGCGCAATGCGGCAAACCGACCGGGTCGCGCAAGGGCGGCTGGGCAAGGCTATGCGACCGCGAGCAGGACGGTTGCGGGGCCGAGCATTTCCCGCGCACCGATCCGGTGGCGATCATGCTGTCGGAATGCGAAGGTAAAGTCCTGCTTGGGCGTCAGCCCCGCTTTCCACCCAAAAGCTTTTCCGCGCTGGCCGGATTTCTGGAGCCCGGCGAGAGCATAGAAGGCTGCGTCAAGCGCGAGCTGTTCGAGGAAGCCGGGATCCATGTCCACGATGTTCGCTATGTCGCCAGCCAGCCATGGCCGTTCCCCTCATCGCTGATGATCGCGTGTACCAGTCATACCGACGATCCGACGCTGACCCTCGACGAAGAGGAAATCGAGGAAGCAGCGTGGTTCACGCTCGCCGAGGTCAAGGCGGCAATGGCCGGTGATCCGGATGCGCTGTTCGTCGCGCCGCCACCCTTCGCCATCGCCCATGATCTGCTGAAACACTGGGTCGACAGCAAAAGCTGATGCGCGGCTAGACCAACCCCAGGCTGGCCAGCTCGCCAAGCATCTCTGCCGGCATCTCTTCTGCGCCTTCCGCGCCATCGGCAAGATCGGGCGGCGCGTCTTTCGCTTCCAGATAGCGCCAGCCCTGATGGGCACGCTTGGGGACCGGCTGGACTGCAATCAGTTTCGGTTCGAGCCGGATCCACTGTTTTCCCTGACCGTTTTCCATGAAGCCGAGGATCGGCGAACGGCCGATAATTTTCTTGGCGTGAATCCAGTAGAGCGAGCCGCCGACCATTTCCGCATGCCGTTTCGGCAGATAACGGGTGGTCAGGCGCGCCTCCCCATCGGTGGTGCTGTTGTGCCTGTGTGATTCCAGCCATTGGCGCAGCGTTGCCGGGCTTTCGCTGCGATAGGCAATCTTGGTCATGTTGAGTGGCATGGGTGATATCTGTGGGGGGCGACCGCTTTAGTCAAGCAGCTTCCGGATCGTAGCGGGACCGACCGGCTCCTTTCCGAGGCGGAATCATGTAGTTTGTTATTGCAAATGATTATCAATATCATAATGTAGGGAGAATCGGACAGCAAGGAGAGACAGATTGACCGAGATACTGGAGAAGCTTCTACTACCGTTACCGGATATCCGGTCGCTGCCGGCAGTCGAGGCGAAATTGATCATTGCCTTTCGCCTTGCCGTTGTGGCGAGCCAGAACTCGCTGGACTGTCTGGACAATCTGTCCGACCGGCTGGGAGGGCGGCAGGCGGCAACCCGAATGTTGATATTGGCCGAGACCATCGGATCGGCCTGGCAGGAACCGTTTCAGATCGGACGCCCCTGTTCATCGCTGACAACGCCGGATGAAATATGGTTGGTGGCGGCGATCCGGCTGGCGGCCGGTGACAACCGTCCGGGTTTTGATGTGCTCAGTTGCGAGATGCTGGGCGATTGCGAGCGGGAGCGGATTTATCAGGATCTCGGCAATTTTGTTGCCGCCTATACGAGCACTAGAGGCTGACCATCCCGCTGCCGACGGCGAGCCCGAGAAACGCAAGAAAACCCATGGTGTCGGTGATCATGGTGACGAACACCGAAGAGGCCAGCGCCGGATCCTGATCGATCCGGTCGAGCATGACGGGTACAAAAATCCCGGCAAAACCGGCGATCACAATATTGATCATCATCGCCAGCGCGATCACGCCGCCGAGCATTGGATTGGCAAAGACCAGACCGGTGCCCAGGCCGACCAGCACGGCGATCGTCGCGCCGTTGAGCAGGGCTATGCGGAATTCCCGCCCGATGATCCGGCGGGTGTTGGACCGGGTCAGTTCGTTCATCGCCAGCGCGCGGACCGAGACCGCCATGGTCTGGGTGCCGGCATTGCCGCCGATCGACGCCACGATCGGCATCAATATGGCCAGCGCCACCATCTGTTCGATCGCCGCCCCGAAAATCGAAATGACAAAGCTGGCGACCAGCGCAGTTGCCAGATTGGTGATCAGCCAGCGAACCCGCGCCTTGTAGCTGTCGCGGATCGGCTCGTTGATGTCGCCATCGCCGGCACCGGAGAGCAGCAGCACGTCCTCGCTGGCCTCGTCTTCGACAATGTGCAGAATATCATCGACGGTGATCATCCCGATCAGGCGCCCGTCATCATTGACGACCGCGGCCGAAATAAGATTATATTTCTGGAAGCGCAGCGCCACTTCTTCCTGGTCCAGGTCGACCGGGATCAACGTCTGTTCCCGCTTCATCACGTCGGCGATGGCAATGTCGCGCGGAGTCCTGAGGATCCAGCTGAGCTGGCAAGTGCCGATCGGCCGGAAAGCCGGATCGACGACATAAATTTCCCAGAATTCGGTAGTCAGATCATCATTCTTGCGGAGATAGTCGATCAGGTCGCCGACCATCATATGTTCGGGCACCGCGACAAATTCGCGCTGCATGATCCGGCCGGCGGTTTCTTCCTCATAGGTAAGGGCGCTCTCGATCGCGGCTCGGTCTTCGGCATCCAGTTCGGCGAGAACCGCCTGCTGCTCGCCTTCATCCAGATCCTCGATAATCGCCACCGCGTCATCGGTGTCGAGCTGTTCGGTCAGGTCGGCAATCTGGCCGGCGTCGAGCACGTCGATCAGATCTTCGCGAACATGCTCGTTCATCTCGGCGAGGACGTCGGCGCTGACCAGATCACCCAGCACGCTCGCCAGCGGCGCCCGCTCGTCGGCATCGACCAGTTCGAACAGATCGGCAATATCGGCATTGTGGAGCGGGTTGACCAGCTCCTGCGCCAGAACGCTGTTATTCTCTTCGACCGCATCGGAAACCGAACGGACAAATTCATCGGTCAGCCGGTTGTCTTCGTCGAGAACCTCTTCGCGGTCGAGGACTGCGTCGGGGGCGTCGTTGATATCGGTCATCGCGATGCTCCCCTTTCTGCGCGAGCTCGGCTGTCTATTAGGCGTTGCACCGTTGCAATTGCAATCTTTTGTGACAATTATCCTAAGGCAGGGTGATTTTTCGCGAGGCCTTGCCTATATGCCCCGCAAGACCGATTCAATGAACGCAAAGGAAAAGACCCGATGTCCCATGAAAAAATGACTTTCCACCTCGATACAGGCGATGTTGAGATCAAGCTCCGTCCGGATCTCGCGCCCAATCATGTCGCGCGGATCACCGAGCTGGCTGCCGAAGGTTTCTACGACGGCGTGGTCTTCCACCGCGTGATCAACGGATTCATGGCGCAGGGCGGCGACCCGACCGGTACCGGCATGTCCGGCAGCGACAAGCCTGATCTCGCCCAGGAATTTTCCAAGGAGCCGCATGTCGAGGGCACTTGCTCGATGGCCCGCACGATGGACCCGAACAGCGCCAACAGCCAGTTTTTCATCTGCCTCGACGATGCCGGTTTCCTCGACGGCCAGTATACGGTCTGGGGTGAGGTGACGTCGGGCATGGAAGCGGTCCACGCGCTGCCCAAGGGCGAACCACCCGCACAGCCGGGCGCGATCAAGTCCGTAACCCTCGGCTAATCGATTAGAAATGCGTCTCGACAAACCCAGGATCGCCCCGCTCGCCGAGTCAGAACTCGGTCCCGAGCACCGGGCGATGCTGGGCGAGCGCTTCAAGACCGGCAAGATACTCAATATCTTCCGGACGCTGATAAAGGCGCCGAAAGCTTATAAAGCCTTCATGTGGTGGGGTGGTTATATCCTGTCCGATCATAATGCGTTGCCCGCCCGCGAGCGCGAGATTGTCATCCTGCGCACCGGCTTCAACTGGAAGTCCGGCTATGAATGGGCGCAACATGTCCGCATCGGCAAGGACTGTGGTCTGACCGATGCTGAAATCGAACGGATCAAGGCCGGGCCGGACGCGCCGGGCTGGACACCGGTTGAGAGCGCAATGCTCCGCGCCACTGATGAACTGACCAGCGATGGCCACGTGTCGGACGCTACTTGGGTTGCTCTTTCGGACCTCACCGAAAAGCAGCGCATGGATCTGGTGATGACCGTCGGCCAATATAGCCAGGTGTCGATGCTGCTGAACAGTTACGGCGTGCAGCTGGACGACGATTTGGAACTGGATCCCGATCTGAAGGCCTGACGGCCCAGGGGGCTAGAGGCCCGCTTTCACCACCCAGTCATGAAAAATCCGCACGGCGCGGTTCTTCATGTCGCGCTTGCGGCAGGCGAACCAGTAGCTGTAAGGGCTGTCGACCTGATGATCGAACAGCCGGATCAGCCGCGAATCATTGGCATCCGAAAAATGGCCACCATGCATGATCGCGATTCCGAGACCCTGTGCCGCGGCTTCCAGCATCAGCGGACCACTGTCGAGATGATCGATACCGGCCGGCTGCAAATCGGGAAGTCCCACGGCTTCTTTCCACTGGTCGAATGCCCGGGTCATATTGCTGTGGATCAGGATATTGTGATTCTGCAGATCCTCGGGCTTGCTGATGGCATTGGGGCCCTTGGTCAGCTCTACCGATGCAATCGCATAGACCTTGTTGCTGTCCAGCTTCACCGCATAGAGATTGGGATCGACATCATCGCTGATGATGATCGCCGCATCGACGGCATCGCCCAGCATATTTTCCGCATGGGAGGACGTATCGACATTGATATGCAGCTTGGGATAGAGTTTCTTGAGCTCCGGCAGGCGTGGTAGCAGGCGGGTGGCTCCGAACAGGGGCAATACGCCAAGCCGCAATCGCATATCGCCGCCGGTGACGGTCATCTGGTCGACCGCTTCGCCGATCACTTCCAGTGCCGGGGCAACCGCTTTCAGCAAGGCCTCGCCATCCCCGTTCAAGACCATCGACTGGTTGCGCCGTTCGAAAAGCGGCTTACCGATATGGTCTTCCAGCGACTTGATTCGGCGACTGAGCGCAGGTGCAGACAGCGCAAGTTCCGCCGCCGCAGCCTTGGATGAACCCAGACGGGCTACGCGAATGAAGGCCTCGAGGGCGCGAAGGGGGGGCAAACGGCGCATAGAAGTACCAATATTGAGGCTAAATGAGCTTTGTGCAACGCAAAATTAGAACCGAATCGAGAGGAATGGCGGAAAACTGTCACTACCAATATTGATAAGTTGCAAGTTATGCAACCTACAATGTTCTTTTCGCACTTGCACAATAATATGGTTTGCTGCATTCAGAATGGGCCTTTCAGGCATCCTCTCCTAAAAACTTTTCAGGCCAGTTCTTCGGAACTGGCCTTTTTTTTTGGCAGTTTCCGGTCGCCTGAACCTCCCACTGAAAATCTGATTCGCATATCGGCCTGACGATACCTATCTTGTTGGAAAGAACCGAAACGATTATCGAGGAGATCCACCCCAGTGTCCGATCCAGCGCCAATCAAAAGCAAATCCGATGATGATAATCTGCAGCTGAAGCTGCAGGTTGCCAATGCCCGCCCCGAAGACAGCGGTCGCGGCTTGGCCCGTCTTTCGCGCGATAATCTTGGGAAACTGGGATTGATCGAAGGCGATATCGTTGAAATTATCGGCAAACAGACAACCCCGGCCCGGGCGGTTCTGCCCTATCCGGAAGACGAGGGGCTGGATTTTGTCCGGCTGGACGGGTTGCAGCGGGCCAACGCCGGCATCGGCGCCGGCGATTTCGTCGAAATTCGCAAGGTCGAATCGAAACCGGCCAAGAAAGTGATATTTGGACCGGCGCAAAAGGATCTTCGCCTGCAGGGCAATGGCGGCGGTCTGAAGCGCAGCTTCATGGGGCGTCCGCTCAAGGCCGGAGATTTTGTTGCCACCCACGGCCAGCAACAGGTGGACCGCGGGGACATGCCGCCGCAATTGCGGCAGATGCTGGCTGCACCGGCTTTTTCCCTCACACAAATTCGCCTCAATGTCATCGCGACCACGCCCAAGGGCATCGTCCATATCGACGAGCATACCGAAGTAGAGCTGCGGCCGGAATATGAGGAATCGACGGAGCATCGCCGCGCCGACGTCACCTATGATGATATCGGCGGGCTGCACGAAACGATCGACCAGCTCCGCGAGATGGTCGAGCTACCGCTCCGCTATCCGCAATTGTTCACCCGGCTTGGTGTCGATCCGCCACGCGGCGTGTTGTTGCATGGCCCTCCCGGGACCGGCAAAACGCGGCTGGCCCGTGCCGTCGCCAATGAAAGCGATGCCGAATTTTTCCTGATCAATGGCCCCGAAATCATGGGCTCCGCTTTTGGTGAATCGGAAAAGAAGCTGCGCGAAATTTTCGAAGCGGCAACCAAGGCAGCGCCATCGATCCTGTTTATCGACGAAATCGATTCGATCGCGCCGAAGCGCGGGCAGGTCCAGGGCGAAACCGAAAAACGGCTGGTGGCGCAACTGCTCACATTGATGGACGGCCTCGAATCGCGGCTTAATCTGGTGGTCATCGCTGCAACCAATCGTCCCGAAGCGGTCGATGAAGCATTGCGCCGCCCTGGCCGTTTTGACCGGGAGATCATTGTCGGTGTGCCCGATGTGGCCGGCCGGCGGGAAATATTGGGTATCCACACGCGCGGCATGCCGCTGGAAAAGTCGGTCGACCTGAAGGAACTGGCCCGTACCACCTATGGCTTCGTTGGTGCCGATCTGGCAGCGCTGACGCGGGAGGCTGCTATCGAAGCCGTCCGCCGGATCATGCCCAAGCTGGATCTCGAGTCGGAAACCGTACCGCCGGAAGTGCTCGAGGAGCTGGTGGTGCAGCGGCATGATTTTGTCGAAGCCCTGAAACGGGTTCAGCCGTCAGCGATGCGCGAAGTCATGGTCCAGGCACCCGATGTCCGCTGGGAAGATATTGGTGGTCTCGACGAGGCGCAGATGCGGCTCAAGGAGGGTATCGAGCTGCCGATGAAAAACCCCGAAGCCTTCACCCGCCTCGGTATCCGTCCGGCGAAGGGTTTCCTGCTCTATGGGCCACCGGGCACCGGCAAGACCTTGCTGGCCAAGGCAGTCGCGCGCGAGGCCGAGGCCAATTTCATTGCCACCAAATCGAGCGACCTCCTGTCCAAATGGTATGGCGAGAGCGAGCAGCAGATTGCCCGGCTCTTTGCCCGGGCACGGCAAGTGGCACCGACGATCCTGTTTATCGACGAGATCGACAGTCTGGTGCCGGCGCGCGGTGGCGGCATGGGCGAGCCTCAGGTCACCGAGCGGGTTGTTAATACGATCCTCGCCGAGATGGACGGTTTGGAAGAGATGCAGTCGGTGATCCTGATCGGTGCGACCAACCGCCCGGGTCTGGTCGATCCGGCCTTGCTGCGACCCGGCCGTTTTGACGAACTGGTCTATGTTCCGGTTCCGGGCAAAGCCGGCCGTCGCCGGATATTGGCGATCCACACGGCCAAAATGCCGCTCGGCAAGGATGTCGACCTCGACGACATGGCGGACCGTACCGACCGCTATTCGGGTGCCGATCTGGAGGATCTGGTTCGCCGCGCCGGACTGTACGCCCTGCGGGAATTTGGCGGACTCGTGGAGACTGTCCAGATGAAGCATTTCGAACAGGCACTGGACGACAGCCGCGCTTCGGTCACCGAGGAGATGGAGGAAGAATATTCCAAAATGGAATCGCAGCTGAAGCAGAACGCGATGCGGGCCGAACCGATCGGCTTTGTATCGCCGGGTATGCTGACGCCGGTGAAGGACAGCAAGCACTAGTTGCCGCCACCGGGCCGCCGGCCGCTAGTTTTTGGTCATGACCTGATCGTCGAGCTTGAGAGTTTTGAAACCCCAGCCGAACAGGAATACACAGATGCCGGTCGCCAGCCAGAAGGGCAGGGGGCCGGCATAAGTGTAGAGCAGCACGCCGAATGCCGGCGAGGCGATGAAGGCCATGCCATTGACCGATGCGACGATACCGGCGACGCCGTTTTGTTCGGACCGTTTAACCGCGAGCGAGGCACCGGCGGTGAAGCCGGGGCGGAACAACCCGAAGCCCAGAGACGCCACTGCAAAGCCGATGATGATGCCGTAAAGATCGTGCGACAGGCCGATGATCAGGCAGCCGAATCCACCCAGGACCATGCCCCACAGAACCGAAGAGCGCGGTCCCATTTGCAGCAGTGGGATCAGGCCCCATTGCGAGAGAAGCGTTGCGGCGGCGCCGGACATCAGGACAAGGCCGGTCATCCGGATGCCCAGATCCGGGTCGCCGCGCAAACCGAGCCGGTCGAGCACGAGAAAACCGACGACGCCCAGGATCAGGGCGTGGGCGTTGCCGCCCAAAATGCCGGTAATCAGCCATGGCTTGACCCGGTCATCGCTCCAGCGCAACCGCGGCGGCACGCTGCTCTCCTCTTCGCTGCTGTCGTCCTCTTCTTTAAGACTGCCGGCCGAGGGCGCGGAGCTATAGGGTTCCGACGTCACCACACCACGCGCCTGATAGCCGGGATTGTCATTGGGCAGTTTCAGCGCCAGCGCGATCATTACCAATATGCCGATTGCGGCAAAGGCGAACATCGGACTGGACAGCCCGAGCACCGGTATCATCAGCAGCGGCGCAATCGCCGGGCCAACGATCGTGCCGAGCCCGAAGGAGGAGGAAATCAACGACAGCGCCTTGGTCCGGTCGGCCCGCGGGGTGCGGGCGGCGACATAGGCTTGCACCGCAGGTGGTGCGGCCGAACCGAGACCGCCATAGAGGCTGCGAAAACTGGCGAACAGGATGAACGTCCAGAGCGCGCTATACCAGCCGAGCAGGCCCAGAAAAAGCGCCAGGCCGGCCAGCGCGAACGAAGTGGTGAATCCGATCATGCCGAGCCGCATCAGCGCCTTCCGGCCGCGATGGTCGGACTGGCGGGCCCATTTCGGTGCGGTATAGACCCAGAGCAGGGCAGACCAGCTGAAGGCGGCACTGACCCAGAAATCGGGAATCTGCAATTGCGTGCCGATGGTCGGCAATATCGATTGCATCGCTGTATTGCCCGACGCGGTGACCAGCATCACCGAGAACAATACGGCCATGCGAGTGCTGTCTATCGGCTTGGCATCGGAACCTGACGCCAGTGCACGGTTCGGTGGTTCAAGATCGGGAGAATCGGCCATGGGCGCTCCTATGCCACGCTATTTCTGCCAGTCATAGGCACGTTCGACACGGGCAACATGCAGGCTATAGGCGCTATACCATTTGTCGCGGCCCTGTTCGCGGATCCGGGCATGTTCCGGATGATCGCGCCAGGCTTTGGCGCTGGCATCGTCGCGCCAATAGCTGACGGTAATCCCGAACCCATCCGCAGAACGGGCATGATCTTCGCCGAGATAGCCCGGTTGTTGCGCCGCGAGCGCGCCCATGGCTGCCGCAGCGGTCTGATAGTCTTGCTCGCCCGAACCGGTGCGCTGGGCGCAAAAAATCACCGCGATGGAGTCGTCTGGATGCAGCTGCATGATGGTCTTTTAGCCGGTCGGATGGAGCGGGCAACCGCTATTATATTTGTCACCGTTGCTGTAACGCTCTACTATGACAGTTTGATCTGTTGCCGGAGGAATGGTTTGTCAAATAGTGTTGCCAAGACGAAAATAACGGACCGTATCAAGTCGGGCCTGGAGCGCCGTCTCGGCCCCTGGGGCGTCTTTTTCAAGGGCTTTGTAAAGCATCCGGTGATGGTTGGCTCGATCATTCCCTCCTCGGATGTCACGGTCAGGAAGATGCTGGAACCGGTCAAATGGGACGAATGCGACCTGTTTGTCGAATATGGCCCGGGCGTGGGGACTTTCTGTCGTCCGGTGCTGGAACGGTTGAAGCCGGGAGCTGCGCTGGTGGTGATCGATCTGAATGAAGATTTCATAGAATATCTGAGCAAGACGATCCGCGACAGCCGCTTTTACCCGATCCACGGATCCGCCGCCGACGTCCAAAAGATCATCAGGGAGCTTGGCCACGAGAAAGCCGATTATGTGCTGTCCGGTCTGCCCTTCTCGACATTGCCCGACCAGCTGGGCCCGAAAATAGCGAGGGAAACCTATGATGTCATCCGGCCGGGTGGCGCCTTTCTGGTCTACCAGTTCGTCAAGAAAGCCCGCGATTTCATGGCGCCGCATTTCGACCGGATCGACAGCGGCTATTCGCTCTGGAATATATTGCCCTGTCATCTGTTCTGGGGCTGGAAGGCAAAATAGCCGTTAGTCGACGCCTGAGGGGCGTTGGTCGAAGCTGGCGGTAGACCCGAGCGGGTTTGACGCCATGTTCAACATTGAAATATCGCATATTGATAGAGAGGAATATCCCGATGTCCCGTTTGTCCCGTTCCCTGTTGCTGGCACTGACCACCACAGCGTTGACGGTCACCGCACCCGCGCTGGCAAAACATCATCAATCCGCCGATCCGGCGCCGGTTAGCGATCTGGTCGCGGAGGTCGATATCCCCTATGAGCAATTCACCCTCGACAATGGTCTGAAAGTTCTCGTCCACACCGATCGCAAGGCGCCGGTTGTCGCGGTCTCCATCTGGTATGGTGTCGGATCGGCCCATGAACCCGAAGGCAAGACCGGCTATGCGCATCTGTTCGAACATATCATGTTCAACGGATCGGAAAATGCCCCCGGCGACTATTTTGAGCCGCTGCGGCAGATTGGTGCCACCGACCTCAACGGCACGACCTGGCTCGACCGGACGAACTATTTCCAGACCGTCCCGACCTCCGCGCTGGACGTCGCCCTGTTCCTCGAGAGCGACCGGATGGGGCATCTGCTCGGTGCGGTGACGCAGGAGAAGCTCGACAACCAGATCGGCGTGGTCTCGAACGAAAAGCGCCAGGGGGACAATCAGCCTTATGGCCTGGTCAGCTATCGCCAGACGGAATTGCTGTTTCCCCCGGACCATCCCTATGGTCACAGTACGATCGGTTCGCTGGAAGATCTCGAAGCGGCGTCGCTCGACGATATGAAGCAATGGTTCACCGACCATTATGGACCGAATAATTCGATCCTTGTTCTGGCTGGCGATATCGATGTCGCGACCGCGCGGACCAAGGTCAATAAATGGTTCGGCGCAATTCCGAGCGGCAAGCCGATCCCCGAACTTGCTCCCGAGCTGCCGACGCTTGATGCCCCGATTTACGAGGTGATGAAGGACAAGGTTGCAACCACGCGCATCTACCGAAACTGGGTGGTGCCGGGCCTCAACGATCCCGACTATACGCCGCTCGATGTCGGTCTGACCGTGCTCGGCGGGCTGGCCAGCTCGCGGCTCGACAATATCATGGTGCGGGACGAGAAAAATGCGGTTTCCGTTTCCGCTTATGTCATCCCGTTCGTACACGGCAGTCTGGTGAATATCCAGGCCGACGTAAAGCCGGGCGAGGACGCGGATGCGGTTGCCGGGCGGCTGGATGAAATCATTGCCGATTTTATCGCCAACGGCCCGACGGAAGACGAAGTGCAGCGCGTGGCGACACGCAACGCCGCTGCCCGGATTGCCGGGCTGGAGCAGGTGGGCGGATTTAGCGGCAAGGCCGTCGCTCTGGCACAGGGCGAGCTATATTCCGACGATCCGGAATATTATAAAAAGGAACTCGGCCGGCTGGCATCGACCACACCGGAAGCGGTGAGGACGGCGATGCAGAAATGGCTGACCCGTCCGGTTCTCGGCATCACCGTGGTGCCGGGCGAGCGGGAGGAATATCAGGAAGTGGGAGCCGGTATCGGTGAACGGACCGGCGTTTTGACCGCGCCCGCTTTCTATATGCAGGACGACCAGGGCGGAACCGTGACCGCTCCCGACCGGTCGACCCTGCCGCCCGTGGGTGATATCCCCAATGTCGACTTTCCGGATGTGGAGACCGCGACCCTGTCCAACGGCATCAAGGTCTATTTCGCCCGTCGTGATGCGGTGCCGATGACCCGGGTGACCCTGTCGTTCGACGCCGGCACCAGCGCCGATTCTCCGGAAAAGCTGGGCTTGCAGAATTTCGTGACCGCGATCCTGGATGAGGGCACGACCAGTCTGAGCTCGGTCGAAATCGCCGAGCAGCAGGAGCGGCTCGGCGTCAATATCAGCATCGGGGGCGGCCGCGATCGCACCGATGTCGATCTGAGCGCGGTCAATCCCAATCTGGATGCGTCGCTGGATCTGATGGCGGATATTGTCAAAAATCCGGCATTCAAAACCGATGATATCGAGCGTATCCGGGTTCGGCAGCTGACCGCCATCGATCGCGAGGAAAGCGATCCGCTGAGCATCGCCAGCAACACGCTCCCGCCGCTGATTTTCGGTACAGACCATCCCTATGGCCGCGGCCTGTCGGGTAACGGCACCAAGGCAACGGTGTCGGCCATCACCCGCGACGACCTGGCTGCTTTCCATCAGCAATGGATGCATCCGGCCAAGGCAACGATCTTTGCCGCCGGACGGATCGACAAGCAGGAACTGGTCGACAAGCTGGAGTTGCGCTTCGGCAAGTGGAAGGGCGCGGCAAAAGCTGCCCCGGCGAAGAATTTCGACGCGGCCATTCCGGAAGGAGAAGGTCGGATCGTCGCCATTCACCGGCCCAATTCTCCGCAGTCGATGATCCTTGCGGGGCAGGTCCTGCCCTACAGGGGATCGGATGATTTGCTGACCCTCAACGCCGCCAACGAGGTGCTCGGCGGCAATTTCCTCTCGCGGATCAATATGGATCTGCGTGAGACCAAGGGCTGGAGCTACGGCACGCGCAACAGCCTGGTGCGCGGCGAAGACCGGGTCATGTACACCATGCGCGCGCCGGTCCAGACCAACCAGACCGGCCCCGCGGTGGCGGCCATTGATGCGCAGGTGCGCGATTTCCTTGGCGAGAACGGGGTGACGGCGGCAGAGCTGGAGCGTACGATCAACGGTAATGTGCGCCAGTTGCCCGGCCAGTTCGAGCGTACGTCCCGGATCCTGGGCCAGATGCAGGGTGATGTGATATTCGGCCGGCCCTCCGATTATGCGGAAACCGTTGCAGACCGCTACCGGGCGCTAACCGAAGATGATCTGAACAGTGCCATGGCCGAAGCCATTGACCCTGACAAATTTACCTGGGTGATTGTGGGCGACCTGACCAAGATCAGGACCCAGCTGGACGCGCTGGACATGCCGGTCGAATATCGCGGCTATGAAGTTAATGACACTGCTGTTAATAGTGATAGCAGTTCGAACGATTCGGCGGGTAGCGACGAATGATCGTCAGCCCCGACAGAGTCAGGGCTTTGACATGAAAAGGAGAATGGAATGTCTATTGATGGAACTTATACTTGCGTAACCAAATCGCCGATGGGAGACCAGACATCGGAATTTACCATTGTTACCGACGGTGACACGTTCACCGGCACCAACGCCGGCGCTATGGGGTCGATGGATGTCGAAAATGGCAAGGTTGACGGCAATCACATCACCTGGGAAATGAACATGACCGTTCCCATGCCGATGAAGCTGGAAGGCGATGCGACGATCACCGATGGCCAATTGGCCGGTTCGGTCAAAGCAGGCGCTTTTGGTGAAATGGCAATGACGGGCACCAAGAAATAAAGGCCGGTCAAACATTAAAAAGGGCCGCTACCTGCACAGGTAGCGGCCCTTTTTTTTGTCCAATGTTCGGCCGTTCTAGCGGATGACGACACTCACGGCGCGGCGGTTCTGGGCCCAGGCGCTTTCGTTCGACCCGAGCGCTTCGGGACGTTCCTTGCCATAGCTGACCGTGGTCATCCGGGCCGGGCTGACGCCCAGCGAGGCGAGATAGTTTTTCGCCGCATTGGCGCGGCGTTCACCGAGCGCAAGGTTATAGTCTCGGGTGCCGCGTTCATCGGCATGGCCTTCGATTGTGATCCGCGCATTGGGATGTTGGGCCAGCCAACGTGCCTGGCTCTGCAGAATGAGCTGGTCCTGCGAGTCGACATTGAAACGGTCGGTATCAAACAAAATCCGGTCGGACATCGTGTTGGCCAGGAAGTCGCCTTGGGAACCCGGTGCATAGCCCGGACCGGAGGGTGTTGGCGTTGGTGCAGGCGTGCTCGTATCGACTGGTGCCGGTGGCAGTTCTTCCGGTGCCTTTTTCGAACAGCCAGCCAGAACCAGACTGGTGGTAATCAGGAGGGGAGTCGCATATTTGATCATAATTCTGCTCCTATTCAATTGTGCCCTTGGGCGTTACATAATCTCTTTTCAGTGGCTTGTCTTGAACTGAATCTATGGCAGCAATGGACCCCAGGCCGGGTCCGATCCGTCTACAGGCGTCGGCAATTGCCGTTCGTTGCGGCCGGTCAGGTCGACCTGCCAGATGCCGGTCTTGCCGGTTCCGCGGGTGGTCCGGAAAAACTGGATCACCCGGCCATTGGGCGCCCATGTCGGAGCTTCGTCCTGCCAGCTGTCGGTGAGCAGCCTTTGCCCGCCGCCGCTGGGAGTCATCACGCCTATGCGGAAATTGCCAGCCATTCTGGTGAAGGCAATCAGATCGCCACGCGGGCTCCATTCCGGCGTCGCAAAGCGGCCGCCGCCAAAGCTGATGCGCCGTTCATTGCCGCCGTCCGCATCCATGACATAGAGCTGTTGGCTGCCCGAGCGGTCGCTTTCGAAGACGATCCGGCTACCGTCTGGCGAGAAACTGCCACCGATGTCGATGCCCGGTGAAAAGGTCAGTTGTTGCGGCTTGCCGCCACCGGCTGCCGAAACCTTGTAGATGTCGGTATTGCCGGCAATCGCCATGGAATAGAGAATCCACTTGCCATCCGGTGACCAGCGCGGCGCGAAGGTCGGATTGGTGCTCTGGGTGATCAGGCGCTGCCGTCCGGTGCCGATGTCATAGACATAGATGCGCGGATTGCCGTCGAGAAAGCTCAGATAGACGATGCTCTTGTAATCGGGCGAGAAACGCGGGGTGAGCGCCGTGGCTTGGCCATTGGTGATGAACCGGTGGTTGGCACCATCGCTGTCCATGATCGCCAGCCGCTTGACCCGGTTCCCCTTGGGGCCGGTCTCGGCGATATAGGCGATGCGGCTGTCGAAAAACGGTGATTCCCCGCTCAGGCGCGAATAGATGCTGTCGGCGCATTTATGTGCGGCCCGGCGCCAGTCGCGCGGCTCGACGACAAAACCCTGGCGGGTGAGTTCGGTTTCCAGCGCGACATCATAGAGATAGCAGCCCACGGTCAGCTTGCCGTCGGGATTGGCCCGCACGAAGCCCTGAATCAGGGCCGAGGCATTGGTTCCGTTCCAATAGGGAAATTGCGGTGCCGTGACTTCCGAATAGCTGATAGCGCGAACCTGGTTGCGGCCCATCGGCTTGAACAGTCCGCTTGATCGCAGGTCGGTGACGATCACGTCACTGATCCTGCCGCCCAGTTCGGCCGTGTTGCCGGCAGGCGTGTCGATGCTCTGCTGCGTGGGCAGTCCGGGCACGGCGATAACCAGTTCTTCCGAAGCGCTATTATCAACATCGACGGTCAACTGGGCATGGGCAGATGCGGTCAGCCCGAAACTGGCGAAGATGCCGAGCATCGCGCTACGGAAAAAGAGGGAGGGTGATTGCATGGCTGGTCTCCTAAACGCCGAGATAGAGGACAGGTTCAATAACCTTCCATTCGTCATAATATTTTTCCGGGAATGTCGTGAAAGGTGCCGCAAGTTGCACCGCAGCGATGGCCCGCTCCTGATGGATTTCAACCTGAGAGCGATTGCTTGGTGTGATGCCGGTCGTTCTGGCGGTCGGTCTGCCGATGATCTGTCCGCTGCTGTCGAGGCGCGCGGTTACCGTGGTGCGCAACAGTTCCGCGTCTGCGCCCGTCGGCGGACGCCATTTCTGCTTGATTAGCCGGTACAATTCACGCTCCAGCGAGGCGACGGCTGCCGGCGAAGCCCGTTCCGCCGCGATATTCTGGCTGCGGCTGACCGATGGGGCATCGGTTACCCCTTTCAGGAAATCATCGCCCAGACGCGAGCCGCGGGGGGTCGGCCTGGCGACCGGTTTCGGCTCTGCCTTTGGGGCGGCGCTGGCCGGTTTGTCTGGGCGCCGACGGGGTTCCCGGGAGACGGGAGCCGGTTTCGGTGCCGGGGTCGGATTGGCTTCGGTTTTCGGTGGCTCGGGCAGCGGTTCCGGCGCGGCAATGCTGCTGTCTTCCGGCGCGCCCAGTTCCGGGGCAACGCTGGTCGCGGGAGTGACCATCACAGGGTCGGGCGCGGCGCTTTCCAGACCCACCTCGTCGGCGATCATCACTTCGATCGGTTTGTTGCGAAACGCGTCATTGGTACTGCTCAATATGCTCAGCGAGAGCGCGCCAAACAGGACCACATGACCCGCAGCCGCTATTCCCAAGCCAATTTTTTCAGCTTTCTCCATATCAGCGGTCCACTCTTATGGCGTCTCTGATGAACCTGTAGTGACCAGCGAAACCCGGTTCAGTCCCGCTCGGTTCAGTTCGCCCATCACGCCCATGATCAGACCATAGTCGAGCGTCTTGTCGCCGCGCAGCATGATCTGGCGCGGGTCCTCGGGATTCTGCTCGGCGGCAATGTCGCGCAGCCTTGTCTCCAGCGCGCCGCGGCTCAGTTCCTCGTCATCGACGAAAATACGGCCTTCGTTGTCGATCGAGATCTGCACCGGTTCCTGTCCCTGTTCCAGGGCGTTGGCGCGGCTTTCCGGCAGGTCGACAGGCACGCCGGTGACCAGCAGCGGTGCGGTCACCATGAAAATGATCAGCAGCACCAGCATCACGTCGACAAAGGGGGTGACGTTGATCTCGGCCATCGGAGCACGGCCGCGGCCACTGCCGCGCCTGCCGATGCCGGATCCCATGTTCATGCCCATGCTCAGTCTCCCAGTTCCAGTTCGCGGCTGAGCGTTGCGTGGAAACCGTCGGCAAAGCGGCCCATCCGGGCCTCGAGCTTGTTCAGGCGGTGGGAAAAACGGTTATAGGCAATGACAGCGGGAATTGCGGCAAACAGGCCGATGGCCGTGGCGAAGAGGGCCTCGGCAATGCCCGGGGCGACCACCGCGAGCGAGCTGTTCTGTTCTGCAGCAATGGCCGAAAAGCTGCGCATGATGCCCCAGACCGTACCGAACAGGCCGACAAAGGGGGCGACGCTACCTACGGTCGCGAGGAAATTGAGCCGGTCGGCAATCCGGTCGACTTCGCGGGCAATGGTCGTGTTCATTGCGCTGGCAAGCCGCTGGCGCGTGCCTTCGCGGTCGATCGGAGCCTTGGACGTCGATCTGCGCCATTCCCTGACACCGGCGGCCAACACCTTGGCGCTGGGCAGGGAAGACTTGCCATATTCGTCAAAAAATTTGTCCAGATTTTCGGTTTTGTCAAAGGCGCGTTCGAATTTGTCCGATTTACGTGAGATTTGCCCGATTTTCATGCCGAAGCTGACAATGATCGTCCAGGTCCAGATACTCGCGAGCAACAGACCGATCATCACCGCCTTGACGACTATATCGGCTTCCATGAAAAGCATGAGGGGAGAGAAATTTCCGGCAGTCGCTCCCAGCGAAAGTTGGTCTAGCAAGATCTATTATCCTTCATTTCGTATCGGTCTGGTTCATGACGCTGGCAAATGCCTGTGTCCATGCCTTGGGTTGTCGTCGCGGACGTCCGGCAGGCGTAAGAAATGCTGCGTGAACGGAAGCTGACGTAATCTGGTCCGGGCCGCGCATGATTTTCTGGTCGATGATCACGCTGGCGGAGCGCAGCGTCTCGACCGTACTGACAACGACCAGATCGTCATTCAGTTTCGCCGGCAACAGATATTTCATCGTCAGATCGACCACCGCATAAACGCCTTCGCCGCTGTCATAGGCCGCGCCCTGATCCATATCGAGCAGGCGCAGCATGTCGGACCGGGCCCGCTCCATATAGCGCAGATAATTGGCGTGATAGACTATGCCGGAGAAATCCGTGTCCTCGAAATAGACGCGACAGGCGAAATAATGTTTGCCGTAAACAAAACGGCCATCAAATGGCTTGATATCGGCGGGGGCTTCCATGGTCCGCACATTAGGGAGATGTCCGCGCGCGGGGAAGGGTGAAAAGCGATACGGTGACATTTTGGGCGCAAATAAGACTCGATTGGCCCGGCGCAGCCTGCATCGGCCTGTTCCAGGCCGGAGGTGCGATGCAATCAGCGGGCGCAATCAATGCATAACGCCGCTGCCGGATCGATTTCCAGCCGGCGAAAGGCAACCGGATCGCCGCACTCGGTGCACCAGCCATATTCATTCAGTCCGATGCGCTTCAGCGCCATTTCGATTCTGGCCAGATCGCTGGTCCGCCGCCGTGCTTCGGCCTGGGCCATTTCCTGCTGTTGCATCGCGTCCATTCGGGACAGGCGGCCGACGCTCTGCTGGTCCAGTTCGACCGTATTGCGCCAGCTCGCTGCTTCTGCATCCAGCGCTTTCAACTCGGTCTGCCGGTCGAGCAGCCTCTTGTGCAGAATGTCTATTTGCGTTGCTGAGAGTTCAAGCGCCACAGTCAATCTTGCGGCGACAGATAATCCAGTGCCGCTGCTGTCATCGCTTCGGTTCCCAGCGTCACAGACTCGCGCGGAGCGACCTTGAAGAAGGGCGAGTGATGGGACGGGACCGGAGGGCCGCCCGCTGCGGCGCGGTCAAAATCAGCCTGCGGCGTGCCGCCGACGGCAAAATAGACACCGGGCACATCGGTATTGGGGGCGACGAAATAGGCGAAATCCTCTGCGCCCATGCCTTCGCGCGGCTTGTTGTCGAAGACATCGTCACCAAAGCGCGCGGCGAAAACGCCCTTCACCCGTTCGGTGAGTTCGGCGTCATTATAAGTGGCCGGAGTCGACTCACGCGAAACCAGAACGTCGGGCAGCCGGTCTTCCGGCAGGCCGTTCATCCGGCCGACATTGGTCGCAATGCGCTTGATCCCTTCGAGCAATTTGGCCCGCGTCTCGGCGTCGTCGGAACGGACGGTCAATTGCATCACCGCCTTGTCGGATATGATATTATGCTTGAAGCCGCTGTGGAAGGAGCCAACGGTTACCACAGCGGGTTTGAGCGGCGCGATTTCGCGGCTGACGATGGTCTGCAGCGCCATGATGATTTCGGCGCCCATCACGATCGGATCTTTGCCCCGATGCGGGGATGCGCCGTGCGCGCCAACCCCGTGGATGACGATATCAACGCTGTCTGACGAGGAATAGTTGATCCCTTTGCCCAGTGCCAGCTTGCCGGTCGGCGTGTCGGCCGAAACGTGGAAGGCCATGGCAAAATCCGGCTTTGGAAAACGGCTATAGAGCCCGTCCTCCATCATCATTCTGGCGCCGCCGATCCGCTCTTCGGCCGGCTGTGCGATCAGCACCAGCGTGCCCGACCACTGATCCTTGCGCGCCGCCATTTGCCGGGCGGTGCCGATCAGCGACGTGATATGCACATCATGGCCACAAGCGTGCATCACCGGCTTTTCCTCGCCATCGATGCTGACCTGTCTGGCCGTGGACATATAGTCCAGCCCGCTATCCTCGACGAGCGGGAGGCCGTCCATATCGGCGCGCAGCATCAGGGTCGGGCCCTCGCCATTTTCCATTACCGCAACCACGCCGGTGCCGCCGACTTTCTCGGTAACGGTAAATCCTGCTTCGCGCCATTTGCCGGCAATGATCCCGGCGGTGCGAACTTCCTTGTAGGACAGTTCCGGGTTTTTGTGGAAATCGATAAACAGGGCTTGCAGCACATTGTCATAATCCGCCGCGATGGCGGCCGCGAGATCGGGTGACGGCGAACTATTCTGTGCCGCCACCGGTGCAGACCAGATCAAAGCCGTTGTCGCGGCGAGTGCCAATAGATGCTTCATGATTTTCTCCCCGTATCTTGTTTCCTTATGTCTGATCAAATCGGATAGCGCAAAGCCGGATTTTGGAGCCGCCGATCAAAAAAGGGCAGAAACGACGCGCTCCTGCCCCGATCCTTCGGATATGGCTTTGCCGGGATCAACCGGTCGGACAGCTGCCGATGCGTTTGCCGTTGCTTCTGGCGGAAATGTTCATTTTCATGCCGCCTCCGCCACCGACCATGTTCATCGTCATGTCATAGCTGCTCGGTCCATATTGACCATCCATTTCCATGGTCATCTCGCCGGGTGTGCCGCCCATATTGCTGCAGGACATTTCGGATGATACGGCGCCGCCGCTCATGTCGAATTTCTTCACTTCGCAATTGGTCTTTTCCTGCGCGGCAAAGAACTGGGCTCCGGGATTTTCCGCTTCTTCCTTGGTAATGCAGGATTTCGTTGTTGTGGTCTGACCCTTCATGCGGTCCATGATGCCGGCCGGCACGCCTTCCGGCAGTCCCTCGATTTCGACATCTACGATTTCTACGGTATTTTCCCATTCGCCGGGCTCAAGCGTGACCTGATTCATTTCTTTGGCCACTTCTTCGGCGGTGATCTTGCCGTCGCCGTCATGGTCGGCACCCGTGTCCGAACAGCCGCCGACAAGGCCGAGTACAGCAACCGAAACCAGTAATTTTCTCACAAGAATTTCCCCTAAATATTATGCGTTGTCGATCACTTTAAGACGATGTGGAACAGATGTAAATTTTCTATCTCTCCGCAGGGCCAAAAACTCCACAACGGGGATGACATTGGTCCCTTTTTGTTCCATATCGGCTCTATGACAGAATTGGTTATCAGAAGAGGTCTCGCGGAACCCGAAACCGGGGATGATTTCGTTCCGCACAAGCCCAGTCGTCCGGAAAAATCGGAAGGCGGAAGACGCTTCAAGCTGGTCAGCGATTTTGAACCGGCGGGCGACCAGCCGACGGCTATCCGGGAACTGGTAGAGGGCATGCGCGATGAGGAGCGCGACCAGGTGCTGCTCGGGGTCACCGGGTCGGGCAAGACCTTCACCATGGCCAAGGTGATTGAAGAATTGCAGCGGCCGGCGCTGATTCTGGCGCCGAACAAGATTTTGGCGGCGCAGCTGTACGGCGAGTTCAAGAATTTCTTTCCGGAAAATGCCGTCGAATATTTTGTCTCTTATTATGACTATTACCAGCCCGAAGCCTATGTCGCGCGGTCGGATACCTATATCGAGAAGGAAAGCTCGGTAAACGAGGCGATTGACCGGATGCGGCACAGCGCCACCCGTTCTCTGCTCGAGCGCGATGACGTGATCATCGTCGCGTCGGTGTCCTGCCTCTATGGTATCGGCTCGGTTGAGACCTATTCGGCGATGGTCTTTGATCTCAAGAAGGAACAGTCGGTCGACCAGCGGGATATCATCCGCAAGCTGGTGGCGCTGCAGTACAAGCGCAACGATATGGCTTTTGCCCGTGGCAGCTTTCGGGTGCGGGGCGACAATCTCGAGATTTTCCCGTCGCATTATGAAGACATGGCTTGGCGAATCAGCTTTTTCGGCGACGAGATTGAAGAGATTGTCGAATTTGATCCGCTGACCGGCAAGAAGGGCGCGAGCCTGAACAAGGTGCGCGTCTATGCCAATTCGCACCATGTCACGCCGGGACCGACGATGAAACAGGCGATGGAAGCGATCAAGTTCGAGCTCGCCGAGCGGCTGAAGGAGCTGGAAGCGGAAGGCAAATTGATCGAGCATCAGCGGCTGGAGCAAAGAACCAATTTCGATCTCGAGATGATCGCGGCCACCGGCAGCTGCGCCGGTATCGAAAATTATTCGCGCTTCCTGACCGGGCGCCTGCCCGGCGAACCGCCACCGACCCTGTTCGAATATCTGCCGGACAATGCGCTTCTGTTCGTCGACGAGAGTCACCAGACGGTGCCGCAAATCGGCGCCATGTCGAAGGGCGATCACCGTCGCAAGATCAATCTCGCGGAATATGGCTTCCGCTTGCCCAGTTGTATTGACAACCGGCCGCTGCGCTTCAACGAGTGGGACGCGATGCGACCGCAGACGGTCAGCGTCTCGGCAACGCCGGGGTCGTGGGAAATGGAGCAGACCGGCGGCGTGTTCAGCGAACAGGTCATTCGTCCCACCGGGCTCATTGATCCGCCGGTCGAGATCCGGCCGGTCGAGGACCAGGTCGATGATGTGATCAACGAATGCCGCAAGGTCGCCGAACAGGGTTATCGGACTTTGATCACCACGCTGACCAAGCGGATGGCCGAAGATCTGACCGAATTCATGCACGAGGCGGGAATCAAGGTCCGCTATATGCACAGCGATGTCGAGACGCTGGAGCGGATCGAACTGATCCGCGATCTTCGGCTCGGCGTCTATGACGTGCTGATCGGCATCAATCTGCTGCGCGAAGGGCTGGATATTCCGGAATGCGGATTGGTCGCGATACTGGACGCCGACAAGGAGGGTTTCCTGCGCAGCGAGACATCGCTGATCCAGACCATCGGCCGTGCCGCGCGTAATGTCGATGGCCGGGTGATCCTCTATGCCGACCGGATGACCGGGTCGATGGAGCGCGCGATCAGCGAGACTGATCGCCGCCGCGAGAAACAGGTCGCCTATAATCTCGAACACGGTATCACCCCGCTGTCGATCAAGAAGAATATCGGCGATATTGTCGCCCATGCCACGGCCAAGGACATGGTCACCGGCGCGGTCGACGACGACAGCAAGCCTCTGGTCGGCCACAATCTGCGCGCCCATATTGAAAGCCTCGAGAAGCAGATGCGCGATGCAGCGGCGGATCTGGAATTCGAAGAAGCCGGCCGGTTGCGTGACGAGATCCGCAAGCTCGAGGCGGAAGAGCTGGGTCTACCCGCCGACCTGCAGGTGGCGCAACCCAAGGGCCGCTCCACCGAAGGCCGACCGGGCACGCGGAAAATGGGCTATGGCAAGACGCAGCGGAAGATGTAGGGCAGGGATGCTGTCGACAAAAAGACGACATTTTCGGCAAGCGGGTCCTCGCCGTCCTGCTGACATTCGTGGCAGGCGCATGTCGCGGTTACGATCCGGGCAGGAGATGCCCAATCTGTATATTTTTGCCGGAAATCAGGCGTCGAATCAGTATAAAATGTAACTATATGGAAAATAAGGTCTTTTTCAAACGTCACCCGAAATGGCCAATTTCGTCCTGAATATCTGATCTGGCGCTGTGCATAAATTACGCAAAAATGTAATATAATTTCAATGGTTTACCAGTTGTTACCATAGTTTACATGACCGTTCAGGTCAGGTTAGCTAGAGGACGGCCATTACAGATTGCAGAGACAAGAACTGACCCGGCAATCGCATTCCGACAAACAGGAATGGATCGCGGTCAGCATCGAAACAATAAGTTCTCCATATCCGCCGGCACGTGCTGGCTGGCGGAAGGGAAGAGTTTGACCGGCGGTGCCTTTAAGTAGGGTCGCACGCTGTCGGAGCAAAGGGGGAGGCAGATCCTTGTTGCGTACTGGGTCTGTCTCCCAACCCTCGGGAATGATGCAGGCAGAAAAAGCATTGCTATCGGGTCCGGGGACCTGTTGACGAACGGCCTCAGGGGGCTTGAGGCGGTCGTCCTATCCCCGGATCCTGGGGCGCAGGGCTGGTGCGCGCGTAAAGTTTGCGTGCCGGCCCTGCATTATCCGGTCTGTCAGGATGCATATTTGACCGAGCAGCCGTACGGCCGCGCCTGGGCGACACTGACCTTGTCGCCGGATTTGATTTCCTTCAGCGCCGCCAGCACATGATTGCGGGCCGTTTTGATATCGGCAACATTTGCCGTTGGCTTGTCATCGATCCCGCCCTGGTAGACCAGAATGCCCTTGTCATTGATAATATACATATGCGGGGTGGTTTTGGCGGCATATGCCTTGCCGACCACGCCCCGTGGGTCGAACAGATAATTGGTCGCCATGATTTTTTGCTCGGCGATCAGCGCCTTCGCCTCGGCACCGGTCATATGACCCTGTTTGCCTTTCGCACCGCTATTGATCGTCAGCCAGACCGCGCCCTGCTGTCTGGCGGCTTTCTGGGTCGCCTGCATATTGCCGCTATTATAATGTTTGGCTACAAAGGGGCAGCCGGGATTGTGCCATTCCAGAACCACGGTCTTGCCGCGGAACTGTGACAGTTGAACCGTCTGTCCGTTGACGTCGGTGAGTTTGAAATCCTGAGCGACGGCACCGTTTCTCTGGGCAGCGGCCAGCGGGCTGGCCAGCGCGATCGCTGCGACACTTGCGGCTGCTAGGGATGAAAAATTTCGCATTGTCAGACTCCATTCATTGGGGAAAGAAAAGGGGAGTTCGCCTTATACCGGTTCACCGACCAATTCCGTCAATGTCGATACCGTGAGAATCTGCGGCAGAATGACCGGTTCTTCACCAGGCGCATAATATAGATACAGGGGAACGCCCGCCCGCCCGTGTTTTTCCAGAAATCTGCTGATCACCGGATCGGGGCGGGTCCAGTCACCCATCAATACGGCAACTTCGGCGGCTTTGAACGCGTCCGCGGTCTCGCTGCGCTGGATGGCAGCGGCCTCGTTGGCCTTGCAGGTGATGCACCAGTCGGCGGTGAAATAGGCAAAGACCGGCTGGCCGGATTCGCGCAGTTCGGCCAGTCGTGTTTCGCTAAAGGGTTCACTGGGCAGGGTGGCGCCGGAAGCCGCGGTCAGTTTCCGGCTTTCCATCGCCTCTTCGCCGGGCAGGCTGATGATACCGCCGGCCAGAACGGCGATCATTGTCGCGCTAGCCAGCGCACCGCGCGAGATGCCTTTGACCTGTCCGCCGCCGAACCACCAGAGGATAAGACCGACAACCAGCAGGAAGACCAGCGACAGACCCAGCGCATCGGTTCCGATCTGGCGACCGAGCAGCCAGATCAGACCGATGCCGGTGAGAAACATCGGGATCGCCATGACTTTGCGAAAGCCGTCCAGCCAGGGCCCCGGTTTTGGCAGGCGGTTGCGGATTGCCGGCACGAAGGCGATAAGCAGGAAGGGCAAAGCGAGGCCGACGCCCAGTCCTGCAAAAATCACCAGCGCCGCGATCGGCGGCAAAATGATAGTCGCCCCGAGGGCCGCGGCCATGAACGGCCCGGTACAGGGTGTGGCGACAAAGGCGGCCAGTGCGCCGGTCCAGAACGATCCGGCGGCGCCGTCTTTCTGGGTCAGCTTGTTGCCGAAGTTGATATTGGGCAGCTCGAACAGCCCGGCCAGATTGAAGCCGATGGCGGTGACCAGGGCCAGCAGGATGAAGATGATCCGTGGGTCCTGCAGCTGAAATGCCCAGCCGACCGCCGCACCGCTGGCGCGCAAGCCGAGTAGGGCCGCGCCGAGCGCCGTGGCGACGAGAACAACACCGGCGGTATAGGCAAGCGCATCGCGCCGGACGACCGTTTCACTGCCGCCGGCCTTGGCCAGGCTGATTGCTTTCAGGCTGAGAATCGGGAAGACGCAGGGCATCAGGTTGAGCAAAAGCCCGCCCAGAATGGCGCCGCCCAGTGCCAAGAACAGCAGCGAGCCACCGCCCTCGTCCTTTGCGCTGTCGCCGGACAGGGGGAGGCCGGTCATTTCGACCTCGCCCTTGGTGGCAGTGATCAGAAAACCGTCATGATCGCCAATCTTCAATATGCCGCTGATTGTGTCATAGCCATCGCCGCGCGCGCCGGTTTCGAGGATCAGGCGGTCGCCGTCACGATTGAATGTCTGCGGCGCGGCATAGTCGATAATGCCATCTTCCAGAATGAAGAAATAGGGCTGGTCGATCGCGACGTTCGCGGGCAGCGGGATAGACAGGCGGAACAGGTCTGCGTCGACAGCAAAGCTGGCTTCACTGCCCAGAGGACGAGGCAGGGCCGCGCGGAACGCGTCAAACGCCGTGTTTCGCGAGATCGATGTATCCTCGCCGACAACCTGCAGGGTGATCGACAGTTCGTCCTGTTCTGGCACGCAAATCTCGTCGGTGCAGGACAGCCATTCGGATTTTACCGCAATCGGGAGGGGGCCCGGGCGGACTTCACCGGACAGGGTCAGATTGACCAGGACCGCATAATCGCCCTTGTAGATATAGTTCATGATACCGGCGATCAGCAGCCTGTCGGGTACCTGGAACTGGGCCTCTCCGGCCGTCACGCCCGGGGGCAAAGTCCAGTCAAAGCTCATGCCGATACCGGCATCGCCGGGATTTTCCCAATAGCCGTGCCAGGTCGGTTTCGGCTCCATGACAAAGGCGAGTGTCACGCTTTCCCCGGCCTTCACCTGCTCGGATTCCGCTAGCAGTGTGGCGGCTACATTCAGCTCCGTACTGCCCAGCCGGTTCTGTGCTTCGGCTACCGGCGCAAAAAACAGCGCGGCAAACGCCACCATGATCGAAAACAGACGCAAATCAGATGTCATAAAAACTCACTATTTCCTGTTTAATGGCATTTAGGCTATTGGACCGTTGCTTTCTATAGCGACAATTACCCGTGAGGACCATTCGTGCAAAAATCGATTCTAGTTACAGCTGTTGCCGCGCTTATCACATTTTCCGGAACCGCTCATGCGGAAGATTCCGGCCAAAGGGAATCTGCCCAGCCGGATCTTGTGGTCGCGATATCGGTGGACCAGTTTTCCGCCGATCTTTTTAGCGAGTATCGCAGCAGCTTTACCGGCGGTCTGGCCCGTCTGGCGCAGGGTGTGGTGTTCCCGTCCGGCTATCAGTCGCACGCTGCGACGGAGACCTGTCCGGGCCATGCAACGATTATGACCGGTGTCCATTCCGGGCGGGCGGGGATCATTGCCAACAACTGGATCGATCTGTCGATCGAGCGCGAGGACAAAACTGTCTATTGCGCCGAGGACGAGCGCATCGACGGGTCCAGCTTCGGTGACATTACCGCTGCCGCGCAGGGTGATTATATCGCTTCAGTCTGGCATCTTCTGGTGCCGACGCTGGGCGACCGGCTCAAGAAAGTCTCGCCGGATTCGCGCAATGTTGCGGTGTCGGGCAAGGACCGCGCGGCGCTGATGATGGGCGGACATGATGTCGACGAAATATACTGGTGGAAAGGAAAGGGCTTTTCCACGCTTCAGGGTCGCAAGACCCTGCCGGCTATTGCCGCCCTCAACAAGTCGATTGCTTCGACTATCGACAAGGCGCGGCCAGCTTTTGCGGTGCCGGCCCATTGCGCGGCGCGCAATGCCCGTATTGCACATGGCGAAGGCAAGTCGGTTGGCGATTATGCCTTTCAGCGCCCCGAAGGCGCCGCGAGCGTTTATCGCGGGTCTCCGGACTTCGACAAGTCGGTGCTCGACGCGGCAACGGTCCTGATCAAGGAACTCGAGCTGGGGCAGGGCGACGCCACCGATATCCTGTCTGTCGGACTGTCCGCTACCGATTATATCGGCCACGGCTTTGGCACCGAAGGGCTAGAGATGTGCATCCAGATGAGTGAACTGGATCGTTCTCTCGGGCAGTTTTTTGATCTGCTGGACGGAGCGGATATTGACTATGTCGTGATGTTGACCGCCGATCATGGCGGGCTCGACCTGCCGGAACGGATGAGCCTGCAGGGCGTAGCGACAGCGCAGCGGGTCGACCCTGATCTGAACGCCAAGACGATCGGCCGGAAGGTCGCAGAAGTTTTGGGCCTTCCGGCTGACCAGCCTGTGCTCTACGCCGATGGCCCATTCGGCGACTATTATGTCAGCACAGAGCTTTCCGCGGATATGCGGAAAAAGGTCAAGGATAGCGCGGTAGCGCTGATCGCCGCCCACACGCAGGTGGAGATGGTGCTGGAACATGACGAGATTGCGGCGATTGAGGTGCCGCGCAGCGCTCCCGAAGAATGGACCTTGCCGCAGCGTGCCCGCGCCTCTTTTCATCCCGACCGGTCCGGCGATTTTGTCGTTCTGCTCAAAAAGGCGGTGACGCCGATCGCCACTACCGCGCGGGGATATGTAGCAACCCATGGCAGCCCATGGGACTATGACCGTCGCGTTCCGATCCTGTTCTGGCGCGAGGGCATCCGGCATTTCGAACAGCCCTTGTCGGTGATGACGGTCGATATTGCACCGACGCTGGGCGCGCTCGTCGGCGTGGACATCCCGGCGGAGGAAAACGACGGACAATGTCTCGATATTGACGGCGGTCCGCTAAACAGCTGCGAGTGAGGCGAGGGGCTTTCTAGCGCCGCTGGTAGCGGGTCAGGCCGCGTCCGAGACTGTTATTGGCAATGCGAAGCTGGTCGCCGCTCCAGTCGGCAACAAACCAGGTGTTCCGGTTCACGCCCTTGGCGAGCGAAGCGCTGTTGGAATGGATGTTGAGACCTTCCGAACTATGGTCGCGGTCTTCCGCGGCGATGGAGATGAAAGCGCTCCAGTTTTCCTTGTTCTGGCCCTGTACGAAGACATTGCCGCTGATTACGCCGGTGGCGCCGGCCGGAAGATCGATCATATAGTTGGTGGTGCGACCCTGCGTGTCATCAAAGCTGTTGTTGGTGATCGTCGCCCGCGGGGCGCGGCTTTTGACATAATGGCCACCGCTGCCCTTTTCGAAGCGGCTGTTGGTCACCTTCAGCGATCCGAAATTACCGATATAGATGCTGTGCGCGCAGGACAGGCCCCGATCGCAGCGTCCGAGCCGCTGAAAGGTTGACCGGTCGATGACAATTTCCGCGCTCGGGTCATTGGCGCTCAATATGCCCTGTTCGGCATTGCGGAACAGGGCATTATAGACATAAAGGTCGCCGCGCTCGATCCGGATGCCCGCACCATTGCCGTCAGGCACCCGCTGGTTCTGGAAAATGATGCCGTCGATCGTCGCCGCCTTGCCCCGCAGGACGAGACTCGCTTTGCCTTCGCAGACGCCGCCATCCAATATGGTCTGGCCGGGAACCGATGCCTTGTAGGTGATGCGGCCGGCTGTCTGCACCGCACAATCGCCATAGGCACCGGGAGCGATGACAATAGTGGCATTATTTCCACCAATGGCAGCCACCGCATCGGCCAGACGCTGGTAGCTCTGGCCGGTTTCCATCACCTTGAACGCCCCGACACGCTGGCCCTGTGCAGCCGTACCGGCCAGTGAAGCCAATATAACGGTGGCGATCAAACGTGTCTTGAGCTTCATTTCGGCTGTCCTGAATAGAGGGAATTGGGCAGTTTCAATATCGCCTGCGGCAATATCAAACAACATCTATGCTTATATTGTCCCAGATGAATTCAGGCTGAGCGACAGAGGTTAACGGGATTGCCGGATGGACTATTCGTTCAAATTGGGCCGCAACCATTGCCGCGCCTGGTCGAGGCTGACGCCGCGCCGTGCCGCATAATCCTCTACCTGGTCCTCGCTGATTCGCGCCACACCGAAATAATCCGCCTGTGGATGGCCAAAATAGAATCCCGACACGGCAGCGGTCGGTGTCATCGCAAAGCCGCTGGTCAGTTCGATTCCCGTATGCGCGGTGGCATCAAGCATCTCGAACAGGATCGGTTTCAGACTGTGGTCCGGGCAGGCCGGATAGCCGGGGGCGGGGCGAATGCCCTGATATTTTTCCTGGATCAGCTGCTTGTTGTTCAAATGTTCGTCCGCCGCATAGCCCCAAAGGTCCTTGCGGACATGTTCGTGCATACGCTCGGCAAAGGCCTCGGCCAGCCGGTCGGCCAGCGCCTTTAGCAGGATGCTGTTATAGTCGTCCTTGTCCATCTCGAAACGCTGGACATGTTCTTCAATGCCGTGGCCGGCGGTGACGGCAAAGCCGCCGATCCAGTCATCCTCGGTATCGATGAAATCAGCGAGGCAATTGTTTGGCTTGCCGCCGCGCTTGATCACCTGCTGGCGCAGCATCGGCAAGCCATATTCCGCATTGTCCGGAGAGACGCGAATATCGTCACCGTCGCGCCGGGCGCGCCAGAGGCCGGCCACACCTTTGGCCGTCAGCCATTTCTCCGCGATAATCTGGTCGAGCATCGCCTGCGCATCGCGGAACAGGTCGCTGGCGCTCTCGCCGACGATTTCGTCGGTCAGAATGGCGGGATAGTTGCCGGCCAGTTCCCAGGCGCGGAAGAAGGGCGTCCAGTCGATATAGTCGCGCAGCTCGGCAAGATCCCAGTCCTCATAGACATGCAATCCCGGCTTCGCCGGTGCCACGGGCTTGAGATCCATATCGATCTGGGCGGCATTGGCACGGGCTTCCTCGAGCGTCGCCAGCTTCTTGCCGGTCTTGCCAGCCCGCGCGACACGGACCTGCTCATAATCTTCCCGTGTCCTGGCGATAAAGCCGTCTGCCTGCGTATCGCTGACCAGTTGCGACGCGACGCCGACCGCACGGCTGGCATCCAGAACATAGACCGTCGGTCCGCTATAGGCGGGCTCGATGCGCAGCGCAGTATGGGTTTTTGACGTGGTCGCGCCGCCGATCAGCAGCGGCATGGTCATTTTTGCCCGCTCCATTTCCTCGGCGACGGTCACCATCTCATCGAGCGATGGCGTGATCAGGCCCGACAGCCCGATAATATCGGCATCATTTTCATTCGCGGCCTTCAATATGTCGGTCCAGGCCACCATTACGCCGAGATCGATGACTTCAAAGCCGTTACATTGCAGCACGACGCCGACGATATTCTTGCCGATATCGTGCACATCGCCCTTGACCGTGGCCATGATGATCTTGCCCTTGCCCTTGGCATTCTCGTCCTTCTCGGCTTCGATATAAGGGAAGAGATGGGCAACGGCCTTCTTCATCACGCGCGCGGATTTCACCACCTGCGGCAGGAACATCTTGCCCGAGCCGAACAGGTCGCCGACGACATTCATGCCGTCCATCAGTGGGCCTTCGATCACCTCGATCGGCCGGCCTTCGCGCGCCTTGACGGCGAGCCGCATTTCCTCGGTATCCTCGATGATATGGGCGTCGATACCCTTGACCAGCGCATGTTCGAGCCGCTTGTGCACTTCATAGCCGCGCCATTCTGCCGCCGCTTTCTCCGCCACCTCGTCCGTGCCGCGGAATTTTTCGGCGAGCGTGATCAGCCGGTCGGTGGCATCCTCGCGGCGGTCGAATATGACATCTTCGCACAGCTCGCGCAGTTCCGGGTCGATGTCGTCGTAAATATCCAGCTGGCCGGCGTTGACGATCGCCATGTCCATGCCGGCAGGGATGGCGTGGTAGAGGAAGACGCTGTGCATGGCCTTGCGTACCGGTTCGTTGCCGCGGAAGCTGAACGAGAGGTTGGACAGGCCGCCGGAGATATGCACATGCGGGCAGCGTTTCTTGATCTCGCGGGTCGCCTCGATAAAATCGATGCCGTAGCGGCGATGCTCGTCAATCCCGGTCGCGATCGCGAATACATTGGGATCAAAGATAATATCTTCCGGCGGAAAGCCGATGCCGGTGAGCAGCTGGTAGGCGCGTTCGCAAATCTCGACCTTGCGATCCTTGGTATCGGCCTGACCCGTCTCATCAAAGGCCATGACCACGACGGCGGCACCATAGGCCATGCATTTGCGCGCGTGGCTGAGAAATTCTTCCTCGCCTTCCTTCATCGAGATGCTGTTGACGATCGGCTTGCCGGAGACACATTTCAGGCCTGCCTCGATCACCGACCATTTGCTGCTGTCGATCATCACCGGCACCCGCGCGATATCGGGTTCGGCGGAGATCAGCTTGAGAAAGGTGGTCATCGCGTGATGCGCGTCGAGCAGGCCCTCGTCCATATTGATATCGATCACCTGCGCACCATTCTCGACCTGCTGGCGGGCGACTTCGACCGCGGCTTCATAATCGTCATTGAGAATCAGCTTTTTGAAGCGCGCCGATCCGGTGACATTGGTGCGTTCGCCGACATTGACGAAATTGGTAGAAGAGGGCTGTGTCATGATATTGTGATGGTATCCGTTGGCCTCGCGCGCAGACGAAAGGCAGTTATGCTTCTGCGGTCCGTTCCGAATTTTTCTTCGAAACGAACCGCAATAGTGTTTCTTCAGGCGGCCATATTGAATGGCTCCAGGCCGGACAGACGCGTGTGCACTGGAATGGCCGGTATCTTGCGTGGCTCGTGACCGTCAACAACCTTTGCAATAGCGGCAATATGCTCCGGCGTCGTGCCACAGCAACCGCCGACAATATTGACCAGTCCGTCGTTGAACCAGTTCTCGATCAGCTCGGCGGTTTCGTCCGGCAATTCGTCATATTCGCCGAGTTCGTTGGGCAGGCCGGCATTGGGATAGGCCATGATAAGCGTATCCGCCTCCTTCGCCAGCATGGCGAGGTGCGGACGGAGCTGGTCGGCACCGAAGGAACAGTTGAGCCCGATGGTCAGCGGTTTGAGATGCCGGACCGCGTGCCAGAAAGCCTCGACGGTATGACCCGACAGATTACGGCCGGACAGGTCGGTCAGGGTCATCGAGATCATCAGCGGAATATCCCGTCCGCTCGCTTCGGCCGCTTCCATTGCCGCCATGCCGGCGCATTTGGCGTTGAGCGTGTCAAAGATCGTCTCGATCAGCAGAAAATCAACGCCGCCTTCGATCAGCGCGTCGCACTGCGCCCGGTAGACGCCTTTCAGATAGTCATAGTCGATTTCGCGGAAACCCGGATCGTTGACGTCGGGCGACAGGGAAAGCGTCTTGTTGGTCGGCCCGATGGATCCGGCCACAAAGCGCGGGCGGCCATCCTTGGCTTCGGCCTTGTCACAAGCCGCGCGCGCGATTTCGGCTGATTTGACGTTCAGGTCGCGGACCAGATGTTCGCAGCCATAATCGGCCTGGCTGATCTCGGTCGAGCTGAACGTATTGGTCTCGATGATGTCGGCGCCGGATTCGAGATAGGATGTATGAATGGCTTCAATGATGTCCGGCCGGGTCAGGCTGAGCAGATCATTATTGCCCTTCTGGTCATCGGCCAGTTCCAGCGTGCCGCGATAGTCGCGTTCGCCGAGGCCATAATTCTGGATCGCGGTGCCATAGCCACCGTCGAACACCAGAATTCGTTCGCCAGCCAGTTTCTGCAATCGTTCGCGCGCGCTGGTCATGCCGCTTTCTCCTGTTGTGCGCCAGCGGGGCGCTTGCCCAGCAAATGGCATATCGCGTAGCTGAGTTCGGCCCGGTTGAGCGTATAGAAATGGAACTGGCGAACGCCGCCGGCATAAAGTTTGCGGCACAATTCTGCCGCCACGGTGGCCGCGATCAGCTGTCTTGCCGCGGGATGGTCGTCGAGGCCTTCGAACAGATCGTTCATCCAGCCCGGAATTTCCGCGCCGCACATGCCGGCAAATTTGCGTGTCTGGGCGACGTTCGACACCGGCAAAATGCCCGGTACCAGCTCGGCATCGATCCCGGCCGCGGCCGCGGCATCGCGAAACCGGAAAAAGGCTTCGGCGGTGAAGAAGAATTGTGTGATTGCCCGGCTGGCGCCCGCGTCCAGCTTGCGCTTCAGATTATCAAGGTCGCTTTGCGGACAATCGGCCTCGGGATGGGTTTCCGGATAGGCCGCCACCGAGATTTCAAAGGGTGCAATATCCTTCAATCCCTTGACCAGATCTGCCGCGCTGGCATAGCCATGGGGATGCGGTTCAAAAGCCGTGCCTTCCGCCGGGGGATCGCCGCGCAGGGCGACAATATGCCGGACGCCTGCCTCCCAATAGGAGCGTGCAACATCCGCTATTTCGTCCTTGCTGGCACCCACACAGGTCAGATGCGCAGCAGCCGGAATATCGGTTTCCCTGGCGATGCGGGCTACCGTTGCATGGGTGCGTTCCCGGGTGGTGCCTCCTGCGCCGTAGGTGACGGAAACAAAGCGCGGGGTGAGTGGCTCGAGCGTCACCACGCTGTCCCACAAGGTTTTCTCCATCTTCTCTGATTTTGGCGGGAAAAATTCGAAGGAGACATCGGCGTCGCCGCTCAATCCGGCAAAAAGAGGAGCATCCAGCGCCCGCTTGGCTTCTTCCAGTTCGCTGAGGGCCAGTGGCCGTGCGGGGTTGCTCATGCTGATGCTCTTTTCAAATTTTTGTTCGGGAGGTGTGATCCCCGCGAATCGGGGTGGAGGCTGGGGACGGCGTTCTTTCTGGCGACCCAAATTTTGACTGTCAGCTCACCGCCATCCAGGGTCTTGCTCTGTACCAGCTGCAGCTGTGACGTTTTGAGCCAGTGCTTCATGCTGTCATCGCTGAAACCAAGTCTTGCGTGGGCATGTTCGGTGCGCAAATCTTCCCGGTCATGGGCGGCAAAGTCGGCGATCAGGACGAGACCATCGGGATTGAGCACCCGCGATACTTCGTCCAGAACCGCTTCGGGATGTTGCGCATAGTGCAGAACCTGGTGAAGGATGACGCTGTCAACCGCCGCATCTTCCAGCGGAAGATGGTTGAAATCGCCTTGCTTCAGTTCTGTCTTCTGTATCAGCTCTGCTCCGCCGCCGGCTTCGCTTTCGAGCAATTTGGCCCGTGCCAGCCGAAGCATTTCCGGACTGTTGTCGATTGCGATGACCGATTGCGCCGCAGCACCGAACAGTTCGACCATCCGGCCGGTCCCGGTTCCGATGTCGAGCATTTTGCCGAGTGGTGCATCGCGGAGCAGGGCGAGCATCGCCCGTTCGACTTCCTCCTCCGGCAGATGGAGCGAACGGATAGCGTCCCATTCGTCGGCGTGGGCAGCGAAATAGCGCTCGGCCATTTCTGCGCGTGCCTTGCGAACCAGTGACAGCTGGGCCTGGTCCTGCAATGCCTGTTCGGATTGCGCTACTGCTTGCGACCGGAAAATCCGGCCCAGGATTTCAAGCTCCGACGCCGTGCCCGGTTTGAGGAACACCCAGCTCCCTTCTTTCCGCCGTTCGGCCAGGCCAGCCTCATCCAATATCCTGATATGGCGCGAAATACGAGGCTGACTCTGGTTCAGAATCTGCGCCAGTTCGCCGACGGCCAGTTCCATCTTTTGCAGCAACAGCATGATTCGCAATCGCGTCGGGTCGGCCAGCGCCCTGAATATATTCAAGATATCGTCCATGTTGCAGCACTATATAAAGAAATCTTTATATCTGGTCAATCGGCTTGATCTTCTGCGGCTGGCTTTTTCTTTCCGGCGCTGGCTCTAGGAGATTTTACAAGTCAGAATGGGCCGAATCAGGTTGGTCATTGCGTTCATTCGGCCATATCGCTAAAGATAGGCCCGCAGGCCTGAGGAGCGAAAAAAACTCCCCGCCGGCTTGGTTTTTGAGGACTAAAATAGAGGGTTATCCCAATGAAAAAAGTTACAACATCAATCGTACTCGCCGCTGCACTTGGCCTGGCCGCTTGCTCCGGCGCAGACAATGCGGAAACCGGTGTGGAAGAAGCGGCAGAAGGCACGGAAGCAACGGCTGAAGAAGCTGCTGCTGATGCCATGGATGCTGCTGAAGGCACTGCCGACGCCATGGGCGAAGCGACTGCCGAAGCAACCGCTGAAGCTGCCGATGCCGCTGGCGAAGCTGCTGTAGCCGCTGGCGAAGCTGCCGAAGCCGCTGGTGAAGCTGCCAAGGACGCTGCGAAAAGCGCAGTCGACAAAGCTGCTGACGCTGCGAAAAAAGCAGTAGAATAAGCTTTTCAGAATTTATCGGAAAAGGGCTGTCTCCGGACGGCCCTTTTTTTTGTCTTTGGTCCGGCCGGGACAGGGCTTATGGAGATGTCATGAGAACCGTGGTCAACATCATAATATTAGCGGGACTGACGGCCTGCGGCCCGGCGCAGAATGATCCGGGACCAGGCGGGGTGACCGTTGGCGAGGCCGAAGCGCTGGATGAAGCGGCAAAAATGCTGGACGAGCGCAACTTGCCACCGGATTTGATGGACGATATGCCATCCGGGGACGTTCAAAGCGAATAGGCGTCAGCCCGGATGATAGCGGCCCACCGCCCGGGTCACCGCCTGCATCATGCGCATGCGTTCGGGAATAGAAGCGGTCGTGTCGCCCAGCATCACCACCACTGCATAGCGCGTGCCATCGGGTGCGGTCATGATGCCGATATCATTATAGCCGGTCGCCACCGCACCAAGAACCTGGCCGGTACCAGTCTTGTGCAGGAATTCCCAGCCCGCGGGTACGCCGGCCTTAAGCCGGTTCGGCCCGCTGCGGGTGCGCTTCAATATCGATTGCAGCAATTTGGTTGAATTGGCGGAGAGCAATTCGCCGCGGGCCAGCTTGTCGAGCGCGTGTACAATCGCCCGCGGACTGGCGCCGTCAACCGGATCGGCGAGATAGGCGTCCAGCGATTGCCGCCGGCGTTCAACCGGCACTTTCGCGCGGGCGGCATAGAATGACCGGCGATAGGACAGATCCTGCTTCCATTCCATTCCGGCAATGCCCGCCTGCAACAATCGCTCTCCGGGACCGAAGCGGATCTTTCCCAGATTGTTCTTGTCGATGAACTTGCGGACGGCTTCGGGGCCGCCGGCGTGACGCAACAGGGCATCGTTGGCGGTATTGTCGCTGCTGGCCAATGCTTTTTCCAGCAGCGTGTAGACGGATTTCACCACGGCGCCTTCCCGTTCCACCTCAACCGCCATCGGTTGATGAAACAGAGTCAGGTCTTCCTTGCCGATGCGGATCGGGTCGGACAGCGAAGCGCGGCCCTGATCGATCTTGTCGAGCATGGTCATGGCCACCCAGAGTTTGGACACGCTTTGCTGCGGAAAATATTCGTCGATCCGGTGGCCGAATTCCCACTCGCCATCGATCCGCTTGATGGCAATCCCGGTCTTTCCCGGAAAGGTTCGCCAGAGCTGTTCGATTTCCTGCACCAGCGCCGGGTTGGGACGTTTGCGTGCGGTATTGGAGACGGGCGGAGCCGAAGGTGCGGGGTTCTGGTAGGTGGGGGCGGGAGCCGTGGCGGGTCTGGTCGCGGACCGATTGGGGGCAGACACGCAGGCGGCCAGAGTGACGGTCAGCATCAAGGTCAATATTTGACGGAAAGGTCTCATGAGCGGTCGATCATCTGCTGCTGGAATGTTCATAGATCCTTCTAACTACGCGCTCCCGTCTGAACAGAGACAAAACTGCCGATTGCGGTGAACGATTCTTCTGCTGCGACGGATTGCTCCGGCTGGTACGTGAAATCACCGGATCTGGCAGGAAATGGCTATTTCAAGATACCGAAGTTGAAACGGCGAGTGACGCGATAGTCGAGCGTATTGACGAGGAAATAGCATATGGCCCAGCGCAGGCGATTGAGAAATGTCCGCCGGGATTTATGCAGGTCCGGTGTAATGGCTTCGCTATGCTCGTGCAGGATATCGATCAGGCTGCGCGCATGGTCGGCAAAGGCGCGATCCTCGATCCGCAGCATCATTTCCACATTGATGAACAGGCTGCGCAGATCAAAATTTGCCGAGCCGATATAGACGGCGTCATCGACGATGACCAGTTTCGTGTGGAGCCGCTTGGGCTGGAATTCGAACAGGCGCGCATGCCGTTTCAGCAAATATCCGTAAAGCAGCCGGCTGGCCCCCATGGTGGCGCCATTGTCGGTCTTGCCCGGCAAGATGATCCGGCTGTGGCCGCCGCGCTTCGACACGCCGCCAATCCGGCGCAACAGCCCTTGTCCGGGAGAAAAATAGGCGGTGACGAGATCCAGTCTGCTGCCTTGCTCCAGATCATTTTTTATCGCGCGGGCCCAGCGGCTCAAGCGATTGCTTGGTCCGCCGAGAAGCCACTGGAACTGTCCGTTGCCAGCTTCCCACAAACGCACCATTTTGCGCAGCGAACGCATATTGCCATTGTCCCGATAGACCCAGTCGGACAACAGCCTGAAATAGCTGGCGAGACTGGCAACCTCGGGGCCGTTGAATTCCAGACCCAGATCCTCCCAGCTTTCGTCTTCCCCGTCATCTCCTCCGGACGGTTCATGCACGGCAAAATATTCGTCGGCGATATTGAACCCGCCAATCAGGGCACAGCAATCATCCGCGATGATCATTTTCTGGTGATTGCGGACAAAATAGCTGGTCGAGAAACGCGGGCTGAATATTTTGAACCTGCCGCCCGCCTGGACGAAGGAATCAAAAAAATTGCGCGGCGCACCATTGGAGCCGAAACTGTCGACCATCATCTCGACTGCGACGCCCCGTTTACAGGCCGCGATCAGAATATCGAGAATCTTCCGGCCGGTCGAATCGTCTTCGAACATGTAGAAGAAAAGCTTTAGACTTTTATCGGCCTGTTCGAGCAGATTGACGAGTGCGGCAAGGCGCTTGTCCGGCGCGCGCACCAACCGTAACCGGTTGGCGCCGACGTCAAACCATTGCGCTCGCCCGGGCTGCCATGAAATTGTACTCGCGGGGGTGTTTTTCATGGTTTCGAGGCATAGATTATCACCGCCCTACCGACAAACCATTAGATTGTATTCCGGGCTATGCGGCGTAGGACGGGACCACCCGGATTTGTTGACAAATCCCGCCAATAGCCCTACATGCAGGCCTCTTTTCCTATAGTTTGCAGAATCAGGAGCGCCTTATGGCTCGCGTTACGGTTGAAGATTGCGTTGATAAAGTGACAAACCGGTTTGATCTGGTGTTGTTTGCAGCCCAGCGCGCACGTGAGATTTCCGGCGGCGCAGAGCTGACGGTCGATCGCGACCGCGATAAAAACCCGGTTGTCGCCCTGCGCGAGATCGCGGAAGAAACGATCAAGCCGAAGGATCTGGAAGAAAGCCTCGTGCAGTCGCTGCAGAAGGTTCTCATCGACGATGATGATACGCCGGATGAAATCGGTTCGATCAGCCAGTCGGCAGAAGCGCTTCGTCTTACGGCCGCCGCACCGCCACGCAGCGCCGGTGTCGCCGGGGACTATGGTCGCCGCTAAACGGTCTGCGGTTCGCCGCTGATATCCTCGAGACAAAAGAAAAGGCCGCCGGGAATATCCCGAGCGGCCTTTCTTCTGTTCCGGCTCCTTGCGGTTAGCCTGTCAGACGCCTTGTGGCTTGGGGTCGCCAAACGGCCCCTTTTTCTTCCGTCCCGCTTTTGGAATGGACGTGCCGACCGAAGGAGCGGCAGCCGGCTTGATCACTCCGCCATCAGGCCGCTCGAACTTGCCGGTCTTGACCAGCTCGTCGATTTCCTCGCCGGACAGGGTCTCATATTCGAGCAGCGCATTGGCCAGTGCGTGAAGCTGATCCTCATGATCGGTCAGCAACTGTTTCGCGCGGTCATAGCTGTCGTCGATCAGCTTGCGGATTTCCAGATCGATCTTCTTTGCGGTTTCGTCCGACATATGAACGCGCTGGGACTGTGAATAGCCGAGGAAGGTTTCGCCCTGTTCCTCTTCATATTGCAACGGCCCCATCAGGTCCGACATGCCCCATTGGGTCACCATGTCGCGGGCCAGCTTGGTGGCATATTGAATATCGCCGGATGCGCCGGAGGAAACCTTGTCATAGCCGAAGATGATTTCCTCGGCGACGCGGCCGCCCATCGATACCGCCAGATTGGCGTGCATCTTGTCGCGGTGATAGCTGTAATTGTCCCGTTCGGGCAGGCGCATCACCATGCCGAGCGCACGGCCACGGGGGATGATCGTCGCCTTGTGGATCGGATCGGAGGCCGGCTCGTGGACCGAGACAATGGCATGGCCAGCTTCGTGATAGGCGGTCATTTTTTTCTCGTCGTCGGTCATCACCATGGACTTGCGCTCGGTGCCCATCATGACCTTGTCCTTGGCGTCCTCGAACTCGCTCATCGCGACCATCCGCTTGCCACGGCGGGCCGCCATCAGTGCCGCTTCGTTGACGAGGTTTGCCAGATCGGCGCCGGAGAAGCCGGGCGTTCCGCGTGCAATGGTTCGCGCGTCGACGTCTGGCGCCAGCGGCACTTTCTTCATGTGGACAGCAAGAATCTTCTCGCGGCCTTCGATATCGGGACGCGGCACGACAACCTGCCGGTCGAAACGGCCGGGACGCAGCAAGGCCGGGTCAAGCACATCGGGACGGTTGGTCGCAGCGATAATGATGATGCCTTCATTGGCTTCGAAACCGTCCATTTCGACCAGCAGCTGGTTCAGCGTCTGCTCGCGTTCGTCATTGCCATTGCCGAGACCGGCACCACGATGACGACCAACGGCGTCGATTTCATCGATGAAGACGATGCACGGCGCGTTTTTCTTCGCCTGTTCGAACATGTCGCGAACCCGGCTGGCGCCAACGCCGACAAACATTTCGACGAAATCCGAACCGGAGATCGAGAAGAAGGGCACGCCCGCTTCGCCTGCGATAGCGCGGGCCAGCAGCGTTTTACCGGTACCCGGCGAACCGACGAGCAATGCGCCTTTCGGAATCTGGCCGCCCAGCTTGGCAAAGCGTCCGGGATTTTTCAGAAATTCAACAATCTCTTCCAGCTCTTCGCGTGCTTCGTCGATGCCGGCGACATCGGCAAAGGTCACCTTGCCCTGTTTCTCGGTCAGCAGCTTGGCCTTGGATTTGCCAAAGCCCATCGCTCCGGACCCGCTGCCCTTCTGCATCTGGCGCAGCACGAAGAAAGCGATGCCGAGAATCAGCAGGAAAGGAAGCGACTGGACGAGGATGATCTGCCAGATGCTGGCCTGCTCCTGCGGCTTGCCGCTATATTCCACGCCTTTCTCGTCCAGCAGCGTTACCAGCGACGGATCGCTGCCAACCGGTGTGGTGGTGAACAGGTCGCCATTGGTCAGCTCGCCGGTGATCTTGTCCGGCGCAATGGCCACGCTTTTCACACTGCCTTCCTCTACCTTGTCGCGGAAGGAGGAATAGCTGATACCGGTCGCCCCTTCGCCCGAGGCGCCCGCTCCGAACATCGATACGGTGAGCAGAAGCGCAATGATGACGCCGGCCCAGATGAACATGCTTTTCATCCAGGGATTTTCTTTGGGATCCTGTTCGTCATTCATTGCGTATTTTGTCCTGTAATCAATGTTGCAGCGGATGAACGGCATCACGCCGCAATTATCTATGGTTTCAAGATAGTCCTTTTGCTGCGGATGACAATAAGTAGGCCAATGTTTTTACCGATCAAAGTGATCGGCTCAGCCGCTATCCAGCGCCGTGTCGCTCCGTCAGCTGGTCCGGCGCCTTGGCGCCGGCTGGAAGCGCCAGACTGCGCCACCCCGGCATAATATATTCCCCAGGGTGACGGTTTCGCCTTTTTCCAGTGCTAGGATTGTCTGGTCGATCTGGTTACCGCGTGGAGACAGGGCAGGATCACAGATATGCAGGCAACGGAGCAACAGTCGCCGCTGGATCTCGTGCGGAAAGCGGGTGTTGGACAGGGTGCAGCCCGTGGCCGTGCTTTTGATATGGTCACCGGCGAGCTGATCCGTCATCCATTCTAAAGCCTCGCGGGCGTCGCCCACTGCGCTTGCGCTCTGGCTCGCAAGGCTGGTGTCGAAGCCTTCCAGATCCTGCAGCGCCTTGCGCACCCGCACCCGGTCAAAGCCCTGATCGCGATTGGAGGGATCGTCGACCGCTTCCAGGCCGTGGCCGGCGACATAGGCGACCAGTTCCGGTTTCTGGAAATCAAGCAGGGGGCGGATGATATGGGAGCGTTTCGCCCTGATCCCCGAAAGGCCGTCAATGCCGCTGCCGCGCAGGATGCGCATGATCATGGTCTCCAGCTGGTCATCGGCGTGATGCGCGGTTGCCAGCCAGTCGATACGCCGGTCCTTCATCCAGTCGTGGAGCAACCCGTAACGGGCGCGGCGTGCGGCGCTCTGGATACTGCCGCGGATCGGAACAACCGGGCGCAATATGTCGTGCGGAATGTTATGTTCGCGACAGACCGAGGCCGTAAATTCCGCCTCTTCGCGCCCGGCGGGGCGCAGGCCGTGGTCGACGGTGGCTGCGGCGATCCTGTCCGGACAGGCTTTGGATGCCAGCAACAGCAGGGCCAGACTGTCGGGGCCGCCGGACACCGCCAGACCGAGTGTCTGTTCCTTGGATGCAAAGGACGGCAGCAGCCGGTCAAGCGCCTCCGCGAAACGGATTTCCAGCGAGGCAGGGGCACCGGTCATGGCCTACTTGCAATTGGCAGCAGCCTTACCCGATGTCACGCGGCTGGCCAGCCGGCCACTGGCGACCTCGGGATAGACATCCTCCATCTCGGCCAATACCCGACAGGCATCGTCCTTTTTCCCCAGCTGTACCAGCGCGCTGCTGAGAAAATAGAGGCTGTCCGGAGCGCGCTCTCCGCGCGGCCTTTTCTGGTAGTTTTCATAGAGGGCAACCGAAGCCAGCGCCGGCTTGTTGTCATCGAGATAGGCGCGTCCGAGCAGATTTTGCGCAAAACTCGCGCGGCGATGGTTCGGATGATCCTCGACTGTTTTCTTCAACTGCGCTTGCGCTTCCGGATAGAATTTCGCATCCCACAGGCGGTAGCCGTAAATATAGGAATCCTCGCCGGCATCGCCGGTGTCCGGCATGACGATCGCGGCGACGCCCACCACTCGTTGCGGATCAGGCGCGGCCTCCTCGGCTGTGGTTGCAGCCGTCGCTGCCGCAGCGCTGCCGCTATTGGCCGTCGACACGCTCGCCGTCGGGGTGGCGGCCGCTGCCAGCTGGTCCTCGATCTTCTTCAGCCGAAAGCCGTTCTCCTCGACCTGCCCGGTGAGATTGGCCAGGCTGGACTCGAGCGCATCCACCCGGGCGATCAGGTCACTGACGGCGGAAGTCGTGACCGATGTCGCGGGGGTTGCCGGACCCGATTCCGCGGTGATTTCAGGTTCGAAATAGCGGGTTGAACCACCCGGGAAGACTTTGCGCTGGACCGCACGCATCTCCTGTTCGAGCCGGTCGACGCGCTTGTCCACATCGGCGCTCTGGGCCGATAAAGGCGTGCTGGCAAGCAGGCTGGTGAGCAGGATTGTGATACCGAATGTCTTCATCGAGGCCTCCGCAAATTGCGCGCATATTAACCATATACTACGCTGAAAAGTAAATAATATTATACCGGACAACGGGTTTGATCCGGAGGCGTGCCGCGATCCTGGCGGCCCCGGCGGCGGTTATTCGGACGGCAGATCGCCATCCGGGTTGTTGACCGTTTCCCGCGCCAGCAGCGCGGCCGCGCTGACGCCGACGTCCTTTATCGTCCGCTCGGCGCTGCCCAGCTGGGGGACAACCTGTCCGTCAATGGTGACCGTCAGCGCTGCAGGGCGTCCGGTCAGGATCTGCGGATCATCGGCATCTGCCGGCACGGTAAAGGTTTCGCCGGCGGCCATCTGGTCCTCGAACAGACGCTCGCCCTCCGCATCATAGATTTTCATCCAGACCGGTTCGGTTGCCGTAAGAACGACAGTGCCCTGACCAGATGGCATCGGGTTGCTGCCCGCGACAGTCTGGCCCGGGGTATCGGGCGATGCAGTTTCTGCCGGCATCGCGGGTTCGCTGTCTGCAGCCAGTTCAAGGTCACCGGGATTGAGGATCAATGTACGCCAGACGAGATAACCGATCAGAACCAGCGCGCCGATACCGGCCGCTGTCCATGCCAGATAGCGGGGCGGAATGCTGGACGGGTTTGCCGGTGCATAATCGCTTACTTCGGCCTGATAGGCGCCGTGTCCCTGTTCATCCATTTCGGCACGCAACTGGCTGCCGATCGTAGCGTCGACCAGGCCCACCGTTCTGGCGTAGGATTTGGCAAAACCGATTGCATAGGTTCGTCCGGGCAGCGCTTCGAAATCGCCGCTTTCTAGCGACTCCAGATGGCGCAGCGGGATTCGGGTTTTTTTGGCAACATCGTCCAGCGAGAGATTTTTCTGCTCCCGCGCACGGCGCAACAATTCGCCCGTGCTGTGCAGATTCAGCTCAACATTTGCGTCTTCATTGGTTTCTTCGGCCACAAAAACTCCCTTGGCCGGATCAATTTGCGACCCTTTTCGCACGTCCCGGATTTGCGACGAAAAAGCCAGTTTGGGCGGCAAAAGTCAATGACTATCATGCGTTAGTCGCTGGATTTTACTTTTTCTCTGGCTCGCAAGGTGAATCGTCGGCGGATCGCCTGGCACTGGTCAGCCCAGATCAACATCGCGCTGATTGGCCCATTGCTCGAGGCGCGCTCTCGGCTCGTTCGGCGCGTCCTGCAATATCGCTTCCATCTCCGATCGGGCTTCGCCGAGATTAAGAGACCGGACCATTGCCTTGATCGGACCGACCGAGGCGGGGGTGATCGACAGGTTCCGGATGCCAAGGCCAAGCAGCGCCAGAGCATCGAGCGGCCGGCCGCCCATCTCTCCGCAAATACCGAGCGGAATATCAAAACGCGCAGCATTGTCAGAGGCGCGGCGCAGGAATCGGAGAATGGCCGGGCTCATCCAGTCGAACCGTTCGGCCAGTTTCGGGTTGCTGCGGTCGGCGGCAAACAGAAACTGGGTCAGATCATTGGTGCCGATCGACAGAAAATCGAGCCGGTCGGCCATCAGGTCCAGACATTCTGCCAGCGCCGGAACTTCCAGCATGGCGCCGTAGCGGATCTGCGTCGGCAGCCGCTTCTTCTGGCTTTGCAGATAGAGACGCTGATTTTCGAATACCGCCCGTGCCTCGTCAAATTCCCACGGCTCTGCGATCATCGGGAACATGACATTCAGTTTCCGTCCCGCTGCAGCCTCGATCAGGGCGCGCGCCTGAACCTTCATCAAGGCGTCCCGTTCCAGACCGATGCGGATCGCCCGCCAGCCCATTGCCGGATTGTCTTCCTTGATCTCGCTGGCCTGGAAATAGGGCAGGGGCTTGTCGCCGCCGATATCGACGGTGCGGAAAATGACCGGCTTGTCTCCGGCGGCATCCAGCACATCGCGGTAAAAGCGCGTCTGCCCGGCCCTGCCCGGCATGGTCGCGGCGACCAGAAACTGGAATTCGGTGCGGAACAGACCGATGCCGTCCGCGCCGGTCAGATTGAGCAAAGCCAGATCGTCCCGCAGGCCGGCGTTGATATTGAGCGTGATCCGGACGCCGTCCCTGGTTACGGCTTCCTTGTCGCGCAGTTCGGAATAGGCGGCGCGTTTTTTCTGGCTGAGCTCCAGCTGCGCCTCGAACGCTTCCTCCATCGAGGGGCTGGGACGGACGAAGACGGTCTTTTCGTCGACATTGAGCAGAAGAGGATCGTCTTCCCGGACGAATTGCCGGATATTCTTGACCTGTCCGAGTATCGGTATGCCCATGGCGCGCGCGATGATCGTGACATGGGCGGTCAGCGAACCTTCCTCGAGGATGACGCCTTTCAGCTTGCGCCGGTCATATTCGAGCAGTTCGGCCGGTCCGAGGTTGCGGGCAATCAGGATCGAATCCTGCCGCAAGCCCATTTTTGCCGCGGTTCCCAATTGTCCCGAAACCGTCCGCAACAGCCGATTGGCGAGATCCTCCAGATCGTGCATGCGCTCGGCCAGCAACGGATCGTCAATCTGCCGCATGCGCATCCGCGTATGCTGCTGCACGCGTTCGATCGCTGCTTCGGCGGTCAGGCCGCTGTCGATCGCTTCGTTGATCCGCCGGCTCCAGCCCTCGTCATAGGCGAACATCTTGTAGGTCTCGAGCACCTCTTCATGCTCGCCGCCCACCCCGAATTCGGCCTGGCTGGTCATCTGGTCGATCTGGTCGCGCATCTTGTCGAAGGCGGAATAGACCCGGTGCCGTTCCGCTTCGATATCTTCCGCCACCGTATGCTCGATCTTGACACGCGGCTGATGGAACACCGCATGACCGCGCGCCTTGCCCTTGACCAGTTGCAATCCGCTCAGGCGGTTGGCACCAATGTCGAGGGTTGCCGTCTCCTGGGCGAAATTGTCATCGACCAGTTCCGCGCTGATGATCAGTTCGGACAGGACCATTGCCGCCGTCTGGAACGCTTCAATCTCGACTTCGGAATAGCGGCGGGGTTCGACATGCTGGGCACAGAGAACACCGATAGACTGCTGGTTGCGGATGATCGGCACACCGGCGAAGCTGTGGAATTTTTCTTCGCCGGTTTCCGGCCGGTACTGGAAGTCGGGGTGGCTCGCCGCCTCGTCGAGATTGAGCGTCTCGACATTTTTGGCAATATAGCCGGTCAGGCCTTCGCCCATCGCGAGTTTCGTTACATGCACTGCTTCCGCGTTCAGCCCGCGGGTTGCGTAAAGTTCCAGCAGGCCGTCGCGGCGCAAATAGATTGAACAAACCTCGCTGCTCACCGCCTCGGCTATGGTCTCAACCACCTGGTTGAGCTTCGCCTGTGCGTTGCCGCGGGACGCCATGATCGACCGGAGACCGGTCAGGATATTGCGGGCAGTCTTGGTGCTGGAGGGATCGGATGCGGGCATGGTGATTGCCTAGCAGAAACGCCGTATGAGTGCGAAGCAGAAAACAGCACTTCGGCCAGGGCAATGAATATTTTTTCCGGACCAGCCGGATCGCCGTCGCCGATTTTCCGCTAGTTAAGCAGTTCCTCTTTCAGCCGGAGCTTTTCTTTCTTCAGATTATGGATTCGAATCGTGTCCGGAAGCGGGCGGGTTTCTTCTTCATTAATCTTGCGTTCCAGCGCTTCATGTTTTTTGCGCAATGCTGACATGTGATCCTGAATCATAAAAATCTCCTCAGAAATATTGTTTTTTGAAAATGAAAGAGGGTGAAAGCTTCCTTTCCTGCTGAGCTGGCCAATTTGGCCTCGCCTCCTGCGACATGGGTTAAAGGTCTTGGTTTCGACCTGAACCATGAATAGAGTGAAGATTGCAAAATTGCGTAAGCGACGCAAGGGGGAGATTGAGCCGGAATGGGGATGAGCGATGAAGAGTTGCAAATGCGGCTTGAAATGCTGAAAGTCGAGCATCGCGATCTCGACGAGGCGATTGCCGCGCTGGTGGCAACGGGCAATCCGGATCAGTTGCGGACCGCGCGACTCAAGAAAAGAAAATTGCAGTTGCGCGACCGGATCATCATGATCGAAAACCAGCTGATTCCGGATATTATCGCCTGAGGCCACGCTCGTCTGCGGACCTGCCGCCCGTTAACCAGTGCCGTCCACCAGTTAACCCTGGAACCTTCCGCGTGTCAGTTTGAAACAGAGGCCCCGCAGGCCGTTCTGACGTGGAAAATTAGCTGTCAAAGAACTGCAAAAAATTGCTACGGAGCTTCTATGCCAGATCGTGAAGCCCTTTTGACGACCAGATTGATCGACGCACTTTATACCGAAGCCATGCTGCTCGCGGACGAGTCCCGTTCCTATTTTGAATCCGGGCGTTTCCAGGAAGAATCCGATCCGGACAATCTTCTGGCCGTTTCCTTTTCATGCGAATCCCTCAAAGTCACGACCAGACTGATGCATTGCATCGCCTGGCTGTTGAATCAGAAAGCCTTGCAAAGCGGGGAATTGTCCGAAGCCGAAGCATGGAACCGGGATCGCTCGCTTGGTCAGGCACCCGTTACCGATCAGGCGCTGGTCGAGAGTTTTCCGGTAGAAGCGCGCCAGATCATCATGGCCAGCGAAGAATTGTTCCAGCGCCTGCTGCGCCTCTCCGGGCGCATGAATCAGGACAAGGAAGCCGAATCGGCGGTCCAGAATATGTTCCGCCGACTCCAGAGCAACTTCTGATCGAACGCCGGCAATTCAGGCCGTCGCGGCTTTTTCCTCATCCATTGTCGGATAGTCGGTATATCCCTCCGGACCTTGGGTGTACCAGGTCGGGGTGAAATCGGTCGGGTTGAGTTCCGCGCCCGCCCGGAACCGCTCCGGCAGGTCCGGATTGGTCATGAATGTCCGGCCAAAGCTGATCGCGTCGGCCTTGTTTTCAGCCAGCGCTGCGGTCGCGTTATCGTAGAAATAGTCGCTGTTGAGCACCAGTGGCCGATGGAAGACCGGGCGGATATCGGGGCTGACCGGCGGCACGTCGGTATTTCCGTAGGTGCCGTGGGCAGGGGGCTCGCGCAGTTCGAGAAAGGCGATGCCGATCTGGTCGAGCAATTTGGCCGCAGCGGTAAAGGTTTCCACCGGTGTCGCGTCATCCGCGCCCTGGGAATCGCCATTAGGTGACAGGCGGACCGCAACCCGGTCGCTGCCCCAGACCTCAACCAGCCGCTGCGTTACTTCGCCGAGCAGGCGGATACGGTTCTCGACCGGTCCGCCATATTCATCGGTCCGCAAATTGGTGCCGGAACGAATGAACTGGTCGATAAGATAGCCATTGGCGGCGTGCAGCTGGACACCGTCGAAGCCGGCCTTTTTCGCATTTTCCGCCGCATTCTGGTAATCGTCGAGCAGGCCGGGAATTTCCGAGATTTCCAGCGGACGGGCTTCTTCATAATCTTTCTTGCCCTGATAGGTCCGGACGCTGCCGGGCGCGGTCGTGGCTGAAGCGGAGACCGGCTTTTCCCCATCGAGAAAATCGGGATGGACGATGCGACCCATATGCCAGAGCTGGCAGATGATCTTGCCGCCGGCCTGGTGCACCCGTTCGACAACCGGCTTCCACGCTTCGGTCTGCGCGTCGTTCCAGATGCCCGGAGCGAAGGGCGTGCCGAGACCCTGCTGGCTGATCCCGGTGGCCTCCGAAATGATCAGGCCGGCACCGGCGCGCTGGGCATAATATTCGCCCATGATCGGCGTGGGGACAAATTCCATGGTCGAACGGCAGCGGGTCAGCGGGGCCATGAACATGCGGTTGGAGGCTTCGATGGCGCCAACGGTGATCGGATCGAACAATGTGGTCAAGATGGAATTCCCTGAAACAAGAGGCGTGAAATGTTAATCAGACAGTTAAGAGGCCTCTGCTCTAAATGCAATGGTTTGAAACCAGGCAATTTCTGTCTATGTTGATAGGGCTGATTTCAAAGGAACCCCCATGTCTGCATCGCTTCCCGAAGAACCTACCCTGGACGAAGTGCGCTCTTTTCTCGCGCCATCGCTGGCTGCGCAGGCCGCTTTTGACGGCTGGAACGGAAAGGCTGTACTGGCGGCCGCACAACTTGCCGGCGTGGACCCAGATCTTGCCACACTCGCGTTCAATGACGGGCCGGTCGATATGATCGACGCATGGTTTCAGGCGGTGGACGAGAAAATGGCGGCAAAATATAGCGCCGAAGAACTCGCCGGAATGAAAATACGCGAACGGATAAAGGCGCTGGTCGAAGCGCGGCTGGAGGCGCTCGCGGCAGACCGCGAAGGCCTGCGGCGGGCGGTCGCCATATTGGCGGCGCCACCGCATTTACGCCGGGCCGCGAAAATGGGCTGGCGCGCTGCCGACAAGATGTGGCGGCTGGCTGGTGACACGGCAACCGACTATAATCATTATACCAAGAGGACGCTGCTATCCGGCGTCTACGGCAGTACGGTCAGTGTCTTTCTGGATGACGAAAGCGATGATTTTTCCGATACCAGAGCGTTTCTGGACCGGCGGATCGAAAATGTCATGCAGTTCGAAAAGGTAAAGGCCAGGGTCACCGGCGGTGGCGGTGACCGCTTCAGCATGGCCCGCTTTATCGGGCGGTTGCGCTATCGCGGAGCCTGAATGACAGTAGCGCCTGTGGGGCGGAGCGGCGAGGCGCTGGGCGTCTGGTGACAAATAGGCAGAAAAAGACTCGCCAAGCCGAATCTATATTGATAATCAGTCGCAATTAGAAAGGCCCTGTTGCGATATATGCAGACTCCCACAACCCTTGACCAGCTGTCCCTCAATCAAAATGCCGAAATTGTGGGCATAGACTGGGGAGCGATTTCCGATGCCGAGGGACGCCGTCTGCGCGCGCTCGGGATCGACGAAGGTGTTTCGCTGGAGAAGCTGCACCAGGGAATGTTTGGGCTGAAAGATCCGATTGCCCTGAAAGTCGGACGAATGATGATTGCCGTCCGCAAGGCCCATGCACAGGCTATATCGGTTCAGCCGGTTGCAGCATCGATAGCTGCCTGAACGATGACGGAAGCTGCGCCACTCATTGTCCTCGCGGGCAACCCCAATTCCGGCAAAAGTGCTCTGTTCAATGCACTGACCGGAGCCCGGCAGAAGATTGCCAATTATCCCGGTGTTACGGTCGAACGGAAGTCCGGCCATTTCGCCTTTGCCGATGGTCGTCCGGCCGAACTGGTCGACCTTCCGGGCAGTTACAGCCTCGATCCGACCAGCCCGGACGAAGAAGTGACGCGCGGCGTCATCATGGGGCTGCAAAAGGGCGAACGCCGGCCTGACATGATCGTGCTGGTGCTCGATGCTGCCAATCTCGACAATCATCTGCGTTTTGCGCTGGAAGTGATCGCACTCGGTCACCCGGTTGTCGTGGCGCTCAACATGATGGATCTGGCGGAGCGGGACGGACTGACTCTCGATCCGGCAAAGCTGGCGGAGGCACTCGGCGTTCCCGTGGTGCCGACCGTCGCCGTTCGCCGGCGCGGACTGGACGAACTTGCTGCGGCCGTGGATGGTCGTCTCAAGGCAAAGCCGGATGGCGTAAAGCCGATCGTCGCGCAGGAGCGCGATCACGGTTTGCGGCAGCAGGCCAAGCGGATTGCCAACCAGGCGATCGTTTCCGAAACCGCAGGACGACGCTGGTCGGAGCGGGCCGACCGCCTGTTTCTCCACCCCTTTGCCGGACCGTTGATTCTGCTCTCGGTGCTGTTCGTCATGTTTCAGGCAGTCTTTGCCTGGTCAGAGGCGCCGATCGGCTGGATCGAAGGGGCGAGCGAATGGGTTGCCGCGGCGGTCGAGTCGAATCTGCCGTCCGGTTTCCTGCGCGACTTCATCATCGAAGGCGCCATTGCCGGGGTCGGTTCAGTGGTGGTCTTCCTGCCGCAGATCCTGATCCTGTTCCTGTTCATCCTGCTGCTCGAAGCCAGTGGCTATATGACACGCGCCGCTTTCATCATGGACCGGCTGATGGCCAGTGTCGGCCTGTCCGGGCGCAGTTTCATTCCGCTGCTGTCCTCGTTCGCCTGCGCCATTCCCGGCATCATGGCAACGCGCAGCATCTCCGATCCGCGAGACCGGCTGACGACCATATTGGTTGCCCCTCTGATGACCTGCGCCGCGCGGCTGCCGGTTTACGCGATCATCATCGGCGCGTTCATCCCGCCAACCAGCGTCGGGCCGGGAATCGGCCTGCAAGGTCTGGTGCTGTTCGGCCTCTACGTCTTCGGCATTCTCGGGGCGATGATCGTGGCGCTGGTTCTGCGATCGACCGTAACCAAGGGGCCGAATAGCGGCTTCCTGATGGAAATGCCGAAATATCAGCTGCCCAGCCTGCGCGACATATTGATCGGCCTGTGGCAGCGGGCCTGGATATTCCTGCGCCGTGCCGGCACGATCATCTTTGCGGCGACCGTCATATTGTGGCTGCTGCTGACCTTCCCGAAGGTCCCCGAGGACAGCGCGATGAGCCAGGTCGACTATAGCGCGGCGGGCCGGATCACCAACGTCATTGCTCCGATCGTCAAGCCGATCGGCTTCGACCGGGATATTGCGCTCGCCCTGATCCCGGCGATGGCGGCGCGCGAAGTGGCTGTCGCGGCGCTCGCGACCACTTATGCGATTGATGCGCCGGACGAAGAAGCGGAGGCAAAATCCCTGACCGAACGGCTGCAAAGCCGCTGGTCGCTGCCGACCGCTTTGGCTTTTCTCGCCTGGTTTGTCTTTGCGCCGCAATGTATCTCGACCATCGCCGTGACCCGCAGGGAAACCAACGGCTGGAAATGGCCGACCTTCATGCTCGTCTATCTTTTTGCGCTCGCCTATGTGGCGGCCGGTATTACATATTGGAGTGCCGTCGCCCTCGGTCTATAGAGTTCCCAAGAATCGAAAATCACATATAATTTTTGGGGAATTTGAAATGGCCGGCGGCATCAACAAAGTCATCATCGTAGGCAATCTGGGCAAGGATCCGGAAGTGCGTACCTTTGCCAATGGTGGCAAAGTCTGCAATTTCAGTGTCGCCACATCGGAAAGCTGGAAAGACAAACAGACCGGCGAGCGCAAGGAAAAGACCGAGTGGCACAATATCTCGATCTATAACGAAGGCCTGGCCGGCGTTGCCGAACGCTATTTGCGCAAGGGCAGCAAGGTCTATCTCGAAGGCAAACTGGAAACCCGCAAATGGCAGGATCAGTCCGGCAATGACCGCTATTCGACCGATGTCGTGCTCAAGGGCTTTGACGCGAAAATGGAAATGCTCGACAGCCGCCAGGGCGGCGGTGGCCAGGGTGGCGGTTCCAATGACGGCTGGGGTGGTGGCCAGGGCGGCGGCGCGCCATCCGGTGGCGGTTCCGGTGGCGGCTGGGGCCAGACCGGTGGCGGTGGTCAGGGTGGCGGCGCCTTTGACAGCGATCTGGACGACGACGTTCCGTTCTAGAGCGCAACCCATGGCGAAAGCATTCTGAGTCTCTGTCGAGACGCGGCTTTGTTGCAGGATTGGATCCGCGCCTTGGCCGTTACCCATGGCAGCGAATGGGTGGCTAGCGGAATGAAAGGTTTCGGGGAAACATGCCAATGGTTCGGTTTCGCAGATCCATTGGCAGCTAGCCTCTGACCCTACGGCTTTGGCATCGGACCTTCAGGCCGATATTTATCCATCACGCTATCGAGCTTCTCATTGGTGATGGACGGATTTTCGGCCTGCAGGCACGGCAATAAAATGGCCTTGTTTGCATGTTGTTGTGTGACCGACGGGTCATGGTTGGCTTCAGGAGAAACGCCGGAGAAACAGTCGACAAAGACCTGTTCGGGAACGCCAAGATCGGCGGCGACCAGATCGGTCGGTCGTTCGTGAACAGGTGGTGGCGGAGCAGGCTTGGCCAGGCTGGCTGAAACTGGTGCCAGTGAAATCACCAGAATTGCTACGATCAAGCGACGCATGAACTTACTCCTCTATGAGAGCGGATATAATGCTGCGCATATTGGCGTGGCGTCAATTCGATAAGTGTATCAATATGTAGCCAGAGGCTGAGGGCGGCGGCCATGGTGTGTCAGCAACACGATTAAGGGCTGTTTTCACGTTCCCAATAATCCGTTCGAAGGGCCGAGAGTGAAGATATTTTCATGCACGCTGGCGCGCTGAGACTCCAGTCGCCTGTGAGAACACAAACTTTCTACTCTTCCGCTGCTCCCGGGTTCGTCTCCACCGCTCAAACGAAACCAGCTTTGTCCTGGTTGCGAAGTGGTGATCTCGTCGAAAGCAAGAGCGCGGCAACGGCGGGTAGAAAGAGGCCCAGAGCCATTGGCAGCGGCGTGTCGGTTCCTCCCATTGCGACCAGGGAAGAGACGGTGAAGGCAATACCAAATTGGATAGCTCCCAGTAAGGCAGACCCTATTCCGGCCGTATCTCGTGACGACGCCATCGCGATTGACATGGCGTTCGCAGAGAGTAGCCCCACTGTTCCAATTGACACCCATAGCGGCAGAGCAAAGAGCCACAGCGTTGTCGTGCCTGACAACAAAGTCAGCACAAGCGTGAACAGTACGTAATAAGGCAATCCGCTTTTCAGGATATGCGAAGGCGAGAAACGGTCGAGCAATTTTGTATTGATACGCCCGAACAAAAGCAATGCTGTCGCGATCCCCGCAAACATCAGGCCATAAGCGAGCGGGCTAAGGCCGAATACGCCTTGGAATACACCGGATGATCCCGTGATGAAGGCAAACATGCCGCCCTGGATAAGGCCCGCTATTACAGCCGGTAGCATAAATTCGGAACGGGTGACCAGTTTCACCGCTGCCTTACGTCCAGTGAGAAATGGCGCGGCAGCCCGGGCCTGGCGCGGCAAGGTCTCTGGCAAGATTATCAGGGATAATATTAGCGCGACGATGCCAACGACTATCATCGCGACGAATATCGACCGCCATCCGAACGATTCAAGCAGAAGGCTGCCAATGGTTGGGGATACGATGGGACCTATTGTCAGCAACATGACCAATACGGTCATGGCCTTGGCTGCACGGCGGCCGTCGTAAAGATCGTGGACGACCGCGCGGCTGACCACCATCCCGCCACAGGCACCCAGCGCTTGTAGAAAACGCAGCGCATTGAACAGCGCGATGTCTTTGACCAGGATCAGGGCGAAAGACGTTGCGATAAATAGGAACGTTGCGGCGAGCAAGGGCCCTTTGCGTCCGAAGCCGTCGATCAGCGGTCCCATGACAAGTTGTCCTGCACACAGGCCGAGAAAAAATATGGACAGCGACAATTCGGTGGCCGCAGCGCTCGATTCCATCGCTATTGCAATGTCGCCGAGACCGGCAAGATACATATCGGTGGCCAGCGGCGGAAAAATGGAAAGCAAGCCAAGCACGGCGGTTATGCAGGCGGCCCGGCGGGCAGTGAGGGATTCTTTTTGCATAGTCATGGGCCTCAAAATGCAGGTGGCGACTCCGGAACAGTCAGGTGCGGATTAATAGACGGTAGTCTAATAATATAATGGACTAGTGTCTAGTAATTAATTAGCTGCTGGGATATGGTCCCGGCCAGGAGGCTTGCATGAGCGAAGGAAAACGATCAGCCGGAAGGCCACGGGATGCAGAAGCAGCGGGTACGATAAAGGCCGCTACACTGAAACTGGTGCGCGAGCGCGGCTATGAGGCGGTTAGCATTGCCGCTATCGCGAGCGAAGCAGGGGTGGCACGACAGACATTATATAATCGCTGGAACACCAAGGCTGATCTGGTGCTGGATGCGGTTTTTGAAGAAACGGGCCGATATGCATCAGCGCCGCTCAATGATCCGACCCAAACATCCAGGATGCAACTGGAGCGCTTCCTGGTTCAGGTGTTTGAACATCTGGCCGAAAATGGAAGCACTATCCGAGCCTTGATTGCAGCAGCGCAGGAAAACAACGGCTTTCGTGAGATATTCAGAAAGCATTTTGTGAATCCACGTGAGGAAATAGTCACTGACCTGTTGAAACGAGCACAAGAACGCCGCGAGATTGGCCAGGACTGCAACATCAATATATTATCCAGTTTCGTCCACGGCGCGTTTTGGTACGCCCTGCTTAACGGCGACACCCTGGACAAGGATTTCGCACGAAATATCGCGGATGAGATCTTCCGGAGCGACCGCAAGTCATCCGGACAGGGTTGAATAATGCGCCAAGCAGGGATCAGACATCAGAACATCACAATTGATGCCCCGTCCGGTCCCTTTTCGTATCGAGGTAAAATTCATTGTGCGGATTGGCGGCTATCTTGACCGGCAGGCGCTCTTCGACGGTAACGCCGCATGTCTCCAATCCTTCCACTTTTTCCGGATTGTTGGTCAGCAATTTCACCTTGGGGATGTTGAGCAGTTCGAGCATCCGGGCGGCGATTGAGAAATCGCGGGCGTCGATGGCAAAGCCGAGACGCTGGTTTGCGTCGACCGTGTCAAAGCCCTGATCCTGCAACGCGTAAGCGCGCAGCTTGTTGATCAGCCCGATGCCGCGGCCTTCCTGCCTCAGGTACAGCAGCACACCCCAGTTGGCCTCGGTCATCTGGTCGAGCGCGGCATGCAATTGTGGTCCGCAATCGCATTTCAAGCTGCCGAGAACGTCTCCGGTGAGACATTCGCTGTGCAAACGCACGACTGGCGTGCTGCTGTCACGCTGGCCGACCACCAGCGCGACATGATCGGTGGCGTCAGCGTCGCTGCGGAAGCCGAAGATATGGGCGTTGCTATTGGCAGCGACCGGAAGCTTCGCATGCGCGCTGATCGTCAACGCGCTGGAGTCCGCATAGGCAGCGGCATCGTCAGCCTGTACGGGGTCTTCCGTCGCGTCCACCACCACAAAGGCCGGTAGCAGACCACCCTGACGGGCCAGTTCCATTGCGGCTTCGGCGGCTTCGGGATTGGCCAGCGGTTCGCTGCGGAACGGACCTTTCAGCGGATATTGCATATCGAGCACCGGATCGACAATGGCGATGATCTCCGCCGCGGTGACCGGAGCCGGAAGGCTGATCTGGATTGGCAGACTCGGGTCGCCCGCAGACAGTTGATTGTGCAGCTTGAGCGTCGCGGCGCGGCTGGCGGATATCAGCAGGGAAACGGTGCCGGTTTCCGGCAGGGCTTCTTGCAAATTTCCGGTTTCGACCGGGAGCAGATTCAACCGGTCGCCATCCGCCTCCACGCCAATCGACCAGCCCCGGCGAAGCGCATCGATCGCACGGGCCGCACGGCGGGCGGCAGCCTTTCTGGCCCCCTCGGGCGGCACTGCGTTCAAAATTCGAATTCCGTGATCAGGGGGGCATGATCGGATGGCTTGCCCCAGCTGCGCGCATCTTCGAGAACGACGTGGCTCTTCGCCTTGTCTCCCAGTTCCGGGCTGGTCCAGACATGGTCGAGCCGGCGACCCTTGTCCGAGGCCCGCCAGTCCTTGGCGCGATAGCTCCACCAGGTATAGAGGCGCTCGGGGTCGGGGATCAGCTTGCGACCGATGTCGACCCATCCATGGGCGTCGCGCATGGCGTAGAGATGGTCGATCTCGATCTGGGTGTGGCTGACGACCTTGAGCAGCGCCTTGTGGCTCCAGACGTCCGATTCGAGCGGTGCGACATTGAAGTCGCCCATCAGGATCGTCGGCTCCTTGAGATTGGCCGACCATTCGGTCATCCGGCCGAAGAAATCGAGCTTCTGGCCAAATTTCGGATTGAGTTCCCGGTCCGGAATCTCGCCGCCGGCGGGGATATAGACATTCTCGATCCGCACGCCGTTTTGCAGCACTGCACCGACATGGCGCGCCTCGCCATTATTCTGCCAGTCGTACCGCTCATCCTTGTGTAGCGGCACACGGCTGATGATCGCAACGCCATGGTGCATCGGCTGGCCATGCAATATCATGTGATTATAGCCCAGCCGGCGGAACATGCCTTCGGGAAATTGTTCGTTGCGCACCTTGGTTTCCTGCAGGCACAGGACATCGGGCGCTTCTTCGGTCAGGAAACGTTCGACGATGTCGAGACGGGCACGGATGCTGTTAATATTCCAGCTGACGATTTTCAGGCTATCACTCATGCCGAGTCTGATAGCCACGCTCGCGGAGAAACCCAAGCCCAAAGGCAATAGAGATTCGTGCAATTTTCCCGGGCCAAAAAAGGAAAACCCCCACCTCCGGGGGCATTAAGGAGGTGGGGGCAAACTCGCGTTCGTCACGCATGAATGAGTTGAGACTGATTTGGTCAGGTAACAGGGGGAAAACCTGACTGTCTCTCCTCATCCTGTTTCTGGTTATAGCCCCGTATTTCTGTCGGCAGCATGAACGAAAGATGGATCATTTTCTGCTGATCGGCAGCCCGTCTCGGCTCATCGCTTGCGGCGCGTTTTTCTCCGCGGATCGGTCCAGTTGAAGCTGCTGTTGGCCACGGGAACCCCGAATTTCTGATTGGACAGGCGGATCGAAGTGCGATTGTTTTTCGAATCGAGCGATACCCAGCCATCCAGGCTCAACCCGCCGGGCGCGCCGGGCTTTTTGGTAAAGACCATTGTAATCACGCCATATTCCGGCCTTTTCGGATCGCGGACCTCGACGCTGAGCACCGCTGGATTGCGTGTCGGAATGATCTTGCCATATTTCGACAGGTCGCGTTCGGGGTTGAGCAGCGCCGCCAGCGGGCTGTTGCCGATCGGCCAGCGCTGGACCTGATTCACATCATAGTCGATCAGGGTCAGCGCCTTTCCATCCCCGACGATCAGCAAATTGGCGTCGTCCTGATATTGAAAGCGAATCTTGCCGGGCTGCTTCAATATCAGCTTACCGGTCAGCATTTGGCCGCTGCGGTCGCTCTGGCTGAAATTGGCAGTCATCGTGGTCATGGCGCGCAAATGGGCCTGAACCTTCGACAGACTGTTGGCGGGGCTTTGCTGTGCGGTGGCGGGCAGGCTTGCTGTCAGGGCCAGCGGCGCAGCGATCAAGGCGAAACCATATTTCAACATTACGAAAACTCCAGATTATCAAGAGATACGCCTAGCGGGTGGCGATTGAACAATGGCTTAATCATTCCGTCAGGATGCAAGGCATCGCGCGGAGCTAGAGGGGTTCGCCATTCTGGTCGCGCAGCACTTCGCGCCGGCCGATATGATTGGGCGGACTGATGAATTCATCCTCTTCCATCCGGTCGATGATCCGGGCAGCGGTGTTATAGCCAATCCGCAACTGCCGCTGCAGCCAGCTGGTCGAAACCTTCTGGCTCTCGAACACGATTTGGCAGGCCTGCGCATATTGCCGGTCTTCTTTGCTATCGCTCAGGTCGGCACCATCAAGAGCAAAACTGCCGTCTTCGGGCTCTTCGGTTACCGCCTGGATATAGTCCGGTGCACCCTGCGAACGCCAGTGATCGGCGACCCGCCGAACTTCGTCATCGGAAACGAAGGGGCCATGGACACGGGTCAGCTGCTTGCCGCCGGGCATATAGAGCATATCGCCCTTGCCGAGCAGCTGCTCGGCGCCCTGTTCGCCCAGAATCGTCCGGGAATCGATTTTAGAGGTGACGTGGAAGCTGATCCGGGTCGGCAGGTTGGCCTTGATCACGCCGGTGATAACATCGACCGAGGGACGCTGGGTCGCCATGATCAGATGGATACCCGCTGCGCGCGCCTTTTGCGCCAGTCGCTGGATCAGGAATTCGACTTCCTTGCCGGCGGTCATCATCAGATCGGCGAGTTCGTCGACAATGATCACGATCTGCGGCAGCACTTCGTAGTCGAGCTGCTCTTCCTCGTAGATCGGGCGAGAGGTTTCCGGGTCATAGCCGGTCTGGACACGACGGCCGAGCGGCTGGCCCTTGGCCTTGGCGGCTTTCACCTTCTCGTTGTAATTGGCGAGATTGCGGACCGAGATCGATGACATCATCCGGTAGCGCTCTTCCATCTGCTCGACCGCCCATTTCAGCGCCCGAATGGCCTTGGCCGGTTCGGTGACCACCGGGGACAGCAGATGCGGAATATCGTCATAGGTGCTGAGTTCCAGCATCTTCGGGTCGATCATGATCATTTTGCAGTCTTCGGGAGTCAGCCGGTAGAGCAATGACAGGATCATGCAGTTCAGACCGACCGATTTACCCGAGCCGGTGGTACCCGCAACGAGCAGATGCGGCATCGGTGCCAGATCGGCAATGACCGGGTCGCCGGAGATATTCTTGCCGAGAATGATCGGCAATTTGCCAGTCTGTTCGGCGAAACTGTCGCTGCCGACCATTTCGTGCAGCACCACCATCTCGCGGTTGGTGTTGGGCAATTCAATGCCCATGACGGTCCGCCCGGGAATGGCGGCGACACGCGCCGAGAGCGCCGACATGTTGCGGGCGATATCCTCGGCCAGCTGGATCACCCGGCTGGCCTTGATGCCGGGCGCCGGTTCCAGCTCGTACATGGTGACGACCGGGCCCGGCCGCACGGCATTGATGTTGCCCTTGACGTGAAAGTCGTCGAGTACCGATTCCAAGAGGCGCGCGTTGCGTTCGAGGCCAGCCTTGTCGATAACATTATTGTCCTGCTCGGGCGCGGGGGTCAGCAAATCGAGCGACGGCAGCACATAAGGGCCGAAGAAATCCCCCTGTTTGCCCTTGCTGACGCCGGCCTTTTTCGGCGGCAAGGCGCGTTCGCTGATCTCTGGCGGCGGCCGGTTATCCGGTTTGACTTCCTTGCGCGGAGCGGGCTCTTTTTTTGCCTTGGGCTTGGCCGCGCCCGAACGATCCGGCTCGACCACCAGGCTATCCTCTTTCTCGGCGAACGGACTCTTTATCGCTGGCAGCTTGAACGCGGTGCCGGAGAATAATGGTTTGTCCAGCCGCAGGCTGAAATAGCCAAGGACGAGGCCGCCGGTCAGGGTCAGCGCGATCAACAGGCCGGAAATCAGGCCGCTCCAGCCGGCGGAAATTGCGTTGAGTCCGGCTCTGGTTCCGTTGGCGATCAGCATCCCGGCAAGGCCGCCCAGACCGGAAGGGAGTTCCATTTCCGGTTCCGGGAACCAGAGGGCGAGGGCGGTGCCGACCAGCAATATCGCCAGAAAGCACCAAAGCAGTTGCTGTTTCCAGCCGGGCTGCGGAATGTCGCGCCACAACCGGTTGGCCAGCACCAGAAGCAAAGGCAGCAAGAGCAGGGCGGGCAGGCCGACCAGCAACAGCAGCAAATCGGAAAGATAGGAGCCGAAAACGCCCATCCAGTTATGCTCGACGCTGCCGGCCGAAGTGTTGAAAGCAGGATCGCTGGGCGAATAGCTGACCAGCGCCAGAAACAGGAAGACGGTCGTCAGAAAAATCGCGATGGCCCCGATCAGGGCACCGCTGCGCAACAGGCTGAGGCGCATGATTTCACGCCAATTCGCTTCTTTGGCTTTTCCCGCCATCATATACTCCCGTACGTCGCCCCAGCCGAAGGCGCGCATTAACTATCTGCTCCTTTGCGCGAATCGGGGACTCGCCGTCAAGTTTCTTGGCTTTATTTTACCGGATTTGCCTTTCTTTCCCGACCATCGATGCCTAACTATATCTCATATTCGGGCTCGGAAAGGCGTCTCTATGGGAATTGACTCTCGGCAAAGCGATATCATCATATTGGGTGCGGGCATGATCGGTCTGACCCAGGCGCTGACGCTGGCAGCCCACGGCTTGCGCATCGCGATCATCGACCGCGCCGATCCGGCCGAACTGCTCAATCCGCAGGCCGATGCGCGCGTTTCGGCGATCAACAGCGCCAGCTGGAACATGTTCGACGCCATCGGCCTGGCCGACAAGCTGCGACCGCATGGCTGCGATATCGAGAAGATTCTGGTCAACGACGGGCTGAAGCCCGGCACGCTGGACTTTGTTCCGGGCGAAGGCGAAGGCCCGATGGGCATCATGGTCGAAAATGCCATGCTCCGGCGACTCCTGTTCGAGGCGGTTCAGGCCAGTGACAATATCACGCTGCATCTCTCGACCCAGGTTGCGTCCTGCGAACGTGGCGGCCACAGGGTCGATATCGCGCTGGAAAACGGCGAGCGGCTCTCTGCCCCGTTGCTGATCGCCGCCGACGGGCGCGGCAGCCGGATGCGCGAGGAAGCCGGCATCATCATGGCGCACTGGCAATATGACCATAATGCCATTGTCTGCAAAATCGCGCACGAGAAGCCGCATGGAAACACCGCCTATGAACTGTTCTTCCCTTCCGGTCCGTTCGCCATCCTGCCAATGCTCGACGATGCGGACGGACGGCACCGTTCGGCGGTGGTATGGACGGTTTCGCGAAAGGACGGTCCGGCCTATGCGAACATCAACAAGCGTGCCTTCGTCGCGGAGATGATGAAGAAGACCGGCGGATTTCTTGGCGAGATCGAGCTGCTCACCGATCGGCCGACCTATCCGCTGGGCTTCCACCACAGTTCCCATCTGACCGCTGACCGTCTGGTGCTGATCGGCGATGCCGGTCACGGCATCCACCCGATTGCGGGGCAGGGGCTTAACTTGGGCCTGCGCGACGTGGCGGCGCTGACCGAATGTCTGGTCGAAGGTGCACGCACCGGTCTTGATCTGGGTGATGCCCAGATTCTCGCGCGCTACGACCGCTGGCGCAGCCTCGACAATATGATGGTCTCGGCGGCCACCGATCTGCTCACCCGCCTGTTCGGCCTGCCGGGAGAAACCTCTTCCAAGATCCGCCGGATGGGCATCGGACTGGTTCAGCGCATCCCGCCGCTCAAAGCACAATTCATGGCCGAGGCCAAAGGCGAAACCGGCGATTTGCCCAAGCTGCTCACAGGCGAGCTGGTCTAGCTTCGGGTCCTAGCGTCCGCCCTGGCCGTCGTCGATCTTGATCACGGTGCCGGTCACCGCGTCGGAAGAGGGTGATACCAGATAGAGCAATGTGCTATCCATCTGCTCCGGCTGCGCCACGCGCTTGCGCGGGAAGTGAACCGAAAAATCGCCAGCGCGCTCAATCATGCCGTCGGCCATATCGGTGGCGAACAGACCCGGCGCGATGCCGTTCACATTGATGTGGAATTTTGACCATTCCACCGCCAGCGTCTCAGTGATGCGAACAACTCCCGCCTTGGTTGTGGAATAGAGAGCAGCTCCGCCGCCGCTATAGCTGGTCGCGGCAATGGATGCGATATTGACGATCCGCCCGGGCGCTTTCCGGGCGATCAAGGGGCGAGCGAATTCGTTCGACAGGATGAAGACGCTGCGCAAATTCGTGTCCAGAACATCGTCGATCAGATCGGTGGACATCCGCGTGGCATGTTCCGCGTCGACGATTCCGGCATTGTTGACGAGTATATCGGGCTGACCCAGAGATTCCGTCACGGCGGGAATGATCGCCTGAAGCTGCGCCGCATCGCGCACGTCAAGGGCGAAGGCCTTGGCGGTGCCGCCATCGGCCGTAATTTCTGCGACGAGATCGTCCAGCTTGTCCTTGCGCCGGGCGGTGCAGGCAACTTTCGCGCCGCAAGCGGCCAGCACCTTGGCAAAGCGGCGGCCCAGACCGGCCGATGCGCCGGTCACGAGTGCGGTTCGTCCGCTCAGGTCAATGGAAAAATTGGGTGTGGTCATGAAAAAGGCATCCTCTGCAAATTTTTGCAGGGGATGCCCGTGATCATGGGGTTGGCGCAAGCGCTAATTTAGTTGTTCAGGTCGTCCTGCTCGATCGGCACGATCTTTATTTCGACCCGGCGGTTGGCCGCGCGGCCCTCTTCGGTGCTGTTGCTGGCAACCGGCTGGCTTTCGCCATAGCCTCGGGTTGCGAGCCGTGCGCGCTGGACGCCGCTGTTGGCAAGGAAATTTGCAACCGCATCGGCACGCCGCTCGGATAAGGCCTGGTTATAGGCGTCGCTGCCGGTGCTGTCGGTGTGACCAAGCACGTCGACATAGCTTTTTTCATATTGCGCCAGCGTGTTGGCCACATTGCCCAGCGTTGTCTGGAATGCCGGGCTGATGGCGCTGCTGTCTACGGGGAAGGTAACGCTGGACGGCATGTTGAGGATCAGATTGTCGCCCTCGCGGGTAACATCCACGCCGGTTCCCGCGGTCTGCTGGCGCAGCTTCTTTTCCTGCTCGTCCATATAATAGCCGATGCCTGCGCCGGCGAGACCGCCAAGGCCGGCGCCGACGATCTTGGCCGTGCGGTCATTTCTGCCGCCCAATATATCGCCGAGCAGATAGCCGCCGACGACGCCGCCGATACCACCGATAGCTGTTTTGGAAATCGTCCGGTTTCCGGTTTCCGGATTGGTCACGCAGCCGCTGGTCAATGCCAGAGCACCGAGTGAAACTGCTGAAATTATTGATTTGTGCATCCGCATATTATCTTCCCTTGTGGCTCCTCTTGTCTCTCCGGCATAACGCCCCGCCGAAGAGATGGTTCCGTTTAGCGCGCGATAAATGAACGGTGACTGACAGCAAACTTGAGATTGTGTAAAACTTGCTGCTAAAGGGCTTATGGCATTTCGCCCTATCAATGGACAATATGACACCCTTTCCCTGGTTTGATGTAACGATCATAATATTGCTGGTACTGATCAATGGCATATTTGCCATGTCGGAACTGGCAATTGTCTCTGCCCGCAAGGCGCAATTGCATGGTCTTGCGGACCGCGGCAGCAAGCGCGCCAAGGCGGCTCTGCGTCTTGCCAGCGATCCGGGGAAGTTTCTCTCCACCGTGCAAATTGGGATCACGCTGATCGGCATTATTGCCGGCGCCTATTCCGGAGCCAGCCTTGGTGGCCCGGTAGCGGAGCGGCTGCAGCTGCTGGGCATGGGGCAGGAGCTGGCGGGCACCGTCGGCTTTGTTCTGGTGATCGGCCTGACCACCTACGCCTCGCTGGTGATCGGGGAGCTGGTACCGAAGCAGATTGCTTTGCGATCCGCAGAACGTATCGCCCTGATCATGGCCCAGCCGATGGAATTGCTGGCTCGCATTTCCGCGCCGCTGGTCTGGCTGCTCGATAACAGCAGCGCCATGATTTTCCGCCTGATGCGGATCAAGCGCGAGCAGGTCAATCACGTCACTGCGGAAGAATTGCAGATGGTCTTTGCCGATGCGACGCGGTCCGGCGTTATCGAGGAGCATGAACGCGCCGTGATGGCCGGGGTCGTGCGTCTCGCCGATCGCCCCATTCGCGAGGTAATGACCCCCCGTACCGAGATTGACTGGCTCGACATCGATGCGAAGCGCGGGGATATTCACAAGCTGCTGATGGAATCCCAGCACAGCCGTTTCCCCGTCGCCGAACATTCGGTCGATGAAATCCGCGGGGTGGTCCAGGCCCGCGATATCGTTGCCGCGCAACTCGGTGGCGAGAAGCTGGATTTGCGCAAGCTGATGCGCCCACTGGAAAAGGTGCCGGACCAGCTCGACGCGCTTGATGTGCTGGAAATATTGCGTGAGACGGAAGTTCCGATGATCCTGGTGCATGACGAATATGGCCATTTCGAAGGGATCGTCACGCCCAATGACCTGCTCAGCTCGATCGCCGGCGAATTTGTCTCCGACCAGGATGAGAAGACTCAGCGCAGCCTGATCGAGCGGGCCGACGGCAGCTATCTTGTCTCCGGCGCGATGGCGATTGACGCGCTGGCCGAACGGCTGGGAATCCGGCTCTCAGAGGACCGTGACTATGCCACGGTGGCCGGCCACGCGCTGGCGCAATTGCGCCATCTTCCCGAAGAGGGCGAAAGTTTTGAAGACCAGGACTGGGTGTTCGAGATTGTCGACATGGACGGCCGGAAAATCGACAAGCTGATCGTCCGGCCGAGCAATCCCGAGGTCGACTGACGGGAAACCGGTGTTGCTCAGAGCTTGCCGTATTTTTTCTCGAACCCGGCAATGTCATCCTTGGCGAGGAATTTCGCCTGGTCGATCCATGCGTCCCGGGTAATCCGTCCGCTGAATGCACCCAGATATTGATCCACTTCGCTGATTTCAGCTTCTTTCCAGGCGGCAATCTGGTCAAAACGGGTCACGCCGAGGCTGATCAGCAAGCTGTTCAGCTTGGGCCCAACGCCCTTGATCAGACGCAGATTGTCGGGTTCTCCGACCGCTGCCGGAATTTTCGGTGTACCTTCCACCGGTTCTGCGGCCACGGGCGCGGCTTTGGCCTCTGCCTTGGGTTTTGCGGCAGGGGCCGCGGGGGCGACGACCGGCTTGGGTGTTGGTGGCGGCGGTGGCGGGGCAACCGCTTTCGGTGCCGTGGCGGGAGCGGTGACCGGTTTGGGGTCGGTCGGCGGCACCGGTTCGCCGGCTTTCTCCAGCAGCCCGTCATCGGCGTTGAAGCTGTCGAGGGCGGATGCCTCGCGACCGGTCGCAGCCCAGATCCAGAATGCGGTGACCACACCGATTAGCAGTGCGATCAGATATAACAGCCAATTGGCGGTGATCAGCGTAATCATTTCTCAAAACCCCGTTTTGACCATTAACTCTAGCCGGTTTTGGCTAATATTCTTCTGTGCTCCGGCCCCAGACAAACCAGCCGATGGCGAGGCCAATTGCAAAAGTAATCAGCAGGAGCAACAGATTTTCAAGTAAAAGTGGCATCGTTCAGCTCTCCTGTTGCGATTTGGCATCATCTTTTTGCGGGCCGTTGGCGGCGCTGATCCGGAACTCGATCCGGCGGTTCTGTGCGTCGGCGGCCGCGTCCGAACCCGTCGCGCGAGGCCGGGTAGAACCGTAGCCTTTCGCGCTGATCAGACTTGCCTTCACGCCGCGCTCGATCAGTCCGGCCTTTATGCGGTCGGCCCGCTCCTGCGACATATTGCGATTGACGGCGCTATTGCCATTGTCGTCGGTATGGCCTTCGACCGCAATCGCCAGTCCGTCGCAATCCTGCAGGGCCGTTGCGATCTGGTCGAGGATTTTCTGCGTTTCCAGCGACACATAGGCGCTGCCGGAACGGAAGCTGATATTGTTGGCGGCGATAATCTTGTCGACCCTGCTTTGGCAATTGGCAGCCTGGGTCTGCACGGCAGCGGTGGGCGCGGCTTTTTCAGTGGCTTCACCCTCGGCAGCGACAATCACATGCTGGTCTTTCCAGCTGGCACTGGAGATGCCGGGGATTGTCATGACCACACCCATAGCTTCCTGTTTCGCCTCGTCCCCCACTTCGCCATCCAGTACAGCCGCGCGGGACAAGGGGTCGTGGCCGAGGCTGACATGCGCGCCATCCAGTCCGCGCGCCGCGAGTTCTGTTTGCGCCTGCTGTTCCAGACCGTTGATGAAATTCTCACCCGCTATTGCATGACCGACCAGACCCAAAACCACGGTCGCCGCTGCACCTGTCAATATCTTGCCCCGGATTTCCATAGATAATCTCAGTCCCTTTTCCGCCCCAAGTGTCACTTTCCTAAAATCATTGGACAAAATGGCGGATATTGTAGCGTGAGTCCAGTTGGCTTGCCCCGCCAACCGGCGGCCATTCCAGTGAAACTGTGCCCATTTGAGACAAAAGCTTATCAAATTGGGTTAATTTTCTTAAATATATTTGTCCGTCTGCCGTTGTGCGCCACCTTCAACTGCTGCTATTGCTATCCGCCAGATCGTTGAGCTTGCGGAATTCCTGACGCCAGTAATCTCCACCCTTGCCGCTGAGCAATCCGATATTCCGGAAATCATAGCTTCCGAGATATTTGTCACCGCGCAGCTTCTGGCCGAAGGCGGCGACAGCGACAGCGACCGCGAAGGCCATATCACCACGGGGCTCGCTAGCAGACCGCATATCTCCCGCCGCGATCGGCCGCGAGATCAGCCGGGACCTGTCCTCGTCGGGCAATTTATAGCGGAGTTTTACGTGCGCCATTTCGCCGCCAGGGCCGGACCGGCCGTCGGTCACGCGGTTGGCAGGATAACGCCGTTCAGGAAGCCATCCGGATGCGTCGGCCGGCATTATTTCATAAAGTGCCGTGACCTGATGACCGGCGCCGATATCACCGGCATCAATCTTGTCATTGGCAAAATCCTCTTCCGCGAGCAGCCGGTTTTCATAGCCGATCAGGCGATATTCTTTCACATGGGCCGGATTGAACTCAATCTGGATTTTCACATCCTTGGCGATGGTGAAGAGGGTTGAGCTGAGTTCGGAGCCCAGCACCTTGCGGGCCTCCATCGCGCTGTCGATATAGGCATAATTGCCATTGCCGACATTGGCTATGCCCTCCATCAGCTCGTCGCGGATATTGCCGCTACCATAGCCTAGCATCGTCAAAGTCACACCGCTTTCACGCTGTTTGGCGACATATTTTTTCAGCTCGTCCGTATCCGACGTGCCGACGTTGAAATCGCCGTCGGTGGCCATGATGATCCGGTTGATGCCACTATCGATGAAATTGTCCCGCGCTGTCGAATAAGCCAGTTTGAGCGCATCGCCGCCCGCGGTCGATCCGCGAGCCGAAAGGCAATCGACCGCTTCCTTGACATGGTCCTTGTTCGAAGTGGGGGCGAGCAGCAGACCGACCGTGCCGGAATAGACCACGATCGAAACCCGGTCATCGCTGCGCAATTCTCCGGCCAGCGCCGTAAGCGTCGACTTGACCAGCGGCAGCTTGTCGCGGCTGTTCATCGAACCGGATACATCGACCAGAAAGACGAGATTGGCGCGCGGCCGTTCGTCGCTGGCAACATCATAGCCGCGCAGGCCAATTCTCAGCAAGCGGCTGGCATCGTTCCAGGGAGTAGTCGAGATATCGGTCGACACGCTGAACGGTGTATCCCGGTTTTGCGGTCTGGGATAATCATAGCGAAAATAGTTGATCATTTCCTCGGTCCGCACCGCTGCTTCGGGCGGCATCCGCCCGTCGTTGAGAAAGCGCCGGACATTGGAATAGCTGCCGGTATCGACGTCGACGGCAAAGGTCGACACCGGTGCATCGGCGACCCGCTTGATGCTGGCAACATCCTTGCCGTCATAGCGTTCCCGATCCTGCGGTTGCTGATAGGGGCGCGGGAGCGGGTGGGGTGCGATGCTCCGTTCGGCCGCCGCCATGCCGCTGGCTGCGGATTTGCTGGCCGTCACGACCACTTGCGACGGGCGAGGCGGCGGCGGTGCTGGCACCATCGATGGCGAGGCAAGCGCAACACCGGAGCGGCGGCCGGTAATATGATCAGCGCGGGGGCGCGAGAAAATCGAACAGTTTACCGGATCGGGCGCGGCCGGACGCGCAATCGATCGCGCGTCGAGCGATGGCGCGGCGGACGTCAGCGCAAGGCCGGTAACCGCGAGCATCGACATGGTTTTTGCTGGTATATTGAAATGGCGCATAGCTTCCCTCCATCGCTCCGACCCGTTCGCAAAGCTGGCACACCGCGTCTGACTGGAAAATGAACATTTGATATACTGTCACAGCGATCATGATGTTGGGAAAACAGTATGTGCAGCCGGAAATTATCGGAATAGTTTACATTTCCGGGTCAGCAGATAAGTTGTGATTTTCTGAGGGGGACTGATTGTGACTGCAAATGGATTTGCGAGATGGGCGCGAAAATGGACGGGCCGGATGGCGCTTGCACTGGTAGCGGGGGCTTTGTCTGTCCCACCGGCGCTGGCGCAGGACGATGTGGTGCTGACGGCGCACGAGCAGATGGCGCGCGACATTTATCGCGATATTATCGCTTTCCGCACGGCGCGTGGTCAGCAACAGGTGCCGGCGATGGTGTCCTATCTCGTCGACCGCTTCAAAAAGGCCGGTTTCGACGACGGCGATATACGCGTCACCGATTATGACAGTGACGGCGAAAAAACCCAGGGGCTGATGGTTACCTATCGCGCAAGGCCGGGTAGCACCGCCAAGCCGATTGTCCTGCTCGGGCACATGGATGTTGTCGATGCACTCGCCAAGGATTGGGTGCGTCCGCCGTTCACGCTGACCGAAGAGGAGGGCTATTTTTTCGGTCGTGCCACGATGGACAATAAATATGGCATCACCAATCTGACATCGACTTTCCTGCGGCTCAAGGCAGAGGGCTGGCAGCCGTCGCGCGATCTGGTGCTGGTTTTTTCGGGGGACGAGGAATCGGGCATGGTCTCGACCGAGGACCAGGCGGAATATGTCGCCAAGAATATCGATCCGGCCTTCATCCTGAACAGCGATGCCGGGGGGATCGCGCTGGCCGAGAACGGCACACCGGTCGCCTTTCGCGTCCAGTCGGCAGAAAAGACCTTCGCTACCTTTCATCTGACTGCGACCAATGCGGGGGGGCATTCGTCCCGTCCCCGTGCGGACAATGCGATATATGAACTGGCGGAAGCCCTGACGAAGATTGCAGCCTATAAATTTCCGGTGCGGGCAACCGATTTGACCAGGCAATATTTCGCCACTGCCGGCAAACTCACGCCCGGCGAGACCGGGCGGGCGATGCTGCGTTTCGCGGCGGACCCGACGGATGCTGCGGCGATCGCGACCTTGCAAGCCAATCCGGAGACGGTCGGTACGCTGGGAACAACCTGCGTCGCCACCATGTTGGAAGCGGGCCATGCCGAAAATGCCCTGCCACAGTCGGCTACGGCCACGGTGAATTGCCGGATATTCCCAGGTGTCAGCGCTGCAGCAACCGAGGCCAGGCTGAAAAAGATCATCGGCAATGACAATATTATGTTCACGCTGATGACCGATGTCACCGAAAGCCCGGAATCAAAGCTGCGTGATGAGGTGAAGGCAGCCCTTCGCTACAGTGTCGACAAGCGATATCCGGGACTGACCATATTGCCCTATATGGAATCGGGTGGGACCGATGGCATGCATTACCGCAATCTTGGTTATGACACGGTGGCGGTTTCGGGTGCCGCCATGAAGGCATCCGACATATATGCCCATGGTCTGAACGAGCGGCTGCCGGTCGCGTCTTTCTACGACGGTCTCGATCACTGGTACTGGATATTGAAAAAGCTGGCCGAATAGGCGCGTCAGGCCTTGTCCGGGCAGATCATTTTCAAGCCCCGCGCCGGATCACGAACCGCCAGCTATAGCCGCGATATTGCGGGATGAATTCGCTTTTCGTGCCGTGTTCGTGATCGATTTCGTCGAGAAAACGGCGCAGATGGCGCCGGGGATCGACGTGAAACAGCGCCAGCCATTGCTGCAGGAGCGCGCGAAAAGGCGGCGGCAAGCCCTCGCTCTGACCGAAATCGACAATGTGCAGTTCGCCATTGGGTTCGAGCAAGGTCAGCGCTTGCCGGATCGCGCCCTGCCAGTCGGGGATCATCGACAGGCAGAAAGACAGGAATATCCGGTCAAAGCTGCGCACATCGGACGGCATAGCCAGCGCCGGATTTTCGGCGTCTCCCTGAAACAGGATTATCCGCCCGGCCATTCCGCTCTGCCTCAGATTCCTGCGCGCCACCTTCAGCATTTCCGAACTGATATCAAAGCCGTAAAACTCCGCGTCCGGCCAGACTTTCGTCGCCCGAACCAGATTGCGCGCGGTGCCGCAGCCGACCTCCAGCACCCGGCCCCCGGGGGGCGGATCAAGCTCCTCGATTAACTGGTCCCGGCCGAGCAGATAATATTTGCGGGTCAGATCGTAGATACCGCTTTGGCTGCGATAGACGCGATCCATCAGCTTCGCGTGGCGATCGCTGGCCCGCTTGCGCAAAATATCGTCCATCAGGCTCATTTCAGCCGGTACAGATGCATCGCACCATAAATGGCCGAGCGGTCCTTGCGGGTCAGCGCCTGCGACAGCTGTGCGTCATAATACCAGCCGGAAAGCAGTTCGTCGGCAACCCGACCGGGCAGCAAAGTCTCTTCCGCCGCGGTGCGAAACAGCACCCGGGCGCCGGGCTTTGCGGTCCGGTCGATTTCGCTCCACAGCCGGTTGAGCTGCTGGTCGGTCATCCAGTCCTGCGCATCGAGCAATATATAGCGATCCAGCGAACCGGCGTCCTGGCTGGCCAGAAATTCGATGAAATTTTGATGCCTGATCTCCAGCTTCCGGCTGCGTTCGCCAAGCCAGTCAAAACTCGCTTCTTCCAGATAGGGCGGTACCGATCCGGGAGCGGCGCTCTGATAGGCACGGCCAAAGGCCTGCTGCGCGAAATAATTGTCGGCCAGCGCAAAATCGCAGGCCAGTTTGCGGGTCCGCTCGCACAGCACATCGGCCATGTGCCGGTCACCGGCCAGCGCCCGGTATTGCGCAGGTGGAATGCCGAGCCCGAACAGCGCCATCGGGTTGGAGCAAAGGAAGCGCATCAGCTTCTTGTGAAACAAGGGGCCGATATGCTGTTCGAACAATTCGATCTGCTCCTCGCGCGTCCGTGCCGCCATCATCAGCGACGGTTTCGCACCGCCAAGCCGGCCCAGTATATGCACCAGCCCGATAAAATTGCCGAGCAGGCCCTTGCGATAGAAGCCTTTGGCAAAGCCGTTGATCCGCCGCCGCCCGAAATGGTCCCGGCCCTCCCAATATTTGCGGCTGGCTTCGTCGAGATGGGGGCGCAGCCGGTCGCGATAGACAGCAAGATTCTGCTTGTGATCGGCCTGACCGAAAAAGCGGAAGAAATCCTCGTGGCTGTCCAGCCGCTGCGCCGCCACCGATTTCAGCCGGTTGAGCGCAATATGGGCGGCGTTGAGATCGACGGCGGTGATCTTCGCGGGATTGGCGCGCAGATAGGACAAGGCGTTGCAGCCGCCGCTGGCAATGGTGACGATATGGTGATCCGGCCGGATGTCCAGCGCCTCCATGTCGGCAACCGGATCTTCCCAGATCTGCGGATAGACCAGCCCGCGAAAGGCGAGCGAAAAGGCGCGTTCGAGCAGCCCCGCCTTGCTCGCCCGGTTCTGCAATATCGCATCGTTCAATATGGTCGACTGTTTGACGGAACCCGCTTGTACGCTCATGGCGCTTCTCCGATGGTCTGTATCATGGGTGAGAATTAGGCTGGCGGGGTGACGCGGGCGTGACCGGCATGTGACAGGTTTGCGACGGTGGAGCGGACGTGGTGACGCCCAACTTTCGGTATAAATACTAATCCATGTTATTGAACAAAACGGGAACATGGATTAGGGCGGGCCATGTCAAAAATTTCCCGATCCGATAAACTGGCGATTCTTGCGGATGCTGCAAAATATGATGCATCCTGCGCCTCGAGCGGCTCGGTCAAGCGCAATTCGGCGAAATCCGGCGGCATCGGATCGACCGGCGGCATGGGCATCTGCCACAGCTATGCGCCGGACGGGCGCTGTATCTCGCTGCTGAAAATCCTGATGACCAACTATTGCATGTTCGACTGCCTCTATTGCATCAACCGCTCGTCGAGCAACGTGCGCCGCGCGGCCTTCACGGTGCAGGAAATCGTCGACCTGACGCTGGATTTCTACAAGCGCAATTATATCGAGGGCCTGTTCCTCTCTTCCGGGATCATCCGCAGTCCGGACTATACGATGGAGCAACTGGTTGAAGTCGCGCGGGGTCTGCGGATCGTGCATAAATTCGGCGGCTATATCCATTTGAAAACCATTCCGGAGGCTGATCCCGAACTTCTGAAACAGGCGGGGCAATATGCCGACCGGCTGTCGATCAATATCGAACTGCCCGACGATGAATCGATCGCGCGGCTGGCGCCGGAAAAGGACGGCAAGCTGATCCGCCGGTCGATGGACAATCTCGGCAAAAAGGTGCGCGAGGCGAAAGCTGAGCGAAAGGCTTCCCGCAAGGCGCCGCTATTCGCACCCGGCGGGCATAGTACCCAGATGATTATCGGTGCCGACGCGTCCGACGACGCCAAGATTTTGACGACGAGCAATGGGCTTTACGGCAACTATGGCCTGAAGCGGGTCTATTATTCCGCCTTCAGCCCGATCCCCGACGCCAGCAGCAATCTGCCGGCTCAGGCGCCGCCCTTGCTCCGCGAGCACCGCCTGTATCAGGCGGACTGGCTGTTGCGCTTCTATGGCTTCTCGGTACCGGAAATCATGCAGGGCGGCAGAGCGGGGCAGCTCGACCTGAGCATCGATCCGAAGCTCGCCTGGGCGCTGCAGAACCGCGCCCGCTTTCCGGTCAATATCAATCTGGCCGACAAGGAAGTTCTGCTGCGCATCCCAGGTCTGGGCGGCAAGGGCGTCGGCAAGATTTTGCAGGCCCGGCGGTTCACCGCCTTGCGTCTCGCCGATCTCGAACGCATCTGCCAGTCGGTGAAGAAGATATTGCCGTTCATCACCACGGTCGACTGGCATCCGGGCAAGCAACTGGATTCCCTGAACCTCTACGACCGGCTGAAACCGCCACCCGAACAGCTCAGCCTGTTTGGAGCCTGACGCTTGTGAACATAATGCCAGCCGATATTCGAAGCGTGTACCGGATCACGCTTGCCAGCGAAGTCGACCGCGATGGTTGGCGCGACCATGCGCGACGGCTGTTGCAGGCGGGTGTCGCGCCGGATCAGGTGACCTGGACAGTCGAAGGGCGGGGCAATAGCGGCGAACTGGATTTGTTGCCACCAGCCGCCTTGCCGGAGCAAAGCAGCGACCGGATCGCGTGCCCCGTCCGCATATCGAAGACTTTGCTCTCGCTGATCAACACAGCGCTGCTGCACAGCAACGAGGACCGTTTCGAACTCGCCTATCGCATCCTTTGGCGCGCGCAATCGGTTCCCGCTCTGCACCGCAATCCCGCCGACGCCGATGTGCTGAAGCTGAACCGCTACGCCAAAGCGATCCGGCGTGACATCCACAAGATGCATGCCTTCGTCCGCTTCCGCAAAATCGGCGCGTCAGAGGGTCGCGAGCAATTTGTCGCGTGGTTCGAGCCGGACCATCATATCACCGCAGCGGTCGCGCCCTTTTTCCGCAACCGTTTCACCGGCATGGACTGGCTGATCGTCACCCCCGGCGCCAGCATTGCCTGGGACGGGCGCAAGCTTTCGGTCGGTCCCGGCGGCTGCAAGGAGGATGTGCCGCAGGATGATGTGATCGAGGCCGAATGGCGGACCTACTACGCCAATATCTTCAACCCCGCCCGGGTCAAGATCAGCGCAATGAAGTCCGAAATGCCGATGAAATACTGGAAAAACCTGCCGGAAGCAGAGCTGATTCCTGCGTTGCTGGAGCAGGCGGGCACGCGGGTCAAGGCGATGGTGGCGGGCGCGCCCGACGATATGCTATTTGACCCGAGGATGGATGATCGCGCTGCAAATCTGCCAACCTCTCTGGAGCAGCTCTATGCGCTGCTGGAGCAGCAACCGGACGCGCCAAGAGAAAAATTCTCCGAACGATTGATCTGCGGCATTGGCCCGGATCATGCCGAGCTGTTGATCATCGGCGAGCAGCCCGGTGATCAGGAGGACCGGGAGGGAAGGCCGTTTGTCGGACCGGCAGGCCAGTTGCTCGACCGCGCGCTGGAGCAGGCCCGTATCGACAGGCAGCAGACATTCCTCACCAACGCCGTCAAACGCTTCAAATTTATCCGGCGCGGAAAACGGCGCATCCACGAAACGCCCAATGTTGGCGAGATCAATTATTACCGCTGGTGGGTCGAACAGGAGATACGGCTGGTCGATCCGAAGCTGGTCGTGGCGCTCGGGGCAACCGCCGCCCGCAGCCTGACTGGCAAGGCGGTTAAAATCGCCCGCCATCGTGGCGAAATCCTGACCGGTGCCGACGGCCGGCCCGTTCTGATCACCGTCCACCCCTCCTATCTGCTGCGCATCCCCGATGAGCAGGGGCGACAGGTCGAATATGCCAAGTTCGTCCGTGATCTGCAGGTGGCGAAAGAATTTGCGAACTGAATCAGGCCGGGCCTGTCGCGATACTCGCGGTTACGCCGCCAGACCGCGCTGCAGATCGAGGCCGCTGGGTTGCTGAAACGGACGCAGTCCGAATTCCGGCAGGATGGCCAGCAAATGATCGAAAATGTCCGACTGGATATCCTCATAGGCGTTCCAGTCGGTGGTGCTGGTGAAACAGTAAATCTCTATCGGAAGCCCCTGCGGTGACGGGTCGAGCTGGCGCACGAGCAATGTCATTCCGTCGGCAATTTGGCTGTTGGCGCGCAGATATTCGACGACATAGGCGCGGAACGTGCCGATATTGGTAACCCGGCGGGCGTTGACCTCGTCCCGTCCGGCTTTCTCGATCGGCGCATTCCATTTACTCAGCTCTGTCTGCTTGTGGCCAAGATAGTCGTCGAGCAGCTGGAAGCGGCGAAATCCGTCCTTTTCCCCGGGCGTAAGAAAGCGGATGCCGTTCTGGTCGATGAAGATCGACCGCTTGATCCGCCGTCCGCCAGCTTCGGACATGCCGCGCCAGTTCTTGAAACTCTCCGAAATCAGGCGATGGGTCGGGATGGTGGTGATCGTCTTGTCCCAGTTCTGCACCTTGACGGTATGCAGCGCGATATCGATGACATCGCCGTCGGCATTCAGCGCCGGCATCTCGATCCAGTCGCCGACGCGCAGCATATCGTTGGATGTGAGCTGCACCGATGCAACCAGCGACAGCAATGTGTCCTTGAACACCAGCAATATCACCGCCGCCATCGCGCCGAGGCCGGACAGCAGCAGCAGCGGTGACTGGTCCATCAGCGCTGCGATGATCAAAATCGCCGCGCCAACGTAGAGGATGATCTTGAGCAGCTGGATATAGCCCTTGATCGGCCGGGTCGCCGAACTCGGACGATGCTCGTATATGTCGTTGGCAAGGGTAAGCGCCTTGCTCAGTGCCATTGCGATGAACAGGATGATCGAGGCGGACACCACATTGCTGACCAGGGTGATAACCGGCGCCGGCAGATGGGGAACCGCACCGATACCATTGGAGATGATCAGCGCCGGTACGATATTGGCAAGCCGGGCCGCGACCGGTAGCGGCGTGAGGTCTTCATAGGGCATCCAGCGCGTGACGATGCGCAGCACGATATGCTTAATGATGAAATTGGCAATCCACGCAATCGCGAGCAATATTCCGACGCCGACAAGCGTTTCCGCCCATGGTGCAAGATTGGGCAGAAAGGGAATGCTGTTTATGACCGAAAGGCTGTGGCTCTGGAACTGCTGCATGGTGTCATGCCCGGGGGTGGCGGGCGCTGTCTCCGTCTTCAGGGGGGTATGGAAAGCGCGAATTATGGCCGCCGGCACCAGCGGTGTCAACGGAAGCAAATGCAAGCGTTTCTCCTTTCGACCTGCCTTGCGAAATGCTATTGTCGGATATCCATAACCCCCCGATGGTCAGGAGATTCATGACTTTCTTCGACACCGAACTGACCTTGCTTGTCCTCGGCGTGATATTGTTCACGACCGTGCTCGCGGGAACCTTGTCCAGCCGCTTCGGTTTTCCAGCGCTGATCGGTTTTCTCGGCCTCGGCATGCTGGCCGGTGTCGACGGTCCCGGCGGTTTCTATTTCGAGAATTTCGAACTGACCCAGGGCATCGGCATTGCCTGCCTGCTGTTCATCCTCTTTTCCGGTGGCATGGGCACCGCTTGGCGCGACGTCCGGCGTATGGCGGCCCCGGCCTTGCTGCTGGCCACCATCGGCGTCCTGATCAGCGCGGGGATCGTGGCGCTTTCGGCCATTTTCATATTGGGGTTCGGTCCGTTGCAGGGCGCCCTGCTCGGCGCGGTCATCGCCTCGACCGATGCGGCGGCGGTTTTTGCCGTGCTGCGCAGTTCCGGCCTCGATCTGCACGGCGATGTGCCGGCGCTGATCGAGACGGAATCCGGTTCCAACGATCCGATGGCGATCTTTCTGGTCGGCGCGGCGCTGTTCCTGATCGAAAGCCCATCCGCTTCGCCGCTCCAGCTAGCGCCTGATTTCGTCATCCAGATGGTGATGGGCGCGATTGTCGGCGTCGCCATCGGCTTCGGCATGCCCGAAGTGCTGAAGCGCGGCGGATATCAGCAAGGCGGCCTCGCCTTTGTCATTTCGATCGCCGCCGCCCTGATCGCTTTCGGTCTTGCCGAAGTGCTCGCCGGCAACGGCTTTCTCGCCAGCTATCTTGCCGGTATTGTCGCCGGCAACCGGACCTATGCCGCCAAGGCAACCGTCGCCGGCTTTCAGGACGGCATGGCCTGGCTGTCGCAGGTGGTGATGTTCTTCACCCTCGGCCTATTGGTCACGCCGTCCAATCTCGCGCCGGTCATCATACCGGGGCTTTCGATAACCTTCATCCTGATGTTTGTAGCGCGGCCGCTGAGCGTCTTCATCTGCCTCGCGCCCTTCCGCCAGTTCGACTGGCGGTCCAAGCTGTTCGTGTCCTGGGCAGGATTGCGCGGTGCGGTGCCGATTGTTCTTGCGACATTCCCTATGGTCGCCGGGGTGCCGGGGGCCTTCGCGATCTTCAACGTCGTCTTTTTCGTGGTGCTGTTGTCCAGCATCATCCAGGGGCCGACGATCAAATGGGCCGCCGACCGGCTCGGAGTCTGAAGCCGGTCATCGCTATCTTGGTAATGGTCGAACCAGTCTAGAAACCAAAGCCAAGCGAGAATCCGATTGCGGTCTCGGCCAGATGGATATTCGCCTCGCCGCCGCCAAAGGGGGCGGGGATCGATCCGGAGCCGCTCACCGTCTGGCGCGGCGCGCGCATCGCATAGCCGGTGATCTCGAATGTCTCCGAAATCTTGTACGTCGCTCCGACGGTGTAGTGATCGCGGACCACGCCCGGTGCCAATATATTGAGCAGGGTCTCCGACTGCGGGACCGGGTTGGCAGAGCGCCCGTAACCGGCGCGCAGGGTCAGCTTGTCGCTGGCCTGATAGACAGCGCCGAATTTCCAGACGTCGATATCGTCCCAGCCGAAGCCGGGGCCGTCGTCGGCACCGAAGGGGACGCCCTGAAGCAGGGAGGCGATCGGGTTTCCGACCGAATTGACGTCCGAATATTCGATATGCTTGAAATCCGCCCCCAGGGTCAGACGTGGCGTTGCGTCGACCGAAACGCCCACGCCCCAGGAGGCGGGCATGTCGAAACCGCCCTGTTCGGCGAACAGTCCGGCATAGCGGTCAAACTTGCTGGTCCAGACTTTCGACTGGTAGAAAGCGCCGACGCGGAAGTCGTCACCAAAGCTGCCGAGATAGCCGACGCGGAAACCCGCGCCAAAAGCCCAGTCCTCGCCACGGTTGGTGAAATTCGCCGGATCCTGCGAATTGGCCGCGAACGGCTGGATGCCCTCGACCTCAAAGCTCTGCACCACGAAATGCGGCGACAGGCCAAGGCTCTGTCCCTCGGCAATCTCCACCGCAATGGTCGGCGCAATCGAAATCTGGCGCAGGTTCACGCCCGCCGGACCGGTGGCTCCGAAACTGGCGAAGGGATTGGTCTCGTAAGCGGTGTTCATGCCGCCGTTGCCGTTGACCGCAATGCCGACCGAAACCGTGTCCGACAGCGGCCGGACATAGGCGAATTCGGGCAGGATGAAGGGATTGGCATCATTGCCAGAATAGACCCCGTCGAGCCCCGCCTGGTTGCCGATAATCTCGGAGCCGCGGTCGGGGATGAAGACTTCGAAACCGACATCCAGCCGGTGCTCGATGGCGGTCGCCGAAGCCGGGTTGGTGGCAATGGCGAACGCGTCTTGCGGCATCGCAATCGCCACGCCGCCAGCGCCTTTGGACTTGGCGCCGACACCGTTGAGAAAATAGCCGTCCGTCGCCTGGGCCGTACCCGGCATGCAAAGCGCCGCGCCAGCGAGCAGGAGGCTGGCCAACGAACGGATCGGGCGATTGGCGGCAGGGGTAAGGAAGCGGGACATGACGATACGACTTTCTGTTGGTGCGCCGGCGCAACGGGAGAGGGTGTTCGCCGGAGCGCGTCCCTAGCGATCCCCACTGGCGCCCAGCAAGGCAGGAAAGATTGCGGGCGGCGTAGCTGAGCTTGGCGTGGTGGGGGCTTGTTTCCAATGGGTCGGTGCGGGCAACCGTTTCAAAGGTCATACGCGACGGCCGGTTGGTTTCCTACAAAGGCTGCAATTCTGCGGCCAGGGGGGCAAAGGTCGCAGAAAAGAAAAGAGGGTGTCTGCGTAAAGTCCACGCCATGACGCAAAATTGCCGGGCTCGCACGAAGACACTAAGCCACAAAGCGCAATCTCTTGGCGCCCTTGTGCGTGCGTGCGAGTCCCATGACCATGCCCCCGGCAAACGGACACGCGAAAACCGTTTCTTGGCCCGAAGTTTGACGAACTTTGGTACGCAAGCTCGTCGAAAAAAACTAGTTTCCCGCCTCCCGCGCAACCTCGCGCCAGCCGATGTCGCGGCGGCAGAAGCCGCTCTCGAAATCGATCTGGTCAACCGCTGCATAAGCCTTGGCCTGCGCTTCGGTGGCGCTATCGCCTAGCGCGGTGACGTTGAGCACCCGCCCGCCATTGGCGACCAGAGTGCCGTCGACCTCCGCTGTGCCGGCATGGAATATCTTGGCGTCCTTACGCTCGGCTCTGGCGAGATTCTGGATCTTGCCACCTTTTTCCGGTGTCGCAGGATAGCCCTTGGCCGCCATCACCACGGTCAGCGCGGTTTCCGGCGCGAACACCGGCGCGCTGGTCTGGGCGAGGTCGCCCTTGGCCGTCGCCATCATCAGCTTGGCGAGATCGCTTTCCAGCCGCATCATCAGCACCTGGCATTCCGGATCGCCAAAGCGGGCGTTATATTCGATCAGCTGCGGGCCGGTCCCGGTCAGCATCAGCCCGGCGAACAGCACGCCACTATAGGGCGTGCCCTCGGCGGCCAATGTGTCGACGGTCGGCTGGATGATCTGTTCCATCACCTGCTGTTGCAGGGCGGGGGTGAAGACAGGGGCGGGGCTATAGGCGCCCATGCCGCCGGTGTTCGGGCCCGTATCGCCTTCGCCGACGCGCTTGTGGTCCTGCGCGCTGCCGAAGGGGACGACATTCTCGCCATCGGTGATCGCGAAGAAGCTGGTTTCCTCGCCGGTCAGAAATTCCTCGATCACCACTTCGGCGCCGGCGTCGCCAAAGCTGCCGTCGAACATGTCGGTGATCGCGGCCTCAGCCTGCTCGCGGGTCTCGGCAATGATCACGCCCTTGCCGGCGGCCAGCCCATCGGCCTTGATCACGACGGGGATGGAAAAGCCGTCGAGCGCCTTGAGCGCATCAGCCGCGCAGGTGGCGCGGACATAGCCGGCGGTGGGAATATTGGCGCGGGCGCACAGGTCCTTGGTAAAGCCTTTCGAGCCTTCCAGCTGGGCCGCTGCCTTGTCCGGACCGAAGACGAAAATATCGGCGGTGCGCAGGCTTTCGGCGAGGCCGTCGACCAGCGGCGCTTCCGGGCCGACGACGACCAGATCGATGTCATGCTCGCCGCAGAACAGGATGACTTCGCCATGGTCGCTGATGTCGAGCGCGACCAGATCGGCGTGCTGCGCGATGCCGGGATTCCCTGGTGTCGCGTAAAATTTCCCGAGCATGGGGGATTGCGCCAGCTTCCAGGCCAAGGCATGTTCGCGGCCACCCGAACCGATCAACAGGATATTCATGGACGATTCCCTCTCATTAGACGCGAAGCTCCTAGCCGAGAGCGGGCAGGGTGACAACGCCCCGCCTTTGTCGGTTTCGGAAATTTCCGGAGCGCTCAAGCGAGTGGTCGAGGATCGCTTCGGCTATGTCCGGATCCGCGGCGAAATCTCGGGCTTCAAACGCGCCGCGTCCGGCCATGTCTATCTCGCGCTGAAGGACGACAAGGCGGTGATCGACGGGGTGATGTGGAAGGGCAATGCCGGACGGCTGGCGTTCCGGCCGGAGGATGGCATCGAGGTCGTTGTCTCTGGCAAGCTGACCACCTATCCGGGCCGCTCCAAATATCAGGTCGTGATCGACAAGATGGAGCTGGCGGGCGAGGGCGCACTGATGGCCCTGTTCGAAAAGCTCAAGGCCAAGCTGCTCGCCGAGGGCCTGTTCGACCAGGACCGCAAGAAAGCGATACCGTTCCTGCCGAAGACCATCGGCGTGGTCACATCGCCGACCGGTTCTGTGATCCGTGACATCTTGCACCGGCTCGCCGACCGCTGCCCCAGCCATGTCATCGTCTGGCCGGTGCTGGTCCAGGGCGAGGGCGCGGCGAAACAGATATCTCACGCCATTCGCGGCTTTTCGGATATGGCGCCGGATGGTCCGGTCGCCCGGCCCGATCTGGTGATCGTCGCGCGCGGCGGCGGCTCGATCGAGGACCTGTGGAGCTTCAACGAGGAAATCGTGGTCCGGGCCGTCGCGGATTGTACGATTCCGATCATCTCCGCCGTGGGTCACGAGACCGACACGACGCTCTGCGATTTTGCCGCCGACCTGCGCGCGCCAACGCCGACGGCAGCGGCAGAAATGGCGGTGCCGGTTCGCGCGGAATGGCTGGCCACGCTTGCAGAGGGCAAGGCGCGGATGGCGCGCAGCGTGCAGCGCAGCCTGAGCACCGCCCAGGAACGGCTCGAGGCGCAGCGTCGCTTGATGCCGGCGCTGACCGATCTGCTCCGTCCGCACCAGCAGCGGGTCGACGAGACGTCCGAGCGGATGAAATATAGCATGAGCCAGAATATCGCTCATGCCCGCAGCCGCTTTGCCAGCAGTGCCGGGGCCTTGCGACCGTCTATATTGAAGCAGCGGCTGGCCCGTTCGCAGGAGCAGTATAAGCGGCTCGATCTGCCGGTCAGCCTCGTGCAACGCCCGCTCGATGACGCGAAGCAACGGCTGGACGCGCTCTGGCGGCTGGCCCAGCAGGTCTCGCCCGACGGTCCGCTAAAGCGGGGCTATGCCCGGGTGTCCGGCCCGGACGGCAGTCTGATCGCCAATCGCGCCGCCGCGATAAAGGCGGGCAACCTTGATCTGCATTTCCAGGATGGAGTCGTTGGCGCGATCGTCACCGACAAGGCGCCGGCAAAACCAAAGCCTGCCTCCTCTTCGCCGAGCCGAGTCAAAAAACCGGCGGATGACAGGCAGCAGGATTTATTCTAGAGGAATTTACGTTAGGATCGGCCCGTTGTGGCCATCAACACTGTAAATCGCAGGTAAAGGATAAAGGGAGTATAAGCGTCCTATGTTAATGTCCAATCGCAACAAGGTAGCCAAGCTGCATTACATGCCGAACGGCTTCCGGCCGCTGTCGTCAGGCGACCATGTCCTGTGCGCGGTGACCGGCGAAGCGATTCCGCTCGAGGAACTGCGCTACTGGAGTGTGGAAAAGCAGCAGCCTTATGCGACTGCCCAGATTTCGGCGCACGCCCATTTGCCGGACAGTGAAAAGTGACCGGACGGTTTAAAGCTACCCTGTGCCTTTTTACAACCGCGGCGGTAGCTGTGCCCGCGGCCATGGTTTATGCCGGGACCGCCGAAAGCGCGGAATCGACCGCCGGCGAACAGTCGGCTTTTCGCGATGCGATACAGTTCGGGTTCAGCGGCGAAGCGATTCAGGGCGGCGTCATGATCGGCGATGCACCCGCCGGGACCCGGAGCCTGTCGTTTGACGGCGAACCCGTTTCGTTTGACGAGGATGGCAAGTTCATCATCGCCTTCAACCGCGATGCCGGGCAGGCGGCCAACGTCATTGCGACTCTCGACAATGGCCAGACGGTCCGCAAATTCATCAACATTGCTCCGCGCAAATGGAAGATCGAGCATGTCAGCATCAACCGCCGCGCCACCACCCGGAGCGCCGCCTTCATGGCGCGTCGCGGACCTGAACTGGCGCAGATCAATGCGGCTCGTTCAGTCAAGAGCGACAGCAAGGGCTGGCGCCAGACCTTCATCTGGCCGGCAAAGGGCCGCATCTCTGGCCAGTTCGGATCGCAGCGCATCTATAACGGCGATCCAGGCAGCTATCATAGCGGCATCGATATAGCCGCCCCGACCGGCACCTATTATGTCGCGCCCGCCGATGGTGTGGTGACGCTAGCGGCATCCAGCCCGTTCACGTTGGAAGGCAATCTGCTGATGATCGATCATGGCATGGGGCTCAACAGCGCCTTTCTACACAGTTCCGAGATACTTGTGGAAGAAGGGCAGGAAGTGAAGCGCGGCGAACCGATCGGTCGGATCGGCTCCACTGGCAGCGCCACCGGCCCGCATCTGCACTGGTCGATGAAATGGAACAAGGCCCGGATCGACCCGATCCTGCTGACCGGACCGATGGACTGATTGTTGTCGGCTTATTGATGCAGCCGGCCGCAGATCATTCTACCCGCTTGACCCTGATCGAGCGCTGTCCGTTGATACTCGCGAGATAGCTGCCGATTGCACCGGTCTTGATCAATATCGAATCGCCGCTGCGGGGTTCGGAATTCAGCCGGATCGTATCGGTCTGTTGCCAGCGCCCGCCTTCTTCCAATGTCAGCATCCATTTGCCGTAGCCGAATTGCCGAGCGGACGTGATGGTCGTTTCGAGCTGTTCGATGCGCTCTTCCTTGTCCTTCTCATCCGATCCTCCGCCAAACAGCCGGATTTTGGGCAGTGAGAATCCGAAAAGGCCGCGGCGTACTTCCTTGATCTGCTCTCGATCGGCGACAACCACTTGCCGGCTTTCCTGTGCTGCTGCGAGTGTCGATACCTTCGCGTCATAGCATGCCAGGCGGGCCGTTGTATCGGTAACCTTCTGACAATCAATAACGTCCTGAAAAATTGCCGGCGGCGGAGTGTTCCCATCATCATCCTTCGCCATTGCCGATGCCGGCAGAGCCGTGAGCAGGACCGCATTAAAGGCCAATGCTGCTTTGACAGTGAAATCGTTCATGATGATCTTCGTCCTCTTCTGTTGAGCTGCAATATCAGCGATCTACGTCTTATATCGGTCATAAACTAAACTTCGGGCCGAAAATCCACAACCGAAATAATCGCTTGAAAGCGGGAATCCTGACGCGATTCAAACTGTGGCAAAATAGTTACATTGTCTACAAAATCCGCTCGGGGAGCTGAACAGAAGCTTTACAGCACCAGCATCGATGTTGCATCGCAACGCCAATTCGGCGGAATAATCATTGCGTTTGGGGCGCATAGATTGCCGCCGGTCAACAACCGGGGCAGGCCATGGTGGCTTGCTTCTCCAGAATAAGGGACTGGAATATAATGACAAAATTTACAAAGCTAAAGGCGACCGTAGCACCGATGGTGCTGGGAATCGCTATGGTATCTGTACCTGCCTTTGCGCAGGAAGAAGGTGCTGCTGATGAACAACCAGGCGAATTGATTGTTGTTACCGGTTCGCGCATCGCGTCGGCAACGGTCGAGTCTGCTGCTCCGCTGCAGGTCGTATCGGCTGAATCAATCGACGATGCTGGTGTTACCAACGTTCAGGAACTTCTCCTTGAAAATCCCGTTTTCGGTACACCTGGCCTCAGCCGTACCAACTCCGCATTCCTGACCTCAGGTACCGGTGTTGCAACGGTCGATCTTCGTGACCTCGGTTCCGACCGTACGCTGGTTCTGATCAACGGCCGTCGTGTTGTTGCATCGGTTGCTGGTTCGGCAACCGTCGATCTTAACGTCATCCCGACTCAGTTTGTTGAGCGTGTTGACATCCTGACCGGTGGCGCTTCCTCGCTTTATGGTTCGGACGCTGTCGCAGGTGTTGTCAACTTCGTGTACAAGTCGAACTTCGAAGGCATTGAAGCCAACGCTCAGTACGGCATCACCGAGCGGGGCGATGACGCACGTTACCAGATGAACGTAACCGCCGGCACGAACTTCGCCGATGGCGACGGCAACCTCATGGTCCATTTCGGCTATTCGAACGAAGAAGGCCTGTTGTCCAAGCAGCGTTCGAACACACAGATCGATGCTCTCGATTCGATCTACTTCGGTGGTGATTATGGCACCGATACCGAGCCGTTCTTCTCCAGCTTCCCGCCACAGGGTCGCTTCATTACTCCGAGCGCAACCTTCACCTACGCTCCAAACGGCCAGTTGCAGGATTGCTTCACCACCAATGGTGACACCTGTACCGCAACCGTCGGACCAGGCCTTGGCCCCAACGGGTTCAACCGCCAGCAGTTCCGTACGCTCGCCGTTCCTGTCCAGCGTTATCTCTTCGCTGCAGCCGGTGAATATGCGCTTAGCGATGATATCAACTTCTTCTTCGAAGGCACGTTCAACAAGACGTCTTCGTCGCGCATCATTGAACCGTTCCCGCTGGAATCCGGTGGTTCCAACGGCATTTTCCCAACCGATGGCGGATATAATGTCGAAAACTATCTGCCAGGCACCACGACCATCGTAGCCAACCCGTTCGTTCCAACCGAAATTCTGAATGCGGCGACGGATAGCAATGGCGACGGTCTGCGCGACATCGGCTTTGTTCGTCGTCTTGCAGAATTCGGTCCACGCTCGGGTCGCACAGAACGCGATTTCTATCGCTTCGTAGTCGGCTTCGACGGCGGCCTGTTTGATGACCGTTTCCGCTGGGACGTAAGCTACAACTACGGCCAGGTTAACGAAAACCAGACCTCTTCGGGTCAGGTCAATGTAGTTAACTTCCGTGACGCGCTTGCCGTCATGACGGATGTCAACGATCTGAATGGCAACGGTTTGACGACCGATGCGATTTGTATCGATGCGGAAGCTCGTGCAAACGGTTGTGTCGCTGCCAACATCTTTGGTGCGGGCTCCATTTCGCAGGGCGCGGTTGATTACATCCAGGCACAGGGCACGTATCAGACTGGCCTGAAACAGCAGGTTCTTCAGGGTAACCTTTCCGGTACGCTGCTTGACCTGCCAGCTGGTCCTCTTGGAATTGCTGTCGGCGTTGAATATCGGAAGGAATCTTCTTTCTCGGATAACGATGCTCTGACAAACCAAGGCCTGAATGCCGGTAACGTTTTGCCGGATACCAGCGGCTCGTTCGACGTCAAAGAAGCCTTTGCTGAAATCAAGGTTCCAATCTTGGCTGATACACCAGGCTTCCAGCTTCTCGAAGTTGGCGGTGCTATCCGTGTTTCCGACTACTCGACGGTTGGTTCTGTTGTGAGCTACAACGGTACGGCTACATGGCAGCCAATTGATGATCTCCGGATCCGTGGTACCTATGCTCGTGCTGTTCGCGCTCCGAACATTGGCGAATTGTTTGCGGGTCTTTCGCAGACGTTCCCATCGGGTCTGATCGATCCTTGCGAAGGCATTGGTGCAACTGGCGGCGGTGCAACCGGCGACAATTGCCGGGCTGATGCTGGCGTTGCAGCCAACATTGCCGCAAATGGTGTGTTCACACTCAACCAGGCCGATATTCAGGGTATCTCGGGCTTCAACGGCGGCAACCCCGACCTGTTCGAAGAAACTGCAGACTCCTGGACTGTTGGTGCGGTCATTGCACCTCGTTCGATCCCTGCACTGGGTAACCTGACGATCACTGCCGACTACTACAACATCGAAATCACCGACGTGATTTCGGGCTTCCCACGGCAGTTCTCGCTTCAGCAGTGCTATGATGAAGGTAACTCCACCTTCTGTGATCTGATCGTTCGTCGTCAGGCAGGCACGGCCGTTAACAGCGTGGGTTCGATCGATCTGATCAACGCCCTGCAGGTTAACGCTGCTGTTCTGAAAACCTCGGGTGTCGACGTTACCGCGTCCTGGAGCACGCCGCTTGGTTTGACAGCAGGCGATCGTCTCTCGCTTCGCGGTGCCTATACGCACGTGATCAAGAACGATTTCTTCTCGTTGCCAACTGCAGATGCCGATCCATCGGCTGGTGAAATCGGTACGGCCAAAGATCGCTTCACCGCGAACGCGACCTACTCGACCGATGACTTCAAAGTCGGATTTACCGGTACTTTCATCGGCAAGTCTTACGAAGATGACCAGTTCGACGGACCCAAGGCTTACTCGGTACCAGCATACTTCCTGCTGGACATGAACACCTCGTTCTATGTCACCGAGAAGTTCGAGTTCTACTTCGGTGTAGATAACCTGCTCGACAAATCTGCGCCTAACATCTTGACCGGTACGCCGTTCAACGTGACCGGTTCCGATACCGCTGCTGACGTTTATGACGTCTTCGGTCGGCGTTATTACACCGGTGTTCGTCTGCGCTTCTAATCGCAACCGATCCAATCGGATAAAAAGAAGGCGGGCTTTCGAGCCCGCCTTTTTTATTGTCTTGGCAAGATTTCCCGTTCCTTGACCCCGTTCAGGGATCCATCGCCCAGCCCGTGATCGCATAGCGGCCGACCGGAGCAAAAGGAGCGACATAGGAGACCGAGTGGCGCTGCGGCACCAGAAACAGATTCAGACTGTTGAATATTGGCCTGAACCCGGCGTCGACATTGCCGTTTCCGTCAAAAAAATTCAAATAACCGCCCCATTCCGACTTCCAGTCCGGGATAGTCAGGTTGAGGACATAGGCGACGCGCCGGGGATCTCTGCTGTGCAGGTCGTCATGTTCGGTCAGAAAATGACCCGGTCCGAAACAGGTGGCCTGGGCTTCCGCCTTGATCACGGATTGCACGCCGCTGACTTGCCGGATGAGATTGAGAAACGGCTGATCATTGAGATGCTCCAGCAAGCGGTTCAGCGGATGGGCCGGATCCCATTGCTCGAGATAGGCTGTAAGCATGGCGTATTGCTTGTAAACGAAGCCATATTCGCCACGACCGACGGCTTCGCCTGCCTTGTGGCTTATCGACTGTCTTTCAATGTCTGAGAGCGCTTGTGTTTCGGTGAACCGCAAGGCGCGTGGCCCCTCCGCACCGATTTGCCAAGCCAGCCCCCAGTTTGTCCGGCTCTCAAGGACCGAACGGAAAAACTCGGCGGTTCTGATGTCCAGCGCATCGCGGATCTGGATGCGGCCCTGTGTTTTGAACTGGTCAGCCAATGCCGACAGATCCAGAGCCGGGTTTAGCTGAAACGGTACATTCTGGTCAGGGTTCATAATCTGTTTCGGCCTCTATTCTTGTGAAGAAAGCAACGGTGCGGGCAGATCGAGCGAGAGATTCTGGCTGTCAGCAACAGCGGCAGCCCATTGCACGACCATATCGATTTCTTCTCCGTTCGAATCCTGAACGTTTGAATGCTGGTCCAGACGTGCCGTGGTATCGAATTTTGAGAAATCTTTGGAATGTTGAGTAAAAGCCGGCCCAGCTACAATCCTGTCTATCTGCTTCTCGCCAAGATTGAGCGTAAAAAAGGAGGAGATACGTGCGACAGTGGCCTGCTTGTTGCGCAAAAAAGTATCGCTATCGAGGCTTTTGATCCGGTCTCCCCCAAATTGATCGATCATTCTGGCAAATCGTGCATGTTCGGAGAGCCATGCCACGGCGGCGACCTGAATATCGGTCAGACGGAGCAAGTCGGCCGAGGTAAAGCCGCCAATAAGGTCACCGTCATCCATGATGCCGATCATATTTTCCCGCGCCCAGATTCTCCCCCACATATTTTTCGCCGCCAGCGACCGCAAAAAGGACTTCAGCGGAGCATGTAGAAACAGCGCTTTCGAATCCGGTCGCAATTTCAGGATCGACGGTGCCAGGCTATTGACGACATTGGATGGTTTGATGATGATTTTCTCGCCGCTGGAGAATGGGCGTGCCAGAAGATCAACCGATTGCTGCAGAATCTGAGTGAGTCTGGCCGGTGCCGCGCCGCGCCGTTTCATGCCCACCAGATCGTTGAGGACAATCGGTTCCTTCAGTCCCATGGAAACACCATCGATATCGAGGGCGCGTGCCATCATCGTCGAGCAGGCAAAAGCGGAATGAAAGACGAAGTCTACGGGCGCCAGAGTTTCCGGTTCAAGATTAATGTCTTTGGCTTCGATCATTATCCGGCGCGATTGCGCGGGAATATATTCGTCGGTCAGGAACGTGCAGCGCCGATGCTGATCGCGGTCTAATGCAACGAACTGAAAAGCATCGCTGGTCTCATCGTAACGGTGGGCGAGAAACTCGGCGTTTCTGGTCATTTCTGTGTTTGAAGTCATAATGGCCCATAATGGGGGGAACAGGGGGATCGCACAATAGGCAGGAGCATCCGGAAGCGGTTCACGGTCTATCCGAGGACGTCAACAAGCACTCTCTGCCAGTTCCCGCCCATGATCTTCGATATTTCCGGCGGGCTGAAGCCTTCGGCCAGCAAGGCATCACGGATCGTCATCATGCGAGACAGATTATTCAGTTCCGGGATCACAACATGTTCCGGATCGACTTCATAGCCGGGGATACCGAGCTTTCGCATGGCTTGCCACCAGCCGAGATATTCCTTGACCCCCTGCTGATTGTCATTGTTCAACTTGCGCAGGTTTTCCTGCCCAGCCATCGGGAAATCATTGGAAATGCCGACTGCGTCAATCCCTCCGACATTGATCGCATGCCGGATATGGGCGACCAGGTGTTCGATCCTCGGCTTGCTGTCGTTCGTCAGCCAGAAGCTCATCATGAAGATACCGATGACACCGCCCTTGTCGGCAATGGCACGTATTCCTTCATCGGTGATACAGCGAGGATGATCGACAATTGCCCGGCATGCACCGTGGGAATAGACGACAGGCGACCGGCTTGCCTCCGCGGCCTCCAATATCGTGGGAATCGATCCGTGGGAAACGTCGGGCAGCAGACCCACCCGGTTCATTTCGGCGATGCCGGCGCGCCCCAGTTCAGTCAGACCGCTTTGTTCCCTCTCGATCGCGCCACCGGCAAATTTATTGTCATTATGATGAGTCAGCTGGAGGACCCGCAGCCCCTTGTCGTGGAAATATGCGATCCGGCTGAGGTCTTCGCCAATAGTTTCGCAGGACTGGAATTGCAGAAAGGCTGCACATCCCGGTCTGGACCCGATATCGCTTCCCCGGTCGGCAACGAAGACCTGATCACTGGCTTCTATCCGGCCGATAGCGGCGTCCAGAGCTGCGTCGTTCACGCCAAAATTACGCTGGTACCGCGGTGTCCCGTCGCTATCGCGGACTTCTTCGACTTCCGAGACATCGCAGATCATCGCAGTCAGGCCAGCCTGGCGGATTTCATCCAGATTGTCGGGAAGAAAACTCAAGCCATCAATCACCGGTGCTTGCCGAACGACACCGGTCAGGCTTCTCGCTGCGGCAGTCACATTACTGCTGCCAGCCAAAGCGCAGAGTGTGGAGGCTTGGACAAAGGACCGCCGGGACATGGATCGCAGGTTTTTCATATCCGCAATATGGATGCCCGGCGGCTAATTGTCATGCAGTTTCCATCTTCAGCGCACCGTCGCCTTCGTCGATCTTGACCGTCGATCCATCCGGAACCTGACCGCGCAGGATCATATCGGCGAGCGGATCCTGAAGATATTTCTGGATCGCCCGTTTCAGCGGCCGTGCGCCGTAAACCGGATCATAGCCGACCCGTCCCAGCCAACGCCTTGCTGCATCGGTAAGGTCGAGTTCGATTTTCCGGTCCTTGAGCAGTTTTTGCACCCGTGAAACCTGGATATCGACGATCGGTGCCATATGTTCTTCGGACAGCCTGTGGAACAGGATGATCTCGTCCAGACGGTTGAGAAATTCCGGACGGAAATGCGCGCGGACGACCTCCATCACCTGTGGTTCGACATCCTTGACGGTCTCGCCATCCTTCATGTTCGCCATATATTGGCTGCCCAGATTGGAAGTCAGGATGATCAGCGTGTTGGAGAAATCCACCACGCGGCCCTGACCGTCGGTCAGACGCCCGTCGTCGAGAACCTGCAGCAGCACGTTGAACACGTCGCCATGGGCCTTTTCGACCTCGTCAAACAGGATCACCTGATAGGGACGCCGGCGCACCGCTTCGGTCAGCACGCCGCCTTCGTCATAGCCGACATAGCCCGGAGGGGCACCGATCAGCCGTGATACGCTGTGCTTCTCCATGAATTCGGACATGTCGATTCGGACCATTGCCTGGTCATCATCGAACAGGAAGCCGGCGAGCGCCTTGGTCAGTTCGGTCTTGCCGACCCCGGTCGGGCCGAGGAACAGGAAACTGCCCAGCGGACGGTTAGGGTCCTGCAGTCCGGCACGACTGCGGCGAACAGCTGCGGAGACAGCCTCAACCGCATCCTTTTGGCCGATCACGCGCTTGCCGATAATGTCTTCCATCGCCAGCAGCTTCTCGCGTTCGCCCTCGAGCATTTTGTCGACCGGAATACCGGTCCATTTGGAAACGACCGCGGCAATGTCCTCGGATGTCACTTCCTCGCGCAGCATCGCCCCTTCGGTATCTCCTGCCGCCTCCTCGAGCGCCTTTACCAGATTGGGTATCGTTCCGTAGCTCAGCTCGCCGGCCTTGGCGAGATCGCCAGCCCGTTCGGCCTGCTCCAGTTCGAGCCGGGCATGGTCAAGTTTCTCCTTGAGCTCGGCTTCGGCATTAATCTTGTCTTTCTCACCCTGCCAACGCGTGGTCAGCTCGGTGCTTTGCTGCTGAAGTTCCGCCAGTTCCTTCTCGAGCGTTTCCAGACGGCCCTTGGACGCATCGTCGCTTTCCTTGGACAGTGCCTCGCGCTCGATTTTGAGCTGGATGATCCGGCGGTCGAGCGTTTCGATCTCTTCCGGCTTGGATTCGACTTCCATGCGGATGCGCGACGCCGCCTCGTCCATCAGGTCGATCGCCTTGTCGGGCAGGAAACGGTCGGGAATATAGCGGTTGGAAAGCGCTGCTGCGCTGACGATCGCGCCGTCGGTGATCCGCACGCCATGGTGCAGCTCATATTTCTCCTTCAGCCCACGCAGGATCGAAACCGTGTCTTCCACGGTTGGTTCGCCGATGAACACCGGCTGGAAGCGACGCTGCAGCGCGGCGTCCTTTTCGACATATTTCTGATATTCGTTGAGGGTGGTTGCGCCAATACAATGCAATTCGCCGCGGGCCAGTGCCGGCTTGAGCAGGTTGGAAGCGTCCATTGACCCTTCCGACGCGCCAGCGCCCACCAGAGTGTGCATCTCGTCGATGAACAGGATGATTTCGCCTTCGGCGCCGCGCACTTCGTCGAGCACGCTTTTCAGCCGCTCTTCAAACTCACCGCGATATTTCGCGCCGGCGATCAGCGACCCCATGTCGAGCGCCATCAGACGCCGGTCCTTCAGGCTGTCCGGCACATCGCCATTGGCTATACGCAGTGCCATGCCCTCGGCGATAGCGGTCTTGCCGACGCCGGGCTCACCGATAAGGACTGGGTTGTTCTTGGTCCGGCGCGCCAATATCTGGATCGTGCGGCGGATTTCCTCGTCGCGACCGATGACCGGATCGAGCTTGCCGTCGCGCGCCGCCTGAGTCAGGTCGCGGGTGTATTTTTCCATCGCTTCATAGGCGTCCTCGGCGGAAGCCGTATCGGCCGAGCGGCCGCCGCGCAGTTCGTTGATAGCCGTGTTCAGCGCTTCGGCGGTCACACCGGACGCCTGCAGGGCCTTGCCCGCCGCCGTGTCTTTTGACAGGAGTAGCGCAAGCAGCAGCCGTTCCACCGTGATATAGCTGTCTCCCGCCTTCTCGGCGATCTGTTCTGCCTGATCGAGCACCCGGACGGCATCATTGTTGAGGCCCGGCGTCTGCTGCGCTCCGCTGCCCGAGACTGCAGGAATTTTAGCGAGGGCGGCATCAATTTCCTGATGGGCTTTCCTGGCATCGCCGCCCGCTTTGATAATCAGCCCTGCGGCCATGCCCTGATCGTCTTCGAGCAATGCCTTCGCCAGATGCGCGGCGGTGATCTGCTGGTGGCTCATCCGGATTGCGACGGTCTGGGCAGATTGCAAAAAGCCCTTGGCGCGGTCGGTGAATTTCTCAAGGTTCATCGGTTCATCCTGTTTCGTCTCGGTGTCTTGTGACAAATATGGTGTTGCAGTCGTGCAACACAACCATATTCAAAACTTTTTCCTTGAAACTTATATGGTAAGCGCTTTCGAGTGTAAAAGAGCACATAGTTTATGGTGCTGGCGGAGAGGATAAAATACGTGAAAACACTTAAGCGTCTGGGGATCGGGCTGCTCGCGATCATTGTGCTGGTGGCTATTGGCCTTGCTGTCTGGGAACCGATGGGTGTGGAGCAACCCGCGCCGCCGCCGGAAGGCACCTATGAAGCCCGTATTGTCCGCGATGAATTTGGTGTGCCGCATATTTTCGGCAAGACCGATGCCGATGTCGCCTATGGCGTGGCCTATGCCCATAGCGAAGATGATTTCTCGACGCTGCAGGAAGTAACGGCGATGACGCGGGGCCGGATGGCGACGCTCAACGGATCCGAAAGCGCGCCGATCGACTATATCGCGGCGCTCCTCGACGTGCGCGGGACGGTGAACCGCAAATATGATCAATTGCCGACCGATGTCCGCGCGGTGCTGGACGGCTACGCATCCGGACTAAACGCTTATGCCGCGGAGCACCCCGAAGAGGTGAAGCTGGCGAAACTATTCCCCGTCAACGGACAGGATATTGCCGCCGGTTTCGTGCTGCGGTCGCCCTTTTTCTTTGGCCTCAACAATCCGATTGAAGCGCTGGTCCAGAACAAGCCGCTGCCGCGCGAAGGCGGTCCGCGCCTCTCCGACGAGCCGGTCAAGACCTCGATCCATCCGCTCAGCCCCGACAAGCTGATCGAGGAGGACTCCGCAACACCGGTCGGCCCCGACCCGGATGAAAATGGCTCCAACGCTTATGCGCTTGCGCCGGAACTCTCGCCCGAAGGGAAGACCCGCCTGATTTCCAATTCGCACCAGCCCCTGCGCGGCAATGTCGCCTGGTACGAACTGGTCGTGCACAGCGAGGAAGGCTGGGACTTTGCCGGCGCAAATTTCCCCGGCTCGCCGTTTCCGTTTCTCGGGCACAACAAATATCTCGGCTGGACCAATACCGTCAACCGGCCCGATCTAGTCGATATTTACAAGCTCACTCTGAACGACAAGAAAGATGCCTATCGCTTTGATGGTGAATGGAAAGCGCTGGAGAAAAAGCGCGTCTGGCTGAAGATCAAGTTCGGGCCGTTCGTCATTCCGTATCCGCAGGTCGCCTATCGTTCGATCCACGGGCCGGTGATCATCAACGACAACGGCGCCTATGCGCTGCGCTATGCCGGTATCGACGAGCTCGACATGCTGACTCAATATTACCGGATCAACAAGGCGCGCAATTTCGACGAATGGCAGGCGGCGATGGCGGGGCAGGGCGTCCCGGCGACCAATTTCATCTATGCCGATGCCGAGGGCAATATCGGGATGTACTATAACGCAATGTTCCCTGACCGGCCCGAAGGCTATGACTGGCGTGGGATATTGCCGGGAGACAGTTCAAAGGCCCTGTGGCAAAAAACCCTGCCCTTCACCCGCGTACCCGCTTTGGTCAATCCGGCATCGGGCTACGTCATGAACGCCAACAATACGCCCTATATCGCGGCGGGGCCAGGGGACGAGCTCAAACCCGACAATTTCTCGCCGCTGCTCGGCGTCGAGAATGACCAGACCAACCGGTCGCGCCGGTCAATTGCCTTGCTGGAGCGCGCCAATGCCGACGGCAAGATCACCGATTCTGAATTGTGGGCGATCAAATATGACACCGGCTACGAGAAAGCGGGCTATGCGAAGGACTGGCTCGACCGGATTGCCGCGCTCGATCTGAAAGACAGTGCCAAGCTGCTCGAGGCGCAGCAATTGCTGGTCCAGTGGGACTGGAATCTCGATGGCAAGGGTCCGGCAGACGCGCTCGCGCTGATGGTGCTGCGCCCCGCCAACAAGTCGCATTATAACCGCGGCAAGATGCCCGATCCGCGCGAAATATTGCAGGAAACCGTCGGCCATCTGACAACCTATTTCGACAGGATCGATCCGCCGATGATGGATGTACTACGTATGCGCCAGGGCGATGTCGATCTGCCGGTTGATGGCGGCAATGACACGATCCGCGCGTCGACCCTCTGGGATGTCGAAGGGGACGGGCGCCTGTCCGTGCGCCATGGCGACAGCTTCATCATGTTCATGGAATGGACGAAGGACGGCAAGGTCCACTCCCGCTCGATCCAGCCCTTCGGCGCCGCAACCACACGCCCGGACTCGCCGCATTATACTGACCAGATGCAGATGTTTGTCGACAAGAAGCTCAAGCCAGTGCGGTTTGATCCCGCAGAGCTGGAGAAGCACAAGACGAGTGACAAGGTGGTGCGGGGGACCTGACAGACCGGCACGCCTAGCCCGCAGGGCTCCGCGTCAAGCGCGGAGCACATGGAAAGAACTGTGCTCCGCACTTGATGCGGAGCTCTGGAGGCAAGCGAAATGGCAATTTCATGACCAAAGCCGGCCACGTCTATCTCATGGCCAACAGGCGGCGCGGAAAAACCTATCTCGGCGTCACCAGCAATCTGGTGCAGCGCGCCTATCAGCATCGCAACAAGCTGATCGAGGGATATTCAAAGGAACATGATTGTTCCTTGCTGGTCTGGTTTGAAACGCATGATGATATTCAGGACGCAAGGGCGCGTGAATGGAAACTCAAGAAATGGCGCCGGGAATGGAAAATAGCGCTGATTGAGGAGGGTAACCCCGAATGGCGCGATCTCTACCACGATATCATCTAGCCCGCAGGGCTCCGCGTCAAGCGCGGAGCACATTATTGCAGGCGCTCGCTGGAACAGATGCTGTGCTCCGCACATGATGCGGAGCCTTGGAGGCAAGCACTTCCTCAGGATAACCGAGTCCTATTCCCTGCCTCGCGTGGCAGGTCTATGCGGTGCAAAGACCTCGCGGCGGAGACATTCAACCGACCCCGGCCAGTTGCATCGGCTTGCCAACAGGAGGTGAAACCTCTGTCGTTTGAACCAGAACATCCGGCGAAACAGGAGGCGAGCGTCAAGCGGGTGCGATCGACTGGCAAAGCGGCAGGACATTATCCCGTCGACGATGGTCATGACCTTCGGGCTCACCTGATATGACAGTGTCTTAAAGCGCCGGGATATGACAGGTTCGCTCAAAATCAGATCGCGAGCACAGGAGAATCGCCACCATGCGCACTGTAAAGGCATTTGCAGCCCCTCAGGCCGGAAACCAGCTGGAACCGTTCGAATATCAACTGGGGCCTTTGGGCTCCCACGATATCGATATCAGGGTCGAGCATTGCGGTCTCTGCCATACCGACCTCAGCTTGCGCAACAACGCCTGGGGCATCACCGAATTTCCCTTTGTCGGCGGGCATGAAGCCACCGGCACCGTGATCGAGACGGGCGCTGAAGTGACACATGTCAAGACAGGCGACCGCGTCGGGCTGGGCGGCCATTCGCATTATTGCATGACCTGTTCACAATGCCTGAACGGCGATCACAATCTCTGCGAGACCGTGCAGTCTACAGTGTCACCCGGCCGTCACGGGGCATTTGCGGACATCGTCCGGGCGTCGGGCGTCAGCGTGATAAAATTGCCGGACGGACTGGATTCCCGGGATGCAGGGCCATTGTTCTGCGCAGGCATCACCGTGTTTAATCCCTTTGTAAAATTTGACATCAAGCCAACCGACCGCATCGCTGTGCTGGGTATTGGCGGCCTGGGGCATCTGGCATTACAATTCGGCAAGGCTTGGGGCTGCCATGTCACGGCGCTGACGTCCAGTGCCTCCAAAAATGACGAAGCCATGGCTTTCGGTGCCCATGATGTAATCAATTCCCGCGACCCCGAAGCGATAGCCGCGGCAGCAGGCAGCTTCGACGTGATTTTGAGCACGGTCGATGTGGCACTGGACTGGAATGCCATTATTGCCATGCTGAAGCCAAAAGGCCGATTGCACTTTCTCGGCGTTCAGGCTGTGCCTGCCGAGTTGCAGCTGATGCCTCTGATGTTTTCCCAATTGTCGCTTTCTTCCTCCCTCGTCGGGAGCCCTCGGACACTTGCCGACATGCTTGAGTTTTGCGCGCGCCATAATATCAAAGCTGTTACCGAGCATTTCCCCTTCGAGAAGATCAACGAGGCGCTGGCGCATCTGGAGAGCGGGGAGGCGCGCTATCGTATCGTGCTGGACAATTGACGCGAGTGCCTGCGATCGGCCAGACTGGAATCCGGTTTAAGGCACCAGCACCGTATCCACCGCCTCGGGCAGCAGGTCCGGATAATCGGTGATATAGTGCAAGCCCCGGCTTTCCTTCCTCGCCAGGGCTGACTTCACGATCAGATCCGCAACTTCGATCAGGTTGCGCAGTTCGATCAGATCCTGGGTCACGCGGAAATTGCTGTAATATTCCTCAACTTCCTCGCGCAGCAGGTTAATGCGATTCTGGGCCCGCTCGAGCCTCTTGGTGGTGCGAACAATGCCGACATAATTCCACATGAAGCGGCGGATTTCGGTCCAGGTCTGCTTGATCACCACCTCCTCGTCGCTGTCGGTGACGCGGCTTTCGTCCCATGGCCGGATCGCCGGCGGAGCAGGGAGCTCGTCCCAGTGTTCGGCAATATCCCGCGCCGCCGCGTCACCGAAGACGAAACATTCGAGCAGGCTGTTGGAGGCCAGCCGGTTGGCACCGTGCAGGCCGCTTTCGCTGGCTTCACCCGCTGCATAAAGGCCGGGCAAGTCGGTGCGGCCGGCCAGATCGATCAATATCCCGCCGCAGGTATAATGTTGTGCGGGAACCACAGGGATCGGCCCGGTTGTCATATCGATGCCAAGGCCAATCAGCTTGTCATAGATATTCGGGAAATGCCCCTTCACAAATTCCGGATCGCGGTGCGAGATGTCGAGATGGACATAGTCGAGCCCGAGCCGCTTGATCTCGTGGTCGTTGGCGCGCGCGACAATATCGCGCGGGGCCAGTTCCATCCGTTCCGGATCGAAGCGCTGCATGAAGCGGTCACCGGCTTCGTCGCCGGCATCGGCCGGCAGTTTGAGATGCCCGCCTTCGCCGCGCACCGCTTCGGTGATCAGGAAATTCTTGACCTCGAGATTATAGAGGCAGGTCGGGTGAAACTGCATCATCTCCATATTGGAAACCCGTGCACCCGCGCGCCAAGCCATGGCGATGCCGTCGCCGGTCGCGCCGCGCGGGGCGGTCGAGAACAGATAGGTCCGTCCGGCTCCGCCGCTCGCCATGATCGTCGCGCGCGAAGTCAGCGTCTCGACATGGCCGGTTTCGTTGTTCAGCGCATAGACGCCCCAGACATTTTTCGCGCCGGTCGGCGCCTCCGCATGGCGGTCGACGATCAGGTCGATCGCTACCATATGCGGGCGTAGCGTGATGTTCGGGTGGGCCGCAGCGGTATTCTGCAAGGCTTCCTGCACCGCCCAGCCGGTAGCGTCGTCGACATGGACGATCCGCCGGTGGCTGTGGCCGCCCTCGCGGGTCAGGTGGAGGACTTCCGCTTCCTTGTTGAACGGCACCCCCATATCCTCCAGCCGCTCAATCGCGGCCGGCGCATTTTCGACGACAAATTCAACCGTTTTGCGGCGATTGAGACCGGCACCGGCGACCATCGTGTCGTTGATATGGTTCTCGAACGTGTCACCGGCGTCGAGTACGGCGGCAATCCCACCCTGCGCCCAGGCTGTGGAGCCGCCGGTCAGTTCACCCTTGGCCAGCACCAGCACCTTGTGGGTACGGGCGAGCGTGATCGCCGCGCTCAGTCCGGCTGCGCCGGACCCGACAATGATGACATCGTGATTCATGCCGCTTTGGCGCGGGTCAGGTTGAGAAACACATCCTCAAGATCCGCTTCCCGGGTGGTGACGTCGACGATCGCGAACCCGCGTTCTTGGATCGCTGCCATAACGCCACCGGCATTGGTCCGGTCCTTGTTATAGGTGACGGCAACCGTGCGGGGACCAATGATTTCGGCCTTTTCAAATAGGTCATTGGCAAAAGAAACCGCATCCTGTGCCTTGCTGATGTCGCGGTCCAGCGTCAGTTCGACCAGCTTTTCACGCGCCATATCGACCAGTTCGGGCGTCGGCTTGTTGGCGATCAGCTTGCCGTGATTGATAATCGCGATCCGCTCGCAGAGATTTTCCGCTTCCTCGAGATAATGCGTTGTCAGCACGATGGTAACGCCGGCCTTGTTGAGTTCCACCACATATTCCCAGAGCTGCTGGCGCAGATCGATGTCGACGCCCGCGGTCGGTTCGTCGAGCACCAGTATCGGCGGCGAATGGACCATGGCCTTGGCCACCAGCAGCCGCCGCTTCATCCCGCCCGACAGCGTCCGGGCGTAGGCGTCGGCCTTGTCTTCCAGATGGACGGCGCGCAGCAATTCCATGGTCCGGCGCTTCGCTTTCGGGACGCCGTAGAGGCCGGCCTGCACTTCCAATGCTTCTGAGGGCGTGAAAAACGGATCGAAGATGATTTCCTGCGGAACGATGCCGATCGACGCTTTCGCGTTGCGCGGGCTGTCATCGATATCGAAGCCCCAGATGCTGGCACTGCCACTCGTCTTGCGCACCATCCCGGAGAGGATGTTGATCAATGTCGACTTGCCGGCACCATTGGGGCCCAATAGTCCGAAAATCGAACCGCGCGGTACGTCAAAGCTGACATCGTCCAACGCCTGTTTGCCGCCGGCATATGTTTTGGAAAGATTCTGTATCGATATTGCTGCATCATTCATTCGGGCGGCATACCCAGTTTAATTCTCATAATCAAAGGCTTTGGCAGGAGCGTAACATGGAGGGGCAGGCAGCATCCTGAGCAGGCTGTGATGCCGGGGTGCTATCATGCTTGTCCAACCAATATGCGGGTTCGCATCAATTGGTAACCGCTCCGTTAACCATGTTTTCGGCCCATTTGCTTCATGTCTTCCGGCTAGCCCGTAAACAATATGGGAGAAAGAAAATGCGGCCGGTCAACAGGATATTGGGTGAACTTGTTGGCGGCAGAATGAATAATATTATCAAATAATATCAATATTATACGTCGTTATCTTAAAAGGTTACGATGAATTTAACCATGCGGATAAAGATAAAGTTACACCTATCGATATAAGAGAGTTAACAACCGATATAGGACAGATTTTGTGATGACCAGAGAACAAATCTTACCACGCCTGATTGGTGGCCTTTTCGTCGTGCTTGTCATTCTGACAGGTTCGCCGGCCGCCTTTGCCCAGGCTAGCAATACCGATGCCCGGGCGGTGACCATAGGTCCGCTATCCGTGGTGAAGACCCAGGATCTGCGATATGGCAATATCATATCCGGAACCGGAAATGGCACCGTCACCGTCGATACCCGCAACGGCAATGTATCGACTACGGGTGATGCGACGCTGGCCGGTGGCGTGACCGGTCCGGCCAATTTCATAATCTATGGCGGGCCGAACCAGATCGTCGAAATATCGATCCCCGGGTCCTTGATGGTAACCCATACGAACGGCACGGACCAGATGCGGGTGGACCAGCTTGCGATCGGCAACGGAAACCGGAATTTCAGCACGTTCGTTCGCGGTCTGCTGGGGACACTCGGCATTTATAATCTGACGGTCGGCGGGCGGTTGCGCGTGAATGGCAATCAGCAGACGGGGGCCTATCGCGGGTCCTTCATCATGACTGTCGATTATCAATGATATTGTATCATTGCAGACGGGCGTGAGAAAATATTGCGCGCCCGCAAATCTGTTGCTAATTCACCGCCATGATTGAAACTCCCGAAATCGTCAAAACCTCGAAAAAACGCGTATCCTGCGACGGAGCCACCGATATCCCGGGCGGCGCTGCCTTGGGCCACCCCCGCGTCTGGCTGGAAATTGACGAAAAGGGCTATGTCGAATGCGGCTATTGCGACCGGCGATTCGTTCTGATCGGCGGCCCCGCTGACATCTCCCCGGCACTCGCCAAAGATTAATCCGACATAGGGGGTGTAAGCTCCTCAATATATTTCTATATATACGGGATGACAGAAAAGCTCGATCCCCGCTCATTTCTTTATCGTCCCGACGGCCTTGACCCGGAGCGTGCCAAGACGCTCGTTGCCGAGAGTCTGTCTGCATGCGACGATGGTGAACTCTATCTGCAATATAGCGCTATGGAGAGCTTCGGTTTTGACGACGGCCGTCTGAAGACCGCGGACTACAGTACCGATAGCGGGTTCGGCCTGCGCGGGGTATCCGGCGAGATGACGGGTTTTTCCTACAGTAACGACACCAGCGAAGCGGCGATAAAACGCGCAGCCCAGACCCTGCAATTGCTCGATCCGGCCAAGGGGCAGAAAGCCCCGCCGCCGCGCGGCAGTAACCGGCATCTCTATGGCGAGGCGAATCCGCTGGAGGCGATACCCTTCGCCAAGAAAGTTGCGCTTTGCCAGCAGATTGATACCGCTGCCCGCGCGCGCGATCCCCGCGTCTCGCAGGTTTCCGTTGGCCTGTCCGGCAGCTGGAGTGTCGTCGAAATTGTTCGTCCTGATGGCTTTGTCGCCACCGATGTTCGGCCTCTGGTACGGCTCAATGTTTCGATCGTAGCGGAACAGAACGGCCGGCGCGAAAGCGGCAGCTTCGGCATGGGCGGACGCTATCTTTACGACGATTTGTTCGAGGAAGCGCGCTGGAACCGTGCAGTCGATGAGGCTCTGGCGCAGGCTCTGGTCAATCTCGAGAGCGTGGACGCGCCAGCGGGTGAACAGACCGTTTTGCTCGGCCCCGGCTGGCCCGGCATCATATTGCACGAAGCCATCGGCCATGGCCTTGAAGGCGACTTCAACCGCAAGGGCACCAGTGCCTTTTCCGGCAAGATTGGCGAGCGCGTGGCGGCACCGGGCGTCACCGTGGTCGATGACGGTTCGATCAAGGAGCGGCGCGGCTCGCTGAGCATTGATGACGAAGGCACGCCGACACAGGAAAATGTCCTGATCGAGGATGGCATATTGAAATGCTATATGCAGGACCGGCTGAACGCCCGCCTGATGGGCGTGCCGGCGACCGGGAACGGCCGCCGGGAAAGCTACGCCCATGCGCCGATGCCGCGGATGACCAATACGTTCATGCGGGGCGGCAAGGATGATCCCGACGAATTGATGAGCCGGGTCAAGAACGGCATTTATGCGAAAAGCTTCGGCGGCGGGCAGGTGGATATTGTCTCCGGCAAGTTCGTCTTCTCCTGTACCGAGGCGTACAAGATTGAAAACGGCAAGCTGGGCGCTCCTATCAAGGGCGCAACGCTGATTGGCGATGGGCCGACCGTGCTGACCAAGGTTTCCGGTATTGGCAATGACATGGCGCTCGACGAAGGCATCGGCATGTGTGGCAAGGGCGGCCAGTCCGTCCCCGCCGGTGTTGGCCAGCCGACCTTGCTGGTAGACGCCCTGACCGTCGGTGGCACGGCTTGACGAAAGGATCGATTGCGTTCCCATGAACTGGCCTGCTGACATATTATCCTTCTGGTTTGACGAGCTGGACCCAGAGGACTGGTGGACCAGGAGCGATGCCACGGACGAGCAGACCGAGGAGCGGTTTCTCGAACTCTGGGAAGAGCTGAAATCGAAGACAGCGGACGATTTCCTGTCCTCTCCGGAGAACGCTCTGGCTGCCGTCATCCTGTTTGACCAGTTCCCGCGCAACATGTTCCGCGATAGTGCCGACGCCTATGCAACCGACCATCTGGCGCAGCAGATCGCTGAACAAGCAGTGGATATGGAACTGGATCAGCAATTGCCGGAGGATCGGCGGCCGTTCCTGTATATGCCGTTCATGCATGCCGAGGATCTCCAGTTACAGAACCGGTCTGTGACCCTTTTCACCAAATTGGGCAAGCAGCAGAAATATGCCAACGAGCATCGGGACGTGATTGCGAAATTCGGACGCTTCCCGCATCGCAACAAAATTCTCGGACGCCAGTTCCGCGCCGGAGAACAAGCGGCGGTCGATGCTGGGGCGAGCTGGTAACGCCGATGCTGATTGCCGCGGTCAGGCAGACCTGGCGTGCTTTGACCGTCTGGCCCGATGCCGGTCGCTGGAAAGCCGCTTTCACGATTGCCGTTCCGACGGCAGCGATTATCGCACTGGCCGGGTTTCTCGGTGGCTGGCTTCGCCTAGCGCCGGCGCTCGACATGCCTTCGGGCCTGATGGCCGCTCTCATTCTGTTTATCATCCCCGCGCTGGTCGAAGAGCTGATCTTTCGCGGCGTGCTCTTGTCCTGGCTCGCAACCTTTTCGCAGCGCTGGGGTAGCTGGCTTGCGGCCTTTCTGTTCATGCTCTGGCATCCGTTTCAGGCTCTGACCTTCGGCCCCCCATGGTCGGCGATTTTCCTGCAACCTTCGTTTCTATTTGCTACGTTCATCCTCGGCATAGTATTGACCCATATCCGGATTGTATCGCAGTCCCTTTGGCCTGTGATCGTGATCCACTGGTTGCTGGTGTTGGTCTGGAAGCTGCTGTTCGGCGGCCCATTTTACTGAGAAGGGTGAGGCATGGCGGAATTTTTCGATGCACTGAATGAAGATCATGCGGCGTTCATCGCAAAGCAGCCGATGTTCTTCGTTGCCACTGCGGCGGCGGACGGCCGGATCAATCTTTCGCCCAAGGGCTATGATGCCTTTCGCGTGCTCGGCCCTGACCGCGTTGCCTATCTCGACCTTGGTGGGTCGGGCAACGAGACCCACGCCCATCTCGTCGCCGATGGCCGGATCACCATCATGTTCAACAATTTTGCCAATCCCGCGCTGATCATGCGGCTTTATGGCACGGGCAAGCCGGTGCTGCCGCAGGATGAAGGCTGGAACGGACTGGCCGCGCATTTCGATCTCCTGCCCGGCACTCGCCAGATATTCGACATCAAGGTGGACAATATCCAGACCAGTTGCGGCTGGGGCGTGCCGCGGATGGAGATGCAGGCCGAGCGCGAGACCTTGGTCAAATATCACCGCCAGGCCGATCCGGATGCCTGGGTGACCAAGACCGCAGGCCGGGTCAGAAGCATCGACGGCCTGCCAACGCGGGCTTCCGACCGCTATTTTGGCGAGCAGTAGATCAATGAGTCTGGTCGAACTGTCCCGTCATATGCACGGCATCGAAGCGGAGATCATCCGCGGGCGGCTGGAATCCGCCGGAATTGGCGCGGTCTGTTTCGACAGCAATGTCAATATTGCCGAAGGTGCAGGCATTGCCTTGCCGGCGCGGGTAATGGTGCTGGCCGAGGATCTGGCGGAAGCCAAGGCGATATTGGCGGAGGATGTTTCGCTATGAGCGGCGCCGGCAAATTGTCCCTTGCTCTGGGCGGCGGCGCGGGGCTGGGTTGGACCCATATCGGTGTATTGCGGGCGATCGATGATAGTCCGCTGGAAATTGCTGCGATTGCGGGCACGTCCATCGGAGCGATCACCGGAGCGAGCTATGCGGTCGGGAAGCTCGACTATCTCGAAGACATGGCGCGTAACGTCAACTTCCGGAACATGTTGCGCTTCATGGACCCGCATTTCAAGCGCGGAGCGGTCATGGGCGCGCGCAATATCGAGAAAGAACTGGAAACCGAATTCGGTCAGCTCTGCTTCGAAGATTTGCCCTTTCCGGTCGCGGCGGTTGCTGCAGACCTGCGTACCGGCGACACGATCGTGATGAAATCCGGCAAGCTGGTGCCGGCAATCCGTGCATCCATGTCCTTGCCCGGCATTTTCAAACCGGTGCAGCACGAAGGACGCCTGCTCGTTGACGGAGGGGCGGCTCTGCCGGTTCCGGTATCGCCGGTGCGGGCTCTGGCGCCGGAGGCGCTATGCCTTTCGGTCAATCTGCAGGATGATTTCCTCAACCGTTCGATTGCCGCGGGAATTGCAGAGCAGGGCAACAAGGAACCAAACAGCCTGGCGATCGTCAAGGCGTCGGTCGGGCTGTCCTTGCGCAACCTCAGCCGCTATTCGCTGGCGCTCGATCCCCCCGATTTCGCAATGTCGCCGCCTGTCGGTCATATCGACATCCAGAACTTTACCCGGGCCGAAGAACTGATCGATATTGGCCGCCGCGAGACCGAGAAAGTCATACCGCAAATAATCGCGAAAATGGCGGAGCGTGCTGCCTAAAATTTATGCACTCGTGCTGCATTGCACAAAATTTACTCTTTCTTAAGAGGCGCGATTTTGTGAAAATCCCCTGAATCCAAAGACTTCCGATTCTGGCACGAGCTTTGCGAGGTAACCCCCGGTAACAACAATAGGGGGCGTAATGAAATTTATCATAGCCATAATCAAACCGTTCAAGCTTGACGATGTTCGCGAAGCGCTGACCGGTGTCGGTGTGACCGGCATGACCGTAACCGAAGTCAAGGGCTTCGGTCGGCAAAAGGGCCAGACGGAAGTCTATCGCGGTGCGGAATATACCACCAACATGGTTCCGAAGCTGAAAATCGAGGTGGCGTGCAGCAGCGCTGTCGCAGCGCAGGCGGTTGAGGCCATTCAATCTGCCGCCGGTACGGAGTCGATCGGCGACGGCAAGATTTTCACAATCGGTCTGGAAGACGCGGTGCGTATTCGCACCGGCGAAACCGGCGACACAGCAATTTAATCGGGGAATTATGACAATGAGAAAATTTCTAACAATTTCCGCAGGGCTGGCGGTGATGGCTGCGGCCGCGCCCGCGCTGGCACAGGAGGCGGCTGAAGTGGCCGACCCCAGTGCCAACACAGCCTATATCTTCAATACCCTGTTGTTCCTTCTTGGCGGGTTCCTTGTCATGTGGATGGCCGCCGGGTTCGCGATGCTCGAAGCCGGCCTCGTGCGTTCCAAAAATGTTTCGATGCAATGTCTGAAAAATATCGGCCTTTATTCGATTGCCGGTATCATGTTCTGGTTCATCGGCTATTCGATTGCCTATCCGGGCTTCGAAGGCGGCTATTTCGGTATCGCCGATTTCCCTTACGCCATGCAGGGCGTGGGTGAAGCGGATGTCGACACCGGCTATTCGGTAGCGTCAGACTGGTTCTTCCAGATGGTTTTCTGCGCAACCACGGCGTCGATCGTTTCCGGTACCGTAGCGGAGCGCGTGAAAGTCATTCCGTTCTTCATCTTCGTTTTCGTGCTCACCGGTTTCATTTATCCGGTCATCGTGAGCTGGGAATGGGGCGCTGGCTGGCTCGACGCCATGGGCTTCAGTGACTTTGCCGGTTCCACGCTGGTCCACTCGACCGGTGGCTGGGCTGCTCTCGCCGGCGCCTTGATCATCGGCCCCCGTCTGGGTCGCTATGTCGATGGCAAGATCACGGTCATGCCTGGTTCAAGCATTCCGCTTGCTACCCTGGGTACGTTCATCCTGTGGCTTGGCTGGTTCGGCTTCAACGGCGCATCGCAGCTTGCCATGGGCACGATCGGTGATGTCAGCGACGTTTCCAAGATCTTCGTCAACACCAACATGGCCGCAGCTGGCGGTGTGGTAGTCGCGATCATCCTGACGCAGCTCATCTATAAGAAGATCGATGTCACGATGGCACTCAATGGTGCGCTGGCCGGGCTTGTCTCGATCACGGCAGAACCGCTGACACCGTCCGTTCCTGCAGCCTTGTTCATTGGCGGTATCGGCGGCGCGATCGTAGTGTTCGCTGTTCCGATGCTCGACAAGCTCAAGATCGACGATGTTGTCGGCGCCATTCCGGTTCACCTTCTGGCCGGTATCTGGGGCACGCTGATCGTTCCGCTTACCAACACCGAAGTGCCGTTTGTCGCGCAGCTGACCGGTGTGGTCGCAACCGGTGTCTTCGTGCTGATCACCAGCTCGATCATCTGGTTTGCTCTGAAATTCACCCTTGGTGTCCGTCCGACCGAAGAGCAGGAAATGCTCGGAATGGATATCGCCGAAGTGGGCGTCGAAGCCTACCCGGAATTTGCCAAGGGCTAACCTGTTTGGCGCCGGCCTTCTCCTCCCAATTCGGGTCGGCGCCTCACCTTGTTCCTCCTGCGAACAAACAACTTCAGGCCGGAGATGTGAGAGCATCCCGGCCTTTTTTTATCCGGATTTGATCTCCACAGGTTTTGAACTGAATATATGAACAGTTTCGATTATATCGTGGTCATCGGCTATCTCGCGGCGATGCTGATATTCGGGATGGTCCTCAGCAAACAGAATGACGAGGGCGATTATTTCCTCGGCAACAAGGGGATCGGCTGGTTTCCACTCGGTCTGTCGGCGATGGCCACCCAGTTGTCGGCGATCAGCTTCATTTCGGCACCGGCCTTTGTCGGGTTGCGGGAAGGCGGCGGGCTGAAATGGCTGACCTTCGAATTCGCGCTGCCGCTGGCAATGCTGCTGGTGATGTTCGTGATCATGCCGCCGCTCTACCGCTCGGGTGTGATCAGCATCTTCGACTTTCTGGAACAGCGGATCGGCCGTTCGACGCGTTTCCTGATCAGCGTTTCGTTCCAGATCGTGCGCGCCTTTGGTACCGGTATCATGGTCTATACGACCGGAATCATCATCGAGGCGGTGCTGGGCGTCCCATTCCTCCAGTCGATCCTGGCGATCAGTATCATAACCATCGTCTATTCCTTTCTCGGCGGCATCCGGGCGGTGGTCTATGCCGATGCGATCCAGATGGTGCTGATCGTTCTGGGCCTGCTGGTCTGTCTGGCCTATGCGATATCGATTATCGGCGGTTTTGATCTATTCTGGGCGAGCATCGATCCGGAACGGTTGCGGGTGGTCGACTGGACCTATGCGGGGCTGGTGACCGACGAATTTGCCCTATTGCCGATGCTTTTCGGCGGATTTGTGCTCTATGTGTCATATTATGCCTGCGACCAGACCCAGGCCCAGCGGTCGCTGTCGGCCAAAAGCCTCGGGGATATCCGCAAGTTACTCACGGCCAACGCCCTGCTGCGCTTTCCCGTCACGCTGCTCTATTGCATTACCGGCCTGGCGGTCGGTGTGATTGCCACGGGCGACAGCGCCTTTCTCTCGCTCATTCCGGATGATCGTCCGGACTATCTGATGCCCTTTTTCATCCTCGAATTTCTCCCTCATGGTGTCATCGGCCTGTTGCTGGTGGCAATCATGTCGGCGGCGATGTCGACGCTGAGTTCGGCGGTCAATTCGCTGTCGGCGGTGACCATCGAAGAACTGAAAGGCTACGGCCTGCGGATCGCTGATCCACGCCGGGAGGTCCGCTTCGCCCGCTTGCTGGCGCTGCTCTGGGGCGGGGTGATTCTTTGTTTCTCCATCTATTCGGGCGATATTTCCGCCACGGTTATCGAGGCGATCAACAAGGTTGGCTCGGCGCTTTACGGACCGGTTCTGGGCGTGTTCCTGATCGCGATCCTGTGGAAGCGCAGAACCGTTTTGAGCAGCAATATCGGGTTTCTGACCGGCCTGTCGCTGAATCTTTACTTCTGGCAGTGCCAGCCCGGCCTGTTCTGGATGTGGTGGAATCTGATCGGCCTTCTGGTGACTCTCTCGGTTGCCATCGCGCTGTCACTGGCGTCTCGGAAAATGCCGCTTGCCGGCGGTCCTTCCCGCCGGATCACCAGTGGTGTCTCGCGGGCTCATATCCTCCTCGCGACGGCAGGCCTCACCCTGTTCGTTTTTTCGATCATCCTGATCTCCCTGTTGATCGAGAGATTATAGGCAGCGACTAGCCGGCCAGATCCGCCTTGATGAAGTCCGCCGCCCGCTCACCGATCATGATGCTCGGAGCGTTGGTATTGCCACTGATAATTTCCGGCATGATCGAGGCATCGGCGATATAGAGGCCTTCGAGTCCGCGGAATTTCAGTCTGGCATCGACCACCGCCGCATCATCACCACCCATGCGGCAGGTGCCGACGGGATGATAGACAGTGTCGGCGCGGTCGCGGATCAGCTTGTCGAGCGCCGCATCATTGTTGATATCTATCGGGTGCCGGTCGGTGGGCGAAAAATCGGTCAGCGGCGGGGTCTCCAATATCCGCTTCATATGCCGCACGCCCTTGCGTAGCGTCGCGATATCGCGGTCATCATCGAGGAAGTTCGGGTCGATGGCCGGCGGAGAAACGGGGTTCTGGTCGTTCAGCCTGACCGTACCCTTGCTGTGCGGGCGCAGCACACAGGCATGGCAGCTGAAGCCGTGGCCCTTGACCGATTCTCGACCATGATCCTCGAGCATCGCGGGTACGAAGTGATACTGGATATCCGGGGCAGGGACGTCCGGACCGCTGCTCCAGAAACCGCCGGCTTCGGCATAAGGCGTGGTCATGATTCCGGTCCGCCTGACCCGGTGCTGCACAATTGCCTTGGCCATCCGCACGGTGCCGGCGAGTGAATCGCCGATCAGCTCTTTTGACTCGGTCTTGTAGCCGGAAACAAAGTCGATATGGTCCTTCAGATTCTCACCGACTTCCGGCTTGTCCAGCACGACATCCACACCCTTGTCCTTCAGATGCGCCGCCGGACCGATGCCGGACAGTTGTAATATATGGGGCGACCCGAAGGCGCCGGCAGACAGGACGACAGCTGCGCGTGCATTGATCGTTTCGCCGCCGGACCCGCGCTTGATCTGCACGCCGGTCACGCGCCCGTCCTTGACAACCAGCTTTTCTACCAGCGACTTGGTCCTGATCGTCAGGTTCGGGCGCGAACGGGCAGGCTCGACATAGGCGCGGGCTGCGGACCAGCGTTCGCCGGCTTTCTGGGTCACCTGGTAGATGCCCATACCTTCCTGCCGCTCGCCATTGAAATCATCGAGAATCGGCAGCTGTAGATTGCGCGCCGCTTCGACAAAGGCGAGGCTCCCCGGATTGGGCCATTTCTGGTCGGAGACGGACAGCGGCCCATCGCCGCCATGAAATTTATCACCGCCGCGTTCATTGCCTTCCGATCGCTTGAAATAGGGGAGAACATCATCATAGGCCCAGCCATCGCAGCCCATGGCGGCCCAATTGTCATAGTCCCATTTGTTGCCGCGAATATAGATCATCGCATTGATCGCGCTCGATCCGCCAAGGCCGCGTCCGCGTGGCTGGTATCCTGTACGGCCGTTGAGCCCTTTTTGCGGGACTGTATCGAATCTCCAGTTGGCGTTTTTCAACAGGAAGGGCATCATTCCCGGCGTCTTGACGAGGAAATTATTGTTGCGGCCCCCGGCTTCGATCAGGCAGACCGTATGTTTGCCGTCTTCGCTCAGTCGTCCTGCGACTGCACTCCCTGCCGAACCGCCCCCGATGACGATGAAGTCAAATTCTGCCATGTAACTCTCTCCTGTTCTGCCCAGCGTGCCTTTATGGTCTCGCTGCTTTCTCTGGAGCCGTCATGGCTCCATCCGGGCGGTTTTATCAAATAGTTGATCTTGTAGCGCCAGGGAGCGCTCCAAAAATCCTTTGCGATGCCAATCCATTCATGAAAGGCGGCCCACAGCAGATTGAAGCTGTCGAGGTTCTTGACGATGCCATATTGAATTTTTTCGGCATCGGTCTCCGGCTCAAAAGTTCCGAACATCTTGTCCCAGATGATGAACACCCCGGCATAATTGCGGTCGAGATAACGCGGGTTGGTCGCATGATGGACGCGATGGTGCGAGGGCGTGTTCATCACTGACTCGAACCAGCGGGGCATCCGGTCGATTGCCTCAGTGTGGATCCAATATTGATAAACCAAGTTCAGCCCCGAAAGGAAGAAGACCAGCGCCGGTGGAATACCGAGATAGAAGAGCGGCATCGAGAAGAGGAAGCTGAGCGAAAAAAAACCGGTCCAGGTCTGCCGGAGCGCAGTGGAAAGATTATAGTGCTGGCTGCTGTGATGTATGACATGCGAGGCCCAAAACCAGCGGACGCGATGAGCCGTGCGATGGAACCAGTAATAGGCGAAATCGTCGAGCACGAAGGCCAATGGTACGATCCAGAGTATGTTCGGCCAGCCCAGTTGAAGATCAAAAATCCGGTGCTCGTAAACCCATAGACTCAGAGCCAGAACCAGACCGCCGGTCAGCACGCCGGCGACCACACTGCCGCTTCCCAGTGCCAGAGAGGTAAGCGCATCTTTCGTCTCGTAGCGGATCGTTCTGCTTTTGCGGCTCCATAGCCATTCCAAGGCCACCGTGATGACGAAAAAGGGAATCGCCCAAAGGGTTGGAGATGGTAAATTTTCCATCCGCCAGCTACTGACACGAATGTTAGTGGCTGTCCAGATGCCTCGATCAGTTGCCGGATGAAAGCGCGTCGACCATTGCGCGTACCGGGGTGATATCATAGCCCGCATTGCCTGCGAGTCGAGCGATCTCGTCCGGTGCCACGCCCTGTTTTGCCTGCGCCAGCGCCCATAGCAGAGTCGAGCGGGTGCCCGAGCGGCAATAGGCGAGGGCCTTGTCCCCGTCGGCAAGCGCGGCAATCATCGCATCGACTTGCGGGCCGGAAAAGCCACTATGCGTGATCGGAATCGCGATATATTTCAGGCCGGCATCTCGCGCGGCCGCTTCGATATCGGTGCTTTGCGGGGCAGCCGGATCTTCGCCGTCGGGGCGGTTGTTGATGATCAGGCTGACGCCCTCGGCCTTGGCAGCGGCGACATCGTCCAGCGAGATTTGCGGCGATACGCTGAGATTGTCATTGATCTTGCGGAACATTTTCTGGGTCTCCTCTGTCGGAACATTGCTGTCGTTGGCGGTCGCCGTTGCCGCGCTACGGCCCGCCAGGACAATAGGTAATATAACGGAGGCCAGGTTGATATATCGTTTCATGCCGCTTCGGTCATTTCACGGATCACGGCCAGAAAGGCTTCACCATGTTTCTCCAGTTTGGCCGCACCGATGCCCGGCAGCTCGCCGAGTGCCGACAGGCTGCCCGGTTTCAGACCGGTCATATCACGCAGCACGCTGTCGTGGAAGATGACATAAGGCGGGACGCCCAGTTCCTTGGCCAGTTCCATGCGCTTTGCCCGCAGTGCTTCGAACAGAGGATCGCCAAAGGGGTTTGGCGAGGCCGTGCCCCCGCGTCGTTTGCGTGAGGCACGCTTGGGCGGCTCGACAATGGCAACTTCCTGTTCGCCCTTGAGTATCTTGCGCGCCTCGGGGCCGAACATCAGGCCGCCATGTTCGGTGTTGCGCAAAGCATCGCGGAGTAGCAGCGAGCGGGACACCGGCTTGATCAGCGCAGCTTCCTCTTCTCCGACAATATCGAAAACCGAAAGTTGGTCGTGGCCGCGCGAGAGGATTTTCTCATCCTGCCTGCCGGTGAGCACCGCTTCGAGATGGGTGACCCCGAAACTCTGGCCGGTGCGATAGACGGCGGACAAGAATTTGCGCGCCAGTTCGGTGACATTGCGGGTCTTCGGAGCGTTCAGGCAATTGTCGCAATTGCCACATTGCTCCGGAGGATTTTCGCCGAAATGGCGGAGCAGCACGGCGCGCCGGCAACCCGGCGTTTCGACCAGACCGCCGAGCGCCGCCAGCCTCGTCCGTTCGCTCTCCAGCCGGGTTTCGTCAATTTCGCCCAGCCGCTGCCGCGCTCTGGCAAAATCTTCCGCACCCCAGAACATATGGGCCTCGGCCGGATCGCCATCGCGACCGGCACGGCCGGTTTCCTGATAATAGGCCTCGATCGATTTCGGTAGGCCGGCATGCGCGACAAAGCGCACATCCGGCTTGTCGATACCCATGCCAAAGGCAATGGTGGCGACCATCACCATATCTTCCGAAGCGACAAAATCATGCTGGTTCTGCTGGCGGACTTCCGGCGGCAGACCGGCGTGATAGGCGCGCGCGCTGCGTCCGGTGCTGGCGATTTGGCTGGCCATTTTCTCAGTTGCGGCGCGGGTCTGCGCATAGATTATGCCCGGTCCCGGGATGCGATCGACCAGATCGCCGACTTGCCGTGCAAGGCCGCTGCGCGGGCTCATGCTGTAGCGGATATTGGGCCGGTCGAAACCGGCAAGGATCAGCCCGTCCTGCTCGATGCCCAGCTGCACCAATATATCGTCACGCGTATGGGCGTCGGCGGTCGCGGTGAGTGCCAGCCGCGGCACCGACCCGAAATGGTCGAGCAACGGACGGAGCAGCCGGTAGTCGGGACGAAAATCATGCCCCCATTCGGATACGCAATGCGCTTCGTCGATGGCGAAGAGTGAAATATTGGTTTGCTCCAGCAATTCGCGAAAATGGGGCTGGGACGCGCGTTCGGGCGCGGCGTAGAGCAGGTCCAGCTCGCCCGCCCTTAATCGGGCAATCGTCTCGGCGCGATTGTCATCGGCGGAGGTGAGGGTGGCCGCCCGGATCCCGACCGCCTCGGCGCTGCGCAACTGGTCGTGCATCAGCGCGATCAGCGGCGAGATTACGATGGTGGTGCCGCTGTTGGCGAGGGCTGGAAGTTGATAGCAAAGCGATTTTCCCGAGCCGGTCGGCATCACGGCAAGCGTGTTTCGCTTCGCCATCACCCGGTCCATCACTGGTTCCTGCATACCGCGAAAGCTGCTGTAGCCGAATGTCGATTTAAGCAGGGGAAGAAGCGCTTCGGTCATGGATCATTCCCTAGCCAGAGACGCCCCCATGCGAAACCGCAAAATCGCAAATGACCGAAAATGGTATTTTGGCTGGCGGTCAGGCGGGTTCTCGCTGGTCCTCCGCCTGCCGTTTCCACATGTCCGCGTAGAGCCCGCGCTTGACCAGCAACTGCCGGTGGCTGCCGCGTTCGGCGATCCGCCCTTCGTTGAGTACGATAATCTCGTCGGCATGGGTGATGGTCGATAGCCGGTGTGCGATGATCAAGGTGGTCCGCCGTTCCGATATCTTGGCAAGCGTCGCCTGGATTTCGTCCTCGGTGCGGCTGTCGAGCGCCGACGTGGCTTCGTCAAGGATCAGGATCGGCGGGTTTTTCAGCAAGGTCCGCGCAATCGCGACGCGCTGTTTCTCGCCGCCGGACAGTTTCAGCCCGCGCTCGCCGACCTGCGTGTCATAGCTGTCCGGCAGTTTGGCGATAAAGTCATCCAGAGCGGCGCCGCGCGCGGCATCCTCGATCTCGATCTGCGTTGCCCCTTCGCGGCCATAGCCGATATTATAGCCGATGCTGTCGTTGAACAGCACGCTATCCTGCGGAACAATGCCGATTGCGCCGCGCAGGCTCTGCTGGGTGACTTCGGCTATGTCCTGACCGTCGATCACTATCCGTCCGGCCTGCGGATCATAGAAGCGGAAGAGCAATCGCGCGATCGTCGATTTGCCGGCGCCGGACGGCCCGACAATCGCCAGCGTCCCGTCCGCCGGCACCTCGAAATCGAGGCCGTGCAAGATCTGGCGATCGTCATCATAATTGAACACGACATTTTCAAAGCGCACCGTGCCTTCGGAAATCTGCAGCGCCTTTGCGCCCGGCTTGTCGACCACTTCCTGCTTGGTATCGATCAGCTTGAACATCGCGTCCATGTCGACCAGGCCCTGACGGATGGTGCGATAGACCATGCCGAGCAGATCGAGCGGCCGGAACAATTGCATCAGCAGGGCGTTGACCAGCACCAGATCACCGACCGTCAGATCGCCCTGTTGCCAGCCGTAGACGCTGAACGCCATCGCGCCGATCATCGTCAGATTGGTGATGATCGACTGGCCGATATTGAGCAGGCCAAGCGAGTTTTCCGATTTGACCGCAGCCGCAGCCCAGTCTTTCATCGCCCTGTCATAGCGTTCGGCCTCGCGCTGTTCGGCGGTGAAATATTTGACCGTCTCGTAGTTCAGCAAGGCATCGACCGACCGGCCGATCACCCTTGTATCCATATCGTTCATCTTCGCCCGCAGCGCGTTGCGCCAGTCGGTGACCTTGCGGGTGAAGGTGATGTAAATAGCGACCATCGCCATGGTCGCGGCGACCAGCTCGAAGCCGAATTTGATCTGGAAAATGATCAGCACTGCGGTCAGCTCGACGACCGTCGGGGCGATGTTGAACAGCAGGAAATAGAGCATGATATCAATGCTCTTGGTCCCGCGTTCGATGATCTTGGTGACCTCACCGGTGCGGCGACCGAGATGGAAGCGCAGCGACAGGCTGTGAAGGTGCGTGAAGACATTGGTGGCAAGGCGGCGCGCGGCCTGCTGGCCGACCTTTTCGAACACGATATTGCGCAGATTGTCGAACATCACCTGGCCGAAGCGGGCGAAGCCATAAGCCGCGACCAGGGCGAGCAGCACGGTCAGCTCGGTGCCGAGATCCTCGTCCGACATGCCGTCGATAACCGCTTTATAAAGAAACGGCATCGTCAGAACGGCGGCCTTGGCGCACAGCACCAGCAGGCCGGCGATGATGATACGCAACCGCAGCCCCGGCTCGCCCTTGGGCCAGAGATAGGGCAGGAACCGCTTGAGCGTAGGGATCATCGGCGGGTCGATCTGACCCTCGGTGGCATAATCGGGTGGCATGGGCCGGATGTAGGACCGACGGCGCCGAAAGTCTATCCGGCTATAAATTCACCAGCGCGGTGCGTCAGAAGCTGCCGCTGACCGTCAACCGGTAGATCAGGCCGAATTCGCGGCTGCGATCTTCGACAAAGGCGACCGGTCCGTTGCGCCGGCCTCTCATGAATCCGCGGTCCAGACCCCCCGGCTGCCCCAGAAGATCGCCAAAGGCGGTGCGGGTGAAATTCTCGGACCGACCGAACAGATTGCCGAGATTGGCCTGTACGGTCAGTCCGAACACATTCTTATGCTCGACAAATATCCAGCTATAGGGCGCGCCCGTGCGAAAGCGGGTGATCTGGTCCAGCCGCAGAAAATCCGAATAGCGGAAATCCTCGACACCGGCGCCCCATGCCCAGTTGCTGCCGGGAATGTCGTGACGCAAACTGGCTTCATAGGTGAATATCTTGTCGTCACTGATCCGCCGGTGGATGCCTGTCAGGGGATCGCGCAGCGAACTTCTGCGAAGCTCGCCTTCAAAATCGAGCTTGGCGCCGTCCCAGCCTATGGGATCGAACAATATGCTGGTCACCATTTCCACGCCATAGCTGGTCGCGCTGTCGAGATTGCCGCGCGCCTCGGTGGTGGCCGTGATCGGGATGGAATCGACAATATCGCTGAATTTCTCGCCGTAAATATTGACGGTCAGCGATCCCCATGGGCCCAGTTTTTGTGTCGCCTCCAGCTCCGCGCGCCAGCTTTGCGGCGGGACCAGTTCGGGATTTCCGGCATTGCCGTTATTCTGTGAAACATCGACCGACTGGACGAAGTCGAAGAAATTGAGCTGGCCGACCGACCGGTCAATTTTCAGGCTGATGTCGAGAGCCGGCTGTGGTCGCCAGGCCAGCGATACGGACCCCTTCGGGCGAATGAACGACCGGCTCTGGCCCGCCGCGCCGCTCTGGCTGATCTTGCTATATTCGCCGCCCAATGTCGCCTGCAGCCTGAGCGTCTCCGTCAGCGGACGCCCATAGGAGCCAATGACTTCACCGCGATATTCGGTGACCTTGCTGTTGGCGTTGGTCAGCGCGACCGGCTGGAATATGCCCTGGTTGTCGAGCACCGCCAGGCTGCCTTGATTGTCGAGAAAATTATAGGCGCCTTCGACACTGACGCCCCAGTCGGTTCCGCCGGTCGTTTTCCAGCCATATTCGGCGCGCAAGATCGACTCGCCCTCGTCGGTCACCGTGTCAAAGCGGCTGCCGTTGGCGGGCGTGACGCCGTCGGTAAATGTCCGGCCAAAAAAATCGTTGACCGGGCTATGCTCGAACCGCTGCAAGCCGATCAGTTTCAGGCGGCCACTGCCAAGGTCGAACTCATAGTCGGCGCTCAATTCGGCATTCCACTCGTTCTCGCGGCTGGAATATAGTTCGGAAATGTTGGGTTGCCCGATCTGGCTGCGATCGGTGTCTACCGTCTCTCTGCGCCGAAACCATTGATAGGCGGCATTGGCATTGAATATCGATCCATTGTTGCCGGTCAGGCTATAGGAACCGTTTAGCTTCGGCTGGTCCTGACGATAGCGGGCGACCTCGTCGCGTTCGAACAGCAGATTGCCAAAGCGGTCGGTGACCTGCTCCGGTCCTTCGACGCCGTTGCGCGCCGCATCATTTTCGACCGACAGAGAGAATTCGCCCTTACCCAGCTTGCCGCTGATCGAGGCTTCGCCGGAAAACCAGTCGTTGCCCGAACGGCGCCACACCGGTTCCCATTTGAAATTACCGCGGAGCCGGCTGGATTCGCTGATATTGGTAACGAGATTGAGAACCTGGCCTGAAAGACCGGTAATGCTCAGCGTAGCGCCGTCAATAATCTCGATGCGCACGACATTGGCTGCCGAAATTCGGCCCAGATAGGTGAAGGCGTCGCTATTCTTGCCGGATATGCGCGCGCCATTGATCAGGACATTTTCGTCGGCCTGGCCAAGTCCGCGTTCGTCATCGTCACCGGTGTCGATGGTAAAGCCGGGCACCTGACGGACCATATCGAGCGCGGTCCGCGGATTGAAACGGGAAAACTGGCTTGCATCATAGATCTGTCGCCCGTTTTCCGCGCGGGGCTGAAGCGATGTCTGCGCTGGCGTCTGGGCTTGTGCGGCAACAGGGGCCAGCAATGACGAGATTGCCGTGGAGAGCGCCACAGCTGTCAAAAAAAATTGTCTGTCCTGCACCAGTTTCCCCCTCCGGGCCTCCGCTCTCGATGCAGCGCTGCTATGCCCGATTGGTTGCAGTCGATACCGGCTTTCGATAAACTACATTCGTAGTCGGATGAACAGCTTCTACTGTCCGGAGCAATAAACCATTTAAATTCTATGGTTTATGGAAGAACAGAACCCAGGCCGCCGCACAATTGGCGAGCGTGTAGACGAAATAGAAAATAACCGCGCTGAGCATTCCCATATTGGCGAAAATCATGGCTGCGGCGAGCATGAAAAATTCCAGAAAATAGCTGCCGTGGGGACCGAGAATTTTCCGGAAATTTCCACGCGCTTCGGCCATCAGCGGATGGCTGCTCTCGAGCATGGCCTTGTGCATCGCGAAATTGCCAACGCCGCACAGGAAGATGATAAAAATATACATGGCTTCAATATAGGTCGTTTTGCTGTCATTGTCATTGGATCAGATAAACAAGTCTCCGGTCGAGAGGCGAGGGAGGATCATATGGACTTTGCAGGCAAGACAGCGGTCATCACCGGCGGAGCAACGGGCATCGGACTGGCGCTGGCCGGGCAGATGGGCGGTGCAGGGGCCCGGATCATCCTGTTCGAGCCACGCGAGCATCGTTTGCAGGAAGCCGTCGCCGCGCTCGCTGCGGCGGGAATCGATGCGAAATATATGGTCGGAGATGTCACTAAACCGGAACAGGTTGAGGCGCTCGCGGATTTTGCCTGGGCGGAGAATGGACGCGGCGATATTATCGTCAACAATGCAGGAGTCAGCGGCGGGCGCAGCCGCGTGCTCGACATGGACATGGTCGAGGCGCGGGCGTTGTATGAGGTCAATTTCTGGGGCGCGTGGCATGGCATTGCCGCCTTTGGCAAACGCTACAAGGCGGATGGACTGCCGTCGGCAATCTATACCACCGGATCGGAGAACAGCCTGTTCAACGCTCTGCCGAAAACCGGTGGGGCCTATGTCTCGAGCAAACATGCTGTGCTCGGCCTGATGGACGTGTTGCGGCGCGAGGCTCCGGACAATATCGAACTGGGCCTGATCATTCCCGGCTGGGTGAAATCGGAACTGTCCGAGCTACAGGCCGGCGAGGCGATGGACGCGGACGAATTTGCCGCGATCATTTTCAAACAGATGCAGGCGGGCGAATATTATCTGGTCAGCCACCCCTATAATGTCGTGCGCATGGAAGAACGCTGGGCCGAGGTATACGGCGCCTTCGAAAAATATGCACCGCGCCATGAAGGCGATGACCGGATGGATGTCCAGCTGTGGGTGGAGCGGATGCAGGCGGCGCGTAAATACTGATTGCCGGCGGTCGCCCCAGCCTGGGCAGGGGGCGACTCCCTAATCCCGCGAAGTCAGACGCCTTCGAGCAAACCTTCTTTCCTGATCTTCTCCTGCCACACCAGCGGCGCCAGATGGTGCACGCTCTGGCCTTCGGCATCGACCGCGACCGTGACCGGCATGTCCTGCACTTCGAATTCGTAGATCGCCTCCATGCCGAGCTCTTCAAAGCCGACGACCTTCGAGCCTTTGATGGCGCGGGACACCAGATAGGCGCTGCCGCCGACGGCCATCAGATAGGCGCTCTTGTGCTTCTTGATCGAACCGACCGTGTCCAGCCCGCGTTCGGCCTTGCCGACCATCGCCAGCAGGCCCTGTTCCAGCATCATGTCGGTGAACTTGTCCATCCGCGTCGCGGTGGTCGGACCGGCCGGGCCCACCACTTCCTCGCCGACCGGATCGACGGGCCCGACATAATAGATGACGCGGCCTTTGAAATCGACTGGCAGCTCTTCGCCGGCTGCCAGCATATCCTTGATCTTCTTGTGTGCCGCATCGCGGCCGGTCAGCATCTTGCCATTGAGCAGCAGCCGGTCGCCATGTTTCCAGGTCGCGACTTCGGCGGCATCCAGCTGGTCGAGGTGCACGCGCTTCGCTTCTGAGGACGGCGTCCAGTTGACGTCCGGCCATTCGTCGAGCTTCGGCGCTTCGAGATAGGCCGGCCCACTGCCGTCGAGCGTGAAATGCGCGTGGCGGGTGGCGGCGCAATTGGGGATCATCGCAACCGGTTTGCCCGCCGCATGGCAAGGCCAGTCATTGATCTTGACGTCGAGGATGGTCGAGAGTCCGCCCAGTCCCTGCGCGCCGATGCCCAGCGCGTTGACCTTGTCGAAAATCTCGATCCGCATTTCCTCGATATCGTTGCGCGGACCGCGCTCCTTGAGCTGGCCCATGTCGATCGGGTCCATCAGGCTCTGCTTGGCCAGCAATACGGCGCGTTCCGCGGTTCCGCCAATGCCGATGCCGAGCATCCCGGGCGGGCACCAGCCGGCGCCCATCTGCGGGATCATTTCCAGCACCCAGTCAACGATATTGTCGCTCGGGTTCATCATCTTGAACTTGGATTTATTCTCCGATCCGCCGCCCTTGGCCGCGACATCGACGGAGACCTTGTCGCCGGGCACCATTTCGACATGCAGCACGCTTGGCGTGTTGTCCTTGGTGTTGCGCCGGGTGAAGGCGGGATCGGCCAGGATCGAGGCGCGCAGCTTGTTCTCCGGATGGAGATAGGCGCGACGCACGCCTTCATCGACAATTTCCTGCATCGATTGCGATGTGTCATCCAGCCGGCAATCCATGCCCCATTTGACGAAGACATTGACGATGCCGGTATCCTGACAGATCGGCCGGTGGCCTTCGGCGCACATTTTTGAATTGGTCAGGATCTGGGCAATCGCATCCTTGGCAGCTGGCGATTTTTCCGCTTCATAGGCTTTGCCGAGTGCCCGTATATAATCCATCGGGTGATAGTAAGAGATGAATTGCAGCGCGTCTGCGACGCTCTCGATCAAATCGGCGGTCTTGATGGTCGTGGTCATGAATGCTCCAGAATATCGACGGAATGCGGTTGGACTGCCTTTAGGCCGATATGACCGGACCGGGCAAGTTTTTGTCGCTATGCTTTGCTTTGTGAATATAGACCCCGGATATCATGGGCGAACGGTGCCAGGCGGCTATCAATATGATGCAATATATAATCGGTTGCCGTTACACGCTGTGATTGCGGACGAGCCGATGAAGCGATACGGATGATCGAGCGGGAAATTTCATCGGTACACCAAGGAACCCCAAAGCTATGCGCGCGCGTGATTTCCTGCTTCTCATATTGATATGCCTGATCTGGGCTTCGAACAATGTCTTGAGCAAGATCATCGTCGATGACTGGGCGGTTCCGCCTGTATTCTATGCGGCGCTGCGCTTTGCAGTGGTGGCGCTGGTGATGCTGCCCTGGCTGCTGCCGATGCCCCGACCGGCTTGGCGCATCATATTGATCGGCATGCTGATGGGGGGCGGCAATTTTGCGCTGCTGTTTATCGGCCTGCAGACGACCTCGCCGTCTTCGGCTGCCATCATCCTGCAGCTGGGGGTTCCGTTCACGCTGCTGCTGTCGGTTATCATGCTCGGCGAGCGAATTCACTGGCGGCGGGGAGCCGGCATTGCTCTGACTCTGCTAGGGGTGATGCTGGTTATATGGCGTCCGGAAGGATTGGCCCTGTCGACGGGCCTTTGGTTTGTGGCGGCCGCTGCCTTTGCCGGATCCGCCGGGGCGGTTCTGATGAAACGCGTAGACAATGTTACGCCATTCCGCTTTCAGGCCTGGGTCGGCCTGGTGTCGGTGATCATCCTGACCCTGAGCTCGGCGCTGTTCGAGCAGGGTCAATGGTCCGCCGCAATCGCTGTCGGCTGGCCTCTCGCTGCCGCCGTGCTGTTTACCGCCCTGATCGTTTCGGTCGGTGCGCACTCCGCTTATTATTCCCTGATCCGCCAATATGAAGCCAATCTTCTGGCGCCACTCACGCTGATAACGCCGCTGGCGACGATCGGATTGGGCGTCTGGATCACCAATGATGCGTTCGATCTGCGCATGGCGCTGGGCGCGGCGCTGGCGATTGGCGGGGTGCTGATCGTGGCCCTCAGACCCAAACCGGCCACCGCATTGCTCGTCGATCGCGAACAGCGTTGAGATTCGGGAAGGCATTGGCAACGGTCCGTGTCTAACGCCTGTTTCATCGCTGCCGGTCATCGATCCGGATCGTTCTTTTGATCGCGGTCGGTTGATGACAGAGCGATTCCTTTCCTCGGCAGACTTTCTTTCGCGCAAAATTTCCCATTGCCGCCAATATGGTTAATGGCGAGGCGTCAAAAATTCTGGCGCGGCGAAATGGAGATCGAACATATGACCCACCAGATATGGTGTCATAATTGTGTCACCACACCCTGTGGATGATTTGTGGGAAAGTTTTTTTGTAAATATTGGCTTCGGGTCTTGCGCATCGCGGCAGGCCTAGAAGGTCCACGCGTCGCGGCCTGTCGGGCAAAATCGGCCGACGACGAAGCGATTCATTTATACGACGAACAGAGTCGTTAAAATGTAATTTACCCCCTTGCATAAAATTCTGATTCAGCCACTATAGGTTGTGGTTCGGCCAAGGGGGCACACCAACTGATAGTATTGAACGTCGTTAACACCGACTCGGTGGACACCTCCCTTTGTGCCAAATGTACAGTGAGAAATACCGGATTCGGGCAAGAAAAATATGCCCGCCGGGGCTTGGAAAATGTTACAGTAGATGTTTCGGCAATGAGTCGAACAAGACAGGAACAGGCGCCCGGATTCAATCTCGGTGATCGAACGGCTGATACCCGTTGTGATCGGTGAATGCGTAGAGTGATTTGAGGGGGCTGTGATGGATTTTAGAGACAACCGCGACAATGAGAATGTGTCGGGAACAGATGTGAGTGAGAGTGAAATGGGCGCGGAAGTACTGGACAAGCCGGAAAGCAAAACCGAAAATACAAAGCCGGCTGCCGAGCCGGAGGTCAGCAAAAAGGCGGCTGCAGAAGCGGCCGCAACAAAGGCCAATGACGAAAAGGAGCTGAAGGCAGAGCGCGACAGTCACAGCGTCGAAAAGCGCCGTTTCAAGATTGTGACGGACGAATCCCGCGATGATCTGCTGACCGACTTCGGCAAGGAAACGCTCAACGACCGCTATTTGCTGCCCGGTGAATCCTATCAGGATCTGTTCGCCCGCGTTGCCGACGCCTATGCCGATGATCAGGATCATGCGCAGCGGCTCTATGACTATATTTCGCGGCTATGGTTCATGCCGGCAACACCCGTGCTGTCCAACGGCGGCACCGGCCGCGGCCTGCCGATCAGCTGCTATCTCAACAGCGTCGACGACAGCCTCGGCGGCATCGTCAACACCTGGAACGAAAATGTCTGGCTCGCCTCGCGCGGCGGTGGCATCGGCACCTATTGGGGCAGCGTTCGCGGGATTGGCGAGCCGGTCGGCCTCAACGGCAAAACATCGGGCATCATTCCGTTCGTCCGCGTGATGGACAGCCTGACCCTGGCCATTTCGCAGGGTTCGCTGCGCCGTGGTTCGGCGGCGTGCTATCTCGACGTCAATCATCCGGAAATCGAAGAATTTCTTGAAATCAGAAAGCCTTCCGGTGACTTTAATCGAAAAGCTCTGAACCTGCACCATGGCGTTCTTCTAACCGACGAGTTCATGGAAGCGGTGCGCGACGGTACGGAATTTGAGCTGAAATCGCCGAAAGACGGTTCGGTTCGCGGCACGGTCGACGCGCGCAGCCTGTTCCAGAAGCTGGTCGAGACGCGGCTGGCCACCGGCGAGCCCTATATCATTTTCAGCGACACGGTGAACCGGATGATGCCCAAGCATCACCGTGATCTGGGGCTGAAGGTTTCCACTTCCAATCTTTGTTCAGAGATCACACTGCCCACGGGTCGCGATCATCTTGGCGAGGACAGGACCGCAGTGTGTTGCCTGTCCTCGCTCAATCTCGAAACCTGGGACGAATGGTCGGTCGACAAGGGCTTTATCGAGGATGTCATGCGCTTCCTCGACAATGTGCTGCAGGACTATATCGACCGCGCACCCGATGAAATGGCGCGCGCCAGATATTCGGCCGAACGCGAACGCAGCGTCGGCCTCGGCGTGATGGGCTTCCACAGCTTCCTCCAGGCCCGCGGTCTCGGTTTTGAAAGCGCCATGGCAAAATCCTGGAATTTCAAGATATTCAAGCATATTTCGGCGAAAGCCTCCGAAGCCAGCATGATGCTGGCCAAGGAACGCGGCCCTTGTCCCGATGCCGCCGACCAGGGTGTGATGGAGCGCTTCTCCTGCAAGATGGCGATTGCACCCACCGCGTCGATCAGCATCATCTGCGGCGGCGCATCGGCCTGTATCGAGCCGATCCCGGCGAATATATATACCCACAAGACGCTCTCGGGCAGCTTCGTGGTCAAGAACCCGCATCTGCAAAAATTGCTGCAGGAGAAGAGCAAGGACAGCAACAATGTCTGGAACTCGATCCTCGAGAAGGGCGGCAGCGTCCAGCATCTCGACTTCCTCAGCCCGGAAGAAAAGGACGCGTACAAGACCAGCTTCGAGATCGACCAGCGCTGGCTGCTCGAACTGGCTGCCGACCGCACACCCTATATCGATCAGGCGCAGTCGCTGAACCTGTTCATCCCGGCCGATGTCGACAAATGGGATCTGCTGATGCTGCACTTCCGCGCCTGGGAGCTGGGCATCAAGTCGCTCTATTATCTGCGCTCGAAATCGATCCAGCGCGCCGGCTTTGCCGGTGGCGACGAGATCGCGTCGGAATCCTCTGGCGGCGGTGTCGAGGCGGACAATACGCTCGATCCGAAAAAGGTCGAACTGATGACCACCGCCGGCACGACCGACTATGACGAATGTCTGGCCTGTCAGTAAATTAGGCAGTTTTCCCACTGCCCCCTCCCTTTTGCTCCTTTCGGGAGGGGGCCGTTTTTTCGGCAGCGTAAAGGAGTATTTCATCTCTCTCCCGGGGAGGGGACGAAAAAAGTAAAGCGGAGAATGAGTAGCCATGTCACTTCTGGAAGCACGCAAAACCTACAAGCCCTTTGAATATCCATGGGCCTATGAATTCTGGAAGCGGCAGCAGCAGATCCACTGGATGCCGGAGGAAGTGCCGCTCGGCGAGGATTGCCGCGACTGGGCGCAGAAGCTGACCGATCACGAACGCAATCTGCTCACGCAAATCTTCCGCTTCTTCACCCAGGCCGATGTCGAGGTGCAGGATTGCTATCACGACAAATATGGCCGGGTGTTCAAACCGACCGAAATCAAGATGATGCTGACCGCCTTTTCTAACATGGAAACCGTCCATATCGCCGCCTACTCGCATCTGCTCGACACGATCGGCATGCCGGAAAGCGAATATTCGATGTTCCTCGAATATGAAGCGATGAAGGACAAGCACGACTATATGGGCACATTCGGCGTCGACAATGACGAGGATATCGCCAAGACGCTGGCGATGTTCGGCGGCTTCACCGAAGGGCTGCAGCTGTTCGCCAGCTTTGCCATGCTGATGAACTTCCCGCGCTTCAACAAGATGAAGGGCATGGGCCAGATCGTTTCCTGGTCGGTCCGCGACGAAAGCCTGCACTGCGAGGGCATCATCAAGATGTTCCACACGTTCGTGAAGGAACGCGACTGCCTGACCAAGTCGGTCAAGGAAGATATTATCGACTGCTGCCAGAAGACGGTGCGCCTGGAAGATGCGTTCATCGATCTCGCGTTCAGCGATGGCCCGGTCACCGGCATGACCGCCAAGGAAATCAAACGCTACATCCGCTATATCGCCGACTGGCGCCTCGGACAGCTTGGTTTCCAGCCGATCTACATGATCGAAGACCACCCGCTGCCCTGGCTCGCGCCCCTCCTGAACGGCGTCGAACACGCCAATTTCTTCGAAGCCCGCGCGACGGAATATTCCAAGGGCGCAACCAAGGGCGAATGGAACGACGTCTGGTCGAGCTTCGACAAGCGCAAGGGCAAGGTCGCGAACGAGGACGAAGTCGCTGCGGATGACGGGCCGGATATGTTTGCGGAAGCGGGGGTTGCTGCGGAGTAGGGGAGTGTTTAAGGCATGAAAATATATTCTGCTTGGCCATTTCCTTCTATACATCCTAAGGCGGCTAACTTTGATGGGCCATATGGTTCTAATTTGCGAGAAATGCCCGACGCACCATTGTTTTTGTACCTGAACGAAATTGAGTACGCAAAGACATGGATTGAAGGGGGCCAGATTCCATTGATGCGCGCCAGTTTTTATCGATCAGCGGAGAGAAACGGTACGAGTACGCCTGATGAAGTTCGCCAATTCCGATGGGATGGAGCTAGCCCGGAGACATTCGAAGGTATTGCAAATATAGGACAAAATGTTCAGAATATACAGTTTATAAACTTTAGGAGTAACGGAATTCCTATTCCGGACACTAGAATAGATGTCTATGAAGAAGATGCGTTTCTCCTTTGCTTATCCCACACGAAATCGAAAGCGCTTGCCGAAAGATTTGAGAACAAAAAATGCTGTGTGGAGATCACTGATATTTCGTTGCTAATCTCAGCGTTAGGAGCGTTTGAAAATGTGCGATACGGACGGGTTAAATACACTAAATTTGACGATCGATCGCATTTTATGAAATCGATCAAGGATGCTTGGCAAGATGAATATCGATTTGTGATCCCTGCAAACAAAGGCCTCCGGGAAATCAACATAAACTTGCCGCCAGGGGTCGCTGGGAATCTGATTACGTATTCGTGGTGAGGGAAAAATTACAGCGACAGTTATATCAATCATCACGCCCAATACCATCCCTCTCCATACGGCTTTATCCCCCGGACCGCAGACCGATTGATAGTTCCGGTCAAGGAGGCAAAGCGCGGGTGATCTGACCCGGCCTTTGTCCTAATCCCGATGGGAATTACGGTGACAGTTTACTAAACGTACCAATTTTCAGGCCCACCTCTTCTTCGTCATCCTGAACTTGTTTCAGGATCTCTCGCGGTTCGCGCTGTCGGACGGGATCCTGAAACAAGTTCAGGATGACGACCCATTCTCCAGAAAGACGATCCTTCCTTCCGAGCGATGGTTCTTCTTCTTTGTAACGCTGCCCAACGATTAGCGCACGGGCTCAAACCCGAAATCCTCTGCCAGATCGCGCCAATGCGGATTGCTCGCTTCGATCAGGTTCAGTTTCCATTGCCGGTGCCAGCGCTTGAGCTGTTTCTCGCGGGTGATCGCCAGTTCCATTGTTCCATATTGTTCGAACAGCACGAGCTTGTTCAGGGTATAGCGTTTGGTGAATCCGTCGGCGATTCCCGCGCGATGTTGGTAGATGCGCTTCATCAGGTCCGAGGTGACCCCGATATAGGGCAGACCGCGCGGCTTGTTGGTCATGATGTAGACACAGGGCTGAAAGGACATCGTGTGGGATTACCGCAGTGTCGGGGGCGGCAACAGGGGCAGGGGACGAGACTGTCAAACGGTGGCCTGTGCGGTCAAGGCGCGTTGGTGGTACGGAGAGTCGTCATCCTGAACTCGTTTAGCTTCGCTGGCGTTCGGCTCAGGATGCCTCAAGGTTCGCGCGCACGCGGAAAGGATCCTGAAATAAATTCAGGATGACGATTGGCTTGGTCTAGTTTCTCTCGTGCCTCACCCGCTATTCCCAAAATCCGCTCCGCCCTTTTCGCTCAGCGGGGCGTCGTCCTCGGCCTTGTCCAATATGCCGAGATCGCTTTCCTCGTCGTCATCATTGCGCTCGCCGGCAAAGGCGCCGCCTTCGATGCGGCCGCTTTCGGCCATTTGTTTCATATGGTCGACCGTGTCCTGCGTATCGTCGGGGATGATCTGCGCCGGGTCGGTGTGGCCGCCATGGGTGCTGTCGGCGATATCCTCGTGCTTGGCTTTGGTCTGCTGTTGCGATTTCTCGGCAAATTTCTGGGCTTGCGCGTCGTCGCGCTGGGACTGGTTGATGTTGCGTTCGTCGGTCATGATTTTCCTCTTTCTGTTGATCTTTCAACGCAGCAGAGGCGTCTTTGTTCCGAGTTCCGGACACCGGGGACAAGTCGTGGCTTTGGTGCGATAGCCCGCCGATGTGAGCGCTTCGTGTCACAGACCGTTCATCTTGCAACTTGTAAATCCCGGTCACGTTATAAGAAAAACAACGGGAGTTTTAAAATGCGCAATATCCTTATGTCGCTCGCCGCCGCTTCGCTGGTCGTGCCCGCTGCCGCTGTGCTGGACAGCGCCCCGGCCCATGCCAAGAGCAAGCACAAGAGCCGCTATGACGAGCATGGCCGCTATTATGAACCTCGCCGTCTGGGCCGCAATGACCGCATCTGGCGCGGCAAGGACGGGCGCTATCATTGCAAGCGCGACAATGGCACCACCGGCCTGATTATCGGCGGCGCCGTCGGCGCTCTGGTCGGTCGCGGAATCGACACCGATGGTGATCGCACCGTTGGCACGTTATTGGGCGCTGCTGGTGGCGCGCTGCTCGGTCGCGAAATCGATCGCGGCGAGTTGAAATGTCGGTGAGATGAGGGGCGGGGGCAATGATCCCCTTGGTTGTTATCCGCTTCGCCTTCATTGACGCCACTGCTGCCATGGCATAATCTTCCCCGCCAAGTGAGGGATGATTGCACATGATCAGATTTGTCTTTGCCTTTTCCGTTACGCTGTTGGCGGTGTCGCCTGTCCTGGCCCAACCGGTCAAAGATGTGCCGACAGCGAAGCATTCTGCGGACGATCCGGAGACAATTGTGCGCAGTCTCTATTCCGAAGCGGTTGATCGTGACGCACTGCCAATGACGCAGCGTCTGGAGAGCCTGTTCCTGATGGAGCGCGACTATCTCGAAGCCAAAGGCTACCCGTTCGACCGACTCGATTTCGACTGGATCGTAAACGGTCAGGATGCTTTGATCACGGAACTGGCCATCGAGACCATGGAGGTGCCGATACGCGATTATGGCGATGAGGCGGTCGACCAGTTTGATCGCAAAATCGTGACCGCCTCTTTCAAGAATTTCGACAGCCCGACAATGATCCGATATTATTGGGTCCGGGAGCGCAGCGGCTGGAAGCTGGATGATGTCATCGGCTATGGCGAGGACCGCGGAATCTGGACATTGTCGCTGTTGCTGGCTTACGGCGACTAGGACTTCGTCATCCCCTCCCATCGTCATCCTGAACTCGTTTCAGGACCCCTTGATGATTGCGCTCGACAGCGAAGCGAAACAATTTCGGGACGGCGAGCGTTGGTTCACGATTGATCACCGGCATTAAGCCCCGTTTCACCGGTTCTTAAGTCTGTTGCCGTACAGGTGCATGATGGCATTTATACTCTCCTTGATGCTCGCTCTCGTGGTATTGAACTTGTGGACGTTCGTGCTGTTTGCCTGGGACAAGATGCAGGCAGAACAGGGTGGCTGGCGGGTTAGCGAGGCCAGTCTGCTGAGTCTTGCGCTGATCGGCGGCATAGGCGGCGCATATGCGGGCCGGGCCGTTTTCCGGCACAAGACACGCAAGAAGAGTTTTAGCAATGCCCTGCAATATATCGGATTTTTCCAGCTGGTCGCGCTGACTTTCTGCGGGGTCTATTTTTACGAGCCGGGCGGTCTGTCCACGCCGGTGCAGGCGGAAGAGGTGCAGACCTTTGCGCAGCGGCCGCAATCACACGCTTATTATCCCAATTGCTCTACTGCTCGCAGCGCCGGTGTCGCGCCGCTCTATCGGGGCGATCCGGGCTACCGGTCGCCGCTCGACCGGGATAATGACGGCATTGCGTGCGAACCCTATCGCGGGCGGTGATCTCAAGTTTGTCATCCCATGCTTCATCACACCATCCCTCGTCATCCTGAATTTGTTTCAGGATCCCCTCAAGGTTCGCGCGCTGCCGATGGAGGTCCTGAAACGAGTTCAGGATGACTTAAGCTGTTGCGACATGACGAGTGCCCCTCAACGCGGCAACAACCGCTGCCAGTCCCCCCACAGAACCACCGCGAGCGAAGCCCCGATCACCGTCAGATCGACCATCGCCGCGACCGGCAGATAGTCGAGCCCCGCTACCGCCGCCAGCCCGGCAATCACCGCCCAGACGACAAACAGCTTGCGCCCGCCGTCCCAGCCTTTGAGCAGGCCGATACCGGCGGCAAAGAGCAGCATCGGCATCAGCATCATCAGCACCGGTCCGAGGCCGGGGACCAGCATCACCATTGATGCGGTGAGCATCGGTGGCAAGGCGGGCAGGGGCAGCGGGAGAAAGGTGATTGCGGCGACGGCGATCGCGCCCCAGCCGACGATATGACGATATTGTTCCATGACCGGTCCATATCATGGCGCGCGGGATTTGCCATAGCGGCGGCATCTTACGGCCGCGCCTCTGTCCTACAGGCCCGCCTTATGCTATAGACCGGAACATGAGAGACTATGCCGGAAAATCTGTTCAACATTCTGATAAAATGCGGAAATTCGTGATTTCGGGGACAGCAATTATTTTTTCTCTTAACACTGTAAAGTTTGTAAAGTTCGACCCGGAGTCGCCGTGAAATATATCCGAATCATATTTGCTCTCGCCGCCGCCTGGGGCTTTCTCGCGCTGGTCCCCGGACTGTTCGGCGAAGCCGGTCCGCGACCGGAATATTATTACGGCTTTATCGGCATCGCGCTGGTGTTCCAGCTGATCTTCATCCTGATCGCGACGGACCCGGCCCGCTATCGCGCGCTAATCCCGATTGCGATACTGGAAAAACTGTCCTTCTTCCTGCCGGTGACCATCCTCTCCGCGCAGGGGCGCGTGGCGGCGGGGCCGGTGTTTGCCGGCGCCATGGTCGACGGCCTGTTCATGCTGTTGTTCGCGATTGCGTGGTTGCTGTCACGCAAGGCGGGGCAGGTGGTCTAGCACCAGTTGCGGCGGTAACCCTGCCAGCGTTCGGCGAGGCCCTCGGCGACGAGTATCTCGCCCAGGCTTTTCCCGTCGCGGGTGATGATACGCAGGTCGCGGCCATATTGGTCCTGGTCGCGGTCGATCGATTGCAGCGAGAAAGCCCCCTGATTGAGCAAGGCCTGCAGCCGGATCTTGGCTTGCTGGCCCAGCCGCTCTTCGGCGGCGCAGCCGGGGCTGGAGATTTCCGGTGTGTTGATATCGGCGATGCGGATCTTGCGGCCCTCGAACCAGATCGTGTCGCCGTCGACGACGCAGGTCACGCGGTCGGGGCCAAAGCAGATGCCGAAGCTGGCGCGATACGGATCGATGCGGACGGCTGCGGTCGTGCTGGCCGGACCGCCGCTGAGGAAAATCGCCAGAAACAGTGCCGCGCACAGGGCGACGGTGAGAATGATGAAATGGGGCCAGCGGTATATGTTCACCGGCTGGACGATAGCGGGGAGTTGTTAAAAGGAGTTAAATCAGGGGGCGAAGTTAAGGGGCAGGCGGTTCCGTCCCGCCATGGCATCTTTGGTGATCAGATCACCAAAGATGCGCTGTTGTTGACGGCCGGGCCGATAGAGGCGCTCAGCAGCACGGCAGCCGAGACGAAAGAGGCAAAGGCTGCGGCGAGGCGGCTATGGAGTTTGGATGACAACATGTCTTGGGTTCCTTTGTAAACGGGGTGGGCGAAACGGCTCAGGCGACCAGAGCGGCGGCGTTGTTCATGGCGGGGGTAATCGACGCGCTGACAAAGATTGCGGCGGTGAAGATGGCGGCAACGGCAGCGGCGATCTGGTTCTGGATATTGCTATTGGTCATATTGGCTTCCTTTTTGGTTCAATCTGTTGCTTCGCAAACCATTTTGCGAAGATGCCAATAGCATTGCACAGGCCGTGCCAGTTTAGGAAAGTCAATATATATCAAAGGCATAGCGAAATATGGCCGCAAGCGTGAAATGAACAGAAGCTGAATAATAGCAGAATATGCTAATATTTGGCATCGCTGTTCACGCCGGTGTGCAGAGGATACAAAGCAGCGCCCTGCGACCGACCGCAAGGACGATTGTCAGGGAAATATGCCGGCTCTAGCGGTTCGCCAGATCTTTCGAGCTACGTCCGCGGGGCGGCGAAAAGTGGTTCAATATTGCGCGGTTCCGCCGTCGACGCTCAGCGTCCCGCCGGTGATGCCGCCGCCAGCCTCGGACGCCAGCAGGACCGCCATCGCAGCAACTTCCTCGACTTTGCCGGGGCGCTTGAGCGCGCTTTCCTGCGAGAACATGTCGATCATCTCGTCGAAGGACATGCCCATGCCCTCAGCCGTCGCCGGCCCGGTCTCCATGATCAGGTCGGTCAGGATCAGACCCGGGCAGATGGAATTGACGGTGACACCCGATGTGCCGACCTCCTGTGCCACGGCTTTGGTCATGCCGTTGATGCCATGCTTGGCGATCGTATAGGATGCGAAGGTCGGCTTGCCCATCTTGCCTTCGGTGGAGCTGATATTGATGACGCGGCCCCATTTCTGCGCGATCATCGGCTTGAGCGCCCGGCGGGTGGCCCAGAATGTGGAATAGATGTTCCACTTCATCGCCTGGTCAAAGGCTTCGTCCGTGAGGTCGACCAATGGCGCCAGATCGCCTGCGCCGCCCGCATTGTTGACGAGGATATCGATCGCACCGAAATGGGCGGCTGTCTGGTCGATAAAGCCCTCGACCTGATCCTGCTCCATCACGTCGCCGGGGATGAAGATTGCCCGATCGCCGACGTCCAGATCGGCAATGACCTTGGCGCCCTTGTCCGGATTGCGCGCCATCAGGGCGACATTAGCGCCCTCTGCCAGAAACGCCTCGGCAATCCCGCGACCAATGCCCGCCGTTCCACCCGTGATCGCCGCTGTCCTGCCCTGCAATTTCATCGCTCTTCCTCTTTGTTATGTTGCGAGTTTGCTATCGGAGAGGGTGCCGATCGACAATGGGTTAAAAAGCTAGTCCTGATGCTCTTGCCTATTTCGTTCAGATAAAGTGCTTTGAATATGAACCTTAGATAAAGTCAGCATTCAGCAACCGGTCAACGCCGTTCCCTTAGAAGCATATCTGTCAGGCAGTAATTGATTCGGGTTCCGGAAGAACCCTTTTGGAGTGAAGAACATGATCAACAAGATTATCGGCAGTCTCGCAATCTCAACCGCAGCCCTCGCCACCATGGCCATGGCATCGCCCGCCGAAGCGCGCGGCGGCTATTATGGCGGCGGCTATTACGAACAGGTCCGTGGTGACGGCTATCGTGAATATCGGCGTGGCGATACCTATCGTGGCAATCGTTATCGCGATCGTCGCGACTATCGGGACCAGCGCCGCTATCGGGACAACCGCTATTCCAGCAATCGGCGGTATCGCGGCTGCGACCGTGGAACCGGCGGAACGATTATTGGCGCGATAGCAGGCGGCTTGCTGGGTAATGAGCTCGCCGGCCGGGGTGACAAGACCGAGGGTACGATCATCGGCGGGGCCGTTGGCGCACTGGCCGGTCGTGCAATTGACGGCAACTGCTGATCAATTCGCCGATCTGGCAGATTAATCCAATTCCACGACACTTTGTGGAAACATCATTCCCCGAGTTGCGTAACGGGGGCAGGGGGCCGCGGCGTTGTTTCGTTCGGCCCCCGACGCTGTTCAGCGGTTCGCAAGCAGCTCCGGTACGGGCCCGATCCAGTCGGCAATATCCGGCTCGTCCCTGACGAAATAGGTCTCGCCTCTGCTGTTGAGGTAAAAACGCTGCATCTCGCTGCGGGTGAAGGGGCGGGAACCGAGTCGTCCGAATACCGCCATCTGTCCGCCGGTTTCATCGACCGCACGATCGCGATCCAGTCCCTTGGACAGGGCCAGAGCCGGTTTCGGCGTGCGGGCAAAGGCGATGAGTTCCGGCTTCGGCGCGGGCGAAAAACCATAATAGTTTTTCTGGCTGTCGGGCGTGGTCAACTGGATCACCTTCAGGCCGTTACGGCCGTCGGCGACATAGGCAAATAATGTGGCATTGGTCGAGCCGACTATGACATCCTCTGCATCGTTCATCGTCCCGCCGAAAGTCTCCTTCAGGTAGACGGTCGGCGTTTCGGGCCGCGTTATATTGGCAATCACCAGACCTTCGTCCTTGGCGGCGATATAGGCATAAGTCCGGGCGAGATAGATACGCCGGGCATCGCGCAAAGGGATCGTACCGGATGGCACGGCGACCGGGTTTTCCATGTCGGTCACATTGAACAGTTTCACGCCATCGCTATCGGTTACCCAGAGATAACGGAATTGCAAGGCCGAGGCTCTGGCATCGGTCATCGGAATAGTGATGACATGGCGCGGTTTAAGCGGTTCATTGAGATCGATCAGCGTCAGGCCGGCAGTGGTTGTGATATAGGCATAATGGCCGGCCAGCGTAATGTGCTGCGCGCCGTCGAGCACCCCGTCCTCGTTCCACGTCAGGCTGCGCTTGAAGAAATTATTGCGGAACTCGCCATCGGCCAGCGTATTGACGTCGACCAGAATGAGTCCTTCTTCGCTGTCGGTGATGACCGCATAATTATATATCGGATGAAACGCCTGTTCTTCGTTGATCTCCCGCAGTTCTTCAGTGTTGCGGGTTGGTGCAATCGGCTGGTTGGTGGCCAGCGCCATGCAGGTCGCGTTCTTGGTATCGACATGCGTGTCATGACCCAGGGAGGAAAATGGCGCTTTGACGATGCGCTCGGAGAATCCCTTGTTTCCGATCGAGGCTACGTCATAGGCACGGAAGCCGCCTTTTCCCTCGGCGACGAACATATATTCACCGCGCAACTGCAGACACCGGACGGCATCCTTGGTACCCTGGACGACATTCTTGAACTCTTCGAGCGCTTTGGTTTCTCCAGAAAGATTCTTGTCGAGCCTCTCGCCGCGGACCCAGTCGATCAGTTCGCGGTTGTTATTTTCGACATGCATCCGCCAGTAATCTGGATAGGCATATTTCTGCAGATAGGAGCCGATGACAGCCTGCGGCTCGTCCCATTCGGTAACCCGCACCGCTTCAAACCCTTTCTCAAGACCGACCCAGGCGTGGAGGCCGATGAAATTGACGAAATTTGTACCCTGCAGCAGCGTCTGGGCCATGATCGCATTATTGTCATTGGCTTCGCTGACGTGACAATCCGAACATTGCTTTGTCTCGGTCTTGCGCACCGTATGGGGGAAATGTGGAGCAAAAGCTTGCGAGGAGAAACCGATCCCGGAAATCGGGGGCTGCTGGACGTAGATGCGTTCGCGGTTGATATTGGTCGAGGACAGGATCAGGGCCGACGTGGAGCGGACCGGAGCGATGACATTGCCCTTGCTGGTCTGGTGACGGCCGAGCTGGAACATCTGGTCGCGGGCGACCTGGGGATTATAGGTCGCATAGTTTCTGGTCGTGCCACCCTCATATTTATGGCTGTCGGCCTGCCAGTTGGCCTCGATTGGCAGATGGCAGCCACCACAGCTTGTCGTCCAGCTGAGATGACAGGTGAAACAGACCATATTCTCGTTTTTGTGCGCCCGTTCTTCCTTCGGAACGCCGCTTCCGAATGCATATTTCCCCGTTTCTGCTCCGCTTTTCGACATCAGCTTCGCCCGCGCGGCCTTGAGATTGAAGTCGGGATGCGACCGGTCGACACTATCCTTGACCAGACTGACCTGCCAGCGAAGGTCGGGGTCGACGATGGACCGCTGGATCAGAACGCGCTTGCCTGCAGGGTTCTCGAACCATTCGAAGCGCCGCTCGCCATTGGCGTTGCGCAGAAGACCAAGATTGCTGCCTTTTGGCCGTGCCGCGAGATTGCTGGTCAATAGTGTCGGATAGGCATCGGCGGTGCCGTGGCAGTCCTTGCAGCTGATTTCCACCGCATTGGCAACCTCGCCGTATATCAGGCCATTGCCGTGACTGTCCTGACCAAAATGGCAATCGGCACACTGCATGCCGACTTCGGCATGGATGCTCATCATGTGGACCGATTTTCCCGGATTTATACCCGGTTCGACAAATTTCCCTTCGCCGTCCTTGCGGAATTTCTCCGGATCGTCATGGGCGACGATATTGTCGGTATCGGTGCTGTAGCTTGCCTGATTGCCCTCGGCATCGAGCAGATTGCCGTCGCGGTCCCGTTTCAGGATCGCCCGGAAATTCCAGCCATGGCCGTGATAGTCGGCAAATTGCGTGTCCTTGGCGTCGTCATTGACGTCGTAGACATTGCGCAGGAAATCAATGTCAGCCCAGAGACCTTTGGGCGCGGCACCTTCCGGATTGCGGTCGAGCACTTTGCGGACTTCCTCCGCATCCGGATATTTCTGCTGCTTGTAGGTCTTCTGATACTCCTCGTCGCTCATGCCTTCGGGCTTGGGCGTCTTGTTGTCCGGACCGGGCCACATATAGGGCGCGTCGGATTCATAGTCCCACATCGTGTAGCCGAGATAGCTGTTCAGGAATATATTCGGCTGGTGCATGTGGCAGTTCATGCACTGGGCGGTCGGGATGGCTCGGGTGAAGGCATGTTGTATCGGATGGCCTTTTTCGCGCTTGGCAGGATCCGTGTCGCCGCCATGATCGTCGCCATGGGCGGCGTCTTCGCCATGGTAGTCCTCGGCACCGTGAGCCGCATCATAGCTGCCGTAGCCGCCAATACGATGCTCGCCCTCTTTCAGATTGCGGATTGTCGGGTCAACCGTCTGGGTCTGTCCGTCGCGGCCATATTTGGCCCAGATCGAGCTGTGTCGCGGTTCGCGGTCATTGGCATAGACGACGTGGCAGCCGGCACAGCCGGACTGGCGATAGTCGCCGGGCTGGTCATTGGTGCCCATGAACCACATGAACGGGTCGTTGAGCCGGGTCTTGTGGATATTGAGAACCGGAATGGCCACGCGCAGGCCGGTTCCCGGGCCACGATTGGATTGCTTGAGGTCGGGCCGTCCCGGCTCTTCGAGGCGCTGGATGATGCCGCCGATATTGGGCAGTCCGATTTCCGGGAACTGTGTATTGATATTGCGGCCACCGCGCTCGAACACGCGGAAGATATCGCCTGGTGGAACCGTGTGCCAGGTCGGGAGCGGGTAGAGGATCGGCAGCGCGCCGCGTTTCTTTTCGGCTTCTGTCACGGTGCCGTGCGGGTTGCCGGGTGACTTGATCGTCGCCGGCTCGCCCTTGCGGGTATAGGCCTCGCCGAAGATGTAATTTTTGAATGGTACAATGCCGTTGTTATAAGCGGCTCCGCCCCACAGCATGGCACCGGTGGCCATCAGCGACCGCTCCGAGGCCTCGATGATTTCCATATGGCAGGCGCCACAGGATTCGCGGGCCACGCGATAGTCCGACGGATTGACGAACCGGACGAATTCGGGCGATTCCTTGTTGAGCAGACCATAGCTGCGCTTGGGATTGGCGGAGGAGGGCCAGTGCCAGCTTTCGGGATATTTGGGCAGGACGTGGGCCTTGGTCAGCGCGTCCATATAGGCGAGGCTGTTCTTGCCCCAATTGTTATCGCCCATGACCGACGCGTCACCGCCGTGACAATCGACACAGCCGAGAACCACTGCGGGCGTTTCATGCATGGTTTTCTGGTCACTGTCGGTGTGACAGCTCTGGCAGCCGCTGCTCTTGGCTTGCGCCTCGTCCCAGGTCTGGTTTTGCGGGGCGGGAGGCGTAAAGCTGTAATCGACCTTTTGTGGCTTTTCCTTGCCTGCGGCGAGCAGCAGCGAGGCAGGAGTGACGGTCAAGGCCAGCGCGCCCAGACCCGCGAGGAACAATTTGCTATTGCCGGTCAAACGGTTCCGCCAGCGCATCAGAAAGCCAATATCGCATTGAGCAGGATCGAATAGTGGAAGTCGCGTTTGTCGGTCTGGTCAAACAAATCCTTGAATCCTTTTCCGGGTATCAAAGCAGCGCCCGAGAGGCGGAATACCATATTCTGCGTGGCTTTCGGGCGGTAAATGGCAGCTAACGAGAGATCCCAGCCGATGTCCTTTGGAATAGAACCCTCGACGCGCAGGGCTTCGAGACTCTCGGTCTTGTGAAACCAGAGATGGTTGGCGTTGCCAGACAGCCGGAAATCGGGCGTCAGATCAGCGTCGACGCCGACGCCCGCCAGTATCGTGCCGGGATTGTTGAAATTGCTCTGGCCCTGTTCCTTGGACGAACGGAGCGAGTTTAGGATACCGTTGCGGCCGTTAATCGAGATCACCCTGCCGCCGCCGGCAAACGGGATGGTCTGGCGGATCCAGTAGCTGGTGTCGGCGCCGGCAAAAATCGGATTTTCGAAGATTGCATCAAAGCCGGCTTCGGTATTATTATAGGGATTGCCGTCACCGCTGGCGAACAGGCCGGAGGCGCGGAAGCGCAGGAAGTCGACGTCATAGCTCGCTTCCAGCGCGCCGAAATAGGCTTCGATTTTTGCCGGTTCGCTGGTGAAGAAGCTGTTCCGGTCCTCGCCAAAGGCGCCGTAAACCTGACCCGTCAGATTGATCCGCCCGATCCGCCCGTCAAAGGCATAGCCGGGATAGACGACGTCATAGGCGCGGCCCCGGAGATCGCCGAGCAGGGCAGGGCGGACCGGAAAACCGTTGTCGTCAATCTCGATATCGGACTTTTCGCGGTTCATATTATAGGTCACGCTGAACTGGCTCGTCAGACCGACGAAGGGCAGATCCTGGCGATAGAGATTGGCGAAGAAAATATAGCTTTCGCGCGGGGTCTGGGTGATATCGTTGAAACCGGAATTGGTATCTTTTTCCAGCTGGACAAAGGCGCCGAGATTGTACTGGATCCGGTTGTTGTCGCGGGTTCCAAACAAGCGGAAACCGAGCTGGTTGTCCTGGAACAGGAAACCGCGGAAATCGGCCTGCATCGGCTGGATACCGATGCGAAAACTGTCAAAGTCATAGCGCGCCGAAGTGTTGCGGATATGATAGTCGAAAAACGCCTCCTGCACGCCGACAAACCAGTCGGTGCGGTGCGAGGATTTGGATGGTTCTACGAACAGAACCCGGCGTTCCGGGACATTCACATGATTGACCTGGGTCGCCAAAGTCAGGCGATATTCCACATCAGGTGGCTTGTAGGCGGTGGAGCCCTTGATCAGGGCAAAGCCGGTGATGAACGTCTGGGCATAGACTTCCGAACCGGAGCGGCCGAACACGTCGATGCTATTTGGTCGTTCGGTGGTCTGGACGCCGACGGGGATCGGAAAACTGCGGGGTTCGATTACCGTATCGGAAATTGCATTGGCGACGAAGAACCAATCGTCACCCTTGAGAAAGCCGGGTTTTTTGTCGGCCGGGATCGGCTTGTCGCCTTTCAGCACATTCTGGTTATAGGGGTTGAGCGTGCTGTGGCAGTTGTTCCGCAGCGCCCCGAACAATGTGTAGATCGATTCATCGCCGCCTTTCGCTGGGCAAAGGCTCTGCAGAATACGCCAGCGGTCGGGGACCGGAAATTCGTCGGTTGGAAAGGCTTCCGGCGGCGGGGCGTTGACCGCGCCGGGGTTATTCTGGGTCACCCGGTCGGGCAGTCTTTTCTGCACGCCAGGCCGGCGGCGGCCGTCGATCAGGGCATCGTCAGCGGTCAGGCTTTCAATGTCTGTGTCGAGCGGATCGGGAGTGCCGGGTGGCGCCACAATGGAAGAATTGGAAGCATCTTTCGCGGTCGCGGGTTCGGCCGCAGATTTTTCGTTCTTTTCTGCCTCTTCTTCGGCCGGATCGGGGCCTCCCATGGCCATTTCTGTACCAATTCCGGTCGAATCCGTGCGCAACCAGGCGAAATCTTCTCCGGCAAGAAGGGCGGTCAGCGACGCTTCCATCTGCTCGACCGAGGCGCGCTCCTGTTCCATTTGTTCGGCCTGGCCAGACATCACCGCCAGGATCGGTACAAAGGAGGCTGAAAGTCCCGCCATTACCCTATAATCCCTCGCAGACATTTTGTTCGCTGGTGTCCAGGAACGGCGCGAAGGGACAGTTCACATAGCGCAGCCGGACGTTGGCATTGCCGAGATCGACAACGACATTGTCGGCACGGATCGCTTTCGGCGCGTTGCCAATCGTACCCAGTCGCACCCCCGCATTGTGAAGGCCGAGGAAACTCGCCATGTCATCCTGGTCGATGCCGTCACCGGAAACACCGATGCCGCCGATGAGCGTGTTACCGCGATAAATCGGGACGCTGCCCGGAAAAATCTGCATGCCGTTGGAAAGGCGGTTCTGGCCGCCGGTTCCCGCTATCGCCGGCAACTGGGTGCAGCGCTGGTCAGTGTCGGCGCTGACGCCTCCGGAGCGGACAAAGCCGACATGCTGAACAATATTGGGAAAGACCAGATCAAGCTGCAGGCCAACCGCGAACGGGCTGAAGCGCGAAGATTGTTCGATCGACAGCGGTCCGGGCGGGCGCCCGATTTCACCGTCCGGAAAATAGGGGCGGGCCAGATTGCCGCCCGAGCGGTCGGCAAAGGCGACCGTGCCGGTCAGGGCATTGGGATCGCCAAGAAAATCGCGTACCCGCTGAACATGGGCCGGCACATTGGCAAAGGGCGCAAATACCGGTGTGGCGAGCAATTCCTGGCCGGCGACTGCGCCGGAGAAAAAGGCCGCCGTTCGCGCCTTTTGCAGGGACACATCGGTGCCGAAAACAGGACCGTCCGGTGTGCGGACGATGCCCAATATCTGGCCGCGGGTATCAACCACGCTGACGGTCGCCTGCATGCGGCTGTCGAGCGGCTGGCGGATTTGCGCTCTCGCGCGGCTGATCACGAGAAAGGCTTCCTCAAGTATCGCCCGCACTTCGCTTGCGGTCAGCGGGGTGGTCACTGCCGCGGCATCGGTACCGCCACGGATCGGATAGCGGTTGGCGCCACTGCCATCGGTCAGGACAAAGGCATCGCTATTGCTGAACTCTGTGGTTTTCGACGCCCGGATGCCGGAGGCTTCCGTTCCGTAAGCGGTGCCGGCAATGATCGTACCATTGGTATAGCCCGTTACCGTGATCAGCTGGCCGACTGCGGCTGTATTGATAGCGGCAAAATTATTCTGCAGCGGTGACAGGTCGGAGACCACCATATCGCTGAACCGCAAGGATGTGCCGTCGACCGAAATCCGGTTGGCAGCGATCGAGGCGGGCGGCGCAAAACCTTGTATGCCGGCCAGCGCAATGGCTTCCTCGTCATCATTGTCGACATCGAGAATATTGGGATCGAAACCATAGTTGCCATCGCCCATGACACCGATCCCGCCGACAACAACGCCGTCCTTGTAAAGCGGCATCCCGCCAGGGTCGGCGGCGAGGCCGAGCGGCGACCGTTTCGGACCGATCAGCGCACCCGTGCCGCCCATTGCGTTGAAACGCTGGGAGAGGTCGGAGCAGGGCAGCTGGCTGAACTGGACACCGAAAAGCGGGCCGCTTTCCAGCCCGACAGTCGTCGGTGCAGGCGGGAAATGTTCCTGGGCGATCTGGCTGGCGGTCCGCGAGGAGAAGGCGTTGCCGCTGCTCGACAGATAGGCTCCGGTTACCGCCTTGGCGATCGCCGCAGCCGCAGCCGGGACCTGCTGGCCCTGCAGCCCGACCAGATCGGCCGGACCGGCAAGGCCGCCAATCTGCCGGTTGCTGATCGTGATCTCCGACGACCCGCCGTTCGACCCGTTCATGTCGAACACGGCCAGAACATTGCCGACGCGGTCGACCACGGCGATCACCGAGGGCAGGTTGCGGGCCTGCGCTTCGCCAACGGCCTGGGCGATGATTGTCTGCACATCGGCAACAGTCAGAGACCGCTGTGCCGGTGCCGCGAACAGGCCGCCGGTTCCGGTTGCCGGCGGAGTGGGCGCGGGCGTCGGCGACGGTGCGGGTGAAGGCGTGCCGCCAAAATCATTGCTGTCTCCGCCGCCACCACAGGACGTCAAAACCAACGCAGCGGCGGAAAGGGCAGAGGTGAAAAAGGGTTTGCGCATCACCGGGTCTCCTATCTCAGCGACCGGATCGTGCGGACCGCGCTACCCAAGGCGCGGCGGAATTTCAGCGGCTCGTAGCTATTGGGCTCGGCAACCGCTGCATAAGCGACATTAATCTGTCCGCGCAGACTGGTGGCGGCGGATTCACTGACCTGGCCTCCATTGACCAGACCATTGAGCAAGGTGTCGATTGCCATGACCGCCTGCACGCTGCCCTCATAATCGGTGAAGCGGGGCGAGATTGCCTGCCCGGCAATGGTCTCCATGATCCGGAAGGTCTGGTCGCGGCCAAAGCTGGCGCGGGAGAAGCGGTCGGCGAGCTGCGCCGCATATTGCCGCAAGCGGGCGGCTTCTGCGACCGCCGGACCACGGCCTTGGGCCATGGCGGCGTGAAAGGCTCTGGAGCGGCTGTCGAACTCATCCGCAATGTCCGGCGCAGCGACTTTGATTGCGGCGCTCAGCATGATCATATTCTCGTCGTTATAGGGCGGCATGCCTTCGGGGATCGGGCGTCCGGGATTGTCGACCGAGCTCGGACGCGCGGAGGCACTGTCATAGATACGGCGGTGACAGCTGTGGCAGTCGTAGAAATAGAATTCCGGGAAAATGCCTTCGGTGGCAATGGCCGGCTTGGTGAAAAGGTTGAGCGAACGCTCCAGCGCCATCGCCTGGCCGACCGCCCAGAACTGGACGCTGTTGGTCCGGCCCTTGCGGCGGATATAGTCGATATCCTCGTCATGATGCTGCTGCAGGGTGGAGAACAGGTCCATTTCGAACGAGATGCGGGGGTGTCCGGCGGCCATGATCCGGTGGTCGACGAACTGGCCTTGCTTGGCGCTGCCAAAATGGCAGTCCAGGCAGACGCTGGCGCGGGCCTTGGGATTGTCGAGCGGGATCAGGCCCTGCGATACATTGCGGGCGTGGCTAGCGCCGACCGCATAATGGCTGGAGAGCCAGCCGGAGGATGCTCCGTGACAGGATTCGCAACCGACTCCGTCGTTCAGCTGGAAGCGCGGGCCCTTGCTGGCCGCCGCAGTGCTGTGACAGCCGAGACATTCGGCCGAGGATGCCGCGTCCTTGATACCGAGTCGCTGGGCGATTGCGATGCTGCGCGGTTCGCGCAGGACGCGGAAAGCGCGGCTATGCGCGCCGCCGGGGGTGGATTCTTCCTGCCAGCGCATGATTTCGTCCTGCCGGACGATTTCGCCATCGGCTTCCTGTCGCCCGTGACAGGTCGACCCGCCGCAGGTCGCCACGCCGAGATGGGTGCCGCGGGCGAGATCGCTGGCGGCTTCCACTGGTTCGGGGCTGGCCATGGTCGAGACAAATAATGCCGTTGCGACCAGGGCCGAACAGAACAGACCAGCGGCCAGTACAGACCAGCCGGGCATCCTCGAAAATTTTTCCCCCATGTGCATCGTTGGCCAATCCGGTTTTCAAACCGGCCCCTCGTTCAGCGCGACGCGACCCTCGCCGTTTATCATAACGGACAGATTATCTATCCGCCATCCGCTCCCTAATGCAAAGAAAAACGACCGATTTCTTCTACTTTCTAAGGTCTTGACAAGAGAATCGCACCGCACCGGAAGCTTGGTGTGGCACATTGGCAACGCTTGTCCACCAGTCGTCTAGTCAGGTTTGCGCCGGATCACCAGATTGCGGATTTCTGTCATGTCCTCGATCGCGAATCTAATGCCCTCGCGGCCGAGACCGCTGTCCTTGACCCCGCCATAGGGCATATTGTCGACCCGGTAGGACGGCACGTCATTAATCACGACGCCACCGACATCAAGCCGATCCCAGGCATCCAGCGACTTGAAGATATCGCGGGTGAAGATGCCGGCCTGCAGTCCGAATTTGCTGTCGTTGACCTCGTCCATCGCGGTACCGAAATCGCTGAAACTGGAGAGCAGGGCGAGTGGACCGAAGGCTTCCTCGCGATAGGCATCGGCGCTGGTGTCGACATTTTCCAACAGTGTCGCCTCGAGCATATTGCCCTCGCGCTTGCCGCCGCACAGCAGCGTTGCGCCACCGGCCACGGCGCTCTCGATCCAGCCATGCAGGCGGCTGGCTTCGCCTTCGGAAATCATCGGGCCGATGAACGTATCGCGGTCCTTCGGATCCCCCGCGATCAGCGTTTTGGTCTTCGCAACCAGCATGTCCCTGAACCTGTTGTAGATGCTTTCGTGGATGATGATGCGCTGCACGCCGATGCAGCTCTGGCCCGACTGGTAAAAGGCGCCGAAGACAATTCGCTCGAGCGCATCTTCCAGATCGGCATCATGATCGACGACGACGGCGGCATTGCCGCCGAGCTCCAGTATGACCGGTTTCTTGCCGGCCTTGGCCTTCAGGTCCCAGCCGACGCCCGGCGATCCGGTGAAGGACAGCAGTTTCAGCCGTTCGTCGGTGGTGAAGAGGTCGGCGCCATCTCGACTAGCGGGCAGAATCGAGAAGGCGCCTTTCGGCAGATCGGTTTCTGCCAATATTTCGCCCATGATGATGGCGCCCAGCGGTGTCTTGCTGGCCGGCTTCATCACGAACGGACAGCCCGCGGCTATCGCCGGGGCAACTTTATGTGCGGCCAGATTGAGCGGGAAGTTGAACGGTGAAATGAAACTGCAGGGGCCGATCGGTACCCGTTTCCACATGCCCATATAGCCTTTGGCGCGCGGCGATATATCGAGCGGTTGCACTTCGCCATAATTGCGGACGGATTCCTCTGCAGCGATGCGGAAAGTATCAATCAGACGCCCCACTTCCCCTTCTGCATCCTTGATCGGCTTGCCCGCTTCTACGCACAGGGAATAGGCCAGCTCGTCATAGCGCTCCGTGAACCGGTCGACGCAATGCTGCAGCACGTTCTGCCGCTCGTAACTGGCCAATTTTGCCATCGGTTCGGTGGCGGCTACCGCCCCCGCGATTGCTTCGTCGATGACCTCGGGTGTTGCCAAGGCGGTCCGGAACGCCACTTCATTGGTATATTTGTCGGTGACTTCCAGGTCGCTATTGGGTTGCACCGCTTCATTGTTGAGATAGAGCGGATAGACATCTTTCAATTTGGTCATAGGTATATCGTTCAAACCTTCGCGCTGAGTTCCTTGATTTCGTGGTTCAGGATGCGATCATTGTCCGAATAATCAACCGGACAGTCGATCAGATGGACGCCGTCGGTGCCAAGGCAATGATCAATCGTTTCCTGCAGATTCTTGGCGCTGCTGATCCGGTAGCCATTGGCCCCGTAGCTTTCCGCATATTTTACGAAATCCGGATTGCCATAAGTCAGTCCCCAGTCATCAAAGCCCATATTGGCTTGTTTCCACCGGATCATGCCGTAGCTGCTATCGTTGAGAACCAGCACGGTGATGTTGAGCTTTAACCGGACAGCGGTTTCCATCTCCTGGCTGTTCATCATGAAGCCGCCATCGCCGCAGATCGCCATGACCTTGCGGTCGGGATAGACCATCGCCGATGCCATGGCAGAGGGCAGGCCGGCACCCATGGTCGCCAGCGCGTTGTCGAGCAGCACCGTATTGGCCTGACGCGCCTTGTAATTGCGGGCAAACCAGATTTTATAAACGCCGTTATCGAGGCAGATGATGCCATCGGCGGGCATCGCCTCGCGGACGACCTTGACCAGATGCGGTGGATAGATCGGGCAGCGCAGATCATCGTCCATCGAGTCCGTATGTTCTTCCTCGGCGCGACGTGCGTTGTACATGGCGTCGAAATTCCAGCTGCCGGACGGAACAATATCTTCCTTCATTTGCCAGATGGCGTTGCCGATATCGCCGATTACCTCGATCTGCGGGAAATAGACCGGATCAACCTCGGCGCTGTTCATCGACACGTGGATCACTTCGGTGCTGCCGGGGGCCATGAAGAAAGGTGGTTTTTCGATCACGTCATGGCCGACGTTGATGATCAGGTCGGCGGCCTCGATCGCGCGATGGACGAAGTCATTCGCCGATAGTGCCGCGCAACCCATGAATTCCTTGTTGGTTTCATCGACCACGCCCTTCCCGAGCTGGGTGGTGACGAACGGAATACCGGTCTTCTCGATAAATTGCGTCAGCATGCGGCCGGTGGTGGTCCGGTTGGCGCCGCCACCAACAACAATGATCGGTGATTTGGCATTTTCAATCTTCTTGGTCGCGGCCCGAACCGCCTTTGCCTCGGCCACCGGACGGCGGGTCAGGCTGGGCGCGATCGGGGTGGAATCGGTTTCCTCGTCGGCAATATCCTCGGGGAACTCGATATGGGTAGCGCCGGGCTTCTCCTCCTCGGCCAGCCGGATCGCTTCGCGGACGCGGCTCGGAATATTGTCGGCCGAAGCCAGCTGGTGGGTGAATTTGGTGATCGGCCCCATCATGTCGACGACGTCGAGAATCTGGAAGCGGCCCTGTTTGGATTTCTTGATCGGCTTCTGGCCGGTGACCATCAGGATCGGCATGCCACCGAGCTGGGCATAAGCCGCGGCGGTGACCAGATTGGTCGCGCCGGGGCCGAGCGTTGCCATGCAGACGCCGGTCTTGCCGGTGTGGCGGCCGTAGGTCGCTGCCATGAAGCCGGCGCCCTGTTCGTGCCGGGTAAGAATGAGCTTGATTTTCTTGGAGCGCGACAGGCTGTCGAGCATGTCGAGATTTTCTTCACCGGGAACGCCGAACAGATACTCAACGCCTTCATTCTCGAGACATTCTACGAACAGATCGGATGCTTTGGTCATGTGGGTCCTTCCCTGGTCGTGACGACCAGCTTGAGTGCGAGTAATGGCAACGACCCCAATGACCCCCAATCCCCCTCAGAAATGAGACTCACTCTACCCCTATCTAATTGGATGGTAAGTCAAAAACCCCGGGGAGTCACCCCCTCAATATCCCCGGTCGAAGTCGGCGACGGCGATCATCTCTTCGCCGCCGCGATAGCGTTTGAGATTTTCAACAAAGCGGGCGGCGGCGCGCTGGAACATCCGCGTTTGCGCGACCCCGGACAGATGCATGCTGATGAGACAGTTGGGCGCGTCCCACAAGGGATGGTCGGCGGGTAGCGGTTCCGGATCGGCGACATCGAGCGCGGCTCCGCCGATCGCCTTGTCGTTGAGGGCCTTGATCAGTGCCTCCTGATCGACCAGCGACCCGCGCGCGACATTGACCAGCCAGGCGGAAGATTTCATCGCGGCAAATTCGTCCGCGCCGAACATATGCCGGGTGTCGCTGGTCGCCGGGGCGGACACAAACACCCAGTCGAACTCGCCGAGCCGGTCGCGCCAGTCATCGAGCCCGATGACATGGGACTCGCCGGTCGCGGTGCGGCGGACGGCGGTCACGTCGACGTCAAAGCCGGAGAGCTTTTTCGCGATCTGCTGGCCGATCCCGCCATAGCCGATGATCAGCGCCTTGCTGTCGTCAATCTCCACCGTGCCCGGAGCGGTTTCGAGCCAGTTGTGCTGGCGCTGGTTGTCAAATATTACATCGCTGCGCTTGGCGGCAGAGAGCATCAGCATGATGGCGAATTCTGCGATCGGCGCGCTGTTCAGCCCGGCTCCGTTGGTCAGGATCGTGCCCTGGGACTTGAGCTGCTCGAGCGGGAAATGTTCAACCCCGGCATAGATGCTGTTGAGCCATTTGAGATTGGTCGCGGCGGAGATGATTGCGGCCATCTTGTCTTTGTCATACATATCAAACCAGCCGATTTCGGCATGCGGGGCAACTTCCATGGCTTCTTCGGTGCTGGTGAACCAGGTGACGTCGAGGTCGCCGCAATGCGGTTCGATCATCGGCCGAACAAGGGAAGCCATGGCGGCTTTGGGTTTGGCAGTCATAATATATCGCCTCCTAAAATCTGTTTGTGCAAGGGGGGAATCTGACGTTCCCTCCTGTCCCTGCGTGAATGGTCCCGATTGCGCGCAGGCATCCGGGGAAAAGTCTAAACCGTTAATGCCCAGTCCCAGCGCAATGGGTCGCCGTCCATAAGCTCCACGCCTTTTGCGGTCAGCTCGTCGCGGATTGTGTCTGCGGCGGCAAAATCTTTCGCCGCTTTCGCTTGCTGGCGCTGGTCGAGCTTTGCCTCGATATCGCGTTCGTCCAGTTCCGCCGCGGTCGGCCGCACCCGCAATTGATCGCGCGTCAGGCCGGTCAGTTCCAGCCCCAAGACCGATTCCATTTCGGTCAGCAGCGCGAGCCTTTGCCCGGCCGGCAGTTTCTTCAGCGAGAGCAGTTCTTCGAGCAGCGGCAGGCCTTTTGAACTGTTCAGATCCTCGCTCAGCGCAGCGTCAAATTTGTCGCGCAACTGCACCAGTGCGGGATGGTCTATCGCCGCCGTCTGTCCGTCTGCCTTGTCGCGCAGCCGTTCAACGCCCATGATGATACGCTTCAGCCGGGTCAGCGCCGCCGCCAGATTTTCCCAGCTGAACTCCAACTCGCTGCGATAATGAGCCTGCAGACACATCAGGCGATAGGCGAGGGGATGAAAGCCCTTGTCGACCAGCAGTTGCACCCGCAAGAATTCGCCCGACGACTTGGACATTTTTCCGGTCCGGTCGATCAGGAAATTATTGTGCATCCAGATTTTCGCGCCGCTGTGGTCGGAACAACTATGCGCCTGGTTCTGGGCAATCTCGTTGGGATGGTGAATCTCGCGATGATCGATGCCGCCAGTGTGAATATCGAACGGCAGGCCAAGCAGCGCTTCCGACATCACCGAACATTCCAGATGCCAGCCCGGCGCGCCCTTGCCCCAGGGACTGTCCCATTCCATCTGCCGTGTCTCTCCCGGCGGTGTCTTGCGCCAGATAGCGAAATCGGCGGCGTTGCGTTTGCCCTCTACCGTGTCGATCCGTCCTTCACCGTCTTCGGTCGATGCGCGGGCGAGCGTGCCATAATTTGCCACGGTCGACACATCGAAATAGAGGCCGCTTTCCAGTTCGTAGCAATGTTTGTCGGCGATGCCCTTGGCATATTCGATCATCGCCGGAACATAGTCGGTGGCGATCGACCAGTGGGCCGGCTGCCGGATATTGAGTGCCTTAATATCCTGCCAGTAAGCCTCGGTATAATGTTTCGCGATATCCCAGATCGACTGGGCTTTTTCCGCCGCCATCTTCTCCAGCTTGTCTTCGCCCTCATCCGCATCGTCGGTCAGATGGCCGACATCGGTGATATTGATGACATGGGTGAGCCTGTAGCCCTTCCAGCTCAAAGTGCGGCCAAGTAGATCGGCGAACACATAGGCGCGCATATTCCCGATATGGGGATAATTATAGACCGTTGGTCCGCAGGTGTAGACGCGCGCCTCGCCCGGGTGGACGGGCACGAACTCTTCCATCTGGCGAGTCAGGCTGTTGAACAGTTTCAGCGGTTGCGCGGCAGTGTCATTCATCAGCCATCGCCTAATGGCTTTCCGCGCAAAAGGTCAACCGATCAATTGCGTGGTGGCATCATTCCGCCGGTTCGCGCGCGTCCTCATCTTCCTCAACCAGGCATGTCCCGCTGGTATCGGCTTCGCACTCGGAGCCGCCAACCCAAAGATCTTCATTGCCTGCACCTGTGACCGGCTCGTCAATCAACGGATCTTCTGCCATATCGTCGTTTTTCTTGATCTCGATAAGATTGTTCGCAAACGGATCTGCTGCGTATTTCTCCGGAGTCACTTCTTCTTCAATGATATCCTGCACCGGTTCATTGGTTTGCGGCGTGTCCGGCGTCGGAGTAGGAGTGGGCGTTGGAGTTGGCGTTGGAGTAGGCGCGCAACTGGCAGGATTGGCGATCAGACAACCGTTGATCGTAGACAGTTGGTCGAAGCCACCGCCGGTAATCGTTGTGGCGGGAATGACCGCGACACCGATGGCGTCATCGATGGTGCCATTGATAACGATCGGGGTCGAACCACTTGGGCCGGTATTGATCGTGAAGCCACCAGACCCGACCGCGAAGCCCCGCCGAGCGTCAAAATCCGTGCCGCTTCCCGTATTCTGGACATAGAACTGACTGGCCAGCAAAGTGACGTCAATCAGATCGGCGAAGATGAAACCCTCATCCCTTACAATGCCGTCATTCTCGGCAAGGCGGGCATCGATTTCGGCGGTGCTCATGCCCTGAATATCGTCAAAGGCCTGGTCCGTCATCGCATATATGTTGCGGGCGGTGAAAGCGAGATTGCCGGACAAGCTGCCGTCATTTGCTATTCCGATAGAGCCCGTTTCGGCGTTGATGAAAATATCCTCGCCAGCAACCAAATTCAGGGTTGTCTGGAAATCGCCTTGCACCGATAGCCTGCCGTCCACCCTGATCGACTGGTCGGCGGAAATATTGAAATTTGCATCTCTGCCAAAATTGCCGTCGGAAAATGCCGATGGCTGCAGATTTTCGATTGTCAGGTCAAATCCGCCAATTCCGGTCTCGACGGCATAAATGCTGAGGTCTCCTCCGGAATGAATGCGAGAGAATTCGTCATTATCCAACGTGAATTTCCCACTCGAACCGGTACCATCACCGCCGAGTAACATCTGGCTGGAACCATCGGTGAATATCTGGATGTCAGCGGTCAGATCATTCTGTCCCAGGCTGCCTGCCGATCCGATATTCATATCGGCGCTAACCGTTAGAATGTTGGTGCCAACAGTGGCTGCCTGTATGTCGATCAGATTTCCGGCTGTTATCTGCAGGTCATTCGCCGCGCTCACTGAATTGATGATCGATACGGTGTCGACCGCGCTGATGACGACGTCACCGCCCGATGATGCAACCGATAGAGGGAAATCGGGATCCAGCGGCGAATTGTCAGAGACGTCAAACATGTCATCTATGCTGGCCGAGCCGCCGGCAGATATAATGATATCCCCTGTTGCTTGTGCGCTTTGCACCAGCAGATCGCCAGCAGATGACAGAGCGATATCGCCATTGGTGGCTTCAGCCTGAACGACCATGTCCTGTTGCGAAACGAGGGACACGGCTTCGCCGGACGCGACAATGATAGTGGTGAGATCGATATTGTTGGCTACGTTGACCAACCCGGCAGAGGCGGTCAGAAATGCCTCGTTGCCTGATATGTCAGCGATTTCAATGCCGTTGTCGGCTCTGATATTTACCGTTCCCTGACCAGTCTTGTCCGCGCTGACCGAACCGACGGTAAAGCTCCCTCCTTGCAGGGTCGCGTTGACATTGGTCGCGCTGGCGATGGCATTGGCAGTCAGATCGCTGTTGCTGTTCATGCTGATCGATACATTGGCACCGCCGTTGATCGTATCGAAGCTGGCGTCGCGATTGGCATCGATAATGACGGCCCCGCCGGCGTCTATCGTGCCGCCGGTCAGCAGTCCGAAATTGCTGTCAATTGTGACGGTGCCGGTACCATCAATCGAGCCGAAATCGATGGTTCCATTGCTGGTGATGTCGACATCCACCCCGCTTGCATTCATGAATGCAATGTCGGTGCCGTTCATTACGATATTGCCGCCTGTCGCACTGGTGAAGTCGATTGCGCCACCAGTCAGTTCGACCGATGAGGAACCGGCAATGGTATCCAGGGTGATCGCGCCCGAACCGGCGTTCAGAAGCACGGAACCGCCGTCGGTATCGGAGATGGCAATTTCGCTTCCAGATATGAACAGCGCTTCGCTGCTGGCAGCATTATCAAGACTGATCAGGCCAGCGGCATCCATTGTCAGCGATATCGCTGCCGTTGCGGAATTTCCGGTTATATCGCCGCCTGCAGTCAGGCTGATATTCTGGCCACTGGCATTGGTAAATCCGAAATCACCAGCAGCGTCGCCAGAAATATTGCCGGTCGAGGTCAGGGATCCGCCATTGATGTTGCCACCCGCGTCGAGTGCCATGTCATCACTGCTTGTCGCGTTGTCGAAGATGATATTGCCGCCGGCGTCGACGGTGAACGTGCCGCCCTGCGCTTCGAGATCGCCAAATCCGACATTGCCGGTGGCATCGAGATCGATGCCGCCAGCGACAGTGATGGTACCGGTTCCGTCGATATCGCCGGCAGTCGCATCGAGCGCCAGATCACCGCCAATGGTGCCGTTGTTCAGCGTCACGCTTGTACCGGTGATTCTGGTGTTGCCGCCGCTGATCGCATTGACCAGCGATGGCGTGCCACCTGCGACAATGGTGATGTCGTCGCTGGCGTTCAGGGCGCCGGTGGCGGTCATATCGCCGCCGCTGGTCAGCAATATATTCGAGCCGGTGGCGGATTCGGAAGCAAAGACAATGGATCCGGCCTGACCGGCATTGGCGGTGTCGAACGACAGCGCGAACAGGTCGATGCCCGCGCCGCTGGTCGTCGCACCGGCCAGCGTGATCGCGCCGTCTGCCAGAACGATAAAATCATCGCCGGCCGAAACATTGGCCAGAGCAACGTCACCCAGTGACCGGATCGATACATCCTCGCCGGCGCTGAGCGCACCTGTGACAATATTGCCGCCCGCCAGCAGACCGATGGAGGCCGCTGTCGGAGTGCCGGTTGCCGTTGCCGCCGAACCGATCGCAATGTCCTGTGCCGCCGATATCAGAATGTCGCCGCTATTGGTGGTCAGCGCGCCGACGTCGACATTGTCGGCGAACAGATTGATACTGGCTCCCGCACCCGTCACCGTTATATCGCCGCCGGTGCTGTTCACGCCGATCGTCCCGGTGGAAGCGGTCAAGGTGACGCCATTGGGCGAACTGATGCTGTCGAACAGGATATTCGCGGCGCTGTTGAAGCTGATATTGGCGGCACTTGCATTGCCGATCGCAATATTGCCGCCGTCCAGATTGAGCGCATTGACGGCGTTCAGATCACCGCCGTTGATGCTGCCGCCGGCGGTCATGCTGATGGCATCGCTGCTGGTTGCACCGGCGAAGTCGATGTCATTGCCGGCGTCGACGGTGAACGTGCCGCCCTGCGCTTCGAGATCGCCAAATCCGACATTGCCGGTGGCATCGAGATCGATGCCGCCAGCGACGGTGACCGTGCCGGTTCCGTCGATATCGCCGGCGGTCGCATCGAGCGTCAGATCTCCGCCGATGCTGCCGTTGTTCAGGGTGACCGACTGACCGGTGATGGTCGTGTTATTGCCGCTGATGACGCTGGCAATCGCGGGGGTGCCGCCTGAGGTCACGGTAATGTCTGTTGCTGCGTCAAGAATGCCGGCCACCAGATCGGTACCGGTCACAATGGCGATGGATCCCAGCGAAGTGACATTTCCGAGCGTGCCCGAACCATTGGTCGCGGTGAGACGCAGAGCGGTCGTATTGCCATTGGTTGCGGATGCAATGTCGAAGCTGTCGCTGGCGTTTACGACGATGCTCAGGCCGGCATCCAGCGCGCCGGTCGTCACATCCCCTGCGGTGGCATCGATGGTCAGATTATCGCCTGCGGTCACATCGCCCAAGGCAATATCCGTGCCGTCGATATCGACAAATGCCCCTGCGTCGATGGTGCCGCCGGAAATTGTCGTGCCGATGATATCCACCAGACGGTCCGCCGTCACCGAACCAAAGGTGGCGGTTCCGCCGGCGTTCATAGTGATGTCGCTCGCGCCGCCGCCGGTGGCGGTCAAATCGCCGGTCGAGATATTGCCGTCGACCGCGCGCACCAGAATGGATGTGCCGTCGATATTGCCGGTGGTGATGTTGCCGCCGGTTGCCTGTGTCTGAACCGACGTGCCGGACAGATTGGCGCTCGATATATTGCCGTTCGCGGCGGTCAGGAACATCTGGCCATCGGATGTCACGTCGCCAGTGGTGATATCATCTGCTTCGATGCGTACCAGCAGGGTTCCGGTAACCGATCCGAAGTCGGCCGTAATCGCATCGACATCAACGATCTCATTGGCGAACAATGTGCCGACGGATGCGGTTCCTCCGGCATCGAGATTGATGCTCTGGTTGGCGCCCGCGTTGATAGCGGAGAGCGATGTACCGCTGATATCTCCGCCCGCGGTCAGGCTGATGCCTTGCGCTGTTATATCGGTAAAGGCGATCGAACCGTTATCGGCCACAGCGGTAAAACCGTTGGTCGCGCTTGCCGTACCCAGGCTCACGTTGCCGGCTTGTGATTCCAGACTTATTGAACTGCCGCCGATGATCGCGCCGATATCCAGATCACCGCTCGTCGCTGTGACATTCCCGATCTGGGCCGCGTTGAGCGTGGTCACGTCTACCGCGCCAGCCGTGATGTCGACCAGAAAATTGCCATCCAGCAAGTCGGCGGTCAGATTGCCGCCGGCGGTCAGGTCGAGCGTGTCGGTTGCGGTGGCTGTGCCCAGAGTGATGTCGCCGCTGGCGGTCATCGCCAGCGTATTGGGTGCACCCCCGGTGACGCCGAGCGTCCGGATCGTATTGCCGGTGATATTTGCGGCGCTGATATTGGTTCGGAAGGCTTCTGCCGTATCGAAGTCAAAATCCGCTCCGGCGTTAACGGTGAGAACGGCACCGCCGCTCACCGCACCAACGGAGATCGCGCCGCTGGCGTCCAGACTGGTGCCGCCGCTGGCACCGCCGGTCAGATTGCCGATAATGATGTCGCCGCCCACCGCTTCGAGATCGGTGATGGAATTGGCAAGGGCATCGCCGCCGGTAATATTCCCGTTTGTTGCCAATATGGTGATGCCGCTGGTCACCGACACCGTCGCGTCGAGATCGATAAAGCTGACATTTTCTCCCTGCAGGACGATGCTGCTGGCACCGCTGGTGGTGCCGAGGAATATATCGCCCGGCCCGCTTTGCGCGGCAAACAGTTCGATGGCGCGATCGGGAACCGTAATCTGGCCAAAGCTGATGTCATTGCCGGCTTCCACGCGGAAGCGTTGCGCGGTGCCCTGGCTATAGCTATCGACCGTGATGCTGCCGGGGACGGTATAGAGATTTTCCGATCCGCCGCCGACCAGCGCAACGGTGGTCAACTGCCCGCCGGTCGCGATAGATGCAGCCGTAATGTCAGCCCCCACCGTGATGCCGATGTCATTGATGCTGTTCAGCGAAGCGGAGCCGAGAAGGCTGCCGTTTACTGCGCTGACCATGATGCTTGCGCTGCCGACCGAGGCGTCGCGCAGGTCGACGTCGCCTTCGGTGCTTTCCACGAGGAACTGGTTCGATGCATCAAGGACGGTGGCAATGCCGTCGGTACCCATGATGATGTCGCGGCGAGTGGTGACCAGAATGTCGGTGGCCGACACCGTGCCGGCCTCGATGATGCCCTGGACCACGTCATTGTTGCTGGCCTGTCCGATGTAGACCAGATTGTCGGCAGCCAACGTGCCGAGACAGACATTGCCTTCGACACAAAGGCTGCTGAGCAGGCCATTGTCGTCCGATTGTCCGATCGCGGTGATCAGGGCGTTGGAAGGTGCATTATTGATATCGGCGGAAATCGAACTGGCGGTAATCGAGCCGCCCAGACCGTCGATCGAGTTGGCCGACATGACCACAGCGAAATCATTGGCATCCAGATCACCGGCGGCGACAATGGATGCAATCGGTGTAAAGGTCGTGCTGATCAGGGGCGTTAGCGCTCCGGCCTGGAGGATCAGGTTGTTAGTGTCGGGGAACGGATTGGCGGTGTTTGGCGATGTGACGGCATTATTGCCCGCTACCAGACTTGCACCGGTCTGGATGATGATATCATCGCCGGTCTGCACGGTCAGGCCATTGTCCGAAACCGTATTGCTGCCGCTCTGGAACAATGCATTGCCGCCAGCGTTTACCGTGATGAAACCGGCAGATGTGACATCGCCGTCTATCGTGGCATTATAGCTTGGATCGAAGGTCGCGCTTGGCGTGCCTGCGGGATCATGCCCGGCCTGGATGAGCATCTGCGGCCCGAGGACGATGGTTCCTGCGCCAAGGGTCACGGTCGTCACGGTTCCGGTGACAGCCGCATTGGTGACATTGGCATTCCACATAGCCGATATATCGACCAGTCCGACGCCGGCAATATCGGCAACCGTAGCATTCTGACCCGTGCGAACCGAGGCGCTGCCTGCGGCATTGATCCGCGAGCCGGTGGTGCTGATGAAATCGCCCTGCGCCGTGGCCGCGAAATTGCCGGACACATCGATGCTGTTGACCGGCGTTCCGTTATTGCTGTGATCGACGAAGATATTCTGGCCACTGATCAGCGTGGCATTGCCGCCAACGGTCATCTGCGCATCGCCGTCCAGGCTATATTGGATATTGCCGGCCACGTTGACGTCCAGATCGCCGAGAATCGATACAGCTCCGCTATCGCCGGTCATGAAAAAGCCGCCCGACAGGGCCGAACCCGAGCCGGTCCCGGTTCCGATTGCGGTATCGAAAGCGGTGGCTGTCAGGCTACCGAAGCTGATCAGTCCCGCAGGATCGGTCGAACCGTCGGTGATCTCGATGCGGCCACCCGCGCCGAAGCGGCCAAGGATGCCGTCGCCACCCGTGCCGCTGGAATCTATGGTTACGTCGGCGAATGCCACTATTCCGGGACTGCCTTCCTGAATCTCGACAATCCCGGTACCACCGGTTCCGATGCCGCCATAACCAGGGGTCCCGTCGGTTCCGAATGCGCCATAAGAGCCGCCGTCTCCGGCGTCTCCCCCGATGCCGGCTGTTGTTATATTGAGATTATTCCCTGAAATCGTGCCGCCTTGTGCGAGCAGTCGACCGGTGCCGCCCGTTCCGTCGCCACCATCGCCGCCGTCGCCGGCGACACTGTCATAAGAGTTGCCTCCGTATCCGCCAGCTCCGCCGGTGCCGGTGCTGCTCATGGTAAAATCGGAAGAGGTCAAATTTATCGTTCCGCCCGTCCGCGCGATCAGTTCGACCGTGCCGCCCGTCGCGTCGCCGCCCGCTCCGCCATCGCCGCCGTCCATGCCGCCGCCGAACTGATAGAAGCCGTCTCTGCCGCTGCCGCCGGTTGCATTGGCTTCCAGGATGAGAAATCCGAGGTCGATATTTCCGCCGGCTCCGGTAACTTCCAGACGAGCCGTACCGCCGGTCGCGGCGCCGCCCGAGCCGCTGTTGCCCGTGATATTATTGGCCGCATCGAGCAGTCCGGCGCCGCCGTCCCCGCCTCTCGCATTGGCGATGATGGTGGGGTCATCCGGATCGGCGGTTGCATCATTGATATTGATCGCCGCGACCCCGCCAAAGGCAGCGCCGCCGTTCCCGCCATCCAGCCCGTCGCCGCCATCACCCCCGAAACCGCTGGCATCGACGATGTAGACCGGGCTGTTGAGGTCATCCTGATTGATATTGATGATCGCATTGCCACCAGTTCCGGTGCCGCCATCGCCGGCGATATTATCCGCTTCACCGGTTGAAAAGCCAAAGACGTCGCCGCCATTTCCGCCCGCCCCGACCGATGTGACCGAAAGCTGGCTAAAGCCGAGCGTCCCGGCATTATTGTTGAATGTGGCACTGCCACCAGTCGCATTGCCACCATTTCCGCCTGTCCCGGCCTGAATGGTACCGCTGCCCGCGCTGCTGCTGCCGCCACCATTTCCGCCATCAGCGCTGGTCGAAATAACAATATCGTTGGCGTTGATTGTCGCGCTGCCATCAAGGTTGAAGGTAGCGGTGCCTCCGATTCCGTCGCCGCCATTACCGCCATCTGTGCCAAAGCCAAAGCCACCCGCACCATTTGCGGCATAGGGGGCGAGGTTCTGGTTATTGCCATCCGCTGACACCGTGAGTGTGCTGGTGATGGTCAAGTTTCCCGACTGGCCATTGAAAACCGCGTTGCCGCCAATCCCGCGTCCGCCAGCTCCACCGGCGGTACCATTATAGGTATCGCCATAGGAACCATTGCCGCCGAATCCGTTGGCCGAGATCGTCAGGTTGGTGACGGTCGCGTCGCCACCGTTGAGATTGAAGGTGACGTCGCCGCCCTGACCGTCGCCGCCATCACCGGCAGAAATGCCACCTGCCATAGGCGCGTCAATCACGGTAAGGTCCGTAGGCATAGCCAGTGCAGAGGTTTCGGGTATCGATGAAATGCCCGGAGCTTGTTGCGGTGGTTCGGTTCCGCCTTGGCCGCCTGCGCCATCAGCGCTGACTTCGATGTCATTTGCGATAAATGTTCCGCCGAGAAGATCGAAGATTATTTCGCCGCCAAAACCGCTGCCTCCGCCGCCTTCAAAAATCGGCGTGATCTCCACGCCCCCGGCGATCGAACCATCAGCGTCGAGATACATGTCCGCGGCGCTGATGCGGCTGCTGGAAGGCGAGCTGCCCTCCAGCAATAATCTGATGGATCCACCTTGAGCGCTTGTCGTCTCTACAGTTGTAGAATCTTTGACTCCACCCCGTGCGCTGGCGGTTGCATCAAGGTCTCCAGTAAAAACGATGGCCCCGTCATTGGCATGAATCAGGATATCTCCGCCCTGTGCATTGATGCCATAGGTACTCTCGGTGTTGGCATAGGCATAAAGGTTCGCTGTGTCGCCGGAAATCACGCCGCCATTTTGTGCAACCAGATCTATATTACCGGCGTTCGCAAGCGCGCTCCTTTCGCCAATGGAAAAGAGGTCTATGCTGGCATCGATATATAAATCTCCGAAATCGAACTGGCCATTGTCAGCAAGTACCGATACCGATCCGGCGGTCAGGGTTTCCCCAGGTCCGCCGTTGGAGGCATAGGTATAAACGTCGACACCATTGGACACGACCAGCCCTGAATCCCCACCGGTATTTATAACACTGATGGTCACTGCGTCGGCGGCTGGATCGTTCAGGACATTTCCGTTTGTCGAAGTATCGATGACAATTCTGTCTGTAATCGACACTTCGGTACCACTGTTGCTGAGCGCGAGATTGACCGATGCGCGGGTGACATCTCCCACAAAGCTGTTGCCGCTTGCATCATATGAGCTTCCACCACTCGCATAGGCGGCAATATTCACACTTCCGAAATTATGGCTTCCGTCTGAAACAGCGAAATTGACCGAGCCTGCCACAGCGGCATTATTCTGGGCGGTCGCGTCGTCACTACCGCTGGTTCCCAAGGCATAAGTCGTGAATCCGAGATTGCCGTTCACGGTCAACTCGCCGCCGGTCAGGATCAGGTCGACATCCCCGGCGGTGCTGTTGCTGCCCAACAGGCCGACACCGCTACCACCGATCTTTCCGTCACCGGTGTTCCGAACATTGGCTTCGAAGGAGACATCGCTTCCGAACGCCGCGATGCCGCTGTCCATGTTGAAGACGATATTGCCAGCCTGGCCGAAGCCATTCTGAATTTCGCCTTTCCCGCCCTGGGCGCCGGTCTGGAATCTTGTGTTGCCGCCGACATCCAACACGCCGCCGTCGGTGATATTGATGGCGATGTCGCCGCCAATAGCGTCCTGTCCGATCCCGGTGCCGCCATTGTCCCTGACGATAAAGAAATCATCGGCGCCGGTTGCGCTGCTGTCGGCGGTCAGGTTGCCGCTCACCCGGAGACCGGTATCGATTTCAGTTCCGAAGCCGGTACGATTTATATTCAGATTTATGTTACCGCCGGTAGCGTCGGTTCTGGCGGTCAAATTCACATCGCCGTTGACCAATATCTGGCCACCGCCCGATATGTCGAGATTGATCTCGTTACCCGCGGTCAGATTCAGGTCTTGCGTTCCGACGGTATTGCTGATCAGCACCCGGTCGGCTGCTGACTGCGAAGAAATTGAGATGTCGTTTGATGCAAATGTTTCGAGCGTGGAGCCGAATGTGGTCGTAGACGTACCGCCGATCGCGATATTGGCAGCAGCGGTCGACGTTACATTTTCCTCGATCGCATTGACCGGTGCGTCCGGCGATCCGGATGCCGTAACATTTCCGCCCGCACTAAGGATGATTTTTCCGCCATCGATGGTTGCGGAGGAAGCCGCAAGATAACCGACGGCGCCTCCGACCAGCATGGTCAGCGCATCATTCTTCGGAACGGCGACCATATATATGGCCTGCGCATCGGCATCGATTACACCGCTCTGGCCGACTATCGGGCTTGATGCCGGACCGGTGGTCGTACCAGTATGAACCACGCCATTGGCATCGGACGTGCCCACGCCGATCGAGATATCAAACAGCCCGTTGTTGATCGTCAATTCGGCTTGTTCTGCCGCGACATAGGCAACCGAGCCGTCTGCCGTTACAGTCCCGCCCTGGACGATACGTGGCGCAACCATGGCGACATAGCTGCTGCCGTCATTCAGCGCGTTTATCTGCGCGCCAGCGTTGATCTGGATGCTCGACTGACTGTCGGCAACACCGGCAAAGCGCATTTCTCCGCTGGAACCGTAAAGGCCACCGGTCATGTCGATATCATTGGTCGTCAGCACCAGGCTGCCGACGTCGAACCGGCTCGTGGCACCGGCGATGATTCCGCCCGGGCTGTAGAACCAGATATTTCCGCCGGGCGCGGTTGCGGCAGTGTCGACAAAGCTTTCAACAATACCATTGAACTGCACCGGCCTGCCGTCTGCGGTCGCCACCGGCAATATGCGGTTCAGAACCGTATAGTCGAGGCCGTTGGAGACAAAGCGGAGGGTTCTGCCGGCGGGCAAGATGTCGATCGGGTTGTTGACCAGCCCATCGCTGCCGAAAGTAGGCGCGTCGGTGTCCAACGGCGTCCAGTTGATCACCGCTTCGCTCTGGGTGATCTGGAGCTGATCCAGATTGGTTTTACGGGCACCCAGAAATAGCACGCCGCCCGTAGGGAAACTGGCACTTGCCTGAAACGCCTGGCCGCTGACAGGCGTGAAGGCCTGCGCTTCGTCCAGTCCGGGAACCGGCGCGCTGATGCTGACAGGATCGAAATTGGCTGGGGCAGGGGCAGAAATTCGGATATCGGTGTCAGCCGGGGGCACGATCGGTGCCGAAATGCGGATATTGGTGTCGGGCAGGGGCGTGACCGGTGCACTGATCCGGATATTATTGACAGAAACGGGCGACAGCGGGGCCGAAATGCGGATATTCGCGTCAGGCAACGGTGTGATCGGAGCGCTGATTTTGACATCATTGACCGGCAGCGGCGACAGCGGGGCCGAAATTCTGACGTCACGGGGACTGAAATTCGGGGCCTGCAAGGCCGACTGGGCTTGCGCAGGTTGCGGAGCGGATGCCAGCAGAAACGCCGCCGCTGCCATCGAACTGCCCGACAGCCAGCGCATTTTGCCCACGGCGCGAACGTCGGTTCGGCTGCTGTTGCTCTGTGATCGCTTGCTCATGATCCTGTCCTCGTTTGCATTGCGGCTGGTCTAATGTTGAAAATCGGCGTCATCTGCGTTTCCAGGGGGCAAGCTGGACGGTCAGCGTCAGCAATGCCCGCGCGTCCTGTCGGCGGGTTGCGAACGGCGCCCGTTTCAGCGGCACGACACCGGTCAGATCCAGGCTGGCCTGCTGGCCGATCGTCATGCGCAGCCCGCCACCGGCGGAATAGAGTTTCTGGGGACCGCCCGGCACATTCCTGTTCCAGACGCTCATCAAGTCGAAAAACATATAAGGCTGGAGCGCGATGCTCTCCGGTGTCTCGGGGATCAGCGATCCGTAGCTGACTTCCGTCTGCAGGCCATAGCCGCTGTCGCCGATGATCGTTCCGGGATCATAGCCGCGACCGGTAGTGTAATTGCCGCCGGAGATCTCTTCATAGGAGAAGAGCGCGTCGGGCGAATATTGCAGGCGGGGCTTCAACGTCAGGGCCAGTAACGGCGTTGGCCGGAAGTCGATCTTGGCCTGTCCCCTGATGACAAATGCCGTCGGATCGCCATCCGCGCGGGTCGGCAACACGGTCTGGCCGATGCAATTGACAAAAGCCGGGCCGCAGCCCTCGCTGGCACCCAATATGTCCAGCCCCTGCCGGATTTCCAGCGAACCGCCGATGCCCCATCTGGGTTCGTAGGCGGAATAGCCGCCGTGGCCGGAAATACTGTCTGGATCGATCTGGTTGAAGTCGAGCCGGGCGAAGGCGACGCTCAGCCGGTCTTCGTTGGTGCGGACGCCCAGAAGGTCGGTGCGCTGGTCAATATAGTCGAGACCGATCGTGCCGAATATATTGCGTGATTGCTTGCGAACGAAGGGAAAGCTTGCATAGGCGCTGGCCACCAGAGTCTGCGATTCAACATCCAGACCACCAGCCAGCTCGGGCTTGGTCCAGGCATAAGTGAAATTGCCACCGAATTTCAGGCCTTCGCCCCCGACAGTGAATTCGTGCCCGAGTTGCAGAACCTGCTGCTCCTTGAAGTCCGCTGTCGAATAGCCGCTAATCACGGTTTCGTCGCCCAGACCGGTCAACCCGTTGAACCGCACCCGCGCCAGCCCGCCGAACCGGCCGACCGCCTTGGAGCCGAAGTTCTGGATATTGATATCGGCATAGACCGGTGTACGGATCACGTTGAACTCGCCGACAACCTCGCCTGGCTGCCCGCCGGATTCTGCCGAGACCGGCCGCAGCGACAGGCGCACGTCCAGTCCCGGTATGTCACGGGCGAGGAGCAGATAGCGGTCCGCTGTGTCGATGTTGAAGACTGGCTGGGCGGCCAGTTTCTCGATATATTTCTGGAGAAGGGCTTCGGACGGACCGGCATTGCCGCGCACCTGCACCGCGGTCATCCGGGCCATCAGCACATCGAAGCGGACACTGCCGTCATCAATTGTCTGGGGCGGGACCTGTACGGCCGCCAGATAGCCGTTGCTACGCAGAATGGTCGCAGCCCGGTCGCGGATGTCGCAGACCACCGAAACCGGTACATCCTGACCGATATAGCCGGCGTAGGACTCGCTTAGCGAAACGGGATCGACCGAGATCAGACCGGTGAAATCAACCGCTTTCAGCGTGAACCGGACGTCGGCAAATTCCGGTCCGGCCAGCGGGCAGGCGGATCGTTCCACTGCACCATCCAGACCCAGCGGCTGGGCCTGGCCCTTCAGCGCTTCGTCGACGGCTCCCCGCTGGATTTCCTCTCGTGTCGGTGCCGCGACAGAAGACTGCCCCCAGGCCGGCATGCCGGACATGAAAATGGAAAGCGCTGCCGTCAGGGCAGTTGTGTTAAGCGTAGTGCGCGAGCGCGTCATATATGTCCCCGTTTTTTGGCAATCCCGGTGTGGCCCCTGGAACCACCAGAGCGGCTCTGCCGTCCGGCGGTCGGCCGGATCGGCAGAATACACCCAGAGCCTAGCCCTGTTCAGCCGGTTCCTCGTTATTTGCATTGAGCGTCTCGACCAGCAGATCCAGCTGGCCGGTGCAGCCTTTCTCGATCAGCACAGCGGCCGTGTCGTCAAGATCAGCCGGCTCCGTCTCCAGAACCACGAAATCCACCTCGACCGATTGTGGTACGTTCGAACCGAGCAGACGATAGCTCGCACCGTTGGTCACCGGCAGAACATCCTTCGGCCAGGCCTTCAGCGGATTGCCTTTACGCCAGGCGATCTCGGTCACGTTGCCGGTCGTCGGTTCGACGATCGAGGCGGTTGCCGAGCCGGTATAGTCCGGCCGCCAGACCACCAGGCCGTTCGGATTGGTAACACAGAATTTCCCGCCCTTGGTCACGTCGAGAAACCAGAGATTGGGATTGTTCGGCGTGATCACCGCAGCGCTGCTGTCGCCGCGAACCGCTCCGGTTCTGGCCCGGCGGCTGCCGCGATTGTTGATGAAGCTGGACAGCCGGGTTGAGGCGCTTGATGTCGAGCCGCTTCCCTTGGCCAGCGAATAGGTGCCGGGACCGGACAGGACGCGCGTTCCCGACTGGGTCAAAATCGTGACCTTGTCCTGGGCCTTCAGCGTGATTTTCGCGTTATTGCCCATTTTCTTGCCCGCCGGATAGGCGCTGGCGGAAGGTCCGGTCGAGCGCACAATCATATTTTGGGCCAGTGCGACGCTACCGGCGCCGAACAGCAGAACCGTACCGAGAGCCGCTTTCGCAAAGCCGGGAAGAATTCGTCCGGTCGATGCCAGAACATTTTTATCCAAGTGCATAGCTTTCTCCATTCTTGGTCTTTTTCAGTCGTTTGAGCAGATTGGCGAGGCCGAGATCCTCACCATATCGCTTGATCATGGCACCCAGTGCCTGGATCGAGTCATTATCACCCTTCGCGTGGGCCGCTATGACAGCGGTCACTGTGGCGCGGTCTTTTTCTTCCCATTCCGGCACCGGCTCGAACACGTCTACCGGCGTCGAACGGCCGCGCAATGTGATCCGTCCCATCGGGCGGAACCAGTCGAGACCGGTCCGTTCCATCGCTTCCTGACTCACCAATATCTTGGTATCGAGCGCCTTGTTGGCTGCCTCCAGGCGGGCTGCCGTATTCATCGCATCGCCCAGCGCAGTATATTGAATGCGGCCCTCGCCGCCGAAATTCCCGACAATCGCATCGCCATAATGCATGCCGACCCGCGTCCGGCCGATCGGCGGTACGCCTTCGGGGACATTTTTGCGAAATTCCTCGCCGGCCTGGTAGAGCGCATAAGCCGCCTTGGCCGCTCGTTCGCCGTCGTCGGGATAGGAGATAGGAGCGCCCCAGAAGGTGACCAGCGCATCGCCGACGAACTTGTCGATCGTGCCGCCATATTCCAGCGCCACCTCGCTCAGCCGGTCGAGATAGTCGTTGAGCAGATAGGCGACCATTTCCGGTTCGATCGCGTGGGTCAATTTGGTAAAACCTTCGAGATCGGTGAAAACCGCGAATATCTTTCGCTTTTCGCCATGCAGGGCGAGCTTCTCCGGGTCCTTCAGGATTTCCGTGGCGATTGATTTTGGCAGATATTTGCCGAGCGCGCTCTGTGCAAAGGCGCGCTGCTTGGAATTGATGGTACGGGCGGCGGATCCAACCGATGCATAGCCCAGCAACCAGCCGAAACCCCAGCCAAAAGCCGGTAGCGTGAGCGTATCGACACCCATATTCTGCAGCAGGAAGGGGAAGGTCAGGAAGAACACGAACTGGCACATGAGAATGAAGGCCACTTTCAGGGCATCGCCCACGATGAGAGCGGACAGGCCGCCGCAAATGGCCACGATCAGCGCGCCCAGCCACAGCGACCACGCCGGAATGGGAGCGGGCAGATCATCGCTGATCAACTGTGCCAGCATATGGGCGTGGACTTCCAGCCCGATCATCTTGCCGTCATCGCCCTGCACATCGGCCAATCCGCCGACCGGGGTTTCAAAACGGTCGCGATCGATAAAGTCGCCACCGATCAGCACATGTTTGCCGGCTATGAACGATCCCAGCATCTCGGAGATGGCCGGATCGGCGAAGCTTTCGATCGGAAATTTGTCGAATACCGGCATGTCGGTCGATGTCGGCACATGATAGCGGATGGCCCCGTCATTAGCGGCGAATTTGGGGTTCGGCCCGGTCAGGGCAATGGCCATGAACGGCGGCGCGCCGGGCCGGTGCGGCGTCCACCGGCGCTGCACCCCGTCGCTGTCGGTTTCCAGCTTGATATCGGTAGGCTTCACATTCTCGGTGCGGACCTCGTCGAAAAACTGCTGCAGGAATTCATGCTCGGCGAAGGTGATTTCCGGATTTTCCTTCGGGTCGGCATAGGCAAGGAAAGTCGGCGTCTTCATCTCCTTGAATGTGGAGATCAGAAGGGCGTCATCATCCTGCGGCATTGTGAACAGAATATCGATGCCGATCGACTTCGGATTGGCCGCATCGATGGTCTCGAGCGCTTGCGCCAATATGGTCCGGTCGACCGGGGACCGCTGACCGGTCAATTTCAGCGTGTCTTCATTATACACGACCATGACGATATTCTCGTCCTTGTCGACCTCCGGCGCGAAAACCGATGCGCGCAAGTCATATAACGCCCGTTCGGCTTCCTGGATCAGCGGTGTTGTCCAGCTGTAACGGGCGACCAGCAGCGCCAGGATCATGAACAATATCGTCGAAGCCAGCCGGATCGGACCGAGCTGGTCGAAGAGCCGGCGCAGGGATTGCAGGACGCCCCTGGCGCCTTCCTTGACATCGCGATTATTGGCAACCGGGTCCGTTGGGGCGGTTTCGGTTGCCACTATTTGAGCGCCGTTCTCGCGGGGGCTGGTGATATTTCAAGGCTGACAGATGCATTGTTCTCCCCGGGCAGGAACAGCCGGGCGCCATCGCCGATCAGCGCAAAACCGGCCCAATAGAAAGGATGGGATGTGACGGGATCATCCATCAGTTCCGTCTGGGACAGTCGCAGGGCTTCGGTGATCGAGCGGCCGCGGCCATCGCTGAACAGGCCGTTTATCAGCCGTTCCGTTGCCCGGAAATCATCCGGGGCTGGCCAGTGGCTGGCGAGAACGGAACGGCCGCCGGCGCCGATGAAGGAGCGTACCAGACCGTCGAGAGCTGTACCGCCACCGCTGCTGATACCGGCTTCCCGGGTTGCCGCGATACTGGCTTTCCCGGCCGTGTCACAAGCCGAAAGAATGATCACATCGGCGTCCAGTTTCAGATCGAAAATTTCGTCAAACGCAAGCAGACCATCCGATTCCCCTTCACCAAAGGACGTAAGCAGCGCAGGTTTGGCCGGGCAGGACGGGCTGGGCGGGGTGACCAGGCCATGGGTGGCAAAATGCAGGATACGATAGTCGCTGATATTCTCGTTCGACAGGATGGCATTGTCGGTGAACGCCGCACCGGTCAGCAGCGCGGAGCTATCTGTGCCGATGAGGGTCCGGGCCATTTTCAGCTCGCGATCGGAAATCGGGCTGTTCCACTGGCCGAGGGGCCATTGGCACTGGGCACTGCCATTCGGCGCCGCGCCGCGGACGCTGGCTACCTTGGTATTGGCCAGCACCGGTTCGTTCCGGCCCATGCCGAGATATTGACGCCCGGCATCGGATTGCGGTGCCTTGCGCGCATCGGCAAAGGCCCGCGCGGATACGGCGGTGCTGATATCAAGTCCCTTGCCGAGCCATTTGACCCCGGCAAAATCAAAGGGGTCGCCATCAATCGTTTCGGTTCTGGCAAGATAGGTCTCAACCGACGCATCGTCGGCGACCAGCAAATTGATCGGCAGCCGAAGCATCGCGCCATCGGGTTCGAAAATCAGATGGGTCTTCCCGGCAAGCCGGTCTGCGACCGGTCCGAACAGATCGACAAACAGGCTCCGCGCTGTTTCAATGTCGAACGGATAGGTTACATATTGGCCATTTTCCAGCACCGAGATGGAATCGCGGATCGTGTCGACCTTTGCGCCAAGCGCGGCGTCGTCGAGCGCCACCGGGTAGATTTCTGCCGCCGACTGATCGGCGTAGAACATGAATATATCGCCACCGATTATCGACATGCGCATATAGGACTCGGACGGCTGCATGGTCGCGCGCAGATCATCGAGACTGAGAAAACGGTCGGATATCGCCCGATATTGCGGAAATTCCGAAAGCCGGACCTGTGTCAGTTGCTGGTTGCGTTCCAGTGCCTCGATTTCGTCCGCGAGCGTCGCGCGTTGTGCGCGGATCTGCGCTGTCTGTTCGACCCGGCCCAGCGCCGAGAAGCGAATGCGCAGTTTTTCGATGCTGCGGGTCAGATTGGTGGATTGGCGGAACAGCCGCGCCGCTTCATCGGTGCCGCCGCTGAGCTCGCGCGACAGGACCGCCTGGGTTTCGGCGACACCGGGGCGAACCAGTATCTGCGAGGCTTTGAAAAACTGATCGGTTGCTGCCCCGTCTTTGGCCAGGAGCGCGAAATAGGGGGCAAGCTGGTTCGACATGCCGGTAATCGCTCTCTGCTTGCCGAGCGAGCTGTCGACCACTTCCTCATATAAAGTGCGGGCTTCGGATTCACTGTCGTTGCGCAACAGGAAGGCCGCAAGACGCGCCTTGGCGGCATTGACTGCCCGCGTTTCGGGATATTGGACGCTGAGCAAATCGAGGCCGTCGCGCAAATAGTCCCGCGCCTGACCGATGTTACCGTCGGCTTCCGCAATCAGCGACAATTCTGCCAGTGTCTGGGCCCTCAGGCGGGTGATCGATGTCACTCGTCCGTCGCGCACGGCAATGGCGCGGTTATAAGCCGAGATGAAGGATGTCCGGGCGGCGTCGGATTCGCCGTTCAAACGCTGTGCCGTGCCTAGCAGCTGCAAGGCCTGAGCATCGATAATCTCGGCGCGCTCCTGCGGGCTCAGTCTGGTTTCGTCAACAAAACCGAGCAGGCTGCGGGTCTGCGCGCTGCCGTTGATGCGGGAGGAAACCGGAACGGTTATCTCGAGCCGTTCGGCCAATGCAGCTTGTTCCGCCCTGGTGGTTTCGAGCGGGGTATTGATTCGCGTGATCGCTGCGTCGAAGCGACCCTGGTTGAGCAGGTCAATGGTCTCGAAATTGCGTTGAAGACGCTCGGTTATCGGGTCGCTGTCGCCGATTGCGTCGGCTTGCTCGAACAGATTTTTTGCTTCGCCAAATTCCCCCAGATTGGATTTTTGCAACGCCCGGTTGATCAGATATTCGCGGGGATTGATATCTTCCCCTTCCATGCCGGAAGTGCGCTGCTGCAGCGTTTCGAAAAAGGCCGCGGCCTCCGCATAGTCGCCGCTGAGATTTCTGCGATAGCCTTCCGAGAGCGCCTGAAAGGGTTTGAGCGTTGCAGCCTGCACACGGGCAAAGGCAAAGGGGTCCTCGATCGATGTCGACGCGACGTCGATTTTGCCCTCGACGATGGAGTCGTTCAATATCGACTTGAGCGCGAGCAAGGTGGCACTGTCATAGGCCGCCAGTCCCTCCGCGACATAGGTCGTACCATCTTGTTCGCCGAGCATCAGCGAATAGGCGACCGGTTCTGCGGCCAGACGGCATTCCCTGTGGCGAAAACCGTCGACCACTGCCTGTGACTGGTTATCAAGGCAGGTCACCGGTTCGCTGCGATGGGGCGCGATCCGGGCCAGTAAATCCTGTTCGGTCGATCGGGACGAATAGACAAAGCCGACCGGTCTTGCCGAATCGCGACAGACCACAGCCCAGCTGCGGTCGAACATATCCGCTTTCGCTTTGCTTTCGATGCTGCGATCCTGCACTTGGCACAGAATGCCCTCGCTGCTTCCGATCGGAAAACTGTCGCGCATGGACACCGGAGTGCCTTGCGCAAGCGCGGGCGCTGGACTTGCGAGCAAGCCCATCGTCGATATTATTGTGCCGATCCTCGTCCGGTGCACGATATTCTCCCACAATTTTGTGTATTGCAAAGCCCCCTCAGACTTTGACAATATAAATCGCGACCCAGAATATTGTTATAACTACACTAGTTAGCTTCAAAATCCGAGTCTTGGATTGGAGAATATCGACATCGTGGCGAAATTAAGTGACCATCGTCACAAAGCAGGGTTATTTTACCCGTGGCAATCGCGGAAAACCGCCGTCGAGACTGGTTAAAAGCCGCGAAACTCTATGGCGTCGCCGATCGGGATCCGGGGCACATCGAACGTGTTGATCGGTGCATCGGGATCGCGATAGCCGATCGCCATGCCGCAAAAGAAGATGTGCTCGTCATCGATGCCGAGCAATTCGCGCATATAGGTACCGTACATCGCCCAGATTTCCTGCGGGCAACTGTCGAGTCCCTGCTCGCGCAGCAACAGCATGACGGTCTGCAGCCACATGCCCATGTCCGACCATTGCGGTGGGCCCATATATTTTCTGGTATAGGTGAACAATTGCACCGGTGCGCCGAAACTGTCCCAGTTTTTTGCCATCTGTGCGACCCGTCCGGCGGTGTCGCCCCGTTCCAGACCGACCGCATCGAACATCCCCTTGCCGACCGCGCGGCGCTGTTCTTCGTAGCGGCCGTCTAGATCCTTGGGGTAAATGTCATATTCCATGCCTTCGCCCATCGGCGCGGCCGCGGCCTTTGCCTTGATCTTGGCGGTAATGTCCTTGAGCGCATCGCCGCCAACGACAACCGCGCTCCACGGCTGGGTATTGCCGCCGGAAGGAGCGCGCTGGGCGGTTTCAAGAACGCGTTCGAGCGTCGACTGGTCAACCGGCTTGTCGAGAAACTGGCGGACGGACCGGCGGGAGGTGACGGCTTCGGTTACGTTCATTCAATCAATCCTCGTCAAAGAGACCGGCCAGCTGCTCGACCATGGTTCCGCCCAGTTGCTCGGCATCCATGATCGTCACGGCTTTCTTGTAATAGCGGGTCACGTCATGGCCGATGCCGATGGCGACCAGCTGCACCGGCGAGCGGCTTTCGATCCATTCGATCACCTTGCGGAGGTGATTTTCCAGATAGGCGCCATGGTTGACCGACAATGTGCTGTCGTCGACCGGCGCGCCATCGGAGATCACCATCAATATACGGCGTTCTTCGGGGCGAGCGATCAGCCGACTGTGCGCCCAGAGCAGGGCCTCGCCGTCGATATTTTCCTTGAGCAGCCCTTCGCGCATCATCAGCCCGAGATTTTTCTTGGCATGGCGCCAGGGTTCGTCGGCTTTCTTGTAGACGATATGGCGCAGGTCGTTGAGCCGTCCGGGGTTGGCCGGGCGATTCGCAGCCAGCCAGTCCTCGCGGGTCTGGCCGCCTTTCCAGGCGCGGGTGGTGAAGCCAAGGATTTCGGTCTTGACGCCGCAACGCTCCAGAGTGCGCGCCATGATATCGGCAGAGATGGCAGCAATAGAAATCGGCCGGCCGCGCATCGAACCGCTGTTGTCGATCAGCAGGGTCACCACCGTGTCGCGGAAATCGGTCTCGCGCTCGATCTTGTAGGACAGGCTGTGCGAGGGATTGCTGACCACGCGAGCGAGGCGGGCAGCGTCGAGCATGCCCTCTTCCTGATCAAAATCCCAGCTGCGGTTCTGTTGTGCCATCAGGCGGCGTTGCAGGCGGTTGGCGAGTTTCGTCACCGCGCCCTGCAAATTGGTCAGCTGCTGGTCGAGGAAGGCGCGCAGCCGAGTCAGTTCCTCTTCGTCGCAAAGCTCGGTGGCGCTGACCACTTCGTCATATTTTTCGGTCCACGGCGCATAGTTGAATCCAGGAGGCAGGTCGGACATCGCCCGGTTGGGACGGACCGGCATCATGCCATCGTCGCCGGCGTCTCCCATTTCCTCTTCGGCGCCTTCTTCCAGTTCCTCGGCATTCTGATCGCTTTCGCCATCCTGGCTGTCGTCGTCCGATGGTTCGGAGCGCATTTCGGACTCGCCCTGATCGCCGGTGGCTTCCTCGTCGGCACCGTCATCCTGGCTGTCGTCGCTGTCTTCGTCACTATCCTCGTCGTCGTTGTCGTCGGCTTCGGATTGCTCGTCGCTCTTGATCAGGTCGAGATGCTGTAGCAACTGTGTCGACAATTTTGCGAAACTGCTCTGGTCGTCGAGCGTCAGGTTGAGGCCGTCGAGATCGGCACCGGCGCTTTCCTCGATCCACTCGCGCAGCATGTCGAGGCCTTTGAGGGTGCCTTGCGGTGGCGCCTGTCCGGTCAGCTTCTCCCGCGCCAGCAGGGCGAGGGCCGTGGAAATCGGAACCTCGTCGCGATTCTGTGCCCGCGCGATCGGGTCGGAGCGCATGCGCATTTCCAGCGCCGCATTCAGATTGTCCTTGGCACCCGACATGTTGCGGGAGCCCAGCGCGTCGGTGCGGACCTGTTCGAGCGCGTCAAAACAGGCGCGCGCCAAGGCTTCCTGCGGCGCATTCCTGCGATGGGTCGCTTCGTCATGATGCCGTAATTTCAGCGAGAAACTGTCGGCAAAGCCCCGCGCTTCCGCGACTTGCGCCGGTGGCAGATCGCGCGCGGGCATTGGCACCTTGAGATGATGGCCGGCCTGCGAAGGCGCTTCGGCGGTATAGGCCAGCTCCAGATCGGGCTCGCGGGCGATTGCGCGCGCAGCACCGCCCAGCACGTCTTTGAGATCATCAAGTTTGGAACGGTCAGCCATAGAAGCGAACAGCTTTAGGCGGAAAGGCGAGGGGAATCAAAGGCCTAATTTCCTGCTTTTTTGTTAGGCGGGATCCCCCGCGCGGGTTTACTGTCCCGGCGGGGTTTCCGCCTGGCGCCGTTCGATCGCCACACCCTCGCCGTCAATCCGCAAATCCACCGGCACACCGCCTATTTCCGTGCCCACGCGGACGCCGCTGTCGCCGTTTATCCGGACCTCCGCATCGCCGATTTCTACAGGAATTTCCGGGATCTCCGGCAGGTCGAGCGGCGTGACCGGCCCTTCGGGATCCGGCTTGTCCTGCGGTTTGGTGCTGCCGGCGGGTTTTTTGGACTGCAGGGCCTGCTGCATGAAATCCTTCCAGATGCGCGCCGGCAGGCTACCGCCGCTGATCCCTTTCAGCGGTGAATTGTCATCATTGCCGATCCACACGCCCACCACCAGCCGGTCCTCGCCTTCGCCGGCATAGCCGACGAACAGTGCGTCGCGATTATTCTGGCTAGTGCCGGTCTTGCCATAATTGGGGATGGTCAGCATTGCCCGCCGTCCGGTGCCATTATTGACCGCCGCCCGCAGCAATTTTTCCATATCGGCATGGGTCCTGGCGTTATAGCGGCCGGGCCAGTCGAACAGCCACTCGGTCCAGCTCTGCTCTTCCTTCTTGAAGGCATAGGGAACGACCGGCCAGCGATTGCCGGCAACGCCGGCATAAGCCGCGGTCAACTCCATCAGATTCATCGTCGATGTGCCGAGCGCCAGGCTGGGATCATCCTCGGCCAGCGGGGACTTGACGCCGAGATTGCGGGCCTCCCGAATGACCGCCTTGTCGCCGATCTGGCCAAAAAGCCGTACGGCCGCGACATTGCTCGAACGGGCAAAGGCTTCCTGCAGACTTATTTCTCCGCGATATTTCTCGCCGGCATTTTTCGGCAGATAGCCACCCTTCGTAATCGGGCTGTCGTCGACCATAGCATCCGGACTCATGCCGGAGCGCAGGGCCGCCAGCCAGACGAACAGCTTGAAGGTGGAACCCGGTTGCCGCTGCGCCTGGGTAACGCGGTTGAAGGCGGATTTTGCATAATCCTTGCCGCCGATCATCGCCACGACTTCGCCGTCGGGCCGCATCGCGACCAGCGCGACCTGCGCCTGGCCGAGCGGCGCGCGAGCAATCGTCCGGCGGGCGATTTCCTGCATTCTGGCATCCAGCGTCGTGGTCAGGGCAAGGCGTTCATAGCTCAGATCGGTCAGAGCGCGGGCCTGCGGCATCGCCCAGTCGGCAAAATAGGTCCCCGTGGGCAGGATGTTTTTCGCCCGGACGTCCAGTCTCGCGATGCCCAGTCCATCGGCTTGCTGCTGGCTCAGATAGCCGGCGCTGACCATTGCGGACTTGACCAGATTGGCCCGCTTGGCGGCCAGATCGGGATTGCGCGTCGGGGCGAGGCGCGACGGGGCCTGCACCAGACCGGCAAGCATGATCGCCTGCTCCAGCTTGAGATTTTCCGGCTGGCGATAATAATAATGCAGCGAAGCGGCGCGCAAGCCGTAGACATTGTCACCGAAATAGACATTGGACAGGTAACGCTCGAGTATCTCGTCCTTGGTCAGCCAGGCCTCCAGCCAGAAGGCGATCAGCATTTCCCGCGCCTTGCGGGTGAGGCTGCGTTCCGGTGTCAGGAAGGTCGTCTTGGCGAGCTGCTGGGTGATCGTGCTGCCGCCCTGGGTCATGCCGCTGCCCGAGATATTGCTCCACAGCGCCCGTGCCAGGCCGCGCGGATCGACGCCCCAGTGCGAATAGAAACGCCGGTCCTCGATCGCCATGAAGGCTTCGCGCACATGGTCGGGCAGTTTCGCCACCTCGACCGGATCATCGACCACCGCGCCGTTGCGAGCGAACGGCTGCCCGTCCGATGTCAGCAGCGTGATTTGCGGCGGGGCAATCGGTTGCAGCGATTTGGACAGGGGCGCGGTGATGGCGAGATAGGCAATGAGCAGGATGAACAGCAAAAGCCCGGCCGCTACCGCGCGGCTGAACCACCACCATTTGCCGCGCGGCTTCTTGAGCGGCGCAACCGGTTCCTCAATGCGTGGCGGGATGGCATCGCCATAGGGCTCGTAGTAAGTGGATTCAGCGGTCTTTCGCCGGACAAACGGCCAGTACCAGCGCTTGCGTCCGGGATCAGAAGAGGTAAGATCGTGCATCAATTTACTGTATTGCAAAAATAATACGCCATATGCGAGCGGAAATAGTCGAACGGCGATTGCCCGCCGATGAACATCATTCTTTTGACTTTTGCTGTTTCAGTTCGGTTTCGACCCGATCGGGGTATTTTCCGGTCTTGTCAAATTCCGCCAAGGCCGCTAGAATCCTGCGGTCCTCTCGCATGGCCTTACGAACTACTCCCATTTGATATTCGAATTTTCAGCTCGGTTCATGGGCTTCCTCGCCCGTGAATATAGCTCGTTTATCGAACCCGTAAAGCCGGCGTCGACAGCCTAACCGCCCATCACGCTTTCCGGCAGATCCTCACCAAATACCCGCTGATAATATTCCGCTACCAGCATCCGCTCCGCTTCGTCGCATTTGTTGAGGAAGGAGAGGCGGAAGGCGAAGCCGACATTTTTGAAAATCGCGGCATTTTGTGCCCAGCTGATCACCGTTCGCGGGCTCATCACGGTGGAAATATCGCCGTTGATGAATCCCTGACGGGTCAGATCCGCAACCTTGATCATATTTTCCACCGTCTCGTCACCGGCTTCGGGCACTTTCGACAGGATCACTTTGGATTCGGTTTCGGCCGGCAGATAGTTCAGCGTCACCACGATATTCCAGCGGTCCATCTGGCCCTGGTTGATCTGCTGCGTGCCATGATACAGCCCGCTGGTGTCGCCGAGGCCGACCGTGTTGGCGGTGGCGAACAGGCGGAAATAGGGGTCGGGCCGGATCACCCTGTTCTGGTCGAGCAGGGTCAGCTTGCCTTCCGCTTCCAGAATGCGCTGGATTACGAACATCACATCCGGGCGACCGGCGTCATATTCGTCAAACACCAGGGCGGTCGGCGTCTGCAACGCCCAGGGCAAAAGACCTTCGCGGAATTCGGTAACCTGCTGGCCGTCCTTCAGGACAATCGCGTCGCGACCGACCAGATCGATACGGCTGATATGCGCGTCGAGGTTGATCCGGATGCAGGGCCAGTTGAGCCGTGCGGCGACCTGTTCGATATGGGTCGATTTTCCGGTGCCGTGATAGCCCTGCACCATCACCCGGCGATTGAAGGCGAAGCCGGCAAGGATCGCGATCGTGGTTTCCGGATCAAACACATAGGACGGATCGAGATCGGGAACCCGTTCGTCCTTCAGACTGAACGCCGGAACCTGCATATCCACGTCCACACCGAACACTTCGCGGGCATCGACGGTGATGTCGGGCGCGGCCAATATGGTTTCGTCGCTGGCGTCTGGGGTGATATCGGGTATGTCGGTCATCATAGTCCTTCGAAAAATCTTTGCCGCCCTAGGAAATGGGAAAAGGGCGAGCCACTATCTAAAATCCGGTGATTCCTTAAGCTGCGTATAGGCCTCGATCACTTTTGCCAACTGTTTCTCGTGGCTGCGGTCGCCACCGTTGCGATCGGGATGATATTTGCGCACCAGCGCGGAATAGGCGCTGCGGATATCACTGCGGACAATGGATTTTGCGTCACTGTCGCCAAGCCCTAGCGTCCTGAGCGCATTCTGGTCTGCTTTCGATATCGAACGTCCATGTCTATTAGCGGCTGTCTTGAGGCTGGCAAAGCGCGCGCCGATCGCATCCAGCGGATCGGTGAAATCGGCCCAGGCCGGTTGCGCGCCGGCGCCGCCGTCATAGATTCGGCGCGATGAATCCCATCCTCTGACCGGATGCTGGGCTTCGAAAATCTCCTCGGAATCCATGCCGGCGAAATAGTCATAGCCCTGATTGAACTCGCGGACATGGTCGAGGCAGAGCCAGCGATATTCGCCGGGGCCATCGTGACTGCGGCCACGGCCATAGATGGGCGGCGCGCGAAATTCGCCGGATTCCGCGCAGCCGTCAATCGCGCAGGGCTGGCCTTCGGTTTCCACGCGTCCGTGGAAGCGGTTGGCTTTTCTCTTGGGGGAAACAGTCAATATTGCTCCGTTGGTCCCGCGCGGTTCGCCGGACGGTCTGAAAGCCGCAAACGCGCTTCGACAAGGGCGGTGCAAACGGCTAATATGGTGAGTGAAAAAGCAATATGGAGATTCGATGCCCAAAGGTCCAGTCCACAGCGAGATAGAAAAAAGGCTCACCGCCGAACTCGCGCCGATATCGCTCGTCGTGACCAACGACAGCGCCAGCCATCATGGCCATGCCGGCGACGATGGCAGCGGGGAATCGCATTTTACCGTCGAAATCCAATGCGCGGCGTTTGAAGGCCAGTCCCGGCTTAATCGCCAGCGGATGGTGAACAAGGCGCTGGGCGACCTGATGCGCGACAAGGTTCACGCGATGGTGATCAAGGCGAGGGCACCGGGGGAGTAAATGTTCGGCATCCTGCAGACCATCACCCCCACCACGCATGATCTCGGCGAGTTTCAGGTCCGCCGGGTTCTGCCATCTCGGCATCGGCGGATGGTGGGGCCGTTTATCTTTGTCGATGAATTTGGTCCGGCGGTATTGCCGGAAGGGCCGGGCATGGGCGTCCGTCCGCATCCGCATATCAATCTGGCAACGGTAACCTATTTGTTCGAAGGCGCAATCGATCATCGCGACAGTCTGGGCACGCACCAGACAATCCGGCCGGGCGAAGTCAATCTGATGACCGCGGGCAGGGGGATTGTCCATTCGGAACGCTCGCCGGTGGAAACGCAGGACGAGAAGAAACCGATGTTCGGGATGCAAACCTGGTTGGCACTCCCCGATGGCAAGGAAGAGATCGATCCGGCGTTCGAGAATGTCGGAGTGAATGATTTGCCGCTGGTCGATGATAGTGGCGCAAAAGCCCGGATCATCATGGGGAGCCTCTGGGGGCAGACGGCGCCGACCACCTGTCATGCCGAGACAATGTATGCCGATATCCTGCTCTGCGCCGGAGGCGCGATCCCGATTGATGCGGAGGCCGACGAACGGGCGGTGATGCTGGTCGACGGTGATGGTGCGCTGGATGGCGTGCCGCTGGAAAAATATATGCTCTATGTAATCGCGCCGAGGGCGAAGGTCTCGCTTTCATCTCTGTCGGGCGGCCGTGCGATGTTGCTCGGTGGCGAGGCTTTTGCCACCGAACGCCATGTCTGGTGGAATTTTGTTTCGTCGAGCAAGGAGCGGATCGAGCAGGCCAAGGCCGACTGGATTGAAGGCCGATTTCCCGAGGTTCCGGGCGATCCCGATGAATATATTCCGCTGCCGGATGGCAAGCCAAAGACGATTACGGATTAGGGCTGTGCTCCGCACTTGATGCGGAGCCCCGGGAGGCATGCGCTGACGACGCCAGAGCTCCGCATCAAGTGCGGAGCACATAGTCTCTATTCCTCAAACCATTCCACCCACGCGCCATGGGCGTGAGCCCGCCCTAGCAGTGCCGGTTGTTCGCCGCCCGGCCAATGGCGGATGATCAGCTCGTGGCTGAAGGTCTTGCGGTTGGTTTCCAGCGACATCCAGGCAATGGGCCTGTCCGGGGTCGCCGCTTTGCCGGCCATCTCCATCGCCGCTGTAATCCGGTCCTTGGACGCCTGCGGCAGATATTGCCAAACAATCGAATGCATCAGCACCCGCGTGACGCCGGCTTCTTGGGGCAGGGTTAGCTGTTCTTCGACCCAGTCGGCGCCATCGGCTTTGGCGATATCGGGTGGATCCTGCTTGGCCAGCGCGATCGAGGCTTCCATCCGTTCGAAGCGGGCGGGCATTTCGGGCCAGATATAGCCCTTGAGCCGGGCGGCGGTTTCGTCGTCGGTGAGATCGATCGGATTCTGGTCGCAGCCGCGGGCGCTGTCAATCTCGACCGGGGCCTGCGGGGGAGGCGGTCCCCGCCACTCGGGCCTGATCCGCATCGGCGAATCCTCCGGCCCCGCCTGAACGCCGTTCAGATCATAATGATAGCGGCCCATCATCGTATTCACCCCGGCGCTGGCGCCCAGTTCGAGCAGTTCGAATCGCGGACCGATACGCCCGGACAGCCAGAGCAGGCCCGCCATGAAACTCGCTGACCGTCCGGATTCGTTGGTCTGCGGCGGGCTGTCGAACCAGGGCAGGAGATCGGCATCATGGTCGGCGACAACCTGTCCCACCAGATGATCAATCGTATCCTGATTGGTGATCCTTCCCTCGTAAATATCCGCCAGCCGGGGTTCCTTGCCGCTGAGATAGAGATGATGCAGGCCGCCGGTGAGGCGCAGCGGCATCGCGTCTTCCAGCGGTTTTCCCGGCCACTGCGCGATCTTTTGCCCGCAGGCTGTCGGGCCGTTGATCAGAGCCAACTGGGCGATGATGATCGAGGCTGTTACCGGGGCATCGTTGCGCCGGCAATGTTCCGCCTGGCCGCGCATTCCCTGCGCGATATCTTCGACGTCCAAAATATCCATAACTCGTTGCCCTTTCATCTGCGAAGCCGTAAAGCCGCGGCCATCATGGCCAAACCACTAATCTTTGCGATTCCGAAAGGGAGGATTCTCGACGATGCCTTGCCGCTCCTGGAGCAGGCGGGGATCGTGCCAGAAGACGCCTTTTTTGACAAGTCCAACCGCAGTCTGCAATTCGCGACGAATCTGCCGCATATGTCGATCATCCGGGTACGGGCGTTTGATGTGGCGACCTTTGTCGCCCATGGCGCGGCGCAGATCGGCATCGTCGGGTCCGACGTGATCGAGGAATTCGGCTATAGCGAATTATACGCGCCGGTCGATCTCGGAATCGGTCGCTGTCGTCTGTCGGTGGCGCAACCAAAGGACGATGCCGAGGAGGTCGGGAATATCTCGCATTTGCGGGTCGCGACCAAATATCCCAATCTCACCAGCCGCTATTTCGAGAGCAAGGGCATTCAGGCCGAATGCGTGAAACTTAATGGCGCAATGGAACTGGCACCCTCGCTCGGCCTGTCGCGGCATATCGTCGATCTGGTCGAATCCGGCAGCACGCTGAAAGCCAATGCTCTGGTCGAGACCGACCGGATATTGGACATCTCCGGACGGCTGGTGGTCAATCGTGCGGCTTACAAGATGCGCAGCGCCGAGCTGACCCCGCTGGTACAGAAATTCCGCGAGCTGGCGGGGCAGGTCTGATGGTTCTTCGACTCTCCATTTCTGATCCGGATTTCGATGCCGCCTTTGACGCGCTGGTCAATGCCCGGCGCGAAGCGGATGCGGATGTTTCGGCGGATGTTCGGGCGATCATTCAGGATGTTCGAGATCACGGCGATGAAGCTGTTGCGCGGCTGACCGGCAAGTTTGACCAGCATGATCTGGAGCAGACCGGCTGGCGCGTCGACAAGGCGGAATCCGAAGCGGCACTGGAAGGATTGGAAGCATCCTTGCGGGTTGCGCTGGAGCTGGCGGCCTTGAGAATTCGTGATTATCATGACGGGCAACTCCCTGATAACAGGGACTATATGGACGATGCTGGCGTGCGCATCGGTGCGCGCTGGGGCGCGGTCGAGCGGGCGGGCATCTATATTCCCGGTGGCCGCGCGGCCTATCCGTCTTCGGTGCTGATGAACGCGATTCCGGCCAAGGTCGCCGGTGTCGAGCATATCATCATGGTGACCCCGGCGCCCGGCGGCTATATCAATCCGCTGGTGCTGGCTGCGGCCGAACTGGCAGGGGTGGACGAGATCTGGCGGATCGGCGGCGCACAGGCGGTGGCCGCGCTCGCTTATGGCACGGAAAAGATCAAACCGGTCGACGTCATTACCGGTCCCGGCAATGCCTGGGTGGCCGAAGCCAAGCGGCAGGTGTTCGGTGTTGTCGGTATCGATATGGTTGCCGGCCCTTCGGAAATCGTTGTGGTGGCCGATGGCAAGAATGATCCGGACTGGATCGCCGCCGATCTGCTCAGCCAGGCGGAACATGATCCGACCAGCCAGTCCATCCTGTTCACAGATGATGCTAAATTTGCTGAACAAGTTTCTGTTAAAGTGGGTGAACAGCTCGGTGTCCTCGCAACGTCCGAAACCGCCACTACCAGCTGGAACGACAATGGCGCGATCATAATCGTCGACCGGCTGGATCAGGCGGTGCCGCTGGTCGACCGGCTGGCAGCCGAACATCTGGAACTGGCGGTCGATGATCCCGATGCGCTATTCCGCAAGATCCGCCACGCCGGATCGGTGTTCCTCGGCCGGCATACGCCCGAAGCCGTCGGTGATTATGTCGCCGGCCCCAATCATGTATTGCCGACCGGGCGACGGGCGCGTTTCTCGTCCGGTCTGTCGGTGACGGATTTCATGAAGCGTACCAGCTTCATCCACTGCGACGAGCAGGCCCTGCACAATATCGGCCCGGCCGCGGTCGCGCTGGCTGAAACGGAGGGCCTGCCAGCCCATGCTGCCAGCGTGCAAAAACGGCTCGACCGGATCTGACATCCAAAGAGAGAGAAAAGTCCATGACCATTTCCCTATATGACGCCATAATCCCGACCCAGCTGCAGATCATCGCGGCGGTTCGCAAGCTTGTCGACAAGGCCAAGGCCCATTGCGAAGACAATGGCACCGCACCGGAAGAGATTATCGGCGCGCGACTGATCGAGGATATGCTGCCCTTTTCCTATCAGGTAAAATGCTGCCGCGAACATTCGCTCGGCGCCATTGAAGGCGTCAGGGAGGGCGTGTTTATACCCAGTCTGGCCCCGCCGCCCGAAGATTGGGCCGGCCTCTATGAAAAGCTTGATGAAGCAAAGGCCGGGCTCGAAGCGATTAGCGAAGCCGAGATGGAAGGCTTTGCTGGCCAGCATATGGAGTTCCGCTTCAAGGATCGAGTCATGCCCTTCACCGCTGAAAATTTCCTGCTGAGCTTTGCTCAGCCGAATTTCTATTTTCACGCGACAACCGCTTATGACCTGCTCCGCCAGCGCGGATTCCCGATCGGCAAGGGCGATTTTCTCGGCGTTCCGCGGATGAAAAGGACATGACCGCAAAATCCACCTCCCGATCCGCTGCCCGGCTGGCTGCGGTCCAGGCGCTGTTCCAGCATCAGATGGAAAAGACGCCGGTACCCAAGCTGCTCAAGGAATTTCACGACCACCGGCTCGGCAAGGAAATCGAGGATGACCAATATCATCCGGCCGAACGCGACTTCTTTGACGATCTGGTCATCGGCGTGACCTCGCGGATGGAAGAAATCGACCAGCTGGTTGCTTCGAAACTGGCCGCCGGCTGGACGCTGGGACGGCTCGACAAGACGATGGTCCAGATCCTGCGCTGTGGCACATTTGAACTGGTCGCACAGGAAGACGTACCGATCGCAACGGTAATTGACGAATATCTGGACGTCGCCCATGCCTTCTTCAACAAGAAGGACGCCGGTTTCGTCAACGGGCTTCTGGATAGCATCGCCAAGCAGGTGCGGGGCTGAACAATCTTCCCCGCCAACACGGGGGAGAATAATGTCCGACTTTCTAGACCGCCTGGATCCGGCTTTTCGAGACGTCATTGCGGCCGACGGACCCTATCTGTTCGATATATTGAAGAGCGATGTGACCGCGGCGCGTGCCGCGCTGGATGCGATGTTCGCCCAAATGAGCGCGGACCTGCCGGAATATGACGGTCAGAAAGACGAATATCATATGCCGGGACTCGATGGCGACCCCGATGTTGCGGTGATCGAATATCGCGCCCGGGATGTGCTCTACTCGGATTGTACCATCATCTGGCTGCACGGCGGTGGTTACGTGATGGGCAGCGCCGACGATTTGTCGGCCCGGGGCTTTTCATCGCTCGCGCCGGTAGTCTCGGTCGATTACCGGATGGCGCCGGAGCATCGCGCGCCCGCTGCCGCCCGCGATGTATGCGCGGTGATCGAGCGGGTTGCGAAAAACCGCAATCCGCGCAAAATCGTGCTTGGTGGACCGAGTGCCGGGGGCGGGCTGGCGGCGAGCGCGGCGCTGATGAACCGCGACCGGGGCGGTCCCGATATCGCTTTCCAGCTGCTGATCTACCCGATGCTCGATGATCAGCACGACACGCCCTCCGGTCATATGGACATCCCGCCGAACAGCTGGACGCGGGAAACCTCGCTACATGCCTGGTCGCTCTATGCCGAGGAAGGCGGTGCCAGCCCATATGCCGCGGCAGCGCGGGCTACCGATCTCGTCGGACTGCCGCCCGCCTATATCATGTGCGGCGATCTCGATCTGTTTCTCGACGAAGATATTGCCTATGCCAATCGTCTTCGTTCATCCGGCGTTCCGGTTGAGCTTGCTATCTACCCAGGCGCGCCGCACGGATTCAATGGATTTGCCCCACAGGCAGCGGTCAGCAAGCGCGCCAACGCTTCCATCAGAATGGCACTGGAGCACGCACTCTCTTGAACGAACTGGAATTTATCGACCGGCTCAAGGCGATCACCACGCATCCAGCAGCCCGCGGGCTGGCCGACGATGTCGCCATGATGCCGTTCGGCCGACACAAGCTGGTGATGACCCACGACATGATGGTCGAAGGCATGCATTTTCTGCGCGATGCCGATCCCGCGGATGTCGCCTGGAAGCTGGTTGCGGTGAATCTTTCCGATCTGGCAGCCAAGGGGGCAAAGCCGCTCGGCTTGCTGCTCGGCTATGGCCGGACCGCCGGTGACGCCTGGGACGCCGCCTTCGTCGAAGGGCTGAAGCAGGCGATCGACCGCTTTTCTGTTCCGCTGCTGGGTGGCGATACCGTGGCGATGGGCGACAATGCGCCGCGGACATTCGGCCTGACAGCCATTGGCGAAGCGAAGGGGCATATAGTGCCCTCCCGCAGCAACGCCCGGCCTGGTCATGCTGTATATGTTACCGGAACCATCGGCGATGCCTGGGCGGGGCTGCAAATTGCATCCGGTGCGTTGCAGGCCGATGATATAGACATTAGCGCAACACTGTTGAAGGCGCACACCCGGCCGACACCCCGGCTGGAAGAGGGACGGATATTGTCCAATCTGGTCAGCAGCATGATGGATGTCTCCGACGGGCTGCTGCTCGATGCGTCGCGTATTGCGGCAGCCAGCGACGTGAAGATCGAAATCGATCTGGCGGAACTGCCGTTGTCGAAACCGTTCCAGACTTTGGTGGGCACTGACCGGGATGCGCGGATGAAGGCAGCGACCGGAGGCGACGATTACCAGCTGTTGCTCACCGCCAGCCCGGAAACCGTATTGTCAGTGCCGCTGACGTGCGTGGGCATCTGTCGACCCGGGTCCGGTATCGCATTGCACAGCCACGGCGAACGACTGGAATTGCCCGACGCTATGGGGTTTGTGCACGCCTGATCCAGGCAAATTCTATCAAATTGAATAGGCTCAAAAGCGTTCCCGCCGGCGCGGTAAATCAGGGCTTGCACCCTTCGCATTTCCCGCACTATACCTGTCGCGAAAGCGCCCTGATCAATGGGGTGCTCGTAAAAAAATAGGGGGGGATGCTCAGTAATGACTGTAGTCACCATTTCAATTTTATGTGGCCTGATAGCCATATTATACGGCTTTATCACCAGCCGTCAGGTGCTCAATGCACCGGCCGGCAACGAGAAAATGCAATCCATTGCCGGCGCGATCCAGGAAGGCGCACAAGCCTATCTGAACCGCCAATATCGCGCAATCGGCCTCGTCGGCATTGTCGTCGCGGTTCTGGTCTTCCTCTTCCTCGGCCCCATTTCTACAGTCGGCTTTCTGCTTGGTGCCATTCTTTCCGGCGTCGCGGGCTATATCGGCATGAACATTTCGGTTCGCGCCAATGTCCGCACGGCGCAGGGTGCCAGCGAAAGCCTGCAAACCGGCCTCACCGTCGCATTTCGTGCCGGTGCCGTGACCGGTATGCTGGTGGCGGGCCTCGCTTTGCTGGCCATCTCGATCTTCTTCTACGTGCTGACCACCCAGATGGGCATGGCGGCCAATGACCGCACGGTCATCGACGCGCTGGTCGCGCTGGCCTTTGGCGCTTCGCTGATTTCGATCTTCGCGCGTCTGGGCGGCGGTATCTTTACCAAGGCTGCCGACGTCGGCGCCGATCTGGTCGGCAAGGTCGAAGCGGGCATCCCCGAGGATGATCCGCGCAATCCGGCTACCATCGCGGACAATGTCGGCGACAATGTCGGCGACTGCGCCGGTATGGCGGCTGACCTGTTCGAAACCTATGTCGTGACCGTTGGTGCGACCATGGTTCTGCTGGCCCTGCTGTTCGGCGATCTTGTCGGCAGCGCCATGCTCTATGACCTGATGTCCCTGCCGCTGATCGTCGGTGGTGTCTGCATCCTGACGTCGATCATCGGCACCTATATGGTGCGCCTCGGCAGTGGCACGAACATCATGGGCGCGTTGTACAAGGGCTTCCTGACCACGGCGATCCTTTCGATCCCGGCCATCTATTATGTCACCATGCGCACGCTCGGCGACATGGACACGCCGATCGGCACCGCGCTCGATGGCAGTGGCGGATTCACCGGCATGGCGCTGTTCTGGTCGATGATGGTGGGACTGGCCGTCACCGGTCTGATCATCTGGATCACCGAATATTATACCGGAACGGAATATCGTCCGGTGCGGTCGATCGCCAAATCGTCGGAAACCGGCCACGGCACGAACGTGATCCAGGGCCTTGCCATTTCAATGGAAGCAACGGCTCTGCCGACTCTGGTCATCGTCGTTGGTATCGTCGTCGCTTACCAGCTCGCCGGCCTGATCGGCATCGCCTTTGCGGCAACGTCGATGCTGGCGCTTGCCGGTATGGTCGTGGCGCTGGATGCTTATGGTCCGGTCACCGATAACGCGGGCGGCATTGCCGAAATGTCGGGTCTCGATGACAGCGTCCGGGAGAAAACCGACGCGCTGGATGCGGTTGGCAACACCACCAAGGCTGTCACCAAGGGCTATGCCATCGGCTCGGCCGGTCTGGCAGCGCTGGTGCTGTTCTCCGCCTATACCGCTGACCTGAAAGAGTTCTTTCCGAACCTCGAAGTCAGCTTCAGTCTGGAAAATCCCTATGTCATTGTCGGTCTGCTGCTCGGCGCGCTCTTGCCCTATCTCTTCGGAGCCATGGGCATGACCGCTGTAGGGCGCGCTGCGGGTGACGTGGTGAAGGACGTGCGCGCACAATTCGCCGCTGACAAGGGCATCATGGATGGCACGTCACGCCCCAACTATGCCCGGACCGTGGATCTGGTGACCAAGGCGGCGATCAAGGAAATGATCCTGCCGTCGCTGCTGCCGGTGCTCGCGCCGATCGTGGTCTATTTCGTGATCACCGCGGTTGCCGGTCAGGCCAATGGCTTTGCTGCTCTTGGTGCGTTGCTGCTCGGCGTGATTGTCTCCGGCCTGTTTGTTGCCCTGTCGATGACAGCGGGTGGCGGTGCCTGGGACAATGCCAAGAAATATATCGAGGATGGCAATCACGGCGGCAAGGGCTCGGAAGCCCACAAGGCTGCGGTGACCGGCGATACTGTCGGGGACCCCTATAAGGATACCGCAGGACCCGCCGTCAACCCGATGATCAAGATCACCAATATCGTCGCATTGCTGCTGCTCGCAGCGCTTTATGCGGCGCAGGGCGGCGTGCACTAGCACCCGCATAAACCGGTCCAATCAGAACCCCGCCGGAAGCGATTCCGGCGGGTTTTTTGTTCGTGCCGGCGCGCCGATCGCGCTGCCGTCAGCGTTAATAAGATTTTACCCCTTTTGCGCTAGTCCGGCCGGCGAAGGTGGCAATGATGCGGGTGGAACGATTTCGATGGATTTGAGCGGGTTTCAGACGATGCAGGGCAGGGATGTCGGAGCTGATGGTCTCGCCGGAGACCGGTCCGCACGGCAGTTCGCGGCACATTTCCATCCCCCGTCCAGGATCGATGCCAGGCTCGTCGAGGCCTGGAGCGATCTCGCCGGACAGGCCAGCGAGCCGAATATATTTTACGAGCACTGGTTCCTGGTTCCGGCGCTGGCGCAATTTCGCCACCATGATGACCTGCAACTGTTTTTGCTCTGGGCGGGCGAACCGCACCGTTCCCCGTTGCTCGGCCTGATGCCGGTCGGTCCGGAACAGCAATTCGGGCGCTGGCCGGTGCCCCACGTCCAGAACTGGATGCATCACAATTGCTTTCTCGGCACACCGCTGGTCCGCAAGGGCTTTGAACCGATGTTCTGGGAAAAGCTGCTCGCCGCACTGGACGAACGCGATTGGCCGGGATTCCTGCATATCAACGCTATGACCATATCCGGTCCGCTCGATCAGGCTTTGCGCGCGGTGTGTGCAGACCGGAAGCGCCGCTGCGATCTGGTGCATAGCGAGGCCCGGGCGCTGCTGGAAGCGCATTGCACGGCAGACGAATATTACCGGACCAATATCCGCAAGAAGAAGCGCAAGGAACTGCTGCGGATCAAACGCCGGCTGGGAGAGCTCGGAGAGCTGCAATTTTCCTGCCTCCAGGACCGGACCAATCTGGACAGCTGGATTGACGAATTTCTGGCGCTTGAACGCAAGGGATGGAAAGGCAAAAGCGGCTCGGCGCTGGACTGCGCCGACGCCACCCGCGAATTTTTCCGTGCGACCGTGCGCGGCGCGGCGCAAAGCGGACAGCTGGAGCGGCGGGACATGCGTCTTGACGGACAGCCGGTCGCGATGCTGGTCAATTTCCGCTCGGGTCGCGGCGGTTTTGAATTCAAGACCGCCTTTGATGAGGATTATGCAAGCTATTCACCCGGCGTGCAGCTGCAGATTGAAAATCTCGATTGTCTCGACAAGAATGCAGTGGACTGGGTCGACAGTTGCGCGGTTGAAGGTCACCCGATGATCGACCATCTCTGGTCCGGCCGTCGCCATATAGGCCGCTTCTCGATCGAACCGCAGCGTCTCGCCGACCGCGCTGTCTTTCGAGGCGTCCGGCTGGGCGAGCGGGGGATGGGCAAGCTCAGAAAGCGGAAAATTTTCGATCCGGCAGAGGTGTAGTCATGAACCAGATTTCTCATAGGGACAGTTTCCGGCAGCCGGTTTTCGGCGCGGACATGCGGCGGCAGTTTGACGCCTGTTATCCCGAACAGGCACAGCTTTTCGACCATGACTTGCGTTCGCACGCATTGCTGACGCTGGAGGCGCTGGCGCAGCTCGGCGAGGCGCTGCCACAAGCGAGCGTCGAGTATAATCCGGGCGATCTGCCGGTCGGAATCAGGCCGGAGGATGTGCCGGATAATGGTATGGCGATTGGCGACACGATCCGGATGATCGACCAGTCGGCAAGCTGGGCGGTGCTCAAGAATATCGAGCAGGTGCCGGAATATGAAGCGTTGCTGCTTTCACTGCTCGCCGAAATCAGGCCGATACTGGAGGATAAGACCGGCCAGATGCTGAAGCCGCAGGGATTCGTCTTCGTGTCCTCGCCTGGCGCGGTGACGCCCTATCATTTCGACCCGGAGCATAATATCCTGCTGCAGCTGCGCGGCGAGAAGTGGATGACCACCTTCCCCGCCGGCGACGCCCGCTTTGCCGCCGACGAAATCCACGAGGGCTATCACACCGGCGGCCACCGCAATCTGGTCTGGCAGGATGATTTCGCAGCCGAAGGCACGCGGCACCATCTGACACCGGGCAAGGCGATTTTCGTTCCGGTCATGGCACCGCATCATGTGCAGAACGGACCGGAACCGAGTATATCGCTGTCGATCACTTGGCGCTCCGACTGGAGTTTTGAAGAAGCGGACGCGCGGGCGTTTAACGGCTGGCTGCGCAAGCGGGGCGTGACGCCCAAGGCACCGGGTCGCTTTCCGGCGCGGAGCAGGGCGAAGGCGTTGGCCTGGCGGGTGCTCAGGAAGATATCGGGTCAGCGCCAATAAGGGCTGCTTTCGCCTTCTGGTCATCAGAGGAGAGGGCAAGGTGGTTCGGTGCTGCTTGTCACTATCGCGAATGGTGATCACACCGTATCGCGAACCTCCCCCCTTGACATTCCCCCTGTCACCGTCACTCTCCTCCCAAAAACAGGGAGAGAGAATATGGCCACCAATGTCGCCGCAGCCGCACCGATTAGCATGGACGCCTTTATCGAGAAGCAGGCGCGTACCGATGCGGTGGTGAATATTTTACTGGCCGGCGGGATCAATTACTGGCTGACCCGCGATCTGGCCTTTGTTCCGGCGACGTTGGCCCTTGGCGATTCAGCGCCCAATCTGGGTGGAACGCTGGTGGCCATTGCCGTGCTGATGAGCCTGATGCTGACGTTGATCGTCTACGCGATCACCGTGTCGCAGCGCAAATCGGGCAAAGTCGCGCCCGGGCTGGCAGCTGACTCCCGGGCCGGTTTTGCGCCCTTTGTTCTGGCATTAAAACATCTGGCGATGACGCTGATCCCGGCGTTTCTGATCGTGATGGTCTTGCAGGGTGCGGGGCCGGAACTGCGGTTCACGCCGATGGCTTTTACCGCAGTCGTGACGATTGTCGCAGCAGTGCTGGCCTATCTCATGTCGAAAAGCACGACGCGTGCGGCGCTGAAGCTATGATCATCATCATCGCCAGCATCTCCACCGCCTCTGCTGCCAGTCCGGACGAGATCATCGCGATATGCACCGAGCACAGTGTCCGTTCCCGCGCAGAGCCGGGCTGCATATCGCACGGGATCCACGTCGATTGCGAAGACCCCTCGCGGCTGTTCTTCTACGAGGAATGGCAGGATGACGCTGCTGTTGCCGTGCATTTCGCTGTTGCCGAATCAAGGGAATTCGTCAAGCGCCTGACCGCACTGGTGGGCGAACGGCCCAAGATACGGATATATCGGGCCGACCCGGCTTCAATGGCGGGCCTGAGCTAAAAAGATCTGTCAGCGCCGAGCTTGTCGAAGCACGCCCGATGACGACCGGCGTGGTTCGACAAGCATACCAGCAGCGGCAGGTCGCGATATGCCTTCCCGCGACCTCTAGAACCGCTTGCGGAAATCAATCTCGACATAGCGTCCGACCGGATCGAGATAGCCTTGCTGATAGCTTAGCGGGATCAGGCCGCTGTCATCACGGACAGTCTGGATATCATCGAAAATATTGTCGACCTTGAAGGCGATACGACTGCCCTTCAGAAACGGGATTTTCTCCGTCAGATTGCCGCGGTCGTCAAGGTTGATGAACATCCGCAGATTGAGTGTGGTCAGGTCAGAGAAGCGCAGATTTGATCCGGTCAGACCGCCGTCGACGCGGGTCGCAGTCTGGTGCTCGCCGCTGAGGCGGAAGCCTATGCCGTTGTTGAACCAGCCGCCGTTGATCTCGAACTTGTGCCGCGGGCTGCCGCCGGTTGACCCGGTAGCGGAACCGTTCAGCAAGTCGAGTTCCTCGACCCCGTCGCGGATCTTGATCCTGTCTTCCAGTCGAATGGTGTGAAAGGCCGAAAGCTGCCAGCGTCCGCCGCTCGGACGGCCGCCTGCGCCGGGGCCGGCGGGCGGCGCTGCCGGCCGTGCTTCGGCATTGCCTTCGGGCGTTCCGCCCTCGGTCGGCCGGTCACCCGGAGGCCCCCCGTCGGGTGCCCCGCCGCCTGCCGGACGGGCTGCCCGGTCCGGTCGGCCCTGTCCGCCGCCGCGCCGCTCGCCGAAGCGTTTGGAAAAATCGATGCCATAGCGGATATGCTCGCTGTAGACATTGGCATAGGTCACCGGCCGCTGGTCGATCGCGATCAGGCGACCGCTGGCATCTCGGGTCACGCGGTCGGGAAAGGCCGCTTCGATTTCCGGTGTCAGCAGCGGGAAGCTGGAGGCGACATTATCGCTGTTGTTGCGGAAATATTCGCCGAGGAAGGTGAACCCGTCCAGCCATTCCGGACGATAGTTGACGGCGAGCTTGATATCCCGCTGCTTTTCCGCCGGCAGCGCCAGATTGCCGCCGGTGGTGATCGAAGCCAGCACGGTTTCATTGTTGGTGAAGTCGTATACGCTGACATTCGGGGTGATGATCAGCGGATTGCCGAGCTGGGCAATGGTCGGTGCCGCGTCCTCGCCAATGGCCGAGGCGGAAAAGACCAGCCCGTCCAGCGGTTCCCAGTTCAGGCCGAAGCCGAATTCCACGAGACCCCCGAAATCGGACAGTTCGGAATAGCCAATATTGCCGTTGACCGACCATTTGCCGATTGCTTCCACGACATCGATATTTTCGTCCGCCAGCGGGATGTCGATATTGATCCCTGCGGTGAATTCGTCGCGGCTGAGATCGGTGGTGGTCAGAACCCCGCTGCTTGTTTCCCGGCTGTCCAGGTCTTCGCGGTTATAGCCGGCACGCAACGTGGTGGTGACAGCACCGGACGGGAGGACCAGCAAGGTGCCCGACAGGGTGGCGAGATTGTCGATCGTCTGGTCGACAACCCTGGCCCGGTCGGTAACCGGGGCACCGAGCAGGCTGCCGAAGCTGACCGCCAGCGGATCAACCGTCCCGGCATCGATCGCCGCCTGCAGCGCGCTGGTGTCGCCGGACCGGTCAGTGTCGGTGTTGACTTGTGTGCGGGTGTAATCGCTCGTCAGCGACCAGCGCCAGTCACCGAGCAGGCCGTTCAGCGTCAGGCCGGCCTGCGCGGTATTGGTCTCCTGCACCTTTTGCAGCGGACCATATTCGGTGAAATAGCGGAACATCGAGTCACCGTCGACATCCAGCGTTCCGCCGGGCAGACCCTGCAGGCCGCGCGATTTTTCGTATACATAGCCGGCATTCAGTGACAGCGACATGCCATTGCCGAAATTCCGGCTGTAATTGGCGTTGAGTTCGACATTGTCCGAAGGCGCGACCAATGTGCGATAGTCACCGAGATTGACCAGTTCACCGGCCGTGTCCTGAATGATATTCCGTTCGCTCTCGGTTATTGCCGTGTTGTTCTGCCATTCCAGATTGACATTGATCCGGCTGTTCTCGCCGATCTTGGTGATCGTGGTTTCGATTTCTGACTGGCCCTGCGCACCCCGGGTCGGGACGCCATATTCCACCGAGGCGCTGACGCCGGTATAATTGTCCTTGAGCACGAAGTTGATCACCCGCTGGTCGGGGCGGTAGCCATATTGCAAGGCCAGTTCTTCGGGGAAGACCTGCACCGTGCGGATGGCCTCGGGCGGCAGATCGCGGATTTCGCGGAAGCTGGACGTACGCTGGCCGTTGATCAGCATGATCGGGCGGCCGGTGCTGCGGCCGCGGCTGGAGGTGGTCTGCGAGGAAATCGCGTCGAGCAGTTCTTCTACCGATGCGGCGCCATAGCTCGCGATATCCTCTTCGCTCAGTTCGACGACCGGCGGGATCTCGGTTACGACGGCGCCGCGCGGGCGCTCGGCGGTGACGACAATCTCGTCGTCGGCATATTCCGAATCTGTGTCGGAGATTTGCGCACTGGCGGGGTTGGGCAGCAACAGGCTGGCCAGAACAAGCGGCGATGCGGTGAGAAAGGATTTGGGGGAGGGGATCATTTTGTGGCTCTCGGCTCTTGCAGAAGGTGGAAAGAATATGTGCGAATTGCCATGAGGCTGCGGCTAATGGTATAATTTCTTTGTATTAAATTGTCGCAGTCGACGCATCACGATGCGACAATCAATATCCGGTTGCCCGATGCAGCTAATCCTTCCCTTTTTCTACTTTTGCCGTTATGGCGCACTGCAACACGCGGCTCTACCGCAACATCAGGGAATATAAAGCGCCATATGGCAAAAGAAGAACTGCTAGAAATGAAGGGAATGGTTCGCGAACTGCTCCCCAACGCCATGTTCCGGGTCGAACTGGAAAACGGCCACGAAATTTTGGGCCACACCGCCGGCAAGATGCGCAAGAATCGTATTCGTGTGCTGGTTGGCGACGAAGTGCTGGTCGAGCTCACTCCTTATGATCTGACCAAGGGGCGTATCACCTATCGTTTCAAATGATGAGCCACGGCTCGTCATCCCGGATCTGCTCCGGGATCCCGGCTTGTCTTGAAACTGCGCTTGCGATTTGACGCTCTGGATGCTGAACCGGGTTCGGCATGACGAAAGTGAACCTATGAAACTGGTCCTCGCCTCCTCCAGCCCCCGCCGTCTGGAATTGCTGGGTCGTCTGGGCGCCACGCCGGACCGGATCATCTCTCCCGATATTGACGAGACGCCGTGCAAGGGCGAGCTACCACGCGATTATGTCATGCGGATGGCGCAGGAAAAGGCTGCTGCCGTTGAACGGAGCGGGGATGAAATTCTGCTCGCCGGTGATACCACAGTCGCGGTGGGCCGCCGGATATTGGGCCAGGCCGCTCATGCGGCGGAACAGCGCAAATTTCTGGAACTGGTCAGCGGGCGACGGCATCATGTGATGTCGGCGGTCTGCGTGATCGCGGCCGACGGCACCGCGCGGACCAAATTGTCCGACAGCATTGTCAAGTTCAAGCGCTTCGAGGCGAGCGAGATCGAAGCCTATATCGCCAGTGGCGAAGGGCAGGGCAAGGCGGGCGGCTATGCGATACAGGGTACGGCGGAAGCCTTCGTCACCTGGATGTCGGGCAGCTATAGCGGCATCATGGGCCTGCCTTTGTACGAAACCCGCAATCTGCTGATCAGCGCGGGCTATCCTCTTGGCTGATTTCGCCCACGGCTGGCTTTACGAAGCCGGGATCGGTGAAAACCGGGCGTTGCGGCTCGACAATGGTGATCTGGCACAGATACGGGTCGAACGGGCAGGCACAAGCGCCAAGGCCGGCGCGGTGGTCGACGCAAAATTCTCACAGCAATGGGTTGCCGGAAAATCCGGGATTGTGACCTTGGCAGACGGGCAGGAAGCCTTGCTGCAGCCTCTGCCCAAAGGCCTGACCGAAGGGGCGACGGTTCGTGTCGAGATTATCCGGGCAGCGATGACAGAGCGCGGCGGGCAGACGAAGCGGGCCAAGGCGCGCCCGGCGGAACCGGACAGCCCTCTGGGTGATGGACCGGATCTGCTGGCCGAGATCAAAGCAACCGGAATTCCCGTCAAACAGGTTCATGCCCATGAAGAAGATGTCCTGGCCAGGCACGGCTGGCACGAAGCCATTGAGCAGGCCGAAAGCGGACGGATAGATTTCGAGGGCGGGAGCCTGCTGATCTCCCTGACCCCCGCCATGACCTTGATTGATGTCGACGGACCGCTGGCGCCATTGGAACTGGCAAAACGGGCGGCCAAGGAAATTGCACTCGCGCTGATACGCTGCGACATTGCCGGCAATATCGGGGTGGATTTCCCGACCCTGGAGGCAAAGGCTGATCGTGTTGCGGTCATGGCTGTTTTTGATGCTCATATGACCATGAAATGCGAGCGCACCGCGATAAACGGCTTCGGTTTTATGCAGGTCGTCAGCCGCAAGGTGCGACCGTCGGTGCCGGAGATCATGCAGGAAAACCGCGTGGTTAATGCGACGCTGAAATTGCTGCGCCAGGCCGAGCGTGATCGCGGAACCGGGGGGCTTCGACTGGCGGCGCATCCCGCCGTGGCGAACAAGCTGACGGCACCGCTGCTGGAAGAACTGGCGAAGCGGACAGGGCGTATGGTGTCGCTTGATCCACGCGGCGAAATTGCGATCGAGGGCGGTTCGATCGGCTGATTGCCGCCGAGCTTGCAATTGTCCGGTCCGTTCTGCAAAGCCGACCCATGACGGATATCATTCTCTACGACTATTGGCGCAGTTCGGCGAGCTACCGGGTGCGCATCGTGCTCAACCTGAAAGGCGTCGCCTATACCGCGACCAGCACCAGCCTGCTCGATGGTGAGCAGAAAGCGCCGGCCTATGTTGCACGCAATCCGCAGGGGCTGGTGCCGATGCTGAGCATCGACGGGCATGACCTGACCCAGTCGCTTGCGATCATCGACTATCTTGATGCGAAATATGACGACCCGCCGATGGTCTCCAGCGATCCCGCCGAACGGGCGACAACGCTGGCGCAGGCTCTGGTCATCGCCGCCGATATCCATCCGGTGAACAATCTCCGGATACTGAAATATCTCAAGAAGGAACTGGGGCAGGATCAGGAAGTGATCGACAACTGGTATCGCCACTGGATTGCCGAAGGTTTTGTCGCGCTGGAAACCATGGCGCCGGAAACCGGTCTGTTCGGTGGCGACAAACCCAATCTCGCCGACGTCTGCCTGGTACCGCAAATGTACAATGCCCGGCGGTTCGATCTGGACCTGCAGGATTTCCCCAAACTGGAGCGGATAGAGTCGGCGTGCAACCAGCTCGAGGCTTTTCGGAAAGCCGCTCCCGAAGCAGTGAAGCCAGCATAATGAAAAAATATATATCTGCGTTGCCGCTGCTGGCACCATTATGCTTGGCGAGTGTTCCTGCCTGGGGGCAGGAGGCAGATGGCGATGACGAAAACCAGGTCGTCATCGCCGATATGCGCCGGACCGAAATTGTCGTCACCGGTTTGCCGGTAACCCTCGGCGAGGGAGTCTACAGCACCATCGAAACTGACATTGATCCGTCCCGTACGGTAGAAAACAGTCTGCGCGATATACCCGGGCTGCAACAATTTCGCCGCTCCGACGCGCGTTCGGCCAATCCGACCAGCCAGGGTGTTACGCTGCGCGGGCTGGGCGGCAATGCTTCGTCCCGCGCCTTGCTGATCCTCGACGGCGTTCCACAGGCGGATCCCTTCGGCGGCTGGGTGGCCTGGCCCGGCTATGATGCTCTCGCGCTTGGCAGCGCCCGGATTACCCGCGGTGGCGGCAGCGTGACCGACGGACAGGGCGCGATTTCCGGCACGATAGAATTGTTCAGCGACACGGTCGGGGACCGGATCGAACTGGGCGCGGCCTACGGCAGCCGCAACAGCGTCGATGCGGATCTGCTGTTCGGGCGCGAACTGGGGCAGGGGCAGTTGACGATCTCTGCCAATTATGCGCGTGGCGACGGTTTCATCCCGATCATCGAAAGCCAGCGCGGTTCGGTGGATCGCCCGGCGGAATATGAGCAGGCCGGTCTTGCTGTCCGCTTTGTCGCGTCTCTGTCCGACAATGTCGAACTGCAGACCAATGTCCGCGCCTTCACCGACGACCGGGAACGCGGTTTTGCCTTCAGCGAAAATCATAATGACGGCGCCGACGCCAGCATCCGGCTGATCGACCGCAATTCCGACTGGCAATGGTCGGCGCTTGCCTATGTCCAGATCCGCAATTTCGATGTCAGCTTTGGCGGCGTTGCGGATGATCGCAATTCGGTCAGTCGCGTATTTGAACAGTTCAGTGTGCCCTCGACCGGACTGGGTGCGCGCTTCGAAGTGCGGTCGCCCGTGGGTGACAATGTCGAGCTGCGCATCGGTGGCGACTGGCGGCGGACCGAGGGAACCACCAAAGAGAATTTCTTCTTCGCCAACAATGATACACCGCGCCGCAGCCGCACGGCCGGGGGTAGCACAGCCACCTATGGCGCTTTCGTCGAAGCCAGCCTGCAGGCTGGCGAAGCACTGCTTCTGACCGGTGGCGGCCGGGTCGACTTCTGGTCGATCGATGACGGTTTCCGCAAAGAGATTGAGCTGATTGATCCCTTTCCTGGCGCGGTGCGGACGGACGAGCAGTTCGCCAATCGCAGCGACACCGAGTTCACCGGTCGTGGCGGCTTTGCCTATGACATAAATGACCAGCTCACGTTCCGCGGTGCTGCCTATCTCGGCTGGCGGCTACCGACCCTGAACGAACTGTTCCGCCCGTTCCGCGTCGGGTCCGATGCGACCGCCGCCAACGAGCTGCTCGAACCGGAGCGGATGAAGGGTGCCGAGATCGGAATGGACTGGACGAGCGGTATTGCCAAACTGGGGATTACGGCTTTCTACAACCAGCTGGACAATGCCGTTGCCAATATCACGCTGGCCAATGGACCGGGTGTTTTTCCCGGTGTCGGCTTCGTGGCGGCAGACGGAACGTACAGCCAGCGCCAGAATCTGGATGCGATCACATCAAGGGGCGTGGAGATTGATGTCGCGTTTGATCTTGGCGATCTGGTTGAGGGCCTGGCCGTCCGCGCTGCCTATTCCTTTGTCGACGCAGAGGTGGACGGTTCCGGCGATGCGGCTGCGGTCGACGGTTTCCGCCCGGCCCAGGTGCCCCGGCACAATGTCACAGGCTCCATAGTCTGGGAAAATGAAGCCGGCACCGGTATCAGTCTTTCGGCCCGCTATGTCGGCCAGCAATTTGAGGATGATGTCAATATTCTCAGTCTTGCTGATGCCTTGACCATCGACGGACGGATGGCGCTGGCCGTGACTGATCGCCTGCTGGTCGAAACCAGGATTGAAAATCTTCTCGATGCCCGGGTAGAGGCTGCTGTCAGTAGCAATGGAATAATCGAACGCGCGTTCCCTCGGACATTTTGGGTTGGACTTCGCGCCAGAATTGAATAAATATTATTTATGACCTTCAAGCTTGATGACTATTTGCCCTACCAGCTCTCGACGACGTCCAACGCCGTCAGTGACGTCATCGCTGGCGAGTATAAGAGCCTTTTTGGCCTCAAGATTCCGGAATGGCGGGTGATGTCGGTCTTGGGGACACGCGGTGCCTCGACCCAGCGGCATCTGGTCGAAGCGACCTTGATGGACAAGGTGACCGTCAACCGTGCGGTAAAGAATCTGGTCGACCGGGCCTTGCTCGATCGCAGCCCGAACACGGCGGATGGCCGTTCGCATCATCTGCTGCTGAGCAGCACCGGCCGCGATCTATATGGCAAGATTCTGCCGGCCGCCCAGGCAATGGACCGGAAAATCATGTCTGTTCTGAGCGTCGAGGAAAAAGCCGAGCTGTCGGCGATGCTGGCCAGGATCAAGAAATCGGCGGACACGATCGCGGCGGAATGAAAAGAGCGGCAGTTGCCCGCCGCTCTTCTGGTTTTCAGCTGGTTTTCAGCGCTACAGCATCGCATCGGAGATCGAGCAGGCCGCGGGGCCGAGGATCACGATGAACAATGTCGGCAGAATGAACATGATCAGCGGTATCGTCATGATGGCTGGCAGACGGGCCGCCTTTTCTTCGGCGCGCATCATCCGGTCGTTACGGAATTCCGCTGACAGGACCCGCAGCGATGACGCGAGCGGTGTACCATATTTTTCGGTCTGGATCATGGTTGTTACCACGCCCTTGATATGGTCCAGATTGACGCGATAGGCGAGATTTTCAAAAGCCTGCCGCCGCTCGGTCAGAAAGCCCAGCTCGATCGAGGTCAGCGAAAATTCGTCGGCGAGCTCCGGATAGGCGCTGCCGAGTTCCTTTGAAACCCGGGCAAAGGCGGAGTCGACGGTGAGACCGGCTTCCGCACAGATGACGAGCAGATCAATAGCGTCCGGCAGGCCCTTGCGGATCAGATCGGTGCGCTTGGCGATCAGGTTGTTTACGTAAATATCAGCCCCTTTATAACCGGCGATCGCTGCACCGGCGAAGACGCCGAAACGCTTGAGATCGGACCAGTCGGACAAATAGTTAAACCCGTAAATGGCCAGCGCCGCGCCACCGCCCAATATGATCGGCAGCACGAGACGGCTGAAAATGATGACAAAAGCCATGTCCTTGGAGCGGATGCCGGCCTGTGCCAGCTTCTGCTGCGCTTCCTTGACCTGGGTGTCCTGCAAGACCTGCATCGACGCGAGCATGTTGCGCATGCGATCGGTGGTGTCATTTTGCTGGACCAGCTTTGCCCGCTTCTTGGTGGTTGAGGCGGTGATGCCTGCTTTCAGCTGTTCGCGGCGCTCATTGAGGGCCTTGACCCTTTTCGCCATGGGGTCGCGGACCGTCACGGCGGCGTAGATTGCGAAAAATACAGCCGCTGTGGCAACGGCTGCCAGAATGGTCGCCACCCAGAGCACGTCTATGCCGAATAATGTTGGTCCGCCGCCGCTTGTCATTTGCCTTGCACCTTCATCCTAAATTTCGAAATTGACCATCTTGGCCATGATGAACACGCCAATGCCCATCCAGCAGAGGCCACCCAGGCCTGCGATGATCAGACGTTCTTCATAGAAAAAGCCGGCCAGATATGTCGGGTTCACGGTGTAAACCAGCCCGAAGACAATGAACGGCAGCGATCCGACGATATAGGCGGAAGCCTTGGATTCCGACGACATTGCCTTGATCTTCAGTTTCATCTGTCCGCGTTTGCGCAGAACATCGGCAAGATTGAACAATGTTTCCGCCAGGTTGCCGCCGGTTTCCCTCTGGATCGCCAGCGTGATGCAGAAGAACTGGAATTCCGGTGTTTCCATACGCTTCGCGCTTTCCTGCAGCGCATCCTCCATCGTCTGGCCGATCTTGATCCGATCAACCACTTTCTGGAATTCCTCGCCGACAGGGCCGTCGATTTCCTTGGCGACCACGCCAATGGTTTCCGTCACCGGAAGGCCCGAGCGAAGGCCACGAACGAGCAGTTCGATTGCATCGGGGAACGAGGCGGTAAATCTGGATACCCGCCGGTTGATCAGGAAGCCGACGACAAAATGCGGGATCCCGGCGCCGACCAGAAGGCCGACGAACAGGCATAGCAGAAGCGGTGCGCCCTTGAGCAGAAGCAGGCCGGATACGACCACGAACAGACCGCCAGCGGCGTAGAAAAAATAGGACAGCGGCCATTGTTTGCCGGTTTTTTCCAGCCGGATGGCCAGCCTTTCCAGCTTGGTCATATTCTCGCCCCGGGGACGCATGGTCTTGCGCCGCGCCGAGAGCGCTTTTTTCATTTGCGCTTCCACCCGGACATTGTCGCTATCCGAATGGCGATATTTGACTTTATCAAGTCGTCGCGCCGAGGCCTTGGATTGTGATGGGCCGGCATAGGCAAAGATGAGCAGCAGCAGAACCGCCATAACACCGGTACCCAATATCGCAATTTGCATTATACCCATTGTCTAATCCCTATAAAGCCGAAGAAAATCTGCCGCCTGGTTCAGGCTTCAGGAGTTTCTTCCTTGGCTTTTTTTGACGGCAGAAGTGATTTGAAATCGCCAAATTTATTCATGAACGATTTTTTGCTGCCTGCCTCTTCCGGGTCTTCACCACCGCTTACGGAGCCGAGAACCAGACTGGTCAGTTCGACGATTTTTGCCGAGGCCTTGCTCGCTTTGCCGGCCTCGACCATGGCCTGGCCCAGTTTGGCCGCCTGCGCAGCGGTCTTGGCATCATGCGGTATCATGATATCGATCTTGCGCTCGATGGAGCTTTCGAAGTCCTGCCGGCTGATTTCGAGATTGGCCGTCTGTACCTTGTTGGCCACGACATAGACCTTGCTCTGCGCGGCGTGGGACTTCAGCCAGGACAGCAAGCGAATGCAGTCGCGCGCCGAAGCGAGCGTCAGTTCCGTGACGATCACGGTAGCATTTACATCACCGAGAAGATGAGGATAGTTGATCAGCATGTCGCGCGGCAGGTCAATCACCGTGCAGTCGAACGCGGCGCGGAATTCTTCCTGTAGCTGGAAGAAGGCGGTGCCGTCGGTCAGGATCGGTGAATTGATCGGTGCCTCTGCGGATAGCAGCGACAGTTTCTCATTGGCCTTGATCATCGCCCGTTCGATGAACAGGCCATCGATCCGGCTCGGATTGTCGATCGCATCGGTCAGGCCGCGGCCGGGCTCCAGGTCCAGCGACAGCGCGCCGGTGCCGAAATGAACATCCAGATCGAGCAATGCGGTCAGCCGCTCCCGGTCATGGCTGAGCAGCCAGGCCAGCGACGTGGCGATGGTCGACGCGCCGACGCCGCCACGGGTACCGATGACGGCGGTTGAAATATGCGGCTTTTCTGCCTGCTGATCGTCAACCTTCGGCGCGTTGAGGACCGCTTGGGCCTGGGCCAATACGTCACGCAGCTGATCCGGGCTGAACGGTTTCAAAAGATAGTCCTGCAGACCGCTGACGATCAGGTCGCGATAGAGACGCACGTCGTTGACCTGGCCCATGGCTACCACCACGGTGCCGGGTTCGCAGACCTCGGCCAGCGAATTGATATCGTTCAGCGGATCGCCGGATTCCGACAGATCCACCAGCAGGATATTGGGGCTGGCGGAAACAGAGAGTGTCTGGATCGCATTGCGCAGACCACCCTTGCTGCATTTGTCGATCGGCCAGCCCATTTCTTCGGCCACCGGCCGGAGTATTTCGAGCGTGTCATCATCGCAGACAAAAGCGGCAAATGGTTCACGGCCGTTGACCGAGCCAGGTTTCCAGGGAGCGTTCATTATTGTCCTCCAACATTCTTGTCACGATAGGCCCGGATGGCCTTCGAAGCCCGCGACTGATCCTCGCCATCGGCCGTCTGGCCGCGGACCAGATCTTCCGGATTGGCAATCATCGCAGAAAGCGTGCTGTTTGTTCCGCAACCGTAATTTTCGCTGGTCCGCACCTGAAAATCGGTGTGGCTGCGATAGCTGAAATCGGGGCATCCCGGCACTGAGGCCTTGGTGCGCGTCACAACGACCCGCATCAGGCCGGCAGGAACATGGCCTTCGGTAACCGGTGCGTTCTCGCTGATGAGCAAGCCGTAGCCCGCGACGATATTCTCGACCGCCGCCTTGGCGACCGGGCTGGCCGCATAGCCCGGGTCGTCGATCGACACCCGGTCACCATAGCCCAGTTCGAGCGCGTCGAACCAGCCGGACAGACGGTTTTGCTCCGCCGAAGACAGGCCGCCACTCCCGGCATTCAGGTCCAGTACGAAATTCGCTTTGGAAACCACCGGCTGGCGTTCGCTGTAGACGCTCCGGTTCGCGGTGGTGCTGCCGCAAGCGGTAACCGAGAGCCCGAGAGCGGTGATGAGTGCCATTGAAACGATGCGCATGATCTGTTCTCCTGATCGGGCTTATTTATCGAAACTGAAACCGGGAGCGCTGCTGCCCGAATTCCCGGATTTTTTGGCTGACTGGACCGGAGCCGGAGTCTGCAGACTGCCAAAGCTCTGGCTGTCCGGCGTGGCTGGAGCCACAGTCGGCTTTGGACGCTCGCCGCCGGTGCCGGAATGGTTGCGGTTCATCAGGAACCGTTCCGCATCATTGGCAGCCTTGAAGCCGTCGGTCGGCAAAACGATCTCGTTGTCACTCACCGGCTTGACCAGATAAGGGGTGACCACAATCATCAGCTCTGTTTCGTTGCGGCTATAGCCATCCGACTTGAACAACGCGCCGAGAATGGGAACATCGGCCAGACCAGGGGTTTTTGCGATTGCCGAGTTGTAGCTGTTCTGCATAAGGCCGGCGATCATGAAGCTTTCGCCCGATCCCAGTTCGACCGTGGTTTCTGCCCGCCGGGTCGAAACCGCCGGAATGCTGAAACCATTGATGATCACGGCACCATTGGTGGTGATTTCCGATACTTCCGGTGCCACGCGGATCGAGATCCGGCCGTTGGAAAGCACGGTCGGCGTATAGGACAGGCTGACACCGTAATTCTTATACTGGACGGAAACCTCGCCCAGACCGGTTGAAATCGGGATGGGAAACTCGCCGCCCGCCAGGAATGTCGCCGTCTCGCCCGATATGGCGGTCAGATTCGGCGACGCCAGAGTGCTGACCAGGCCAACACGTTCGGACACGTCCAGAGCGGTCGCGATGTCAATGCCGAACAGGCGGCCTGCGGCCTGTATGGTGTTGAGCTCTGAACCGGTATTATAGTTGAAAGCGGTTCCACCGGCCGTCACGAACTGGCCGGTCGCCGTGTTGAACGGCAGCGAGACAGAACCCGCGGGCAAGCCAAACAGGCTGGATGCGTCCAGGCTCGGGAAGGATGAGGTGTCGAAATCCGTGATTGAACCGAAGTCGCGCCCACGGGATACACCGAACTGGAAGCCGCCAGTGGTGTCACGGGTCAGCAGATTGCCGTTGATTTCCTTGGCCAGCGAACGACTGACTTCGGCAAAGCGGACTTTCAGGTTGACCTGCATCGGTGTCGCTGTTTTCAGGCGGCTGACCACCCGGGTGGTATCGCCGACAAAGGCCTGAACCAGATTCTCTGCTTCTTCCGCATCATCCGGATCGGCGATAGTGCCGGTGAGCAGCACGAAATTGTTGGTCGTGCTGACCGCGATATTGGCATCCGGCATGGCCAGATTCAGCATCTGGTCGATTGAGGATATTTCCGCGCCGACGGACACTTCAGCCGAATAGATAACCTTTCCGGACGCGCTGGTTGCGTAAAAGCTCGTCTGGCCGCCTTTTTTGCCGAAAATATAGATCTGGCGCGGCGAGCGAACCTGAACGTCGGCAATCGCATTTTCCGCAATGAAAATATCTTCGATCGAAGCGGGCAGGGTGATCAGCTTGCCACGGCCGACCGATAAGGTGATCCGGGAACTCGGCTGGGATACATTGACCGACTGGGCGTTAAGTGCAGTGGTGCTGTTGGCAACCAGGGCCATGGCGAGGGCGGCAACAACGGTCATGCCGATTGCCTTTTTCGCCGGGCGTCCAGGCTGTGCAGATACTACGGCCATTATTTGTCTCCAAATTCGATATCATTGACCGTGTTGCCGCGTGCTACGCGGACTACCGGACCTTTGGGTTTTTCCTTCTCGGCCAGTGGTGGTGGCGAGCGCGTTTCAAAGCGCGACACGTCTCCGCCGGTCGAGAAGCTGGATTTCGTGCTGGTTGGACGCGCAGCCAGCGAGCGGATCATGTCGGCCTCGGCAACCGGATCATCGGTTTTGGGCAGCTTGATCGCACCGGAAGCAATGGCTTCCTCGAGTTCGGCGGCGCTGTCGGCAAGCGAACGCAGCGACAGGCTCAACGTTCCGAGAGTCTGGGCGACCGAAATCTGCTCGGCAATTTTCGGCGTGGCCTCGAGCGTGACGAGCTTGGCCTTTTTGGCGACCTGCTGTCCGGCTTCATTCGTGGTTGCGGTTACGCGGTTGTCGGTGGCCAATACGCGCAGATTGCGGATCACGGTTTCGGAAACCTTCAGCTCGGGGCCTTCTCCCTGGACCGACTGGGTCAGCATCAGGTCGACCCGGTCGCCCGGAAATACAAAGCCTGCAACGCCGGTCAGTCCCGATACCGGAATAGTGACGGCGCGCATGCCGGGGCCGAGGGCTGCAGCAAGGAAGCCGCGATCACCCGGTGCCACCAGTGCGCCTTTGGTAAGCGGCTGGCCGGCGGTAACCGGATTGCGGACAACCGTGCCGGCGAGCGTCTCTACGTCCGTGCCTTCCTTCATGAAATAGGCTTCCTCGACCAGATCCTTCGGCCATGGCTGGAAACGGAAACTGTCGGGCGTGATGATTGTGCCAACCGGCAGGGCGCGGGTTGCGACGAGAATTTCCTCGCCAAGAACTTCGGCCTTCTTCGCAGCCACTTGCGGCGCGGAGGCACCATCAAACATATTCTTCGCGAGCAATGCCGTGACCGCAGCTACGATCAGTGCGCCAACCAGCAAAATGATTTTCTTCTTGTCCATGACGTCTAACGCCTCCTGAATGCCCCCGCCCGATTGGTTCCATTGGCGGTCATTGCCTCTTTCGAGTAAAATGGTTAAAATATCGTTTGTGAACTATGTCCCGTGATGCCCCAGATCATCCAGAGCCCGGAAAATGCGATCGCGACCCCGTAGGGAACCTTTATTGGGCCTTCGGTCTTTCGGATTGTCTTGCTGATCATCATTAACAAAGTCAGCAGGCCGCCTGCGATCGACATGATCACTAGCAGTTCCAGAAATGTCAGCCAGTGCATCCACAGGGACAGGGCGGTCAGCAGTTTGACGTCGCCTCCACCCATCGCGCCGACCGCGAACATGGCGGCAAATATGGTGAATATGACAGCAGCCAGGCCTATTTGCCCGATCATCTCCGGCCAGATGGTCATACCGCTGGCTATCCAGAATATCGGTGCGCCGAGGGCTATGCCCAGGTTCAGCCAGTTGGAGATATGGCGGCTTTTGAGATCCGTAACGGCCGCTGCAATCAGTGCAATTGCCAATCCGCCCCAGAGCAAGTAGATGAAAGTTTCGCTATCCATGGGCAGACCGTCTAGTGAATTTGCCTTACCAAATAGTAACCATGATTTTTCGAACGGTTTCTTTCCGACCCTGTGACAACGATAAAGCGTGATATGACAGACTTGAAAGAGCAGCGCTTTGATCGCCGGTCGGTCCCGGCCGATGCAACAGAAGGGACATGGAACGGTCCGGACGGTTGGCAGTTCCGCAAGCTCGACTGGTTGCAGGATGTGCGGCAGCAAGAGGCGAGAGGATCGGTCCTGTTCATGACCGGGCGGGCCGATTTTTACGAAAAATATCTTGAAACCTTCCATGATTTTCACGCGCGCGGCTGGAATGTTACTTCGGTCGACTGGCGCGGGCAGGGCGGATCGGGGCGATGCGGGCCGCACCCGCATGTCGGGCATATCGACGATTTCGCGACATGGGTCGGGGATCTGGAGGCGCTGTTCGGTGCATGGCGCGCCAGCCACCCCGGGCCGCATATCGTCGTCGGTCACAGCATGGGCGGACATATTGTCTTGCGGGCGATGACCGAACAGCGGATCCGGCCCGATGCGGCGATTTTAAGCGCACCAATGCTCGCGCCGGCTGGCGGCGGTATGCCGGAATGGGCCGCGCAGCTGGCGGCAAAAATCATGTGCATGATAGGCCGCGGCGCGCGGCGGGCCTGGAAGCCGATCGAAAATCCGCTGGAACCCTATGTCCCGCGGCAGGCTCTGCTGACCCATGATGCGGACCGCTATGCGGACGAATTTTTCTGGTTCCGCGAGCGTCCCTACGTGCGGCTCGGGCCGGCGAGCTGGCGCTGGGTCGAACGTGCCTATTCCTCGACCCGTCAGTTGCGCCATCGCAATCGGCTGATGCAGATGGACTTGCCGGTTCTGGTGCTGGCAACATCGACCGATGAACTGGTCGATCATCCAACCATAGAGCGGGCGGTGCATCTGATACCGCGGGCCGAACTGAAACTTTATGGCGCGGAAGCCGCGCATGAAATTTTCCGTGAAGTTGATCAGGTGCGCAACGACGCGCTCGCCAGCTGTTTTTCCTTTCTCGACCGGGTAACCCCAAAAACATGAAGCAATATGACGTTATTATAATCGGAGCCGGCATTGCCGGTGCCAGCATAGCCGCCGAAATCGGAGCGGATCGTTCGGTTCTGCTGCTCGAGGCGGAGGACCATCCCGGCTATCATTCGACCGGTCGCTCGGCCGCTTTCTGGACCGAAAGCTATGGCGGGCCGCTGGTTCAGCCGCTGACATCCGCTTCGCGCGCCTTTCTGGAAACGCCGCCGGAGGATTTTTCGGAAACGCCCTTTCTCGGCCCGCGCGGTGCGGTGAATATCGGTCGCGATGACGAGCAGCATCTGGCCGAACAGTTTCTGGCTGATTTTGCCGACAGCGGCGTCCGAATGGAGCGCTGGTCACGGGAGCAGACAGCTGCTCTGGTTCCCGATCTGAAGCCGGCCTGGCAACATGCTGTCTATGAACCGGATTGCCGCGATATCGATGTAGCGGCGCTGCATGCGGCCTATCTCAGAAGTGCCAGCCGCAAGGGCGTCAAGCTGATCTGCCGGGCGCCGGTCAGCGCGATCACGAAAAAGGACGGCCTATGGGAGTTGACCGCCGGCGACCATAGTTGCCGCGCAGTCCTGTTGGTCAACGCCGCCGGTGCCTGGGCTGATACTATCGCGCGGATGGCCGGCGTGACCCCGGTCGGCATCCAGCCGCTGATCCGCAATATGGTGCAGATCGAAACCGATCCGCCTTCCTCACAGGCGATGCCTCTGGTCGTCGGGCTGGATGGCAGCTTTTACTTCAAACCGGAGGCCGGCGGGGCCTATTGGCTCAGCCCGCATGACGAAATACCGTCGCTGCCCGGTGATGTGGCGCCGGACGAACTGAGTGTTGCAACCGCCATCGACCGTTTTGAAAAGGTAATGGATGTGGACATTAAGCGCGTCAGCCGGAAATGGGCGGGCTTGCGGAGCTTTGCTCCGGACCGGCTGCCGGTCATCGGTTTCGATTCGACTGCCGAAGATTTTTTCTGGTTCGCGGGGCAGGGCGGCTTCGGAATCCAGACGGCCCCCGCTGCAGCCAAACTGGCCGGCTCACTGCTGCTGGACCAGACCGCCGATGAAAGTCTGCGCGCTGTTGATGCCAGCCGGTATGCGGCATCCCGTTTTCCCTAGGAAACATCGTTTTACATCGGCCCGGTTGCGCGGGCCGGCGGATTGCGCAATAGTTCAGCCTTCAACCGAAGGAGATGACAGCAATGGCGCACAAGTTTGAAATCTGGAAAGACAAGAAGGGCGAGTTTCGCGTTCGGTTCAAATATAATAGCGAAGTCATCTTCTCGACCGAGGGCTATTCCAGCAAGGCCAGCGCAAAAAACGCGATCAGCTCGATTCTGAAAAACGGACCGAATGCCGAGATTGAAGACAATAGCTAGACTCTTGGCTTAAAATCCGCGGCGATTGGCACCGACGTTCATGGCAGCGTCGCTCGCCAACTGGTCGGCGCGCTCGTTATCGGCGTCACCGGCATGGCCCTTGACCCAGTGCCATTCGATCTGGTGCGGCTCGACCGCCTTTAGCAGATCCTGCCAGAGATCGGCATTCTTGACCGGCTTGCGAGCCGCGGTCCGCCAGCCGTTTTTCTGCCAGCCGAAAATCCATTTGGTAATGCCGTCTTTGACATAGGTGCTGTCGATCGAGAGCTTGACCTTGCACGGCCGCTTCAGCGCGTTGAGCGCCTCGATCGCGGCGCGCAATTCCATCCGGTTGTTGGTCGTATCCGGCTCGCCGCCGGAAATTTCCTTTTCCTTGTCACCGTGCCGGATCAGCGCACCCCAGCCACCCGGGCCGGGATTGCCCTTGCAAGCGCCATCGGTGGCGATCTCGACAATTTTCGGTTCGGTCATGCGGTAAAAATATCCTCGTGATTCTGGTAATGTTGCAGACGGTTGAGAAAGGCCTGCGGTTCCTTGCGTGCCACCATCGCGTCGGCCGGGGTGTTGATCCAGTCATAGGCCCGGGTCAGCAGAAAGCGCAGGGCCGCACCGCGGGCCAGCAGCGGCAGCGCCCGGCGTTCGGCTTCGCTTAGCGGGAAGGCCGAACCATAGCCCTCCAGCAGGGCGCGGGATATCGGCGCGTGAAATTCGGTACCGTCATCGGAAAAGCACCAGGCGGCATGGGTTACGGCGAGATCATAGGCGCGGATATCGGTGCAGGAGAAATAGAAGTCGATCAGTCCAGTCACCCGGTCTTCCAGCATCAACACATTGTCGGGGAACAGGTCGGCATGAATGGCCGAGCGCGGTAGATCATCCGGCCAATATTGGTCGAGATGGTCTAGTTCCTGCGCGATCGCCTCGGCCAGACCGGGTGCGATATCGTCGAGTTGCGCAGGACCACATTGGTCGGCCAGCGCCCGCCAGCCTTCGTGATCCATGCTGTTGCGGCGCTCCGGCACGAAATTTTCCAGTGCGCGGTGCATGTCTCCCAGCGCCCGGCCGGTTGCCCTGGCCTGGTCCGGGGTCGGGTGGCTGACCGATACGCCGGGGAGGAAGGTGATGAGACAGGCGCTGCGCCCGCACAACTGCTGGATCTTGGTGCCCTCGCGATCCGCGATCATCGGCGGCACCAGACAGCCGGCTCGGGCAAGATGGTCGAGCAGGGCAATGAAAAAGGGCAGGTCGGCAGGATCGACGCGCTTTTCATAGAGCGTCAGGATGAATTTGCCCTGCGTTGTTTCCAGCAGATAATTGCTGTTCTCGACGCCCTCGGCAATCCCCTTGGCGGAAACCAGCGTGCCAACGTCGAAACGGGAGAGAAACCGGTCGATTTCTTCTGCGCTAACCTTCGTATAGACTGCCATCAGGCCGCTTCTAGACCGCGTGGCAGCTTGAAGACCATATTCTCGTCAGTGGTGCGGACTTTCTCTTCATTGATCTCAAAATGGTCTTCGAGCAAGGTGACGACTTCCCGAACCAGTATTTCCGGTGCCGAGGCTCCGGCGGTCAGGCCCAGGGTGGTGACACCATCCAGCCACGCGAGGTCGATTTCATCGGCTCGCTGGATCAGTTTGGCGGTAGCGCCGCCGCGTTCGGCAACTTCGACCAGACGCAGGCTGTTCGAGCTGTTGGGTGCGCCAATCACGAGAACCAGCTCGCAGGTTTCGGAAATCTTTTTCACCGCATCCTGACGATTGGAGGTGGCATAGCAGATATCTTCGCCTTTCGGACCGACAATATTGGGAAAGCGGCGTTGCAACGCCTCGACGATCGCGTGGGTATCATCGACCGACAAGGTGGTCTGGGTCAGGAAGGCCAGCGCTTCGGGATCCTCGGGGTTCAAGGCTTCGACATCGGCCAGCGTTTCGACCAGCGTCATCCGGCCTGCATCAACCTGGCCGAAGGTGCCGATGACCTCGGGGTGATTGGCATGACCGACAAAAATGATATGGCGTCCCGCCTCGGTCTGCCGTTCTGCCTGCCGATGGACTTTGGAGACCAGCGGACAAGTCGCATCGAGATATTCCAGCCCGCGTTCCTCGGCCTTGTGCGGGACCGCCTTGGGCACGCCATGGGCAGAAAAGACCACCGGAACGCCGTCCGGAACCTCGTCCAGTTCCTCGACAAATATCGCGCCCAGTTTCTTTAATTCGTCGACAACATAGCGGTTATGCACGATTTCGTGCCGGACATAGACCGGCGCGCCATATTTTTTTATCGCCAGTTCGACGATTTTTATCGCCCTGTCGACACCTGCGCAAAAGCCGCGTGGTGCGGCCACAAGCAAGTCAATCTGCCGTTTCTGCTTATCGGAATCAATCATGGTCTCAGCTCTTAGGGAATAAGTTCACCGGCGAAAAGCCCGTCTGTTCATCTTCTGGACGGTTGCACCGCATTAAAGGCCCAGATAAGGGTTGCGAAATTTTTATCGGCGCGCATGGAACCTATGTGTGATGCCCGTGATCAAAGGCAAGGATTGAAAATGATGGCGAATGGCCGGTTGAAAAAAATGGTTTTGGCAGGGGTCGCGGTTCTGGCGGTTACCGGATGTGCGCGGGAAGGCGCAATCGACCTTAGCTCGGGCGTCGGTATTTCGGTAATCCGCAGCGGTTGTCCGGCGGTTGCGGTGCCTGATCACACCGGCGACATCACCATCTTCAACCCGGCCAGCAGCACCGATGCCAGCGCCATCGACGTGGTCGCCTATATCACCAATGTCCGCTCCACCTGCAACAGTGAAAGCGCCCGGATTTACAGCGAAGCGGCCTTTGATGTCCACGCGTCGCGGACCAATCCGGCCGGCGCCCGTACGGTTACCATTCCCTATTTCTCGACGGTCGTCCAGGGCGGCACCGCTGTGGTTGCCAAGCGGGTCGGCAACGTGACCCTGCAATTTGCCGATGGCGCCTATCGGGCGACGGCTTCCGCCAATGCGGGTGCTTATGTCGACGCTTCTGCCGCGCGCCTGCCGGACGAGGTGATCGAACGCCTGACCCGCCGCCGTAAGGCCGGTGATCCCGACGCGGCGCTCGATCCGCTCGCCGATCCGACAATCAAGGCTGCAGTCGCGCGATCCTCGTTCGAACTGCTGGTCGGTTTTCAACTGAGCCAGGCGCAGCTACAGTATAACGCAACCCGATAAGGGTCGCCTGAATTGCCAACCAACCGTGCCTGATCCTGTCGGGCCCCTTTTCCTGTGACGAACTGAACCAATCATGCTGTTCCATATTTTTCAGAAGCATATTGATGCGATATTGGATGAACTGACCGACGCGGAGATACTTCCCTCCGGCGTTGATCGCGGGAATGTCACGCTGGAGCCGCCGCGCGATCCGTCGCACGGTGACCTGTCGACCAACGCGGCGATGGTCCTGTCCAAGGCGGCGGGCATGAAGCCGCGCGACCTGGCCGGAAAAATTGCGGAGAAGCTGGACGCGCTGGATGATGTGCAGTCGGTCGATATTGCTGGTCCCGGCTTCATCAACATGCGGGTTGCAGCGCCGGTCTTGCTCGGTGAACTGCTGGAAATCGAGCAGTTGGGACCGGAATATGGCCGCTCCGACAAGGGCCGGGGTGTCACGGTCAATATCGAATATGTTTCGGCCAATCCGACCGGACCGATGCACATGGGCCATTGCCGCGGCGCGGTGGTCGGCGACGCGCTGGCCGATCTGCTCGAGGCTGTCGGGCACAAGGTGATCCGCGAATATTATGTCAATGACGCCGGGTCGCAGGTCGACACGCTCGCCCGTTCGGCGCATCTGCGTTATCTCGAGGCGCTGGGCGAGGATATCGGCACGATACCCGAAGGCCTTTACCCGGGCGACTATCTCAAGCCGGTGGGCGAGGCTCTGGCCGCCGAGTTTGGCGAAAAATACAAGGATGCGGCGGAAGCCGACTGGCTGCTGACCTTCCGCAAGGCGGCGGTCGCCAAGATGATGGACATGATCCGTTCCGATCTGGCCATGCTGGGTATCCGCCACGATGTTTTCTCCTCCGAGGCAGAATTGCACGAAGCGGGCAAGGCGGACGCCGCCGAAGCCGAGCTACGCTCCCGCGATCTCGTCTATGACGGGGTGCTGGAGCAGCCCAAGGGCAAGGTGATTGATGACTGGGAAGCAGTCGAACTGCCGCTGTTCCGGTCGACGCAATTTGGCGACGACCAGGATCGCCCGATCAAGAAATCCGACGGCCGCTGGACCTATTTTGGCGGCGATCTCGCTTATCATTTCCAGAAAGCGCAAAGCGCCGATGAACTGATCGACATCTGGGGCGCTGATCACAGCGGCACCGTCAAGCGGATCAAGGCCGCGGTCGCGGCCCTGACCGGCGGCGAGACCAAATTCGATGTCAAGCTGGTGCAGATGGTCCGCTTGCTGCGCAATGGCGAGCCTGAGAAAATGTCGAAACGGTCCGGCAATTTTGTCACTATCGCCGACATGGTCGATGAAGTTGGCAAGGATGCCGTGCGGTTCACCATGCTGACCCGCAAGGCGGACGCGCAGATGGACTTTGATTTTGCCAAGGTGATGGAAGCCTCGCGCGACAATCCGGTCTTTTACGTGCAATATGCTCATGCCCGGATCCAGTCGATGCTGCGCAAGGCGGCTGAAGACGGCGTGGTGGCGTCCGCTGCGCATCTGGACCGTCTCGGCGAGGAGGAATTGGAACTCGTCAAGCTGGCGGCGCAATTCCCGCGGATCATCGAATCGGCAGCGGCATCGCGCGAGCCGCACCGAGTCGCATTCTATCTCAATGATCTGGCAGCCGCTTTTCACGGCTATTATAATCTGGGCAATGACCGGCCTGACAAGCGGATCATAATGGTTAACGACCCGGAAACGACGTCGGCGAGGCTTTTCTTAGCCAAGAATATAGGGCAGACTGTGAAGAACGGTCTTGCATTGATGGGCGTAGAGGCCGCAGAATCGATGTGATCTGCCCTATGGCTAATGGAGCATAAAATGTCAGATATCACCCGCGACAATCTCGATCTTGACGACGACGATCGTTTGCCCTGGCTGGAATCGGCCGAAGATTATGATGACGACGGCGAATATTCTCCGGTCCGGGTGGCGATATTTGTCGGCGTGGGCCTGTTGTTTCTGGCGGCTATTGTCGGCGGCATCTACTGGCTGCAGAACCGCGATGGTGGCGGGCTGGACGGCAGCGGCGAACTGATCGCGGCGCAGGAAGGCGATTTCAAGGTTCGCCCCGACGATCCGCAGGCGAAACAGTTTGAAGGCGAGGGCGATGCCAGTTTCGCCGCCAGCGAGGGACAGGAAACGCCGGCGCAACTGGGCAATCCCGCGACTACCGAAGCGCCAATCCGTAAGGCCGATACCGGGCCGGCAGCCGAGGCCGCGGGAAGCGCGCTGATCCAGCTCGGTGCATTCAGTTCCGCCGGCCTCGCCGACAACAGTTGGGCTGGCTATGCCCGCCGCTTTGAAGCCATCGGTTCGCTGCCGAAAAAGATCATTCCCGGCAAGCTGGATGGCGGTACGATTTACCGCCTGAACGCGGTTGCGCCCAGCCGTGAAGCGGCGCAGGAAATCTGCAACAATCTCAAAGCTGCCGGGGAAAGCTGTCTCGTCGTTCGCTGATTTTTGGCAATTGATGGTTGAAGCGCTGTGGATAACGGCGCTTTCACCTTTACCCGGCTGCGAAACGGCGCGAGTATAAGACATGTTGCATGAGAAAATATCATCATGGCTATGACGCCGGCGGTATTCGGGATTGCGGGGCTGAGCCTGACCGCCGATGAAAAGGCATTTTTCCGCGACAGCAATCCTGCGGGCTATATCATTTTCGGCCGCAACATCGACAGCAAGGCGCAGCTCAGGGCGCTGACCGACGAGTTGCGCGCGCTCCATGGCCGTGATGATCTGGCGATTCTGATCGATCAGGAAGGTGGCCGCGTGGCGCGAATGCAGCCCCCGCTCTGGCCCCAATTCCCGGCTGGAGAGATTTTCGACAAGCTCTATGACATCGCCCCCGCTACCGCGATCGAGGCGGCGCGGCTCAATGCGCAGGCGATTGCCGTCACGCTGAACGAGGTCGGCATCAGCGTCGATTGCCATCCCTTGCTCGATGTCCGCCAGCCGGACGCTGACAATGTCATTGGCGATCGCGCGCTGGGCAGCGAACCCCTGCGCGTGGCCGCTCTCGGTCGGGCTATTCTGGACGGCTTGCAGCGCGGTGGCGTGGTCGGGGTGGTCAAGCATTTGCCAGGGCACGGCCGGACCAGCGTCGATACGCACAAGGCCCTGCCAACGGTGACCGCCAGTGACGAAGAACTGGCGCTTGATCTTGCCCCGTTCCAGATGCTGAAAAATGCGCCGATGGGCATGACCGGCCATTTGCTTTTCACCGCCTGGGACGCGGAGACGCCATCGACATTGTCGAAAACGGTAGTGCAGGATATCATTCGTGACCGCATCGGCTTTGACGGCCTGCTGTTCACCGATGATCTGGATATGGAAGCCCTGTCCGGCACGGTTCCGGAGCGGGCCGAGCGGGCGCAGGTTGCCGGTTGCGATATTGCGCTCAATTGCTGGGCAAAAATGGCCGACATGACCGGTATTGCCGAACGCCTGTCACCGATGTCGGACAAAACGCGGCAGCGGCTAGACGATGCCATGTCGACAATCGCAGATGTGTCCGTTGCCGGAGCCGGGGAAGAGCTGGCAAGCCTGCTCGCCAGGCGGGACGGGCTGATGGCGGCAGTTGCATGAGCGAAGAGCCAGAGAATGAAGGCTTTTTCTTCCCTGCCGATCCGGTGGCTTCAGACGACAGCGCGCTGACTCTCAATATCGATGGCTGGGAAGGGCCGCTCGATCTGTTGCTCGCACTCGCCCGCAACCAGAAGGTTGACTTGCGCGAGATCTCGATTCTCGAACTGGTGCAGGAATATCTCAAATATATTGCCAGCGCCCAGACATTGCGGCTGGAACTGGCCGCAGACTATCTGGTGATGGCAGCCTGGCTGACCTATTTGAAATCGGGTCTGCTGCTTCCCAAGGATCCGGAGATCGATCCATCACCCGAGGAACTGGCTTTGCGGCTGCAAATGCGGCTGGAGCGGCTGAATGCTATGCGGGAAGCCGGTGCCCGGCTGCTGGCGCGCGACAGGATTGGCCGCGATGTGTTCATGCGCGGCGCACCCGAAGGATTGCGGGTGTTCAAAGAGCGGCAGTGGCAGGCGGAATATTATGACCTGATCGCGGCCTATTCCCGTGTGAAAGTGCGCGGTGCGCCGGCGATCCATGTGGTCAAGCAGCGCATGGTGATGACGCTGGAAGATGCGCTCGCGCGGGTCTCGATGATGCTGGGAGAAGCGATCGACTGGATGGACATACGGCATTTTCTGCCGCCTGGCGCGCCACCCGAATTGCGCAAATCGGCGCTCGCATCGAGCTTTCTCGCGACACTGGAACTCGCGCGGCAAGGGAAGCTGCAATTGCAACAGAAAGAGAGCTTCTCACCGCTCAGGATAAAGGCGACGACAAATGGGTGAATTTGACAGCGAAGATACCAGCCTGATCGAAGCGAAGCCGGATGCACCGGATATCGGCAAACGCGCGATCGAGGCGACGCTTTTTGCCTCGGACAAGCCGATGACGATTGCCGAGATCAGGACCTATGTCGGAGAAGAGCTGGACGTCCGGCAAATTCTCGCCGACTTGCAGGATGATTTCCGGGAGCGGGGGATCATCCTCGTCAAGACCGGCGATCGCTGGCATTTCCAGACCGCGCCCGATCTGTCCCATCTGCTCCGTCGCGAGCGTGCCGAACTGCGCAAGCTCAGCCGGGCCGGGATGGAGACGCTGGCCATCATTGCGTATCACGAGCCGGTCAGCCGGGCAGAAATCGAATCCATCCGGGGCGTGCAGGTCGCCAAGGGCACGCTCGATGTGCTGATGGAGGCCGGCTGGGTCCGTCCGGCGGGCCGCCGCGAGGTGCCGGGCCGGCCGCTGATCTATGCGACGACGGCAGAATTTCTGACCCATTTTGGTCTGCAAAGCCGCCGCGATCTACCCGGACTGGATGATCTGAAAGCCGCGGGTTTGCTGGATCCGGTCGATATGGCCCTGGAACAGATGGAGCTGGAAGCGGAAGTCGAGGCGGAGGCGGTCAATGCCGAAGAACAATCCGCTGTGCGAGATATTGCGGATCAGGATGGTGTTTTGCTGGAAAACCAAACCGAAACTGCCTAAATAGGGTGGATAAGGAGAAAATCGCATGCAACCGAGTGTTTGGCAGATTTTAATTGTAGCAGCGCTGGTTCTGATTCTATTTGGTCGTGGCCGGATTTCCGAGATGATGGGCGATGTCGGCAAGGGCATTCGCTCTTTCAAGAAGGGCATTACCGAGGAAGAGGAAAATGCCGCGAAACCGACCCCCAAGATCGATAACAAGAGCGGTGATCTTTCAGCCGATACCAGCAAGACCGCTGACAAGACGGCTGGTTGATTTGCCGGCCTCTGGATCGCGGGCCGCATAATATATGTTTGACCTTTCCATATCAGAGATCGCGATTATCGCGATCATTGCCGTTGTTGTCATCGGCCCCAAGGAATTGCCGCGCGCGTTGTCAACCGCAGGCAAATGGATGGCCAAGGGCCGCGGTATCATGGCCAATTTCCGGACCGGCCTTGATGCCATGGTGCGCGAAGCCGAACTGCAGGAAATGGAAAAGAAATGGGCGTCCGAGAATGAGCGGATCATGCACTTTCATCCGGCGCTGCCGGATGAAAGTGCGGTAGACGAGCCGGTTATGGAACCGCTGGACGGCCCGTCTGCGGAGGCCGAGGCTGAGGCCGACACCGGCTCCGACACCGGTGCGGCGGCTCCTGTCAACAAGACCGAGGGCAATCAGGGATGACGGACCTTTCTGATCGGTTGTTCCTGCCAACCGGCTCCTCCCCGTCCGCTTGGTGCTTTGGCAAATGGGTCACGGACAATCGAGATTGCCTGATTTCCGGTGGTCTGGCATGAACGACCAGAGCCAACCCGATCTCGACGAGAGCAAGGCGCCGCTGATCGAGCATCTGATCGAGTTGCGTCAGCGACTGCTCTGGTCGGTGGCGGCGCTGGGCGCGGCTTTTCTGGTCAGCATATTTTTCGCCGACGAAATTTTCGGGATATTGGTGCAGCCGCTGACCGATGCGTTCCCGGCGGGCGAAGGGAAAATCATCTACACCAAGCTCTACGAAGCCTTTTTCGTCGAGATCAAGGTGGCGATTTTTGCGGCCTTTTTCCTGGCCTTTCCGATCATCTCCAACCAGCTATGGGCCTTCGTGGCACCCGGCCTCTATGCCAATGAGAAAAAGGCGTTCCTGCCCTTTCTCGTCGCGACGCCCTTGTTGTTCATGGCGGGCGCGTCCCTGGCCTATTTCATCGTCATGCCGACGGCTTTCCGCTTCTTCCTGGGGTTCGAGGGGGCGGTTGGCGGTCTCCAGCAGGAAGCGCTGCCGGCAATGGGCGACTATCTGTCGCTGGTGATGCAGTTCATTCTCGCCTTCGGCGTCTGTTTCCAGCTGCCGGTGCTGCTCCTGCTGCTCAACCGTGCGGGGATTGTCAGCCGGCAGCAGCTGAAGGGTGTGAGACGTTATATGATTGTCGGCGCCTTTGCGTTGGCCGCGATCCTGACACCGCCGGATGTGGTGTCGCAGTTGATGCTCGGAATTCCACTGATCCTGCTCTACGAGGTCTCGTTGCTCATCATGTGGGCCACCGAGCGGAAGAAGCGGGAAATAGTCTCGTCCTAGAGCATTGTCGTGCTCCGCAAATGATGCGGGTCCCAGGATGATAATCACTTGTCATCACCAAGGTCCCGCTTCAAGTGCGGAGAACGGTAATAGCTTTCTTAATCAATCGCATCCTGGCCGGCTTCGCCAACCGACTCGATATCCCTGCCGACACCCTTGACGGTGGCACAGGCACTGAGCAACACCATTGTAGAGATCAAGATTGCTGCGGTAATTTTCTGCATGTTAGAACATCCTAAAAACTGAACTTTGCACTGACGCGAATATCACGACCGGACAGAGGTACATAGTCTTTAGTGAACGAGGCATGACGACGGGCCTGGACGTCGAAAATATTATTGGCCGATGCCAGCAATGTCACGCCGCCTTCCTTGCCGAATGGCCGCCATGCAACAGAGGCGTTGACCATCGTAAAGCTGTCGGTCGGCGTTTCAAAAGCCGCGACGCGATCTTGGCCATCGGCCCATTCGACTTCCGCACGCAGGTCAAAGGAGCCGCTTTGTGCTTCGATTCCGCCGAGCAGGCGAAGCGGCGGGATCCGCGGTACCGGACCGCCGCCATTGTTGATTCTGGCGTGCACATAATCGGCTACGCCATCAACGATGAAGTCAAAGCCGGCAGCCCGACCGACCACCGCCGAGGCAGACGCCTCGACGCCATAATAGGTCGCGTCCTGCTGATAAAATTGGAAGACCGGCAGGCCGTCTTCCTCGGCAGCGGTTTCTGCTTCGAAAATATAATCATCGAAGAAATTGGCATAGACGGTCGCGCTCAGCTGGACATCGTCGCTATCCCAGCGGGCATAGAGTTCGCCGCCCCAGCTTTTCTCGGTGGTAAAATCGGGGTTGCCGATTTCATAGGCCTGGGTGGCGATATGCGGGCCATCGGAAAGCAGTTCTTCTGCCGAGGGCGCACGCTCCGACCGCGAGAGATTGACACCGACCTTGAAGGCACTGTCATCCGGTGCATAGGCAAGCCCCAGCGCGCCCGAGAAAGTGTTGAAGCTGCGCTCAAAATTGATGCTGTTGGCGCTGATATCGGTCTGGTCGAAACGCATTGCGCCTTCCACTTCCCAATTGCCGAGATCAACTTCCTGAACCGTGAACAAGGCCCAGCTTTCCAGACTGTTTTTCGGTACAAAGGCTTCCGCTCCGATGGCGTTGAAATCGCGGACCAGAACTTGGGTCCCGATCACGCCGCGCCAGCCGTCATGGTCTGCCTGGACCAGCTCGGCCCGCGCCTCGATACCCGATACCGAGAAAACGGTTCCGATTTCATCGCCTTCAAACTCGGTATGCTCATAGTCCGAATAGCCGGCACGGAAATTCAGCGATTCAAAAAAGCCGCCGAGATTGACGCCGCCGCGCAGGTCGACCCGAATCTGTTCCAGCCCGATTGTTACGGGCGCTTCTTCGTCGTGATGCTCGTCTTCATCATGATCGTCGTCGTCATGATCGTGATCATCCTCTTCTTCCTCGCCGTGCGCATGTTCGGTGCCGGGTCGGCTCGGTACGCCATAGTCCGAGTCATAATAGCTTAGCGAGACGCCGAGATGGCCGCCGTCGTCAATAAAGGCCAAGCCAACACCGGCGGTGTAGGTCTGGCTGGCGCTATTCTCGATCCGCCCCCGCTGATTGGCGGCTTCGGTCAATTCTTCCGCTTCCTCTAGGTGACCTTCCTCGGTCTCTTCGGCCGCGTCGGCCAGCAGGTCTGCGCGCAGTTCGGGCGACAGGACATATCCGGGAACCCGAACATCACCGCTGTCACGGAAACTGCCGTCCGCATGGATCACGAGCTTGGACGTCAGCGGGACGTCTACCGATCCGGCGAGGCTCCAGTCATCGGCGGCGCTGCCGTATCCGCCGATTGCATCCACGTGGATTGCATCTTCCGGCACGTCGCGGGGAATGCGCTTGTCAATGACATTGACCGCGCCGCCAATCGCATCGCCGCCGAAGAGCAGGACCGCAGGGCCGCGCAGAACCTCGACCCGCTGGGCAGTGAGCGGATCAATGGTCACCGCATGGTCCACCGAAGTGTTGGATGCGTCGAGCGAACCGATGCCGTCGGTCAGCACCTTTACGCGTGGCCCCTGAAACCCGCGCAACACAGGCCGCGAGGCACCGGGCGCGAAACTGGTCGACGATACGCCGGGCAGGGAGGTCAGGCTGTCCCCGATCTGGCCGCGCAAATCTTTCGCAAGATCATCGCCGGAGAGCGCCGAGGTACCGGCCAATATGTCGAGCTGGTCGACATAAGGTGCGGTAACGATGATCATATCGTCATCGTGAAAATCATCGGCGAGGCCGGTGGAGCGCTGTTCGGCGGTCTTTTCCTGCTGGGCAAAGGCAGGAGTTGCGGGCAGCGCCAGAATGGCAGCGGAAATCAGGAATTTTCTGTGTGACACATTTATCTCTTATATCTTGGGGACAGGAATCGTCCGCTAGATAGGGGATATGATATAATATATCAAACAGGAAATATCCGAATCTGGCAGGGTGAGGCAATTCTGCAACAAATGCCGGCGCCCGGAAGGGGAAAATACCGAGGCAGCGATCTTGCTCCAACCGGAAGCTTTCGGTGCAAGCGAGCATATGCACCTGTCGCAGTCGTCCGTCCGGTGGAAGACCGGTCTTGCGGCGACCGTTCCGGGCGGCTGACAGACCCGTTCGGTCACAGGTGGTCTTAGTCGCGCCATATTAGTGCCCATGTAGAGGATGTGTCGGAAAAGGTAATGGAGCGCCGGATGGAAGCGATGATGGCGAGCGGGGGCGGCCAGATCACTTTCGTCATGCTGTACTTGTTGCGGACCCTTCTCACTCTTGCCAGCAGATTCTGGATCAGGCGGCGGAGGTCCTGAAACAAGTTCAGGATGACGACACCACTGGCTTTGGCTATGGCCACCCCATGACCTTTACCAAAAAAATCCTTCTCCTCGGCTCCGGCGAACTGGGCCGGGAATTTGTTATCTCGGCCAAGCGGCTTGGTGCGTATGTCATTGCCTGCGATGCCTATGACAATGCGCCAGCCATGCAGGTTGCCGACGCTCGGGAGATCTTCTCGATGCTCGACGGTGCAGAATTGCGCGCGGCCGTCGAGAAGCACCGGCCCGATCTGATTGTTCCGGAGGTCGAGGCGATACGGACGGAAGTTTTGGCCGAAGTCGAAGCGGACGGCTATCATGTCGTACCCTCGGCCAGGGCCACCCGGCTGACGATGAACCGCGATGCAATCCGCGATGTTGCGGCCGGGGAACTGGGGCTGACCACCTCGCGCTACCGTTATGCCGAAAGTTTTGCCGAAGTCGCCGGCGCAGCGGATGACATCGGCCTGCCGCTGGTGATCAAGCCGGTGATGTCCTCGTCCGGAAAGGGGCAGAGCAAGGTCGACAGCGCCGATAATCTGGAAGCGGCCTGGGACTATGCCGTTGCCAATATGCGGGGCGACCGGGCGCGGGTGATTGTCGAGCAGTTCATCGACTTTGACTATGAGATTACGCTGCTGACCGTGCGCACCCGGGATGACGTGCACTTCTGCCCGCCGATCGGCCATCGGCAGGAGCGGGGCGATTATCAGGAAAGCTGGCAACCGGCCTCGATGACCGATGCGGCGCTGGCCAGCGCGCAGGATATGGCGCGCAAGGTCGTCGAAAATCTTGGCGGCGACGGCAGGGGCTGGGGCCTGTTCGGGGTCGAGTTTTTCGTTACCCGACAGGGCGAAGTCATTTTCTCCGAGCTCAGTCCGCGACCGCATGATACCGGCATGGTCACCTCGATCGGCCAGAATCTCAGCGAATTCGACCTGCACGCCCGCGCCATCATGGGGCTTCCGGTACCGCATATCGCGCTAACCGCACCGGCCAGCGCCAGCGCGGTGATTCTCGCCGACCGGGACAGCGAGCAGTTCGAATTTACCGGCGTCGCCGATGCCCTGGGACTGGGCGACGAGGGCGCGGAAACGGATGTGCGGATATTTGGCAAGCCGGTGACGCGGCCTTACCGGCGGATGGCGGTGGCGCTGGCGACAGGCGCGGATACGGATGCGGCGCGGAAGCTGGCTAAGCAGGCGGCTGATGCAGTGGGGATTGAATATTCCTGAAACAATTATGGAGCGGACCGCCAATCGCCTTGTCCCGTAAAGGAGAAGGAGCGGGACGGGGCTTTTCAATCTCCAAACAATCCGCCATTGAAGTTGCAAAGATCAGGAGAAAATACCCCATGACCGCATCGCTCGTCCTCTACGGCTCTTCTTTGTCCCCCTTCCAGCGCAAGGTCGAGGCGGTGCTCGCGCTCAAGGGGCTTGATTATGACTGCGAGGAGGTCAGCATCATGGTCTTGCCGGACTGGTACAAGCCGATCAGCCCGCTTGGCCGCATTCCCTCGCTGCGCGACCGGGATATCGCCGAAGAAGGCCCTGCCGGGACAATTACCGACAGCTCGGCGATTTGCGGCTATCTGGAAAAGAAACAGCCCGACCCTGCCGTCTATCCCGCCGACGCATTCGACCATGGCCAGGCGCTCTGGCTGGAGGAATATGCCGACACCGGACTGGCGATGGCCGGTGGCCTGGGGCTTTTCCGGCCGATCATCTTCAATCTGTTCCAGCGCAAGGAACCGGATGTTGAAACGGCGCGCAAGACCTGGAACGAGAAGCTGCCGCCGTTGTGGGACTATCTCGAGCAATATCTGGACGGGCGCTCCTTTTTCATCGGCGAGAATGTGACCATCGCCGATATATCGGTCGCGTCCCAGATCGCCCAGACCGAGATGCTGGCCGGTCTGCCGGACAAATCCCGTTGGCCATCGCTGGTCGCCCATTTCGAGGCGATGAAGGCGCACGACTGTTTCCAGCGCAACAACGCCGTCTGTGACAAGATCATGGCGAAATTCGTGCCCGAGAAATATGATCTGAGCTAGGCGGGGCCCGGCAGAATTCTCATGCCCGAACCAGCAGATAGAGCGCATAGATCGCGGGCATGGACAGAACCGAAAACACGGTCTGCACCGCAATCAGATTGGCCGACAGGGTAGCGTCGCCGCCTAGCTGACGCGCCAATATATAGCCGCTGCTCGCGGTCGGCGTGGATGCGGCGATCACGACAATTGCCAGACTGTCCGGCGCGAGGTTGAGCAACAGCCCGGCAGCCAGAGCCGCAACCGGGAAGCCGAGCAGACGGACCGCGGACCAGATCAAAGTAGTTGGACCCGCCCGGTTGAAGGCTTTTAGATCAACCGCAGCGCCAACCACCAGCAGGCCGAGCGCCAGCGTGGCTTCACCCAGTATGTCGAGCGTCTTTTCGGCCATTCCGGTCGGCGCGATGTCCAGCAGATTCAGCGCGATGCCGACAATACAGCCGATGATCAGCGGATTACGGATCATGTCCATCATCACATGCGGTTTCGGGCTACCGCTATCCTCCGCAAAATATGTCAGGGCGAGCACCGAAACCACGTTGGCGACGGGTGTTAGAACCGCGACCGCAATGGCCATCAGCGCAAGTCCGGGCTCGCCGAACAACGCGCTGGCAATCGACAGGCCGACAAAGGTGTTCCAGCGGACATTGGACTGGATGATAGACCCTTTCCGGGGTCCATCATCGGCCCGCTTGGCAACAAGCCCCAGTATGGCAAGCGCCATTTGCGAGCCGATCAGCGCCAGCACCATCGTCCAGGGCACGATTTCAAACGAGGCGCTGGCCAGCACATTGATGATCAGCGCCGGAAAGAAAATGAAATAGACCAGTCGCTCAATCGCGCGCCATCCCTCGGCGGGCAGGAAGTTCCGTTGCGCGAGCAACCAGCCCAGCCCGGTGATCAGGATCACCGGGATCAGGGCATATATGAAATTTATCATCGAGTGATTGCGGCGGCGAAATTACAGCGCTGTGGTTCGGAGCGGCAACAGGTCGGGAAAGTCCGGTTCGCGCTTCTCACCCATCGCGGCCACTGCTTCCTGAATATGCGAAGGCGGGAACATGCCAGCGTTCCAGACACCGATATAGTCCAGCGTGTCCGCTGTACTGTGATCGCGGCCATAGTTGATCAGCACTTTACAGCCGGTGATCGCCAGGGGCGATTTCGACGCGATTTCTTTCGCCGTTTCCATGACATAGGCCAGGCATTCTTCCTGCGTGTCGAACACATCGTTGACCAGACCGATTTCCTTGGCCTTGGCGGCATCGATCCGGCGACCGGTATAGGCCATTTCCTTGACCCAGCCTTCGGGGATATAGCGCTGCAGGCGCGGGAAGGTGCCGACATCGGCGGTCATGCCGATGTTGGTTTCCTGGATGCAAAATATCGCGTCCTTGCTGCACCAGCGGATATCACCCGCGCTGATCATGTCGATCGCGCCGCCGATGACGCCGCCGTGCAGCGCAAACAGAACGGGAATGCGGGCTTCTTCCAGCGCGTTGAAACTATGCTGGATCCGTTTGACATTGGAGCGGAACATTTCGGCGAGCACATGCTTGTCCGCGCCGTCGATCTTGTTGTCTGGTTGCGGCGCAAAAACAGAGAGATCCATGCCGGCGGAGAAATGCTTGCCGGTCGAGCTGATCACGATGACCCGCGCGCGGGCGTTGATATCAATATCCTCGACGATTTCCGGCAGATCATTCCAGAACGCGCGATTCATGCTGTTGAGCTTTTCCGGACGGTTCATCCGGATATGGGCGATGCCGTCGCCAATCTCGACATCGAAACATTCATATTTTTTCTCGACCATGATCCTCTTTTTCCTATCTCTTGTCAGATGCTGCCAGCGGCCTAGCATGATGTTCTGTAACTGCGCACGAACAATTTTTCTGCAGACTGGCCCTTGCCGGCGGTAGACTAAAGCCATGCTATTACCCCTGCAAAAGCTTCAAGCTTGCGGCGCGAAAACCCGCGCACTATGTATTGCCCATGAGCATCATTCCAAACACTCTCGAACTGATCGGCAATACGCCGCTCGTCCGCCTCTCCGGACCCAGTGAAGCTGCCGGTTGCGACATTTACGGCAAGTGCGAATTTGCCAATCCCGGCGCATCGGTGAAAGATCGCGCCGCGCTGTTCATCATTCAGGATGCGGAAGAACGCGGCCTGCTGAAGCCGGGAGGACGGATTGTCGAGGGAACCGCCGGCAATACCGGCATCGGCATAGCATTGGTGGCCAATGCCAAGGGCTATAAGTCGACCATCGTCATGCCGGAGACCCAGAGCCGGGAGAAGATGGATACGCTGCGCGCGCTCGGCGCCGAGCTGATCACCGTGCCGGCTGCGCCTTATTCAAACCCCGGTCATTTCGTCCATACCTCACGCCGCCTGGCAGAAGAAACCGAAGGCGCGATCTGGGCCAACCAGTTCGACAATGTCGCCAACCGACGCGCGCATATCGAAACCACTGCCGAGGAAATCTGGGACCAGATGGACGGCAAGATTGACGGCTTTACCTGTGCCGTCGGAACCGGCGGGACGCTGGCAGGCGTCGGCATGGGGCTGAAGGCGAAGAATGAAAAGATAACCATCGCATTATCGGACCCGCACGGTGCAGCGCTTTACGAATATTACGCCCATGGCGAGTTGAAGTCCGAAGGCAGTAGCGTCGCCGAGGGCATCGGGCAGGGCCGGATCACCGGCAATCTCGAAGACGCGCCGGTGGATTTGCAATATCGCATTTCCGACGAGGAGGCTCTGGTCTGGGTCGAACGGCTGCTGATGGAAGAGGGCCTTTGTCTTGGCATGTCGTCGGGTATCAACGTCGCCGGTGCGATTGCGCTGGGCAAGGAACTGGGGCCTGGCAGCCGGATTGCAACGATCCTCTGCGATACCGGGTTCCGCTATCTCTCCTCGCTATATAACGCCGCCTGGCTGAAGGAAAAGGGACTGCCCGTGTTCCCGTGGCTCGATAATGATGGGTAGGAAGCCGCCAAATTCCGGTCGTCAGGACACGATGCAGCGCATTCAGGTCGGTGTCGTCGGACTGGCCGCGGTGCTGTTGCTGGTCAGCGTCGCCAATTTCATCATCCAGCGCGCCAGCGACGAACAGACGGTTATCGAGGAAATGCAGGCAGAAGCAACCGGTACCGTCCCGCCGGTTGCCACTGTCCCGGAAGGCAAGCCGGCCGAACCGCTGGCCGAACTGGGCATTACGCCGGCACCGGCATCGGGAGGGGGCAAGGCAGAAGCCCAAAATCCTGCGGCAAATCTGCCTGGACAGACCGTCCCGGACCTGAGGCCCGATCCCAATCTGGGTGCACCAATGGATCGGGAGCAGCGCTAGTTGGCGCATTTTTGGCAGAAGGTTCCGTCGGCCCTTCTCGCGCTCCTGTTTCTCGCGCAATGCAGCGCCGCGGAATCGCCGCCCGATTCCCAGCAACCCCGCTTCCGTATCCAGCTGATGACAAGCCTGCCTTTGATATGGGGTGATGGCGCTTCTGTGGAATCGATTCTCTCCGGTGGATCGGAGCCGGCACCGGTCTACCGCTATTGGCAGCAACATTATGATATGACCGCGGTCGACAGTCTGGAAAATCTGGCGGAGGAAAACCCGGACATTCTCCTGCTCGTCCAGCCGCGGGCGATGGATCCGGCCGATCTGAACGATCTTGATGCCTGGGTCAGGGCAGGGGGAGCCGCCATCATTCTCACCGACCCCGATCTGGTCTGGCCATCCCGGCTGCCGCTTGGCGATCCGCAGCGGCCTTTGGCCACCGGCCTGCTTTCGCCACTGCTCGGTCACTGGGGGCTGGAGCTTGTTGGCGGTCATGACCACGGCGCGGCGGTCGAACTTCTTCGCGTTGGTGATCATCATTTCGCCAGTCGTGGCGTGGGAAAGATCGAGCGTTCAGCCGATGGTCAGGAGGTATCCGGCGTTGACTGCGACTGGGGCGAGGCCGCTTTTCTCGTGCAATGTACGGTAGGGCAGGGGCAGGCGACCATCGTTGCCGATGCCGATTTTCTCGATGCGGGGCTCTGGCCCGCGCCAGCGCTTGAATCGCCGCGGAAAAGCGGCGCGGTGCGCTTCATTGATGCACTGGTGCAGCAATATGGCGATGCCGATGTTCGCCGGAAATGACGATATGCAGGGCATTTTTGAAAAGCGGGCGCAACGGCCCGGAAGGGTGGCCGGATTGCCTGATTTTTAAATGTAGGAAAAACAATGACTTAATAAGTCATTCCCATAAAATCCCGTAAAAAGCCCTTTTATCCCGCGCTCACCCCTGTTAGCTAATATTTGTTATCGGGGTATTCTTCCTGTCCGGATTCTGGTTTTCGGAAAGGCGCTGGAAAACGCACTTCTGGAGGGGGGAGAGCTTTGGCCCCGGTTCGGATGAGGGATTTCCACGGTGTCAGTTGCATATGCATATTCAGGCTCTGCAATATCGGCGATAGACGACAAGGGTCGTCTTTCGGTCCCGGCATTTCTGCGCAAAAATCTGGTGGAAAGCAGCGATGGCCGGACACTCTGCCTCGGCACCCACGAGAAATGGGATTGCCTGGTCGGCTTTGGCCTCAGCCGCAAGGCCGACATGCTCGCCGAAATCGACAAGCAGTGGGAAGCGGCGATCGCGCGCGGCGAAAGCTTCGACAAGGATGCCGCCGGTGCCCGCAAGTTCTCATCGCTGCAGGACCTGAGCTTTGACGCCAGCGGCCGCTTCATCTTGCCGCCGCAACTGCGCGATATCGGCAATCTGCAGAATAACGTCCTGTTCCACGGTATCGGTACGACCTTCTGTCTGTGGGATCCGCAGACGCTGCTCGACACCACCGACGATGTGCCGGTTGACCGCCGTCTGGTCGAATATCATCTGAAAGAAGCCGGCGAAAAGGGCGGAGGGAAGCAGAAATGACCCCTGTTGCAGATGCCCGCCATATACCCGTGCTGATCAATGAAGTCGTTGATGCGCTCGCCATTGCTCCCGGAGAGACGCATGTTGACGGAACATTTGGTGCCGGCGGCTACAGTTCGGCGATGCTGGAAGCCGGCGCGCAGGTTCACGCTTTTGACCAGGACCCCGATGCGATTGCTGCCGGTCAGCAGATGGTTGACGAGGCTCAGGGCCGGTTGACCCTCCACCACGCCCGCTATTCCGAAATGGCCGAGATACTGGTCGATAACGAGATCGACGGTGTCACGCTCGATATCGGCGTTTCCTCTATGCAGCTGGATCAGGCCGAGCGAGGCTTTTCCTTTCAGAAAGATGGTCCGCTCGACATGCGCATGGCGCGGGACGGCGAAAGCGCGGCAGATTTTCTCAACGAAGCGGATGAAGAGATGATCGCCGATGTCATCTATCGCTACGGCGAGGAGCGCCGGTCACGGCGGATCGCCAAGGCGATTGTCGAGGCGCGGCCGCTTAGCCGTACATCCGAGCTGGCGAAAGTGGTCCGCAAGGCGCTGGGCTATCGCGCCGGCGACAAGAAGGATCCGGCCACCCGCACGTTCCAGGCGATCCGCATCCACATCAATCGCGAACTGGGCGAGCTCGAAGACGGTCTGGCCGCAGCCGAAAAGCTGCTGCAGCCCGGCGGCCGGCTGGCGGTTGTCACATTTCACAGCCTCGAAGATCGCATCGTCAAGAATTTTCTGCGGGACCGTAGCGGACAGAAATCCGCCGGCTCCCGGCACTTACCTCAGGTTAACGAGACACGGCCGGCACCCACCTTTCATAAACCAGCCAAAGCGGTGCGTCCGGCCGGGGCGGAGCAGGCTCTTAATCCCCGGGCCCGCTCCGCCACCCTCAGATCGGCGGTGCGCACAGACGCACCGGTTGCCAATGGTGGCGGATCATGAAGCTGGCGATCAAACGCCTCGAAGGCATGGGATGGCTTGCTCTGGTCTTTCTGGTGGCGATCTTGCTGTACCCGCTCTCGCTCAGCGTGGCGACTTTGCGCAGCGATCTCGCGCGCACGGACCGCAAGATTGTCGAGATCAAAAAGGATATCCGCTATCTGGAAACGGAATTCAGCGCGCGCGCCAACCTGCGCCAGCTGGAGGACTGGAACAAGCTCGAATTCGGCTATGCCTCGCCGCAAGCCTCGCAATATCTGGACGGCGAAAGAGCGCTGGCCAACCTCGGCGGCAAGGATCTGCGCAAGCCGGTGCAGGTTGCCGTGATCAGTTCAATGGAAGGCGTCAGGCCGGCCGGGATTATCGGTTCGGTGTTCGGCACCGCCAGGGCGCAAGACCGTAATGCCGACGGCAGCGCGATCGGCAGTCGGCCGGGTATTGCGCAGGCCGTGACGAACAGCGGTCCGGCCAAGACTGTGGGAGCGGCGCAGGCCCGCACCACTAGGGTGGCGCATATCGAAGACAAGCTGCTCGACGACGGATTGGTCCGTGATCTTGGCCGCAAGGCGATTGCCGAGAAAATCGAAAGCCTGACCGAATGACGATGCTTCTGGCCAGCAGCAAGAAGGTGCAGTTTTCGGGAAAAGCGAAGGAAATTACCGCGAATGCGCATTTCCGGCTGATGATCCTGCTGCTGGTGTTTCTGGCCGCATTCACGATCATTGTCGGGCGGCTGATCAGTCTGACGATATTGGAAGATGCGACGCCCCATCGTCCGTCCAGCAGTGCCTTCGTGCCACCGCGTGGCGATATTGTCGACCGCAACGGCGTGCCGCTGGCCCGGACAATCCTGGGCTATGCGGTTCGGGTGGTGCCGGCACGGGTGCTGGGCGACAAGGATGTTCTGGCGCGACAGCTGTCGGCTATTTTCCCGGATACGAGCGCAGACTATTTCTTGGACAAGCTGAACGGTTCCCATCCAACCTATCTTCGCCGCCGGGCGCTTCCCGAAGAGGTCAAGCAGATCCATGCGCTCGGCGAAATCGGTATCGAATTTCCCCGCGAGGACGAGCGGCTCTATCCGCAGCGCGCCTTGGCGGCGCATGTGCTTGGCTATGTCGACGCCGACGGGAAAGGCGTTATGGGAATGGAGCGGGCGCTGAACGACCGTCTTCTTGACGAGAAGCTGCGCGGCACTCCGTCGACATTGTCGATCGACAGCCGGGCCCAGGCGGCGCTGGAAAGCGAGCTTCAGGATGCGATGATCATGACCGAGGCGCGCGGCGCTGCAGGGATTATTCTCGATGTCCAGACCGGTGAAGTCATGGCGCTGGCTTCGCTGCCATTGTTTGATCCGAACAAGATCCGCCGGGCGTCGATGAAGCACCAGAATAACGAAGTGACCCAGAGCGTTTTCGAACTCGGTTCAACCTTCAAGCCGCTGACGATCGCCGCCGCGCTCGACGCCGGCACGGTGACGGACCTGGCGGTGCGCTATAATGCGATGGAGCCGATCAAGGTCGGCGGCTTCACGATCAAGGACGACCACAGCCAGAACCGCTATCTCAACGTGCCGGAAACGCTGGTGCACAGTTCGAATATCGTTACCGCCCGGATTGCCGACAATCTGGGGAGGGAATCAATGGAGAATATGTTCCGCCGGCTCGGTTTTGACGAACGGCCCCATATCGAACTGTTTGAACGGGGACACCCGCTGTGGCCCCGCAACTGGGGTCGGGTGACCAATATGACGGTGGCCTACGGGCATGGCATTGCCGTGACTCCGCTGCATCTTGCCAGCGCTTATGCAGCCATGGTCAACGGCGGCATCTGGCGTCCGGCGACCTTGCTGAAGGTCGAGCCGGGCGAGGAAGCCAAGGGCCGCCGCGTGTTCAAGGCTGCGACCAGCGCCCGTATGCGGCAATTGCTGCGGATGATTGTTTCGGATGGAACCGGCCGCAAGGCCGATGCGCCAGGCTACCGGATCGGCGGAAAGACCGGTTCGGCGGAAAAGCCTTCCGAGGGGGGTTACAACAAGACGTCGCTGGTTTCGACCTTTGCTGCCGCTTTCCCGATGGACAATCCGCGCTATGTCGTTATCGCCATGCTCGACGAACCCAAGGGAACCGCCGAAACATCCTTCCAGCGGACAGCCGGCTGGACGGCTGCCCCGATTGTCAAAAAGGTCGTGTCCCGCGTCGGGCCGATGCTGGGCGTGGTTCCCGATGATCATCGCGATGTTGACGTATCCGAATTGACGCCGCTCCTCTGGAAGCCCAAAAGCACAGCCAAAGAACCGAATGATGCGACTGAATAATCTGGTACCCGGAGTGGAAGGCGAGGCCGGCGAGCAGGCGGTTACCGGCTTTGCCATCGATCATCGCAAGATCGCACCCGGCAATATATTCGGTGCCTTCCGTGGTGCCCGGTTCAACGGCGAAGAATTTATCGAGGCTGCGGTTGCCGCCGGAGCCATTGCCGTGGTCGCGCTACCTGGCACCATTGTCGAGGGTGCACTCCCTGTTCATGATGAAGAGCCGCGGCGCCTGTTCGCCCGGATGGCGGCGCGTTATTACACGCCGACACCGGCCCATGTGGCGGCGGTGACCGGGACCAATGGCAAGACCTCGACGGCGGAACTGACCCGGCAGCTGTGGCGAATGGACGGCTGCAACAGTGCCTCGATCGGTACGCTGGGCGTCACGACAGCGGATGATCAGGTCAAGACGGGCCTGACCACACCGGATATCGTGACCTTCCTTTCCAACATGTCCGGCCTGGCCAGAGAAGGCGTCAGTCATGCAATATTCGAAGCGTCGAGCCACGGACTGTCGCAATATCGCACCGAAGGTCTGCCGGTTGATGTCGCCGCATTCACCAATCTGAGCCGTGATCATCTCGACTATCATGGTGATATGGAAAGCTATTTTGAAGCCAAGATGCGGCTGTTCGACGAGGTCGTCGAAAGCGACGGTACCGCTGTCATCTGGGCCGACGACGAGCCATGGTCGGGCAAGGCGATCGAGCGGGCGAAGGATCGCGGGCTGCAACTGCTGACCGTCGGCGAACAGGGAGAGACGTTGAGACTGGTGTCGCAGACGCCCACTCATCTGGGCCAGGTTCTGATGGTCAAGGCCGAGGGCAATACCCACCGGATTTCGCTGCCGCTGATCGGTGCCTATCAGGCCGCCAATATCCTTTGCGCAGCGGCCATCGTGCTGGCCACCGGCGGCAAGCTTGACAATATATTTGACCATATGCAGCGCGTGCAGCCGGTGCGCGGCCGGATGGAGCGGGCGGTCATCACCCGGGCAGGGGCACCGCTCTATGTGGATTATGCCCATACGCCGGATGCCCTGCGCGCTGCGATCGCAGCGCTGCGGCCGCATGTGTCCGGCAGGCTGATCACGGTTTTCGGGGCAGGTGGTGACCGCGACAAGGGCAAACGTCCGGAAATGGGCGCCATAGCCGTCGAAACATCTGATCTTGTCATCGTTACCGACGACAATCCGCGCAGCGAGGATCCCTCCACCATCCGCGCCGAAATCATGGCCGGAGCCAGCGGCGCCGAGGAAGTGGCGGATCGCCGCACCGCGATTGCGAGAGCAATCGCACTGGCCGGTCCGCAGGACATCATCCTGCTCGCTGGCAAAGGTCATGAGCAGGGGCAGATCATTGGCGATCGCGTCATTCCTTTCGACGATGTCGAAGTGGCGAGAGAATGCGCCGGAGCGCAGCCGTTGTGACGGAACTGTGGACATCCGCCGCGATCGCGGACGCAGTGGCCGGCAAGGCCAGTGGTGATTTTGCCGTAGCCGGAGTCGCCTTTGACTCGCGTGAAATCGGACCGGGGGATCTGTTTGTCGCGCTCAAGGGCGAGCATAGCGACGGTCATCTGCACGTCGAGCAGGCCTTCGCCTCCGGCGCTGCTGGCGCAATTGTCAGCCAGCCGGTGGACGGACCCCATATCCTGGTATCCGACACCGTAAAGGCGCTTGATTCGCTGGCCATTGCGTCGCGGAGCCGGACAGACACGAAAATCATCGGGGTGACCGGATCGGTCGGCAAAACCGGCACCAAGGAGGCTCTATTTGCCGCGCTCGACCGCTGTTCCTTCGGCAAGGCCCATCGTTCGGTCAAAAGCTATAATAATCACGTCGGTGTCCCGCTCAGCCTGTCGCGGATGCCGGAAGATACCCAATATGGCATTTTCGAAATGGGTATGAATCATGCCCATGAACTCTCGGCGCTGACTCGTCTGGTGCGCCCGCATGCCGCGCTCATCACCGCGATTGCGCCGGCCCATATCGGCAATTTTGCCAATGGCGAGCTTGGTATCGTCGATGCCAAGGCCGAGATATTCGAAGGCCTCATGCCCGGCGGCACCGCGATCATCCCGCATGACAGCCCGCATTGTGCGCGGCTGCGGAAAAAGGCCGAGCGCCATGCAGAGCATGTGATATCCTTTGGTTTTGATGCCGGAGCCGATGTCCGCGCGATAGATGTGGTGGCGGCCCCCCGAGGCGGGTCGCTGGTCACGGCGAAACTGGGCGACCGGAGCCTCTGCTTCACGATAGCCGAGGCGGGGCGTCACTGGGTATCCAATTCGCTGGCGATATTGGCTGCCGTGCGCGCGGTCGATGGCGATCTCGCCACGGCCGGGCTGGCGCTCGCCGAAATGAGCGGCATCGACGGGCGTGGCCGGCGGCATCTCGTCTCGCTGAAGTCCGGTGGCACAGCGACGGTTATCGACGAGAGCTACAATGCCAATCCGGCATCGATGAAAGCGACCTTGCAACATTTTACCAGCGAGCCCTGCACCGGCCAGAAGATCCTCCTGTTGGGCGCGATGGGCGAGCTGGGCGAGCAATCGGCGCACTATCACTCGGCTCTGGCCGATGATATTCTGCTGACCGGCGCCAAAGCCATCATCTTGGTCGGCGAGGATATGGCACATACTGCCGCGAAACTTGAACAGGGCCTTGATCGGGGCGTGAAAATGTCACATGCGGCAAGTGCTTCGGACGCGCTGGCCGAGGTCGCAAAATCGCTCGGCGACGGGGATATCCTTCTGGTCAAGGGTTCAAATTATCTGGGACTTTCCTCCGCGGTTTCCGCGCTGGTAAGCGGGGAGTATTGATGTTTTATTTGCTGGCCCAATGGCTTGAGTTCGAAGGTATTTTCAACGTCTTCCGCTATCTGAGCTTTCGCTCGGGTGCGGCCATATCGACATCGCTGTTCATCGGGCTGCTGATCGGCCCCAAGTTCATCAACATGCTGCGCATGCGGCAGGGCAAGGGCCAGCCGATCCGCGAAGACGGGCCGATCACCCATCTCAAGAAGGCGGGAACGCCGACCATGGGCGGCCTGATGATCCTGATTTCTGTGGTGACCTCGCTGCTGCTCTGGATGGACCTAAGCAACATGTTTGTCTGGGCCTGTATTTTCGTGACGCTCGGTTTTGGCGCGATTGGCTTCATGGACGATTATGACAAGGTCCGCAAAGCCAGTCACAAGGGCGTTCCCGGCCGGGTCCGGCTGCTGCTGGAATTTGCGGTTGCCGGTTTTGCCACCTGGCTGATCGTCGAGCAGATCGGCACCAGCCTCTATGTGCCCTTTTTCAACGATGTGCAGATTGACCTTGGCTATTTCTATATCCCCTTCGCGATGTTCGTGATTGTCGGCGCCGGTAACGCGGTCAATCTGACCGACGGTCTCGACGGTCTTGCCACCATGCCGGTGGTCATCGCCAGCGCCACGTTCCTGGTGCTCGTCTATCTGTCCGGCAATGCGGTTTTCTCCGAATATCTTGGCATTCCCTTCGTCCGCGGAGCCGGCGAGCTGGCGATTTTCTGTGCCTGCGTGATTGGCGCCTGCCTTGCGTTTCTGTGGTTCAACGCGCCGCCGGCCGCTGTTTTCATGGGCGATACCGGCAGTCTCGCGCTCGGCGGGGCGCTCGGCGCGATTGCTGTTTCCATCCACCATGAAATCGTGCTGGCGCTGGTCGGCGGTCTGTTCGTGCTCGAAGCCGTGTCGGTGATCGTCCAGGTCTTCTTCTTCAAACGGACCGGTCGCCGGGTGTTCCGCATGGCGCCGATCCATCACCATTTCGAACAGCTTGGCTGGTCCGAATCCACCATCGTGATCCGCTTCTGGATCATCAGTCTGGTGCTCGCGCTGGCCGGATTGGCGACGTTGAAACTCAGATGATTGTCTCTCCCGTCTTTGCCGGAAAGCGCTATGCCATTCTCGGACTGGCCCGGTCCGGCATGGCGGTACTGGAAAGCCTGCACGCGAGTGGCGCGGAACTGCTCGCGTGGGACAATCGGGAGGAATTGCGCAACAGCGTTTCCGACAAGGCGCTGATCGCCGATCCGCTGGAAAGCGACCTGACCGGCTATGACGCTATCGTCGTGTCGCCGGGCGTCCCGCTCAACAACCACCCGATTGCGCAAAAGGCGAAAGCGGACGGCGTTCCGATTATCGGCGATATCGAACTGTTCGCGCAGGCCCGGTCTGCGCTGCCGGCGCACCGTGTGGTCGGGATCACCGGCACCAACGGCAAATCAACCACAACCGCTCTGGTTCACCATATATTGCAGCATGCCGGCCTGCCTTCCGTCATGGGCGGCAATATTGGCGTGCCGATTCTGTCGCAGGAACCGCTGCCCGAAGGCGGTGTCTATGTGCTGGAGCTTTCCAGTTACCAAATCGACCTTACCAATAGCCTCGACTGCGACGTTGCGCTGTTGCTCAATATCAGCCCGGATCATCTTGACCGTTATGACAGTTTTGATGCCTATGCGGCCTCCAAGGCCCGACTGTTCGACATGCTGGGGTCCGATCATGCCGCGATCTTTGCCAGTGGTGACGAGAAGACCCAATTGGCGCTGCACGGATTGCGCGATCTTGGGCGGGTGAAGAATATTTTCGACACCAGCAATGTCGAGGTTGCGGGGCAGCCGGACTGGCCCTCGCTGCAGGGACCGCACAATTTCCAGAACGCGATCGCTGCGATCGCCACGGTCGAGGCGCTGGGCATTGGCGAAGAGCAATGGCGTCCGGCGCTGGCCGCCTTTGCCGGTCTGCCACACCGGATGGAGCGCATTGCCGAAGCCAATGGTGTGCTGTTCGTCAACGACAGCAAGGCAACCAATCCGGCGTCGACCGGTCCGGCCCTCGGGGCTTATCCGAAAATCCACTGGATCCTTGGCGGTCTGCCGAAAAGCGACAGGCTGACCGAATGCGAACCGTTCTACCGAAATGTCGTCCGGGCCTATACGATAGGCGAAGCCGGCCCCCTGTTTGAAAAATTGCTGACCGGACATGTGCCGGTTGAATCCTGTGAAATGATCCTCACCGCCGTGCAACGGGCCGCTGCCAATGCGCAGCCCGGGGAAGTGGTGCTGCTCTCGCCGGCCTGCGCTTCCTTTGACCAGTTCCGCGATTTTGAAGCGCGTGGCAATTGTTTCCGCAGCGCTGTCAATTCGGTGATCGAGAAAAATCTGATCGGAACCGCGACCGGGGAGGCAATTGGATGAGCATATCTGAGCAGCAGACAGGGCCGGCACAGCCGCTTCCGGAAATTTCCGGCGCGCTGAAGAAAAAGCGTTTCCAGCTGCAGTCGCGGTTCGGACGGAGCGATCGTTCGCCGCTTGCCATCTGGTTCTGGGAACTCGACCGGGTACTGCTCGGGCTGATTCTCACCCTGATCGCCATCGGCCTGATCGCGGTCGCCGCCGCCTCTCCGGTTACCGCGCTGAAGCAGAGCACCGCTTCGGTTACCGTCGAACCGCTCTATTATTTCTACCGGCAGCTAGGCTGGGTCGTGATCGGCATTCCGGTGATGCTGGTGATTTCGATGCTGCCGAAGGAGCAGGCCCGCCGGTTTGCCATTCTCGCGGCGCTGGCCGTTTTCATATTGTTGTTTCTGGTCCCGGTGTTCGGGAAATCGGTCAATGGTGCCCAGCGCTGGATCGGCTACAGCTTTGCCACTATCCAGCCTGGTGAATTTCTCAAACCGCTCTATGCGGTTTCGCTGGCCTGGCTTTTGTCACTCCGGATCAAGGACCCGGCCCTGCCGGTGATCTCGCTGTCGGTGGTCCTGACGGGAATCATCGCCATCCTGATGATGATGCAACCTAATCTGGGCGAGACCATCCTGATCTGTGGCATCTGGTTCGCGGTGATGACCGTCTCCGGCCTGTCTGCCCGCCTGATCGCCGGCATTGCCGTCGTCGGTGCCGGCGGCCTGGTCGGCGCTTATTTCCTCTATCCTGTCGCAACCCAGCGGATCAACGCCTGGCTGTTCGGCGGCGGCGAATTTGACCAGGTGATGTTTGCCCACAAGGCGCTCACCGGCGGTGGTCTGCTCGGCACCGGACCCGGTCTGGGCAGCGCCAAATTCAAGCTGCCGGAAGCGCATACCGACTATATCTTCTCGGTTATCGGCGAAGAATTCGGCCTGCTCGCCTGCATGGCGATCGCGCTTGTCTATCTGGCGATCATCGTGCGGGTGTTCCTGCGGCTGCTGGACGAAGAGGATAATTTCATCATTCTCGCTGTCACCGGCCTGACCGCTCAGTTCGGCGGACAGGCGCTGATCAACATGGCGGTCAATCTGCAACTCTTTCCGTCCAAGGGCATGACGCTGCCGTTCATCAGCTACGGCGGCTCGTCCATAATCGCCTTGTGTATCGGGGTTGGACTTTTGCTCGCATTTACCCGCCGAAACCCGTATCTTGACCGCTCACAATATGTCTCGGCATGGCCTGAGCAAGGACGGATAGCGGTATGAGTTTTTCGAAACATTATGTTCTGGCAGCTGGCGGCACCGGTGGGCATATGATCCCTGCCTATGCGCTGGCCAAGGAACTGGTTCTGCGCGGTCACCGGGTCGCGATGATTACCGATGAACGCGGCGCGAAAATACCCGGCATGATCGAAGAGGCGCAGGTGCATGTCCTGCCCGCCGGCCGGATTACCAAGGACCCGCGCAGCTGGGTTGGCGGAACGCGCGCTATCCTGAAAGGGCGCCGGATGGCGATGCAGCTATATGATACATTCCAGCCGTCGGCGGTTGTCGGCTTCGGCGGCTATCCGGCCTATCCCGCGCTGCTCGCTGCGAACAGCAAGGACATACCGACGATCGTGCACGAACAGAATGCGGTCCTCGGCCGGGTCAACCGGCTCGCATCCCGTTCGGTCAACGCCATAGCCACGGCCTATCCCGACGTGCTGCGGATCAAGCCGAAATATCAGGAAAAGGTCCATCTGGTCGGCAATCCGGTGCGCGAGGAAGTCGTGGCGCTGCGCGACGAACGTTATCCGGTTCTGGCCGAAGACGGAATTTTCCGCGTATTGGTGACCGGCGGCAGCCAGGGTGCCTCCATTCTTTCCGATGTCGTGCCGGATGCCATGGCGATGTTGCCGGTGCATTTGCGCCGCCGTCTGCAGATTACCCAGCAATGCCGGGAAGACGATATCGAGCGGGTGCGGGCGAAATATGCCGAACATGATATTCCGGCAGAGCTGGCCACCTATCTGCCCGATCTGCCGGACCGGCTGGGCTGGGCGCATCTGGTTATCGGCCGGGCAGGGGCTTCGACCATTGCCGAGCTGACCACGGCCGGCCGGCCGGCGATCCTGATCCCGCTTCCCAGCGCGATGGATGATCATCAGACTTACAATGTCAAGGAAATGGTGGCGGCGGGCGGCGCCCGGGTTATCCGGCAGCCCGCTATCACGACACGGAATTTCGACAGCGGCAGCGACGACAAGACCAACAAGCTGCGCCTGCAGCAATCCGCCGCGCTGGACAAGATGCGCGGGGCGATGGTCAAACAGATCCAGAAAATCGCCTTGAGCACCGGCGCGCTGGAAAATGCCGCCCGCTGCGCAAGATCCTGCGGACGCCCTGAAGCGGTGAGCGATCTGGCTGACCTGGTCGAGAGCATCGGGACTTCTCCGCTGGGCAAGACAATGAAAGCCGGGAATGCGGCGCCGCAAAGGCTGACGGCTCGCAAGGAAGCACTGGCAAAGGATGGCGTGCAGTGAAGGGTGTTGGCACCGATATCGGGACAATCCATTTCGTCGGTATCGGCGGCATCGGCATGTCCGGCATTGCCGAGGTCATGCACAATCTCGGCTATCAGGTGCAGGGCAGCGATATTGCCGAGAGCTATGTTGTAGAAGGCCTGCGCGCCAGGGGTATTGACGTGAAAATTGGCCATAGCGCCGAAAATGTCGAGGGCACGGCGGTGGTCGTGACCTCGACCGCGGTCAAGCGCGGCAATCCGGAAGTGGAAGCGGCGCTGGCCAGCCGGATACCGTTGGTGCGCCGGGCGGAAATGCTCGCCGAGCTGATGCGGCTGAAATCGACCATTGCGATAGCCGGTACCCATGGCAAGACGACCACCACCTCGATGGTCGCGGCCATGCTGGATACGGGTGGCATTGATCCGACCGTGATCAACGGCGGGATCATCAACCAATATGGCTCCAACGCCCGGCTCGGCGCCGGCGAGTGGATGGTGATCGAGGCCGACGAAAGCGACGGCAGTTTCCTGCGGCTCGACGGCACGATCGCGGTTGTCACCAATATCGATGCCGAACATCTCGACCATTATGGCAGCTTCGACAAGATCAAGGACAGTTTCCTCGAATTTGTCGAAAATGTGCCCTTTTACGGCGCTGCGATCCTGTGCATTGACCATCCCGAGGTCCAGGCCCTGCTGCCGCGCATCCGCGACCGGCGGATCATCACTTATGGTTTCTCCGCCCAGGCGGACGTCAAGGGGATCAATGTCACGCCGGTTCCGGGCGGCAACCGTTTCGACGTCGATGTCCGCGACCGCGATGGCGAGACCCGGCGGATCACCGGTATCGAACTGCCGATGCCGGGCCGTCACAATGTCCAGAACGCGATTGCTGCCGTGGCGGTCGGGCTGGAAATGGGAATCAGCGACGAACAGATCGCCAAGGGCTTCGATCAATTCGGCGGCGTCAAGCGGCGCTTCACCAAGGTTGGCGAAGTCGATGGCGTGACGATCATAGACGATTATGGTCATCATCCGGTCGAGATACAGGCCGTGCTGTCGGCCGCGCGCGAAGGTGCGCAAGGCCGCGTGATCGCCGTGGTCCAGCCGCACCGTTTCACCCGCCTTCGCGACCATATGGAAGAATTCCAGGGCGCCTTCAACGATGCCGACATGGTGTTTGTGACCCCGGTCTATGTCGCCGGCGAAGATCCGATCGAAGGCATTGACAGCGAGGCACTGGTCACCGGCCTGAAAACACGAGGCCATCGTCTCGCCGAGACCGTTGCGGACCAGAAGGCTCTCGCCGAGCGACTGGCGCAGGAAGCGCAGCCTGAAGACATGATCATCTGCCTCGGGGCAGGGGACATCACCAAATGGGCCGCTGCGCTCGCAGATAATATTGCCGAGGCCCGAAAATGAGCGCGATTGCCACCATGCCCCAAACCCGCGGCAAGCTGACTGAAAACGCGCCACTGGCCCAGCTCGTCTGGTTCAAGAGCGGCGGCTCTGCGCAATGGCTGTTTGAACCGAAGGATATTGATGATCTGCAGCAATTTCTGCGCGATCTCGATCCGGCGATTGCGGTCTGGCCGCTTGGCCTGGGGTCCAATCTGATTATCCGCGACGGGGGCATCCGGGGCGTGGTGGTCAGATTGGGCAAGGCCTTTGCATCGATCGAAGCAGATGGGCTGACACTACGCTGCGGCGCCGGTGCGCCGGGCATTTCGGCGGCTAGCAGCGCCCGCGATCACGGCATTGCCGGAATGGAATTTCTGCGCGGCATTCCCGGCACGATCGGCGGCGCCGTCCGCATGAACGCCGGCGCCTATGGCCGCGAAGTCTGCGACATATTGCAGAGCGCCGAGGTGATCCTGCGCAACGGTGATCGGATGACGATCCCGCTGGCCGACATGGGCTACAGCTATCGCCATTCGGCGCTACCCGACGGCGCGATTGTGGTCAGCGCGACCATGGTCGGTGAACCCGGCGATCCGGCGATTATCGGCGCCGAAATGAAGCGTATTGGCGATGAACGCGAAGCCTCACAGCCGCTGCGCTCCAAGACCGGCGGCTCCACCTTCAAAAATCCCGAAGGCAAAAAGGCTTGGCAGCTGGTCGATGAAGCCGGTTGCCGTGGTCTGCAAATCGGGCAGGCACAAGTGTCTGAAAAACACTGTAATTTCCTGCTGAACCTCGGCGGCGCGACATCTGCCGACATCGAAGCGCTCGGCGACGAAGTGCGCAGGCGGGTCAAGGCTCATTCGGGCATCGAACTGCATTGGGAAATTCAGCGGGTGGGGGACGAAGCATGACTGCTAGGAATGAAAAAAAACTCCACGTCGCTGTGTTGATGGGCGGCTGGTCCGCCGAACGCGAAGTATCGCTGAGCAGCGGCAATGGCGTCGCCGATGCGCTCGAGAAAAACGGCCATCAGGTGAGCCGTGTCGACATGGACCGCAATGTCGCGCAGGTGCTCGCCGCTCTTCGGCCTGATGTGGTGTTCAACGCGCTGCACGGCGTGCCGGGTGAAGACGGCAGCGTACAGGGCATGCTCGACCTGATGCAGATCCCCTATACCCATAGCGGTCTCGCCACCTCGGTGATCGCGATCGACAAGGAACTGACCAAGCAGCAGCTGGTGCCCGCGGGCATACCGATGCCCAAGGGCCGGATTGTTTCCAGTGCCAGCCTGTATGAGGCCGATCCCTTGCCGCGACCCTATGTCCTGAAGCCGGTCAACGAGGGATCTTCTGTCGGTGTGGCGATCGTCACCGACGACAGCGATTACGGCAATCCGATCAGCCGCGATGCACAGGGGCCGTGGCAGGAATTTGACCAGCTTCTGGCCGAACCCTTCGTCAAGGGTCGCGAGCTGACAACCGCTGTGCTGGGCGACAAGGCGCTGTGCGTGACCGAGTTGCGGACCGCGCAGGGATTTTACGATTATGCCGCCAAATATACGGAGGGCCTGACGCAACATGTCTGCCCTGCGGAAATTCCTGCCGAGATCGAGAAGCTATGCCTCGACTATGCTCTTCGGGCCCACAAGATTCTGGGATGCAAGGGGACGTCCCGCACAGATTTCCGCTGGGATGACGAGCAGGGCGCAGCAGGTCTGTTCGTGTTGGAAACGAACACGCAACCCGGCATGACGCCGCTCAGTTTGGTACCCGAGCAGGCGAAGCAGATGGGAATCAGCTATGAAGAGCTGGTCGAGATAATCGTGAGAGAAGCGCTATGACAGCAACCCGGAAACGCAATAACCGGCCGGCCAGGGGCAAGCCGCGGAAACAGGCAGGACGCAAGGTCAAGCAGGTTTCCGTATTCGACAGGATATTGCGCGCCATGCCCGTCACCGAAGAACAGGTTCAGAAGGGCCTGACCTGGGGGCTGGTGGCAGTGTTCATTCTCGGCGCCTATAGCGTTGCGCATTATTCCGGCATCAATGACCGGATCAGGACCGAGCTTGCCGAAGCGGTCGGCAATGCCGGTTTCGAAGTGAAAAGGGTCGAGGTGACCGGTGTCAACCGCATCGACGAGCTGAAAGTCTATGAAATTACGCTGGCGCAGAAAGACCGTTCGATGCTGCTGGTCGATATTGACGAGGTGCGCGAGGACCTGCTGTCCAATGGCTGGATCAAGGACGCGCGGATTTCGCGGCGGCTGCCCGATACGCTGATCGTCGATATCGTCGAACGCGAGCCCGTTGCCGTCTGGCAAAATCAGGGTACGCTCTCGCTGATCGACAGGACGGGATATCCGCTCGAGGAAATTGCCCGCGAAGAAATGCCCGACCTGCCGGTGATCGTCGGCAAGAAGGCCAATCTGAAATTTTCCCAGCTGGACTCGCTTCTCGACGTCGCGCCGGCGCTGCGTCCGATGGTGACCGGGGCGAGCTGGATCGGTAACCGGCGCTGGGATCTGGAATTCGACAGCGGCGAAACGCTGGCCCTGCCCGAAGGGGAGGAGACGGCGTCGGCAGCACTGCTGAATTTTGCCCGCATGGATGGTATCAACCGGCTGCTCGGCCGCGGCGTCGTGCATTTCGACCTGCGCGATGCGGAACGGGCCTATCTGCGGATGCCGCCGAAGGACGAACCGGCTGATCCGGACAGTTGATCGACGGGAAGGCGCGGGGCATGATGACAATGATCGAGGTGAAGGAATAGGCTGATGGCGGCACGGGTAGAAAAAATCTTCACATCTCTGGATATCGGCTCGTCGAAAATTTCGGCGATGATAGCCGGGCGGACGGACAATGGCGAACTGACCGTATTGGGCACCGGTCATCACGCCAGCAAAGGCGTGAAACGCGGTTATATCGCCGATACCGAGACCACCGAAACCGACGTCAGGGCGGCGGTGGAACAGGCCGAGCGCATTGCCGGCACCAATATTGACGATGTCTGGGTCAGCTTCTCGGCCGGCGGGCTGCAGAGCATGCTGACCTCGGTCGAGACCGAACTGGGCGGTCACCGGATCGAGCAGGATGATATCGATCTGCTGCTTGATGCCGGTCGCAACAGCATCGATCCCAAGGGCAAGATGGTGCTGCACGCACAGCCTGCGCTCTATACGCTCGACGGGCTGAACGGCGTCAAGAAACCGAAAGGTCTGCACGCTGATCGCCTTGGCGTGGATATCCATGTCATCCTCGCCGAAGCCTCGCCGGTTCGCAATATCGAGATGAGCGTGCGTGGCGCGCATCTCAATGTCAGATCGATTGTTGCCTCGCCGATTGCGGTTGGCAACGCCTGTCTTTCGACCGAGGAACGCGAACTGGGGGTGGCGCTGGTCGAAATGGGGGCGGAGGTGACCAATGTCTCGCTGTTCGCCGGCGGCATGCTGGTCGGCCTGACGACATTGCCTTATGGTGCGGCCGATATAACCGATGATATTGCCTCGTCTTTCGGCCTGCGGCGCGCGCAGGCGGAGCGGATCAAATGTTTCTACGGCTCGGCCACCACCAGCCCGCGCGACAATCATGACGTGATCAATCAGGGACTCGACGACAATGGTGAGGCGGGTGACGAAGACGGCCGGATCACCCGGGCCCAGCTGATCGCGGTGATCCGCCAGCGGCTCGATCATCTGATCGGTGAAATCGGTCGCTCCCTCAAGGAACTGGGATTCACCGGCCCGGTTGGTCGTCAGGTCGTGCTGACCGGCGGTGGTGCCGAACTCAAGGGTATTGCCGACTATGCCCAGTCGGCGCTGGGCCGCACGGTGCGCATCGGTCGCCCGTCGGGGCTGAGCGCGCTGCCTGAAGCGCATAGCGGTCCCGCATTTGCCGGTCTGGCCGGGCTTGCGCTCTATGCGTCGCAGGAGCCGGTTGACTTGCGTTACATGGCGAGAAGCCACCAGAATGTTCATAAATATGGCGGATCAGCAGTAATCGGACGGCTGATGTCGGCTATTCGCGGAAATTTTTAGTAATTTGACAAAAAAAATTTACTTTTCGGGTGATTCCTGCGGGAAATTTGTGCAAAGCGTTAAACAAATATTACAGCACGATAAAATGTCTCGGGAGACAGTGAGATGAGTATCAATATTGGCCCACCAGAAGTCGAAGAACTGAAGCCGAAAATTGCGGTTATCGGTGTCGGCGGTGCCGGGGGCAATGCGATTGCCAACATGATTGCTGCACAGGTCGAAGGCGTTGATTTCATCGTCAGCAACACCGATGCACAATCGCTGAACAGTTCTACCGCCGAACGGCGGATCCAGCTTGGTCCTGATATTACCCAGGGCCTGGGTGCCGGATCGCGTCCCGAGGTCGGTCGCGCAGCCGCCGAAGAAACGATCGATCTGGTCGAGCAGGCGCTGGAAGGCACGCATATGTGTTTCATCGCTGCCGGCATGGGCGGCGGCACCGGTACCGGCGCCGCTCCGGTGATTGCCAAGGCGGCCCGTGACCGCGGCATCCTGACCGTCGGCGTGGTGACCAAGCCCTTCACTTTCGAGGGCACGCGCCGGATGAAGGCTGCCGAAGCGGGTATCGAAGAGTTGCAGAAGAATGTCGACACGCTGATCGTCATTCCGAACCAGAATCTGTTCCTTGTTGCCAATCCGAATACCACTTTCAAGGAAGCCTTTCTGCTCGCTGACGAAGTGCTGCAGCAGGGCGTTCGCGGCATTACCGACCTGATGGTCATGCCGGGCCTGATCAACCTCGACTTTGCCGATGTGCGCAGCGTGATGCACGAAATGGGGCAGGCGATGATGGGCACCGGCGAAGCGGAAGGCGACGGACGTGCGCTGGAAGCCGCGGAGAAAGCCATTGCCAATCCCTTGCTCGACGGCGTGTCGATGCAGGGCGCCAAGGGCGTTATCGTTTCGATCACCGGCGGCGAGGACATGCGCCTGATGGAGGTCGACGAAGCTGCCAATCATATTCGCGAACTGGTCGACCCGGACGCCAATATCATCTGGGGTAGCGCGTTTAACCCGAATCTCGACGGGCGTATCCGCGTATCCGTCGTTGCCACCGGCATCGACAATGACGGCGTTCGCTCCTCTTCGTCGCCATCGACATCTTTTGCCATGGGCAGCCCGGCTGCGAAGACGGAAGATACGTCTGCGCCGTCCAGCTTTGCTTCGTCCATAGCCAGCGACGATGACGTCGAAGAAGCCGCGCAGGAAGCGGAAATCGCCTCGGCACCGGTTCCCGATCAGGAGCCGGAACCGGAAGTCGAAACGGCAGCGGAACCGGAGGCTTCGCCCGCGCCGGTCGCAACCTACGGTGACGACGATGATCTCAGCGTCACGCCATCCTTTGCTTCGTTGACGCCTGGGATTGCCTCGAAAAGCGCAGCGCCGGAAGAGGATGAACTGATTCTGGGCGATGATGCCATCCAGCCGGCCGACGAAGACGCCGCACCGGCAGCACGCCAGGCACCACCTGCGCCGCGCGTGGCGACCAGTGGCGGGACGCTGTTCGAGCGGATGTCCAATCTGACCCGTGGCGGATCAAAAGGCGATGACGCCGATGATGGCGAGGATGACAAGTCCCGTGATCCGCTCGACATCCCGCGCTTTCTGAACCGGCAGAACAACCAGTAGATTCCGGTTCTCGCCAGACTGTCTGATCGAATGATGGGGCATCGCGAGGGAGTTTGTCTTTCGCGTGCCACCATTGGCCTTGCCGGAAGGCAGGAACGATTGATTTCATGCGCAATCGTTCCTTTATATATCTTGTGAATCAGAAATTGAAAATTTTACTGGCCGTATCGGCCGCTCTGGCAAGCGCGGCCGTGCCGCAGCTGCCCGTTTTTGCCCAATCCAGCGCCCAGTCGAACAGCGACAACCTGCAGGATGCGCTGCGCCGGATTGCGATCAATTCCAATGATTCCTCGGCGCTGGCCGATGCCGGGCTGGCCGCTCTCGAACTCGGCGATATGCGCGCGGCGATCGGCTTCCTGGCCAAGGCAGACCAAATATACTCAACCAGCGGCCGCGTCAAAGTGGGCCTTGGCCGGGCGTTGCTGGCGGAGGAAAATCCGTTTGGTGCAATCCGCTATTTTGATCAGGCGGTCGCCAATGGCATCCCGCCGCGGGAAATCGCCGCCGATCGCGGTCTTGCCTATGACCTGATCGGCCGTAATCGCGAAGCCCAGCAAGATTATGAACTGGCCATGCGCTACGGCAGCAGTGATGAACTGGTTGGCCGCTATGCGGTGTCGCTGGGGATTAGCGGTGATGTCGACCGGGCCGATGCGCAGCTCAATCCGTTGCTGCAGAAAAGCGACCGCGATGCCTGGCGCAACCGGGCCTTCATCTACGCAATGAACGGCAAGAAAAAAGAAGCAGAAGATATCGTCGAACAGACTATGGAACGGCGCATGGCAAAGGCCATCAAACCCTTTTTTGATCGCATGTCCAAACTGACGGCAGCGCAAAAGGCGGCCGCGGTCCATTTCGGCCATTTCCCGGCGAGCGAGAATATCGGAGTCGATGTCGCGGCGGTGCAGCTGGCGTCCAGTCAGCTTGCCGAAAATGCCGGCGCTGCCGATGCAGGCCTGATCCCGGTTGGCGAGGCACTCGGCACCGATGTCAAGCGCCCGCGCGTGCTGGCCATGCCCGACAAGTCGCCCCGCCGTCGCCCCGGTGCAGCGGAGCGCAGAGCTTCGGAGCGTGAAACGAAACGCGCCGCGAAGAAAAAAGAATCCCGGTCAGCGACCCTGATAGCGGCGGCGACACCGGCCCCTGCCAGTGCAGCCCGTTCGCAGACTTTTGCGAGCAGCGATCCGGCCCCTGAGCCCTTGCCTGTAAAGCCGGATCCGGTCGAGACCGTGAAACCCGAACCGGTGCAGGCCGCTGAAATCAAGACGGAAACTCAGTCTTCTACTCCCGGCTTTGCTACCACGCTTGGCGTCAGCCAGCCGCCGGTGCTGGTGTCACAAACCGTCGAACGCAAGGTTGAAATCGCTGGTCGACAACCGGCCCCTGCCACCATTCAGCCGCCAGAAGACAGTCCTCCCGCCGGACAAAATCAGGCTGGCGGACCGATTAATCTGGTCAATTTCGATCTGGCACAACAGCGGTCCACACCGGTTGAAACAGCATCGGCCGCCCCGGCATCGCGACCCCTTGCAGACATAATCAGCGGCATCGACATACCCGATCGCGAGACCAGAACCTCGGTTGTTCCCGTCGATCTCGATGAAATCGAGCCCGCCAAGCCGCAGCCTAAGATTGTCGCCAAGCCGGTAGAGAAAACACCGGCCAAACCGAAAGAACCGGAGCATCCGAAACGCTATTGGGTGCAGATTGCTACGGGGTCAAATCTCGATGCGCTGAAATTCGACTTCCGGCGGATGACGAAAAAACAGCCCGAACTGTTCAAGGACAGGAAGGCCTGGACGTCGCCCTGGGGTCGCACCCGCCGGCTGGTGGTCGGACCCTTTGCCGATTTCAAGGCGGCCAAGGCCTTTGAAGCGGATTACCGCAAGGATGGCGGCGACGGCTTTGCCTGGGCGAGTGCCGATGGCGTCGAGGTTAACGAGCTGACCAAATGATCCAGTGGAAACGCTATGCCAGCGACCCCGCGTACAGCCGGGGCCGTTTGCACGATGAAAAACGCGAAGTGACACGCGGTCCGCGCGATGATTTCCAGCGCGATCGCGACCGGATCATTCACAGTATTTCCTTCCGCCGCCTGCGCCACAAGACCCAGGTCTTTGTCGCGCCGGACGGCGACCATTATCGTGTCCGTCTAACCCATAGTCTGGAAGTCGCGCAGATCGGCCGGACCATGGCGCGGGCGCTGGGGTTGAACGAGGATCTTACCGAAGCGCTCTGCCTAGCCCATGACATCGGCCACCCTCCTTTCGGCCATGCCGGCGAAGATGCGCTGGAGGAAGCTTTAGCGGATTTTGGCGGTTTCGACCATAATGCGCAAACCATCCGGACATTGATCAGGCTGGAAACACCTTATCCCCGCTGGGACGGTCTCAATCTGACATGGGAAATGCTCGAGGGCCTCGCCAAACATAATGGCCCGGTCGCCGAACCGACCTGGGCGCTGGCCGAGGCCAATGCTGCAATGGATCTCGATCTCGACAGCTGGCCGTCGCTGGAGGCGCAGATTGCCGCGATTGCCGACGATATCGCTTATGACAATCATGATATTGATGACGGGATGCGAGCCGGCCTGCTGACGCTCGACCAGCTGCTGGAACTGCCCTTTATTGCGGAGCGCTGGCAGGCCCTTTGCAACCGTTTTCCCGACGTTTCTCAGGAACGGTTATTGCCGGAACTGATCCGCGACCAGATCGGCTTGATGGCCAATGATGTGCTGGAAACAACGCAGGCGCGGATCGACCGGCTCGGTATCAAGACGCCCGAGGATGTCCGGCAGGCGGGGCAGATGATCGGCGGTTTTTCCGACGCGATGGCGGACAAGGAACGCCGGCTGAAACGCTTCATGTATGAAAATCTCTATCATCACCCGAAGCAGATGGCGGCGGCGGAAGAAGGAAAGATGATGGTCGGCGATCTGGTCCAAGCCTATCGTGAACAACCGAAACTGATGCCGCAAAGCTGGGCCGCGGCGCTGCCGGAGGTAGAACCGGACCGAATCCGCCATATCGCCGATTTTCTCGCCGGCATGACCGATCGCTATGCCCGCAACCGGCACGCCGAGATTTTCGGCGAGCGGCCCGGTACGGGTTGATTTGTCCGCCTGACGAAGGCCGGGGCCAAGCCAATCGGTTGAGCCGCCCAAAAATGGGTTTGGATAGCTGCCTTGGCTGCTATGACACCATATCAACGGACAATATGCGGAGACCCTGTCCATGGCTGAAAAAATCCTCATTGTCGGTGCTACCGGCCTGATCGGCGGACTGCTGACTCGCAAGCTGGTCGGGCAGGGGAGGGACAAGAGTCTCCATCTGCTGCTCCGGCGGCCCTATCGCGAGGATGTGGGCAAAGCGAAAATCCATGTCCAGCTGCAGGAAAACTGGCCAGCGACGATCGCAACGATCAAAGCCGATATTGTGATATCCTGCCTCGGTTCAACAATGAAAAAGGCCGGGTCGAAGGAAGAATTTGCCGCAGTCGATCGCGAACTGGTTGGCGCTGTGGCAGCAGCGGCCAAGGCGGCCGGGGCACGTCAATTCATTGCCATATCCTCTACCATGGCGGACAGCAGCGCTTCCAGTTTCTATCTGAAAACCAAAGGAGAAGCCGAAGACCTGATGCGCGCGCAGAAATTCGAACGGCTCGACATCATCCGCCCCGGCCTGCTGCGCGGAGAACGTAAGAATGACAACCGCCTGGGCGAAAGCCTCGCTATCGCCGCCAGTCCGGTGATGGATATGCTGCTCCACGGCAAACTCCGCCGCTACCGCTCGATTCTGGCGAGCGATGTCGCCGACGCGATCATCGTGCTGATGGCGGAAAATGGGCCGGGGCTGTTCGTGCACGAAAATGACGCGATCTGGAAAATGGTTTAGCCAGGGCTGAAAATACTGCAGCGCACAACAGAATCATTGACTCCCTGCGGCTGGTCATCCACTCTTCAATCTGCTTTTTGATCGAAACCTCCGGGCGACGGTCATGAGATATTGCGGGAGAGCGTTTTGCTGTCTCACTGGACAGAAAAGCCGCCGAAGGAGCAACCGCCCCGGAAACTCTCAGGCCCCTGGACCGCGATAATCTCTCGGGCACTCTGGAAAGAGGGCGGATGGTCCCAACGACCGGCGCTCCACCGAAGGGGTAAATCCTTTTCGCGATCGCGATGGCGGACCTGTCCGTCGAAGCCTTGGCGAAGGAGGATGAAACTCTCAGGTTCCGTGACAGAGGGGGCAGTTTTGCAGGGCTTTGCTGCGGGCTGTCTTTTGTTTGAGCGGAAATATCATGAGTGAAAATACCCAAAATCTGAAGCAATTGCCACTTGACGACTGGCATCGTGGCCATGGTGCGCGGATGGTGCCCTTCGCCGGCTATGAAATGCCGGTGCAATATGAAGGCGTCATGGCCGAACATATCTGGACCCGGACCGAAGCGGGGCTGTTCGACGTGTCGCACATGGGCCAGCTACAGCTGACGGGCGAGGGCGCTGCCGACGCGCTGGAGCGGATCACGCCGGGCAATCTCTCGGCGCTGGCGCCGGGCAAGATCCGTTACACATTGCTGCTCGCGCCGGGTGGCGGGATATTGGACGATCTGATGGTCACCAACACCGGCCATAATCTCTATCTGGTGGTCAATGGCGCGACCAAACATGGTGATATTGCCTATTTGCGCGAACAATTGCCGGACAGTCTGACACTCAGCCATCTCGAAGACGCTGCCTTATTGGCGTTGCAGGGGCCCAAGGCCGAAGATGCGCTGGCGAAACTGGGTATCGATCCGTTCGAGCCAGACTGGCCGCTGCCAACCGATCTCTATTTCATGGAAGCCGGGCCATTTCTCTGGAACGGCATCCCGCTGGGGATCAGCCGATCGGGCTATACCGGCGAAGACGGCTTTGAAATCAGCGTGCCGGCAGAACATGCGGTGACGCTGGCCACGGCCCTGACCGAGCTGGAGGAGGTCCGCCCGATCGGGCTGGGTGCGCGCGACAGTCTTCGTCTCGAAGCTGGACTGCCGCTTTACGGTCATGACATGAATGCCGATATATTGCCGGTCGAGGCCAGTCTGAACTTCGCTTTGTCAAAGGCGCGGCGGGAAGAGGGGGATTTTGCCGGTGCCGAACGCGTGCTCGCGCAATATCCGGACAAGGCGGCGATGAAACGCATTGGTCTGTTCGTTGATGGCCGCCAGCCGGTCCGCGAAGGCGCCACGGTCGTAAACGACGCGGGAGAGACCATCGGTAAGGTTACCAGTGGCGGATTCTCCCCGACGCTGCAGCGTCCGATTGCCATGGCCTATGTGCCGATGGAGCTGTCCGCGACCGGTACCGCCATTACCGTCGAACAGCGGGGCAAGAAAATCGCCTGCACCGTCGCCGACATGCCCTTTGTACCGCATAATTATCACCGCAAAACCAAGCCATAATATTATCAGAAAAGGACAAGACGATGAGCCGATATTTTACCGATGAACATGAATGGGTCGACGTCGAAGGCGACACGGCGACCGTCGGTATCACCGACTATGCACAGGAACAGCTGGGCGACATCGTGTTTGTCGAAGTACCGGAAGTCGGCAGCGAACTGGCACAGGGCGATGATGCCGCCGTGGTTGAATCGGTAAAAGCCGCATCCGACGTCTATGCGGCGGTTTCCGGCGAAGTGGTCGAAGTCAACGAAGCGCTGGAAGACGAGCCCGGCCTGGTCAATTCGTCAGCCGAAGAAGACGGCTGGTTTTTCCGGCTGACACTGTCGGACAAGGACGAGCTCAGCGACCTGATGGACGAAAAGGCCTATAAGGCGTTCGTCGATAATCTGTAGTGATTTCCCCCTCCTCTTCGAGGAGGGGATCGAGGGGTGGTGGCGATGATTCAGCATCGCTCCCGATGCCGATTGGCGGCACGAAACCACTCCAACCCCTCCTTTGAAAAGGAGGAGCCAAAGTGAAGGAAGACCCTATGCGTTATCTCCCGCTGACTCCCGACGACCGGCAGTCGATGCTGTCCAAGATCGGCGCGCAATCGATCGATGATCTGTTTGTCGACGTGCCGGAAGAGGCCCGGCTGGATGGTCCGATCGAGGGCCTGCCGATGCACGCCGGCGAGATGGCGGTGGAAGCGCATATGAAGGCGCTGGCCCGCAAGAACCATGCGGCTGGTGACATGCCCTTCTTCCTCGGGGCGGGAGCCTATCGCCACCATGTCCCGGCCAGCGTCGACCATATCATCCAGCGCGGGGAGTTTCTGACCGCCTACACGCCCTATCAGCCGGAGATCGCGCAGGGCACGCTGCAGACCCTGTTCGAATTCCAGACCCAGGTCGCGCGCCTGTTCGGCGTCGACGTCGCCAATGCCTCGATGTACGACGGCTCGACCGCTTGCTGGGAAGCGATTGTGATGGCCCGCCGGATTACCAAGCGTGGCAAGGCAATCCTGTCGTCTGGCCTGCATCCGCATTATGTTTCAGTGGCCAAAACCATGGCCCGTTTTACCAAGGACGATCTGTCCTACCAGGCGCCGACGCTTGACGCAGCCACGGATGGTCAATCCATGCTTGACCAGATCGATGACCAGACCAGCTGCGTTGTCGTGCAATATCCCGATATATTGGGCCGCATCGGCGATCTCTCCGCCATCGCGGAAAAAGCGCACAAACACAAAGCGCTGCTGATCGCCGTGGTCACCGAACCGGTGGCTCTCGGCGCGATCAAGTCACCCGGCGAAATGGATGCCGATATTGTGGTCGGCGAAGGCCAGTCTCTCGGCGTCGGCCTGCAATTCGGCGGTCCTTATGTCGGCCTGTTCGGCTGCAAGCAGAAATATGTCCGGCAGATGCCCGGCCGGCTGTGCGGCGAGACCGTCGATGCCGAAGGCAAACGCGGCTTCGTGCTGACGCTCTCCACCCGCGAGCAGCATATCCGTCGCGAGAAAGCGACGTCCAATATCTGCACCAACAGCGGCCTGTGCGCCTTGGCTTTCTCGGCGCACATGACCTTGCTCGGCGAGAAAGGGCTGCGCGAACTGGCCATGCTCAACCATAAAAAGGCGGTGCAGGCAGCGGACCGGCTGTCGCAGATCGATGGCGTGAAGCTGTTGAATGACAGTTTTTTCAACGAATTCACGCTGGTTCTTGATGCCGATTCTCGGCCGTTGGTGCGTAAGCTTGCCGACCAGAGAATATTGGCCGGCGTGTCTCTCGGACGCCTTTATCCGGAGGTCACGCCACTCGCGCACGGATTGCTTGTCGCGGTGACCGAAACATCGACCGAGGAAGAGCTCGAGCAATTCGCGACCGCTCTGGAAGGAGCGCTGTCATGAGCATGCTATCCGAAGGCCGTCCGACCAGACAGGAAGACAATCTGCAGATGACCGACACTGGCTCCATCACCACCCACACCGGCAACCGCGCGCTGATGGTCGACGAACCGCTGATTTTCGAAATCGGTTCGCCGGATCGCAGCGGCGTTGACTTGCCCGAGGCGCCGCCAGTCGAAAGCCGCCTCGGCGGTCTCGAACGCGAGGCCCCGATGGCCATTCCCGGCCTGTCGGAAGGCGAAACAATCCGCCACTATACAAGACTCAGCCGCCAGAATTACGCGATCGACGTCGGTCTGTTCCCGCTCGGCAGCTGCACCATGAAGCATAATCCGCGGCTCAACGAAAAAATGGCGCGGCTCAAGGGCTTTGCCGATATCCATCCGCTGCAGCCGGTGGACAGCGTGCAGGGGGCATTGGGCGTGATCAACGAATTGGCCGTCTGGCTGATCAAGCTCACCGGCATGTACGGGGTGGCGATGACGCCGAAAGCGGGCGCGCATGGCGAGCTTTGCGGCATACTCTGCATCCGGGCGGGGCTGGAAGCGCGCGGTGATGCCCGCGAAGTGATCCTGGTGCCGGAAAGCGCCCATGGCACCAATCCGGCGACCGCCGCTTTTGCCGGCTACAAGGTCGAGGATATTCCGGCCAACGCTGCGGGCCGGGTCGATCTGGAGGCGCTCAAGGCGCGTCTGGGTCCCGACGTGGCGGGCGTGATGATCACCAACCCCAATACCTGCGGCCTGTTCGAACCGGATATGAAGGCGATTTCCGACGCGGTTCATGAAGCCGGCGGCTATGTCTATTGCGACGGCGCGAATTTCAACGCGATCGTCGGCAAGGTCCGTCCGGGGGATCTCGGCATCGACGCGATGCACATCAATCTGCACAAGACCTTCTCCACCCCGCATGGCGGTGGCGGTCCCGGTTCCGGTCCGGTAGTATTGTCCGAAGCGCTGGCGCCATATGGCCCGCTGCCCTTTACCGAGCGCCATGCGGACGGCCATATCACCCTGGTCGAGGAAGAGACGGTCGAGGACCGGCATCCGCACACGTTCGGCCGCATGAGTGCCTTCCACGGCCAGATGGGCATGTTCACCCGCGCGCTGGCCTATATCCTCAGCCATGGCGCTGACGGTCTCAAACAGGTGGCGGAAGATGCGGTGCTCAATGCCAATTATATCCTGCGCAGCCTCGAGGACGTGCTCGAGGCACCCTTTGCGCATAGCGGCCCCTGCATGCACGAGGCTTTGTTCTCGGACAAGGGCTTCACCAACGAGCTGACGACGCTCGATCTGGCCAAGGGCATGATCGACGAGGGCTATCATCCGATGACCATGTATTTCCCGCTGGTCGTGCACGGCGCCATGCTGGTCGAGCCGACCGAAACCGAGAGCAAGGCGGCGATCGACCAGTTTATAGGCGCTTTCCGCTCGGTGGCCGAGCGGGCCAAGGCGGGCGACGAGAGGCTGAAAAGCGCGCCGCATTTTGCTCCGCGCCGTCGGCTGGACGAAACGCAAGCTGCGCGCAAACCGATATTGGTGTGGACGGAAGACGAGGATTTTGCTCAAGCTGCGGAGTGAGGGGGCGCAAGTCTGACATATTCGCATAACATCATCCTCCCTGCGGCGCAGCCGTGGGGAGGGGGACCATCCGCAGGATGGTGGAGGTGCCCCTCCGTCAGCCGTACCGGCTGCCACCTCCCCATCGCTTCGCGACAGGGAGGAAAATAGCATGATCCACCGTCTGACCAATCTCTTCGCCCTGTGGACAGTTTTGGGGACAGCCTGGGCATGGTTTGTGCCGGAGCATTTCCTCTGGGTCGTGGATGGCCGCTTTCGCCCGCTTGGCCAGCCGTTGGTCAGCGTGATGCTGGGGTTGGTCATGCTCGGCATGGGTCTGACCCTGTCCTTCGATGATTTCAGGCGGATTGCCAAAATCCCGCGCTGTGTGACCACCGGCGTGGTCCTGCAATTTACCGTGATGCCGCTGGCCGGGATTTTCACCGCCGCAATATTCGGCCTCGAGACCGGTCTTGCCGTGGGCCTGATTCTGGTCGCCTGCTGTCCGGGCGGCACGGCGTCCAATGTCGTCGCCTATCTTGCCAATGCCAATCTCGCTCTGTCGGTGAGCATGACCATGGCGTCGACCCTGATCGCGGTGATCGCGACACCCGTGCTGACCGGATGGCTAGCCGGCAAATATGTTGAAATCGACCAGTGGAGCCTGTTCATCAACATGGTTTCGATCGTATTGCTGCCGGTGATCGCGGGCGTGCTGTTCAACCGCTATCTACCCAAGGCGACGGAGAAGATCGCCGTGGTCTCGCCGCTAGCCTCGGTCATCGTCGTCGTGCTGATCGTCGGCGGGATAATCGCCAACAACAAGACGCTGATAGAGGGGCATTTCGGGGTGCTGATGCTGGCGATCCTGCTGCTCCACGTCTTTGGCTTCGGGCTGGGCTATCTGATCACCAGGGCGATTGGGCTCGGCGTGGCGGAGCGCCGGACGATCAGCATCGAGGTCGGCATGCAGAACAGCGGTCTTGGCTCCAGCCTTGCCTCGACGCCCAGCTTCGCCGCGCAATTTTCCAGCCCGATGCAGGCGGCCCTGGCGCCGGTCCCGGCCGCGATATCCGCGGTCTATCACGTGGTCATCGGCAGTTTCCTCGCCGCGATCTGGCGGCGCCAATCAATAGAAGCGGAGGACAGATCATGACTGATTCAAAACCCTGGATAGTCGCGGAGTCGACTCCGGACGAACAGAAGCACGCACCTGCAACGCTGCGCAACCGCGATGCGATCGTTGCGGTCCTGCGCGATATTCTGCCCGAGCGGGGCCTTATACTGGAGATTGCCAGCGGCACTGGCGAACATGCGGTCTATTTCGGTCGGGCGTTTCCCGGGCTGACATTCCAGCCGAGCGATCCTGATCCGGCCTGTTGCCAATCCATCACCGCCTGGACGGAGCGGGAAGGGAGCAGCAATATCTTGCCGCCGCTGCAACTCGATGCCCAGGCTCCGCAGTGGGACGTGCAGAATGTGGCAGCCATCCTGTGCATCAATATGGTTCATATCAGCCCGTGGGAATCGAGCATCGGCCTGTTTGACAAAGCTGGCAAGCTGCTCGCGCCGGGTGCGCCGTTCTATCTCTACGGCCCCTATTTGCGCGATGATATCGAAACCGCACCGGGCAATCTGGCCTTCGAACGCAGCCTCAAGAGCCGCAATTTGCGCTGGGGCCTGCGCGATGTCGCCGATATGGACGCGCTGGCGGCGCGCAACGGCTTCACCCGCGAAAGTCTGGTCGAGATGCCAGCTAATAATATATCTTTGGTGTACAGGAAGCAGGGTTAAGCCCCTCCTTTTCACAGGAGGGGTTGGGGGCTCTCCTTCAGAAAACAAGTTCTCCTTTCTCAATCACAACAGGCTCCGTCGCAATTCGGTTGCGCGAACGATGCTGTTACATCGCCACCACCCCAACCCGTTCCCTGAAAAGGAGGGGCTTGTCGCCGTTCTCCTTGCCATGGCTTAATCGCACGATTAACAAAGATGCAAAGCAACAAGGAGCGGGTGTTAGGGGACTAGAGGTTCTGGAGTGCCGGGATAACGCGACATAAGATGGGATATCGTGGGACGGATCGCAGTTTTCAGGGGCACTCGCGTTACCTCAATCCAAAATTGGCGTTCAACTCTGTTGNTCGTTCTCTCGATAAATGCAGTGCCTGAGATCCGCGAACTGTTCGCCGATTTTGATATTGAGGAGGTGTCGCTAAACTACCGTGTGAGCGGGAAGGTAACACCGGCGAAGGAGTTGATCATATCGAACTAGAACCGCGCAACTTTTTGCGCTACGAGTATCAAAATGACGATTTCCAGTGCTCTAGAACCTCTTGTCCCTAACTCTAAAAGCTTTTGTCCCGCTACAGCGGGTAAATGACTGAGACACGACGCTGCATGGGCTCTTCCATCGCCCATTGGGCCGCGCAGACACCAGATAATATCGCGATTGACGATCCGGACGGCCAGGTCAGCTATGCCGAACTCGACAAGCGGGTCACCGAATATGCGCAGGCATTTATCGGTGCGGGCCTTTCCAAGGGGGACCGCATCTGCTGGCTGGGCAAGAATAGCGGTCTCTATTTCACCCTGTTCGCCGCCGCCTGTCGCGCCGGCATGGTGATTGCGCCGATCGGCTGGCGTCTCGCGGCACCGGAAGTTGCCTATGTATTGAAGGACACGGGTGCGCCGCTGCTGATCTGCGAACCGGAATTTGCCGCAACCGCCAAAACGGCCGCGCAAGAAGCACCCGGCATCAAGGCCATCCTATGCACCAAACCCGGCACCGACCTGCCGAATCTTGCCGATTTTGTCGCCAGTACAGCGCCCGGTGATTTGCCCCGGTGCGATCCGGCGGAAGGTGTGCTCCAGCTTTACACTTCCGGTACGACCGGCAATCCCAAGGGTGCGGTCCTGACCAGTGACAATCTGTTCAAGCTGCGGCCGCTGGTCGAGGATCATCCCGACCATGCATGGATTGATCTGAAGCCGGGCGACAGCACGCTCGCGGTTATGCCCTGCGCGCATATCGCCGGTTCGGGTATCGGACCGATCGCCTTTTACAATGGCGCGACAATGATGGTCATACCCGAATTCCATCCGGACCATGTGCTCGACTGTATTGACAAGGGGCTGAACCAGTTTTTCCTCGTGCCGACCGCTTTGCAGATGCTGGTCAACTGGCCGCGCGCGAAAGATACGGATTTCTCTTCCGTCCGCAGCATCACCTATGGCGCCGCGCCGATCCCGCTGGAACTGCTGCGCCAATGTATCCAGACCATGCCGCAGGCTTTGTTCTGCCAGCAATATGGCATGACCGAAACCACCGGCACGATTTGCATTTTGCCGCCGGCGGATCACGATCCCAATGGCAATGAAAGGATGCGCGGTATCGGCATCCCCCTGCCGAGCGTCGAAATGAAGATTGTCGACGAAAATCGCCAAGAAGTTCCGCCGGGCACGATCGGCGAAATCGCCACCCGATCGGGTCTCAACATGCTGCATTATTTCAACAATCCCGAGAAAACGGCGGAGACGATCGACGAAGATGGCTGGCTCTACACCGGCGATGCGGCGATGATGGACGAGGATGGTTATTTCTGCATCAAGGACCGGGTCAAGGACATGATCATCTCCGGCGGCGAGAATGTCTATCCGGCAGAAGTCGAGAATGCGATCTTCGGCCATCCGCAGGTCAATGAAGTCGCGGTGATCGGCATTCCCGACGCCAAATGGGGCGAAGCGGTAAAAGCCGTGGTTTCGCCAAAACCCGATGCCGGCGAGGTCGACACCGACAGCATCATCGCCTGGGCGCGGGAACGGATTGCCGGGTTCAAGGTGCCGAAAACGGTCGACGTGATCCCGGAACTGCCGAGAAATGCTTCGGGCAAAATCCTGCGCCGTGAATTGCGCGCGCCTTACTGGGAAGGCAAGGATCGCGGGGTAAATTAGGGGGTGCCTGAAAACCGGGCTACCCTCTGTTATTAACCGGCGTGCGGTCGCGGTTGATCGACGCCATGGCTTAAATCTACTGGAGACACTCGAGCGCCGTCTGCAATGACCGGCGTGAAGTACATTATGACAGACAAAGAAAAAATCATTGAAAAGATCAATCGGGGAGCTCCCGGTTTTATCCGTCTGCTGGGCGGAAAAATGGTGGATTTCGACACAGAGAAGCGCGCCTGTACGTTCGAATTCGATATCGGAAAAGACTATTGCCATTCGGTCGACATCGTCCAGGGCGGCTTCGTCACTGCCATGCTGGATGCTGCCATGAGCCACGCGATGTTTTTGCACGAGCCCGAGGTTGTTGGCCTTTCTTCGCTGGAAATAAAAACCACATATCTGGAACCGACCCGGGCGGGCAAGCTGCGGGTGGAAGGCTGGTCGATCAAGGAGGGCTATAAAATTGTCTTCATGGAAGGCCATGTCTATAATGCGGATAATATCCTGACGGCGACCGCCAGCACGGTGAGCAAATTGTCGCGGGCACCTGCCGCATAGCCCGTCGACCGCCTGGACAGCGGCTGCCCGGCAATCCGGTTGCTGGTGGACAGGCCGCAACCTTTCACAGGTTCTGGAGTCCGCTGCTTGCTCCCATTTTGCGCCTAGCCACCGGCGTGAAATGCCGATAGCGTGAATTTTCAGGATAGAGGTTAGTGAGACGGGGATGCGAGTGACGCCATGCCGAATGAATTGATGACATCGCTTTCTTACATCAGTACCGCGCGTGCGGGGCTCACCGAGGAGGACTTTCGGGATATCCTGAGCGAGGCCAATGATCGGAATGACAGGCTCGGGCTTACTGGCCTGTTGGCCTTCAACGGCTTGAATTTCATGCAGGTGCTGGAAGGTCCCCGACGCAATGTCCACCAGTGTATCGGGATGATTGAAGCAGACCGCCGCCACGACGGGATGGTCATATATGATCGCCGCGAGATCCGGCGGCGTGAATTTCCGGATTGGCAGATGGTCGGTGTCATGGTCGACCAGACAGGGCAGAACAGCAAAGCGGATCTCGATGCAATACTTGCGGGCGAAGCGGTGCTCCCGCAAACCCGAAAGCATTTCGAGAGTTTCCACTCCTTCGGTAAGCCGGCGGCGAATTAGATCCTAGCTCTTTGCCTGAGCCGCTTTCCAAGCGCCCATCGAGCCAAGATAGATATCGAGCTTTTGAAATCCCCGACTGGCCAGCCAGCCCGCGGCCACGGTTGCGCGCATGCCGCTGGCGCACATCAACGTATAAGCGCGAGCCTTGTCCAGTTCCTGCCATCTTTCATTGAGTTCACCGGCATAGATATGCTGCGAGCCGTCAATTGACGCTTCACTCCGTTCATCCGCATCGCGCACGTCGAGCAGGGTCCAGTCGGCGCGTCTCTCGTCCAGCCGCTTCCTGACTTCCTCCGTCGCGATCATCGGGATTTGCTCCATGCTCTGGCCTGCCGCCGCCGCAGGAACGACGCCGCTATAGCCGCCAAGGATATTATCGAGCGCGATCCGCACGAGATGTTCTGTCGCGCTGGCCAGCTGGCCCTCGTCGGAACCGATCAGCAATATGCTGTCCTTCTCGCCGACGAACCAGCCGGCGAAAGCCGGTATCATGCCGACCGGCAGGTTCATCGACCCGGGGAAATGACCCGAGGCATAAGCCATCGGATCGCGCACATCGATCCAGTGGGTCGCGGAGCAGTCGTCGAGTTCGGACAGGCTCAGGTTTCTGGGCTTCAGCACTCGTGGTGCCGGCTCTCCGCCTTCCAGATTGAGCCGTTCCATCAGCCGGAAATAGGGTGGCTGATAGTGGTTTTCGCTGATCTTGACCTCGATAAACGCGTCGCGGTCTGCGATTTGTAGCCGGGGATTGTTCTTGCGTTCATGGCCGACCGTGGAAAATTCCCGTTCCGCCATGCCCGATCCGCAGACCGATCCGGCGCCATGGGCCGGATAGATGATCGCTTGATCACCGAGCGCCAGAATTTTTTCCAGGGAATCGAACAGCAGCCCGGCAACTTCCCGTTTGCGGTCCGGATAGAAATCGGTGCGGCCGACATCCCCCACGAACAGCGCGTCTCCGGTGAACACCCCGACCGCGCCGTCGCGATATTCGCTGTCATAAAGCGCAAAGGCGAGATGATCGTCGGTATGGCCCGGTGTTTCGATAACCTCGATCACCAGTTGCCCGATCTCGAACCGATCGCCTTCACGGGCGGTCTTCGCATAAACAACGTTACCCGCCGCATTGGGGCCGTGGAAGACCCTGGCCCCGGTCATACTCGCCAGTATCGGCGCGCCGGAGACCAGATCCTCGTTGCGATGGGTCTCGAAGATATGGGTGATTTCAAGGCCTTCGGCCCGCGCGGTCTCGAGATAGATATCGCAGTCCCGTCGCGGATCGATCACGGCGGCCTTGCCGCCGGAGCCGACCAGATAGGAAAGATGGGAGAGACCTGGTGTCTTGATTTTCCTGAGCAGCATATTTCCTCCTCATGTTGACCAGATTACGCACGAACCCGGCTCGGGTTCCGCTCGATTACGGTCGATAGCCATGGCTTCGCTACGGGATTGCCGGTTCCGCTCTTCGATCAGAACCAGAACCGCAGCCCGACCACATAGCTGGTGACCTCCGGATCCTCACCGGCCAGTCGGGCAAAGTCTCGACTGCCACCCAGTTTCCATTCCTGCTCGACCCCGACATAGGGCGCGAATTCCGGCACAATCTCGTAACGGAGCCGGAGACCAAGCTCGATATTGTCGATACCGGAACCGATTCCCAGTAGGGGAATCTCCTGAGCCGAGAGATTTATTTCTGCGCGCGGTTGCAGGATCAGGCGCTGGCTGATCCGCTGGTCATATTCCGCCTCGATCCGCGCGGTAAGGTCGCCCTTGTCGGAGAGGAAGGCGGCGGCATCGACCTCGAACATATAGGGCATCAGGCCCTGGACGCCGATCACCGCGTGGCTGCGGTCGGGCCCTGTCAGGTCCTGCCGGACACCGGCCTGCAGATCGAAAAAGGGCGCGATGGCGCGGCTGTATAAAGCCTGCACTTCGGCGCTTTCCAGCGGTTCGCCAAAACTGCCTTCGCCTTCGCTCTTGAACCAGAATTTGTCGAGGTCGCCGCCATAATAGCCCTGGATATCCCAGAGATACCCGTCGTCACCTGCGCGTGCGCGATATTCCAGCCGGTCGCCCTGGAACCAGAATATCTGCATGTCGCCATGCTCTTCGTAGAGCGCCTCGCGGGACGGATGCATCGCATCGGCGCCCCAGATAGCATCCGCCGCATTGGGCGGGCCGGTCAGGCTGTTAGGCGGGGAGGCCGGCTTGCCATGCCCCATCGCGCCATGGTCTATCATTGAATGATCCACTTCGGGTCCGGTTTCCGGGGCAGCGGGCATCTGGTGGCCCCCATGATCCATCTGGCTGTGATCCTGCGCCAGCGCCGGCGTGGCCGCTATGAGGGCCGCCAGGCTTGCTGCAAACAACCGCATCACGAGGCTCCTTCCGGAAAGGCGACACTGACCGTCTGCATCATCCCGGCGTGCATATGGTAGAGCAGATGGCAGTGGAAGGCCCAGTCGCCCGGTTCGTCGGTGGTTACGTCGAACGTCGCGCTGCTGCCCGGCTGGACAATCACCGTATGCTTTTTCGGCTGGTGATGGCCCTGGCCGTTGACCAGTTCGAAAAACATCCCGTGCAGGTGGATCGGATGCGCCATCATCGTGTCGTTGACCAGCTTCACCCGAACCCGCTCGTCAAAGCCGAAGCGGATCGGATCATCGCCGACCGCGCTGAACTTCCTGCCGTCGAAGCTCCACATATAGCGTTCCATATTGCCGGTGAGATGCAATTCCATCTCGCGGTCCGGCGCGCGCTTGTGATGATCCATCGCGAGCGACTTTAGCAGGCGATAGTTGAGCACGCGGTGCGGCACAGCGTCGAGGCCGAGGCCGGGATAGCCGGTGCGGTCCTGCGGGTTCATTGCTACCATGTCGATGCCGGGGCCGGTCTTGACCGTATCGGGCAGCAGCGCCGTGTCCCGCATATCCATGCCGCCGCTCATATCCATGGCTGCCATGTCATGGCCACTATGCGCGTCGGCAGGCGCGGCATCCGGCATTGCATGACCCATGGCCGCATGATCCATCTTGCTGTGATCCATTGGTGCATCGTCGCTGCCACCATCATGAGCCATTCCTCCATGACCCATATCGACCATCGACAGCAAAGGCGGATCGCGCAGGGCAGGGAAGGCGGCCTTGCATCCTGGCTGGGAGGTCAGCACCGCCTGCGCCATGCCGCTCCGGTCCATGCTCTCGGCGGCAATCGCAAAAGCACCGGCTGCGCTCGGCGTGACAATCACATCATAAGTCTCGGCCACACCAATCTGCAGCTCGTCGACTTCGACCGGCTGTACATTCTGGCCATCCGCCTGCACGATGGTCATCGGCAGCCCCGGCAGACGCATGTTGAAGAAGGTCATCGCGCTGCCATTGATGATCCGCAGCCGCACCCGTTCGCCGGGACTATAGGCAAGCTCCAGCCCGTCGTCCGGCCCGTGACCGTTGATCAGATAGCTATAAGTCGGCGCAGAAACATCGGCGATATCGGTCGGCATCATCCGCATCCGCCCCCACATCCGCCGCTCTTCCGCGCTCAGCGGATAGTCGTCTGTGGCGCTGGTCTTCTGCATGCTGAAATAGCCCTCGCCGACCTTCAGCTTCTTCATGATGGCATGCGGGTGCATCGGCGTGAATTCGCTCAGCAGGATGATATGCTCGCGGTCATATTGCATCGGATCGGGGCCGGCGGGATCGATGATGATCGGGCCATAATGACCGACCTGTTCCTGCAGCCCGCTATGGCTGTGCCACCAGTAGGTGCCCGACTGGCGCGGGGTCAGCGGCACATCAAAGCGCGCACCGGGCCTGATCCCCGGAAAGCTGATCCCCGGCACGCCGTCAAACTGGAATGGCAGCAGCAGGCCATGCCAGTGCACCGAACTGTCGACATCGAGCATATTGTGCACCGACAGGATCGTCTGCTCGCCCTCCTTCAGCCGGATCAGCGGCCCCGGCACCGTGCCGTTGACTGCAATCGCATGGCCGGACCGGCTGCCGGTGGCAAAGCGGCCATCGGCAATATGCAGATCGATCTTCGCACCGGAAAGCTCATGAATACCCTTGCGCACCGGGCCGCCCATCTGGCCCATGGACCAGGCGGGCATGGGCAGGGCTACGGCACTACTCAAGGCGGCCAGAGAGCCGATCATCCGGCGGCGGGAAAGGAGAAGATTGCTTTTTGTCATGCTCGAAACTATATACCCCCCATAGGTATATTACAAGCGTCGATGCCGCGGCTTGATGCCGGGCAGGGTCGGCCCGCGCGACGAGCAAGGTGACAGGTTGCCCGGAACGCCCCTTCGGCTCGTGCGTCATTGTAACAACCGCTTATGCAGGAAGGAAAGGAACGCGCCGACGATGTCAAAATATGCAAGATTTATCGTGATGATCGCCACCTCGACGCTGGTGATGTTCGGCCTGATGTATCTCAACACCTACGCGCTCGACCATGTCCAGTTCAGTGAAACGCGGACCTGGATGGCGCTCTATATGGGCGGGGCCATGGCCATCGTCATGCTGCTGTTCATGCTCGGCATGTATGACGACAGACGGAAGAACGCACTGATCCTCGGCGGGGCTGCCCTGCTGTTCGCCGGCTCGCTCTATCTGGTCCGTTCGCAGGACACGATCTCCGACCTGGCCTGGCAGAAAGCCATGATCCCGCATCACAGCATCGCCATATTGACCAGCGAGCGCGCCCATATCGAGGACAGGCGCGTGCGCGATCTGGCCGATACTATCATCAGGGCCCAGCGGCGCGAGATCAGGGAGATGCAGTGGTTGATCGAGGATATCCGGACCAACGGCAAGGCCATGACCGAAACCGAGGCCGCCGCGCGGCCGGTGCCGGATTTTGAGGGTGAACTATGAGCAAGGCCGGAACCGCAAAACTCTACCGCATGGTGATGGACCAGCATCTCTGTCCCTATGGGCTGAAATCGAAATATCTGCTGGAGCGCGAAGGCTTCGCGGTCGAGGACTATCCTCTGACCACCCGTGCGGAGACCGATGCGTTCAAGGCCGAACATGATGTTGAGACAACACCGCAGACCTTCATCAATGGCGAGCGGGTTGGCGGCTATGACGAATTGCGGGTGTATCTCGGCAAGGACAAGCCGAAGGACGAGCGCAGCGACACCAGCTACCAGCCGGTCATCGCCCTGTTCACGATGACCGTCCTGATGGCGCTCGGCGCCGCCTTTGTCGCCACCGGTGCCTGGTTCTCGATATTGACCGCGGAATGGTTCGTCGCGTTTTCGATGTGCGGTCTCGCCTATCTGAAGCTACGCGATATCGAGAGTTTCTCGACCATGTTCCTGAACTATGACCTGCTCGCCAAGCGCTGGGTCCGCTATTCCTATCTCTACCCGTTCGGCGAGGGGCTGGCCGGTGTGCTGATGATTGCCGGCGTCGCGCTATGGCTGGCGATCCCGGTCGCCTTGTTCATCGGTACAATTGGCGCGATGTCGGCCTTCTACGCCGTCTATATCCAGAAGCGCGAGCTGAAATGCGCCTGCGTCGGCGGCGACAGCAATGTGCCGCTCGGCTTCATCTCGCTGACCGAAAATATTTTCATGATCGGCATGGCGCTATGGATGAGTTACAAGCTGTTCGCTGCGTGATAAGGACGGAAGCATGACCAAGGACAATATCACCGCGAAACTGAACCGGCTGAAGCGCATCGAGGGGCAGGTTCGCGGTATCGCGAAAATGGTCGAGGAAGACCGCTATTGCATGGACATATTGCACCAGATGCAGGCGGTAAAATCGGCGCTCGCCAAGGTCGAGAGCCAGATCCTCAAGGACCACGCCGCCTGCTGCGTCAGCGAGGCGATCGCCACCGGCGACCCCGAAGAACAGCGCGAGAAATTTGACGAGCTGGTCGACCTGTTCGAGAAGATGAAGCGTTAGCAGCGAGACACGACGCGCCACGCAGGTTTGCCGGATCAATGCGCTAGAGCGGGCTTGGTCCGGTAGATTACGCTATCCCCGACGCCTTTCAGCGCGATGGTCTCGGGCGGATCACAGACATGCGCGCCGGTACATTGCTGATAAGTGGCGGCGGACACGGCAATGCCGTCTGGTTCCGCGGCGCCCTCGATCCGGCTGGCGATATTCATTGTGTCGCCCCAATAATCATAGGCCAGCCGGCTGGTGCCGACGCCACCGCCGACCACAGGGCCGCTATGGATGCCGACCGGCAGCCGGATATCGACCCCGCTCGCTCTGGCTCTGCTTTGCCGCGAAAATTGCAGCTTCGGTGCAAAGGTCGCGGAACACAAATGGGTGTGTTTGTGTAAAGTTTTCATTGTGAGCGCGGTTGAGGCCAGTTCGTAGTGATACGGTCCATCGACAAGCTCAGAACGAATGGGACTTCTTTGATGGGCTCGCCCGAAGACACAAAGCCACAAAGGGTGTTAGGAAGGCATGATAAGCCTTTGTGGCTTTGTGTGAGAAAAATGGCTCGCGATGCCGGTCGCGAAAAACCGTCCTAGGCCCGAACTTTGACGAACTTTGGGGCTGGTGCCCCTGCGCAGGCAGGGGCCCATCTCGAGAACGATGGGCCGGACACATTGGCCCGGTTCTACCGGCGCAGGCAGGCCTGAACACTGACCATCGCAGCCAGACGCAGTATCAGGAGATGGGCTCCTGCCTGCGCAGGAGTACAAATCCTATTCCGCCGGGAACCAGCGCCCCTCGAATATCACGCCCTTGATCCCGACCTCGCGCAGCTTCGCCGCACCGCCGACATAGGGATCGCGGTCGAGCACGGTGAAATCGGCCTTCTTGCCGGTGGCGATACTGCCGACCATCGCATCCAGACCGATCACCTGCGCCGCCTCGACGGTGATCGCGCGCAGGGCCTTGTCGAGCGAGAGCCGCTCCTTCGGCGCCTTGACATTGCCGTCGAGGGTGATCCGGTTGCTCGCCACCCAGGCGAGATAGAGCGGGTCGATCGGCGCCATGTTGAAGTCGCTGTGCAGGCCGAGCGGCACATCCTTGCGCTCGAGCGAGCCGAGCCGGCTCATCTGCGCGGCCCGGTCGGGGCCCATGCCGGTCTTCGCATAGGCATCGCCGAGGATGCGGATATAATTGGGCTGGGCGGAAACATAGAGGCCCATCTCGCCGATCCGCCGGTTCTGCGCCTCGGTCGAGTAGCCGAGATGCTCCATGACGATATTCTGGCCGTTGCGGAGGGCGAGCTTTTCGCTGATGTCGAGCACCACATCGAGGCCGCGATCGCCGTTGACATGGGTGTGCAGGTTCCAGCCGGCGTCCCAGAAACGCTCGGTCTGCTGGAGCAATTCCTCCGGTTCGGTCAGCCATTTGCCCTTGTGGCCGTCGCTGTAGCCGGGCGGGTTCATCTGCATATATTGGGCGAAAAAGGCACCGTCGGCGAACAGCTTCACCCGGTTGGAGAAGAAGAATTTGCTGCTGTCATATCTGGCTTTCATGTCCTCGAGCCAGACATTGGGATCGCCGGTGACCAAAGGCGCAACAGGGATCGCGAGGATGCGCGACGGCGTGGTAGGCTGGTCGTAGAGGCTTTTGAACAGAGCCGACTCCATCTCCGGTCCGCCAAAGCCGCCAAAGGCCAGATCGGCGCTGGTGGTGACGCCATTCTCCAGCATCATCTGGCGCATGTCGGTCAGGCCCTGCTGCACCTTGGCCGGCGAGAAGAGATAGGGGCGGAGCATTTCGATACCGTTGAACAGGGCGGTTTCGTGGATGACGCCGCTGGCGAAGTCGGCATGGCCGGGGGCGATGGCAGGCTTGCTGAACGCGGCGGTGAACGCCACTTCGTCGCCGATGCCGAGCAGGGTGAGCGCCTTGCTGTTGGCGATGATCTCGTGGAAGCTGCGCTGCCAGATCACCACCGGCCGGTCGGGCGCGATGCGGTCGAGTTCGGCGCGGTCCATGTCGCCGTGGAACAGCTTGTGATGGCCCCAGGTGATGAACAGGGCGTCGTCGCTGTTGGCCAATTCCGCGCGCAGCCGCTCTTCATATTGCGCCTTGCCGCGGGCCGCCGGATAGGTCTTGCCGGGGAGCTTCCACTCCTCGGGGCTGATGAACGGCATCGGCAGCATCATGATCGTCTGCATTGGATGGACGTGCGGCTCGATGAAGCCGGGCATCAGGACCTGCCGGGCAAACTGCCGGTCGACGGTGACCTCGCGGTCCCTCGTCCATGCTTCCAGATCTTCCAGTGACTGGCCGAGACCGAGGATGATGCCGTCGGCGGTCGCGACATAGCGGGCCTCGGGATAGCCAGGCTCCATGGTGATGATTTTCGCGGCTTCGAAGATGGTGACTTCGGGATAGGGGAGGGCAACGGGTGCCTCTTCGGCCTGCGCGCCACTGGCCAACAGCAGCGCCAGCGCCGCCCTGATGGACGATATGAATTTCAGCATGTCTCTCTCCCTCTTGCGGGAGTGATTATGCGCTCGGTTCCGCCTTGGCAACTGTCAGCTTGCTTGCCTTGACATGTTCGCGCCAGGCGATGAACAGGCCCGAGCCGATGATGATCGGAGCCCCCAGCCAGATCGACAGGCCGGGATATTGGTCGAAGATAACGATGCCTAAGAAGCTCGCCCAGATGAGGGCGCTATAGTCCATCGGCACGATCGTCGACACCGGCGCATAGCGCAGCGACTGGGTGATGGACAGCTGTCCGAGCGCACCGAAAATGCCGATGCCGAGCAAATAGCCCCAGGTTTTCGCATCATGGCCGCCGCCATAGATGAAGGCGCAGACGGTCAGCGCAGGCAGGGTGTAGACCGAGAACCAGAAGATCGTGACGACGCTGGTCTCGGTACGGCCGAGCATGCGGATGACCATGGTGACCGCTGCCGTGACCAGCGCGCCGCCAAGGGCCACGGCGGCGCCGAAGGCAGGGATCATCGATCCTCCCGGCTGGATCACGACCAGAACGCCGACAAAACCGATGAGGATCGCCGACCAGCGCCTGATGCCGACCTTCTCCCGCAGGAACAGCGCAGCGAAAAGGGTTGCAAAAATGGGCACGGTGAAGCTGATCGTAGTCGCATCGGCCAGCGGCAGCAGGGTCATCGCCCAGAAGTTGAGGCCCATGGCAAAAATGCCGAGTGCCGAACGCAGGATATGGAGTTTGTGCTTGTTCGAGACGATCGAGGGCCAGCCCTCCCGGCTGCGCATGATCAGGAAGCAGATCAGCGGCATGGCGATCAGCTGGCGGTAGAACAGGCTTTCGGTGACATGCACGCCCTGTTCTCCGGCCAGTTTGACGAAGGCGAACATGACCGCAAGCGAGAGCATCGCGGCCAGACGCGTGAGGATACCTGCCATCGGCCGGTTTTGTCCGGCGGCGTTGTCATTGCTCATGCAATATTGCCACAAAAGATAGGGAAAGAGCGGTTGTGCATTGGCCCGGTAAATAGCATATAGCCCGCAAAAGCAATCAGGAGTCTTTCAATGCGCACTGTTACCCATGTCTTGGCTTCCGGAGGAACCGCAGCAGCGGCCCGCCAGAGCGATATTTTCGATCCCAATAATGGCGGTATCCAGGGCAAGGTCGACCTCGGCGATGCGGCGGTGCTCGACAAGGCGGTAGAGGCGGCACTCGCAGCGCAACCGGCCTGGGCGGCCACCAACCCGCAGCGGCGCGCGCGGGTGATGTTCAAGTTCAAGGAACTGGTCGAGGCCAATATGGACGAGCTCGCCCATATGCTCTCGATCGAACATGGCAAGGTGATCGCGGATTCCAAGGGCGATATCCAGCGCGGTCTCGAAGTGATCGAATTCTGCTGCGGCATCCCGCATGTCCTGAAAGGCGAATATACCCAGGGTGCAGGCCCCGGCATTGACGTCTACTCGATGCGCCAGCCAATCGGCATTGGCGCCGGCATTACTCCGTTCAATTTCCCGGCGATGATTCCGATGTGGATGTTCGGCCCGGCGATCGCGACCGGCAACGCCTTCATCCTGAAGCCTTCGGAGCGTGATCCTTCGGTGCCGGTGCGGTTGACCGAATTGATGCTTGAGGCCGGTCTGCCGGAAGGCATTTTGCAATGCCTCCATGGCGACAAGGAAATGGTCGATGCTATTCTCGATCACCCGGCGATTGGCGGCATCAGCTTCGTCGGTTCCTCCGACATCGCCCATTATGTCTATCAGCGCGGTGTCGCGGCCGGCAAGCGGGTCCAGGCCATGGGTGGCGCAAAGAATCACGGTATCGTGCTGCCGGATGCGGACCTCGATCAGGTCGTCAACGATCTGTCGGGCGCGGCTTTCGGATCGGCCGGCGAGCGCTGCATGGCGCTGCCGGTGGTCGTACCGGTGGGCGAAGACACTGCCGATCGTCTGCGCGAGAAAATGATCCCGGCGATGGAAACGCTTCGGGTCGGCATTTCGACCGATGATGAAGCCCATTATGGTCCGGTCGTCAATCCGGCGCACAAGCAGCGGGTCGAGAACTGGATCCAGACCGGGGTCGACGAAGGTGCGGAACTGGTCGTCGACGGCCGCGGCTTCTCGCTGCAGGGCCATGAAGACGGCTGCTTCATCGGGCCATCCCTGTTCGATCATGTCAAACCGGAGATGGAAAGCTACAAGGAAGAGATCTTCGGCCCCGTCCTGCAGATCGTCCGCGCCAAGAATTTCGAGGAAGCGCTCGCGCTGCCGAGCCAGCATCAATATGGCAATGGCGTCGCGATCTTCACCCGCAACGGCCACGCGGCCCGCGAATTTGCCAGCCGCGTCAATGTTGGCATGGTCGGCATCAACGTGCCGATTCCGGTACCGGTCGCCTATCACAGCTTTGGCGGCTGGAAACGTAGCGCCTTCGGCGATACCAACCAGCACGGCATGGAAGGCGTGAAATTCTGGACCAAGGTCAAGACCATCACCCAGCGCTGGCCCGATGGCACCGCCGACGGCGGCAACAAGGATGCCTTTGTCATCCCGACCATGGGGTAAACGCTCGGTAAGGCTTGCAAGCCGCAGAGTTCCAAATCAGGACAAGTCGTCCGAAATGCTGGAAATTCCAGCAATTCGGGCGGAAATGCTCTGCATGACTGTCCACTTGATCCCGGTGCCAAATTGCTAGCGCTGGCGCCCAGACTGTTCCTGCCGTCGCTATTGCTGGCGATCGTTCTGTTCGGTTTCTGGCGTCCTAATCATGGCGCGGAGCAGGCCACGGCGCTGGCCGCTCCGGTTGCCATCTCGGACAAACGTATAGCCTTCAGCTTCGATGATGCCCCGCGGGGAGCCGGAGCGTTTCTGGAGCCGGACGAGCGCCCGAAGCTTTTGATCGAGGCTCTGAAAACGGCGGGCATCGACCAAGCCGCCTTCTTCATCAACACCGGCCGGATTACCCCCCATGACGATGACGCCGCCGATATCGCGGCCTATGCGGCGGCCGGCCATGTTCTCGCGAACCACACGGCCAATCACAGCAAACTGTCGTCGGTTTCGGTCGAGACATTTCTCGCTGATATTGATGCGGCGGAAGTCTGGCTGAAAGGCAAGCCCAATTACCGCCCCTGGTTCCGCTTCCCGTTTCTCGACGAGGGCAGAACGAACAGGGCCAAGCGCGATGCCGTACGCACCGGCCTGAAAAAGCGCGGGTTGATGAACGGCTATGTGACGGTCGACGCGTCGGACTGGTATCTTGAGGATATGGCGATTGCGGCGGCCGAAGCCGGCAAGCTGATGGACTGGAACGCAATGCGCGACCTGTTTGTCGAATCCTATATGCAATCGGCTGAATTCTCGGATGATCTCGCGCGGCGGACACTGGATCGGGCCCCCGTGCAGATGATATTGCTGCACGAAACCGATATTGCCGCTATGTTCGTTGATGATCTTGCTGCAGCGCTGAAAAAAGGCGGCTGGACGATTGTCACCGCCGACGAGGCCTATCGCGATCCGATCGCCTATATGGAGCCGGATGTCGATTTTGCCGACGGCACCCGCACCCAGATGCTCGCCGCCGAGCGCAATATCGGCAACCGCTGGTATGAGCGCAATGAACAAAAAGTAGCAAAAAAGCTATTTGCCGAGCGGGTCTTGCGCGACTAGACCCCCGTGCATGAAAACAACCCGTTTCCTGCATGATTTTGTCGGGTCTGCCGTCATGTCGACAAGGGCATCATTTGTGTCACGACGTATCGACCTTGCAAATGTCGCGTCCGGCAACATATTGCTGCTATAGCGGGATACAGAATCAACAGCCGCCGCCATGGCAAGAAACAAGAAACAGATATGACCCAATTTTCCCTGACCGAAGACCAGCTTGCCATTCAGGAAATGGCGCAGAAATTCACCGCCGACGCGATAACGCCGCACGCAGCTGAGTGGGACGAAAAGCATGTCTTCCCGCGCGACACGATCAAGCAGGCGGCCGAACTGGGCTTTGGCGGGATCTATGTCTCCGAGGAATCCGGCGGCATTGGTCTCGGGCGGCTGGAATCGGCGATCATCATGGAAGCCATGGCCTATGGCTGCCCCTCGACCAGCGCTTTCATCTCGATCCACAATATGGCAGCCTGGATGATCGATACATTCGGTGCTCAGCCGGTGAAGGACAAATATCTGCCCGATCTGGTGCCGATGGAAAAAATCGCCAGCTACTGCCTGACCGAAGCAGGGGCGGGATCCGACGCGGCCTCGCTGAAGACCAAGGCGGTGCGCGATGGCGATGATTATATCGTCAACGGCTCGAAACAGTTTATCTCCGGCGGCGGCGAGAACGAGATCTATGTCACAATGACGCGCACCTCCGATGACGGCGCAAAAGGCGTGACTTGCCTCGTCATCGAAAAGGACATGGAGGGCGTCAGCTTTGGCGCGCAGGAGAAGAAGCTTGGCTGGCACTCGCAACCCACCGCCCAGGTCAATTTTGACAATGTCCGGGTTCCCGTCGAAAACCGCGTCGGTGATGAGGGCGAGGGCTTTCGCATCGCGATGGCGGGCCTGGATGGCGGACGGCTGAACATTGGCGCCTGTTCGCTCGGTGGCGCCCAGCGCTGTCTTGATGAAGCTGTCGCCTATACCAAGGAGCGCAAGCAATTCGGCAAGGCGATCAGCGATTTCCAGAACACCCAGTTCACCCTCGCCGATATGGCAACCGATCTGGAAGCGTCGCGGGCGCTGCTTTATCTCGCTGCGGCGAAGGTGACTGAAGGCGCGCCGGACAAGACGAAATTTGCGGCCATGGCCAAACGGCTGGCGACGGACAATGGCAGCAAGATTGTTAATGATGCGCTGCAGCTCTTTGGCGGCTATGGCTATTTGCAGGACTATCCGATCGAACGCTTCTGGCGCGATCTGCGGGTCCACAGTATTTTGGAAGGTACCAACCAGGTTATGCGGATGATCGTTTCGCGTGAACTGCTGCGGCAATAGGAATAATATGACAGAAGATCTGATTATCAAGAAAACCGGGCGGGTTGGCCATATCAGCCTGAACCGGCCGAAAGTGATCCACTCGCTCAATCTCGACATGTGTCTCGGGATGATCGACGCGCTGCAGGCATGGCGCGACGATGACGAAGTCGAAGCGGTGATTATCGACCATAGCGAGGGCCGGGGCTTCTGTGCCGGCGGTGACATTGCCATGCTGCGCGCATCCGGCATGAAGGACGGCAAGGAAGGGCGGGAGTTTTTCTACAAGGAATATCAGCTCAATCATCTGATATTCGAATATCCCAAGCCGATCGTCGCTTTCATGAACGGCATCACCATGGGAGGCGGCGTCGGCATCTCGCAACCCGCCAAATATCGCGTCGCGACCGAATATACGCGCTTTGCCATGCCGGAAACGGGTATCGGACTGTTCCCCGATGTTGGTGGCGGCTGGTATCTGTCGCGGCTCGTCGGACGGCTGGGCCAGTTCCTCGCGCTCACCGGCGCGCGGCTTGACGGTGCCGAGTGCAAGGAAATCGGTCTCGCGACCCATTATCTGGAATCGGACGTGCTGGAAGAGGCCAAGCAGCGGATCTCCGAAAAGCCGGACCGGATCGAGGGCATATTGGGGCAGCTGTCGGGCAATATTCCCGAAGCCCGCATCGCCAAAAATCTCGACAAGATCGACAAGTTTTTCGCCTCCGACCGGTTTGAGGACATTTTGGCGGCGCTCGAAGCCGATGACAGCGAATGGGCCGCCAAGGAGCGCGATACGCTCGGCACCAAAAGCCCGCAGACCTGCAAGGTGGCCCTGCGCCAACTCAAGGAAGGCGCGGCGATGGACAGCTTTGCCGACGAAATGCGCAACGAATATCGCATCGGCTATCATGTGCTGGTGATGCATGATTTCCTTGAAGGCGTGCGAGCCCTGATTGTCGACAAGGACAATGATCCGAAATGGAATCCGGCGACGCCAGAGGAAGTGACCGACGAGTGGATTGATGCGATTTTCGCGCCCCTGCCTGCCAATGAAGAATGGAAGCCCCTATGACTTACGAAACAATTCTTACCGAGAAAAAGAGTGCCGTCACCCTGATCACGCTCAATCGTCCCAAGTCGCTGAATGCGCTGAACAGCCAGGTGCTGGACGAACTGATCGACGCTTTTGCCGCGTTTCAAGCCGACGAAACGCAAAATTGCGCCGTCCTGACCGGTTCGGGCGACAAGGCTTTTGCCGCCGGTGCCGACATCAAGGAAATGTACGACAAGTCTGCGGCCGATTTCTATCTCGAGGATTTCTTCGCCAAATGGACCAGCCATATCGTCAAGGCCACCCGCAAGCCGTGGATCGCCGCGGTGAATGGCTTCGCTCTCGGCGGTGGCTGTGAACTGGCGATGATGGCGGATATCCTGATTGCCAGCGACAAGGCGAAATTCGGCCAGCCGGAAATCAAGCTCGGCGTAGCCCCCGGAATGGGTGGCTCCCAGCGTCTGACCCGCGCGGTCGGCAAAGCCAAATCGATGGACATGTGCCTGACCGGCCGGATGATGGACGCCGAGGAAGCCGAGCGCTCCGGTCTGGTGGCGCGCGTTGTGCCGCATGACGAATTGCTCGACGAGGCGCTCAAATCCGCTGCGATCATTGCATCGATGCCGCCAATGGCGATTCAGGTGAACAAGGAAATGGTCAATGCGGCATTCGAAAATAATCTCGAACAGGGCCTGGTCCACGAGCGCCGCCTCTTCCAGATCCTGACCGCCACCGAAGACAAGAAAGAGGGCATGGCTGCCTTTATCGAAAAGCGCGAAGGCCAGTGGAAGGGGCGGTAGTCTTTGGCTTTGGATTATTTGCGTTGGGCCTCTTTTTCGGCTGGTTAGCGTTGCGGTTATGGCGCTATCGCGATGAAGGCTCAATTAGCATCCTTGAAGCGGCGTTACTGAAAACGACTGGCGAGGAGCCGCAGCCCCGGACGAAACTGGACCATTGGCTTCACTATTTTCAAATGGTGTTGGCTTTTATTTTCGCGACGCTTTTGGTGAGCGTCAGTATTTACGGACTTTTGGAAGAAGCAGGTGTTTTATGAAAATCGGATTTATCGGCCTTGGCAATATGGGTGGCGGCATGGCTGCCAATCTCGCAAAAGCGGGGCATGAGGTCCATGCCTTTGATCTGTCCGGCGAAGCGCTTGCAAGGGCCGGCGAGGCTGGCTGCCATCCGGTGAGCGACGCCGCACTAGCAGTCCAGAATATGGAAGCCGTTGTGACCATGCTTCCGGCTGGCACCCATGTCCGCAAGGTCTATGAATATGAAATCATCATCAACGCCAATCCCGGCACATTGGTAATCGATTGCTCCACAATCGACGTCGACAGCGCGCGTGATGTTGCCACGATGGCGGAAGCCAAAGGCCTTGTGCCTGTGGATGCGCCGGTGTCCGGCGGTATCGCAGCGGCCAATGGGGGTACGCTCACTTTCATGGTTGGCGGCAGCGACGAAGGTTTCAGACGCGCCGAGCCGATCCTGTCCGATATGGGCAAGGCGGTCATCCACGCTGGCGGCAATGGTGCGGGGCAGGCAGCGAAAATCTGCAACAATATGCTGCTCGGCGCATCGATGATCGCAACCTGCGAAACATTCAAGATGGCGGAAAAACTGGGTCTCGATCTGCAGAATTTCTATGATATTTCTTCCAAGGCTTCAGGTCAAAACTGGTCGATGACCAGCTATTGCCCGGTACCTGGCGTTGGACCGCAGAGCCCGGCCGACAATGGCTATGAAGGTGGCTTCGCGGCTGCGCTGATGCTCAAAGATTTGCGTCTGGCGATGGAAGCGGCACAAAGCGCCGGCGCGGATGTGCCAATGGGCGCAGAAGCCGCGAAACTCTACGAGAAATATGCCGAGGAACAGGGGCAGGGCGGTTCGGATTTCTCCGGCATCATCAACATGCTGGACAAGGGCTAGGCCCCCATGCCGCCGCTATGGATGGTGATTGGCGGTCTGGCTGGCGTCATTGCCGCGCTATCGGAAATAGGCAACCGGCGCCGCAACAACCGTCGTGACCTTGAAGATGTAGGATTCATGCCGTGGCCGACAATCACCGCGCTGGCATTGCTGACCTTCGGTATTTCCCTTGCCTTCGGCCTGGGGATATTGTCGACCTGACCTGTCTCTGCCTAGAGGCAGGCTTCCAGGAACGGCTGGTCAAAGCCATATTGCCGGGCCTTGTCGAGCGTATAGGGGCGAAGGCCCGATGACTGGTATTCGCCGATGATCTTGCCGTCGGCATCCTCGTCAATATACTGATATTTGAACAGTTCCTGAGTGACGATAACATCGCCCTCCATGCCGATGACTTCGGTGATATTGGTCGTCCGGCGCGAACCGTCGCGGAGACGCTTCACCTGCACGATCAGATCGACTGATTCGGCAATCTGGCGGGAAATCGCCTCTTTCGGAATCTTGATGTCGCCCATCAGGATCATATTCTCCATACGGCCGAGACATTCACGCGGGCTGTTGGCGTGAAGCGTACACATGGAGCCGTCATGGCCGGTGTTCATGGCGGCGAGCAGATCGAAACATTCCGCACCACGAATCTCACCAAGAATGATCCGGTCGGGACGCATACGCAGGGCGTTCTTCACCAGATCGCCAATCGTGATAGCGCCTTCGCCCTCGAGGTTTGGCGGACGGGTTTCGAGCGGGAGCCAGTGTGGTTGCTGGAGACGAAGCTCGGCGGCATCCTCGATCGTCAGCACGCGTTCGCCGGGATCGATCATCTTGGACATCGCATTGAGCATGGTCGTCTTACCCGAACCGGTACCGCCCGAGATAACGACGTTGAAGCGGCAGGCGCCGGCGATTTTGAGCGCGGTACACATGTCGTCGGACATGGAGCCGAAGCCCTTCATCATGTCGAGGGTGATCGGTTTTTCGGAGAATTTACGAATCGAGATCGCGGTGCCCTTGAGGCTGAGCGGCGGTACGATCACGTTCACACGCGAACCGTCTTTCAGACGGGCGTCGGCAAGCGGTGTGGTCTGGTCGACGCGGCGGCCGACCTGGTTGACGATCCGCTGCGCGATCTGGAACAGATGTTCCTCGTCACGAAACTGGATCGGTGCAATTTCGAGCTTGCCCTTGATTTCGATATAGGTCTGTTCCGGACCATTGACCATGATATCGGAAATATCCGGATTGCTCAGCAGCTCTTCCAGCGGGCCAAAGCCGAGCAGCTCGTCGACCAGAACCTTTTCCAGCGCAAATTGTTCGCGCCGGTTCAGCGTCAGCTTCAGCTCTGTCAGCACTTCCATGATGATCGGGCGGAATTCTTCGGTCAGCTCTTCCTTGTTCAGGGTCGCTGCAGCTTCCGGGTCGACGCGCTCGAGCAGGCGCGGTAGCACCTGTTCCTTGATCTTGTGGACCGATGCTCCGAAGCCTTCGTCCTTGTCGCCTTCTTCCGCCAGCGGTTGCGAGCGTTCGGAAAGCCGGGCCATCGCCTCGCTTTGCGAGGAAGCCGGTGCGGATGGCACTTCTTCGCTGGGAAGCGGTACGGATTCGAGCGGTGGAAACTGGCTGCCACCCAGATTGTGGTCGCGATTTTCAGAATCAGCGGCTTTCTTGCCGCCACCGGTCATTGGCTTTGCAACGCCAAAGGACGGTTTGCCGCCACCCAGTCCATTTTTCTTGCCAAATGCGCTCATGCTATCCTGTCCGATATGTCTAATGTCACACGATCAATGCCCTCTTTCCTCGAAATTGGTTAATAAACTGGTAAATCCGATCGATTGCAGCAGGATCTTTGCTGATGCAATTTTTGAACTTGTCCCGCTCTGGGCGGCGGTTAAGCCATAACTATGCACAAGGAACTTATTTTTGGCCGCTGATCATTCCCGTGCGCGGACGGCAGCGGCCGGAGGCATCACGCTGGCGCTGATGGCCTTTGCCGGTTTTCCAGTCGGTGATGCCTTGATCAAGTCGATGGCCGGCGATTGGCCCGCACCGGCTGTAGCGGCGCTCCGTTTTGCTTTCGGTGCGCTGGCACTGGCGATCATCCTGTTTTTGCGGGAAGGCCGTTGCGGTTTCCAGGTCAGTCGGCCCTGGCTTCATGTCGCCCGCGGATTTGCGCTGTCTGTCGTGACGATCTGCTTTTTCTCCGCCATATATATCATGCCGCTCGCTGATGCGGTGGCGATAACTTTCGTCAATCCGATCCTCACCGCCTTGTTTTCCGGCTGGTTCCTGAAAGAAAAAATGCCGCCCCGGACGTGGGTTGCGACCATCATTGCCTTCGCCGGGGTGCTGATCATGCTGCGTCCCAATGTTGCTGCCTTTGGCTGGGTGGCTATATTGCCGCTGATAGCCGCCTTCGCGATGTCGACGATGCTGATTCTCAACCGCATGGTATCGACCCAGCGGTCGATCTTCGCGGCGCAATTCTATATCGCTTTCTGGGCCGCGATTTTTCTGACCCTTGCGGCGCTGGTCGGCCACTGGCTGGTGCCGGTCATGGCGATAGCCGACGCACCGGACTGGGATGTTGTCCTGCGCTGCCTGCTGGTGGCTTTGACCGGAACGGGTTGCCATTTTCTGCTGTTCATGGCGACAATGCGGACAACCGCTGCGGCGATTGCCCCGATTGTCTATATCCAGCTGCTGGTTGCGACGGCAATCAGCGTGTTCATCTTCGGCGACCCGATTGACCGAACGGCGATGATGGGCGGTCTGCTGATCATATTCAGCGGCTTGTTGCTCTGGCGGGGTGCACGAAAGGCGACGACGGTCGTCGAAGCCTGAGCGCGCGCCGGCAATAGGCCGGTCGAGACCGATGGCGCAGCGACATCGGGCCTCCCGTTTGATCTGAGATAGTCGATAATTTTCCGCTATGCCATTTGATAGCAGGGGATACGCAATCTGATCAGCTGATCGCTTCGGCCAGAACCGTCAGGCCCTTTTCGTCAACCTGGGCAAAGCCGCCCTGCACGGAAATCGTCTCGGGCGTCGCGCCTTCGCTGGTATAGACGAGCAGATCGGCATCCCGGATCGTCGACATCACAGGAGCATGATCGGCGAGCACGCCCATATCACCCTCGGTACCGGGTACCACCACCATATAGACATCTTCCGACCGGACGAGCTTCTCTGGGGTTACGAGTTCGAAATGCAGGTTTGCCATAACTTTTCAATTCCTAGACCCTCTCCCTTGCGGGAGAGGGGTTTAATGCATCAGGCCGCTTCAGCAGCCATTTTCTTGCCTTTTTCGATCGCTTCTTCGATGCCGCCGACCATGTAGAAGGCGTTTTCCGGAAGGTGATCATATTCGCCGTCGACAACGGCCTTGAACGATTTGATCGTGTCTTCGAGATCAACGAACTTGCCCGGGATGCCGGTGAAGACTTCCGCAACGTGGAACGGCTGCGACAGGAACTTCTGGATCTTGCGGGCGCGTTGAACGACCAGCTTATCTTCTTCGGAAAGCTCGTCCATGCCGAGAATGGCGATGATGTCCTGCAGGGACTTATATTTCTGCAGGGTTTCCTGAATAGCGCGGGCCGTATCATAATGTTCCTGGCCAACAACGCGGGGTTCAAGAACACGCGAGGTGGAATCGAGCGGGTCAACAGCCGGGTAGATGCCCAGCTCCGAAATTGCACGGTTCAAAACGGTGGTTGCGTCGAGGTGGGCAAAGGAAGTTGCCGGTGCCGGGTCGGTCAAGTCATCGGCAGGAACATAAATGGCCTGAACCGATGTAATCGAACCCTTGTTGGTCGAGGTAATGCGTTCCTGCAGCGCGCCCATGTCGGTCGACAGGGTAGGCTGATAGCCCACAGCCGAAGGAATGCGGCCGAGCAGGGCGGACACTTCCGAACCGGCCTGGGTGAAGCGGAAGATATTGTCGATGAAGAAGAGAACGTCCTGGCCTTCGACGTCGCGGAAATATTCTGCCTGGGTCAGACCGGACAGGGCCACACGGGCACGCGCCCCTGGAGGCTCGTTCATCTGGCCGAACACCAGCGCCACTTTGGAACCTTCGGACTGCGGATTGCCGTCGGCATCCTTGGCGATAACATTGGCGTCGAGGAATTCGTGGTAGAGATCGTTACCTTCGCGGGTACGTTCACCAACACCGGCAAAAACGGACGTACCGCCGTGGCCTTTCGCGATGTTGTTGATCAGTTCCTGGATAAGCACGGTCTTGCCCACGCCGGCGCCGCCGAACAGGCCGATCTTGCCGCCTTTTGCATAAGGTGCGAGCAGGTCGACAACCTTGATACCGGTGACGAGAATTTCATTCTCGGTCGACTGGTCGACAAAAGCAGGGGCTTCCGCGTGAATAGGAGCGGTGGTCTTGTGACCGATCGGGCCGCGTTCGTCGATCGGCTCGCCCACCACGTTCATGATCCGGCCGAGCGTTTCGGGACCAACAGGCATCTGGATCTGCGCACCGGTGTCCGTGACTTCCTGACCGCGAGTCAGGCCTTCGGTAGCGTCCATAGCAATGGTACGGACCGTGTTCTCGCCGAGATGCTGTGCAACCTCGAGCACCAGACGGTTGCCGTTGTTGTCGGTTTCCAGAGCCGAGAGAATTGCCGGGATCTCGCCGTCAAAGGTTACGTCGACGACAGCGCCGATAACCTGTGAAATGCGGCCTGTATTTTTGGATTTTGCCATTTTTCCGTTTCCTTGCGTACGTGCTTTAAAGCGCTTCAGCGCCAGCGATGATTTCAATCAATTCGGTGGTAATCGCGGCCTGACGGCTGCGGTTGTAAACAATGGTGAGGTTGTCGATCAGATCGCCGGCATTGCGGGTCGCATTGTCCATGGCGGTCATCGACGCACCCTGTTCCGATGCCATGTTTTCCAGCAGTGCGCCAAAAATCTGGGTAGTCAGATTGCGCGGCAGCAATTCGGCGAGAATTTCTTCCTCGTCCGGTTCATATTCGACCGCTCCGCCCGCTTCGGTAACCGCGCCATTGGCGACGGCAATCGGAATAATCTGCTGAACCGTCGGTTCCTGTACCAGTGCGGACCTGAACTTGCCGTAGAAAAGATGGGCAACGTCAAACTGGCCTGCTTCGACCATCGTGGTCAGGTCTTCTGCAATTGCCTTGGCTTCTTCAAAACCGGGCGCTTTGACATTGGACGTGTCAAAATGCTTCAGGATCTGGTCGGGATAGAAACGCTTGATGATCGGAATGCCCTTGCGGCCGACCATGTAGAACAGCACCTTATGGCCTTCGGCAATCAGACGCTCCGCCGTTACGCGCGCTTCCTTGACGATATTGGCGTTGAAAGCGCCGCACAGGCCACGGTCCGATGTCGCCACGACCAGCAAATGGGTGTCCCGTTTGCCGGTGCCCGCCAGCAGTTTCGACGAATTTTCGTCAATCGAAACCTTCGAGGCGAGGCTCGTCATCACCTTTTCCATCTGCTCGGCATAGGGACGCGCGGCTTCCGCTGCCATTTGCGCGCGACGCAATTTGGCGGCAGCCACCATCTTCTTGGCCTTGGTGATCTTCTGCGTCGATTTGACCGACGCGATCCGATCTTTCAGTTCTTTCAAACTAGCCATATTGGCTCCTTAATTCGTCCTGCCGGACAGATCCGGCAACCCTTCACTCCTGTTTCAGCAACAGGTGCGATCAGGCAAATGTTTTGCCGAAATCGACCAGCGCTGCCTCGAGAGCCGCCTTGGTATCATCCGCCAGATCACCGCTTTCACGGATCGTTTTCAGGATGTCGGCATGTTCGCTGCGCAGATGAGCCAGCATGGCTTCTTCGTAGCGGACCACATCGTCAACCGCGACTGGATCAAGATGCCCGTTGGTACCGGCATAGATCGAAGCGGTCTGCTCTTCGAACGGCAGCGGCGAGAATTGCGCCTGTTTCAGAAGCTGCGTCAGACGCTCGCCACGTGCGAGCAATTTCTGCGTCGAAGCGTCGAGGTCGGAACCGAACTGCGCGAATGCCGCCATTTCACGATATTGCGCCAGATCGAGCTTGATCGAACCCGAAACCTTCTTCATCGCTTTCGTCTGTGCAGCAGAACCCACACGGGAAACCGACAGACCCACGTTAATGGCGGGGCGGATACCCTGGTTGAACAGGTCGGTTTCGAGGAAGATCTGTCCGTCGGTGATCGAAATCACGTTGGTCGGAATATAGGCCGAAACGTCACCAGCCTGGGTTTCAATGATCGGCAATGCGGTCAGGGAACCCGAACCATTGGCCTCGTTCATTTTCGCGGCACGCTCAAGCAAGCGGCTGTGCAGATAGAAAACGTCACCAGGATAGGCTTCACGTCCTGGAGGACGACGCAGCAACAGGGACATCTGGCGATAGGCCACAGCCTGTTTCGAGAGATCGTCATAAACGATACAGGCGTGCATGCCGTTATCGCGGAAATATTCGCCCATCGTCACACCGGTATAAGGTGCGAGATACTGCAGCGGCGCAGGCTCGGAAGCGGTTGCGGCAACCACGATCGAATATTCCATCGCGCCATTTTCTTCGAGGCTCTTGACGATCTGTGCAACGGTCGAGCGCTTCTGGCCGACAGCCACGTAGATGCAGTAAAGCTTCTTGCCTTCGTCATCGCCGGCATTGACTGTCTTCTGGTTGATGAACGTGTCAATGGCGACAGCGGTCTTGCCGGTCTGACGGTCACCGATGATCAATTCGCGCTGGCCGCGGCCAACAGGAACCAGAGCGTCGAGCGCTTTCAGGCCGGTCTGTACGGGTTCGTGAACCGATTTCCGCGGGATGATGCCCGGCGCCTTGACTTCCACACGGCTCCGTTTCTTGGTTTTGATCGGGCCCTTGCCGTCAATCGGATTGCCGAGACCGTCCACGACGCGACCAAGCAATTCCTTGCCGATCGGAACGTCCACAATGGTACCGGTCCGCTTGACCACGTCGCCTTCCTTGATTTCAGCGTCAGAGCCGAAGATCACGACGCCGACATTGTCCGCTTCGAGGTTCAGCGCCATGCCCTGAATACCGTTGGAGAATTCAACCATCTCACCGGCCTGGACCTGATCGAGACCGTGGATACGGGCAATGCCGTCACCGACGGCAAGCACGGTTCCGACTTCGGAAACCTGGGCTTCATTGCCAAAATTGGCGATCTGGTCCTTGATGACCTTTGAAATTTCTGCGGCGCGAATATCCATGTTTATCTTCCTTTAGCCCTTCATGGCCTGCGATAGGGTGTTCAAACGGGTTTTAATCGAGCTGTCGATCATCTGGCTGCCGATCTTCACGACCAGCCCGCCCAAAATGGACGGATCGACTGCGGTGGAAACGCTAACATCGCTTCCCACACGTTTCTTGAGCTGCGCCTTGAGCGCTTCAATCTGCTTGTCATCCAGCGGATGGGCCGAGGTCACTTCGGCGGTAATTTCACCACGATAGCTGGAAGCCAGCGTCGAGAAGGCACGAATGACGGCGGGGATCTGGTCGAGCCGGCGGTTGGCAGCCAGCACACCGAGGATATTGGTGGTCAGCTTTTCAAGACCCAGCTTCGCTGCGATTGCGGCAATGGCCTTGCCAGCGTCGTCGCGCGTCAGAACTGGACTGTTGGTCAGTTCCTTCAGGTCTTCCGATTCGGCGAGGGCGGCGCTCAACGTGGTGAGACTGTCCTGCACCGCGTCGATGCTGTTATTTTCTTGTGCGAGGGCGAACAGCGCAGTGGCGTAACGCCCCGCTAAACTCGCTCTGATGCCGCTGGATTGATCCACGCGTTTGCTACTCCCTGACCGTTAAATGGTCTGAAAACCGTTCATGAAATGGTCCGCTTTATGGCCGAAAATCCTGCGATTCCGCCCACGGATGCGCGGCGTCTAGCAACCATTTTGCTGCGAGGCAAGACGGCTTTGGGAATCATTTTTGCGGAAAGCCGAACCGGCCGTTTTCCGCCGCTTTCATTGTCCCTCACAATAATTTTTTGGCTTTGAACGCAAGATACGGGAAGCCGCGCCGCGCAAGGGGGTTAAAAGTGCTGACAGCAGTTAAAGTGTTGGAGACATTTTGTGATCTTTCAAATCAACCTGACAGGCCCGTTTCTCGCGAAGGCGTTGGATGGTGCATGCCGGAGAATGCGTTTCACAGCGAACGGGAAGCGAATATCGGCGGAGAGCGATACCGGCCTTTCGCATGCTGCGCTGCAAAACACCGGAGGCGCAAGAAAGAAAGGCAACGGTCCGGATTGGCCTGGCAGTGCAATCCAGGCGGTTCTTCAGCTGTTCCTACCGGAAGCCAATGTCGGTATAGATGGCATAGACGCGGCCCCGGCATGGTCCTCGGCGCGGACAGAGAGGTTTTAGCTGTGAGCGGGAATATCGTAGATGAAGCGCGAGCATGGACGGCGGTGCAGAAGCGCGACCGCAGTTTCGACGGACAATTTGTCACCGGAGTGTTGAGCACGGGCATCTATTGCCGCCCTTCCTGCGCCGCCCGCCATCCCAAACGGGAAAATGTACGGTTTTTTGCCAGAGCCGAGCAGGCAGAAGCGGCAGGGCTCAGGGCTTGTCTGAGATGCCGTCCCAATGATGTCGCTAGGGATGAAGCGGCGGTAAAGCGCGTGATCGACGCCATTCGCTCTGCAGAAACCGCGCCCAGGCTCGACGAACTGGCGGCGCTGGCGGGCTATTCGTCGAGCCATCTCCAGAGGATTTTCAAGCGAGCAACCGGATTGTCGCCAGCGGCCTATGGACGGGCCTTGCGGTCCGAACGGGTCAAGGAAGCACTGGATGGCGGCGCAACGGTGACCGGTGCCATATATGATGCCGGCTATGGCTCGGCTTCGCGATTTTACGAGGAAGGCAAAATGGGCATGAAACCGGGCGTCTGGAAAAATGGCGGGGCAGGGGTGACCGTGCACTGGTCGATCATCGACACGTCGCTGGGCGCGATGATGGTCGCTGCGACAGACAAGGGCATTTGCTGCCTGTCTTTCAACGAAGATGAGGCTGCGTTGCGCAAACGCTTTCCGAAAGCGGATCTGCAGCGCGGCGAGGCGGCTTTCAGCGAATTGTTCGCGCAGGTGGTGAAGCAGGTGGAGAGGCCCGGTCGCCCGCATAATATTCCGCTTGATGTCCAGGGTACCGCCTTTCAGGAAGCGGTCTGGCAGGAATTGCGCAAAATTCCCGAAGGCGAAACCCGTAGCTATGCCGATATCGCCGCCGCCATCGGCAAGCCGAAAGCGGTGCGGGCCGTGGGCAGTGCCAATGGCGCCAATAATGTCGCTGTTCTGATCCCTTGTCACCGGGTGGTGCGCAGCGACGGAAAAATGGGCGGCTATGCCTATGGAACGGAAATCAAGCAGAAGCTGCTGGAGAAAGAGCGCGGCTGACCTGCTTCCGTCAGCCGGTCGCGACAAGATATTCACATCGTGTTTCGAGATCCGTCTTGAATTTCCGATTGGGAAAGTCCTGCCGTTGGTCTGTCTGCGTAAAGCTTCGAGAACGACTGAGGGAGCGAGGAGATCAAACCCGGATCCGATCCGGGCCAGGGGTAAAACAACCCATCTGGATTAATCGGTTTTAGTCAACCGGCCTTAACTATCCTTCAGTCTGCCGTAACCATGCGGAGAGGACCTGCTATCAACTGACAAGCGGGTTGGGCCAATCAGCCAGAGAATGACTATGAAATGGCAAGCTTAATGGACTTATGCGGACTGCAAATCATCGGATCGATTGTCTCGTCATCATCGTTCCGGGAATTGGGAGTAGGACGGGCTGCGCTGTGCGAAGCCTGTTTCTATCAAGAGTAGAACGGTGACCAGATGATTATGCAAGATATTGAGCCAGCTTCGATTGGCAAGCGAACCGTTATCTTCTCGGGGATCACGGCGACATACGGTCTCTTGTCCGTTGCCGCTATCCTGTTGACCCGCGGGGAGTCGGATTTTTCTGCTTTGTGGATTTCCAACGGTTTTCTGGTCGCTGCCCTGTTGCGCTATAAAGGTGCCATTTCCGTTCCGCATATTCTTGCATGCGTAGCCATAGGATTTCTCGTCGCGTTCGGGACCGTCGACAGCTGGTCCAAAGCCCTGTCGATGGCGATCGTGAATGGCGTCGAGGTCGCGATCGCGATTTCCCTGATCCGCCGCAAGTGCGGTGCGAACCCCAATTTCGTCAATTTCACCTGTCTGACATGGTTTGCTATTCTGGGCGGATTGGTGGCGCCGTTGATTGCCGGTGGCCTTGTCCTGGGCCTGCTTTCGCTATCCGGCGAAAGCCCGTCGCTGCTGGGCTGGCTGGACTGGATGACAGCGCATAGCCTCGGCATGCTGATCTTTGCTCCGATTTTCTCGATCATTCTGGGGAATGACAATGGCATCCATCGCTGGAACAGGACGATGGATCTCGAATATCTCGTCATTTTCGGCGGTGGCAGCCTGCTGACCATCCTGGTCTTCAGCCAATCTTCCTATCCGTTCCTGTTCATGACCACATTATTTGTACTGGTCGCGGCCGTCCGCAAGGGCATTGTCGGGGCCTCGCTGTCTGTCGCGGTCATTGCCATCATCGCGATTGCAGGCACATTCAACGGGTCCGGACCGGTCCAGCTCACCGATGGCAGCTTGCAGGGCAATATAATTGTTATGCAGATATTCCTGCTATTCACCCTGGCGAGCTCGCTGCCGGTCGCCAGTATATTGGAAGCACATACCATGTTGCAGCGCGAGCTGCGGCTCAGCCGTGACCAGACCCAGTCCATTTTCGACAATATGCAGGATATCGTCTTCCGAACCGATAGCCAGGGCCACTGGCTGCTGCTGAATCCGGCCTGGGAGACGATCACCGGCTATCCGGTCGAGCAGGCGCTGGGATGGCATGTCGCCAGATTATTGACCGATGAGTCGCGGAAAGAGGCGGATGTCGACTATCTCCGACTGGCCAGCGGGGAGCGGGATACATTGAAACTGAACCAGACGTTCGTTCGCGCCGATGGCAAGGAGCGCCAGGTCGAAGTGTTTCTCGAAGCCGTTCGTGACGAGAACGGGCATTTTGACGGTGCAACCGGTAATATCCGGGACGTAACGGAGGCACGCTCGGCGTCACACGCGCTGAAAAAGAGCGAGGAACGGTTCCGCAGACTTGCTGAATCCGCTCCGGTCGGTTTTTTCCAGGCCGATGCACAGGGCAAAATCTATTATGTGAGCAAGGCCTGGCGGGAACGGGTCGGTCTCACCGAGGATGATGTCAAGGATGGCGGATGGATCCGGGCGCTGAAAGACCACACGCCACGCGAAATGGCGGCAGCATTTACCGGCTTTCACAAACCTGGTGACAAACGGGAACGGGAAGCCTGTCATACCACCAGAGACGGTGAAGAAATCTGGGTCCGGACCGTAAACCAGGCCGAGTTTGACTTTGATAACAATATCATCGGCTATATCGGCGTGGTCGTGGATATCACCGAACAGCGCAAGGCGATTGAAGACCTGCGCCAGCGGCAGCAGGAATTGCGCGAATCGCGCGATGTTGCAGAGGCGGCAACCGAAGCAAAAGCATCGTTTCTGGCGAACATGAGCCATGAAATCCGCACACCGATGAACGGCGTTCTTGGCTTTGCCGAAATGCTCAGCCAGTCGGAACTGGATGAGCAGCAGGCCGGATATGTTGCATTGATCGAGGAGTCCGGCAAGATCATGATGGCCTTGCTCAACGACATTCTGGACATTTCCAAGATTGACGCGGGCCTGTTGATCCTGTCGCCGGAACCGTTCGAACTGGCGCATTTGCTCAACAGCACCTGCAATATGATGCTGACGGCAGCCGGCAACCACCGGCTCGCGCTCAAGCTGGACTATGCCGATGATCTGCCCCGGTATATAGAGCACGACAAATTGCGGCTCCGCCAGATTCTGACCAATTTGATCGGCAATGCGATCAAATTCACCGAAGCCGGATCTATTACCGTCAAGGCAGAAATGTCCGGTGATGACAGTCAGAAGTTCAGGATAAGCGTCACCGATACCGGCATTGGCATTGCCGAAGAGCGTCAGCGCTCGATTTTCGAGGAATTCGTGCAGGCAGAAGATGATACCGACCGTTCCTATGGCGGGACCGGCCTGGGGCTCGCCATTTCCCGGAAGCTGGTAGAGATGATGGGCGGCAATATCAGCGTCCAGAGCACGCTCGGTTCGGGATCGACCTTCTGTATCGAAATTCCCCTGAACGAATGCGTCGATCCCCGTGCCGAGGCCAGCAGACGCGACAGCGACGATGCCCGGCTCACGGTATCGCCGGCCGTCAATCGGACCATTTTGCTGGTCGAGGATCATGAAATAAACCGTCTGCTGGCGACAGCGATGCTCGAACGCATGGGCTGTACGGTGATATCCGCCGAAAACGGTTATCAGGCACTGGATATTCTGACGACCGACCGAGAGCGGGCTCTGGATTTCGGCCTTGTCCTGATGGATATGCAGATGCCGATCATGGACGGGATAGAATGCACGCGGAGAATCCGCCAGTCCGGTATTACCGCCGAACAGCTGCCGATCGTGGCCTTGACCGCCAATGCATTTTCCGAAGACCGGGAGGCTTGCGCGGCGGCCGGGATGCAGGACCATGTGTCCAAACCGATCCAGTTCAACGATCTCTACACGGCCGTCTGTAACTGGTATTTCGACAAGCGGCCGCAAAAAGCGGCTCCCGTGACCGATGTGGTGGATGAAGACCCCACCATCGCTATGCTGCGACCCAAATATGAAGAATTCAGAGCCAAGACTCTCGCCAGCCTGATGGCCGGCAGGGACACGATCGCCAACTGGCCGGCAGACCAGAGCAGCGAGATGGCCGGCATGTTGCACAAGCTTGCCGGATCCGCTGGATCGTTCGGCGAAGACAAAATGGCATCCGTGGCGAAGCAGCTGGAAGACGCAATCAAACAGGACGAGCCGAGCGGGGCTCTCGTTTCCCTATCGGCAGAGTTACTGACTTACTGGCGCGAATATGACGAACTGCGAGTCAGGCGGGCCTGACCGGGGCATTCCGGTACGATTGGTCAACGGTAGGCGCTGCAGAGCGGTATTCGGGACCGTCCCTGCGCCCATAAATCGCCTACCGATATTCGGGGTTGGGGTGATTGTAGCGGCTGCCGTCATCCCAGGCTTCGCGCGAATTGCCATAGCCTGGAATGCCACCGGCTTGATTGAGCATATGAGCGCTGTGCATCAGATTCCAGGCCAGAAAGGTAGCGTTGCGCTGGGTGAAATCGCTGTCAAAGCCGACGCGGGAACCATCGTCTTTCTTATCGCCATAGGACGGCCCGGGGCCGATCGGACCGATCCAGCCGGCATCAGCCTGCGGCGGTATCGTATAGCCCATATGGCCGAGGGAATAGAGCGTGCTCATGGCGCAATGTTTGACGCCATCCTCGTTGCCGGTGACCACCACACCGCCGGCTTTCCCGTAAAAAATATATTGGCCCTTGTCGTTGGTTTCGCCGGAATGGGCGTAGAGCCGTTCGATTACCTTGCGGCATTCCGATGAGACATCGCCCAGCCAGATCGGGGTGCCGATGACCAGTATCTCGGCTTCCATCACTTTTTCCGAAATCGCCGGCCAGTCATCCGTGGCAAAGCCATGTTCGGTCATGTCGGGATAGACACCCGGAGCTATCGCATGATCGACGCTGCGCAGATATTCAGTCGTTACGCCGGCATCCTGCATGATGGCGATGACGATATCCATCAGGCATCCGGTGTGGCTGAACGCGGGCGAGGGCGTCAAAGTACAGTTGATAAAGACGGCTTTGAGACCGGAATAATCGGGTTTGCGGATGCCGTCTGCGTCGATCGCCATGGATCGCTCCTCTCGGTTCAATCGGTTTTGCGGCACTCGTAAACCAGCCGCTCGTTCGCCTGTGATGGCAATACCGTACGAATTGCTTTTACCATATCCTCGATGTCGGCCAAAGCCTTGATGTCGGTCGTGCAAGCCCGGTTGCCATATTCGGCACGGATTGCGCGCGCCCTGGTCATCGCTTCCAGACCCATCAGATAGCGTTCCTCGGTAAATTCGCTCTGATCCGGCAGGAAGCTGCTGATGGTCACCGTTTGCTCTTCATTGGGAACAAAGATACGCGACCATTTGGCACCGTCACGGCCATATTGCGTGCGGCCGTTTACGCAGCCGCCTTCTGCCCATTCGAGCGGTAGTTCGTTCTGCTGCGATACCGTGATGCGGCTGCGTTGCGGATTGATCGTGCACTGATATGTGCCCGAGGTGGCAAGGCTGGGCTGCTGCGGCTCGTCTTGGTCCGCCTGTTCCTGCATCGCAGCGGCAACCCGGTCATCGATTTCGCTGAAGTCCGGCCGTGCCAGGAATATGATGATCGCGCCGAGCAGAAGCACCGCCGCACCGCCCGCAGCGGCAATCCCCGGGTTGCGCTTGCCTTGCAGCAGCAGGACTCCGGCACCGCCGGCTGCCAGAAGCGAAAGAGCCAGCATCAGCGCCGCTATGGCCATCCGGTTCTCGCGTTCGGTAATGATGTCCTGGGTGATGCTGCTGCGCAATTCGCTTTCCTGCCGTTCGCGCTTTTCTGCAGCGGCCGCCTTGGCGGCTGCCACCTGCGCCCGGGCCGCCGCTTCGCGCTGGCGTTCCTGCTCGCTGATTTCGGCTGCGGAACGGCACGGCGTTGCGGTCGAGCCCGCCTTGATGTCCGTCCTGCGCAGGAAGCTCAGGATTTCGCGCGCCGAAACGGCAAAGCCGAATTCCGCATCATTGCCGTCGCTGATCGAGCCGAAGCTGTTGACGCCGAGCACCCGGCCACAATTATCGATCAGCGGTCCGCCGCTATTGCCCGACGCAATCGGTGCGGTGTGAAGGATCGTGTCGAACTGCTTGGTTGTCCGCCCGCCGGAGACGGTGCCGGTGGTCTTGACGGGAGACATCGGGTTGATCAGATCATCGAGATCAAGCCCCTGTGCGCGGTCGACCGAACCGGGATAGCCAACCGCCACCACATCCGCACCGTCGCTCACCGGACCACCAAAGATCGTCATCGGCGGCAGGCGCCCACCGTCCAGAACCTGGATGAGGGCGAGATCATTGCCGGGTGAATAAGCGATGATCTTGCCGCCATAGCTGGTCCCGCCCTGCGACGGGATGATACCGATCACCACCGAAGGTTCCTGCCGCGCGATTTCGACGACATGGGCGTTGGTGACGATCTTGTCCGGTGCCACCGCAAAACCGCTTCCATGGCCGACGAAGGCGACCTTGCTGCCGTCTTTTGCGGCCAGCACCACCCGAACCACGGAGCGGCTCGCGGCGCTGATATCGGCCGGATCGGCCTGGGCAGGCCCGGTGAGCAAAATAGCCGAAAGAAGGAAGGTCAGGGCAAATATGCGGTTCATCGGGCGGCTTTCATTATCTGTGCTCCGCACCTGATGCGGAGCCCTGTGCGGCACCAGCGCTAGCCAAAGCAGTGCTCCGCATCAAGTGCGGAGCACATTGCGTTCAAACAAAACTATAGGGATCGATATCCACGCCGACCCGCACCGCCCGCGGCCATTCCAGCTGTTCCAGCCATTCGCGCATGATATTCTGCAGGTCGACCGATCGCAAAGCATGAACCAGCAGCCGGTGCCGGTGCCGGCCGCGCAGCATCGCCAGCGGAGCGGGAGCGGGGCCAAAGACAGAAAATCCGTCGAGCTTCGGCGCGGTCTGGCCAATCAGCCGCGCGGTTTCCATCGCCTCGCTATTATCCTCGGACGAGACGATGATCGCCGCCCAGCGGGCAAAGGGCGGGGCCAGCGCCTGTCGCCGCGCTTCAATCTCGGCGGCATAAAAGCCCTCCCGGTCATTCTCGATCAGCGCCTGGATTACTGGTGCGTTCGGCATGCGCGTCTGAACATAGACACGGCCGGGCTTTTCCGCCCGTCCGGCCCGACCCGCGACCTGGGCGATCTGCTGGAAACTGCGCTCGGCGGCACGCAGGTCACCGCCCTCCAGCCCGATATCCGCGTCGACCACGCCGACCAGGGTCAGATTGGGAAAATGATAGCCCTTGGTCACCAGCTGGGTCCCGACGACGATATCGATCGCGCCCGCTTCCATCTGCTGGACGAAATCGGCGGCCTTCTGCGGCGACCAGATCGTGTCCGAGGTGACAATCGCCGTCCGTGCCTGCGGAAACAACATTTTGACCTCGTCGCAAATCCGTTCGACGCCGGGCCCGCAGGCGACCAGACTGTCCTCGTCGCCGCATTCCGGGCATTTCTCCGGGATCGGCATAATATGGCCGCAATGGTGGCAGGCGAGGCGGCGGGTCAGGCGATGCTCGACCATCCACGCGGTGCAATTCGGACAGGCGATCCGGTGGCCACAGGTGCGGCACAGGGTCAGCGGCGCAAAACCGCGACGATTGAGAAAGAGCAGCGATTGCTCGCCTCGCCCAAGATTTTCCTCCAGCGCGTGGACCAGCGTCGGCGCCAGCCAGTTGCCGCGCGGCGGCACGTCTTCGGTCAGGTCCAGCGCCTCGATATCCGGCATCGTCGCGCCGCCGAACCGCGCCGGCAGTTCGAGCAGTTCATAATTGCCCTGCTCGACCTGATGGCGGGTCTCGATCGCCGGTGTGGCGGAAGCCAATATGACCGGGATCTGCTCGTACAGCCCGCGCATCACCGCGACGTCGCGCGCGTGATAGCGGACGCCGTCTTCCTGTTTGAAGCTGGTCTCGTGGGCTTCGTCGACAATGATCAGGCCGAGGTTGGCGTAGGGCAAGAACAGGGCGGAACGCGCGCCGACGATCACTTTGGCATTGCCTTCCGCCAGCGCCCGCCAGTTCCGCTTGCGCTCCGACTGTTTCATGCCGCTGTGCCAGGCCAGCGGCTCGGCCCCGAAACGCGCTTCGAAACGGTTGAGAAACGGCTCGGTCAGCGCGATTTCGGGCAGCAGCACCAGCACTTGCCGGTCCTGCCGCAAGGCTTCGGCGACCGCCTCGAAATAGACTTCGGTCTTGCCTGATCCCGTCACGCCGTCGAGCAAGAAGGGTTTGAACTGTGAGGCGCGCACAGCCTCGATCAATATGTTGCTGACGTCCCGCTGGTCCTCGCTGAGATCGACCGTATCGAAATCGGGCAAAGGCTTGGCGCTGCTGGCGAAGGGCGATACTTCCTCCCGGTCGAAAACACCCAGCTTTTCCAGTCCCCGGATCACCGCGATGGATACACCGGCCTTGTTCGCCAGCTCGCTGATCGTGCCCTGCACGCCTTCCAGCTTTTCCAGCGCCTGCTGCCGTTGCGGCGTTATCCGGTCGGGCACATTGCCGTTCAAGCGATATTCGCTGATCGGACGATTGTCGGCAAAGGCGGCACCGCTCGACAGGACCATGCGCAGTACCGATGCCGGCGAGGCAAAATAGTAAGAGGCGGTCCACTCGATCAGCCGCCGCAGCGGCGCGCGCAGCGGCGGCACATCGCGGACCTCGAGCAAAGGACGCAATTTTTTCGGATCGATTTCCTCCACCGGAAAGCTGTCCGCTTCCCATACCACGCCGGGCAATTTGCGCGGGCCCAGCGGCGCCATCACGATCGAACCCGGCTCTACCCGCATGCCGTCGGGCACGCGATAATCGAGCGGGCCGAGAGCAGCATTAAGCAGGAGTACACGAACGCGATTCATATTCATGCTATAGGCAGCTTATCATCATCCGTCATTCCTGCTTTGACGAATGTTGGGACGAATATAGGAGAGTATCATGCACTATCATCGCAGATCGGTTCTGGGCTTTGGCGCTGCCGCCGGATTGCTGGCGCTTCCCGGCTGTTCCAGCCTGCCGGGGCTGAGTCTGACCGAAGCCGTCAAGCGGTTGCTGACTCTGTCGTCGCAGAATGCCTTTGCCGAACTGATGCAGCCGAACGGTTTTTTCGACAACCAGGTGGCGCGGATTGCGGTGCCCGATTCCCTGGGTGGTTCGCGGGCAACGAGCATCGCCACGGCCCTGCTGCGGTCCAAGCCGGTTCAGGACCGCTTGCTGATGCAGGTCAATCGCGCGGCCGAAAAGGGGGCCGAACTGGCCGCTCCGATCGTCGCGGAAACCATCCGCAATATGAGTATCGCCGACGCGGCCGCGATCATCAACGGGGGACCACGCGCGGCCACCAGCCTGCTGCAAGGGGAATTGGGCAACACGCTCGTCGAGCGGATGCTGCCCGGCATTGCGGGCGGGCTGAGACTGTTCGACAACGAGATTATCAATCTGGTGCTCTCGCAAGCCACCAATGTCGATTTTTCCAGCATCAGCCGGGATGTGACCGACAAGGTCGGCGACGCCATCTATCGCTCAATCGGCGAGCAGGAGGCGGCCATACGCGCCAATCCGCGGGCCACGAACGATCCGCTGCTGATGGCGGTATTGGGAGCGGGGAAAGCCTTTTAGCTTGATTTTATCCCGTATTATTCCCCCAAATTATCCACAGCTTTCTGCCGGAGAGAAGAGGGCAACAGTTCCCCGCCTCGGGGAAAGCGGATAAGCAAAGGCCAGCAATGCTTTTTTCCTGTATTCTGGAGCCCGACCGATGAAATTCTTCGTAGATACCGCCGATACCGCGGAAATCGCCGACCTCGCAGCGACCGGCATGGTCGACGGCGTCACCACCAATCCTTCGCTGATCAAGAAATCGGGTCGCGATATCATGGAAGTGACCAAGGAAATCTGCGGCCTGACCGATGGCCCGGTGTCCGCCGAAGTGGTCGCGCTCGACCATGACGCGATGATGAAAGAAGCCGAAGTGCTGCGCAAGATCGCCGACAATGTCTGCATCAAGGTGCCGTTGACGGTGGACGGACTGAAAACCTGCAAGGCGCTGACCAGCGAAGGTACGATGGTCAATGTGACTCTCTGCTTCTCGGCCAATCAGGCGCTGCTCGCGGCCAAGGCCGGTGCCAGCTTCATCTCGCCCTTCGTCGGACGCCATGACGACAATGGCCTCGACGGCATGACGCTGATCGAGGACATTCGGCTGATTTACGACAATTACGCGTTCGACACCGAAATTCTCGTCGCCTCGATCCGCCATCCGATCCATGTGCTCGAATCCGCCCGCATCGGCGCCGATGTCGGCACCATGCCGCCCAATGTCATCCGTGGCCTGTTCAAACATGTGCTGACCGACAAGGGGCTCGAAGGCTTTCTGAAGGACTGGGAGGCGACCGGCCAGAATATTGGCTGAATCTGATGGGGCCGGGCGTGTTTGGATTTTTCGGACGTAAGTCGCTGAAAGCGCCGGTATGCGGAAATTGCGGTGAACCTCGCCCGCTCGTCCACACCGGAGAGGCCGGTGCGGACGATCTCTTGAAAAATTCAAAACTGTCGCGCGGTGACTATAGCGTGATTTGTCAGAAATGTGCGTCCTCTATCGGCGCGCGCTATGATTATCGCCCGGACTATTCGAGAGTCAGCGGGTCGCCCGGACGCGACAGTCTCTCAACCGGCGAACGGGACGATCGAGCCGAAACGTTGCCCGAAGCAATCCCGGCGGAAAACCTTGAACCCGGCACCGGCTATCATGCGGATGCGGAAGATGATTTTTATCTGGACGACGCGTCGCAGAGCGACGATCCCGATGCGTCCTATGAACCGGGCAATGGATATCACACGGACGACGAGATCAGGGAAGATGAGCAACGGCCCGGAAAACTGTCGGCCTTTCTGTCTGGTCCTTCCAGGGACCTTCCTCGTCCGTTTCGAAAGCCGCTTGTCGATTTAGCCGTATTTATCGGCATTTGTCTGGCCGCCTGGTTCTGGGTGGATCAACCATCCGAACAGGACCCCACAGCGCAATATGATGCGCCTGCAACTTCACCCCTTCGGTCTCCGGAGGGCGGCGATTCTGCACTTCGCAGCGAGGCGATCATTCCCCCGGTGCCTGCCGGAAATCCGGGAGAATGGATCTCGTCCGGCGATTATCCGGTTGCCGCTTTGCGAGAGGAGCGAAGCGGTGCTGTCGAATTTCAACTCCGGATCAGCGAGACCGGCGACGTTACCGCCTGCGATATATTGGCATCAAGCGGCCATGCGGATCTCGATACGGCATCCTGCAGCGCATTAATGCGCCGCGCCCGGTTCAGCCCTGCAAAAAATGCCAGCGGTCAAGCGGTCCGCTCGTCCTACACCAACACGGTGCGCTGGCAGCTACCGTAATGACAGCGATCAGAACCCTCTGGGTGCCGGATCGACGACGGTGAAGCTGCCGTTGCGGATTTCCTGTACTTCCAGCGCACGCTCTGAAACGCCGTTGCTCTTGAACCGGAAGACGCCGTCCAGTCCGATAAAACCGCCCTTGTCGGTAAGCTGGCTGATCGGGAATGGCTCGCCGACTTTCCAGTTGCGCGCAACCTTCACGGTCAGCAGCACCGAATCATAGCCGAGGCTCGACAGGCGGAACGGCGCCTTGCCATAGCGGGCGCGATATTTGTCGGCATATTGCTTGTACAATCCGTCCGAAACGCTTGCGAACCAGGCGCCGCGCATCGACGGCGCGCCGGCCAGATTGCTGCTGGTGTTCCAGAGGTCGGTGCCGAGGATTTTCGCTGTGCCGCTGGCATTCTTGCGAATATAGGGCGCGGCCTTGATCGCCATGTCGCCATTGTCGGCAAGCAAAACCGCTTCGAAATCACCATTTTCGGCAAGTCTCTTGGTCGCCGCTTCGATTGATTTGGAATCGCGGTTGAACGTCTGGATCGACACTACTGTGCCGCCGGCATCTTTCACGCTGCGCAACAGGGTAGAGGAGGCGCGTTGTCCGTAAACACCATTGGGTACCAGCGCGGCAAAGCGGTTCATGCCTTTCGATTTTGCATAGGTCACGACCCGGTTGATCGATTGCGACGGGATATGCCCCAATATGAAGACATTATCGCCGGCGGCGCCGCTGTCATTGGAGAAGCTCAGGATGGGTACGCCGGCTGGCCGTGCGATATTGGCCGTCGCTACAACATTGTCGCTGAGCAGCGGACCGATGATCAGCTTGTTGCCATCGCGAATGGCACTTTGCGCTGCCAGGGCAGCGCCCTTGGCCGTGTCATAGCTGGTCATGCGGATATTGTCGGCCTGGGTATCGAGCAGCGCCATGGTGGTCGCATTGGCGAGCGACTGGCCGACGCCGGCATTTTTCCCGGTCAGCGGCACAAGCAGTGCAATGCGATGATGTTTCTGGTCGTCGGGCAGCCCTGCAGTAACCGGAGGAGGCGCCGGCGCGTCGGTCCGCACCGGTTCGGCGCCGCGTGGTACAACCGTCGAACAGCCGGCCAGCATCGCGATGGCGGAGAGACCCGCCCACTTCAAAATACTGCGCCGTCTGCTTTGATCTTGTCCTAGATGCATCTTGTCTGCCATGACCGCCATATGTCTGCTCCTGCCCAATCCGGTCTCTATATCGTCGCCACGCCTATCGGCAACCTCGGAGATTTGTCGCGCCGCGCCGAAGAAACGCTTGCGGCCGCTGATATCATCTTGGTCGAAGACACAAGAGTGACGGGCAAACTTTTGAATCACATAGGTAAAAAGTCAAGAATGATGGTCTATAATGACCATAAGTCTGCAGCCGATCGCGCAAGTATTTTGGATGCGGTGCGATGTAAAATTGTCGCACTTGTCAGCGATGCGGGTACCCCGCTGATATCGGATCCCGGCTACAAGCTGGTTCGCGATGCGCAGGCGGCGGGCCTCTATGTCACGACGATTCCCGGCCCGAGCGCCGCGATCGCCGCCCTGACCCTGTCGGGGCTGCCCAGCGATCGTTTTCTTTTTGAAGGATTTCTGCCGAGCAAAACCAAGGCGCGACGCGAATCTTTGGCGGTGCTGCATTCTCTCAATGCCAGCCTGATCTTTTATGAAAACGGCTCGCGGCTGGGAGCGATGCTGGCTGACTCGCTGGCGGTGCTGGGGGACCGCAAGGCTGCGGTGGTCCGCGAAATCACCAAGCGTTTCGAGGAAGCCGTGACCGGCCCGCTGCGCGAACTGGCCGACCGCTACGGTTCGGAAAAGCCGAAAGGCGAAATTGTCGTGATCATCGGCCCACCGGGCGCGCCGGAAGCAGCCAGCGTAGCAGAAATCGAGGCGGCGCTGCGCGAGGCGCTGGTAAGGCTGCCGGCCTCAAAGGCAGCAGGCGAGGTGGCGAAGGCCTTCAATACCGACCGCAAGGCGCTCTACGATCTGGCCAACCGCTGGAAGTCGGAAAAATGAAACGCCGATACCCACAAGCCGATCGCTCTGGGTCTGTCGAAGGGCGTTTCTCGGGCATGCGTCGCTTTGACGGGCAAAATATATCGACAAGCGCAACACGAACGCTGGTTTCGCCGTGAAACGCGAAGCTGCCGAGAAGCGCGGTCGCCAGGCGGAAAAGACTGCTGCCCGCTTCCTGCGCCTGAAAGGCTGGCGGATATTGGACCAACGGGTGCGTACGCCGCGCGGCGAGGTCGATCTGGTGGCCAAACGAGGGGGCCTCGTCGCCTTTGTCGAAGTGAAGGCGCGCACCAGACTGGAAGATCTGGAGCTGGCGATCGATCTGAAACGGCTGCAGCGCGTCGCCAATGCAGTGGAAATCCTCTATCCGCGCTATTGCACGAAGGGGGAAGACGCCCGGATCGACGTGATCCTGATCGCGCCAAGGCGGCTGCCTGTCCATCTGACGAACGTCTGGCACGGGTTCTGATGTGTGACCGGTGAAGGGCGGATCGCACTTTCTCTTTGCCCCGCTAAACAAAAAGGCCCTTCGACAAGTTCGGGGCTAGCGGTTAGAAACCCAACTCCCCCGCTCGTCTCGAGCGAAGTCGAGAGACGCTTGCAGCAATGCCAATGTGTCTCGACTAGGCTCGACACGAACGGTAAGCGGGTTTGAAAATGTCTAAGGAATAGAAATGACCCTGAAAATTGCCGTCCAGATGGACCCCATGGAGACCGTGAATATCGCCGGAGACAGCAGCTTCGCACTGATGCTATCCGCCCAGAAGCGCGGGTACGAACTGTTCCATTACGACGTGAAGCGCCTGACCCTGCAGGCCAATGGCCGTCTGACCACGCCCGCCCATCCGGTGACCGTGCAGCCGGTGAAGGGCGACCATTTCACCTTCGGCGAGTCCGTAAAACTCGACCTCGGCAGCGATGTCGACGTCGTTTTGATGCGCCAGGACCCGCCTTTCCACGTTGGTTATATCACCGCGACGCACCTGCTCGAACGGATCGAGGGCGAGACACTGGTCGTCAACAACCCCGTCTCCGTCCGCAATGCGCCGGAGAAAGTCTATGTGCTTGATTATGCCCAGTTCATGCCGCCAACCCTGATCACCCGCGACCTTGACGAAGTCCGCGCGTTTCAGGCGGAACATGGCGGCGTGGTGGTCAAACCACTGCACGGCAATGGCGGCAAGGCGATCTTCTTGGTGCCGGAAGACGGCAGCAATCTCAGCGCTCTATTCGAGGTGTTCAACCAGACCTGGCCGGAACCGCATATGGTCCAGCCCTTCCTACCCGAGGTGCATCAGGGCGACAAGCGCATCGTCCTGGTTGACGGCGAAGTCGCCGGCGCGATCAACCGCAAGCCGGGCGAAGGCGAATTCCGCAGCAATCTGGCGCAGGGCGGCTATGCCGAAGCGGCCGATCTGACCGACCGGGAAAAGGAAATCTGCGCGGCGATGGGGCCCGACCTGAAGCGTCTTGGCCTGATCTTTGTCGGCATCGATGTGATCGGCGGCAAATGGCTGACCGAAATCAACGTGACCTCGCCAACCGGGATTGTCGCGATCGATAATTTCAACGGCACGGACACGTCAGGCATGATCTGGGATGCGATCGAGCGGCGGCTGGCGGCGCAATAAGCAGGCGGGGATCCGCACGCGATGAACAGCTGGGTCACAGACCTGATCGAGCAGGGCGGCTATTGGGCCATTGCGTTGTTGATGGCGCTGGAAAATATCTTTCCGCCAATCCCGTCCGAGCTGATCATGGGGCTGGGCGGCGTCGGCGTGGGGCAGGGGACATTCCACCCGGCCTGGCTGGTGCTGGTCGGCACCATCGGTTCGCTGGCGGGCAATTATGTCTGGTTCATGGTCGGGCGCCACTGGAACGAGGATGATCTGCGCGCTTTCGTCCGCAAACATGGCCGCTGGCTGACACTTGATGTCGAGACGGTTAACCGGATAGACCGGATTTTCGACAATCACGGCCAGTGGGTGGTCTTTGTCGCCCGCTTCATCCCCAATATAAGGACGATGATTTCCGTGCCCGCCGGTCTGTTCGGCATGTCGCACACACGCTTCATCCTCGCCACCAGCGCCGGCGCTGCAGTCTGGAACAGCGCGCTGGTTTTTGCCGGCTATATGCTGCAGCAGAATATCGATGATATCGGGCGCTATCTGGGCCCCGTATCGCTCGGCGTTATCGGGTTGCTGGTCGTGGTCTACATCTGGCGGATTATCTTCTGGCGGCCGAAGGGAGGATGAGGCAGGCTGTCCACATTCGGATGATGCGGAAGGGTGGTGATAGCGATGTCCGAAACCGGTAGAAAATTTGGTCGAGCGGATCATGTTTTGACGGCGACCTTGCTCACCATCCTGTTCGGGACGGCGTTGCTGTTATTCTATAGCGACCTGTGGGGGCTCAGCGACGCGGGTTTGGTTGCCTTGCTTGTGATCCCTGCTGCGCTTGGCGGCTTGACCGTCCAATTCGCCGACCCCAATGGCAGTAAGTCCATGCTCGGCTGCATCGGCTTCGTAACCCTGGGCCTGGGAATCATTTTCCTGCTCACGTATCTCGCCAATATTGAGGGTCTGATCTGCATCGCGATGCTTTTTCCACTGTGGATTCCGGCGGCTGCTGTCGGAGCACTCGTCAACCGGTGGAATGCCGGAGAAGCAAGGAAACAAGGAAGGACCCGTCTGATGTCTGCAGGCTGGGTCATCGTTCCCTTAGCACTGCTGGCCGCCGAACAGAGGATACCGCCAGAATGGAATAGTTGGGAAGTGTCTCGTGAAATCGAAATCGAAGCGCCAGCAAAAACCGTGTGGCCTCTGCTGATCAACATTCCCGCAATTTCGTCCGATGAAGGGACATTCAACCTGACCCAGGATATTTTAATGGTCCCCCGTCCGAGCGAAGCAAAAATTCAGCGCGAAAGCGACGGGCTGATCCGGAAAGCGCAATGGGGCGAAAATATTCGATTTGAAGAGGTTGTTACCGGTTTCGAAAAAGGGACCATGCTGAGTTGGAATTTCCGCTTTCCCGACGACAGTGTACAACAATATACTGACCGGCATATTTCACCGGATGGTGACAAGCTGAAGATCATCTCGGGTCGCTACGAGATCAAGAAAATGGGCAATAACCGGTCAAAGCTGGCTTTGACCACCCGCTATAAAATGCGTAGCCATATGGATTTATATCTGGGTCTGTGGGGTGATCTGCTGCTCGGCGATGTTCAGGCCAATATTTTGCACATCATCAAAATGCGGGCCGAGAATTCTTCGGGATAGCATCGCGTCGCCGGTGATCGAATATAGTCCCTCTACACCTCGACAGATCTCTTATTGGCACTTGGCACTCCGTAACCGCGCAAAAGGCTGCCAGCTCACTTTTCTCAACAGGAATGGGAGCACTTGTCTCTTGTCCGGCGTAAAAAATCAGGCCGGACAGCAGTTGCTGGTCCGGCCTGACGCGATCAACGGGAGAGTGTCGATCAGAACTTGAAAGCGGCTTCCACGAACAATTGCCGCCCACGATTCTGGGTGACAACGCGGTCGTCGCCGCCAGCCGGCAGGAACGGCCGGTCGCCGACCGTATTGGCCCAGATCTCGTTGGTCAGATTGACGCCGATCAGGGACAGTTTCCATTGGCCGTCCGGATGGCCGATCGAGACGGCGCCGTCGAGCGTGACATAGCTGTCCTGGACATAATCGTTGAAATTATTGTTGCCGGCAAAATAGGACGAGCTGTAGGCGGCGTTGCCATTCACTCCGAATTCGAGCGTATCGCTCATCGGCAAGGTCCAGTCGAAGGCGATATTGCCAGACCATTTCGGTGCGCGGGCCGCTCTCCGCCCGTCGAGATCGACGTCATCGGCATTGCCCGGGATGCCGTCGGGATCCTGCGATATGAACGTGTCGGTGAACTTGGCATCGGTATAGCCGAGTGCGCCGGAGAAGCTCAGGCCGTCGACCGGAGTGCGCCAGGACCAGTCGACGTCAAAGCCCTTGGTTGTCAATTCACCCGCATTGATCGTCAGAAAGCGCACCGCTGCGCCGTCGAAATTCTGCACCTGCAGATCATCGAAGACGAAGTAGAAAGCCGCCGTATTGATGCGGAATGCGCCATTGCCGAAGATTGCCTTGACCCCGACTTCGCCGCCCTTGGCGGTTTCGGAATCATAAATCAGCGAGCTGAGCGCCGCGGCCCGCGCCGCTTCGGGATCGGGATAAAGGGCCGGATATTGTTCGGCAAATCCGGGCACCACCAGCTGGATCGACGCGGTCGGCAGGCTGCTGTTGTCGACACCGCCCGACTTGAAGCCGGTCTTGTAAGACGCGTAGAAGTTGAGATCCGGCGTTGCCTGGTATTTCAGTGTCACTTCCGGCGAGATGTTGCTGTCGGAAAATTTGATTGGACCGGTCTGGAAACCCTCGGGAACCACCAGCCCGATACCGCCGACAATACCATTGAGGAAGGTCAGTGCATTGTGGACGAACGGAAAGGATGTCCGGTGGGTTTTTTGCTCGTCAGTCCAGCGCACACCGCCGGACAGTTCGAGCTCGTCGGTAATGTCCAGGCTCATACTGCCGAAGAAGGACAGGGCCTCGCTCTTGGTCGTACGGTCGGCCACCCAGTCATAGGTGATACCGCGGGAATCCGGGAAGAGAAACGAGCCCAGAAAGGCGTTTTGCGATGTCTGCAACGGCTGGCTACGGCTTTCCCAGAAGCCGCCGACCATGAAATTGAACATGCCGTCGAAGTCGCTGGTCAGGCGGATTTCCTGCGTATGCTGCGTGAGCGCGTCGGTAAAGGGCGCAGGCAGGCCGCCGGGATCGCCATTGGGCAATATGCCGACATAGCTGAAATGGTCGATATGCTCGTTGTCGAGGTCGAGAAAACCGCTGACGGTCGACAGGGTCAGCGTGTCGCTGAGTTCCAGATCCATCGCCAGCCGGACGAAGACGGTATTGGTCTCGTTATAGGACTGGCCCTGATAGCGGTCCGCGCCGATGGTACCCGGCGCTATCACTTGCAGCGCAGGATGACCGTCGGGATGGGGATAGAGCCCGTCCTGTATGTCGCAGGTCGAGTTGGACGGGATCGAAACGCCGGGTACCGAAAGGAACACATCGTCGGGGAGCCCGTTGGCGCCGCAATCTATATCGGAATGGCCGAGCAGGCTGTCGCCGAAATTATGATTATAGTTGAGTTTCAGATTGGCGGAGAAATTGTCGGTCGGATCCCATTGCAGGGTCACTCGGCCGACGAAATTTTTCAGCGCCTTGCCACTGTCGGCGAAAACCGAAGGCGTGCCGGCTTCCAGTTCGACATATTTGTCGATATTCTGATATTGCGCTGCGACGCGAATGCCGAGCGTGTCGCTCACCGGACCGGAAATATAGCCGCCGACCGTATAGCCTTCTTCCTCAAATTCGTAAGAGGCCTTGCCGCCGACTTCCCAGTCCGCGGTCGGATTGGCGGAGCGAACCGAGAATACCCCGGCCGATGCGCTTTTGCCGAAGAACAGCGATTGCGGGCCCTTCAGGATATCGATCTGCTCGACATCGAAAAAGGAAGCCTGGACCAGTCGCATGGTGCTCATCGAGACGCCGTCGAAATCAAATGCCACGGCTGAGTCAAAGGCGGCGGAAATATTGGTTGTGCCTACGCCGCGCAGGCTGATCTGGCCGCCCGCCCCCGAACCGCCGACCTGGACATTCAGCGCCGGAATGCGGCTCACCACATCGGCGACTTCATTGACCTGGAATTTGTCGAGCGTGTCGCCACCGATCGAGGTGACCGTGACCGGCGTTTCCTGAAGCGTTTCATTCTGCTTGCGCGCCGTGACGATGATGATGTTGCTGCCGGCGTTATCCTCGACGGAATCCTGCGCCAGTACCGGCGTGCCAATGCCGGCTGTGCCGATGGCAATTGCCGAGCCCATCAGCGCGGCTTTGATTGATTTTCGTGTATAGATGGATTCGTTGTAACGTACTTTCCTGTTCATTTCAGACTCCTCACCTGGTGCAGAAAAAAACAATGATTGTTTCAGCGCTCATATTCATTTTTTTATAGAATTATGGGTGCTAATCTGCCCGTCGATCATGCGTGACGATACGGAAATCGCTACTGGCTAAAGAATTAGGCGCTATCGGAAAAGCGGCGGCTCGCCGTGAATTATAGCTATTCATTATGATAGGGTTTCTGATAATCCGCAGCGCCGGATCGGACCACTCAAGGCGGCGCAGCGATCTACCCTGTCCCTAGGTACATATTGTTGTCCATGCCGGCCATATATATCGCCACAGTCTAGCGGGATGTTTGGCTGGCGCGAACGCCACCAATCACTCCATCACAGAAACGGGGTAGGCATATGCGCTTTACCGATATTGCGAACGATCTTCTGGCCATGGCGGCAAAACGGCACCAGTTATTTGGCGACGAAATCTCCGACCTCGGAGAGGACACCTGGCTGGTGATGCTGACCCTGTATGCGGCAGGGGATAAGGCTCCCGTGGTGCGGGAATCGGCGCTGTCCGAAGCGATGCGCTTCCCGACCAATCTCGACCGGATTCTCTCCGTACTGGCGGGGCACGATCTGGTGACCGGCAATATCTCCGAAACCGGAGCAGACCGGAGCTTCAGAATAACCGACAAGGCGGTTTCGACGATCGAGATGGTGCTGGATGTCGCGGATAAACCGGCCCCGGCGGCAGCTGAAAATGAAGCTGGTACCGAAAGAGCCTGACCAGACTATCGGAATTTTCTTCGTGGTTTTACAATATATAACATGTAAATTTTGACATTTTGCTTATGAAGTCTCACTATGTATCAGGGTAGTGATTTGTGAGTTTCAGGCTTCATAACCATTGATATTCGTATCAATAGCAAAAGTGTTCGGGATGAAAAACGAAGATCAACTGTCCGGCTTCATTCAGGTACTCAACGATGTGCTCGTCCAGCTGGATGAAATGCAGTTGAGCGTTCCTGCAGTGAAGGTTGCCGAGGCGATTGATGTGCTGACGCAGGTTAGCCAGACCAGCGCTCGCGATGACGGCTGACAGCGGTTCAGTGACGTTACGCTGACAGCGTTGACCGCATCCTGACAATCACTCCGCCCTGGGATGGGCATTCTGGTAGACATCCAGCAAATGCGCCGCATCGACGGCGGTATAGACCTGCGTTGAACTGAGACTGGCGTGACCCAGCAATTCCTGCAGGCTGCGCAAATCCGCGCCACCAGCCAGCAGATGGGTCGCGAAACTGTGGCGCAGCGCATGCGGTGTGGTGGTGTCGGCAATGCCGAGCCTGGTCCTTGCCTGCTGCACCACGCGCCGGATCATATTGGGCGACAACGGCCCGCCACGCTTGCCACGGAACAGGGGCGATCCGCTGATATCATCATGCTTGCAGCGGGCAAAATCGGCAGCAATCGGATAGGGACACAGATCGATATAATGTTCGATCGCCTCGCGCACTTGCGGGAGCAGGGGCACGATTCTGGTCTTGCCGCGCTTGCCGGTGACTCGCAGGGTATCGGACAGGGGCAGGGCGTCTCCGGTGAGACCCAGGGCTTCGCTGATCCGCAGGCCGGAGCCATAAAGCAGCAGCAGCACCGCCCAGTCACGGGCGCCGACCCAGTCGCTGCTGGCGCCGTCCTGCACGTCTGCGGCAATCGCCAATATATCATCGGGCGACGCGGGCCGCGGTACGCCGCGCTTGACCTTGGGGCCCTTTATCTTCGGTATCTGTGCTTCGTCGCCGCCGACATGTTTCAGAAAGGCCCGCAAGGCCGACAATTCCCGCGCGGCGCTATTATTGGTCAGGCCGTCGCCTCTGCGGTGGGCGAGATAGGCGCGTATATCCGCCTGCGTCACCGCCTTGACCTCGTCTGCGGCCACACCGCCGCCGATATGGTCCATCAGAAAGGCGGTGAAACGCTCGGCCGTCGTCACATAGGCCCGCACCGTATGCTGCGACCGCCGCCGGTCATCGCGAAGATGGGCGGAGAAGGCATCGATAAGAGCGGCGGCGCTGTCCATGCGGGGAATCTAGCAGACCCGGAATCAATCTCCAAACATCCTCTGCCATAGGGAGAGGATTACCGTGCGCATTCAGGTCCCGTCATTGCGAGCGTAGCGAAGCAATCCAGAGCGGTGCGCGCCGCTCTGGATTGCTTCGTCGCATCCGCTCCTCGCAATGACGGCGAGGTCGGAGGCAGACATTTTCAAATGATTGTCCTGATTCGTAACCCTGCGCAGGCAGGGATCCATCTCCCGGATGATGATCTTGGCGCGAGTTGGAGATGGACCCCTGCCTGCGCAGGGGCACCAGACATCCTCTCCCTATGGGAGAGAATGAACGCAATGTGCTCCGCACTCGATGCGGAGCTCTGGCGGCAAGACCTGCACCGCCGAAAAACTCCGCATCAAGTGCGGAGCACACGCTTTATAACCGATATTCACCCGACAATATCTTCGCATGGTCCGCCTGGGTCAGCTTGGCATAGCCCTCTTCATCCGGTTTGCAGAACCAGATCGGGTCGGTGATGGCGTTGACATCAAAGCCTTCCTTGACCAGCTCGACCTTGCGATATTTGAACGTGCCGGTGGTCTGCGCTTCCGGTTCGATCCGGATGAACAGGGGCACCGCATAAGGCGGCATTTCCCGGGCCAGAAAGGCGCGCAGGCCGGATATGTCGAAATCATCCGCCACGGTCAGCGAGGCCATGCCGGCGCGGCCATCGGTGCCGGGGACCTCGACGCCATAGACATTGGCGGTCTTGATCCCGGAATATTGCGACAGCACTTCGGACACTTCATTGGTCGCGACATTCTCGCCCTTCCAGCGGAACGTGTCGCCGATCCGGTCCTTGAAATAGATATAGCCGGACCGATCGCGGCTCATCAGGTCGCCGGAGCGGAACCAGGCATCGCCTTTCTCGAACACGTCGCGGAGGATTTTCTTTTCGGTCGCTTCCTTGTCCTGATAGCCGGAAAAATCGGACGGGCTGTCCTTGAAAATGCGCCCGATCAGCTCGCCCGGCTCGTCCCAGTCCGCTTGGATGCAAAAGCCGTCGTCGCCGCGCACCGGCTGTTCCTCGGCTATGTCGAATTTGACGATCCTGGTATCGCCGAACTGCTTCTCCAGATATTTCGGGATCCGGCCGACCGCGCCAATCTTGCCGTCAAAGTTCATCAGGAAGATATTGCCCTCGGTCGAACCATAGATTTCGAGCAGCTTGGGGACCTGGAACCGGTCGACAAATTGCTGCCAGATGTCGGCGCGCAGACCATTACCGATGCCGACGCGGACCTTGTGCGCGCTCTGTTTGGGATGGTCCGGCTGGTTGAGCAGATAGCGGCACAGCTCACCGATATAGACGACCACCGTCGCGCCATAGTCGGCGGCGTCATCCCAATATTGCGAAGCGGAGAATTTGCGCCGCAATATCGCCGATGCGCCGCTGAGCAAGGCGCCGCCCATGCCGATGAAACCGCCGGTCACATGGTAGAGTGGCAGGGTGATATAGATGCGGTCTTCCGGTGTCAGCGGGCAGGTCGAGATGGCAATGCGGAAGCTGCGCCGGGCGCGGGCGTGGGAAATGCGTGCTGCCTTGGGCAGTCCGGTGGTGCCCGATGTATAGACATAGAGGAAAAGATCCTTGCCGGTCATATGCGCGCGATGGCGTTTGTCCGGCCGATCGGCGGGCAGGGCGGCCAAGGCGCTGTTGAGGTCCTCACCAACCTCGCCGTCCCAGTCCCACAGTACCGGCGATCCTTCCAGCTGGGCAGCAATATGCGACACCCGCGACGCCAGATCCGCGGTGGTGATCACCGCCCTGGTCTCTACGATATTCAGGCAATGGGCCAAGCCGGCGCCTTCCAGATTGCTGTTGATCAGCGCGGTGACGATCCCGACCTTGGACAGGCCGAACCAGGTGGCGACAAAATCGGGTGCATTTTCCATGAACAGGGCGACTGTGTCACCCGCCCGATAACCCTGCGCCAGCGCCCAGTGCGCGATCCGGTTGGCGCGCTCCTCGAACGCCGCATAGGTCACGGTGTTGCCTTCGAAATGAAAGGCAATATTACCCGGAAACCGGTCGATTGTGGCTTCGATATCGTCGGTGATCAGGATCGGCGCGTCAGCATCGATATCCTTGACCAGAGCCATCACATTTTTCAGCGACCGCGTGAATTGGATCTCGCGCTTGATGACGCTGAATATTCCCATGGCATCTCTCTCCACATTTTTGTGGAGTGTGACAGCTATGCAGACAATATTCAACGCTCATGGGCGATAGAAAATCACATGTGATTTCAGAAGTCTGCGATAATCTTTGGCAGGAGTGCATCAAGCAGCGGCATGCCCCTGGGCGATATCGTCAACCGCTCTTCTGCGGCGTCGAGCAAGCCCAGACCGGCGAGCTGGTGAATGGCTGCATCATCGACCAACTGCGCCACCGTCAGTCCGGTCTTGTCTGCCAGCGCGGCCAGATCGACTCCCTCGGCGAGGCGCAGCCCCATCATCAGCGCTTCCACCGCCCGCGTCTCCGGCGACAGCGGCTGTTCGACCTTCAGGCCGTTGCCGTTGCGCTCCACGGCCGACAGAAAATTCTCCGGCTTCTTGTGCCGCTCGGTTGCGCTGTCCAGCCGCCGCCCGTGCGCGCCGGGACCGATGCCGATATAATCCTCATAGCGCCAGTAGGTCAGATTGTGACGGCTTTCCTGACCGGGTTTTGCATGATTGCTGATCTCGTAGGCGGGCAGGCCGGCTGCGGTCATGATGCTGCGGTTGAGTTCGAACAGATCGGCGCAATGGTCATCGTCGGCCGGGACCAGCTTGCCGGTGCGCACCAAAGTCTCGAACCGCGTTCCCGGCTCGATGGTCAGCTGATAGAGCGAGAGATGCCCGGTGCCGAGGGACAGCGCGCGCTCGAGCTCTTTCTGCCAGTCGTCCAGTGACTGTCCGGGACGGGCGTAGATCAGATCAAAACTGACCCGGTCGAACGCCTGTTGCGCGGTATCCAGCGCGGCCAGCCCTTCGCTGACATCATGGGCACGACCCAGAAACGCGAGCGTCTGGTCATCCAGCGATTGCAGGCCCAGCGACACCCGATTGACGCCCGCCCCGGCAAGGTCATGGAAGTTCGCCGCCTCGACCGAAGACGGATTGGCTTCCAGCGTGATTTCGATATCGTCGGCAAAGCCCCAATGGCGTTCCGCCGCGGCGATCAGCGTCTCGACCAGCGCGGGCGGCATCAGCGAGGGCGTGCCGCCACCAAAGAAGATGCTCGACAGCATGCGTCCGGGCGTCAGCGCCGCTTCATGCGCCATATCGGCGAGCAGCGCGGCTTGCCAGACGGCTATATCCACCCGCTCGCGGACATGGCTGTTGAAGTCGCAATAGGGGCATTTGGAGACGCAGAACGGCCAGTGGATGTAGAGCGCCAGCGGTCCCGTAACGGACTTGTTAACGTCTGGCTCTTTATGGTGCGGATCATGCATAAGTTTCGCGCCCTTAGCCCTATCTTCGCGATCGCGCCACTATTTGCGGCCTGTTCCGCCATTCCGCCGCAAATTCCCTATCAGGAAATAGCGGTGGAAACGCCTGTGCAGGCCCCGCCGAAGCCGCGCGCGATGGAATATCGGCCACCGCGCGCCATGCCGGCCCCGGCAAGACGGGCCGCCGGTCCACTGCAGAATGTGATGATGCGCGCGCATAACCAGACGCGGGCGAGGGTCGGTGCGCCTCATTTGCAGTGGAGCGACGAACTGGCGCAGGATGCTGCCGTCTACGCACGCTCAATGGCCCGGACCAACAGATTCGGCCATGACAGCCAGACTGGCAGGCGCGAACGGCAGGGCGAAAATCTCTGGATGGGGACGCGGAACGCCTATGGCCATGTCGACATGGTCGGCTCATGGGTCGAGGAGGATCGCTATTTCAAACCGGGGCGCTTCCCCGACAACAGCACCACCGGCAACTGGAGCGATATCGGCCATTATACCCAGATCATCTGGCCGACCACGCGACGGGTCGGATGCGCCATGGCGAGCAGCGCGCATTGGGATTATCTGGTCTGTCGCTATAGCCCCGCCGGCAATGTGATGGGCCGGGACCCGTTGCGGGGGTAGAACCATGTTCTCCGCACGTGATGCGGAGCCCTATCGGCGGCCCGTTTCAAGCCTCCTGAGCTCCGCATCACGTGCGGAGCACAGTCCAATCAGAAACAGCTCTCGACCAGTTTCCGGAACGCGTCGGCCCGGTGGCTCATTGCCTGCTTCTGCGCCGGATCAAGCTCGGCAAACGTCTGTTCAAAACCAACCGGCTGAAACACCGGATCATAGCCAAAGCCCAGTTTTCCGCGTGGCGGCCAGACGAGATTGCCCTGAACGCGGCCTTCAAACACTTCCGAATGCCCGTCGGGCCAGGCCAGCGCCAGGGTACAGGCAAAATAGGCGCTGCGGTCGACGTCGGGGCCTTGTTCGGCCAGTTTTCCCTCGACCTTGCCCATCGCCATATACCAGTCGCGGCCGGGCTCGCCTTCAAACCATTGCCGCTCGGCCCAGTCGGCGGTGTAGACCCCCGGCTTGCCGCCGAGCGCCGCGACGCACAGCCCGCTGTCGTCGGCCAGCGCCACGCAATCCGCCCCCTCCGCGCTCGCGCGTGCCTTGAGCAGCGCATTTTCGGCGAAGGTCGTCCCGGTCTCTTCCGGCTCGGGCAGATCGAGATCGCCCGCTGACACGGGTTCGATGCCATAAGGCTCCAGCAACGCCCGGATTTCGCGGACTTTGCCCTGATTGTGGCTGGCGATGACGAGGCGTCCGGGGGTGAGTTTGCGGTGGGTCATGGGTTTCTCACATTTTCGTCATCCTGAACTCGTTTCAGGACCTCCAACGTCTGTGCGCGCTCTCAAGGGGTCCTGAAACAAGTTCAGGATGACGACTAATTCCTCTAGATTCTATCCGACCGCCTTGTCCTGCGCTTCGAAAATCCGGTCGCAGCCGATTTTGGCCAGCCGCATCAGCCGCATCAGGCCTTCGTCGTCAAAAGTCTGACCCTCGGCAGTCGCCTGCGCCTCGGCGATATTGCCGTCGCCGGTCAGCACGAAATTGGCGTCGGCGCCGGCGTTGCTGTCCTCGTCATAGTCAAGGTCGAGCACCGGCGTGCCGTCAAAAATGCCGCAGCTGATCGCGGCGATTTTCTGTTCGATCGGATCTTCGCTGATCAGCTTCATATCGAGCAGACCGTTAACCGCGAGGCGCAGCGCCACCCAGGCGCCGCTGATCGAAGCTGTGCGGGTACCGCCATCCGCCTGTATGACGTCGCAATCGACGGTGATCTGGCGTTCGCCCAGCTTCTTCATGTCGACGACTGCGCGGAGAGAGCGCCCGATCAGCCGCTGGATTTCCTGCGTCCGGCCGCTCTGCTTGCCGCGCGCCGCTTCGCGCGAATTTCGGGTATTGGTCGCCCGCGGCAGCATCGAATATTCGCCGGTGACCCAGCCTTCGCCCTTGCCGCGCAGCCATGGCGGAATGCGCTCTTCGATACTGGCGGTGCAGATCACCTTGGTATCGCCAAAGCTGATCAGGCAGCTTCCTTCGGCATGTTTGGTAAATCCGGTTTCGATGGAAATGGCGCGCATTTCGTCCGGCGCACGGCCCGATGGTCGCATGTGATGTTCCTTATTTTGAGTTGGCGCGTCCTTAACCGCTCGCGCAGGGAGAGGCAACAACGCTCATCCTCTCCCCTTGAGGGAAAAGATAGCAAAGCCTTGTCTGCTCGCTGCCCAAGGCGACGGTGGTGAGGGGGTACGCCCTTTCGATAGCATAAAATCCCTCACCGACCTGCGCTAGTTATCAAAAAGGCCAAGCTCCGGTTGCCTCTCCCGGTGGGAGCGGGTGAGTATCACGTGTTTCTGTGCTCCGCACTTGATGCGGAGCTTGTGCGGCGGATAGCAGTCTCCACCTCCAGAGCTCCGCATCAAGTGCGGAGCACAGCAGCTCTCAATTGCGCGCTGGAAACCTCCCGACAATTCACCTATCTATAACCCATGACCACCACCCCGATCACCGAAATGACCACGCGGGCGCAGGATATTTTCCGCGTCGTGGTGGAATCCTATCTCGACACCGGCGCGCCGGTCGGGTCGCGGACCATATCGAAGGCGCCGGGGCTGGAGCTTTCCCCCGCCTCGATCCGCAATGTCATGCAGGATCTTGAGGAGCTGGGCCTGCTAGCCGCGCCGCACACCAGCGCCGGACGGATGCCGACCGAACTTGGCCTGCGGCTGTTTGTCGACGGCATGATGCAGGCGGCGGCCCCCTCGCAGCAGGAGCGCGACGCGATCGAGCGGCAGATCACCGAACAGGGGCCGGTCGAGGACGCCCTGCGCGCCACGACCTCGATCTTGTCCGGCCTGTCCTCCTGCGCCGGTCTGGTGCTGGTGCCAAAGCGCGAGCCGTTGCTCAAACAATTCAGTTTCGTCAAACTGTCCGAGGGGCAGGGGCTGGCGATCCTCGTGTCACAGGACGGCGCGGTCGAAAACCGTGTGCTTGACCTGCCGCCCGGCGTTTCGGAATCGGCGCTGGTCGAGGCGGGCAATTATCTCACCGCCCGCTACGGCGGGCAATCCCTGTCGCAGGCGCTGGTCCAGCTCGACCGGGAAATCAGTGCCGGCGAGCTGGCGATCGACAAGGCGTCGGAAGAGCTGGTCAAGGCCGGCATGGTGACCTGGAGCCGCGATCCGGCCGACCGGCCGGTGCTGATCGTGCGTGGACAGGCGAATCTCCTGCAGGACAATAGCGCGCTCGAGGACCTCGACCGGGTGCGCCGCCTGCTCGACGAGCTGGAGGGCAAGCAGGAAATCGCCCGTCTGCTCGACAATGCCCGCGATGCCGAGGCGGCCAAAATATTTATCGGCGCGGAGAATAAATTATTCTCGCTTTCCGGCTCATCTGTGATAGCGGCGCCCTACAAGGACAGCGACGGACAGGTGGTCGGCGTGGTCGGTGTAATCGGCCCGACAAGGTTGAATTACGCGCGCGTCGTACCCATGGTAGACTTTACCGCGCAGAGCCTGTCGCGTTTGTTGACCAAATGATAGAAATTAGAGTGATTTAGAACATGAGCGATACCAAGCAGAATCCCGGACAAAATGATGCCGATGCCGCCGCCGAACTGGAAGGCGTGCCGGAGTCGATGAAAGAGGGCGGGGAAGCGGAAGCCTCCCAGCCGGAAAATGCCGACAACCGTATCGAAGCTCTGGAGAATGAACTGGCCGAAGCCCAGCAGGCGGTGCTCTATGCTCAGGCGGAAACCCAGAATGTCCGACGCCGTCTCGAAAAGGACGCGCAGGACGCCCGCGCCTATGCCGCGACGGGCTTTGCCCGCGACATGCTCTCGGTCATGGACAATATGAACCGCGCCCTCGAAGCCATTCCCGCCGAGGTCAAGGACGAGGAAAAGTGGAAGGGCCTGATCAACGGCATCGAGGCCACCGGCCGCGAGCTGCAATCCGTGTTCGAGAAAAACGGCATCAAGCGGGTCGCCTCGGTCGGCCTGCCGCTTGATCCCAACCAGCATCAGGCGATGGTCGAAATTCCGACCGACGATGAAGAACCCGGCACGATCGTGCAGGAAATGCAGGCCGGTTACATGATCAAGGACCGGCTGCTGCGGCCGGCGTTTGTGGGCGTGGCGAAGAAGCCGGAGTAGTCCGCCGGCTGCACGCGTCTCTTTAGCCTGGTTGCCTGACTTTCGCGCACGAGGGCCAAACCGCCAATATTTTCCTATCAGGAACCGTCATGCCAGCGGAGGCTGGCATCCGGCCCGCCTGTATGTCTCTTGCTACCTTGAGATTAGATCCCCGCCTTCGCTGGGGTGACGGAGGTCTTCGCCGGCTGAGATGTGCAAGATGGTTTGAGGCCGATGTCCAGCATCGTCAGTTCGTTCTCCGCTTTTGCGATACCGATCCGAACATTTCTCAAGTCATCCATCGACATAGCTGTTATTTTGCGGACTAGAGGCTGGCAGATTTGGGCAGCATTTTCGAATAAGATAATGATTTCAGATCCCCGCGTTGCCCAACTCATCTCGGAGTGCGCAATTTCGGATCTAAACTGAGCGAACGGTCTGAATGCGGTCAAGCGCACCTTCATCTTTTTAGCGAGCTTCGATGGATTTTCGTCTTGATCGAGCAGTTTTTCCATTTGATCGATTTTTTGAGAAAGCATCATTGCCGGTTTTTGGAACAGTGAAATCTGATTGAACAGCCATCGCTCCACAGATGCGCATTCAGCGATAATCTTGCTATGCAGAATATGTGCCTCATCCATATTGAATGTGGTTGAAATGCTGCTGATTTCCCGAGCCGCTTCGATGTCTATGGACATTTCATTCATCGTCCATCTCTAGCGCAAATCATTGAAAAAATTCTAAACAACAGCGATGAAATACACATCCGTCATGTCAGTGCCAGCCGGTAACCGGCCCGCCCGCGACAATGTCGTCCAGCCGCAGCCCACACCGGGAAATACATCGTCTCGACGCGCGCGAATTAACCGCGCGGACCGCAGCTAGAAAATCGAATTGCCCATGCCGCCATCGACCACCAGACTCTGTCCGGTCGCATAGCCCGCCATCTCGCTGCAGAACATTGCGACAAACATGCCCATATCTTCCGCGTCGCCAAAGCGCCCGACCGGGATCCGGACCTGTTTGACAAATTTCGCGACCTCCTCGTCATAGCTGGTGCCATTGGCTTCGGCCTGGCTGTCGAACATGCCTCTGATCCCGTCCGTGTGATGCATGCCGGGCAGGATATTGTTGATCGTCACCCCATGTTTCGCGACCTGCTTCGCCACCGCAACCGTATAGTTGACCAGAGCGGCGCGTGGTGGTCCGGACAATACGCGCATCGCGGCCGGATATTTGGCCGCGCCGGTGGCGATATTGACGATCCGGCCCCATTTGCGCTCAACCATGCCGTCGATCACCGATTTGATAAACTCCACCGGGCTGAGCAGGGTCAGCGACAGCGCTTCTTCCCATTCCGCGCGGCCGACGGTGCGGAAATCGCCGGAGAAAGGGGGTGGGGAGCAGGTGGCGACCAATATATCCGGACTGGGACAGATGGAGAGGATAGTCTCGCGGCCTTCATCGCTGCTGTGATCGGCGACAATCGGCGTGATATTGGCGCCGGTTTCGCGGGCCAGCTCTTCGCAGGTCTGAAGCAGTCGCTCTTCGCCGCGGGCGGTGACGAATAATTCGGTCTTTTCTCTGGCCAGTGCCAGAGCCGCCCCGCGACCCAATCCGGCGCTCCCGCCATTGACCAGCGCAATTTTGCCCGCAATTCCCAGATCCATATCGGCCTCTATCGTGAAAACTTGAACGGCTGGTCTAGCGGGATCGTCGCGCCGTGCCGACTAGCCATTATGGGCAACGCCCAGCCTCTGGCTAAGCCATCGACATATACATGGCCGCCGCCAGCCCGAAGCCTCTCGGATCGCCAAGCAGGCCGGATTCCATCTTGTTCATGACATAGGAGAAGCACAGGCCTGCGTCCTGATCGATGATCACCGACGATCCGCCATAACCGCCCCAGAAAGCGGTGTTGGCATTGGGGCTGATCGGCGTGGCCGGGTTGTTCAGCCCATAGCCCATGCCAAAGGTCAGCGGCAGGCCAAGCACCAGATCGGTGCCTTCGGTCTGCTTGTCGAAGATCCGCTTGGTTCCGGCTTCCGACAGGATCGTCTTGCCGAAGGCCTGGCCGCCATTGGCCATGGCTGTCTGGGCGCGGACGATGCTGCGGGCATTGCCCTGACCATTGGCGGCGGGGATTTCCGCCGCGCGCCAGGCGCGCCTTCTCGGCTCGGTCGCGTCGACGCCGGGATTGGCAAAGGTGCGGCCGGCAATCGAATCCGGGCTGGGGGCAGGGCCGCTCTTCGGCGGCACCAGATTGGTGATGCGCGCGTCGAGCGATTCATCCGCGCCGATATGGAAATCCGCGCCGGTTGGCTCGGCGATTTCCTGACGGAAGAAATTACCGATCGTCTGGCCGGTGACCCGGCGGACGATTTCGCCGATCAGATGGCCCTGGGTGAGGGCGTGATAGCCCGATTGCGTGCCCGGTTGCCACCATGGTTCCTGATTCGCCAATGAGGAGGTCATCCAGTCCCAATCATAAAGCGCGTCGCCCTCGACCTTGTCGTCCATGCCGGACAGGCCGGCACTATGGGAGAGAAAATGCCGGACTTCGACGTCTTCCTTGCCATTCTGGGCAAATTCCGGCCAATATGTGCCGGCTTTTGCACATAGATCGACCTCGCCGCGATCGGCGAGCAGCAGCAGCGACATGGCCGCCATCGTCTTGGTGCTCGACCAGACATTGACCAGCGTGTCTTCCCGCCATTCTTCGGTGCGCGCCTCGTCAAGATGGCCACCCCAGAGATCGACGACAAATTCGCCGTTCAGCGTGATCGCCACCGAGGCGCCGAGATCGTCATGTTCGCTGAAATTCTTTTCAAAGGCCGCTTTGACCGGCGCAAAGCGCGGGTCGCAGGTGCCGTATATCGGGGCTGTCATTCTTCTCTCCATCCAGACTTTAACTGTTTGATTAACAGCTTGGGAGTGCGAGTCCAGTATCTTTGGGCCGGACAGGGTAGGCCGCGGGACGAAAGATTCCGCGAGATTTTCCGGCATATTCTCAAACAGTTGGAAATTTTTCGTCGTAACGCGCTTGTAAAGAGCTTATTAAGATATATCTTTAAAATATCTTAGAAAGGATGAAAGACCAGAATATGAGACATGGAATGAAATTTGGACCCGGCGGTGGCCGCGGTCGGGGCCGGGGACATGGTCGCGGGCCCGGTGGAGCGGCCGGCGAGAAATTCGCACGGGCCTTTGCGCAGGCTGCCTTTGAAGGGGCAAGGGGCAAAAGACGCGCCCGGATGTTCCGGCGCGGCGAGCTGAAGCTGCTGGCGCTGCATCTGATCGCCGAGGAACCGCGGCACGGTTATGATCTGATCCGTCAGATCGAGGATCTGACCGGCGGCCTTTATGCGCCCAGCCCGGGGATCGTCTATCCGACGCTGACCCTGATGGCGGAAATGGACCTGATTGACGAAAAGGTCGATGGCGACGGCAAGAAGATCTACTCGATCACCGAAGCGGGTTCCGCCCGTCTGGACGAGGAAGCGGCCCATATCGAGGAAATTCTGGCCCGGCTGGAAGGCGTATCGAAAATGGGCGAGGCCAGCGATGGCGCGTCCGTGCGCCGCGCGATGCACAATCTGAAAAGCGCGATCCGCATCCGGCTGGCCGAAGAGGAAAAGGGATCGGACAAGATCCTGGACGTCACCGCGATCATCGACGAGGCCGCGAGCAAAATCGAGCGGTTGAAATAGAAATTCTCTCCGATTAATAGGCTTAATAAATTAAATAAAACAAACAATTATGAGAGATAGTTAAGGTAAAATATTAACTATCCTTCTCGTTTGCCCGCAAGGCGCGACATGCTTCCAATTCTTCCAGTCGTCGACGGATTTTGGGCTACGCGGCGGTAAAGGGCCGCCTGAGCGCTAGAAGATCCCGAACAGGATGACCGCCATGATCGTCCCGATTACCGGTATCACCACGGTCAGCGCGCCCACCGCGCCATAGGCATCCTTATGGGTTTCCCCGCAAACCGCGCGGATCGTGGTCACGACATAGCCATTATGCGGCAGGCTATCGAGCGCGCCGGAGGAGATGGCGACGACGCGGTGCAGCTCGTCGGGCTGCGCGCCGACATCGATATAATGGGGCGCGATCAGGGGCAGGGCGATCGACTGGCCACCCGATGCCGAACCGGTGAGTCCGGCGATCACGGTAACGGCAATGGCCGCGCCGATCAGCGGGCTGCCCGGAATATTCTGAACCAGAATGAGCGCTTCCTGAAAGGCTGGTGATAGCTTGGCAACGGAGCCAAATCCTACCACGGCGCAAGTATTGGTGATCGCCACCACCGCGCTGGTCGCGCCGCGCGAAAAGGCTTCCGGCATCGATCCGAGCTTCTGGTAGCCAACGGTCAGCGCGACCACCGCGCCGGATCCCAAAGCCGCCACCAGCGCCCATTTGTCCAGCGATTGTTGCGGCAGGATCGCCGAGAGCGGCCCCATATCCTGCGGATATTGGAAGATCAGAAAGATCGCCAGCACCGCGACCAGCGGCAGGATGCAGAGCAGGGGCGCAGGCAGATTGCTATAGTCGCTGTTCTGGTCATCCGTTTCGCGGCCGACAAAATGCTCGCCCTTGGCGACGGCGCGCTTGACCATATGGTTGAGCCAATATTGCCCGGTAACCGCCATGAACAGCGCGATCACCAGGCTGACCTGCCAGCCGGCATAAGCGGTGGTACCGAGATATTCCATCGGGATCAGATTCTGGATTTCCGGGCTGCCAGCGCTGGTCATGGTAAAGGTCACCGATCCAAAGGCCAGCGCCGCCGGGATGAAGCGCCGCGGCAGATCCGCCTCGCGAAACAGATGCACCGCCAGCGAATAGACGCTGAACGAGACGATGAACACGCTGACCCCGCCATAGGTAAGGATCGCGCAGGCCGCGACCACGGCAAGCACCGCATGTTTGATCCCGATCTTCTCGATCACCCAGTGGGCGACGCTGGCGGCCGCGCCGCTGGCCCCCATGATCTCGCCGAATATCGCGCCGAGCAGGAACATGAAGAACCAGCTTTTAAAGAAGCCGACGAAGCCGTCCATATAGGCCGTCGCGAAATCAGGAGCGCCCGCTGCGGCCAGCGGTGGCAGCCAGGCGATGCCGCTGGTGAGCGCGACAAGTGCGGCGGCAACCGGCCCGGCGATGAGGATATTCACTCCCCGCACCGTCATCCAGATGAGCAGCGCCAGTCCGCCGATTAGACCGATTGTCGATAGCATGAACATCCCCCCGAAACTTGAGCGCTGCCTAATGGCAGAGGCCAGGCCCGGCGCGCAACTGCTAAAACCACCATCTTTAGTGGACGGGCGCCGCCCTTATCAGATCAATTGCGCCCGGTTCTCGTCGCGGTGTTTCTTCAGATATTTCATAAACGGCGTGCCACCGGTGCCGACCTCGGGATCATTGCCTTTGCCGTTTGACGCCTGCTTGTTGATATAGCTTGCGGCATATTCCAGATGCCGCGTGCGGAACCGCGCAACCTGCTCGACGCTGGCGTTGAAAGCCTTTCTGAGCGCCGCATCGCCGCTGGCAGTAGCAAATTCCCGCAACCGGCTCTGTACGCGCAGATCCTCGATAAAGCGCCGGTGCTGGACCGGCCGATAGGCGTGCAGTTCGTCGAGAAAACTGCGCAGCGGGTCATTGCCGTGTTGCACCTGGAACAAGGCGTCCATGCTCGGGACGATCGAGCTTTGTGACCCGGTCTGGCCGCGAAACGACTGGCCCTTGCCCTGATATTTATCGACGCCTTCGTAGATCAGGCCGTCGGGCAGCGCGGGATTATTGGCCCAGCCGTGGATATAGGGCCGCACCCGCTGATAATAGATATAGGGATCGCAGCGGTCCGGCATCCGGTCGAAGATCGCGTTTACTGCGTCCCAGTGGCTGTCCATTCCCTCAAGAAATGCCGTCGTTCTGGCAGTGTCCTTCGCACGGGCGGCTTCGACCAGATCGCAGGCAAGGCCGAGAAGCGGGCCGGCCGCTGCCTCGATTGCTACATGGATCAGGACGAACCAGTTCTCATCCGCTCCGCCGAAGAAATTCTGCACCATATAGACATTGTCGAGTGCAATCGGACCGTTGCGGTCCAGCCGCGCCCAATTGTCGAGCACATAGCCGCTATAGGGCAGTAACGGCGCCTGATCGAGCCGGTCGGCCAGCGCCACCATCGGTCGGGCGAGATTGGCGGGCAGGGCGGTCGGCGGCTCGCTCTCGCCCCACACGTAGGCCTGCACGAGGAAAGAATAACGGACCATCGCCACCCGGACCTGTTCTTCGGGGGCATTTGCGGCCCAGTCGGAAAGATCGAGCGCTGGCAATTGCTTCAGCCAGTGTCGCACCCGGCCGGTGGTCATCAGGCCCGGGAGATTTTCCGCCGCCGTCGCGATCGGGGCAAATATATCGGGAAGGTCGATATCGACAATTTCGAAATGCGAGAGAAATCCGCGGGAAGCGGACATATCATAATCGGACAATTTCATAAGGTCACCATTGGCGCAAGCGCGGGTTGGGCCGCTTGCTCAACGGGCATATGGTATCAAATGAAATCAACAGGGGCAAATGTATTCAAGCGGGCCGGTCTGAAGCAGTCGGTCGCGCCCTGAATGCGTTCTGCCTTGCAAAGTTCGCCTGTTCAGGAACCATAGCGGGTTCCGGGTGTTGAATGGCTACCCGAACAAATCGCGAGGAGAATGAAGATGATCATCTGGGCTAGACAATTGGCGATCGCCACGACGGCGGCATTCGGCCTGACGGCCTGCGCGCAAAATTATGCGGCAGAAGGCGCCGGAGCGGGCGCGGCGGCAGGCGCTGCCATCGGCGCGCTTACCGGCGGCGATGTGCTGGAAGGTGCCGCTATCGGTGCAGCAGCGGGCGCAGCGGGTGGCTATTTTATCGACAAGAACGACGGCTGCGACGGCTATGACCGCAACGGACGGCTCGATGACGACTGTTACGGAACCCGCGGCTATCCCCGCGATCCGCGATAATATCGCGACTATATAGACCGAGGCGCGGTTTCACTGGCTTGATACCGCGCCTTGGTCTAACGCGCGCCTATGAGCGGCGTGTCTCCCGATCTGCGAGAGCAATATCCCTGGCGGCATGAACTGCGCGCCACGCTGGCGCTTGCCTGGCCACTGATTCTTTCCAATCTGACAATGGCTCTGATCGGGGCGACCGACGTGCTGATGCTCGGCTGGCTGGGGGCACCCCAACTTGCCGGAGCCACGCTCGGTTACAATCTGGCGATGACAGCGGCGATATTCTGCATGGGGTTGATCACGGCCTCTGCGCCGATGATGGCGACGCAAATCGGCCGGATGCAGCACAGCGTCCGCGATGTCCGGCGCACGTTCCGTCAGGCCATGTGGATGGCGGTGGCGGTTCTCGTGCCGTTCTGGATCCTGCTCTGGAACACCGAGTCCATATTGCTGCTGTTCGGCCAGCAGCCCGATCTGGCGGTCATAGCCGGCACCTATATCAGCGCCTATATGTGGTCGATCCTGCCCTTTCTTTTCTTCCTCATATTGCGCAATTTTATTTCGGCGCTGGAACAGCCGGTCTGGGCGCTGGTCATCAGCGTCATCGGCGTGCTGTCCAATGCATTGTTCAATTATGCACTGATTTTCGGCAAATTCGGTGTGCCGGCCTTCGGTGTTATTGGTGCGGGCATCGGCAGTGTTATCACCAATGTCCTGATGTTCGGCGGCATGGTGCTGGTGGTATTGTTGCACAAACGCTTCCGCCGCTACCATCTGTTCGGCCGGTTCTGGCGCAGCGACTGGCCACGCTTCCGGGCGATGTGGAAACTGGGGCTGCCGATCGCCATCACTATGGGGCTGGAAGGCTCGGTCTTTGGCGTCGCGGCCCTGCTGATGGGACTGATCAGCGCAGAATCGGTGGCGGCCCACGCCATTGCGCTGCAACTCGCCTCGCTGACCTTCATGGTACCGATGGGGCTGGCACAAGCCGCAACGGTCCGCGTCGGCATTCAATATGGCCGGAACAATCGTGAAGGGATCAAGCGTGCTGGCTGGGTCAGCTTCACCCTCGGCACGGCCTTCATGGCAGCGATGGCGCTGGTCTTCGTTCTGGCTCCCGACCTGCTGATCTCTATGTTCATTGACGCGAGCGCGCCGGGCAACGCCGAAGTCGCCGCGCTCGCGGTCAGCTTCCTTGCGATTGCCGCGATTTTCCAGATCGTCGACGGCGCGCAAGTCGTCGGCGCGGGTATGTTGCGCGGCCTGCATGATACCACTGTACCGATGCTGTTCGCGCTGATGGGGTATTGGTTCATCGGCATGGGCCTGGGTGCCGGCCTGGCCTTCTGGCAGGGCTGGGAGGGCGTTGGCATCTGGACCGGGCTGGCCGGCGGGCTGGGCGTGGTTTCGGTGCTGATGCTGGCACGCTGGATGATGCGCGAAAGACTCGGTCTTCTGCCATAGGCGAGGGTGCCTGAACGGCTCCGAACTTGGCCAAGTCGCAATGGCTGGCCTGTCTCTTCTGCATATCAGGACTATTGCGTATGTCCCTCATTTTTCCGTCCCTTTAATGGCCTCGGTCAGAAACCATACAGGGATTGAAAGACATGAAAAACAGACTGAATCTGGTCGCAACAGCCGCAGCTCTGGCCGTAGGCATCAGTGGACCGGCCGTGGCCGGTTCGACCGACGGAAAAATCCAGGTCAAGGCTATGGCCACGCTGGTTGCGCCCGATGGCAAGATCACCTCGGTTGAACTGGACAATATCGGATTGCCCGCCGGCACCCAGACCGAGGCTGATGACAATTTCGTTCCGACGATCGCTGCCGAATATTTCTTCACTCCCAATTTCTCGCTCGAAACCATCTGCTGCGTCACCCAGCATGATGTGACCGGCACCGGGCCGCTGGACGGCGCGGGGCTGGTGTCGAACGCCAATATAATCCCGGCAACCCTGACCGCGAAATATCATTTCGGCGACGGTAGCGGGTTCAAGCCCTATGTCGGTGCCGGCCCGACCTATTTCATCTTCATCGACGAAAAGGCGGGAAGCACGGCCCAGGCGCTGGGCGCGACACGGCAGAAGATGAACGACAAGGTCGGTTTTGCTCTGCAGGCCGGTTTTGACCTGCCGCTGAACGACAAGGGGCTGGGGCTGAGCGTCGATGCGAAACGCTATTTCGTCAATACGACGGCCCGCTGGTATGCTGGCGATACGGAAGTGTTGCGGACCCGCCACCGGATTGATCCCTGGGTGGTCAGCGCCGGGTTCGCCTACCGTTTCTGAAGCGGGGGCAGGCTGATTGCCACAGAATGGCCGGGAAGGGTGCTTTCCGGCCATTTTTATGTTTTCCAATCATCCGAAAAAGGGCAATAGCTCCTGAAAATCGGCGGTATGATAGTCATTTTTCAGTATCGCTCCATTTTGCAGCAGAAAATGGTGGCTGACGATTTCCGCTTGCTGTTCGATGCCATAGTCGGCGAAAGGCTTGCCCGGCTCCAGTGCATATTCATAGCGGCAGAAGGGATGGCGCGCGAGCGGCAGGAATATACCCTGCTGGTGCTGCCAGACATGCACCATCTCGTGGATGAACAGGGCCTGGATATTTCGCGACGATCCGCAGAAATCATCGCAGAACAGGTCGCTTTCCGGATGAAACCAGAGATTCCCGTCCGGTGCCATGGTGACACTGCGAGGCTGGAACAACCACCATTTGCGATTGAATATCCGCACCCTGTCATAGTCAATGACCTGCCCGAACACGGACCGGCACAGCTGGACTTCGGATGGGGTCAGCGGACGGCCTGCCACCCGGACGTTCTATTCGTCGGCAACCGGCGCGGGTTCGCCGACTTTCCGGACCACGGCATCAATCTCGATCCGTTCGTCATTCGAATAGATCAGGGTCATGGTCAGCAATCCGCGTTTCTTCGAACCTTCGCCAACGCCCCAGATCATCAGATGCTTCCCGCCGGGTTCCAGCTTGACCGTTTCGCCGGCCGGGACCGGAATAGATTTGAGCTTGGCCATGCTCATCATGCCGTCTTCCTCGGTCGTTTCGTGCATCTCCATGCGCAATACATCGTCGGAGGTTACGCCGACCAGTTCGACATCGACACGGCCGCCATGCAAATCCATGTAGCCGGAGGAGGGATTGTCTTCCACGGGGGACAGGTTAACCACGGCATTGTCTGCGTGAAGAAAGTCTCCCTGGCCGCATGAAGCGAGCAGCAAGGAGGCGGATGCGGTGAGCATGATAGAGAGCTTGTTCATAGTGACACCTCGTTAAACCACTGTATTTCTGTCCCGATAGGGGTGTTTTGCGTTGATTTTTTAAATGTAGAATGTCTCACGTCTTGTGCCAAGGAAAATGCCACCTATATCGCTTCACGAAGCCGTACGCGGTGCCACTTGAACAGGGCCGGGCGGCAATTTTGCTAATGTTAGAAAATTGATCGAGGGATTTATGGGTAAAGTTATCGGAATTGATCTGGGCACCACCAACAGCTGTGTTGCCGTTATGGACGGCGGCAAGCCGAAGGTTATCGAAAATTCGGAAGGCGCGCGGACCACACCGTCCGTCGTTGCATTCACCAAGGATGGCGAGCGCCTGATTGGCCAGCCGGCAAAGCGTCAGGCTGTCACCAATCCGGAAAGCACGATCTTTGCGGTGAAGCGCCTGATCGGTCGCCGGTTCGATGATCCGATGACGAAAAAAGACATGGAGCTGGTCCCTTATGAAATCGTCAAGGGGTCCAACGGCGATGCGTGGGTCAAGGCTGGCGGTGACGATTACAGCCCGTCCCAGATTTCTGCCTATACGCTGCAGAAGATGAAAGAGACCGCCGAAGGCTATCTCGGTGAAACGGTGACCCAGGCGGTTATTACCGTTCCGGCCTATTTCAACGACGCCCAGCGTCAGGCGACCAAGGATGCCGGCAAGATCGCTGGCCTTGAAGTGCTGCGTATCATCAACGAGCCGACTGCGGCGGCGCTGGCTTACGGCCTCGACAAGAATGACGGCAAGACCATTGCGGTTTATGACTTGGGCGGCGGTACGTTCGATATTTCGATCCTCGAAATCGGCGACGGCGTGTTCGAAGTGAAATCGACCAACGGTGACACGTTCCTCGGCGGTGAAGATTTTGACGCCAAGCTGGTCGAGTTTCTCGCCGCTGACTTCAAGAAAGCCGAAAGCATCGACCTCACGAAGGACAAGCTCGCGCTGCAGCGCCTCAAGGAAGCGGCCGAAAAAGCGAAGATCGAGCTTTCCAGCGCGCAGACGACCGAAGTCAACCTGCCGTTCATCACCGCGGACCAGAACGGACCGAAGCATCTCGTCAAGTCGATCAGCCGCTCCGATCTCGAAAAGCTGGTTGGCGATCTGGTCAAACGCACGCTCGACCCTTGTAAGAAGGCTCTGAAAGATGCCGGCGTCGAAGCCAGCGAGATCGACGATGTCGTCATGGTCGGCGGGATGACCCGCATGCCGCTGGTGCGCGAAACCGTGCAGAAATTCTTCGGCAAGGAACCGCATGTCGGGGTGAACCCGGATGAGGTTGTCGCCATGGGCGCTGCCATTCAGGCCGGTGTTCTGCAGGGGGACGTCAAAGACGTCCTGCTGCTCGACGTGACGCCTCTGTCGCTGGGTATCGAAACCCTCGGCGGTGTATTTACCCGCATGATCGACCGCAACACGACGATCCCGACGAAAAAGTCGCAGGTTTACTCGACCGCTGATGCCAATCAGCAGGCCGTGACGATCCGCGTGTTCCAGGGCGAGCGTGAAATGGCGGCGGACAACAAGATGCTCGGCCAGTTTGACCTGGTCGGCATTCCGCCAGCACCGCGCGGTGTGCCGCAGATCGACGTGACTTTCGACATCGATGCCAACGGCATCGTCAACGTGTCTGCGAAAGACAAGGGCACGGGCAAGGAACAGCAGATCAAGATCCAGGCTTCCGGTGGTCTGAGCGATAGCGATATCGACCAGATGGTTCAGGATGCCGAGAAATTTGCGGAAGAAGACAAGAAACGGCGGGCCGAGGCGGAAGCCAAGAATAATGCCGAAAGCCTGGTCCACACCACCGAGAAGCAGCTCGAAGAGCATGGCGACAAGATCGACGCTGATCTGAAGGGCCAGATCGAGGCGGCGCTCGAGGAAACCAAGGAAGCCATTGAATCTGGCGATCCCGACGCGATGACGGCCAAGTCCGAAGCGCTGGCGCAGGTTTCCATGCAAATGGGTCAGAAAATCTATGAAGCCGAGCAGGCTGCCGGCGGCGACGCCGGTGATGCTGCCGCCGCCGATGCGGCGGCCAAGGCCGACGATGATGTGGTCGATGCCGAATTCTCGGAAGTCGACGACTCTGACGACGACAAGAAAGATGACGCCAAGGCGGCTGAGTAAAGACCGGGACGTCGTTCCCGTGCAAGATGGAACCGCCGGATCCAGGTCCGGCGGTTTCGGCTTGCCGGGGGGCGACAGTCCTTCCGCTTTGGGGGAAGCATGAGTATGGCATCCGAAATCGATTATTATCAGCAACTGAACGTTTCGCGCGACTGTGACGGTGCGACGCTCAAATCATCCTATCGCAAACTGGCGATGCAATGGCATCCCGACAAGAATCCCGGCGACGCGGAAGCGGAAGCCAAGTTCAAGTCGATCAGCGAAGCTTATGATGTACTGAAAGACCCGCAAAAACGGGCGGCCTATGACCGCTACGGGCATGAGGCCTTTACCAACGGCGGCGGCAATAATGCCGGCGGCGGTGGCGGTTTCGGCGGCGCAGCCTTCAACGATATCGGTGACATTTTCGAAACGATTTTCGGCGGTGGTGCCGGTGGCGGTTTTGGCGGCCAGCAACAGCAGCGGGGCCCGGCGCGTGGTGCTGATCTCCGCTATGATATGGAAATCACCCTCGAAGACGCTTTTCACGGCAAACATACCGAAATAGAAATTGATGTCTCGGTCGGTTGCGACGCCTGCGACGGTTCCGGAGCGGAACCGGGTACCGGTGTCCGGCAATGCCCGACCTGTCACGGCCACGGCAAGGTTCGCGCCCAACAAGGCTTTTTCGTCGTTGAACGGACCTGCGCCAGTTGCCAGGGCCGCGGCGAGGTGATCGAGAGCCCGTGCCATGTCTGTCACGGCGAGGGCAGGGTGGACAAGCCGCAGACGCTCGAAGTGGATATTCCCGCCGGCGTTGATACCGGCACACGGATCCGGTTGTCCGGCAAGGGGGAAGCCGGAGCACGGGGTGCGCCTCCCGGTGATCTCTATATTTTCATTCATCTGATCCGGCACGATATCTTCGAACGGGAAGGCACAACCCTGTTCACCCGCGCGCCGATCAGTTTCACTCTGGCCGCGCTGGGCGGAGAGATAACCATTCCGGGTCTTGATGGTGAAAAGCATGAGATCCGGATTCCCGCCGGGATCCAGAGCGGCAAACAGCTGCGTCAGCGCGGTGCCGGCATGCCGGTTCTGCAAGGGCGCGGCAGCGGCGATATGGTGGTCCAGATTGACGTTGAAACGCCGACCCGACTGTCCAAGCAACAACGGCAGATATTGCGCGATTTCCAGGCAACCGAAACCGGGGATGAAACGCCGAATTCAACCGGATTTTTCGGGAAATTGAAAGATGCCTGGGAAGATCTGACCGAATAATTGTCTTTTATCCTGTCTAACCGGCCGGTTGGGCTTCTGGTTGCCGTATCGGGGCAATTGGTGGTGCCGCCGGCCTAGACGTTCGGCATCGAAGTCAGGATTTTGCGGACCTGCTGCACGATGATGCCTGCATTTTCGAATCCGCTCCGGGTAAGCGACAATTTGTCGCGCGCCAGATCGAAACAATCGTCTTCCGCCAGATCATAGGCGCAGACAATATCGTCATTCTCGAGCGCGGTCAGATAACGCAAGACCGAAGATTGATCGATTTCGAGATGATTGGCGATCTCGGCAGAGTCGATCGGCAGTTCGTTGATCTCGTGGCTGTACAGGAGCAATATGATATCCCAGAACTTGTTGGTAAAATATTGTTCGTTGAACAGCTCGCTGCGCTTCTTTCTTGCCGCTGCCATCGCGGCAATATCCACTTTGACATTGCTACAATTTGTCGGAAAAATCCGTTCGATTTCAGAAAGCATGGTTTCGATTCTTTTTCGCTTAATATTCCAGTTAAGCAGGTTCCTACAGGCTGATTGCTCGTGGCGCACGTCACGTTCCCGCGTGACAGGCGCTATAGGCACCGGAATTCAGGCGTTTCGCACCTCCGGCGAGATCTCTCGCCAAATGGCTTTTTTGTCCTATGAAAACCTGGATGCTCAATTATAGCATGTCATGTTGCGATGTTTTTACGGGGGCTGCTGATCGGATCCACGATGCGTGAAAACTCTCGCTGCCAGAAACGTGTGGTTCGCCTATGGTTTATAATTACAGCCCTCTCCAAGAAGGCTTTTCGGTTTCGTCGCAACTGAACGAATTATCGCATCAGTTGATGGCCAAAGGCGTGAAATCCTTGTCCTACCACATCACCCCGCCATTTTATTCACAGGTGTCAAAACGGACTTCGGTCTATCATTTCGGATATCCGGAGGAAATTGTCAGGACCTATCTGGATCCGGCGTTCATGGAAACGGATCCTGTCCCCGACCATGTCATGGCAATCGGTCATGCCATGACCTGGCAACAGGTCGTCGCGGACCAGAAGCTCAATGAAAAGCAGTTGGGATTTCTCAAAAGAGCCAAGGAACTGGGCTTCAAGGATGGTATTGCTGCACCGCTGTTCGGGCCGAATAGCAGAAATTCCTATTTCTCGATGAATTTCGAAAGGGATATGACAGCAGATGACGAAGCCATTATCGCTCCCCTAGTCGGGATCGCGCAATCCTGCCACAGAAGGATTTGCGCGATTATCAACCGCAGCAGCGAGGAAGAGCCGCCGCTCTCCGAACGGGAAAGCCAGGTTCTATACTGGATATCACGCGGCAAATCGAATGCGGACATGGCGATCATTCTGGATATTTCACAGGCGACGGTGGATTCCTACATCCGGCGGCTGTTCAAGAAACTGCAGGTCAATGATCGCATATCGGCAGTGATTGTCGGGCTGAGCAACTCCCTCATTAAATTGATGTAACGGCCGGTTGCGACCGACACCGCCGCAGGCGGTCTTTTTGCCTGTGGTAAAGTCCGGATTTCGCGGGGGTAATAAGCGGGTCAGGAAGGGACCAGCCATCCTGACCCGCTGAATTGACGTGCACGAGCCGGCATCTTTACCGCTCGGGATTGACCTGGGTGGGAAATGGGCCAATCGATCGGGAGACAGTCTGCTCAATCATCAATCTGGACTAGAAACGGCAGGAGCCGCGGACGATTAACCCGTCATGCCAAATTAATTGGCCGGAACGGCCGGCCGGGGCCGGGGAGCAGGATTCAGGCGGACCTTTCCCGTCCAGCAAAAGCCTTGGCCGCTTCGACCCTGTTCAGGAAATCGCGGAACATCAGCCATTTGTCGTTCGCGCTGGTGAAACCGAGGCTGGCGCGGAGCAGGCCATAGCTGTCCTGCCATGCCGAATCGATATTGAAGACGGTGAAGTAGATCGTGCTCTGCCAGTGATATTCGGCCCCAAACCCTGATAGCAGAGCGTTCGGCCCGCAGGCCCAGGAAAATGACTATCGCGTTGAGCCATATTTTGATGTCCTACAGCTCGCCATTCATGATAGGGTCCTACCATGTTCGATATAGTATCTGTGCTGTTTTTGTCGCGCCTTGCCAGTCGCTTGGCGGGCATATTTGATTGTTATGACGAAATCGGGTTTCTTTTCTTTAACACTGTAAAGTTCGTAAAGTTCACCGGGCGGCCGAATCATAATATGATTGGTGCCCGCGGATATTTTCCGGTGAGACTTCCGCAATGATTATTTGGTCGCGCCGCCGGAGCCTCTATTGATGTTGCCATCGCTGCTCATAATCGACGATTTTATCGCGGATCCTCTGGCGGCGCGTAAAGCGGCGCTGGGATTGAATTATGACCCACAGAACAAGCACGGCAATTATCCGGGGCATATTTCGACCAGACCACTCGACATTCAGGGACTGGACGAACGGATATCCGGGATCATCAACGCGCCGGTCAAGGCCGCTCCCGATACCAGCCATCTGCACTGCCGGGTGACGCTGAAGGGCGACAAGGGCCGCAGCGGTGTGCATATCGACCCGGCTTTCTACTCCGGCATTCTCTATTTGTCGCTGCCCGAACATTGCAAGGGCGGCACCGAGTTTTTCCGCCACAAGCGAACCGGCCTCGAACGGGTGCCGACGGATATGCCGGGCATTGCCAAAGCGGGCTATTCCGACATCAATGCGCTGATTGAGGATGTGGTGAATAAGGACACCAACCATCCGGCCAAATGGACGAAAGTGATGACCGTTCCGATGCGCTTCAACCGGCTGATCCTCTTCAGCCCGTGGATGTTTCACAATAGCGGCATGGCCTTTGGCAAGACACCGGAAGATGGTCGGCTGGTCAATCTGATGTTCTTTGCCAAGGGATAGTGCTGGCTGCCAATCGATGTTAGAACGACAGGAATGACGTTCACCCCTGACAAAGGCCGGGATTCAGCGGACGGAGCCATTATGTGGCTGCCGTCGGAAAATACCGGTCTGCGCAGCTTAAGGAGAAAATTCACATGCCCAGGACGAAATCCGGAAGCTTGGCAGCCTTGTTGCTCGCCACATCTTCCCTGACGCTGTCCGCCTGCAACCAGAGCAACGCACAGGAAACGGATCGTTTCGCTACTGTCGAGATCAAGGCGGAACCTTTGGCCGAGGGCGTTGCGGTGCTGTACGGGGCGGGTGGCAATATCGGTATCTCTTACGGCCCGGACGGAACCGTCTTGATCGATGACCAATTTGCGCCGCTGACGCCGAAGATCCAGGCCGCCATTGCCGAACTGGGCGCGGAGCCGGTGACCTATCTGATCAACACCCACTGGCATGGCGACCATAGCGGAGGGAACGAGAATTTCGGCAAGGCCGGCGCGCTGATCATGGCGCACGACCATGTTCGCGAGCGGATGCTGGGTATCCAGAAGTCGGGACGCGGCAATGATCCGGCGTCCCCGGTCGAGGCCTTGCCCACGGTCACCTATCACGACGGTCTGAAGCTGCATCTTAACGGCGACGAGGTGCGGGTCATGCATATGAAACACGGCCATACCGACGGCGACAGTGTCATCTTCTGGAAGAAGGCCAATGTGCTGCACATGGGTGATCTGTTCTTCAACAAGATGAGTCTGCCTTTCATCGACCTCAACAGCGGCGGCAATGTGCGCGGCGTGCTGGCGGCGGCAGAGAAGGTGCTGGGCATGGTGGATGACGATAGCAAGATCATTCCGGGCCACGGACCGATGGCGACCAAGGCGGATCTGGTCGAATATCGCGACATGCTCAAAACGGTGATCGGCGCGGTGGAAAAGGCGCAGGCCGAGGGCAAATCACTGAATGCGGTGCAGGCGATGAAGCCGGCGGCGCGGTGGGATATCAACCCTGATGCCTTCATCAAGGGCGATGCCTTTGTCGAAGCGGTCTACAAAAGTCTGGAACAGCCGCCTCACCAGGAGGACCATCCGCACTAGTCAGAGAGTCGCGGCCTCGATTTCTTCGCGCAGCGCCGCGATCAGCGGCTTGACCCTGGTCAGCCGCGGCTCTTCCTCGTCGACGATCTTGCGGAAGATGGTCTTCTTGAAGCCCAGGATCGTGTCGCCCGCAGGGCGCTTGGAAGCGGGCAGGGTGGAGAAAATGATGTCGATCATCCGCTCGGCCCCGTGCAGGCGGCCCCAGAGATAGTCATTCTCGCGGTAGCTGCGGCTGAAAAAGGCACCGAAATTGTTGAATTCTATGCCCTTCAGCGTCGCCGCCACGCCACCTTTGCGGATCGTCTTGGCGTCTTCCGGCGAGATGCGGTCGACCTTGATGGGATCGAATTCGTCCAGCCCTTCGCCTTGCAGCAGCGGCAGGGTGGCGATGTCGTAGAAGGGGAAGCCGAGGAAGGCGAGCAGCATGGAGCGCTTCTCCGCCTTCGGGACCACCGCCAGCGCTTCGGCCAGCCTCGCGTCGACAATCGCATCGGCCGAGGTCAGGTCGCGGGCCTTGGCCAGCGCGTCGAGCATGGTTCCGGGATGCTCCTCCGCTTCCTCGGCGAGACTGACGAAATCGTCGCCAAGAAAGTCGATCGTCTCGCGTTCGATATAGAGTGAAAGGCAGTCATAGATGACATCGTGCATCCCCTCCATCACCTCCGCAGTGGCGGGATCGGCGCGATCGAGATCCTCGGCGAGCTGCCGCGCCATGAAGCGCAGCCGCCGCACCCGGAAACCGAGGTCATGCTGCCGGAAAAACTCGGCCGCCGGCTTGGTCGGGCCGCCGCTCTTCTGGCCGACATTGTCGAGGCCGAGGCGGCGTATCTCGGACCATAAAGCACTGCGAAGGCCGGGGTGGTTGTGCCCGTTGGGATCGGGTTTCGCGCGCCGGATGGTATGGGCGATATCCTCGATTACGGTGGCAAGCTTCAAATGCCCATAGGCGCTGTAGGAAAAGCCGGAAAGCTTGGCTGCCTTGTCCCGCGACTTGCGCCGCCAAGCAGCGACTCGTGCCGGCGTCGGCCGGTCGAGGAAGAAAGTGCGTCCGAACAGGCTCTCGACATGCTGCTCGACCTCGCCGCGCAGATTCTCGGTGATCAGCCGCATCTGGATGATCCGGTTCGACCGTCCGGCAATGGCATTGAGATTGTCGCGGATCGGCTGTTCGCGGGGGATGTTGGAAATCGCTCCGAAGATCGTCGAGAAGAAGCCGGGAAGCGCTTCGTCCTCCGCCTCCTGCGCCGCCTGCAGGCGCTGTGTCGCCCTGTCGCTCTTCGCCACATCAAGATCGGGGCGGGGGTCGATATAGACGAAACGCCGGTCGACCTCGCGTTTCGCCGGACGATTTTTCAGCGCCTCTATCGCCTGGGCAAAGGGCGCGTTGGCGAGGACCGAACCGTCGATCAGCACCGTATCCTCCGCCGTGCCGGCGCGAAACTGGTTGGGCAAAATCCGCTTGAGAAAGGCGGAACGTCCCTCCCAGACATAATCATGCTCTTCGAGCAGCCCGTCCAGCTCCCGCACCGTGAACGGCGGAAATGCGCCGGGGAAGCTGGCGGTGGCGCGGCCGGCAAAGGTCAGGGCCGCCGGATCGGCAATCGCATCATCTCTTTTGCCCCGGGTCGAAAAGCCGATGGTGATGCGATGTTCCATCTCGAGCGCTTCGGGCGGGCTGTGCAGCTGCAGCTTTTCCGGATGGCCGACAAAATCGGTGACCGTGACGAACAGGTCGAGCGGCTGGCCCGGCGGCAGCAGGCGCGGCCCGCGCTCGGTCGCCCGCACGGCGGCCAGCGCGTCCCAGATCAGACCGCTGAACACCTTGCCGCCAAAGGGCGGAGCGAACCAGCGCGCGCGGACAAAGCGTGACAGCTTCATCTTCACCTCTTCCTGCGCCTCTTTCGAGACGGTCTGTTCGACCGCACCGCCCTTGCGGCCCAGCGCCATCCAGGCGATCGGTTCGGCCCAGAATTTGGAGAAGCGAGAGAGCGGGCGGGCATCTGGGTCGAGCAGCTTGTCGACATCGGCGGTGTCGAGCCACAAGTCGGTCAAGGGATCGAGCGACTGGCCAGACAGGATAGCCTGAGACAGGAATATCCCGTTGATCCCGCCGGCGCTGGCACCGGAAATTATATCCGGCAGAATGCGCAGCCGCGTGCCCGTCTCCTGCTCCAGCCATTCGAGGATGTCATAATAGATTCCGCGGCTGCACTGGTCGATCCGCGCGCCGTCATGGAAATCCCGGCTGGCCTGCGCCAGCTTCCAGATTTCCTTGGTGATGCCGTGCATATAAATGGCGAGGCTCACGCCGCCATAGCAGATCAAGGCCAGTCTGAGTTCTTTCTGCCGCATGGCCTTTACCTACAGAATGGCGGTGCGGGCGCAACCCGTAATGCACCGCATCGCCTCCGTGGCAAGACGCCGTCGGGGGTGGACCCCGCTTCCACCAGACAGGGAGGGCTTTCCTACAGCCCAACCTCTTTGCTATGGTCGAACCATGAACCGGAAACCGGATAGTCAGGCGGGCGAGAGCAATCTGGCCCGTGGCGTTTCGCACGTCTCCACAAGCTGAAATCAATTTCCCGCTTAGGGGGTGTGACCCGTGTGACCCTGTTTTAATTTTTGAGGCAAAAGCACTGGCGTTCCTTATTTGTTCTGCTAGATAAATCCCATGGCCAAACCGAAGAAAAAATATGTCTGTCAGAATTGCGGTTCGATCGCGCATCGCTGGGAAGGGCAGTGCGGCGATTGCGGCGAGTGGAATACGCTGGTCGAGGAAGCGGGTGAAACTGTCTTTGCCTCGAAGCATAATCTGCAGAGTGGCGGGCGCGAGGTGCGGCTGGTCGGGCTCGACAGCGAAATCGCGCTGCCGGATCGGAAAAAGACCGGTATCGCCGAATTTGATCGCGCCGTTGGTGGCGGTCTGGTGGCGGGCTCTGCCACACTGATGGGGGGGGATCCGGGGATCGGCAAATCGACTCTCCTGCTGCAGGTTTCGGCGCGGTTGGCCGATGCGGGACTTTCGGTGGCCTATATTTCGGGCGAGGAAGCGGCGGATCAGGTGCGGTTGCGGGCGCGACGTCTGGGGCTGGGCAAGGCACCGGTGAAGCTTGCCTCGGCGACGTCTGTCCGTGACATATTGACGACCCTGGGCCGCGATGCGCCGGATTTCGTCGTAATCGATTCGATCCAGACCATGCACAGCGATCTGATCGAAGGCGCGCCGGGGACTGTCAGCCAGGTACGCGCGTCGGCACAGGAAATTATCAAGTTCGCCAAGGAACATGGCACGATGGTGATGCTCGTCGGCCATGTCACCAAGGACGGCAATATCGCCGGTCCGCGTGTGCTCGAACATATGGTCGATACGGTGATGAGCTTTGAGGGCGAGCGCAGTCACCAATATCGTATCCTTCGCTCGATCAAGAACCGCTTCGGCGGCACCGATGAAATCGGTGTGTTCGCGATGGAAGAAAAAGGCCTCACCGAAGTGGCCAATCCCTCCGCCCTGTTCCTCACCGACCGCAGCGAGGAAGTGACCGGCGCTACCGTGTTCCCGGCAATGGAAGGCACAAGGCCGGTGCTGGTGGAAATACAGGCGCTGACGGTCCGGCTGGCGAGTGGCGCAACCCCGCGGCGCTCGGTGGTCGGGTGGGACAGTTCGCGGCTGGCGATGATCCTGGCGGTGCTGGAAGCGCGCTGCGGGCTGAGCTTCTCCGGCGCGGAAGTCTATCTCAATGTTGCGGGGGGCTATCGGCTCACCGATCCCGCTGCCGATCTGGCGGTGGCGGCGGCGCTGATCTCGGCCCATGCCGAGCGTCCGATGCCCAGCGATGCCGTGATCTTCGGAGAAATCGCGCTGTCCGGCGAGATACGCCCGGTCTCGCGCACGCCGTTGCGGTTGAAGGAAGCATCCAAGCTCGGTTTCGACCGCGCCCTGATCCCGGCATCCGGCGAAAAAAGCAGCGACAGCATGAAGAAGCTGCAATTCGCCAAACTCGCCAATCTCGTTGACCATATGCTCGACCGTGACTAGCTAGAGCCCATGACGGGTCTTGATATATTTGTACTGGTTCTGATGGGCGGTGCCGCGGTTCTCGGATTCCTCAGAGGATTCGTGCAGGAGGCGCTTTCGCTGATCGTCTGGTTATTGGTCGTGATCGGAGTGCGGATGCTGCATATGCCGATCTACGAGCGGCTGATCAGCCCGGTGGGCAGCGAGAGCGGTGCCTCGGTGCTGGCGTTCGCCTCGATCGTGATTGTCATCTATGCGCTGGGCCGCTGGCTGGCCCGCTCGATTGGCGCGCGCTCTCGGAAATCCGTACTAGGTCCCATCGATCGCGTGCTCGGTTTCGGTTTCGGCATGATCAAGGGCCTGATAGGCGCCACGCTGATCTATCTGTTGGTGATACTTGTTTATCACACAATCTATAGTGCGGATGAGCCTCGACCCGAATGGCTCGAGGCATCCCGCACCTACCCATTGCTCCATGCGAGCGGAAAGGCGATGATAGACTTTGTCGAGGAACAGCGGAAAGCGGACGACGAGCAAGCGGTAACGGATCAATGAGCGGCGTGCTTTACACCCGCGAGATTCTGCGTCTGGCCGTGTCGATTCCGAATCAGCAAAGACTGGATAAACCCGATGGCACGGCCGAACTTCGATCGCGGACCTGCGGCAGCAAAGTCACGGCGGACGTGATGCTCGGCGATGACGGCGAGCTGCAGGATATCGGTCTCGAAATAAGCGCCTGCGCGGTGGGTCAGGCCTCTGCCGCCATATTGGGGGCGCAAGCCATCGGCAGGACGGCCGCGGACATCAGCGCTGTGCGCGACGGGCTGGCAGCTTTCCTCACGGGATCGGCCGACACACCCGGACCGTGGCCGGATATGGACAAATTGGCGGCAGCTAGGGAGCACAAAGGCCGTCATTCCGCGATTTTGCTTCCCTATGATGCGATGATCGCAGCATTGGCGGATGCGGTCGCCAAGCAAGAGGTGGTCTGACCAATGGAATCCGAAGCCCATATGGCCGATTTGTTGCTGGGCGGCTTCGTCATGCTCGGCGCGGCCCTCGTGATGGTGCTAATCTTCCGGCGGTTCGGAATTGGTGCGGTTCTTGGCTATCTGATTGCAGGGGTCCTGATTGGCCCGCATGGATTCCAGCTGATCAGCAACGCTCGCACGATCCTGGAATTTTCCGAAATCGGCATCATACTCCTGCTCTTCATTGTCGGACTGGAACTGGCACCGGCGCGGCTCATGCGCCTGCGGCAGGCAATCTTTGGCCTGGGCATGAGCCAGGTGGTATTATGCGGTATCGCGCTGTTCCTGCTGATCATGGCGACGACCAATTTCACGCTGGCGGCATCGATTGCCATCGGTCTGCCGCTGGCGCTCTCCTCCACCGCGCAGGTGCTGCCGATGCTGCAGTCTTCGGGCAGGCTGAACACGCCGACCGGGGAAAAAGCCTTCTCGATCCTGCTGTTTCAGGATCTCTCGATCATTCCGCTTCTGACCATCATCGCGGCACTCTCGCGCGCGCCTCAGGACGAAGGCGGCCCGTCCGGATGGATGACCGCATTCTACGCGATACTGGCTATCGGCGGACTGATTCTGGCCGGCAAATATCTGTTGCAGCCGCTGCTCAAGGTGATTGGCCGCATTGCCGAACGGGAACTGTTCATCGTCGCCGGTCTGGTGGCCGTCCTCGGTGGCGCAACGCTGATGGAATTCATCGGTCTTTCGCCGGCCCTCGGCGCGTTTATCGCCGGGGTGATGCTCGCCAATTCGCCTTATCGGCATGAGCTGGAAGCCGATATCGATCCGTTCCGGTCTTTGTTGCTCGGCTTCTTCTTCCTCGCTGTCGGCATGATGCTGGACGTCAATGTCGTACTCGAAAACCCCGGCTTCGTGCTTGGCGCGGCGATTGTACTGGTCGCCGTCAAGATCGCGATCATATTCGGGCTGGGCAAGCTGTTCGGCATGGAAACCAATCCGGCGCTGGCTATGGGCATGTTGCTCAGCCAGGGCGGTGAATTCGGCTTTGTATTGTTCTCCGAAGCCGAAAAGGCGCTGCTGATCGAACCCGAGGCCAGCAGCCTGTTCGGTGCGATCATCACGATTTCCATGGCAACGACACCCTTCCTGATGCTGCTCGCGCGCCGGTTCAGCAATGGCGGTACCAAGTCGTCCACCAATCTCGAAGATCCGGCCAATGCCGACCGGGCGCCGGTGATCGTGGTCGGACAGGGACGGTTCGGGCAGACAGTCTCACAAATGTTGATGGCCGCGAAAATTCCGCTGACGCTGATCGACATCAAACCGGAGCAGATTGATCTTCACGAACGGTTCGGTGCCAAGGTCTTTTATGGAGACGGGACCCGTATTGACCTCTTGCGACGGGCCGGTGCCGATGATGCGGACGCCATCGTCTTCTGTATGGATGACCAGAGTTTCGGCCCGGAACAGGCGCGGGCCATTGTGCAGTCTTTCCCGGAAACCAAGATGTTCGTGCGAGTCTATGACCGCCGCCAGCTGATCGCGCTTAAGGGGCTTGGCATCGTCGGGATGAAGAGGGAGATGTTTGAATCGGCGATTCATCTCGCACGCCAGGCCATGTTCGCAATCGATCTGGACAGCAGCCTGATCGAAGAGGTCGAGGAGGAATTCCGTCAGCGCGACTGCGACCGGCTGGAAGCGCAACTGAAGTCGGGCGGTGACATGCTCGCCGGTGCGGAGCTCAGGTTCGAAAATAATCCGGGACTAAAATCCTGACGATCGGCCTGGCGGCGCTACTCAGGTCGATTCGTCCAGGAAGGCAGCAACGTCACCCAGATCGACGTCCTTGGCGAGGAAGGACTGACCGATACCGTTGGCGAGCAGGAAGGGCAGGGTGCCGCCGCTCATTTTCTTGTCGTGCATCATATGGTCGACCAGCCGCTGGCCGGGAGCCTTGGCCGACGCGGTGGACAGATCGTGAGGCAGGTTGACCGCCTGTAAATGGGCTTTGACGCGCTCCGCATCAGAGGGATCGCAATGGCCGCGCCTCACCGAATATGCGAAGGCTAGTGCCATTCCGGCCGCAACGGCTTCGCCATGGACCAGCTTGTCGGAAAAGCCGGTCTCGGCTTCCAGTGCATGACCGAAAGTATGGCCCAGATTGAGCAGCGCCCGGCGCCCGCTGAGTTCCTTCTCGTCTTCGCCGACGATCAGGGCCTTTGCCCGCACGCTGTGGATGATTGCCGTGCTTAGCGCATCGGGGTCGCGGGTGAGAAGCTTATCGCCATTGGCTTCGCACCAGGCAAAGAAATCAGCGTCGCTGATCAGCCCATATTTGACCACTTCGGCATAGCCAGCGCGCAGTTCCCGGTCCGGCAGGCTGTTCAGCACGAGCGGGTCAATCAGCACGAAGCGCGGCTGGTTGAAACTTCCGATCAAATTCTTGCCGACTGCACTGTTGATCGCGGTCTTGCCGCCAACGCTGCTGTCGACCTGCGCGAGCAGGCTGGTGGGGATCTGGACGAAGCCGCAGCCGCGCTTGACGATCGCCGCGGCAAAGCCGGTGAGATCACCGATAACGCCGCCGCCGAGAGCGACCAGCGTATCGGACCGTTCGATGCCTTCGTCCAGCAGCCAGTCTGTTATCCGTTCCAGTTGACGCCAGCTCTTGCTTGATTCTCCCGCTGGCAGACTTTTTACAAAAAGCTCGATGCCGGTGCCGCCAAAGGCTTGCCGCAATTGCGGAAGAAAGTGGGATTCTACATTCCTGTCGGTCAGGATGAAAAGCCGGCGATTGCTGGCGAAATGCTGTAAATGTCCGGCGGCCTGTTGCAGAGCACCTGGTTCAACCAAAATTGGGTAGCTATGTTCGCCGAGTTCGACTGTGATCTGGGTCAACGCTGTAATGCCTCGATTATCTTTTCAACGGTTATCTCATGGGGTGAATCATTGCCCATGACATGAATATGGGCGGTGGCGTAAACAGGATTTCGAACCGCTGCCAGATCGGCCAGTATTTTCGCCGGATCACCCGATTTCAGCAGAGGTCTGGTGTTACGCCTGGCGACACGTTTCACTAACGTATCGAGATCCGCGTCCAGCCAGATCGAGAGAGCATTCTCCAGAATCAGCGCGCGCGTTTCCGGATTCATAAACGCGCCGCCGCCGGTCGCGATAACCTGGCGCTCACCTTCCATTAGCCGCGCGATCACGCGCCGTTCCCCATCGCGAAAATAATCTTCGCCAAAGCGACTGAAAATTTCCTCAACTGTAAGGCCCGCCGCTTGCTCGATTTCCTCATCAGCATCGACAAAGTCCAGCCCCAGCCGTTTTGCAAGCCGCCGGCCCACGGTGGTTTTGCCTACTCCCATCAATCCGACCAGCACGATTGGTCGATCGGGAACGTAATCCGGTGTTTCACCGGAATTTCCGTCTGATATGTCGAAAGAGGCTTTTATGTTTTTGTCCATTGGGGCAAAGGCTATACAAGGGTTGGCTAAGGGTGCAAATTCCAATGCTGGCTAAGCTAGTTTTTTTAACCGTTTAGAAGATTGAGTTATATCGATGCCGCGTCAGTTGGTTTTTCTTATATTGTTCGTCGCTATCGTGATCGGTGCGGCACTGGCATTGGCTTCGATCGATGTCGAGCAGCCACTGCAACCGGTGGAAAAACCCGTCATCGGTGACGATCTGTAATAAGATGCATATGCGGATCAAGCATATCACTCTGGCCGCTGTCAGTCTCGGCGCACTTTTTGCGGCAATTCCGGTATTGGGGCAGAACTCTCCAGAATCGCTGTTGCCACCCGGGTTTGGAGAGTCTCCACCCGCTCCGGCACCCGCCCCACGGCCGGCGCCTGCCAATACTCCTACACCTGCCCCCGGTCCGGTGCCGGCGCGGCCGGTCGGGCCGCCGGCCAGTAATCCATCTGGCGATATTGCCACAGAACAAAATTCCGCGGCTACCGAGTTGGACAGATCGCTGTTAGCCCTTGATGAAAACGGGGAACTGGACCTGAATGCGCTCGATGATGCGCTCCAGCCCCAATATAGCCTGTCTGCGGGTGAGCGGCGATCGATGGCTGAAATCGGCGTTTTGACGCCGATATTTGACGGTTTGCCCACAGACGCTTTCGGCAAGGAGGGCGGGCAATATCTGACCAACCTGATCAGAAACCTGGACGGCCCGATCATTTCGCGCTGGGGTTCTATCCTGCTCCGTCGCGCCTTGCTGAGCAAGGTGGCCAGCCCGGAAAATGTCAACCCGGCTGATTGGGTCGCCGAACGGGCTTGGCGCCTTTTGCTCATGGGCGAAGCGGACGCTGCCCGTTCGCTGGTTTTGAAGGTGGATGGTGGCAACTATACGCCGCGGCTTTATGAAGTCGCGATGCAGGCGCATCTGGCAACGGCGGATCCTGCGGGCATTTGCCCTCTGGTCGAGGCCGGTGCCCGCGTTAGTGATGCTCCCACATGGACCATGTTCCGGCCGATATGCGCTTCGCTTACCGGAGAGCAGAGTCGGGCGACCAGTTTGTTGCAGCAGGCTCGGCGCGATAAGGTTGCCACCGGTATTGACTATCTGCTGGCTGAAAAAACGATCGGAGCCGGGTTCGAAGGCCGGCGCGCGGTCACCATCCGTTGGGATGATATAGAATATTTTAACAACTGGCGCTTCGGGCTGGGTGCTGCAACCGGCGTGGAACCGCCGGATCGTCTTTATGCCAAGGCTGGTCGCCACGTTCAGGGATGGCGCGTTCGCGCGCCGATGCTATCGATTGATTCCCGCATGAAAGCTGCTGATTATGCAGCCGCGATCGGCGTGCTTTCCAGTCAGGCAATGGTTGATCTTTATGCTGCGGCCTACGATGACCCAGAGACCGGTGACGACCGGAAGGCGCTGGCTTCCACCTTGCGCCAGGCCTATACGGATGACACTGCGCAATCGCGGCTGGCGGCAATGCGCGATCTGTGGGGGCGTTCCAATGGTGCGCTAACCCGCTATTCAGCTAAAATATTGACGGCCCGTGCTGCGGCAAAAATTCCGCCGTCGGCCGAACTGGCCGAAGAGAGTTTCGAATTGCTTGCATCCATGCTGTCGGCCGGCCTTGATCGCAGCGCGGTACGATGGGCTGATATTGTCAATGAGGGGAGCGACGCATGGGCGTTGTTGGCTGTGGCTTCTCCGACCGGTAATGCCGTTTCCTATGACGCGCTGGACGATTTTGGTGGCAATGACGACAGCGATGAACAGCTTCGTAGCAAATTCTTGCTAGCTGCGGTTGCAGGCCTGGGAAAAGCAGACCAGCAGACGATTGATGAATTTTCAGCCGACCTCGATCTGAGTCTGAAACGGAACACCAAATGGACGAGAGCTATCCAGTCCGCCGCGCGGCGCGGGCAGTCGGGAACCGTGGCATTGCTTGTCGCAGTTGGTATGCAGGGACGAGACTGGCGGGCGATGTCGCCGTTGCACCTCTATCATATCACACAAAGCCTGAAACGGGTCGGACTTGAACCCGAAGCGCGGATGATTGCAGCCGAAGCACTGACCCGGACATAAGCTTTGCTTTGATCGCCATCAGGTCTATTCGAGCATGATATGAGCGATGATGCCAATCTGATAGAACGCTTTCTCGAAATGCTTGTGGCTGAAGCCGGTGCTTCTCAGCACACCTTGGCGGCTTATCGGACAGATTTGGAACAAGCGTCGGCTATAACCGGCGGAAGACTATCCTGCGCGGATCGTGAACTGGTGAGTAAATTGCCGTCGCACTGGCGCAAGCTGCAGAATAGCACAGTCGCGCGCAAATCCTCCAGTTTGAGACGCTATTTCAGGTTTCTCGTAGAGGAGGGGTTTCGCGCCGATGATCCTTCTGACGCTCTCCCGAGGCCCGGATCGGCGCGATCTTTGCCCAAGACCCTTTCCCATGGCGAAATCGAAAGTCTGTTCCGGCATGTCGCGGAGGGGCTGGAGCGGGAGCCTGGAAAAGCTGCGATATCGAGACTTTCGGCGATAATGGAACTCCTTTACGGCTCCGGGCTTAGGGCTAGCGAACTCGTGACATTGTCGCGATCGTCGATCGCCGGCGACGAGCCCTTTTTGATCATCAAGGGAAAGGGAAACAAGGAACGGCTGGTGCCGATTTCCCAACAGGCCCGCAGCGCTGTCAGACGGTGGATGGAATTTGTCGACCCGATGGAAAAATGGCTCTTTCCCTCCCGAACCGGGCATATCAGCCGGATCAGATTGTTTCAGATCATCAAGGAACATGCCGCCAGGGCCGGGATCAATCCGGCAAAAATCAGTCCACATGTTCTGCGCCACGCTTTCGCAACACATTTGTTGGAAGGCGGCGCAGATTTGAGAGCCTTGCAGACGCTGCTCGGGCATAGCGACATCAGTACCACACAAATCTATACCCATATCGATAGTGCCCGACTGGTCGAACTGGTGAATAACCGTCATCCTTTGAGTCAACTGGATCTCGCGCGTTGACGTTTCGCTTGTCCGGTTCTAACTCCTTTTTATGACATCATATCTCGATTTTGAAAAACCGATCGCCGCCCTGGAAGCCCGTATTCTGGAACTCAGAGATACGGCGGATGAAGGCTCTCTCGATATCGAAACAGAAATCGAGAAATTGCAGGTAAAATCTGCCAAAATGCTGAGCGACACTTATGGCAAATTGTCGCCTTGGCAGAAAACGCAGGTCGCTCGACATCCGGAACGTCCGCATTTCAAGGATTTTACCGCTGGTCTGTTCGACGAGTTCATTCCGTTGGGCGGAGATCGAAATTTCGGTAATGATCAGGCCATTATCGGTGGTTTTGCACGGTTGGGAGACCGCCGGATGGTTGTCATCGGTCATGAAAAGGGTGACGATACTGAAAGCCGCTTGCGACACAATTTCGGGATGGGCAAACCCGAAGGATATCGTAAAGCGATCCGCCTTATGGACATGGCCGACCGGTTTTCGCTTCCGGTTTTGACGCTCGTCGACACGTCCGGTGCATTCCCAGGGGTCTCGGCAGAAGAGCGGGGCCAGGCCGAAGCCATCGCCCGTTCCACCGAAAAATGTCTTTCGCTCGGAGTTCCGATGGTGGCAATAATCGTCGGGGAAGGCGGATCGGGCGGTGCTGTCGCCCTGGCGGCGGCAGAACGGGTCCTGATGTTTGAGCATGCAGTATATTCGGTCATTTCCCCTGAAGGCTGCGCATCAATTCTGTGGCGCACAGGAGATAAGGCTGATGTTGCCGCTGATGCAATGCAGATCACGGCCCAGAATCTTGCAAAGCTTGGGGTAGTCGACCGCATTGTCGATGAGCCCGTGGGTGGCGCACATCGTGACCGAGACTTGGCGATTGCATCATTGGGCAGGGCTATCGAAGAAGAATTTGAACAACTCGGCAAGCTTGATCGGGAAGAGCTAAGACGGATGCGTCGCAAAAAATTCTTGGAAATCGGTTCGCTTTAAACCACGGACTCAGCATCCTGCGTATCCCTGCGCTTCCGAAACGTCATTTTACAGGTGGAACTCTTTACCGATTGATCAGTTCTTATACATTGCGACCCGGAGGAGCATTATATGAGACAAATTACGACAAAGCTGATGAGTGCCGCGGGAGTGATAGCTCTGGTGGCCTGCACCGGCAGCGGAGCAGACGCCGGTGCTGTCAATTCGGCAGGAAGTCAGGCTGGGGAAGCCCGATCAATATCGGAAGCGGAAAAGCAGAAAGGTGCCGAAGCTCATCCCCAATTGCTGGAAGAATTTGGGGGCGCTTATTCCGGTCCGCAGGTAGGCTATGTTGTTGGAGTGGGACAGAATATTGCTGTCCAGTCAGGCCTGGGTAACGCGCGCAGCGACTTTACCGTGACCCTGCTCAATAGTCCCGTGAACAACGCGTTCGCCATTCCGGGAGGCTATGTCTATCTTACCCGGCAGTTGATGGCATTGATGAACGATGAGGCCGAGATGGCTGGTGTTCTTGGACACGAAGTCGGCCATGTCGCGGCAAGGCATAGTGAAAAACGGCAAAAAGCGGCCACGCGCAACAGCATTTTGGGGATTTTGGGACAGATCGGCTCGCAGGTCCTGCTCGGTGATTCTTCGCTTGGCAGAATTGGTCAGGAAATATTCGGCACGGGTAGCCAGCTACTGACCCTCAAATATTCCCGCAAACAGGAATATGAAGCCGACGATCTGGGTATTCGCTATCTGGCTTCAGCGGGATATGATCCTCAGGCGCTTTCAACCATGCTTTACTCGCTGGCGGCACAGTCCGCGATCGACGCAAGGGTGGCTGGACGAGATGCCCGCAGTACACCCGAATGGGCCAGCACCCATCCGGATCCCGCACGCAGAGTGTCGCGTGCGGCAAGCAATGCGAACAAGCTGGCGCAGTCGGGTGGTGTTCGCAATCGGGACCGGTTTCTGCAAAATCTGGATGGAATATTATATGGCGATGATCCCAAACAAGGGGTGATCGAAGGAAGCAGTTTCCTGCATCGTGATCTTAAACTGAAATTCACGGTTCCAAACGGTTTTTCGATGCAAAATGGTGCACGCGCGGTTTCAATCTCGGGATCCGGTGGCCAGGGACAGTTTACTACCGGCGTCTATAGCGGCAATATGGCAACATATATCGATGCAGCGTTCAAGGGACTAGCTGGCGAGGGCCAGAGCATATCCTATGGTGATATTCAGAGGACAACGGTAAACGGATTGCCTGCAGCTTATGCGATGGCAAGGGTGGACAGCAGTAACGGTAAAGTCGATGTCACTGTATTTGCCTATGAATTTTCAAAAAGTAGTGCGTTTCACTTCGCCACAATCGCGCCAGCCGGAAGCGCTTCTGTTTTCTCTCCCATGTATCAGAGTATCAACAGGCTTTCCGCCTCGGAAGCGGCCGCGATCAGATCTCGTAAAGTTGATATTGTGACGGTTCAAAGCGGAGATACGATTTCAAACCTCTCTACCCGCATGGCATATGATAATTATCAACTGGACCGGTTTCTGGTTTTGAACCGGATGGATGCGAATGACGGGCTACGCGTGGGGCAGAAGGTGAAGATCATCACTTACTAATATTGCAGGCAAAAAAAAGACGGCAGCCGTTAGGCTGCCGTCCTCTTTGCTTGCTTATCCGAAGATTAGCCAGCCATCGAGTTATCGACTTCTTTGAAGGTGTTGCTGAGGGTGTTACCCAGCTGACCCATTGCAACGATAGCTGCAACAGCGATCAGAGCAGCGATCAGGCCATATTCGATAGCCGTTGCGCCTTCTTCATTCTTGAACATTTTACGTACGAGTTTCATGTCTGGTCTCCTAGATTTGACAAACTTCACTTACCCAATTGGATCCAATTCACATCCAATGTTCAATAACTTAACCGAAAAACCTTACCAAGATTTTAAGCCCGCAATATAATTATGAAACGTCTGTAACCTCATTGGCAACGTCATCCCACATGCCGACTGTCCTGTTGGCGACGCCGGCAATCGAAACAAGCACGGTCAGTGCTATAAGAGCCAGTATCAATCCATATTCCACAGCCGTTGCGCCCTTGTCAGAAAGATATATTCTTTTCAAAAAATCAAACATGTCTCTCTCAACGCGGATAAAGTTCTGCTAAGTCGTGAACATTCCCCGTTTCACAGAAAGGGATTAACAAAATCCTTACACCGCCTAAAATAATGGAAAAAATCCCGACATACCTGTTTGTCGTCGCCGCTGCACTGGTCGACCAGAATGGCAGAATTCTGGTGCAGAAGCGCCCCGAAGGCAAGCCGATGGCGGGACTTTGGGAGTTCCCCGGCGGGAAGGTTGAACAGGGCGAGACTCCGGAGACGGCGCTGGTGCGTGAACTGAATGAGGAGCTGGATATTGATGTAAAGGAAGCGGATCTGGAATCGGTTGCGTTCGCCAGCGAGGCACTGGGAGACCGGCATTTGGTTCTGCTTTTATATATAAGCCAAAAATGGTCTGGGAATGTCCGAAATGCGGAATCGCAGGACGTGCAGTGGCTGGAGATTGATGCCATAAAGCAATTGCCAATGCCCCCGGCTGACGGGCCATTGGTTCAAAAATTATCGAACAGTCTTGCAGCTCTGACTTAGCTGTCCGGATTGGTGTCCGCATTTCCCGAAAGCGTGGTGGTGAGCGATACCTGGCCGCTCCCCCGGCGCGCGGGTTTGGGCTGATCTGGGTGAGGCGCCCATGCACAGAGATATAACAGTGCGACGCGCTCAGTGAATTTCCCGTCAGAGGCTGCCTGTTTCTGGAACAGGGCTTTGATCTTCCGGTAGACATTCGGGCCTATCGCCGACGTGCCACCGGACAGAATATTACTTCCACCGGCATCTCTTATATCCGAGATCAACCGCTCGAGACTGGAATATTTCATCTGCAAGGAGTCGCTATCGGCCACAGGCATTGTCAATCCCGCGCGTGCCATCAGATCGCCGGCTGTCCGGACGTCGATCTGGGGATGGATATGAGCCGAAACCCGGTCGCCGTCGGCCACCATCATTATCGCTTTGAGCGCTTGAAAGCTTTCGGCACAGATAAAGGTTGCCAGCATGAGGCCGTCCGGGATCAATATCCTGCGGGCCAGAACGAATGCGCCTGGCAAGTCATTGATCGTATCGAGCGAGCCGATATTGATGATCAGATCGAAACTGTGATCAGAAAAAGGTAAGCGATCATCATCGCAGATCACACCACCGCACGCCTGTGCCAAGCGAGCGCTGGAATCCGCAACAACAACCGCGATACCGCGGTCTTGCAGCGCTTTGCCAAGTTTTGGCGCCGAAAGGCCAACCAGCAACGCGCGCCGAAAATCGCGTTTCACAACATCAAGGCGTTCCAAAATCTCATCAACCATGATCTGGGAGAAAAAATCATTGCCTTGCGCCCGCGCATAGGCGCGATCGCGGACGATGCGTCGTCTCCCGCGATCAAAAACTTCCGGATAATTGACTGTATCGGTCATAGGGCCTTGCGGCTTTAGGAGTGCAAGGCGAAAAGATCAAATGCCGTTGCGACCCCTGTTCAGACCGCTAGTCGATTTCGCTCTGCCGCCGAGATGTCCGATATGCGGCGTCACTGTCTCAACAGACAATCACTTCTGCCTGTCATGCTGGCAGGAACTGGATTTTCTGGCAAAACCTTGGTGCTCAGCTTGCGGAATGCCGTTGGTTTTCGACCATCCCGGCGAAAGTCTCTGTGTGAAATGTCTGGCGACCCGGCCTGTCCATGATGGGGTACGAGCAGCAGTGCGCTATGATGATCTGAGCGCGTTGATTGCGATGCGGCTGAAATATGGTACGCGGCTGGGACTTGCGAGACTGATCGCTGAGCATCTGCAGAAATATATCGCGGATTGCCCGGATGATGCCGTGATCGTTCCGGTTCCCCTCCATCGTTCGCGGTTGTGGAGCCGGGGGTTCAACCAATCGGTTCTGATCGGTCGGGAACTTGCCCGCAATTCGGGGATGCAAATGGACCAAGATGTCCTCGTCCGCACGAAAGTTACGCCGCCGCTGAGAGGCATGAGCGGCAAACAGCGACGTAAGACTGTCAACAATGCGTTTGCGCTAAGGCCCGATGCGCAAAAAAGACTTGCCGGCAGACCAGTTGTGCTGGTGGATGATGTTTATACCAGCGGCTCGACCAGTAATGCTTGCGCGCGTCTGCTGAAAAAAGCGGGAGCCAACCAAGTGCTCGTATTCTGCTGGGCGCGGGTTATAAGCGATTCGGAAAATCTATGAATTGACGAAGCGGCAGCGATAGCTTGAATTTTCGGTCTGGACAGCCCATTTGCAGACTCAAGCGAGAAAGAGCGAAATATGGCTAAAGTTGAAATATATACCAAGTTTACTTGCGGCTTCTGCTTCCGTGCCAAAGCGCTGCTGGAAGGAAAGAATGTCAGTTTTGAAGAAACAGATATCAGCATGGACGGCGCAAAGCGTGAGGAAATGATCCAGCGCTCCGGCGGAAGAATGACAGTGCCTCAAATTTTTATCGACAATCGTCATGTCGGCGGATCAGACGATCTTGCTGCCCTGGACCGGTCGGGTGAGCTCGACGCGCTTCTTGCAGGCTGATCCAGTTTGAAAATCGCGCTGGCCCAAATGAATAGTGGCATTGTTCCCGAAGAAAATGCCCGTCAACTCTGCGAACTTATAGCGGATTCCGCCGCCGCTGGTGCCGTAATGATTTTTACGCCCGAGATGAGCGGACTGCTGGACCGGGATAGATCCAGGGCGAAGGCAGCGATCCGCGGTGAATCGGATGATGCCGTTCTTGCGGCGGTCCGGTCGGAAGCGCAAAAAGCCGGGATTTGGGTGCAGCTCGGTTCCTTGGCGATCAGCGATCCGGGCAATCCCGACGCCAAATGGTCGAACCGGTCTTATCTGATCAACCCTCGGGGCGAAATTACCGCCCGCTATGACAAGATCCACCTATTTGACGTGGATCTTGGGGGGGAGGAATCCCAGCGCGAATCCTCTGCCTATGCGGGAGGTCGCGACGCAGTGGTCGCCTCGATCCCTGAAGCGACTCTGGGCATGTCGATTTGCTATGATCTTCGGTTTCCGGGGCTCTACGAGGCGCTCACCAATGCTGGCGCCGATATTTTGTCGGTTCCCGCTGCCTTCACTGTTCCGACCGGTAAGGCGCATTGGGAAATATTACTGCGGGCCCGCGCGATCGAGGCTGGGGCTTTTGTCGTAGCGGCCGCGCAATATGGCCGGCACGAAGACGGTAGATCAACTTACGGCCATTCGATGGTCGTCGATCCCTGGGGTAAAATCCTGCTCGATATGGGAGAGGGGACTGGACTTGGATTTTGTGATCTGGACTGTTCGCAGGTTGGAGCGGTGCGCTCGCGGATACCGGCTGTTGCCAATCGTCAAAATTTCGCGTTACCCGCGATGGTTCAATGATTGTATTTGACCTTGTTTGTGCCGATGGAGAACATCGCTTCGAGGGTTGGTTTGGCTCTTCGGAAGACTATGCAGATCAACAGGCCCGCGGTTTGCTGGACTGTCCGATATGCGGCAGCACCAACATAGCCAAGGCCGTGATGGCACCAAGTCTGGGCCGTAAAGGGAATCAGGAACCAGTGGCCGCGAACCCGGTGGAGCAGGGCACCGAAGCGCCGGGCGCCAGCAAGCCGGTTTCCAATGAAGTTGCTGTGCCGGCCGAATATAAGGAAATGCTCGGGAAATTGGTCAAGGCGCAAGCGGAGATGTTAGCCAAATCCGAATGGGTTGGCGACAAATTTGCCGACCGCGCGCGTGACATTCATTATGGAGATGCGGAGGAAAAGCCCATCCATGGCACAGCTTCTCAGGAAGAAGTGTCCGATCTGGCCGAAGAAGGCATTGCTGCGCTTCCTTTGCCTCTTCCGGTTATACCACCAGAATCCAAAAATTGACTGTAGCATGCGTACGCTGATGTGGCTAAACCCTCCGGTATCAAGCGCCCGTAGCTCAGTCGGATAGAGCACCAGATTCCTAATCTGGGGGCCACAGGTTCGAATCCTGTCGGGCGCACCATTTCCTTTTTCTTCAATGGGGACTCAGTTTTCCGCGTTCAGGTGAGCGCCACGATGCTCGCCAGAATAAGGCGGACAAGATCGGCCTGACCGCGCGTCCCCGTTTTTGCGTAAATCCGTTTCGAATAGAGGCGCGTGGTCTCGTGGGTAAGGCCCAGCAGAGTTGCCGCTTCCCGGATTGTCACGCCATGACTGATATGCAGTGCCAGACGGGCTTCCTGCAGGGTAAGGCCGAAAAGATTGGCGAGATGCCGGCTGCGCTCGGCGCTGCTGGTTCGCTCGCCATGAACGAAGGCAATGGCAACCGGCTGGAGAGCACCGGGCAGATCGGCCGGCGGGTTGGTGAGCAACATGTCCAGCCATGGCTCGTCCGACAGATGGACCGAACGGACAACGCTTTCACCGGCCTGTCGCAATTTCAGAAATTTGCGCAGGATGCCCTGCGCATCGGCTTGTTCGGGGATGAGGCGTCCGTCCGGTGACTTACGCAAGGATTGCGCTTCCTGTACGAGCGCTTCGGCTTGTTCGCTCATGTCAATAATCCGACCGGACCCGTCAAGCATGAACCATCCGAAATTCAATCGCATGATCGCGTCGGCGGAAATTCCTGCTTTCAGCCGCTGCCTCTCCAGTTCGGCATGGGTGCCGGCGGCAATCGCCAGATGATTGGCAAGTGATCCCAGCAGCGCGCCGTCACTCGCCGAAAAATCGCTCTTCTTGCGCCCGAGCGAAATCCAGATCTGTCCGCCATTGGGTTCAGTCACACGCATGTTGCGGGCAAAACGGATGTCGGGATCCTGCATGAATAGCGTCTTGAAGCGGCTTTGCAGGGGGTCGCTCGAGTCGATGAATTCATCCAGCGAATAGACCCGGTTTGGCCGCATGGCCTTGTGCGGGAGCGCTTGCGAATTGCCGAATTCCTGCCGGTAGATTTCGTTGATATCTGCTAGGTCGTCGTCGACAGCGGGAATCCGGACCGATTGTAACCAGTCATGGTCGCCCTGAAACAGCAGCCTTGCATAATCGGCGGCGGTCCTGCGACGCAACTGCTCCAGAAATTCCTCCCACGGGGGCGCCCCGAGGGTGCCGCGATGCAGCGCAGCGACCAAGTCATGTTCTTCGCTGTAGATTACGGCCATTTCCCGAGTGTATCCCATTTGGGAACTACATGCCAGTCGAAAGCGGCTATTGTGTCCGGGAACGATCAAGGATGAAATGACAATTGACCCGTATCTTAACCCATTTGGAGCGGCTTGAGGCTGAAGCCATTCACATCATGCGAGAAGTGATGGCCGATGCGCAGAAGCCGGTGATGATGTACAGCGTCGGCAAGGACAGCGCGGTGCTGTTGCATCTGGCCAAAAAGGCTTTTTATCCATCGCCTCCGCCGTTTCCCCTTCTGCACGTCGATACAACCTGGAAATTCAAGGACATGTACGCTCTGCGTGAAAAGGCGGCGCAGGACGCCGGGATGGAGTTGATCGTGCATCACAATGCGGAGGCTCAGGAACGGGGAATCAATCCGTTCGACCATGGCCCGTTGCACACCGACATGTGGAAGACGGAAGGGTTGAAGCAGGCGCTTGACCTGCACGGATTTGACGTGGCTTTCGGTGGTGCACGGCGCGACGAGGAAAAAAGTCGTGCGAAAGAGAGAATTTTCTCATTCCGGACTGCGAGCCATGGCTGGGACCCCAAAAACCAGCGGCCGGAATTGTGGAATCTCTACAACGCCAGGAAGGCCAAAGGGGAAAGCATTCGTGTATTTCCGATCAGCAACTGGACCGAACTCGACATCTGGCAATATATCATGGCCGAAAATATCGAAATCGTACCGCTTTATTTTGCCGCGCCGCGGCCAACCTATATCCACGAGGGTGGACTGTTCATGGCTGACGATCTCGATCGGCTCGAGAAGGTCATGGGCAAGAAACCGGAAATCACCACCCGCTCTGTTCGTTTTCGCACCTTGGGCTGTTTCCCTTTAACCGGAGCGGTCGAGAGTTCGGCGTCGACCCTTTCCGAAGTCATTCAGGAAATGCTGCTGACCACCACCAGCGAACGCCAGGGGCGGATCATTGACAAGGATGAAGGCGGCGCCGGCATGGAGAAGAAGAAGCAGGAGGGCTATTTCTGATGACCAAGCAGACCGGAAATGATCCGATTTACAAAACCGATGCGCTGATCGCCGAGGATATCGACGCCTATCTCGCGCAGCACCAGAACAAGGAACTGCTGCGTTTCATCACCTGCGGCAGCGTCGACGACGGCAAGAGCACGCTGATCGGCCGTTTGCTGTACGACAGCAAGATGATCTTTGAAGACCAGCTGACTGCGCTGGAAGCCGACAGCAAGAAGTCCGGCACCCAGGGGCAGGAGATTGATTTTGCCCTGCTGGTCGACGGTCTCGCCGCCGAGCGCGAACAGGGTATCACCATCGATGTTGCCTATCGTTTCTTCTCGACCGAAAAGCGCAAGTTCATTGTCGCCGATACGCCGGGCCACGAACAATATACGCGAAACATGGTGACGGGTGCATCGACTGCGGATGCCGCCGTCATACTGGTGGATGCCCGCAAGGGGGTATTGGTGCAGACGCGGCGCCATTCCTATCTGGCCCATCTGCTCGGAATCAAGAATCTGATTCTGGCGGTGAACAAGATGGACCTTGTCGACTTCAGTCAGGACATATTCGATTCAATCGTCGAGGATTATCGCGAATTTGCTGCCGAAATCGGCATCGAAAGCTTCACGGCGATCCCGATTTCCGGCTTCAAGGGCGACAATATCACCGAGGCCCCGTCGGCCAATACGCCTTGGTACGAGGGGCCCGCGCTTATCGCTCATCTTGAAAATATCGAGATCACGGCCACGGTTGCGCAGGATAAGCCGTTCCGGATGCCGGTCCAGTGGGTCAACCGTCCCAATCTCGACTTCCGCGGTTTCTCGGGGCTTGTTTCCGGGGGCACGGTGAAGCCGGGTGATCCTGTGCGCGTGGTGCCGTCGGGCAAGAACAGCCGGGTGAAGAGCGTCGTGACGCTGGATGGCGAACTCGATGAGGCGGTCGCTGGCCAGTCGGTTACGATCACGCTGGAAGACGAAGTGGACTGTTCGCGTGGCGATGTAATCGCGGCAGCGGGCGATCCTCCCGAAGTTTCGGACCAGTTTGAATCCACGATCGTGTGGATGAGCGACGAAGCGCTGAAGCCCGGTCGCGGCTACTGGCTCAAGCTGGCGACGCAGACGGTCAGCGCGTCGGTGCAGGAACCCAAATATGAGATCAACATCAACACGATGGAGCATCTCGCGGCCAAGACCTTGGAACTGAACGGCATCGGTGTCACCGAAATACACACCGACAAGCCGATCGTGTTCGAGGCTTATGCCGACAGCCGGCAACTTGGCGGTTTCATACTGGTCGACAAGATTACCAATGCGACAGTAGCGGCGGGCATGCTGCATTTCAGCCTGCGCAGGGCCGACAATGTCCACTGGCAGCCCACGACGATCACCCGGGAAGAACATGCGTCTCTGAAAAACCAGACGCCGCGTGTATTGTGGTTTACCGGCCTTTCCGGTTCGGGAAAATCCACAATTGCAAACGAGGTCGAGAAGCAGCTCAATCTGATGAACCGGCATACTTTCCTGCTAGACGGGGACAATGTGCGGCACGGATTGAACAAGGATCTCGGCTTTACCGAAGCGGACCGGATCGAGAATATCCGTCGCGTGGGTGAGGTCGCGAAATTGATGACCGATGCCGGATTGATCGTGCTGACAGCCTTTATCAGTCCGTTCCGCGCGGAACGGCAAATGGTGCGTGAAATGCTGTCCGATGGAGAGTTTATCGAGATATTTGTCGACACACCACTCGAGGTTGCCGAACAGCGCGACGTCAAGGGGCTCTACAAGAAAGCACGCAGCGGTAAATTGAAGAATTTTACCGGTATCGATAGCCCCTATGAATCACCGGAAAACGCCGAAATTCGCGTGAACACCGTTGAAATGACACCCGCAGAAGCTGCCGAATATATCGTTCGCCAGATCATGCCTCTAAAATGAGTAAAACTATGACCGACGCTGACCTCGCAGCCCATCTTGCGCATATTGCCGGACGGATATTGCTTGAAGTTCGCGAAAGCGGAATGTTCGAAGGCAAGTCCCTCGGCAAAGCCGGGGACCAGACCGCCAACGAATTTCTGGTCCATGCCCTGCGTCAGCAGCGGCCCGAAGACGGCCTTCTTTCAGAAGAAAGCAAGGATACCGATGAACGGCTCGACAAATCGCGCGTCTGGATTATCGATCCGGTTGACGGAACCCGAGAATATGGAGAAGCGCGCTCGGACTGGGCTGTGCACGTTGCGCTTGCCGTGGATGGCATTGCCTCGACCGGTGCTGTTGCCTTGCCGGGGCAGGACGGGGGCGTCGTTCTGCGGAGTGATAAAGTGGTCGGGCTCAGCAGTTATGAAGGCCCTCCGCGCCTCGTGGTCAGCCGTACCCGGCCGGCTGCAGAAGCGGTCTCTGTGGCCGATCGTTTGGGTGGCGAGTTGCTGCCGATGGGGTCGGCTGGCGCCAAGGCCATGGCCGTGGTGCAGGGGGAGGCGGAAATTTATCTCCATTCGGGCGGGCAATATGAGTGGGATAGTTGCGCGCCGGTAGCGGTCGCATCGGCTTACGGCCTGCATTGTTCCCGGATCGACGGCTCACCGCTTATCTATAATCAGAAGGATACCTATATGCCGGACCTTCTGATCTGCCGGAAAGAGTGGACGGATGCTGTTTTTGGCGCTCTGAACGACTGAACAGCAATCATCTTTCCATCGTAGATGGCCAAGCCGTCGGGCGCATCAGTCTCGACCAGCACCCTCGGCGTCGCCTGAACCAGCGCGACGGGCGGCACTCATGTTACGCTGCTTCTAGCAACTGTTGCAGTGCGCTGCGCATTTTTTGGGGCCGTTCGGATATTTCCCACTGCTGCAGTCCGTCTTCGATCAGTCTTGCATGATTGCCCAGCTTCCGATCGCCGAACATTGCGGCGGTGCCGGCAAGCTTGTGCAGTTTTTCCCTGATTTGAAGCGATTCGCCGTCGGAAAAAGTGCCTTTCTGTACGAAGCTGACGATACTGCTGATCGCGTCTCGCCTACGTGTCTGATATCGTTCGAACAGGGCATCATCAAAATCCTTTCTTGATGCTGGCGCGGGTCGTTCTGTTCGGTGCGGCTTTCGAGGCTTGGTCCACTGTTGAAGAACGGTTTGAAGATTGGAGATATCAACCGGTTTTGAAATATGGGACTGCATTCCCGCCTCCAGGCAGCTCCGGATATCATCGCCGAATGCGTTTGCGGTAACCGCAATTATAGGCAGATTCTCGGCCGATATTCCGCTCGCCCTGATTATTCGGGTGGCTTCATATCCGTCCATGAACGGCATCTGGATATCCATCAGCACGAGATCATAGGGGATATCTTCGGATTTCGACCGCGTGACTTTCGCGACGGCTTCGGTTCCATCCGCAGCCAATTCTGTCTCATAACCCAATTTTCTGGTCATGGCCTGAATAAGGATCTGGTTCACATCATGATCTTCAACCAACAGCAGGCGGGCGTTGACAGATGATGATCTGCCTGTCGCGGCTTTGCTGTGGAGTGGCATGTCTGCGCCTGTCCTGATTTGATCCTGATCATGCTTCATGAGTTCGTCTTTCTTCCTAGGCGATTTGCCGATCCATCTCTGATGCTGATCGGGATTATGCTTGGGCCAAAATGAAAGACGGCGATTTTGATCGGCGGTTAAGGACCAACGCGCGGGATGTTTGACAATAGACCTGTCGGTTAGCTGACGGCTTGTCAGGATTGCCTGATATCACCGCTCTGGCTGCAAAAGCCGTTCCTGCCAGAAGAAATTACCGGAGTTCCAAGGCTGATAATGCCAGCTATCCTGCGGGCTATTGCTGGTCTCGATGCATTTGTTGAGCGCAGAATGGTTAATTCTGAAACGTTTGCTCCGTAACTACATCGAGACATGACCGGGACGGATTTGATCTGAATCCGTCTGTTTTGATTTTCCGCGCTGGGTTGTGTGGGGAATTTGATCCAAAGGAATTGAAATTGGCAACTATCCTGTTTGCAGATGATGATGCGCTTCTGGGCGACTTGGTATATCACAAGCTCGAGTCTTGCGGTCACAAGGTTGTGGTCGTCGACAACGGATATAGCGTCCTGTCTGCGGCGCTTCGTGCTCGTCCTGACCTGATTATTCTGGACAATCGGATGCCCGGATTGAGGGGGCCGGAGGTGCTGCCTGTTTTGAAGCGCCAGGCTAGAACGGCGGCAATCCCGGTGCTGGTTTTGACCAGCCAGACCGGTACAAACGCGATGGTCGAGGCTTTTCGCGGGGGCGCAGCCGATTACATGGCGAAACCATTTCTGCCGCAAGATCTGGCCGATCGGATATCGTCGCTGCTGGGATCGCGGGCATCCCTGCAACAGGTTGGATAAGCTTGATGGAACTGGCGTTAAAGCGAATAGCCCGCAGGCTAGGGGAAAACGAGATATTCCCGATGAACATCACGACTGGTGCAACGTTGTTATTCGGCACGGTCATATTGCTGGCCGTGACAATTTTCGCCTGGAACCTGACCAAGACAACTACATACGAGCGTAATCTGGCGGCTTTTGAAACCCTGTCCAAGGATAGCGAGCTGGCACTTACGCACAGGATAGAGTCTTACCGGCAGGCGTTGGACAGCGGTGCGGCTCTGTTTGCCGCTTCGGAGCGGGTTGAGATAGGCGACTGGAAAACGTTCGTTGATATCCTGAAAATCGAGGAAACTCTGCCTGGCATCAACGGAATCGGATATATCGAGCAAATATTGCGCTCCAAGGAAGACGTATTTCTTGCTGATCTCGCTGCGCGGGGCGTCACCGATATTGAAGTCTATCCGCAGACACAATGGTCCGAAATATTGCCGATTACATATATCGAACCGATATCTATCAACAAGGAAGCGGTAGGTCTGGACATCGGCTTCGAAACCAATCGTCGTTCCGCTGCCTATCAGGCAAGAGATACGGGCAAGGCTACGATTACGAAACGCATTTTTCTGGTACAGGACAAGGAAAAAAGCGCGGGTTTTCTTCTGCTCCGGCCTATTTATGAATCCGGTCGGCCATTAAATTCGGTGTCGCAACGCCGTGCTGCCTTCCGGGGTTGGGTCTACGCTCCGTTCATCGCATCACGTTTTATGAAAGGGCTGACTGCAAGTCAGGGCACAAATTTCAAAATCACGGTCTATGATGGAACATCGACAAATGACTCCGAGCTGATTTTCGAGAATAGATCCGGCGTTGAAAAATCTCATCAACCGCGCTTTTCTGTCACCAAAGTACTGCCGATGATGGGGCAGCAATGGACCGTTTCATGGGATAGCACACCAGAATTCGAGGCCAATGTCGGTACGCAGGAGCCCAAATTTGTCCTGATCGGCGGATTGGCATTGGTGTTGGCCTTCGCCACGCTGGTGATGTTCTATGCCCGGCGGGAAGCCTATGTTCGGCAAGAGGTCAGAAACAAAACCCAGATACTGGTCGACAAGGAAAGAGAAATTGTCAGCGCTTTGGAAACTGCCAAGGCTGCAACCGGCGCAAAATCGAAATTTCTAGCGAATATGAGTCACGAAATCCGCACCCCGATGAATGGTGTTATCGGTTTCACTCAGTTGCTCGATGATGGCACGCTGAATGAAACACAAAAGAAATATGTCGGCCTGATAGCCGATTCCGGTTCGGCGATGATGACGTTGCTCAATGATATTCTGGATATTTCGAAAGTCGATTCCGGGTCGATGACAATTTCGCCCGAGCCATTCGATATCCGCCATTTGCTGACCAGTTGCGTCAAGATTTTTTCCCCAAATGCAGAAGAGAAAAACCTGACGATCTTGATCGAGGTAGACAAGGACCTTCCCCAGTGGATTGAGGTGGATGGTTTTCGACTGCGGCAAATAGTGATGAATCTGCTGGCAAATGCCATCAAGTTTACCGAGACCGGCTACATTACGATATCCGCATCGTTCAGGGAATCCGATGGACCGGAACTCTCCATAGCTGTGGCCGACACCGGGGTAGGGATCGCATTCGACCGGCAGGAGGCAATCTTTGAGCCGTTCATTCAGGAAGATGATTCAACCGCCAGAAAACATGGCGGCAGCGGATTGGGGCTGACGATCAGCAAGCAGCTGGTCGAACTTATGGGGGGGGAAATCCTCCTGGAAAGCTATGTCGCTCGCGGTTCCAAATTCACGGTGCAAATACCCGTGGACCGGCTTGAACAGGGCGCGCCCAGAAATCTTGTCAAATTCCCTGCCCAGCCGGGAGTGTCATGCGACAACAGTCCGGATGCGCTGCGAATTCTGGTGGCCGAAGATCATGACGTTAACCAGGTGTTGATCGGAGAAATGCTGACCCGGCTTGGTTATGAATATGAACTGGCTGTCGACGGAGCGGAAGCGGTGGCCATGATCAGAAAAGCAGAATATTCGGAAAATCAGTATGACCTTGCCCTGATGGATTTGCAGATGCCCTATGTTGACGGCATCAAGGCCACTCGAATGGTTCGCGAACAGGGTATCGGCGCTGAAACGCTCCCCATTGTTGCGCTGACGGCGAATGCATTCGAGCAGGATATCGAACGCTGTCTGGAAGCTGGAATGCAGGCGCATCTTGCCAAACCGCTGGCGATAGACTCGCTGCGTAAAGCGGTGCTTGACTGGGCGGCCTGATGATATTTCCCATTTTTGAGCTCGTCGCCATGCAAGGACCGTATGCTCACTGGGGCAGCAACCGTTCGTTTGCCGTGGCCGGGAAGCTTGGCGTTTCTTTTCCGGCGCTGTTCACTGTGCTCTCGGTTCTTTTCCCGGGTTGGGGCGTTGGTATTGCTGCACTGATGCGCCCTCATCCTTCCTTTGCAGCCATGGTCTCGAGTACTGCGTTGCTCTTTGCGCGGTCTTCGGCCAGCCTGATCCTATGGTCGATCCACCCGGGACAGCATTTTGCTAAGCTGCAGTAGCGACTGATTGCCTCGATATTGATCATGGATCCCCGGGCCAGTTATCGGTGATTTCCATACCCTTGGAGCCAGTTGCGTTACATTGAGCTGTTCAGTATGAAGAAACCGAATTAACGGGATTTAACCTTGGACGAGATCGAGCCAGAAACAGCGCGCGTAGCCAATTTGACGGCTAAGCAGCGAGAATGTTTGCACCTTGTCGTTCTGCGTAAATCTTCCAAGGAAATTGCCCGTATACTCGAAATCTCCAAGCCCGCGGTGGATCAACGGCTGGTGAGCGCGCGACGGGTGCTGGGTGCAGCGACCCGCGACGAGGCCGCTTTGATATATGCCAGAGCCTCCGGCACCTATGACCGGATACTATATGATCCGGCAGGTGTTCCCTTCGATGGCGTTTCCGGTCCAGAAGGATCTCAAGACGAGCGGCCAGGTTCATTCATGCTCGAAGAAGTGTCGATCCCTTACGAGATAGATACTGAAAACGATCCGAATGTCTGGCCGCAAATCTTGAAAGAGCCGGAAGGGAATTGGGGAACCGCGCAGAGAATAGCCATCATGGTCATTCTGACTATAGGAATTTTGGCGATTGTTCTGATCGCCTTGTCCGTTTCGCAGTCCCTTTCCAGCCTGTTGACAGCCTAGCAGCCGGCCGGGCTCTCACTTTTTGAAACAGCAAAAAACCGTAATTTACGGAAAGGAACAACTATGTCTTATCCAATCAGAATCGCGTCTGATCGCATCAAGCAAGATATGCCGCACACCGAGGCCTCTATAGATCAGGCACTGATTTCGGTGTCCAGTCTGATGGTGACGCTGGTACAGGCCCGTGTCGACACCGGTGTTCCTGCGGCAACGGGACAGGTTGCCGTGCGAAGGTTGGCCAAGGCACAGATGGCGCTCGTCGAAGCCAGCAGTGATGTGCTGCGGGTGCATGGTGAATTGCAGAAAGTTGGACAGGAATATGCCGGTATGGATGTGCACGAGAACTGCCCGGCCGTCCAAGCCTCCGGAACCCCCGGCAATTTGCATTCCGTCGCCGCGTGAGCGAACAGTGGTTGACTGTCATGCGTGAGAATGGTCCATCTGGAACATGCGAACTCTCGTCTTTCTCTTGTTCCTCGGCGCAGTCTGCATGTATGCACTGTATCGGGGAGGCGGGCCCGAGCGCTGTGTTGCCGGCATCGTTATTGCGATGGTGCTACTGGATCCTGCCGTGCATATCGTCACCCCGCTTGAATATTCCGCTCTGGACCCGGGGCATCTGGTCATTGATTTGGCCGGATGGCTCGCGCTGGTCGCAGTTGCATTGCGCGCAAACCGGTTCTGGCCGCTATGTGTAGCGTCGCTTCAGACAATCGCACTGGTGGCTCACGTCACCAGGATGCTCGATGTGACGATTCATCCAAAAGCCTATATGATCATGCAAATAGCTTCTTCCTATCCTTTGTTGGTGCTGCTGATGGTGGGTACGATTTGTCATCAGAAGCGACTGAAAGCCATCGGGATCGACAGGTCCTGGCGAACCTGATCAGGATTGTCGAGCCGGACGAGGCTGCCAGGCTTTCCGGGGCATTGCTCGTCGAATTTGGTTCAATTGGTCGGATGCTGGGGGAATCCGAAGCGGCATTGCACCGTGTTCTCGGTAAAAAGCGCACTGTGGTGAAGCTGCTCAAGGCAAGCGAAGAATTCATGCTCGCCAGATTGCGCGAGGATCTGCCGAGAAAACTCATTTCGGCCACCGATCGGAATCTGGTGAAATATCTTCAAGCCCGGATGGGCGCCCGGAGCACAGAACGGATGCGCATATTGTTTCTGGATAGTTCGCACCATCTGCTGTGCGAGCAGGAATTCGGCGAAGGGTCTCCGCACCGGGTCTATATCCAGCCCCGGACGATCTTGAAACGAGCCCTGGAACTAGATGCCAGCGGACTCATCCTCGTTCACAATCATCCGGGCGGAAACCTTTCCCCCAGCACTTCGGATATTGAATTCACCGTTTCTATCCATAGCTTATGCTTGGAACTGGATATAAGTCTGCTTGATCATATCATCATTGCGAACAATCGCTGGACCAGTTTTCGAAAGCTGAAGATAATATGAGTGGTCAAAGAGGAACCGATTATGTCACTCTTGCCACAACCGAGCTTCGGGCAGACCAGCAGCGAAATCTATATTTCGCGCATTCTAGAATCTTCGGTGATCCGGCCTGGGAACTCATGCTGGAAGCCTATGTCGCAACCGCTGCGAACCGTTGCGTGGACCTCTCTGACCTGAAGGGCAGCATATGCCGGCCAGCTTCGGTCATAGCCAGATTGGCTGCAATACTGGAAGCCGAAGGCTATCTGGAGCGATGTCCTTCCCGTGAAATGCAGAAAGTTGATTGCGTCAAATTGACCAAAGAGGCGATGTCCTGGTGCGAGCAATGTCTGGATTTCAAGCGCGCAAGGTACCGGCAATCACCTGACTAGCGTGGAAAATCTTTTGGCTATGAACACACGGTTGGCTGTGCGGGCAGGAGCATACAACGATGGACGAACGCGCAATTTACAGGATTGGACCGCCGTCTAATTGCGCAAGCGATCCTCACAGCGCCTGTGTTCCGGCCCCGTAATTTTCAACGTCTGCAATAGCGGGTTAAGGCCGCGCCATTTTTACCGTTATCAATCTCAAGGTCTGACATTTCGTCAGGTGCTGAAGAGGTGATCCCTATCGCGAGATATTCGGTTACGCAGACAATCTCCCCGGTGCTCCGGTTGATCTTGGCAATCGGCTGCTCGATGGTTGTGGGCGTTTATGGGCAGAACGGCAGGGGGCAGGCCGATGACAGGGCACGCGTGGCATCTGCAACGATGGCTGAGGCACAAGTCGTAATCCATCGTCGCATCGAACTCCGGGCGAATGGATCGATTGAGTCCGATATGCTGAAACAGTCCGAGCTCTTTCAGGTTAGTGAACGCCAATGCGATGCTGCACTCGGGCGAAACTTGTCCCGATGCGTTTTTCTGGTTTACGAGATCCAGTAATATCAGCCGCGATCTTGCCTGATCCCTCAGTCAATGATCGAAGTACCGAGGCGTTCTGATGGTCAGTCTGATGTTGTGGGCTTTTGGTTCTCCAATGCAATATCTTCCAATGCATCGATCGCCTCTTCGACTTTTATGGCAGCGATGGACAGATCGTTCTCGTCGAGAAAATTCAGTACTTCCTGAAGTTTTTCAACAAGGCTGAGCACATCACCATTCCTTTTATAAATTTCCGAGCCTTGTTTTTGGATGAGGGGCTTGATAGCTGCCGAATTCAAACGTTCTGCCGGATATCAGTCCGCGAAACCCACCCCGGACCTTCGGGCAGAGATTGTCCCCTGATCAAACTTCCCGATCCACAATTTTGCGTCCCGGCATAATGGCGGCGATTATGACCCTGGCAGGCTGAAATAGGGTTCAATCAACAGAACAAGCCAGAAGGCGACAGCGGCATGTTTAAGGGTCGATTGGGTAGGATGATTACTCATCCTACCCAAACAGAGAACGCATTCCAGGTGTTCTACGTTCACCAAAGTTGGGGCCTGCGGGGGCTGATCAACCTCGGAAGAAAGTATTCAATCTTTCCTGTCGTTATCTATCCTGATCCGGTTGCCAAAGATCAATCTGTATCGCTCTCGATTTGGTGAGACAGTTTGAAATTAGATCCAAAGTGGGGAGAGTATAGTTTCATTCTAAATCAACTATAATGGTCATTCAAAGATGGAGCGGGTCATTCACGGAATAGAATCGACCGGGTGGCATTGAAGCAACCAAGCTGTGTTCCGGCTCGGCCGCGCTGCGGAAAAGGTTTTGTGGCTTGATGATCACGGGCGGTCCTGACTCAATCGCGCAATAGGACGCAGCTATCCAATCGGATGACCGCCCCCTATATTGTCTGCCCGGATGAGGGGCGACCGGATGGTCAAGCCGGCAGTCAATATTGTTCGATAAAATTCTGTCGCGAGACCTTAATTTTATCCTAACGCACCGTAAATGTCTGTGAAACAAGTCAGGCACGCCGATCGTCGCAATATCGCACGGCGCAACTGCTAGTTCGGCACAGCAACGTTGGAATGATATGGAATCAGATGATAGCTATTCGGTCATGATCAGACGACTGGAGCGTGCCGGCTTGAACCGGCGCTTGCCCTCTGCAGGCGCGGATAGAAAGGTCTCGCAGATAGCGGCGGACGATCGAACAAAGCCTGCGGGTGACGAAGGCTTGTCGAGCGAACAGCAGGCGCTGAGCGCCCGAACAGTGGCCCGGATAAAACTGCAGATCGCGTTCGATGTCTATCATATTGATCCCGACAGGCTCGCGGACAAATTGCTGCGTGCGGGCATATTCTAACCATTTTTGCGTTGATGCCCGTGGCAGTCAGTTGCCTTCCAATGAGAAAAGCAGCTGGATATGAAAGCCGCTGCATTGAAGGGGCTGCGGGCCTGTAAAGACGGCATTGGTTGGGAAGCAGGGCGCTCTGAATGCAGCCCCAACACATATTTGTTCGAGTTTGTTCCGGTGACTGATCCGGAGATTGACCGGCAAGTCCAGTCCAATCGACTGCCCGATCATGGCCAATAGCAAAGATGCTCGAACGAACCGGGAAACATTCTCCACATAATATTCACCTTCGGCCGAGTGTCTTGCGCTCTAATTTTTGAAAATTCGATGCGCCAATAACTGGCACGATCATTGCATTGCTCCTTTGCAGGAGATTTTGAGCAAAGATGTTTTATTTATCGACCACAACAAATAGCGGATGGCGCGTTCCCGTGCGCCACACCATCTCCTCGAGCAGGGGCAAAAGCCAGAGTCGGCGGAACAAGGCGGTTGCGGCGGATCGATCGGCTGAACCCGCCACCGCGCTGCCCATCGGGCGGGAGCGGTAAATGGCCTCTTTTGCAAATATTTCGGTTCTGACCGGGAAGCTGGCCTGTGCAAGGGCAGCTTTTCTGCCGGCGGCGACGATTTCGCTGTTGATCGTAATCTTGGCGCCGACGCAGCTTCATGTGGCGATTGTGTCGGCGATCGCCTTTGCCCTCGGCTTCACTGGTCACCAGTTTCGTGCGGTCAGCACAGCAGAATCCCGGTTTGAGCAGCGGGAGGCGAAGCATGCGGCGCCAATCCGCGAGGGCGCTGATCTTGAGAAACCGGGGCTTGCGGTCAAGATCGGATATGGCCTGTTTCCGCTGGTTGAAGATCGCAAAGGCGCGCCGCTGATGAGCCGGTTGGCCGAAACCCGGAACCAGATTTGTCGAGAATTCGGTTTTGCGGTGTCCCATATTCCGGTCAAAGTTGATCTGTCACTCGAGCCGAACAGCTACCGGATATCGATCGGAGGACTGGTGCTGGGTGAAGGCGTAGCCTGGCCTGACGAGATTTTGGCGGTCGATGACGGCGACGTGGAAACACCTATCGCAGGCCGTGCCTGCAAAGATCCGACCTTCGGAATGGATGCCGTCTGGATAGCAGCGAGACAGCGGACCTTGGCCCTCGCCAAGGGTTATCTGGTGGTGGATGCACCCACCGCCATAGCAACCCAATTACACGACATTGCGCAACGCCATGCGGCAAAATTGTTCGGTGCAGATGACGTGCAGCAATTGCTTGATTTCGTTGGACAATCATCGCCGAAACTGGCGGATAAACTTGCCGGCGAATTGCTGTCCCGGGACAAGATTACGACGATTTGCCGCGCCCTTCTCGCTGAGAATATTCCGGTCAAAGATTTTGGCCGAATATCCCTTGCGATGGTGCGGGCATGCGAGTCGCACAGCGATGCCGCCCGTATAGCAGAGGCGGTCCGGGCGGAGATCGGCGACCTGATTGTCGGGAACCTCGTGCCGGCCTGTCTTCCTCTGCCCGTTATGACGATGGATGCCTCGCTTGATGCCATGCTCGTGAAGGCGCTCAAGGCCGGTCAGGGTGAAAGCTATCCCCTTGACCCGCGCCTGGCGCGGCAAATCATCGATGGAGTGCATGTTGCCATTGACGCCTTGCCTCGGTGCGTACGCCATATTGCCCTGATCTGCTCACCGACGGTGCGCAAGCCGCTCAGCGCGTTGTTGAGACCGCGGTTCCCGGACCTAGCGATATTGTCCGACGCCGAGTTGCCGGAGCGCAAAACGGTCGAGGTCTTCGCCAAAATCGGCGTTCCGCCATCCAGCCGGACGATGGCTGCCACCAGCGCAAATCAATTTTAACGACCAAGGGAACAGGATATGTTGAAAACAGAAAGCCGTACGTCGCAATCTTATGGGGCCTTGCAAATAGACGAGAACCGGCTGATTGCAGAAAACCATTCTCTGGTCACGAAAATTGCCTGGCAGGTCAAGTCATTTGCACCCGACCAGATGGAGATTGAGGACCTGATCCAGGTTGGTCTTGTCGCCATGGTGGAAGCGGCAAAAAAATATGTGGATCAAGGACATAGCTTTAGCACTTATCTATATGTCCGCGTTCGTGGGGCGATGATCGATAGCCTGAGATCAACCTGCAATTTGCGCAGAACAACGGTCGACTGGCAGAAGAAAGTCAGGCGCTGCCGGGCCCAATTGCTGCAGGAACTGGGCCATGAACCAAGCGATTCAGAGCTGGCGCGCGCGCTGAAAATGGACGCAAGGGATTTCCGCAAAAATGCCGACCGGGCGATTGCTGTCCATGTCGGGTCGCTCGACGAAATTTACAGCGATTCAAGCAGCTGGTTCGTCGATGAGGAAGAGGACCAGCACGAAAAGCTGGAAAAGTCGCAAATGGCCGCCTTATTGTCTTCGAAACTGAAGCAGTTAAACGAGCGGGAGCAATTGGTGCTCAATTGCTATTTCGTCGAGGAGCTGCAGCTTGATGAAATCGGAGCGATTCTTGATGTATCCGCGGTACGCATCTGCCAGATCAAAAAGCGCGCATTGGAAAAGTTGCAAGCCGCAATGACCGCGGCGTGAGCATCACGCGATCGATCCTCTGCGGCTTTCCGGACCCGAACATGTCGGAGTCCCGACAGCCGACCTTGGGAAATGTCGGTTTTTCGACAGACGTGATGGATTTCCGACATCGGTTTTGACAGTAATAGGCGAATATCGGTAAATTCATAACTGGCACGCCTCTTGCTGATTATGATATTGAACGTCGGATTTCGGTTCGGTTGTTCAGTCGACAATATGAAGAAACGGCGATCGTCATATCGCGTTGAAGCCTGGTCTGGTCACTGGATTGCAACGAACGGACGATCTGCTGGCGATGGATGACATTATTCCGTCGCGCCACCACTACTCGTCTTCTGCCTGGCAAATATCCCCCGATAAAAGCAAGGCAGAAGGCGAGTTTGGTGGTTATTTTTTCTCTCTCATAGTCGGTCTGATCTTGCTTTCCCCAAATTTATACCGCCGCCGGCCCGTGCTACGGCTTGAGGGGCCCGCGCATCGTTCGGCAGGAAGAAGCGGAAACGGAGCAAATCTCCTCTATATCTGGCGAAAATTCGCTTGGTGCCGCCTGCGGAATGGTGACGGCAGATTTCCTGGATAAACTAACTTAATCCGCCGCCTTATCCGCCGTTATAAATTCTGAGAAAGTCGAGGATGTAAAAGCGTGCAAACGGTCTTTGCCGGTTGGGGGACGGTTGCGCTATTGTCTTATCCCCGGTGGACTCTCCGATTTGACGCCCAATACATTCAACTGTGGACCAGCACTTTTCCTTTCGACGACTATGAAAATTGTTCGGGAAAGCCATCAATATGACGTTTTCATGCCGCAATCCTCACACCGCAGGAAACAGGGGTTTCGCGAAGACAGGCAGTGCGTCGGCGACGGACTCTTATTGTCGGGCTGCAGGGCTGCTGGAGGAGCTGGGCGAGATTCTGGGCCTGATCACGGAAAGTGCCCGCCGCAGTGAGAAATCGGCCGTTATTCGCAACCGAACGATTGCTCGAAATTTGTTGGATGCGCTCGATGAGGAGCTGAAATTCGAACTGGCAGGCGACCTTTCGCAGACCTTGCGGATCATCTACTGCGAGGCGGCAAAGCGCATTCGATTGGAAGAATTGGAAGCATATATCGAACGGATGGAATCGGCGCGCGAAATGATTCTGGAGATCGAGAAAGCGTGGGGTGAGATCGCCGGACCAAGCCGGTCATAGTCGAGGCCAGTTAGGCTGAGATCGAACAAACAGCAGATTTATCAGTAGTTTGCTGGATATTATGCTTGCGCATCTTGTCGATCAGCGTGGTTCTCTTGATATTTATCGAGCGTGCGGCCTGCGAAACGACTCCGCGTGAACTGTCCAGGGCTGCCATGATTATCCGGCGCTCTTCATGCTGCAGGTGAACATTGAGATCCCGGACGATCGTTTCGCGCGGAGCGTCATGGGGGGCGGGCGCTTCGCCATGAAGAGCGGCGGATGAATCCTGAACCGCATTTTCGGACTGATGCGGTTGCGGGATGGCGCGCTCGGCCAGACAGGGCGCGATGTTGGACTGGATTAGCTTGGCCACATCTTCTGCCAGCACCTGTTCGCCGGAGAAGAAAACGCAGGCCCGTTCGACGGCATTGCGCAATTCGCGCACATTGCCCGGCCAGTCATATCGCTGCATCCGTGCGAATGCTTCGGCCGTGAACACGGGGAGAGGGCAGCTATCTGGCTGGTTTTTCAGGAAATGGTCTACCAGCGCCGGAATATCTTCCAGACGCTCGTTGAGCGCCGGCACCTCGATCGGCACGACACAGAGACGATAATAGAGATCTTCGCGAAACGCCTTGCTCCTGATGGAGTCCGACAGATTTTTATGCGTCGCGGTGATCACTCTGATATCGACCGCAATGTCGCGGTTTCCGCCCACCCGATTGACGATCCGGGTTTCCAGAACGCGCAGCAGTTTTACCTGCATGTCGATCGGCATGTCGCCAATTTCGTCAAGGAAGATAGTGCCACCGCTGGCCTGTTCAAACAGCCCGACGTGGCGGCTCACAGCGCCAGTAAAACTGCCCTTTTCGTGGCCAAAAAGTTCCGATTCTATCAATTGTTCGGGCATTGCACCGCAATTGACGGCAATATTGGATGCGTTTTTCCGGTCCGAAATAGCGTGGATGGCTTCGGCAACGACTTCTTTGCCGGCGCCGGAAGGTCCGGTGATCATGATCGAGCTGTTGCAGCGGCCGGCGAAGCTGACGATCGAACGCAACTGTTGCATCTTCGGACTGTCGCCGATCAGCTTCGCAGCAAGCATTGTCTCAATTTTTGAATCGGTCATTGAACTACCCAGATAACAATACGCATATCTCCCCGAAGATTTCGGGGGGAAGATGGTTCGAAGATCCCGCAATCGTCGAACCGTCACCTGGTACGGTCTGAAATGGACAAGGAACCTTAAATAAGGGTTAATGGATCCTTGCGGCATGGACGCTGTTCGTCATCGGGCAGTGTGCCAGGCCAAAAGATCCGGGACTGCGCCGGACCGGAAGCATAGCGGCGCGTTGCTATATTGTTCAGAAGGAAGCGCTATACAGCAGCTTTTCGATCTTGGCTTGGCACGCTTGGGAAACGGCAACGAATACCATGCGATTATCGGCCGGATTGGAGGATTTCTGGAGCAGTCCCTGTTCAACCATGACATTGATATAGCGCATGGCGGTTGTCATCGGAATGCCGGAACTATGCGCGATTGCCGACACGGTCACCGGCTGGTCCTTGAGGCCGCAAATATATATGTCGAGACACATATTCCAGCAGGAGTCGGTAAAAAGCCCGTTTCCGGTATCCAGCATGCCGGATTTCAATCGGCCCCATTGCAGAAATTGTTCGGCACGTTCGACCAGATTAACACCACCCGTACCCTTGCCTTTGCCGTTATTTCCCTGACCGGGGAGATCACGAAATTCCGAGACCCTCTTGTCCAGATTATCAAGTTTCTGGTTCGCCTGATCTATTGTCAAGCGAAGCTCAGCCAATTCAGCTTCGACACTATCCATTGATATTACGCTGCAATATTAGAGTTCTCCGGTCCTGACTGTCTCAAGAAAGAAAATATTTGATCGGTTCTTTTCTCACCTATCACTGCACTTGAATATTCTTTCAACGTAGCAAAATCGCCGAGAGTGGTAACATGATTTTTCAGTCTATCCACGGAGTGGCTACGCTGTCAACTTGACCGTTCCCGCAGGTCCCGCCATTTTACATATTCTATATTTTTGGTGTTTGGACTGGTTATCTCCCGATAATCGGGTGCTTGTACCGCCGCTGACAGGGCTGGATGTCACAGACAGGAATATATCCGGTCGGGTCAGGAGATATAGATGGAAATGCGGCTGCGTCCTCCCGTATGTCCGGTCGGCGGAAACCGGATTGTCGTCGGGCCGTTGCCACAAAACCGATCCCGCTCCGAATTATCGAGAAACCGCTCTTATTTTTTGACGGGATCGGCCGTCTCTAATCTTATGATATCAAAATCGAGCAAATCCATGCGCAATGGGAAGCGTTTGCTGTTCGAGGCCGAAGCCGCGCGCCAGTTTGCCCTGGACCGTTATGACATCGTCGACACGCCTGAAGAAGAGCGTTTCGATCATATCACTATGGTGATGAAACAGACGCTTGATGCCCCTTTTGCGGGAATTGCATTCATGGATGGCGACCGGCTGTGGTTTAAATCCAAAGCCGGCGTGACTGCGAACGAAATACCAAGAGATATAGCATTCTGCGATTTTGCCATCGCCCGGCAGGGGGTTACGATCATTCAGGATGCCTTGCAGGATGAACGCTTCCGCGAAAATCCTGTAGTGACCAGCAGCCCGTTCCTGCGCAGCTATATCGGCGTCCCGCTGATGACGCCCGACGGCTATAATATCGGGACATTGTTTGCGATTGATATTGTTCCCCGCCGATATGACGATGCCAAGGTCGAGCGGATCAGGCAGCTTGCAGAGCTGGTCATCCATGAACTGGAATTACGGCAGCAGTCTGAAAAGGACCGGCTCACCGGTGCGATGTCGCGTAGCGGTTTCGGTTTGGAAATGCAGAAGGCAATGTCTCTGCACGAACGTCAGGGCGTGAAGAGCACGATCGTGATTTTTGACGTGGATCTGGACAAAACCGCCAGCAAGCGCTTCGGCCATCCTTCCGGCAATGCGCTGCTGAAATCCATCATCCGGCCTCTGGTCCGGCGTTTGCGCCGGTCCGACCACATTGGCCGGCTGGGCGGGACGCAGTTCGCGGTGCTCCTGACCTATACTGTCGAAGCGCAGGCACGCGAGGCGTCGGAAAAAATGCGGAAGGAAGCGGAACTGGCCGATCGTGCGACATATGTCGATGTGGCCTTTTGCGAGGTTACTCCAGCGATGGGGGCCTGGGATGACTGGCTTGATCAGGCCAGTCTGAAACTGCTTGCTGCAAAAGGGACGGGGCGGATCGACACGGACGAAACGCCGGTCAGGCGGTATAATATGGCAGGGGGTGCCGGCTAAAAAGAGAAGGCTGGGCAGGGCGATGAAGGCCTTGCATTGCGAGGCCTGCTGCGCCCCGTACCCGAACGGGCCAGGATTGTCCTGTCTCCCTGCACCGTGCGATAGTTTGGTTGCCAATTTCCGGCAGGCATGCCAGTCTGAACCGAAGAGGAAATGGCTGATAAAGGAACCAAATATGGCAACCGCGATCCCCAAAGAAGAAACCGCGATGGGCGTTGGACCGGGATTTTCGATCCCCGACCCGCATGATATACCCAGTCTCAAGGGCAAGGTGTCCGATGTCGAGTGGCAATTGCGCTGCGATCTCGCAGCGACATACCGGCTGTGTGCGATGCACGCCTGGACGGATCTTGTATTCACCCATATTTCCGCACGCCTGCCCGACGAGGATGGTGAAGAGCGGTTCCTGATCAATCCTTATGGTGTGCTGTTTGACGAAATGACGGCATCTGCACTGGTCAAGATCGATCTCGAGGGCAATATCAAGCAGGATACGCCCTATTTCATCAATCCCGCCGGCTTTACCATTCACAGCGCGGTGCACAGCGCCCGAGAGGATGCGGGATGCGTTATCCATGTGCATACGCCTTATGGTATTGCGGTGTCCGTCCAGAAGGCGGGGCTCCGCCGCTACACCCAGTTTGCCATGCAGGTCCATGATGATCTGGCCTATCATGACTATGAAGGCATTGCTCTCGATCTCGACGAGCGGGACCGGCTGATCAACGATCTCGGCGAGAGAAACCTGCTGATCCTGCGCAACCACGGTACCCTGACCGTTGGCGAGAATTGCGCGATCGCCTTTCTCCGCATGTATATTCTCGAAAATGCCTGCAAGACGCAGATATTGGCGCAATCGGTTGGCGGTGAAGAGCATCTGCACGAGGACAGCGAAGACATGGGGCATCGCGTGTTCCAGCAGGCTTCTCCGGCGTTCCAGAGAGGACTGGGCGACAATTTGATCTGGCCGGGCCTGATGCGCAAGCTGAAGCGTAGCAACCCGGGGCATGACCACTAGGTCTCGTCGCCCGGATCCTCCGCGCTAAAGGTCGAAGGGCAGTCGGGAGAGTATCTCGACCTGCTTGGCCGCGAAAACGGCGGAACCCAGTTCCTGTTTCTTCTCTTTCAGGAAGAGGTCGCGCTTGCGGACCATATCGATGATCGGGTCATGAAAATGATGGACGGCGGCGGTCAGCCAGTCGTTGACCAGGGGGTCGCCCGGTGCGCCGGTCATGTTGAAACTGTGTAGCCGGGAAGCAATCGCTTCGGCCGGCATCATATATTCGTAGGTCACCCAATAGTTGGTCGTGAACCAGGTCAGCGGCATGCCATCCAGGCCGAAGTTCAGGGCACCGAAATGGACTACGCCTTGAGTTTTCTTGCCATTGGGCAGTCTGGCCGGGGGCTGGTAATAGGGTTCGACACCATCAAACATGTCGAGCGGCAGGAACATGTGAAAATGGCCATGCTCGCCGTCTTCGCGCTCTTCCGGCTTGTGCGCATGGTAGAACCAGCGCGACTTGTTGCCGGGCGCGATACAATCCCCTTTGGGATAATGCTGATATTGAACGAAAGGGGCGTCTGCCGGCACCACTCTGGGTACTAGCGAGACGCCCTCACTGGCTATCTGGCCGGTAAGCTCAAACAGCCTTTCTAATGCATTTTCCAATGCGAAATAAGCTGAGCTTACTCGGCAACTTCTTCTTCAGCTACAGCTTCTTCAGCTTCGCCGGTAGCTTCTTCAACAGCTTCTGCAGCAGCACAGGTTGCTTCTTCAGCAGCACAGGTTGCTTCTTCAGCGGCACAGGTAGCTTCTTCAGCAGCGCATTCAGCAACAGCAGCAGCATCGTCAGCCTGTTCTGCACAAGCAGAAAGAGCAGGAACAGCGAGTGCCAGGCCGCCAGCAACAGCAAGCATTTTGCGGAAGTTTGTTTCGGTAGTCATTTATAATATCCCCTTTGGATGAACTAGACTTGCCCCTTTATCTGGAAAGATACGGGCATGGCAAGTCTATTTCGTAAATATTGCATTAATCCGCTATATTGGCAGTCCATTGTCCTGTTTCGGGATGCGAACGGGTGTAAATCGGTTGTTTCCGCTGGATAATTTGACGTTCCTAACGCTCGCTGCCGCGAATCTTTCCCCATTGCCTGGCGACAGTATAGCCGAGATAACCGGTGCCGAAGAGCGCATAGAGCGGCTCCGGTATGCCGGAAAGATAAGCATTCATGCCGGCTGCAATATCGCGCGCCGCATCGGGACGGAATGCCGCGAGCAGCCCCATAGGAATGGACCAGAGCAACAGCAGATACATGACATAGAGGAAGCTGGGTCGTGCGCGGCTGGTCCATGGATCGGATGACCGGGCCTCGGCCAATATTGCCGACATTTGTACGCGGACTTCCTCCAGTTCCTGGCTGCCTTCCAGTTTCAGCAGTTCCAGCTTGGCCCGGTCGCGGGCCTCCTTGTCGGGGATGATCCTGTCGATGATGTTCGATACCGGACCGATGAGGGAAGAGAGAATAGACATTGTACGGATTTCCTTTCGATATTTCAGAGGGATATTTCTGTTGCAATGGCGGCCGGGAGGGGCCGAACCTGACAAACTTTACACTGTTAAAGGCAAAGCTGTTTCCGCCAGGGTTCAGCCGATCCGGTTGGCCAGCCAGCCGTATAGAAAAGCCTCGTTGGCCGGACGGTTTTCCGCCAGCGTGATATAGCGGGCGCCTTGCAGGGCATCGATCGCCTTGCGCAGCACGGTTTCGCCCTGGCGCCCGCGCTTGCGGAGAAACGCGTCGAGCGCGGCCAGAGTCTTGGCGCCGATCACGCGGTCTACGGCCAGATCGTCAAAGTCGCTGCCGTTGCGATTGAGCGCATTCAGAGCGCGCTGCAGGAAAGCGGTGGCGGTCGCTATTCCCATGTTGATCCCGGTGTCGAACAGTTCGGCCGCGATCCGCGGCGCGCGCTGCGCGATCTTGTCAAAGCCGGGGCGGTGCCAATATTTGCGCTTGTAGATAGCCGCTGCCTGCGCCCGCGGGAAATGCCGCATGCTGCCGGCATAGCCATGCGCGCGCGCCACCGCTTCGGTCACCCCCCATCGCGTGGGACCGCCGCGGTCGGCAGGATGATCGGAATAGCCGCCTTCCAGACTGATGACCTCGTCAATCAGCCGGTCGATGTCGTGCATGTCGGACATGGGAAATCTCCTTTCGGTTCGAAAGACTGATATATAACCTATCTGGTTAGTTGTAGGAAAGCACGCATTGCGGCATTCCGTCGGCTCAGGAAAGCAAGTCTCTGTCAGGATGCTTTCTGGCGCGCTTGTTTCTGCTTCTACGCAATATTGCGTATCGCGCCGAATTTGTTCGTGGTTCACATTGGCTGCATGACCTGGAAAACAATCCGCCTCGAACTGGCCCGAACCGCTGACCATCCCGACGGGTCGTCAGCCCATGCATATGTCTTTCGCGTTCCTCTGGATGATCAGGGGTTTATCGAGCCGAAAGCGCTGGCAAAGGCCGAGAAGCGGCCTGTCGTGCGGCGTTTCTGGCCGGGCGAAGCCGACCAGAGCGGGGTTGTGATAGCCTCGTCCAAGGGATGGGTATTTTCCTACAAGGTCGGTGACGAGGATGACGAAGCCATTTTCCGGCTCAAGGATCATCCGCTGAAAGTCGGTGAATATCTGACGATCACGGAAACCGACGGCAGCGAACTGCCGTTTCGCGTTGTCAGCTGCCATGAATAGGCGGGCGACTGAGCTGAGGAGAGTTGAAATGCTGACAAAATTGAAACTGGCCGGACTGGCTTCCGCCGCGCTGCTATCGCTGGCTCTTGCCAGCAGTCCTGCCGCAGCAGAATGTATGGTGGACAGCGCGCCGCCGGCGGATCCGTTCGCACCATATCAGGAAACAGGCGCGATCATACACAAGGAAAGCGGCTTTCTGTTCCCGGCAAGCATCGCCGGCTTTCGCCGCCAATGTGCAATGACCACCGATTTTTCCGGGAATAATTTCGAGATCGCTTATCTGCGCGACATAGACGATCATGAGATCGCGATCAGGATCGCGATCATCCATCTGGAAGAGCTGACCGCGCAGGACCATTATCAGATCGTGAAGCCGGATCTGTTGTCGCAATATTCCAGCGCTGCAGTTCTGTCCGAGGGGGACTATTTCGTCTCCGGCCGCCCCGATATCGCAGCCTATCAGGGCATTTTCGACGGCGACAAGGACAGTGTGCCCTGGCATTTCAGCGTGACAGCGCTCGACTATGGCTATTGGGACGCGCGGTTGACGGCTTCCTATCCGCTGGAAATCGATAGCGCCGCGCAAGAGGCGATCATGGAACTGATCACCGCCTTCCAGTGGCAGACGCCTGCTGCCGAGACGGCGGCAGCCGCAGCGCCGTGACCCGTATTGCGGTGATTGACGGTCATCCCGATCCGGCCCCCGGCCGTTTCGGTCATGCCATTGTCTCCGCTTATGCCGATGCAGCCCGTGCCGCCGGTCACGATGTGCGGGTGATCCGGCTGGCCGGCCAGAATATTCCGATCCTCGAAAGCCGCAAGCAATGGCTCGAAGAGGATGTTCCCGAAGCCGTCCGGCCGGGGCAGGATGCGATCAAATGGGCCGAGCATATCGTCTTCTACTATCCGCTCTGGATGGGCGACATGCCGGCCTTGCTCAAGGCGTTTATCGAACAGGCCTTTCGCCCCAATTTCGCGCTCGATTACGGGGTTGAAGGCAGCAAGCAATTGCCGAAAAAACTGCTCCGCGGCCGTTCGGCGCGGCTGATTGTCAGCATGGGCATGCCGGCGCTTTTCTACCGCGCCTATTTCGCTGCGCACAGCGTCCGCAGTTTCGAACGGAACATTCTCAAGCTCACCGGGATCGCTCCGGTCACCACGTCGCTGATCGGAAATGTCGACAGCAGCGAGCGGCACCGGGCGCGCTGGCTCAAGCGGATTGCCACCCATGGCGCGGCCGGAAACTGAGCGGAAGCTTCTATCCGTATAAACCCGTATACAGGGTCCGGCGGGGTGCCGCTACGCTCCTTCCCAAGACATTCTACCAAAGCGAATGAACAGGAAACAGGAGACCGATTATGAAATCCGTGCTGCTATATATTGCCGATGATGCAGGGCTGGAGGCCCGGCTTCAGGCGGCACTTGATCTGACCCGTTCGCTCGGTGGCCATCTCCACTGTCTGCGCGCCAATCCCTACAGTTCACAGGTCGCCTTTGACGGCGTGACCGGCATGTCGGTGATGTATGATGTCAGCGAAATGACCCGCGAGCAGGACCGGAAGCTTCGCGCCGAGATCGAGAAGCGTCTGGCGGGAGAGGATGTGTCCTGGGATTATCGTGAGGAATATGTTGATCCGTCCCGCGGCCTGTCGAAAAATTCCGCGCTGGTCGATATCATCGTCCTGAGTTCGGCCGGAGGCAACAAGGAAAATGCGCTGCCGCTTGGCATATTGGGCGATGTTCTCCTCAACACGACAACGCCGGTCGTGGTGCAGCCGGACAATGTGCAGAAATTTGATGCCTGCGGTCCAGCGCTTGTCGCCTGGAACGGGAGTTTCGAAGCCGGGAACGCCCTGCGCGCCGCCGTGCCGTTGCTCAAAATGTCGAGCGATGTTCATATCCTGACCGTCGAGGAGGACAAGGATCACGATCTGCCACAGCTCGCGGCGTCGGAATATCTGGCCTATCATGGCATCAAATCCGAAATTCACAGCCCCCCGCCGGGCAGGGACTCTGTGGAAGCCACTTTACTGGCAGAAGCGCAAAAAAGAAATGCGGACTATCTGGTGATGGGGGCTTATGGCCATAGCCGCGCGCGCGAGTTTCTGTTCGGCGGAGTCACGCGCAGTCTTTTCAAGAACAGTCCCGTCCCGCTGGTTGTGTCACACTGAATGTGTTCTTCTCCCGCCACTGACAATTCAAATTTCCTTATGGCAATGCGCGCATCTTGTGTAGGGTCCGACCGCTCGCAATCGGCGACCGGACGGACAGGGGAAAGACAAAGCAAGTGCGCGAAACGATCGTTCAAGGCACGGACCGGGCATTCCATCCGGATATTGTCCTGTCCGCCTTCCCGCATTTCGTCATGATAGTCGATCGCAACCTGCAGCCTATCAATTGCAGCGCGGTCGGGCTGAAGATATTCGGTGTGTCCAGCCTTGCAGATCTGCCGGATGGTGCGCCTGCCGCCTGTGTGGCACCGGACCACCGCCCGCTGTTCGAAAGCCGGATGGATAGCGCGTTTGCTTCCAGCACCGTCGACCCGTTCGACGTGTCGCTGCAACTGCCGGACGGCCGGCGGATATATGCGGAATGCAATATCGCTGGTCTGTCCAGTCCGCAGGGCGAGATAGATGCCGTGATGGTCACATTCCAGGACGTGACAGCGCTGCGGAACACGAAAAGCAAGCTGGATCAGGCCAATTCGATCTTGCGATCGATCCTGACGACGATTCCCGACGCTATGGTGGTGATTGACGAGGCCGGAATGATCAGTTCGTTCAGTGCGACGGCTGAAAAAATGTTTGGCTATGAACAGCAAGAGATCATCGGGCAGAATGTCAAGCTGCTGATGCCCGAACCCTATCGGGCGGCGCATGACGGCTATATCGAACGCTATCTCGAAACCGAAGAGAAGCGGATAATCGGCATCGGCCGGACAGTCGTCGGATGCCGGAAAGACGGCACGACCTTCCCGCTGCAACTGGAAGTCGGCGAAGCGAAAATCGGCGACGAACGGTATTTTACCGGCTTCATCATCGATCTGACCGAAAAAACCCAGACCGAGGCGGAGTTGCAGTCGCTGCAGCAGGATCTGGCCCATGCCTCGCGGCTCAGCGCGGTAGGAACTCTCGCATCCTCTCTGGCGCATGAAATCAACCAGCCATTGACCGCGATAGCCAATTATCTGTCGGCCGCGCGCGACATGATGGATGGCGATCTGACCGAGAACCGGGAGTTTTTCCTCGAGGCGCTGCAGGAAAGCGTGTCCGAGAGCCTGCGCGCCGGTACGATCGTCCGGCGGCTGCGGGAATTTGTCTCGCGCGGGGAGATCAACCGGCGGATTTTGTCGATTTCCCAGGTGGTGGAAGATGCGACCGTATTGGGCATGATCGGCGCGCAGGAACGGGGCGTGAAATTCTCCATCGATATCGCGCCGGACACCAGTTATGTGTTTGCCGATCGCGTGCAGATTCAGCAGGTGATGGTCAATCTGATGCGCAACGGCATCGAGGCAATGACCGACAGCGCCGAGAAAAAACTGCATATCGGCGTTCGGTCCATCGACGACGCGCGGCTGGAAATTGCCGTATCGGATAGCGGGTCCGGCATTGACGAGGAACTGGGAGAACGGATTTTCGACCCCTTTGCCAGCACCAAGGGAACCGGTATGGGACTGGGGCTTTCGATCTGCCGGACAATCATCGAGGCGCATGGCGGAACCATTACTGTGGAACCCAATCCGGAAGGCGGAACGATCTTCCGGATCACATTGGAAAAAGCGGAACGGGAGCAGAATGATGAGCAGTGAGCGGCTGGTCTATATTGTCGATGATGATGATTCCGTCCGGCGGTCGGCGGCATTCATGTTGCGGCACGCCGGGTTCAAGGTCGAACCGGTCGAGTCCGGCGTTGCCTTTCTGAAAATGGCAAAAGGCGCACAGCGAGGCTGTGTTTTGCTGGATGTGCGCATGCCGGAAATGGACGGGCTGCAGGTGCAGCAGCAGATGATCAAGGACGGCATCGACATGCCGGTGGTGATTCTCACCGGCCATGGTGATATCGAAATTGCGGTTCAGGCGATGCGGGCCGGAGCGGTCAACTTTCTCGAAAAGCCCTATGAGAAAGAAGCTCTGATCGCCGCTATGGAAGAGGCGTTCGTGCGGCTGGCAGACAGAGATCTGAAGGAAATGGCGGCTTCCGAAGCGAATGTCAGGCTGGCCTGCCTGACCGGAAGGGAACGGGATGTGCTCAATGGCCTATTGGCCGGACTGCCCAACAAGACCATTGCCTATGATCTCGGCATCTCGCCGCGAACGGTTGAAATCTATCGCGCCAACATGATGGAAAAACTGCGGGTACGCAGTCTGGCCGAAGCCTTGCGGATCGGTTTTGCGGCCGAACGCATTGAGGATCACGATCCTCCGGTCGATAGCTGAGCTCAGCTTTTCGAATTTTTTTTGCGCGAAAGGCAGGCGTGGCAGGGCTGCGCGCAATCCTTGTCGCCATTGTCCCGGTTCACGGGAATGGAAATATCGCGCACGGTTCCATCGGCAGAACATAGTTTGAATGTCATTACCTCCGGATTGGCCGCCAGCGGCGTGGCGGCCATCGGCAAGGCGACGGCGATAATCGCATAGCGGCTCAATCGGGATATCCTGATGCGGCCTATCATGATGGCTCGTCTTCCTCGTCGATCAGCACCCGCTGCGCCGCGCCGTCCAGATCCTCGAACTGGTCGTTGCGCATCGCCCAGAAGAAAAAGCCCAGACCGCATAGCCCCATCAATAGAGCCACCGGAATCAGGATCGCCAGGCCGCTCATTTTGCTGAGCCGTTCAGACGCAGGGCGTTGCCGACGACGATCAGGGAGGACAAGGACATGGCGATGGCGGCGATCAGCGGCGTAACCATCCCGGTCAGCGCCAATGGCACGGCGATGATATTATAGCCGATAGCCAAAGCAAAATTCTGGTGGACGATCTGCATGGTCCGGCGCGCCACCGTTACCGACAGCGCTACCGGCATCAGCGAAGCGCTGGTGAAGACCGCATCGGCGGCCTGCTGGCCGACGTCGCTCGCCGAGCCCGGCGCAATCGAGACATGGGCCGCAGCGAGGGCAGGGCCGTCGTTAAGCCCGTCACCGACCATCAGCACCTTGTGGCCGCTGTCGGACAGCCGCGTAATCGCTTCGACCTTGTCCTGTGGCGAAACCCCGGCCTTAGCTGCTAGGCCCAGCGCATCTGCAACACGTGAAACGGAGCCGATATTGTCACCGGAAATTATCGAGGCGGGCAGTCCGAGGGCTTGCAGTCTCGCCAGCGCAGCCGCTGCGTCCGGCCGGATCTCATCCTTCAGATGGAGGATCACTGTGTCGCTACCCACGCTTAGCTGGCTGGACAGATGATCCGCGGATTTCTCTGGTTTCCCGAGCATTACCGGCTGGCCGTCCCAGCGCGCCTTCATGCCTTCACCCGGCACTTCCTCTACATCGTCCAGCCTGGCCGGAATGATGTTTTCCGCCTGCAAGGCCGTGCGTATTGCTTTGCTGATCGGGTGATGGCTGGCCTGGGCGAGAGCGAGGGCAATTTGCTTCTGGTTGAGGCTCAGATCATCGAGATTGACCGGCACCGGATGACCCAGTGTCAACGTGCCGGTCTTGTCGAACAGTGCATAATCGGCTTCTGCCAGACGCTCCAGCGCGCTCCCGTCCTTCACCATCACGCCCTTGCGCAGTAGAGCACCCGAGGCGACGACTTGCGCTGCCGGTACCGCGAGCCCTAGCGCACAGGGGCAGGTGATGATCAGCACGGCGACCGCAATGAGCAGCGACTGGTGCCAGCCGGCGCCGACAATCATCCAATAGGCAAAGGCGAGCAGCGCGAGGCTGTGGACCGCAGGCGCATAATAGCGCGCGGCGCGGTCGGCAATGCGCACATAGAAGGAGCGGTGTTGACCGGCTTCATCCATCAATCGGGCAATGTCCGACAGGCTGGTGTCCTCGCCGGTGGCCGTGACCCGTACGACCACGGGTGAAGACAGATTCAATGTGCCAGCCAGCACCAGGTCACCTTCGCCTTTCGGCTGCGCTTCGCTCTCGCCGGTCATCAGCGAGCAGTCAAAGCTGCTGCTTCCTTTCTCGATCACCCCGTCGGCGGCAAGATTGCTACCGGCTGCGACCATCATCCGCATGCCCGGACGCAGGTCTCTGGTGGCCACCCATTGGGTCGACCCGTCATCTATCAGCACCATCGCGCCCGGGGCCGTCTGTTTCAGCAACGCGCCGATACCTTTGCGCGCGCGATCGCGCATCATGCCGTCCAGCACCCGCCCGGCGAGCAGGAAGAACAGCAGCATGACCGCGCCGTCGAAATAGGCGTGGGCACCGCCGGTAGCGGTCTCGTACAGGCTCAGGCCAGTGGCCAGCAAAATGCCGATCGAGATTGGCACATCCATATTGGTCCGGCCGTAGCGCAGTGCCATTGCTGCCGATGCAAAAAACGGGCGGCCCGAATACGCGATCACCGGAACGGCAATCAGGGCGGACAGCCAGTGGAACAGATCACGGGTCACGCCGGTCGCGCCGGACCAGACGCTGACCGACAGCAGCATGATATTCATCATACCGAAACCGGCGACAGCGAGCGCGCGGATCAGTTTGTCGGTGCTGCCCTTCTCCTCGGAGAGGGGATTGTCGGCGAGAATCTGGGCTTCGAACCCGAGCGCCTCGATTTTCTGCTTCAGCTGGTCTTCAGCCAGCTCGGGCAGATGCGAAATGGCGACTTGCTTGGTCGAAAAATTGACCCGTGACGAGAGGATGCCCGGTTCGCCGTTCAGACCGTTCTCGATCTTCGCTATGCACCCGGCGCAGCGGATCGCCGGTACAGCGAAGCGCGAAATGACCGCTTGCGTCTGGGCGTCGCCGAGGGGCGTGATCGCGTTCATCGGATATCCCGCACCACACGCATATCGTTGTCACCCCGTGAGATGATGATCTTCATTTTCCAGCGACCCTCCGGAATCGGCTGGACGCTGCGATAATCTCCGGCTGCGCTCTGGAAAAAGTCGATTTCAAAAGGATCGGTACGGCCGACAGGATGCTCCGCAAGGGCGGTAATTGTAGCGCCCTGCAGGGGTGTGCCATCGACGCTGCTGACGGTGAGGCTGGCCCTGTCTTCCTGCCGGACGGCCGGGGATACGGTCCAGCCGTGCGCTTGCTGCTTTCTGGCCTGCTCCAGCCAGTCGTTATATTTCTGGCTGGCGACATAGCTGTTATCGACGATCGTGCCGCTGAACGTCGAAAGGGCTGACCGCGCCATGAACAGGTTCACGCCCACCACCACCGCAAAAAAGGCGACGATCATCGCGGTGGCGTGATAGCCGGTAAATTTTTTCGTCACGCTTTCTTGCCCGCTCATTCGCCTGTCTCCGGTCGTTCGAAAAATACTTCGTCAACATCGTTCGCTTCGGCATCATCCGCGGCGGTCACGGTCAGGGCAAAGTCTTCCCGCACCGGACCTTCGCCTGGCGCCGCAACATAGAGGCGCAGCCGCGCGACGCTGTCGGCGGGAACCTTGGTGACCAGGGTCTTGCCCGCACCGTCGCGGGATCCGGCGTTTGACCACATCACCGCGCCCTTGAGCTCGGTCATGCCGATGACCATGTCGCGCGGACGGTTCTCCATATTGCGCAGATTGATCGTATAGCTGTTGCGGACATGGCCGTCGGCCAGCTGGACATAGACCGGGTTGCGGTCGTGATTGGCGCTGATATCGATGCGCGTCCGGTTGCCGACCGCGAACAGCATCGCCAGTCCGATCGCGCCCCAGATCGAGAAATAGAGGAGCGTGCGCGGCCGGAACAAGGTCTTGAGCACCGGATTATGGGCCTTGCCGGCTTTTTCCAGTTCGGCGTCTTCCAGCGTCGCATAGTCGATCAGGCCGCGCGGGCGGTTGACCTTCTCCATCACGGAATCGCAGGCGTCGATGCACAAGGCGCAGGTGATGCAGCCGATTTGCGGCCCCTCGCGAATGTCGATACCGGTCGGGCAGACCGCGACGCACTGGTTGCAGTCAATGCAGTCGCCAAAGCTGCCCGGCTGGGCCTCTGCCTTTTTCACGCTGCCGCGTGGTTCGCCGCGCCATTCCTTATAGGTGACGGTCAGCGATTTTTCGTCCATCATCGCGGTCTGAATGCGCGGCCAGGGGCACATGTAGATGCACACCTGCTCGCGCATGAAGCCACCGAAGATGAAGGTGGTGAGGGTGAGCACGCCGACCGTGGCATAAGCGACAAAGGCGGCCTCACCGGTCCAGAAGTCGACGGCCAGCGTGGGCGCATCGGCAAAATACATGATCCAGGCACCACCGGTCCAGAAGGCGATGAACAGCCAGACCGACCATTTTGCCAGGCGCTTGCCGATTTTCTTTGGCCCCCAGGGCGCGTCCTGCAGCTTGAACTGGGCGTTGCGATCGCCGTCGATGGCGCGCTCGACATGCTGAAACAGGTCGGTCCAGACGGTTTGCGGGCAGGAATAGCCGCACCAGGCGCGGCCGACGGCCGAGGTGACCAGGAACAGCCCGATGCCCGCCATCACCAGCATGCCGGCGACATAATAAAATTCATGCGGCCAGATCTCGATGCCGAACATATAGAAGCGCCGGTTGGCCAGATCGACCAGCACCGCCTGATCGGGAGCATAGGGCCCGCGGTCCCAGCGGATCCACGGCGTGATATAATAGATGGCGAGGGTGATCGCCATGATCACCCATTTCAGCCGCCGAAATTTGCCGTTTACCGCCTTGGGAAAGACGCTCTTGCGCGATTCATAGAGTTTCAGCTCGGGATCGAGAACTTCGTCAGGACTGCTCATCACCGTCACTTTCGACCGGTGTTGTCGCCGTTGCCTCTAGCGCCGGCAGCTTTTCACCGCCACCAAGCGAGTAGACATAGGCCGCCAGCATACGGATCGTCGCGCTATCCAGTCGCTGTCCCCAGCGCGGCATCACGCCGTAACGGCTGTTGGTGATCGTGTTGGTCAGCGACGCGCGGTCGAGACCATAGAGACTGATCGCATCGGTCAGATTGGGCGCGCCTTGCGTGCGGTCGCCGGTCCCATCGGAGCCGTGGCAGATCGCGCAATTCGCTTCGAACAGCATCGCTCCGCGGGTGGCCGCAGCGCTCTGCTTCTCCCGGCCCGCGAGGACGCGGACATGGGACACCAGATCCTGGATTTCGGTCGGCTGCAATATCCCGTCGCGTCCGAAGGCCGGCATTTGCGAGAAGCGCGTCTGTTCGTGGTCCGGGTTACGAATGCCGTGGATCAGCGTGTATTCTATGGCTTCCAGATCGCCGCCCCACAGCCAGTCGTCGTCGTTCAGATTGGGATAGCCCGCCGAACCGGCAGCACCGGAACCGTGACACTGGACGCAGTGGACCTTGAATGCCGACCGGCCGCCTTCGACGGCCTGTTGCATCAGTTCCGGACTACCGTGCAGCTTGCGGATATCGGTCGATACCAGCGCCTGCCGGATCGGCTCGAGTTCCCGTTCGCGAGCCGAAACGGCCTGTGCATATTCGCCGCGGCTGCTCCAGCCGAGCAGGCCTTCGCTGGCCGAATGTATCATCGGGATTGCGGGGTAGAGGATGACATAGCCAATCGCCCATATGATTGTGGCGTACAGGGTCCACAGCCACCAGCGCGGCATCGGTGTGTCGAGTTCCTCGATACCATCCCATTCGTGTCCGACGGTTTCGGTGCCGGTTGGTTTGTCGACGCGTTTGTTCTCAGACATCTGTTTTGTCCTCGTCAAAAATCATATGGGCGGCTTCTTCGTGGTTGCGGCCGGCTCCCGGGCGGAAAGTCCATCCCACCAGCGTCAGAAACACCAGGGTCATGAACAGCAGGCCCCAGCTGTCGGCGAAATGACGCAGCGCTTCATAGTTCATCGGGCCTGCTCCTGTGCTTCGCCCGCCTCGAAATCGACCAATGTGCCGATCATCTGCAGATAGGCCACCAGTGCGTCCATTTCCGTCAGCTTGTCGGGGTTGCCGTCAAAGTCGCGGATCTGCACCTTGGGATAGCGCTTTTCGAACTCTGCCGAACTTGCCATCGGGTCGGCCTGGGTCAGCAGATCTTCATTGGCCTTCTCGATTGCCTCTTCGCTATAGGGAACGCCGACCCGGGTCAGGGCGCGCAGATGGGCGCTCATGTCACCGGGTTCCAGCTCTTTCTCGGCGAGAAAGGCATAAGGCGGCATGATCGATTCCGGCACCACGGCGCGCGGGTCTTTCAGATGCTGGACATGCCATTCGTCCGAATAGCGGCCGCCCACCCGGGCCAGATCCGGTCCGGTGCGTTTGGATCCCCACTGGAACGGATGGTCATACATCGATTCTGCTGCCAGCGAATAATGGCCATAGCGTTCGACCTCGTCCCGGAACGGCCGGATCATTTGGCTGTGACAGGTATAGCAGCCTTCGCGGACGTAGATATTGCGGCCCGCCTGCTCGAGCGGCGTATAGGGGCGCACACCTTCAACTTCCTCGACCGTATTGTCGATCCAGAACAGCGGCGCGATCTCGACAATGCCGCCGATCATCACCGTTACCAGCGCCAGAACCGCCAGCAGCGTGATGTTGCGCTCGATCTTTTTGTGCTTTTGCGTGAGTGTGGTCATGTTTCTGTCTCCCTCACTCTGCCGGTGCCGCGACCAGCGGCTTGTCGGCGGCTTCGTCATAAGGCGTTTGGGTCATGGGCTTTTCGTCCCGGACCCGGCCGGCAAGAGTCATCCAGACGTTGTAGACCATGACAACAGCGCCAGCGAGATAGAGCAGGCCGCCGGTTGCGCGGATCATATACATCGGGAACATCGCCGAGACGACTTCGCTGAAGGCGTAGACGAGATAGCCGTCATCGCCATATTCGCGCCACATCAGACCCTGCATGATGCCGGCAACCCACATCGAGGCGGCGTAGAGAACGATGCCGATGGTCGCGAGCCAGAAATGCCAGTTCACCATGCGCAGGCTGTACAGGCGCGGATGGCCCCAGAGGCGCGGCACCATGTAATAGAGCGCGGCAAAGGTGATCATGCCGTTCCAGCCGAGCGCACCGCTGTGCACATGGCCGATGGTCCAGTCGGTATAGTGCGACAGGCTGTTGACGGCCTTGATCGACATCATCGGGCCCTCGAAGGTGCTCATGCCATAAAAGGCGAGGGCAAGGACCATCATCCGGATGATCGGATCGGTGCGGATCTTGTCCCAGGCGCCGTTCAGCGTCATCAGGCCGTTGATCATGCCGCCCCAGCTCGGCATCCACAGGACGATCGAGAAAACCATGCCCAGCGTCTGCGCCCAGTCGGGCAGCGCGGTATAGTGGAGATGGTGCGGACCAGCCCAGATATAGAGGAAGATCAGCGACCAGAAGTGGATGATCGACAGACGGTAGCTGTAGACCGGTCGTTCCGCCTGTTTCGGCACGAAATAATACATCATGCCGAGGAAGCCCGCGGTCAGGAAAAATCCGACCGCATTATGGCCGTACCACCATTGGGTGAGCGCATCCTGGACACCGGAGAAAGCGCTATAGCTTTTCGCGCCGAGCAGGCTGACCGGTATGGTCAGGCCATTGACCACGTGCAGCATGGCGACGGTCAGGATGAAGCTGAGGAAAAACCAGTTGGCGACATAAATATGTGGCTCGGACCGTTTGACGATGGTGCCGATATAGACAACCGCATAGCTGACCCAGACGATGGTCAGCCAGAGATCGACATACCATTCCGGCTCGGCATATTCCCGCGACTGGGTGACGCCCATCAGATAGCCGGTGGCGGCCAGCACGATGAACAGCTGGTAGCCCCAGAAAACGAAACGGGCGAGGCGGGGGAAGGCCAGCCTCGCCCTGCAGGTGCGCTGGACGACGTAAAAGCTCGTCGCAATCAGCGCATTGCCTCCGAAAGCGAAAATAACGGCAGAGGTGTGGAGCGGACGCAGGCGTCCGAAGGTGGTATACTCCAGCCCCAGATTGAGCACGGGAAAGGCCAGTTGCAGGGCGATATACAGACCGACGGCAAAGCCGGCCATGCCCCAGAACAGGGTAGCAATAACGCCCCAGCGGACCGGATCATCATCATATTTCCCGGGATCAGCGGGCGCCCTTAATATCCCGCGCCCGATGGCGGCATAATCAGCTTTGCTGATCGTCACCCATAGCGCGATCAGGCAGGCGGTCATGATAATGCCCATATGTACGGCGAAGCCGCCATCGGCGGCCATTACCATGGCAATGAATGATAAAAATACGAGCGCCAGCCATCCGCCGGCTTTCCCTAGTAAACTGTCCATAACGTCCTTCCCCGTTGTGTGGGAATGGCGCTACCAGCCAGTCGTGTCCGGCAATATAGGTAGAGTTACGTAGGCCGGAAAACTTTCCCGGCCAGGCGCCTAGCCGCGCATGAGATTGGCCCAGACGGGCAGATGATCGGAGGCTTTGCGCGCCGCCGGACTGTCATGCACGCCGGCGCCGGTGCAATCGAAACTGCCGGAATGCATGATCCGGTCGAGCGTGGCAATCGGGCTGCGTGAATGAAAGCTGCGCCCGCAATCGACCATATCGAACGCCTTGCCGAAATCCTTCAGGCAACCGCCGGCTGCGCTCCATTCGTTGAGATCCCCCATCAGCACCACCGGCACCTCGCGTTCCTTTTCCTGTGCGAGCTTGATGATGGCTGCGGCTTGCCGCCGGCGCCACAGTCCGGACAGATCGAGATGCATGCCGAAAACCGCGAGCTGCTGGCCCGCCAGTTCACAATGCGCCATGATCGCTCCGCGCGGTTCGAGACAGGGGATGTGCATGATATCATGCGCAATCACTTCGGCGGAATTGCGGACAAGTATCGCATTGCCGTGCCAGCCCATCGAATCGGTCTGCACGTCGAGCGGAATCGCGCGATAGTCGCTGTGCATTTCCAGCAACTTCTCCGGTATCGCGGCGGCGCGTGCTCCAAAGCGGCGATCCGCCTCCTGTAGCGCGATGATATCGGCGTCTATCTCGTTCAGGACATCGATGATACGGCCCGGATTGCGCCGGCGGTCCGTACCGATGCCCTTGTGAATATTATAGCTTGCGACCTTCAGCATGAGGCGTGTGATGCCGTTTCAGAAAGGATTGATGCTATAGCCCTGCTGTTGCAGCAAGGCATGGGCGGTCATCGCGGACAGGGACATTTTTACGCCCGGCAGCAGGTCGGCAATGCTGATGCCATGGGCGGCCGCGCTCTGGCCGCAGAGATAAAATTCTACACCATGTTGCTGCAACCGGGCGATGGCGGCGGCGCTGGCATTGGTTCTGCCATCCTTGTGCGCCCCGAAAAATTCCTGGCTGGTGAGATCGAAGGACGCACCGCCATGGACGACGATGGCAAGACGGATATTTTCCTGCGGAACGCCGGCGGCGACATGCATGTTGATGAAGCGGGCGGCGCTTTCAATCGTGCGGTTGATCTTGTCCGGTTCGGCCGCCGCTGACACGTCAAAGGCTATGGCAAAACGGGTTTCGGCGGACACGGGCTCGCTCTGCTGGACCGGTGCGGTCGGCCCGAATGTCTCGAATACCGGTCCGGTCTTGAAATTCTCCATCTGTGCGGCGGCGGGATAGCCCATCGTCAATAGAGGCAGCAGGATCGTCAGTCGTTTCTTGTACATTGTCATTCCCTTGAAAATTTCCTTTCGCACCGATCTCGCGCCGCTGTCAGAAACCGATCGCCTGACTGTCTTTCCGCATCTCCGTCGCACCGGTATAGACACCGCTTTCCGGATCCCGGCTGATCGCCTGATAGCCACCAAACATGATTCCGTCGTCAACGGTTTTGACGATATGACCCATGGCTTGGAGCCGTTCGACGGTTTCTGCCGAAATGCCCGGTTCGACATGGACTATACCCAGAAGATCGGCGTCGGTTCCCGCCAGATCGTCGGTGGGCTGGCGGCCGCCATCATGGTTGAGCCGCGCCGCGTCGCCCGCTTCCTGCAGGTTCATGCCATAGTCGACCATGTTGATCATCACCTGGACATGGCCCTGCGGCTGCATGCCGCCGCCCATCAGGCCAAAAGACATGAAGGGTTTTCCATCCTTCTTCATGAAGGCCGGGATGATCGTCTGGAACGGCCGCTTGCCGGGCGCGTAGGCATTGGCATGACCGGCATCGAGCGAATAGAGCTCGCCGCGGTCCTGAAACATGAAGCCGAGCCCGTCGGCAACGAGACCGCTGCCCATGCCGCGATAATTGGACTGGATCAGCGAGACCATCATGCCGTCCTTGTCGGCAACGGTGAGATAGGTCGTGTCGCCTTCGCCTTCCAGCTTGGGCTCGCCCGGGCCGAATTCTGCCGTGGCTTTTGCCGGGTCGATCAGCGCAAAGCGCTCCTTGCCATAATCATCCGACAGCAGCCATTCCAGCGGGGCAGGGGAGGCCTCCGGATCGGCGTAGAAGCGCGCGACATCTTCAAAGGCCAGCCGTTTGGCTTCGGTAATATAATGCAGCACCTCGGCGCTGCCACGCGGCCATTGGGCGAGATCGACATTTTTCAGGATATTCGCCATCTGCAGCGCCGCGAAGCCCTGCGAATTGGGCGGCAGTTCGCACAGTTCATAGCCTTTGCGATAGGAAACGCAGCCGGGTTCGACCCACAGGCTGCTGTGCGCGGCAAAATCCTCGTAGCGGAGATTGCCGCCAATCCGCTTGAAATAGCTGTCGATGGTCTTGGCAATGTCGCCCTTGTAGAAGGCATCACGCCCTCCGGCGGCGATTTTGCTCAACGTATTGCCGAGATCGGGGTTTTTGAAAATCTCGCCGGCCTTGGGTGCGCCTTGTTTGAAATAGGTGGCCCGCGCATTGTCGAAATCACCGATCATATCGAGGCTTTGTTCAAACCGCTCCAGGTTGCGTTCGAGATAATGACCGATCACCGGCGCGACCGGATGGCCCTCGTTGGCATAGGATATGGTCGGCGCAAGGATATCGGCCATGCTCAGCTTGCCGAACTTGCCGTGCATTTCGAACCAGGCGTCGACGGTGCCGGGAACGGTGACCGGCATCGGGCCGAATGGCGGTATGGTCTTGCGGCCTTTGAGCTGCTTGATAAACTGTTTGTAGCTGGTCCCCATGGAGCTTTTGCCGGAGCCGTTCAGGCCATAGAGTTTCTGCGTCTCCGGATCCCAGATGATCGCGAACAGATCACCGCCAATGCCGTTGCCAGTCGGCTCCATCAGGCCCAGCGCCGCATTGGCCGCAATCGCCGCATCGACCGCGGAGCCGCCTTTCTTGAGAATGTCGATGGCGATCTGGCTGGCCAGCGGATGGGCCGTCGCCGCCATACCATGCTGGGCATGGACCGGGCTGCGTGACCAGATCGCTCCAACCGGCCGCCCGCCCGCGCCGATCTCCAGTGCAGGCTTCTCCGGAGCCGCTGGTTCCTGCGCGGCGGCTGGACAGAATGTGAAGGCTGCCAGGGTCATGGCGGAGAGAATCAGGTGGCGCATAATTTCATCCATCTCACTGAAAGATTTCCGCTATCATTGGCGGGTTGTCATGCCCGCCACTCTAGACACTATGCCTATAGCATCAAGCCGGAACTGTGGTGAAATCACCAGTCGCGCCAAGCGAACGCTCCGGGGGCGTTCAATTCCTGTAGAAGCCACGTGATTTTCCGGTTTGCAATCGCGCGACATTAACCTCATAACGCTATCGAGGGGTGGCAAGATCGGGGGATTATATGTCATTGAAAGTGATTGGTGCCGGACCGGGTAGAACGGCGACCTTCTCGATGAAATTTGCGCTAGAGCATATTGGTTACGGTCCCTGCTACCATATGGTTGAAGTGTTCCGGAACGCCCGGCGCACTATCCCGCTGTGGCAGAATGTGGTCGACGGCAAGCCGGACTGGGACAGCATTTTTGCCGGGTATAGCTCTGTTACCGATAATCCGGCCTGTGTCTATTGGCGCGAGCTGGCCGCATTCTATCCGGAAGCGAAGGTCGTGCTGACCGTGCGGGATGCTGATGCCTGGGTTGAGTCCTGCAACGAGACGATCAATTCCCAGCGCATGCTCGCTTCTCTTGAGGGCAGCGACCTGCTGCAGATGCTGCAAGGCACCTATTTGCGGCAATTTGGCGAGCATATGAATGATCCCGCATGGATGGCTGACTGGTACCGCTCGTATAACGAGGAGGTGATCAATAATATCCCGTCCGACCGTTTGCTCGTATTCCATCCGAAGGACGGATGGGAACCCTTGTGCGATTTCCTGGGCGTGCCCGTTCCGCCGGAACCCTTTCCGCGGGTCAACAGCCGCGACGAACTTGGCGGCGCATCGGATGAACAGGGGGGCTTGCCCGCTGATCCCGAGCAGCTGGAGATCTTCGCCGGAGGGTATATCGACGAGCTTCGCCGGAAGGCGTTTGCGTGAGTGTCGTCGCGGCCAGCGAACCAGTCGACTGTTTCTGACCGGTCGTTGCGGGCCCCGTGTTGCCCGCACCATCGCCACGAAATCGGCAATATGGCCGAACCAGATCATCACAACGCTTGACTTAATCGCGGAACCACCTATGTTGCATCGCAGCAAGGGCGGCAATATCGATTGACCGTCTGGCGGAAGTTCTGCGTGAGAGGTGGCAAGATCATCTCGAACCTATCGCCTTCATTGCTTCTTTCTTTCCGGCAGCCTGATCACGCGGGTCGTCTTAACAGACGGCGAACACGCGTATAGCTTCCATGCTGTGCGCTGGACACTTGCTGCTATTACAAGGTATATACTATTGACCAAATTTTCTGATTTCGCACTGGCGGAACCTATTCAAAAACGCGTGGCCGAAGGCGGCTACACCACTCCGTCCCCGATCCAGCAGCAAGCCATTCCCCCGGCGCTGGAAGGCAAGGACATTCTTGGAATCGCGCAGACCGGAACCGGCAAGACCGCCGCGTTCTCGCTGCCGTCGATCCATCATTTGCTGAACAACAAGAAACGTGCCGGCCGCTTTGAATGCCGGATGCTGGTGCTCGCGCCGACCCGGGAACTGGCCCGCCAGATTGCCGACAGTATGATCGGCTATTCCAAGGGTCTGGGCCTTTACGTGACCTCGGCTTTTGGCGGCGTGCCGATCAACCGGCAGAAACGCGTGCTCGAACGCGGCGTCGACGTATTGGTGGCAACGCCCGGCCGTCTGCTTGACCTGGTCGACCAGCGCTATCTGAATCTCAGCAAGGTCGAAATTCTGGTACTCGACGAAGCCGACCAGATGCTGGACCTCGGCTTCATCGTACCGCTGAAGAAGATTGTGCCGTTGCTGCCCAAACAGCGCCAGAGCCTGTTCTTTTCGGCGACCATGCCGAAGACGATCTCGCAACTGGCCGACCAGTTTCTGACCAACCCTGTACAGGTGTCTGTTGCGCCGCAGTCGACGACCGCCGAGCGGGTCGACCAGAAGGTCACCTATATCAATCAGGACGACAAACAGCGTTTGCTGAAGGATTTCATCAACAAGGAGAATCCCGACCATATGCTGGTCTTCACCCAGACCAAACATGGCGCCGACAAGGTTGTGAAGAATCTGATGGCGGTCGGGATCCATTCTGCCGCGATCCACGGCAACAAGAGCCAGCCTCAGCGCGAGCGCGCCCTGGGTGACTTCAAAAAGGGCAAAATCAACATTCTTGTTGCCACCGATATTGCCGCGCGCGGTATTGATGTCGACGGTGTTTCCCATGTGATCAACTTCGATATGCCCAATGTGTCGGAACAATATGTTCACCGTATTGGCCGGACGGCGCGGGCAGGGGCGAGCGGCATTTCCTATTCGCTGGTCGCACCCGACGAGCGCCAGTTCCTGCGCGATGTGGTCAAGCTGACCGGTGTGAAGCCGGAGGTGATCGCTCTGCCGGAAGGCTATGACGAACCGCCACGCGAAGAAGTCGCGCCGCGGATATACGGTCAGAAGCCCAAGAAATATGGCGCAAAACCGACGCGCAGCGGACCACCGAAAAACAAGCATAGCTCCCGCAAGGGACGTCCGGGTGTCGGCGGTTCAGGTCGTGGTGGCCCGGGTTCGGCTGCGAAGAGCGACGGACCGAAGCACTGGAACAATGGTGCAAAGTCGTTCAAACGCCGTCAGGCGCGCAAGGCCGACGCCTAGGCTAATCCGAGATCAGCGCCTTGCTTTGTGCAAGCGCGCTGATTTCCTGATCATCCATATCCAGCCAATCCCGAAGCGCGGCGACATTATGTTCGCCGCGCTTTGCGGTTCTGGCATTGCTGTCTATGCCGCTTTTCGATTTCGAGAAACGATAGGGGGACTGGATGGTGCGGCGTGGATTTCCGACATCATCGGTCACATCGACGACCACACCATTCGCTCTCACGCTGGGCTGGTCGTAGATTGCAGGCCCAAAGGGATGGACTTCGCCCCAGGCGAGATTGAGCCGGTCGAGCGTGGCGGTGAGCGCCGCAAAGCTCTCATGCCCCAGGATATGCTGCTCCATGGTCTCGCGCCTTAACCGAACCTTGGTTTCAATATCCGCTCCCTCCGGGGTCGGGTCGGCAAGGCCACCGCGGGTCGAGAACATCACCCACATCCATTTCATATCGCCGGTGATCAGTATCTTCCGGTTTTCGGGTGCATCCCAGACGCTATTTTCTTCCGGTTTCGGCCATGCGTCCTCTAGTGCCCAGTAGGCATAATCGTCGACGGAATGGAGCACGTTGATCATCGCCAGATCGATATGCTGTCCTTCGCCTGTCTTGTCCCTGACGCGCAAGGCGGCAAGAATGGCCACGATACCGTGGAGCGAGCTATAGCTGTCTGCAACCGCAAGCTGGATATCGGTAGCTTGCCCGCCGCTCATTTCCTGCTGTCGCGCAATCAATCCGGTTTCGGCATGCAGCACGGGCGCATAGGCCGCCTTGTTCCGGTCCGGTCCGGTTTGGCCATAGCCCGAAATGGACAGCATGATCAGCCCGGGATTGACCTTCGAGAGGTCCTCCCAACCAATCCCGAATTTGTCCATCACGCCCGGGCGGAAATTTTCGGCAACGATATCGGCCTCGGCGGCCAGCTTGAGAATCAGCGCGCGCGCACCATCGGCTTTGAGGTCGATACAGATATTCCGTTTGCCGATATTCTGTTGCAGATAATAGCCGCTGGCTCCTTCTACGGGATTTCCGAGCTTGCGCGTGACATCGCCTTCCGGCGGCTCGATCTTGAGCACTTCTGCGCCAAGATCCGACAGCATGCGTGTGGCATAAGGTCCCGCAACCACGCGCGTAAAATCAAGGACTTTCAGCCCCGCTAACGGAAAATCTGCCATATTTGCCTGACGTTATAGCTTCATCTGCTGTTTCATTGTCTTTTCTGTACCCGCGCCATAAGGGGGAAGGAAACCAGCAATTTTGGCAATATTGATCTTCGGCTGGCGGAAGACGGCTTTCGCATGGCTGAATTCCTTGAAGCCGTCCGGACCGGTGTAGGCACCCATGCCGGAAGGTCCGATACCGCCGAAGGGCAGATCATGCTGGGCAACGTGGAAAACCACGTCATTGACGGTGACACCGCCGGAAATGGTCCGGTCCAGCACCTTGCGCTTGTCGCTTTCGGTGTCACCGAAATAATAAAGACCGAGCGGCCGGTCATGGTCGTTCACATAGTCGATCACTTCATCGAGATTGCGATAGGTCTTGACCGGCAGCACCGGACCGAAAATTTCTTCCTGCATCACGCGCATGTCGTCATTGACATTCTGCAGCACGGTTAGCGGCATCTTGTTGCTGTTGGTATTGGAGAAATCCTCGTCACCGGGATTGATGACGGTCTGCTTCGCGCCTTTTTTGACGGCATCGTCGATCAGCCCCTGCAGACGTTCCTTGTGCCGGCCGTTGATTACCGATGTATAGTCGTCATTGCCGATCAGGGTCGGATATTGTTCCGCGACATTGGAGGCAATGCCTTCGACAATCGCTTCTTCCTTATCCTGCGGCACCAACAGATAGTCGGGTGCCAGACAAATCTGTCCGGCATTCATCATCTTGCCCATGGCGATCCGCTGGGTTGATTTCTCGATATCGGCGTCCGGTCCGATGATGGTCGGCGACTTGCCACCCAGTTCCAGTGTCACCGGTGTCAGATTCTGTGCCGCGGCTGCCATCACATGTTTGGCGATCCCCCCACCGCCGGTAAAGATCAGGTGATCCCAGGGGATTTCGGAGAAGGCCTTGCCGGTATCCGGCCCGCCGGTGATTACGGTCATCTCCTCCGGCGCGAAATATTCGGCCACCAGCTTCTTTACCAGTTCGCCGGTTTCCGGCGTAAATTCGGAAAATTTTATCATGACCCGGTTGCCTGCACCAAAGGCGCCGATCGCTGGATCAAAGGCGAGATTGATCGGGAAGTTCCACGGAGAAATCACGCCGACCACGCCCTTGGGCTGATATTCGACCTGGCCGCTGGCTCCGAGCAAACCGAGCGGGAAATCCATTTTCCGCTTCTCGGGGCGCATCCATTTTTTCAGATTTTTCTTGTGATCCTTGGCATGGCCGACGATCGACATCAGGTCGGTCATCACGGTCTGGACGCTGCTGCGATGGCCGAAGTCGTTCGACACCGCCTGGCAAAGCGCATCCTGATTTTCGATGATCATCTTGGCAGTACGGTTGATCCGGTCCATCCGGGTCTCAAAGCTGACAGGCAGTTCGGCGTGAAACGCATCGCGTTGCGCCTGAAAAAGCTTCATGATTTCGTCTTTGCTGACTTCGCCGGCTGCTGCTTCCAATGCTTCCATATCTGCTCTCCAAAGGGCAGGGCTTCAACGCCCCGTCCCGTTCCATTTCAATTGGCCACTTAAACTATGTTTTTGGCGGCTTGTCGAGAGCGAAGCGTTTATTTTGCCAGTGCCTCGATGGCTGCGGCAGTGGCGACAAGCTGCCTGGCCTGCTTGAGGTGGAGCAATTCGGTCATTTTGCCGTCGACAACAATCACGCCCTTACCGGCATTGACCGGATCCCTGAACGCGGCGATGATTGCCTCGGCTTCGGCAAGGGCCTCTGCTTGCGGGGCAAAGATGCGGTTGGCGGTTTCTATCTGCACCGGATGGATTAGCGATTTGCCGTCAAATCCCAGTCTCCGGGCTTCCAGACATTCTGCTTCGAGACCGTCCGGATCGTTGAAATCATTATAGACGCTGTCGATCACTTCGATACCATAGGCGCGGGCAGCAATGACGGTCTGGGTCATGACCGAAGCAAAATTGGCGCGGTCGTGATCGGCATGCATCTCTTTGGCCAGATCATTGAAGCCCATGACAAAGCCGGTCAGCCGTTTCTGTGTCCCGAGCGCGGCAATTTGTGGCAGGTTGAGAATGGCGAGCGGCATTTCGATCATCGCCCAGAGTTTGCTGTTCCGCGCGGCGTCATATTCATCCATCAGATCGCTGATGGTCACGATATCTTCGGCAGACAGGATTTTTGGCACCAGCACCGCGTCGGCCCCGCTGCGGCAGGCTTTCTTGAGGTCCTGCGCAAACCAGGGGGTGTCGGTGGCGTTGATCCGCACGACCAGTTCCCGGTTGCCATAGGCACCGGACTGCAGGGCCGCGCAGGCTTGTTCGCGCGCGTCGTCCTTGGCATCCGGCGCAACGGCATCCTCGAGATCGAAGATAATCGTGTCGGCGGCGAGGCTTTTTGCCTTCTCCAGCGCCCGGCTGTTGGAAGCAGGCATGTAGAGGCAGGAACGGCGGGGGCGATAATTGGTCTGGGTCATGCTCCTTCCGTATCATCTCACCTGCCAGACGCAAAGCCAGTTATTCCGGAGATATATACGCTTTGTTAACCATAGGCTTTTAGGACATTTTTAACCGAATAATCCGGCGTGCGAAAACGGCCGAAAACCAGAGGAACCGGCGTCTTATGAAGCTGATTATCCAGATCCCCTGCTTTAACGAAGCGGAAAGCCTGCCCGAGACCCTGGTGGCGCTGCCGCGACAGATTGACGGTATCGACACAATCGAAATCCTGATCATCGATGATGGTAGCACCGATAATACCAGTGATGTCGCAACCCGCTTCGGGGTGCATCATATTGTGCGGCACCGGACCAATCGCGGTCTTGCCGCCGCATTCCAGTCCGGTATCAACCGGGCGCTGGCCGAAGGCGCCGATATCATCGTCAACACCGACGCCGACAACCAATATGAAGGCCGGGACATCGGCAAGCTGGTTGCGCCGGTTCTGGCCGGTGATGCCGATATTGTTGTCGGCGACCGCGGTGTCCGGAACAATGCGCATTTCGGTCCGTTCAAACGGCTGCTGCAGAGGTTCGGCAGCGCGACGGTCAAGAGACTATCCAACACCCATATTACCGATGCGGTCAGCGGATTTCGTGCGATCAGCCGGGCTGCGGCGCAGAAAATCAATATCACATCCAGCTTTTCCTATACCACGGAAATGCTGATCCAGGCCGGTCGGAAACGGATGGCAATCGTCTCCGTTCCGATCCGCACCAATGGCGCGGTCCGCCCGTCACGTCTGTTCAAGTCGGTGCCGCAATTCATCACCAATACCGGCGCGACCATGATCCGCTCCTATGCGATGTATAATCCGCTAAAGGTTTTTGTGCTGGCTGGAGCTGTCTCCGCGCTGATCGGGGTGACGCCGATTATCCGCTTCCTCTATTTCTATGCAATCGGAGAGGGCGGCGGACATATCCAGTCGCTGGTGATCGGCGGCTCGCTCATCGTTCTGGGCGTTGTCGCAATCATGTTCGGCGCCGTCGCTGATCTGGTCGGCCGCAACCGTCAGCTGCTGGAGCAGACGCTGGAGAGACTGCATAAGCTGGAGGACAAGCTGGACGGCAAGACCGGCTTCATTAAGCCCGTCAAGACAGATATTGAGAAAGATATGCTGGCCGAGCAAAAGCGGGCCTGACATGGCTTCGATGCTCTTGGATATTCCCTATTGGCGCACGCGGTCCCAGCCGATACGAGACTGGTTGCAACGCCATCGCAAGCCACTCACTCTGGTGGCGGGTGTCATTTTCTTTGCCGGTATCATCTGGTCGCTCCGTGACTTGCGGCTCGGATTGGATGATATCGCATGGGGACCGCTGGCGCTGCTGGCCTTCGTTCTTGTGCCCTTTTCGCTTCTGTACGGCGGGACCGGGTTGCAGCTTCTTGCCAAGGTCGCTGGATTGAAAATGACCGCATCCTTTGCTTTTCGCCGGTCCGCTCTGGCTCAGCTCGCCGAGATATTGCCGATACCCGGCGGTGCGATAGTGCGTGCCGGAGCCCTGATGTCTGTTGGCGCGAAGGTCGGGGAGGGGGCTGTTCTGGTCCTCGCGGCGGCGTTTCTCTGGATTGCCATCGCGGCTTCGGGTGCCGGAATTGCCATTTATGCCAATGGTGAGAACTGGGGGTGGGCGATTATATTGTCCGGTACCATGGTCACCGCGACCATTCTGATCTGGATCGGCAATCGGGCTGGCTGGATCGGGGCATTGCAAATTCTGGCCCATCGGCTCTTTGGAATCGCGCTTACCGCGCTGCGGGTCGTTTGTGCTTTTGCGGTCATCGGAACAATTCTACCCTTTGAAAGCGGCCTGCTCTTCGCCTTCGCGACGATCGCCGGGTCTGCCGCCGCCATCGCACCGGCCGGGCTTGGCATCAGCGAGATTTTTTCAGCGGCTCTGGCCCCGGTCGTTTCGATTCCTCCTGCGACGGCATTTCTGGCCGTTGCCATGAACCGCATGGTCGGGTTGTCCGTCACCGCCTTGTTCGTACTGCTCACCGGCGGCGGCAAGCCCGAGCCAGGAGGCGAAGCCGTTGAGTAAAGATCTTGTTTTCATCGCTTCAGGCGGACGGACCGGCACCCAGTTCCTCGGCGATCTTCTGGCGACGATCATCGAGGATTGCTGGTCGGAACATGAAGCCGACATGTTCGCCGGATTTAACGCCAAATCCTGGCAACGGATCCAGGATTTCGGACTATGGCATATGGTCATTGGCCGGGCACTCGGCCAGACCGGGCTACGTGTGGCCGGCACGAAGTTCCTCACCGGTGAGGCTGATATCAGCAAACTGGCGGAAAAACTCCGTCGCCAGCGATCGTCTTATCATGCCCGGATCGACGAGAATCTGGTCATAGAAAGTTACTGGCGCTGGTGGATGTTCTCCGGTGAAATGGCACAAATCTGGCCAGGAGCAAAGACGATCGGGATCATTCGGGACCCGAAAAGCTGGATCAGTTCCTGGCTGGCACATGACAAGTCCCATTCGGGGACGCCCTGGACATATTATTTCCCTCCGGGGCCGATTACACCGGCCAGAATAGGGGATGCGGAATGGACGAAACGCTGGAACAGCCTCAGCCCGGTTGGCCGTTTGGCATGGGAATGGCGTGAAATTTACCGGCGTATCGACGCGGCGGCGCAGTCTGCCGATAATACGATGATATTCCGTTTTGAAGATCTGTTTGATCGGGAAACGGGTGCGATGGAACGACTGGTGACATTCGCGTCCTCGCACGGCGGCAGACAATATCATACCGGCAATGTGGACGATATCATGCCATCGGTCCGCAATGCGAGCAGCAACCGGAAGGATGCGTGGAAAAGCTGGTCCAACCAGGACAAGGCTATCGTTGACGAGCTTTGCGGCCCGTGGATGGATAAATATGGCTATGCACAGATGGCCATCGCTTCACCGGTCAGGGAATCTTCCCTTGCTCTGTGATATTTGCCAGCCCAGCCTGTGGATCGAGATCGCCCGATGAATATTGTCCCTGAGCAAAATGCTGAAAGCGCAAAACAGAGATACCTCATTTTAGGCGTCCTGATTGCAATTGTGTGCTGCCAGATCTGGCTGATCTTCCAGAAAGCGATAAACTGGGACGAGTTTCTCCACTTCGGACAGATATACGAACTCGCCGACGGTCGGCTCAGTGGCAGTTTGCAATCCCTGCATGTACGGTTGTTTGGCTGGGCAGCGATGGCCGCCGAGAACGTGATCACGCAAATCCAGATTGCCCGAATCGCCATGCTGGCTTGCGTGTTGTTTACGACCGGATGTATTGTGCTTCTATCTCGGCGGCTGGTTGATGGTGAAACAGCCCTGTTGTCCGGGCTGGTCTATCTGACCGCAGGTTTTGTCTTTACAAACGCCTTTACCTACCGCCCCGATCCGGTTGCGGCGGCCGCCCTGATGGGGGCACTTTCTCTGCTGGTTTTCGGTTCATTTTCCTGGAAACGTGTCATTCTGTCGGGCCTGCTCGTCGGTCTCGCGGGGGCGCTTACGATTAAAAGCGTATTCTACGCGCCGTGCTTTGCCGCCGTTGCATATCTGCAGTGGCGCGACACCACCGATGGCCGGTTCCATATCGTTTATCGGTCGACGGCGGTGCTGGTCGTAGCCATGTTTGCGTTTGCGCTGATCGTCGGGTTGCACGGATCAAATCTGCCAGCGGCTTCAACCCAGGGGAGCAGTCTGGGTGGCAAGATAGACAGTTTCCTGCGCTTCTTCGAGTTTGAGCAGATACGATATGTTCTTGCGGAGATGGCTCTGGCCCCGCTGCTGACTCTCGGCCTCATCCTGCTTGTTCCGGTCGCGAGCGGATTGCCGAGAAACATCAAAATCCTGTTGTTGGGCCTGTGCGGGCCATTGCTTTGCATCCTGTTTTACCGCAACACATTCCCCTATTTCTTTACATTCCTGCTGCCACCGGTTTGCGTAGCAATCACGCCGGTGCTGGCACAGCTGGTGAGGCGCTATGGCTTCTTGCCTGTCATAATCTTCAGTCTGTTTGGTCCGGCATTCCTGCTGGCGAACGAGCCCTATGGCACCCTCGAACGGCAGCGGGCAACGATCAGCGAGATTGAGCGCCTGTTCCCCGAACCGACATCTTATCTGTCCTATTCCAGCTATATGCCGGAATATCCGCGCCAATTCCGATCCCTTATCTCCGGGGTCGCTCTGGGTCGCTATTGGCAGGAGCGCGAGGGTCAGATCGCCCGGGATACAGAAGACGGCCGGATCGCCTTTGTCATCGCGACCGGCGATGCGCTTGATCAGGTCTATCAGACTGACGGACCAGCCCCGCTGTTGCCCGCCAGCGATGTAGCGGCGCTGCGCAGCAATTTTCTGCGCTACAGCGATACGATTTTTATCGCGGGCAAAAACGTCTGCTCACAGGGGGAAGAGCAAGAATTGCGCATATTCCGCAGCGGGGTCTATTCGGTCGATGGGGGCGATCTTGTCATCGACGGCCGACATATCGCCGATCAGCATAGTGTTTCGCTCACCGCAGGAACGCATCTGGCGGGCCCTGTACAGGGCGGCTGCGTCAAATTATGGGCGCTCGATCATGTTCCGGAACTGCCGGAAGATTTTCCGGAAGGACCGATAGCGGGAGGATTTTGATCGTGCGCGCAAAACCAGAGGAACACGATGTCCGCTTCATCACCCGAAAATGGGCGCCGGCCATGGGTGGGATGGAAACCTATTGTCTTCGCCTGACGGAAGAACTCGGCAAAACCCACCGGCTGGACATAATCGCTCTGCCCGGACAAGCCGATGGCGCTGTTCCGTCAGTGGGTGCGCTGATCGGTTTCGGCGTAAAGACCGCGGTCCGTCTGCTTTTCGCCAGACCGGCGAAAATCGTGCATCTGGGCGACGTCGCGATCTGGCCGCTGGGTTGGATCGCATCGTTGCGCCATCCGCAGAGCCGCGTCATATTGTCGGCGCACGGTTCGGACCTGAATCTAGCGACAAAGAATAATCTCCCGGGCAGGCTTTATGCGGCCTATGTCAAAACCGGTGCCCGGATGATGCGCCGGTCACGGTTGATCGCCAACAGCACGTGGATCGCCGAACTGGCGGAGCAATTGGGCTTTGCGAATGTAGACAAGGTCGCGCTCGCCACGGATATGCGCTCCGATAATGTCACTTATGCGCATAACGGATGTCTGTTTTTTGCCGGCCGGATTACGCCCAGCAAAGGTTTGTCCTTCGTCGTCAACGAGGTGCTGGCGCGGATGGAATCTCCACCGGGAATAAGGGTTGCGGGCACAATCTGGGATGAAAAGGAGGCGCAGACGCTGGATTCGCCTCTGGTCGAATATCTGGGCAAGCTCGTACCCGAAAAGCTGATGGCGGAATATGGACAAGCCATGGCTGTCATCGTGCCCAGTCTGGGCAAGGAAGGTTTCGGACTGGTAGCCGCCGAAGCTGCCGCTTGCGGGGCTGTTGTCATTGCGTCCGATCATAGCGGTCTGGCAGAGGTGGTTACGCCCGATATTGGCCTGGTCGCAGATATTGATTCGCCGGATCAGTGGATCGCGGCGATCGAGAAAGTTCGCTCCTGGACAAGCGGCAAACGTGCTGCCTACACCCGGGATGCGCAGTCAGTGGCCAGCGCGCGCTACAACTGGGACCGGGTAGCCGAGGAAACGGTGGCGGTTTACGAAAAAGCCTGAGTCGACTGTTCAGCTGGCCAGTCGGAGCCCGCTGACCGCGTCCCGGTTGTCCGGCTGGTCCGGCCAGATTCCGCGCGTGTCATAGACGACCTTGTCGGCGCGCTCGTCGAGCGGGATCGATTTGAACATGTCGTGATCGGTAAGCGTGATCATGATCGGGCAGTTTTCCAGCGCCTGGTCGATGTCGATCAGTTCCGCGCCGGTGCCCTCGAACGCGGCTGGCAGTTCGCTGGCATAGGGCTCGACGATCTTTATCCTGCCGCCATAGCGCCGCGCCAGTTTGGCGGCGATCTTCAGGGCAGGGCTCTCGCGGAAATCATCGATATTCGCTTTGAACGCCAGACCGAAACAGGCGACGGCAACCCCGGGCAATTCGTCGATCAGCAGCGAAGCCTGTTCGAGGACATGGCCGGTCTTGCCGTCATTCACATCGCGAGCGATGCGGATCAACGGCGACTGTTCGGGTGCGCTGTGGATGATGAACCAGGGGTCGACCGCGATACAATGGCCGCCGACGCCGGGACCGGGTTGCAGAATGTTGACCCGAGGGTGACGGTTGGCGAGGCGGATAACTTCCCACACATCCAGATCCATATGATCGGCGATGATCGACAGCTCGTTGGCGAAGGCAATATTGACATCGCGATAGCTATTCTCGACCAATTTCGTCATTTCGGCGGCGCGCGCCGATGTTGTCACCAGTTCGCCGCGCACGAAGCGGCGGTAAAATCCGAGTGCCTTGCGCGCGCACCGCGGCGTGATACCACCGATGCTGCGGTCATTCTGGATCAGTTCCTCGAGTATCTTGCCCGGCAGCACCCGTTCAGGGCAGTAGGCGATGGCGATATCGGGTATCTCGTTGGACAGGCCGGGAATTTTCAGGTCCGGACGCAATTTCGCGATCAGGTCCCGCATCTTCTCGGTGGTACCGACGGGGCACGTAGACTCCAGAATCACGGTGTCACCCGCTTTCAGCGCCGCGGCGATATTGGTGGCCGCTTCCATCACATAGCTGGTGTCCGGGATATGGTCGGCGCCAAAAGGCGTCGGGACGGCGATCACAAAGACATCGGACGGTTCGACAAGCAGCGAGGCGCGCAGCGTGCCGCGCGAAACAACGCCTTGTACCAGTCCGTCCAGATCCACTTCCTCGATATGGATGCGACCCGAATTGATCGTTTCGACGACCTGTTCGTTGACGTCGATGCCGAGCACCGGGCATCCTGAACGGGCGATAACGGCAGCGGTTGGCAGGCCAATATAGCCGAGACCCATGACGCAGACGCTTGGTTTTTCTTCCGATAACATATGAGAGGCCACTCCACAGTGCGCCGATCCGGCGCGTTTTCTGCCGATTGCCTAGCCAATCATTGTAAATATTTAGGAAATATACGGATGGCCTGAAAAATATTCAGGTGGCAAGGCTGTCTTCGATTATGTCGGCAATCTGCCGGCTGGCCGTGCCGTCGCCAAAGGGATTGTGGGCCCGTGCCATGGCGAGATAATGCGCCTCGTCATCCAGAAGCCTGCTCGCTTCCGCTACCAGCACCGCTTCATCGGTTCCGACCAGCTTGGCGGTACCGGCCTCGACGCCTTCCGGCCGCTCGGTTGTGTCGCGCATCACCAGCACCGGTTTGCCGAGCGCCGGCGCCTCTTCCTGTACACCGCCGCTGTCGGTCATCATGAAGTGGCAATGGTTGAGCAGGCTGACAAAATTCGGATAGTCAAGCGGCTCGATCATCGCGACATTGTCAAGGCCGTCCAGGGCATCCTGCATGATCGTGCGGACTTTCGGATTGAGATGCACCGGAAAAATCAGCGCAACATCGTTTCGCTTCGCGATTGTCCGGAGCGCGCTGGCAATATTGGTCAGTCCGTCGCCCAGATTTTCCCGCCGATGGCTGGTTACACCGATGATTTTCCGATCGCAAAATTTTTCATATAACTCGGCAAGACTCTGGCCCAGGCTATCGGAATCTTTATATTTTTTGACGGTGGCTAGAAGCGCATCAATCACGGTATTGCCGGTGATATATATCTGATCCGCCGGAATATTCTCTTTTGCCAGAGCGTCGGCGGATGTCTTCGTCGGGGCGAAATGCTGATCGGCAATCGTGCCGATGATCTTGCGGTTTACCTCTTCCGGCCAGGGATGATAGATATTGTAACTGCGCAGGCCCGCTTCGACATGGCTGACGGGAATCTGGCGATAATAAGCGGCCAGCGCGCCGCACATTGCGGTGGCCGTATCGCCCTGGACCACGACCCGCTGCGGCTTTGTCTCGTCCAGTATCTGGCCGATCCCCGACAAAAGCCTGCCGGTAAGATCGTCGAGGTTCTGGTTGGCCTTCATCAAATCGAGGTCGAAGTCCGGGCGGATATCGGCAATATCCATCACCTGGTCGAGCATTTCCCGGTGCTGGGCGGTTACGCAGGTCACGGTTTCCAGACCGGTTCGTCCGGACAATGCCTGAACCACAGGAAACAATTTGATGGCTTCCGGTCTGGTGCCGAAAACGGTCAATATTTTGGGTTTTCTCATCGTCTCTTTTGTCATTCCGGCTGCCTAAACGCGTTTGGCTAAAATTTTCATAATGATATCATCTGCGATAATCGTTGACCCCGATCTCCGGCTAGCCCAATCGCGTGATGATGGATTGGTTTGAAATCAAAAACTGGCTGGAACTGTCAACCGGACTGCCGCGCGATTCGCTGCATATTTACGCGGGCATCGGGGTTCAGCTGGCTGCGGCCCTCGTCTGTCGGCGATCGCTGGCTAGTCCGGTGCCATGGCTGTTCGTCGCGGTCGCGGCTTTTGCCAATGAATTTTATGATTTTAGTCAGATCGACGCCCCGCAGGATCGGAAGATTTCCTACATTGACGAAGCGGTCAGCGATATCTGGAATACATTGCTGTTGCCGACATTATTTTTGATGATCGCGCGGTTCTGGCCGGATTGGCTGACCGGTAAGGCCGATGGCGACAGAAACTAGCGCTTGGCAGGCAGGGTAGGAATGCCTGACCCGTCTAGTCTTCGGCCTCAACCGTCTGCGCAATCTCTTTGACATTTTGCGACTGGCCGCGCGGCAGGATCATGACTTTATTGCCGTGGGTTACAATGATCAGGTCATTCACGCCGTGAACCGCAACCTGGATGTCTTCGCTGTGAATCAGATTGTTGCCGGAATCGATAGCCACCGCATTGCCGACGATCGCGTTTGAATGTTCGTCCTTGTTCGAGATGTCGAAAAGGGCATCCCAGCTTCCCACATCCGACCAGCCGGGATTGACGGGGGTCACCGCCACTTTGTCCGCCCTTTCCATGATTGCATAGTCGATGGAGTCGGACGGGGCCGAGGCAAATGCATCCCGATCGGGATAGCAAATATCCCCGTCGCTTTGGTGCCTGTCCATGGCAGACCGGCAGGCGGCGAGAATTTCCGGAGCATATTGTTCCATCGCCGCCAGATAGCTGTCGGCTCGGAACAGGAATATCCCGGCGTTCCAGTGATAGCCGCCTTCCGCCAGCATTTTTTCCGCATTTTCCCGGTTCGGTTTTTCGACAAATTTTCTGGCCGACAGGCTTCTGGCGCTGCCGACAATTCTGTCGCCCTGCTTGATATATCCATATCCGGTCGCCGGGCCGGTGGCTTCGATACCGAATGTCACCAGCCAGCGGGATTGCGCAACCGGTATCGAGGCAATCACGGATTTGCGGAAGGCTGCGAGATTTTCGATCATATGGTCGCTCGGCATCACCAGCAACAGATCCGTCGGATTTTCAGCCGACAGCGCGGCGAGGGCGATCGCAGGAGCGGTATTGCGAGGGCAGGGCTCGAGGATGATATCGCCGGACATCACGCCGACTTCCTGCATCTGGTCCCGGAGAAGTTCGATATGGCTGGCAGAACCCACGATGACCGGATTGCGGTACAGGCTCTGGTCCGCACAGCGCTGGAGGGTCAGTTGAAACATGCTCAGCGGGCCGAACAGGTTGAGAAACTGCTTCGGCTTTTCCGGGGTCGAAAGCGGCCATAGCCTTGTGCCGGAACCACCGGACAGGATGACGGGCGTTATCAGCGGATTTGAATGCATGGTCACTATCTCAACCTGTCACGCAGGCGATGAGGGTTTTTTTGTTTTTGGCCAGATCAATATCGGAATAATGCGCACAGATGCCGCATTCTCCCGCCTTGATAAGCTTGCCGCGGACGGTAACGGAACCTTCCAGCGGAATGACCTGCCATTCCTTGCTTGCGGTCTCCGCAACGATCCCATCGTCTGTGCCGATAATCTGAAACAGTCCGATCGGGGCATTGCTGATGAAGCTGCCGGTCTCGTCAGGCGCAATCTCGCTTGCATATTTCATGTCATAAGGGGCCAACTTGGCCACGCCGATCGCTTCGTCCAGATGCAGTTCGCGTGGCCGGCCATAGTCATACATACGGTATGTGATATCCACGTTTCGCTGGACTTCGACAAGTGAAATTCCCGGGCCGATGGCGTGGATCGTACCGGCCGGCACATGGAAAAAATCTCCCTTCTTGACCGGCTTCCAGTCAAGAAGTTGTTCAATCTCGCCCAATATTGCCGCAGTTTTCAATTTGGTCGCGCTGACGCTTTTCTTCAATCCAAGGCCGAGAATGGCATCCGGTTCCGCGTCTAGGATATACCAGCATTCGTCTTTGCCATGGGGAAACCCGACCCTGCGCGCCTGCCGGTCATTGGGGTGGACCTGAACGGACAGTTTTTCGCTGGTGAACAGATATTTCACCAGCAACTGCGGCGAGATACCCTTTGGCGCTTCATACCAGATTTCGCCAATCTTCTTGCCGTTCCCGCCATTGAATATGTCGGGCAGGCCTTCCTGCCCCCAAGGCTTCTCGACAAATTTTCTCTTCAGCTTCATATTCTGAAATTAGCGCTCACTGGTTTCAATCGATACTCGCATCCACGGGATCTGTTTGCGCAAATTCGAGTGGATTGTAAATGGCTCGCAAGGTGTCCGCTACGTTTCTGTTGCTGACCAAGGCGGATGTCTTTCGGAATTTTCCGGCCCAAAGACAGTTTGATCTGCATAATTTCAGGTTTCTGGCTGGTTGGGCAGAGAGGCACTGCCGTCTTTTGGATAACAGAATATTAGTTGCTTTAAGTTGTTGGCTAAACAGCGCCTGTTGGGTAAATGCCTGTTTCGGCGTTGCAGCTTCAAGAATCCAAAAGCCAGCTTTGAGAGCCACATGATCGAGAATGTCACAGCCGTCATAACGTCGTTGCTGGAAAGAATAGCCCAGCTGTCACGATGGAAAAAAAGAGCAATCGTACTTTTGCTGGACGTCTTGCTTTGCGTGCAGTCGATCTGGATCGCTTATTCCCTGCGCATCGGTGTCTGGGTCTTGTGGGATATCGCCATTCAGAAAACCGTGCTGGTCTGCCTGTTGCTGATGATCCCGATTTTTATTCTGAGTGGCGTATATAATGCCATTTTCCGCTATGCCGGTACCGGCATGATGCGAACATTGGTGCGTGCATTCGCATTCTATTCAGTGGTGACGGCCATTGCATTTGCGGTTGCCGGAATGGACGGTGTGCCACGGACCATCGGGCTCATCCAGCCAGTGGTATTTTTCATCCTTGTCGGCTTTTCCAGGGTCGCCGGACGCTATCTCATGGTCGATATCCTCGGCCGGAACAGGTTCGCCGGTGTGGTAAGAAACGTACTGATCTACGGAGCAGGCAGTGCCGGCCAGCAATTAGCGGCATCAATGCGGTCGGAACCCGCCATGCGGCTTCGCGGCTATATTGATGACGATCACCGGCTGAATGGACAGCGGCTGGATGGCGACAAGGTCTTCTGGAGCGGTCATCTTCCTGATCTGATCCGCAAATATGAAATCACCGACATTCTGCTCGCCCTGCCGCGGATCAGCCGGAGAAAGCGCCGGGCAATCGTCGACCAGGTCCGCGAGTTCACGGTGCATGTCCAGACATTGCCGAACATGCAGGAAATAATCTCCGGAAAAATCGCCTTCAGTGATATTCGCGAACTGGAAATTGAAGATTTGCTCGGACGTGAACCGGTCAAGCCCAATGAACTGCTGTTCGGGCGGACGATTGTCGGAAAGACGGTATTGGTTACGGGGGCCGGTGGATCAATCGGGGGTGAGTTGTGCCGGCAGATCGCGAGATCGGGTGCCCGTCGCCTGGTGATGCTGGATATCTCCGAATTCGCGCTTTATGAAATCGAGAAGGAACTGAAAAAACTCGTTGCCAGTCAGGCTGCGGTGAATCTGGAACTGATCCCCGTTCTCGGTTCGGTCGTCGATACCAAAAGGCTGGATGAAATACTCGGCCTGTGGAAGCCTGACACCGTTTTCCATGCCGCCGCTTACAAGCATGTACCGCTGGTCGAGGCCAATCCTATCGAAGGCATCCGCAACAATATATTGGGAACAAAAGCTCTGGCTGCCGCTGCAAAAGCTACCAAGGTCAAGGATTTCATCCTGATCAGCACCGACAAGGCTGTGCGCCCGACCAATGTCATGGGGGCGACCAAGCGGGCTGCCGAACAGATAGTCCAGAATTTTGCCGACGGTGCAGACGACACCAGATTCTCCATGGTGCGTTTCGGCAATGTCCTGGGCTCCAGCGGCTCCGTCGTACCGCTTTTCCGCAAGCAGATCGAGCAGGGCGGCCCGATCACCCTGACCGATCGCAAAGTCACCCGCTATTTCATGACCATCCCCGAGGCGGCGCAACTGGTGATCCAGGCGGCCGGCATGGCCAAGGGCGGAGAAGTTTTTGTGCTGGACATGGGCAAGCTGGTGAAAATCCAAGACCTTGCCGAAACATTGGTGCGGCTCTCCGGTTTGACGGTTCGCAACGAGACCAATCCCGACGGCGATATTGAAATTGTCGAAGTGGGGCTACGCCCCGGCGAAAAGCTCTATGAAGAGCTGATCATCGGCAACGACCCGCAAAAAACCCTGCATCCGCGGATTATGAAAGCGCATGAAACATTTCTTTCTCAGGACATGCTGGACGCGCTGATCGATGACCTGCTGGATTGTCGTGATCCCGACCGTGCGATTGACACTCTAAAGTCGCTGGTGCCGGAATTTGACCACGGCCGGGACAATGAGGGCAATCTGGACAAGGCGTCCTGATCCCGGAACGAGTGATTAGTCGACGCTGATAATCTCGTGACCGCTCAATCAGTTTTCCAGTCGCCCGAACGGCACGACCCGGTTCCGCACATCATGGCCGATTTCCGCCCGCCCGAGATAGGGGACTGCGTTGCCTTGGGCCCATCGATTTACAATTTCTTCGGGATTCTCGCCAAACGGACGATCATTCTCGGGAATGTCGTCAACGCGTCCCAATTTTATTCCGGCAAGGCCCTGATCCGCAAGATTGCTGCACAAATGAAACATGGCGCGATCAAAGGCGTAGAGATATTCCGATATTTCCTCGATAATCAGGATATGATCCCGCAGATCCGGCATCAGCCTTGTTCCGGTCATCATGGCGAGCGTGATCAGATTGAACGCGACGTGATTCTGGCCGCTGATCAGGCCGGGTTCGATCGCATCCGGCTTTCCGTGCACGATCCAGTCAAGCGCTCTCCTAACGGCGACCTCGCCGCCGGACCTGCCAATGTCGGATGGCATCGGGCCATGCGCGACGTTGCCGATGCCGGCGCGATAGAGTGCGCCAAGCATATTGCCGGCATCGCTATATCCGAGATAGATCTTGTCACTGGCAATATCGTTCAGCCGGTTGACTGCGGCCTCCGCGATTCGGGCCGCGCCATAGCCGCCCCGGACGAACCATATGGCATCTATACCCGGATCATTGGCCAAAGCGACGAAACTGTCGGTCCGTTCTCTGTCGCTGCCGGCGAAATGTCCTTGCGTGAAAAAACATTGCTCATGGAACAATAGTTCCGCCTGCGGGTGGCTTTGCGCCGCAAGCGCGAGGACGCGATCAGCGGCGTCCCTGGTGAAAGGGGTTGATGGCGCACAAATGCCGATGCGGACTGGTCGGGAGATCGATTTTGTTCCTTGCGCCATTGCCAAACAGATGGAGAAGCAATAGCGCGAAAAAATGACCGAAGACAAATCCTATTATTTTTGCGGAATCGGTGGTTCCGGCATGTTGCCACTGGCAATGATCGTCAAAGCAGCGGGGGCGCAGGTCGCCGGATCGGACCGGGCTTTGGACCAAGGCCGATTGGCGGACAAATTCCGGTGGTTGCAGGACAGGGGGATCAAACTGTTTCAACAAGACGGCAGCGGTCTTGGCGAAGGCAGCCAGATACTGATTGCTTCCGCAGCCATTGAAGAAACCGTGCCCGATGTTGCGCGGGCGACGGCTCTGGGGTGCAAGCGTATGACCCGGGCGGAATTGCTGGCAGAGCATTTCAATGCCATGGCGAGCAGCATCGCCGTGGGCGGCACCAGCGGGAAATCCACGGTTACCGGGATGATCGGCTGGATATTGACCGAAGCCGGCCGCGATCCGACCATCATGAACGGGGCGGTGATGAAAAATTTCGCCAATGATGATGCGCCCTTCACCAGTTCCCGCGTCGGGAGGAGCGCGCTTATGGTCAGCGAAGTCGACGAAAGCGACGGTTCCATCGCATTGTTCCATCCCGAAGTCGCGGTGCTCAACAATGTCAGCCTTGATCACAAGAGCCTGGAAGAACTGAGAATATTGTTTGGTAATTTTGTCGCTAAGTCGCGCCATGCAATCTGGAACCATGATGACGCGGAATCGCAGGCTCTGATGGACGGGCTTGTGCTGCCGGACAGCAGCAGCTTCGGATTTCTCGAGGGTGCGGATTATCGGGCGGAACACGTCGAGGAAAAACCGCTCGGCAGCACTTTTATATTGCGTAATGGCGGTACCGACCATGCGGTATCCCTACAGGTGCCCGGACGGCATAATATCGCCAATGCCTTGGCAGCGATCGCGGCAGGTTGTGCGATCGGGGTGCCGGTGGCAACGGCGATATCGGCGATCGGCACGTTTCAGGGACTGGCCAGGCGTTTCGATATTGTGGGGAGCGCGGGGGGCGTCACCGTGATCGATGATTTCGGTCACAATCCGGACAAGATCGCTGCCACGCTCAGGACATTGAAGGCGTTTCCCGGCCGGGTCATAGCCTTTTTCCAGCCGCACGGTTTTGGACCGATACGGAAAATGGGGGCAGAACTGGCATCGGTTTTTGCCGAATATCTTGATGGTGACGACCGCGTCATTCTGTGTGATCCGGTTTATTTTGGCGGTACGGTCGACCGGTCGCTGGGTAGCGAAACAATTGTCAACGCCATAAATGCGGCTGGCGGCAGAGCGGAATATATTCCGGTTCGCGAGGATTGCGGTGACCGAATGGCGGAACTCGCCGAATCAGGAGATAGAATCGTCATCATGGGGGCCCGCGATGACACGTTGCACGGCTTTGCCGAGTCGATCCTGGCAAAAAGCGCCCGGAAATGATCTGGCTTTCAGACCGAGAAACGCGGGGCTTGGCAAATTCAGCCAGCGGTTTTTGTCTCGACCGGATATCTCCCCTTGTCGGCAGACCGGCGCGTAGCAACCACTACCGCTATCCTGCACCGGTGCAGAGCCAGTGATGGTGTAGCGAACGCTATTGGCCTTTTCCCGCGGCCGTTGATGTTGTATATTCAGCCATATCGCGAGTCATATGGCCATAATCCTGTGACACACGCCTTTTTCGATCCCGAGTAACCGTATCACAAGGCAAATATTTGCGAGGATTTTGTTAACTATTGTGTAAAAAGAGTTAATCTTTCCGACCTGTTATCTTAAGCATCTTGCAAAAAACCCATTTTTACAGTGACTTAAAAATCTGCTACCGTAACATTGTGTAACTTTAGCCGTGTCTAACTGCTTTTTCCGGCCGTGCTCCGTCACAAAGGATAGGCAAGTGGGGCAATACGGCTTTTTGCCTGTGGTAACCCAATCAAGCGCCACAGTTGCCCCGGCACTGGTGCGATATTCTGGTCAATATCGCACCGATTGTTCCTGATGGAGCGGGTAGACATTCTATCCGCTCCATCATCGGACAAGCGTCTGTCGGGCTCCCTCTTGCAAACCAATAGGTGAGATGCGTGATGCAGGTAGGTGGTTCGATAATGTGGAAAGTGAAAGCCGATTTTTCTCGGTTGTTCCGCTCTTCCGAATTGCTCTCACTCTCTATTCTTGCAATCATGATACTGATCATATTGCCCGCTCTCGCTTCTGAAGCTTTTGCCACAGACCCGGCATCCGGCCCGCAAACCGGCCGCGCTACGGCGGTGGCTTCTGCCCGGGTTGTCAAACCATTCACCATGACTTCTGTGATGCAGGACACCCCTGATTCAGCGAATGCGGCGATAATGGTCTCGCACAGCACGAGTTTTCGGAATTGTGAAATTCTATTGGGTGCTGATGCCGGCAGAAGTCCCGGGGAATCCTGCGAGCTCCGTCTGGTCGAATTGCACTGAGCGGTCAAACAAGGGGAATGGTTATGTCGGTAAAAATATGGGGGCGGTAACCTTAATCTTCCGCTCAAACAGCAGTAAACAGGATATAACGGGATAAGATGATGCAGATACCGAGTGCGAAATACAGGTCTTCAGCGGTCCAGAGCGACCGTCGGACCATTCGCGCTACCGCCAGGCCTGGCGCCTTGCCATGTGCGATCGCGCTGGCCCTGGTCGCTGTTCCCCTGCCGGCTTTTGCCGAAGCCGAACCGAGCGAAAATGTCGCCATTGCACTGTCCAGCAATATCGTCGGCGGTCCAGCCGACAACCGCGGGACGAACGTTGCTCTTCCGGGATCGGTAATGGATTTTTTCGTATCGGTCAGCGGCCCGGGACAGCACGGAACGCCAGCGGCATCCTTTGCGGTTACCGACAAGGTCCCCGAACATCTTACCCTGTTCGTCGGTGATCTTGATCAGGCCGGAGCCGGTCCTGCGGTGTTCAACGACCATGACAGCGGTTTGAAATTCAGCTTTGCCGGTCTCTCCAGCGCCGAGGATTCGATCGAGTTCTCGAACGATGGCGGCAAAACATTCGACTATGTCCCGGTCGCCGACAGTGACGGCTTTGATGCGGCGGTCACGCATATCAAATTCCGGCCGACCGGCGCCCTCCTGCCGGCGGCAGGAAAATATGAACGGTTCTCCCTACGTTACCGAATGAAGGTCAAGTAAATGACAAATATGATCGAATCTGGAGCTTCCCCATCTTCATCTTTTCCATCGGATAATATCGTTGTGGAAGAGGATCGCAGAAAACAGGAGCGGCATATTGCAATGCTGCGGCTTGCCAAGATCAAGGGAGCAGCCGGTGAAGGCTGGGGGTTCATCAAGAATCTGTCCGCAACAGGCATGATGGTCGAGGTCCATCCCAATTTCGAACTGGGCGATACGGTTTCCGCCATGCTGACCGAAGAACAGGAACTGACCGGCACCGTGCGCTGGCGCAAGGAGGCCCTTGCCGGCGTCGAATTTTCCTCACCGATCGACATTGCCACTGTGCTGACAAAACCCAATGAGTCCAAACAGGGCCGGGTTGCGCGGCTGCCAAGGATCGAAATGAAGCATCCGATCAATATTTACCAGGGATCGCGCCTGATCCATGGCGATATTTGCGATATTTCTCCTGCCGGAATCTGCATCAGAACAGATCATGTTTTCGAAACCGGCAAGAATCTTCGGCTGTCGGTCCCCGAACTACTGGATATTAACGGTACGGTTCGCTGGCAATCGGGCGCGCGCGTCGGAATCGTATTCTCACGGCGGCTGCCGCTGGATGACCTGATGGTCTGGTTGTCCACCTTTTACCGGGCGACACGTGTCGATAGCGATGATCTTGCAGATCTCAGCAAGGATACTCAAAAAAACGGTTCGGGCGAAACGGCGGCCGATCGTCTGCCCTACAAGGTTATCGGACATGATGATCTCGGCAAGGAAATCCTGATCGACACGCTGGATTCGGCAACCGAAGCCCTGACCCAGTTCAAAGCGACGTCGAAATTTTTCTATCGGGTCAGTATCCGCAATGCGGATAATGAAGAATTGTCGATCGGCACAATCGTTTTGCGGGCATTTGACGAAGAACGGGCAGCGGCGAAGGCATAGCCGGATCTGTTCGTTCAGGCTGCGTCATCGCTCTATTCGAACGCTGGAATGGTCCTGATCTTAGCCAAAATAATGAGTGAAGGCCCGGGTGATTTGGTCTGAAATTTCCGCAGCGCTGTCCGGGAAAGTTCGGAGAACATTTATTCTCGGCTCAATCCCTGTCGATAATATCCGGGCCTGGATGCGCCTGGCTTCGCTTTCACTGCCCAGATGATGGAAAACGGTCATGGCCGCGATCAGGGCCAATGGGCTATGCTGTGAAAACTGAGCAAGTCTGCGCGACAGCGACAGCGCTTCCTCTTCCAGCCCCAGATTGAATGCGGCGTAAGTCTGCGTGGTTTCTGCCTCAAACCGCATGGGACAGTTTGGACTCAGTTTTATAGCCAGCTTGGCCGATTTATAGGCAGCGGAAAAGTCACCCTTCAACATCAGGGAAACCGCCTGTGAATTATAGGCTTCGGCATAGTTTGGACAAAATGAGATTGCTTTCTCATAATGGTCCAGCGCGCTGTCGATGTTGCCCGAAACCCGTTCCGCGCGGCCGTTGACGAGATGGGCAAAAGGATCGAGCGGGTCACAGCGCAATGCCTGCTCTCCCGACGTCAGCATATTCCGGATTGCGGCATCCTGGTCTCCACCGCGCGCAAGGTGGAAAAGCCCCAGACCATGAATATAGGCGGTGGCGGCATGCGCGCGCGCGAATGTCGGTGCTTGCGCACGGGCGAATTCGAAATGATCGAGGGCCTGTTTCAAGTCCATCTTCGCTCCGTTTACGCTCGACATGCCGAGGTGATAGGCCTCCCATCCGGTAAGTTGATCGGGAGCCCTCAACTTCGCATAGGATGCTTCGGTATCGCTGATCGACAGGTCGATTGCCGTGATAATATCCCGCACCATCTGCGCCCGCATTACGTGGATGTCGGCAAGCGGTGCCTCATAGCGTTCGGCCCAGACGACGCGATGTTGTCTTGTCTCGGTCAACTCGACCCCGACCAGCATTTGACGTCCGATCAGTTCAATCCAGCCGGTCAGCACATAGTCCACATCAAGCTCTCTGCGCATTGTTTCAAGGTCAGGGAGATTGGCCTCAAACCGGAAACTGGAGGCGCGGGCTATAACGAATAGCCAGCGCAACTGCGACAGGGCGGTCGTAATATCGGCCGGCAAGGCTTCGGACAGTCCGGCATGTTCATTCATTTTACCGATCTTGCAAAGCGGCAGCACAGCCACGACGGGGGGCTTGCCTGCTTTTTCGGTCAACGCGTCCGACACCAGCGGTCGTGATTGCGCTATATCCTGTCCCACCTTTAATGCGTGCGTTTCGACACGGGTAACAAAGCGGAAACCCCGTCCATAGACAGTCTGAATCACATGTTGCTCATGACCGCTATCGCCGAGAATGCGGCGTAGTGCCTTGATCTGGCTGGACAAGGCGCTGTCCGAGATGGAGCGGTTGTTCCAGAGTTGCCGGACCAGTTCCTCTTTCCGGACCAGTTTCCCGTGGTTGCGTACAAGTATCCCCAAAATGGCGAGAGCTTGGGGTTGTATCAGGAGTTTCTCCCCCCTACGGAGCAGCTCGAACCGTTCGGTATCAAGCTCAAAATGCAGGAAACGATATTTCATGTCATTGCTTCAATTTTCATCCTCCATGCCCGAATCCAGACTCTATCCAGATTTGATGGTTTGAAATTTCCTCCCGCCCAAGCTATGTTACAATTAGTTACACCTATCATGTGGGGCCGTCTTGCATCCCCAGATTGCCATTGCCCGTAGATTGAATCAGGGGAGGACATAAATACCATTATGGACGATTCCTCTGCATTACAATTATGTCTGGAACGCGATCGGTTGTTGAGTGATCCTGAATTTGTTCGCGCACCGAGCATGTCCAAATTGTTGCGATATCTGGTCGACTATAAACTGTCCGGAAACAGCGTCCCGCTCAAAAGCTATACGATTGCGACCGAAGCGCTTGGCCGTGATGCCGATTTTGATACCCAGACGGATAGCTATCCGCGTGTGCAAATGGGGCGCCTGCGGCGTATGCTCGATAGTTTCTATTTGCGGAAAGGCGGAGAAAACCGGCTGTCCATACCCCCGCAAAAATATGAAATCATGCTGGAGCCCAATATTACCCCTTCCGGCGATCAGGATAACCTGATCGGCGAGGGCACAAATTCGTCCACAGTCGATGGCAGGCCGTCAATGCGCGCGGATACCGACGCCGGTCCATCAAATGGAAAAGGTGCGGACGGGCCATGGGTCTGGAACAGGGGACTGTTAGCCATTCTGGCTGTGGTCGTGCTGTTGGTCGGAAGCAGTATTCTGACATATTATCTGTCCACCGGTCGGACTGGCAGCGAGATTGCCTATCCGCGTTTGGCACTGGATATGGCGGATGGCCCTGCCGGTGCGGGGCGATCACAATTTTCCGAATCCGTCGGCAATCAGCTGGTTCGCGGCCTGAACGGATTTGGTGGAATACGGATTTTCGAAGAGCAGGCTGGCGAATCCGGAATGTCCGATTATCTGCTCCGGCTGCACTTCCTTGAAGCGGCAGAAGACAAAATCGGTTTGCGTTTGCTGGATCAGCAGAGCGGCGAGATATTATGGTCGAGGGAGCTGGATACCGTTGATGACGACGCGTTCAGGCTAGAATTGGATCAGGCCATTATCGCATTGGCAGGACCGAATGGGAAAATTGCCCAGACCGAAATATCCAGGCTGGGAAATGATTATTCGGCGGGATATCCCTGCCTGCTGCAGTTTGATCTTTTTATCCGCTACCGTGATCCGGAAAAGCGTGCGCCCCTGCAGAAATGCCTGCAGAAATCGGTAGTGCTGTTCCCCACCGATGCCCATGTTCTGAGCGTGGCTGCCTTTGCCCTGAATATGGCGGAACGCTTCAACACTAACCCCGCAGCCCGAAGCGCTGGAATGTTGCTGGCCCGGAGGGCGGAAGCATTGGACCACAACAGTCCTGCGGCGAATTTTGCTGTAGCGCAGTCTGCCTTTTTTGCCGGTGATTGTGCAACCGGCGTGGCCTGGGGCAAGAAGGCCGTTGCATTGAATCCACTGAATTCCCGGATCATCGGATATCTCGGTCTTTATATGATCGGCTGTGATAACCCGGAAGGTGAGGACTATGCTGCACGAGCGCTGAAGCTGGATCCCAATGCGGATCTGTCGATCGCAGCGGCTGTCGCCCTGCAAATGCTGAAACGGGGGGAAGCATCGGCAGCCCGCAAACTGACCAGCGAATATATGGCGTCCTCGCCCCGCAAGGAACCGGCGCTCGAACTGGCCTATATGTTGTCTTCGGCTATGCTGGGCGAAAAAACAGAGGCGCGACGGGTCTGGAAAACCATGGCCGCGGACTACGGGCTGACAGAAAACAGCCCGCCGCGGGAAATGCTTCAAAAATGGATCGACAGTCCCACGCTGATCAATGAGATACTGGTGATTATCAACCGTTCGGGCATGTTCAAAAATAACGGTAGCTAAGCCGAAGCCTGTTTCTTCTGTCGCCCGCAAACTTTCGGGACATGTGAATCCACCCCGGATTGGCATCAAAAGCCATTGCTGTTTTCAATTGCAAAAAGATATCGAATTTATTGGTTCGATTTGTTACTAACCCCGTCACGTCAAATCAATGCTATTTGGCTTGCGTTTAGGAAAGCGGCTCCGAACGACAGAAGGACATGTAATGCAAGAAATACTATTGGCGTATTTTCCTTATTTTCTGGCGTTTGTTCTGCTTCTGGTGATTGCCTATCTGTGGCTACGATTGCGAAATGTCCGCGCTGATTTAACGACGGCAAGGCTCGACCTCAACCGGTGTCAGCTAACACTGGAAATTTCGGAAGACGTTGGACGCTTCGGTTCCTGGCACCTCGATGCGGCAACAAATATCGTGAAATGGTCGGATTATGTTTTCGACATGCATGAGCGCCGTCACTCGCTCGGCAATCCGATGCTTGAAAATGCCATTGACTACTATCACCCGGATGATCGTTCCATGGTAGAGGAAGCCGTTGCACGTTCTTTGGATGAAGGCGCGGATTTTGAATTTCGCGCGCGCATCCTGACCGAAAATGGTAACGAGCTTCCGGTGCTGGCCAGAGGCACATGCCAGATTGGCGGAAACGGAGCAGTTCTCGGGATTTTCGGTTGTTTTGTGGATCTGAGCACACCCGAAGAGCGGCAATACGCATGATATCCGGCATTTGATCGCGACCTTGTCGCAACCATCCTATGAAATATGCGTATATAGGGGCACAGCATATCGCTTGCGGCCAGATAATTTTTCCGGTTATGTTACCGTATCTTGAGGAGGAGATTTGCGAAACTTAACCGAAGCGGAAAAGCTCCAGCTCTGTTTGGAGCGCGATCGGCTGTTGTGCAGTTCCGAATTCGCCCGCTCTCCGACCATGAGCAAACTGCTTCGTTTTCTAGTCGATCACAAGTTGCGGGAAGACGGCAAGCCCTTGACGGCATATGCCGTAGCCGTCGATGCGCTTGGCCGCGATGACAGTTTCGATACCCAGATTGACAGCTATCCGCGCGTCCAGATCGGCCGGCTGCGGCGTATGCTTGACCATTTTTATCTGCGCGAGAATTGCGCAAACCGGCTGTATATTCCCTATCATAATTACGAGATCATTCTGGGGGCCAACGAGGCATCGGGCAGCGAGTCCGAAGGCGCAGAGCCCGAAGGGCAACCGGCGAAAAAGCCTGTACCAAAAAGCCGGCGGACCCAAGATATGTTTGGCAGACGGGTGGAGCGACACGCATTTGTACCGGAAAGCCCTGCCGAGCGGCAGGGACCGGTCAGTCGGCGATATATCTGGACGATTTTCGCTGTGTTTCTCCTGTTGGCCACTGCGGGAATATTCTATTTCCAGAAGAGCGACAGCAAAGCTGGCGTCGCTATTGGCTATCCCGCGATTATCGTGAAAGCGACCGACGGGCCCACCAATCCTGCCTCCCGCGCCAGATTGGAAGCCATTCACAGTCATCTGGTCGGAGCACTGGGAAAATTCGACCAGATTCGTGTATTCAACGAGACGGCCGAGCCATCCGTCGGATCGCGATATCTGCTCGAGTCCTCGAACCTCAATGATTCTGCCCGCCCGGTGCAGCTTCGTCTCGTCGACAGCGTTACCAGAGAGGTGATCTGGTCGAGCAGGATAGGAAATTCGAGCGATCAGGAACGCGCCGCAGAGCTCAACCAGGCCGTAATTGCTATGGCCGGTCCTTACGGTAAAATTGCCCAGCACGAACGGTCCAAATATCGTGTCGATTTTACGCCCGGCTATCCGTGCCTGCTGCAATTTCATCAATATATGCGCTACCGCGACGAGGCGGTGCTACCACGAGTATTGCAGTGCATGAATGAATCGGCGAAACAATTTCCGAATGACTCCTATTTGATGAGCGTGCTGGCATCGGCCAAGAATATCGCGGAGAAACAGGGCTTAGCCGATACGATAGAAGGCAGGCGTGATGAATTTGCAGCCAAGGCCGCAAAAATTGACAGCAACAGCGCATCAGCCACTTTCGCCGTGGCGCAGAGCGCATTCTACAAGGGCGATTGCCGCAGGGGTGTCTTGTGGGGAGAGCGCGCGGTTGGTCTGAATCCGCTGAATTCCCGGATCATGGGTTATCTGGGCATGTATATGCTCGCCTGCGACATGCCGGAAGGGGAAGCCTATGCGGATCAGGCCTTGCGGATGGATCCTAATGCAGAGCTGGCCATTGCGGCGACCGTAGCGATGCGTCAGTTGCGGCGCGGCGATGCACAGGCTGCACAGAAATTGTCCTTGAAATATCTCGATTCGATGCCGGGCGCCGCCGTGGGACTGGAGATCAGTTTCATATTGTCATCGGCGATGCTCGGTGAAAAGGATGAAGCGCGGAGGGTGTGGCGGCAGTTGGCAGAACGTTCCGGCTATCCCGCAACCGCTGCACCGGCTGATGTACTGCAAAAATTGATTTCGGACCCGGACATATTGCGCAAGCTCGTGGCCGACTTCGAGGCTGCGGCGCTCTACTAGACGGATCGCGATCGCGGTCGCCGCAAGGTCATTCGCAGACGATAGGCCGTGGCTAGAGAAAGACTAATGCGCGACGACCAGCGGAACCGGGCAATCCCAGAATAGGTTGCGCGTTACCCCGCCGAACAGGAATTCCCTTGCCCGGCTATGGCCATAGGCACCCATCACCATATAGCTGGCGTTCAACGTATCAATTGTCGACAGCAATATCGCGTGGACCGAGGATTTCTCGGCGGCAAGTTCGTGAATCCGAGACTTGATGCCATGTCTCGACAGATATTCCGATGCCTCCAGAGGGGGCAGGTCGTGCTGCTTCTCTTCCTCGACGACGACGATGTGCACATCGTTCGCCAGCCTGAGCAGCGGCACGGCGGCACGCAATGCATTGCCGGCTTCGAAGCTGCCGTTCCAGGCGATGATGGCGGAACCGGCTGCATCGAATTTCTGCACGCTGTCGGGCTGCACGACGACGGGGACATTGCAGTTGAAGATCACATCACCCAGAAGGCCGAACGGCAGGGTGTTGTCCTTTATTCCGCTGCACGAACTGAGCACCATGATGTCGGTCAGTGCCGAATTGCGGGCAAGGCCACGGGCCGGTTCCGCATTGGCTTCCTGATAGTCCCAGGGCACATCTTCACCGGTGAGCCGTTTTTCCATTTCGGTTTTCAGCAACAAATCGGACTCGCTCGCATATTTGCTGATATCATACATGACAGACATTCCGGTAACGCCGTCAAATGCCATTTGTGGTCTGTAAGGATCCGGGCGCAGGCAATGGAGATGTCCCTCCAGCGCGCGGGTGAGATCCAGTGCCGCCTGATAGCGGGCTTCTAGCCCGGAATCATCGTTGATATAAAGAAGCACGGATTTCATCTTGTCTCTCCCTTGTTGACCTTCCCGCTGCAATTGCAAGAAACAGCGAAGGCAAGCCATCCGTAGTGTTACCTAGCGGCAGCATGAAATTCCTCGCCCAGATATACATGCCGCACCAACTTGTTCTCCAGCATTGCCTGCGGCGTACCTTCAAAAACAATACGCCCCTCGTGCAGAACATAGACCCGGTCCAGAATATCGACCATTTCCCGCACATTCTGGTCGGTGATCAATATGCCGACATCATGGCTTTCCAGATTGGCAATCATCGCCTTGATATCCTTGACCGACATCGGATCAATGCCGGCAAAGGGTTCATCGAACAGCATGATGGCCGGGCTGGCTGCCATCGCCCGGGCAATTTCACAGCGGCGTCTTTCACCGCCCGACAACGCGCGTGCCGGTACCTGACGGACATAGTCTATATGAAACTCCTGCAGCAGGTCATCCAGCTTCTGCGCCCGGGCGACGGGATCCGGGACGACCGCTTCGAGTACGGTCATGATATTCTGTTCGACCGTGAGGCCTCTGAAAATCGAGGATTCCTGCGGCAAATATCCCAGGCCACGAAGCGCACGCCGGTCGAGTGACAGTCCGGTTATGTCCTCGCCATCAAGGAAAATATGGCCGGAATTGATCCGAAGCAATCCGAGGATCGAATAGAATGTCACGGTCTTGCCGGCCCCGTCCCGTCCAAGCAGACCCACAACCTCGGAAGGCCCGACTTCAAACGATATGTCGCTCAGGACCGTTTTTTTGCCAAATTTCTTGTTGATCGAGACAACCGAAAGGCCATGCTGTTCACACGACCTTGCTCGGTCTGGTTGAGACAGGATGGATGGAAGAATATGTTTCAAAGTCCTGCGTGATCCCGATTGGAAAGCCTTTAGATAAGCGGCGACGGGATGCGGCTACATCAGGGAGTGTACGTATCCTGCCGTGGCCCTCCGGTGCATGGCTCGGGAGAAGCGGCAACCAGACGCGACGGCCGGCCAGTTCATTCGGCCGTCATAGTCCGTTGGCAAGTTCGTCCCTGAATTTCGGATGGGCGAGGCCGATCAGAGCGTCGGCGCGCTGGTTCAGCGATTTTCCCTTCAGGTCTGCCGATCCATATTCGGTTACCACGATATGCGTGTCGTTGCGCGGCGTAGTCACTGGTCCGTCCAGTCTGGGAACGATGCGGGAGATGGTGCCGTTGCAGGCGATGGACTGGCAGGCGATGATCGACTTGCCGCCTTTGGACGCTGTCGCACCACGAACAAAGTCCAGCTGACCGCCCGAACCGCTATATTGCCGCCCCATCAAATGTTCCGAATTGCACGCGCCGCCAAGGTCGATCTGCAGGGTCGCATTTACCGACACCACATTTCGGTTTTTCGCGATATGGCGCGGATCGTTGACAATATTCACCGGGGCGCTGTGCATCGCCGGATTGTCATCGAGAAAATCGTAGAAAGGCTTGTCCCCCATAGCGAAGGTGAAGACGCTGCGGCCACGATAGGTGGTCTTGGCCTGATTGGTGACGGCGCCACACTGGATGAGGCTGGCGAGGGCAGGGGTCATCAATTCGGTATGGATTCCCAGATCCCGGCGGTCCTGCAACAAGGCGCAAACAGCGCCGGGAAGTGCGCCGATGCCCATCTGGAGACAGGCTCCGTCGTCAATCATGTCGGCGATGGTGGCTGCTACCCTTGCCTCTTGCGGTGACATATCGGGTGCATGGACCTCGGCCAGAGGCGCGCGATTCTCCACAATGGCATCGATTTCGGAAATGTGCAGAAGCGAGGCGCCGAATACCCGCGGCATATTCGGATTAACCTCGACCACGAGCTTTTTCGCGCTGCGCGCCGCGGCAGTGGAATAGTCGTTGCTGGTGCCAAAAGTGAACCAGCCATGTTTGTCCATCGGCGACACGGTCGTCACAAACAGATCGAGCGGAACCTCTTTTTCGAACAGTCGCGGGGAATCGCTGAAGGCGACCGGCACAAATTCGATCGGGCTTTTCTTGCCGGGCTCCTGGGTGCTTAGCAATTGGCGCTCGATCGAGCTCAGAAACATGCAGCGCGGGCGTATCCGGCCGAGCAGGTCGGGTCGCAATACCGTTGCGCCGGCATGGTCCATCGAATGGAAATACCAGAGTTTGATATCGTCGATATCACCCCTGATTGCCATGTCCGCCAGTGCGCCCAGCAGCGCAGGCGGTTCTGCGGTGGCCATTCCCATGGCAATATGCGCTCCGGAGTGTAATCCCTGCACGGCCCCGTCGGCATTCGTCAGGCGGGATTGGTAGGCCTCAATATGCGTCATATCCTACACCCCGGCTGAAGGAATAACATGGATTGGCAATGGGGGCTTTGCGTAGCGCAAGTCCGGGCGAGACTATCGACCGCGCAGCTCTCAAACTTCATGCGCGGCCAGCATCTTTGCCAGTGGTTCCGCTGCATCCGGTCCAAAATCCTTGGCGATTTCGGCAAGCAATCGCGCGCTCGTCTCGGGCCCGAGATGCTTGCGGATTACGCCCAGCGCGCGCGGCGCGGCAACCAGAATTATGCCTTCTTTTGTTCCCGACATGAGTTGCTCGACCCGCTGGGCCATTTCCGACACAAACCGGTCCTCTTCCTGCTGTTGCAGATCGGTTTGCTCATGGGCACCGCGGCTGGGAGACTTGCTCTGGAAACTGCGGCCCGGCTTGTCGGTGCCGAGTTCCGAAGTGCGCAGGGAAGGGTTTTTATGTTCCTCGATCAGCTCCAGTACCGGGGCGAAAGCTTCGCCACGATTCTTGAACATCGCCATGCGAGAGCCATCCACGGCGATCACCCTGCAATCCTTGCGCACCAGCATTTCATTCTCCCATCAACTTGTCGGCTGCAAACTTTCTAGGAAGCAGAAACCCCGCGGACGATAGGTATTGTTACGGACCGGCGACGGGTCTTACGAATAATTACGTAACGACAAATGGCAGAAATTTGCCGACAATCACGCATTGTCCGCCGCTATCGCGGTAATATCAGGAGTATCGATCATGACGGTTCACAAAAACATCGCGAAACCCGTCGCCCGTATGACGGCGATGCTTATGACATTGTTGCTCCTCGCCTGTGCTACCGCAACGCCCTACCAGCCGCAAATCCCGGGGCAGCGTGTTTCCGGCGGCTATTCGGAAGAGCGCATTGATGAAACCCATTTTCGCGTGCGATTTGCCGGCAATACCCTGACTGCACGCGATACGGTCGAAGGCTATCTTCTGTACCGGGCAGCGGAACTCACGATCCAGAACGGCTATGACTGGTTCCGGATTACTGATCATACAACGGAGACCGATCGTCACACGTATGTCGAGCGCTTCCCCCGCTACCAGCCTTATTACGGATCTCGCTATCTGAACTGGCGTCCGCACTGGCGCTATTATCGAGGCGGTGTCTGGTCGACGTGGCATCCCTACGGTCGCGATCCGTTCTGGTCCTTTGACACCGATGTGCGGACGGTCGAGCGGTTCGAAGCTGAGGCGGAAATCGTGATGGCCCGGGGGTCGATGCCTGCCAATGCTGCACGCGCTTTTGATGCAAGCAAGGTTCTCGCGGACCTCGGACCTTCGATCAAATGGCCTGACGAGAAATAGCAAAGCCGCCCGCCGCTGATCGCGCGAGAATGATCTGCAAGCTATATACGCGAATGGGCTGGATGCAATTCTGCCGGGCCTGTGCTGCCAGCGTCAGAGAATTTGCTGCTGCCGAGCGTAGACGGTGGGGATTGCCAGGCGCGCGTTACACCTTGTCGGCATAAAGCAGGCGGCCGGGTCCCAGACGCTCCAATATGACCGGCAGATCGCTTTCGGAAAAGGCAAAGCAGCCTTGGCTGCGGCCCAACTTTCCGTGGGATTCGACCATTTCCGGTTCTGCATACCAGGCGCCGTGGATCACGATAGCGCGCGGTTCGGCCATATTGTTGCTCGGGTCGAGACCCTTCAGCCGACGGGACGTGCCATGTTTCCCGACATAGCTTTCGCTGGTCATATAACTGCCGCCGGAAGACGCTTCCGATCCCGGAACATTGGAAAATTCCTGAAGCCATCCGGTATGCTTGGGGTCGGACCCCTTGCCATGGGCAACGAGAAAAGACTGGATAGCCCCGCTCGCCATGTCGACGATATGGAATCTTTCTTTCGCAGAATGCAGCGAATAATCGGCAATCCCGATCCGGTCGGTGTGCAAAAGGGATGACTCGTGGACCGCCATGGCCTGTTTTGCGCGATCAATCAGCGCGATCGAACCGTTACGCGCAATGTTTTTCGGGCGCGCCGGTATGGATGTTAAAGTCCTGCTGGCGGCCTGGGATCGGCTGCCAAGCCCATAAGCCGCGCCGGTCAGGCCAACCAGTCCGCCAGCGATAAAATTTCTTCTGTTCATCCTTCATGCATAGCATATTATTCCTGTACCCGGGATTAAGTATCAATACTTATTGTTTCGCCCGCCGACAGCCGGAAGAGAGACTGGATGAAAATATGCATAGCATTACTGAGCGGATTTCTGTTTGCTTCCGCCGCATTGGCCCAGTCCGCCGATCAGCGGGCAGATGATCCGCAAAATCATCTGATCTGGACCGAATCGCAAATCATCCAGTTGCAACAACTGGTCGATACGCGTGCATCCGAGGCGCTGGCACATTGTAGCATCAGCGATTTCAGTCAGCCGAATTCCGCAAGCGATCCTTATCGGCGGTCACGGCTCGCATCGGTCGCTGCGAATGAACTGATGCAGGCCTATCTCGAGGGATGTTCTCCGGCCTCCGCCCGGGCGAAATGGCATAGCGGCAGCGATGACCGCTATATCGACACACAGCAATTGCTGATGAAGGCTCTGCTGCATGATGATCTGGCCGGTTATTTTGACGCGCTCCGTCCGCGCAATCCGCATTACAAGGCGCTTCGCGCGGCTTATTCGACCGAAAGCGATGAGGAAAAGCGGGCGACCCTGGCGGTGAATTTGGAACGCTGGCGCTGGATGCGGCTGGTGATGGGCGAGAAATATCTGCTGGTGAATGCCGCCAGTTTCGAGGTCACTTTGTGGGAGAATGACCGAGCGATAAAAAGCTGGCCGGTGATCGTCGGCAAGACCACATCGCCGACGCCGGTTTTTGAAGCCACGGTCAGTGGCGTCATTCTCAATCCCTGGTGGGAAATTCCGACATCCATTGTTGCAGAGGGCATCGGCTCTCTGGTCCGCAACAACCCGGCTGCGGCACGGCGGAAAGGCTATGTCGTCCAGAACGGGCGCTACCGTCAACGGCCGGGGCCGGGCAACGCGCTGGGACAGATGAAGCTGGTCATGCCCAATCCCTATAGCATCTATTTGCACGACACGCCGAACAAGGAGCGGTTTAGCGAAGCCGTACGTACGTTCAGTCACGGGTGCATCCGGGTGGGCAATGCGATTGATCTGGACAAGACCTTGCTCGAGGGCAGCGCGACGCCGGCGCAGGTTGACGCAATATTGGCGAGCCGGAAGACGACCAAATTGTCGCTTCTCAAACCGATCCCGGTCTATATCGCCTATTTCACTGCCGAGGCAGGAGAAGGTGGTTCGATACGCTATTTTCCCGACGTCTATAAGCGCGACAGTCTGAAACTGGCGCAGAACGAACCACGTCTGGATTGTGCTGCATAACGAGTCCTGGCGGTCAGGCGCCGATAGGATCCGGTAAGGCCACAACCGACCCATAAATCTGTCCGTCCGGGTTCAGGCGCGGGCCCAGCGGCCATAGTCCGTGGTTCCTTATAATAACCGTCTTTGTCATCTTTCTATCTGTTCTTGTAACAAGCCTGCGGCGTCGGGCTGGCCTATCCGATTTTCATATTCAATGGATTTACAGGGGGCCTGAATGCGCTTTTCCAAAACGGTCGCGATCTCGACAATTGCGTTGAACACTTGCTTGCTGGCTTCCGCGCCTGCCGCTGCGCAAAGCGATCAACTTGTCAAAACTGCTATGGAACAATTGGACGCGGGGAAGGCTGAAACCGCCTATGCCGAACTCAAGGCTCGCGAAGATGATCGAGCGGGAGAACCGGACTATGATCTCGCCCTGGGGCTGGCCGCCCTCGAAAGCGGTCGCTATGGCGATGCGATCATCGCATTCCAGCGGATATTGGCAACGCAACCGGAGAATGCGCGCGCTCAAGCGGAACTCGCACGCGCTTATGCTGCGGCCGGTGACATAGACACGGCGCGTGCGGAATTCGCAACCGTCCGCGGCGATCTTTCCATTCCCGACCCGGTGCGCAACCGGATCGATGGCCTAGTCCGGACACTGGATCAGCAGATCGCCGGCGGCCCTTCGGAGATTACCGGCTATCTCGATGTGGAAGGCGGTTACGACAGCAATATCAACACCGCAACCGATGCGATTTCGATCACATTGCCGCTTTTTGCCTTTCTCGGGCCGGCAACATTAAACGGTGCCGCGCGAGAACAGGATGCCGGATTTTACCAGATTCAAGGCGGACTATCCGGCTCTACCCCGCTGAGCCGTCAGACGCGTCTGTTCGGCTCCGTTCTGGGAAACTGGCGTGACAATGTCGACACGCGTTTCGTCGACCAAGCATCGGCGGTCGGTACGGTAGGCGTCTCTCATAGCCTGGCCAAGGGCGACGTGATTTCCCTTTCCGGACAAGGGCAGCGATTCTGGCTCGGGCATAGCGGTTATCGCACCAGCATCGGTGGAGATGTTCGCTATACCAAGCGGCTCTCGGGCAATCGCGCCTTGTCGGTCAGCGGGCAATATTTCCGGCTGAACTATGATGGCAACCCACTGCAGGATGCAGAGCGTTTCTCCGGCAATATCACTTATGCCGATGACAGGATTTATGGTGGCATCGGTGGCGGCAAGGAAGATACTCGCCGTCCCGGAGCGGACCAGCTCAGCTATGGCTTTTTCAGTGCCCAGATGGGCGGCGAATTCGGTCTGGGCGCAAAAGCGGCGATTATCGCCGGCGCCAGCGTGGAACATCGTAACTATGATGCCAGTGACCCGCTGTTTCTCAAAGGTCGCAAGGATATGCAATATGATGCGTCGCTGGGGGTCCGGTACAGATTCACCGAAACGCTGAGCGTCCGACCCCGCGCGACCTATACCCGCAACGACAGCAATATCGGCCTGTACGACTATGACCGCTGGACCGCCTCGGTAGGCTTGCGCCTGAGCTTCTAATTTCAACAGAATTTTTCGGGAGACATATCATGACCCATGACAATCAGAGAAATACCAGCTTGCTGACCGACGCTAAACTGGCTGGTGCCAGCGCGCTGGTCACGACCCTCGCGGCCTTGCTCATCCCCTGTTCCCCGGTATGGAGCGCGGAAATGGTTTTTGCTTCCGCCGATGCCGGTAATCCATCGGTACAAAATGGAGGGGGCGAGCAACAGATTTCGTCTGGCACGGTGCAACTGAAGCTTGATGACGGGAGCATGATAAGCATCGTCGGTCCTGCCAGCTATTCGATCGATGCCAAGGGGCAGCTGAAAATAGCAAGCGGCAGTTTTACCGCATCTGCGCCCAAAGGCGGGACTTCCATGCCGATCCTGGTGGGGAATGGAAGCCAGCTTTCGTTGCGCTCCGGCAGCGGTGGCAGTGGAAAAATCGCCGCGGACGGGAGCTTTTCCGGCTTTCCGCTATCCGGATCGATGCAAATCAGCAGCAACGGTCGCAGCCGCAATTTCAGTGCGGGCAATGCATTTCGTGCCAGCGCGGGATCGGGACCTGCCGCTGTGGTAACCGCTGGCGTCCAACCCAATCGCAGCGGCGGACGAACCGCTTTGCAGCAGGTCCGGCGGGCCCAGACAGCAGCAGCCCAATATCTTGCAAACGCCAGCCAGACCACCCCGACATCGCTCGGATTTGCCGGCGTGTCACAAACCCAGAATTTCACACCCGGAACGTTGCAGTCCGCGACAACGCCAAGCCAGATTCAGGCGCTTGTCCAGGCCCAGACCGGAGCGATCGACCCAGCGCTCGCCGTGCAAATCATTCTCGATATTTTGACAGCGAGCGGAAGCGGCAGTCTTAACTCGTATAGCGGGCTGACTCCCGCCCAGATTCAGGCCTTCTTGCTCAATCTGCAAACCTATGGCGTGCCATCGGCCATTTCCCAGTTCCAGCTGGAAGAATTTCTGCGGGCGCTGGGGGCTGCCGGCTATACGATCACCGGTATTACCGGCAGTGGTCCGAGCTTCGGCTCGCTGGCAGACCTGCTGGCGCTGGTTGCTGCCGGCGGTACGATCCCGCCCGGCGATCCGACCGTGCAGGCGCTGATCGATATTCTGTTTGCCAACGCCTTCCCGGCGGGTCTCGATCCGGACGAGCTGGCACGCCTGTTCCGGCTGGCCGGATATACGGTTCCCCCACAGTTTGGCGGTAACACGGGGGGTGGCACGCCGACACCGTCGCCGACGCCTACACCGCCTCCGGTGTTGGTGGATTCGGACGGGATCCGGCCGGATAACAGCCGCGGCGATATCAATCTCGCTTTTGCCAAAATCACGGAGACCGGCCAGGATAGTCAGGTCACCCTGATCTTTGAAGGCGATGAATTTGTCGGCTACCGGCTCCGCAGTGGATTTGAAATCAAGTTTGCCGATCGAGATGAAATCGAAAAAGGCGGGGATCAGGGTATCATCGGCTGGTCGCGCCTCGCAGGCGGGACAAAGCTATTTGGCGCGCAGCGGGGTCCCGATAGCGGCGACCATTTTGTCTATGGCGTGCCGATGATCAATCCGCCATCGGGCGGTCTTCTGACTTATGACCTGATCGGCTATACCAGTCCGACGCTGCGCGACGACAGCATCGCACCCGGCACGTTTGACGGAAAATTCTCGGTCAACTTCGGTACCGCGCAAATTCGGGCAGGGCTCGAAGCGACGATATCGATATCCGACTCTGTTTATCAGGTATCTTCGGCGGGCGGTGTGCTGGCGCCGAGCATTTCTGTGCTGAGCGACGGCCGGTTCAATGGTACAATCGATCTGGAGGACGGCCTGGGTATAGCTTGCAACGTCGGTGATTGCCGTTTTGTCTATAACGGATTCCTCGCCGGTGACGGCGCCAGCCATGCGGGTTTTGCTTATACGATCCGCGATGATGCGCTCGACGTCTTCAAGTGGATTGACGGCAGCGCCGCCTTTGCCAAAGGAGACAATAGCGGCAGGACGCCCAATCCGATCACGAAGACTTTCCGCGGTGTCCGGATTGACGAGAGCTTCAGCCAGCCTGTGGCCGGCGACTTTGCTTCGGCAATCGGGGTTTCTGCGAATTTCATGACCCGTGGAGAAATACAGGGCGATGGTCAGGCTACCCGAATCTCCGGCTATGTCGATGGTGTATCGACCAACAAGTCGGCTCTGTCCGAGGTCAGGGTCGAGACCGGAATCGGCGGTACATTCCGCAATATCGGAACGGCCAAGAATGTCGACAATGGCGGGCTTGGCAATGTGTTGGGCTGGACCCGCTGGGCAGATGGTGAATATGACAATATCGATGGCGGCAAGCGGGTGCTGTCCGGCAGCGAATCCATCCATTATATTTACGGCGAACGCACCACCGGCATCTTGCCCACCGGTCGTGCGGAATATGCCGTAGGCGGCGGGACGCGTCCGACCCGGGTCGACGGACTGGGTGATCCGGGCTCATTTGAAGGCGAGATCGCGATCGATTTTGCGACCCTTAAAATGGGATGGGATACGGTGATTGGCATGGGCAATGACCGGTTTAATTTTCTTTCGGCCGGTGGCCTCGACGATCTGTCGATTGATGTCGTCAATGCCGGCAATGGTGTCTATGATTTTACTGGTGAGGGCATGGTCCTCTCCGAAATCGGTCGCTGCGAAGGATGTACGGGGACTGCCAGCGGCTTCCTGAGCGGCAAGGATGGTCGCTATATTGGCTTCAGTTATGAAATCGGGACCGCTGATTTTGGTGCCATTCACGGTGTCGCCGGCTTCGAACGCGCCGATCTGGAGGATGGGCCGGAGGAAATTACCCGCAATGAGCAAGTCATCAATGGCCTGGGTAACCGGATCCAGACGACAGGGTTCACCGATGGCCGCTTGGGCGAATATCGAGGCCTGGGCGGTGTGTCCGGCGTTCGTGATACAGCCGGGAATGTTGATTTTGGCAGCGCCGGGAACGGTGTTATCAACTGGACTCGCTGGGCGGATGGCACAGCAACGCTGTCAGACGCAAATGGCGCCAGAAACTTCGATTATCCCGAAAATGGCGGGGTGCATTTCGTTTATGGCAGCGCCGCGACAAATCTCCCGGCCAGCGGGACCATCGCCTATGATCTGGTGGGTTCCACGGCGCCGACATTGCGGGATGGATCACAAACACCCGGAACCTTTGCCGGGCAGTTGGCCATCGCTTTTGGCAGCACACCAAAAGTCGGACTGGAGTTTGCAGTCGGCATCGGCGGTTCGACTTATGGGATCGCCACAGAGGGGGGCATAGCGGGTACCGCTACCAATGGCCTGGTCATCTTTACCGACACCAGCACGGGCTTTGCCAATCATACATTTGCGAGCTTCAATGTTGCCGTTTCCGGCGATGGCCCCGTCTGTACCAGCGGCTGTCGCGCAACCATCGACGGATTCCTGGCCGGCGATGGAGCGAGCCATGTCGGAGTCAATTATACGTTCGGCAGTTCCGGGCAGATAGCGGAAGGGGCCGCAGCATTTGGCAAGGCCGGGGCGGCGGCAACTACAAGCCAGCCTGTTGGCAGCGACTGGTCCGCGTGGACTGGTGTGAATGGCAGAATCCTCCCGGGGATCGCTAATGCCAAGGGGATCGGCTCAACGCCGCGCCCCGGAAGGTGGCTGGAAGCTGGTCTCAACCCTGGGGACGGTATCGCCGCTATCAGGGAACGGCTCGGCCCGAACTTTTCCTTCCACTAGATGTCGGGACGATCGGGTCCGGCCGGCTGTTCGCACCTTGGCGGGGTAGGCCAGACCCGGTTTCTGCTGGAGTTCGCTGAATCTAACAGCGTCTGTCACGTCTCTAACAATATCTGTAACTGGCAAAAGGGCAGGCTTCCGGCCAATTTCTCTTTGCACAGAGAGCAAGGGGAACGGAAATCATGACAAAATTCAAACCAGTTACATCGATGTTGGCGGTCACCGCGATTGCATCGCTTGTTGTTTCGGCGGCACCAGCTGCCGCGAAAGAGAAAAACGTCGAAGTGGTAAAATGCGAGGCCTCCTATGGGACGATCGCGATTACCGATGGCGACACCCAGGGCTGGAGCAAATTCGGCCTGTCCAGTCCGCGCGGCATGCTTGGCGCGATCGTTCAGGAATCGGGTTGCTTCACGCTGCACAGCGGTGCCGGTGGCCAGCCTGCGGACTATCTGATGTCCGCCATTGCCGGTTCCCAGGAGGAAGTGGACCAGACAATGAACGTCGCCAAGACAGCGCTGACCGAGGGGCTGGTACGGTCGGGCGCAGCCGGCACCGTTCTGAGCAAGGTTCCGATGGGCGGCGCGCTGATGGGCATGTTTGGCGGTCTCGGCGGCAAGAAGAAGACGATCACGGCGGGTTTGCGGCTGATGAACCCGGCCAATGGCCAGACATTGATCGCTGGCAGCGGGCAAAGCAAGAAATCGACTATAAAGATCCTGGGCCGGAGCGACTGGGTTGCAGCCAGCCAGGGGCAGTTTGGACAATATGGCCGTTCGAAAGACGGAAAGATGGTCACCAGCGCATTTATCGAGGCGTTCAATGGCCTGGCTTCGCAGGCCGGAGCTCTCGCAACGGTGCGTCAGACCGCGGCCGTCGCTTCTCCCGCAGCCGTCAGCAGCGGCTATACGGTAGCCGTGGAAACCAAAATGCTGGCCAGTGCTTCGGCCACGGCGGCGGAGGTTCGGGCCCTGCGCGCGGATACCGAACTGCTTCCGACCGGCAACAAGGCCGGTCTGTTTGTCGAAGTTACCGACAATTACGGCACCAAAGGATGGGTTTCAGTCGAAGACTTGCGCTAGTGCGACCCGTGCGCAGGGACACCGCTGATTAGGAAGGGCGTCCTCCATCCCGGAGGACGCCCTTCTGTCTCGGCTCTAGTCGCCGATCAAGATGAATGGAGCCCAGACGGCAGGATGTGATGCTCCGGGGACAGTCGGGTCGGCCATCAGATCCAGTTGCGCCTGGCGCAAGGCTTTGGCCCGGTCCATTCCGCCGGCGGCGTTCTTGACGGTGTCCACCGTCAATCTCGCCGCGGCATCGTCACGAACGCGCCAGTGAGAGAGAAGCAGAGATCTGGCGCCGGCATAGGCGAATGACTTGGCAAGGCCAGAATAGGTCGGCGTGCCGATGCCGGAACCGGACGCCGAATTGCAGGCGGACAGAATTACCCAGTCGGCGTCGAGCCGCAATTGACCGATTTCCGAAGCCGTCAACAGACCGTCGTCCCTGCCGTCGTCGCTTTCCGGCGGGGTGAATACCAGCGCGGGCTCCCCCAAACCCCGCAATTCTCCGCTAACGAGTCCGTGCGTCGCGAAGGCGAGAACCGAATAAGGCCGCAGATCCATTGATTTGATCAGCGCTTCGGTAGCGGCATTGCCGGTGACGACCCGCGATCTGTCTTGCCCCAGCGCTTCCCCGATATTTTTCAGCTCGAGCGTGGCGGACGGCAGGCTGGGAAGATCGCGCACTTCGCTGATATCGACATTTCCGCTCCGTAACAGACTGGCAAAGGTTACCGGACCGTCTTTGGCACCGGAAAGGGAAGGCGCGCCAAATCCGGCAAAACGGATTTCCCGTTCACCGGCAGCTGGCGGCCGGACGAGATCATTCACGCTCATCGGATTGCTGACGGCGAAACGCTTGATCAGCCACGCTATCTCCGCATCGGCGGTCCGGTCGGACACCGGTTTGGTGATCAGCAACGAGGCGGGGATGGCCGCCAGAATACCTGCGCTAATCAGATGTATCTCGCTTTTGTCCTGCAACAGCTGCTCGACCTTGGGCGGGAAATAATAGCGATAGAGAGCATGCGCGCTTTGCATCGCGAAGTGTGTGGTCGAGCCATTTGTCTGGGCAACGCTGTTGCGGATGTCCATAACCCATTGCCTGAGTTGTCCGGGTGTGGCCGTAGTTTTGTGCCAGACATAGTCATCCTGCGTGACCGCCGCGACATAGACACCATCCAGCGCCGGGGTGACCATCAAGAGCGGCGCAGACCCCAGCGAAGCTTGCACCATTTCCAGGGCGACCGGCTCGGGTTTCACCAGGGACCAATATTGGGGAAGGGCGGTTTCGATCCTTGCCGACAATTCGGCAATCGCTCGGCTATTGTCTTCCCGCTCCCGAAGAAGAGCGGTTTGCCCGGGCGCGTCGCCATCGGTTGTTGCCTTGGTGAAGCTGGCATCAATTTTCTTGCCGTTTTGCACCAGGTCCTGAAGCTTTCTGACCTCGTCCCCCAGACCGGCTTTCTCGGCCATCGATCTGGCTGTCAAACTGCCCGATATGCTGCTCAAATCGGCGAATTGGGCCAGTTGCATGGTGTCGAAACTTCCCGCTATATTTCCTTCGCTGGCCAAGATACCGGCAAAACGCGCAAACTGGTCTGTCAGTCCGGTATCATCCGCGAAATATTCCTCGCTCGATATGGCACGATCCAATATGCTCTGGCGGACTTCACGATAGGCGGAAACTGCCTCCGATGACTTGTTGTCGATATGCCCCAATGCATTGGCAATCTCGGTTTGCATCAATGCGAATTTGAATTTTTCGGTTACCGCAAATTTGGCGACGACATCCTCTTGTGCTGCGATCTCGTTCATGACGGATCGAGCGGAATCGTAATTCCTGTTCAACAGATAGCTGTTTGCAAGTTCCAGACGCAGCTCGGCGACGGCAGGATGGTTGTCCGGCAGCGCGGACGATGTTAGCGTCACCGCTTTCTCAAGATAGGTCTGGCCTTGTTGCAACTTTCCGAGACGGGTGCTGAGCAATCCTGCTTTTGCAAGGCTGTTGCCGGTGAATCGGTTCTGGCTGTTGCCGGGACTGCTCCCGAAAATTCGCGCGGCTTCATCGAACATGGCCACCTGATCCGGGCCTGGCTCGGTTTTGGACAGGCAGTCGGCAAGATTGGTCAGCGTGATGGCCGTATCACGCTTGTCGCGGCCCAGAATCTCACTGCGCAGATCCAGCGCCCGGCGGAGCAGGGGGATCGCCTCTCCGCAGCGTCCCGCGCTGCTCAGGGCCGAACCCAGATTGTTCAATGCTCCGGCATAGACGGGGTGGCGGTTTCCCAGCCGGTTCTCGGCATATTGGGTAGCCAGGCGATTTTCCCTTAGTGACAGTTCGGTGTTACCCGTTGCATTGACGACCGCAGCGAGAGACATCCAATAGGTCACGGCCAGCGTATTGTCTGCGTCGGTGGGATTCTCGATGGCCCGCGCAATGTTCACGGCCTGCCGGATTTCTTCCACGGCTGATTCATAGTCGCCCAGCCGGTATTTGGTACTACCGATATTGAACAGCGCCGCTGCATAGGCGGAGCTTTCTGTCCCTTCGGTTTCCCGCCGGATATCCAGGACTTTCTGTTGTATCGCGAGCGCCTCTTCCGCTTTTCCGGTCATGCTCAGAACAACGCTGATATTGTTCAGTATCGAGATCATCTGCTTGTGGGTGTGCAAATTGTCCGCTTCCAGCAGAGCTTCCGCGGCCCGGAAATTGCTGAGGCTTTCATCGAAATCCTGAATGTAGAAATAGGCACCGCCCAGAGCGCCCAGCGCTGCGGCCCGGGCGAGCGTGCTGATCTCTTCGTCGGATTGAGATTCTTCCAGCATCGCCCGGATTTCATCAATAGCAACTCTTGGTTGCCGCGAAACATCGCGGTCGACCAAGGCCGTCATTCTGTCGTTGAGCGTCGCGCCATTTTCCGCTTGCGCGATGCCGGGCAGCACTCCGGCGGAGAGCAACAAAGCCAGTTTCCAATATCTGAGTGCCATTTTCTGCAACCTCTTCCAACAATGCTGATTATCGCCTGGCCATTGCTGGCAAAAGTCGAAACCGGTAAGCGTCCGCGCCAATTCTATGAAAGAAAACGCATGTTTGCAAACTGTTGGTTGGCATTTTCTAACAGCATTTGTCACTGCTCCATCTTGAGCTGAAGATGCTATGGGTCTAGCCATGAATCAATCATATCTGAAGATGAGCCAATTTCATGCCGGGTCTTAACATTCTGCATATCGAGGATGACGCGCAGACGGCGGAGATGGTTTCCGCCGCACTGGCCAAGACCGGCGCCACAACAGTCTGGGCGGCTGACGGGAGTGACGGTCTGCGGCTAGCTTCCGGTTCGCAATTCGACCTCGTGATTCTCGACCGGATGCTACCGGACATGAGCGGTATCGAGATTGTCGGCAAATTACGCGAGGCCGGTGTCGATATTCCGGTGCTGATGCTGTCGGCCTTGGGCCGCACGGAAAACCGGATCGAGGGCCTGGATGCCGGAGTCGATGACTATCTCGCCAAGCCGTTTGAGCAAGAGGAACTGATCGCACGGGTTCGGGCTTTGCACCGGCGGGCCAGCGGGCAATCCCATAGCGCGGTGATCATTTTCGGTGATATGGAATGCCATATCAAGGCACGAACCGCGCACCGCCAGGGCAGGCATCTCGCACTCAGCCCCAAAGAATTCGATCTGTTCCGGTATTTCATGCAGAATGCCGGGGAGATCGTCACTCGCGAAATGCTGTTGCTGAACGTCTGGAACCTGAAATTCGATCCGCAGACCAACGTCATAGACGTCAATGTCGGGCGGCTCCGGCGCAAACTCGAAGAAGGTTTCGACCAGCCGGTGCTCGAGACGATCTGGGGCGCAGGTTACCGGCTCCACGCCGTCTGATCATGAAATTACTGTCATCCTTGTTCGGTCGATTGAGTCTGGTCGTCATCATCGTGTCGATATTGTCTTCCGCAGCCCTGTTCGCGATGACGGAATGGATCGTACGAAGCGAATTCCGCGAGCAGATGGCGCGCAGCGTCGATACGGATATTGCCGGTCTTGCCGATATTTACATCACCGGGGGCGGCAGCGAACTGAGCCAGCGGATTTCGGACCGGCTGGCATTGCAATCGCCTGACGACAAGCGCTATTATCTGCTCGCGTCGCCAAGCGGGCGAGCAATCATTGGCAATCTACACTCCTGGCCGGAACTGTCGTCGGAAAATTCCGAAGCAGGGTTTTTCCGGCTGGCGGACGGAACGCAGGTCTACGGGCGTGCCACGCAGCTGAATCCTGACCTGAAACTGCTGGTCGGGCGCGACACGTTGGCTCGTTCAGCCTTGCTGGCGCGGATCAGAACCGCCTTTCTCGTCGCCGGGGTTCTGCTGGTGCTGATCTTCAGCATGATCGGCCATTATGCAACCCGCCGGCTCAGGACCCGGCTTGACAGCATGAATGATGCATTTCGCGAAATCGGCAGCGGCAATCTGGCCGCAACCATCCCGGTCGACTGGCGGGGAGACGAACTGGACCAGTTATCGGAGCATGGCAATGCCATGATCGAACGTGTTGCGTCGCTGATTTCCGCGCACCGGGATATTTCGGATCACACTGCCCACGAATTGCGGACGCCGCTGATGCATCTGGACAACCGTCTGGTCACGGCCATCGGCCAGAGCACGGACCCGCTGCACAGCGAAGCGCTCGGACGGGCGCGGCAGGATATTCGCGATATTATCGCCATGCTGGATTCGCTGCTCGACATAGCTTCGAGTCGCGCTCAAATTGGGGACCGTAGCGGATTATCGGAGTGCGACATCTCGAAAATCGCAGCCGAAATCACCGAACTGTTCGCCGAAAGCGCCGAGGATCTGGAAATAAAATTTGGCACCGATATTGCGCCCGGGGTCAAGATGATGGCCAATCCCGCCCATATCCAGCGAATTCTGTCTAATCTGCTCGACAATGCCCTGAAATATACGCCCAAAGGCGGGGAGGTCGAACTTGTCCTGCAACCGGGGCCGGTTATCACTGTGCGGGACAATGGTCCCGGTGTTCCGGAGAATATGCGCGAGAAGATTTTCGAGCGTTTCGTTCGTATCGATACCAACGGGGCGCAGGGGCACGGCCTCGGTCTCGCACTTTCACAGGCGCTGGCCGAACGGAACGGGCTGATCATAGTCTGCCGGGATGCCGGACCGGGAGCGTTGTTCGAGATCAAACCGGAAGGGAGTGCCTGATGTGAAGAACCGGTCGATTGTGGCCCTGGCGGGGGTGCTATGGTTTCTCTCAGCCTGCAATGGCAGGGCAACGAATGTGGCTGAGAAACCATCGCCGCCCCAGTCCGAACCTGTCGTGGCACCGGACGCTACCAGCGCGGTGACTCGCACGGCCGACGCGATCATTGCCGGGCAGGTGGCCCAGAGGAATGCCGACGCGGCCGGGTTGCGCGCGGCTGCCGGGAAGCTGGACAATCTGGGTGCCAGGCCGGACGATGATCAGCATGACGATCTGTCGGAAAGCTGGAGCCGGCAGGCCAGCGTGATCGATCCATCGACTCCGCCAGCAGTCTATCGCGGCAGGGCGCTAGGTCCATCCTATAAAAAGGGGGTGGTCTCGGCAACGTCGCGGGTCAGTATCAACCAGATATTTCTCGCGGGGAAAAAGGCATCTGTGGCGCTGGTGCCGGCTTCATCGAAACCGGTGTCGATCGAGATTAGTGACGGCGAGGGAAGGAAAATCTGCAGCCGGCTTACGTCGTTGAAGCCGGCGAACTGCGAATGGCTGCCGCTGTTCACCGAGCGATATCAGATCGATATCCGGACCAGTGAGAGCCGCCCCGTGTCTTATTATCTCGTGTCGAACTAGCTTGCGTTAGGCTTCCGACGCAGCCATATCCCACTTTTCGCGTTTCCGGTAGAGCGTCGACGGGCTTACGCCCAGTTGTCTCGCCGCTTTGGTCAGGCTGCCATCGCATCTGCAAACCGCTCGTTCGACGACCAGTCGCTCGATCTGGTCCAATGTCATGCCATCCAGTTTGCTCAACCCGTCGAACGGTTCCGGATCGATAGACGCTGCCCGCGCGATTGCCGGCTCCGGCGCTAAAGAGGGGCGTTCGGGCACCGGCGCGGTCTGGTCGACAAATTCCGGCAGCAGGCTCGAGTCCAGATGCGGGCCGGGAAACATGACTGCCGCCCGGCGCATCAGATTCTGTAACTCGCGGACATTGCCGGGCCAGTTGTGGCGCTCGAAGCTTTCTGCCAGGCTCGCGCTCAGCGGCAGGAATTTCTTCCCTTCCTCTTCTGCAAATCGCATCAGGAAGGAATTGGCGATCAATGTGATATCGCTGCCTCTTTCCCGCAGCGGGGGAAGGCCGATCGGAACTACGGCGAGCCGATAGTAGAGATCTTCCCGGAAGCGCCCCTGTTCGACTTCCCGCGCCGGATTGCGGTTAGTCGCGCAGATGATGCGCACATCTACATCCTCGGCCTGGGTTGCGCCCACTCTCTGAACCGTACCCGTCTGAAGGAAGCGCAGCAGCTTGACCTGCAGCTTCAACTGCATTTCGCAAATCTCGTCGAGAAACAATGTGCCACCGTGTGCGGCCTGCACCGCGCCAACCCGATCCGTGATCGCGCCGGTAAAAGAGCCTTTCAAATGACCGAAAAGTTCTGATTCCAGAAGATCCTCGGGGATCGCACCGCAATTTATCGCGACAAAGGGTTTTTTTGCTCTTGGTCCCGCCTTGTGGATCGCGTCGGCGCACACTTCCTTGCCGGTGCCACTTTCGCCGGTAATGAACACCGTAGCCTTTGAATTGGCGACATTCTTAATCTGGCGATAGACTTCCTGCATGGGCGGGCTGGCGCCAATAAAACCTGCAAAGTCGGTGGCTCCCGAACCGTTCTCCGGCGCCTTATCCTCATCGGTACGAACCGATTTTGTGACTTCGACAGCGCCTTTCATGACCGTTACCAGACGGGTGGGGGAGAGCGGCTTGACCATGAAATCATAGGCGCCGAGACGCATCGCATCGATGGCCCGGTTGATCGAACCGTCCGCCGTGGCGACGATCACCGAGACTTCCGACAGGATAGCCCCGTTATTCTCGAGCCAGTCCAGACCGTTGCCGTCGGGCAATTGCAAATCCAGCAAGACTGCTGAAAAGCCGGAATCTTCGCGACCCAGTTCGATATTGGCATCGGCAAGATTGTCGACAATGACGCAATGGAATCCCGCCGTTTCCAGATGGCCCGCATAGGCGATCGACAGCGACGCGATGTCTTCGATGATCAATATCTTGTGACTGGACACAAATTTATCCCTTTATCGTGAAAATGGCCGACTTCCCATCAACGGCACATTCCCAGTCGAGTGAACGCCGGTCATCATAATGTTCCATGCATCCCTGGACCAGTCCATGGGCGATCGCGGCCATGGGGCGATGCGACTGGTAGCGAATGACCGTCTGGCCTTCCTGTACGTCCGCCGTGACCTGGGGAGGCCGCGCATCGGGGTAGAGCACACAGACTTCGGTATGAATATGGCTGCCGACATGGGTCAACAGTGCTTCGGCCGACTTGTAGGATTCCATGATATGCGGGTATAAGATGTTGAATCGATCATAGAGATATTTGCCGAACAGACGGCAGAGCTCGGTGGCTTCGATACCGGATTGTTCGGACGCCTGGCCAACCATGGCGAGGGCATAATCTGCCGGATAATTGCCGATCGAGGTAAACGCACCATCATTGGGAAGCGCGGCTCCGGAGATTACCTGATCGGCGAATTCCGGTGACTGGACCTGTTCCATGAACCGAACCAATTCCGTAAAAATTATACCCTTCATCTTGTTCCATTCCTTTTTATTCCGGTTGTTAACCGGTTCAAAGCATCTTCCATGCCAAAATGCGAATGGCTGAATTCCGCGAAGTCTTGCTCAAGACCTGCATTTTGCAACAAGATCTATTCGCAATATGCGATAAAACCTTTGCAAATTGCAAATACCGACCAGAATAATTCGCATTATCGGAATGTTAACCATCGTAAGTCCTGCAAAACAGCTACTGGCACGGCGATTGCAAAGGATGACCTGAACTCAATTTGCAGGTGACATCATGACCCACAAGACTATCGCAATCCTGATCACGGCATCGCTTCTCGGTGGCTGCGCGACCATGGAACGGCCGGCGAATGCCATTGGCAGCCAATATGCGCCGCAGCAGGTCGAAGCGACCGGCGAGGGCTTTCGCTCATGCCACGCGACGATGACTCCGGCTGATCTGCTTGCGGGCGGCCAGGTCGCATCGCATATGTTTGCCAGCACTCCGGATCTTCTGGCATCCGGCGATCGGGTCCGTTTGAAAGTGGCCGGCGATGAGGACAGCCTGTCACGAACCTATGTGCTGGCCGCGAACGGCACGATCACGCTGGACGGTCGTGTAACAATCCTATTGGCCGGACGGTCCATCGTCGAGGCGGAAAGGGCCATTGCAAGCGAACTGGTCGAGGCGGGGCTCATCCGGGGCTTGCGGAACAGCGTCCGGCTGCAACTGCTCGAACTGGGCGGAATTAGCGTTGCCGTCAGCGGCGCGGTGTTCGAGCCGGGAATGATCCGGGTGGGCGAACGCAATCCGGAAACCCGCGGTGTCAATCTGAGCAATAGCGATTCCGGCGACAGCAATGCGAACCGGTCATTGACGACCACATTGCGCGCCGCCGGGGGTGTCCGGCCCGATGCCGATCTCTCCGCTGTATATCTTGTTCGGGGAAAGCAATGGACGAAGATAGATTTGAATGGCGCGATCTATGGCAGCGCAATTGAGGATATCGCGCTGACGGCTAACGACCGGGTGATTGTCGGATCGCGGGCCTGTTTTCAGGATGATCTGGTCAAACCATCGCAAATCACGGCTCCGGGGATCAGGGTCTATATGTCCAACCTGTCTCGGCCAGCCAGCAACAACGCCTCGTCCGCGATAAACCGCGACGCGACCAACCTGCCATATGGTACACGGTTGTCCCAGGCGATGGTGGCCGCCAATTGTGTTGGCGGATCGGCGATGAACGCGGCGCGAAAAGTAGTGCTGATGTCCCGCAACCCGATCAGCGGCCAATCGGTGGTGATCCAGCGCTCGGTTGAAAAACTGGTCCGTCAGGACGATCGTGACGGCAGGGATCCTTATCTCATGCCGGGGGACAGCCTTGCCTGCTATGACAGTTTCGCGATGAATATGCGCGATGTGATCAGCCTGGTCGGCGAAACCGCATCCCCCTATTTTCTGCTGAAGAATCTGGACTGATCATGAAACAGGAATTCATCGAGCAGCCGGGCCTGCACACACGGCTCTGGCACGCTTTGAAGAACCGCCGGCCGATGCGCCTGCGCCACAAACGCTATCTGAAGACCGCGGCTGTCTGGATCGTGGTAATCTGGGTTCTGACAGGTCTGTTTCTGGCGCTGGCTCCCGATCAGTATCGCAGCAAGTTCACCCTGATCCTGCCGGGTTCGGGTGCTGGCGGGTCTCTGAACGTGGAAAGTATCGGACAGGCGCAATCATCCGTTTCATCGGCCTTTTCCAGCGCGACCCTAAGCCCGACCGAGAATTACAAGCGTCTGTTGATGACAGATAAAACCTTGCGGCAGAGCGCCGAGAAATCCGGTGACGAGATGGACCGGTTTCCCGCGCCCAATGTGAAGCTGATCGACCAGACCAACTTGATCCAGGTGGAAGTGGTGGGCGCGAGCGGCGAACAGGCGAACAAACGCGCGCTTGCCCTGAAAGACACATTTCTCAACCAGCTCGATGAACTGCGCAAAAACGAAGCGGAAATGCGGGAAAATTCCGACAATAAAAACCTCGTCGTGCTGGAAAAGAAAGTCCGGACGACGCAACAGGCGCTACTTGATTTTCAGGCGAAAACCGGGCTGGTTTCCCTGGACCAGTTCAATACCCGGATTGCCAATATGGATGCGCTGCGCCAGCAGGAGCGGGAAGCCCGCATAATATTGCGCCAGAAATCCGCGGAATCAGGCCGTTTTGCTTCGATACTCGGCAAGAGCGTGAACGGGGCCAATAGCGCGCTGCGGCTGCGTTCGGACCCGGTGTTTCAGCAGCTGGCCGATCAATATGCCAAAGTGGAAGTCGATACCCGGGAAAAGGAAGCGACGCTTGGCGACAATCATGGTGATATGGTGCAGGCCAGATCCGAACGGGACCTGCTGAAAAATGCGCTGGTGCGTCGCGGTCGCGAACTGACCGGACTGGGCGCCAATGCAATTCTGAAAAATGTCGATATCGCGGTCGCGGACGGCAGAGCCAACATGATGCAGGGCATGATCGTCGCGAATTCGCAGAGCGCAGGCGCACAGGCTGGCCTTGCTGAAATCCGCAAGGATATTTCCAATGAGTCGCTGAAAAGCGGTGAACTGGTGAAACAGGCTTCGCAACTGGCGGATCTTGTGCGGGACCACCGCGTGGCAGAGGCCGTTTTTTCCTCGGCGCTGGCGCGGGTTGACACCAACAAGCAGGATCCCTTTGCATCTTACCCGCTGGTCCAGACACTCGAGCAACCTTCCTTGCCGCTATCGCCGTCGAGCCCCTCGGTCCTGCTGGCTCTGGCTGGCGCGACAGGCGCGACTATCATCATTCTTGTAGGACTGGCATTGCTATGGTTCAGACAGCCGATCATCCGCAGAATAGCTCCGAATATCTAGTCTATTACACCATATTGGCGACATGGCTTCTATGGCTGGTAGGCGGGCTCTATATTGCGGGGCCGGTGCTCGGCTGTGTGCTTTGCCTGCAGGCGCTATATTTCTACTATATCGGTCCAGTCTTGCCCGAGTCCAAGCGTCTGCAGATGCCGCGCTGGCCAATATCTGTCTGGCTTGTCGCAATGACGGTCATGCTGGTGATATTGATCGCCGGGCATCTCAATTTCAGCCTCGGGACCGGTGCAACCATCAAATCTTCCATAGGCTGGGCCAAGGGATGGCTGCTCATTGCATTGTTCATCTTTGCCGGTGCGGTGCTGCCGATCAGGCGGGAAATTGTCTATCGTGCCATTTGCCGGACCGGCAAATATACGATCATGCTGCTGCCGTTCGTTCTTGTCGCGCCCTTTGCCGGATTGCCGGCGACCTTGTGGGTTTCGCCGCTTCAGATTATCGGCGGATCCGGACCGGAATATTTTGCCACCATTCTCTATACGCTGGAGCCCGGATCGGGCGCGCCCCGCTGGCAATTTTTTGCACCCTGGTCGCCAGCGGCGGGGATGGTAGGACTGGTCTATCTGATCTGTGCCTGTCAGGAGCAGGATCGTCGCTGGAGAAACTGGGGCATTGCCGCGGCTCTGGCCATGATTCTGTTATCCCAGTCGCGGCTGGCGCTTGTCGGACTGGTCATCATCGCCCCCGTACCGCTGCTTTTCAGCCAGGCGACCCGTCCTCTCCTGTGGTTTCTCATATTGCCGATCGTTCTGCTGTCGGGCTGGTTCGCACTGGATATTCTTGACGCGCTGGATATGGCCAAATCCGAATTTTCCGGCGCGCGCGCGGACTCCACCAGAGTCCGGGAAACGCTGGGCCGGATTGCCGTGGAACGCTGGCAGGCGGAAGCTTTTTGGTTTGGCCACGGCGTTGTCGAACGGGGCCCCCATCTGGTCGAATATATGCCGATCGGCAGCCACCACAGCTGGTATGGGCTGTTGTTCGTAAAGGGTCTGCTCGGCCTGCTCGCGCTCGCGGTGCCGCTGACCATCACTCTTGCTCTGCTATTGCGCTCGGCCCTGCTTTCCCGTCTGGGCCAAACGGGATTTGCCATGACCTTGCTGCTGTTCATGTACAGTTTTGGCGAAAATCTGGAGTCGCTGGCCTATCTTTACTGGCCGGCGCTGCTGCTGATCGGCATGGCCCTTCAGGCTGCAACACAACGCAGAACCGCGAGCTGATATCTCGCCAGTCCGCGGTTATCCTGCGGCTGGGACCTGCCACCGATCCAATCTTGCTCTCATGGGGATGCCGGACATCATTGCCAACGGCTGAGACAATAGTCGCTACCGGTGTGCCAGGCCTACCATCCCTCCGATATCCTGATCTGGCTGTCGGAATGTGCAGTAGCCGATCTGGGGGGATGAGAAGGTTGGCATTGGCAGCCGTTATCGGTCGGGCGCGTGGCGTATCCGCAGGCAAAAAAAGAGCCCCCGCTTTCGCAGGGGCCCTGTTGCTGTCCGCCGGGGAGTCTGTACCAGACCGGCGTCTTAGGCTGCGCGGGGCATGGTCCGGCTGGACGCGATATCCCCGAGCAGCTGTAACCACGATTCGATGCGATGTTCGGTGATATCGAGGCAGGCGTCGCGGCCCGAGACCGACATTTTGACCAGCGGTAGATGACGGATGTTTTCCAGCAGTTTGACCGTAGCTTTCTCGTCGCCGAAGTCGGTGACCATGCCGGCCTCGCCGACCTGTTCCGACAGCCCGCCAACGCCGGATACAAGGATCGGGCGGGCCGCCATGCGTGCTTCGGTGGCTACCAGGCCATAGGTTTCGAATTTCGACGGGACCGCAACCAGGTCGCATTTGGCGAGAAAGTCGTCGACCCGGTCTATCTGCCCATAAAACGATATGTTGGAATTTGATCCGGCCAGACGTCTCAGCTTGTCCTCGTCGGGTCCAAAACCACCGAGCAACAGGCCGACCGCTTGCTGGTCGCCCAGCGCATTGATCGCGCCGATCAGCCGTTCAAAGCCCTTGTCCTCGACAAACCGGCCATAGGCACCGATGATTAGCGGTGCTTTCAACGAAAAATGCGGCCGTGGCAGCTGCGCCAGGCCCTGCATGTCGCTCCAGGGATATATGGTCTGACGCTTGGGGGCCCGGAGCCCGGTCGATTCCTCAAGCCAGCCGGCTTGCGCGTCAGAAACGCAAATCACCCGATCGAACATCCTGTGGGCCAGCTTCAGCATCGATCGGAAACGGGTCTGATCCGCGACATAAAGATTTTCCCATTCCCGCGAATAGCTGTGCTCGACCAGCACCAGCCTGGCCTGTGCATTGCGCGCCGCGAGCGAGTAGAGAAAGGGCAGGGTCTTCCAACTCATCGAGAAATGAACGACAATCACCGCAGCATTCATTTTTGGCGCAATGCTCCAGTCGGGATGAACCTCTTCGCTCGAGCATTCATAATGGCGTTGCAGGGCAGGGTGCTGAAACAGCGCGAGATTGCGCGTCACGCCTCCGATAGACAGGTCGTCGAGCAGATGAACGATTTTCGGCAAACTGGTCATCTCAGAACCCTCCCGCCGGTCCAGCCGTCCGCGAGCCTGTTCACGAAATCATTCGGCAGATAGCGCGCGGCAGCGGCGGCGACAAAAGTGAATGCCGACTTCACGGGCTCTCTGACAAGCGGCTTGAACGAGACGGCGAAAGCTTCTTTCAACAATATGAGAGCGAAGGCTCCATCACCCATCTGGACCGCACGACGGGCCAGATAGCGGAGCTGAAATGCCCGCGCCTCGTCTCCGTACCGGGCGACAAATTCCGGGGCATGGGCCATGGTCTTCACCATCACCCGGTTCCAGCTGTCATATTGTGCAGCGATGTTGGCCGACAGGCCACCGGAGACGATCCGATAATGGGTGAGCAACCCGTCAATCCCTTCAAAACGGAACCCGCCGGTCAGCGCCATGCGGATCCACAGTTCGATATCTTCGGACTGGCGAAACCCTTCGTCGAAGAAACATTCGCGTCCGCGCTCGTCAGGATGTTCGAACGCGATAGTGGCCAGAGCCGACTTTCGGATTACCGGAGCCGATCCGTTGCCGATGGGATTGCGGGTCAGGATATCCCGGGCGGTAATATTTTCCAGCTTCGGACGCTGTGCTTGACGGAGCAGCGTTCCTTCTGCATCCATGAACCGCGAACCGCAGTAACTGACGCCTACATAAGGGTTGTTGTCCAGATGGATTTTGTGCAGCGCGAGCTTTTCCGGAATCCAGCTGTCATCGGCATCGAGCAGCGCGATATATTCGCCGCGCGCGGCCGATATGCCGCTGTTGCGTGCGCCGGCAAGACCGCGGTTTCTCTGGGATATGATCCGGATCCGCGGATCCGCATAAGATGCGCAAATCTCCACGCTCCTGTCTGAACCGCCGTCATCGACAATGACAAGTTCGAAATCGCCAAATGTCTGGGCAAGCACGGATTCAATCGCCGCGGCGACGTAGCGCTGGACATTGTAAACGGGCATGATGATCGAGATGGATGGTTTGGTCATAGGATTGTCCTTTTTCAAGAATAGGGTTCAGGCAAAGAAGTGAATTCTGGCGGAGCGCGGGATCAGCAGGGCAGCAACCGCACTGATCAGGGTTAGCCAGCCGCGCCGGGCATCTTTCAGAAACGCCAGATGGTCCGACCTTATCCCCTGCATTGCGTAGGACAGGGCGACCCTCGCCGGGGCACCCGCCCGCAGCGCCCGACGGGACAGGTAGCGGCAATAAATCGCTTCGGCGGCAAGCACGGTGCCGCTATCTGCATATTGGCTCGCCAGCGAACGCCAGCCGGCGTACATGGCCGGCAGATCGACCGACAGGCCATTGGGGCTCATACGATAATCAACGAGATGATGATCCAGTCCGCAGACTTCATGACCATGCGAGACGATGCGGGCGATCCATTCCTGGTCTTCGGCATAGGACATTTCCGATCGAAAGCCGCCGACGGCGTCAATGATCGCTTTTGCCACCACCAGGTTCGACATGGTGCAGGTCGGGTTTTCCGCAATCACCTGCTCCACAGACAATGGAGCGGTTGTGACCGTGGAATAGGTCTTCGCTTTATCATCCGGTTTTGCGTCATGATCGATGAAGGCGATCTGGGCGTAGCTTGCAGCGACCTGGGGGTGCTTGGCATGAAAATATCCATGCATCTCGAGCTTCTCGGCTTTCCACAGATCATCCGAGTCAATGAAGGCAACAAGCTTGCCCCGAGCCTGAGCAAGGCCGAGATTGCGAGCGGCTGACACACCCTTGTTGGATTGTGCAAGCAGCTTTATCCGGTCGTCCTCGCCGGCCAGCGACAACATGATCGACAGGCTTTCGTCGGTTGAGCCGTCGTCGACCAGGATAAGTTCAAGGTCACCGTCCGTCTGCGTCAGAACAGATTCTATCGTCGCATAAAGATGCGATGCGGCGTTATAGACCGGCATGATCACGGAAAAATGAGGATGGTTCATAGGGAAATTTCCTGTTCGGTTTTAAAAAATTTGGTCATGATGACGAGGGAATATGCCGAGATGACGGAGGCTGTGCCGATCACCCAGCCTGCTGCGGCTTGCTGCAGCCCGAAATGAGCGCCGACAAACATCGCCGAGAGCGCCGCGACACAGACCGCAAGGCCGAGCCATGCATCGAGAGCCGCTCGGCCCGATGCCCGCAGATAGGCGGATGCGATGGCTCCGAGCAGCAGCGGGATGCCGGCGAGTGACAGGATCTGGATCAGTGGTATGGCCTGGAGCCATTTTTCTCCAAAAATCAGCGGTATATAAATGGGTGCCAGAATATATTGTGCGAGTGACAGGCCGCTGAAGATGATCAGTCCGGCGCCGAGAATGAAACGCAAGGTGCTGCCGGCATCAGCCAGCGATTTCTGGTTGCACAAATAAGGGTAGATCACTGTGCCAAATGCGGTGGCCAGCGTGCCGATAATGCCGATGCCGGCGTTGAAGGCAAAATAATAGCTGCCAAGAGCGGAAACGCCGAGCAGCGCGCTGATGATCAGCTTGTCGAGATTGTTGCGCAGGGCGAGCATTATATCGGTCGCCAGCACGGCCGCGCCGAAATTGATCATCTCAGACCGGTTGGCGTAACCATGGACCGGGTTGACGGACCAGTCCTCTGCCCGTCGCATCATGACCAGCCATAGCGGGGCTGTGAGCAGCTTTGGCAATATGATTGCCCAAGGGTTGGCCCAGGCGAGTATCAGGGCGCCGGTGAGCAAATGGTCGGAAATTGTCTGGACCGCGCCGATTTTCGCGACAGTCGCCATTTTTCTGGCACGCATCAGACGAAAGCACTGGACCAGACCGCCGGGCATGAAAAAATAGACGCCGCACAGGACGGCCAGCATCTGTGCGGCCAGGCCCTGTTGAAAGAAAGTGAAAAGCACCACGGCAACAACCAGCTGAATGCAGGCCACCATCGAGCACCAGAACCAGAATATGCGTCTGGCCGAATTGCAGACCGCTTCGAGGGTCTGGTCCGGAGCCGCGATGATTTTCTGGCCCACACCGATATTGGCAATCACCCGGGTCAGTTCGAAAAGGCTGAGGGTCAGTGCCGCGACACCGACCAGTTCGGGAACCAGCTGGCGTGCGATGATGACGACAACCAGTATCCGGACAATGCGATTGACCAGTTCTGCCGATCCATAGGCCAAGAGACCCTCTATGATGGAGCGCTTGCTGCTATGCTGCTTATCTGATGGTGCGGCGATCATGTTGCAATTCCCAAACTGGTTCGGAACAATCACTTCAATTGCCGTGCCAGTTTTGGGAAACGCCGGTTTTTCCGGCGTGATAATGCTTATCGCAAATTTAACGGTCTGCGGGTTGTTGCAGAGTGGGTGGTATTGTTCGCATTTTGCGAAAATTTTCGCATTTTGAACAAGATTGATTAGTAGCGAACGGCCGATTAACCAAATAGCTGTTTGAAATATAACAATAATCATATTCTGGCACGCGAAGTGCGAAGATGGGGGCAAATGAAATGGAGTCCCACAATGAGTATGTATCAATCTGCTGCCAGTTTTTCCGCCAATGACAGCCGCCGCATTTCGCCGCTTATTATAGGCCGTGATCATATCAGCGAATTGGCTGTTTCGACTTATGATGAATATGCCATTTCTTTGTTCGGGCTGGACCTGGCCAATGGCTGTTTGCCGGAGATTGCCGAAAAAATCGTCCGGGCGGCGTCGCAAGGCGAACGCAACGCAATTTATTTCATAAACGCCCACTGCATCAACATTGCAAAACGGGACAGACAATATGCGGCCGACCTGCAATCGGCCGATCTGCTGCTTCCCGATGGCTCCGGTCTCCGGCTGGCAGGCAGGCTGGCGGGGACAAAGCCCGTCGACAATCTTAATGGTACGGATCTTTTTCCGCATATTTGTGAAAAGGCAGCGGAGGCCGGGCAGAGCATTTTCCTGCTCGGCGGCAAACCCGGCATTGCCGCCGCAGCCGCGAAAAATATGCGCAACCGATATCCGGGCCTTCGCTTTGCGGGCACCCAGCAAGGTTATTTTGACCACGGAACGGACGAACAGATCATCGACCAGATCAACAGATCCGGCGCGTCGATCCTGATGATTGGCATGGGCGTCCCCGTGCAGGAAAAATGGATAGCCAGATATCGCGACCGGATCACGGTACCGGTAGTGATGGGTGTCGGTGGTCTGTTCGACTATTATTCGCACAGCATTCCGCGTGCTCCGGCGCCGGTACGGGACCTGGGTCTGGAATGGTGCTGGCGCCTGGCCATGGAACCGCGTCGGCTGGCGGGTCGCTATCTGGGTGGCAATTTGCGTTTTATCGGCCACGCCATCGCCAACGCCTTTGTAGCCCGCGGCCATGCCGAGCGCTATGCGGCCGCTTCAAAACGCACGCTGGATCTGTCGATCGCACTGGTCGCGCTATTGCTGCTCGGACCATTGGCCGCCGCTATATGTCTGTTGATCACCCTGGAAGACCGGGGATCGCCATTTTTCCGGCAGACCCGGATCGGTGCAGACGGCAAGCCGTTCCAGATTTGGAAATTCCGCTCGATGTACAAGGATGCAGAATCTCGAAAGGCGCAACTGGCAGAACAGAATGAACGCGATTCCGTCTGCTTCAAGATGAAAAGCGATCCGCGGATCACACGGATTGGCAAGTTGATCCGTCGCACTTCACTGGACGAGTTGCCGCAAATCCTGAACATTCTGGCCGGACAGATGTCGGTCGTCGGCCCTCGGCCGGCGCTGCCCGAGGAGGTGTTGGCCTATAAGGACAAGGAACGGGGCCGGCTCACCGGAAAGCCGGGCCTGACCTGTACCTGGCAAGTTTCCGGCCGTGCGGATATTCCGTTTGAAAAGCAAGTCGACATGGATCTTGACTATCTTTCCAGACAGTCTTTGGTGCGCGACCTGATCCTGATTACCCGGACGGTGCCGGCGGTAATTACGGGCAGGGGGGCCTATTGAGGTTTCCCGGTCAATCGGTCCCTTCACCGGCCGTCTGTAGCTGCGCCCGGTGAAGGGCCGCGATAGTGTAATCCAGCATGTCCTGGATCGGCAATAGCTCATCGGATGCGCCAAGTTTGCCACTTTGCCGGATGGAATCAACCTTCTCCAGCAAGGCATAGGCACCAAAGCCGGTACAGATGCCACGCAATGCATGATGGGCTGCGTTGACACCCTGCTGGTCCCGGGAAGTCCAGGACTGGCTGAACCTCTCGCACCATTTCCCGATATCATTGCCTACCGCATCAACCAGTGCCGCGCGGCGTCCTGCCGGCACGGCATCAATCTGTTCGGAAAATTTGGTCTGGTCGAGAAACGCGACCTCGCCGAAATCGGGAATGCGCTTTTGATGGTCCGACTCGCCCGTACCTTCCTCGATATCCAGCCCGCAAATCTGGCCGACGACATAGTGCAGGCCGGACAGGTTGATCGGTTTGGCAATAACACCGTCCATGCCGGAAGCGAGGATTGCGGTGCGTTCGCTGTCCGCGGCAAACGCGGTCACACCGAAAATCGGGATTTTTGCATATTTGCGGTTTGCTCTGACGAGACGCGCCGCATCCATGCCATTCATCGGCATCCAGACATCCATCAATATCCCGTCGAAATCCTCGCGGGCCAGCGCGTCCATCACTTTCGATCCGTCATCCACGACTGTGGTCTCACAACCCATATTCTCCAGCATCGCGGTAATCACGATCTGGTTTGCCTCTACGTCCTCGGCAACCAGCAATTTGGGTGCCCGGCCATCGATCCGGAACTTGGGGGTGACAAGTGCCTCGCTTTTTTCCGCAGCCAGTTCCGAACCGTCACTCATGGTGACAGGGATCATGAACCAGAAGACACTGCCGAAGCCGATCTCGCTCTCCACGCCGATCGTGCCGTCCATCTTCTGGACAATACGTTTGCAGATCGACAGCCCAAGGCCGGTTCCCTCAATCGCGCTTTCCTTGGCAATGCCGCGGTCCAGATCTTCAAACAGGCCGGCCTGGACATCCTCCGGGATGCCGCATCCGTCGTCCGACACGGAAAATTTCAGAAATGTTCCTTCGGCTTCGCTCACGATGTCCGCAATCAGTTCGATCCGGCCATCGCTGGTATATTTGATCGCATTGCTGACGAAATTGTCGATCATGTTCCGCACCCTTGTCGGGTCCGTCGTGATATGTTCCGGACAATCCGCCGGCAGGCTGGTGAAGATTTCCAGATTCTTTTTTCGGGCGAGCGGCTGCCAGGTGGCGGCCGTCTTTTCCACCAGATCGGGCAGGGCGACCTCGCGCATCTGCAAATCGAGTTTCCAGCCGTCGGCGCGGGCATATTCTATGATATCGGCCAGCAGGGACAACAACTGGTCACCGCTGTCCCGCGCCAGCTCGACATGTCTAAGCTGTTCGCGGGTCAGGTCGGTGATGCTGAGCAGCTCCAGCGTGGCCAGCACCGCATTCATGGGCGTGCGGATATCATGGCTCATCATCGCCAGAAACCGCGATTTCGACTTGTTTGCTTCCACAGCAGCAGCCCTGGCTTCTTCCAGCGCCGAGCCCATCAGTTCCATCTCGACAAGGCGTTGTGCGAGCTGCTTGCTCTTGTGCTCTTCTTCCTCGCGCGCGATTTTCAGGTCATTGGTCATATTCTGCAGCTGCCGCGCCCGGCGTTCACTCAGTTTCCGCAAGATCTGTTCCTGCCGCTCGGCCTGACGATCCTTGGTGATATCGCGAACGGCGCCAAAGCCGAAGAAGCGGACACCGTCCGGTGACCTTCGCTGTGTAACCGACCATCGCAGCCAGCGGATCTTGCCATAGTCATCGCAAAAGCGAAAATCGCCCTGACATTTTCGTCCACCAGCCGCCCCTCGGATGCGGCGATCAGGATTTCCGTCGCATTGGCCTTGTCGTGTGGATGCACCATGGCGGCAAATTGCATGAAACTGGTGACCGGCTTTTTCGAACCGATCACGCTGGCGAAATTGTCCGATCCAATGAATTTCTGGTTCTCGTCTCCGTAAAAAGTCGCCACATTGGCCAAATTCTGGGCGCTGACATGCGACAGAGTCTGCCGGTTGACATGTTCGAGTAACTCGACTTCCTTCTGGCGCAACTGTTCCTGCGCCTGCGTGAGGGAACGGCTTTTCGATTCCAGTAACTGCTCGGCCTCTGCGCGCGCCGCCTCGCTGCGGGCCAGTCGCCGTTCAATCAGCCGCATTTGCTGTTCTGCATCATGCGCCGGAGCATTTTCCGAGAGCTTCGCCATGGGGTTCGTTACCACATATTCGTTTATCCTTGGTGAACCAGCCTATCGTCTTGGCAGCAGAAGCAAAAGCCCGTTGCTCCATTTTACCGGTTGAAGCGTGGCGCTGCCTGCCTCGGGCAACCTGTCAAGCGGATTGTGTTGGCTCCAGGCGCCGCCGGATCAAAACCATCGTAGGACAATAGCAGGAACGTGATCCCGATCAGACGCGGCGCTGATAGGCGGCCGGATCTAAATCGCCGTCCCTGGTGGTTCGGGGGTCCTTGAAATTCATATCCCTGGTTCGCTTTTCTCGCTCCGAAGATATAAGCTTCTGTAACAACCGGCTGGCTGTAATCAAGCGAGCCGGTTACCGGTGCTCGCTACCCATCGCCGTGAATCGAACGAGCCGTTTCCCCTAACATCCCGTGCCTGCGCTCCTGCATATGGCCAGCAACAGCAACCTGCACAAATATTGATAGGGGAAAATATATTCTCGACCGGGAACCCGATGCGGATCTGAACGTAGACACGCTGAGGCTATTAATTGTGGAAATCTGCGACTAGCTCATTTTAACAGACGAAATCACGGCATTTGCTCTCCGAATGCGTTGAAACAGGTGCGGCACCCGAATGCGTTACATGAACAAGATACCGGCCTTCACCGCAATATTTTCGTTGGCCGGAATGAACGCAACGACCGTCCTGGCCCAGTCTCAGGATAGCGCCGGGACGACGGCAGAACGGCGCGCGCCGATTATCGATGATGCCGAATTTGACCGGACGATCCCGGCGATCGAAGAGAATATCGATGCCGCGATGGGAAGTGTCGACGACTGGGAGGCCGAGCAGCAAAGGCTAGAACGCGAGACCCTCCGGGACGATGCGGAGGCCGGTCTGTCTGTCTTGCCCGCGTTGCAGGACGAAGATACGAACGAGTTGATTGCCGATGCACCGGTCGATGATCCTGAAATAGATGATCCGCTGACGCCGATCGACAGCTTTGATGTCGAGCCGTTCGACGAGAGCCAATATACCGAAGCGGACGAAAGCGGGCAGACAGCCGAATTGCGATATGATTATCGTATAGAGGGTCTCGACAGCCTTGGCGAAAGCGGGGAGGCTCCGGTCCGCCCCGTTCGTGCCGATGATATCCGCAGCCTGTTCAAGGAGCTTTCTGCGCTGGAGGATGCTGACGGCAAGGCAGTGAACGGCGCCATGGTCTCGGCACGGATGCAGGAGGACCAGCAATTGCTGGTCGACATTATGACCGGGCAGGGATTTTTCGACGCCGTGGTGAACGGCACGGTAGAGCTTCCCGAGACGGACGGCGAGAGGCTGGCCGTGGTGCTGCAGGTCGAGCCGGGCCGGCGCTACAATCTCGGCACGCTCAAATTTGATGCCGACAACCCCGTTCCCGCAGATCTGATTGCCAGAAATTTTGCTCCCGCGACCGGAGAGCCGATCGTCGCCGAACGGATTCTGGCCGCCGAAGCGAATATTGCGGTGGTTCTGCCGCAGCAGGGCTATCCTTTTGCCGAAACGGGCCAGCGGGATATTCTGCTCGATCCCGAAGCCGGCACTGGCGATTACACGCTGCCCGTCGATATCGGCCCGCGCAGCAGCTATGGTGAAATCATAACCACCGGCACCACCGCTTTCGATGCCGATCATATTGCGGTGCTGAGCCGGTTCGACAAGGGCGAGCTATACGACAGCCGCATGGTCGATGACCTGCGTCAGGCTCTGGTCGCTACCGGCCTGTTTTCCATCGTATCGGTGAAGCCGACCGCAAGCGGAGAGACGGGACCGGACGGGACCGAATATGCAACAATCAATGTCGAACAGATGGCCGGACCGCCGCGCACTCTGGCGGGCAGCGCTGGCTATGGCACGGGCCAGGGATTTCGTCTGGAAGGCAGCTGGACCCACCGCAATCTGTTTCCGCCGGAAGGCGCCCTGATCGCCAGTGCAGTCGCCGGGACCCAGGAGCAGGGGGCCTCCCTGACATTCCGCCGCAGCAATGCCGGTCGCCGTGACCGGACGGCTGAACTGGGTATCTCGGCGTTACACAGCGACTTCGACGCCTATGAGGCCTTTACCGGCAGACTGGCCGGGCGCATCTCCTACGACAGTACCCCGATCTGGCAAAAACGGTTGAGCTACAGCTATGGTTTCGAGATTCTCGGCACCAATGAACAGGATTTCAATTTTAACACCGGTGAACGGGACCGGCGTACCTTTTACGTTGCCGCGCTACCCGGGCAGGTGACATTTGATACAACCGACAGTTTGCTGGATCCGACCCGGGGCTTTCGCCTGTCCGCGAAACTGTCGCCGGAGGCATCGCTCGGCAGCGGTACGCAGATCTATGGCCGTGGCTTGCTGGAAGGTACCGCATATTATCCGGTCGATGACGGCATTGTCATCGCGGGCCGTGCGCGCGTCGGATCCATAGCCGGTGCGGACCGCGAGCTGATCGCGCCGTCCCGACGCTATTATGCCGGTGGCGGCGGCTCTGTTCGCGGTTTTGGCTATCAGGAGCTGGGCCCGAAAGACATCGAAAATCGGCCGATTGGCGGGCGAAGCCTGGTCGAAGCGGCCGCGGAAGTCCGTTATCGCTTCGGCGATTACGGGATTGTCGGCTTCGTCGATGCCGGACAAGTCTATACCAGTTCCACGCCGGGCTTCGACAATCTGCGCTACGGCGTTGGCATCGGCGGGCGATTCTATACCAATTTCGGGCCGCTCAGGGTTGATGTCGCGACCCCGATAAACCGGCAGCCGGGAGAATCGCGCGTGTCGGTCTATATTTCTATTGGTCAGGCCTTCTGATGGCGGACAGCGAAACCATGGCTGAGCCGGAAAGCCAGTCCGGTATGGCTCGCAATGTCGCAATCGGCTCGGGCGTTCTGGTCACGTTTGTTCTGGCGTTCCTGATTGCCGCCTATCTCTGGCTGGACAGCAGCAGCGGACATCGCTTTGTCAAAGAACAGATCGAGGCGCTGGAGTTCGAAAATGGCATGCAGCTGGAAGTGGACCGGATTGACGGTTCCATCTATGGCGGCATGGAAATTTCCGGTGTGAAAATTCACGATCCGGAGGGGGTTTTTGCTACTGCCGAGACGGTCGCGCTGGACTGGCGCCCGTTCGCCTTTATCGGCGGTCATGTCGACATTCGCTCGCTGGCCATTCCCAGGGCGAATCTGCTCCGTCTGCCGGAGTTTCTGCCGACAGCGTCAGAGGGACCGCTTCTGCCCGATCTAGATATTGATGTCGGCAGATTGGAAATCGGTGAACTGGATATCGCCAGCGCAGTCACCGGCGAACGGCATCTGCTCAGTCTCGCGGCGGATGTTAAGATAGCGGATGCGCGTGCCATATTGAACGGTCATGCCCGGGCGCTGTCCGGTCCGGACATCGCGGGTGGCGACAAGATCGCATTCGCCATCAATGCCGTACCGGAGCAGAATATACTGGACCTTGCGCTCAAACTGGATGCTCCGGCCGACGGATTGCTGGCCGGATTGTCCGGCACGACCAAGCCGATAAGCCTTGTCCTTAACGGCGAGGGCGACTGGACGAAATGGGACGGCATCTTAAAGGGAATGAGTGGCGCGGACAGGCTCGCCGATCTTGCGATATCGGCGCGCGAAGGAACATTTGCGCTGCGCGGCGATGCGCGACCCGGATTGCTGGTAACCGGTCCCGGCCGGAACATGCTCGAGCCAGTCACGACAATCGACTTTACCGCCGCCGGCGCGGAACGGAAATTCGAAATCAAGGGACGTCTCGGCAGCGACAATTTCGTTCTGGCGACCGATGGATTTGTCGATCTGGGTACCAACAGGATGCAGGATCTCGATGTCGATTTCCGGCTACTTCAGCCATCGGCCATTGCAACCAATATCAGCGGCGCCGGTGTCGCCGCCAAAATGACCTTGAACGGCGATTTCGCCGCTCCGTCTGTCAATTATATGGTCGATGCAGCGCAGCTGGGCTTTGACGAGACACTTGTGATCGGCTTGCGTGCCAGCGGTAATGTTAAGCTGGAAGAGGATCAATGGCGCATTCCCTTGCAGGCCCGGGCGGAACGGATCGCCGGGCTGGACGAAAGCGTCGGCGCGTTGCTGACCAATGTCCGGCTGGAGGGTGATTTCGGATATGCGAACGGCAAGTTGCTTTCCGACAATCTCCAGATTGCCTCAGACAGGATTGACGCGACTGCGATCATCGTCGCCGACCTCGACGAGGGGCTCTACACGGGCGGGCTCAAGGGGCGCATCCACGGCTATCGCGTCGAAAGCGTCGGTGTCTTCAATATCGACAGCGATATCGATCTGATGTCCGGGAACGATGGAGGCTTTGCTTTGACCGGTACGGTCCGCGCGCGGTCGAGCCAGATATTCAACGACGGGGCACGGGAGTTTCTCGGCGGAAACAGCCTGATCGTCGCGAGATTGTCTTATGATACCAGCGGACTCGCGCGGATCAGAAGTCTGAATGTTGCCGCGCCGTCTTTCCGGCTGACGGAAGGCAGCGGTCGCTATTCGCCGTCAGGCGGGATCGATTTTACAGCCAGGGGCATGTCCGACCAATATGGACCGATCGGTGTGAAAGTGAATGGCAGCGCGGCTCGTCCGGTTGCCACGATCGCCGCCGCGCGGCCCGGTCTTGGCGTCGGCATGACGGATCTTTTCGCCACCGTCAGGGGCAGTGCGAGCGGCTATGCCATCGTTGCCAATGGCAACAGTGATTATGGTGCGTTCGATGCCGATGTCGATATTCTCGCGGGTAGCGGGCCACTAACCGTCGACGTGAACCAGGGAACGCAATTCGCTGGTGTCGGCTTGTCGGGCCGCATCCGGCAGGCTGCGTCCGGCCCGTTTTCCGGACAGCTGGTCGCGAACGGTTCCGGGATAGAGGGGAAAGTGGTCCTGAGCGCTTTCAGCGGCAAGCAGCGAGCGGTTGTCGACGCGACCGCCGCGCAGAGCTTATTGTCCGGCCCAGCTCAACTGGCCATCGAGCGGGCGATTATTGATGCGGATATCATTCTCTACAACCAGCCGCAGATTGTCGCCGATATCCAGCTTCAGGGTCTTGACATGCAAGATCTGCAAATTGCCGCCGCGCGGGCGAAAATCGACTATCGGGGCGGGCAGGGTACAGCGAAAATCATGGCGGAAGGCCGCAATCAGGTGCCGTTCCGATTTGCAGCCAATGCTGTGCTCGCGCCGAAGCTTTGGCGCGTGGCACTTGATGGCAGGGCCAATGGCATTGACTTCAAAACCCGAAAAGCCGCGCGCATCCTTCCCGGAACCGACAAATATAGCCTGCTCCCCACAACTATCGAATTGTCGGCAGGCAGCATACAGTTGGCCGGCGACTACGGGAGGGGCTTGAATATTCAAAGCCGCTTGAACAACGTCAATCTGGCGCTGGTCAACCCGATGATGCCCGGTCTGGGGCTCGGGGGAACGGCCACCGGCAGCCTCGACTTTTCACAGGATTCGCCGGATGTCTTCCCGGAAGCGGATGCGCGTCTGCGGATCGACAATTTTACCCGCACCAGCCTGGCCTCGGTTTCGCAACCGGTTGATCTCCACCTTGTCGGGCGTCTGCTCGCAGATGGTGGCAATGCCCGTGCGATAATCCGGCGGAGGGGCGCCGCGATCGGCCGGATGCATGTCAATCTGACGCCGCTGCCGCCCACCGCCGGACCGTGGACGACGCGATTGCTGGCCGCGCCCTTGTCGGGAGGTCTGCGTTATAACGGACCGGCCAGCACTTTATTCTCTCTTGCAGCGCTGCCCGATCAGGATCTGCAGGGGGCGATCGGCGTCGCGGCCGATTTCTCCGGCCGGGTGCAGGACCCGACCCTGACCGGGATCGTCCGAGCCAACAAGCTGGTCTACGAGAATAACGCTTATGGCACCCGCCTGACCGATATGAAGATACAAGGCAATTTCACCAACGACCGTCTCGAGGTCACCGCGTTAACCGCCAAGGCCGGAGACGGAACCATCAGCGGCAAGGGCTTTGTCTCTCTGAGTTCTGCCAAGGGCTATCCGTTGCAACTGGCGCTCGATCTGGACAATGCAACATTGGCACAGGGTAGCGATCTGGCTGCTCGGGCTACCGGTGAAATACAAGTCGTGAACAATTCGAATAATCCGGCGACAATCCGGGGCCGTATCCGCCTGCCCGAGACGCGGTACAAGATCGTCTATGAAGGATCGACGAAGGTCGCTACGCTCAGCGGCGTGCGACGCAAGCCCGCTCTGGGCCGCAAGAAAATCACCGGTGATGCAGAGCCGGTCAGCGGCGTACCCGGCAACTGGAAACTCGATATCGATCTGGTCGCCGACAACCAGATTTATGTCAGTGGCATGGGGCTCGATTCCGAATGGTCGGCCGATATCAAGGTTCGTGGCACCACTGGCAAGCCGGAACTGACCGGTGGCATCGACCTGATCCGCGGAACGCTGGGCTTTGCCGGCCGGTCGTTCGACCTTGAAACGGGGCGGCTGCGGTTCAATGGCGGGTCTATGACCAATCCGGCGCTGACGCTGGTCGCGAGTGGCGAGGCGGACGATGTTGATATCAGCATCAACATCACCGGCAGCGCCGAGAATCCGGAAATCGCATTCAGTTCCACGCCCGGCCTGCCGCAGGACGAAATCATGGCGCGGATTTTGTTCGGCAACTCCATCGGCGAGTTGACTCCGATCCAGGCTGTGCAACTGGCATCATCCCTCAACGGGCTTAGGGGCGGTGGCGGCGGCCTCAATCCGCTCGGCGTGCTGCAGTCCTCGGTGGGCATCGATCGCCTCCGCATATTGGGCGCAGACGAAGACACGGGGCGCAGTACGTCAATCGCCGCCGGTCAATATATATCCAATGACATATATGTGGAGATTGTCACGGACGCGCGCGGCTATACCGCGACCCAGCTGGAAATCAGCCTGACACCGGCGCTGTCTGTGCTGAGTTCGGTCGGCAGCTTCGGCGGTTCGAATGTTAATCTGCGATACCGGAAGGATTACTGATGCACAGGACCATTATCTCGCTGGCCTTCCCGTTGCTGTGCTTGAGCGCATGCGAAAAGGATTTTGACGAGAAATATCAGGATAATCTCGATCAGCTCAATGCAGAGGCCGAGGCGATTGAATCTGGCGTGAATAGGCACCTTTCCGAAGGGCGCAAGGCGGACGAGATCATGGAGTCGGCAAAACAGACGGAAGAGGCAAGCGGAGCGACGCAATGAGTGCTGCCCGTCGCGACGAAAATATTTCCGATAACCACGATACAGGCACTTCGAAACTGGAAGATATCGCTGCGCGGACTCCGGGCGCTAAGGCCAGAACCCCGCTCCATTTCCCGCTGAAAGCATGGTGGGTAATTTTGAAGCGTCTATATGTGATGAACGATTTTCACAATCTGCCGCTGCTGGCGGCGGGCGTTGCTTTCTTCGCCTTTCTCGCATTTGTCCCGCTGATTGCCGTTATCGTGCTGCTCTACGGTCTTGTCGGTGATCCCGATACGGTTACCAGAAGCATCGATCAATTGTCTCCGATTCTCCCGTCTGCCGTGTTGTCGATCTTGCGCGAACAGCTGCTGTCGATCGTCAACACCAGCAAGACCGCGCAGGGGGTCGGCCTGGCCCTTGCTCTGCTGGTATCGACCTATGGTGCGATGCGAGCGGCCAATGCGATGATGAAAGCGCTGAATATCATCTATGAAGAACATGAAACGCGGAATATTTTCGTGACGACACTGGTTGGCGCGCAGATTACCATCGGCATGGCGGGCGTCGCGGTCGTCGGTCTGGCAGCGATATCGATATTCACCTATATCAGCAACTTTCTGCAGGGCTATGTCGGCGACGCCGCTCTGATATTCCTGAAGCTGGCGATCTGGGTAACGGCCGGATTTCTGGTCAGCTTTACGTTCGGACTGTTCTTTCGCTATGCGCCGGACCGTCGGCCGGCCAAATGGCGATGGCTCTCGCTGGGATCGGTGGCGGCAACGCTGCTATGGCTCGCGATAACCGTCGGCTTTGGCTATTATGCCGCGAATATCAGCGACTATAACGCGACCTATGGATCGCTCGCTGCTGTTGTCATTTTCCTCATGTGGCTGTTTTTGTCCGCCTATTCGGTGTTGATCGGCGCGGAAATAAACGCGGAAACCGAAAGGCAGACCTTCCAGGATTCGACCATCGGAAAAGACCGGCCGATTGGCGAGCGCGGCGCGGTCATGGCAGATACCGTTCTGCTTGGCGAGGCCAGCCGCAAGATATTGGAGAAGAAGCAGCGGAGACGAGCCGACAGGTTGGCACGGAAAATGGCGGACGAAAATACCGAGGATGACGGTCGTCAGTAGATCCCGGACTATGGCGCCTGCGCTAACATTATTGCGTTTGTTCAATTCCGGCCAGGTACTGCCGGGTTGTCCGCATCGAGATATCCTCTTTGGCGCTGCAGACGGCAATTCTACCGGGTCGGATAGCGCAGGGACCACGCCCGCTTCTGATATGCGTCGGCGCAGCCGCTTTCTTCGAATATCGGCAGGATCGGTCTCCCCTCGATACGCGTTTTTACAATCGGGAACGGGGCGCTGATTCCCGTTTACAATGCAGAATTCCACGGGAATCCAGGCCTAATGAGGGCTCTCTACCCGCCTGTCGGATAGACTTCAACGCGGTGATATCAATCGGAATCGGCCTTCATATTTTGATGGGCAAGGATATCAGGGATAAAAGGACATCGATATGAACCATAAAAAAATAGTCGCACCATTGACAGCCACAACAATCCTGTCCGCATTCGCTCCTTTAGCAGCGCAGGCACAGATTCAGACCGAAGAAGCCGAGACATCATCATCAAATGTGATCGTGGTGACGGCGCAACGGCGAGAACAAAATCTGCAGGAAACACCGGTAACGATCACGGCGCTGGATTCCGACGCGCTCGATCAACAGGGCATTGTCGATGTTCAAGGTCTTGCCCGGGCGGTCCCCAATCTTCAACTGCTGCCGGCAACTGCAAACCCCTCTACACTGCAAATCGGTTTGCGTGGAGGGGCTGAACAAGTTGGCGGCCTGATCGTTTCCGAACCGGTGGTCGGCATATATATCGACGATGTGTATCGTGCTCGGCTACAAGGTTCCAATTCACAATTGGGCGATGTCGAGCGGATCGAGGTGCTGCGCGGACCGCAGGGAACTTTGTACGGGCGTAATAATTTTTCCGGCGCGCTGAAGATCATTACGCGCACACCGTCCGCCTCGGATGAGTGGGTCAATGGTTCCATCGGATACGGCAGCTATGACGAAGTGAAGGCAACCGCATCAGTCGGCACGGGGCTGACTGATACAATGGGCGCTTCGGTGTCAGTCCTCTACCGCGATGTGGGCGAAGGTTATATCTACAATCGCGCCACCGGCGAGGATATCGGCAAAGAAGAAAATATCGCTGTTCGCGGCAAACTGGCGTTTCAAGACGGTCCGTTTGAAGCAACCCTCTCAGCGACTTATTCGCGGGATAAAAATGATGGATATATTGCGGTCGCCGGCAATCTGCCGCGTGTGCCAACCGGCCGTACCGATTTTGTCACGACCGATGATATCACACCCCGGTTCGGCACCGATCCCTATATTGTCGAATATCCCCAGGAATCTAGCGGACGGACGGAAACCATCGCTGTATCGCTCAACGCAGCTTATGATTTCGGCGATGTCACTTTGCGTTCGATCACAGGATATGTCGACCTCGAAGATGACTGGAGATGGGATTTGGCAGGCGGTTTTGAACCCAGCCCGGGTGTCTATTCGGCTGCGTTTGATCGAAGTGCGGAGTCGACTGCGGACCAGTTTTCTCAGGAACTTCAGCTTCAGGGCGAGGCGCTTGACGGCAAGCTCAACTGGATTGTCGGCGGCTTTTATTTCCGCGAAACCGGGGATCAATCGATCACGGACGATATACCACTCTTCGGTTTGAATAATCTCGATCCGACATATCTGTCGATCAAGACCGAAAGCTACGCCGCGTTCGCGCAGGTGGATTATGCCGTGACCGACAGGGCGACGATTACCGTGGGCGGGCGATATAGTGTGGATCATAAGGATTTTGATGCGAGCATCCAATCCGGCTTTGGCACGCCCAATCCGCGAACGGCCGTGTCTTTGCGAGAAAAGTTCAGTTCCTTCACCCCGAAAATCGGGCTGGATTACGAAGTGAGCGATGATCTTTTTGCCTACGCCTCCATTTCGAAGGGATTTAAGGGGGGCGGCTTCAACGGCCTGTCGATCCTTGATCCGTCCGTATTGGCAACGGCCTATGAACCACAGAGCGTTTGGGCCTATGAAGGGGGTCTCAAAAGCACGTTCATGAACGGCTTCGGACGCGCCAATATCACTGTTTTCTACAATGATATTTCGGGCTTGCAGCAATCTAGCCTTATCAGCCCCGGTTCTTTTGCCATTCAGAATGTCGGCGATGCCACGGTATTCGGCGTAGAATTCGAATTGTCGCTGTCTCCGATCGAGGGTTTCAACCTGTTTGCAAATGTCGGTTATCAAGACGGAGACTACAGCTTTCTTGATCCGACATCACAGGCCGCCGCTGCCGGCGGTACCGATCTTCCTCTCGTGCCCGACTGGACATTTCAGACCGGTATGAATTTCGAGGAGAATCTGAATGACGATCTGGTGATGCGCATCGGGATCGACGGGTCCTATACGGGCGATTCCTTTTCTGAAGTTACCAATGCGATCGAGACGAAGGCCTATTTCCGATCCAACGCTTTTGCGGCCATTGCTACGGATGACCGGCGCTGGGAGCTGAAGTTCCAGGTCGATAACCTGACCGATGAAGCTACTTATGTTGCCGGTTTTACGGGAACGACCAGTCCCGGTTTTACCATCCTGAAACCACGGACATTCCTCGCGAGCCTGTCCTTCGCGATGTAGAATCGTTCGATTTGCGTTAGACCGGGGTGCCGATAAAGTGCATGATCAACATCATATGACGAACATCGTGCAGCCCGAATTGACCTCCGCAATGGGCAAATATGCCATTTGCGGAGGTCTGCGACCGATGACCATTCGAAGGCTCGATGGTCGTCCGGATGGTGGCGGAGCCAAGTTGACAACCGGTATCGCGGGTTGGCGAGATCTGGTCAGCGGTGGTTCCTGTCCGCGATAGGGTCACTTTGAACACGGTCTGACCGGACCATCACACCGGCCAATGGATCGGATCATATTGGAGGAATCGGCTTTTATGGATCGCAGAACATTTTTGGCAGTGAGCGCCGTATCGGCGTCGATCGGTGCGACCAGTCTTGATGCAGCGGCACCCGCAAAACTTCCCCCGATGACGGCGCCGGATGGCATTGACCGGGACCGGGCAAGCTCGCTGATGGAAAAATTCGGATTTTCTTTGCTGGTGCTAGAGCAACCGGTCAATGTCTATTATTTTACCGGCATCAGATCCGGCATGCACCGCCTCGGGTTTGAGAACCAGAGTTTCGCAGTTGTCGCCAAAGACAAGTCCGCTCCAATCCGCTTCATCACAGCCCAGTTCCCTTATTATTTCATGTCGGCCGATGAGGGACTTGCCCCCGGTGTCGAACCGATGCTGGTGACCGGGCCGGATGGAGACGAGGCCGCCGATGCCGTCATGCTGGCCACGCCCGAAGGGGAGAGCAAGACCGCCAGAGAACAGAACCGGCGTCGTGAAATACTGGGTGCCGCGCCCTATTATCAATCGACAGAGGATGCTTTCAAGGCTGCTCTAGAGGGCGTGGACCTATCAGGCGGTATCGTTGGATATGACACCATTCACGCGCATAATCTTGTCGCGAAATCCCTACCCGGAGCGCGGAAAGGCAACGGCCTGGATCTGGCAAAGCATATCCGCCTGATCAAAACAGAGCGGGAAATCGGCCTGATGAAGGCGGCATCGCGGGCCAATATTGCAGCCGCGCTGGAGACGACCGGCCAGTTCCGCAATCTCGGCACATTGCGCAACATCCGCAATCACTTCAATTCGCAAGTCGGTCTGTTGGGCAATGTGCCGGGATTTCTGGTGCTTAACGGCGCAATCGACGAAGCCTATGATGAAGATATTGTCGAGGGCACGGCGATCTTGATCGACGGGGTCAGTTCGCGGGCCGGCTATCATGGCGATTATGGCCGCACTGTTTTCATCGGCGAACCTGCGTCCCATATGATCCGCAAGGTTAAAACTATCGGCACCGCATGGGATGAAGTGCGTAACGGGCTGAAGCCGGGTATGCGTTTTTCCGACATTCGCGTGCAGGGGCAGGCGGTGTTACGCAAGCTGGGAAGCAGCATCCAGGTTCCGTTCAATCCCCATTGCGTGGGACTGGCGCACACGGAACATCCCGAATTTGATAGCGATGGCTCGGCGCTGGACCTGGTGCTCCAGCCCGGTATGATCATCAGCGTCGATTGCCCGTTGTTGGAAAGCGGTTCTGCCGGCACCGCTCACCTCGAGGACCTGGTGCTGATCACGGAATCGGGAAGCGAGGCGATCCACGATACCGGCAACCAGATCATCATTGCCTGAATAACAGAATTAGCCGCCGTGCATCGGGCTGGCCGGCCCGGTTGCGGTCATTCTATTCGTAGCAGATTCAATCTGCAGGATGGCCATTTTGTCGTCGAGCCAAGGCTTTGATCGGGTTCGTTCTGGGCATCTTCGCTCTCCGAAGCGGGACGAGCTTGATATGGAGTTCGCTCGCAAGAGAACAGCAAAGGCACAAATTACGGCGCGCCACAGCGCCCGTCACCGGATCATTAGCCGCAGGCTAGAACAATACCCCGCCCCGGTCGTCAACCCGCGACGGAGGCGGGCTACTCCAAAAGGCCTTGTTCAAGGGCGCGCCGGACAAAGTAGCGCGCGCCGTCCAACGTCCAGTGATGCCCGTCAAACATCGCCTTTTTCCCATCAGGCGTGATCAGATGACAAGACCCGACCGCATCGTCACACACCAAATCCCTGCGCGAGACAAACCGGATATCCAGTTGCTGGGCAAGATTACGCAAAGTCACATTGAGCGGCGCGACGCTGGCAACCTCATAGCGCGGAGCAAGCGCATTCAGTTTCTCAAGGCTTGCGTGATCCCCGGAACGCCGCAAGTACCAGTCGAATATTGGCAGCACCCCGGGTGATTCAAACTCTGCCGTGTTTCCAATCAGCAGAACCCTTTTTTCCCGCGCGCGCATGCCCTGAAGGGCGGCGGTCAGTTTCGCGATCTTGGTGGAATCATATTTTGTCGCGACCATGACAAGATCGGCTGCGGCAAAGTTCGGCGAAGCGAACAGTGCCTCCACGTCGGACTTGGCAAAATTGCTGCGAAGGCCATAGCGCGCGACTTCATACCCATTTGCGTTCAGGTACAGGCCATTGAAGAAATCCTTGCTGTGGGAATTTCCGACAACCAATATCTTCGGACCGCCTGTATCTTTGAACCAAAGATCCTCTTTCTCGTGGCGTGACGCCACATGGGCCAGTGGTTCGCCTTCACTAGAATTTTGATACAAACCCTTCAGGATGGACCAAGATTGCTTTTGCAGCACTTCGTTGTCGTAAGTGTTATCCTGATAGAGCGCGTCGAGCTTGGCAAGCCGATGCTGCGACAGCATATCGGTGAAACTGCTTAGCCCGGCAAAAATCGCGATTGCGAGAGTGGCCATGCATGTCGTCGCCACGAAGGCCCGACCCGGTATGCGAAAGCGAAACGGCTTTTCGACCGCATAGTAGCCCGCAGCCGAGAGGGCGAGGGTGACAACAATCCAGAGCGCGTGGTCCGCTGCGGTCACGCCGTCCAGGTTGGTCAGCCGACCGAAGGCAAACACAGGAAAATGCCAAAGGTAAATTGAATAAGAGAGCTTCCCGATGAACACGAAGGGAGTGGTGGATAGCACTTTCGTCACCGGCTCACCCGGCTGAGCAAACCACAAAAGCCCACAGCATGCCAAGATGAAAGGCAAAGTGGGTAGGCCAGGATGTGCGTGTTGGCCAAAGTGAAAGGCGACGAAATAGCCGATGATAACGATAAGAGAAAAGAGGGGAACAAAGCCCGCGAACCGCCTTGTGCGCAGAGCATCCGGTCGTTTTTGGGACAGATATGCCAGCCCGGAGCCGGCAAGCAATTCCCACGCCCGACTAGCCGGCGAGAAAAAGGACAGGTCTGCCCGATGGAGTGTGGTCAGATGAGCGATGACAAGACTGATAAGGGCCATGGCAACGATACCGATCCAGATCGCATTTCGTCTACCGATTTTGAACAAACCAAACAGAGCCAAAGGGAAAAGAAGGTAGAACTGCTCTTCGATCGCAAGGCTCCAGGTATGCAGGAACGGTTGCAGCAGACTCGACTGCGCTCCATAGCTGCCAAGCTGATCTGCCCAGAAAAGGTTGCTGACGAAGAATAGATTGGTGAGCAGCGACATGCCGAAACGGCTTAGCTCGCTCGGAAGCAAAACGGCCAAGGCCACCGGAACGCTGACCAGCATGACCAATAGCAGGGGAGGGAGAATACGTCGCGCGCGCCGCGCATAGAACCGGCCAAAGCCGATCCTGCCCCGCGTTTGCAATTCTTCCAGAAGGATTTTGGTAATCAGAAAGCCAGAAAGAACAAAGAACAAATCAACGCCAAGAAAGCCCCCTGGCAGAATAGAAGTTCCTGCAACCGTTATCTTCAGGTGATAAATCAGAACAGCCGCAACCGCGATGCAGCGCATACCGTCGATTTCCGGGCGATAGGTAAGTTTATGTCCTGAGCTATGCATTGGGAAACCGTTCCGTAAATGCCCAGCCTCTTGCCGAATTCCCCCGGCAAATGCAACTTCGACCTGCCCCTTATTCAGCGTCGCGCTCAGGCTTGTGTGACACATGCCTGAAAGCGGCCGTATTTCGACAAAACGAAGATTGGCGAAACCGGGACATTATGCGCAAGCCTGTTCGGCAAAGGAAAGATAAAGATGTCGCATGGACTATGTCGCTTGCCGATTTTCCCGGGAACGTTTCCTGAGCATGTTTTTCGCATCGCGACCCGGATTGGCGTCCCCTCGGAGGCTCTTGATCTCTCGTTGACCAGAACCTTGTTCTAACCATCGCACGCCGTGGGGTCACGCGGGAGTGTCGGCTTTGGTCAACTCGGATATGTGGAGTCGGCCCTGAATGGGCAGGGCTGCTCGTTTTGATGCCGACGTCGAAGCTGTTTCCCAAGGACCGCGAGGTGCCCCAGGATCCTGTGTGAGTGCGTGCCCCCGTAACATCCTTGTCCTCTAGAGTTTCCGTTTGGGTAACCTCGGCCTTCTTCATCGCCGATCAACCAACTCAATGGTTCGAGAACTGGATTCGCTTTGCATCGCCAAGATCTAACAAGGGCTGCCCACAACACTCTGGCAATCGAAGCGCTCTGCCAATCCCTGACCCTTCCCTCCCGGATAAGCAAGCGAGGCGCGCGAAATCCACCGCGCTCTTACAGAAGATATCGGGGATGTTGTGCGCTGGGCGCAGATCGGGACGCTTATTCGGTTCTGGACCGCGCCATTGAATGTCGCAAGCAGTTTAAAGCCTGTCCAACACACTAATCTATATAGATAAAAGTGGTGAGCCCTGCTGGGTTCGAACCAGCGACCTACTGATTAAAAGTTTTTTTAAGCCGATATTTTGATATCCCACATATTCCCTAAACGTCTGAAATAATTAGATAATAGAAAAATAATGTTCTTGATATGTTCCAGCCAATCCCATAGTATCCTCTCGAAACGCTACCCGGGTAGCACGTTTTTAAGAGGCCAAAATGCCAAATCAAATAAAGCTTACTGATGCTAAATTAAAAGCGGTGAAAACACCATTGCGAGGACGAGTGGAGCTCGCAGATAGTGATTGTGTTGGGTTGAGATTTGTAAAAGGATCGACAGGTAAATGTCGTTGGATTGTTCGAAAACGGGTTGCTGGAAAGTTCAGAAAGATCACTCTGGGAGACTATCCCGGGATTGGTCTGGCTAAGGCTAGGCAGAAAGCGCTCCAGGCTTGTGCTGACATTGAGAGCGGCCGGAAGCTGGCGAAGCCTGATAAACGATCGAACAAAACGGTTTCCGCACTGTGGAGTACTTACGATCAGCAGCGCGTTGAGAACAAGCGATCTGCAAAAGAAATACGGCGCATATTCAAAAAGTACGTTTTACCGGAGCTTGGCGGTCGTCCGGTGGACGCCATAACGCGCACGGATGTTACTCGGTTAATTGATGGCATCGCTTATGGCGAGCGTTCTGCGCCGGTAATGGCCCGGCTTGTTGCTGCGCAAATGTCAGTGTTTTTCAATTGGGTTTTACCACGAGTAGAAACTCTAGCGTACAACCCAGTAACAGCAGCAAGCAGACCACCAGCACCGAAACCTCGTGATAGGGTTTTGTCGAATGAAGAATTGAAAAGCCTTTGGAAGGCTGTTGAAAATCAGCCGTTTCCTTGGCAGCATAGTTTGAAACTCATGCTGTTCACCGCTGCACGGCGAAGCGAAGTATTTGGAGCTGAACGTGCGGAGTTTGATTTAGAAGAAAAAGTCTGGAACTTACCTGCGTCGAGCGCAAAAAATAACAACGCTGTTATCATTCCACTTTCCGAAGAAGCTTGCCGTGTCGTTTCAGGTTGCCTGGTTACTGATGGTAGCAGCAAGCTGTTTCCTTCTGCGACAAATCCAAAAACTAGTGCATCAGGTATATCCAAATTGTTGCGACGGTTGAGGGCCGACGTTCAATCTGACTTGCAACGTCCCGTTCTGCATTGGACATTACATGACATCCGGCGGACTGTTGCTACAAACCTGCAGCGGCTGGGAGTAAGGTTGGAAGTGACTGAGGCAATTCTCAATCACGTTAGCGGTTCTCAGGCTGGTATCGTCAAAGTTTACCAACGATATAACTGGATGAATGAAAAACGCGAGGCGTTGCAACTTTGGTCTGATGATCTTGTTCGTATCTGTGACTGCAGCCGACAATAGGTTATTTTGTTTCACCAACCCAATCAACCGCAATGGAGTCAACTCCAGTTTTCACACCCTCAACCAATACCATGTGATTATCTTCGGGAACTTCATTGTCTTGAAAATCCAGTTTCCAAACGCTTTTATCATCACATTGCAGGACATGTCGGCGGTCCCCTTTGATGAGTTTGCCAGTCAGCCGAAGGCGGTTTGAGTTTGAATGGTTCATGATCAAGTGTCGCGCGACAATCTAGGTGAAAAAGCGCCGTCAATCAGGATAAGAACTCACCTTTGAGGATGTTGCCTGCGGGCGTAGCCCGCAGGCAACATCCTCAAAGGTGACGGCGCGATCTTTAGGGACCGCGCCGTCGGTGATCATGGCCGATCGTGTAAGGAACGACTTCTCTCGTCCAAAAGGGAAGTTGTTCAATGCCAGGTCGACACATCAACGATCACCAAGTGNCCCCAGCATCGACTGCTCAGGATAACGCGATCATCTTTAGTCAGGATTGTTCAATCAGTGTTTATTTTTGTCAGAAAAAAAGATTACCATGACACATCTTATTCGTCTGCCCTCTGGTGTTGTTTCGCTGAACACCTAAAGCTCTTGTTCGCATCGCAATTTGAATCGTGATACAACGCAACTATGACCAAGCCAGATCAAGCAACATTGAAAATTGTGGCGGCGCTAATTCGAACCCGCATGGACCGCCTTTCCGGCGATCAGCGACTTGATGGTCTAGAGCGCCTTGGAGCATATCGTGAGTTCAATCAATTGGCGAAAGATCTTGACGCGACCGCAGTCGAGTTTACTCGCGACGAGAAATGGTAGCAGGCACCGCTACCAGAAATCGTTTTAACATTTATCACTGTTTTGTATCACTGTTTTGGGTTGGATGGTTCGTTGGTTTAGCAATCAACGCTGTTGTATTCCCTACCTTTGAAAGAACTGGTCCATCATCAGTTCTTTGAATATTGGAATTTCTTCCATTTGCTACCCAAAATGCTACCCAAGTTGCAAATATTGCAACTTCGAATATCATTCTGTCAGAAAATCGTTTATTTTCAACGTATTATGGTGAGCCCTGCTGGGTTCGAACCAGCGACCTACTGATTAAAAGTCAGTTGCTCTACCGACTGAGCTAAGGGCCCCCTCAACAGGCTGTGCGGTGCACGATGCCTTCGGGAAGCGCTTCCCTAGTGGCGCTTTGTTTCATGGTCAAGCGGCTTTGGCGCTTTTTCCGGACGTTTTTTGGGTCGGTGGTTGCGGGCGGCCAGCTGGGCGATGGTCAGGCCGGTCAGCGGGTCGCGCCAATCGGCAGCGATTTCCGTGGCTGGCCCGAGCACGAAGCTGCGTTGGCGCAGCATCGGGTGGGGGATTGTCAGGGCAGGGGAGGCGCCGGCAAAGGCGCCGCCGTCCCACATTATGATATCGAGGTCCAGAACCCTGCGCGACCAGGCCTGGCCGCGGCGCTGGCCGAATCCGGCCTCGATCTGCTTGAGCAGTGCCAGCAAAGCGGGCGGCTGCGCCCGTGTCCTGATGATCGCCGCGGCATTGGCATAGCTGCGCTGCGAGGGGCCGACCGGGCGAGACGTGATGGTGGAGGACGTGGCGCAGACTGTCAGGCCGTCATCGCCCATCCGCTCCAGTGCGGCGGTCAGCACGGCGCGCGGCGCGCCGAATCGCCGGTGGCGCTGGTTCGAACCGAGGGCGATCAGGTAGAGCATGGGCCGGTCGGGCATGGACGTTTATCTGGTTCCTGTGCGATGCCGGAAGGAAATTGCCGGAACAAATGGTTTCAAGCGGGCGGATCGGCTGCTATCATGCAAGCAATGCTATGGAAATCAAGGAGAAGCTTTGTGGGTCAGCTTAATGTCGGTTTGTCAGCCATGGTCCTGTTGTCGCTATCCGCTGCGGGGTGCAGCCAGAATGGCATATCCCCGGGCGAAGTCAGCGGCAATGTCGCGCGCGCGGCGCTGGCGGCAGCGGACGAGACGCCTCATGGCGAGGTGATTGTCGCCCAGGGTGACAACGGTCTGCTCGTCAATATTACGGCAAAGGGCCTGCCTCCGGGGCCGCATGGCGTGCATATTCACGAGACCGGCAAATGCGAAGCGCCCGATTTCAAATCGGCCGGTGGTCACTGGAATCCCTCCGACAAACAGCATGGCTTCGACAATCCGCAAGGCGCGCACGCGGGCGATTTCTTCAATCTGGATATTGGTGCGGATGGCAGCGGCGCGCTGGAAGCGACCATTTCCGGTGCATCGCTGAGCGACGGCGAGAATCCGCTGCTCGATGCTGACGGTGCAGCATTTGTCGTGCACGCCGGTCCGGATGACCTGAAGACGGATCCGTCCGGTGAAAGCGGTGGCCGGCTGGCTTGTGGCGTATTTGTCGGCGGACGCTGACCCCGCCCGTTTCGTTGTTTGCAATTTGTAGAGTAGTTTGATGAGTGCGTCTGTCCTGTTTGTCTGTCTTGGCAATATCTGCCGGTCGCCGCTGGCCGAAGCGGCCCTGCGGCGGGAGTGCATGAATTCCGCGCTGAATATCATCGTCGATTCCGCCGGCACCGGCGACTGGCATGCCGGGCAGCCCCCGGACGAGCGCGCGCAAGCGGTGGCGGCGCAAAATGGCGTGGACATCGGCCATTTGCGCGCGCGTCAGGTCAAGACATCGGACTTCCGCGATTTCGATCATATCATCGCGCTGGACAACCAGAATCTGCGCGATCTGGAAGCGCTGCAACCGGTGAAGGCGGTTGCGAAACTGTCGCTGCTCTTCGACCATGTCGAGGGCCGGGCGGGCGAGGATGTCGCAGACCCCTATTATGGTGGAGACCGCGATTTCGAACAGACCTGGGCAGAAGTGACCGAGGCGGCGCGCAATATCCGCAGATGGCTTGAGGCCGGCTGAGGCTATTGTGTTGTGGCCGCGGGGAACCCCGCAAAGACTGCCGGCCACAGCGGACCGGTGCTGATCCGGCAGGGTCCTGTTGTTTGCTGAAGTTTTCATTCGATTGACCATCTGGCCATAGATGGTATCTATCGACTCCGGCGGGAATATTTTATCCAGGCGCAGCGGTTTCCCTTGAAAAAAATGCGATGTTACCCGATATTGAAGCTAATCAGAGCCCGTTTTTCCGGCTCGCTTATTTGAGGAGTATGCAATTATGGCTTGGCAAGATCCAAGAACAACCTTCGGGCAGGCCCCTGTGGGCACCGCTCCACAGACGCAGGTCGCGTTTGATGCCGGCCTGCGCAGCTACATGCTCAAAGTCTATAATTATATGGCCAGCGGCGTGTTGCTGACCGGCATCGTCGCGATGCTGTTCGCCAGCTCCGGCCTTGCGCAGGATATCATGTTCGGCGGCGGACTGCTGAAATGGCTGATTATCCTTTCACCACTGGCGATCGTCTTTGCGATGACGCTCGGGCAGAACAAATTTTCCACGACCGCGCTGCAAGCGATGTTCTGGGGGTTTGCGACGCTTATGGGGCTGTCGATGTCGACCATCTTTCTGGTCTATACCGGCGCTTCAATCGCCCAGACATTCTTTGCCACGGCAGCGGCCTTCCTCGGCCTGAGCCTCTATGGCTACACCACCAAGAAAGACCTGTCCGGCTGGGGCAGCTTCCTGATCATGGGTGTTGTCGGTCTGCTCGTCGCGATGGTGATCAACATCTTCCTGCAGTCGACCATGATGCAGCTGGTGATCAGCGTGATCGGCGTACTGATCTTCGCAGGTCTGACCGCCTACGACACGCAGCGGATCAAGAGCATGTATGCTTATGTCGCAGGCACCGACATGGTCGGCAAGACCGTGGTCCTGAGCGCACTCAGCCTCTATCTGGACTTCATCAACATGTTCCAGTTCCTGCTTAACCTCATGGGCAGTCAGGAATAGGCCTCGTACCGACAGGCAATTTATTGATAGACAAAGAGCCCGGCAGGAAACTGTCGGGCTTTTTCTTTTGGCGCTTCGTCGAGATTTGCGCGCAAATGCTGGACATTCATTTCCGTGAATCATAAGGAATTGGCAGTTGTTCTGGGAGAAAATCACAATGCCGCGTTTGAAGGATTTGCGTCTTATTTTGGTAGCTGGCGGAGTGGCTCTGCTCGCGGCCTGTCAAACACCGGCACCGCCACCCCCGGCTCCGGCTCCGGTCGTCCAGCCGCAATATACGCCGCGCGCACCGACACCGCCGTTCGGCGCGAGCCATCTTTCGGTTATACCCGCGCTTCGCGCTGACGGCCTGCGCGAAACGATCAATCGCGATCTCGGACCGCTGGAGACTTTGTGGCATGTTCGAGCGGCTTTGAATGTCGCGGCGCTGAGCTGTACCGGCCCGCTCTACGAACGTCTGGTGGACGACTATAATGCGTTCATCAAGAATAACAGCGCCTCGCTGCGCAACGCGAATAACGCGATCATCAGGAAGTTCCAGCGGGATATAGGCAGCGGCTACAAGACCGAGCATGACCGTCACCAGACTCAGCTGTATAATTACTGGTCCTTCTCGCCGCTGCGCCGTCCCTTCTGCGACCAGGCCGTGCAGATCAGCCAGCGCGCTATCGTGACCAAGTCGGCGGATCTCAACCTGTTTGCGGCAGAGGCTTTGCCGGAACTGGAAAAGCCGTTTACCGATTTCTACCTCGCATACGAGGAATATGAACGCGACCTCAACGCGTGGCAGGTTCAATATGGCGATCCGACGACAGTTGCTGAGCAGCCGGCAGAGGGGCAACCGGTTCTCGAACAGCCCGTTCTCGGAGAAGATCAACCCGTTCCCGGTGAATGATTCATTCTTGAGCGGGCAAGAAAAAAGGCCAGACGGGAACGCCCCTCTGGCCTTTTTCGTCGCCCTGAACGGCTGGTCAGCTGTTCTCGGCAATCAGGCCGTCATCAATAGCCTTTGCTGCCTTATAGGCGTCACGGTCGATCAGTCGCGCCGCATAGGCGACGAAGCTTTCCCGGGTCGGCAAAGTGCCGAATTGCGTTCCCCAGATAACCTGCGCGCCGACATAGACATCCGCCATGGTGAAGCGAGAGCCGCAGACATAGGGATCGCTTTGAAACTTGTTGTCCAGAACGTCGACCACGCGATCATAATTGCCGTAACCGGCGGTCCTCTCCTTGTCGGGTGGCACGTCAAAACCTAGCGTGCGGTTGGTGATCGCCGCTTCGACGGGGCCGGCGGTAAAGAACAGCCAGCGGAAATAGTCCGCCTGCTCGTCGACGCCCGGAGCGAGGCCCGCTTCCGGGAAGGCCGCTGCAAGATAGGCACAGATGGCGGGGCCTTCGGTCACCACCTTGCCGTTGTGCGCTATCGCCGGAACCTTGCCCATCGGATTGATGGCGAGATAGTCATCCGCCTTCATCGTCGTGCCATAATCAAGCAAGACCTGTTCATAATCTGCCCCCGCCTCGTGCAGCGCCCAGCGCGCTATCTGGCCGCGTGACATCGGGTTGGTGTAAAAGCTGATAGTGGACATATTTTTCTCCCTCCTTTGGGATGGATGATTAACAGAGGACAGCAGCGAACGGGAGACCCTTAATGATCAAGCATTTCTTTCTGATATCGAAAAAACCGGAGGTGTCGGAAGCGGATTTTCGGGACTATTACGAGACCCGTCATGTGCCGTTGATCAAGCGGCTGCTGCCGATGTTCGCCCATTATCAGCGCCATTATCTGGACCGGTCGCAAAGCCGGATAGATGCGATGCAAGCCGATCCCGGATTTGATGTGATCACGGAAATCCATTTTGCGGGGCAGCAGGATTATGATCTGTTTCTGGCCAGGCTTTCCGATCCCGAGGTGATTGCCGCGATCCGGGCGGACGAAGCCAATTTCCTGATCAGCAATGCGACCCGCTCCCTGCGGATCGACAGCAGCGGTTGAATGCCGGGCTGTCGCATCCGCTATGCGCTGCCGGTAACGGCGACGCTGTTGGCGAATATATCCGGATGGTCCCGATTTAGCCAACAACGACTTGTTATTACTAGTGATCCGAATAAGGTGGGGAAAATATAGGGGCAAAACACAGCTAATGAAGCAATTTTATCTGGCGCTTGTCGGCGCTTTTTACTTGATGTCGGCATCCTCCGCGACTGCATCTGCCGACCTCCGGTTCGATCAGCCGGGATCATGGGTGGAATCCGCGGATATCAATCGTGTTCTCGACGATAATCCCGGGAGCGAAGCCATATTGGTAATTCTGGATATCCAGCGGCAACTGGAACATGGCAAGGTCTCTTCCTATCACGACGTAGCCGTGCGTATCGATTCTACCAAAACCATGGCGAATATGCTGTCGCTGTTAAGCCCTAGCTGGCATCCGGACCAGGGCGATCTGACTGTTCACCGATACCAGATTATCCGCGGTGACGACGTGATCGACCTTACGAAAGTCGACAATATTTTCGATGTGATCCGCCGGGAAAAAAATCTGGAGCGGCAACAGATCAACGGTATGCTCACTGCCATTTCGCAGGTCGAGGATCTGCAACTGGATGACATTGTCCGGATGAGCTACACCGTTACCTCGGCCAATGATGCGCTTGCCGGGCGGGTACAGGCCGCTGGCGGCTTCGCTAGCGAGGATGTCAAGGTCGATTTCGTTCGCCAGCGGATTCGCTGGCCGGTCGAGATGGATGTCAAATGGCGCGGTTCCAAGGCCGAAATCGTGCCGGTGATCACGAACGAGGCGGGCTGGACGAATCTGGAGGTCGATTATCGCTCCAAGGCACCGGACGTTGAAATCCCCAAAGATGCGCCAATGCGGTTCAAGGACCGCAGTCTTTTTGAAGTGGCCAGCTTTGCATCGTGGAAAGATGTCTCGCGCGTCAATGCGGCCCTATATCCCCGCAAGGACGGCATCGTGAAGGGGGGTGCCCTTGATCAGGAAATCCAGGCGATTGCCGCTCAGACGCGCGACAAGAAGCAGCGGACGGCGCTCGCGCTACGGCTGGTTCAGGACAAGATCCGCTACCTTTATAACGGCATGGGATTTGGCAATTACACTCCGCAGCAGCCGGAGGAAACCTGGAAGCTACGCTATGGTGACTGCAAGGCGAAAACCTATTTGCTGCTCGCAATCCTGCGCCGGCTCGATATCAAGGCTGTGCCGATGCTGGTCAGCGCCAGCCAGCGCGATATCGTCAAGGAAAGACTGCCTTCGTTCCAGGCCTTCGATCATATCATTGTGAAGGCGGAAATAGACGGTACGGATTATTGGCTCGATGGCACCGGCAGCGGTACGCGGATCGATGACATGGTCAACTCTCCGACCCATCGCTACGGCTTGCCGAGCGTCCGAAATGGTGCCGAACTGGAAGAAATTCCCATTCGCCGCCCGGGCCGGCCCTTTCAGACGGTCATCGTTACCTATGACGTGACAGCGGGTACCGATCTTCCGGCCGCCTTCGAACTCCAGGCCACACTTCGCGACAGCGATGCCACAGCACTGAAAAATGCCATGGCGCAGTTTTCGGAAGAGAAGGTGAAGGAACTGCGCGAGGAAACCGCCCTGGGGTACGTGCTCGACGGGCTTGTCTACGAAACCAGCTTCACCTTTGATGAGGAAGAGGAAACCGGATATCTGACGGCCAAGGGGCTGTCCTATCTTGACTGGGATATCAAAACCGGCAGGCACCGGCATGAACTGTGGAGTGTGTCTGACAATTTCAAGGTCCAGAAAACCCGTGATGAAGAAGAATTGCGCGGCTTGCCGGTCAATATGAGCTATCCGATATATTTTCAGTACCGGACCAACTACATTCTGCCCGAGCGATATAACGGAGCATCCCTCGAAGGTCTGGCGGAAAGCAGTTCGGAAATTGCCGGTTTCCAGTTCAGCCGCTCGGCATATAAGGACGGCAACCAGATTGTTTCGGAGGAAGAATATCATACCGGCCGTTGGGAATTGCCGGCGGAAGCGTTCGAGACCGAACGGCGAAAGCTGGCGCGCCTCAACCGGGATGGAGTGAAAATCATTCTCCCCGAGGACCGGGTATTACCGTGGCGCGAGGTAGAAGATTTCAAGCGGTCGGGACAAGTGGAGGGGCATCGCGCGGCTTTCGATCAGCATGTCGCCAATGCCAAGGAGGACGATGACGACGCCCTAATCAATCGCGCCTATTTCCATCAGATATTGGGGGAATATGATAACGCGATTGCCGATGTGGAAAGCGCTCTGGCGATCAACTCCGATGCCGAAAATTATAAATGGCTTGGTGACCTGAAGCTCGGCTCCGATCCGGCGGCCGCAATTGCCGCCTATTCCAGTGCGATCGAGATCAAGCCGGCCTATTTTGACGCCTTGCTTGATCTGATCAGGTTGCATGTGCGTCTGGGAGATTATGACGAGGCCCATGCGGTGTTGGAACGGGCAAAAGATGCCGGCCTCACCGAAACCAGCTTTGATTCGATCCATATCGAGATATTGCAGGCCGAAGGCAAATTCGACGAGGCCATGGCGATCATCAATGATCTGGTCGACGAGGAACCGGATAATGCGGGCTATCTCGCCGACCGCTGCCTGTTGCGGGCGATGGAGAAAACCGCTCTCGATCTGGCGCTGGCCGACTGTACCAATATGATCGAACTGGCCGAACGCAGTTCCTATTATCATTTCATCCGCGCTCTGGTCTATTACCAGCGCGGGGAATATCAGCTGGCCATCGATGATCTGGACAAATCGATCAAGGTCAGCGACCGCCGCGGCTATGTTTATCATCTCCGGTCGCGCGCACATCGCAAGCTGGGGCAGATCGAAGCGGCCGAAAATGACGAAAAGACCGCCCGGTTCCGCTACAAATATGCCGGCTGGTACTGGGGTCATTTTTCCGAGGATGCGGCGGCGAAGCAGTAATCGGCATCGTTGCGGGATGGACGCTTAGGTCCGTGATGCGGAACTGATTGGAATGGCCTTCCTGCCACCGGAGCGGTTGGCGCGGCATCATGACTGGTAAAAACGGCGCGGGATCAACCGCGCCGTTTTCGTTTTCAGGGGCTTGCCAGCCGCTTTCGGGGCGAATTACTTCGCCTTGCTGTCGGCGGTTTTCTTCGCCGGCTTTTTCTTCTTCTTCGCCTTGGGTGCGGCGGCGGTGACTTCAAATGTCAGTTCATTGTCCTTCAAATGCACCTTGACCTCGCCGCCGTTCTTGAGCTTGCCGAACAGCAGTTCCTCGGCGAGCGGCTGCTTGATCTTTTCCTGGATCAGGCGGCCCATCGGACGGGCACCGTAGAGCTTGTCATAACCGCGCTCGGTGAGCCATGCCTGGGCATCCTCGTCCAGCGTGATATGCACATTCTGGTCGGCCAGTTGCAGTTCGAGTTCGAGAATGAATTTCTCGACAACCCGCGACACCACTTCCGGCGGCAGATAGGCAAAGGGCACGATCGCATCCAGACGGTTGCGGAATTCGGGGGTGAACATTTTCTTCACCGCCTCGTCGCCGGCATCTTCCTTGGACATATTACCAAAGCCGATGCCTTCCTTGGCCATGTCGGACGCGCCGGCGTTGGTGGTCATGATCAGCACGACATTGCGGAAATCAACGGTCTTGCCGTGGTGATCGGTCAGCTTGCCGTTATCCATCACCTGCAGCAGGATGTTGAACAAGTCCGGATGCGCTTTCTCGATTTCGTCGAGCAGCAGCACGCAATGCGGATTCTGGTCGATCGCATCGGTCAGCAGGCCGCCCTGGTCATAGCCGACATAGCCCGGAGGCGCGCCGATCAGGCGGGAAACGCTGTGGCGTTCCATATATTCCGACATGTCGAAACGCTTGAGCGGAATGCCCATGATCGATGACAATTGCCGGGCGACTTCGGTCTTGCCGACGCCGGTCGGGCCGCTGAACAGATAGTTGCCGATCGGCTTGTCCGGTTCGCGCAGCCCCGCACGGGACAATTTGATCGCGCTGGACAGCTTGCTGATTGCAGCATCCTGGCCAAAGACCACTCGCTTGAGGTTCCGTTCGAGATTCTCGAGCGTCTGCTTGTCGTCTTTCGACACGGATTTCGGCGGGATGCGCGCCATCGTTGCGATCACGGCCTCGATATCCTTGGTGGTGATCATCTTCTTGCGACGCGAAGGTGGCAACAGCATCTGCATCGCGCCAACCTCGTCAATCACGTCGATCGCCTTGTCCGGCAGCTTCCGGTCGTTGATATAGCGGGTCGACAGTTCCACCGCCGATTTCAGCGCGTCCGGTGCGTAACGAACCTTGTGATGCTCTTCAAAGGCACCGCGCAGGCCGGCGAGAATCTTGATCGTATCCTCGACCGACGGTTCGTTGATGTCGATTTTCTGGAAACGCCGCAGCAGGGCGCGGTCCTTTTCGAAATGGTTGCGGAATTCCTTGTAGGTGGTCGACCCGATGCAGCGGATGACGCCGCCGGACAGTGCCGGTTTCAGCAGGTTGGACGCATCCATCGCGCCGCCGCTGGTGGCACCGGCACCGATCACCGTGTGAATTTCGTCGATGAACAGAATCGCATCCGGCATTTTTTCCAGTTCCGACACGACCTGCTTCAGCCGTTCCTCGAAATCGCCGCGATAGCGGGTTCCGGCCAGCAGCGCGCCCATGTCGAGCGAGTAGATGACCGCCGGTTTCAGGACGTCGGGGACATTTTCTTCGACAATACGCAGGGCCAGTCCTTCGGCGATGGCGGTTTTGCCAACCCCGGGCTCGCCGACATAGAGCGGGTTGTTCTTCGAACGCCGGCACAGGATCTGCACCGTGCGATCGACCTCTGCCTGCCGCCCGATCAGCGGATCAATCCGGCCGTCTTCGGCCTTGGCGTTCAGGTTAACCGTAAACTGGTCGAGCGCTGTCTCTTTCTTGTTCTTGTCCTTTTTATCCTCTTCGTTCTCCATGCCGGACAATTCGGCCGGCTCGGGCGTGTTGCCTCCCTTGCCGACACCGTGGCTAATGAAGCTGACCGCATCGAGGCGGCTCATATCCTGCTGCTGCAGAAAATAGACGGCATAGCTTTCCCGCTCGGAAAAAAGCGCGACCAGCACATTGGCGCCCGTGACTTCATCCTTGCCGGACGACTGGACATGGAGAATCGCCCGCTGCACGACCCGCTGGAATCCGGATGTCGGGGATGGGTCGATTGCTTTTTCCACTTTCAGCGAATCCAGTTCGCTGTCGAGATAGAGAATGACGGCGTCTTCCAGTTCACCCAGATCGACGCCGCAGGCGTTCATGACCTGGGAAGCATCGCCATCGTCAACCAGTGCGAGAAGAAGATGCTCGAGAGTCGCATATTCATGGTTGCGATCGGCGGCATTTTTCAGCGCCTGATGCAGGGTTTTCTCGAGCGATTCCGCGAATGATGGCATTAATAATACTCCAAATTTGGGACGTCTTGAGCGTCCCGCTTGCCGGAACAGATGCGGTTCATCCGGTTCCGGGCTTTAACCAATGACTTGCTTTCTAGATCGTGCGCCGCGCCCCAAAGATCAAGGGCGCCGGGCTTGTGATCTGCATCCATCCGGCCAAAGCTGCCAGTTTTTCGTCCCGCTTCTCCTATACGGTCCAAAATGAAACGTCTGAACCCGACTATTATTAAACAAGGTTAACAAATGCTTTAGCGAAAGCCAGCCTTTATCACTTTTTGAACAGATTTTCCGCGCTCGCGCGATGGCTTACCGCGAAGCTTTTCTTGGCTTCGCAACGGCTTATTTCCGATTTCAAAAGCGAAATCCGCTGGTCCAGTTCGTCCACCGACAACGGATCGAGATCCTGTTTGACCAATAAGGCCACGGGGTCGTTGGCGTTGCGGGGTAAATCCTCGTTATCATCCATGAATCGACAAACCTCCTGCATCGCAATGTTGACCGCCCGTGCTTTGCTGTCAATAAGGGCCGGGATTAAGGGAGCTCGCAAATTTCCTGGGGGACAATCAATGCCTGTATCTGAACTGTTGCAAAAAGAGATGACCGCTATCGCAATCAGCGAGCATGGCGGACCGGAAGTCCTGAAACCGGTGACCGTTGAAGTCCCTGAACCCAAGCCGGACGAGGTGCTGATCCGGGTCGCGGCCGCAGGCGTAAACCGGCCCGATGTGGTTCAACGCATGGGCTTTTATCCGGTACCGCCCGGTGCTTCGCCGCTGCCCGGACTGGAAGTGTCCGGAACCGTTGTTGCGATGGGTGAGGGTGTCGGGCCGGAATGGATCGGCCGCAGGATTTGCGCTCTGACCAATGGTGGCGGCTATGCCGAATATTGCGTTGCCCCGGTGGGACAATGTCTCGAGGTACCCGACAGCCTGACCATGGAAGAGGCAGCCGCGCTGCCGGAGACCCTGTTCACCGTATGGGGCAATCTGTTCAACCGCGGCTTCGCGCGTGAAGACGAAACCGTGCTGGTCCACGGCGGCACCAGCGGCATCGGCACAATGGCGATCAAGCTTGGCAAGCTGTTCGGTCTCAAGATGATCGTGACCTGTGGCAGCGACCAGAAATGCACCGCCGCCAAGCAGATCGGCGCCGATCATGCGATCAATTACAAGAGCCAGGATTTTGTCGAGGAAATCAAGAAAATCACCGACGGGCAGGGCGTCGAAATCGTGCTCGACATGGTGGCCGGCGATTATGTCGCGCGCAATCTGCAATGTCTGAAGGAAGACGGCCGTCATGTGACCATCGCGGTGCAGGGCGGGTTGCAGGCAACCATAAACATGGCGCACGTCATGATGAAACGGCTGACCCTGACCGGTTCGACGCTGCGACCACAGTCGGCCGAGCGCAAGGCGCTGATGGCGGACGAAATCTATCGCTATGTCTGGCCGGATGTCGAGGCGGGCAAGCTGAAACCGGTGATGGACGAATGTTTCCCGCTGGCCGATGCCGCCAGGGCGCACGCCCATATGGAAGCGGGTGACCATATCGGCAAGATCGTCCTGAAGGTCGAATAGAAGCAGCAATCGGGATGATATGGGGATGACCGGCGAGCCTGACTTTCATGGCGCCAAGGTCGCCCTGTTCATCGATGATCATATCCTGGTCTATCGCCGCGACAACCGGCCGGATATTCCCTTTCCCGATATGCTCGATCTGCCCGGTGGCGGACGCGAAAATGGCGAGAGCGGTGCGGAATGCGTCGCGCGTGAGACATGGGAAGAATTCGGCATAAGCATCGCGGTCGCCCGCTTCGAGCCGGTTCAATCCTATCCGAACTGGCGCGGCTCGGGTCATCAGGCTCTCTTCTTCGTCTGCCGCCTGTCGCGGGAGATACTGGACGACATTAAATTCGGCGACGAGGGGCAGGGCTGGACCACTATGCCGGTCGCCGAATTTCTGGCGACCGATCAGGCTGTTCCGCATCTCCAGACCCAGGTGCGATTATATCTCGAAGCCTGACTTTTCCGTCACCAAAGCTTCATAAATTCGGGACTTTGCTGTAATATACGACTGCTAGGGGCGGGGCCATGGGATAGTCTCCATGGGAGTTTTTATGGCCAAATATTTTCCCCCCTTCAACAAAGCTGATGTTCCGCTGCTCGATGTCGATCGCTACGAGGCGCGGCTCAAACGCAAACCCAGCGTGTCGGCAAGCGAACGGACCCGTTACCGGACGATCTGGATATCCGATATCCATCTCGGCACCCGCGGCTGCAACGCGGATCTGTTGATCGATTTTCTCGACCATGTCGACAGCGACACCCTCTATCTGGTCGGGGATATCATCGACGGCTGGCGGCTGAAGAAGAAGTTTTTCTGGCCGGACGGTCACAATGATATCATCTGGCGGATATTGAAACGGGCGCGGCGGGGGACCCGCATCGTCTATATTCCCGGCAATCACGACGAGATGTTTCGCCAGTTCACCGGGCTGAATTTCGGCGGTGTCGAAATCCGGCGGTCGGCGATCCACGAGACGGCTGACGGGCGGCGCCTGCTGGTCCTGCACGGCGACGAATTCGATACGGTGATGCTCGCGCATCGCTGGCTCGCTGTTATCGGCGACGCTGCCTATGTGTCGCTGATGCGGGTCAACTGGCTGGTCAACAAGGTCCGCAACTGGTTTGACCTGCCTTACTGGTCGCTTTCCAAAATGGCCAAGCACCGGGTCAAGAACGCGGTTGAATTTATCGGGCGTTATGAGGAAACCGTGGCCAAGGCTGCGGAAAGTCGCGGCGTCGACGGCGTTGTCTGCGGCCATATTCATACCGCCGAGCACCGTGTGATCAAGGGCGTCGAATATTATAATGACGGCGACTGGGTCGAAGGATGCACGGCGCTGGTCGAATGCGACGACGGCACGATGCAAATCCTGCATTGGGCCGATGAAGTCAACGCACGCAAGGGGCGCGAGGAGCGACCGGCCAGGCTGGTGTCGGTCGACGGCAATGGCATGGACCAGGCGGCATGAAAATCGCGCTGGTGACCGATGCGTGGCATCCGCAGGTCAATGGCGTCGTTCGAACCCTCGATATGGTGGTCACATTGTTGCGGGCCAGAGGGCATGAGATATTGGTGATTTCGCCCGATCAGTACCGGTCTGTTGCCGCGCCCAGCTATCCGGAAATCCGGCTGGCCTTTGCCCGGGCCCGAACCATTGGCAGGCGCATAGCGGATTTTGGCGCGGATGCTGTCCATCTCGCCACCGAAGGCCCGCTATGCATCCAGGCCCGGCGCTGGTGTCGCCGCAACAATCATCCTTTTACAACGGCTTATCATACACAGTTCCCGGAGTATATCGCACGACGCACGAAGTTGTCACCGCGTCTTTTCTGGCCCTATATCCGCTGGTTCCACCGGGCGGCGGAAGCAATCATGGTTTCGACCCAGAGCGTCCGTGACCAGCTGAAGCGCGAAAGTCTGTCCCATGTCCATCATTGGAGCCGCGGCGTCGACCTCGCAAATTTTCACCCCGACGCGGCTCGGCCGCCGGAATATGAACATCTCGTGCGGCCGATCCAGCTCTATGTCGGGCGGGTGGCAATCGAGAAGAATATCGAAGCTTTTCTCGACAGCAGTGAGCCGGGCACAAAGGTTGTGGTCGGCGATGGGCCGGCGCTGGAAGGACTGCAGGCGCGCTATCCCGGGGTGCATTTTGCCGGCAGAAAATCCGGTCAGGAACTGGCTGGCTATTATGCCGGCGCGGATGTTTTTGTCTTCCCCAGCAAGACCGACACCTTCGGTCTGGTGATCATCGAGGCGCTGGCCAGCGGCACGCCGGTTGCGGCCTTTCCGGTAACCGGCCCGGTCGATATCCTGACGCCGGAAAGCGGCGTCATGCACGATGACCTGAATCTGGCTATCCGGAATGCCCTGGCTCTGGATCCCGTCGATTGTATTGCCCTTGGCGCCCGATATAGCTGGGATGCAAGCGCCAGCCAGTTTGTCAGCGGGCTGGTATCGCAGGACCAGCGCGTCGATTGCCACATGTCCCGCAGGATCCTCGCAAAGGCAATATTTGCGCGGGTTTAGCCAAATATCTTGCCGACTCCCTCCGGATAACCTACATAGGCTCCCAACAGGCCGTCTCCGCAAGGGGGCGGCCCTTTATTTTTATAGTATCGCTGGCACAAAAACGCCAGTTATCAGAAGGATGCCATCATGGCCGAACAAGCAACCCCTCTTATGCCGCATGCAACCGCCAGCTGGCTTGTGGACAATACGGCGCTCAGCTTTGACCAGATCGCCGAATTTTGCGGTATTCATATTCTCGAAGTCAACGCGATGGCGGATGATCTCGCCAGCTCCAAATATACCGGACGCGATCCGGTGCAGGCGCACGAACTGACCCACGAGGAAATCGAGAAAGCAGAGAAAGACCCGGATTACCGCATGGTTATCCAGAAAGGTCCGGAGCAGGTACGCCGCACCAAGGGACCCCGCTATACGCCGGTTTCCAAGCGTCAGGACAAGCCCGACGGGATTGCCTGGCTGCTGCGCAATCATCCGGAAATTTCCGATGCGCAGGTCGGCAAGCTGATCGGCACAACCCGGACCACGATCAGCGCAATCCGCGATCGCGAGCATTGGAATATCGCCAATATCTCGCCCAAAGATCCGGTGACCCTGGGCCTCTGCTCGCAGCGAGAGCTCGATGCCGTGGTTGCCAAGGCCGCCAAAAAGGCCGGTATCGAACCGGATATCGCCGATGACGCCAAATTGGGCGGTGACAAGGAAGCGCTGATTGCCGAACTGCAGGAAGAACGGGCGCAGGCGGTCCGCGATGCCGAAGCCGCGCTGGCGGGCGAGGGCGAGGAAGAAGCCGCACCGGTCGAACATACTGCAGAAACGCTGTTCAAGGACCGCTGAGCAACAGGTCTGGCTTCGCGCCGCAATACAGGAATATTGAAAGAGTCGGTGCAGAAGCGCCGGCTTTTTCCGTTTGCGCAGAACGCATTGCGGGTTTTTGTCCTATCAAAAACAGGGTTTAACTAACCGGTTAAACTGCCTTGCGCTTGTCCGGACGATAGGTCTATGATCAATCCATGGATGCACCCCGAAAACCGCCTGCCTATGACGCCATGCTCGCCGATCACGGCTTTGATCCGATTGAATCGGATGGACTGACCTATCCGCTCGGCGACTATGAACCGAAATTCGGCGAATATTTTGAACTGATGCCCGGCATCGGCTGGACCCGGACGCCGGTGCCCGGGCCGCTTGGCCATATCAACAACTGGGTGCTCGCCGACCGGCATGCTGATGGCAGCACCGGCTTTGCGATAGCCGATACCGGACTGTTCATGCCGCAGGTGATCGACGCCTGGAAACATCTGTTCGACGAGGGCGCGCTGCACGGGCAGAGCGCCACCAAGATCATCGTAACCCATTATCATCCCGACCATGTCGGCTGCGCCGGCTGGCTGGCCAATCGGTTCAAGGCGCCCTTGCACATGAATCGCACCGAGTGGCTGCTGACCCGCATGCTGCTGGCCGACAAGCGCGATGGCGTGCCGCAGGAGGCACTCGACGAGTGGCAATTTTGCGGCTGGGAACAGCCTCTGATCGACGATTTCGCCAAAAAAGGCTGGGGCCGTTTCGCCCGCGCCGTGTCCGACCTGCCAATCGGCCATATCCGCATGGAAGAGGGCACTAGGCTCAAAACCGGCGATCATGAATGGCGGGTAATGATCGGCAACGGCCACACCCCCGAACATGCCTGCCTGATCGACGACAGCGCCAAGGTGATGATTTCCGGCGACCAGATTTTGCCGCGGATCACGTCCAATATCTCGACCATGCTCAGCGAACCGACCAGCGACCCGCTGGGCGAATGGCTGGCCAGTATCGACCGGTTCCGCGCGGAACTGGACAATGATTTGCTCATTCTGCCCGCCCATGGCCGTCCGTTTCTCGGTGCGCATCAACGGCTCGATGCGCTGGCCGAGCGGCATAATGAAGCGCTCGATGATCTGGAACAGGGGCTGCGCGAAAGCCCCAAGCGCGTGGTCGACAGCTTTCCCTATCTGTTCCGCCGCCCGATCACTCCGGACGTCATCGGCATGGCCAGCGGCGAGGCAATGGCGACGCTCCGGCATCTCGAATATACCGGCCGCGCCCGTCTGGAAATGAAGGATGGCACCGCCTGGTATAGCGCTGCCTAGCTGGTGATCGACCTGGCGTCGACCGGTGGCTCGACCTCGTCGCTGGAGCAGTGCATTGCATAGCCACGCAGGAAAACGCCCAGCGCGACGAGAGAAACAATCCCGGCCAGACCGAAGGGGGCTCCGGGCAGATAATAGAGAGATCCAGCCACGGTGAAAGCGGCGAACACGCCAGCAAACAGTGGCGGTCCGATCACCGAGGCGGTGCTTTGCAGACTGGCGACCGCGCCCTGCAATTCGCCTTGCGTCTCGTCCGACACGGCGTTGCTCATCAGCCCGTTGATCGACGGCTGGAACAATCCCTGCAGTGATCCGACCGGTATCGCGATGAAGATCAGCCAGCCCTGCTCGGGACCGGCCACGACATAGAATATCGAACTGGCGGCCATGGATATCGCGCCGAGAATGACCGCATTGCGTTCGCCGATCCGCGGGATCAGGACGCGGATCAGCAGGCCCTGGACGATGGCGGCACCGACGCCGACACAGGCCAGCGCCATGCCCACGGTCCACTCGCTCCAGCCAAAGGCTTCGATCGCATAAAAGGCAAATATGATCGGGTAGACGACATGGGCTGTCATCCAGATGGTCAGTGCAGATGCATACCACAGAACAATCCTGTTCTGGCCGCTCAGGCCTTTCAGCGCGACCAGCGCATTGGCGCGGGCCAGCTTGAAAGGCCGCCGTTTTTCGGCCGGCAGGCTTTCCTTGAGCAAGAAATAGCCGAACAGCAGATTGAGCGCAGCGAGCGCGCTGGCTGCGAAAAAGGGCAGGCGGGCGCCATATTCACCCAATAGGCCGCCGAGCGCCGGTCCGATAATGAAACCTAGTCCGAAGGCTGCGCCGATCAGGCCAAAATTCTGCGCCCGTTTTTCGGGCGGGGAGATGTCGGCAATATAGGCATAGGCGGTGCTGAAACTGGCGCCCATGATGCCGGCGATGATCCGCGCGGCGAAGAGCCATATTATCGAGGCGGCAAATCCCATCAGCAAATAGGCGATGGCATAGCCGCCCAGCGCGCCGAGCAACACCGGACGCCGGCCGAAACGGTCGGACAGATTGCCGATCACCGGACCAAAGACAAATTGCATCGCCGCATAGGCAAAGGCGAGCCAGCCGGCATAGACGGCCGCATCGGATATCGTGTCGCCGGTGATGCTGGTGATCAGCTTCGGCAGGACCGGCATGATGATGCCAAAGCCCAGCATGTCGATGAGCACAACGAGAAACACGAAGACCAGAGATGATCGGCCGGCGGCAGGTTGGGGAGCGGATTCGTTCATGGGCTTTGCCCTCTACACCCGAAGCCGCCGAAAAGGGAGCCATTTAGCGGCGCAATTTCCATTGTCAGACCAGCCGGTATCACTTACATGAATGTCAATGACAGACAGCAATTCCGACCAGCCACCGATCTGGAAATCGCATTATAATCATCCCACGCCCTGGGATCAGTTTTACTCGCCCCTGTCGATGCCCGGCATGTTTTTCCGCTCTGCCGGCCGGCGCGGGGAGGCCAATCTGCTTGATTTTATGGGCCGCAAATATAGCTATAGCGAAGTTGCGGCCGGCGTGGTCCGCGTGGCCAAGGGGCTGCAGGACATGGGGATTGGCAAGGGCGACCGGATCGGCCTGTTCCTGCCCAATGTGCCGCATTATGTGAGTGCCTATTACGGTGCGATGGCAATCGGCGCGACGGTCGTCAACTTCTCGCCGCTCTATACGGTGGAAGAACTCAATCATCAGGTAGAGGATAGCGGAACAAAAATTCTGTTCACGCTATCGGCTACCGCGCTGTTCCCGACCGCTTACAAGGTGCTGGAACAGTCAAGCCTCGAACGGCTGGTGGTCGGCAGCATCGCCGGGGCGCTGCCGGCGGGAAAGTCGCTGTTCTACTCGCTGTTTCGCCGCAAGGAGAGCAGTCCGCAACCCGAAGATGAGCGGATCACCACTTTTTCCGACCTGATCGATAATGATGGCGTTTACAAGGCGCCCAATATCCGTCCGGAACGGGATATCGCCCTGCTGCAATATACCGGCGGCACCACCGGTACGCCCAAGGGCGCGATGTGCAGCCATCAGAATCTCACTGCCAACGCGCGGCAGATCAACAATATCGATCCCTATATTGACCAATCCGACCGGCTGATGGGGGTGCTTCCGTTTTTCCATGTTTTCGCCAACAGCGCCGTGCTCAACCGCACGGTCCAGCGGGGCGGCGAAATCGTGATGCTGCCGCGCTTCGACGCGAAGCAGACATTGAAGGCCATCGGCCGGAACAAGATAACCGCCATGCCGGGCGTGCCGACCATGTATCAGGCGCTGCTCGACCATCCGGACATCGACAAGACCGATTTCTCGTCGCTCAAGGTCTGTGTTTCCGGTGGCGCGCCTTTGCCGATGGAACTGAAGACCAAATTCGAGGCCAAAACCGGCGCGAAACTGGTCGAAGGCTATGGCCTGACCGAAAGCTGCGGCGTGGTCAGCGCCAATCCCTACGAAGGGCTCAACAAGCCCGGCACGATCGGCCAGCCGGTCCCCGGCACATTGGTCAAGCTGGTCGACAAGGCCGACCCGACAAAGGCCGCACCGGATGGCGAGCCGGGCGAATTGATTTTCTCCGGACCGCAGGTGATGCAGGGCTACTGGAATCTGCCCGATGAAGACGAGAAGGTCTTTGTCGACGGATTTCTGCGCACCGGTGATGTCGCGACGATTGACGAAGACGGCTATATAAAGATTGTCGACCGGCTGAAGGACATGATCGCGGTTGGGGGTTTCAAGGTGTTTCCGAGCCAGGTCGAGGAAGTGCTGTACAAGCATGAGGCGGTCAGGGAAGCGCTGGTAATCGGCGTCCCCGACGACTATCGCGGAGAGAGCCCGAAAGCCTATGTCTCGCTGGAGCCGGGCAGCACGGTGACCGGCGAAGAACTGAAAGACTGGCTCAACCCGCAGCTGGGCAAGCATGAGCGCGTCGTCGGCGTGGTGGTCCGTGACAGCCTGCCCAAGACGATGATCGGCAAGCTGGACCGCAAGACGCTGCGAGCCGAAGAGCTGGACTAGGGCCGCGGCGCCGGGCCGGGATTATCCGGTAGTGGTGCGGAGTTTTTTGGCTTTCTTTGCCACGAAATGCTGCGCTTTGGCGCTATAGTCTTTCACGGCATAAAGCTGTTTGTCAGCGGCTTCGAGCAGGCTGTTCGCGCTTTTGCCGTCGACCGGCCAGGTGGCAATGCCGATACTTGCCCGTACGCGGATAACATGATCCTGAACGACGCAAGGGGGAACCAGCGCGGCCAGCAAATGGTCTGCGCAGGCCGTGTCGGTAATGGCCGATTCCGGTGACAGCAGAATGGCAAATTCATCGCCGCCCATGCGTGCAACGATGCCGTTGTCGCCGCAGGTCTGGCGGAGACGCCGCGCGACTTCGACCAGCAATTGATCGCCGACCGGATGGCCGAACTGGTCATTGACCGGCTTGAACCCGTCTAGATCCAGCAGGGCAACCGAAAATGGCCGTTCGTGATCACCCCCGTCGATCTGGCGAGCAAGCTTTTCGGCGAGAACCCGGCGGTTGAACAGGCCGGTCAGCGGATCGGTATGCGCCAGTTCGCTCATGTCATTCTGCAGGACCAGCATATGGATGAACTGGTCATTCTGCTGGGTGATCAGCCGGTATAGAAATGTCGTCACCATGATCAGGCTGGCGGCGGCCGACCAGTCGAGGGGATCACCCGACAGCAGCAGGATGATCGTGATCGGCATGATCCCTATGATGATGTTGAGAATTGCCGCGAGCCTGATCGTCGCCAGCGTGTAAATGGTCGTCAGCGAGCCCATGGCGAGGGTGAAGGGATAGAAAAGCTTCATATTCTCCGGTGCGTGGACATAGCTGAGCACGCACCAGATGCTGACGAGACCGCATATGGTGGCGGAAAAAAACGTTGCTTCGGCAATGAATTGCCGGGCCTGGTCCGGGCTGCCCGAAGCGTTGCGGTCCTTGATCAGCGAGATATAGCCGATCAGGCAGCAACTGCCCATGGCGAGCGGCATGCCGTAGCGAATCCACGGTTCGGCGCCGACGCTGGAGGCGTAGAGCACGAAGGGAATGGTCAGGAACATGGCGAGAAAAAGGGCCCGTGACTGATTCTGCAGCCTGGTCGCGCTCAATATCGCGAACTCGTCCCGGACAGCTTCCGGGACCGGCGGTATAAGACGTTTTAAAAACTGTCGGATGAATGACTGCATGCAGCGTTGCTAGCGTCTAAATGTAAACGTCGCGTTAAGCCTGGTAAATTGTGCTGAACCCCAGCTTTTGAAGGGTCTGCAGGGGAAATGTAAAATGCCTGTTTACGGCAAATTAACCAGAAATATTTAGCATGAGCCGGTCTCAAATCCAACGGGGGAGGTCATCATGTCCTTTGAAAATGCCAGCTCGATTATCGCCAGTCACACTGTCTCGGGAGGGCCGGTCAAACGCGGCCCAAGCGATCCCAGCCTGCCACAGAATGACACGCCGGAGCAGCGCGCGCAGCGCCGGGCACAGATCAATGCGACATCGACGCAATATCAGTGGACGACCGATATCGCCAGCCTGCCTGGCGTGCCCCTGGCCACGCATGTTCCGCCCGACGACCAGCCGTCGATCGAATGGTGGTTCAAGGTGCTCGAAGTCAGCATCGCCATACTCGAGAACGTCAAGGCGGTGCTGCTGAAACCGATCTATTCCGGTCTCGACGACGCGGCGAAGACAGTCATTGACGACGCGCTGGCCGATGCCGGCGAGATCAGGTCGAAGGTAGAAGCCCTGCGTGAAAAACACCGCGTGGCCAAAGCTGGTCCGGGCCTCGAAAGCAGCATCGAGGAAGCGGAACAGGGCGCGGACATCGAGGAACTGAAATCGCATGACAGCGCCCTGCGCGACATTCTCACCGTGATTATCGATGTGCTGAAGGCCGAAGAGGTCGCGCATAGCCGTTCGATCGAGGCCTATCGCGATCTGTACCAGACGCTGCCGGTCCCCGGTATCGCCTATACATTCCAGGATGACGACCAATTTGCCCGCTTGCGGGTTGCCGGCCCCAATCCGATGCTGCTGCAGGGGATCGACCGGATGCCCGACAATTTCCCGGTAACAGCCGCTCAATATGCGGCGGTCATGGGGGATGACAGCCTGAGCAAGGCGCTTGCCGAAGGACGGGTTTTTCTCTGCGATTACACCGATCTGGAAGTGCTTGTTGCCGGGGTCTGGAAAGGTCACGCAAAATATGTCTACCGGCCGATGGCGCTGTTTGCCGTGCCGCCGGGCGGATCGTCGCTGAAGGCGGTCGCGATCCAGTGCGGTCAGGACAACAGCCAGTATCCGGTGATGACACCCTCGGATGCCGCGTCGGAAAAATGGGGCTGGGAAATGGCGAAATTTGTCGTCCAGGTCGCCGACTGCAACTATCACGAACTGTTCGTCCATCTGGCCGGCACCCATCTGGTGAGCGAGGCGATTGCCGTGGCGACCCGCCGCAATCTCGCCGAAGTGCATCCGCTCTGGTCGTTGCTGGTGCCGCATTTCGAAGGCACATTGTTCATCAACAATCTGGCGGTCGAAACATTGATCAACAAGGGCGGTCCGATCGACGATTTCTTCGGCGGGACGATCGAGTCCAGCCAGTTGGCCGCCGTCCAGGCGCGCCTGTCTTTTGACTTCTACCGGAAGATGACGCCGGTCGATTTTGCTGCGCGCAAGGTCGCGGATCCGGCGATCCTGCCGGACTATCCCTATCGCGATGATGCCTTGCTGGTCTGGGATGCTATCCACGACTGGGCCTCGCAATATATCAACATCTATTACAGCGATGACGAGGCGGTGACCGCTGACAGCGAACTGGCTCTTTGGGCCTCTTCCATCGCTTCGGAGGGCCATATCGTCGGTTTCCGGCCGATCACCTCCCGGGCCCAGCTGATCGACGTTTGCACGATGATCATCTTCACCGCCAGCGCCCAGCATGCCGCGGTCAATTTCCCGCAGCGCACGCTGATGACCTTTGCGCCAGCGGTGACCGGCGCCGGCTGGACCGCCGCGCCGACCGAGCAGCAGAATCACAACAAGGAAGAATGGCTCGAATATATGCCGCCCATGTCTCTGGGATTGCTGCAATTGTCATCGCTGGAACTGCTGGGTTCGGTCTATTACCGACCGCTCGGCGATTATCGCACCAACCGTTTTCCCTACAAGCCATGGTTCCAGGATCCGGCGATCACCGGTGATGAAGGGCCACTGGCACGTTTCCAGGCCGGGCTACGCGCGGTGGAGTCGCGGATCGTCGCGCGCAACCAGCGCCGGATGCATCCCTATGTCTATCTGCAACCGAGCCAGATTCCCACGAGCACCAATATCTAGGGTGCGGGGCCTTGGCGGGGTCAATCTCCAGAAGCCTGGCGCAGTCCCGGATCAGTCCGGGCTGCGCATGGCCAAAATGCGCTTGTTTCGTTTCTCTACCGCCAGAAATGCCTTGAAAACGCCAAGTTTTGCGTCGGTTTTGCCGCTTTTTCCCAGATTTTCGAGCTGTTCATAGAACCAGAAAATGACCGCGAAACTGGCAACGGCCTTGACCGTCTGGAAACGCATCAGAAAGCCCAGCCAGTCGGGAAGCAGGTGAAGCCTGTCCTCGAACCGTGGCAATGCTTCCAATCCTTCCAGCAATTGCTTCGGCGCATCGGTTATCACGCACATCGGGCGGCCCAGTCCGATCAGGTCGGCAGCACCGTCGGCAAGCGCGGATTCCATCGCTTTCCGGGTCCGGAACCCGCCGGTCACCATCAGCGGCACCTTGACCGCATCCTGCATTGCCTTGGCGAAATCGACAAAATAGGCCTCGCGAGCCTTGGTCGACGGTGCGAGATTCTGCTCCTCTTTTTCCTCGATTCCGTCAGACCCCATCAGCGCCGGCTGTTCATAAGTGCCACCGGAGATTTCCACCAGATCGACACTGGCGTCCTCCAGCCAGCGGACGACCTGCAGGCTGTCCTCGAAGTTGAACCCGCCCTTCTGGAAATCGGCGCTGTTCAGCTTGACCGAAATCGGGAATTCGGGACCGACGGCTGCGCGGGTCCTCGCCACGACCGCGAGCAGAAAACGCGCCCGGTTTTCAAGGCTGCCGCCATAGTTGTCAGTGCGCTGGTTGGATCGCGGGCTGAGAAAGCTGCTCAGCAGGTAACCGTGGGCGGCGTGGATCTGCGCGCCGGTAAAGCCGGCTGTCTGACAGGTTTTGGCAGCCTGGGCGAAGCGGGCGACGAGATCTTCAATCTCGTCGATGGTCAGCGCTACCGGTTCGCCGAACTGGCCTCCGGGCAGGCCGAGCTTGACCGCCGATGGCGCCTTGGGATGTTGGTTGACATTGCTTTGTGTTTGTCTCCCGGCGTGGCTGATCTGTGCCCAGAAATGATTGCCGTTGCGCGTTGCCGCCTGGGCCCAGCTGGCGAGCGCTGCCATCATGGCGTCATCCGCCGGCCGGTCGATGACAACATTCCCCGGCCGTTCCAGATGGTCGCGGTCAATCTGGATATTGCCGCTGAGCAACATGCCCGCGCCACCGTCGGACCATAATCCGTACAACCGCTCCAGTGTCCTTGTCGGCGCCCCGTCCGGCGTGGCCATGCCTTCGGTCATCGCGGCCTTGGCGATCCTGTTGGGCAGGGCGGCGCCACAGGGAAGTGTCAGCGGGTCGGAAAGTGAAACGGTCATGGCAGGGCTCCCAAAATTTGCATTGCTTTTAAAAACTGATTCTGTCCGAAGTCGTAATTTATGGCAAGCAGAAGCGTAATTTTCCGACATATAATGCCGGAAAAACGGACTATTTGGCTTTTCTGATAATTGGGTTATAGTAATATCAGAAATTTGCATGGGGAACAGGATGTTGCACGGGGAAAACGTCCGGCAATCATCGGAGATGTTATTCTGAGGGGAATAGAAATGGTCGCAGCAGCGTCTCGAAATTCGGCAAGCAAGCATCCGGGGCACCATCACGGAAATCCGGATGTCGTCCGCTGGGACAAGAAAATGAGCAACAATTGCGCTGCGGCGTTGCTTGTCTATACGATGATGCAAATCTATTTCGTACTTGGTATGATCGAAACCCAGGGCGTTTCGATCGCCCCCTATTTCGGACTGATCGTACTCGTTGCCATTATCATTCCCTTTTGCCGCAATTTTGAAAAACGCTGGCAGACCATGAGCAGCAGCGGTCTGTCCCATCAAAGCATCGCAGCCAAGTTCCGGATGGACCAGTTGCTTCTGTGGTCATTGACTCTCGGTCTGCCATTTGTCTTTTGCGCCCTGATCAAGGCCGCCGGGACGCTATTCTAGAAACCGGCATTCCAAAACCGGCTTCCTTTCTTTCGCATTCGCGACCAGATCGTTGACCTTGCTGGACGCCATACCTATGTCCAGCTTATGCTAAAACCTACAGAAGCGCAGGATCGCGCCGACGCCCTGATCTCCCAAGCCAAAAAAGCCGGCGCCGATGCGGCGGATGCCATCTATGTATGCGATGCCGCAACGCAGGTGCAGATGCGTCTCGGCAATCTGGAAGATGTCGAAAGGTCCGAAGGCGAGGAAATCGGTCTCAGGGTGTTTGTCGGCAAGCGGTCGGCGACGGTATCCTCCTCCGACATGGATCCGCAGACCCTGTCCGATCTGGTCGGCCGTGCGCTCGACATGGCGAGGGAGGCTCCGGAAGATCAATATGCCGGTCTCGCACCCGAAGAATTGCTGCTGAAAACCGAACCCCATGCGATCGAGGGCGATGACGGGCAGGATCCCGATCCCGAATTTCTGCGCGAACTGGCGCTGAAAGCGGAGGATGCCGCTCGTGCCGTAAAGGGTGTCACCAACAGCGAAGGCGGCGGCGCCAGCGCCGGCCGAAGCATTGTTGCGCTGGCCACCAGCCATGGCTTTTCCGGTGCCTATTCAACCAGCGGCTATAGTCTCTCCGCCAGCGTTATTGCCGGCGAAGGCGATGGCATGGAACGCGATTACGCCTATGACAGCGTGCGTTTTCTCGAAGATCTCGACCCGGCCGAGGATATTGGCAGGGAAGCCGGAGAACGCGCCGTTTCAAGACTGAATCCGGTCAGCTTCAAATCGGGGGCGATGCCGGTGGTTTACGATCCCCGCGTCGGCAACAGCTTGCTCGGTCATTTCATCGGTGCTATTTCGGGAAGCGCCATCGCGCGCAAAACCAGTTTCCTGCTCGATGCGCTCGATAGCCAGGTGTTTGACAGTTCCGTGTCGATCATCGACTGTCCGCATCGCAAGCGCGGTCTCCGCTCCAAGGCCTTTGACGGCGAGGGATTGCCGACTGCGAAAACCAGGCTGATCGACAGTGGCCGGCTGACCCAGTGGATCATGGAAAGCGCGTCGGCGCGCCAGCTTGGACTGCAACCCACCGGCCATGCCTCGCGCGGGGTCGGCGGCGCACCGGGTGTGAGTGTCACCAATCTGCATATGGGCAATGGCTCGGTCAGCAAGGCGGAATTGATCAAGGATATCAAGCACGGTGTCTATATCACCGAACTGATCGGCATGGGCGTCAATCCGGTCACCGGCGATTATAGTCGCGGCGCCGGCGGCTTCCTGATCAGCGACGGCGAGATCGGTCCGCCTGTGTCGGAAATTACCATTGCCGGCAATCTGAAGGACATGTTCAAGAGCCTGGTAGCGGCGGATGATCTGGCATATCGCTATGCCGCCAATGTACCGACCTTGCGGACGGACAGCATGACGGTGGCCGGCGGCTGAGCAAATGCGCTAGTACCGTGACGCCCGGATCAGGCCTATCGCACCGGATAGGCTGGTGACAAGCTTGCACCCGATGGAGACACAATTGGCTGACATAGATTTTGACCGGGTTATCGCGATCGCCAGGGAAGGCGGGGCGCTTGCCATGCGGCAGTGGGCGCTGGGCAAGAAAGAAGCCAATATCTGGGAGAAATCCCCCGGTCAGATTGTTAGCGATGCCGATCTCGCGGTTGACAGCTTCCTGCGCGCAGAGCTGGAAAAGCTGGTGCCATCCGCCGGTTGGCTTTCCGAGGAAACCCATATCGACCATAGCGGGGCCGGTGATGAATTGACCTGGGTGGTCGATCCGATTGACGGGACCAAGGATTATGTCGCGGGCAAGACCGGCTGGTGCGTATCAATTGCCCTCGTCCAGAACGATGCGCCGATATTCGGAGTGCTCGATGCGCCGGCGATGCGGGAAACCTGGGTCGCCAGGGCCGGCAGCCATACCGAGGTCAATGGCCGAAAGCTGGTCGCCAGCTTGCGGTCCCAATATGACGGTTGCCGCATCCCCGCCGAGAGCCTGCCGCCGGACATGAAGTTCACCATTGTGCCAAAGCCGAACAGCATCGCGCTGCGCATGGCGATGGTCGCAGATGACCGGGCCGACGTCGTTGCTTCGACGCGCTGGGGCCATGAGTGGGATATCGCCGCCGCCCATGTCATCGCCACCGAAGCAGGGGCCAGCGTCACCGATGCGCTGGGCGAGCCGCTGGTCTATAACGGCACCCACGGCAAGGCGCTCGGCGTCTTGTGCTGTTCGCAGAATCTTTATCAGGAAGCGGTGCAGCGGATCGGCAAATATGTCAGCGAAAATGGTGCCAGCCGCTAAGCCAGCCGGGTGGTACGCGCTCTCGTCCACAGACCCTGACGGTCCCGTTGCGGTGCACTGAAAAGGGCCTGGCCAAGGGCTTTTAATATCGAGCCCAGTTTCTTGCCCTTGCTTGTATATATCCGGCGCTCGAGCGAAGCGCCGCCGCTTTTTCTGATCGCTCTGGCGATATCGCCATAGATGCCCGTCGCGGCCAGCACCGCCCAGCGCGACCGGAAGGGCAGGCTGGCTGCACCAACCCGCGCAGAGGCTTCATAGTCGCCCGCCAGATCGCAGATCCGGTTGACCAGCAGCACCAGTGCATCCCTGTTCTCGGGCTGCAGCAAATGGTCCGGATCTACCCCGGATTCCGCAAGCCATTTTTGCGGCAAATAGCACCGGCCCGCCTGCGCATCTTCGGCCACGTCGCGCGCAATATTGGCAAGCTGAAAAGCAAGGCCCAGATCGCAGGCGCGATCGAGTATCTCCTGGTCCCGTGACGAGACGCCCATCACCAGTGCCATCATGCATCCGACCGTACCGGCGACATGATAGCAATATTGATATAAGTCTTCTTCCGTTTCCGGCCGCCAGTCTCGTGCATCCAGCGCGAAGCCGTCGATCATGTCATCGGCAAGATATTTGGGAATATGACATTCCTGCGCGACCACACCAAACGCGTCGAAAGGCGGATTGCCGGTTTGCTCGCCGCCATGCGCACGTGCCGTCATCATCCGCATCGCGGCGATGGTTTTTCCCGGATGCGCTACGGTCGACATGCCGTGGCCATGATCCTGGCCATCGGCCAGATCGTCGCAGGCGCGGCACCAGTGATAGAGCAACCACGCTCGTTCGCGGGTCTGTTTCGAAAAGAGCTTCGAGGCCCGGGCAAAGGATTTTGATCCGCGTTCGATACTGTTTCTGGCGTGGAGGACAAGATTCTTGCGGTTCATCGTGGCTATCCGAGATCTTCCAGCATCAGTTCCGCGGTTGCCTTGGCGCTGCCCACCACGCCGGGGATCCCCGCTCCGGGATGGGTGCCGGCGCCCACGAAATAGAGGTTGTTGATGATATCGTCGCGATTGTGCATCCGGAACCAGGCGCTCTGGGTGAGCAGCGGCTCCAGGCTGAACGCGCTGCCGAGATGGGCGTTGAGATCACTGCCGAAATCCTGCGGGGTGTAATGAAAACTTGTGACGATCCGGTCGTGGATATCGGGGATCAGGCGGTGGCCGATTTCATCGAGAATGCGCTTCTCGTAGATCGGGCCCATTTCCTCCCAGTCGATCGGCAGCTTGCCCTGATGCGGGACCGGCGCCAGCACGTAAAATGTGCTATGCCCTTCGGGGGCCATTTCCGGGTCGGTGACCGTCGGATGGTGGAGATAAAGCGAAAAGTCGCTGGGCAGCACCCCATTGTCGTAAATATCCTCGAGCAGCCCTTTATAGCGGGGGCCAAACAGGATCATATGGTGCGGAATGCCCGGCCAGCTGCCCTTCATGCCGAAATGGACGACGAACAGGGAGGGTGAATAAGTCTTTCGTTTCAGCTTGCCGGTGACGGTCGCGCTGCGATGCTTGTGCGTCAGCAGATCGCGATAGCTGTGCATGACGTCGGCATTGGAGGCGACTGCATCAAAGCGTTCGCTCCAGCCCGATTTGCAGGTGATACCGGACACGCGATCACCGATCGTATCAATGCTGGTCACCGGATCATCAAGCCGGATCACCCCGCCGATCCGTTCAAAATGCTTGACCATTGCGGCAACCAGCATGTTGGTCCCGCCCTTGGCGAACCAGACTCCTCCTAGCCGTTCCAGCTTGTGGATGAGGCCATATATCGCGCTGGTCTTCATCGGATTGCCGCCGACGAGCAGGGTCTGGAACGAGAGGAATTCCCGCAGTTTTTCGTTTTTGACAAAGCCGGAAACCTTGGCATAGACCGAACGATAGGCCTGATATTTCATCAGTGCAGGGGCCGCCTTGATCATCGACTTGAAATCGAGAAACGCCTTGGTGCCCAGCTTGACATAGCCTTCTTCGTAGAGCCCGCCGCTATATTCGAGGAATTTCTTATACCCTTCGACATCGTCGGGTTCGATCGCCGCGATATTGGCGTAGAGCTCCTCCGGATCGTTGACATAGTCGAAATTCGTGCCGTCGGGCCAGTTGAGACGGTAGAATGGCGATACCGGCATCAGTTCGATATCCTTCGCCATGTCATGTCCAGTCAGATCCCATAGCTGGGAAAGACAGTCGGGATCGGTGATGACGGTCGGTCCGCCGTCAAAGATAAAGCCTTCCTTTTCCCAATAATAAGCGCGCCCGCCCGGCTTGTCGCGACCTTCCAATATGGTCGTCTGGATACCGGCCGACTGCAGCCGGATGGCAAGCGCCAGGCCGCCGAAACCGGAGCCGATAACGGCGGCTTTCTTGAACAGTTCATTCTGCGATTTGGCGAAATCACTCATCGGACAATCATACTCATCTATATTTCAACAAAAGCGGGATGGCGCGGGACACGGGGATCGGTGGTTTGCCGGTCAGCAGGCTGAGCTTGTCCATTCGGGTGGATTTACCGGAATAGAAACGGGCAAGCAATGACTCGTCCTTGGCATAGGTATGTTGCAGAGTCTTGTAACGTTTTGCCGGATCGGCGCCGAGGAACAGGAAAGCGCAGAGCAGCCGGTAGAATTTGCCGTCCTTCCAATGTTTTTGGGCAAGATTGCGCAGCATTTCATCCAGCTTCTGCTGGTCGATCTCGGGCGTTTCGGCAATCAGCATCGCGGTCCGTACCGCCATCGGAAGCGAATAGCTGGTGATCGGCTGGATCAGCGCCGCCCGCGCCCCGGCGCGCGCGTCGAGCGCCCCGTTGGCCTGCCAGAAAGCATCGAAATCGCCGCCGTAAATGACGGGAAGCTGACCCTTCTCCTCGCTGAGCACCGCTTCGATTTCCCATCCCCGCTGCGCCGCATAGTCGGCAATCCGGCCGTGGGAAGTCGCGCTGTCGAGATCGGGCATGTCGGCATAATAAGTGTCCTCGACAAAAATCTCGGTCTCGCTGAAAGGCAGGCAGTAGACGAACCGGTAGCCGTCAATTTGCTCGACTGTCGCATCCATGATCACAGGACGTTCCAGTCCGTGCGGCCGGCGCAGTTTCAGCATCTGGCCGCAGAATTTCTGCCAACCGGTTTCCAGCGCTGACATATCCCCGCCACCGCGCACATCCAGCACCGCCTTTGCGGTGATTTCTGTACCATCTGCCAGCTGAACCCGGCTGCTTTCCACGCTCTCGGCCCGTTGCCCGCTGAGCAATGCCTCTGGTGGTAATCGCTTTCGCAATTCGGCGTCGAGTTTGACGGATTCGATCGAAAAATAGCCGTTGTTCAGTCGGCGGCTATATTTCGGGAAATGGACGTCATAACCGTCCCATTGGCGAGAGATCAGCGGATCGAGCAGCCAGCGGTGCTCCGGCTCGATGTCACTTTCGAAAAAGGACCAGATATGGTTGCCGCCGAACTGGTTCTCCGCCTCGACCAAGGTGATATGCAGTTCCGGCCGCAATTTTGTCAGAGCAAGCGCAATCAGTCCGCCCGCCAGTCCACCGCCGGCAATCGCCAGATCATATTGCAGGGAGGAGGGCGCTTTCTTCGGCATTACCGTGCCTTAGCCGATGGGGGAAGCAGGGGAAAGCCTGTCTGAAAGCCGGTAGTGATGATAATCTATTATCGCTTGCTCCCGGCCGGTGCGCGCCATATTCCGGTGTCATGAACTATGCGCTTCCCGTGCTGCTATCAGCCGTTGCCATGACGATCATCGTCGGTGGCCGCTATCTGCTCAGCAGCGGCTTTTTTGCCTGGCTGACCGGGCGGGTGCATCCTGGCCAATATGAAACACTGAGACCGCAAATCGGCCGGGAAATTCGCTGGTCACTGCTGTCTGCCGCCATTTATGGCGTGCCTGCGGGTGTCGTTGCATGGGGCTGGCAAAATGCCGGCTGGACCCGAATTTATACCGACCTTAATATGTACCCCTTGTGGTATTTGCCGCTTTCCTTTTTTCTCTATCTTTTTTTGCATGACACCTGGTTTTACTGGACCCACCGGTTGTTTCACCGGCCGAAATGGTTCCGGATCGCCCACGCCGTCCACCACGACAGCCGGCCGCCGACCGCCTGGGCCGCGATGAGCTTTCACCCGGTCGAAGCGATCAGCGGGGCGATTGTCATTCCGGCTCTGGTGATCGCGATCCCGATTCATGTCGGCGTTTTGGGTTTGGTATTGTTGACCATGACGGTTATGGGCGTATCCAATCATATGGGATGGGAAATGTTTCCCCGCTGGATGGTTCGCGGGCAATTGGGCCAGTGGCTGATCACCGCGACCCATCATGAGAAACATCACGAAGCATATCGAGGGAATTATGGGTTGTACTTTCGCTTTTGGGACAAGGTTTGCGGCACGGATATCGGGCTTGCCGATATTGGGGGCCGTTTCGGCGCTTATGCTCGGAACGACCGCGTCCGCAAGTGAAGCACCGGCTGGTCCGGTACCAGGCATCTCGGCCTCGATCGATCTGGCGATCACCGGGCTTCGTTCCGACAAGGGCAATGTGCTGGTATGTCTGAGCGCAAATCCGAAATTTTTCCCGGATTGCAGCAAGGATAAGCAGGCCCGCAAACTCAAGATATCCGCGGTCAAGGCCCAGACCATCCAGATCGCCGACGTGAAGCCGGGAACTTATGCCGTGGCGCTGGTTCATGATGAGAACGCCAATGGGAAAATGGACCTGCGGCTGTTTCTGCCGCGCGAAGGTTTCGGCTTTTCCCGCAACCCTAGGATCGGCATGGGGCCACCGAAATTCAAGTCCGCGCAGTTCACGATCGGCAGCGATGATGCCCATTATGCGGTGCAGATGAAATATATCCTTTAATCGGATCGAAATTAACCGTTACCTAGGACTCTCGCGGCATTCTCCTGAGACCGATCAGGAGCCGCGTATAATGTATCAATCCCGCCATATGCTATTCAACCAGAAAGATGGGACGCAACAGGCCCGCCTGCCGGAGATTGTCGACGCCTTTTTCTTGGCGCTGGATCTCAGCGAGGGACAGTCCGCCGGACCAAGTATTCGCTCCTGCTGGATAGGCATCCAGATAGCAATGGCCAGGGGGATGAAGGGTGATAATCTGCGTGATGTCTGTTGCGCAGTGCTGTTGAAGGAACTTGACGATTACTGGACGGGTGTGGCCGGCGTCGGTGCGCCCGTCCACAGACGGGAGCCGCCGCAGGTTCCGAATGCCGAACATGGCGGCGGGAACAGGCCGGGAAGCAGGGCGCATCGTCGCGTGTACGGATCCGATCTCGCCCGGCAGCCGGACAGTTCAGAAGATGTGGCCATCGCCCTCGCGCATGTCGGTGAACATTGGGACAGCGGTGGTCTGCCGCTTGGACTTGGCGGTCGTGATATCCACATCGCTGCCCGCATTGCCCTTCTGGCGCAGACTGTTGATGATGTGTACAGCGCCCATGGGAGGGAAGCCGCGCTGGCCGAGGTCCGGAACCGGACCGGAAGCTGGCTTGATCCGGAGCTTTGTGTTTTATTCGAGAAATTGTCGGAAGCCAGCGGATTCTGGGAGGAGCTCGCACTCGATGATCTGCCGGAACAATTTTTGGGACTGTTGGCGATGATGGCAGAGAGACAACCGGCCTAGCAAAGCTATGCCTTTCTGGTTTCGGGCTTTATAGCGGGATGGAACCGTTCGGCGGTCCGCGCGTTAAACCAGCGCGCAACCAACAGGGAAACAGTCTTGAAACAATCGAAAATCTTCCGCCATGCCGTCGCACTCTCCCTTGGGCTCGGCTTGTCTTCTCCGCTTTTCGCACAGGAGGAGCCGGCACCGATGCCGGCCGGGGAAACGGTTTTTGACGGTGACTATCTGACCGCCGGAATCGGCGTGGCGGTGGGGTCTAGCTATGAAGGATCCGACGACTATACCGTATCGCCTCTGCCGGTGGTGCTGGGCAGTTTCGGAGGCGTGGATTTTCAGCCGCGGGGACCGGGCGTAGCCCTAGACTTCATCCCCGATCGCGATGGCGCAAAAGTCGATTTCATTTTCGGTCCGGTGGTCCGGGCGCGGTTTGACCGGCACAATTCCATCGAGGACGAGGTGGTCAAATCGCTCGGCAAGCTCGACTTCGCGGTCGAGGTCGGACCGTTTGCCGGCGTTCAGGTCAATCGCTTGCTCAATCCCTATGACTCGCTGACGGCGCAGGTTGATGTGCGCTGGGATGTCGCGGGCGCGCATGACGGCATGGTCGTCTTCCCCAGTCTGACCTATTTCACGCCGCTCAGCCGCGGCATCGCCACCAGCTTTTCGATCAACGCGGAATATGTCGACGATGATTATGCCGACTATTATTTCAGCATATCCCCGACCGGCTCGGCGGCCAGTGGCCTGCCGACCTTCTCCGCAGACAGCGGCTGGAAAAATGTCGGCGCGACGATGCTGACCGCGGTTGATCTGGACGGCGACGTCACCAACGGCGGTTTCAGCATGATTTTTCTCGGCGGCTATTCCCGCATGCTCGGCGACCCGAAACGGTCTCCGGTGACCTCGATCCGCGGCAGCGCCAACCAGTTTTTCGGCGCCATCGGCGTGGGATATACTTTCTAGCAGACCCGTGAATGGGGCGGCCGTTGACGGGCCGCCTGTTCAGTCCGCCTCCGGTTTTTCTCCAGGATCGCTTTCCGGAGCCGCTGCCTTGGCTGCGGCCGGGCCGTCATCCTTTTTGTCCGAGCGGAGCGCCGCTTTGGCCGGTTTCTCCTCCAGCGCGGTTTTGGCTGGAGCCTCAGCAGCGGATTCCTGCGTGACCTTGGTCGCCCCCGATACCAGATTTTCCAGCGAGGATCCGTCCAGGCCCAGTTCCTTCATCAGGCCATCAATGACCGGCGCTTGGGCGCGATAGGAGAGGGCGGCAGAAACCGCATCGGTTGCCAGATTGCCGCTGCTTCCATTGCCGGCTCCGCCCTTGCTGGCGACACCATTGCCGCCGCTGCCAGTCTGGTTGATCCCGTCGAGCTGGACGATTTTGATCGAATCGATCGCCTCCATTGGCTTGGCCGATTCCCGGATGACTTCTGGCAAAACCTTGAGCAAGGCCATTTTGGTCTGCAGCGAGATCTGGTCGGAGGACAATATGTTCGCCGCTTCGTTGATCGCGCGTTGACCGGCAGCTTCGACCTCGAAACGCACCCGCGCCGCTTCGGCGCGAAGCTTCTCTGCTTCTGCTTCGCCTTCGGCATCGAGGCGCATGGCGGCGGCCCGGTTCCCGGCGGCTTCCTTTTCCGCTTCGGCCTGGACCTTTACGCCAATGGCCTGACGCTCGGCCTGTTTCGACGCCTCGATCAGTTCGATGCGCTTGTCGCGGTCGGCGATTTCGGTTTCCCGTGCGCTGGTGACCTGTTCCTCGGCGGCGACGGCCTTGGCGCGGGCCGCGTCGGCTTCCGCCTTGGCCTGGCTTTCCTCGCGCGACTTGTTCTGGATCGCGATCTGCTGCTCCTGACGGGCGATTTCGATCGCCTGGGTCTGGGCGATCCGCGCCTCTTCGACAGCCCGGTCGGCCTCAATCTGGCTGCTGTCGACCTGCTGTTTCGCCTTGATCTGCGCGTCCTTGGCGTCGCGATCGCGACCAGCCTGTTCCTTGGCCACCTCCGATGCCTGGATGGCCCGGCGAACCTCGACCTCGCGCTCCTGCTCGAGCCGGGCAAATTCATTGTCCCGGCTGATTTCGAAAGAGCGCTGGTCGGCCTGGAGATTCTTCGTCTCGATCTGCACGCGGGTATCCTGCTCGATATCGTTGCGCGCTTTCTTACGCAGTTCGATCTGCTCGGTCAGCTTGGTCAGACCCTCGGCGTCAAAGGCGTTATTGGCGTTGAAATGTTCGATGCTGGTCTGGTCCAGCCCGGTGAGCGATACCGATTCCAGTTCCAGGCCGTTCATCGCCAGATCGCTAGACGAGGCCTGTTGCACCTTTTGAACGAAATCGGCGCGCTGTTCGTGCAATTCGTTCATCGTCATGCCCGCAGCAACCGAACGAAGCGCGTCGACGAACTTGCCCTCGACCAGGTCCTTCAGCATCTCCGGCTGCATCGTCCGCAGGCCGAGAGTCTGGGCCGCCATTGCCAGCGACTGGGCATCCTGACGGACGCGTACGTAAAACTCCGCCTTCACATCGATCCGCAGGCGATCCAGCGTGATCAGCGCGTCGACATTGTTGCGCTCGACCGCCAGCCGCACGGTGTTCATGTTCACCGGCATGGTTTCATGGAAGACCGGGAACACCATGGCGCCGCCGTTCATTACCACTTTCTCGCCGCCGAAACCGGTCCGGACGAAAGCGATTTCCTTCGACGCGCGCTTGTACAGGCGGGTGAGGATCAGCGCAAAGATGAGCAAACCGACCAAGGGAGTGCCAGCATAAATTGCGATCTGGCTTACATTTTCAAGCATATATTCTCTCTTTCTTTCGACGATGCTCGTTGATCCGGCATGGCGTCTTCTTCATCTGCTGTCCGGCCCGGCTGGATGCCGTCCGGTCTGTCAATTTTCGTTCAGCCAATGGGTACCCACGGCTACGGCTTTGAAAATATCGCCCTCGCGCCGCACCAGCAGTATTTCTTCCCCGGCGAGGAATATTCCATCCTCATTGTCCGGTTCCACCATCAGCACATGGCCGTGACCGTGGCGGTCCCTGACCTTGGCGCGGGCCGGATAGCCGGGCTTTGCGGTGCCGATGTCGATGATGGCGCGGCGTCCGGTAAGATCATCGATTGATACCGCGGACGTCTCGTCCCCGGGAATGATCCTGGCCAGAGGTCTAGACAGCAGGCCGGTCAGTGGCAGCGCCACAAGCAGCGCGCCGAGCCCGGCCAGAAGCGGCGGCAACAGGCCGCCGGTGAGGGACTGGATGAACTGTTGCCCGGCATATCCGGTCAGACCGAAAAGCATCAGGAACAGCACCAGCAGGATCATGAACGGCAATCGTCCCCATCCAAGGAACGAGAGCAGTCCGCCCGCGACCCCGGTGCCATCGACATCGGCATCCATGTCGAAGTCGCTGTCGAACCCGCCAAAGCCGATCAGTTGCAAGATACCAAGCGCGACCATCAGAACCAGGGCTGCTGCGAAAACGATGTTTTCGTCTGCCAGCCAAAAGTCGATCACCATCCTGCTCCCTGAAAAAATTATAGTATTGATCGGTTATTGGATAGAATATTCAGGATTCGGTCAATGTAATTCGATCATCATTTTCCTGTCTTGCCAAAGTGACAGTGGCTCTCGACAGACGCGATTATACTGCCTAAACTGGGTCCATTCCCCGGGGAGTCGTTTGACTGAGAGGGGCGCGTAACGTCGCCCGACCCGCAGAACCTGATCCGGCCCCGCTCGTGCGGGCTTACCGGCGTAGGGAGGGAGCGGTTATTTGGGCATCCCGGATACGCTCTTTCTCCCTCAGGACAGAAGGAGAGACGCGATGGGCAGTGCAGGCAATATTACCGGTTGGATCACCCTGTTTTTTGGTCTTTACGGTCTCGCCGCCGGCGTCGGCGAATTTCGCAACCCCGGCTTCTGGGGACGAATGGTGCGCGAAGTGCAGGCGAGCAGCGCGCTGCAATTTCTGACCGGCTTCATCACCCTGATTCTCGGCGCGACCATCTATCTGGTCAATCCTTTTGATCCAAGTGACTGGCTATCGATCCTGATCACCGTGATCGGCGGCTGGATATTGGTCGAAGGCATGCTGATCATGGCGGTCGGCGACTGGTTCATGGGCTTTGCCGCTCGCCTGATGGGCAAGGGCGGACGCGCCTGGGCGATGCTCGCCATCATATTCGGCCTCGCGGCCGCCTTCGCCGGCTTCGTCCGGCTCCAAGTTTAACCCGAAAAAGAAAGCAATATCTATGGCTGATCTTCCAGCAAAGACCGAAATTGGCGTAACCACCGGCCCGATCAGTGGCTCGAAAAAAGTCCATGTTGCGGCCCATAGCGGCAGCGGCATCCGCGTTGCGATGCGCGAAATCCATCTGGAAGGCGGCGAGGCGCCGGTGCGGGTCTATGACACGTCCGGCCCCTATACTGATCCCGAGGCGCTGATCGATATCCAGACCGGCCTCGACGAATTGCGGTCCCCGTGGATCCGCGCGCGCGGCGATGTCGAGGAAGTGACCCAGCGCGAGGTCAAGCCGGAAGACAATGGCCAGCTCGGCCCCGATCGCTCGGGCGGCGTCGCGCCATTCCCCAATGTCCGCCGCAAGGTGCTGCGCGCCAAACCGGGCGCGAACGTTTCCCAGATGCATTATGCGCGTCAGGGCATCATCACTCCCGAAATGGAATATGTCGCCGAGCGCGAAAATCTCGGGCGCGAGCGATTGAAGGAATATAAGCGCGATGGCGAGAGCTTTGGCGCGGCGATCCCTGACTATGTCACGCCGGAATTCGTTCGCGACGAGATCGCACGGGGCAGGGCGATCATTCCCAATAATATCAACCACCCGGAAAGCGAACCGATGGCGATCGGGCGCAACTTCCTCGTCAAGATCAACGCCAATATCGGCAACAGCGCGGTTGCTTCGGACGTCGCATCGGAAGTCGACAAAATGGTCTGGTCGATCCGCTGGGGCGCCGACACGGTCATGGATCTCTCCACCGGCCGCAACATTCACGACACCCGCGAATGGATCATCCGCAACAGCCCCGTGCCGATCGGCACCGTGCCCATCTATCAGGCGCTGGAAAAAGTCGGCGGCGTCGCCGAGGACCTGACTTGGGAAATCTTCCGCGATACGCTGATCGAGCAGGCCGAACAGGGCGTCGACTATTTCACGATCCACGCCGGCGTCCGTCTGCCTTATGTGCCGATGGCGGCGAAGCGCGTCACCGGCATTGTTTCGCGCGGCGGTTCGATCATGGCGAAATGGTGCCTCGCCCATCACAAGGAAAGCTTCCTCTACGAACATTTCGACGACATCACCGAGATCATGAAGGCCTATGACATTGCCTATAGTCTCGGCGACGGTCTGCGCCCCGGCTCAATTGCCGACGCCAATGACGAAGCGCAATTTTCCGAGCTTTATACGCTCGGCGAACTGACCCACCGCGCCTGGAAGTCGGACGTGCAGGTGATGATCGAAGGCCCCGGTCATGTGCCGATGCACAAAATCAAGGAGAATATGGAAAAGCAGCTCGAAGTCTGCGGCGAGGCGCCTTTTTACACGCTCGGCCCCCTCACGACCGACATCGCGCCCGGCTATGACCATATCACCAGCGGCATCGGCGCCGCCCAGATCGGCTGGTATGGCACGGCGATGCTTTGCTATGTCACGCCCAAGGAACATCTGGGCCTGCCCGACCGCGATGACGTGAAAGTCGGCGTTGTCACCTACAAGCTCGCCGCCCACGCCGCCGATCTCGCCAAGGGCCATCCGGCCGCGCAGGTCCGCGATGACGCGCTGTCCAAAGCCCGCTTCGAGTTCCGCTGGCGCGACCAGTTCAACCTCAGCCTCGACCCCGAAACCGCGATGCAATATCACGACCAGACGCTGCCCGCAGAAGGCGCGAAAACCGCGCATTTCTGCTCGATGTGCGGCCCGAAATTCTGCAGCATGAAAATCTCGCAAGAGGTCCGCGACTTCGCCTCCAAGCAGAACCAGAGCGCCGAAGGCTTTATCGCCTCGGAAAAACTGGGAGCGGACACCGCAGCAGCGAGCAAGGCCGCAGCGGAAGAAGGCATGCGCGAGATGGCCAAGGTCTACAAGGACAAGGGCGATCGCTTGTATTTGCCCGAGGATGAGGTGAGCGAGCCGGCGGAGTGATCAGCCGGACATGCGGGCTGGTTTTGTGCTCCGTGGCACTGGCCGGCTGCGCCGCACAAATGGCCGACGTAAACTGGAGCCTTGCCGGCCGCGACTTTAGCGCCGGAGAAGCGGTCGCCCCGATGGTCTTCAACCGGAAGGACGCTTCCCGTTGTGCGGGCCTGTGGATGCTGCACGGCGATGCGGTGGATGATGGCGCATTTTCATTGGAAGCCCACCGCGCCTTTCCGGCAGAATTGCGGCTGCCCTACGCGATCGACGCCGTCCAGTTTTTTGGCGAGGACGGGGTGAACGAAGTGGCCTATCGCGAGGCCGCCGATCGGGCCGAATCACAATTGCGCAAGCTTCTGGCCGGAGACAGAAAGGCGTTCCGGCGCTATTTCGATGCCCTTGGCCGCTGTTCCACCAAACCGGAGGCGGTCGGTGATGAAGCCGGAGATGCAATAGATGCGCCGGCGGATGGCTAGCTTGGGCGCGCCATAAAACTGCCCGTCATCCTGACCTGTCCCCCGTCATCTTGACATATCCCCGTCGTCATCCTGAACTCGTTTCAGGATCCATTTCTCCTGTTGCGCAGGCCTGTGACAGGGGCACGATGCATGCTGACACGAGCTCAGCAGGACGGTTCGCACTCCCGCACCCCACCGCTTGACGACAGCCAGCCGAAGAGCGCAGTATAACCCCCCTGCAACGGCTGGCCTTTTTCGCTAGCGAGTCGGTACAATCAAAGGGGGGAAACAATATGCGCAAATTTCTGATGGTCCTGCCACTGCTGGCCATGGCCGCACCGCTACAGGCGAAGGACGTCAAAGACGTCTTCATGCCGGAAGATGCGGAGAGTCTCGCCTTCCAGTCAGCGGTTGGCTATGCCGACGCGGTGATCGCCGGCGACAAGGTCTATCTGTCCGGCGTGATCGTCACGCCAGAGCCCGGCGAAAGCGACCTCCAACCCGCCTTCACCCGCGCCTTCAACCGGATTGGCCGGACGCTGGAACGGGCCGGAGTCGGCTGGGATGATGTCGTCGACCTGACCAGCTATCACACCGACCTGCAAAGCTCGATCAACGAAATGGTCGAAGTGAAGAATCTTTATGTCAAAGCCCCGTTCCCCACCTGGACCGCAATCGGCATCAGCGCGCTCTACGAAGCGGACGGCGTGGTCGAGATCAAGGTCGTGGCGCAGCGGGGGGAGTGATCCACTAAAGCCCTTCCTTTTTAGAGGATGGGTTGGGGTGGAAGATGTCGAGTGACCGCTAACTGTGATGTGGAAATTTCTCGGTAACATGCGATAGTGCTATGATATCGATTAGCGCTTCCTTGAACTCCACGCCATTGATGTCGCTAGTGCTTGAGACTGAGCACCAGCTTCTCCACCAACGCCCTTAGCTCGCGTTCATCTTATGCCCCGCCAACCAGTCCATAGCATTCAATCTTTGTCTAGCGCCGCGTTTCCACCAGCTTACCACCACACAGAAAAGCCGCCCCGCGAGGGACGGCTTTTCCGGGTGGCACTGCTGCATGGGAGGGAGTGGGAGAGCGAGCAGCGCCGGTTCAGGGAGGGATCGGATCTAGACCTTGTCGCCCAGAGCGCCCTTGACAGAGCCCTTGACTTGCTGGGCCTTGCCCTTGGTTTCCTGAGCCGCGCCTTCGGCACGGGTTTCCGGGTCATTGCTTTTCTGTTTGGCCTTGCCAACGGCTTCGTTCACATTGCCTTTTACCTTGTCTACCAGTTCGCCCATCGTCATCATCCTTCTGTTGTGGCCGGTTGTCCGGCCGGTGGGGGAGGCAGGCGTTGCGGCCTGCACAGTCTATCTATGCACGAGGCGGCGGATCGTTCCCGCCGCAAATTCGGACTGGCGCTCGTAAAAAACGGCTGGGCGCTCCGGCGGCATATTCCGGGGAAAACGCGGCGCGGGACCGCCGAAGATTTGGATTATCTTAACCAGCAGCCACTATCGCCACAGGCCAGACGAGCAGCAGGATCATATATTGCACAGCCAGCCTTTCACGCCCGAGACTATCGCCGCGCTTGCCACCGCCTATCCGCTGGCTCCGCGCCATTTGCAGCACCGGATCGCCGACCATCCGCTGCTGCAGCTGGACGCGCTGGCGGCGCTGGCTCGCCGGCTGCGCCCGGAATCGATCGAGTTTAACGCCGCCACCGACCTGCCGCTGGGCATCCGCAATGACGAGACGCCCTATACCGGCCTCGACGTCCACCAGACGATCGCGCAGATCGAGAGCGCCGGCTCCTGGGTGCTGCTCAAGACCATCGACCAGGACCCCGCCTATGCGCAGCTGATGCGGGACGTGCTGGCGACGATCGAACCGGTGGTCGAACCGCGCACCGGAAAAATGATGCGGCTCGAGGGGTTTATCTTCATTTCCTCGCCGGGCGCGGTGACGCCGCTGCATTTCGACCCCGACTATAATATCCTGTTCCAGGCGCGCGGCAGCAAAACGATGACCTTCTTCCCCGCCGGCGATACCGAGATGATCCCGGATCCGTTTTTCGAGCAATATTTCAATGGCGGCCCGCGTAACCTGTCATGGCGCGAGGAATGGGCGGATCGCGGCCAGCCGATCCGGGTCACACCCGGCGAGGCCATTTATGTGCCGATCCTCGGGCCGCACTGGGTCAAGGTCGATGACGAAGTCTCGATCTCGCTGTCGCTGACCTGGCGCAGCGAATGGAGCTTCCACCACGCCGACGCCTGCCGCTTCAACAGCCGTCTGCGCAAGCTCGGCCTCAGCCCGTCCTCGCCGCGCGGCTATCCGGGCGGCAATCGTCTGAAAAGCTACGCGCAGCGCGCGCTGGTCCGGGCGGAACGGATGCTGGGGCGGGGCACGGAATGATGAGGGGCGCAGCGAAGCGGAGCAAACCGTTCGTCCTGCGCTTGTCGAAGGACAGTTTGCGCGCGCCGCGCCTTGTCTATTCCCCCTCCGCCTCGATCATCGCGAACAGCTCCGCCCCGGTCAGCGTCTCGCTGTCCCCGGCAAAGCTGTAATAAGACGGCTTCTCGTCAATAAACACCTGCCGCCGCAAGCTGATGTCGGCCTTGTCGGTCGCGTCGTCGAACAGACCGGCGCAGACCATATGTTCGCCCGAGCCCTTCAGGCGATAGAAGAGATGCGACCCGCAATCCCCGCAAAAGGCCCGCTCCGCCCATTCCGACGAGCTGTAGACGGTCATCCGCTCCGCCCCGCCGATCGCCACATCCGTCCCGCAATCAATCTCGACAAACGGCCCGCCACCCCAGCGCCGGCACATCCGGCAATGACAGGCATCGACATGGCTGGCCGCCTGTGTCGCGGTGATGGTGATGGCACCGCAGAGGCAATGGCCCTGGCGGTGGGTCGGTTGGGGGGTGGTCATGATGGGGCCTCCTGTTGTGGTGGGTGGAGAGGAAGATATCATAAAGCGGGCTGCTTTTGCACGGGGCTATTCAGAGGAGTGTCGCGCAGCAGGGAGGGGAATGCAATCGGCTTTGTGGGGGTGGGGGCGGAGCACTCGTCATCCTGAACTTGTTTACCTGCGGTGGCCTTCGGCTCAGGACCTCCACCGATTGCGCGCTTGCCTTGCGGGGTCCTGAAATAAGTTCAGGATGACGACGCGCACAACCGAAAAAACCCGCGTCTGTGTGAAGTTCGCGGAGCGGCGTGGCGGGAAAAACGTGACTCGGGCTTTATTTCGCCGCAAGACGGACCGGTCCCCCGCGCAACAGACGAGGAGAATATCCGATGGAAGACGTGATCACCGCAACGCTCTGGTTCGCCGCGCTGTCGGTCGGGATCATGGCGGGGGTCTATTTTGCCTTTTCCGCCTTTGTCATGCAGTCGCTCGACGCGACGGGGCGGGCGACCGGCATGGTGGCGATGCAGGCGATCAACCGGATCATAGTGCGGTCGCTGTTCCTGCCGCTGTTTTTCGCCAGCAGTCTCGCCTGCCTGTTGCTCGTGGTCTTCGGGGTGATGCAGTGGGGCACGCCGGGCGCCGGGCCGATGGTGGTGGGCGGGGCGCTCTATGTCATCGGCATGCTGGTGGTGACCGCGGCGGCCAATGTCCCGCTCAACAATGCGCTCGAGACGACCGACGCAGCGGGGCCGGACGCCGAGGCGGTGTGGCGCCGCTATATGCAGCGCTGGCTGCCGTGGAACCATGTCCGGACGGTGAGCTGCACCGTCTCGCTGGCCCTGCTGATCGGCGCGATTGCCGCGCGATGAGCCTGGTCATTCGACCGGAAAAGCCCGCCGATCGGGAAGCGATCCACGATATTACCCGGCGCGCCTTTGCGCCGATGGACTATGCCGGTGGCAATGAGCAGGATCTGATCGACCGGTTTCGCGACGCTGGCGCGCTGGCAATTTCGCTGGTGGCGGAGCGGGACGGGGTCGTCGTGGGGCAGGTGACCTTTACCGAGGCTTTTGCCGCCGACGGGTCGCCCGGCTGGTATAGTTTGGGGCCGGTCGCGGTGGAGCCGGACTTGCAGGGGCAGCATATCGGCAGCCGGCTGATCGAGGCGGGCATCGCCAAGCTGCGCGAGTGCGATGCCGCGGGCTGCGTGCTGACCGGCGATCCCGCCTATTACAGCCGTTTCGGCTTTCGGATATTTTCCGATCTGTGCCCCGAAGGCGAACCCGCCGCTTATTACCAGATATTGCCCCTGCGGGTGGCGGTTCCCGAGGCGGTGGTCGCCTTCCATCCGCTATTCTACGGGCCATCCTGAGAGGGCGGGGCGCCATGCTCCGCGATGCTCAGCCGCCGGGCGACCAGTCTTCCGGAGCCAGTTCGAAGCCGGAAAATTCAAAGCCCGGCGAGACGATGCAGCTAACCAGCGCCCAGCCCTGATCGGCCTGCGCGGCCTGCCAATAGCCGGTCGGGATGCGATGCTGGGGCCTGTGTCCGGCGATGATATCGGGACCAAGGCGGATCGTCGACACTGGCCCGCTATCCTGTTCCGCTATGCCCAGCGCAAGCGGGCTGCCCGCGTGCCAAAGCCAGACTTCGGTGGCATCGACCCGGTGCCAGTGCGATCCCTGGCCCTCTTCAAGCAGGAAATAGATCGCGGTTGCACTCGCCCGCTCGCCATCCGCCGCCGGCGCGCGCCAGGTCTCGCGATACCAGCCGCCCTCGGGATGCGGTTGCAGGCCGAGCTGTTCGATGATGGTCCGCGCCTCGCTCATGGCCGCACCGGCACTTCGGCGTTGCGCGCGACGGTCGCAACCCTGGCGACCAGTCCGTCGGCCTGCCGTTGCCACGCGGCGCTCGCGCCGGCGGGCCAGTCGGCACCGGCGCGCCTGGCCATTGTCTCGATCACCAGCGCAAACCAGGCGGCATAGTCGTGCGGGGTGAAGTCGGCATAATTGTGATGCAGGTCGATGAAATTGGTGACCGCATGGTCGACCCACCATTCGTCCGCCGCCAGCCCGAGCATCGCCTCGAGAGTCTCCCGGGTCATCCGCTCGCGCGCCGCTTCGGGGTTGAGGAAGACCGGAGCGTAATGCGGATGATCGGCGATGAACCGGTCGAACAGTTCGGCGGCGATGCCGTCATAACGGTCGCCCAGCGCCTCGAGACTGTCCTCCATCACGGCATGGTCGGTCTGGTGCGCGGTCATCTCAGAAGGAACCCGGAACCTCGCGCTGGGCCGGGGTTGGTCGCGCCGGCATCAGCAACTGGCGGGGCAGGGACAGGGCTTCGCGCTGTCCGGCAATCGTACCGGATCCCGCGCTGCTGATCGGCGTGCAGGCGGCGCCGGACAGGAAGCCGAGAGCGCGGGCGGTAGAGGCTTCGCCTGGATCGCCCAGCGGCAGGCTGACATCATCGGCCGCCTGGCAACTGTTGGTCAGCGAACCGGCGAGACCGTCGAAATAATTGGCATTGCCGTCGGCATTCTCGGTGGCAAAGGCAACGATCCGCAACCGGTCGTCGCAGGCACTCCGGTCCAGCCCGATCTGGCCGACCGGCTTGCCATAGGTATTGCTGCCGACCAGCGCCATGTCGGCGTCGAGATAGGGGATCATCGCGTTGATCACCAGCTCGCTGGCCGAGGCCGAGCCGCCGGTGGTGATGAAGGCGATGCGGGTCGGGGCGATCGACTGGGCCTGGGGCTGGAAATTGCGGGTCTCGTTGTTCGCCGCCTTGCTGGCGCGGAAACGGGTCACGCCCTGGACCTGGTTGGTGAAGCGGTCGCGGCCGAGCAGATCGGCGAACAGCTCGGCGGTGCGGACCAGTCCGCCGCCATTGTAGCGCAGGTCGATGACCAGCTCGGTCACACCGGCGTTGCGGAACTGCTGGAACGCATCGCGCAATTGCGGCTCGGCGCTGTCGATGAATGTGCGCAGGTTGACATAGCCGGTCTGCGTGCCGCCATTGTCGATGATCTGCACGCCATAGCGCGGAGAGATGGGCTGGATCGCATAATCGGCTTTGCTCACCGTGGTGGTGGTCTCGACACCTGCTGCGTTGCGGAAGCGCAGCACGCGGCTGGTCCCCGCTGTCGAGGGACCGAGCGCCTCGCTGATCGCGCTGGCGCCACCCTGGGCGAAGAGCGCGGTGACGGTCTGGAGATTGCTGCTGCTGGTTCCGATCGCGAGCAGTTCCGCGCCGCGGTCGATACCGGCTGCAAGCGCGGGCGCGCCTTCATAGGCGTCGAGAATATAGACCCGCGAGGCATTGCTGTCATAGCTCAGCCGGATGCCAAAGCCTGCGGTCGCGCCGGAGTTCAGGAAGGCGTTCTCCTCGGCGATCGAGGTAATATAGGTGAAATAGCGATCCCGCCCCTGACCGCGCGCGGTGGCGGTGAGCGCATCGATATAGTCCTGCACCGATGCATAAGGCGCGGGGCTGAGGCTGGCGGGCAGGGTCTCGGGGAAGAGATACCATTCGTCGAGCAGGTCGAAGGCCCAGTTCTGGCGGCTTTGCAACGAGCAGGTCGTTCCGGTCGGCGTCGGGGTTGCGCCGCCCCCACCGCCGGATGGCAGGCTGACATTGTTGCTGCTGCCTCCGCTACCGCCGCCGCATGAAGCGAGCAACGCTGCCAAGGCCAGAATCGAACCGGATTTCCGTAATGTCATGCTGCCCCCATTTGCCAGACCGAACCCAGGCTAAGCGGACCAGGCTTAACCGGAGATGATCGATCCTGATGGCGTTCGGGGCATTTGTCCACACAGAAAAAATCCGCCGGCATTGCTGCCGACGGATAGTTTTTCCTCCCCAGGAAAACTGGTTTGGTCGGATGCCCCGAAAGGGGATGGGGCACCCGACCCGTCTGAATTATCCGAACTGGTTCATTGTGTTTTGCGCACCGCCAGCTTTCAGAGCGGCTTCACCGGCGAAATATTCCTTGTGGTCATCGCCAATATCGCTGCCGGACATGTTCTGGTGCTTCACACAAGCGATGCCTTCGCGGATTTCCTTGCGCTGGACGCCGAGAACGTAGCCCAGCATGCCGGCGTCGCCGAAATATTCCTTGGCCAGATTGTCGGTCGACAGGGCTGCGGTGTGATAGGTCGGCAGGGTGATCAGGTGATGGAAGATACCCGCGCGTTTCGACCCATCGGCCTGGAAGGTGCGGATGCGCTTGTCAGCCGCTTCGCCCAGTTCGGTGTCATCATATTTCGCATCCATCAGATCGTCGCGATTATATTCGGACACGTCGAGACCTTCTGCGGCCATCGCGTCATAAACCTGCTGACGGAAGTTCAGCGTCCAGTTGAACGAAGGCGAGTTGTTGTAGACCAGCTTCGCGTTCGGAACGACTTCGCGGACCCGGTCCATCATGCCGGCAATCTGCTCGACATGAGGCTTTTCGGTTTCGATCCACAGCAAATCGGCGCCATTTTGCAGTGAGGTGATGCTGTCGAGAACGCAACGGTCCTCGCCGGTGCCGGGACGGAACTGGAACAGGTTGGAAGGGAGGCGCTTCGGACGGAGCATCTTGCCATCGCGGTTGATGATGACGTCGCCGTTCTTCGCGGTGGCCGGGTCAATTTCCTCGCAATCGAGGAAGCTGTTATACTGGTCGCCGAGATCGCCCGGTTCGTTGGACACCGCGATCTGCTTGGTCAGACCGGCGCCGAGCGAGTCGGTGCGGGTGACGATGATGCCGTCGGTGACGCCCAGTTCGAGGAAAGCATAGCGGCAGGCGCGGATCTTCGCGAGAAAATCCTCGTGCGGCACGGTAACCTTGCCATCCTGATGGCCGCACTGCTTTTCGTCGGAAACCTGGTTTTCGATCTGCAGGGCGCAGGCACCCGCTTCGATCATCTTCTTGGCGAGCAGGTAGGTTGCCTCGGCATTACCGAAACCGGCGTCGATATCGGCGATGATCGGAACGACATGGGTCTGGAAATTCTCGACCTTGTCCATGGCCGCTTTCTCGGCCGCTGCATCGCCGGCTTCGCGCGCCGCATCAATATCGCGGAACAACAGGTTCAGCTCACGGGAGTCGGCCTGACGCAAGAAGGTGTAAAGCTCTTCGATCAGCGCAGGGACCGAAGTCTTTTCGTGCATCGACTGGTCGGGCAGGGGGCCGAATTCGCTGCGCAGTGCGGCAACCATCCAGCCGGACAGATAGAGATAGCGGCGTTTGGTATCGCCGAAATGCTTCTTGATCGAAATCATCTTCTGCTGCGCGATAAATCCGTGCCAGCAACCCAGCGACTGGGTATATTTGGAGCTGTCGGCGTCATAAGCGGCCATATCCTCGCGCATGATAGCGGCGGTATATTTGGCGATGTCGAGGCCGGTCTTGAACCGGTTCTGCAACTGCATGCGGGCAACGGACTCGGCGTCGATGCCGCTCCATGTACCATTCTGGCTGTTGATCAGGCTGTCGGCGTTGTTCTTGAGATCTTGATAGGACATGTTGCTCTTCCTTCACTGGGGAGGGGTTGAAATAAGATGGGCTGTCAAAAGATTTTCAGCTTCTGGAAGAGTGTTTGGCGGAGTTTCGGGGTTATAGCGAGTGCTATTTGTCAATTTTCGTGTGTGATTGTCGGGGCAGACGGCATATTTGGTGTTAACATGTAAATAAAATTACAGTGGCTCTGCTCTTTTATCGAGGCTGGCTGGCTGACCGTTAAGCGCCCCAATCTCAGTCAATCGGTTGACGGCGCCCGGCGACCGGCAGCGGACGGTGGTAAGCTGGCCTCAAATGACTGCTGACAATGTTTCTGTTCAACTTTAGAGAGCGGTGTAGATGACTTGTTTGCGAGCCTTGATTCGGGATCACCGCCATGTTGCACTAGCGCTGCTTTTGCTGGCGTTCTGCATTAAGGCCGTTGTTCCGTCTGGTTTCATGATCTCCGATTCCAATGACCGGTTGCTGACGATAACGTTCTGCTCCGATGGCAGTGGCGACGGTAAGACCTTGCAATTGGTCATCCCCGGCAAGGAAAGCGAACATTCCAACAGCGCGAACAAAGGGGAGCATTGCGCTTTCTCCGGACTGGCCAAGGTCGCAACGGGCGGTGCTGATGAAATCCTCCTGATGATGGCTTTTGCATTCATTCTGGTCCTCGGCCTCGCGCCGTTGCAGCGCCAGTCGAATCTGCAATTCTTCTATCTTCGTCCGCCGCTGCGCGGCCCACCGGCAGTAGCCTGACAATCTGATCTGATTTGTCGCCTCGACCGATCGCCCTGGCGGTAGGGTCCGCCGAGCGGCTAGCGATCGACCAAACCGCTGCTGTCTGTCTGATGACCGCGACGGCGAACTTTAGTCCAGCATCGAATGCTACGAAAGCCCGGAAGTCTCGCTCGGTAAGTTCGCGCGACAGATGGGCTGATTTCCAGAACACAGGAATATTATCATGTCACCCCAGCCCAGTTTTGCATCCAAGCGCCGTCGGCTGCTCAGAACAAGCTTATTCGCGTTATATGCTAGTGCAGCAGCGAACCCGGCGTTCGCGCAAGGCATTGGCCAGCGCCAAGAAGAGATCATCGTTACCGGCAGCCGCGATGGCACTCTTACCTCGCCATCAATTGAAGACGCGCGTGCCGAACTTCAACGCGTTCCCGGCGCGATCGGTTTGGTCGAGGATGAAGGTTTTGTCGATATCTTCGCCCAGAGCATCGGCGATACGCTTGAGCTTACACCTGGTGTCTTCGCCGACACTAGCGCCCAGCGGGAAAGCCGAATCTCGATTCGTGGATCTGGTCTTAACTCGAGCTTTGAGCGGCGCGGATTGATGGTTTTGCGCGATGGCGTGCCAATCAGTCGTGCGGCTGGCAATACCGAATTTCAAGAGATCGACCCGCTCACCGTACATTATATAGAAGTCTTCAAAGGAGCTAACGGCCTGCGATACGGATCGATGCAACTCGGCGGAGCAGTCAATGTCTCAAGCCCGACCGGACGGACTGCACGTGCGCCGGTTTCCTTGCGAGCCGAGAGTGGCAGCTTCGGAACTTTTAGAGCCAACGCTTCGATCGCCGGCAAGGGTGCGGAGACCGATTACTGGATCGGTGTGACCGGTCTTGCCAGTAACGGCTATCGCGAACATAGCAATGTGAAAAGCATCTATGGCCATGGCAATTTGGGTTGGCAAATCGCCGACAACATCGAGACACGCTTTTATGTCACTGCCCTGTCTGACAATTTCGAGTTGGCAGGATCGCTCACGCTCGAAGACGCGCTCGCCGATCCGCGCGCGGCCGGGCGCCCCGTGACGATCGGGCCATTTTTTCCGGGAGGTCCAGTAACGGTTCTCGATTCTGGTCCTGTGGCTGATGACTGGGATCGCAACCTGAATGTTGTTCGCATCTCCAACCTTACGGTGATCGATCTAGGCGGAGCGGAACTAGAACTCGGCGCATGGTATTCGCGCCGCTCGCTAGACCACGCAATCACCCGTTTTGCGGGAGTTATCGTACAAGGCGAGGACGAGATAGGTGGATCAATACGACTGAAGGGTGATCTGCCGTTTTTGGCCCCGCAAAGCCGCTGGCAGATCGGTGCAACCTATGCATTTGGCAGCAATGACGCTCAGGTCTTCGAAAATCTTTCGGGCGAACGCGGTGTCCTGACTTCTCGCTCCGACCAGGATTCATCATTGTTGATGACTTACGCGCAACTCGATCTTGGTCTTACTGACGCGGTAACGGTAATCGCAGGCGGACAATATGCGCGCGCCATGCGAGATGTCGAAGCGATCCTCAACACGGTGACCGGACGCGGGGAGTTCGACCAGTTCAACCCCCGTATAGGCTTGCTGCTCGATCTGTCCGAGAATATTCAGGTGTTTGGCAACATCAACCGCAGTTTCGAGCCGCCGAGCCTCTCGGACTTGACGGCAGGCGGCGCGTTCCCGTTCGCGCCACTCGAAGAGCAGCGTGCAACCGTTTTCGAGATAGGCACACGCGGTCAATCTGGTATCTTTTCCTGGGATGTTGCGGCCTATCGCGCCGAGCTTGAGAATGAATTCCTCGATTTTACGGTTCCGGCCGCCAGCGGCTTTGTCACTGTGACTGGGAATGGGGACCGGACCATTCATCAAGGGCTTGAATTCGGCATCGATGTGAGGCCGGCGCGCAAATATCTCGAGACGCGCGGCCAATCGCTCCGACTTTCCGTAGCATACACGTTCAGCGATTTCGTTTTCGATGACGATCCGATCTATGGCGACAATCAACTAGCCGGAGTCCCCCAGCACACGTTAATTGCCGAAGCGCGGTTCGATCAGATCGACAAGTGGTATCTCTCGACCACCCTGCGTTTCATTCCCGATGGACCCTGGGCAGACTATGCCAACACCCAGCGAGCTCCCGGCTACGAGACCGTCCAATTGACCGCTGGTTTTACAGTTTTCAAGGATTTCGAGATGTTCGGCTCGGTCGAGAATCTTTTCGACAGGGTCTTTATCTCGAACCTGACCACGGTTGCTGACCAGTCAATCTCGAACTCGGCAATCTATACACCGGGTCAGGGGCGCGCTTTTTTTGGCGGCATCCGGGTACGGTTTTGAAGGAGCGGAAAAAATGTCATTCAAAAACAAGAGCGCGCGCTGGTCCAATTCGAAACATCGCTGGCTGGCGCTGATCGGCGGATTTAGCCTGCTTGCATGGGGTCTTTCGGGCCTCACACATATCGCGATGGTTCTGTTTGGGCCTCAACAGGGACAGTTCATGCCACCTGCGGCGGCTATCGAACTGACCCAAGCACGGCCGATTACCGAAACGTTGGCGGCAAACGGAATCACTGAAGCTGTCGCGGTTAAAACTGTTCCGGCAGCGGATGGCACTGCGCTGTGGCAGGTCACCGAAGAACCGCTGGCGCCACGACGCTACTTCCAGCCATCCGACGGGATTGAGTTAGCCGATGGCGATCGCCAGCAGGCAGAGTTCCTCGCGCGTCACTACCTTGCGACCGACCGAGCGATCATCTCGGCAACGCTCCAGACTAAATTCGATGCAGACTATCCCTGGGTCAATCGCCTGCTGCCGGTCTGGAAGATCGAGTTTGAAGGCGACGATCAGCTAACCACCTATGTCCATACCGAGACATCAAGTCTTGCGGCGGTCAACAATAGTACCAAGAAGGCACTACAGACCGCCTTCCGTGCCTTGCACACCTGGGAATGGGTGCCGGAGGGTATGGACTGGCTGCGCGTCTTCGTGATCGCGCTGATGGTGGGGAGTCTGTTTGCGCTCGCGCTGACAGGAATTGTGATGCTGCTAACCGTACGTCGAAAGAAACATATTCCCGGTAGCAAAGGTTGGCACCGTGCCATGAGTTACATACTCGCGCTTCCGCTCATCATGTTTTCGGCGAGCGGTATCTATCATCTGGTGCAATCGGCGCTGGTGCCGCCTGGCAGTCAGCTGCTCATGGGTCAACCGGTCAATGTTGCGAGAGGCGCATGGCCAGTCGAGCGGGATTGGGCTGCCTTGAGTGCAGATCGCGACATTGCTTCGGTTTCGCTCGTGGAAGGCGCAGACCGGCAAGCTCTGTATCGTATCGGCCTGGCATCTACCAGAAGCACAATGGGCGGCGGCGACCATGATCATGGAGAGCACGGTCACAGTTTAAATGTCAGCTTTGCTTCTACCGAACCGGGGCACCCTACACCCACGACCGATGCCGAAATTCGCGAAGCACGGTTCACCGGTATCAAGCCCGATGCTTCTGCGATCTATATAGACGCAGCAACCGGCGAAGTTACTCCAGAGGGTGACCCTGATATCGCGCTATCGATTGCCCGCCGTTTTTCCGGGGCACGCGATGGCGCCGTCACCAGCATGGAACTGGTCACTCGGTTCAGTGATGAATATGATTTCCGGAACAAGCGCTTGCCGGTCTGGCGCATTGACTATGCCGAACCCGTCAACGCGACATTGTTTGTCGACACCGCATCCGGCGTGCTCGTTGATCGCGTGGCTGACTGGGAGAAACCCGAACGGCTCGTCTTCAGCATGGTCCACAAGTGGAACTTCCTGTTCCCGATAGGGCGGTTGGGACTGAATGCGGTAATCGGCGGTTTTGTGATCGCGTTGATCGTCTTCATGGCTATTTTGGGACTGCGAATGGATTGGAAGAACCGCAAGCGTCAGAAAAGGTCAAGGAGGTAGTCACTGATCGCACCGCTTGATTCAATGGCGGATTTTTGTCTTACAGGCTCAAAGCCGGACATTTGGCTATCGGCCCAACTCCCGCCAGAAAGATCAAGACCGCAAATAGTAAGCCCCAAAGCTCGTCACGAATAATTCCCAAACGCACAAACTCTTTCCTACAACCAACCAAATAGGTTAAGCTCTGCCCATGACAGAGAAGCCCTCCCCCCAAACCACACCCACTACCACTACTCCCGACGCATCCCAGTTGGACGCCCCCCAATTGGACGCCCACGGCCACGACCCCGCCGCCTATGACTGGGTGCCGGTGCTCCGCAAGCGCCGCAAGGATGGCTGGACGCCCGAAAAACAGCGCGCCTTTATCGGGGCGCTGGCGGATTGTGGGGTGGTGGCGGAGGCGGCGCGCAGTGTCGGGATGTCGGACAGGGCCGCTTATACGCTGCGACGGGCACCGGGGGCTGAGGGTTTTGCGGCGGCCTGGGACGCGGCGCTGGCGGCGGCATCCCGGCGGTTGATCGATATTGCCTTTGACCGGGCGATCAACGGCGTCGATGATGTGATAGTCGATAAGGAGGGCCGACATCTTTACACCAAGCGCAAATATAACGACCGACTGTTAATGTTCCTGATCCGCGCCCACGCGCCGGACCGCTATCGCCACGGCAACCGCGATGGCCGCGCCGCCGGAGAGGGGGCGGCAACCGTCCCCGCGCAGCCGCCGGTGGCCGAGGCGCTGAAGCTCCTTGGTCCCGAACCGCCGGCCGCACCGGAAAAATTGCTCTCGTCCGAAGCGCTCGACGACGCGCTGGAGATTGCCGATATCATGGACGGCGAACTGCCCCATTGGCAGCGTCAGGACGGGACTGGCGAAGAAGATGCGGCGATCCGTGACCATCAGTTAACAAGGCTTACCGCAAGTAAGCTTCAAGTCTCTGATAGGAATGATGAAACTGGCGACAGGGATTGAATGCATCAATCGCGCGAAACAGTGTTCTTGGCCTGAACTTTGACGAACTTTGGACCTGCGCTCGACAAGCTTTTCCCGCCGGATTTTCCGGGTGCCTGTCTTGTTACAATGGCCAGATGAGCGGGATGATTGTGATCGAGGTGACCGCGATGACCAGTGTCAACGGCAGGCCGTAGCGGGCAAAATCGAGGAAACGATAACCGCCGGCGCTGTAGACGAGCGTATTGGTCTGATAGCCGATCGGAGTGAGAAAGCTGGCACTGGCGGCGAACATCACAGCGACAACGAAGGGGCGGGGATCGACGCCCAGGGAAATGGCGAGCTGGATAGCAATTGGGGTAACAACGACGGCGACCGCATTATTGGTGACCAGTTCGGTCAACAGCAAGCTGAGCAGGTAGATGGCCGCCAACGCGTAGACTGGCGGGAATCCGGAAAGCCAAGGCGTTGCTGCTTGGACCAGCATCTCGACCAGGCCGGCGTTTTCAAGGGCCGTGCCAATCGCCAGCATGGCGACAATCAGGCCGATGATTCGCCAGTCGACCGAAGCAAATGCTTCGTCCGGTTCGATACAGCGGGTGACCAGCACAGCGGCCATGCCAAGCACTGCCAGGCCGGCAATCGGCATGATGTCGAGCGCGGCGGCAAATACCGCTGCAAGAATGACGGCGATGGCGATCGGCGCCTTGTGACGACGATATCCGCGTGTTTTGGGTTCGCTGACATTCATCAGATTTTCGCCCTGGACCAACCGGCGAATATTTGTCTTCGCACCCTCCAGCAAGAGAGTGTCGCCGACCTGCAATTTGGTGCTGTCATATTGTTCGGGTAGCTTGCTGCCTCTGCGATGCATGGCGATGGGCTGGACTCCATAGCGTTGCGACAGGGCTGCCTCCTTCAGCGTCTGGCCGATCAGATGTGCGCCGGGGAGCAATAATATTTCTGCCATCATCGACCGGTGCGAGGACATCGGTACGAAACGGTACGGGTCATCGCTATTGATCAGTGGCAATTTACCGCGTTCACGAATGGTCATCACGTCTGTTTCATGGGTGTTCAGTACCAGAACATCGCCTTGCCGGAGCATATATTCCGAAAGCGCTGTCCGGACCGGCGCATCGTTGCGGATGACGTCGACCAGTCGCCGTTCGCCGCTGCGGAAGAGATCGATATCGCTCGCAATCTGGCCCAGATAGGGTGACGTTACCCCGATGAAGATCGACATTGTATAGCGTTTGCTTTCGTTCTCATCCAGCAGAGAGGACATCGTATCTCGATCCGGCAGAAACCGCCGGGTCAATGCGAGATAGGTGACGCCAACGATGGCGATGATGATTCCTGCTGGTGCGATCTCGAAGATCGAAAAACCGGTCATGCCGTTTTTCTGGGCGACACCATCGACCAGAATGTTGGTCGAGGTGCCGATCAGGGTGCAGGTACCGCCCAGAATGGCGGCGAAAGATATCGGCATCAATATTTTGGAGGGACGGTCACCGAGTTCTTTCGCCAGGGTTATTCCGATCGGAATCATCATCATGACCAGCGGTGTATTGTTGGTAAAACCTGACAAGATGGCAATTGCGACCAGGAGCAATCCGGTCGCAAGCACTGGGGACGCTTTGGCAAGACCAGTCACCCTGAGCGCAAAAGCCTCCAGCGTTCCGGTCCTGACCAGTGCTCCGGAAATGATGAACATCGCGGCGATGGTCAGCGGGGCAGGGTTGCTCATCGCCACCAATATGTCGTCGGTCGAGATCAGGCCGAGCACGAGCAGAAGGCCGGCTGCTCCGATGGCGGTGACCTCCGGCGGGCGGATTTCGGTCGCAAAGGCGATCAACAACAGAAACAGGATCAGGGCGACGAGGGCAGGAGAATGAGGCGCGAGAACAGCAAGCATCAACAGGTCCGATCAAAGGAGCGCGCGGGAAAATAAAAGACTTAATAAAAGCCTCTATGACAGGGTGCTAGCCAGAAAGAGCAGAACCGCACAAAATATTGTTTCGATAGCTGAAGTTCTGGTTCATTAGCGACCGCTTCAGCCAGCCGATGTTCCTTTGTTTTATCGACTGGTTTTCGCAGAGCTCGAAGGAGGGAACACTGGCGGCCCCGTTCCCGTTATTGCTGAATGTTTATACGGAGCGAGCTAGCTCAGTGCCGGAATGATCCACGCCATGGACATCACAATGACCGCAAGCAGCAGCGATGCGGCGAGCACGATTCTGACATTGTGTGGCGCCCGCGGTTTGTTGCCCGCCTCGCGCTCGGTCACTTCGATCTGATCGCCGTGCTTTTCCATCATCTGCTCCTTTGCCGTTGTCAAAATAGCGAAAAGCATCATATCATAAATACCTGCCAAGGGGCAGGTTTACGAATTTTGTCGTCGAAAAGGCCAGTCGGTGACTCCGCCTGCAATCAGAGCCCACCAGATAATGACAGGCTGAAAGGCCAGACGGGGTGCGTGATAGAGCCAGCTCGCTGTTTGGCCGCCGATGGGGATATTGTTGACAGCGTGGTTGATATTAGCAGGAAAGACGAAGAGCGCGTAAAGCGCGAGGCCAATGCCGGCAGCATAGCGAAGCCTGGGTATCGTGCCGGGCGGGATTAGCAGGCCGATTGCGCCGGCAATCTCGGCAACGCCGGTCAACAGAATGACCTGTTCTGCAAATGGCACCCAGTCCGGCGTTATTGCCAGAAATCCGCCCGGAGAGCGGATGTGGGCTATTCCTGCAACGAGATAGATAAGCGCAAGCAACCCTCGGAAAAACCGTCTGGCGAGACTTTCCTTGTGTTGGGCGCGTTGCACTAGCGACGTCCCATACGGGCGACAACAGTGACAAAAAATGCGGTTGACCAGCCCAGCAGGATAAAGCCGTTCAACCCTTCAATCGCGGCAATCATCTGCCATTTTGTGTCAAGGGCATCGCTATTGTAGCCGGTGGTGGAATAGGTGATTGTGGAAAAATATACCGCCTGTTCAAACGTCGCTATGGCATCGACAAGCCGGTAGACGATTGCATAGGCCCAGATTTCTATGCCGTGGAGTACGAACAGGCCGAATACCAGGGCAAGCGTCACGACAATTCCGTGCGGCGACATCGGGTGGATATGCTCCGCCGACTCTTCGCGCGCTTCAATCCGCAGAAAACGACCAAGGCCGAATATACCCATACCATGGATGAGAACGGTCAGGAGAACCATGAAACCACCGACGGCTAGTTCTGCCAACATCGGTTCATCCGCCCCAGGGCGGGGGAGGAACGGCGACGGGTCTGGACAGGTCGAACTCGACGCGGAAATATCGTCCGTCTGCAGATTGCGGCCGCCGCAATTCGTAGGCGAACCGGGCATCACCCTGGCCGGGTTCGCTGACCTCGACGGCCCAGATGTTGGTGACCGACTGTTCCAGACCATTGGCTTTGAAGGATGTGATTGATTCTGCGTCTACCGGGAATTCCTGACGGTCCGCAGATCCTTGACCGGTGGTGTCGCCACCATAGTTGGTGACGCTGTCGAGACTGCCATCCTCATGCCGGTGCCGGTGCTTGAGCCGGAGGCCGTCATCGGTGCGCGAGATGAACCATGTCCGCGACCGGTTCCACCTGTCAGGCCCTTCTGCAATGTGGAAGGGAATCTGGATCTCGTTCAGGTCGCAGGATGCCGCGTGCATGATCATTGGTTTGCCCGCCATATCGGCGTCTGCATCCTGATCCGACACCAAAGTTCCCGCATAGGCTTTGCCGCAGAGGAGGCTTAGTCGCTCGAAAAACTGGTCTTGCGGGGACGGTTCCGGCACCGGAGGAGGCGATGAATCGCACGCAACAAGCGGGATACAGAAGAAAAGCGCTGCCGAACGAGTCAATATAGATTTTTTCATCGGCGCTATTGCTACACAATTTCGGTGACCCGTGAAACCTTGGAAATTGATATGTTTGCTTATTGAGGAATTGGTTGCTATAGAGCGAATAGCTAATAAATCGCGTTACGACGAAATCTAGGTCTCGCTACCCCTAAGGTTGCATACTCTTTTTCCCATTTCTCGAAGTTGGCCAATCCCGTTCGGTTCTGCATTTTGCAAAATCGGACATAATTAAGTTATGAATAGGAATAAGACTATGCCTACAGGCACCGTAAAATTTTTCAACACCGACAAGGGCTATGGTTTCATTGCTCCTGAAGATGGTGGCGATGACAGCTTCGTACACATTACCGCAGTTCAGGCTGCCGGAATGCAGACGCTCGAAAAAGAACAGCGTTTGACCTATGATGTCGAAACCGGAAATAACGGCAAGAAAGCCGCTGTGAACTTGCAGCAAGCTTAAGCCCAATACCGAATTTTGAAAAAGGGCGGTAGTGCTTGGCACTGCCGCCCTTTTTTTATCCTGATTCCGATACCATATTATCCCCAGTCGAAGGACAGGCTGCCCCGATTATAGAGCTTGGCGAGCAATTTTATCGCAGCGTCGGATGTTCTCCACTCAGGATCAATGACAAATTTGTCTTGTGCGCACAGTATTTCCGCGAACGATGCTGCTTCATCCTCGCACGGGAAGCACTCCCCGTCGACAAACAGCAACAGGCTGCGATCGTCTTCCCGAACAAAGGAAAATCGGCTGGCGGGATTGCGGAATAGCATTTGATCGCTTTTTAGCAGGTGCCGCAGATGCTCTGCCTCAATCGGTTGCTCGGGAGACCAATTGGTTTCCGGATACCTCGGCGTGCTGCTATATTCGCCGAACCAGCGCGCGAATTCCGCGCGATCCGCCAGTTTCTCCATGATCATGGCATGCAGCCGGTCGAGGGCCATGGCGGGTATCTCGCCGGGATTGTCCTGTAATGTCATGTCGGGATCGCGATAGCGGTCATCATCACCCAGTCCTGGAAGCAGGTCGTCGCACCAATGGCCGATCAGTTCCTTGCGCGACGGTGAACGGAAGCCGATGCTATAGGTCATGCAGTCCGTCCCGACCGCAATGCCATTATGGGCGATGCCAGGCGGGATGTAGAGCATGTCGCCGGGGTTTAGAACCCATTCTTCCACGGCTTCGAAATTGGCCAGAAGCAGTAAATCCTCGTGCTGGCGCAAAGCGGTTTGATCGTCGCACATGCCGCCAATCTGCCACCGGCGCTGGCCGAGTCCCTGGACTAGGAACACATCATAATGGTCGAAATGCGGTCCGGCCCCGCCGCCATCGCTGGCATAGCTGACCATCACATCATCGATCCGCCAATTGGGGATGAAACGGAATGGTGCGATCAGGGCGGCAACGTCTGGGACATGGTGGTCAACCGCCTGAACGAGCAAGGTCCATGGCGTCCTGCCCAGTTCACCAAAGCGCGCCTCCGGCAGGGGGCCATGTTCGGCGTTCCAGTCGTCGCTCGACTGGGTGATCAGGCGCGATTCCACATGATCCTCGCACGCAAGACCGGCCAGTTCATCCGGAGTCAGCGGATTGTGCCAAGAGCGCCAGGGATTTCTGATCAGGAGCGGACGTTTCTGCCAGTAATCGCGCAGGAAAGCGGCGGTATCGAAATTGTTCAATTGCATTGGCATGCGCTACACAATTTCGAGCCGGACCGGTAGTGATACCGGTCATCCACATCAGGCAGGCACATTACTTTATCGGCGCTGCTGATGTTCCGTTGCCCATTCCGCTCGCCACTGCCAAAGGAAGATCATGGCAAAATTGATCCTTTTCAACAAACCCTTCGGTGTATTGCCGCAATTCACCGATCGCGGCAGCGCAACCAAACGTCCGACGCTGTCGAATTTCATCGATGTACCCGGCGTCTATCCGGCTGGCCGGCTGGATCGGGATAGCGAAGGGCTGATGATCCTCACCGACGATGGCAAACTGCAGGCGCGGATATCGGACCCCAAATACAAGTTGCCGAAAACTTATCTTGTCCAGGTTGAGGGAGAGGCTGCGGAAGAGAGCCTCGACAAAGTGCGGAACGGTGTCGAATTGAAGGACGGTCTGACCAGACCGGCCGTTGTGGAACGCATCTCCGATCCCGATCTTTGGCCGAGAGACCCGCCGATCCGTGTGCGCAAGAATGTGCCCGATTGCTGGCTCAAACTCACCATAAGCGAAGGCCGGAACCGGCAAGTGCGCCGGATGACGGCTGCTGTCGGCCATCCCACGCTGCGGCTGGTGCGGTGGAGAATCGGAGAATGGACGCTAGAGGGATTGCAGCCCGGCGAATGGCGGGCCGGCGAATAGGCCATTTGCGCCGGCCCGCTTTTTCGATAGAACAGCCTATCGGGAGAGGGCCAAAATAATGAAAAAGATGATCCGCATCATTCTGCTGTTGCTGGTCGTGCTGGGTGCGGCTTTCTTCGTTTTTCGGACGCCGGACACCGGCCGCACCGAGATGATCGCCAAATATGGCAATGAAGCCTCGCGTTTTGTTGAAGATGGCCAAGGCGCAAAAATCCACTATCGCGATGAAGGCAACAAGGATGGCCCCGCGCTGCTGCTGATCCACGGGTCGAACAGCCTGCTCCAGACATGGGAGCCGATGGTGGTTCTGCTGGGCGACAAATATCGCCTCATTTCGCTGGATCTGTACGGCCATGGCCTGACCGGCCCTCATCCGACCGGTGCCTATGATGCCGACACCAATATCGCGGCGGCGGTCCGGGTGCTTGATACTGTCGGTGTCGACAGGGCCTATTGGGTAGGCAACAGCATGGGTGGCTGGCTGACTTGGCGTGCCGGTCTGTCGGTGCCGGAGCGTATTTCAGGGCTGGTTCTGATCGACGCTTCAGGCGCGCAGGTCACAGAAAAGGTCAAACCCTATCTCGGTGCGAGACTGGCCCGGTCATCCATCGGGCAAATCTTGCTGCCGGAAATTACGCCGCGCTTTCTGGTTAAATCCTCGCTTGCAGAAAATTTTGCCCGGCCCGAGCGGCTGACGGAAGAACAGGTAGACCGCTATTGGGAATTGCTTCGCTTTCCCGGCAATCGCAAAGCGGCAGTGGATCGGGGCAAGACTCCGCGCCAGCCGGAAAAATGGGACGAGATCGGTACTCTGGAAATGCCGGTGTTGCTACTCTGGGGGGAACAGGACCGGGTCATTCCCGTGTCTCATGCCCGCGCATTTGAAGCCGCTATCCCGGACAGCAAGCTGATTACCTATGCCGACGCCGGCCATCTGCCTATGGAAGAAACGCCGGAGCAGGTGGCACGGGATATTGATGTCTGGATACAGAGTCTGGACGGAGCGGCGGTTGAACCGGAATAAAATCCAAATCGTGTCGTAGCTGGGCTAGACGCCGACGTCGGGCAGGCTCCAGTCAATCGGTGCTACGCCGTTTTGTTCCAGAAACGCGTTGGTTTTGCTGAAATGCTTGCAGCCGAAGAAACCGTTATAGGCGGATAGCGGCGAGGGGTGAGGGGCTTTGAGTACGAGATGCCTTCCGCCCTGTTCTACGCTCTGCACGAAAGCGGCCTTTTTCTGGGCATAGCTTCCCCATAGCAGAAACACGACCGGTTCCGGCTTTGCCGCGATCAGACGGACGATGGCATCGGTAAATATCTCCCAACCCTTGCCGCGATGGGAAGCGGCATTGGCCATTTCGACCGTGAGGACGCTGTTGAGCAGCAGCACGCCCTGCTCGGCCCAATGTTCGAGAAAACCATGGGCTGGACGGGGCAGGCCGAGATCGCTTTCCAGCTCCTTGTAGATATTGACCAGCGATGGCGGCGGGCGGACACCCGGTTGTACGCTGAAGCACAGGCCGTGGGCCTGTCCCGGACCATGGTAGGGATCCTGGCCCAATATCACGACCCGGACCTTGTCGAGCGGGGTGAGGTCAAGGGCGCGAAAATATTCCTCGCCTTTCGGGTAAATCTGTTTGCCGGCCGCTTTTTCCTGCAGCAAAAATTCCCTTAAACCGGCCATATATTCACTAGCAAATTCTTTGGCGAGCGGCTCTTTCCAGCTATCGTTCAATTGGACACGGTCGTTCATATCCGGTTGATAGCAAGCCCGAATTGATAGGCAAGGCATGATCGACCCGGCTTGCCAGTTTCGTTCGGGGAGATTACCGTCACCTTTCAGACGCCACCAGAAGGCGCGAGCGCAAAAGGAACAAGTTCTTCCCATGACCGACAGCAATATTCCCGTCATTTCCACAACCGGCCTGTTCACGCCGGAGAACAGCATAAGCAACGAGGAGCTGGTGGCCAGTTTCAACGCCTATGTTGATCTGACAAATCGTGAAAATGCCAACGCTATCGCAGCAGGGGATGCGGAAGAACTGCAGCACAGCTCGGTTGAATTCATCGAGAAGGCGTCGGGGATCAAGTCGCGTTTTGTACTGTCCAAGGACCCTATTCTTGATCCCGAAGTCATGTGCCCCCGCTTGCCGGAGAGACCCGACAGCGACATATCCATCTTGGCCGAAATAGGTGTCAAAGCCGCGCTGCAGGCGCTGAAACGGGCAGGGCGCAAACCGGAAGATGTCGACGCGGTGCTATGCGCATGTTCGAACCTTCAGCGCGCCTATCCGGCGATTGCTGTCGAAATTCAGGATGCTCTCGGCATGGAGGACGGTTTCGGTTTCGATATGAATGTCGCCTGTTCCTCCGCGACCTTCGGCATCCAGACCGCAGCAGACTATATCCGCTCGGGCAGCGCCCGATCGGTGCTGGTTATCAATCCGGAGATTTGCTCCGGCCATCTCAACTGGCGCGACCGCGACAGCCATTTCATCTTTGGTGACGTGGCCACGGCGATCCTTGTCGAAGCCAAGGATATTGCGCCGGCCCAGCATTGGGAAATCGTCGGAACGAAGCTCAAGACCCAGTTTTCCAACAATATCCGCAATAATTTCGGGTTTCTCAACCGTACCCATCCGGAAACCCGCGACAACAAGGATAAGCTGTTCGTTCAGGAGGGGCGAAAGGTTTTCAAGGAAGTGGTGCCCATGGTCGCCAATATGATCAATGAACAGACGAAACGGCTCGGTATCGAGGCTGGAACATTGCGCCGTCTCTGGCTGCATCAGGCCAATGCCGGGATGAACCGGCTGATTGCCCAGCGGGTGCTGGGGCATGAAGCGAGCGATGACGAAAGCCCGACTGTTCTCGACACATACGCGAACACGTCATCCGCAGGTTCTATCATCGCATTTCACAAACATAGCGAAGATCTGGGCGACGGGGATATGGGGCTGATCTGTTCTTTCGGAGCAGGCTATTCGGCCGGCACGGTTTTCGTGCGCAAGGTTGCGTGATCAGGGAGAATTGAGATGACAATGACAGGCCAGTGCCTATGCGGTGCGGTGAGCTACACAATCGAGGGCGATCTGCAGATGTGCGGCGTATGTCATTGTAAGAACTGCCAGCGACAGGCAGGCAGTTCCTATTCGGTTCTCTTCGCCGTTGCGGACGAGCAGATCGTGATCGAGGGTGTTCTCACGACCTATGATGATCAGGCCGACAGCGGTAATGTGGTCCATCGCCATTTCTGCGGCACCTGCGGGTCGCCGGTGAAGACGTCGCTACCGAACCAGCCGGGTATTACTTTCATCAAGGCAGGAACGCTGGACGATAGCAGCGTTCTTGATCCGCAAGTGCATTTCTGGACCAGCAGCAAGCAAGCCTGGGTCGAGATTGACCCGAAAATTCCCCAGATCGAAGGAAATCCTGGCTGATCAGAGACAGCATGCCTGGTGTTGAAATTTTATCAGGCTCTGGCGAGGACGGATTTATCGGTGGTTTGCAACCGGACAACGGCGAAAATGCTGCGGTCCAAAATCTCTATTCCGGCACAAACTGCTTTTTCCGCCGAGCGGCGATTGGTGCATATCATTCGCCGTGGAAATTCAACTCGAGCAGCACACCATTGGGTTCGCAAAAGAACAACTGTTTGAGCTGAATGGAGGGAATGTCGTTGAGACGATAGTCAATTCCGCGGGCTTCCAATCGTTTGGTGAACCCCAGATGATCGCTACAGTCCAGCGCGACATGGTGAATCGCACCGGTGCTAGGGCCGGCCTGCGTGTCTCGTTGATAGGCCTGCGTCATCTCTCTGGAATTGATATGAAAAATAGCGCGGCCGCTGTCGTCATATAGCCATTGTACCAGTTCTGGCGGTAACGGTGCGGGACCGTCCCGTACATCAAGGTCAAACATGTCGACGAAGAAGCGGGCGGTGCCGGCGAGATCATCGGTAATGATGTTGATATGGTCCAGCGCGTTGAGTTTCATATCAGGTCGTCAGCTTGCGGCCCCGTTCGATGACAGCCTGCCGGCGCTGTTCGACATCTTCCGCTGACACATTCCCGTTCCACGCATCAGTCGTCTCTTTTTCCAATGCCAGCGCGTCTCTGAAATTGCGGTCATAGCCGTCGAAGATCAGCTTCTTGTAGGCTTTGAGAAATTGGGGATCGATGCTCGCCATATCCGCTGCCAGGGCGCGCGCTTTGGGCATCAGTTCTTCTGGCGCGTGGACATTGTTGACCAGACCCCAGTCACACGCCGTCCGGGCATCGAGAAACTGGCCTGTAAAGCTCAGTTCGCAGGCTCGGGAAAGGCCTATGAAACGCGACAGTTTTTGCGACAATCCCCAGCCGGGTATGATCCCGACACGCGCGTGGGTGTCGGCAAAGCGGGCATTGGTCGAGGCGATACGGATATCGCAGGCGAGGGCCAGTTCAAAGCCGCCAGTGATCGCGACGCCATTGATCGCGCCGATGACAGGAACGTTCAGTGATTCCAGCGCCCGACAGGGATTGCGCGCCGGATTCTGGTCGGTGGCCGCGCCAAGGCCCTGTTCTCCCAGTTCCTTGAGATCAAGACCGGCAGTGAAGGCACGCTCACCCGCACCGGTGACGATAACAGCACGAATATCTTCATCCCGGGCAATATCCTGGCAAGCGTCGAACAATTCTGTCCGTAATGCATGGGACAGGGCGTTCATCGCCTCCGGGCGGTTGAGCGTGATGGTTGCAATTCCGTCGGCCTTTTCCAGCAATATCAGGGCCATCAGTCGCTCTCTCCCGCTTCATATTTTTCCGCTATCTGTGCGCCCAGCGCTGCCGTCATGGCAAAACATTGCTCCGGATCGCTCTGCCGCAACAGTGCAATTTGCTGTTCCATTCCTTCGGCGATCAGCAGTTCCGGTACATTATTGGCTACAGCCTCCAGGATCTGCCGCGCACATTCGTCCGGTTCCATGCCATTGTCGATCGCCGCATCGGATTTTCCGCGGCGTTCGCCTTCATTGGTCAGCGCGTTGCGCGAGACGTTGGTACGGATCGAACCCGGCAGGATATTGGTGACATGGATATTGTGCAGCTTTTCCGTTTCGGCGCGCAGGGCATCCATATAGCCGATCAGCCCGTGTTTGGCGGCGCAATAGGCGGTGCGGAGCGGCACACCGACACGACCCGCCACAGAACTGATCCCGACTATATGGCCGCCACCCGCGGCAATCATGTGCGGCAACAAAAGCTGGGACAGCCAGATCGGCGCGAGCAGATCGACATTGATGATCTTGTGATGCACGTCGGGATGGGTGTCGAGCGCCAGGCTCCGCTGGCTGATGCCGGCATTGTTGACCAGGATGTCGACCTTGTCCCTCCAGCCGCGGGCTTTCTCGACCTTTGCGGGCAGGGTGTCATAGTCGGTGGTTTCGAAGGGCAGGATGAGAGTATCGGTCTTGATACCGGCAGCGACTTGTTCCAGCGCATCGGTGCGGCGGCCCGATAAAATGATATGCGCGCCCTGATTGGCAAAGGCCTTGGCCAGCGCCTCGCCAATCCCGGAGGATGCTCCGGTGATCCAGACGATTTTCCCGTCAAATGTCATAAGTCCGCTCCTGTTTCTGCCGCTTTGGATTTTTTCCAGCCGACATAGCATAATGCCAGCATGATCACATTGCCCACAGCGTCAAGCAGCCCCATGCTGGTGAACACAGGATCGTGGACGGTGAAATAATAGTTGAAACCGAAAAACGGCACCAGCGCGATTCCGTAAACCAGAAAGGTCAGCGACGAAAAGCGGGAAAAAGCGGCGAACAGGCCCGACAGCAGCGCTTGCGCGCCAAAACAGGCGACAACGAACGGCAAGATACGCCCGTCTTCGCGATATTCGGGCAGCAATGTTGTATCGATCACATGCTGCGGGAAAAAGGCGGCCCAGCCCCCCAGAATGAAAAACACCAGCGCAATGAAAAACTGAATGCGCCTCGGTGTCATGTCGCGTTCCGTCAGCTACGCGCTTTTGGCTGTCTTCGGGGCATCTTCGCCCAGGTCTTCAAACCAGGCTTCCACTTCGCCGTTCAGCTTGATCAGCAAGGGATTGCCCTTCCGGTCCATGGTCTTGCCGGCCTGTACCTTTACCCAGCCTTCGGAAACACAATATTCTTCTATATTATGTTTGCGTGTCCCGCGGAAGTTGATCCCGATACCGCGCGATAGCAGTTCGCCGCCGTAATGCGGGCTACGCGGATTGATCGCCAGCCGGTCTGGCGGGATATCCGGTCCGGAAGCTGCGCTATCGGCCTGATCGGGCTTTTGATCTTCGGTCATGATGAAATCTCGTAATTTTAAGTCGGGAGCGCTTTGCCATAACTGTCGCGAAAATCAAACAGATGTTGTCTGACGTGCGAAGCGAAGAAAAATGCCGGCCGAAGACATGACCGGCAATTCCGGTCATTCCCGACCGGATTTCCGATTGATGGGGAAGTTTACGCCGCAGCCGCTGCCTGACGAGATGCTTTCTTGCGCTCGTTAGGGTCCAGATAGCGCTTCCGCAGCCGGATATTCTTCGGCGTCACCTCGACCAATTCATCATTGTCGATATAGGCGATCGCCTGTTCCAGCGTCATCACCGTTGGCGGGGTGAGGCGGACAGCATCATCCTTGCCGGTCGAACGGAAGTTGGTCAGCTGTTTCGATTTCATCGGATTGACGTCGAGATCGCCCGGCTTCGCATTTTCGCCAATCACCATGCCCTCATAGACGGCGGTCTGGCCACCGATGAACAATATGCCGCGTTCTTCCAGCGCATTGAGCGCATAAGGCACTGCGTTTCCGGTGCCGTTGGAAACGAGTACGCCGACCGGACGGCCTTCGATGACGCCCTTGTAGGGGCCGTATTTTTCGAACAGGCGGTTCATGATACCGGTACCGCGCGTGTCGGACAGAAATTCTCCGTGATAGCCGATCAGACCGCGCGATGGCGCCGAAAAGGTAAGGCGCGTCTTGCCGCCGCCGGACGGACGCTGCTCGGTCAGTTCCGCCTTGCGACGCTGCATTTTCGAGACGACCGTGCTGCTGTGCTCGTCATCAACGTCGATGACAACTGTTTCATAAGGTTCCTGGCGTTCGCCATTCTCTTCACGATACAGCACGCGGGGACGGGATATACCCAGTTCAAAACCTTCGCGGCGCATGGTTTCGATCAGGACGCCGAGCTGCAACTCACCGCGGCCCGCGACTTCGAAGCTATCCTTGTCGGCGCTTTCGGTCACCTTGATTGCGACATTGGATTCCGCTTCGCGCAGAAGGCGATCACGAATCACGCGGCTGGTGACCTTGTCACCTTCGCGACCAGCCATGGGGCTGTCATTGACCGAGAAATTCATCGACAGGGTCGGTGGATCGATCGGCTGCGCGGCGATCGGATCGGTAACCGACGGATCACAAATTGTGTTGGACACGGTTGCATCGGTCAGGCCGGCAAGCGAAATGATATCACCCGCCTTGGCGCTCTCTACCGGAACCCGCTCCAGCCCGTTAAAGGCCATGATCTTCGTGGCACGGCCGGTTTCGACTACCTTGCCGTTCATGTCGATTGCATGGATCGGCATGTTCAGATCGATCTTGCCGCTCTCGACCTTGCCGGTCAGGATACGGCCGACAAAATTGTCACGGTCGAGCAAGGTGACAAGAAATTTGAACTTGGCGTCGGGATCGACATCCGGCTCGGGAACATGTTCGATGATCTTGTCGAGCAATGGCGTGAGATTGCCTTCACGCACATCGGGCGTGTCACCGGCATAGCCGTTGCGGCCGCTGGCAAAAAGCGACGGGAAATCGAGCTGATCGTCATTGGCGTCGAGATTGACGAACAGGTCGAACACTTCGTCAAGGACTTCTTCCGGGCGACCGTCGGGACGGTCGATCTTGTTGACGACGACGATCGGTTTAAGACCGAGGGCAAGTGCCTTGCCGGTGACGAATTTGGTTTGCGGCATGGCGCCTTCGGCACTGTCCACCAGCAGAATCACACCGTCGACCATCGACAATATGCGCTCCACTTCGCCACCAAAGTCGGCGTGACCCGGGGTGTCGACAATATTGATACGCGTGCCTTTCCATTCGACACTGGTACATTTCGCGAGAATCGTGATGCCGCGTTCTTTTTCGAGATCGTTCGAATCCATCGCGCGTTCTTCGACACGCTCGTTTTCACGGAATGTGCCGGATTGGCGGAAAAGCTGGTCCACCAGCGTGGTTTTGCCGTGATCAACGTGCGCAATGATTGCAATATTGCGAAGAGACATATCTGATTCTACCGTAAGAGAGGATAGGGCGGCCATAGGCAAAGCCCCAATATTGCCGCGCCCTTAGCCTGTTTGGTGCTGCGCCGCAACATCAGAAAGCTTGCCAAATGCTGTTGAGCCATTCATTTGGCCCAATCACGATGCAAACCCTCCGCCTGATCCTGACCGATAAATTCATCTGGCTGCTCAGCGGAGCGGTGCTGCTGGCCACATTGATGCCCGTTCAGGGGCCGGCAAAGGAAATCGCCGGGATCGTGTTCAACGCCGGTATCTTTACGGTATTTCTGTTGCACGGAATCCGACTCGAACGTCACGAAGTAAGATCGGGTCTGCGCAATATCCGGTTGCAGGGTACGATTTTCATCTGGGTTTTTGGCGTGATGCTGGCCATTGGCCTGGCGCTTTCGAAACTGGTGGATCAGGTCCTGCCCGCCGATGTCGCGCTGGGCTTTCTGTTTCTGGGTGTCTTGCCGTCCACGGTGCAATCAGCGACAAGCTATTGCGCGATTGCAAAAGGCAATGTCGCCGCTTCGGTTGTGGCCAGTGCCGCCATAAATCTCGTCGGTGTTTTTCTGTCGCCGCTCCTGTTTGCCCTGCTGGCCAGTGCGGCAGGGGTCGAGATTACGTCAGATACGGTGATCAAGCTCGCCGCAATATTGGTGCTGCCATTCGGTCTGGGCCAGGCTTTTCAGAAATGGCTGCGCCCCTGGGTCATGCAGCACAAGGACCTGACGGGCTGGATCGACCGGGGCGCGATCGCGCTGGCGGTCTATGTCTCCTTTTCCGCCGCGATCATTGCCGGCATGTGGAGCCGGGTGAGCGGCGTAGAATTTGCCTGGCTGGCAGCGGCCCTGCTTCTGTGGCTCGGCCTGGCTTTCGGCGGCAGCTGGCTGCTGGGCGGCGTTATGGGGTTCGCACGCGGAGACCGGAAAACATTGCTATTTTCCGGCGCCCAGAAGAGCGTCGCCATTGGCGCTCCGCTGGCGGCGATCATCTTTGTTCCCGAGCGGGCCGGCCTCGTGATCCTCCCGCTGATTTTCTATCATCTCGCGCAATTGTTCCTGTCCGCGCCGGTTGCGGTGCGGCTGGCCGGGGACGAAGATTAACGAATCCTCGTCCGTTCGTCCGGAGCCCGTCGAAGGACCGCGCGTGGCGGTAGAGGCAGTTCGACGAGCTCAGTGTGAACGGGAAATTCTAGAGTTCTCTTAGGGCTCTGGCCGGTTTGGCCGACAATACCGGGATAGAACCCAGCAACCCAATCCCGAGAGTAGCCACCGCGCCGATGCCGAGCGTCAGCAGGACAATTGCCCAATCCGGCTGCCAGGTGAACTCGAAAATCTGGGTGATGACGAACCAGCCGGCAAACAGGCCGAGGACAAGCGCCACTGCAGATAATAGAAATGCCAGCAGCGCATATTCAATGGCCTGAACCGACAATATCTGCGCGCGGGTGGCACCGAGCAGTTTCAGGATCACGCTGTCATAGACCCGGGCCTGACGCGATGCGGCAATGGCACCGATCAGAACCGCTATACCGGAGAAGATCGCGATCGAGGCGGCAGCGGCAATCGCAGTCGCCATCTGGTCGAGTATATCGCCGATCTGGGAGGCGATTTCCTTGACCTTGACCATCGAAATAGAGGGAAATTCCTTGGGCAGGATGTTGAGCAGTCTATCTTCTTTGGCCGCGTCCATCTGAATGGTCGCCGCGACATTATGCGGGACATCGGCGAGCACGCTGGGCGGGAAGACCAGCACATAGTTGAAGCCGAAATTGCGCCAGTTGACCTTGCGGAACGAAGCAACCGTGGCCGGGATTTCCACGCCCAGCAGGCTGACCGTCAGGCTGTCGCCGATCTGCAACCCCATTGCCGCACCTTGCTCTTCATCAACCGAGACCAGCGGCGGACCGTCATAGTCGGCAGGCCACCATTTTCCGTCGGCGATTTCGCTACCTTCGGGAATGGTGGCGCTATAGGTCAGCCCGCGATCACCACGCAGCACCCACGCACCTTCCGGCAATGTTTCGAGTTCCGACACGCGCTGGCCACGAAATTCGGTAATCGATCCGCGCAAAGTCGGTACGATATTCACGTCGGCCGCTGTGGACGTCTCGGCGACCTTGGAACGGAACTCGTCCGCCCGTTCAACCGGGATGTCGAGCACGAAGAAGCTCGGCGCATCGCGCGGTACCGTCGACTGGATTTCGTTGGTAAGGCTGGTCTGGATAGCGGCCAGTGTGGCGAACAGTGTCAGGCCCAGTCCCAAGGCCACAACCAACTGGCCCGTCTGTGCCCCGGGACGATGAAGGCTGGTGAGGGCGAGCCGCATGAGCGGATGTTTCGGCCGCGGCGCCTTGCTCGCCAGCCAGCGGATCAGCGCCCCCAGTCCCGTCAACAGCAGCAAGATAGCGGCCGCCGCGCCGATGAAGGAGGCCGAGAACAGAGGCTCGTTGGCCGTGCCCAGGGCGAGCGCTATGATCGCTGCTATCGCAAGGCCAACACCGATCCAGCTTTGCCGGTCGATCTGGCGCCAGGATTTGCCTTCTCCCCGGATGATGCCCGCTGCGGGGATGGTCTTGGCCCGCGACAGGGGCGGCAGGGCAAAGATGATCGCGATCAGCAGTCCGTAGAGCGCGCTGACCAGCAAGGGCAACGGATAGACCGCAAATTCCGGCTTGATCGGCAGGACATCGCCGGCGATCTGGATGATGGCCAGCGGCGCCAGGGCCCCGACCACGAGTCCCAGAGCAATGGCGCCCAGCGCCACCGCCATGATCTGGAACAGATAGATGCGAAAAATCATCGCGCTGTCGGCGCCGAGTATCTTGAGCGTCGCAATCGCGCCCTGTTTGCCGCGCAGGTAGGAGGCGACACCATTGCCGACGCCGATCCCCGCGATAACAAGCGAGGCGAGGCCAACCAGCGTCAGAAACTGCCCCATGCGCTCGATAAAGCGCCGCGTGCTGGGCGCGCCATCGTCGCGCGTCTTGATCTCCCACGAAGCGTTGGGGAATTGGTCGGAAAGCCGGTCGCCGACTTCGCGCGGAACCGCTGTTTCAGGTAGCTTGAGCCGATATTTGCTTTCAAACAGGCTGCCGGGCTGGATCAGTTGGGTGGCGCGCAGACCGTCCAGTGAAGTGATTGCAACCGGACCGAGGGAAAGACCCTCGCTGAGCCGGTCTGGCTCTTCGGCGATAATGCCCGAGACCGTGAATCGGGCCTCGCCAAAGTCTATCTGGTCTCCGCTTTTCAGTGCCAGCCGCTGCATCAGTGCAGGGGTGACATAGATGTCCTGAGGGCCGGGTGCTGAGACTCTCTGGCCATTCTCGAGCGTGAAATTGCCATAGAGCGGATAGGCGTCATCGACGCCCTTCAGTTCGACCAGTTGCGTGTCGCTGCCATCGGGCAGGCGGGCCATGGCCTGCATGCGCAGCGTTTCGGAGAGGGTTCCCGCCTGCTTGAGAGCAGCCAGTTCCTCGCTGGTCGCTTCGCGCTGGGCTACCGCAATCTCCAGATCGCCGCCCAAAATCGCCTGACCGCGATTGGCCAGTTCTTCGGTGATCGCGTTGGTCAGGCTGCCGATGGCGGCCAGGGTGGCGACACCGAGGAACAGGCAGATGATCAGCAGCCGCAGCCCGACGAACCGCCCCCGCAGATCGCGGCGGGCAATGGTCCAGGCTTTGCCGAGTTCAGCGCTCACGCGGCGCTGTCCCGTTCGATCAGGCCGTCGCGCAATTCGATAATCCGGTCGCAGCGCTTGGCCAGTTCCGGATCGTGGGTGATGATGAGCAATGTCGCCGCAGTGGCTTTCTGGCGATCAAAGAGCAAGGTGATGATTTTCTCGCCGGTCGCGCCGTCGAGATTGCCGGTGGGTTCGTCGGCGAAAATGATCGTCGGCCGCGACGCCATGGCGCGGGCGATCGCGACGCGCTGCTGTTCGCCGCCGGAAAGCTGGGTCGGATAATGGCCAAGCCGGTCACCGAGACCGACCGCCTTCAGTTCCTTGGCCGCAATGTCGAAAGGATCGGGTTGGCCGTCCAGTTCGAGTGGTACCGCGACATTTTCCAGTGCGGTCATCGTGGGAAGCAGGTGAAAGGCCTGCAATACGATGCCGACCCGGCCCCGCCGGGCAACCGCCAGTTGATCCTCGTTCATCGCGCCAAAATCAGCGCCCGCGATATTGACCTCGCCGCCGCTAGCCCGCTCTAGACCGGACAGGATAGCCATCAATGATGACTTTCCCGAACCGGAGGGGCCCAGCAAGGCCACCGTCTTTCCCTTTGTGATCGACAGATCGATGCCGCGCAAAATATCGACGCGGGCGTCGCCTTCCCCCAAAGACAGGGTGACATTCCGGGCGGCAATCGCGATATGGGGTTCAACGGTGGCGGCGTCGCTTGGTGCGGCGGTTTTCTGGATCATGGGGGTAAGGATATCCGATGTTGAAGAATTTTATTACATATGGGTTCACACTGGCGTTTCTGCAACTTCTGATCGCTTGTGGCCCTGCCGCGGACGAGCAGCAAGCTGTTCGAGAGGACGTAGCAGCGGTTCCGGCGGACATGGGCGGCGATCAATCCGCAGCGACAGAAGAGGCCGAATTTCTGGTCGTCGCCTTTGGCGACAGCCTCTACGCCGGCTATGGCCTGGACCCGAAAGAAGGCTTCGCTCCCGAGTTGCAGGCCGCTCTGAAGGCGGCGGGCAAGGACGTTCGGGTGCACAATGCCGGTGTTTCGGGTGACACCACGGCCGCCGGGTTGCGGCGGATGGATTTTGTCCTCGACAGCCTGGAGCGGAAGCCGGACCTGGTCATATTGGGACTGGGTGGCAACGACATGCTGCGCAGCCTGAAACCGTCGGAAACCCGCGCGAATATGGAGGCGATGGTTAGGAAGCTGCAGGATCGCGATATAGCCGTCATGTTAACCGGTATGTTGGCTCCGCCCAATCTGGGCGCAGAATTTACCGATGAATTCAATGTCATCTATCCGGCACTCGCCAAGAAATATGATGTCGCGCTCTACCCGTTTTTCATGGACGGGGTCTTCGGAAATCCAGAACTCTTCCTGCCTGATGGCCTGCATCCTACCGCCGAGGGCATCGATGTCATCGTCGGCAAGATCACACCGCAGGTGGCGGAATTGCTGGAAGGCTGAGCCTTGTAGGATAATGGAAGAATTGGAAGCATGTTGCGCGGGTCCGCAAAAACTGTATTATATTAATAATACAGCAGTTGAAACGCTTGAAACGCGGGGCATTTGCATCCATTTATAGAGAAAGCCCCGCACTGGTGCCGGGGCAGGGAGGCTGAACAGAATGGCGACCGAAACAATCACCGCGACCGACGAACTGAAATTGACTCCGCCTGATCCGGTGGTTCCCGTCGCACCCGAAAAGGCCGCTGGCCTGGTGCCGGTCGGTGACGAAATAAAATCGAAACTGGAAGAAAAAGTCGACAGTTTTATCGCAGATTTGATCGCTCAGGACGAAAATAGTCCCGAATTCGGCAAGAAAGTGGACCAGATTACCAATATGGGCCGCAAGGAAATCGCCGAAGCGGCGGGCCAGTCCAACCGCTTTCTCGATCGTCCGATCCGGTCGATGGACGAGGAAAGCGGTATTGGCTCCGATCTCGCCGAATTGCGCCGCACGGTCGAGGATCTCGATCCGGGCAAGCGGGGCAATCTGACAACCAAGAAGAAGCTGTTCGGCATCATTCCGTTCGGCAACAAGATGCGCAATTATTTCGATGGCTATAAAAGCGCGCAAGGCCATATCGGCTCGATCCTCGACCGGCTTCGTTCGGGGAAAGACGAATTGCTGATGGACAATGCGGCGATTGACGTCGAGCGCAAAAATCTCTGGGCGGCGATGGGCCGGCTGGAGCAGATGATCCACGTTTCCAAGGTCATGGACCAGAGGCTGGAAGACAAGGCTGCGGAACTGGACGCGATCGATCCGGCCAAGGCCAAGGCGATCCGCGAAAGCGCGCTTTTCTATGTCCGCCAGCGGACCCAGGACCTGCTCACCCAGATGGCGGTGACCGTGCAAGGCTATCTCGCTCTCGATCTCGTCAAGCGCAACAATGTCGAACTGGTCAAGGGCGTTGACCGGGCGAGCACCACCACCGTTGGCGCGCTGCGCACCGGCGTGACCGTGGCCCAGGCGCTGACCAACCAGAAGCTGGTTCTCGACCAGATCAGCGCGCTCAACACCACCACCGCTGGCGTGATCGACAGCACCAGCGAAATGCTGAAGAACCAGACCGGCCAGATCCACGAGCAGGCCGCGTCGTCGACAATCCCGCTCGAAACGCTGCAACGCGCCTTCCAGAATGTCTATGACACGATGGACAATATCGACACGTTCAAGCTGAAAGCATTGGAAAATATGAAAACGACGGTCAATTCGCTGTCCGGCGAGATCGAGAAATCGAAGGGCTATATCGCGCGGTCGGAAGGGCAGGCGAAGGCGCAGCTTGAAGCGCCATCCGAAAACCCCCTGACAGCGCTGGAGGAATAGAGGCTGGTGCCAGAGACTAATCAGCAGATATTGGACAGCGCCAAACGGGCGTTGCAGGATTCGCAATTCCGGCGGTCGATCGGCAATCGCTCCCATCAACTGAAACGCGGCCATTTTTTCAAGAAATTGGGCCGCGCGGCGATATGGACCGCCGCTGTGCTGGTTGGAGCCAGCGTGATTGGCGGGATATTGAGCGGCATTGGCTTCTGGGGTGTGATGATTTCTGCCGGTTTGATCGCCGGCGGCATCTGGGCGTCGATGAAATTCCCGAAAATGAAAATCCCGACGCCGGAAACGATCGTAAAGTCCGACCTCAAGTCCTTGGCAGGCAAGACAGAAATCTGGCTGGAAAGCCAACGTCCGGCTCTGCCTGCGCCTGCGGTGCAGATCGTCAACGGTATTGGCGTGCAGCTGGACATGTTGTCGCCGCAACTCAACAAGCTGAACGAGGGCGACGCAGCCGCTTATGAGGTGCGCAAGCTGGTTGGTGAACATCTGCCCGAACTGATTAACGGTTATAAGGCGATACCGCCCTCGATGCGCGGAAAGGCCAATGACAGCGGTAAATCGCCCGACGAACAGCTGATCGGCGGCCTGTCGCTGATCGAAAAGGAGATTTCGGGTGTTACCCAGCAGATTGCCAAGGGTGACATCGACAATCTCTCGATCCGCGGCCGCTATCTAGAACTCAAATATGACAAGAGCGCCGAAGCGGAATAGCGCCAGTCCAGAGGCTCACAGCTGATCGCGGATCGTGCGGCATAGCGTGAGAGTCTAACCGTTTTGTCCTGCCTGAGACGCTTGGGCAGAGGCTAGCGGGCGGCAACCTGCAAATGGACGGTTTAGCCCGCAGATATGATCCGAACATCCCAGGCAATGCGTGCGCTCGCCCGATCCTTCTCCAAATCGACAGTATCGGGCCGCGCGAAAAGACCTAGCATAGGCAAGAAATATCATTGTCGGATTGGAGAGGATCGGATGAGCCGGATATCGAAACTGCCGCCTGAGGAATGGGATCCGCGGATCAGGGATGCTGTCAATCCCGATGCCGCCACCGATCTGGAGCAGGGGCTGGTCCGCTATTTCGCACATTGCCCGGAACAGGCGATCGGTCTGATGCAATTTGGCGGCGCGCTCAAGGCAGGCCGCAGCCTGCCGGAGCGGCTGGTCGAACTGGTCCGGCTCCGTATCGCGTTCTTCAACCAGTGCCGCAGCTGCATGGCGATCCGCTACACCGATGCCGTCAATGATGGCGTCGACGAAGGCGCGGTCTGTTCGCTGGAAAAACCGCAGGAAGCCGACGATCTCAGCGATGCAGAGAAAGCGGCCGTTCACTATGGCGAGCTGATGGCCACCGATCATCTGGCCATTGACGACGCGGTCCATGCGGGCTTGCGAGAATATTTCAGCGAAGCGCAGATCGTCGAACTGGGGATGACCTGTGCCTTTTTCGTTGGCTTTGGCCGGCTGGCAGCGACCTGGCACATGGTCGATGAACTGCCCGAAGCGTTCCGGAAAGCCGAGCGTATTGCGCCGTGGGGCGAAGAGACAATTCAGGTGCGTTAGGGAGAAACAACATGGCAACCAAGGCTGATCTTGATATCAATCTGTTCGATGCAGAAACGCAGAAATGCCCCTATGATGCCTACAAGACGCTGTGCGACGAAGCGCCGGTCTACAAACAGCCGGGCACGGATATTTACGTGATTACCCGCTATGAGGATGTCCGCCGCGTCCTGCTCGATCCGACAACCTTTCCGAGCAGCCCGAAAAAATTTGCAGCCTTCAACAAGACCGGTGCGACCGAGCGGCAACAGGTGGTGCAGCAGCGTTTCAAGGACAATGGCTGGCTGCCGGAACCGACCCTCTCGAGCCGGGATGATCCCAATCACAAGCAGATGCGGGCGATGTTCAACGAGGCTTTCAAGCCGAGCAAGATCAAGACCATGGATCCGCTGGTCGAAAATCTCGCCTACGAACTGATCGACGGCTTTATCGACGATGGCCAGTGCAACTGGGTGAGCCAGTTCGCCGTGCCGTTGCCGCTCTATATCATCGGCGAGCAGATGGGCGCGCCGCGCGAGGATATGTGGAAGATCAAGAGCTGGACCGATGCCTTCTTCCACCGCATTTCGATGATGCTGGACGAGGAAGCCGAGCTGGAAATGGTCGACCGCGAGATCGAGGGGCAGCATTATTTCCATCCCATTTTTGAGCGGCTGCGCGAGCAGCCCGATGACAGCCTGCTCAGCGAGCTGGTCAACCGGGTGATCGAGGAATGGGGCCGGCCGCTCAACGATAATGAACTGCACGCCGAGATGATGGCGGACACATTTGTCGGCGGTAGCGAGACGACGACCAATGCGCTGGCTTCGGGCCTTCGCCTGCTGATCGAGAACAAGGACGTCTGGGAGCAGCTGAAAAGCGATCCCGACAAATATATGAAGACCTTTGTCGAGGAAGTGGTGCGGCTGGAGTCGCCGGTACAGAGCCTGATGCGATTTGCCGGCGAAGAGGTGGAGATGCACGGCATTACCATCCCCAAGGGTGCGTTGCTTAATATCCGCTATGCCGCTGCCAACCGCGACGAAAGCGTGTTCGAATGTCCCGAGAAAATCGATCTCGAACGCAAGCGCGCCGGGGCTCATATGGGCTTTGGCTCCGGTGTCCACCACTGCCTCGGCGCGCCGCTCGCCCGGCGCGAGCTGATCTGGGGCTTCACCGCTGTGGTCGACCGGTTCGAGGATATGTGGTTTCTCGAGGGCAAGAATGATTTTGCCATTCACCCGCACTTCCTGCTTCGCTCGCTCAAGGAACTGCATATCGGTTTCACACCGAAGGCGCGCTGAGCCCGACTGAATATCGGCACAAAGGAGACGATCTTTTTATCGGCTGTTCCGGTGAACCATCTCGCTCAACCTGCGTAGGTCTGGGAGAAGAGATATGTTCCCCAACGAAGGAAAAGCCCATGAAAGACCTGAAACTTGGCGAAAACGGCGAGCCACGCCAGACCGCAACCGGTGACGATGATGTCATGACCACGCAGCAGGGTGTGCCGGTGTCGGACGACCAGAACAGCCTGAAAGCCCATGCCCGCGGCGGCACGATGCTGGAAGACCAGGTCATGCGGGAAAAGATTTTCCACTTCGACCATGAACGCATCCCCGAGCGCGTCGTCCATGCGCGCGGCTATGGCGTGCACGGCCATTTCGAGCTGACCGAGGCGATCCCCGAATTGTCCAGCGCCGATATTTTTCAGCGGGTCGGCGAAAAGACGCCTTTATTCTGTCGCTTCTCGACGGTTGCCGGCAGTAAGGGCTCTCCCGATGTGGCGCGCGACGTGCGCGGCTTTGCGGTGAAATTCTACACCAAGGAAGGCAATTGGGATCTGGTCGGCAATAATATACCGGTCTTCTTCATCCAGGACGCGATCAAATTCCCGGATCTTATCCATTCGGTCAAGCCGGCGCCCGATCGCGGCTTTCCGCAGGCGCAGAGCGCGCATGACAATTTTTGGGACTTCATCTCGCTGAGCCCGGAATCCATGCATATGGTGATGTGGGTGATGTCCGACCGGGCCATTCCGCGCTCGCTGCGTTTCATGGAGGGTTTCGGCGTCCATACCTTCCGGCTGGTCAACGCAGACGGCAAATCCCATTTCGTCAAATTCCACTGGAAGCCGAAGCAGGGCATGCAGTCGGTGGTGTGGAACGAGGCGCTGAAAATCAACGGCATGGACCCCGATTTCCACCGCCGCGACATGTGGGATGCGGTCGATTCCGGTGACTATCCGGAATGGGAACTGGGCGTGCAGGTGTTCGACGACAAATTCGCCGACGAGTTTGAATTCGACGTGCTCGACCCGACCAAGCTGATTCCGGAAGAACAGGTGCCTGTGAAGATCATCGGCAAGATGGTGCTCGACAATAATGTCGACAATTTCTTCGCCGAGACCGAGCAGGTGGCGTTCTGCACCCAGAATATCGTGCCGGGCATCGACTTTACCAATGATCCGCTGCTGCAGGGACGGAATTTCTCCTATCTCGACACCCAGCTGAAGCGGCTTGGCAGCCCCAATTTCACGCATATTCCGGTGAACGCGCCGAAATGTCCGGTGCGCCATTATCAGCAGGACGGCCATATGGCGATGACCAATCCCAAGGGGCGGGTCAATTACGAGCCGAACAGCTGGGACGAAGGCGAGGGACCACGCGAGGATCCGGCCAAGGGTTTCAAAAGCTATCCGGAAGAAATGGACGGCACCAAGCAGCGCGTCCGCTCCGAGACTTTTGCCGACCATTATAGCCAGGCGCGGCAATTCTATATCAGCCAGACGCCAATCGAGCAGGACCATATTGCCGCCGCGATCACCTTCGAACTTTCCAAGGTGGGCAAGGCTGCGATCCGCGAGCGGATGGTGGGCCATCTGCGCAATATCGACGATGATCTGGCGAAAAATGTCGCCGACGGCATCGGCATGGACAAGCTGCCCGAGAGGATCAAACCTGCGCGCAAGCCGGTGGATGATCTCCCGGCATCGGATGCGCTCAGCATGCTCAAAAATCCGCCGGAACGCTTTTCGGGTCGCAAGCTCGGCATCTATATCGCCGAGGGCGGCGATGCCGACCTGGTCGAGGCGCTGAAAAAGGCGGTCGAGGATGAAGGCGGCACCACCGCAATCATCGCGCCGCATATCGCTGGCGCGAAACTGTCGGACGGCAAGATGATGCCGGCGGACGAAAAGATCGACGGCGGTCCGTCGGTGGTGTTCGACGCCGTGGCGCTGGTCATGTCCGAGGATGCAGCCGAGAAACTGGCGAGCAACAAGCCTAGCCAGGATTTCGTCAGCGACGCCTTCGCCCATGTGAAGTTCATCGCTTATTCCGCAGGGGCCATGCCGCTGCTGAAAGCGGCAGGGATCGCCGACAAGATCGACGACGGTGTCGTGGAAATCGGCGCGACGAAGGACGCTGCGGACTTCCTCGCCCAGTGCCGGCAATTGCGCCACTGGGACCGCGTCTCGGGCTAATAGCGCGCTTTATCGGTGGCGCTGTGGCGCGACAAGAAAACCATCGAAGCGACAAGCGATCAAACGTTTGTCGCTTCGTTGCGTTTCGGCCCAACGGCATAGCCTGAAAGAGACCATTAAAGCGCTGCCAAGGCGAAACGCATGATGTGGGAAAAATTGGATCCCCCGTGAGGATTCGAACCTCAATTGACGGAGTCAGAGTCCGTAGTCTTACCATTAGACGACAGGGGAGTGCCGGTGCGCGGCAATAGGCAGGGATAAGTCTGCGGTCAAGCTTTTTGCTGATCTTATTCTGCGATTGGTTGCAGCAGTTCGGGACCATTATTGCGGTTGCTGTTCACCAGACTGGAAATCCGTGTTGCATCGAGACCGCCCTGAAAGCTTTTCGTCAGCTTTTCCGCCTCTTTCCAGCCACCATCCATCCAGATGTCGACGTCGGCCCGTTCGAGAATGGCCGGCGCGCGGTCATGGATCGGCGCGAAGGCGGGCGGCGCGGCGGTGGTGATGACCGCATAGCTGTTGATGTCGAGCCGGTCATTGTGCGTCCACAGGCCGGCAAGCAGCATCGGCTGCTGATCGCTGCGCTCGACCTTATAGGGTATTTTCTCTGCTCCGGCGCGCTGCCATTCGTAAAATCCGGAGACCATGATGATACAGCGACGTTCCGCCAGCAGCGGCTTGAAGGAAGGCTTCTCCGCCAGGGTCTCGGCGCGGGCGTTGATCATCTTGGCGGCAAATTTCCTGTCGCGCGCCCAGTGCGGAACAAGGCCCCAATGCATCAGTTCGAGCCTCCGGCTACCGTCACCGGCGACGCACACCGGCACCCGCTGGGTCGGGCAGATATTATAATTGGGCTGGAAATTGCTTTCCGGAGGCGGCTGGACGATCGCCAATATGTCGCGATATTCCGCCCAGGTCAGTTCTTCGTGGCTGAATTTGCGGCCGCACATGCAATTTTCCGTTCGACTTGGTTACCGCCCCTTGCGTCTCAGCCGCTGCGGCGTTATCTTCCCCGGCAAGTACCGGCGGTATTATCCGATCCGGAGAACATAAGAGTACGGTTATGGCGGATCAAGCATCCCCATCGCCGCTAGATACAAAAGGCGGATCATCCGCAAGGAAATCCCGCCCGAATCATGCGGCGACACATAATGGACAGAGTCGAGTTGCGCCTCCTGTTCACGCAGGCAACGGCCGCTGGCCCAAATTGCGGTCCTATGCAGCAATCGATCTGGGCACCAACAACTGCCGCTTGCTGGTGGCAAAACCGTCGTCGGACGGTTTCATTGTCACCGATGCCTTCTCGCGCGTTGTGCGTCTGGGCGAAGGACTGGTCGAAACCGGAAAAATCAGCAATCGCGCCATGGACCGTGCGGTCGCCGCTTTGTCGATCTGCGCCGACAAGCTGCGGCGTCGCAATGTGACTTTGGCCCGCTCGGTGGCGACCGAAGCCTGCCGGCGTGCCAGCAACGGCGACAAGTTTATCGAACGGGTGCGCCGGGAAACCGGCATTGCGCTCGATGTAATCACGGCGGAAGAAGAAGCACGGCTGGCAGTGCTCGGCTGTCATATCCTGCTCGAACCGGGCAAGGGACCGGCGCTTATCTTTGACATTGGCGGTGGTTCAACGGAACTGGTGCTGGTTGATACCAGCGGCTCGGCGCCGGAAATTCTCGACTGGCAGAGCGCCCCCTGGGGTGTGGTTTCGCTGACCGAGAGCGAGAAATTCGATGGCGACGATCCGGTTGCGCGCCGCCAGGCCTTCGCCGCGATGCGGGCCCGGGTCACTGACAGTTTTGCGGAATTTGCCGCGCGCTTGCCGCGGCTCGACCAGTGCGACTATCGTCTGCTCGGCACCAGCGGGACGGTGACCACCTTGGCCAGCCTGCATCTGAAACTGCCCCAATATGACCGCAAGGTGATCGACGGTCTTATCGTTCCCACGGAATCGATGCGGGAGATCAGCACCATGCTGGCCCATGCGTCGCCGCAGGAGCGGGCGGACATCCCGTGTATCGGCCGCGAGCGTGCCGATCTGGTCGTCGGCGGCTGCGCCATATTGGAATCCATCCTGGATATCTGGCCGGCTAGCCGTGTCGGCGTCGCGGACCGGGGCATTCGCGAAGGCATATTGCGCTCGCTGATGTCGGCAAATGAACGGAGTCCGGCACGATGAGCAGGGGAAGGTCGGGAATCAGACAAAAAGTCAAAACCGCCAAGGGCCGGAAAATCGGTTCGACGCGCTGGCTCGAGCGACAGCTCAACGACCCTTATGTCAAACAGGCGAAAGCCGAGGGCTATCGGTCACGCGCCGCTTACAAGCTGCTGGAACTGGACGAGCGCTTCAAGCTGGTGCGCAAAGCCAAAGCAGTGGTCGATCTCGGCATAGCGCCGGGGGGATGGGCCCAGGTGATACGAAAATTCGCGCCCAAGGCAGCGGTGGTCGGTATTGACCTGCTCGATGTCGATCCGATCGACGGGGTGACCATTTTCAAGATGGACTTCATGGATGATGCCGCGCCGGACCTGCTGATCGAAGCGCTCGGCAGCGCGCCGGATCTGGTATTGTCCGACATGGCTGCCAATACGGTGGGCCACCAGCAGACGGACCATTTGCGAACCATGGGGCTGGTCGAGGCCGGTGCCTATTTTGCGGTTGAAAATCTGCAAAAGGGCGGTGCCTTTGTCGCCAAGGTGCTGGCAGGCGGGACCGATAACGAGTTGCTGACTTTGCTCAAACAGCATTTCGAAGTCGTCAAACATGCCAAGCCGCCGGCCAGCCGCAAGGGGTCGTCCGAATGGTATGTGATTGCCCAGGGTTTCAAGGGCAGGGCGGAAGACGCCTAGTTTGCAGCGCGCGCTTTCGCGACCATCGCTTTCAGCCCGTCATAACCAACCGCGCCGACTTCCGACTGGTTGCCGACCACCCAGGCCGGCGTGCCGGTGAAACGCAACTGTTGCGCGGCAGCAATATTGTCCTCGATCTCCTTCTTGGCTTCCGCAGAGGCGATGAAGGTGCGCGCGGCTGCCATATCGAGACCGACTTCATTGGCGGCAGCCTCGATGGTCGAGGGTGTCGGGCGTCCGGTGGCGAACATGGTCTTGTGAAAGGCATAATATTTGCCCTGCTTGGCCGCGGCCAGCGCCATCAGCGCGGCGTCGTTGCTGGCCTCGCTGAGAATGGGCAGTTCGCGGAACACCACTTTGACATTCTTGTCTTCGGCAATCAACCGGGCGATATCGCGTTCCGTCTGCTTGCAATAGGGGCAGTTGAAATCGGAATATTCTACCACCACCACGTCGCCATCGGGATTTCCGGCAAAGGCATTGCCGGCGAAGGGCTTTTCGATTTCTGCCCGAATCGTATCGATCGCGCCTGCCTTCTGGCGGTTCTGCAATATTTCAACCGCCTCGGGAATGATCTCCGGATTGTTGAGAATATAGTCGCGGACAATGGCCTCGATCGCTTTCTGCTCCTGGGCATTGATCCCCGCCGCCAGCGCGGCTTCGCTGGCCGCTTCGGTCGAGGCGCTGCTGCCGGTCTGCCAGAACCAGACACTCACTGCTGCCGCTATGGCCAATCCGCCACCCGCCATAATCATCCACTTTCTGTTTGAAATATTGTCCACAATCGGGTTCTTTCCTTGAAGCATGGCATTGGCCATGGCCGCCCGCCTTGTCCAGCCCAAACGGTGCGGACCGGCGCATCACGACTTAACGGCGGCGGTTGTTCTTTTCAAATTCGGCCTTGGCGATGAAGGATATATCCTGCGCCCGGATCCAGTCGGGGGTGTTTTCAGGGATGCCGGACATGGCAACCTGGGAGCTGCGGATGGCGCCGGCATAATTGCGCTCCAGCAAAGCGCTTTCCGCCGTCGCCAGTTGTGCCCGCGCCAGATCGCCTTTCTGGGAGTAGACCACGCCCAGCTGGTACCAGGCGAAGGGATTGCGGTTATCCTTGTTCACCGCCGCTTTCAGAACCTGCGCGGCCTCGTCCAGATATTGCGGATCTTCGGTGGCGATCAGGGCGTGGCCAAACAGACTGGCAATCAGTGGCTGGTTGTTGGTTAGCCGAACCGATTTGCGCAGCGATTTCAGAGCGCCGTCGGGATTGCCGGATTCGAGCAGGATCTGGCCTTGCAGCTCCAGAAAATAGGGGTCGTCCGGCGCCGTCTTGAGCAGATTATTGGCTTCATAGAGCGCCCGGTCCGGATAGGCGCTTTTGTGCCAGGCATAGGCGCGCGCATAGCGGGCAGGAACCGACTGGTCGCTTTCAGGATATTTACGCAAGGTCACGGCAGGGTCCGAGGTGAAGCCGAGCAGCTTGGCCTTGACCCGCTGGAACCGGGCTTCGATCTCCGGATCGGACGGTTTGTCCCAGGCCGGATCCTGTTGATAGACGTCGCGGAGCAGAGTGACCCGCTCGCCGGACAGCGGATGGGTCCGCCCGTAGCTGTCCTCTTGCGGTATGCCGAGACGGAATTCGTAATTTTGCAGCTTCTTGAAAAAGTTGATCGAACCTCTGCCGGATATGCCCGCGGCACCGAGATAGCGGGCGCCGGCGGAATCGGCGGACCGCTCCTGTACCCGGCTGAAGGCGAGGAATTTGCCCATGGCGGCTTGCTGGCCAGCGGCCAATATGCCCATACCGGCGTCACCGGCTCCTGCAGCGATGGCCGCCGCGCCGAGAACGAGGCTGAGAATGGTAATACCGGTCGCGGTTTTCGCGCCCTCGTCAAAGCGGATGATATGGCCGCCGGTGATATGACCGAGTTCATGCGCCATAACGCCTTGCACTTCATTGGCGCTGTCGGCTGTCTCGATCAGACCGGAATAGAAATAGATGCGCTGGCCACCGGCGACGAAAGCATTGATCTGGCTGTCGTTGATCAGGACAACCTCCACTTCGTCCGCATCCAGTTCGGAAACAGCCACCAGCGGCGCAACCATGTCGGTGAACAGGGCTTCGGTTTCGGCATCGCGCAAGATCGACTGGGCTGCGACGGGTTGGACGGCGATCGATAGGATCGCCAGAAAGGCAACCATCAGGCGGGACAGCCGGCCTGTGGTGGGCAGACCGATGCGGGAAAATGAAACAGCAAAAAAATTGCGCATGAAATTCCTTAGCATGAAAGTCTGGCTGGAGCCCTTTCTTCTGCCATTAACTGGCTGAACGGTGGATGAAAATCATGATGTTCCCGCCAGAAACATCTGGCGGGAGCATCAAATTCCAGTCATCCAAATGTGCGCTGCCACCAGCCCTGGCGCGGAGTTTCCCCGTCACCGGATTCCTTCGCGTCACTTTCGGGCGCCTTGACGTCCTCTTTTGGCTTCGCTGCGGTTTCCTTCGCGGGTTTGGCTGCGGCTTCTTCCTTCGGTTTGGCCGCCGCTCTTGGCTTCCGCGGCTTGGCAGGTGCCTTTGCCCCGGGTTCTTTCTCCCTGGTCGCTTTCGGCGCTTCGGTTGCAGCCTTGTCAGCATTCTCGGCACTGTCCGTTTTTTTCGCCCGCGATCGCGTCGCACGTTTCGCCGGCGCCTTCTTCTCGGCTGTGGCGTCCGCTGTCTCGCCTGCGGCTTCTGCAACAGGTGCATCGGCTGCCGGCTTGGCCTTGCGCGGTGCGCGGCGCCGTTTCGGCTTCTCTTCGGCTTCCGGCTCGGCGCTCGCTGCCGGCTGTTCGGCCGGGGCTTCGCTCTTGGCAGAGCGGCGTCTGGTGCGCGGCTTGGCTTCGGCTTTCTCGCCGTCTGCAGCCTCGCTATCCGCTACCGGCTCGGCATCGGCCTTGCGGGCGCTGGTACGGCGCGAGCGTGGCTTGGGCTTTTCGGTCTGCTCGCCGGCATCGCTATTTTCCGGTGCCGCTGCTGTCTCGCCCTTGTCATCGGCGCCCTTGTCATCGGCACCCTTGTCGCCGCCCTTGTCATCGCCGGAGGTTTCAGCGGTGTTTTCGCCGTTATTCTCGGATGTATTGGCTTCGCCGCGATCACCGCCCCGATTGCGTCTGCCGCGCCGACGCCGTTTGCGCTTCGGTCGTTCCTCGCCATCATTGCGGTCGCCGCGGGCATCGCTTCCGCTATTGTCCGTGTCCTCGCTCCGATCATCCTCGTCATCATCGATAATCGGCTCGAACTTCGGCATATTCTTTGGCGGGCTGCCGGAGGTCTGGATTTCCATCCGCGCGCCCTCGGTTTCGCCGTCCGGCACGATCTCGATCGAGACGCCGTAACGTTTCTCGATATCCTCGATTTCGTGACGCTTGCTGTTCAGCACATAGATGCAGGCTTCCTGGCTGGTGCGCAGGCTGATCTGGCTGGCCTTGCCCTTGGCGGCCTCTTCCTCGAGCAGACGCAAAACCGACAGCGCGGCAGAGGATGCCGTCCGCACCAGTCCGGTGCCTTCGCAATGCGGGCAGACTTTTGTGGAAGCTTCGAGCACGCCGGTGCGCAGGCGCTGGCGACTCATTTCCATCAGGCCGAAGCTGGAAATCCGTCCGACCTGAATCCGCGCGCGGTCATTTTTCAACGCATCACGCATCGCCCGCTCGACCTTGCGGACATTGCCGTTGCGGTCCATGTCGATGAAATCGATAACCACCAGTCCGGCCATGTCACGCAGGCGCAGCTGGCGCGCGATTTCGGCTGCGGCTTCCATATTGGTCTTGACCGCGGTTGCCTCGATGCCGTGTTCGCGGGTCGAGCGGCCCGAGTTGATGTCGATCGAGACCAGCGCCTCGGTCGGGTTGATTACCAGATAGCCGCCGGATTTCAGTTGCACTTCCGGCGAGTACATGGCCGAAAGCTGGTCCTCGACGCCATAGCGCTGGAACAGCGAGACCGGATCGGCATAGCTTTTCACCCGCTTGCTGTGGCTCGGCATCAGCAGTTTCATGAAATTCTTCGCCGCCGTATAGCCGTTGGCGCCCTCGACCAGCACTTCCTCGATCTCGCGATTGTAAATATCACGGATCGCGCGCTTGATCAGATCGCTGTCGCTGTGGATCAGGCTGGGGGCCGTCGCGCTCAGCGTCTTTTCGCGGATTTCGTCCCAGAGACGGGCGAGATAGTCAAAGTCACGCTTGATTTCCGGTTTGGTGCGGGACAGTCCGGCGGTGCGGACGATGCACCCCATGCTGGTCGGCAACTTCAGGTCTGCGATGATCGATTTCAACCGCTTGCGATCGCCAGCGTTATTGATTTTGCGGCTGATCCCGCCACCGTGCGAGGTGTTCGGCATAAGCACGCAATAGCGTCCGGCGAGGCTGAGATAGGTGGTGAGCGCTGCGCCCTTGTTGCCGCGTTCTTCCTTGACGACCTGAACGAGGACGACCTGCCGCCGCTGGATAACGTCCTGGATCTTGTAGCGCTTGCGCAGGGCCATGCGCTTCTGGCGGGCCTGGTCGCTGGCCTTGGGCATGCTACCCTTGCCGCGGCCCTTCTGGCGACCACCGCGACCGCGGCGACCGCCGCTCTTGGCCTTGGTTTCGCCTCCGGCTTCTTCACCGTCGTCCGAAGATTCGTCCTCGGACTCATCATCCTCGTCCTCGTCTTCGTCGTCGCCATTTTCTACCGGGATTTCGCCTTCGGTAACGTCGATCGTATCGACGCTTTCGTCCTGGTCGACTTCAACCAGCGCGGTGTCGAGTTCTTCGGTGGCTTCGCTGCGCACCATATCGGCGGGCGCGTCATCCTCTTCCTCTTCCTGCGCGCGCAGCGCGGCCTCTTCAGCCGCATGCTCGGCTTCTTCGGCCAGCAGCGCTTCGCGGTCTTCTCTCGGAATCTGGTAATAGTCGGGGTGGATCTCGGAAAAGGCGAGGAAACCGTGACGGTTGCCGCCATAATCAACAAACGCTGCCTGCAGCGAGGGTTCGACCCGGGTAACTTTTGCTAGATAGATATTGCCTTTAAGTTGTTTGTGCTCGGAAGATTCAAAATCGAATTCCTCAATCTTGTTTCCTTTTACGACCGCTACCCGGGTTTCTTCCTGGTGGCGCGCGTCGATTAGCATGCGCGTAGTCATTCAATAGTCTCCTGGCAGGGAGCGCCGGATCAGAGCCCGGCGGGTCCATGCAATATAATGGGGATGACGTTTTCGTGCGCGCGATCCTTTGATGAGGGGCGGGCGTCGTCATCCGGTTGATTTGAAATATTTTAGATAAAAATGCGTCTGCAACAACCGCATGGCTCTGGCCGTTAGCCAAAGTCTTTCCGCGCATGGAAGCGCCTCCTGAACGGAGAGCCTCTAAGCCGGAGATTTCATGCCTCATGTTGCGTCAACCTGGTAGATGCCGAATGATTTCCGGCATTTAGTCGAACCAATTCCGGATTCTTTCCGAACAGTTCAACAGCTGTGCTAGCACTGCTCGCGCGGATCGGCAACACAAACTGTGACAGGCTGGAAACATCGCCGACATTAGCTGACTTCGGCGAAACATGCCTAATGGCCCGTTAACCGCGTCATTTTACGGCGCCTTACGAAAGCATCCTTAATGCCGTCTTCACTCCGATTTGCGGGGTGAAATCAGCAGGACGCCGTGATCTATGAAAATTGACTGGACCAAAAAGGCACACCGGATGCATAAGCGGACCATGGCTCTGGTAACAATATTGGCGTCGGCACTGGCCACCGTTTCTCCAGCTCATGCAGGCTCTGTCAGCCGGATCGAGGCCAATGGCTCGCAAATTACGATCTCCTTTGATGATCTGGTAGAAGGGGCCTCTGCCTTTTCGCTGATCGGACCGGACCGCATTGCCATTGACGTGCGTGGCGGCAAGGCCGGGCGCGGCGGCTACGCAACCGGCATGATCAAATCGGTCCGCCAGGGGCAATATGATCCCGATACCGCACGGATCGTGTTTGATCTGGATCGCCCGGCCGTGGTCACGAGCGGCAGTTTTTCGAAAGACGGAAAAAGCCTGAACCTGAGTCTGAAGCCGGTAGGCCATGCCCAGTTGGCGAGTGGACGGCTGTCCTTTCTGCCGCCGGCACAGTTTCGTGCCGAACCGCCGAGGACCAAATATAGTGTGAAAGTGCCGCTGGGAAAGCCCGAGGATTCGGTCAAGTTGCCGAAAATCTATGGCCCCAGCGATCCGAACCGTCCGCTGGTGGTTATCGATGCCGGCCATGGCGGTCATGACCCGGGGGCAATATCTCCGCACGGAAGTGCGCGGGAGAAAAATGTCACGCTGGCCATTGCCAAAGCCATTCGCGACCGGCTGGTAGCCGGGGGCAGGGTCCGGGTCGCGCTGACCCGGGAAAAAGACGAGTTCCTGGTGCTCGAAGAACGCTATGGCATTGCCCGCCGGCTCGACGCGGACCTTTTCATGTCGATCCATGCCGATGCCGCTGGCAGCGAGACCGCATCCGGTGCCACTGTTTATACATTGTCTGAAGTTGCTTCCGACCGCGAAGCGGCCAAACTGGCCGCGCGCGAGAACAAGTCCAATATCATTAACGGCGTCAATCTGGGTGGTGCGACGAAAGATGTGTCCTCGATCCTGATCGACCTGACCCAGCGCGAAACCATGAATGTCTCCGCGGATTTCGCTAAGTTGCTCCACCGCGAAGGCAGTCGGCAGATGCCGTTCCGCAAGATTCCGCACCGCTACGCATCCTTTGTTGTGCTCAAGGCTCCCGACACGCCGTCGGTTTTGTTTGAAACCGGCTATCTGACCAACAAGAATGACGTGGCCTTCCTGAATTCGCGCGAAGGCCGGAGCAAGGTTGCGTCCGGTGTCGCCAGCGCAATCGAGTCACATTTTGCCCGCAAACTGGCGATGCGCTAGAGCAAAAAAGCCGGACCGGTCTGCCCGCTTGTCCCACGCCAAGCGCAGGCGCGTTTTTCATCGATAATCGCTGGAAAATGGTTGCGAGCCGGTTTAGATAGCGCAGCCTATGGTAAATGATGCGTCAGATACGGCTGGAGAAAGTCTCGCCTACAAGCTCGAACGAAGCACGGGCAGTTTTTTCGAGCGGATCGAAAGATTCTGGCAGAAGAAATGGTTTCGGCTGCTTGTCGCTTTTCTCGCGCTATGTGTGCTGGGCTGGCTGCTGATCTGGCTGATTTTTGCGCGCGATCTGCCCGATGCCACGGCCTTGCAATCCTATGAGCCGCCGCTGCCGACAATGGTCCGCGCCTATGACGGTGAACCGGTGCACAGCTATGCGCGCGAGCGGCGGGTCCAGCTGGAATATTCGGAATATCCGGCGTTGCTGGTCCGCGCCTATCTGGCGGCGGAAGACCGTACGTTTTTTGAACATGGTGGGCTGGACTATCCCGGCATCGCGACCGCGATCGTCACCAATATCACCAGAAGTGGCCGGCCCGTCGGAGCGTCCACCATCACGCAGCAGGTGGCCAAGAACCTGTTGCTGAGCAGCGAAGTTTCCTATCGCCGCAAGGTCCGCGAAGCGATTCTGGCGTACCGGATCGAGGATGTGTTGACGAAAGAGGAAATTCTCGAACTCTATCTCAACCAGATTTTTCTCGGTCGCAATGCCTATGGCGTGCAGGCCGCGGCACAGGCGTATTTCGGCAAGGATGTCGACGCGCTGGCTCTGCATGAAATCGCCTATCTGGCGATTCTGCCCAAGGGACCGTCCAACTATCGTCCGGAAGTGCACGAACAGCGGGCGATCAACCGCCGCAACTGGGTGCTTGGCGAAATGCACGAGAATGGCTGGATCACCGATGCGCAGCATCAGGAAGCCATAGCCCAGCCGCTGGGCGCGATCTCGCGTTCCGGTCCCCGCTTCGAGCGGGTTGGAGGATATTTCATCGAGGAAGTCCGCCGCCAGCTGATCGAGAAATTCGGCGAGAACGAGAAAGCAGGTCCTTATAGTGTTTACTCCGGCGGTCTTTGGGTGCGCACGTCGCTGAACCCCGAACTGCAGGAATATGCCAAGGACGCGCTGCGCGGCGGATTGCTGCGCTATAGCAGAGGCAAGGGTTGGAGCGGTCCGATCAACAAGATCGAGATGGACGAGCAATGGGCGCAGCGTCTCGCGTCGACCTTCATCAATACCGATTATGCCAACTGGCGGATCGCGGTAGCCATCCGGCGGACCGGTGGCGGCGCAGAAATCGGTTTTACCGACGGGACCACGGGCCGGATAAATTCCGTTCCGGGCGCCTTGAAGGCTGGAGATATTATCGCTGTCAGCCCGCAGGGTGGTAGCCGCTACCGGCTGGAAAATGTGCCGGAGGTCTCCGGCGGGATAGTGGTGCAAAACCCGCGCAACGGCCGGATATGGGCGATGCAGGGCGGCTTCGACGACCGGATGAGTTCATTCAACCGGGCCACCCAGGCCGAGCGGCAGCCCGGCTCGACGATCAAGCCCTTTGTTTATGCGACGGCGCTCGACCAGGGCATGACGCCTGCCACATTGATTGCCGACAGCCCGTTCTGTGTCTACCAGTCGGCTTCGCTCGGACGCAAATGTTTCCGGAACTTCGGCAATTCGCGTGGCGCCGGCGAGCAGACCCTGCGCTGGGGTGTCGAGCAATCGCGTAACCTGATGACGGTGCGTGCCGCCAATGATGCCGGCATGGAGAATGTCGTAAAAACGATCAAGACCATGGGTATCGGCGACTATCAGCCCTATCTCGCTTTTGCCCTGGGCGCTGGCGACACTACGGTGATGAAACTGACCAATGCCTATTCGATGCTCGCCAATCACGGGCGCGAACTGCAACCGACGGTGATCGATTTTGTCCAGAACCGGCAGGGCGAAGTCATTTTCCGCGCCGACAAGCGGATCTGCGAGGATTGCAATATGAGCGACTGGGATGGCGAGCCGATGCCGCGTCCGCGCCCCGCCGGCAAGCAGTTGATGGATCCGATGACCGCCTATCAGATGATCGACATTCTTCAGGGCGTCATCACGCGCGGTACCGCGCAAAATCTGAAAAGTCTCGACCGGCCGCTGTTCGGCAAGACCGGAACGTCCAGCGGCCCCACCAATGTCTGGTTTGTCGGCGGTTCGCCCGACATGGTCGCCGGTGTCTATCTCGGCTATGACCAGCCGCGCAACATGGGCGGCTATGCCCAGGGCGGTACGCTTGCCGCGCCGGTGTTCCGGCGTTTTGCCGAACGGGCGATGGTGGGCATGCCGAAAACGCCGTTTGTCGCTCCCAAGGGCGTACGGATGGTGCGGGTAGATCGCAGGACCGGCAAGCGTGTGTTCGGCGGCTGGCCGACCGATGATCCCAAGTCTGCGGTCATTTGGGATGTCTTCAAGCCTGAAACCGAACCGCGCCGTTCGATCCGCAAGGATGAGCTGCTGGCGAGGCTGGAAGCGCGCAAGGCGCAGCTGCTAGCCGAGCGGGCCGCTGCCCGGGCGCGCGCTCAGGAGGCCAATCGCAATCGTGGTCCGGCACAGAATGATGACGAATTCCTGCAGGCCGAAGGCGGTATCTATTAACAGCTACCGGCTCCAGTTCAGATGCTGACCGCATCGGACATTGCGCCTGTCGAGGGGATCGACAGGGTCGGTCCGGAACATGCCGGACCGCTTGCGGCGATCACCGCCGACGCTTTTCGCGATGATCCGTTCAACAAATGGCTGTTTGGCGGTTTCGATCCGATGCAGCGGACGTTTCGCGCGCTTGCGCGACATCTCTACGCGCCGAACGGATTCTGCCAGATATTGCAGGAGCATGGCCAAGGCCTTGCGGCTGCGATGTGGCTATTGCCCGGTGACAAGCCCGATATGGCGATGAGCGGAATGGTGCAGACCTATTGGGGGCTGTTGGCCAGCGGCGGCTGGGGCGCGCTGATGCGGGGCAAGGCGGCCGGCGAAGCGATGGAAGGCCATCATCCCGGCGAGCCGCATGCCTATCTGTTTACCATCGGCGTCGCCGGCGCGGGACGGGGCAGGGGGCTGGGGCGACGTTTGATCCAGCCGGTCCTCGATGCCTGTGACCGCGCCGGCACGATGGCCTATCTGGAAAATAGCAATCCGGCCAACCGCCGTTTCTACAACAGCCTCGGTTTCGAGCGGGTGGAATTGTTTCACGCTCGGCCGGATAGTCCGCCATTGGAGGCGATGAAGCGGCTGCCCCGATAGGGTTGCGGTTTCGCCAAGCGAGGCTGCAATATTTGTGAAATATTTCTGTAATTCAAAAGTCATTGTGCGGCAGTAGAGGCCTTGTTCGAGCGATCGTACGGATATTTTTCCTGCGCAATCCACCTTGAACAAGGGAATTATTGATGAAAACGAAATTTGCACTAATCGCGATGTCCGCACTAGCACTGGCCGGTTGTGAAAACCAGGCCGGCAACAGCGGCGGCGGCGGTAGCCGGGACCAGATCCGCATCGTCGGCTCCTCGACGGTCTTTCCGTTTGCCAAGGCTGTATCGGAAAATTTCGTCGCCATGGGCAGCTTCAAGGCCCCGGTATTGGAATCGACCGGAACCGGCGCGGGCATGAGCCTTTTCTGCTCGGGTGTTGGCGCCGATACGCCCGATATCGAAAATGCTTCGCGCCGGATGAAGGCTTCCGAATTTGAACTGTGCGAGACAAATGGGGTGACCGACATTGTCGAGATCAATATCGGCATCGACGGCATCGCTGTGGCGCAATCCAAAGAAGGGCCGAGCTTTGCCCTGACCCCCGAACAGATTTACAAGGCGATCGCCGCCAAGCCGTTCGGCAAGGAAAATACCACCAAGAACTGGTCGGATATTGATGCGTCGCTGCCCTCTCTGCCGATCAGCGTCTACGGCCCGCCATCGACATCGGGAACGCGCGACGCGCTGACCGAACTGATCATGGAGGTAGGCTGCAAGACCGACGCCGGAACCAAGGCGCTCAAGGAAAGCAACAAGGAGGAATATGAAGCCATCTGTCACGAGATTCGTACCGATGGCCCCTATCTGGACACGGGCGAGAATGACAATCTCATCGTCCAGAAGCTGAAGTCCAACCCCAATGCGGTCGGAATTTTCGGCTACAGCTTCCTCGAGGAAAATCTCGATACCGTGCGCGGGATTGATATTTCCGGCGTCACGCCAAGCTATGACGCGATCGCTTCGGGTGAATATCCTGGTGCACGGCCGCTTTATATCTATGTGAAGAAACAGCATGTCGGCGTCATTCCCGGTATCCAGGAATATGTCACCGAATTCGTCAACGCGGGTACCCGCGAAGGCTATCTGGTCAAGGCCGGGCTGATCGCTTCGCCCGACGCGACCCGGGAGTCGATGAAAAAAGCAGCCGAAACCCTGCCGCTGCTGAGCAAGGATGTTTTGAAATAGGTGACCCCTTATCGCCTGATCCAAACATGGGTCATCTCCCGAACTAGACATATGCGGATTTGATCCGAGGGGCCGTTGGTAACGACGGCCCCTTTTTCATGGGCGTTAGCGGGACCGAACCGGCCGCTCGGGATTGTTGCAATCCTGCCGGATATCGCCGCTCGAAAGGCGGGAAGGCAAATATATTGCTTTTTATATGACATTTTTGTTACAATAGCGGAAGCCGCAACAAGGATGTCTTATGAATCTCAGCACCGCCCAGCATACCGTGACCGCTTTTGATGCGGAAATTCACGATCTCCGGGCGATGGTTCTGGAGATGGGAGACAAGAGCACCGCCGCGATTGTCCGCTCGATCGAGGCGCTCGCGCACAATGATCTGGCGCTGGCCGAAACCGTTGTCGCCGACGATCGCGATATTGACGAACTGGAGCGGCGTATTGATGCCCTGTCAATCCAGACAATCGCCTTGCGCGCACCGATGGCGGATGACCTGCGCCATCTGATCGCAACCTTCAAGATTTCCAGTATTGCCGAGCGGATTGGCGACTATGCCAAAAATATTGCCAAGCGCGTGCCGCTGGTCTCCGAATCCAGCCGCAAGGTCGAGCCAGCTTCGCTGCTCCCCTCAATGGCAAACATCGCCGCCGAGCTGGTCCGGGATTCGTTCAAGGCCTATGCCGATGGCGACGCCGATCTGGCGGTTTCGGTCTGGGCGAGAGACCAGACGCTGGACCATTTTTACACCAGCATTTTCCGCGCGATTATCACCTATATGGTAGAGAATCAGGCCTATATCAGCGAATCCGCCCATTTGCTGTTCATCGCGAAAAATCTCGAACGCATCGGTGACCATGCCACCAATATCGCTGAACTGACCTATTTCGCGGAAACCGGACGGCAAATGCCCGATCGCCACAAGGGCGACGATGTTGGCGCGATATGGCCCGAGCAGCAGGCAGCCGAATAGCGGTAAGCGGCTGGCCCGCAGCAGGGATGACTATCAGAAGCTGATCTGGAATCGTCCGGCGAGACTGTCGACCGAATAGTCGTTATCGCCGGCCGCCAGGATCGCCGCATTGTCATAGTCCAGCCGGGAATAGCTCAGCAGGAAGCGGACATAGTCGACCGGCGTCCAGATAAGCGACGCCTGATAGGCATCCTGCGTGCCGCCGACAAAGCCGGCATTGATCAGGTCGAGCCGGTCATAGCGGACATTGACCTGCCACGCGCCAAGACCGCCCTGGCCGACGGGATTGGACACTTTCACGCCCTTGAATACGCCTTCCTTGTAGCCGCGTGTGTCGTCGGTGAGGAACAGGCCGGCCTCGACCGCACCACCGAAGAAGGTCGGATCGGCAAGCGCGCCGCTACGGTTCAGGTTGAGCCAGTGGCCCTCTGCAGCGGCGTGGAACCGTCCGGATATGACCGCAGCCTCCAGCCCGTAGCTGGTCTCTGATTCAGCGTCCGCGATATTGCCGGTGTCGATGAAGCGCGTGTCGGTAAAATGGACTGCCGGGCGCTGGCGATAGCGGCGCGAGCTGACCGCGTCGCCCAGATCGCGATAATGGTAGGACGCCCCGAAATGCGCCTGTGCGTCGCCAAATTTAGGCATCGCCACCGCGCGCAGGTCAAAGCCGATGCTGTTGTCCTCGTCATTGTTCAAATCGTCGATATCGGTGGTGAAGACGCCCGCCTGGAAAAGCAGGTCCGAAACACTATATTGCGCGGAAAGCCCGACCCGCCGTTCGAAACCGAAAGCGTCTGTATAGGCAGCGCGCTCGATAAAGCTGGTGTCATTGCTGCTCGAAAGCTCTTCCAGCCCCTGGAAGGTGTTGTGCTGGCCCGCCGTCACCGTCAGCCCGCCGTCCTGATAGGTAAAAAAGGCATCCGTCAGGTTGATCTCGTTGCCGGCAAAATCCGCTTCCAGCTTGTAGCCGAAACCGCCCGGGATCGATCCCGAAGCGCCGAGCCGGATGCGCCGGGCTTCATTGGCAAAACCGAGACCGGCGTCGTTGATCGTATCCGGCGCATTGACTGTGCCAAAGTCATAGAGCATCCGTCCGCGCGGTTTGAAGCTCCAACCGTCTTCGCCCTTGATCTCCGGCGCGCCCTTGAAGGCGACCTTGACCGGCTTCTGCTGCTCCAGCTTTTCTTCGGTCGCAGACAGCTTGGCCTCGGTCGCAGCGATCGCGCTGGTCGAGGCCTGCTGCGTCTGCTGCACATTGCCGAGCTGCGCCTTCAGATCGGCGACTTCGCGCTCGAGCTGGTTCAGCTTGCTCAGCAGGGCCGCAGCCTGCTCGGCGGAAATCGGTTCCGCCATCGCCGATGCCGGATGAAGCGCGATCGCCGCGGTCCCGGCCAGCAGGCCTATGGTCTTAAGCACAGTTTTAGTCATAATCACTGGTCCACTGCATTTGCATTGCATGTTGGTGAGCGAAATATGACCAATGCATTTCCCTTTCATGGCATATTTATTTCATCTTTGTGACAGAAGGCAAAGATGCGCCGGGAGGGCCAATTGCAGCCAGGACCTCATCCACCGCGGGCAAGGCCGCAGGTCAATCTACATCAGGTAGCCGTCGCTTGCCCTTGGTCCGGCTGGTCAGATGATATTGGAAGCAGCGATCACAAGCATAGGGGCGCAGATCGATGGTCGCAACTTGCGCCGCTTCGATAGCGTCCGCCTCGCTGGCAAAGCGCTTTTTCTTGCGGCAGATGGCGAGGCGGGTGCGCATGGGGTGGATTTAGCGGCTTGCGGAGAAGCGGGCAAGCGACCCTTTCCTCCGTGCCGAGCAGCGGTGGGGAGGGGGCATCCGGAGGATGGTTGAGGGGTTCCAAAAGGCTTTCCTACAGGTTCTGGCTTGTGGCATATCCCCAGGCGGCTCTTTGACAATCAAATCCTCTTCGCCCGTTCCTGGAAAAGCGGAGCGGGACGGTCTGTCACTGCCTGCGGTTTTCCCGTTTCCGCCTCGTTCAGTCTCACTGCTCCGAAACTGAACAGGCGGCTTTTGCGGACCGGAAGTGCTGCGCGAATCCCGCCCGAAAAACCCCGGAAGTTTTGCGATTCATAACAGTGTAAAGTTTGTAAAGTTCGATTGGCGGCGCGGGATGAAATCGCGGCGAAAATGTCGGGTGCGGGGCGGACGTTTCCTGCTGACAAGGGCTTACGCCCCTGCTAACGGCTGGCCATGACCGAACGTTCCCATATCCGCAATTTCTCCATCATCGCCCATATCGATCATGGCAAATCGACGCTCGCCGACCGGCTGATCCAGCATACCGGCGGGCTGACCGAGCGCGAGATGAGCGCGCAGGTGCTCGACAATATGGATATCGAGCGCGAACGCGGGATCACGATCAAGGCGCAGACGGTGCGGCTGAACTATACGGCGAAGGACGGTGAGACCTATGAGCTCAGCCTGATGGACACGCCTGGCCATGTCGACTTTGCCTATGAGGTTTCGCGGTCGTTGGCGGCCTGCGAAGGGGCGCTGCTGGTGGTCGATGCGGCGCAGGGCGTGGAAGCGCAGACTCTGGCCAATGTCTACCAGTCGATCGAGCATGATCACGAGATCATTCCGGTGCTCAACAAGATCGATTTGCCAGCCGCCGAGCCGGAGCGGGTGCGCAACGAGATCGAGGAAATCATCGGGCTCGACGCCTCGGACGCGGTGATGGCAAGCGCCAAGTCGGGGATCGGCATCGAGGATATTCTCGAGCAGATCGTCACCAAAATCCCCCCGCCTGGGGGCGACCGCGACAAGCCGCTGAAGGCGATGCTGGTCGACAGCTGGTATGATCCCTATCTCGGCGTGGTCATTCTGGTGCGGGTGATCGACGGGGTTCTCACCAAGGGGCTGAAGATCAAGTTCATGGCGCAGGGCACCGAGCATCTGGTCGACCGCGTCGGCTGCATGCGGCCGAAGATCGAGCAGCTGCCGGAACTGGCGGCGGGCGAGATCGGCTTTATCACGGCGCAGATCAAGGAAGTCAGCCAGACCGCGGTCGGTGACACGATCACGACGGTGAAAAATCCCGCGACCGAGCCGCTGCCGGGCTTCAAGGAAGTGCAGTCGGTGGTCTTCTGCGGTCTGTTCCCGGTCGATGCTGCGGATTTCGAGAAATTGCGCGAGAGCATCGGCAAGCTGCGGCTGAACGACGCGAGCTTCACTTTCGAGATGGAGACCAGTGCGGCATTGGGACAGGGATTCCGCTGCGGTTTTCTGGGGTTGCTGCATCTGGAGATCGTTCAGGAACGGCTGACCCGCGAATATGATCTCGACCTGATCACCACCGCGCCGTCGGTGGTCTACCGGATCGAGATGAACGATGGCAGCGAGATGTTCCTGCACAACCCGGCGGATATGCCGGACGTGGTCAAGATCCGCGAAATCGAGGAGCCGTGGATCGAGGCAACCATCTATTGCCCCGACGAATATCTCGGCGGGATATTGAAGCTTTGCCAGGACCGGCGCGGGGTGCAGAAGAATCTGACCTATGTCGGCGACCGGGCGCAGGTTGTCTACGAACTGCCGCTCAACGAGGTGGTGTTCGACTTTTACGACCGGCTGAAGAGCATCTCGCGGGGCTATGCCAGCTTCGACTATCACCAGATCGGCCTGCGCACCGGCCAGCTGGTCAAGATGAACATCATGGTCAACGGCGATCCGGTCGACGCGCTGAGCATGATCGTCCACCGCGACGCTGCCGAGGCGCGCGGCCGGCACATGTGCGAGCGGCTGAAAGACCTGATCCCGCGGCATCTGTTCAAGATCCCGGTGCAGGCGGCAATCGGCGGCAAGGTGATCGCCCGCGAGACCATCTCGGCTATGCGCAAGGACGTCACCGCCAAATGCTATGGTGGCGATATCAGCCGGAAGAAAAAGCTGCTCGAGAAGCAGAAGAAGGGCAAGGCGAAGATGCGCGAATATGGCAATGTCAGCATCCCGCAGGAGGCCTTTATCGCCGCGCTGAAAATGGGTGACGAGGGCTAGGCCAGCGATCCGGCAAGGATATTGTATCACCATATATCTTCGTGCATCATATCGTAAAGAGGCTTGAAACCATATGTAACATTCTGTATGCTGCACCTGCGAGATACGCATCAGGGTCGCATCTGACTTGCGGGAAGCATTGAATGTTCGATTTTTTCGAATCCGATTATCGCCGGGCCAAGGATGCCCGGGAAATCAAGTCCTATTTTGCGAGATATGGCGAGCAAGCCATTGATATTCTGGCAGAACGGGCGAGCGATAGAGACCTGTGCAGCCGGGACCGGCGTCACTGGCGGCGCTTGGCGCGAAAGGCACGGCGCAGACAGGGCAAATCGGGCACCCGGCTAAGTGCCGGCTGATATCAGCCCTTGTCCGGTTGATAGGGGCAGGGCGTGATGTCGCCCGGTGCCAGAGCCGGCCCCTTCGCCCGAAATCGCGCGAAATAGCCGCCGAGTTCTGGCCGTTCCATGAAGCCGACGAGTTCGTAACCGACGGCCTCGAACTCGCAGAACAGCTGTTTGGGCGGGATACCATGCTGCGAGAAATCACGATTGACGTCGACCACGATTACCTCGCCCGGATCCTGATTGTCCGTCTTGCCAAGCAGGGCCGGTCGCAGGCGGGACAGGAAGGCATAAGGTTCGCGGACCTCATGATACATGTGGACCAGGAATATCCGGTCGAAACTATTCTCGGGCAGCCGTGGATCATCCGGCGCGCCCAGCTTGATCGAGACATTGTCCAGGCTTTCCCGGTTGACCCGCTCGGCCAGACGGTCGATCGCTTCCTCGTCGATATCCTGCGCCAGAACCCGTCCTGAAGCACCCACTTTTTCGGCCAGACGCACCGTATAATATCCTTCACCCGCGCCGATATCGGCGACCGTCATCCCGGTCTCCAGTCCTGCAGCCTTCATAATCTCTTCCGCCTCGCCGCGCTTGTCGCGGGCGGTCTCGGTCGACCACTGGTTGCCGGCCAGTTCCGATACCGGTCGCGAGGCAGGCGGATAGGCGCGGGCGGTTTCTGCGCGCAGATCATCCTCGTCCGGCAGCCGCTTGCAGGCTCCGAGTGGTGCGGTCATCAGCATCAGGACGATCAGGGCCGCAATCGGCCGGGCAGGCGACCATGCTATTCGGTTCGGATAATTTCTCATCACGAGAAGACTAGGCGAGCAGAAGGTCCGGTTCAATCCCTGTTTGCCCACCATGCTGGCATGGCATTCTCCCCCGCTCCGGCTAACGATGGACAGCTAATATCATTGCTGCTGATCGGGCAATCCCTCCAGCAGCTTGTCGAGCGTCGCAGGATAGTCGCGGACCCGGATCCCGGTGGCGTTATAGATCGCATTGGTGACCGCGGCGGCGGCTCCGCAGATGCCCAGTTCGCCGATTCCCTTGGCCTGGATCGGGCTGGCAAATTCGTCGCGCTCCTTGAGCAGGACAACCTCGATCTGCGGCACGTCCAGATTGACCGGGATATGATATTCGGCGAGATCATGGTTGACGATATGGCCGTCGCGGTTGTCGAAGGCCAGCTCTTCGGTCAGCGCGCTGCCGATGCCCCAGATCATGCCGCCGTAGCATTGCGATGTCGCGGTTTTCTCGTTCAATATCCGACCTGCGCCAAATACGCCGAGCATCCGCTTTACCCGTGTTTCCCCGGTGATCGCGTTGACTGCAACTTCGGCAAAATAGGAACCGTAGGTCGCCTGTTGCCAGTCCTCCAGCGTCTTGCCGGGTTCGATATGGCCAATCGCGGAAATCTCTTCTCCATCCAATATGACGGCCAGCGATTGCGCCGGTTCTCCCGTTCCCGCCTTGCCGTCTGCAAGTTCGAGGTCACGTTCGTCGCTGCCCAGCTTGTCGGCGAGTTTGCGGCGGATTTCCTCGCAGGCCAGAAAGACCGCCGAGCCGGATGAGGAAGCCCCCCAGGACCCGCCCGAGCCCGGTCCCGCCGGAAAATCGGTGTCGCCAAGCTTCGTTTCAACCTTGTCCGCCGGCAGACCCAGCATGTCGCAGGCAATCTGAGTCAGTATCGCGTAGGTTCCGGTACCGATGTCGGTCATGTCGGTTTCGACCACGGCGCTGCCATTTGCCAGCAACGTGACCTTGGCCTTGGCTTCGGACAGGATATTGATCCGGGCGGCGCCAGCCATGCCGTGACCGATCAGCCAGTCGCCTTCACGCAGGTTTCCGGGTTTTGCGTTACGCTTGTCCCATCCGAACCGTTTCGCGCCCTCGTCGAGCGCCTCGGTGAACCGGCGGGACGAATAGGGTATATCCTTCTCCGGATGCTGTTCCGGGATATTGCGCTTTCTGAGCTCGACCGGATCGATACCTGCGGCTTCCGCCAGTTCGTCCATCGCATTTTCCAGAACCTGCATGCCGACCGCTTCGCCCGGCGCGCGGACCGAGCCGCCGCAGGTTCGGTTGAGACGAGCGACTTCGATGCCGAGCTTGCGATTTTTACCGCCGTACAGGAAATGGGTGGCCTGGGTGACCGGTTCGTAAAATTCCTCGCCCGGCAGATTGGATACCAGGCATTCGTGCCCGAGTCCGGTCAGAACGCCGTCCTCGCCGCAGGACAGCCGTACATGCTGATGGGTTTCGGAGCGGCGCATGGTGGTTTCGAAAACCTGCTGGCGCGACAGGGTCACACAGACAGGCAGACCGATTTCCTTCGCCGCTATGGCTGCCGCGACGGCTTCCGGTGAAAGACCCAGTTTCGAGCCAAAGCCGCCACCGACGAAGGGCGAGAGCATGCGGATATTATCCGCGCTGATATGCAGCGCGTCGGCCAGTTCGTTGATGTTGAAATTCAGCATCTGGTAACTGCCGCGCAGGGTGAGCTTGTCGCCCTCCCAGCTGGCAATCGCGCAATGCGGCTCCATTGCGGCGCTGTTATGGCCGGGTGTGCGATAAACCTGATCGACGGTGAAAGCGGCGTTGCGCATCGCCTGATCAAGGTCGCCCTGATCCAGCTGGTCATCTTCGGGCTTGTCTGTTTCCGTGGCGGCCGCCTCGGGGTCAAAGGCCGCATTGCCTTCTGTTTCGTAGCCGATTTTCAGATTGTTCGCGGCGTGGCGCGCCTGTTCGAAAGTGTCGGCTACCACCAGCGCGATCGGCTGACCGAAATAATCGACCTGTTTCGATCCCTGCGGTGGCGCTTCATTGGCACCGCCTTGCGCTGGTCGCCGCAGCAGGCGATCATCAGTTATCACGGCGTGAATCGCATCATCTGCCAGAATTTCGTCGCTGGCCACATCGGTAACGCGGCCCTTGGAGATCGTCGCGCGCACCAGAACGCCGTGGACCATGTCCGGGACCTCCCATTCGTGCGCATAGGTTGCCTGGCCGGAGACCTTGAGCGGGCCGTCGGGGCGGTCCATCGCTGTCCCGACCAGTCCCTGACTCATATCATCCAGCCGGTTGCGAGTATCCGGTTTGTCCATTTTCCGATGCGCGTTCATGATGCGGCTCCTGTCTGTGTCGCTTTTTTCAGGACGGAAATCAGAACGCGTCTGGTCAGCGGTACCTTGAAATCATTGCTGCCATAGCCCTGTGCTTCGGCGAGCAATAGGTCGGCAGCCTTGCCGAACAGTTCGGCGGACGGCTGTTGTCCGACCAGCAATTCCTCAACCGCCTCGTCACACCATGGCTTGTGGGCCAGTCCGCCAAAAGCCAGCGCGACGCTGGCTATTGTGTCGCCATCCATTTTTACGATGGCAGCCACCGAGCAGAGCGCGAAAGCATAAGAGGCGCGATCGCGGACTTTCTGGTAAATCTGTTTGCCCTCGACCGGAGGTGGCAGGATCACCGCGGTGATCAAGTCGCCGGGCTCGAGGATATTGTCCTTCTCCGGATGGTCTCCGGGCAGCAGGTGAAATTCCCGCACCGGAACGTGTCGGATATCGCCGGATTTGTCCTCGATTTCGACCTGGGCATGCAGCGCCGTCATCGCCACGGCCATGTCGCCGGGATAGGTGGCGATGCAGGCGTCGCTCGCGCCCAAAATGGCGTGGATGCGGTTGAAACCTTCCATCGCCTGACAGCCGGAACCCGGCTCGCGTTTGTTGCAGGGCATCGCTGTGTCGTAGAAATAGTAGCAGCGGGTGCGCTGGCACAGATTTCCGCCGGTGGTCGCCTTGTTGCGCAGTTGCCCGCTCGCGCCGGCAAGAATGGCGCGCGACAGGACAGGGTAATCATCACGGATGCGCTTATCGGCGGCGCAATCGCTGTTGGTTACCAAGGCACCGATCCGCAGACCGCCATCATCGGTCTGGCTGATCTCGGAGAGATCGAGCCGGTTGATATCGACAAGTTTGCCGGGCGCCATCACCTCGAGCTTCATCAGGTCGAGCAGATTGGTGCCGCCGGCGATGAAGGTCGCATTATTCGCCGCCTGGGCGGTCGCATCGGCGTGCGCGGTGGCTTTCGCATATTCAAAGGGCTTCATGACTGTTCTCCGGCGGCCTGACGGATCGCATTGACGATATTGGGATAGGCGGCGCAGCGACAGAGATTGCCGCTCATCCGTTCCGATATCTCTTCGTCGCTCAATTCTGCGGGACCGTCGAGGTCGTCGGAAACAAAGCTTGGCCATCCGGCCCTGGCTTCCTCGATCATAGCCGTGGCGGAGCAGATCTGGCCTGGTGTGCAATAGCCGCACTGGAAACCGTCATGCGCGACAAAAGCGGATTGCAAAGCAGACAGATTGTACGGCTGGCCGATGCCCTCGATCGTCGTGATTTCGTCACCGTCATGCATGCAGGCCAGAGTCAGGCAGGAATTGACCCGCCGTCCCTCGACGATGACGGTGCAGGCTCCGCATTGACCATGGTCGCAACCCTTCTTGGTGCCCGTCAGGCCGAGATGGTTGCGCAGCGCATCGAGCAAGGTGACGCGGCTGTCGGCCTCCAGCTTGTGCGCTTTTCCGTTTACGACAAGTTCGGTGCTTTCCATTTAACGGCGTCCTTCCCAAGAGTGGCGACGTAACATGCGCGAACTGGCCGGAGACAAGGTCTCGTATCGATGATCATGGTCAGCTGCGGGTCGATATCGCGTAGTGTCTGCCTGTCCTACGTTTTGGACGGGCCATGGGTTCCATTCGGGATGGCTTTAGGCGCGGCTTGCGGATGTGATGTAGCGCAGCTTTATCTATAACCTGTGTTTTCAGGTTGTATTTCTGGAGATGGGCCCCTGCCTGAGCAGGGGCAAACGCTCCCTAATCCACATCCTCGACATCGACCGCTTCGCCCGTCACCTTCTGTGCGAGCGTCGCGGCGATGAAATCGTCCAGCGCGCCGTCGAGCACATCACCGGGGGCGCTGCTGGTGTGGCCGGTGCGCAGGTCCTTGACCATCTGATAGGGTTGCAGGACATAACTGCGAATCTGGTGGCCCCAGCCGATTTCAGTCTTGGCTTCATATTCGCCCGAGGCTTCGGCTTCGCGGCGCTGCAGTTCGGCCTCGAACAGGCGCGCTTTCAACATGCCCATCGCGGTGGCGCGGTTCTTGTGCTGGCTGCGGTCATTCTGGCTGGCGACGACGATCCCGGTCGGCTGGTGGGTGATGCGCACGGCGCTGTCGGTGGTGTTCACGTGCTGGCCGCCGGAACCGGAGGCGCGATAGGTGTCGATTTTGAGGTCGCTCTCGTTGATCTCGACCTCGAAACTGTCGTCGATCACCGGATAGACCCAGACGGAGGAAAAGCTGGTGTGGCGCTTGGCGGCGCTGTCATAGGGCGAGATGCGGACCAGCCGGTGCACGCCGCTTTCGGTCTTGGCATAGCCATAGGCATTTTCGCCCTTGACCTCGATCGTTGCGGATTTGATGCCGGCCTGGTCGCCGGCCTGATAATCCACCATGGTGACCTTGTAGCCGCGTGCCTCGGCCCAGCGCTGGTACATGCGCAACAGCATTTCGGCCCAGTCCTGGCTTTCCGTGCCGCCGGCGCCGGCGTGGATTTCGATATAGGTGTCGAGACCGTCGGCCTCGCCGGAGAGCAGAGCCTTGACCTTGTCGCGGTCGGCGCGGGTCGCGAGTTTCTCGAGCGTGGCTACGCCTTCGTCAGCGAGGGCGGCATCGCCTTCTTCCTCGGCCATTTCAATGAATTCAATTGCGTCGTCGCGTTCCTGCTGGATTTCCTGCGCAGCGCTGATCGATTCATCGAGGCGGCGGCGTTCGGTCATCACCGCCTGGGCAGCGCTCTGGTCGTCCCACAGCGTCGGATCCTCGACCCTAGCGTTGAGCTCGTCGAGACGGCGCAGGGCAACGTCCCAGTTGAGGGCGGTCTTGATCAGGGAAAGGGCGGCGTCGATCCGGTCGACAAAGGCTTGCGCGTCGGCACGCATGATATTCTCCAAAAATAGTCGCAGCAGCGATTAGACGATATCGGCGGGAAGTAAAGTATTGTGGAGCCTAGCCGGATGACGAAAGCGCCATAGAGCGAACCGAGATCGTCCGGGATCGCAGGCAGGGCGGCGCGCTTTTCAACTTCTCCCCGCAAATGCGTGCCGATCCTGCTGCCGGATTTCTCTATTTCCTTTGCTTCCCATGGTCTGTTGCGTTAGCTTCGATGCGGGAGGACAGGTTTTCACGCTTCGATTGAGGGGGAATTTGCTTGTTCGATGAAATGCTGGGTAGCGGGGACGACGTCCGACCACCGTACCGAGACTATAAAAGCTGGCTTGACCGGGAGAATGTCAAGCGTCTGCACCGCAAATCTGCTGACGCGGAAGCTTTTTTCCGGAAAACCGGGATCACCTTCAATGTTTACGGAGAGGACGAGGCCGACGAACGGCTGATTCCCTTCGACGTTGTACCGCGGGTGCTGTCCGCGCGCGAATGGCGCAAGTTGTCAAAGGGGATAGAACAGCGAGTCCGGGCGATCAATGCATTCCTCTACGACATCTATCATCGGCAGGAGATATTGCGGGCGGGCAGGGTGCCGGTTGAACTGATCGCGAACAACGAAGCCTTTCTCCCGCAAATGATCGGCGTAAATCCGCCGGGAGGCATTTACACCCATATCATCGGCACGGATATTGTCCGGACCGGTGACGAGGAATTCTATGTTCTCGAGGATAATGCGCGGACCCCGTCAGGGGTCAGCTATATGCTCGAAAACCGCGAGACCATGTTGCAGATGTTCCCCGAGCTATTCGCCAGGATCAAGGTTCAGGAAGTCAGCAATTATCCCGGACAGTTGCGGCGGTCGCTCGCCGCTTGTGCACCACCGAAATGCGAAGGCAAACCGGTCGTTGCGGTGCTGACTCCGGGTATTTACAATAGCGCCTATTTCGAACACAGTTTTCTTGCCGACCAGATGGGCGTTGAACTGGTCGAGGGCCATGATCTCAAGATTGTCGACGGTCGCGTCGCCATGCGAACGACCGAGGGATATACCGCGATTGACGTGCTTTACCGCCGGATTGACGATGAATATATCGACCCGCTCAATTTCAATCCGCAATCGATGCTGGGCGTACCGGGAATATTCGATGTCTATCGATCCGGTGGCATCACCATCGCCAATGCGCCCGGTACCGGAATATCTGACGACAAGGCGCTCTATAGCTACATGCCGGATATCGTCGAATTCTACACCGGCGAAAAACCGTTGCTAGAAAATGTGCCGACCTGGCGCTGTTCGGAAAAGGATCAGCTCGCTTACGTGCTGGAACATCTGGAAGAACTGGTCGTCAAGGAGGTGCACGGATCGGGCGGCTATGGCATGCTGGTTGGACCGGCGGCTTCGAAAAAGGAAGTCGCCGCCTTCCGGGCCAAGCTGATCGATAATGCCAGCAACTATATCGCCCAGCCAACCCTCGCGCTCTCCACCGTGCCGATCTTCACCAAGAAAGGGCTGTCGCCGCGTCATGTCGACCTCAGGCCGTTTGTGCTCGTCTCTCCCAGCGGTATCAGTATCACCCCTGGCGGTCTGACCCGGGTGGCGATGACCAAAGGTTCGCTGGTCGTGAACAGCAGTCAGGGCGGAGGCACCAAGGATACTTGGGTGCTGGAAGAATGAGGGAGCGTATCTGATGCTGGGAAAAACAGCCGCCAGCCTGTTCTGGATGTCGCGCTATCTCGAGCGGGTTGAGAATAGCGCACGCTTTATCGAAGCGGGATTCCGGATCGCACTGACCCGCTCCGCTTCTGCGAGTGACGAATGGTCTTCGGTGCTCAAGTCTTCCGGCGTGTTGCAAGCCTATCGCCGCAAGCATGTCGATTTCGATTCGGTCAATGTCATCGATTTTCTGCTCCGCGACAGGGACAATACCAACAGTGTCATGGCATTAACGAAAAAGGCCCGGGACAGCGCGCGAACGGCGAGAACCGCGCTGACACGAGAAGTTTGGGAAGCAACCAACGAGAGCTGGATTACATTGAATGCGGCTATGGCCAAACCGGTCAGGGAACAGGATCTTCCGGAAACGCTGGGGTTGATCCGGAATCAGAGCGCCCTGGTTCGGGGTGCGACGCTCGGCACGATGCTGCGCAATGACGGTTTCAATTTCCTCAGGCTCGGCAGCTTCCTGGAACGGGCAGACAGTACCGCCCGCATTCTCGACGTGAAATATTATCTGTTATTGCCATCGGTCGCCCTAATCGGATCATCGGTCGATAATGTACAATGGGAGACGATCCTGCGATCGGTTTCGGCGCATCGCTCGTTTCGCTGGCTCAATGGTCCGGATATCAGCGCGCAAGCGGTTGCCGACTATCTGATCCTGCACCGTCAAATGCCCCGATCGCTGACATTCTGCTATGCCAAGATCAGCGACAATCTGAACTATATCGATGATAATTACGGGATCAAAAGCCGCTCCGGTGAATTGGCGCACGAAATTTGCACTGACATTCTGAGACGGCCAATCGAGGCGATTTTCGATTATGGTCTGCACGAGTATATCGCGGATTTTATCCGGGCCAATAATGGTCTTGCCGCGCAAATCGAAACAGACTTTAATTTTCACGACAGGGTCGGATAATCATGCTGCTGAAGATCAATCACGAAACCCGTTATGTTTATGACACGCCAGTGCAATATGCATTGCAACAGGTCCGTTTGCGGCCAAAGCAACGGCCGGGACATGATATCAAGAACTGGGATATCGAAATCGAGGGTGGCAAGGTGGAGCTGTCTTTTGAAGACCACCATTGCAATCATGTCGACCTGATCAGCATCGAGCGGGGCCGCAAGCAAATTGCGATCCGGTGCACCGGCGAGGTTGAGAATAGCAATGGCAGCGGCATCATGGGATCGCATGCAGGCTTTGCGCCCCTCTGGTATTTCAAAGGGGCGACCGAGCTCACCAGGCCCGGTTCGCGAACCAAAAAGCTGGTGAGATCAATCGGCGATGATTTCGAGAGCGATGTTGCCAAGTTGCATGCCCTGTCGGCAGCTGTGCTGGACAAAGTTGCCTATCGCACGGGTAAGACGGATGCCGGTACGGACGCCGAAACCGCGCTCAAGGCAGGAGAAGGGGTCTGTCAGGATCACAGTCAAATATTTTGCGCCGCAGCGCGTTTGCTCGGATTTCCCGCACGCTATGTTTCCGGATATCTTATGATGAGTGACCGAATAGATCAGGATGCGACCCACGCATGGGCAGAGGTTCATGTGGATGGACTGGGCTGGGTCGGTTTTGATGTTTCCAATGGCTATTCTCCCGATGAGCGCTATGTACGCATCGCTACCGGGCTTGATTACCGGGAAGCATCGCCGATTTCCGGACTGCGATACGGGGCCGGAAATGAAGATATGATTGTCACGCTGCAGGTTCAGCAGTAATCCTGTTTTCAAGCTAGTTCGGGAATTCAAAAATGACTTATTGCGTAGGTTTGCGGATGAAGCGCGGCCTTGTCTTCATGTCGGACACGCGCACCAATGCCGGCGTCGACGATATTGCCCAGGTCAAGAAAATGACCAGTTGGGAAGTGCCCGGCGAGCGGGTCATCACGCTGCTTTCTGCGGGCAATCTGGCGACTACTCAGGCCGTGGTCAGCCTGCTCGACGAGCGCGGAAAGCATCCCGATGAACGAAATCCCTCTATTCTGCAGGCGCCGTCGATGTTCCAGGTCGCCACGATCATCGGCGAGACCCTGCGGGAGGTGGTTAAAACCTATTCCCGTGAAGGACAGGAATCCAAGTCTCCCTTTGGCGCTACGCTCATTCTTGGCGGCCAGATCAAAGGCAGCGATCCGAGGCTGTTCCTGATCTATCCTGCCGGCAACTTCATCGAGGCCAGCGATGACAGCCCCTTTTTCCAGAGTGGAGAAACCAAATATGGTCGTCCAATTCTGGTTCGCGGCTTTGATCCGGACATGTCCTTTGAAAATGCCGTGAAATTACTTCTGGTTTCTTTCGATTCGACTATTAGGGCTAATCTTGCGGTGGATCTGCCGCTTGACATGCAGGTTTATGAAACCGACAGGTTCGCGATCAGTCACCAGCAACGGATCGAAAAAGAGGATGCCTATTTCCAGGCAATCTCGACCGGTTGGGGGGATGCGTTGAAAAACGCGTTTCAGTCGTTGCCCGATTTCACTTTCCAGAACTAGCCGAAACGTCTTTTGCCCGCCATCGCCCTGTGCGCCATAGCCATCGTGGTCAGTTGCGCGTTGACCCGGATGCAACTGGGCATCACGCTGGCATCGGTGACATAGCAATTGGTCGTATTATGCACGCGCTGGTTGAGATCGACGACGCCCCGGTGCGGGTCTTCGTTGATTGCATTGCCACCATGGGGATGGGAGCTTGACAAGACGACATCGTCGGGCTCGACGATCGCTTTTTTGTAAAAGGCATCGATCGCCTCATGGCTCATATCGGCAGTCAGCGTCTGGCCGCGGAGCAGGGCAGGGTAGACTTCGATCGCGCCATTGAGGAAGTGGACCTTGGTCATGGTCGCCAGCGCGCGGCGCAGCAATGCCAGTTCCGGCTCGCCGATCTTGAGCTTGAGCTTCCCGTTTTTCATGTGGCCGAGCCGGTCAGCAGGGAACAGGACTCCGGCCGAGACCAGCCGGCTATAATTTTTCATCCGTTCATAATGATCCTCAAACCAGCCCGGTACCAGCATGGCCATGCTCATTGGCGGCTGGAAATGGCTTTCGATCAGGAAGTCACCGCGATCGATATAGGTCGCCATCTGGTCTTCGTCCCATGCGTTGACTCTCGTGCCTTCGGGCATCAGCGCAACGACGGGGCAGGCAATGTTGAGCGAAATATTGCTGCCCGATTGGAGGATGCCGCTGTTGTACAGCAAATTGCTGGAGGCCAGCGCACCTGCCGCAACGACCACACCCTTTCGGGCGCGAATGACCCGCTTGCCACCCCCTTTCAGAGTGATTTTGACAGCATCGGCAATGCGTTTTCCGTTGGCACCTTCGGTCCATAAAATTTCGGTTGCTTCTGCCCGGTCCAGTATACGAGCCGGTTTCTCGCGCGCATTGCTGGTCGCGTGCGCCAAGTAGCTTTCCGGCATGGCTTTCTTCCGGCCATAGGGGCAGCCGGTGTTGCAATAGCCGCAATAGACACACTGGCTGTCTGGTGTCGGCGGACCATAATTTTTTCGAAACCAGGCGGTGATGGCGGTCTTGTCCATCGGGTCGCCCGATTGGGCAGCATATTTTGTCCAGCCGTTGATCAGATGCGGGCCATTGTTGCGGCCGGTGATTGTGTCGATCTCGGAAACATTGAGCATCTGTTCGACCGCATCATAGCTGGCAGCCAAACTGGCTTCGCTTATCGGCGCGCCCAGCCGAGCCCAAGTTTCATAAACATCTTCCGCATCCGGGTGGACTAGGCCATCCTGTTTCATGCGCAGACAGATGCCGTTGTTTATGACGGTAGAACCGCCCACCACGCGGCCTTGAAACACGATGATGTCACGGTCGGCCGTGGTCTGCAGTCCGCCATCCTTGAATAGCCGCGCGGTCATTCTGGCTTCTTCGTGGGTCAGCCGCGATGATGGATAGTGGCTGCCGGCCTCGATGATCAATGCCCCATGTCCTTCGTCGGCCACCGCAGCTGCCGCGACGGCACCACCGGCACCCGAACCGATGACTATGACATCTGCCTCTTCCGGGATCGCGCCATGCCCGACAAACACGTCTGCAGTCAGATCGCGGTGCGTTTCGCGGCGGACCGGTCGCTCGCCCGGGGCCGATCGGTCACGCTGTGCCGGCAGTTGGAAATCGAGGTCGACCAGGACCGGATTGTCGAAATTCTCCTCTTCATCACCATGCTGCCAATGGCCGTAATATCCAGCCAGTATGACGCCCTTGGTGCGGGCAATGTCCTGAAGAAAATCGATCCGAGATTTCTGCAGGCGTCTGCCGATCAGCTTCTTCCGTATTCTGGGCGACGCCGCGAGAAAGAACGGGCCGCCGAGGACCATGAACAACCCGTAAAGGGCCAACCGGATTTCGTCCGGCTTCTGGCCGTCGATATTGGTAAAATGTTCCTGCAGATTCTCCACGACCTGATCGGCTGAAACTGCCATCTTCCGGTTATAGAATAGCGCCTCCGCCATCGCCTTTATCATCAGCGCCTGTAGTCGATTGAACGGCTTCCGCACTTTTCCTCTCCCTCAATGCGACCGGGTCAGCAGCCTAGCCAAGTTTTCCCCTTGCGGGCTTGCCACTGCCAAATGGACCCGATCTTTGTCCGTCGCTATCCACGGATCGTCCTCTGGCCGCTATTGGAGAGCACGGGATTCTGATAGAAACCCGGCGCCAGAATTGAAGGCGCCGGGTCTGTCTTTTCGTGTATTGACTGGGCCTATTCCGCTTGGGGTGCTGCTGCGCTCGGATCCGCCGGGAGCCCGCCTAGCTGGGTAACAAGCAAGGTATATGCGTCGAGATAGGCGAGCGCCATGACCCGGCCTATTTGGGTGTCGGTATATCCGCCGCCTGCTGCACCGACGAGAGCACCGCCAAGAAAGGCACCGCCGCCACCGCCAAAGCTGACGTCGGATGTACGCTTATAGCCTTCCACCGTTCGTTCGATCTCGGTCGTGCGGACATTGACCAGAGAAAGCGTGACATTCGCTTCCTTTTTGTTGACTTTGAGTCCGCCAACCAGACCGCCAAACGTGCGTCCGCCGAGCGCACCGGCCAGTCCGCCAAGGGCTCCGCCACCGCCGGAGTTGCTGTTGGCCGAAATGATATCGGGTATGAGGACATAGTCTGCGGCCTTGACCTGACGTTTGCCGAGGTTTGATCCTCTCTGCAACTCTCCATCATCGCCGAGCGCCCGTTCGACCGCGCGCGCGGCCAGGCCCGAACCACGGTCGACCAGGCCGAAGCATCCCGATCGTTGCACAAAAGTCTTGATCAGTGCTTCCGGCGAACCGATCTTATAGCTTCTCCACCACTTTACCTCTGGTTCCACGACCGCGATCGTTCCCAGCTTGACTGTGCAAATGGGGATTTGTGCGGTAGCGCGATCTTGCGCCTTTTGGCCTTTGGATTTTCCGGCTGCCATTGCCGTTCCGCCCGTTAATGCAAGCGACGAGACCGCAGCAAGGGTCAAAATTCTCTTCAACATGTGTATTCCTCCGGTTTGATCCCGACTTCAAAACTTCCCCGTGCGGAAGCTTGTCTCTAAATCAGGATGAATGGTTTGCGACCCCGTGGCTTACAATTTGAAATATACTGAATAATCCTCCCAGACTATGACTTGGATCATAGTATCGTCATATTTTTAAGGTCAAGGCCGGTTTTCAATATCATTCAACCATGTTATCGCATTTTCTCACGGGAACGATTGAAACGGTAGTTCACGCCATGATTAGAATTGTACGAAATATTATTGCCGGCTGCGTGCTTGTCGCAAGCGCCGGACATGCGCAAGAGCCGATTGATCCCGATAATCCCACCTGTCCGATCGCGCCGAACTGGTCGAATAACGAGACAATGGTGCTGACTCCCAAAATGGTTGGAGACACCAAGATTTTGCTGGCTGAAGGAGCCGTAGATGCAGACTTGCCGGACCGGATGCGAAAGATGCTGTCTGATAATCCGGACATAACCGAAATCTGGTTGCGGTCTTCCGGCGGGAATGCGCGGGCCGGAAATGAAGCCGGCAGAGTGATCCGGGAAGCCGATGCGCTCATCATCACCCGTATTCCTCAGGGCTGGACCTGTTTTAGCGCCTGCAATTTTGTGTTCATGGGCGGCAGGGCCCGGATCGTCGAGCCCGGTGCCCACTTCATGGTGCATATGTTCACCATGACCAACGACCGCAACGCGATCAACTACAGCATCGAAATGGGCACGGATTCGACCGTCGGGCTGATTGGCGAAGTCGAGCAGCAGAGCGCGCTGCTGGCGACCGAAGATAATGACTTCCTGATCCGGATGGGAGTATCGCGAAAATTGCTTTCGGAGATCATGTACCAGACCAATGCGGTGAAAACCGAGGATGGGGACGGATCGACCCGGCGCTGCCTGACCAATGAGGAAGCATTGCGCTATAATGTCGCCAATGTCAGCGGCTAGGCGGCCTTCTGCAACAATCCGGCCTCATGAAATTGACAGCACCCTTTTGCTTTTCTTTTGTAATTAAGACGTTAGCATGACCGCATAATCGGGCAACCTAATGGGGGAGGCAGAACGATGCGGCATATTGCGATCATAGGATCTGGGCCAGCTGGCTATTATTCGGCGGAAGCGGCGCAGAAGAAATTCGGCGAGGAAGTCGCTGTCGACATCATCGATCGCTTGCCCGTTCCCTTCGGCCTGATCCGCACCGGCGTCGCGCCTGACCATCAGTCGATCAAGGCCGTGTCGCGGCGTTATGAAAAAACCAATCTCGGCGACAATGTCCGCTTTGTCGGTAACGTCACCGTTGGCGAGGATGTCAGTATTGCGGAACTGCAGGACCTCTACGATGCCGTGGTTCTGGCAACCGGTGCACCAAATGACCGGGCCCTGGATATTCCTGGCAGCGACCTGAAGGGTGTCATCGGCAGTGCCGCCTTTGTCGGATGGTATAACGGTCATCCGGATTTCAAGGATCTTGATCCGCCACTGGATGCCAAATCGGTGGCGATCATCGGCAATGGCAACGTCGCACTTGATGTCGCGCGGATATTGGCAAAGACGGAAGATGAGTTTGCGGGCAGCGATATTGTCGGTCACGCGCTCGACGGGCTGAAGCAGAGCAAGGTCGAGAAGATCACCTTTCTCGGACGGCGCGGTCCGCATCAGATTGCAATGACTCCGAAGGAACTGGGCGAACTGGGGCAACTGGAACGAGCGAGACCGGTAGTTGACGGGGAAGATTTTCCGGACCCCGGTGATGATGCCATGCTCGAGCCGGGAATGCGGAAATCGGTGACGCATTTGCGCAATTTCCAGAGCGAGGCGGCCGATGCGCAGCATAAGCCAATCGAGATTGTCTTCGACTTTTTTGCAATGCCGGTCGAAATTCGCGGCGATGATACAGTCGAAAAACTGATCGTTGAGAGAACCGAGCTCGACAAGGACCTGCGCTCCACCGGTACCGGAGAACGCTACGAACTCGAATGCCAGATGGTGATCAGCTGCATCGGCTATCGGACGCCGCCGATTGAGGGCGTGCCCTATGAACATGGTCGTGGTCGCTTCGCCAATACGGATGGACGGATATTGCCGGGCCTCTATTGCGTCGGCTGGGCGCGCCGCGGGCCGTCGGGTACGATCGGTACCAACAAGCCGGACGGTTTTGCAATTGTTGATGCCATCGCGGAAGATATCGGTGCTGGTGGACGAAAAGCAGGTCGCGCAGCGCTGGATCGTCTCTTTGCAGAACGCGGCGTTGAAACCGTAACCTTCCGCGACTGGAAGAAAATCGAGGAAGCCGAAATCGCCCGCGCCAGAGAAGGCTCGCCGCGCGAGAAATTCACCGATATCGCCGATATGATCGCGGCGCGGGATTAGCCGGGTAACCACTCTCGCAAAATCGCGTTGACTTTCTCTGGCGCTTCCTGTTGCACCCAGTGGGAAACAGCGGGCAGACGTTGCAGTTCCAGATCGGATACCCATTCTTCCGTGCCGTCGGTGCAGCGGATGTCGATCGCGGCGTCTTCCTCACCCCAGACCATCAGCGTTGGTATGTCGATCATACCATCGCCAATCTCCCGTGCATCGAGGGTGCGGAGCAGGGCGCGATAATAGTTTATCATTGATCGCAGCGCGCCGGGGCGGTTGGCGGCGTCGGCATAGACTTGCAACTCGCTATCCGGGAAACGACTCTTGTCGACGGCCATTTTGGAAAAGGCCTGTTTGACCGGCTGCGCTTCGTTTCGGCCGAGCATCTTCTCCGGCAGCCAAGGCAACTGGAAAAAGAAAATATACCAGCTTTTCTTCAACTGATACCAATGTTTCATTTCCCGCTTCGCGCATTTGGGATGAGGAACATTCATGATCACCAGTCGGGTCAGCGGACGGATTTTCAGAATGGCGAAATGCCAGGCAACGATTGCGCCCCAGTCATGGGCGATCAGGGTGACATCCTCTGCGCCGCTGGCGTCGATCAGCGCGGCGACATCCTGAACCAGAATGTTCAGCCGATAGGAATTCACTCCCTCCGGCTTGCTGGAACCACCATAGCCGCGCAGATTAGGTGCCCAGACCATATAGCCCATTTCCACCAACAGCGGGATCTGGTGCCTCCACGAATAATTGAGTTCGGGAAAGCCGTGCAGACAGAGCGCCAGTTTCCCGCCGCTGCCGGCTTTTGCGACTTCAAAAGTCTGTCCATTGGCTTCGACCCGGTCGATCAAAATGCCGCTCGCCGGATCGGGCTGCCATGATAATTTTTCTACCATGCAGCAGAGGGTAACAGCAGATTGCTTTAATCATCTAGTTAAATCTGCTACGCTTGGCGGAAATATACAGGAGAGACTCGATGCATGATTTGGTAATTCGTGGTGGTACGGTTGTGGATGGCACAGGCGGAGCGCCGTTTGTCGCCGATGTGGCGATCGACGGCGATCGCGTATCTCTGGTCGGGACGGTCGCGGCAAAGGGCCGTGAAGAGATCGATGCATCAGGAAAATTTGTTACGCCGGGCTTTGTCGACGTGCACACCCATTATGACGGGCAGGCGACCTGGGACGATGAAATGGCGCCTTCGAGCTGGCACGGCATCACCACAGTCGTGATGGGCAATTGCGGCGTCGGTTTCGCGCCGGCGCGGCCCGACCGGCACGAATGGCTGATCAATCTGATGGAAGGCGTCGAGGATATCCCCGGCACCGCTTTGGCCGAAGGCATGAGCTGGAACTGGGAAACATTCCCTGAATATCTTGACGAGTTGGAAAGAATGCCGCGCACCGTCGATGTCGCAACCCATGTGCCGCATGGTGCGGTTCGTGCCTATGTGCTGGGTGACAGAGAGAAGCCCGGCGCGGTTCCTACCGAAGACGAGATCGAGCAGATGTCGAAGATCGTCGAGGATGGCCTGAAAGCGGGCGCTCTCGGATTCTCGACTTCGCGGACCATCCTGCATCGCAGCATTGACGGCGAGTTGGTTCCCGGCACGACCGCGACCAAGGAAGAATTGATCGGTATCGGCCGCGCGATGGGCCGGGTCGGCTACGGCGTATTCGAAATGGCGAGCGATCTCAACAAGGAATGGGACGAATTTGGCTGGATGGGCGACCTCAGCCGTGAAACCGGAATGCCGGTGACCTTCGCGGCGTTGCAGTCGATTGCCAAGGAGCAGTCGCTCGACGAGCAGATCGCCAATATGCGGGCGGAAAATGACAATGGCGCCAATATCGTTGCGCAAATCGCGCTGCGCGGAAACGGCATTGTCATGGCCTGGCAGGGCACGGTGCATCCCTTTGTCCGTCACCCGAGTTGGATGGCGATGGAAGAGCTGAGCTGGGACGAAAAATATGCCAAGCTCAAGGATCCGGCGTTCAAGGCGCAATTGCTGAGCGAGACTGCCGAAATGCCCGAGCAGGTCGATATGGTGCCGGTCTTCATGGTGATCACACAAGGCTGGGCGGCGCAGTTCGAGATGGACGAGGATTTCGACTATGAACCGCAGGCCGATGAAAGCATCGCCGCGCGCGCCGAAGCCGCCGGAAAATCCGGCGCGGAATATGCCTATGACCTGATGATGGGAGATGACGGCAAGGGATTTATCTATCTGCCTCTTCTCAACTATATGGATGGCAATCTCGATTTTCTGGAGACATTGCAGCAGGCCGACGACACGGTGAACAGCCTGTCCGATGGCGGCGCGCATTGCGGCACCATTTGCGACGCGGCCAGCCCGACCTTCATGCTCGAACATTGGGTGAAGAACCGCAAGCGCGGTACGATCAGCATTGAGAATGCGATCAAACGGCAATGTCTGGATACGTCGCGGCTTTACGGTTTGAACGACCGCGGGGTTTTGAAGCCCGGCTATCTGGCGGACGTCAATGTGATTGATATGGAACGAATCAAGCTTGGCAAGCCTTGGCTGGCCTTTGACTTGCCAGCGGGTGGCAAGCGCCTGCTGCAAAAGGCGAACGGCTATGATTACACGATCAAGTCGGGGCAGGTGACCTTCGAGGGCGGTGTCGTGACCGACAAGCGTCCTGGTGGGCTGATCCGTGGTCCGCAGGCTGTCGAAATGCGGGAAGCGGCGGAGTAGCGCGCAGCCGGAAAACCGGCTGCGCTCGAAATTGGATGGAATCTATTACATGCCCGTCCAGCGTAGCCGGATAAAGGCGCTTCTGCCTGATCCAGGCAAGCGAGCACCCAAGACCACATCTGATCCGCTGACGCGGTTATAGCCAGCGAGATGATCGGTATAATGTTTGTTGAATAGATTTTCCACGCTGGCGTCGATCGACAAAGTACTGGTCAGTGCCACATGACCGAATAGCCCGGCGAGCAAATAGCCATCGCTGGGCTGTTCGCTGTTGGTAGCAGACACTTTGTTTTGCTCTGCATATGCTTGCAGTTCCGCGCCCAGATGCCAGGCTTTTTCCTGCCAGCTAACAGCCAAGCGCGCATTTGGAGGGGCGATCCGATAGAGATTGTCGTCAATATCGCGCCGTTTCGCCCGGACGTAACTGGCCGTTCCGTCGAGATGCAAGGGGCCGCCTATATGCCAGCCGAAATCGAGGTCGGCACCATAGAATTCCGCATCGACATTGGCAAAGCGTAGCGGCGTCGAATCGCCGTTCATATTCGCAACCATTTCCACCGGATTGTCGATAATGCCCGGCGTGTCATCAAAAGGAACCCCCTGAATAAAATCATCGATACGCCGGTAAAAGAGCGTCGGCCGGGCGTAGAACCTGCTGTCCTGATAGTCGAAGCCGATCTCGGCAATCCAGGCCTTTTCGTTGTCGAGATTCAGATCTCCGACGTAGATATTCCCGTCTGCAAGACCGCCGCTGGCACCAGTTGGCAGCCATGAGAATCGCTCGAGGGCATTGGCAACGCGGGTCTTGTAGGCAAAGGATAGGCGGGGCTTGATATTTCCAATCTCGCTCCAGAATCGTGCTGTGACATCGACTGTATTATCGGACCAGCTGCGATCCGATGCGGTAAACGCATCGGCGAGAATGCGAGGCCCCATTGGAACTGCACTGCCCAATTGCGGCGAACTCGCTTCCATCTGGTGATGATCAAAACGTGCGCCAACTTCGGCTTCCACCGGTCCGAATCCGAGACGGCTTTCGACGAAGGCTCCAACCCGGCTGCCGGAAATATTGCTGAGTGAAGTCAGGAAAAAGGCGTCATTGGACGGATTGGTGATACGCGCGTCCTTGTCCGTAGTCTCGACATCGGCGCCGATCCGGACATGGCGGTCCGCGGTGCCGATGCGCAGTGATACGGCAGCCGTGCTGGTGTCCGCATCCGCGTATGTGGCGCGCTGATCCATCGTGCTGGCCGGACCTTGGCGCGATGAAAAATTGTCCATCAGATGCCTGACCGCAACATGCCCCGCGTCCAGCTCCAGATATAGACTATCCCGGATTTGCCCCTCGTAAGAGAGGTTCAAAAAGTCTGTGTTGACAAATTGAATGTCCATCGGGAAGGGCGGATTGCCGGTCGGGTCGGTTTCCTGTCGCCGATATGAGAGCGTCAAGCTGCCGTCCCCTACTTTCAGGCCTGCATGGGCGCCCACACTCAGACGCTCGAAGTTCGAAGACGCGATGGTGCCGCCCGGAAATTGCAGGTCTTCACCTTTTTCATAGGATGCGATGATGCCCAGTTTGACCCGTTCGCTGGACAGGCTGGCCAGTCCTCCCAGCAGATAGCTGTTGTCGCCGCTGCGATAGCCTGCGGTGAGATCGGCTTGCGGCTGCAGTGTCGCGCCGTCCGAGAATTGTGCTTGCTTCAAAACGGCATTCACACCGCCACCGATCCCCGGCCCCTTGCGTACCGGGCTGATACCGCGATCCACTTCGATCCGGTCGACCAGAGCCATCGGTGCGTAGTGAAGCGGCGGGTCCATCAAATTGGGACCGCCCGACGAAAAGCGCTGACCATCGACGCGGACCAGAATATGATCGCCAAACAGGCCGCGATACTGGACTTGACCGGATAGCCCTCCATTGTCGATCAGGGCAGCACCTGGTGCCCGCGCGACCAGAGCCGCGGCGTCGGGTGTGGAAACGATTTCCTTATCATTTTCAACCCGGTCGGTAGTGGCGGTGTCGCGCTGTCCGATGACGATGATGTCGGTAAGCGGGTCGGCTTGGGCGAAAAGGGGGGTAGCGCCAAGGGCTACGTTGGCGGTGAATGCGGTAAGTAGTATTTTTTTCATGATATATCCCAAACGGCCACTGCCCAATGGTTGGGAGGCCGCGAAAAATGCAACGGATGCGATCAGTCACCGTTCAAGATGACGATAGCGCGCTTTGTCAGATGTATTGGGACGCTATTGGTGGCCCGGTTGCAGGCGGAATGTTGATCCGGTTGCGCAGCACGAAGCGGCGCGGTTCGGAGGGTTCGTGCGTGGCCGAAGCCAATTTTGAAAACTGGAATTCCGGCGTGGAAGAGGCCAGGCCGAAGCCAGCGCTTCCGGCAAAGGCACAAGCAGGCGACGATTGTTCCGGTTCGGGTTCCGGAGTGTTTTTCTCCTGTTCGCCGTAGACCAGCGTTAGCAGGTCGAAGTCGGGATGGTCAGGGGCTATCGCGAGTTTGCTATCGGCATGGCCCGAACAGAGTTTGATCACGAACCCCTGGTCAGCCTGATCCGGCATGAAGCCTTGCGGAGTGAGTAAGCTCAGCAAAATTGCGAGCAGCGCCATAGCGTGAATCGCCAGGCTGGTCTTCAGGAACCGGGAGAGAGAAATTTGCCGAGTCATGATCAATGAGCGCGCTATATTGCGCGCTGTAAGGAAATACCAGCCCCTCTCGTGAACCAAAGGGCTGGCAAATATTCTCTCTGTGATTTTGCGCTATAGGGAGAAGTGACGATGCCACGCAAGTTGCCACAAAATTTGCCGGGCATCAGAGATATACGCAATCGGAGTCTTCAAGCGAGACGGTTTCCGATCAATTGCAGACGGTCCTCAAACCCGCATCGGCATCAGCACATAGAGCGCCGTTGACTTGTCGTTTTCGCGAATGAGCGTCGGCGCGCTGGCGTCGGCCAGATGCAACTCAACGGTGTCGCCTTCGATCTCTCCGAGAATATCCATCAGATATTTCGAATTGAAACCGATTTCGAACGTGTCGTCACTATAGGAGCCCGGGACTTCTTCCTCTGCCTTGCCATTTTCGGGCGAGGTGACGGAAAGCGTGATCTTGTCGGTACCCAGCGCCATTTTGACGGCCCGGGTTTTCTCGGTAGCGATGGTCGAGACGCGGTCTACGCCCTGGGCGAAGCTCTTTGCATCGATCTTGAGCAGCTTGTCATTGCCGGTCGGAATAACCCGGGTGTAATCGGGGAATGTCCCGTCGATCAATTTACTGGTCAGGATCGCCGTGCCGAGCGTGAAACGTATCTTGCTAGCGGACAAATCGACCTGCACCGAAGATTCAGCATTTTCGTCGAGAAGCTTGCGCAGTTCGTTGACGCATTTGCGGGGAACGATCACGTCGGGCATGCCTTCCGCGCCGGCAGGGCGGGGCAGGGTAACGCGGGCGAGGCGGTGGCCATCGGTCGCGGCGGCTTTTAGCACCGGTGTTTCCTCATCCTGCACGTGGAGGAAGATGCCGTTGAGATAATAGCGGGTTTCTTCGGTCGAGATCGCGAAACGAGTTTTGTCGATGATCTGGATCAACGAAGAGGCAGGCAGTTCGAAACTGGTCGGTAAGTCGCCTTCGGCGATGATCGGAAAGTCGTCGCGGGGAAGCGTCTGCAAATTGAAGCGGGCGCGACCGGCGTTGACCTTCATCTTGCCATCGGCTGCGTCCAGCTGGACTTGCGAACCATCGGGCAACTTGCGGGCAATGTCGAACAATGTATGGGCGGACACGGTGGTGGATCCAGCGGTCTCGACCTGAGCTTCGACCGTTTCAACGACCTGAAGATCGAGATCGGTTGCCATCAGCTTGATGCTGCCGTCGGCGCTGGCTTCGATTAGCACGTTGGAAAGAATGGGGATGGTGTTGCGCCGTTCAACCACGGACTGGACATGCCCCAGGCTCTTTAGCAATGCCGCGCGTTCAATGGTCGCTTTCATAAACCGTCCTTCTTGTTCCCGATCGTCCGTGAAAATTGTCGAGGCAAAGACTCTCCACAGGTTCACGGATAGTTCATGGCTTCATTAACAATAAAGTGCCGCAGGGCAAGCCTGATCGCCTTTGCCGCCGGATAATGCCGTGAAAAACTGTGGAAAAAAGCAACAAGGTGGCTAAAGCCGCAGAAGCAGCGGATGGATTTCGCCATTTCGGGAAAGAACAGGGTTAATAGGAGCGGCATGGACACCAAGGGAAAACGACTGTTTATCGCGCGGCACGGCGAGACCATATTCAATCTGGCGGGCCGGTTGCAGGGTGATCACGTCCATACGCCACTGACCCGAACCGGATTTGCCCAAGCCGACGAAATGGGCAAGGCGTTGGCCCGCCATCTGGCGGACGAGCAGCCAGAGCTAGATCTTATAGCGTCAAATACCGACCGCGCTCTGCAGACGCTTTCGGTGATCGCCGAGCATGTCGGTGCGGACTGGCACCAGGCGCGCAGCGACGAGCGTCTGCGCGAAATCGACATGGGTGAATGGGGCGGTGCCTGGTATCGCGATCTGGCCGGCCAGCTGGAAATCGACGAGACCGAAAGGCTGTTTGTCACCGTCGCGCCCGGTGGCGAAGATTATCGTGCCATCGCGAGGCGGCTCGAACATTGGCTGGCAGAACAGGAATTTGCCCGCGATGCGGTGCTGATCAGCCATGGCATGACCAGCCGGGTGTTGCGTGGCCTGCTGGTCGGTGCCGATCCGCACCCGCGCTTAGGCGCGCCGATAGCCGAAGGCTTGCCGCAGGGCTCTATCGTCCAGATCAGGGATGGTGTCGAGGATGTGATCCATATCGGCGGAGGGGAAGGGGAGAAAGCTTGAAAAAGCAGTATATTCTCCTGGGACTGGCGGTGTCGTTTCTCTCGATTCCGGCGATGGCCAAGGATTCTCTCGGCATATTCAACAGCTGGGGCGCGTTCCGCGATCCCGAAATCCCGCGCTGCTATGCGATTGCAGAATCAGAGGAAATTACCGGCAAGGCGGAACGAAAATCCTTTGCCACCGTCGGTTTCTGGCCCAGCCGCAAGATCCGGCGACAATTTCATGTCCGGTTGAGCCGGGACCGGTCGACCAACAGCCGTCTGATGGTCAGTATCGCCGGTCGGCGTTTTCAGTTGACCGCTACCCGTTCGGATGGCTGGTCGCAGGACAAGCGTATGGATGCCGCAATCATCGCCGCGATCCGTTCGGCCACCAGCATGACGGTGGAAAGTGTTGGTCGGGACGGAAAACCGATCGTCGATGCCTACCGGTTGCGCGGAGCGGCAACAGCGATTGACGCGGCATCTTTGGGATGTTCGCGGTTGCGGTAGATTTTCCCCGGGACTCGCACTATATGCGCTCCCATGCAGATTCCCGGCCATATTGATCCCGTTCCCTTGCCCGCCAAGGTCACCCCGCGCGCTGACGGTCGCGTCGACCTGATAGGTCTCAGCGTTGCGGAGATCCGCGATGTGCTTGTCGAGGCCGGGTTGGAGGAGAAGCAGGGAAAACTTCGATCCAAGCAACTTTTCCACTGGATGTATCATCGCGGCATCAGCGACTTTGCGGTGATGACCGACATGAGCAAGACGCTGCGGCCGTGGCTGGCGGAACGCTTCGTTATCGGTCGTCCGGAAGTGGTCGAGGCGCATCTGTCGGAAGACGGTACGCGCAAATGGTTGCTGCGGTCTGCCGATGCGCAAGATTATGAAATGGTCTTCATTCCCGACGAAGATCGCGGAACGCTTTGCATTTCGAGCCAGGTTGGTTGCACGCTCAACTGCCGCTTCTGCCATACCGGCACGATGCGGCTGGTACGCAATCTGACGCCCGGCGAGATTGTCGGACAGGTGATGCTGGCCCGCGACGCGCTGGGCGAATGGCCCAAGGGCGTGATGGACTTTGCCGACGAAGAAGACATGGAGAATACCAAGGTCTATAATCAGGCCTATAAATCCGACGGCCGGTTGCTCACCAATATCGTGCTGATGGGTATGGGCGAGCCCCTGTATAATTTTGACAATGTGCGCGACGCGATGAAAATCGTGATGGATGGCGACGGGCTCGCGCTTTCCCGTCGGCGGATCACCTTGTCGACCAGCGGCGTCGTGCCGATGATTGCTCGGGCGGGAGCGGAAATTAACGTTAATCTGGCGATTTCACTGCACGCGGTGAACAAGGAGACCCGGGACGAGATCGTCCCGCTCAACCGCAAATATTCGATCGAGGAACTGCTGCAGGCCTGCGCCGATTATCCCGGTGCCAACAACGCCCGCAGGATCACCTTTGAATATGTGATGCTCAAGGACAAGAATGACAGCGATCACGATGCTCGCGAACTGGTAAACCTGCTGCGCAACTATGACCTGCCCGCCAAGGTCAATCTGATCCCGTTCAACCCCTGGCCGGGCTCGGATTACGAATGTTCGACACCGGAACGGATCAAATCCTTCTCGAAAATCATTTTCGATGCCGGGATCAGCGCTCCCGTCCGGACCCCGCGAGGCCGAGATATCATGGCCGCCTGCGGTCAGCTGAAATCGGCGAGCGAAAAGAAGAGTCGCGCCGAACTGGACCGATTGGCCGAAGAAAAACAGGCGGCTCTCGGCTAGGCAGTCGCGATGACGTCGATTTCAACCATCAGATCGGGCAGAGCGAGAGCCTTGACCTCCAGCGTTGTGTCTGCCGGATAAGGCGCGTTGAAATAGATTTTGCGCGCCTGCACGATCTTGGCAAAATTCTCCATGTCAGTCAGATAGATAGTGACCTTGATGATCTTGTCTCGGCTACTGCCTGCTGCCTGCAGAATGCGGTCTATGTTGATGAAAACCTGACGCAACTGGGCGTCGAAATCGGCAATTCCGACAACCTGTCCCTGTTCGTCGATTGCCGCCTGGCCGGAAAGAAGCAGCAGATCGCCTACCCGCCATGCCGGTGATATTGCATAAGGGGCAAGCGGGTCCGGATCCAGATTGATGACCTGTGTCTTGACGCTCATGATATTGTCTCTCCGCTTTTGTGCCACGGCAGATTAGAGGCTGGGCAGCCCGGATGCCATAAGAAAGGGGCGGGCATCGCTGCCCGCCCCGTCATCGTCATCAATCCGTCTGGATTAGAATTTCATGCCGAGGCTGACCAGGCCCTGGTTACGGGAAACGCCAGCTTCGTAATTGCTGTAACGATATTCGCCGCGCGCAAACATATTGTCGCTCAGCAGATATTCGATACCGGCACCAACGCGAACGCCGTCGCCATTGTCGCCACCGAGACCGGGCGAGGAAAGGCGAGCATTGGTGTAGCCTGCTTTGGCGTAGAGCAGGGCGGCGTCACCAACAACGAAACCCAGTCGGCCACCGGCGTACAAATCACGACCCGCTTCGACACGTTCGCCTGCAATGGTGGTGTTGCCGGTGGATTCGGTTGCTTCCAACTCGACGCCATAGACAACGTTGCCGGACTGGATGTCATAGCCAAGTGAAGCGCCGTAAAGGAAGCCGTCGACATTATCGATGCCGGCGATGTCGAGATCAATATTATCATATCCAGCGATTGCCGTAGCTTTTACGCCGGAAAAATCACCTTTTTCCTGAGCCATTGCGGGGGATGCAAGCACAGATGCTGCAATAGCGGCTGCTATTGTTACATTTTTCATTTTTATAGGTTCCTTGATTTTGCGAATAAACGACCGCTAAGTCTTTTAACTTAAAATATTCTTTCGCGGTCGCTTAGGCATATAAGTTTACAAACCTGAATGACAACTGCATGATCGAAATAAAATTGTAACAATTTTCATTCTCTCTGGCTGTGTTGCTCTTCTACCACAGCCGGCGGCTGTAACGACAGGCTTGGCAAGAGCGAACCAGCGGCTAGAGTATGGCTATGCCGGAGGATATCATCATCGCCGATCGACCACGCCACCAGTTGGCCACCCGGATCTGGCACTGGACCAATGCGCTATGCCTGTTGATAATGCTGATGAGCGGCCTGACCATCTTCAACGCCCATCCGCGGCTCTACTGGGGAGAATATGGTGCCAATGACGATTATGCCTGGATGGCGGTCGGTTCGTCCCCGACGCAGGCCTATCTGAGATTGGGCGATACGCGTATTGATACTACCGGTGTTCTGGGCAACTGGCAGGATAGCGAGGGCAGGACGCAGACCTGGGCCTTCCCCGGCTGGGCAACCATACCGTCGACTTACAGTCTGGCCGACGGTCGACGCTGGCATTTCTTTTTCGCCTGGATATTCAGCGCCGGCTTGACGCTGTTCATGATCCGGTCGCTGTGGAACCGGCATATCCAGAAAGATCTGCATATGCGCCGGGAAGAGTGGCGACCTTCACATATCTGGCGATCTCTTCGGGATCACGGCAGCTTGGCGGTGATCCGGCAGTCGGCCACGCACCCGTATAATGTCGTCCAGAAGCTGAGCTATATCGGCGTGATATTCATTCTGTTGCCGCTGATGATATTTACCGGTCTCGCCATGTCCCCGGCCATGGATGCGAACTGGCCGTTTCTGACCGACCTGCTCGGAGGCCGCCAGTCGGCGCGCTCGGCACATTTTATCACGGCTTTCCTGCTGGTGCTGTTTTTTCTGGTCCATATCCTGATGGTCCTGCTTTCAGGACCGATAGGGCAGATCAAGGCGATGCTGTCCGGCGGGCAGGACAGGAGGGCATTGTAGTGACCATCATCACCCGCCGCAAATTGATCACTGGCGCCGCAATCGGTGCAGGTGGGCTGTTATCCGGTTGCGATGCGCTGAATCGCAATCCGCTTTTTCAGGATATTTTGGCCAGCGCGGAAACAGCCAATTTTGTAGTGCAGCGGACGCTCGGGGACCGAATGGAACTGGCCAGCGAATATCGCATGGCCGATCTGTCGCCGACCTTCAGGGCCAATGGCACCCGCGATCCGGCCAGTCCGGAATATGATGCCAGCGCGGCGCAGGGCTTTGCTGACTGGCGGCTGCGGCTGACCGGCCTGTTCCGCAAACCCCAGCAGTTCAGTCTGGCGGCGGTGCAATCGCTGCCTCAGCGGACCCAGATCACACGTCATGACTGTGTCGAAGGCTGGAGCGCGATTGGCCAGTGGACCGGCGTGCCGCTGAAAATCCTGCTCGACTTGGGGCAACTGCAGGACAAGGCTCGCTTTCTGGTTTTCCATTGTGCCGACAGGCTGGGCGGCCGGCCTTATTATGAAAGCATCGATCTGCTCGACGGCTTTCATCCACAGACCATATTGGCCCATCGGCTGAACGGATCGCCCTTGCCGGTCGCGAACGGAGCGCCGCTCCGGCTCAGGGTAGAGCGCCAGTTGGGCTACAAACATGCCAAATATGTGACCGGGATCGAAGCAGTGGCTTCCCTGGCCGGCATTGGCGAGGGAAAAGGCGGCTATTGGCAGGATGTCGCCGGTTATGCGTGGTATGCAGGTATCTGAGCCATGAAATTTTGCATGGATTTTCAGGAGTGATTTGATGTCGATATTGGGCCGGTTTCTGAACAATATAGTCAAAAAGGGTACAATAGAGGTCACATATCCCGATAACTCTATGGAGGCGTACGGGACGCCAGCCCCTGGCTATCCCGATGTTGGCATCCGGCTCGGCGATAAAAATGTGGTGCGGCAGATATTGCTCGATCCGCGATTGGGTGCGGCCGAAGCGTTTATGGATGGCCGATTGATCGTCGAGCAGGGCGATATCATGCAACTGATACAGCTTTTGCGCGCCAACAAGCCGTTCGAGCGCGGCGGCCGATTAAAGGACCTAGGCGCTTTCAAAAAGCTCAAAGATCAAGTTGCTGGCAGTCTGGACCGGATCAACCGACTTGGACGGTCAAAAAGCAATGTGGCGCACCATTATGATATCGGCAATGATCTCTATGATCTGTTTCTTGACGAGGACCTGCAATATAGCTGTGCCTATTGGGATTTTGACAAATATGGTCCGGACATGACGCTGGAGCAGGCGCAGCAAGACAAAAAGGCGCATATCGCCGCCAAACTCGACCTGAAAGCCGGGCAACGGGTGCTCGATATCGGCTGCGGCTGGGGTGGCATGGCACTCTATCTGAACCGCAAGACCGGCGTCGAGGTACTGGGAATTACCTTGAGCGAGGAGCAGCTCAAAAAGGCACAGGAGCGGGCGGAGAAGGAAGGCGTGGCGGACAAGGTCCGGTTTGAGCTGATCGACTATCGCGACTTGGCCCGGCGGGAGGCAGGGGCGTTCGACCGAATTGTCTCGGTCGGGATGTTCGAGCATGTCGGTACGCCGCAATTCCGGACCTTTTTCCGCAGCTGCGCAAATCTGTTGACCAGCGAAGGAGTGATGCTGTTGCACACGATCGGGAGAATGGGCGGTCCCGGCACGACCGATGCCTTCACCCGCAAATATATTTTTCCCGGCGGCTATATCCCCGCACTCAGCGAAACCCTCGCGGCAAGCGAACCCTATCGCCTGATCGCAACCGATATCGAGAACCTGCGGCTGCATTATGCCTTCACCCTGCGCGAATGGTATCGGAGAACGGTGGACAATCGTGACAAGATTGTCGCGCTTTATGATGAACGCTTTTACCGGATGTGGATATTCTATCTCGCCGGCGCGACGGCGGCTTTTGAAGGCGGTGGCATGTGTAACTACCAGATCCAGTTTAGCCGCAACCGGAGGATTTTACCGCTGACGCGAAATTATATCCGAGAAGCGGAGCAAAGACTGCGCGAAAATTGAAACCCGGACGGCGGTCTCGTGATCCGTTTGGACTATTGCGGGTAGCGGTCGTTCATCAAATCCCAATTGTTGCGGATCAGTTGCTCCAATATCCCGATGTCCACCTGTTCGAGCCGATTGATGTAGAGGCAGGACTTTCCCACGCTGTGTTTGCCCAGCAAGCCGAACAGACGTTCCTGCTCCGTCTGGGCTTCGGGTGTGCAATAGGCGCCCATAAGATAAATGCTGATTTTCGTTTTGCGCGGCGAAAAACCGGTGCGGCACATGCTGCCCTCGCGCCCACTGGCATATTTATAGTCATAGCTGCCGAAGCCGATGATAGTGGATCCCCACATCAGGGGATCTTCACCGGTAACGTGTCTGAACAGGTCGACGAGCTGACGCGCTTCTTCCTGTCGGCGATCGGGTTGTGCGGTGGCGATAAATGCATCGACATCTGCATCATTCGGCTGTGTCTTGAGATCCGCTTTCGCCACTGTCTTCTCCTGATTATTCAAGCATAGCATATTGCACGATAAATTGGAGCCTGTTAGGCGCGCTTTCAAATTGACGGCATATTTCCATCGAAAGCGAAGCAAATGAGCGAATCTGTAAAACGCGTAGTGTTGGCTTTTTCCGGAGGCCTGGATACCAGCGTCATCCTGAAATGGCTGCAGCAGGAATATCAGTGCGAAGTGGTGACCTTCACCGCCGATCTGGGGCAGGGCGAAGAGCTGGGCCCGGCACGACGAGTAGCGGAAACGCTGGGCGTCAAACCGGAACATATTTTTATCGACGATCTCCGTGAGGAATTCGCCAGAGATTTTGTCTTTCCGATGATGCGCGCCAATGCGCTATACGAAGGTTTGTATCTGCTTGGTACATCGATCGCGCGGCCATTGATTTCCAAACGGCAGATCGAGATTGCCAAGCTGACCAATGCCGATGCCGTGGCCCATGGTGCCACCGGCAAGGGCAATGACCAGATTCGCTTCGAGCTCGGCTATTATGGTCTCAATCCGGATGTAAAAGTCATCGCGCCCTGGCGGGAATGGGATTTGACCAGCCGCACCCGGCTGATTGAATTTGCCGAGAAGCACCAGATACCGATCCCCAAGGACAAGCGCGGAGAATCGCCATTTTCCTGCGACGCAAACATGTTGCACACATCTTCCGAGGGCAAAGTGCTCGAGGATCCGTGGGAGGAAGTTCCGGACTATGTCTATTCGCGGACCAACAATCCCGAGGATGCACCGGATACGCCAGAATATATCACGATCGATTTCGAGCGTGGGGACGGCGTCGCGATCAATGGCGAGGCGATGAGCCCGGCAACCTTACTCGAAAAGCTCAATGACTATGGTCGGGAACACGGCATCGGCCGTCTGGATCTCGTAGAAAACCGCTATATCGGGATGAAATCCCGTGGCATGTACGAAACCCCCGGCGGAACTATCTATCATGCCGCCCATCGCGGTATCGAGCAATTGACGCTGGATCGCGGCGCGGCCCATTTGAAGGACGAACTGGCTCCGCGGTACGCCGAACTGCTCTACAACGGTTTCTGGTTCTCGCCGGAGCGCGAGATGCTGCAGGCGGCGATTGATCACAGCCAGGCGCGGGTCAACGGCACAGTCCGGTTGAAACTTTATAAGGGTTCGGTCAATGTTGTCGGTCGGAAATCGCCCGACAGCCTCTACAGCGAGAAAGTCGTGACGTTCGAGGATGATGCAGGCGCATATGATCAGAAAGACGCAGAAGGCTTCATCAAGCTGAATGCGCTGCGCCTGAAATTGCTCGGCAAGCGCAATGGCTAGGATAAGCAAGGCTCCGCGCGGGCCGCGGAGCTGCCGGACTGTCGAGGCGCAATGTTTCGGCGGCTTTGCAGCATGTGCTGTGACACCGTCGTGCTGATACCGCTGCTTGTTCTGGTTGCCGGATTCGTCATCCTCATCGTCGGCGGCGAGTTGCTCGTGCGCGGCGCTGTCCGGGTCGCCGAGCGGGCAGGAATGTCGGAGCTACTCATCGGTCTGACGATCGTGGGTTTCGGCACTTCTGCGCCGGAACTTGTGGCCAGCGTAGAAGCGGCGCGGGCCGGATCGCCCGGCATCGCCTGGGGAAATATAGTCGGTTCCAATCTGGCGAACAGCCTGCTGATCCTCGGTGCGGCATCCCTGATCCTGCCAATGGTGGTGCCGCGTGGTCCCCTGTGGCGCGACGGCGGGCTGGCGCTGGCGATGACGATTGTTCTCTGGCTGGTCGCCAGCACGACCGGTATAACCATCGCCATCGGTGTTATTTTTCTAATGCTGCTGACTGGCTATCTCGGTTACGCCTATTGGGCAGAGCGGACACAACCGCCCGGAGCGAGCGCCCTGCACGAAAAAGCCGAAGCTCTCGAAATTTCGGACACGCACCTGCATGATATCCAGCCGCTCTGGCGGTCGATACTGGTCTTGCTGGTCGGAATTATCCTGATCGTCCTGGGTGGCCGGTGGCTGGTTGAAGGGGCGGTCGATCTGGCGCGTCTGGTCGGCATGAGCGAAGCGGTGATCGGCTTGACAGTAATCGCGATTGGCACATCGCTGCCCGAACTGGTGACCTCGGTTGTTGCCGCCTACAAGGGCGCCAGCGCGGTGGCTCTGGGCAATGTGCTGGGTTCCAATATTTTCAACCTGCTTCTGATCGGCGGCGTCACTGCGGTGATCGCTCCTGGCACGATCCCTGGTGAAATCAGTAATTTCGGACTGCCGGTGCTTGTTGCCGCTTCCGTCCTGCTGCTGATCTTCGCGGCGACCGGGCGGAAGATCACGCGCTGGGAAGGCGCAATATTGCTGATCGTCTATCTGGCTATGCTGGTCTATAATATCCTCGCTGTATGAATCAGGCGTTGCAATCTCGAGAATCTGTCCCTAAATAGCAGTCATCCCGACATTGTGAGATTTTGAGGGGCTGGCGCTGAGGGGCCGGTAGCAAATTCGCATTGTAACTAGAATTAAGGACATGGATTGACCGATATTGCCGCACTGACGAACCTGATTAAACCGGAAGCCGATGCTTTGGGCTTTGATCTGGTGCGTGTGCAGTTCGTGTCCGGAGCGGAAGAGCCAACTTTGCAGGTAATGGCGGAGCGTCCGGAAACCGGTCAATTGAATATTGATGATTGCGCAGCCTTGTCGCGCCGGATCTCGGTAAAATTTGACGCGCTGGAAGAAGAGGGGCGTGACCCGATTGACTATGCCTATCGCTTGGAAATCAGCTCGCCGGGTATTGACCGGCCGTTGACCCGAGCAAAAGATTTTGAAAACTGGGCTGGCCACGAGGCTCGGATCAACCTGGTCGATGCTGTGGCAGGCAAGAAACAACTGCGCGGACTGCTCGAAGGCATCGAGGGTGATATAATAAAGATTGACGATCGCAAGGCGGGCAGTCAGGAGACGCCTCTTACGAATGTCCATAGCGCAAAATTGATTCTGACCGACGCCCTGATCGCTGCAACCGTCCCGGTTTCAACGGAAGGTGCTGACGAAATCGAAGAACAGACTATAGAAGAACAGGAAGACTAATCATGGGCAGTGCTATTTCAGCCAATAAAGCCGAGTTGCTAGCGATTGCGACCGCCGTCGCGACGGAAAAGATGATCGACAAGGCGATTGTGATCGAAGCGCTGGAAGAAGCCATCCAGAAAGCGGCGCGTGCGCGTTATGGCGCAGAGAATGACATTCGCGCAAAATTCGATATCAATACCGGTGACCTGCGTCTCTGGCGGGTTGTCGAAGTTGTCGAGGAAGTCGAAGACTATTTCAAACAGGTCGATATCAAGCAGGCCGAAAAACTGGAGCCGGGTTCCAATGTCGGTGATTTTATCGTCGATCCACTGCCCGAAGTTGATCTCGGTCGTATCGATGCACAGTCCGCCAAGCAGGTTATCTTCCAGAAAGTTCGCGACGCCGAACGCGAGCGGCAATTTGCTGAGTTCAAGGACCGGGCGGGTGAAATCATCACCGGCGTGGTGAAATCGGTTGAATTCGGTCATGTGGTTGTCGATCTGGGGCGCGCCGAAGGTGTGATCCGTCGCGACCAGCAGATTCCGCGGGAAGCAGCCCGTGTTGGCGATCGTGTCCGCTCGCTGATCCTGGATGTGCGTCGCGAAAATCGCGGTCCGCAGATTTTCCTGTCTCGCGCCCATCCGGACTTCATGAAGCATCTTTTTGCGCAGGAAGTGCCGGAAATTTATGACGGTATCATCGAGATCAAGGCCGCTGCCCGCGATCCCGGTTCGCGTGCCAAGATCGGTGTGATCAGCCACGATAGCTCGATTGATCCGGTCGGCGCCTGTGTCGGCATGAAGGGTAGCCGCGTACAGGCCGTCGTCCAGGAAATGCAGGGCGAGAAAATCGACATCATTCCATGGTCGGAAGATATTGCGACTTTCGTGGTCAATGCGTTGCAGCCAGCCACCGTCAGCCGTGTGGTTATCGACGAAGAAGAAGGCCGCATTGAGGTCGTCGTTCCCGACGATCAGTTGAGCCTTGCCATCGGTCGTCGTGGCCAGAACGTCCGTCTGGCATCACAGCTTACCGGCCTTGCAATCGACATCATGACCGAGGCGGATTCGAGCGAAAAGCGTCAGGCCGAGTTTGCTGCACGGACGGAAATGTTCCAGGATGACCTGGACGTGGACGAAACCCTGTCGCAACTTCTGGTTGCCGAAGGATTCAGCGAACTTGAAGAAGTCGCCTATGTGGCACCGGAAGAAATCTCGAACATCGAGGGCTTTGACGACGAGCTTGCTGCCGAATTGCAGAGCCGTGCCCTTGAAGCGCTGGAACGGCGCGAAGCGGCTGCGCGTGAAAAGCGTACCGAGCTGGGTGTCGAGGACGCAATTGCAGAATTGCCGCATCTGACCGAAGCGATGCTGGTCACTCTCGGTGAAGCGGGCCTCAAGACGCTGGACGATGTTGCCGATTTGGCGACCGACGAGCTTGTTCTCAAGCGCAAATCGGAGCCGCGCCGCCGCAATGACAACCGCAAGCCCGAACCCGACGGCGTATTGGCCAAATATGGTCTGACCGAAGAGCAGGGCAACGAGATCATCATGGCCGCGCGTGCGCACTGGTTCGAGGATGAAGACGAGCCAGTGGCATCCGCCAGTGACGAAACCGGGGAGGACGCAGATGCGGAATCTCCCCAATGAAACGCGGTCTAAACCACTAGATCAAGCGCCATATCGTAAATGCATTCTGACCGGGGAAAGTCTTTCCCGGGAGGAGCTGTTGCGTCTTGCGATGGGTCCCGACGGGCAAATAGCGCCGGACGTCCGCGCCAAGGCACCCGGCCGGGGCGCATGGATTGCCGTAGATCGTGCCGCGCTGGAGGCAGCGCAGGCAAAAGGACAGCTGAAAGGCGCCTTGGCACGCGCATTCAAAACCGGACAGCTTGATATTCCCGCCAATCTGGCAGAGTTGCTTGAAACCGCGCTGGAACGTGCCACATTGGATCGACTTGGGCTGGAAGCGCGCGGCGGGACATTGATTACCGGATCGGAAAAGATTGAAACCGCCGCACGACAAGGCGATCTCAACATGCTGCTCCATGCAGCCGACGCCGGGCGCGATGGCTGCGCCAAACTGGATCAGGCCTGGCGGGTCGGCAGCGACCGCGAAGGCGAAAATTTACGCGGGCTGATATTGCCGGTGGACCGGCAGGGGCTTTCTGTGGCATTGGGCCGCCAGAATGTGGTGCATATCGGAATAACCGACAAGCGCGCAGCGGGGCGAATTTCGCACAGCCTGAAGAGATGGCTTCACTTTATCGGTTCTGATAAAGTTGATGATGATGCGGAAAAGAAAGTTGCGTAGTCCGGTCGGAAAAACTGGATAAGATATTGCAGTAATTACTATTTTAAGGATTAAGTCTGTTCGATGAGTGAAGATACAAAAGATACGCCAAAACCTGCACGCAAACCCCTAGGGTTGAAGCGTTCGGTTGAGCCTGGCGAAGTCAAACAGACGTTCAGCCACGGACGCACCAACAAGGTGGTGGTCGAAGTCAAGCGCAAGAAGCTGGTCGGCAAGCCAGGCGCGCAGGAAGCGGCGAAGGAAATTGTCAAGGAGACACCTGCGCCCGCCCCGACACCGGCTCCCGCCCCCAAGACAGCGCCGAAAAAGCCGGCTGCTGCACCAAAAGTTGATGATGGCCTGACCCGTCAGGAGCGGCAGGCAAAGCTCCTGCGTGAAGCAGAAGAAGCGCGTCTTGCGGCGATGCAGGAAGCCCGCATACGTGATGCGCGCGAGAAGAAAGAACAGACTGCAGAAGAAAAGAAGCGGGCGGAAGAGAAACGCAAGGCCGAAGAAGAACAGGCCCGCAAGGCTCAGGAAGAAATCGCTGCAGCTGAAAAAGCTGCTGCCGAGGCGCCGGCTGCCGAGGCCGAGTCAACGCCTGCTGCCGACAAAGACAAAGCGGCAGCTCCGGCCGCGACCGGCACAGCTCGGCCACCGGCTCGCAAATTCACGCCCGTGGAATCGCCGAAGCGTCCGAAACCGGATAAAGAAAAGCAGAAAGCAGGACGCGACGACCGCAACGACCGGCGCCAGTCGGGCAAGCTCACCGTCAATCGCGCCTTGCGCGGCGAAGATGGTGCTGCGCGCGCCCGCTCGCTCGCAGCGCTGAAACGCGCGCGCGAGAAGGAAAAACGGGCGCAGCGGTCCGGGCGGCCGAGCGAACCGCGCGAAAAGCAGATCCGCGATGTCATCGTGCCGGAAGCCATCACCGTTCAGGAACTGGCGAAGCGTATGGGCGAAAAAGGCGCGGATCTCGTCAAGTCGCTGTTCAACATGGGTTCGATGGTAACCGTCAACCAGACGATCGATCAGGATACCGCAGAATTGCTGGTCGAGGAATTCGGCCACAACATCCAGCGCGTTTCCGAAGCCGATGTCGAAATCAACACCCAGGCGGATGTCGATCCGGAAGATACACTGAAGCCACGCGCTCCGGTTGTGACGATCATGGGCCACGTCGATCACGGCAAAACCTCGTTGCTCGATGCTCTGCGCGGAACCGACGTGGTTGCCGGGGAGGCCGGTGGCATCACCCAGCATATCGGCGCCTATCAGGTAACGATGAAAAACGGTGACAAGGTCACATTCCTCGATACGCCGGGCCATGAAGCCTTTACGGAAATGCGCATGCGCGGTGCCAATGTCACGGATATCGTGATCCTGGTCGTGGCTGCCGATGACGGTCTGATGCCGCAGACGATCGAGGCGATCAATCACACGAAGGCTGCTGGCGTTCCGATGATTGTCGCGATCAACAAGATCGACAAGGAAGGCGCCGACCCGACAACGGTCCGCACGCGTCTGCTCGAGCATGAAGTGATCGTGGAAGAAATGTCGGGCGACGTGCTTGATGCAGAAGTATCCGCGCTCAAGAAGATCGGGCTCGACGAGTTGATGGAGAAAATCCACGTCCAGTCCGAGCTGCTGGAACTGAAAGCGCGTCCCGACCGTCCTGCCGAAGGCGCAGTGGTCGAAGCGAAGCTGGATATTGGTCGCGGACCGGTTGCTACGGTGCTCATCGAGCGCGGTACGCTGAAGCGCGGCGACGTCTTCGTTGTCGGTTCGCAGACCGGCAAGGTTCGGGCCATGATCGATGACAAGGGCAAGCAGGTCAAGGAAGCAGGGCCTTCGACTCCGGTCGAAGTGCTGGGTATCTCCGGCGTTCCATCCGCTGGCGACAAACTGACCGTGGTCGAAAACGAAGCACGGGCCCGCGAAGTCGCCGCCTATCGCGCGGAGCAGGAGAAGCTGAAGCGCACCACGCAGGCGCCAACCAGTCTCGAGAATATGTTCTCCGCTGCGGCGAATAGCGCCGTCGAATTCCCGCTGTTGGTCAAGGCCGACGTTCAGGGCTCGACCGAAGCCATCGTGCAGGCGCTGAACAAGATTTCGAATGACGACATCAAGGTGCGCATATTGCACAGCGGTGTTGGCGCGATTACGGAATCGGATGTTACCCTGGCCGGAGCAAGCAAGGCGCCGATCATCGGTTTCAACGTGCGTCCCAACGCCAAGGCGCGGGAAATCGCCAAACGCGATGGCGTCCGCTTCAAATATTTCGATATCATTTATGATCTGACCGACGATATCCGCGCCGAAATGGCCGGTGAACTGGGTCCCGAGAAGATCGAGAATGTCGTTGGCCGCGCGGAAGTCAAGGACGTGTTCAAGTCGGGCAAGAAAGACAAGGCAGCCGGCTTGCTGGTTACCGAAGGGGCGTTGCGCAAGGGTCTGTTCGCCCGTCTTACCCGCGACGATGTTATCGTCAGCGCAACGACCATCGCGTCGCTGCGGCGGTTCAAGGACGATGTCGAGGAAGTCCGGGCCGGTATGGAATGTGGTGCGGTTCTGGAAGATACCAACGATATCAAGCCAGGCGATATGCTCGAGGTCTTCCAGGTCACGGAGAAAGAACGGGTTCTTTGATAATATCGTTATCCCGGACCTGATCCGGGATCCAGAGCGGCTGCCACGCTATTTGTGTCAGCCACTCTGGATGCTGAACCCAGTTCAGCATGACGAATTTGAGGCTTTATTATTGTGGCAAAATATAACGACACATCTCCCGAAGGCCGTTCGGTCCGCTTGCTGCGCGTTGGCGAGCAGGTCCGGCACATCCTGTCGGAACTGCTGATGCGTGGCGAGGTGCATGATGCGGTGCTGACATCGCACAGCGTCAGCGTCACCGAAGTGCGCATGTCGCCGGATTTGCGCCACGCGACGGTGTTCGTGAAGCCGTTGCTTGGTGCGAACGAGGCGGATGTCCTCAAGGCGCTGAAAACCAACACCGCCTTCTTCCAGAAGGAAGTCGCGAAGCGGGTGAAGATGAAATATGCGGCCAAGTTGAAATTTCTGGCGGACGAAAGCTTTGATACCGCCGAGCATATCGAAAGCCTGCTGAGCAATCCCAAGGTTGCGCAGGATTTGGGCGACACGGACTGAGCGATTAACCCTTGTCGTCATCCTGAACTTGTTTCAGGACCTTCAGAGATCCTGAAACAAGTTCAGGATGACGAGCGACAGGACAGATGGCGAAACTCTATTTCTATTATGCGTCGATGAACGCCGGCAAGTCGAGCAATCTGCTGCAGGCGGCGTTCAACTATGGCGAGCGCGGCATGAAGGTAATGCTGTGGACCGCAGCGATCGACAATCGGGCGAGCTTCGGCGCCATTGCATCCAGAATAGGTCTGCACGCCGATGCGCATCGCTTTGGCGAGGATACGGATCTTTTTGCTGCGGTCAGCACGGAACAGAAAGATGGCGAGCTGGCCTGCGTGATGATCGACGAGGCGCAGTTTTTGACCGAAGGACAGGTCTGGCAATGTGCGCGACTGGCCGATGAACTGGGCGTGCCGGTGCTTTGCTATGGTCTGCGGACGGATTTTCAGGGCAATCTGTTCCCGGGATCGGCCAAACTTCTGGGGCTGGCCGACAGTTTGGTGGAATTGAAAGCCGTGTGCGAGTGCGGGCGCAAGGCGACGATGAACTTGCGGATTGATGAAACGGGCAAGGCCATCGCCGCCGGCGCGCAGACGGAAATTGGCGGCAATGAAAGCTATATCGCGCTCTGCCGGAAGCATTTCCGGGAGCGGCTGAATGGCTGAACTGTCAGCAACGCTGGAGCAGGATCCCGTGCGGCTCGAACCGTTGACCGAGCACCATCTCGAGCCGTTGCGCGTGGCTTGTGCCCAAGATCAGGAAATCTGGGACATCTACCCGGTGTCCATGCTGGACGAAAATTTCGACAAAGCGATAGAGGCTTTTCACGATACCACAAGCTGGGCGCGCTTTGTTGTGATCAACAGCGAGACCGGCAAGCTTGTCGGCATGACCAACTATATCAATCCCGATCAGCATGGCGTGGTGGAAATCGGTGGTACCTATCTCGAACCGTCTGTGCGGGGTAGCGGTTTCAACGATGTGATGAAAAAGCTGATGATCGATCACGCTTTTGCGCAAGGTTTCAATCGCATCGAATTCCGGGTGGACACCCGCAACAAGCGCTCTATGGCGGCGGTGCTGAAGCTGGGAGCAAAGCATGAGGGCACATTACGGAAGAACCGGACTACCTGGACCGGCTATGTGCGCGACACTGCCGTGTTTGGCCTGCTCTGGGAGGAATGGGACGTATGAAAGTCAGGGTTCTGTTTCTCGCCACAGCGCTGTTGATGGCCAGCAGTGCAACCAACGCCAATGATCGGCTCAAAAATGTTCCCATTCCCGAGCGTTCGGAATCGGCCATAGGTTTTGTTCCTGATGGCTGGTATATTGAAAAATCGGTCGTGGGTGACCTGAACAAGGACGGCTTGGCGGATCTGGCGATCATCATTCGGCAGAATGACCCGTCCCTGATCATTGAAAGCGACGGTTTTGGTCGAGACACATATGACTGTAACCCGCGAACGATCCTGGTGCTTCTGAAAGAATCCGGCGGCGGATATTTGCAAATTGCCCGGAATGATCAGATTATTCCCGTTCCCGGCAGCGCTACGATGGATGACCCGATTGACAAGGCTTCGGATGGCTCGCTGACTATCAAGAATGGCGTTTTGCGGTTGAACATCCATTTTTGGTCCAGCGCGGGAACCTGGTTCATGTTTAACCGGACATTTTCATTTCGGATGCAGGGCGGGCAACTGGTGCTGATAGGTTATGATAATTACCATGTTCATCGCGGCTCGGGAGAATTGAAAACAGTCAGTATCAATTATCTGACGCGTCGCATGAAAACCGAAAACGGCAGTATCGAAGATGAGCATGTTCCTGAAATGTGGAGCAAGATTAGGCGGAAGCCGCTTATTCCTTTCGCTTCCATCGGTGATGGCTATGATTTCGATCCCGATGACTATTAGTTTTCCAGTCAGGATATAGATTGACCACAGCAAAGCCACACGGCTGGATCATATTGGATAAACCGCTGCAACTAGGCTCGACACAGGCGGTCGGGGCAGTGAAGCGCAATCTGCGCGAGGCCGGTTTGCTCGGTAAAGGCAAGAACAAGCTGAAGGTCGGGCATGGCGGGACGCTGGATCCGCTGGCGACCGGAGTCCTGCCGATTGCGCTGGGCGAGGCGACCAAGCTGTGTGGACGGATGCTCGATGCGTCGAAGATTTACGAGTTTACCATCGGCTTCGGCAGCGAGACCGAGACGCTCGATGTCGAGGGGGCTGTGACAGAGACTTCCGACCGGCGGCCGACTTTGGTGGAAGTCGAAACGGTGCTGCCGCAATTCACCGGTCCGATCGAGCAGATACCGCCGAAATATTCGGCGCTGAAGATCGACGGCCAGCGTGCCTATGATCTGGCGCGGGCAGGGGTGGATGTGGAGATGAAATTGCGGGGAGTGATGATATATGCGCTTTCTATTTCCTCCCCGAAGCAAAGCTTCGGGGAGGGGGACCGCGCCGAAGGCGTGGTGGAGGGGCCGGAAAGCGCGGTGAGCCCTCCACCAGCTAACGCTGGTCCCCCTCCCCGTGCGTCGCACAGGGAGGAAATTACGGAAATCACCCTTACAGCCAAAGTCTCCAAAGGCACCTATATCCGCTCGCTGGCGCGCGATATTGCGCGGGCGCTCGATACGGTCGGTCATGTCACCATGTTGCGCCGGACCAAGGCCGGGCCATTTACCCTGAAACAGGCGATTTCGCTGGACAAACTCAACGAAATCGGTAAGGGCGCGGACATCAAGGAATACCTCTTGCCGCTTGAGGCGGGGCTGGACGACATCCCGGCTTTCGACCTCGACCCTGATCAGGCAAGAATGCTTCGGCAAGGCTTGACGCTGGACGAGCAGGATTTGATCGGGAACCCCGCAGTCAACGGGCTTTTTCTAGCGACAGAGAATGAAGGTTCTCCAGTTGCTCTGGCAGAGATTGTTGATGGCACCGTGAAGGTTGTCCGCGGGTTCAATATGTAAAAGATGTTCGAAGGAATGACATAAATGACGATTACCGCAGAAAAAAAGCAGGAACTGATCAAGAAATTCGCACAGACCGAAGGCGATACCGGATCGCCGGAAGTCCAGGTTGCCGTGCTCACCGAGCGCATTGTAAACCTGACCGAGCATTTCAAAGGTCACCACAAAGACAACCACTCCCGTCGCGGATTGCTTATGATGGTGAACAAGCGGCGCAGCCTGCTGGACTATCTTCGCAAGAAAGATGTCGAGCGTTATGCCAAGCTGATCAAGGACCTCGGTCTCCGGAAGTAAGAGTTTCGAAAGCGGCTCCCAGACGGGGGCCGTTTTTGCATTGGGTATTGCGGCAATAAGGCGGCGATGCCCTTCGAGCGGGGTATAATGACCCCGAACCGCTGTTCAGCCGGATTGCTGGACACATGAAAGCCCCCGCACTGCATAGGGCAGGCGGGACAAAGGAAAATACGAATGTTTGATGTAAAGAAAGTTGAAATGGAGTGGGGCGGACAGACCCTCACCCTCGAAACGGGCCGTATTGCCCGTCAGGCCGATGGCGCGGTGCTCGCGACTCTCGGCGAAACGGTTGTGCTGTGCGCAGTTACCGCCGCCAAATCGGTGCGCGAAGGGCAGGATTTCTTCCCGCTGACCGTTCATTATCAGGAAAAATTCTCAGCCGCCGGTCGTATCCCGGGCGGTTTCTTCAAGCGCGAAGGCCGTGCGACGGAAAAAGAAACGCTGACATCGCGTTTGATTGACCGTCCTTGCCGTCCGCTGTTCCCCGAAGGTTTCTACAACGAAATCAACGTTATCTGCCAGGTGATGAGCTATGACGGTGTCAACGAGCCCGACATTCTCGCGATGGTTGCAGCCTCTGCTGCGCTGACCATTTCCGGCGTTCCGTTCATGGGCCCGATCGGTGCGGCGCGCGTCGGTTACAAGGAAGGCGAATATCAGCTGAACCCGTCGATGGAAGAAGTCGCCGAAGGCGAACTCGACCTCGTGGTTGCGGCGACGCATGGCGCGGTGATGATGGTGGAATCGGAAGCGCAGGAACTTTCCGAGGAAGTCATGCTCGGCGCTGTCCAGTTCGCCCACGAAGCGTCCAAGCAGGTTGCAGGCCTGATCATCGATCTGGCTGAACAGGCTGCGAAAGAGCCCTGGAAGCTCGACGCCGGTGACGACAATAGCGAAATCAAGGAAGAGCTTCGCAAGCTGGTCGGAGACGATATTGCTGCGGCTTACAAGAAAACCGACAAGTCAGAGCGTAGCGACGCGCTGAACGCGGTTCGCGAAAAAGCCAAGGAAAAATACGCCGACGCAGACGGACAGACTCAGATGACCGCCGGCAAGATGGTCAAGAAGCTGGAAGCTGAAATCGTTCGCGGTGCCATCATCAAGGACGGCACCCGTATCGACGGCCGCAAGCTCGATCAGGTTCGCCCGATCGAAGCCATGGTTGGCCTGTTGCCACGAACCCACGGTTCGGCGCTGTTTACCCGCGGTGAAACGCAGGCAATCGTCACCACGACCCTGGGCACCAAGGATGCCGAGCAGATGATCGACGGTCTCGACGGTCTGAGCTATACCAACTTCATGCTGCACTATAACTTCCCGCCTTATTCGGTCGGTGAAGTGGGCCGTTTCGGATTCACCAGCCGCCGTGAAACCGGTCACGGCAAGCTCGCATTCCGCGCGCTTCGTCCGGTATTGCCGACAGTGGAAGAATTTCCGTACACGATCCGCGTTCTCTCGGACATCACCGAGTCCAACGGGTCCTCCTCGATGGCGACCGTCTGTGGCGGTTCGCTGGCGATGATGGATGCCGGTGTGCCTCTGGCGCGTCCGGTTTCCGGTATTGCCATGGGCCTGATCCTCGAAGGCGAAGAATTCGCGGTTCTTTCCGACATTCTCGGCGACGAAGATCATCTCGGCGACATGGACTTCAAGGTTGCGGGTACCGAAAAGGGTATCACCTCCTTGCAGATGGACATCAAGGTAGCCGGCATCACGCAGGAAATCATGAAGTCTGCTCTGGAACAGGCCAGCGGCGGCCGCGCGCATATCCTCGGTGAAATGAGCAAGGCGCTGTCTTCGGTTCGTACCGAAATGTCCGAACATGCTCCGCGCATCGAAACGCTGCAGATCAACAAGGAAAAGATCCGTGACGTTATCGGTACGGGCGGCAAGGTCATCCGCGAAATCGTTGCCGAAACCGGCGCGAAGGTCGACATCGACGACGAAGGCCTGATCAAGGTCTCCTCATCCGACAAGTCCCAGATCGATGCGGCTATCGCATGGATCAAGGGCATTGTGGAAGAAGCCGAAGTCGGCAAAATCTATGACGGCAAGGTCGTAAATCTGGTCGACTTTGGTGCGTTCGTCAATTTCATGGGTGGCAAGGACGGTCTTGTCCACGTTTCCGAAATCAAGAACGAGCGTGTCGAGAAGGTCTCCGACGAACTGAGCGAAGGCCAGGAAGTCAAGGTCAAGGTTCTCGAAATCGACCAGCGCGGCAAGGTTCGCCTGTCGATGCGGGTTGTTGACCAGGAAACCGGCGAAGAACTGGAAGACACGCGTCCTCCTCGCGAAAACAAACCACGCGGCCCGCGTCGTGATGGCGGTGGCGGTCGCGGACGTGGTCGTGATGGCGGTGGACGGGGCCGGAACAATGATGGCCCGAAGAACGAAGGTGGCGGTGATATTCCTTTGCCGTCCTCGATCACCGAAGACTAGATTTTCGACCGACCGAAACAATAGGGGCCCGGAGCAATCCGGGCCCTTTTTGCATACGGAATATTTTCGGCCCGGCCGCCTGATTAATGTCTGGTAAAGCTGCAAGAAGACAGGGACGGGCACTCCAGCCCGGCGGTTTTTTTGCTTTATTCTTGGCTGGATGAAAACAAGCGGTTAAGAGGTCTGGCATATGACAAAACACATTATCAAATGGGCCGCTCTGGGTCTCTCCGCCTCGCTTCTCTCCGGTTGCGCCATGTTTGGCGGTGGCGGGGGTAGCGGAACAGACACCCGATATGTCGCCCGCGATGTCAACACGCTGTACAGCGCTGCAAAATCAAGGCTTGATCGCGGCGAGTACAAGATTGCCGCCGCTTTGTTCGACGAAGTTGAGCGCCAGCATCCCTATTCGCCCTGGGCCCGCCGTGCGCAACAGATGAGCGCGTTCAGCTATTATCTGTCGGGCGACTATAACAAGGCCACTGAATCGGCGCGCCGCTTTCTGTCGATCCATCCGGGCAACAAGGATGCACCTTATGCTTATTATCTGATCGCGCTCTGCTATTATGAGCAGATCGGCGATGTGACGCGCGACCAGAAGATCACCGAACAGGCGCTGGCGACGCTCGGAGAGGTTGCCCGTCGCTATCCCAATTCGCGCTATGCCGCCGATGCCAAGCTGAAAATCGATCTGGTCAACGATCATCTTGCCGGCAAGGAAATGGAAATCGGCCGCTTTTACCAGCGTCGTGGCAAATGGCTGGCCGCCACGATCCGTTTCCGCACGGTGATCGAGAAATATGACACCACCACCCATGCGCCGGAAGCGCTGATGCGGCTGACTGAATCCTATCTGGCGCTCGGTATTCCGGTGGAAGCGAAGAAAACCGCTGCTGTTCTGGGGGCCAACTATCCGGGCAGCAAATGGTATGAGCGCGCTTATGATCTGGTTAACAAACATGGTGCGACTTAAAAGCCTGTGGCGCTGCAATGCGTTGCAGCTAGGCTGAACCTGTTTTAAGAGGGATCTGTGCTGCAGTCCCTTTCCATTCGCGATATCGTGCTGATTGAGGCGCTTGATCTGGAGTTCGGATCGGGCCTGACCGTGCTGACCGGCGAAACCGGCGCCGGCAAGTCGATCCTGCTCGACAGCCTCGGCTTGGCGCTTGGCAATCGGGCGGACAGCGGACTGGTCCGGCAGGGCACGGAAAAAGCCCAGGTTACGGCCAGTTTTGAACCACCAGCCGCGGGCAGTAGACTGGCCGCGACCCTGGCCGAAAATGATATCGACATCGAGCCCGGCGAACCGCTGATCATCAAGCGATCGGTCAAGGCCGACGGTGGTAGCCGCGCCTTCATCAACGACCAGCCCTGCTCGGCAAGCCTGCTGCGAGCCGTGGGCAGCCAGTTGATCGAAATCCACGGCCAGCATGATGACCGGGGCCTGATCAATCCCAAGGGACACCGGGCCCTGCTCGACATTTTCGCCGGGGTCGAGGGTGCGGCGGTGGCCTCTGCCTTCGATGCATGGCAAGATGCGAAAACAGCGCTGGAGCGGGCGAAGCGAGAACAGGAATCAGCAGAAAACGACTGCGATTATCTCGAGCATAGCGTGGCCGAACTGTCCAAGTTCGCGCCACAACCGGGCGAGGAGCAGGAGCTCGCGCTCGAACGGGCAACGATGATGAAGGGCGAGAAACTGACCGGCGATCTGGAGGCGATTCGCGCCGCTTTTGACGGCTCCAACGGCGGGCTTGCCTCGCTGCGATCGGCGGCGCGGCGGCTCGACATGATTGCCGAGGATCACGCGCTGCTGAAAGAGGCGCTGGAGTCGCTCGACCGGGCGATCATCGACGCGACCGATGCCGAGGACAAGCTCAACGCAGCGGCCGATGCGCTGAGTTTCGACCCGCAGCGACTCGACGATATGGAGACCCGCCTGTTCGATCTGAGAGGACTGGCGCGCAAGCATCGGGTGGAGCCGGACAAGCTTTCGGACCTGCTCGATGAGCTGCAGAACAGGCTGGCGGCGATCAGCGATGGCGGGCGGTCACTGGAAGAATTGGAAGCATCTTTGGCCGGTGCCAGAAAATCCTACATTGCAGCGGCGGAAGATTTGCGGGCAAAGCGGGCGAAGGCGGCGAGAGCGCTGGACAGGGCGGTGGCCGGAGAATTGGCGCCGCTCAAGCTGGATGCCGCCAGATTTGAGACTTTACTTGAAGAAATGCCTGAAGAGCATTGGAATAAAAGCGGAATGGACCGGATCGAGTTTCTGATCTCGACCAATCCCGGAGCGCCGTTGGCGCCGCTGGGCAAAATTGCGTCGGGTGGTGAACTTTCGCGGTTCATTCTTGCCCTGAAAGTGGCGTTGGCGGAAGAATATGGTCTGAAAACGATCATTTTTGACGAAGTCGACCGCGGCGTCGGCGGCGCTGTGGCCTCGGCCATAGGCGACCGCCTGTCGCGCCTGTCGAGCGGCGCGCAGTTGCTCGTCGTCACCCACAGCCCGCAGGTCGCGTCCAAGGGCGACGCCCATATGCTGATCAACAAGTCGCGCAGCGGCACCGTCTCGCGCACCGATGTCCGGGCGCTGGACGATGAAGGGCGGCGGCAGGAGATTGCGCGGATGCTTTCGGGCGCGGATGTAACGGATGAGGCGCGGGCGCAGGCGGATCGGTTGCTGGAGGGGGTTTGAGTGTAGATGGGCCGCGATCAAATTTGCGCTGTATGCCAAACAGTTTTCAAATCGTCTCCGCCTGATTCAGATAAATCAACAAACCAAATGCGAACGCCCAGAAGGTGAATGCGTCGATCAGCGATCCGCTTCCTATCTCCGTTTGCCACATTTGATATCCCGCGCCGCCCAATACCGTAAACAGACCAAACCAGACCACTATCGCCGTGGCACATCCAAGCTTGGCAATATCCTTGGCAGCCTGAAATTCAGATGCCTCGCCCTTGCACGCCGACCATAGTCGAAAACTACCGAAAAGCAGGAGCAACCCGGTCGCACCTTCTCCGACGAATATGATCCAGGCCAGTATATTGCTCAACGGCGGCGTCAGTGCGGGCAGCAGGTTTTGCGGATAAGCAGCGTGGTCGGCCAGTCCCGTGACATAGGCGAAAGCGCCATAGGCCTGTTCGAGATTGACGATATTCTGGGTGACATATAGCAGCGCCATCACGCCCAGCAGAAATGTAAAAACGGCTTTCAGTTTGCGGTCAATCATTGTCCGGTACCCCCTCCCCAGAAATACAAGCTCGGGATATAATAGAGTGCTGGCAGGAGTTTCACAACTCTGGCAGAAGAATGGCCTATGTCAGAATCAATCTCCGAAGCCGATGCCGCCAACGAACTGATGCGTCTGGCGCGCAAGATTGCGCATCATAACAAGCTCTATCACGCCGAAGACACGCCGGAGATTTCCGACGCGGATTATGATGCGCTGGTGCGGCGGAACAACGAACTGGAACAGGCGTTTCCGCATCTGGTGCGGGAGGACAGTCCGAACAAGCTGGTCGGCGCGGCGGTGGCGGCTTCGCCCTTGTCCAAGGTGAAGCACGAACAGCGTATGATGAGCCTCGATAACGGTTTTTCCGACGCGGATATTGCCGAATGGCTGGCCCGGGTGCGACGGTTCTTGAATCTGGACGAGGGCGCGCCGGTGGCGGTGACGGCGGAGGACAAGATTGACGGGCTGTCCTGTTCGTTGCGCTACGAGAAGGGCGAACTCGTGCTGGCCGCGACGCGCGGCGACGGGCAGGTTGGCGAGGATGTGACCGCCAATGTGCGGATGATTTCGGATATTCCGGAGCGGTTGTATCCCCGCGAAGGCGGGGATACATCTCCCGAGGGTGCGGCCGGGGCGCGAGCGGGCGATGGGCTCCTGCCTTCGCAGGAGCACGCTTCCCATCCCGTCCCAGACCTGTTCGAAATCCGTGGCGAGGTCTACATGGCCAAGGCCGATTTTGCCGGGCTCAACGAGCGGCTGATGGACGAAGGCAGGGCCGATGCCGAGGCCAAGGGGGTTGATTTCGATCCGGAAAAAATCCGCCAGTTCGCCAATCCGCGTAATGCCGCCGCCGGGTCGCTGCGGCAGAAAGACGCGAATATTACGGCGAAGCGCCCGCTAAAATTCTGGGCGCATGGCTGGGGTGTGCACAGCGAAGTGCCGGGCGACACGGCGTTTGAGGTCATGAACGCGATCGAAAGCTGGGGCGTGCCGGTTTCACCGCTGGTCAGGCGCTTTGAATCGCTCGACGACATGCTGGCCCATTATCGGCATATCGAGGCGGAGCGGGCGGACCTGCCTTATGATATCGATGGCGTGGTCTACAAGGTTGACCGGCTCGACTGGCAGCAGCGGCTCGGCTTTGTCGCCAAGGCGCCGCGCTGGGCCTTGGCGCATAAATTCCCGGCCGAGCAGGCGCAGACGACGCTGGAGAGTATTGATATCCAGGTCGGGCGTACCGGCAAGCTGACTCCGGTGGGGCGTCTGAAGGCCGTAACCGTGGGTGGCGTGGTGGTTTCCAACGTGACGCTGCACAACCGCGACGAGGTCGAACGGCTTGGCGTGCGTCCGGGTGACCGGGTGGTGATCCAGCGGGCCGGGGACGTGATCCCGCAAGTGGTCGAGAATCTGACCCGCGACGAGGAACGCGAGCCCTATGATTTCCCGGATCACTGCCCAAAATGCGGCAGCGAAGCCGTCGCCGAGGAGGGCGAGGTCGATGTCCGCTGCACCGGCGGGCTGATCTGCCCGGCGCAGCGCTTCCAGCGACTGGTCCATTTTGTTTCGCGGGTGGCGCTGGATATCGACGGGCTGGGCGAAAAGAGCATCGCCGAATTTATCGAGGCGGGCTGGCTCGAAAGCCCGGCCGATATTTTCCGCCTGCATGAGCATCGCGCCGAAATATTGGCGCGCGAAGGCTGGCAGGACAAGTCTGTGGATAATCTGTTGGCGGCTGTGGAAAAGAAGCGCGCACCCGACGCGGCCCGTCTGCTGTTCGGACTGGGAATCCGCCATATCGGCACGGTGACGGCGAAGGATCTGTTGAAGAATTTCCGGACCCTGCCGCGTTTGCGGGAGGTAGCTGAGGCTGCGCAGGAATCGGAGAAATACCGTTCGTCTCGAGCGCAGTCGAGAGACCGGGATGGCGGAACTGCGGGTGTCTCGACTTCGCTCGACACGAACGGAGAGGCTGCGAGCGAGACGACCGGAACCGAAGCCGGTGATGCGGCCTGGGCGGAAATCACCTCGATCGACGGCGTCGGCCCGACGGTCGCACAGGCGCTGGCGGATTTCTTCCACGAACCGCATAATGTCACGGTCTGGGAAGATCTGCTGAGCGAGGTGTCTCCGCCGGACTATATTGTCGAAACCCGCGACAGCGCGGTGGCCGGCAAGACCGTGGTCTTCACCGGCAAGCTGGAAACCATGAGCCGCGACGAAGCCAAGGCGCAGGCCGAGGCTCTGGGCGCCAAGGCTTCGGGGTCGGTCAGCGCGAAAACCGATCTGGTGGTTGCGGGGCCGGGGGCGGGGTCGAAAGCCAAGAAAGCGGCAGAGCTTGGGATTGAAGTGATTGACGAGGCGGCCTGGGCGGAGATTGTAGCGGCGGCAGAGTAGATCGTTGCGCGCGCTGCCTGTAGCGATGGTTGAAAGGGATAGATATTGAAATTTCCAGCGATAGCCATGGCGCTTTTTATATTTGGTCTTTCACCTTCGCAGGCGCAGGATAGCGTCACGTCCGAACCGCTGACTATCGGCACCTCCTATCTGGTCTCGACCCACGGGGCCAAACGACGTCTGAATGTCGTGCTGCCGGCCGATTATGACGAGAGCGACCAGACTTATCCGATATTGATCATGCTGGATGGCGGGGTGCGGCAGGATTTTTACCTGACCCTGGGCATAGAGCGCTGGAACCAGCTCTGGCGGCGCAGCGCACCGGTGATCTTCGTCGGCGTCGAAACGGTTGACCGGCAGCGGGAATTGCTGCCGCCGACAAAATCCGGAGAAGAGCAAGGCCGCTATCCGACAGCGGGAGAAAGCGCAGACTTTAGAGCGTGGTTGTCTGGAACGGTTCTGCCCCTGATCAGAGATCGCTATCGGGATGACGGTCGCGCCTTTCTGGCGGGCGAAAGCGCTGCCGGCCATTTTGTGGCTGAAACATGGGCTATAACGCCCCAGTTGTTCGATGGCTATGCAGCCCTATCGCCCAGCCTGCAATGGGACAACCAGAGCCTCTCGCATCGTCTGGCCGGCATGGAGAAGCAGGATCGACCAGCTTTGTTTCTTTCGCTTGCGGATGAAGGCGGGGCGACCGAGGAGGGCGTTCTTCGCTTTGTCTCCGAAGCAGGCTCTAACCTATGCTTTGCAGACCGGCGCACAGAATTGGCCCATGCCAATATGCTGCACGGCTTGTTGCCCGAAGCCCTGCAATATCTGTTGCCCACAGACGCCGACTGGCTTGAAGACTATGGCCTGGCCCTGCGTTGCAGCGGCCAGGTGGGCGCGTAGCGACCATAGGTGGGAAGTCGGGCGGCCGCTGGGACATGGCCGGCGACCGCCCCACCTCTCTCCCAAGCTTTTCAAACATTCGCAATCGCTTCGACCGCCGCCAGTTCCTTTACACCGTGGCCGCCTTCCTTGTTTTCCGGAAAGATCGGCCAGGCCAGTTGCTGGCCCAAAGTGGCTGGTGCGAGATTTTCCACGCCATAGCTGTCGGGATAGCGGCGTGTGATATGGGCGGTGCCGAACAGGACGTCCCAAAAGAACAGCAGATTCCCGAAATTGCCCTTGTAATGGGTCACGCCGTCGCTTTTGTGGCGGCCGTGATGGGCGTGGTGGGTCGCGGGCGTCGAGATGGTGCGCTCCACAAGCCACATGACCGGGGACAGCCATTTGATCCTGTAGAGCGGCGCGTCCCAGGCGACATCGCTGTGCGCGCCGACGATCACTGCCATTTTGACGATGATATAACCGACATAGACCCAGCCGAGACCGAGATAGATCAGCGCGCCGGAAAACCAGATGCTCGGCATGGTCAGATAATAGAAGATATTGTTCCGGTAGACGAGGCGGACGCTCATATAGCGCGCATTATGGTGCGAGCGGTGCAGATTGTAGAGAAAGGGCACGCTGTGCGACAGGCGGTGCCAGAAATATTGCATCATGTCGTCGAACACCAGAAACAGCGCGATCGCGGCGATCAGCGGAATGCCGGCCAGCGCGCCCTGCCATTGCGGCGCGACAGTGCCGAGGATGAACTGGGCGGCGAGAATGATGCCGGGCTGGGTGATCACCAGCAACACGAAAGAGCCGATAATCTCGACCAGCGCGTCGTCGCGGGTCTGTTCGGGCTTGCTGAAAAGCCGGGTGCGGAAAAATTCCAGCAGTCCGAAGACGAGGAATATACCGGTGATTGCCAATAGTTCGGGCCGCATCATGTCTCTCCCAGAGGATTGCTTGCGGAGCGTGGGTAGCCGATGTAGATCTTTATAAATGCAAACTAGTTATCATTATCGGAGAATCCCATGAGCGGAGCGGCGCCGGTTGCCGGTACCGGCTTTGTCATGGCCTTGCCCGACGGCCTTCGCCAGGATCTGCTTGCGCGCGGCCAGCCACGGCGGTTCGCCAAGGGGCAGATCATCCAGCAACGCGGCGACAAGGCCCGGGAATTCTGGTATATCGAAAGCGGCGCGGTACAGATCGGTCGTTACGGACGGGATGGGCGGCTGACCCTTTTCGCGCTGCTCGGCGCCGGTGAAACATTCGGCGAGCTGGCCTTTCTCGGGGAATTCCCGCGGACGGTGGATGCGATTGCCGGAAGCCACTGCAGCCTGATCCGGATCGGCGACAGCGAACTGCAGAGTCTGATGGACGCCGATGCGGCGGTTACGCGCCTGTTGCTCAAGACGATGGCGCTGACCGTGCAGGAATCCTTTGATCTGATCGAATTCAGTCGCAAGCTGTCGGTGCCGCAACGGCTGGCGCAAGCGTTGTTGCAACTTTCCGGTGATCAGCCGGAGGTGAGGGTGACGCAGCAGGATATGGCCGATCTGGTCGGGGTATCACGGGTGTCGCTGGGCAAGGCGGTGACGAAGCTGGAAGCAGCGGGAATGATCGAGCCGGGCTATGGCGTTATCACGATACAGGACCGTGCCGCATTGCTTGATATGTGCGGGCGCTAGGGCTCGTTTTCGGGTTGTTGATAGGGATCAGTAGCGAGTTGTGGTTCGACAGGGTTTTCCCGAACGGTCTCTGTCGGACCGCTTTTGGCGACATCTCTCCGCACCCGGGCGTCCTAAGCTTGTCGAAGGACCGGTTTTCACGATGGCGGCCGTTCAACGAGGGCGACGCTGCAAATTCAATCCATTCCCTCCGGAAACCAGCGCATCACACCGCCCTGAAAAGGCGTCCAGCGCCCGGTGCGGATGCCGGCCTGCTGCAGGATGTCGCTTGTCCAGCTGTTGCAGGTGTAGAAGGCGCTGTAATGGCCTTTTGCAGCGTAGAACAGGTCGTCCCGACCATAGCCGGGTGTTGGTCGGGGGCGATACTGTTCGTCCAGAGTGAATCGCGCTTCGATTGCCGTCGCGATTTTGCGATATTCTGCCGCGCTGACTTTCAGGGGGCGGCGGTAATAGGGATAAGCCTGTGGATATTTCAGGTGGTAGACGTGGACAAGTACATCGTCGCTGCCAATTATCGCGCTGATCGCGTCGCTTGCGCGCAGGTCGCTCCATTGCCGGGTGTTGCGATAGACGCCTTCATGCCCCCAGCCGACCAAAATGTGGCTGCCATAATATGACGGGTCGGCGAGATGCTCGGGCCGGACCAGAGGCGTCCAGTCATAGACATCGCTCCAGATCGGCATGACGATGCCGCTGTGCAGGCCATTGGTTTCGATGAACAGTTCGATGCCGTCTTCGGGGCTTTGCCAGTGCTGATTGGCGGGCAGCAGGCTACCGGCCAGCGCCGCAAGCAGATAGGCGGAAAGGATCGCGACCAGTGCAACCACCATGCGTTTCAACCATTTAAGCGCTGTAGTTGCCATCGAAACCTTTTCTGCTGTAGGATGCGGCCATGCTCGATACCCCCGAAACCGAAACCCATGTCTATGACAAGCCGCCAGCGCACGCAAATGCCGACTGGACGATAGACCAAGACTGGCAACGCTATTCGGCGGAAGACCACGAGACCTGGGATATTCTCTTCGCCCGCCAGCAGAAAATGCTGCCGGGCCGGGCGGCGCAAGCGTTTCTCGACGGCATCGATATCTTGAAGCTGTCGCGGCCCGGTATTCCCGATTTCGAAGAGCTCAACCGGATCCTGATGGATGCCACGGGCTGGCAGGTTGTGGCGGTGCCCGGTCTGGTGCCCGACGATGTGTTCTTCAACCATCTCGCCAATAGGCGCTTCGTGTCCGGTAATTTCATCCGGCGGCGCGACCAGCTCGACTATCTGCAGGAACCGGATATTTTCCACGATGTCTTCGGCCATGTGCCGATGCTCGCGGACCAGCGATTTGGTGACTATATGGCGGCCTATGGCCGCGGCGGGCTCAGGGCGCTCAAATTCGGCACATTGAAACAGTTGGCGCGGCTCTACTGGTATACCGTGGAATTCGGACTGATCCAGGAGGCCGAAGGTCTGCGCATCTATGGCGCGGGCATTGTCTCCAGCTATGGCGAGAGCGTCTTTGCGCTGGATGATCCCAGCCCCAACCGGATCCTGTTCGATCTCGAACGGGTCTTGCGGACCGAGTATAGAATCGATGATTACCAGCAGAATTATTTCGTCATCCCCAGCCTCGACGAGCTGCTCAGGGTGACAGTGGAGACGGATTTCAAGCCGCTCTACGACAGGATTGCCGACCTTCCGGACATCAGGATTGCCGAGATTGTCGAGGGTGATGTGGTGCTGACCGAAGGGACGCAGGACTATGCCCGGTCGCAAGCGGGTGAGGCTACGGTCGTTTGATTATGCGTGTGCTCCGTACTTGATACGGAGCCCGGCCCGCGTGATGGTGAGGTGCCGACAGAGCTCCGCATCAGGTGCGGAGCACTAACATTCCCCGAAATAATCCGATGCCAGCGGGGACTTTTTGCGGTGGGGTTTGCGGGTCCAGCCATATTTTTTCGCTTTGACCAGAGTCAGGCAGGGCCATTCGTTGTCCAACCGGGAATGTTTCAGGCGAAATCCTTCGCGGATATAGGCGCGGACCACTTCGGCCTTCTGCCGGCTCAGCAGGCCGGCGAGCAGCAGCACCGTCCCGGCACCTGATGCGGCGGCGATTTGCGGGGCGAGGGCGACCAGCGGACCGGCGAGAATATTGGCAATGATCAGGTCGAACGGTGCGCGCTGCCGGAGCGCCGGATGATCGAGGCCATTGCTCTGGACCAGCCGGATCTGGCTGCGGCCATTGCCCAGCGTGATTGCATTCTGGCGCGCATTTTCGCCGGTGACCATGACTGCAACCGGATCGATATCGCTGGCGATGATCTTCGCGTCGCGCCAGAGATGGTGCGCGGCAAAGGCGAGCAGGCCGGTGCCGGTGCCGACATCAGCAATATTGCGAAACCGGTGGCCGGTGCGCCGCAACCGGTCGAGGCTTTGCAGGCAGCCCATCGTGGTTTCATGATGGCCGGTGCCAAAGGCTTGCCCGGCGTCGATGCAGATATTGGTCAGCTTGGGATTGGCGGATGGCTGGTCGCTAGACGTGTGCACATGAAACCGCCCGGCACGCAATGGTTCAAGCCCCTGCTGGCTGAGCGTCACCCAGTCCTCGTCGCCGAGCATTTCGACCGCTGGCTGGAAACCGGCCCGTTTGGCAGAGGGTGACAATAGCAAAAGATTTCCAACCATCTCCGCATCTGGTTTTTCCTCGCAATAGACGTCAATCATCCATTCGTCGGGACGCTTGGGATCGGTCTCGCTGGTGACGATAGTGGGCGTTGAATCGCTGGAGGAAATGAACAGATTGTCCGCCGCCAGCGTCCGGGCCTCGGCGCGGGTGCAGGGAATCGAGACTTTCCACGTCTCGCTCAACGGACGATCCCGTCAGTAGAGGGCCCGCCAGAGATGCGCCGGTCAGGCATGGGCATTTTCCTGTTCGAGTCTGTCGCTGGCTTCTATCCACCGGGTTTCGGCCGCATCGAGCTTGTCCTGACTGTCGGCGCGCAGCTTCATCAACTCGGTCATCGACAGATCGGCAAGTTTCGCTGCTGCACTTGCCGGATCAAACATCGCGCGGTCGATGGCGGAGATTTCCTCGGCCAGGATTTTCATTTCCTTGTCGGCGGCGGCTATCGTTTTGCGTAATTCGGTCTGCTGCTTGCGCCGTTCCGCGGCCGCGCGCCGTTCTTCCTTGCGGTTGCCGCCGCTGGTCTTGCCGCCCGCGGTTGCCGGTTGGTTCTTGCCAAGGACGAAATCGGTATAATCCTTGAGCGATCCGGCAAATTCTTTCGCCTTGCCGCTGTCGACCATGACCAGCCGGTCGGCGGTCAGTTCGAGCATATGGCGGTCATGGCTGACCAATATGACGGCGCCGCTATATTCGTTAAGCGCGTGCACCAGGGCTTCGCGCGCATCGACGTCGAGATGGTTTGTTGGTTCATCGAGGATCAGCAGGTGCGGCGCGTCGCGGGTGATCATGGCGAGCGCCAGCCGGGCGCGCTCGCCGCCGGACAGCTTGCCGACCTTGATCGTCGCCTTGTCGCCAGAAAAGCCGAAACGTCCCAATTGTGCCCGAACGGCCCCCGGCTTGGCGTCTTTCATCAGCCGGGTCATATGTTCCAGCGGCGTGTCCGACGTATCCAGTTCCTCGACCTGATATTGGGTGAAATAGCCAACAGTCAACTTGCCCGACTTGTTGATCGCCCCCTTTTTCGGTTCGAGCTGGCTGGCGAGCAACCGGGCGAGCGTGGTCTTGCCGTTGCCGTTCCGCCCGAGCAGCGCGGTCCGGTCGTCGGGATCGAGCCTCATGTTGAGATCGGAAAGGATGATATTGTCGCCATAGCCGACGGCGGCGTCGTCCAGCGTAATCAACGGCGGTTTCAGTTCTGCCGGGCTCGGGAAGTGAAAGCTTAGCGACGGATCGTCGATCGCGGCGGCAATCGGTTCCATGCGAGCGAGCGCCTTGACCCGGCTCTGCGCCTGTTTGGCGCTATGCGCCTTGGCACCCCATCGGGAGACGAAGGATTCCAGCTTTTCGCGCTGGGCGATCTGCTTTTCGCGCGCGGAGGCCTGCTGCGCCTGCCGTTCCGCCCGCTGCTTCTCAAATGCGTCATAGCCGCCGGGATAGAGAGTGGTGGTGCCATGCTGCAGATGCAGGATATGGTCGACCACATTGTTCAGCAGATCGCGCTCGTGGCTGATGACCAGGATTGTCGCCTGATAGCTAGTCAGGAAATTCTCCAGCCACATGGTCGCTTCGAGATCGAGGTGGTTCGACGGTTCGTCGAGCAGCAGCAATTCCGGTTGCGAGAAGAGCAGAGCGGCGAGCGCCACGCGCATCCGCCAGCCACCGGAAAAACTGTCCATCGGCTGCTGTTGCGCGGCTTCGTCAAAGCCGAGACCGATCAGGATTTTCGCGGCGCGGGCCGGAGCGCTATGCGCGTCGATCATGTTCAGCCGCTCGTGGATCTCGCCGATCCGGTGCGGGTCGGTCGCGGTTTCGGATTCTTCCAGCAGCGCCGCACGTTCGGTATCGGCGGCCAGTACGGTATCAAGTGGACTGGCCTGTCCGGCCGGCGCTTCCTGGGCGATATAGCCCATGCGCGCGTCTTTGGGCATGTCGACGCTGCCGTCATCGGGCTCGAGCATGCCCGCGATCACTTTCATAAGGGTCGATTTACCGGCGCCATTGCGGCCGATCATACCGACGCGTGCGCCGGGAGGCAGCGAAGCGGTTGCGCCGTCGAGGATCACGGTGCCGCCGAGGCGCACGGTTATATTGCTGAAATTAAGCATGGGGAGCCGTTAGCCGAGCTTGCCGCTCAATGCCAGCGCCGTGAGAGGGTAAACACGTCATGGCGCAAATTTCTCGCCTGAACCGCGCAAAGAGGTTTGCGGAGCGATCTGACCGCTTCCTACGGGTAATTACGCATGGGCAAATGCCGGGGCGGCTTTCACTAAGGCTGGATGATGATGACCAAACCCGGATTTCACCACGGGACGATGCTCGTGCCATGCTGACGGAATTCTCCGGCGAATGGCTTGTTTATCGCGACCTTGCGATCGCGCTGGCGGCGGGCCTGCTGATCGGTGTCGAGCGCGGATGGACGATGCGCGACGAGAACAAGGGCGCACGGGTTGCCGGGATTCGCACTTTTGGCCTGATCGCCGGACTCGGCGGTCTGGTCGCGCTGATCTCGCAAAGCCTGAATCTCGTCATTGCCGCCATCCTGCTGACCGGCGTGGTGGCGATGTTGTCGTTCAGCCATTTCAAGACCATCCACGAGCCGGACGGGCGCAGCATCACCAATTTCGTGGTCTCGCTGCTGACGCTCTGTCTTGGTCTGCTGGCGGGGAGCGGCTATCCGGCGCTGGCGATGGCCGGGGCGGCAATCGTCACCGGCCTGCTGTCGATGCGGTCGGAACTGCACGGACTGATGCGCAGGCTGGGGCCGACCGACATCAATGTGATGATCCGCTTTGCCCTGATCGCGCTCGCCGTCCTGCCGTTTTTGCCGGACCGCGATTTCGGACCTTATGAGGCCTTCAACCTGCAGCAACTATGGTTTGTCGTCATATTGGTGACGGGTCTTTCCTTTGCCGGCTATGTCGCCAACCGGATATTTGGCGCCGCCCATGGCACGGTGGTCACCGCCGTTATTGGCGGCGCCTATAGTTCCACCGCAGTGACCGCGTCGCTGGCGCAGCGATTGCGCGGGGAAGAGACGGCAGGTCGCACCCTGTCAGCGGGGATCGCGCTGGCGTCCTCGGTCATGTATATCCGGGTGCTGTTGCTGACTTTCCTGCTCGCGCGCTTTGCCTTCGTGCCGCTAGCGATGATTCTCGCCCCCGCGGCGCTGGTGGCCGCCATCATCGGCTTGCTCCTGCTGCGCCGGAGCGGGGCTGCCCGGTCGGATGAGAGCGTGGAAACACGCAACCCCATCCGCCTGCTGCCGGCGTTCTTCTTTGCGCTGACCGTCGCGGCAATGTCGCTGGCGGCGCGCTGGGCCGAGGCAAAATACGGAAGCAGCGGCATTGCCTATCTGGTGCTGATCGTGGGATCATTCGACGTCGATGCCGCGATCATCACTTTGGGGGCGCTGCCGGAGGAAACGATAATGTCGGATCTGGCCGGCTTTGTGCTGGCAATGACGGTGCTGGCGAATATGCTGTTCAAGACCGGCGTGGCCGGCTTTACCGCAGGCTGGAAAAAGGGGCGCGCGGCGGTGGCGGCGCTGGCTGCAAGCAGCCTGGTGCTGGCAATCGCCGGTCTGGTCAGCTTTGTCGCGTTTGATATTCGCTTCTAGATCGCCTTTAGCGATTTGCTGCCAGCCAGATCGTATGTTTTGCGCCCTTGCCGTTGCTGCGGGCGGAGACGGTTTTAACCTCGACGGCGAAACCGGATTTTTTCAGGCGCGCTGTAAATCGGTTGTCGCTTTCGCTCGACCAGACCGCTAATATGCCATTGGAGCGCAAGGCCTTTTTCGCCGTGGCCAGGCCCGCCATGCTGTAGAGCCGGTCATTGGCTTCATGGGTCAGCCCGTCCGGACCATTGTCGACATCGAGCAAAATCGCATCATAGTCGCGCTCCGCCTTGCCGATCACATTTGCGACATCGCCGATGGTGACGGTCACCCGGCTGTCCTCGAGACATTTTTGCGAGAGATCCGCCATCGGCCCGCGCGCCCACTGGACGATGGCCGGAATCAGTTCGGCCAGTTCGACATGCGCCTGTGGCGGCAAGACCGACAAGGCAGCGCGCAGGGTAAAGCCCATGCCGTAGCCGCCGATCAACAGGCGCGGGTTTTTGACTGCCAGGCGTTCGCAGGTGAGGGTGGCGAGTGCTTCTTCCGATCCGCTGAGCCGGCTGTTCATCAGCTCGATGCGACCCAGCATGATGGAATATTCGTCGGCACCTTTTAGGGCGCGGCGGAACAGGCGGAGTTCATCGCCGCCGGGGATGGGAGCGGTGTCGAGATGTTCGCGGGCGATCATCGGACAAAACTCGCGCCATTGGCATCGAGTACGGCGCCGGTCATGCTGGGCGGCGCATCGAGCGCGCAATAGCGGGCGATGGATGCGATTTCCTCCGGCTGGGCAACCCGGCCGAGCGGAATGTCGGCGAGCAATTTGTCGCCGCCGCGGCTTGCCAGATAATCCTCGGCCATACCGGTCATGGTGAAGCCGGGGCAGATGGCGAAAGCCAGTATCCCGTCTTTCGCATAGGCCCGGGCGATGGTCTTGGTCATTGCCACCATGCCGCCTTTCGATGCGGCATAATGCCAGTGGTCAGGGCTGTCGCCGCGATAGGCGGCGCGGCTGGCGATATTGACGATCCGGCCCGGCTCGCCGCGCTGCCGAAAATGCAGCACCGCTAGGCGGCACAACTCCGCCGATGATGTCAGATTGATGGTCATCGTTCTGTCCCAGCTTTCCAGCCAGTCTTCGGCGGCAAGCGGGTTAGGCTGGAACAGGCCGGCATTGTTGACCAGCACGTCTATGCGGCCGTCAAGCCGGTCGAGCGCCTGCTGCCACAGCAGGGGTGCCGAGCCGTCCTGCGTGAAATCGGCCGCGACCAGATCATCTCCACCGGCGGTGCTCTGACCGACGACCGTCACATCATCCTTGCCGAACGATTCGATGATGGCCTTGCCGATGCCGCGGCTGCTGCCGGTTACCAATATATGCGTTTTGCTATTGCTCATCCGCACGGATTAGAACGACAGGGCGCCCGCGTCCATCGATGATACGAATTTCAGGCTTTGCAATCGGTTGGGAGAATTTTGCACTAATAAATTGTCTAAATCATGCGCATCCGGTTTGCATGATACGCGCTTTTCGCTAAGGGATTGGTTCTATTTCAAAGACTCCGGCATCATCCGGAGATATTGTTCAGGGGAATATAATGTCCGGCGTATCAGGTTCAGCATCGAACAGACCGCTTTCACCGCATCTGCAGGTTTATAAATGGGGGCCGCATATGCTGGTGTCCATTCTTCACAGGGCCACCGGCGACGCCATGGCGCTCGTTGGCGTTCCGCTTCTTGTCTGGTGGCTTTATGCGATCTCCGCAGGGCCGGAAAGCTACGACTATTTCCTCAGCTGGTTTAACTGGGGTTATATCGGTTATATCGTTCTGGTCGGCATGAGCTTTGCCTTTTTCGAACATATGTATAGCGGACTGCGCCACTTCGTGCTCGATGCGGGGGCCGGCTATGAACTGCAGAGCAATAAAATGTGGTCGATTGCCGTGCCTCTGGCAGCGATCCTCAGCACCGGTGCGATGTGGCTCTACATCGCTTCCAAGAATATTCTTTAGAACAGGAATCGGATCATGGGTTCAGGAACCAATATCGGCCGGGTACGCGGCCTCGGATCGGCGCAGGAAGGCGCGCATCACTGGATAGTCCAGCGGGTGACCGCGGTCAGCAATTTGCTGCTGCTGCTCTGGCTGGTCTTTTCGCTCGTCCGGCTGCCGAACTATGAACATGGCCTGATGGTCGAATGGCTGGCTTCGCCGCTGGTTGCCGTACCGATGATGCTGATGCTGGTCAGCATCTTCTGGCATCTGCGCCTCGGCCTGCAGGTGCTGATCGAGGATTATGTCCCCGATCACGGCGTCAAATTCGGCCTGATCGTCCTCCTCAACTTTTTCGCCATCGGCGGTGCGGCTCTGGGAATTTTCTCGGTCGCGAAAATAGCCTTTACCGGAGTGGTAGCATAATGACTGAACAATCCACCCAGCCTGCTTACAAGATTATCGATCACAGCTATGACACTGTGGTTGTCGGTGCCGGCGGCTCCGGCCTGCGCGCCACCATGGGCGCTGCGGAATCGGGCCTGAAAACGGCCTGCATCACCAAGGTTTTTCCGACCCGCTCGCACACGGTTGCGGCGCAGGGCGGTATTGCCGCCTCATTGGGTAACAACACGCCCGACCACTGGCAGTGGCATATGTATGACACGGTCAAGGGCTCCGACTGGCTCGGCGACCAGGACGCGATCGAATATCTGGTGCGCGAAGCACCGCAGGCGGTTTACGAGCTGGAACATGCCGGTGTGCCTTTCTCGCGCAACGAAGACGGCACGATCTATCAGCGGCCGTTCGGCGGCCATATGCAGAATATGGGCGAGGGGCCTCCGGTCCAGCGTACCTGTGCTGCTGCCGACCGTACCGGCCACGCGATGCTGCACGCGCTCTACCAGCAGAGCCTGAAATATGACGCGGATTTCTTCATCGAATATTTCGCCATCGATCTGATCATGGAAGATGGCGAATGTCGCGGCGTGATTGCAATCTGCATGGAAGACGGTTCGATCCACCGGTTCCGCAGCCACGCTGTGGTGCTGGCGACCGGCGGTTCCGGCCGCTGCTATTTCAGCGCGACCTCTGCCCATACCTGCACCGGTGACGGTGGCGGCATGGTGCTGCGCGCGGGTCTGCCTCTGCAGGATATGGAATTCGTCCAGTTCCACCCGACCGGCATTTACGGCGCGGGCGTGCTGATTACCGAAGGCGCACGCGGCGAGGGCGGTTATCTGACCAACAGCGAAGGCGAGCGTTTCATGGAACGCTACGCGCCAAGCGCCAAGGATCTGGCCAGCCGCGACGTCGTTTCGCGCTGCATGGCCACCGAAATCCGCGAAGGCCGCGGTGTCGGGCCGGAGAAGGACCATATCTATCTCCACCTCGACCATATCGCGCCGGAAGTGTTGGCCGAACGGCTGCCTGGCATCACCGAAACCGGCAAGATTTTCGCCGGCGTCGACCTGACCCGCGAAGCTTTGCCGGTGGTGCCGACGGTCCATTACAACATGGGCGGCATCCCCTGTAACTATCATGGCGAAGTGATCAATCCGACGGCCGATGATCCGGACGCGATTGTCGAAGGGCTCTACGCCGTCGGCGAAGCGGCCTGTGTATCCGTGCACGGCGCCAACCGTCTCGGTTCCAACTCGCTGATCGATCTGGTGGTTTTCGGCCGCGCAACCGGTCTGCGGCTGAAGGAAAAGCTGACCCCCAACGCGTCGCACAAGCCGCTGCCCAAGGATAGCGCCGATCTGGCGTTGCAGCGTCTCGACCATTTCCGCAACGCCAAGGGTTCGATCCCAACAGCCGATTTGCGCCTCGAAATGCAGAAAACGATGCAGGCGCATGCCGCCGTGTTCCGCGACAACAAGCTGCTCGAAGAGGGCGTTGCCGCGATGGACAAGGTCAATGCCAAGCTTGCAGATATCGGCGTCACCGACCGCTCGCTGATCTGGAACACCGATCTGATCGAAACGCTCGAGCTCGACAATCTGATGAGCCAGGCGATGGTCACGATCAAGGCCGCCGCAAACCGCAAGGAAAGCCGCGGCGCGCACATGCACGAGGATTATGAAGACCGGAACGACAAGGAATGGATGAAGCACACGGTCATCACTTTCGAAGGCTGGGGCGGCAAGGGCGGCAAGAGCGAAATCAGCTATCGCCCCGTGCATGATTACACGCTGACCGACGAAGCAACCTATGTGAAGCCGAAGAAGCGGGTTTATTGATCGCTGGGACCAGGTCGAAAAGCTACCGTTGACTGGCGTCGCCCCAGCGCAGGCTGGGACTGATACCAGTTGGGTATGAGGGAACGGCTGTTCCCTCATCGACCGTTGGTTTGGCTGTCAGCCTGCGCTGGCATGACAGGCCGGAACTGTTAAACATTGCCGCTGAAATCTTCAGTGACTTCCACCCGCTTGGCAATGGCGATAGAAGCGACCCGATGCTTGCGCCCTTGCTCCCTTCGTTTTTGCTAGTCGCCTTACTGGTCGAACTGACGCCGGGTCCGAACATGGGCTGGCTGGCGTTGCTCAGTGCCAGCGAGGGCCGGCGCGCCGGATTTGCGGCGACGGCGGGGATCGGACTGGGGCTGGCGATTGTCGCGGCTGCATCGGCTTTCGGGCTGGCGCAACTGGCGCAGCAATCCCCCTTGCTGTTCAACCTATTGCGCTATGCGGGTGCGGGCTTTCTGTTGTGGCTGGCCTGGGAAGCCTGGGCGGGTGAGCGGAACGTGTCGCCGTCCGCGATTCACAAGAACGGGACCGCGGCCAGACATTTCCGTCGCGGGCTGATTATCAATCTGCTCAATCCGAAAGCCGCGCTATTCTTTATCGCGGTGCTGCCGGTATATATTGTCCCCGAGGGTTCCGTAACGCTGCAGACGGCCCAACTTTCGATCGCCTATGTAGCAATTGCCACGCTGATCCATCTGGGCATCGTGACGCTCGCCGGTCGCGCACATGGTTGGCTCAGCAGCGGTCCTTATGCAGGGCTGGTACGGCGCGGATTCGCGGTGTTACTGGCTGCTATCGCCCTGTGGTTCTTAATCGATACGTTCCGCTAGGATACGGACGGGGGCGGCATGCACCCCTTGCTGACGGCCATTCCCTTCAGGAAGCTCCGGCGGGCGAACCCGGCCGACAGGGCTTGGCGGTATCGCTCCTGCGCGGCATTGGCTCCGGTGATTTCACGCACGACGCCACGAAAGGGAATGAAACCGCCCAAGATGCCGCCGGCCACGCGACTGATGCTGCGTTCGCGCTTTTCGGCGCGGGATATCTGCGGTTTCTCGTTGATGTCGGGGCCCAATATCGGACGCAGGCTGGCAATCTCGGTGGTGATGGTGCGGCAACCGGTAATTCCGGTGAGATCATAAGGCGCCTTCTGGATTTTCAGCAAGCGCGGCGGAATCTGGTCTTTCTTGAGGTTCACATCCCTGGCTGGCTGGGTCACCGCATCCTCGACATGGTTGACCATTGGCCGTTCCACATTGGGCGATGCCGCTTGCAATGGCTGGGCGGCCAGCGACAGCAGCGCCACTCCGCTTAACATATTGTATCCGGCTGATGCCATGATATGTCTCCCTTGTTGCCCCCAAGGTTGATTTACGGTCGGGCGGGTGCCTTGCATCCACGCTGTAGGCCAACGCCTTTCAGGAATCCGCGCCGCACGGTTCCGGCATAAACGGCCTTGTTGTAGCGACGGCGCTCGGCGTTCGCGCCGGTTACCTCGCCGATGATGCCGCCGAACGGAATGATCGAGCCGACGGCGCTGCCAGCCACTCGGGCGGCGGTTTCCTCGCGCTTCTTGGCGAGGCTTTTGTCGACCGTCTCGTTGACATCGGGGCCGAGCACGGCGTTGAGTTCCTGGACTTCAGCGATGATTGCGGCGCAGTTTCGCAGACCGCTCATCGAATAGGGGGCATCCTGAATATCCAGCAGTTTCTGCGGAACCTCTTTGCCATCGAACGGTTCGGTCACCTTGTTTCCCGCCTGTTCCAGCGTCGATTCCTGCTGCGCGCCTTCCTGTGCGAATGCGGTTGTGCTCAAGCTGCCGATGACCAGCGTCAGGCCCGTCAAAAATTTCATATGTTTCATTTCAATCCCCTGACCGCGCCGGTTATCGAAATCTCAGATTGTCGCGGTTCAACTGATTAACCGCTGTGACGCCCATTAGTTTCATGTCGCGTTCAATTTCATTCTGCAGCAAAGCGAGGATTCGCTCAACCCCCGCCTGTCCGGCGGCTGCCAGGGCATAGAGATAGAGGCGTCCGCCCGAGCAGGCCTTGGCGCCGACGCTGAGTGCTTTCAGCACATGGCTGCCGCGGGTGATGCCACCATCGCAGATGACGTCAAGCTTGTCACCAACCGCATCGCAGATCTCGGCCAGCTGGTCGAAGGGCGCGCGGCTGCCGTCCAGTTGCCGTCCGCCATGGTTGGATACCATGATCGCGGTGGCGCCGATATCGACCGCGCGCTTTGCGTCGGCGACCGACATGATACCCTTCAGGCAGAATTCCCCGCCCCAGTCCTTGGCGATTTCTTCGGCCATTTTCCAATCGAGCGACTGGTCGAGCATATTGGTGAAATAGTCGGCAACCGAATTGGGCACGCTCGTGCCTTCCGACACATGGTCTTTCAGGTTGGACAGTTCGAACTTCTCCCGGAACATGTAGTTCAGGCCCCAGGCCGGTTTCGCGGCATAGCTCCAGAAACTGGTCGGGGTGATCCGGGGCGGGCTGGTGAAGCCGGATCGCAGGCAGCGCTCGCGATTGCCGCCGACAATCGTGTCCACTGTCAGCGTCAGCGCATCGAATTTTGCTGCCTTGCAGCGCTCCACCATCGACCGGTTGAGATCCTTGTCCTTGTGGACATAGAGCTGGAACATTTTCGGTGTGCTGATGCTTTCGCCAATCTCCTCGATGCTGACCGTGCCCAGTGAGGAAATGCCGAAATAGGTGCCGAATTTCTCTGCCGCCCGGGCAACCGCGCGCTCGCCCTGCCAATGGAACAGGCGTTGCAGCGCCGTCGGGGAAAGAAACAAGGGCATCGCCAGCTTTTGCCCCATCACGGTCGTGCTCATGTCGATATTCTCGACACCGGCGAGCACATTGGGCACCAGATCGCAACGCTCATAGGCTATCGTGTTGCGCCGCCGGGTGACTTCGTCGTCCGCTGCGCCGTCAATATAGTCAAATATCGGAAAGGGCAGGCGTTTTTTTGCCAGTGTGCGGAAGTCATTCACATTGTGGCAATCCGAAATATTCATAACGGCCTTTCGCTTGGGCGCACGTGCGCCTCATCTCGTCGTAAGGATTGGAGTGGTCTTGCGCGCGAGTTTAGACGATCATGCGCACGCCGCAAGCTACCTTTATGGCGGTGGGAGAGGGAAGATAATGACAGAGGAAACAGAGAGCCGGAACGAGTTCGATAAAGCAGAACGATCACCGGGCGCAAAATTCCTGCTTGTCCTGCTGATGGGCTTTTTGTTGACGATACCTTTGTTTGCGACGTGGCTGCTGGTCTATGACCGGCAGAGCCAGAGCGAGACCGCCCAACAGTCCATCGTCACCGGCTGGGGCGGAGAACAGGTGTTTGCCGGGCCGAAGCTCGTACTGCCCTATACAGCTACAGTGCAGGAAACGGTGGAGCAGGATGGCAAGAGCGTGACCCGTAGCAATGAAGTAACCGCAGAACTGTTTCTGGCCCCCGAGACGGTCACTCTGGACAGTGACCTCAAGACCCAGAGCAAGAAGCGGGCGATTTACGAAGTCGTCGTTTATGACAGCCATATCGCCGGCTCCGCCCGGTTCCGACTGCCGGATGATTTCGAGCGCAACGGTATATCGACATCTGATATTGATTTTACCCGCGCCGAACTGCGCTTCGGATTGTCCGATGCCCGCGGTCTGGCTGGCGACAACAATGTTACGGTGAATGGCGAGCAGCTGACGTTGAAACCGGGCAGGGGATTGGGCGAGACCGGTAACAGCGGATTCTTCGCCTGGGTCGATGCCAGCCGCCTTATGGACGGCGGTCTGTCCGCAGATTTCACCGTCAGGTTCAAGGGCAACCAGAGCCTGACTGTCGCGCCGCATGCCGGCCTCACCGAATGGACGGTCCGGTCGAAATGGCCGCACCCGAGTTTTACCGGCGGCTTTCTGCCCGAAACGGAAGAAACCAAAGTCACGGCCGAGGGCTTTGAAGCCAAATATGCGATCACAAATCTCGCGCTGGGAAGCTCGCTGGTTGCCCTGCAAGCCGGACAGCAGGTGTCGCCCGACAGCGAGCCGCGTGTCGATCTTTATCAACCTGCCGGCGGCGCGGCGGCAAGTGCGTCGGTCAATCTGATCCAGCCGGTTGATCTCTATGGCCAGGTTGACCGGGCGGCCAAATACGGCTTTCTGATCATTGGCTTCACCTTTGTCGCCTTTCTGCTGTTCGACCTGATCGGCGGCGTTCGAATATCCTCGGTGCAATATATATTGATCGGGGCGGCGCTGGTGCTGTTTTTCGTGCTGCTGCTGGCTTTCGCCGAAATCATCGGTTTCGCGCTCGCTTTCATCGCGGCGTCGGCGGCAACGATCGGGCTGATAACAGCCTATTCGGCTTCGGTCCTGTCGAGTTGGCGCAGCGCCAGTCTGGTTGGCGGATTGCTGGCCGGTCTCTATGGTGCGATCTATATATTGCTCAGCCTGCAGGCCTATTCGCTGCTGATCGGATCGCTGCTGATCTTCGCGGCGCTCGCCGGGGTGATGTTTGTTACCCGCCGGCTGGACTGGTCGAACAGCCTGGGTCGGGCCAAGGCCTGAGAGAGATGCGAGCTCCGGCGTGTTGCCGGAGCCCGTTCCTTGCTAGACCGCACCCGCGGCGAACGTATCACACGAAGACGGATCACCGGTTTCCATACCCTTGCGTAACCAGGCCATGCGCTGCGCGGAACTGCCATGGGTGAACATGCTTTCCACTGGCTGCTGGCCGGCTCCGCGCATCAGCGTATCGTCGCCAATCGCATGGGCCGCGTTCAACCCTTCCTCGACGTCGCCGGCTTCCATCCGGTCGGCATTTTGCGCCGCCCACACGCCGGCATAGCAATCGGCCTGCAACTCCATCCGTACCTGTAGAGCATTGCCTTCGGCCTTGCTCGCCCGGCGCTGGGCGTTGCGCACCTGATCGGCGACACCAGTCAGATTCTGGATGTGGTGGCCGACTTCGTGCGCGATCACATAGGCCTGAGCAAAGTCGCCCTTGGCTCCCATGCGCGTGGACATTTCGCGGAAAAAGCTGGTGTCGAGATAGACGCCCTGGTCTGCAGGGCAGTAAAAGGGACCCATGGCCGCCTGCGCTGCGCCGCAGCCGGACTGGCCGGACTGATCATAAAATGTGAGGGTGGTCGGACGATAGCGTTGACCCTGCTGCCGGAACAAACTGTCCCATGTCTGTTCTGTCGAGGCAAGTACCTGGCAGGCGAAAAGTTCTTCCTCCGTATCGCACGCCACATTGGTTCCGGAGCTTTCCGACTGGAAGCCGCCCGCGCCGGTGTCGCCGGCCAGTTGCACGCCACCGCTGCTGAAATACATGAAGGCCAGCGCCGCGCCGCCGATCAGCAGGATCGTGCCGCAGCCCATTTTCCGGCCGAGCAGCATCGGCAGAAAACTGAGCAGCAGGCCGAGACCGCCACCCCCGCCACCACCGCCAAAGCTGCGGCCGCCGCCGCGCCCCTGATCGCGAACATTCTTGCTGGGGTCCAGATCGTCCAAACGCATTTCTTGTCTCCTCGTCCGCCACCAATTCGCCCGAATCCGGAAAAAGCGCAAGTTCCGCCAGATAGTTTTACAAAATCATTGCAGTCCGGCGCGACGGAATTAAGGTCGCGGCAAAGGAGATATCTATGTTTTTGAAGGGCAAGACGGCGCTGGTCACCGGCTCCACATCGGGCATTGGCGGCGGCTATGCAAAGGCGCTGGCCGCGGAAGGCGCGGCGGTGATGATCAACGGCTTCGGCGACGCGGGTGAGATTGAAACGCTGCGTCAGGAGCTGGAAACATTGAGCGGCACCAAGGCGGCCTATAGCAGCGCCGACATGACCAAGCCGGAGGAAATCCGGCAGATGTGCGCCGATTGTGCCGAACAGCTCGGGACCGTCGATATATTGATCAACAATGCCGGTATCCAGTTCGTTTCGCCGGTCGACGAATTTCCCGAGGAAAAATGGAACGCCGTGATGGACATCATCATGAACAGCGCCTTCCACGCGACCAAGGCGGTGCTGCCGGGAATGAAGGAAAAAGGCTGGGGCCGGATCATCAACACCGGATCAATGCACAGCAAGGTCGCGAGCCCCTATAAGTCCGCCTATAATGCGGCGAAACACGCGATCGACGGTTTCGGCAAGACGGTCGCTCTGGAAGTCGCGCAAAACGGTATCACAGTGAACACGATTTCGCCCGGCTATACTTGGACACCGCTGGTGGAGGGCCAGATCCCGAACACCATGGAAGTGCGCGGGCTGACCCGCGAGCAGGTGATCAACGATGTGTTGCTGGCGCCGCAGCCAACGAAGGAGTTTGTCCAGATCGACCAGATTGCAGCGCTGGCCATCTTCCTGTGCAAGGACGAGGCGCGGGCGATTACCGGCGCGAATATTTCGATCGACGGGGGCTGGACCGCGCAGTGATTGCGGGACTGATCTTGCTCGTTGCAGCCGCCGCGGAGGCGCCGGTCGCACCGCTATGGCGTGAGCGGGCGACTGCTGCCGATATAGAAAGGCTGGAAAAATGGAAAGAGGCGCTGGAGATCGGTCGATCGGGCGTTACCGGTGCGGGACAAGGCGCTTTGCTTGCCGCTCGTTCTCCGCTTTTCAAAACCGATGCTGCTCTGGCCGGCAGTGACATTCCGCAAGGCCTTTATAATTGTTCGATCACCAAGTTGGACGGCGATGCCGATGGCGGGCTGCCCTATATCGCTTATCCTGCCTTCAAATGCCGGATCGTGGATCAGAATGGCCGCAAACATTTCACCAAATTGACCGGCTCGCAGCGGACGATCGGCTGGATCGACAAAGCGGCCGGTAACCAGTCAGTATATCTCGGCTCCCTGATCTACCATTATGAAAATGCTCTGGTGCCTTATGGCCAGACTGCCAAACGCGATCAGGCAGCGGTTGTCCAGCGTATCGGATCAAAACGCTGGCGGATGATTTTTCCGTTTCCCGCCTATGAAAGCAAGGTCGACGTGATGGAGTTGACGCCAGCGGAATGAAATTTTGGACCTGACAAGCCTTTCGCATACGATTAGGCAGGGCTAGAAAAATATAAAATGGGGACGGATATGCGGAATTTTACAAAGCTCGGATTGATGGCAGCGGCTTCGATATTGGCAGCCGTCCCGGCGCAGGCCGACAGTCTGAAGGATGCGATTTCCGCCGACATGCCTTCGCTGATGGATATTTATCGTGATCTGCATGCCAATCCTGAACTGAGTGGCGAGGAAGTCCGCACTGCCGCCAAGCTGGCGGCCGAAGCACGGCGGCTTGGTTTTGAGGTCACCGAAAAGGTTGGTGGCACCGGTGTTGTGGCGGTCATGGAAAACGGCGAAGGCCCGACCGTGATGTTGCGGGCCGATATGGACGGTCTGCCGCTGGAGGAAAAGACCGGGCTTCCCTTCGCATCGAAGGTTCAGGCCAAAACCCGTCAGGGCAACGATACCTACGTGATGCACGCCTGCGGTCATGACACGCATATGACCGGCTGGGTTGCCACCGCACGGCAACTGGCTGCGCGGAAAGCCGAATGGTCGGGCACGCTGGTGATGATCCTGCAACCGGCGGAGGAGACAGGCGAGGGCGCATTGGCGATGCTCGAGGACGGTCTCTATAGGCGCTTTCCCAAGCCCGACTATGCGCTCGCTTTTCATGATGCCGCGGGTGCTCCCGCCGGCTATATTGGCTATGCTCCCGGTTTCGCGCTGGCCAATGTCGACAGCGTCGACATCCACGTGAAGGGTGTTGGCGGTCATGGCGCCTATCCGCACACGACGAAAGATCCCGTAGTGCTGGCCAGCCGCATCGTCGGTTCCCTGCAGACATTGGTTAGCCGCGAGATTGATCCGCAGGATCCGGCGGTCGTCACCGTCGGTAGTTTTCAGGCCGGTTCCAAACATAATATCATCTCCGACGAAGCGCTGCTGTTGCTCACTGTGCGCAGCTATGGCGACGACACGCGGGCAAAATTGCTCGACGGCATCAAACGGATTGCGCGGGGCGAAGCGATTGCCGCGGGCATGCCGGAAGACCGGATGCCGGTTGTGACATTGCGCGAAGCGGAATTCACGCCGGCGACCTATAATAGTCCCGAATTCTCGATAGAAATGGCAAGGCTTTTCGAGACCCGTTTCGGCAAGGACCGTGTCGTCCAGTCCAAGCCGGTGATGGGGGGCGAGGATTTTAGCCGCTACCGCCGGGCTGATGAAAATATCAACAGCATGATTTTCTGGGTCGGCGGCGTTCCGATGGCCGATTACCAGGCGTCAGTGGCCAAAGGCACGAAATTGCCATCGCTGCACAGTCCATTCTGGGCCCCCGAGGCGGAAACGGTGATCCAGACCGGTGCCGAGGCGCTGACGGCGGCCACTTTGCATATCATGAAGAAATAAATGGCTTGCCGGTGGCTCTTTCCCGGGGCGCTGATGTTTGCGGCCGCACCGGCAATCGCGCAACCGGCGGGCCAGCCGAAGCCCTCTTACTTTGAGGGGCGCTGGGCCTTTCTCGATGAAGATTGTGCGGCATCGACCAGTTGGACGATGATTGCCGGGGGAAATTTCGTTTCGCAAGATCTGGTCGGCACCTGGGCCTGGCAGGATGGAAAACTGGTGTTGAGTCTCAATGATCTGGCGGTCGACGAGGAAACCGGCGAGGCCGGCGGCCGGTTTCGCATGGACGGGCCGGTCGCCATAATCGACCGGAGCCGGTTTGATTTCACCATTGCACCTGACGTTTACCAGATGCGGCGTTGCGAAGGGTAACCGGGGGCCGTTGCAAGGCAAGTGTCCACGCAAGTACGGATGATTGTCATTTCTGACGGCAGGCGCCGACAGACGTGCCGATGTGACTAGAAATCGTTCGGTCCTGGTCCGGGCCTGCCGTTTCGTTCGATTGGGTTTTGCAGGCTGCCGGGTTCGCCGGGCCGTGGACTACCGGCCAGTGGACTATCTCCGCCGCCGGATGACCGGTTGCCGGATGCCACCCTGTCTGGCTGATATTGCAGGCTCGGATTATGATCGTCGTCCCAGGGATCATCACTATCGTCGCTACCCGAAGCCGTCATCGGTTCGCCGAAGACAAAATTTTCGTAATCGCTATCATCCTCCTCATCATCTCCCCAGCTGTCGTCCGATACCGGAGCAACGGGTTTGACAATTTTCGGGGCTTCCTTTTCCACGGGAACGACCTTTGGCGGCTCGTCCGACGGCGTTATAAAGTAGATCAGCAGTCCGGTGGACGCGACCAGCAGGATGGATTCTTTCAGCATAGCAAACACCAATGTCTTTCGATTTCCGCAAACGAACTAGCCCAACGCGGTTAAGAAATATTTACCTTCGGCTCGGACGGGGCGTCGCAGGATATGCCGGAACAGTGCCGTCCAGGGGCAGGCAGAAGATGATCTTGCGCTGATTGTTACAATCAATGTGGTTATTTCTTGAATATCTGTAAATATATTTACATAGGAGGCGGATGACTGTTCAGAAACTTTTCGCCGGCGCCGCCATCAAGAGACTCAGACGCAGCGCCGCCATGACTCAGGTCGCCCTCGCGGAGGCGCTGGATATCTCGCCCAGCTATCTCAACCTGATAGAGCGCAACCAGCGACCCCTGAGCGCCCGACTGATGCTGCTTCTGGCTGAAAGATTCGATTTTGATCCAAGGCAGTTTATTGCCGCGGAACCGGGGGGCGGCATCGATGCAATTCGCCAGCGACTGGCCAGTCCGCTGTTCGAGGATATGTCCATTGATCGCTCGGAGCTGGAAGAATGGCTGATTGCGTCGCCCAATACCGCGGAAGCATTTGCCCGGCTTTTCGACAATCGGAAATCCGGTGATGACACGGGCGAAAAAAATGCGCCCGATCCGATCCAGGCGGTTCGTCGCGAAATCGAGCGCTGGCGAAACCATTTTGCCGATCTGGACTCCATGGCCGAGCAGCTCGCTGACGAGTTGCGCCTCGGGGCAGGGGATCTCTATGGTGCGATAACCGAACGGCTGCGGGTGAAGCATCAACTGATGATCCGGATATTGCCGGAAACGGTGTTGCCCGACAAGTTGCGCCGACTGGACCTTCACGCCCGGCAATTGCAGCTTTCGGAAATGCTCGATCCGGCATCCCGTACATTTCAGGCCGCGCTTTTGCTCGGCCAGATCGAGGCGAAGGGAGAGATTGATGCGCTGGCAGCGGGCGGGAAGTTCACCGACCGGGCAGCGGAGAAACTGTTTCGCCGCCACTTGTCCGGCTATTTCGCCGCGGCGTTGATGATGCCCTACGGCCGGTTTCTCAAGGCCTGTGAGCAAAGCGGCTATAGGATCCAGTTGCTGCAGCGCCGTTTCGGTGCCGGTTTCGAGCAGGTGGCCCACCGCCTGACGACATTGCAGCGGGTTGGTTCGCGTGGCCTGCCGTTTTTCATGGTGCGGATTGACCGCGCCGGCATGATTTCCAAGCGCTATGCCGGGGCGAGCAACGCGCCGCTGGTCGAAAGCGCCCATCGCTGTCCATTATGGGATATCCACCGCGTCTTTGAACAGCCGTCGGAAATCCGGTCACAATTGGTGGCACTGGAGGATGGTTCAACCTGGTTCACTTTGTCGCGGGCGGTGCAGGGCATAGGTTCCGGTGTTGGCGGCCATGCGCCTGCATTTGCCATCGGACTTGGCGTGTCTGCCGATGTTGCATCCTCGCTCTATTATGCGCGCGGCAAGGATCTGGGTATCGAGCAGGCGGATGCAATCGGGCTGGGCTGCACTGCCTGTACCCGGCCGCAATGTTCGCAGCGGTCAGCGCCGCCGCGCAGTCGCTCGCTGACGTTTGACGAACAGGAACGGGGCCTGACGCCTTTTGATTTCGTTAACGACTAGGTCCCGGAACCCGCAAAGACAGTTTGAATCGGGTTGCATCTGGTTGCCAGACTGTCGGTATATTGAACAAAATCGATGAACTTGTGCGTTTGCGCGTAATTTATGCTGTAAAATTTACCGACAGATAACGAATTTTCCTTATGTCCGACGCTGACCAAGGAAAGACGACGCGCGATATGATCCGATTGTTCAAACATTATATTCCTTACCCGGTTCTTATTCTGGGGTTGATCGATTTTCTGCTGTTGCTGGCGGCAGCCGAAGTCGGCTGGATTTTTCGCGCCGTACAGATCAACATGGAAGTCGGGAATATCTTTGACCGGCCAGCCCCGATATTCAGCTTTGCCTTCGCGCTGCAGCTGGCGCTGATCGCGGTTGGCGTATACGGGCCCGAAGCTCTGCAATCGCTGCGTTTTGCTGCGGCCCGCATTCTGGTTGCCATTTCCCTGGGTGTGATATTTCTCTCGCTGCTGGCATTTGTGCTGCCCGGCGCCACGCTCTGGCGCTCCAATTCCCTTTACGCGATGATCTGTGCAATCGTTTTTCTAATGGTTATTCGTGTGATGCTCGGGACCATGCTGGATAGCGATATTTTCAAGCGGCGTTTGCTGATTTTGGGTGCGGGCCCCCGGGCCGCGCGTATTGCCGCCCTGGAAAAACGTCCGGAATGCGGCTTCATCGTTGCCGGCTATGTCGCGATGAATGAAGGCGCAACCGTGATCGACAGCGCGATACGGCGTCAGGATATTGCCAATCTGCCTCAGCACGTGATCGATCTCGAGGTCAGCGAAGTCGTTCTGGCGCTCGAGGAACGGCGCAACGCACTGCCGGTCGCGGATCTGCTGACAATCAAGACGACCGGTGTGCATGTCAACGACCTGTCCAGTTTTCTCGAACGGGAAACCGGACGGGTTGATCTGGACAGCGTTAACCCGAGCTGGTTCATTTTCTCCGACGGCTTTTCTTCGGGTCGGAGATTGTCGACCACGTTCAAACGGGGTTTTGACATTTTTCTGAGCTTCCTGTTGCTGCTTCTGACAGGCCCAATCATCTTGCTGTTCGCGCTGCTAATCCGGCTGGAAAGCCGTGGCGGCTCCTTTTTCAGGCAGGAGCGGGTCGGTCTGTATGGGCAGAAATTCAATATTCTGAAGCTACGCTCGATGCGCGCCGATGCGGAACCCAATGGCAAGGCAATCTGGGCGAGCGAAAATGATCCGCGGATCACCCGTATCGGAAATTTCATCCGAAAGGTCCGGATCGACGAACTGCCCCAGGCCTGGAGTGTGTTGAAAGGCGAAATGAGCTTTGTCGGTCCGCGTCCAGAGCGACCGCAATTTGTCGACGACCTGCAAACGCAAATGCCTTATTATCCCGAACGCCATATTGTGAAGCCTGGGATAACCGGCTGGGCCCAAATCAATTACCCCTATGGAGCGTCGATCGAGGATTCGCGGCACAAGCTGGAATATGATCTCTATTATGCCAAGAACTACACACCCTTTCTGGATCTGCTGATCATCCTGCAGACCATAAGGGTGGTGTTGTGGCCGGAAGGCGCGCGCTGATATGGAGTCGCTTCTCGACCATATCAGCTTATTCGGCCATGGCATCGCCGCCGCGCTTTTCGGTGCCCTGGCGATCTGGCAATTCCAGCGGAAAGTTGAACGCAATAACAAGCAGATATGGCTGATCATTGCGATCACGCTCACCAGTTTCTGGGCGCTTTCGATAACCGTCGAGGGGCATCTGTCGCAGATATCGCGCTTTGCCGAAACGCTGCGAAACTTCGGCTGGCTCGGCTTCATGTTCATCCTGCTCAGGGCAGGGGAAGGTCGCGACGAGCCGAAAACGGTCAATGTCATTTACGCTGCTCTGATCTTTGTGCTGGTCGGCCAGATGCTGGTGGATTCGCTGCTGCCGGCGTTCGCGGATATACAACCGCTGGAAGACGTCACGCTCTACACTTCGCTCGTGCTGCGGATGATCTACGCTGTCGGGGCGCTGGTGCTGGTCCATAATCTCTATTCGATATCCGCCCCGGAAACCCGCTGGGGTATCCGTTTGCCGATGGCGTCGCTGGCGGCGATCTGGACCTATGATCTCAATCTGTTCACCATCACCTACCTGACCCAGAACACGCCGATGGAGCTGCACGCGATGCGCGGTCCGATGATGGCGGTGATCGCGCCGGTCCTGGCCCTGGCATCCTTGCGCAACACCGAATGGAATCTGAAACTTTCCCGCAGCGTCGCCTTCCGTTCACTCTCGCTGGTCGCGATCGGCAGCTATTTGCTGATGATGATCGTGATCGCTACGGCGCTGCAGATCATCGGCGGCGACTATGCCCGGCTCGCCCAGATCAGCTTTCTGTTCGGCGCGACCATTGGCGCATTGCTGCTGCTGCCGTCGGGCCGATTCCGGGCCTGGCTGAAGGTCAAGCTGGCGAAAAATTTCTTCCAGCATCGCTATGATTACCGATCGGAGTGGATCCGCTTCACCGATACGATCGGGCGCCCTGGGCCCGATAGCGCACCCTTTCACCAGCGTGTGATCAAGGCGATCGCGGATATTTCGGAATCGCCAGCCGGAATCCTGCTGATGCCAGACGAGTCCGGCCAACTGGTGCTGCAATCACGCTGGAACTGGTCATCACTCGAAGTCCCGGCGCGGGCCTGCACGGTGCAGACCATCCCCTTTCTCGAACGGACCAATCATATTGTCGAATTCGACTCGTTGCGCGCGGGCAAGGACGACAAATGCAACGACGACGCGATCCCTGAATGGATGAGCGCGGACGAGCGGACGTGGGTCGGAGTTCCCCTGGTCCATTTCGACCGGCTTGCTGGTCTGATGCTGCTGGCGCGCCCCAGAATCGACCGCAAGCTGGATTGGGAAGATCTGGATATGCTGCGTGTCGTCGGCCGTCAGGTGGCAAGCTATCTCGCTGAAGCGCGCAGCCAGCAATCGCTTTCAGAGGCGCAGCGGTTCGACGAGTTCAACCGCCGGATGGCGTTCATCATGCATGACATCAAGAATCTCGTCAGCCAACTCAGTCTGCTCGCCCGCAATGCCAAACGGCATGCCGACAATCCCGAGTTCCAGTTGGACATGATCGAAACGCTGCAGGATTCGGCCGACCGGATGAACGGGCTGCTCGAACGCCTGTCACAGCATAACAGGAGCAATCCGGAAGAGCCGAAGCCGGTGAAGGTCGCCGACCTGGTCCGCACGATCATCGAGAAGAAGCGCCTGCTGCACAGTCTGGAAAGCGGCGATGTCGAGGATCTGACAATTTTTGCGGATCCTGCGCGGGTGGAACAGATATTGGGGCACCTGATCCAGAACGCGATCGACGCGAGCGAGGACGACCAGACTATAACCATCAACGCCCGCCGTCGCGACCTCAGTGTGGCGATTGAAGTCTGTGACCGGGGAATTGGCATGTCCGCCGAATTCGTCCGCAACCAGCTGTTCAAGCCGTTTTCATCGAGCAAGCAGGGCGGCTTTGGAATCGGCGCCTATGAAGCACGCGAGTTGGCGCGCGGCATGAAGGGGCGGCTGGAAGTGGAGAGCACCGAACATGTGGGAAGCCGTTTCACATTGATCCTGCCGCTCGCGAAACATTTGCCAGAAGAAATTGCCGCAGACGAAAGGGCCGCATGATGCCGGACAGAGAGCAACAGAAAAAAGAGAAGCTGCTGATCGTTGAAGACGATCGGGGTCTGCAGAAACAGCTGAAATGGGCTTATGACGATTTCGAGGTGATCATCGCCGGGGATCGGGAAACAGCGATTGAAAAACTGCGTTCGGAAGAACCGGATGTGGTCACCCTCGATCTCGGCCTGCCGCCCGATCCGGATGGAACCACCGAAGGTTTTGCCACCATGGAAGCGATATTGAGTCTCAAGCCTGACACCAAGATCATCGTCGCTTCCGGTCATGGCGAGAAGGCCAGCGCCTTGCGCGCCATTTCCGGCGGGGCGTGGGATTTTTACCAGAAACCGGTCGACATTGACGAGCTTGGCTTAATTGTCCGCCGGGCCTTTCATGTGCGCAATCTGGAGCAGGAAAATGCCAGCCTCGCCGCTAAAAGCAGTGGCGAGGGATATATTCTGGGCAATATCATCACGGGGGCGCCCGAAATGCTGAAAGTGGCGCAGATGGTTGAGCGGGTGGCAAACACCAATGCGTCGGTGATGCTGCTGGGCGCCAGCGGCACCGGCAAGGAATTGCTGGCCAAGGGGCTGCACGATTCAAGCGACCGGCGCGACAAGGCCTTTGTCGCCATCAATTGCGCCGCGATTCCCGAGAATTTGCTGGAATCCGAATTGTTCGGCCATGAGAAAGGGGCCTTTACCGGTGCCATAAAGACGACCGAAGGGAAAATCGAACAGGCTGATGGCGGCACGCTGTTCCTCGATGAAGTCGGCGATATCCCACTACCGCTCCAGGTTAAATTGTTGCGCTTTCTCCAGGAGCGGGTGATCGAACGGATCGGTGGCCGCAAGGCGATCGCGGTGGACACGCGGATCGTCTGCGCGACCCACCAGAATCTCGAAGCGATGATCAGCGAGAATGATTTCCGCGAGGATCTATATTATCGTCTGGCCGAGATTGTGATCAAGATTCCGCCTTTATCCGAACGATCGGGTGATGCCAGTCTGCTTGCCCGGCATTTCCAGAAAAAATTTGCCACCGAAATCAATCCGGCGGTCAAGGGGCTGGCGCCCGACGCGCTGGCTGCGCTGGAAGCCTGGAACTGGCCTGGCAATGTTCGCGAACTGGAAAACCGGATCAAGCGCGCCGTAATCATGGCCGATGGCAAGCTGATAAGCGCCCAGGATCTGGACCTGGATATCGATGAAGATGCTGCGGCCGATTTGCTCAACCTGAAAGCGGCGCGCGAGGCCGCCGACCGTTCGGCGATCCTGCGTGCGATTTCGCAGACCAGCGGCAATATTTCCAATGCGGCCAAATTGCTCGGGATCAGCCGTCCGACTCTCTACGATCTGCTCAAACAATATAAGTTGCAGCAAGCCAGCTAGACGATGGCTATCCCTTTTTCCCGGAAACTGCGCCTGACCAGCAAACCGGTCTTGTTGGCAGCGGCACTTTCCGTGGCGCTGACCGCCGTTCCGACGGCAATATTGGGAGCTAGCGGAGGCAACGCAGACGCGCGCGAGGCCTTTGCCAGAGCAGCGCAATTTCGTGCCGAGCGGGATGTCCGGTCAGCCCGGATAGCCTTGCTCAACGCCATCAAGGCCGATCCGGAGTGGATTGACGCGCGGGTTGCGCAAGCGGAAGTGTTGCTGAAGCTCGGGGACGGAGTCGGTGCCGAAGCGGAGATTGACCGGGCCGTGCAACTGGGGATTGATCCGGCAACGGTCCGGCACCTCTATGGCCACGCCTATTCCTTGCAGGGCAACGCGCAAAAGGCGCGCGATGAGTTGCTGACCAATGATATTCCGCAGCAATACCAGGGCTATGCAGCCCGAATCATGGGCAAGGTCGCGCTGCAAATGGGTGATGAGCAACTGGCGGGCGCCGCCTATAATCGTGCAATCGAACTGGATGGAAAAAATCCCGATCTTTGGGTCGATATCGCACGCTTTCGCTTTCGGTCAGGGGATCAGGCCGGCGCGACCAATGCGGTGGACGAAGCTGTGAAGCTGGATCCCGTCAACGTCGGGGCGCTGCAATATCGCGGAGAGTTGATGCGCTTCCAGTTCGGATTGGGCGCGGCCCTGCCATGGTTTGAACGGGCGCTGGAGCTAGACCCCAATGATATCCCCTTGCTGAGCGAATATGCGGCCACATTGGGGGATATGGGCCGAATGACCGACATGCTGGCTGTCGCACGAAAAATCATCGCGCTGGATGGAAAAAATCCGCGCGCTTTCTTCATGCAGGCTGTTCTCGCCGCCCGGGCCGGCAAATATGCTCTCGCCAGACGATTGATGCAGAAGACCGGCGGCATGATCGACAATGTTCCAGCCGTGATGCTGGTGCAGGGCATTATCGAGCATGCCGAAGGCAATCATAACGCGGCAGCAGAACAGTTCCAGCGACTGATCGCGATCCAGCCCAACAACCGGCAGGCGCATAATTTGCTGGCGCGATCGCTCTATCTCGCCGGAAGCGCAGGCGACGCGGTTGATATACTCATTCCACAAGTCAACCGCAGTGGCGCGGATCCCTACGCCTTGTGGCTGGTGGGCCGCGCGCTTGAGGATATTGGGGAACGGCGGCAGGCTGCCGCTGTCATGAACCGCGCCGCCGTTCATGATTTCGGCCGGGAAAGCGCCTTTATGGCTACCGCTCCGCTCAATGTGTTGCGCGCCGAGGCGCAACGCAATCCGAATGATGCCCGGGTGGTGGTGCCCTATATCCGCGCGCTCTACAATGCCGCCGATTATGATACTGCCTTCGCAGAGGCCAAGCGACTGCAGCAAGGCAATCGCGGAGCGAGCGCTGCCCATATACTGGTCGCCGACGTCGCCACGGCCATGGGCAATTATGACGAGGCGCTGGATGCACTGGGCCAGGCACGAAGAATCCGTTTTTCCGAACCGGTAATGCTGCGGCTGGTCGAAGTGTTGCGAGCCAAGGGAGACATGCAAAAAGCGGGAGAGGATCTCGCGCAATATCTCAGCTACAATCCCGGTAATATCGCCGGGCTGCGCTGGATGGCCTATGCCCATCTGGAAACCGGCAGCTGGGCCGTTGCAGCCCATATTCTGGAAAATCTACGCCAGCGCATCGGTGACAATGATGCTCTGCTGATGGCGGGCTTGACCCAGGCTTATACCGGTCTCGGAGAGACCGAAAAGGCGATTGCCGCGGGACAGATTGCCTATCATGTGCAACCGTCAAGCCCGGTGGTGACGCATCTTTACGGGCTGGCCTTGCTGCAGGACAGGGACGGCCAGAAAAAGGCCGTCAGTCTGCTGAAAAAAGCGGTCGAGATCCAGCCGGATAATATGGTTTATCGGAAAAGTCTGCAAAGCGCCCGCGCGAAACAGCGGAGCAGCGCGGTGGCAGGCGCAGACTGACCGCTGTTCAGGCGTCGCTTTTCAGCAAATCGTCGACGGTCAGGTCCAGCCGTTTCATCTGGCGCTCGACCGGTGGCCAGACATTCTTGATGAAATCTTCTCGCTGCGACTGACACAGGCGCTTTCTGGCGCCGGCGGCTACGAACATCCCGACACCGCGCTTTACGGTAACCAGACCCTCCTCCTGAAAACCCTGATAGGCTTTGGCGACGGTCAGCGGATTGGCGCCTTGGTCCGCCGCAAAGACGCGGACAGAGGGAAGCATGTCACCCTCTTCATATTTACCGTCGAGAATGGATTCCGATATGATGTCCCGCAACTTCAGATAGACGGGTTTGTTCGCATTGTTCATGCTGCATCACTGCCATAATACAGCGAAGCAGGCAAGTGGAAGTTCCGCTTCTTCCGCAAAGCGCGATAAAGTCCGAGATTTATTGTGGGGCTGGCGGGGTCCATTCGGACAATATGTTCTTCAACTCCGGGCGCGGGCGTTCGGTCAGTTCGGCACCGGCCGTGCCCAGATAGAGGAAGCCCGCGATTTTTTCGGGCTTGGCGCCAAACAGATCGCGGACATCTTCGTTGAAGGCCGGCCAGCCGGTGATCCAGCCACCGACAAAACCCATGGCGTGGGTGGCGTGGAGAATATTCATGACAAAAGCGCCGCAGCTGAGTTCCTGTTCCCACAGCGGAATCTTGGTTGATTCTACCGGAGAATACATCACGACCAGCAGCGTCGGCGCGAGGCAGGCCATGGATTCCAGAGATTCCAGTTCCATCCGTCCCGCTTCCGGCCGTTCTTTCAGATAGGCGTTGTGGATCCCATTGGCGAACAGGCTGCGCTGATCGTCGCCGACTGCAACCACGCGCCACGGCGCCAGCTTGCCATGGTCCGGCGTGCGCAGGGCAATAGTGACAATCTCTTCAATCTGCGCCTTGCTGGGTCCGGGTGCGATCATGTCGCGCGGCCGTCCGGAGCGGCGGGAAGGGAGGTAGCTGGCGAGGCTGCTGAGATCGTTGAATTGCTTTTCGGTCATATTCGTCACTTCGGAAGAGATGCACGCGATTGCAAGGCGAATTTGCGGAAAACCGGTCTCGCTTGAAACAATATGCTTCACTTGCGCATTTTTATCATTAGTGTGCGGGGCAACCGGGCCGGATTATGCGGCCCAAATCTATTGCCGGGGAGTATTTATATGGCGGGAGCGTATCTGGAATCGGGTGATGCAAGAGGGACATTCCTCGGACATCCCAAGGGCCTGTTTGTTCTGTTTTTCGCAGAAATGTGGGAACGTTTTTCCTATTACGGCATGCGCGCGCTGCTTATATTTTACCTGACCAAACACTGGCTCTTTTCCGATAGCGAATCCGGGATCATTTACGGTGCCTATACGGCGCTGGTCTATATCACTCCCGTTGTCGGCGGTTATCTGGCAGACAAATATCTCGGGCAGCGAAAAGCGGTGCTGTTCGGGGCGGTATTGCTGACGTTGGGCCATTTTTTCATGGCATTCGAGGGCGATGCGGGAGTCGGTCATGTCGACAACCCGATCATCAGCATATTCTGGCTGGCGCTCGCACTGATCATCGTCGGTTCCGGTTTTCTGAAAGCCAATATCTCGGTGATCGTCGGCCAGCTTTATCCCCGCACCGATGTGCGACGCGACGGCGCCTATACAATTTTCTATATGGGCATCAATCTTGGCGCTGCTTTGGGGTCGTTGCTATGCGGCTACATCGGTGAGACTTATGGCTGGGCTTATGGTTTCGGTCTGGCCGGAATCGGCATGCTGCTTGGCCTGGTCGTCTTCATCTGGGGCAAACCCCTTCTGCTCGGCCGCGGCGAAGCCAAGGATCCGGAACTTCTGAACAAGCCTGTGGGCGGACTGAAGCTGGAATGGTGGATGTATATCATCGGGCTGGTACTGGTCGGTGTCTGCTGGCTGGCCATTCAGTTCCAAGACATGGTCGGTTACGTGCTCGGCCTGTTTGGCGGCGCGCTGGTGCTCTATGTGCTGGTCACTGCGGTCACGAAGCTGGCATCCGATGAACGCGACCGTATCTTTGCGGCGATGTTCCTGATCCTGACTTCGATCATATTTTGGGCGCTGTTCGAGCAGGCCGGTTCTTCGCTGAACCTGTTCACCGACCGGCATGTTGACCGTGCCGGTGTTCCTGCCTCGACCTTCCAGTCGATCAACGCGATCTACATCATCTTGCTGGCGCCGGTATTCGCGACGCTATGGACCGTGATGGGCCGCAAGGGAATCGAACCCTCGGCGCCGTTCAAATTCGGTCTGGGTGTTGTCCAGGTTGGTCTTGGTTTTCTGGTTCTGGTCTGGGGCGCGCAGTCTGCCGGACTTGAAAATGCAACGCCTGTGATTTTCATCTTCCTGATCTACCTGCTGCACACAACCGGTGAACTCTGCCTGTCGCCGGTCGGTCTGTCGGCGATGAACCGGCTGGCACCTGCGCATATGGCCAGCCTGATCATGGGTACATGGTTCTTCGCATCGGCAACCGGCAATTTCGCCGCGGGTCTCATCGCTTCCGCAACAGGCGCTGAAGGCGTGGGCGAGGAAGCCGGCAAGCAGGTTGTGCTGGATGTCTACTCCACCGTCGGCTGGGTAGCGATTGCCGTTGGCGTCGGGGTTCTCGTGGTATCGCCGCTGATCAGAAACCTGATGCATCTCGATACGCTGAAGGATGACAATGTCGGCGATGATCTGGAAGGCCAGCGGGAAGTGGGCGAACCACAGGCTGCTGGCGTCCATCCTTCGACCAAATCATAAGACTGAGGGGCTTTGCTATGAAATTTCGGGCTTTGCTGGCGCTGGTTGCTGGCGGATCGCTGTTGGCTGGCTGTACGGCCAATGCGGCGGATACAAAATCGGCTAGCACCACACCGCCCGTGAAATCGAGCAAACCGGCCAAGGTGGCATTTCCGTCGACCTACCGCGCCTATCCGTCAGCGCCCACCGCCATCACCGGCGTGACTATCTATGATGGTGAGGGCGGCCGGATCGAGCGGGGAACAGTGTTCATGGCGGGCGGAAAAATCTCCTTGATCGGCGGCCCCGACACGGCCATCCCGGCCGATGCGACGATTGTCGACGGTACCGGTAAATATGTCACGCCCGGCATCATCGACGTGCACAGTCATCTCGGCGACTATCCGACGCCGAGCGTATCGGCGCATGATGATGGTAACGAAGCGACCTCTCCGGTGACCCCGGAAGTCTGGGCCGAACATAGCGTCTGGCCGCAGGACCCCGGCTTCTCCCGCGCCATGGCCAATGGCGGGATCACGGCGCTGCAAATTCTGCCAGGTTCGGCCAATCTGTTCGGTGGTCGCTCGGTGACGCTGAAAAATGTGCCCTCGCGGACCGTGCAGGGGATGAAATTTCCCGGCGCACCTTATGGTATGAAAATGGCTTGCGGTGAAAATCCGAAGCGGGTTTACGGCAGCCGCAACCGCATGCCGTCGACCCGTATGGGCAATCTCGCGCTCAACCGGCAGACCTGGATCGACGCACAGGATTATCGCGAAAAGCGCAACGCCGGCAAGAGCCAGAAACGCGATCTCGGCAAGGAGACTCTGGCCGGCGTGCTCGACGGGGATATTCTCGTCCACAATCATTGCTACCGCGCCGACGAACTTGCCCAGATTATCGATATGTCGAAGGAGTTCGGCTATAAGGTTACGGCGTTCCATCACGCGGTCGAAAGCTATAAAATCGCCGACATGCTGGCGGAAGAGGGCATTTGTTCCGCCGTCTGGGCCGACTGGTGGGGTTTCAAGATGGAAGCCTATGACGCGATCCCGGAAAATGCGGCGCTGTTGCAGAAAGCCGGAGCCTGCGTCATCATCCACAGCGATGACGAAAACCAGATCCAGCGGCTCAACCAGGAAGCGGCCAAGGCGCTGGCCGATGGCCGGGCAATGGGCATAGAGATCAGCGACGCACAGGCGATCCGCTGGATCACGCTCAATCCGGCGAAAGCCATGGGCATTGATGAGATGACCGGCAGCCTGAAGCCTGGTAAGATGGCTGATCTGGTCCTGTGGAACGGCAATCCGCTGAGCGTATACGCGCGGCCCGAAAAAGTCTGGATTGACGGCGCCCTGATGTTTGACAGTGGCGATCCCGGCCGCCGTCCGGTCAGCGATTTCGAACTCGGCCAGCCCGGTGAAGGAGACGTGAAATGAAGCGTTTTTCTCTGTTGCTCGCCTCCGCTGCAGCCCTGATTGCTGCTCCGCTTGCTGCGCAGACCACTGCCATTACCGGCGGCAAGGTCGTGATCGGCGACGGCAGCGCGCCGATTGAAGGCGGCACCGTATTGATCCGCAATGACCGGGTAGTCGCTGCCGGTGCCAATGTCGCCATTCCCGCCGATGCGCGGCGGGTCGATGCCAGCGGAAAATGGGTGACGCCGGGCATTTTTGCCGGATTCAGCCGGATCGGCCTAGTCGAAGTCGGGGCGGTCAGCCAGACCAATGATATGAACGCAAGCGGGTCGCCCTTTTCGGCAGCGCTGGATGTGCAATATGCCATCAATCCATTCGCGTCTGCCGTGGCCGTAAACCGTGCCGCCGGGGTTACCCGAGCGGTTGTATCGCCGAGCACCTCCGACTCCATTTTCGGAGGTTTCGGAGCGATAGCCGATCTCGGGCAGGATGAGGATCCGATCACCCGGGCGCGTGCCTTCCAGTTTGTCGAACTGGGTGAAACCGGTCACCGACGCGCGGGGGGCAGCCGTTCCGCTTCGCATATCCACTTCCGCGCGCTGCTCGATGAGGCACGCACTTATGCGCGCAATCCTTCAGCCTTTGACAGCGATCTGCTCAAGGCTTCCGATGCCAAGGCCTTGTTGCCGGTGATCAACGGCAACACCAAGCTGCTCGTCCATGTCGAGAGCGCCAATGACATTTTGAAAGTCCTCGACTTGCGCAAGGATTTTCCGGCCCTGAAAATGGTGCTGGTTGGGGCCAATGAAGGTTGGCGGGTGGCCGATCATATCGCCGCAGCCGGCGTGCCGGTGCTGGCTTCTGCCCTTGCTGACCTGCCTTATGGTTTCGAGGATCTGGCTGCTACCCAGTCCAATATCGGTCGGATGAAGGACGCCGGTGTCAAGGTTGCCATCGGCATGATCAATGACCGGGATGCACACCAGCTCCGCTATTCGGTACAATATGCCGGCAATCTTGTTGCGCTCAATAGGGTGCCGCGCGCAACCGGGCTGAGCTGGGACGAGGCTTTTGCCGCGATCAGCTCGGGTCCTGCAGAGATTATGGACATGGGCGGGCAACTGGGCTCGCTCAAGCCCGGCCGTCAGGCCGATGTGGTTATCTGGACCGGCGATCCGCTGGAGTTGTCGACCCAGGTGGAAAAGGTGATCATCGACGGTGTCGACCAGTCGCTCAGCAATCGCCAGATGCGGCTGCGCGACCGCTATGCCGATCCGGCACCGGGGGCCTTGCCAAAGGCCTATGACCGCTAGACGCTAGAGCCGCACCATCGACATCATAGTCTCGCCATAGCGCGGACCTGCGGTGCCCCCGACCGGTGCCGCAGCTTCCAGTTCGTCGAGATCGATTGTGGTGAGTTCGATATCGACCGCTGCCATGCTGTCTTCCAGCGTGGCCCGCCGCTTCGAACCGGGAATGGGAACAATGAAGTCGCCCTGCGCCAACAGCCACGCCAGGGCAATTTGCGCGGGTGAACAGTGATGCCGGGCGGCAACCGCCTTGACCACGTCTACCAGCTTCATATTCAGCGCGAAATTTTCTTCCGAATAGCGCGGATCATTGCGGCGATAATCATCCTCCGGAAGATCGTCACGGCTGCTGATCTGGCCGGTGAGAAAACCGCGGCCCAACGGACTATAGGGCACAAAGCCGATGCCAAGATCCTGACAGACCGGCAGGATATCTTCCTCGACGCCGCGCTCCCACAGGGAATATTCGGATTGCAGAGCGGCTATCGGATGGGTCGCATGGGCCTTTTTCAGCGTGGCGGCTCCGGCTTCCGACAGGCCGAGATAGCGGACCTTGCCCTCGGTTACGAGGTCGGCCATCGCGCCGACCGTTTCCTCAATCGGCACATTGGGATCGACGCGGTGCTGGTAAAACAGATCGATGGTGTCGACACCGAGCCGCTTCAGAGACCCCTCGCAGGCCCGGCGCACATTGGCCGGCGTGGAATCAACCCCGCGTACCTGACCATCCTCGATCGCGAAACCGAATTTGCTGGCGATGATCAGGCGGTCGCGGCGACCGCTGATCGCCTGGCCCAGCAGTTCCTCGTTCAGATAGGGACCGTAGACTTCTGCGGTATCAAAAAAGGTGACGCCCAGTTCGATTGCCCGGTCGATGGTCGCCAGACTTTCGGCGCTGCTGGCCGCTCCGTACATGCTTTTGCCAATACCCGCCATCGGCATGCAGCCGAGACCGAGCGCCGACACTTCCAGTTCCGGTCCGAGTTTGCGATATTTCATGTCAAATCTCCTTCGCTTCTGGCGATTGTGGCGGTGACGCTCATATTGGTGCTGACATTGGCGACCGTCCGCATGATATCAGGAAAGGTCTCGATCGCCAAAAGCAGAACCAGTGGTTCGATGGGCAGGCCCATGGCGATACAGATGGGGGCAATGGATGTGATGAAGCTGATCGACCCCGGCAGGCTGACCGCTCCCATGGTGGTGATGGCGGCGACCACAACACCGATCGCCAGCATCGGGAAGGTTAATTCTATACCCATCAGATGGGCGATATAGATCGCCACCGCCAGATTCATACAGGGACCGGTCGCCCGGAAGAGGGCCACAGCAATCGGCAGGACGACATCGGCGGACCGTTCGCCCACACCCATCGCTTTCGCACCGCTAACCATGGCCGGTAGCGATGCAAGCGAGCTTTGCGTTGAAATCGCGACCGCCTGGGCGGGGGCCGAGGCCTTGAAAAAGGCAATGGGGCCACGTCTCCCGCCGATATAGGTGAGGACATAGCTGAATATCCAGACCACAGCGCCGACGCTGCTGACGATCAGGACATAGTGAAGCAAGGCCCCGAAAGCTGCCAGGCCGGCGGTGGCGCCGACACCCAGAGCCAGCGCGAAAACGCCGAGGGGGGCAAGCGCGAGCACCCACTGGATCAGGATCAGCAGGGCATTTGCAACCGCATTGAAAAACTGGTCGAGCATGAGCCGCTGCGCCTCCGGCAATTTGGTAATGGCAAAGGCGAATGCCAAGGCGAAGACCATCAGCGGAAGAACCGCATCCTCGGCCGCGGCCGCAATGGCATTGGTCGGGATCAGGGCGCGGAGAAATTCACTGAACGGCGGGACGTCACCCGGCGCAGCCGCGCTTCCCAGCGCGGTGCGAAGAGCCGCCGCAGCATCACCGTTAAGCGGAAACAGATCGAGCAAGGCAGGGGTAACCAACGCCGCCATGGCCGACGAACACCAGAGGATGAAGATCATGAACCCGATCGCCCGCGCGGTCATCCGTCCGGCGCGAGCCATGGATGCCGCCTTGCCAATTCCGACGATGAGCAAGGTGAATACAAGCGGGATGACCGTCATTCGTAAAGCATTGAGCCACATATTGCCGACTACATCGGCCGCTTCGACCAGCAGGACGTTTCGGGAACCGGCGTACAGGCCGGTCAAGATGCCAAGGACCAGAGCGAGCAATATGATCAGCGCTTTTTTCAATGGTTTGCCCCTTCATGGTATGGAAGCGGACCATCAACCATGGCGCGGCGGTGCTGGCAAGGGGCGATTGTTCGTAAAATTTGCTGTCATCGCCATTGTCTCTTGGTTTCCTGCCGATCCATCGGCTAGAGATAGGCGCAACGGGCGCGATCATGGCGGGACATAGTTGAATATGGCGAAGAAATTTTTTGGTACCGACGGCATTCGCGGTCTGACCAATGCACATCCAATGACAGCCGAAATCGCGATGAAGGTGGGGCAGGCCGCCGGTCGGCATTTCCAGCGGGGCAACCACCGGCACCGTGTGGTCATCGGCAAGGATACCCGGTTGTCGGGCTATATGATGGAAAATGCGCTGGTCGCCGGTTTTACCAGCGTCGGAATGGACGTTGTCCAGGTTGGTCCTATGCCAACGCCGGCAGTGGCGCTGTTGACCCGTTCGATGCGGGCCGATCTGGGCGTGATGATTTCGGCCAGCCATAATCCCTATTATGACAACGGCATAAAATTATTCGGGCCGGACGGATTCAAGCTGTCCGACGAAGATGAATTCACAATCGAATCCTATCTTGAAGAAGAGGCAAAACTTGCGCCGGCAGCGGATATCGGCCGCGCCAAAAGGTTCGAAGATGCGCGCGGCCGCTATATTCACGCCGTCAAAATGTCCTTGCCCGATCATATCCGTCTGGATGGCCTGAAGATCGTTTGCGATTGCGCCAATGGCGCGGCCTATCAGGTGGCGCCTTCTGCGCTTTGGGAACTGGGCGCCGAGGTTGTGACTCTCGGGATCAGTCCCAACGGTTTGAACATCAATGACAAATGCGGGTCGACGGATGTCGCGACCTTGCAGGAAACCGTCGTTGCTTCCGGCGCGCATATCGGTATCGCGCTGGACGGGGATGCGGACCGCTTGATCGTGGTCGACGAAAAGGGCCAGGTGGTCGACGGCGACCAGCTGATGGCTCTGCTCGGCTGGAGCTGGAGCCGGAACGGCCTGCTCCGCGGGGACGGTATCGTTGCCACGGTGATGTCCAATCTCGGGCTGGAAAGATTTCTCAACGCGCAGAATCTCGATCTCGTGCGGGCCAAGGTCGGCGACCGCTATGTTCTGGAGGAGATGAAGAAGGGCGGCTATAATGTCGGCGGCGAGCAGTCGGGGCATATGATCCTGCTCGATCACGGAACCACCGGAGACGGCACCGTTGCCGCGCTTCAGGTGCTCGGTGAACTGGTCGATAGCGGCAAACCGGCGAGCGAATTGCTGCACCTTTTTGATCCGGTCCCGCAATTGCTCAAGAATGTGCGTTACAGTGACGGCCAGCCGCTCGAGAGCGAAAAGGTCAAGGCGGTGATCGCGGAAGCGGAAAGGGAACTCGAAGGCAGCGGCCGTCTGGTGATCCGCAAATCGGGCACCGAACCGCTGATCCGGGTGATGGCCGAAGGTGACGACGAGGCTCAGGTAAATGCTGTCGTTGACCGGATTTGCGCGGTAGTAGAGGAAGTTGCGAGCTGATGCTGGGATTCCTCGACGCCATGGATGCCAGAACCATTGTGGTGATGGGACTGATCCTGCCGGTTCTCGTGACGCTGCTCGTCTATATCTTTGCGCGCGGTTTTTTCCGCCGGTTCTGGCTTCCCATCGTCCTGCTCGCCGGCGCTCTTGAATGGTTTTTAATCGTCCAGGTCGGGCCATTGTTCCTGTGACTACTCGCTGTCCGCGGATATTGTCGATTGCCGGCTCGGACAGTGGCGGTGGGGCCGGTATCCAGGCGGATATCAAGACCATTACCATGCTGGGCGGTCACGCAATGACAGCGATCACTGCGATTACCGCGCAGAACACGCTCGGCGTGCAGGCCGTCCACCAGCTGCCGACCGAAATGATCATCCAGCAAATGGAATCCGTGGTCAGCGATATTGGAGTCGATGCGGTCAAGATCGGCATGATCGGGAGCGCGGAGGCAGCGCTAGCGGTGGCGGACTATCTGCAGAAGCTGGGCATCGCCATTGTCTTCGATCCGGTGATGATCGCGACGAGCGGCAGCATCCTGGCGGACGCAGAGACAATATCGGCGTTTGGCAAGCTGATGGACGTGGCATCAGTGGTTACGCCCAATCTGCCGGAACTGGAAGCGCTGGGCGGCAAGGACGAGATTTTGGGCCATGGCTGCCATCTGGTGATCAAGGGCGGACATGGAGAGGGGGCCGTGGTCATTGACGAGCTTCATGCACCAAGCGGCCTGGTCAGACGGATTGAGGGGAAACGGATCGATAGCAGCCAAACCCATGGTACCGGCTGCACCTTCGCCAGTGCGCTCGCGGTCGGTCTCGGTCGTGGACTGGCGTTGAACGCAGCGTTCGAGCAGGCCATATCATTCACCCGTATCGCGATTTTGGAAGCACCGGGGCTCGGTGAAGGCAGCGGCCCGCTTGGCCACCAGTTTGTCACCGATTTTCAGGATGAGGAGCGGTGATCGCGGGCGTTGACGAAGTGGGCAGGGGGCCACTTGCGGGGCCCGTGGTTGCAGCCGCCGTCATCCTGCCTGACGATCACATGATCGCAGAGCTGGATGACAGCAAGAAACTGACGGCAAAAAAACGGGCGCGGCTCGAGCAGCAGATCATCGATTGTGCCCGTTTCTCGATTGCCCAATGCTGCGAGGCCGAGATTGACGAGATCAATATCTTGCAGGCAACGATGCTGGCGATGACACGCGCGGTGGAAGGGCTGGATGCCGTCCCCGATCATGTGCTGGTCGATGGCAACCGCTTGCCGAAATGGACCTATTCAGCCAAAGCGGTGATTGGCGGGGACGCGCTGCATCCCTGTATTTCGGCCGCCTCCATTCTCGCCAAGGAATTTCGCGACCGGTTGATGATCGCCGCAGCCGAACAATATCCGCAATATGGCTGGGAACGGAACAAGGGCTATGGCACGGCCGAGCATCTGGCGGCGCTCAGGCAATATGGACCGACGCCACTACACCGCAGAAGCTTCGCGCCGGTCGCCCAGATGGAAATGCTCTAGGCTTCGACTTCCGCGCGTTTTGGCGCGATCTTGCGCTCTGCCAGAACCCATTCGCCGCTCTCGCTCTTGATATATTTCGGTTGGCGGGTGACGTTCCACACCAGACCCATTTTCTCCAGCAGCAGCAGGATATAGCCAGCGATGTCGATCTCCCACCAGGCCATGCCCTGAAAGCTGGCGCGCGGATGCTTGTGGTGGTTGTTATGCCATCCCTCGCCCAGCGTCAGCAGCGAGAATATGAAGCTGTTCTTGGCAGTGCCCACACCCTTGGTATGGCGCTGTGATCCGACCACATGGGCGTAGCTGGAAATGCCGAGCGTGATCTGCAGGACGACAAATGTCCGGAAATAGCCGCCAATCAGGATAGTGCTGATTACATGGTCCCAGCCACCGAAAACAAGGCCCCAGATACCGGGGAAGATAATCAGCGAGAAAACCAGCCAGTACCAACGGGTCTTGTGCAGCCAGAGCACAACATCATTGTCGGCCAGGCCTTTGCCATAGATGCTGGTGTCGGTGACGCAATCGTCCATGAACCAGCCAAAATGGGAATGGAACATGCCCTTGAGCCTGCTGGTCGGGCGGCCGCGGCCATCGAGCCAGGGGCTGTGCACGTCTCCGATTTCATCGGTATGAGCATGATGTCGGCGGTGGTCGGTGGCCCAGCGCAAGACCGACGACTGGATTGACATCTGCGCCATACCACCCAGGATATATTGCATCGGCACCGAGGTTTCGAAGGCCTTGTGCGAATAATAGCGATGGAAACCGAGCACTATGCCGAGCATCAGTATGATATAGCCAGCGATGAAAGCCGACCATTCGACCCAGCCGGTATCATAGGTGAACATATACCAGATGGCTGCAATCGAGCCGAAAATCTTGGAGCCGAAGACAATCGCATATTCCTTGCGTTTCTCGCGTCCGGCTGCGCCGCCGACGATTACGCCGGGATGCGGACGGGGTTCGTCGCTTTCCTGGGAAATGCCATTTTCATGTTGATACTGATCGCGAAAATTGCGTGCCATCTGTTCACCGGCCCCTGGGCTGTTGCTCATCCGAGCTTTACTGGTTTTTACGTTTATAGTCCGAATGCGGCTTTTGTGAAACAAATTTGATTTTTGAAAAATTCCAGATTTTTTCCGAAGAATTTTCGCCAACGAGTCTTTTGCGCCACACCACTAGGGATTGAGTCGCGTCCGGCGGCGACGACTCCATATCTGGTGACGGACTCGTTTCGTTCTCGTCGGCAAAGTTTCCGTTAACCATTAAGATACGCCTTTAACCTATGTTAACGGCCTTGACCGCGGGCGATTTGGGACTCACCACGGGCGCGATCGAAAAAAGGAATTGAGTTTCATGGGGATTATCGAGCGCATTCAGGCGCCCAAGACACGCACCGCGCCAAGCGCTGGAACACGTACTACCAAGAAGGCGGCCGAACTGCCGCTCGGGCAGATCCTGAAGATGGACTGTATCACGGCAATGGCATCGCTTCCCGATGCATCGGTCGATATGATCTTCGCCGATCCGCCCTATAACCTGCAACTGGGGGGTGATCTTTACCGTCCGGAAGGCGGGCAGGTAGACGCTGTGGACGATGCCTGGGACCAGTTTGACAGCTTTGCTGCCTATGATGCCTTTACCAAGGCCTGGCTGGCGGAAGCGCGACGCATTCTCAAGCCCGATGGTTCCCTGTGGGTGATCGGCAGCTATCACAATATCTTCCGGGTCGGCGCTTCGCTGCAGGATCTCGGTTACTGGATCCTCAACGACATCATCTGGCGCAAGGCCAATCCAATGCCGAATTTCAAGGGCACCCGTTTTACCAATGCGCATGAAACCCTGATCTGGGCGTCGAAATCGGAAAAGTCGAAATATACGTTCAACTATCGCGCGATGAAGAATCTCAATGACGAATTGCAGATGCGCAGCGACTGGGTAATGCCGATCTGCGGCGGTCAGGAACGGCTGAAACGCAACGGGACCAAGGCGCATCCGACCCAGAAGCCGGAAGCTTTGCTTTACCGGGTGATGCTGGCGACGACCAATCCCGGAGACGTGGTGCTCGATCCGTTTTTCGGCACCGGTACGACTGGAGCGGTTGCCAAGCGTCTGGGACGGGAATGGATCGGTTGTGAAAAAGAGGACAGCTATTGCGAAGTCGCCGAACAGCGCATCGCCGAAGCCCTGCCACTTGACGAAAGCGCACTCAAAACCATGCAGTCACCCAAAGCGAAGCCGCGGGTTGCTTTCGGAACGCTAGTCGAAACCGGCTATCTGAAGCCTGGTGACGAACTGTGCAGCAAGAACCGCAAGTACAAGGTCAAGGTCCGTGCGGACGGTTCGGTAATCTGGGAAGGCCAGGAAGGCTCGATCCACAAGATCGGTGCGGCCGTGCAGGATGCTCCGAGCTGTAACGGCTGGACCTACTGGTATTACAAGGATGGCAAGGACCTGAAGCCGATCGACAATCTGCGGCAGACCTATTTGCTGGCCACCGAACCCTGATAGGGGTGACATCATGAGCCAACTGGAAGAACTGGAAGCATGTGGAGCGGATAGCAGGCTCTATCTGAAACCTGTTGGACTGGTAGATAGTCCGCAATGGAATACCGATAAAAACCAGCGTTTAAACAATAGTTTAACTTGGTTTTCTCAGATCGAATATTTGATAGTCGAGGCCGGTTGTCCAAACCGGCGAGGTCTGGTCAATATCACGCAATGGCCGGAATGGGCGCATGCGCTTCCGGAGCCGCTGGCGCAGCGCGCGCAGGAATTATTCGCCAATCTTACCCGCCAGCACCCGGCGCTAAAGTGTGGTGACCGGACGATCCGCTTTGATCAACCGCATGTCATGGGCATCCTCAATATAACGCCCGACAGTTTCTCCGACGGCGGCATGCACCAGGATGATCCGGAAAAAGCGGCCGAAGCCGGTCTGGCGATGGCGGTTGCCGGGTCCTCGATCCTCGACATTGGCGGTGAGAGCACGCGGCCCGGTGCCAATCCGGTCTGGGAAGGCGATGAAATCAAGCGCGTGGTTCCGGTCGTCGAACGACTGGCCCATTGCGGTGCTGTCCTTTCGGTCGACACGCGCAAGGCGGCGGTGATGGAGGCAGCGATCGCCGCAGGCGCGCATCTGATCAACGACGTCTCGGCCTTGCTGCACGACAAGAGGTCGCTCGAAGTGGCCGGCGTGTCCGGTCTCCCGGTGGTCTTGATGCACGCGCCCTCCAGCGGCAAGGACCCGCACAAGGGCGAGGGCTATGGCAATATCGTCACCGATACGCTCGACTGGCTGGAGCAGCGGGTCGCCGAGGTGGTCGCGGCAGGCTTCGAGCGCGACAAGATCATCATCGATCCGGGCCTCGGCTTCGGCAAGTCGCTAACCGACAATCTTGCCCTGATGAACAATATCGCGATGTTCCACGCGCTCGGCCAGCCGTTGCTGATCGGTGCCAGCCGCAAGCGGATGATCGGTGCTCTATCCAGGGAAGCGCCGGTCGACCAGCGGCTCGGCGGCTCGATCGCTTTTGCCCACCACGCCATCCAGCAAGGCGCACAGATCGTCCGGGTGCACGACGTCCCCGAAACGGTTCAGGCCATGCAGATATGGCGCGGGATGCGTGATGCCGGGGTTACCGCACCGCGCTGATTATCCGTTTGGCGAAAGGGCAATAATCGGGCAGTCTGTCCCTTGTCTTGATCAAGCAAGCATCGGGGAAACGCATTGAAAGACCGCTCCGAACAAAGCATCCGGGAGATTGTCATTGTCGGCGGCGGTACGGCGGGCTGGATGACGGCAGCTGCGCTTTCCCACAGGCTCGCAACGACCGGTACGAATATCCGTCTGATAGAATCGGCGGAAATCGGCACCGTGGGTGTCGGCGAGGCAACGCTACCGCAAATTCGCGACTTCAACCGGATGCTCGGGATCAAGGAAGCGGAATTGATGGGGCGAACCAGCGCAACCATCAAGCTTGGCATAGAGTTTCGCGACTGGGGCAAGACAGGTGATCACTATATCCACCCGTTTGGCGTGCATGGCGAACCGATCGGTCCGGCTGACTTTCATCATTACTGGGTCAAAGCGCGAGCGGAAGGCGCGGCGGAAGAATTCGGCCGCTACAGCCTGCCAATCGCGGCGGCACGGCGCCTGAAATTCAATCTGCCGCCGGGCAATCCGGACTCGCTTTTGCAGTCTTATTCCTATGCTTTCCAGTTTGATGCCAGCCTCTATGCCGTGTTTCTCGCCGAATATGCAGAGGCGCGCGGGACCCGACGGATCGAGGGCAAGGTCGTGTCGGTAAAATGCGACGGAGACAATGGTTTCATCCGCTCGCTCACGCTTGAATCCGGCGAGCAGATAACGGGCGACCTGTTCATTGACTGTTCCGGCTTTCGCGGACTGCTGATCGAACAGGAACTGCAAACCGGCTTTGCCGACTGGAGCGACTATCTGCCTTGCAACCGGGCTTTTGCCGTTCCCTGCGCGATCAGCGACCCGGTCGGTCCGTTCACCCGCTCGACTGCCCGCTCTGCCGGATGGCAGTGGCGCATTCCGCTGCAGCACCGGATCGGCAACGGTCATGTCTATTGCGACCGCTATATCCGTGATCAGGACGCGGTCGACATGCTGATGGACAATCTGGAGGGCGAGCCGATTGCAGAACCGAAACAACTGTTCTTCAAGACCGGCAAGCGCAAGAAATTGTGGAACCGTAACTGCATCGCCATCGGCCTGTCCGGCGGTTTTCTCGAACCGCTGGAATCGACCAGCATCGACCTGATCCAGAGTGGAATCATGAACCTGCTCGCATTTTTTCCCGAAAAGCAGTGCGCCGCTTCGGATGCCGACGAATATAACCGGTTGATGGATCTTGAATTTGATCGTGTGCGTGATTTTCTGATGTTGCACTATGTACTCAACCAGCGCGAGGAGCCGTTCTGGCGGGACATGCGGGAGATGGCCTGGCCTGACAGCCTGCGCGAGAAGGTCGAAGCGTTTGAACGGCGCGGACTGGTCCCGCAATATGATCAGGGTCTGTTTCAGCCAGCAAGTTGGCTGTCCGTCTTCATCGGCCAGAATCTCCTTCCCAAAACCTGGGATTTGCGGGTTGATGCCATGGCTGCTGATCGCCGTTCTGCTGCGCTTCAGCGGATCAAAGCCGCGATTGATGATAGTGCCGGGCGGATGAGCGAACATCTCGCCTTTATCGAGACTTATCGGGCTAAATTTGCTGGTTCGAATGGGGACATGCAATGAGCGGAGCAAAGCAACCCGTAAGGCGGATCGCTCTTTTCGGAAAGAGCTGCGAGCTTTGGCCGGTCGCGGCCTTGCTCGCTCATGAATTGCCGGACAATATCGCGCTGGTTCTGGTAGAAGACGCGGTCCCGGTCGAACCGGCGGCCGTTACCATCCGCCTCGATGATCCGCTGCTGGCGAGGCTTGGTGTCGGTGCCGAGGAGCTGCAAAAGACCAATAGCGCGATATTCACTCTGGGATGCGAGTTAAGGGACTGGCAGCATGGCGACAGCCGCTTTTTCCTGGCCGGGTCGGGGACCCTGCCGGCGGTCGATGATATCGCTATTCACCAGATCATGCTGCGGGCGGCGGAGCTTTACGACCAGCGAGAGCGACTGCCCTATCTCTACCAGCCCTTTCGATTGCCCGCCCGGGCCTTGGCCGCGGGCAAATTTGCTTTTCAGTCCCCCGATCCGCGTTCCCCGCTCAACATGTTGAGACCAACCGTCCAGATTGACCGGGCCGAATATGCCGCAATGTGCAAACAGCGTGTTGACCGGACGCAGGCGAAGATTGTCGAGGCCAGGCCACAGGCCGTGAATATGTGCACGGATAGTGGAACCATCCGCCGGATTTCACTCGACAACGGCGCTGTCGTGGATGCCGATTTCTTTATCGATCTGTCCGGAGACCTGAGCCGGCTGACCAATGATATCCTGAATTCGGATTGGACCTCCATCGCCGGACGGCTGCCTTTTGACCGGTTGGTATCTGCCAGCAAAGCCGGTCCATGGTGCGGGGACGACAACCATGTTGTGGCGCGGGCGATCGAGGGAGGATTGCTTATCAGCGCGCCGCTGCGCGAAAGCAACAGCGTGCAGCTCCTCTACTGGTCCGGTCTTTTGACCAGTGAAGAAGCACAAGCGCTTGTCGGCCGCGAGGGTCAGGAAAGCCGGCTGGATCCCGGCTATTGCGGGCGACCCTGGAACGGCAATCTCGTGCGACTGGGCAGTGCCTCGGCTTGTCTCGGGCCCTTTTTATCTGCCGACATGACGATGTTGCACCAGCAGGCTGTCATTCTTGCGGATCTGCTGCCCACTCGCACCGGCATGGCGGTCGAGGCCAGGGCATTCAATCGGCGGCAGCTGACCGTTGTGGAGCAGATACGTGATTTCATCCTGTTGCCCTTTGCGCTCAACGGGCGGAGCGATGGACCATGGTCAGGCTTTGCCTCGCAGCCAATGCCGGACAGCCTGGCCAGAAAAATTGATCAGTTTCGGAGCCGGGGCCGGTTCGTCGCCTTTGAAGGCGAAATATTCGACGAGCAGAGCTGGATCGACCTGATGATCGGCTTTGGCGTCGTTCCCAGGCGTGTCGATCCGATGGCGCGTTCGCTGGATATGACGACGATGCCCCGCCGGTTGAAGAATCTCACGAGTGCCTTCGACAGGGCGCTTGCCGCCCTGCCGTTGAACAGAGATGTTCCCGCTCGCCCCGGCTTCGAACCGTTCACTTGATCCGGTCTGTCCGTTCCACCTGCCGGATGTCATGGACCGTTTTATCGAGGTCGGTGGTCAGACGCTTCAGATCTGGCGCGGCATGCGCGATGCCGAGGGTACCACAACCGTTTGGACTAGGTACGCGATATCTCGAAAGCGGACGGCATTCATGGGTTCGTGGGGTGGCCGGGATTGGGTGGAGAGCAGAAATTGACATCTGCGATTTTTAACGGCGGCTTCGTTTCGAAAGCGGACATTAGGCCTGCATCATATAGATTTTTCGTTTTTGCGCTCAAGCTTGAGTTGTCGAGGTCGATAAACTTCGTGATACCACCGTATGGTTTTCGGAACCTCATCGAAAAGTTTATCAACGTCTTGCCATCTTTTTGGCCATGGAAATCGTTTGTACGAGTTCGTTGGAAAACGGATACCGGCCAGCCACAGTTTTTCGACTTTCCTCCACTGCATGATGTTGGATTTTTTCGGAGCTTTGAACGATCTACCCATCAATGCTAGCGGGGAGCTACAGTTCGGGCAGGGTGCTAAATCGTCTCGCGGTTCGATTTTGAAACTCGTGCGACAACTAAAGCAAGCATGTGCAACCAAATAACCACCTCTTCGGTAATCATTTTTGGCTGGAGGGACGATTGCTCTTGAACCAGTTTTCTTTCTGATTTCCATTCGTCGAGCTTTTTCTTGCTTTGTCGTCATGATCGCATCTCAAGATACAATATTGGCCGCTGCAATTAAGGTCTCCTTTTGCGCCCAAAGCGGACACTAGAGCCAGATATCATGAATGACCGATACTGGGGCGTTAGCCGAAGGCCCCACAAAGCGAGCGCAATGTCTGCTTTGCCGGTATCTCAGGCTAAATGCTGAAATTCCTGAGACCATTGTGGACTAACCGTGCGCACGCGCGCTCGGCTCTGTGTAACATCAGCTATCGATAGACGTCAAAAACCGGGACGATGGCCCATTGTTTCGCCGAGCCGTACCGGTCGCTCCGGCGCCCAGTCGGCGGAAAAAGCGATGGTGTTCGGACGAAACAGCATGACTACCGTAGAGCCGAGCAGGAAACGTCCCATCTCCTCGCCCTTTTTGAGCGCGATATTCTGGTCGGCATAGGTCCACTGCGTGATCTTGTTCGCGGGCTTTGGCTTGACGACGCCGTGCCACACCGTTGCCATGCTGCCGACGATGGTAGCACCGACCAGGACCATCGCGAACGTGCCATGCTCCGGTGATTCAAACACGCATATCACCCGCTCGTTTCGCGCGAAAAGGTTGGGCACGCGGCGCGCCGTGGCGGGATTAACGGAAAACAGCGCGCCCGGCACATAGGTCATGCTCTCAAGCCTGCCGTCACAAGGCATATGGATGCGATGATAATCCTTGGGCGACAGATAGACATTGGCAAAGCTGCCGTTGCGAAACTCTGCTGCCAGAGCTGTATCGCCGCCCAGCAACGCGGTGGTCGTAAACAGATGATCCTTGGCCTGAAGGATTCTCTGGTCATCAATCGCACCAAGCTGGCTGATCGCGCCGTCCACGGGGCAGGCAAAATCCGCTTCCGTAATCGGTCGCGCGCCGGCCTTGAGCGGGCGGGTGAAGAAGGCGTTGAAGCTGTTATAGCTGGCGATGTCCGGATTTCCGGCCTCGCTCATATCGACCGCATATTTGCCGACAAACCAGCGTATCAGCCGGGTCGTCAGCGCACCCCGTTCCGCCTCGGCAATGCGACCGGCCAAGCTGGTAAGGCCCCGCTTTGGCAGGATGTACTGGGACGCGACTTTCAGACGTTCGAACAATTTTTCACTCGCATCAATCGCTCAATCGGCCAGTTCTACCTGACGCACATCATAGCCGGCCTTGTTGAGATCGGCGATCAGGCCTTCGAGTTGCTCGCGGTCCTTCGCCTCGCACTCGATGTCGGTGATCAGCCCCTTGGCCGGCAGGTTGGTGAAAACCCGCTGGTGATAGACCTCGATGATATTCACCTCATGCTCGGCAAATTGCTTCACCACATTGTAGAGCGCGCCGGGCTGGTCGCGCAGATGCAGGCGGAGACGGGCGAGGCGGCCCGACCGGGCGAGATCGCGCAGCAGGACATTGGCCAGCAACCGGGTGTCGATATTGCCGCCACACAGGACGAGGCCGACTTTTTCGCCGGCGAATTTTTCCTTGTTGGCGAGCAGCGCCGCGAGACCGGCGGCGCCGGCACCCTCGACCACGGTCTTCTCGATCTGCAGCAGCAGGCTGACCGCGCCCTCGAGTTGGGCTTCGCTGACCAGCAAAATCTCGTCGATATATTTCTGGATGATTGCGGCGGTAAATTCGGAAGGATTGCGCACGGCGATACCCTCGGCCAGCGTGTCGCCGCCGGCGGTGACGGGCTTGCCGGTCAGCTTGCCATACATGCTGGGATAGAGCGCGGCCTGGACGCCGGTCATCTTGATATCCGGTTTCATGGCGCTGGCTGCGGTTGCCATGCCGGAGAATAGCCCGCCGCCGCCGATCGGGATGATCAGGCGATCGAGATCGGGAATGGCTTCCAGCATCTCGATGGCCACCGTACCTTGTCCGGCCGCCACACGCGGATCGTCGAACGCGTGGATATAGGTCTGGCCACGCTGGTCAGCGAGCTCCATGGCATGGGCGTAAGCTTCGTCATAATTGCCACCAAAGATGACGATTTCGGCCCCATGGCCGCGGGTCTGCTCGACCTTCACCATCGGTGTGGTGCTTGGCATGACGATAGTCGCCGGAATGCCAAGTTTCTTGGCGTTATAGGCCAGCCCCTGGGCATGATTGCCGGCGGATGCGGCGATGACGCCGGCCTTGCGCTTGCTTTCATCCATCAGCAACAAGGCGTTCAGCGCGCCCCGCTCCTTATAAGCGGCGGTGAACTGAAGATTCTCGAATTTGAGATAGACCTCGGCACCGCTCAGTTCGGACAGGGTAATGCTCTTCAGCGTCGGCGTATGGACGACACGATCCTTGATCCGGTCGTGCGCGGCTTTGACGTCCTCGAAATCGAAGGAAGGAAGGGCGGATTTTTGCATATCATTCATATCGCCTGTGCCCCTAACGCATCTGGTCATCGAGGGAAACAATGATTATGGCCGTGCAACAGCTTGGGGAATATTATGGCAAAAATTGCATTTATCGGGATCGGGGTGATGGGTGGCCCGATGGCCGGACATCTGGCTGCAGCCGGGCACGAACTTACCGTCTACAACCGGACCAGGGCCAAGGCCGAGACATGGGTGGCCGAACATGGCGGAAAAATCGCCGAAAGCCCCGCCGAGGCAGCGCGCGACAAGCAGATAGTGATCACCTGTGTCGGCAATGACGATGATCTTGCCTCAGTCACCATGGGACGCGATGGCGCCTTTTCGACGATGGCTTCCGCTGCCCTGTTCATCGACCACACCACGGTATCGGCACGGATTGCCCGGCAATTGTCGGTAGAAGCGGAGGGGCGCGGAATCCATGTCGTCGACGCACCGGTTTCCGGCGGTCAGGCCGGCGCGGAAAACGGCACTTTATCGATCATGTGCGGTGGCAGCGCAGAAGCCTTTGCCGCGGCCGAACTGATCATGACCGCTTATGCCGGGCGGATCGTCCATGTCGGTCGTACCGGCGCCGGCCAGACGACAAAAATGTGCAATCAGATCGCCATTGCCGGGGTACTGGAAGGCCTGTCCGAGGCGCTGCGCTTTGCCCAGGCCAGCCGGCTCGATCTCGACAAGGTTTACGCGGCAATTTCCGGCGGTGCAGCACAAAGCTGGCAAATGGACAATCGCTGGGCGACCATGGCCGAAGACAAGTTCGATTTCGGGTTTGCCGTCGACTGGATGCGCAAGGATCTGGGGCTGGCGATGGAAGAAGCCCGGACCAATGGTGCGACGATCCCGGTCGCGGCGCTGGTTGACCAATTTTATGCCGAGGTGCAGGCCGCCGGCGGCGGGCGCAATGATACGAGTTCATTGATATCCCGCCTCCCGAAACGACAATAGAGAGGGCGCAGGATATGAGCGGCAGGTTGAAGAAAACGGGCGCGATTTGCGGCGCGATAGCAGCGAGTATTTTCCTTCTGCCCGGTGCAGCACTGGCCGACAGTCTGATTGAAAATGTCAACGGCATGACGCTCGACGCCGAAGGCAAGCTGATCCGCTTTGCCGCGCTGCTGGTTGACGACGAGGGCAGGGTGAAGCAACTGCTAGACCGCAAGGGCAAGCGGCCGCGCGAGGTGGATTTCCAGTTTGACGGCAAGGGGCGCACGCTGATCCCCGGCTTTTTTGATGCGCACGGCCATGTCATGGGCGTGGGCTTTGGCGCACTGACGCTGGATCTATCCGATAGCAGGACGCTGGACGAAGCGCTCGCCAAGATCGCTCGATATGCTGCTGATAATCCGGGCAAGCCCTGGATCATCGGCAATGGCTGGAACCAGGAAATCTGGGGGCTCGGTCGTTTCCCGACGGCGGCGGAGCTGGATGGCGTGGTCCCCGACCGCCCGGTATATCTTTCCCGCGTCGACGGTCATGCGGCCTGGGTCAATGGCGCAGCGATGAAGGCCGCAGATGTCTCAAGTTCTACCAAATCACCCAGCGGCGGCTCGATCGAGAAGGTCGGTGGCAAGCCGACCGGTATTTTCGTTGATGCGGCAATGACATTGTTCGAGGCTGCGATCCCCGCGTCGCGTCCGGTGGAGCGCGATCTGGCGTTTGCCAAGGCGCAGGAAATTTTGCTGGCCAATGGCGTGACGTCGATCGCCGACATGGGCACGACGATGCAGGACTGGCAAAGCTTTCGCCGGGCAGGGGACAAGGGCCAGTTGAAGATCCGGATCATATCTTATGCCTCGGGTATCGAGGACATGGTAGCGATTGCCGGCCCGGCGCCTTCACCCTGGCTCTATGAGGATCATCTGAAACTGGCAGGGGTCAAATTGTATCTCGATGGTGCCTTGGGTTCGCGCGGCGCTCTGCTGAAACAACCCTATGCGGACAAGCCCGGCGAACGCGGGCTGGCGATGCTCGGATCAGCGCAACTCAAGAACAAAATGAGCCGCGCCGCCATGGACGGCTTCCAGACCGCGGTCCATGCAATCGGCGACAGGGCCAATGACGAGATTTTGTCGGCGGTTGAGGAATTGCGGGTCACCTACAAGGGCGATAGGCGGTGGCGGGTTGAGCATGCGCAGATCATCGACCCGGTCGATATCGGCCGTTTTGCTGCTACCGGCACGATTGCCTCGATGCAGCCGGTGCACCAGATTTCCGACCGGCTGATGGCCGAAGCGCGGCTTGGGCCGGGCCGCCTGAACGGTGCCTATGCGTGGAAATCACTGGCCGATTCCGGTGCCCGCCTAGCGTTCGGTACCGATGTTCCGGTGGAATCCCCCAATCCCTTTGCCGGGCTGGCGGCGGCGATGACCCGCGAGGATGCCGACGGTCAGCCGTTCGGCGGGTGGATGCCGGCAGAGCGGCTGAATCGCGTACAAGCCTGGCAGGCCTATACCTATGGCGCGGCCTTTGCTGCTTTTGCGGAAGACCGGCTGGGAACGCTGGAACCCGGTAAAAGGGCGGATTTTCTGATAGTCGAGCAGGATATCATGCTGGCGACACCGGCCCAGATCCGGGAAATGCAGGTCATGCAGACATGGATAGCAGGCAAGCCTGCCTATGTCCGGAAGTGATCATTCGGGCCGGATAGGGAATGGTTTTTCGATTGGCCTATCAGTTTCGCAACCTTGTTGCGACGAATCGGCAATTAGGATAAATAAGGTTTCACGGAGGCTGACTGTTTGGGAAAGCCTCCGGAATTCAACAGGGCGCATCGAAGTTCGGTTCCGGACTTTTAAATCTTACACAAGACCTGATTGGAGCATTATATGAAATTCGCTACCATGGCTGCCAGCCTTGCATCCCTCACGTTGGCCGCTTCCCCCGTTGCCGCGCAATCAAGCAACAGCGTTTCCTCTGCTATCCAGCGGACCGACGCTACGCCAGGAAATCTCGAAAAGCTGGAAGGCGAAAATGGCATTCTGATTGCGCTTCTGGCGGCTGCTGCGGTGATTGCGGGCATCATCATCATTGCCGACGGTGACGATGAGCCTACAAGCCCCTGAGCCGACAATACAAATATGTTCTGAAATGAAAACGGGGCAATTTTTGCCCCGTTTTTTTGCAATTGCCTGATCGCTATTATTGTGAACGATTGTGGTAAATCGCCTTTTCATTTTGTGTGTCGGGCTGCATATTAAGCTGGTCGATTCTCAAGAATGTAACAAAAGGCTGGCTTTGTGACTGCACCCGTTCGCTTTCCGCGATTCTTTGTAACAAACCCCAGCCCATGCCCCTATCTGCCAGGAAAAAGTGAACGCAAGGTTTTTACCGAGCTGAACGGCCCCCATACAGAAGAACTGAATGATGCGCTCGGACGGATCGGGTTCCGGCGCAGCCAGAATGTGGCCTATCGGCCCAGTTGCCTGGACTGCAAAGCCTGCGTCTCGGTTCGGGTTCTGACGGACGAATTTCGTCCCAGTGCCACGCAAAGAAAGCTGATCCGCCGCAATAATGATCTGGTGGTCGAAGCCTGTGAGCCTTGGGCCACCGACGAGCAATTTCAATTGCTGCAGAAATATCTCGCCAAGCGCCACCCAGGTGGTGGCATGGCGGAAATGGACGAGATGGACTATTCCGACATGGTCGAGCAGTCTCCGGTTAAAAGTTTTGTGATCGAATATCGCGAACCGACAGAAGACGGAAGCAAGGGCCGTCTGGTTGGAGCCTGCCTCACTGACCAACAGGGTGATGGCCTGTCGATGATATACAGTTTCTTCGACGCGGAACATGGCGAGCGCGCTGGTCTCGGCAATTATATCATCATGGATCATATCTTGCGCGCCCGGTCTGCCGGGTTGCCCTATGTCTATCTCGGCTACTGGGTCGATGGCTCGCCGCAAATGGAATATAAGGTCCGGTTCCGTCCGCTCGAACGGCTTGGTCCCGACGGATGGCAGCGTCTGGATGCGATCGCCTTTATCAAGGCGCAATGCCCCGGCTGACCGTTCGATCACGGACCAGGCTTATAAAATCATAAGGATATGAAAAGGCCTGCCAACCGGATGTGGTTGGCAGGCCTTTTTGCGTTCATGGATTGGTGGATCAATCGTACAGGCAGCGGGCCTGCTGACAACCTTTCAGCGGTACGGCCTTCGGTGCCGGTTTCCAGACTTTCTTGGCCGCCGGTTTCCAGCGCTTCTTCTGCTTCGGCTGGGAATAGACCACTTCCTCTTCGATATAGGTCGTTGTCGTTGTGGTCGTAACCGGTGCTGACTGGATGACTATCGTCGTGACCATGGGCTGTTGCGCCTGCGGATAATAATAGGCCGGGCTATATTGTCCGTTCCAGCCACTGGGATAGACTGGATGACCCTGAGGTGGCTGCGGGCGATGATGCTGTACCGGCGGATATTCGCGGCTATATTCCCGATGCCGGCTTGTTTGCTGCTGGTCATATCCATATTGCTTGAGCAGCTTGCGGCAGCGATCGGTGCCCTGATCGATTGCCGCGCCTGCAACCGCGCCTACTCCGCCGCCGATCAGCGATCCGGCCAGCCGGTTGCCTCTGCCAGCGATACGATTGCCGGCCAAGGCGCCAATCGCGCCGCCAACCAATGCTCCGCCAATGCCGCTGCTTTCTTTGCAGCGTTCAAGATAGGCCAAATCTTCCGCACGCTGGCGATCATATCCGCGCTCGTCCGGATAGGATGCATGATATCCTTCGCGGACTTCGCTCTCCGAATTCCAGTGGGGCGTCACATTGCCGTCGCCGATGAAGGTCCCGGAATATTGTCCCTGATAGACCTGTCCGTCGGCATCCCGATAGGTTCCCTGCCATTCGCCCTGATAGCTGCCGTCTTCGCGATAGGCCCCCTGCCAGTCGCCCTGATAGGTGGACTGGTCGCCGTGCCTGTAGGCGCCGGGTGTGGCAACGACCCGGTCATCACCAGCGAACACACCTGGATCATAGGCTGCATATCCGTCGCGATAGCCGTCCTGATGGCCCTGATTGTAGCGGTCCCAGTCGACATTATAGCGCGCGTCCTGGACCACGCCATAGCGGTCGGTCAGCACGGCATCGTCATAATAGCGCGACCAGCCATAGCCGTAATTCGGTTGGCTGAGACCATAATAGCCGAAGTTACCGATGAAATAGCTGGGCTGGATATAGGTTCTGGGAAGGCGAAAACCCCGGTGGGGTTTGCGGTAATTGCGGTCATAGCCCATGCGGCCGCGGCGCACATAGCTGTTTGCATGGCGATTACCCTTCACATGTCCCATATTCCCCATTTTCCGCATCTGCCGGTTGCCCATGCGTTTCATGGACTTGGTGCCTGCAGCCGGATCGGCCAGCGCTTCCGGAGAAGCAAAGGAAAGGTCGACCGGAAGCGGTGCGGCACCGTCAGGGGGCGAGTCGATAGCGGCAATCGCCGCTCCAGGTGCCAATGCAAAAACACCGGCAAGGCTGGTAAGTAACAGGGTCTTCATGGTTAACAACTCCCTAGTTTCAGACATGCGCCAAGCAGGTCCGATCGAAATCTGGTTAATGAACATTTACCAAATTTCAGGGGCTTTGACCATTAGCCGCTTGTAAAATAGAGTTGATTTAGCGTTTTGTCTCGAAATGGGGCAAGTTGGTTACCCCGTCGTTAACCAAGATTGTTGGCAATTGTCTCGATAATCCGGACCATACCGGCCTCGTCCGCTTGCCGGAAACGGTCGGGGCGGGGACTGTCGAGATCGAGGACCGCAACGACCACACCATCCTTGAAGACCGGTACGACCAGCTCGCTGCGACTGTCGGCATCGCAGGCGATATGACCGGGAAAGGCATGGACATCGGCGACCCGCTGGACCTTGCCCGTGGCTGCCGCCGCCCCGCAAACGCCGGATCCGATGGCGATTCTGATACAGGCGGTCTTTCCCTGAAACGGACCCAGCACCAGTTCACCATCCACTACCCGATAGAAGCCGGCCCAGTTGAGTTCCGGCACATATTGCCAGATCAGCGCGGCGATATTGGCCATATTGGCAATCGCATCCGGTTCCCCGTCCACAAGGGCAGCGGCAAAAGACGTCAAGTCGGCGTAAAGTTCTGCGGCCGGTTGGTCCGGATCGATTGCAATGTCCAGCATAGATGGTTCGTCTTTCGGGCTTCGTTTTGATTGGCGGCCTCTTAACCGTTTCCGATCCGACAGGCCAGCCTGTCAATCATGGGCTCAGTCAAGGACAGGCTTGCCGCGCATTTTCTTCACCGAGGATTTTTTCTTCTTTTTATCGACTCTGCGTGCCTTGGCGGCCCGGCTCGGGCGGGTCTTTATCCGCCGGGCGTCCCGTTGATGCGCCTGCTCGATCATTTCGGCCACGCGTCGTCTGGCTTCTGCCCGATTGGCTTCGCGGGTGCGAAATTCGCGCACGGTCAGCACCAGCTCTCCGCTGCTGGTCATCTTTCGACCGGCCAGGGCTTTCAGCTTGTGAAAGGCGTATGGCTGCAGACCGAGCGCATAGATATTCACCCGCATTTGTACTGCGGTGGCCACCTTGTTGACATTCTGGCCGCCGGGACCGCTGGCGGCGAGAAATGTTTCGGTTATCGCGCTTTCCGGAATTTCAACCATGTAAAGCTACTAGCGGCATATGCCGCCGGGCGACAGACCCAGTGGCCGAAGCCCGTCATTAGCGGTGAGAATACCATCAATCTTAAACATATCCGGATCAAATCCGGACTGATTTGGGCCGGATATTGATAAAATGGTGCCGGAAATGGCAAAATGTTAATTTTTTTTCGGGGAAGGGCAGGAGTCCTGAAACGACTCATTTCTGCGGGTTACAGAGTCCCTGGGCTGCTCGCGACTCGTGCTGAATCCTGCCTTAGGGAAAAATTAACCTTTTACGTTCATTCATCTTATGGTTAATAAATGATCCATCGGGTCGGCAACATGATCGATCCGGAGCGAGCAATTAAGAAAAAGGGGCTGCCTGATGCGCGTGCTGCTGATTGAAGATGAACCAACGACCGCAAAAGCAATCGAGCTGATGCTGACAACCGAAGGTTTCAACGTATATACAACGGATCTGGGCGAGGAAGGCCTCGATCTGGGCAAGCTCTATGATTATGATATCATATTGCTCGATCTTAACCTGCCGGACATGCATGGTTATGACGTACTCAAGAAGCTTCGCGTTGCGAAAGTGCAGACGCCGGTTCTTATCCTTTCCGGTATCAGCGAAATGGACAGCAAGGTTCGCAGCTTCGGCTTCGGTGCCGATGATTATGTCACCAAGCCGTTCCACCGGGACGAACTGGTAGCGCGTATCCATGCGGTTGTGCGTCGGTCCAAGGGCCATTCGCAGAGCGTCATCCGGACCGGCAAGCTGGCCGTGAACCTGGATGCCAAGACGGTTGAAGTCGATGGCAATCGTGTTCATCTGACCGGCAAGGAATACGCGATGCTCGAGCTGCTCTCCCTCCGAAAGGGAACGACGCTCACCAAGGAAATGTTCCTCAACCATCTCTATGGCGGGATGGATGAGCCGGAACTCAAGATTATCGACGTGTTTATCTGCAAGCTGCGCAAGAAACTGTCGCTGGCGTGCGGCGGCGAGAATTACATCGAGACCGTGTGGGGCAGGGGCTATGTCCTGCGCGATATGGAAGAAGAGCTCGCTCCGACCGCGCAGGTCGCCTGAACGGCTAAAATTCCATCATGAATGTCTGTGTTTCAGACTAAAACGGCGGGGCCTAGCGGTTTCCGCCGTTTCTCTATGCAGCGGTGTCGAGATACCAGCGATCCGTCCCCTGCAGGGCCAAGGCCGTCAGCTTGCCGGAATAATAAGCGCCGGTATCAATACCGATGCGGTTGCCAGCTTCCACGACCTCTTCCGATATGGTGTGACCGTAGACAATCACCTTTTCATGTGCTTCCTGTACGGTCAGGAAATCCTCGCGGATCCAGCGCAGGTCTTTCTGCCGCTGTTCGGAAATCGGCAGGCCGGGACGTATCCCGGCATGGACAAAGGCATAGTCGCCAATAGTGATATGGTCCTCGAAGCTCGCGATAAAATCGATATGCTCTTTAGGAAACAGGTTGCGTACGCGCTCTGCCAGCTGCACCATATCGAGCTCGATATATTCCTTCATGCTGATGTCATAGCTCAGGATCGTTTCGCGCCCGCCAATTCGATTGAAGAAGCGCACGGACTTTTCCTCGCCGGTCGCGGCCGCGAGATAGACTTCCTCGTGATTGCCCATCAGAAAGCGGACACTACCCAATTCTTCCCTGATCCGCATTGCCGTGTCGAGCACGCCGGCGCTGTCCGGGCCACGGTCGACCAGGTCGCCGAGAAAGATGATCTCGCTTTCGGCATTGTCCCGCTCGCTGTCATCCTTGATGATCTGGTCCAAGAGCTGGAGCAGCAGGTCGTTGCGGCCGTGGACATCGCCAATGGCATAAACCCGACGACCGTCGGGAATGGTCGCCTGGTCAATCGGGCTGGGAGCCTTTTTTCTGCGAAGAAGACGATTCAGCATGATGCTAATAAATTTGTCCTGAAATACGGAGTTTCAAGGTCGAGACACGAAATTTCCGTAACACGCAACTAATTAACAGAGACTGTCCGGACAGCCACGGTTCGCCGTCAGCTTTCGACGACGAAGCTCAGACCGGCCTTGGCTTCCAGGCGTTTGACCAGTTGCCTGCCCATCAGCGCGCCCGGTGTCCAGACGCCGCCGCCTTTCGCAATCTTGTCCTGGGCCAAACAGAGCGCGGATTCCGCGATCATCTTGGATGTCGAACCATAGCCGGGATCCTTGTCGCCCTTGACGCACAAGGTGGCGGCTTCGCCATCTTCGGTCTCGCCGAGAAACAGGATGTCATAAAATCCATTTTCACGCTGTTCCTTGGTTGGGCCTTCGCCTGGCTTGGGCGCATCGTCACCGCCGAAAGGATTGGCTTTTGCCACCATTTCCGCAGCCTGTTTGCCGAGATCGCCGGGGCTCGTCACGACCATTTCGTCATATTTGAAATCTTCTCCGAACGGGAAATCGAGAAGGAAATTGGTCCGGTGGACATTTTTCGTGTTGATCGCCGCCATGATGAAGGGGGCCACCCAGCTGTCGATGGTCTTGTCATATTTCGGGATCAGCATATTGGGCTGATCCGGCCCTTCGAAACCGGGGGTCAGACCGAAGCTGCTCGACAGAATTTTCACCAGACCGGGATTTTTGCCAATCGCCTTCATAGTTTCTTTCAGGCTGGCAGCAGTGCCGCCGGAAAATGTGCCTTCCATCGCGCGCACCCGGCCTTTTACGCGGGCTGCCGGCTTGCCGAAACGCTTTTTTATTTCCTTCTGCAGCATCAACACGCCGAGATCGAACGGTATCGAGTCAAAACCGCAGGAGAAACAGATCTGCGCTCCGGACTTTTCCGCCGCTTCCTGATGCTGGTCGATCATCGCCCGCATCCAGCCCGGTTCGCCGCACAGATCGACATAATGGGTGCCGTTCTTGACGCAGGCGGCGACGAGCTCGTCGCCGTAAAGTTGATAGGGGCCGACGGTGGTCAGCACCACCTTGGTGCGGCTGGCCATCATGTCGATCGACGCGGCATCATCGGAATCGGCGACGACCAGCGGTGTGTCTTTTGGCGCGCCGATAAGATCGCGGACTTCCTCGAGCTTTTCCAGACTCCGTCCGGCCATCGCCCATTTCGGAGCGTCTTCGCCAATGCCATATTGCTGCGCCATATATTCGGCAACCAGACGGCCGGTATAGCCGGTGGAACCATAGATGATGACGTCGAATTCTTTTGCTACGGACATGACCGGCTCTCCTGCAGATTGTTTGATCGTTGAATTGATTTTGCCCGCTATGGCCTAGAGCTTGGCCAGAGTCACACCCTTTTGCCGCATATATTTACCCGAACGGTCGGCATAGCTGACGTCGCAAGGCTCGTTTCCTTTCAGAAACAGGAACTGGCAGGCACCCTCATTGGCGTAGATTTTGGCGGGCAGGGGGCTGGTGTTGGAAAATTCCAGAGTGACATGACCTTCCCATTCCGGTTCCAGCGGTGTCACATTGACGATGATCCCGCAGCGCGCATAGGTCGATTTGCCGAGACAGATGACCAGCACATCACGCGGAATACGGAAATATTCGACCGTGCGGGCGAGGGCGAAACTGTTCGGCGGTATGATGCAGCAGTCGGTCTTGCGGTCGACAAAGCTGTTCTCGTTAAAATTCTTCGGATCGACCACCGCATTGTCGACATTGGTGAAAATCTTGAACTCGTCCGATACCCGGGCATCATAGCCGTAGGAGGACAGGCCGTAGCTGATACAACCTTCCTTTTTCTGGCCCTCGACAAACGGCTCGATCATGCCGGAATGTTTGGCTTCGTTACGGATCCAGCGGTCGGATAAAATGCTCATATCGGATTCCTGTTAATGATCAAGGACGCACTACGTTCCAGTTTATCGGGCCGTCAACCCCGCTGATCCGGCGCATGTCGGAGGCACGCCACATCACCCAGGGTTTGGTGGCATAATCGGGCGGGAAAAAATTCGATTCGAGCCAGAAGGTCCGGTCGATACCGCTGCTGATGTTGTAAAGCTCCTCGAATTCCTGCGAAACTGCGATGATGGCCGGTTTCTCGCTGTGGGATTCGATCTGGTTGAGAAATGTATTGAGCTCGCTCAGCACCAGGGCCCGGCCTGGGCGGTCGCCGCAACCATTGTCGAAGGCGAGGCGAATGGCAGGCGGCAACATATTTTCGCCGCGCGGTACAGTGGTTACAAAGCTGGTCGCCTGATCGGTTGCGAGACGACAGAGCGAATAGTTATGGAGCGCGCCATAGCGGATGCCGGCTTCCCGCGCGCCTTCGATATTCGCTGCGAAATTCGCGTCGCGCTTGTCCGCGCCGTCTGTGGCCTGGATATAGGCAAAGTCGACTCCGGTCGCGCCCGCCACGTGCCATGTAATGGTGCCGTGGCTTTCGTCTACCGAGATTCCCTGCACTGCATATTGGTCGCGGGGCGGTGCCCAGCTGATCGCGACATTGCGCAGTATCAAGGCTATGACCAGCAGAACCACGACGATAGCAGCAAGGCTGAACAGATTTTTTCTCATGTCTCTAATGGTCACCCTGGTTCCCTGATACGCAGCGGAAGTATCACTCAATTCTTGATATGCAACACACAGATCAATGTGAAGAGACGGCGGGCGGTCTTGAAATCCACATCGATCTTGCCTTCGAGACGTTCGACCAGCAGTTCCGCGCCCTGATCATGCACCCCGCGTCGCGCCATGTCGATCGTCTCGATTTCCGCTGCGCTGGCTTTGCGGATCGCCTGATAATAGCTGTCGCAAATGGCAAAATAGTCTCGGATCGGACGCCGGAACCGGCCCAGCGCCAGAATCAGGGTCTCCAGCGGCTCGCCGTTTTCGCGGCCGATGGATATCACCAGCCGGCCTTCCTGAACGCTCAGTTGCAGTTGATAGGGGCCGGCATAGCCGTCATCATGCTGCTTGAGCGGCTTGAAATAATTATCCTCGATCAGATCAAAGATCGCGATGCGGCGCTCCTGCTCGATATCGGCGTTGCGCCACAGAATCGTGGCCTCGTCGAGTTCAACAGAAATGATGCGCGGATCGGACATTGCGCCCTGTTGCCGCAGCGCCGGTCTCAGGACAAGGGTTTTTGCCGCGCAGCACGACAAGTTGGATCTTTCCACAGAATTGTCCCCGGCCCTGTGCCGATATTTTTCTCTGCCGCCCCCTTGCCGAGAATCGATTCAGGGTGGATGAGGAGCCATGGCCGAATTGATGCGTTTCGAAAATGATGAACCCGAAGAACAGCGCCTGCCGCGCAATGTCGAGGCAGAGGCGACCTTTCTCGGTGCGTTGTTAATCGACAACCGGGTCGCTGAAGATGTGCAGACCCGCCTGCGGCCGGAACATTTTTACGAACCGTTGCACGGCCGGATTTACGAGCAGGCGCTGAAGCTGCTCGACAAGAATATGGTGGTGACGCCGGTCACCCTGAAGCCCTATTTCGAGTCGGACGAGGCGATGAAGGCGCTGGGTGGCCCTTCCTATCTGGCCAAGTTGACCGGCGATGGCGCCGGCCTGATCGGGGCCCGGGATTTTGCGAACCAGATTTATGATCTGGCATTGCTCCGCGAACTGGTCAGCGTTGGCCGGACGCTTGTCGACAGCGCGCTCGACACCAGCGAAAAAGTCGATCCCAAGGAACAGATCGAGGAAGCGGAAACCGCTTTGTACCGCGTGTCCGAAGGCGAAGCGCAAGAAGGCGGCGTGCGATCGTTTCTGCAAGCTTCAACCGAAGCGCTGAGCAATGTCGAGCGGGCGTTCAACAGCGGCGGAAAAGTGTCCGGCATCACCACCGGCCTGACCGATGTGAACGCGAAAATGGGCGGCCTGCACCGAAGTGATTTGCTCATTCTTGCCGGACGTCCGGGCATGGGCAAGACCTCGCTTGCCACCAATATCGCCTTCAATGCCGCCAATCGCTATATGCGCGACATGGCCGACGGGATCGCGCCGGAAGATTCGCTCGGCGCCAAAACCGCTTTCTTCAGTCTGGAAATGTCGGCCGACCAGCTGGCCACCAGGATCCTATCGGAACAGGCCGAGATCAGCTCGGAAAAACTGCGTATGGGCTCGATCAGCCGGGAGGAGATGCATCGGCTCGCCATGGCATCCCGGGAATTGCAGGATCTCCCGCTGTTCATCGATGACACGCCTGGGCTGACTATTGCCGCGTTACGGACGCGGGCGCGGCGCCTGCAACGGCGTCAGGGCATCGGCATGATCGTGGTCGATTATCTGCAACTGCTACAGGGTTCCGGCCGCGCCAGCGACAATCGGGTGAATGAAATTTCGGAAATCAGCCGCGGTTTGAAAACGTTGGCCAAGGAACTGCAAGTGCCGGTGATGGCCCTGTCGCAGCTGAGCCGTCAAGTCGAAAGCCGCGAGGACAAGCGTCCGCAGCTCTCCGATCTGCGGGAATCCGGTTCGATCGAGCAGGACGCCGATATTGTGATGTTCATCTTCCGCGAGGAATATTATCATATGGCAGTCAAGCCCGATGTTCCCGACGGTAATTCCACTCCGGAGCAGATCAAGAAATATGAGGATTGGGAACGCGACCATGTCCAGGCCGAGGGCAAGGCGACCGTTATCGTCGCAAAGAACCGCCAGGGCTCGACCGGCAATATCCAGCTGAGCTTCATCAGCGAATTCACGAAGTTCGGTGACCTGGCTTACGGCGAAAGCCCCGACGACTATTAGCCACAATGGCGTTCCCCGGGGCGGTCTAGTTCGTGACTAGAAAATCGGATCGTTGACCCCGTCCTTGCCGTTATCCGGCAGAGGAGTCACATCCTCGTGGATGCCGCATTCGGATTTATCCCATCCACGCCAGCGTCCGGCACGGGGGTCTTCGCCCGGCAGGACCTTCGATGTGCAGGGCGCGCAGCCGACCGACAGGTAGCCTTCCGCCTCCAGCGGGTGACGCGGCAGATCATGTTTTTCGAAATAGGCTTCCAGATCGTCCTTGATCCAGTCGCCGAGCGGATTGATCTTCAGCCGGCCATCGTCAATTTCGAAACGCGGAATATTGTTGCGGGTCACCGACTGGAATGCCTTGCGGCCCGATATCCAGCTGTTGAGACCGGCCTTGGCGCGGGCCAGCGGCTCGACCTTGCGGATTTCGCAGCAGCCGTCCGGGTCATAGGACCAGCGCAATCCGTTCTCGTCCTTTTCCGCCAGCACGGCCGCCTCTGGAGCGACGATATTGGCGTTCTTGATGCCGAGAAGGCTGATCAGCGTGTCGCGATATTCCAGCGTTTCCGGAAACATCTTGAGCGTATCGACGAAGGTCACGGGAATGGTGGGGTCAACCGCTGCAACCAGATGCAGCAGGACCGCGCTTTCGGTTCCGAAAGACGAGACCACGGCGACTTCACCGAGTTGTCGTTCATCGAAAAGGGCCTTCAGCATGGTCGTGGTGTCGACACCCTCGAACCGCTGGTTCAGGGCGTCGGCGTCGGCCTGCGTAAAGTCGGGGCGAACATCGATCGTGTCGACCTTGCGTGCGGCTTCAGCCATGACGGAGCCTCCAGATCGGAGTGCGTTGGTCAGACGTTGCCTGATAGACATGGTCATAGCGGCTGATGGCTTCTTTCATTAGCGCGGGATTGATCGGGGAATCCGGTGCGAAGGCATCGAAACCGCAGCGCCGCATATGACTGACCTGATCGAGCAGGACATCCCCGCTGGCACGCAATTCGCCGGCATAACCGGACTCGCGCAATATCTGCGCGGCCGAATAGCCGCGACCGTCGCCAAAGGCCGGGAAATCGATCTCGACCAGCGACAGGCGGTCGAGATAGGGCAGCAACAGGCGCGCGTCCTCGCCCGCTTCGATGCGGACGGCGGTGGCATTCGACTGGTCCAGAAAGGAATCGAGCGACACCGCCGGTTCTTCGTGGACCTCGTCATCGCGTAAACGGATTGCTTCAACCATAGATAGCCTCCTTGAACCGGGCCATGCCGACACGGCGATAGGTGTCGATGAACCGCTCTCCCTCCTCGCGCTGTTCGAGATAGAGGTCGGTTACTGTTTCGATCGCGTCGATCACGCCGTCTTCGGTGAATCCCGGACCGGTAATCTTTGCCAGACTGGCATCTTCCGCACCGGAACCGCCCAGCAGCAGCTGGTAGTTTTCCGTGCCCTTCCTGTCGACACCCAATATGCCGATATGACCGGCATGATGGTGCCCGCAGGCGTTGATGCAGCCGGAGATCTTGAGCTTCAGCTCGCCCAGTTCCCGCTGCCGGCCAAGGTCCGCGAAACGCTTGCTGATTTTCTGGGCGAGGGGGATGGAACGGGCATTGGCAAGGCTGCAATAATCGAGACCGGGGCAGGCGATGCTGTCGGTGATCAGGTCGAGATTGGCCGGAGCCAGGCCGGCTTCGTCCAGCTTCTGCCAGATCGCGTAGAGATCGCTCTTTTTGACATGCGGCAGCACGATATTCTGGCTGTGCGTGACCCGCAGTTCGTCAAAACTATATTGCTCGGCCAGATCGGCCATCAGGTCGATCTGGGCGGATGATGCGTCGCCCGGAATGCCGCCGCGCGGCTTCAAGCTGATCGTCGCAATCGCATAGCCGGGCTGTTTGTGCGCAGAGTTATTCTGATCGACCCAGACAGCGAAATCCGGATCGGACAGGTCCAGATCATCGCTTGCCTGCTTGTCAAACGGCGGGTCCTGAAAAAATTCACTGATCCGCGCCAGTTCTTCAACCGGTGGGTTGAGGCCCAAGGTTTTCATATGGGCGAATTCTTCCTCGACCTGCCGGCTATATTCTTCCGGGCCGAGTTCGTGGACAAGGATTTTGATCCGCGCCTTATATTTATTGTCGCGGCGTCCGTAGCGGTTGTAGACGCGCAGGCAGGCCTCCGCATAGCTGATCAACTCGTCTGCGGGGACAAAGTCGCGGATTTCCGGTGCCACCATCGGAGTCCGGCCCATGCCGCCGCCGACGAAGAATTTTGCACCCAGTTCGCCCGCTTCATTATGCACCAGCTGGATGCCGATATCGTGCAGACGCATGGCAGCACGATCGGTGTCGCTGGCGATCACGGCAAATTTGAATTTGCGTGGCAGATAAGAGAATTCGGGGTGGAAGCTCGACCATTGCCGCAGGATTTCGGCCCAGGGGCGCGGATCGGCAATCTCGTCGGCGGTTGCACCGGCGAACTGGTCCGAGGAGATATTGCGGATGCAATTGCCGCTGGTCTGGATCGCGTGCATTTCTACCGATGCGAGATCGGCCAGAATGTCCGGTGCATCTTCCAGCTTGATCCAGTTATACTGGATATTCTGCCGGGTGGTGAAATGGCCGTAGTCCCGATCATATTTGCGCGCGATATGACCGAGCATGCGCATCTGCTTGCTGTTCAGTGTGCCGTAGGGAACGGCAACGCGCAGCATATAGGCGTGGAGTTGCAGATAGAGGCCGTTCATCAGCCGCAGCGGTTTGAACTGGTCCTCGGTCAGATCGCCAGCGAGACGGCGCTTCACCTGGTCGCGGAATTCCTCAACCCGTGTGTCGACCATTTTCTGGTCATATTCGTCATATTGATACATGTCAGATCACCCATAAGCCGGCATCGGGATCGGCCGGTTTCAATGTCAGGTCGGGACGGACGGTCGGCCCGAGTGCGCGCACCCGGTCCTTGATGTGACCCGGGCGGGGGCCGTCATCGGTCTGTTCGGCTTCGATAATATACGGGGAGTTTACCCGGCGGGCGGCTTCCTCGCGCTGCAGGATTGCCTCGCCCTGATCGCCGACATCGGTCGCGTCTTTGACAAAGCGAGACCAGTCGAGTCCGGTCCACCAGATAACGTCACCGGTTTTAAGATCATTTCCGGTCAGGATTTTCATGCGACCACTCCCGCCATTTGCGCATATTCTCTAAATTTCTCGTCAGCATCGCCATAGCGTGCGACTTCGCCGACCACGAGCAGAGCCGGGCTCCGGACATTTTCCCGCCGGACCATGTCGCCAAGGTCGGTCAGAAGCGTGCGGAGCGCACGAAAATCGCTGCGCGTGCCGTTTTCAAGCACCGCGACCGGAAGATCCGGTGCTGCGCCGTCGGCGATCAGTTTTTCAACAATCGCCTCGGCATTGGCTACGCCCATATAGATAACCAGCGTACGACCCTTGCCAGCAAGGCCCGACCAATTCTGGTCGGACAGGCCCTTGCACTGGCCTGCAACGAAAGAAACGGCGCTGGATGCATCGCGATGGGTGAGGGGCATGCGCGCCTGTGCGGCACAACCGAGTGCCGCGCTGATACCGGGTACAACCTCGACCGCGACACCGGCAGCGACGCAGTCATCGGCCTCTTCGCCACCCCGTCCGAAAATGAACGGATCACCACCCTTGAGCCGCACGACCAGATGGCCCTTGCCGGCTTCTTCGATCAGAATGTTGTTGATCTGGTCCTGCGCGACGCTGTGCAGCGAGCGTTTCTTCGCGACCGAGATATAGCGAGCGGTCGGCGATGCCAGATCCAGGATATCGCGGCTGACCAGCCCGTCGTGGACGATCACATCGGCGCGTTGCAGCAATCTTGCCGCCTTCAATGTCAGCAGTTCGGGGTCACCCGGACCAGCGCCGACCAGATAGACCTTGCCTGCAGCGGTCGTCTTGCTTCTTGTCTTTTCCATGGGTGCGATATGCGCGCATCACGCAGAATGTTCAAAACAGAAGATTTTGGGGGCACCTAAGCTCAGCTATTTTGCGGCTGGCGAACCATCTTCTTCGCCGTTGATATCATCCTTCAGTCCAATGCCAATCCGGGCCCGTGCTTTTTCCGCTTCCATCGACACAACCGGATAGGCGCAATAATCTGCGGCATAATATGCGCTGGGTCGATGATTGCCGGACAGACCGATGCCACCAAACGGCGCTTCGGATGACGCACCGACGGTCATCTTGTTCCAGTTAACGATGCCGGCGCGGCTGCTCGACCAGAATTGGTCATAATGTTTTGCCGTTCCGCCGATGAGCGCAGCGGACAGGCCGTAGCGGGTGTTGTTTGCTTCGGCGATCGCTTCTTCGAAGTCGGCGACGCGGACAACCTGCAGAATCGGTCCGAACAGCTCGATGTCCGGCCGTTCTTCCAGTTGCGTCACATCAATGATGCCGGGTGTCAGAAAGGGGAGCTCCGCAACCGGTCTGGCCATATGCTTGATCGGTTTTCCCCCGTGGCTCATCAGCGCGAGAAAGCTTTCGGTCAGGCCGTCTGCCGTCTCGTTATCGATCACCGGTCCCATGAAAGGAGCGGGCGATGCAAAGGGCTCGTCGATGATCAGCCGGTCAGTGATCCGCTTCACCTCCTTGATAATGCGCTCATAAAGATCATCCTTCACGATCAACCGGCTCGCGGCAGAACAGCGCTGCCCGGCGCTCAAAAACGCTGACTGCACGATCAGGACGGCGGCGCTGTGGATATCGCTGGTATCCCAGGCGATGATCGGATTGTTGCCGCCCATTTCGAGCGCCAGAATCTTGTCGGGTCGGGATGCAAACTGACGATTGAGCGCTATGCCGGTGTGCGCCGATCCGGTGAAGAGGACGCCGTCAAGCTCGTCGTTGGCGGTCAGCTGTTTGCCGATTGCGGGACCGCCGTGCACGATATTGACGACGCCGGCAGGCATTCCGGCCTTGTCGAACGCATCCATCAGATATTGGCCTACCGCAGGAGTTTTTTCTGATGGCTTGAAGACAATCGTATTGCCGGCAATCAGCGCCGGAACGATATGGCCGTTCGGCAGATGGGCTGGGAAATTATAGGGGCCGAGCACGGCGAGAACACCATGCGGCTTGTGTCGCAGGGCAGCGCGCGTATCGGGCTGGCTGGGCAACTGTCGCTGCGGGGTGCGATCGGCAAAGGCGCGCACCGAGATATCAACCTTGTTGACGACGGATTCGACCTCCGTGCGGGCCTCCCATAGCGGCTTTCCGGTTTCGCGCGAGATCAGTTCGGCCAGTTCTTCGCTGCCGGTCCGGATGCGGTTGGCATAGCGCCGCACCGCTTCAATCCGTTTGACCAGCGCAGTAGCTGCCCAGCCGGGCCAGGCTGCGCGCGCACTCGCGACCGCAGCATCCGGATTGCCGCTGGTGCCAGTCCAAAGGGTAGCCCCGGTTGCCGGTTCGATAGATATCAGGTCGCTCAAATTGGCCTCAATGTTCTAAACATGGGTTGCTCGATGAATCATATATGGCACATCTCCCGCGATAGACCATAGGACATAAAGACTTAGCGCCATGATGATGAATTTTTTCCGAACATGCTGTCGCTTTGCCAGATATGTTAGCCGTTGCGCAGAGCGACGCCCATCGCACGAATTTCATTGATCTTTTTCATAAGTGGTGCCCAATTGTCGTCGTGGGCAATCGCGTCCCATATCCACTCGACTTCTTCTATATGCATCGAACAGGGTTCGGGATTTCCCCAATAGTCGCTCACCGGCTGGCGGAAGCGCTCGCGTTCGGCGATCAGTGCCCGAAACTCGGCAAACTCCCTTGTTTTGTCATCCGGGCAAGACAGGCTTTCGCATTTTCCCCAGTCGAAGAAGAACTGGTCAATCCCGACGCTTTTCTGTGCCAGCCCTTTCTCGGCCGCAACCACCAGATCGCGGTCTTTCTCGAAACCCTCGGATATGACGCCGAGCCGCCAGCAGAAATGCTCGGTAAAGGCGACGCCATAGGCTTTCGGAAAATCGTCCAGCGTCGCGACCAGCGGCTCGCTATCCGAAATCAGCCGCAAGGCGCTGGCAAATTGCGCCAGATTCCAGTGCAGCGCCTCGGGTTGCCGCCCGAAACAATAAAGCCCTTCATGATCGAAATAGGCGGCGGTGAAGCCGGGCTCCCAATACGGCGTGAACCGCCATGGACCATAGTCAAAGCTTTCACCGGTGATATTTATATTATCGGTGTTGAGCACGCCATGAACGAAACCGGCGGTCATATAGGCGCCGGCAAGCCTTGCCACTTCCTGCGCGGTCCGGGCAAATAATTCCGTGGCCGGATCGTCCGTTTGCGCCCCGCTGAAATAATATTCGAGGCAATAAGCGACCAGCTCTCGCATCAGCTCTTCGTTTTTTTCATAGGCAATGCGCTGGAAAGCGCCGATGCGGATATGGCTGTGGCTCAACCGGGTCAACACAGCCGAGCGGGTGGGGGAGGGTTCGTCCCCGCGCATCAGTTTCTCGCCGGTTTCAACCACCGAAAAAGTCTTCGAGGTGTTAACGCCCAGCGCTTCCAGCATTTCCGTTGCCAGAATTTCACGCACCGCACCCTTCAAGGTCAAACGGCCATCGCCGGTCCGGCTCCACGGCGTTGTGCCCGATCCCTTGGTGCCGAGATCCATCAACCGGTTCTCGTGATCGCGCAGTTGCGCGAACAGAAAGCCACGGCCGTCACCGATGTCGGGATTATAATTGCGGAACTGGTGGCCATGATAACGCAGTGCCAGCGGCGGATCGAGATTGTCGGGTAACGGCTCGAACTTGCCGAAATGGTCGACCCATTGCTGCTCGTTCAGCATGTCCAGTCCCACGCTGCGGTCCCACCGGTCATTTCTGAATCGCAAAATATGTCCGGGGAAAGTGGCAGCGGCAACCGGATCACCGATCTTGTCTCCCAATCGGGTGATCTGGACATCCGCCTTATAGTCGGTCTTTCCGGGTTCTGCTTGCGGTTTATATGGCATTTTCCCACAGTGGCGGCTAATCGGTTGCGCAGCAAGTGGCAAGACGGGGCGAAGGACAGGATGAGCGAAGAAAATTCCGGTCAGCATATCTACTGGGAATCCGATGACGGGCTGAAACTGCACGCCCGCGACTTTCCCTCGGACAGCGGCAAGATACCGGTTATCTGCATTCCCGGCCTGACCCGCAATGCTCGCGACTTCGAGCATCTGGGCACGGTTTTCGACGGCCACAGACGGGTCATCATGCTCGACCTGCGCGGACGTGGGCTGAGCGAATATGCCAATGATAGTAACACCTACAATCCGAAACAATATGTCTCTGATATCATCATGCTGATGGACGAACTGCAGATTCCCGAAGCGGTATTTTTCGGAACGTCGCTGGGTGGTGTGATCACCATGGTCATGGCAAAAATGTACACCGCGCGGGTCGCCGGGGCGCTGCTGAACGACATTGGTCCCGAACTCGACCAGAAAGGGCTCGACCGGATTGCCGAACATGTCGGGCAGGGAAGAAGCTTTGATACCTGGGCGCATGCGGGGCGCGACATGGCGGAAAGCAGCAGCGACATCTTCCCGGACTTCACGCTGAAGGACTGGATTGCCTTTGCCAAGAAAGTCTACCGGATGAACAGTTCCGGTCGGATCAAGCTGGACTATGACATGAAGATTGCCGAACCCTTCGACAGCAAGGGCGGCGGCAGCGGAGCGCTGTGGAACGCGCTGGAACATATGAAGGATATTCCTACCCTGATATTGCGCGGCGAACTATCCGATCTGTTCAGTGAAACGGTGGCCAGAAAGATGCTGGACAAGCTCGACAAGGCCGATCTCGTCACGATACCGCGCGTAGGCCATTGTCCAACGCTCGAAGAGCCGGCCTCGCTTGACGCGATCAATCAATTGCTCCACCGCATCGACTGATTGAATCCAGACAGCCGGGCAACAACACCGCATGAAACCAGCCAAGATATTGCATCTGCACAGCACCTTCGATCTGGGGGGCAAGGAAGCGCGCGCCGTGAGGTTGATGAACCATTTCGGCAGCATAGCGGATCATGTGATCCTGTCGGCTCAGCCCGGCAACCTGTCAGCCCGCGATGCGATTGATCCGGCGATAAAGGTGAGCTTCCCGTCCGACGCACCATCGCTGGCAGGAAAGCCGTCACTGAAACGCTATCGCGAGTTCGTTACCTATTTCCGCCAGTTCGATCTGATCTTGTCCTATAACTGGGGTTCGATGGACGGCGTCATGGCGCGGACCCTGTTCTCGCGGGTCGAAGGCCTGCCGCCGCTGATCCATCATGAAGACGGGTTCAACGAGGACGAGCAGGTCAAGCTCAACTGGAAACGCAATCTGTTCCGTAAATTCGCCCTCGGTGCGGCCCGGGCGCTGGTCGTGCCGTCAGAGAATCTCGTCGGCATCGCCAAAAATGTCTGGAAACAGCCGGAGCAGCGAATTCACCGGATTCCCAATGGCATTGACGTGAAGCGCTTCGAGAAAAAACCGCAACGTGGATCGCTGCCCGGTTTCACCAGGCACAAAGGTGAAGTCGTGGTCGGGACCGTGGCCGGACTGCGGGCAATCAAGAATCTGCCAAGACTGGTGCGGGCCTCTGCCGCGGCAGGCGACAATGTCCGGCTGGTGATTGTCGGCGAGGGTCCGGACCGAGAAAGGATCTTGGCGGAAGCGCAGCGCGCCGGTCTTGGCGACCGTTTGCTGATGCCGGGATTCCTGCCAGACCCGGCGCGGTATATCGGACTGTTCGATATTTTTGCCCTGTCATCGGACAGCGAGCAATTTCCGATTTCGCTGATCGAGGCGATGGCGGCAGGGTTGCCGGTAGCCGCGACCGACGTCGGCGATATCAAAACGATGGTGTCGCAGGCCAATCAGGGTTTTATCAAACCTCTCGGTGACGAAAGCAAATTTCGCGAATCGCTGACAACTCTTGTGCAGCACCAGCAGTTGCGCGAAGACCTCGGGATGCAGAACCGGCTCAAGGCGCAGGCGGAATATAATGAAGGCAAGATGCTGGCCCGCTACGCGCTGCTCTACGGACAGGCGCTGGGACGCGCGGATTTCGGCCCGGGCCAATAGCGATTTAGGCAGCACAGTTTTTTCGAGCATTTTTAGTTGCCGGTGTCTATATCGGCCTTTGGGGAAAATAGGAGATTTCATTGTTCAAGGGCTTAAAACCCATTCAGTATAACGGTCAGGAAGTATGGCCGTTGATCGAGGGTGGAAAAGGCGTCGCAGCCACCAATCACGCGAGTTCGGGTGCCTGGGCGGCTGCCGGCGGCATCGGCACAGTATCCGCAGTCAATGCGGACAGCTATGACGAGCATGGCAATGTCATCCCGCAAATCTATCATGGCCGGAAGCGCGAAGAGCGCCATCAGGAACTGATCGACTATGCGATCGACGGTGCGGTGACGCAGGTCAAGCAGGCTTATGAAATTTCCGAGGGCAGGGGCGCGATCAACATCAACGTCCTGTGGGAAATGGGCGGCGCGCAGCAAGTGCTGGAAGGCGTGCTCGAACAGACCAAGGGTATGGTCGCAGGCGTCACCTGCGGTGCCGGCATGCCCTACAAGCTGTCCGAAATTGCCCAGCAATATGGCGTGAACTATCTGCCGATCATCAGCTCCGCCCGTGCTTTTCGCGCGCTGTGGAAGCGGGCCTACAAGAAGGTTCCGGACCTGATGGCTGCGGTGGTCTACGAAGACCCCTGGCTGGCGGGCGGTCATAACGGCCTGTCCAATGCCGAAGATCCGCGCAAACCGGAAGATCCCTATCCGCGGGTCAAGGCGCTGCGCGAGACAATGCGCGCCGAGGGCATAGCCGACAACGTGCCGATCATCATGGCCGGCGGTGTCTGGCACCTGCGCGACTGGCAGGACTGGATCGACAGCGAAGAACTCGGCCAGATCGCCTTCCAGTTTGGCACCCGACCCTTGCTGACCAAGGAAAGCCCGATCCCGGAAAGCTGGAAGAGCGAGCTGACCAAGATCAAGGAAGGCGATATCCTTCTGCACAAATTCTCGCCGACCGGTTTCTACAGTTCTGCGGTGCGCAACGAATTTTTGCGCAGTCTTGAAGCGCGATCGGAACGGCAGATTCCCTATTCGACCGAGAAAGCCGGCGAGCATACGCACCAGCTGGATGTCGGGGTCAAGGGCAAGAATTTCTGGGTCACACGCAATGATCTGCTCCGCGCGCGCGAATGGGACGGCCTCGGCTTTACCATGGCGATGAAAACGCCGGACAACACATTGATCTTTGCCACGCCCGAAGAGTCGAAGATGATCCGCAAGGATCAGGCGGATTGTATGGGCTGCCTGTCCCATTGCGGTTTTTCCGCCTGGAAGGACCATGACAATTTCAGCACCGGGCGGCTTGCCGATCCGCGCAGCTTCTGTATCCAGAAAAGCCTGCAGGAAATCGTCCATGGCGCTCCGGTCGAGGAACATCTTATGTTCGCCGGCCATGGCGCGTATAATTTCGGCACCGATCCCTTCTACTCCAACGGCTTTGTACCGACGGTGAAGCAACTGGTGGATCGCATCCTCACGGGCGACTGAGTTGGAAATCCGGCTCGATGATCTGAGCGGCCAGCAGGTTCAGGACCTGCTGGCATCGCATCTCGCCGGCATGCAGGAAAATTCGCCGCCGGAAAGCGTTTATGCCCTCGATCTTGCGAGTCTGCGTACCTCCGATGTCTCGGTCTGGACGGCATGGGAAGGCAGAGACCTGTGCGGCGTTGGTGCGCTCAAGCAGCTGTCACCATCGAACGGCGAGATCAAGTCGATGCGCACCGATAACCGACATTTGCGCAAGGGTGTTGGTCAAGCCCTGCTTGATCATATTATCGCTGTGGCGCAGGAACGCGGCTACCGACGAATAAGCCTGGAAACCGGTTCGGGCACGGAATTTGAGGCCGCGCTGAGCCTCTACCGGAAGCGTGGGTTTACCAATGGCGAACCGTTCGGCGACTATGCGCCGACCGACTTCAACCAGTTTCTCCATCTGGAATTGTGACCTGTCGACAGATTGCCGATGGGGTCAAAATTTCCGGCTGGATGAAGCTGTAGCAATCAATCCAGATCCCAGGCCCGTTCGCCATGGTTGGAAATATCCAGACCATCGCGCTCGTCATCCTCGCTAACCCGCATCGGCAGGATATAGCTGATGCCGAAGCCAATGATCGCGGTGGCGACTGCCGACCAGATAGCGACGGCACCGACGCCGATCAACTGGGCAACAAACTGGCTGCCAAAGGCCATGTTTTCGCCATAACCGGTGCCGCCAAAACTTTCGGAGATGAACAGCGCGAGCAGCAGGCTGCCCAATATGCCGCCAACTCCGTGGACCGCAAAAACGTCGAGGCTGTCGTCAATCTTGAAGCCGTTCTTCACCAGGCCCACAGCAAAGAAACAGACGATTGCAGCGGCCGTTCCAATGAGGATCGAGGCGCCGGGGCCGACAAACCCCGCGGCCGGGGTGATCGTTGCCAGACCGGCAATGGCACCCGTTGCGACGCCAACCGCAGTTGATTTGCCGACCTTGAATTTCTCGATCAGTATCCAGACCAGCGCGGCCATGGAGGCGGCGATATGGGTGTTGATGATGGCCGCTGAGGCATCGTCGGTCGCTGTCAGCGCGGAGCCGCCATTGAATCCGAACCAGCCGACCCAGAGCATCGCAGCACCGGCGACGGTCAGGGCAGGGCTATGCGGCAGCATGAGCGTCTTGGGCCAGCCCATGCGCTTGCCGAGCATGATTGCGACAACCAGCGCGGAGACGCCGGCGGTGGTATGAACGACGATACCACCGGCAAAGTCGAGCACGCCGAGATTGCTCAGCCAGCCGCCACCCCAGACCCAATGGGTCACCGGCGCATAGACCACCAGCAGCCAGAGCGCACAAAAAGCCACGACCCAGCCAAAGCGGGCGCGTTCGACCCAGGCGCCGATCATCAGAGCCGGCGTTATCACTGCGAAGGTCAGCTGAAACATGGCAAATGCGGATTCAGGAACCGCGGTAGCCTCGCGGACGTTACCGAGATTATTCAGCATCGCATTGAAACCATTACCGAGAAAACCGTTGGTTACCGGACCGAATGCCAGCGAATATCCGATGACAACCCACAAGATCGAACAGATGCCAACCACCGCCATGCACTGGATCAGGACCGAAAGAAAATTCTTCGAGCGAACCAGACCACCATAGAACAGCGCCAGACCGGGAAGGGTCATCAGCAGAACCAGCGCGCTGGATGTCATGATCCAGGCCGTGTCTCCGCTATTTGCAACATCAGCGGCAATCGCGGGATCAATCGCCAATTGCGCATGAAGCGGAGAAGACGCCAACCCGGCCGCCAGCAAGGAGCCGATGGATTTAACTGGATATTTCATGATGATCCCCGCTGCTATAATTTTATTATCGCTGTTCGCGCTCGCGAATCAGATTGCGACGAATTCCTAGTCCAGACCGGGAGGGGACTCAACGGAAAGCTTAAATCCAGCCATCGAGCACCTGATCAGGGGGCCGGTGGCCATCTGCCCAGACGCGGATATTGGTGATTACCCGTTCGCCGGATGCTTCACGCCCCTCGAAGGTCGCGCTTCCCATATGCGGCAGCAGGACCGTATTCTTCAGCGCCAGAAAACGCGGGTCGATAGCCGGTTCGTTCTGGTAGACATCCAGTCCAGCCCCGCCGATCCTCTCATTCTGTAAAGCATCGATCAGGGCATCTTCGTTGACCAGATCACCGCGCGCGGTGTTGATCAAATAGGTGGAGGGTTTCATCATGCCGATCCGTTCCGCATTGATCATCTCGTGCGTTTCCGCCGTATGCGGACAATGAAGAGTGATAATGTCACATTCGCGCACCAGTTCGTCGAGGTCGGCGACAAAATTGGCGCGCAGCGATTCCTCAACCGCTGGCGGCAACTGTCGGCGATTATGATAGAAGATCGAGAGGCCGAAACCCGAAGCGCGGCGAGCGACGGCCTGTCCGATGCGGCCCATGCCGATGATGCCAAGCTTTTTGCCGCCGATGCAATGGCCGAGCATGCCGGACGGCTTCCAGCCTTCCCACTCACCGGATCGCACCAGTTTCTCGCCTTCCGAAAGCCGCCGCGGAACCGAGAGGATCAGTGCCATGGTCATGTCTGCTGTATCTTCGGTGAAAACGCCGGGTGTATTGGTCACCAGGATTTTTTTCGCGCGGGCAGCGGCCAGATCAATATGGTCCACACCCGCCCCGAAACTGGCGATCAGGCGCAGCCGGTCGGGCGCATTGGCAATCATTTCGGCATCGATATGATCGGTCACGGTCGGCACGAGAACATCGCAATCCGCCATGGCCGCGATAAGGTCGTCGCGCGAAAAGGCCTTGTCGCTATAATTGGGCACGGCATCGAAGAGCTCGCACATGCGGTTCTGATTGGAATCCGCCAATTCGCGGGTGATGATGACACGGGGTTTCGAGATCGCTGGTGAGTCTGGCATAGACCCGTTGCTATGCCCGAATTTCGGTTCAGGTCAAGCAGCTGGCTCTTGAAGCAGGTCCGTCTTTCGGGCTATGCCTTGATCAATTGGGGAAGAGTAAACAATCATCATGCGTATTCCGGCTTTCATGCTCGTCGCGATCTTGGGTGTGTTCCCGCTATCGCCCGCTGCGGCGCAACAGCAGCCGCCCTATTGGGCCTCGATCGACGAACCCGAGGCGCGGATGCGGACCGGCCCGAGTACCGAATATCCGACGATGTGGATATACAAGCGCGAGAAATTGCCGATCAAGATTCTGGCGCGCTACAAGGCCTGGCGCAAAGTCGAGGACCATGAAGGAACCCAAGGCTGGATGCACGCGCGCCTGCTCAGCGCGTCCCGCACCGGGCTGGTGCTGGCGACCAATGGCAAGCCGGTCGCGATGCGGGCCTTGCCCGATCCGGACGCCAAAATAGTCTGGCGGGCCGAACCGGGCGTTGTGGGCAGTCTGACCCTGTGCGAAAAAGGCTGGTGCCTGTTCGACGTCACCGGCCGTCGCGGTTATATCAGCATGTCGGACATCTGGGGCGACGAACCGCTGAAATAATCAGTCGACCAGTTCAACCGCTACTGCGGTTGCTTCGCCACCACCGATACATAGCGCCGCGACGCCTTTTTTCAGGCCGCGTTTTTTCAGGGCCGCAACCAGCGTCACCATGATCCGCGCGCCGCTGGCACCGATCGGATGGCCGAGAGCGGTGGCGCCACCGTTGACGTTCAGCTTGTCACGGCTGATGCCGATATCCTGCATCGCGAACATGGCAACGCAGGCGAAGGCCTCGTTCACTTCCCAGAGATCGACATCCGCAACGGACCAGCCGGTCTTGTCGAGCAACTTCTGGATCGCGCTGACCGGAGCCGTGGTGAATTTTGACGGTGCATGGGCATGGGCGGCATGGCCGACAATCCGGGCCACCGGTTTCAGGCCCTTGGCATTTGCCACGCTTTCGCGGGTTAGCACCATGGCGGCGGCACCGTCCGAAATGGAAGAGGCATTGGCTGCGGTGATCGTGCCGTCCTTGGCAAAGGCAGGGCGGAGCTGGGGGATTTTGTCCGGATTGCCTTTCAGCGGCTGTTCGTCCTTGTCGACGGTAACGCTGCCCTTGCGGCTTTTGACTTCTACCGCAACGACTTCGTCATCAAAAGCATCGCCTTCGACGGCGCTCTTGGCGCGAGCTAGCGATTCGATAGAATATTCGTCCTGTGCTTCGCGGCTCAACTGATATTCGCCTACGGTTTCTTCGGCAAAGCTGCCCATTGCCCGGCCCGGTTCATAGGCATCTTCAAGACCGTCGAGGAACATATGGTCCTTTGCTTCGGTATGGCCGAGACGCGCGCCGCTGCGCATCTTGGGCAGCAGATAGGGCGCGTTGGTCATGCTTTCCATGCCGCCTGCGACGATCATATCGATCGAACCGGCCGCCAGGGCTTCCGCACCCATGATCGCAGCCTGCATGCCGGAACCACACATCTTGTTGACCGTGGTCGCTTCAACCGACTGCGGCAGTCCGGCGAAAATGGCGGCCTGACGGGCAGGGGCCTGGCCCTGACCGGCAGAGAGCACATTGCCCATATAGATACGCTCTACATCCGCGCCTTCGACTCCGGCGCGTTCGACGGCTGCCCTGACCGCAACCGCTCCCAGATCGGACGCACTGACTTCGCCAAGCGCTCCCTGCATGCCGCCCATCGGGGTACGGGCATAGGAAAGAATGACGATCGGATCGGAATTGGACATGGAGGAGCCTTTCTGGGTTTGATGCGACGCTTCGGGCGTGAGCGATTCTTGCAAACCACATAGGCGCGAACCTCCGCTTTTTCAATTGCGGCATTGAATGCCGCGCATGACCGTGCCAATCGACCGGGATATTCCTGTTTGGAGCCTGTGTTGCCAGCCCATTTTGTACCTTTGTTCGCCATTTTACTCGGCCTGATCGTCGGCAGCTTTCTGGCGACGCTGATCCTCAGATGGCCGGAGGGCCGTTCGGTCGTGGCCGGGCGATCGGCCTGTGACCATTGCGGGCATGAATTGCGCGCCCGGGAACTGGTTCCCGTGCTGAGTTTTTGCCTGCAGGCGGGAAAGTGCCGACGATGCGGGACGGTGATCGCACCGGATCATCTGGCGATCGAACTCGCTGCGGCACTGATCGCAGGGCTTGCGCTATATGCGTCGCCCGGTCCGGATGGGGTGGCCGGGGCACTGTTCGGCTGGTTCCTGCTGACCCTCGCGGCGCTGGACGCAAAGCATCACTGGCTGCCTGACGGCCTGACGGGGGCGCTGGCACTGACCGGCCTGGCCACCGGTCTGCTGTCGATTCCACCATCGCTGGTCGACCGGCTGATCGGCGGCGTTGCCGGTTTCGCCTCTTTGGCCATCATTGCGATCATTTACAAAGGCATTAGAAAGCGTGATGGCCTCGGCGGCGGTGATCCGAAAATGCTGGGCGCAATCGGCTGCTGGCTGGGCTGGCAAATGCTGCCACTCGTGCTTCTGGGAGCCAGTCTGGTCGGCCTATTGGTCGCGATATCCTGGCGGCTGCGTGGCCGAACCGTCGACGCCGGAACGACGATGCCCCTCGGCAGCCTGATGGCGATCGCCGCCTTTCCCTTATGGCTGGTGCAGGCCAGCGTGGTCGATATAGCATATTGATTTTCCGATGTCCGCGCAGACAGCGGAAAAAGCCGTTGCCAGCGCTGGGCCGGTTCGCTAACAGAGCCTCGATTTCGCTGTACGACATTTGATACAGCCGGAGCCCCTGTGGTGGAATTGGTAGACGCGCTGCACTCAAAATGCAGTTCCGCAAGGAGTGCCCGTTCGAGTCGGGCCAGGGGCACCATCACCTGATTTTGATGGACAATCGCTGTTTTTTTTCCAGCACCGTCAGCAACTGACTTCAGTTAACCGCAAGCGTCCAATGGGTCGGGAAATGGCCGTCGGACAAAGATCCGACATATCAATTGTCAGCTCGATGGATTTGTCTTGTCTCGATTGTCCAGTTCGAACCGGTTATCGCTATACCTCTAAGCATTCCGCCAGTTCAAACGGATCTGTTCAATGGTCATCGGACAAACGGGTTGCGGGACATCGGTGGCAGATTTCACAAATTTTGCGAGCCGCGCAAATGAATTATGTTCATCGAGTACAATGCGTTTCGCTTCCAACACCGCATCGCGGTTTTTCTGCCAGCGATCCGAACTGGCAGCATCCTTGATAATCTTGAATACATCAGGATCCTCTGGGTCAATCAACACCATACTCTCGGCCGGAAAAAAATCCGTAATGATCTTGCTGCCATAATAGATCGGCATGGTTTCGGCGACGAAGCAATCGGTCAGTTTCTCGGTAAAATAATAGTCAGACCGGGAATTCTCAAATGCGATGCTGTAACGATAGGGAGCCAGCGCATCCCATTTGTCTTTGATCGGATTGAATCCGTGGCCAAAATGGTCGAACGCGACTTCCCGCTTCAGTTTCTCGAGAAAGCGCAATCGATAGCGATGACTGGCCATAACCGCCTGGTTACTGCACACCCAGGATAATGTTCTGGGCTTGTGATCGATCGAATTGGCTTTGAGAAAGTCATAGTCTTTCATAACACTCCAGCTCGGAGTCAAAGACGCGGTGGTGATATAGCGACGCTGCGCATCGGATTTTTCTTCCAGACTTGCATCGCAGGTCAGAACAATCGTGCCGTCTCCCTGTGCTTCATGCCACGGGCGATGTGTGTGTGTTGGCGGCTCGCAAACAGCGAAGATAGTGCGGTTGGGGCTGCCCCGAAATCGGATTTTCTGCCGGTGCCAGTCAATGCTGTTCAAAATGATGTGCCAGTCAGGTTCCGGCGTTTCGCCCCTTGTGAATGCGACACCATCCCATATTCCCCGCCCGCCCGGGGTCGACAAACGAACGGCGAGCAAGAAACAGTCCCAGATATCTTCGCTATCGGAGTTGCCGGTTCGGTCCGAGCCTCGCCAATTATCATAGCAGCTGACAATAATTTCCGCTGCTTCTACATCTTCCGGAGATACCGAGGGGTGCTGAATATACTGCTGCGGGGTAAATAAGTCCGTTATATAGGCTCTGCCCAAGTTGCGAACATGTCCCCTCACGTATCTCAGAATGCTGATCACCCTGTCTGCTATTGTGACGGGAAGTGCTACCGTCCCCGACTGATCAACTTGTTTTCTCATCAAGATATAGCCTTCGCGCCTTGGTGGCCAGAATCACGCAGGTTCCGCACAAAACGGTAAACCCCTCTTATACCTTTCGCCGCGAGATAGATCGAAAGCAGAAAATGATAGTATAACCGCCGGTTGGGCATCGCCAGGATATCAACGAAATTCGGTTTGCGGTCAGGGTCATTCATGATGCAGACATATAGTCTCTTCGCATGATCTTTGGACTCCCAGTCGCCCGCACAACCGAAGCGGATGGCCATGCCAACTATTGCGATACGATAACGCATGTCGGTTTTCTCGATTTCCAGATTTTCTGAATTCGCCCATTCGCGAAAAGCCAGTCGCGCCTGCAGAGAGCTTTTTGTGCACTCGTGGTCGGTCCGGTTAAAACTCAGGTGGCCAAAAGAATGTTGCCGTCTCAATCCGATATATTTCGATGTCGAGGAACCTGATCCGGTTTTGGCAACCACCCGCCACACAAACTCGGTATCTTCACCGACGACAAGGGAATTGTTATATATTCCGGATTCTAACAGCGTCGACCTCCTATATAATGCAGCATGGGTCATCCAACTGTTGGAGAGAATATTCTGTTCCGACGATCTTGATATCCCCGACTTGTCTGCGGCCAATATTCTGCCGTTTTCATCCGAACTGTGAATATTCGCGATCGCATAAGGGAAATTCCCTGCCGATAGCAATTGCACCAGCGTCTCCAGGGCATCAGGAAAGACAAGATCATCGGAGTCCAGCATGTAGAGGAATTCTCCTCTTGCGTGCGCCAGGCCGTTGTTTCGCGCGGATGCGACACCCGCATTGTCCTGATGCAGCACGGTGAATGCAATTTCGGGATTGTCCCGCTGCCAGCGTGTCAATCGTTCAAACGTGCCGTCGGTTGAACCGTCGTCGACGACAATGATCTCAATATCAGGCCAGGTTTGCGCGACGACGGACGCCAAGGCTTCCTGTACGAGTTGTTTCCGGTTGAAGGTTGGAATGATTACCGAAACCAGACCGCTGACATATTCCGTATTTATCATCGGCACCGACGATGTCTTTTCAGACTGGTCACTGTGGCTATCAGATTTTATCATCCCGCTTTGGGCCTCGTCGAGAATAGAATTCAAGTCAAGAAATATTGCAACCGCATCAACGCCTTGCCTGCGCTTCATCGATTGAGTTGTTCGGGCCGTTTCTCGAAACGTCCGATGGTTGTTGACGAGCACATTTTCATATGCTCCTGTTCGGCCGATGGAAGCCTTGAAAAAACACCCTACCGATAGCCTGTCGGTGATTGGTTTGGGCAAGGTCGGTTTGCCGCTTGCCGCAAATCTGGCATCTGCCGGATCACCAGTATTTGGTTATGATCCGGATCCGGTCAGGCGGGATCTGTTAAGTAGCCACGATCCTCAGCAAGACGAAATTTTTTATGAAAACGGGTTGTCTCATGCCTTGAAGGAAGGCGCGGTCAATTTGACAGCGGTCGACAATATGGCGGAAGCAATTCTTGCCTCTGCCATATCATTTGTCATCGTTCCCACTCCTTCGTTACAAAACGGAAGCTTTTCACTTTCCTTTGTCGAGAGTGTCTGCAGTGAAATCGGAAAGACCTTGCGTAGCAAGGCCGAAGACCATTTGATTGTTCTGGTAAGTACAGTTTCGCCCGCGTCAGTGGCTGACACTATCGTTCCGGTGCTGGAGCGTGCGTCGGGAAAGACTTGCGGCAAGGGCTTCAGCTTTTGTTATTCACCGGCACTGATCGCCTTGGGCGATGTCATAAAAGGTTTTGCGGAACCCGATTTTGCATTTGTCGGAGAGGTTGACGAAAATGGCGCTGACCAACTGAATGCTTTTTATTCTGACCGATTGCCGCCCGAAACGCCAATACATCGAATGAGCGCCGAGAGCGTGGAAATTGCGAAACTGGCGCTGAACAATTTTCTGACAATGAAAATCGGTTTTTCAAACCTGATCGGTCATTTGTGCGATCGAACCCCGAACGCGGATGTGCACGACGTACTCGGTGCACTGGGGAATGACACGAGAATAGGGGGGAAATTCCTCAATGCCGGAATGGGATTCGGTGGCCCTTGTTTGCCGCGGGACAATGCTGCGCTGTCGGCCAGCTTGTCGTCGGTGGATCTGGAGCCGTATTTACCCGAAGCCATCGCGCGTAGCAACATGGACCACACAACCCGGCTGGCAATGATCGCGGATCCTCACCGGAACGTCGGTGTTATCGGACTTGGTTATAAAGCCGCCAGCCCGGTAACCCTGGATTCCGCTGCTATTGCCCTGTGTAACATTCTGATCGAGCGTGGCCGCAATGTCTATGCATTTGATCCCCTTGCAGACAAGATGGATTTCGGTTCGTTACACGAGCAGGTCATATTGGTCTCGTCGCTCTCCAAACTATTCGAGCTGGTCGAAATGGCCTTTCTCACAGCCGACCTGCAGTCCTCAGGAGAATTCGCTGAAAATTTTCCCGACGAGGTCATGCTGATCGACGTAAGCAGCCGACTGGCAAATGATGAGAGACATTCGCACGTTCGCATATTTGGCAAGTCTTAGCTCGCCAGTCAGACATGGTTTTTAATCGCCACCTGGCTCGCTATCCATTGATAGGTCGTTGCGAGCCCCTGAATCAGCGGTTGTTCCGGTTTCCACCCCAGAACTTCAGCAATAAGCCTGTTGTCCGAATTCCTTCCGCGGACACCCTGCGGACCTTCAACCGATTGGATTTTCAGTTGTTTTCCCGATAATTTGATGATGGCCTCTGCGAGATCTGCTATGCTGATCATTTCCTCGGATCCGATATTGACCGGATCGCTATAGTCAGAACGCATCAACCGGACGGTGCCTTCGATACATTCGTCAATATAGAGAAAAGACCGTGTTTGCCGTCCATCACCCCATATTTCCATCTCCGTCCCGTCGGTTGCTTCTGCGATTTTCCTGCACAATGCAGCCGGCGCTTTTTCCCGCCCGCCCTGCCAGGTTCCCAGCGGCCCGAATATGTTGTGATATCTAGCTATTCTGACATTGATCCCATGGTTGCGATGAAACGCCTGGTAGAGCCGTTCGCTGAACAGTTTCTCCCATCCATAATCGCTCTCCGGGTCAGCGGGATAGGCCGACTTTTCCCCACAAACCGGATTATCAGGATCGGTCTGGTTATAGGCTGGATAAATACAGGCAGACGATGTGAAGAATAGCCGCCCGGCCTTGTCAGCGGTGCAATATTTCGCCGTGTTCAGATTGACTTGAGCCGAATTGAAAATCACGTCTGCATCATTCTCGCCGGTGAACAGATAGCCTGCTCCACCCATATCAGCAGCCAGTTGATAGACTTCGTCAAAGTCCCGAAAGAAAAGGCTTTCCACGACTTTTGCATCCCGAAGGTCGCCGATAATGAAATCATCGGCTTTGGTCTGGCCAAATTCCGGATATTTGACGTCCACGCCGCGAACCCAGAAACCTTCGCTTTTCAATCGATTTACCAGATGGTTCCCAATAAAACCGCCGGCTCCAAAAACCATTGCTTTGTTCAATTGTCTCTCGCCATCCATCAGGTGTCGCGGACAAATCTGATTATTTGACCCAGCCTTTTTCCGGCGTAGTAAAGCCAACAGCATGTTTCAAATAAAAAGAAATTGAGTCTGCTGCTTGCGACTGATATTTCGGCCATTCACAATGCGTAATCCACCAAAGCTCATGTCAGGAAATAATCGATCCGGGATTTTGCCAGTAAAACTGCATTCCCGGAAACGGCTGAGCGCACCACATTCCGACGGCATATTATTCCTTGTTTATTCGCAAGACGTATAAAATGTCCACGCCCTTCAGGAAGAGAAACATATGACCAGCCCGGTAAAATTGCATCTGGGCTGCGGGCCCGTATATATCCCGGGCTTCATTCATATTGATGCAAATCCACATAGCCATGTCGACCATGTTTGCAGCGTTGATCAACTCGATCAAATAGCCGACGACAGCGTCGATTTAGTCTATGCTTGCCACGTCCTCGAGCATTTTGGCCGAAACGAATATCAAGCGGTTCTGACAGAATGGTACCGCGTGCTCAAACCGCGCGGAATCCTGAGACTTTCTGTTCCGGATTTTGCAAAAACTGTGAAAATTTATGTTGAGAGAAATCTTCTGGTTGACGGTATGATGACGATAATGGGATCTCTGGTGGGTGGACAGCGTGATGAATTTGATTATCACAAAATTGTATTCGACCGGAAACTGCTCGATCAGGCCCTTGGAAATGCGGGCTTTACATCAACCCGCCTTTGGGATTGGCGGGACACGGAGCACGCGCATATTGACGATCATTCTCAGGCCTATCTTCCGCATATGGACAAGGAAAACGGGATATTGATGAGTTTGAACATGGAGGCGGTAAAAGGATCCGATTGAACCGTGATCGAACAATTGGCGGCAAGCATGCCGAACCTATCCGGGGAACAATGATTTGACCATATTGGAAGAAGTGCGGGTCTTGATCAGGCTGATGTCACCGGCACTGCGGCTTCGAATGGTTATGACATTATTGTTGATGCTTCTCGGCATTTTCGCCGAAATGCTGACGATCGGAGCGGTGCTTCCGTTCATTGCTTTTGCAACCAATCCGGAGTCCGAAATGATCGGGCCTCAAGCAAGGGCCTGGTTCAATTGGATCCATGACGACCCGCTGATTGCAGCATCCATTGTGTTGGGGGGGGCAGCCATTTGCTCGACGGGTGTACGATTGTTCCTTTCTTGGGCCAGTCAGAAATTCATTGTCAATTTTGGTGCCGAACTTTCCAGAGAGATTTTCGGCCGGATTATCCGGCAGCCATATGCCGAACAGGTGAGAAGAAACTCCAGCGAGATAATGTCGGGAATTTCCAAGGTAAACGATGTTGTTTACGGATTTGTCCAGCCCTTGATGCAGGCGCTGATTTCACTGACTATGGTAATATGCATTTCCGTGCTTCTTTTTGCCATCAGCCCATTTGCGGCGGGTGTCGCCGGGTCAATAATAGTGACCGCTTATGCTTTGGTCGCGCGATTGAGCATCCACCGCTTGCAGCATAATTCGGAAATCATCGCCACGCAGATGACCCGCCGGACCAGGATATTGCAGGACAGCCTCGGCGGAATTCGTGATATTATTCTGGAACGATCACAAGATGTTTTTGAAAGCAAGTTCGCCGATGCCGACCAACGAAACCGCGCTGCAGTCGGGATGAACAATGTGATCGCAACCACTCCCCGATATATAGTGGAAGCAGCCGGTATTCTGGCCATTATCTTTGTTACGGCCAAGATGAGCGCCGGCACGGAGGGCTTCACCGGAGCCATTCCCACTCTCGGCGCTATCTCTTTTGGCGCGCTCAGGCTCTTGCCTCTGGTCCAATCCACCTGGAACGGTCTGAGTGCCGCAATGGGTAATCGCGAGTTGCTGGCAGATGTTTTGACATATTCAGAACTCCCGGTACCGGATCAGCACCCGAAAACCGGCAGGATTACGCTCGACAGGCAACTTGCCTTCAAAAATGTCTCCTTCCGCTATACCGATGGCAGTCCGACGCTCAGCAAGGTTTCGATAGAGATAAACCAAGGGGAGCATATTGGTATATCCGGGATTACCGGTAGCGGTAAATCAACATTTCTCGATCTGGTCTCGGGATTGCTTGTTCCCGACGAAGGCCAGATCAGCGTAGATGGCGTCCCGCTGCGGGATGAGAATATCGGCGCATGGCAAGCCTCGATTGCCCACGTGCCACAGTCGATTTTTCTCGTCGATGATACGATTTCTGCCAATATTATATTCGGGTCCGGGCGCGAAACCATCGATGAATCAAAATTGCGACGCGCCGCAACGGTTGCACAGCTCGATCCGTTTCTGGAAAGCTTGCCACTTGCATTCGACACATGTGTCGGAGAACGCGGCGTGAGATTGTCAGGCGGTCAACGGCAGCGCATTGGTATTGCCCGGGCGATCTATCGACAAGCTTCAGTCCTGATCCTGGACGAGGCCACAAGCGCGCTGGACGGTGTTACCGAAGCAAATATCATGACTGAAATTTCGAAGCTGTCTGACGAGTTTACCGTGATAACAGTTGCCCACCGACAATCCACGCTGGCCTATTGCGACCGGATTTTGAACGTGGCGGATGGCCAGCTCCATTGGCGCTGAACCACGGCAAGGTCAGCAAAATAGCAGTCGCTCGATAGGTCCTGTGGCCATCTCTATGCTGGGTTTTGAACGTTGTCAGCTGCGACCGGCGATCTTCCGCTTCCGGATCGATCCAGACGGGCAGAGCTTCCGGATATCAGGATCAATTCGGCAACATTCTTAGATCCTTCAGGAGATTGCCGTTGCGATTTGCCGGGAGGCACTTTCCGAAAACCCCCGAAAATTGTGGCCAAGTTGCAACGAATCCGCCGATTTCGTTAATATTGCGACTATCTGACGGGAAAATCGCGCTTATAATCTGGACTATTTTCCGTGTTTGCATCAATTCCCCGGCCAAGATGGGTAGTTGGACCCATTCCAAAATAGACTCACGGACCGGAAAGGTCGGAGCGCAGGAGAAATTGATGAAAATTGCTAAATTTTTGGCCGCTACTGCACTTGGTGGCGTTGTTACCCTATCGCCTGCCTATGCGCAGGATGTGCAGGAACAGGAAACGTTCGAAGACAATGTGATCGTCGTCACCGCGTCCAAGCGCGAGACGACTTTGCAGGAAACACCCATTTCGGTTTCCGTGACGTCCGGTGAAACGCTTGAAAATGCGCAGATCCGCGATGTGCTTGATCTGCAATCGGTCGCTCCTTCACTGCGTGTCAGCCAGTTGCAGACGTCTTCGGCCTCGACCTTCATCATTCGCGGCTTTGGCAACGGCGACAATAATTTCGGCATCGAGCCATCAGTAGGCGTGTTCATCGATGGCGTATTCCGTTCGCGTTCGGCGGCGGCTCTGTCGGATCTTCCCAATGTCCAGCGTATCGAGGTTCTCAACGGCCCGCAATCGACGCTGTTCGGCAAAAATGCATCGGCCGGCGTAATCTCGGTCGTGACACGCGAACCGCAATTTCAGTTTGGCGGTGCTGTTGAAGCGATTTACGGCAATTATAACAATGTCGTCATCAAAGGAGACGTTACTGGCCCGCTGACCGACAATATCGCTTTCTCGCTCGATGGCAGCTACAACCGGCGCGACGGCTATGCGGAGATTGTCAATCTGGGCGTAGACCAGAACGACCGGAACCGCTGGGCGGCGCGCGGCCAGTTGCTGATCGAGCCGACGGCCGATCTCTCCATTCGCGCGATTGCTGATTATTCGCGGATCGACGAAGTCTGCTGTCAGGTGACCACGGTGGTTGCCGGACCGACTGCCGGAGCAATCCAGTTGCTGGGTGGCCAGTTCTCGACCGACCTGTATGACTATAATGCCTATCTCAACCAGATTCCGATCAACAAGGTCGACAATTATGGTGGATCGGTACAGGTCGATTATGAAGCCGGTGCGCTGTCGTTTACCTCGATTTCCTCCTACCGGGAACTGAAGAACCTGTTCGTTTCGGACATCGACTTTACCAGCCTCGATATTGCGAACGAAACCCGCAACCAGAAGGTGAAGACGGTCACCCAGGAATTCCGTGTGACGTCCGACTTCGACGGCCCGGTCAACTTCCTGCTCGGTGGCTATTATTTTGACGAAAGCATCTCGCAGCGCAGCCAGATCGAAAATGGCAGCCAGATTCGTGATTTCTTCGAAATATTGGCTGGTGGTAACCCGGCGGATGTCATTGCCGGGAACCCGAGCGTGTTCAACGGCGTGGAATCGGCTCTTGGCCTGCCGCAGGAATCGATCTTTCTGACTCCGTTGCTGACATCCGAGCAATTCTCGATGGACAATACGTCCTACTCGATCTTCGGCACGGTTGATTTCGAACCGGTCGACGGTCTCGTGTTTACCGGCGGTTTCAACTATACCGATGACAAAAAGGATTTCGCTCTCGCACAGCAAAGCTTTGATCCTCTGGGCCAGATCAATCTGATTGATGCCTTCATTGTTGGCGCGACCAGCGGAACCGTGACCACAAGGGATCAGTTCCAGGCGCTTCCGGCTACGACCCAGCAGGCGCTGCTTGCCGCGGCAACCGATGCCAATGTTAACCCGTTGCTCGGTCTTTCCGCGTTTCAGTTCCAGCCTCCGTTCGTCACCATTCCGAACGCGATTGAAGACGGCAAGACCCGGGATGACAAGTTCACCTATCTGCTGCGGGCATCCTATTCGATCTCTGATCAGGTCAATGTCTACGCCAGCTATGCGACGGGCTTCAAGGCCAGTTCTGTAAACCTGTCACGCGACAGCCGTCCCTCCAACACCGACTATGTTGCAGGTATCGGCGGATCGACTTTTGCAGCGCCGTCATCGCCCATTCTCGATGCCGGCCTGGCGGTGCCCAACCTGAGAAGCGGTTCGCGCTTTGCAGGGCCGGAAAATGCCACTGTCTATGAAGTCGGCCTGAAGGGCCAGTGGCCAGGGTTCGGTTTCAACCTCGCCCTGTTCGACCAGACCATCGAGGGTTTCCAGAGCCTGGCCTTCACCGGCACCGGATTTGCCCTGCAGAACGCAGGTCAGCAGTCGGTCAAAGGCTTCGAGTTTGACAGCAATATCAATCCGGCTGACGGACTGGTGTTCACTTTTGCCATGACCTATCTGGACCCGCTTTATGATGATTTTCCGGGCAGCGTTCTGGGCGATCTGACCGGCGCTACGCCAGGCGGTATTCCGGAATTCTCGATATCCACTTCCGCGACCTATTCCCACGAATTCGGCGCGAGCGGAAATATGCTGATCACGCGGATTGACTATAATCACGAAAGCAACACGCCGATCAACAATGGCCTGCCGACCTACAATGCCGATCTCGGCAACACCCAGATTTTCGATCGTGAGGTCAATCTGGTTAACGGCTCGATGACGCTCAAGCTCGAGAATGGTCTGGAAGTCGGTGCCTATGTCCGCAATCTGCTCAATGACAAGTATCTCACGACTGTCTTTGACGGCGTGGCCCAGTCGGGCACGGTGTCCGGCTATCCAAGCGCCCCCCGTACCTATGGCGGAGTCGTGCGCTACAAATTCTGATATTGTACGAAAATTACAAGACAGGGCCCTGCCGGGAAACCGGCAGGGCTTTTTTGTGTCCCAATTGCACCAAATTGTCCTTTTTTGGTGCAAAAATGTAATGCTATCATGCATTTTTTATAATTCTGGCTGGACTTAATCGCGCGATTAGTTGAGTATTCGTTCATCGGGGGGATGAGCAAAAGCTACACTCTCCGGTGACAAACGTTGGGATTTGGGAGAGAGAAATGCGTAAATCGCTACTATTGGCTGCCACAGCTATATCGGGAATGTCCGCACCTGCCTTGGCGCAGGGTCAGGATAATGATGTCATCGACAGCAACGTCATCATCGTCACCGCACAACGTCAGGCGCAAAGCGCACAGGATGTGCCAATTGCCGTTTCCGCATTTTCGCAAGAGGCGCTTGAAGCGCAACAGATCGAGAACAGTTCCGATCTCCAGCTGACGCTTCCGAACATCACCTTTACCAAAACCAATTTTACCAGTTCGAGTTTCACAATCCGTGGCATCGGCGATCTGTGTGTTGGCACATCCTGCGACCAGGCAACCGCCATCCACCTGAATGATCAGCCGCTATTTTCGACCCGCCTGTTCGAGACAGAGTTTTTCGATCTGGAGCGCGTTGAAGTTCTGCGCGGTCCACAAGGCACATTGTTCGGACGGAATGCGACCGCCGGGGTGGTCAATGTGGTTAGCGCCAAGCCCAATCTGGGAGAATTCCAGGCTTCCGGTGATGTGGAATATGGCAATTATAATGCGCTCAAGGTCAAGGGAATGGTCAACATTCCGATCGGCGACAGTCTGGCTTTCCGTGGAGCGGGCATTTACGTGAAACGCGATGGCTATACGACCAATCTCAATGGTGGCCCTGATCTCGATGACCGCGAGCTATACTCGATCCGCGGCTCGCTGCGCTTTGAACCGGGGCCGGATACCACGATCGATCTGATGGCTTCCTATTTTCGCGAAGACGACAACCGGATGCGCATCCAGAAACAATATTGCCAACGCGACGAAACCGGTATTCTCGGCTGTCTGAATGCCCGCCGCGATGCGCAATCGTTCAACGGCAATGCCACCTTTACCGCAGCGCTGTCCTCGCAGGAATTCCTCGCCACTCAAGGGATACCAACCGCCTTTGCGCTAGGAAGCCTCTACGGTCCGGATCAATATGAAGGTATCGGCATCCCTGCCGATCCGCGGACGGTGAACACGGCATTCTCGCCTGAATATTTCACCAGCGAACTGACTTTCCAGGGCAAGATCGAGCATGACTTCGGACCGATCAGCGCCCAGCTTTCGGGTACCTATCAGAAGGTGAAGCTGGATTCCCGACAGGATTATAACAATAATATCGGCCGCCGGGATATCTATGCTCCCGGCTTGAACACACTTGCCGCCGCAGCGGCCGGCCTGGTTCCGGGCCTGCCGGCAGCCTATTTTGCGCCGCTTGCAGCCGCAATCATCCCCAACGGACCGGATGGCGTGCTATGTACGTCGGACACGGACACAATCGGTCTGGGGGCATTTGGCGGAAACAGCAATTGTTCAATGACGCCGCTGCAATATGACCGTTCCAATCAATATAATAACAGCTGGTCGGCGGAAGCGATAATCTCGAGTGATCTGGACGGACCGTTCAATTTCCTCCTTGGCGGCATCTATGCCGATTATCATCTGACCGAGAACAGCTATTATGTGAATGCGTTCGCGATCGATTATGTTGCCGGTCTGCTCGGCAGCTTCACATCTCTGGGCGGGGGTTTGCCGCCATCGTACCTCGGTACTCCCTATTTCCGGAACAATACCGATGACCTGACGGTCAAATCCTACGGTCTGTTCGGCGAAGTCTATTTTGACATCAGCGACAGCCTCAAACTGACCGGTGGCTTGCGCTATAATAATGACAAGAAAACTGTGCAGGCGCGTTCAACTCTGGCCAGCTTCTTGGTCCCGTACAGCCAGACCACCAATGCGTTTGAATCGCCTTATGTCGGATCTTTCGATGCAGATCCCGGCACGGTTGGCAACCAGATCTACCAGAATCGCGAGGTCAAGTATAACGAGATCACTGGGCGGGCCGTAATCGACTACAAGATCACCGATGACAACCTGATCTATGCATCCTATTCCCGTGGCTACAAATCCGGCGGTATAAACCCGCCACTGCAACCGATTTTCGAGGTTCCGGAATCCTTCCGGCCAGAACAGGTGGATGCGTTTGAAATCGGTTCGAAAAACACCTTCGGTGATGGAGCGCTGCAACTCAATGTGACAGCCTTCTATTACAAATATAAGGATCTGCAACTGAGCAAGATTGTCGCACGAACAGCCGTGAACGAGAATATCGATGCCGATATTTACGGTGCGGAAGTCGAAGCGATCATCCGTCCCGATCCGGACTGGATGATCAATCTGGGTTTCAGTTATCTGCACACCGAAGTGAAGGGCGATACGTTTAACAGCGATCCCCGCGATTTCGGTGGCGGCCGGTCCGATGCGGTGATTATCAAGGATATCACCAATGCATCCAACTGTGCGGTGGCTTCGACATCCGGAAATGCAGCGGGAGTTAACCAGTTCGTCAACTCGGTGAACAGTGTCATCAACGCCGGTCTGGTTCCGGGACTTGCGGCCGGGGCAGGGCTCCAGCCTACGGTTTCCTTCCCTGATGATGGCGGCATTGCTTCCACTGGCGCCTTCGGTATCTGCGGCGTGCTTGAAGCAGCGGCTGCTGGTGCATTTGCCGGGGCCGGACTTGATCCGGCTGCATTTGGCGGGGTTGAATATTTTGCCGCGGGCGTTCCCAAGAATATTCGCGGAAATGATCTGCCGCAGGCGCCGCAGCTGAAATTCTCGGTCGGTGTCCAATATACGCATAATTTCGACAATGGCATGAGCCTGGTGCCGCGTGTTGACCTCGCTTATACCGGAGAAAGTTACGGCAGCATCTTCAACGGCAATGTCAACCAGATCGACGGCTATGCGCAGGCCAATGCGCAGATACAGCTGAACGGAACGGATGACCGCTGGTATGTTCGGGGCTTCATCCAGAATATATTCGACAGCAACTCGGAAACCGGACTTTATGTGACGGACCAGTCGTCCGGTCTCTACACCAATGTCTTCACGCTGGAGCCCCGGCGCTACGGTATCGGTGCCGGCTTCAAATTCTGATCTGAAACGATGATGATGACAGACGAGCCCTGCCGGGAGACCGGCGGGGCTTTTTGCAACTCGTTGAAAAGTCTGTTCACAAAAGAACGGGCGGATTCGGATTTGCGAAAATCCTCGACACGGGCCGTTTTTGCCAAGCCGGAATGAAATTGATCAGGATTGGATCCGTTGCGCAGAAACATGCAAGAAGCATAAGGTCCTGCTGTGCTATGGATCCGACAGACAGGCTAGTCTCTCTGCGATGGCCAGGCGGCTGCCTTGCCAAATCTGCAAGATGATCGGGAAAGCCCCAGCTTGCTCGCGCTTCGGTTTTTTTGCTGCCGTCGATCGCCCGGATCAACTTCAATCCGTAAAAATGGTGCCGAATATCCGACTCGAACGGATGACCTACCGCTTACAAGGCGGTTGCTCTACCAGCTGAGCTAATTCGGCATACACTGGATTTGCTGGGCGCTATTAGCGTCAAACCACGCCAAAGGTCCAGCCTTCTTTTTGCGCGATTTCATCGGTCAGGGCAGGCGGGTTCCAGAGCGCCGGATAGGCCGCGGACCGCTTCATCCATGCCGCCGTAATCAGCGCATCGGTGCTATGGTCGTCATAGCGGGGCAGCCTTGACGGGACAGGCGTATCAAGCCGTGTCAGGGCGCGTTTAAGTCCGGCGCGATCACGGACCTTGCTGCGGCCTTTGGGCTGACCCGCGGCCAGCGCCGCGATGGTCGTATATATTTCGACAATGACGGGACCGGATTCGGGCACGGGGTCAAAAGGCCAGATCGGAATCGCGCCATCGAGCTGATTGAGCAGGCGCATACCGGTCAGGCTGGATTTTCCCACCTGCGCCGCGCCGACCAGATTGAAGCAGCTGGCGCTGTTGGCTTGCCGGGTTTCACGCTGATAACGCTCGACCGCGCGCAAGCGGCCGCTGCCGCCGGTAAACAGGTCGCCAACCCGGCCTTGCCCGTGGCGGAAATGACGGCTCGCCTGCGGGTGCACGAGAAAGCTCGTGACATTGAGATGGGGGTCATCAGCACTGAGTCCATCGATCTGACGCCACAGGTTTTTCGCATCAAAAGGACTGTCTTCCCACTCCGGAAAATAAGCCTGCCGATCAAAAAACGGCAGCGACATCGACAGGTCAAAGCCGATCAGGATATCCCGCTGCGTCGCTGCATGTCCGAGCAGCCAATCCAGGACATCAGCCCGCGACCAGCGCGGTTCGGGCGATAACAGGGCAGGGGGACCTTCAGGACCGATAATCGCGACCGCGATTCCGCGGGGCCGTTCGGTCCTGGCGCCCGACCAGTCGATGCAGGCAAATTGGGAGAAGTTTCGCACTCGGCAACCCTAGCGGATTGCTCGGGCAAAAGAAAAGGGCGAGTCCAGTGGACCCGCCCTTGTTCTATAACTTGTCAGCCCGTGCCTATTTCTTGGCGGCCGGTTTTGTCGCCGCAGGCTTCCGCGCTGCGGGCTTACGGGCTGCGGGTGCCTTGGGTTTTGGCGGATTGTTGCGGAGGTCCTCAAGAACCTTGCCGGCAACATCGCGACCACCCCAGCCAAAAGCGAGAGCTGCCGCTGCTGCGCCGCCAATCACCAGTGCTGTGAAGGCGGTCTGAACAATCTCCTCGCCCACGCCCATGAACTGCAGACCCATGAAGGTGAACAGGATGATGGTGGCATAGCGGATGATCGTCGCCGCCATGCTGCTTTCGTCCGCAGCGCTCATTACCCGAGCCAGCAAATTGGCAATCAGGAAACCTGCCATGATCACAACACCGCCGAATATGACCCGGCCACCGAGTTCAAGCACCTGGTCCAGTATCTGGGTAAGTTCCGGAAAACCGAGCAGGCGCGTTGCTGCGATAGCAAAGAAGAGCATGATGCCGATCTGCGCAATACGTGCCAAAATGGACGTCAGAGAGGTTTTCTCGGGCAATATTCCGATCGCCGCAACCGATTGGTCAACGCCAAGACCGGGCAGGATATCCTTGATGATCTGGACAACAAATTTGCTGATCAAATAGCCGAGTCCCAGGGTGATCGCTGCCGAGAAAATGGCGGGCAATGCCTGGAAGATAGTCCGCAGCATCTCGCTGGCCGGTCCCGAAATTGACTCGATATCGAGAATGTCGAGCGCGAAAATCGCGATGAAGATAACAGTCAAAGCATAGACGATCGAACCGATTGTCGACGAAATCTGGCTATTGCCGGTAGCCGTGTCGATACCGCCCCGGTTGGCCCATTTGTCAAAGTCGAATGTCTGCAAGGCGGTTACCACGAGATCGCGCAATATATCGGCGATCTTGAGGCCGACGAAAAAGACAACCACTGCCATCACAATGCCGGGCAATGCCTGCATCACGGTGTTGAGCAGTCCCTCGATTGGCTGCACAACGCCACCGAGGCCGAACACGGTCAGAACAGCAATCAGGCCAAACAGCCAGATCAACAGGCTGGCGATTTTGCCCAGCGATTCCCCAAGCGATGCTCCCGAACCGGTATCACGGCGCAAAAATCCGATATTGTCTACCAGCTTTGCAAAGGCCCATTTGGCGGCCTTCGCCAAAAACCAAGTGATAAGAAGAATGATGACCGCCAGGCCGATCTTCTGTCCTATTTCTATGGCGAGCTCCGTATCCAGAGCGTAATTGCCTATTCGCATACCATCCATATAGCATCCCCTGCTTAAAAAAAGTTTCGACTGATATCTTGTTACCACATTTCGCGGTGGATAGACAGTTATCAATAGCAAGCCGGCTGGGAGGAAGCGTAAATAGTCGTAAAGATCAGTCGCCTGGAATTATTTCTATTACAACCCGTCCAATGGCTTCGCGCCTTTCGAGCACCCTTAGCGCCTCCGCAGTATCGGCGAGCGCAAAGCGGTGGGAAATATGCGGCCGCATGGCGCCCTCGGCGGCCAGTTGCTGCAGCGCGGCACTTTGGCGCCGGGCAAGCTCGGGATCCCGGCGCGGGCTCTCTCCGGCACGCACACCAATCAGGCTGTAGGTCTTGATCATGGCATGATTGGCCGGGAAAGCCGGAATTTTACCACTGGCAAAGCCGATTATGAGGTACCGGCCGTTCCAGGCGATGGCCCGTGTGGCCGTCAGCGCCAGATCACCCCCGACCGGATCATAGACAAGATCGACACCTTTGCCGTCGGTCAATGCCTTCACCCGGGCGGCCAAATCCTCAGCCGATGGGTCGAGGACATGATCGGCCCCTGCAGCCAGAATGGTCTTTCGCTTTTCGTCGCTTGAACCGGTGCCGATGACGGTTGCGCCAACATGCTTGGCCATCTTGACGGCAGCCATGCCGACCCCGCCGCTTGCACCCAGAACAAGGACGGACTCTCCTTGCCGGAGGTGGCCCCGCTCGACCAGTGCATGCCAGGCGGTTGAACCGGCAGCTTGCCAACTGGCGCCTTCGCTGAAGGAAAGAGCGTCGGGCAGGGGCGATGCGGCAGCGGCCCTGACGACCCATTGTTCGGCCAGCGCGCCCCCTTTTCCGCCCGTCATGACCCGGTCACCCGGCTTGAAAATGTCAACATCGGAGGCGACTTCGATCACCTCGCCGGCCGCTTCCATGCCGGGAATGAACGGCGGGTCGGGCCGAAACTGATATTTGCCCTCGGTCATCAACAGATCGGGAAAATTCAGCCCCGCCGCGTGGACCAGAATACGGATCTCGCCGCTTCGCAGCGGCTTCGCTTGCTGCTCCAGGATCCGGATGGAGGAAGGGCCGCCGAGGTCCGTGCAGACGGCGGCCTGATATTTATCACTCATGATTTTCCTGCTGCTATCACGTCTCTGATGAATGTTTCGATGTCGAAACGATTGTCGCTGCTGTCATAGCCCCGGCGGACGATCACCATGTCGAGCGAAGGTATGATCACAAGATACTGGCCGCGATTGCCAAAGCCGGCAAAGCTGTCGTCTGGAATCCCCGGTGATTTGTTCATCAGCCAGAAGGTCGCACCATAGCCGAACGCTCGATTTTCAGGCTGCGGTCCGGATGGCTTGCTGACATAGTCCCGCCAGTTCTCCGGCAGCAACGTTTCGCCGTTCCACGATCCATTATCGAGATAGAGCATGCCGAGCCGGCCCAGGTCCCGCGCTGTGGTCCACACCTGGCTGGAAAGGATATAATGGCCTTGCCAGTCGGTTTCGGCATAGGTCCGCGTCATGCCAAGCTTCTGGAAGAGGATGAAAGGATCGAACTCCGGATGTTGCTGCCGGGCAGCGTGAACCGCGAGCAACGTGTCGTTATTTGCGTAGCGAAAGCGGATGCCCGGTTTATAGAGCAAGGGCCATGCGGTGGCTCGTTCGGTGACGCTTGCCCCGCCCATATAAAGTGGATCGGTGCGGTTTCCGGCGGTATCATTGACCAACCCGCTGCTCATCCGCATCAATTGATCGATGGTGAGCGATGCGCGGGGATCGCCCTGTCTCTGCCATTCGGGAATCTGTACCGGAGCAAATATGTTCAGCTTTTTCTGCTCGACCGAATATCCGATAAGGGTGCCGGCGATGGATTTTGCGACCGACCATGTCCGCTGCGCGGTGTGCAGATCGTGCCCTTTCTTGTAGGATTCCGCGACGATCTTGCCGTTTCTTATGATCAGCACAGCGCTGGTTTTTCCGCCATATGTCTCTGTTTGAAACGCTTGTTCGGCTGTCGTCCGGAAAGCGGCCGGCCGGGCCGTCGCCGCCGAAAGCGCTTCGCGGTCACCCATCGGCCAAGTCCGATCGTCGAAATATCTCCGCTCAGCCGGCGTTGGGCGGATTTCCGTTTGTTCAAAGCCGATTGGCATGGACGTGCAACCGGTTTCGCTATTCCAGACGGCAATCCGCGGCGGGGCATCTTCGGTGAAAGGCACCCGCACTTCGCGCCTTGCCATATCAATGTCTTCAACCAGAAGAGGAACGGTTTCCGCCACCCGATCATAGATACCGGTCAGTTCGTCGGCCTTGATATCAGCCAGCGTTTTTCCGCCGTTCCACAGCCCGGAACAGATGAATTGTGCTTTGTAACCGGCCGCCAAAGCCCGGTCATAACGCGCCATCTCGTCGCTCTGGGCCATGGCGCTGCTGCTCAGCAGGGCACCGGCGACACAGATATTAGCGAGTTTTTTCAGCACGCAGTTTCCCCCAAAAATCCAGCCGTTCCCTTATTTTGTGCTCGAAGCCGCGATCCACCGGATGGTAGAATTGCTGCGCCTTCATATCTTCTGGCCAGTAATTATCGCCCGAAAATCCGTCATCGCTTTCATGATCATAGCTGTAACCGGAACCATAGCCGATTTCCTTCATGAGTTTTGTCGGTGCGTTCAATATATTCTGCGGCGGCATTAGCGAACCGGTGTCTTTGGCAGATTTCCAAGCGGCTTTTTGCGCCTTATAGGCGGCGTTGGATTTCGGCGCGGTCGCGCAATAGAGACAAGCCTGTACGATGGCCAGTTCGCCCTCCGGACTGCCGAGAAATTCATAGGCCTGTTTTGCCGACAACGCCTGCACCAGAGCCTGCGGATCTGCCATGCCTATATCCTCGCTGGCAAATCGGACGATCCGGCGCAGCAAGAATAGAGGTTGCTCCCCGGCAACCAACATTCTCGCAAGATAATATAGGGATGCTTGCGGATCGGATCCGCGCATCGCTTTGTGAAGCGCCGAGATCAGATTATAATGGCCTTCGCGATCCTTGTCGTAGACGGCCATCCGGCGATGCAGGATTTTGGCAAGACTCCCCGGGGCCAGCGGATCCTTGATATCCAGCGACAGCAATGTTTCAGCCTGATTGAGCAGAAAGCGGCCATCACCATCGGCACTGGCAATCAGCGCCTCTCTGGCTTCCCTGGTAAGCGGCAGGGATTGCTGCTCCAGTGCCTCTGCCTTTGCCAGCAATTGTCCCAGCGCATTGCTGTCGAGCCTGTTCAGAATCAGCACTTGGGCGCGGCTGAGCAGGGCGGCATTGAGCTCAAAGGACGGATTCTCGGTAGTCGCACCAACAAGAACCACGGCGCCGCGCTCGACATAGGGGAGGAAGCTGTCCTGTTGCGACCGGTTGAACCGATGGATTTCATCTACGAACAACAGAGTGGCCTTGCCCGACTGAAAATGCATCTCGGCTTCGGCGAAAACCTTTTTCAGTTCGGCAACGCCGGAAAAGACCGCGGAAATCGCGTTGAAATGCAAGTCTGTCTGATCGGCCAATAACCGAGCAAGACTGGTTTTTCCGGTCCCGGGCGGCCCCCATAAAATCATCGAGGAAAGCCTGCCGGCGGCGACCATTCGGGCTATTGTCCCGTCCGCTCCGACAAGATGGTCCTGACCAACAATCTCTTCCAGAACACGGGGTCGCAGCCGGTCTGCCAGTGGCGCGTCCGGCGTGGATTCAGGCGCGTCCTCCTGCCCGTCGTCCTCGTCGAAAAGGCCCTGCATGGCTAGCGGACTGCCGCTTGCTGTATCGGGCCGTGGCCGGCCTGCCGCTGGCGGACCAGACGGATATAGGTTTGCGCCACCACATTGTTGATCTGGTCCCAGCTATAGTCCTCGGCACGCTGTTCGCCGGCGGAGCCATGGGCATTGCGCAGATCGCTGTTCTGGCAATAGAGTTGCAGTGCATCGGCAAATTCGCGAACCGCGCCGGGGGTCACCAGCTTGCCGGATTCGTTATTCTTGACGAGGCTCTGGCTTCCCGTGGCCTTTGCCGCAACGACGGGCAGTCCGCAGGCCATCGCCTCCAGAGTTACATTGCCGAACGTCTCGGTGATTGAGGGATTGAACAGCATATCCATGCTGGCCACCGCGCGACCGAGATCGCTGCCTTGCTGAAATCCGACGAACGCAGCACCGGGGATCCTGTCTTCGAACCATTGCTGGGCCGGTCCTTCTCCAATCACCAGAATCTTGTGCGCCACCTTACGGCGTTTCAACTCGTCGATCGTGTCCGAAAAAACGTCGAGCCCTTTCTCCATGACCAGTCGACCGAGAAAGCCGATCACGGGCATATCATCCTCTATGTCCAGCGACTGCCGCCACGCCAGATCGCGCCGTCCGGAATGGAATATTTCGCGATCGACACCGCGCGACCAGATACCGATGTCATAGTTCATCCGCTGGTCCCTCAAAACCTGCGCCATTGATTCCGAGGGTGCGACCAGCGCGTCGCAACGGCGATAAAGGCGGCGCAAGATCGCTTCGATCACCGGCTCCAGAAAAGCGAGATTATAATAACGAGGATAAGTTTCAAACCGGGTATGGACCGATGCCAGTACCGGAATATTCTGGCGACGGGCCCAGGACACCATCTTGTGACCGACGCGGTCGGGGCTGGAAATCTGCATGATATTCGGATTGAACTGGGCCAGATCCTTGCGCACGTCCCCGGAAATCCGCGTGGGAAAACGATATTCGCCGCGGCCGGGAAAGGCGACCGACGGCACGCTGACCAGATCTCCTGTCGGCTCAAAGGCAGGCGTGTCAGTGGTCGGGGAATAAACCCGCACAGCGGCCCCCTGACGCAACAAATAGTCGACCAGACGGTTGAGCGCCTGGTTTGCACCATCGCGCACAAAATTATAATTGCCGCTGTAGAGCGCAATACGAAGATCACTGATTTTCATTCGCGCCTTCAAGCATAATAGCTGGCGAATTGCCAATATGAACTTGATCGGCTAGCAGAGGAACATGATAAAGACCCGGCTCGACCAGTTGCTGATCGGCACCCCGAAACCCTTTCGCAAAGACGGTGAAACAAGCGCCATTGTCAAGATGCCGGTCGAGGATGCCAGAATGCTCGGCCTTGAAGGCCTGTCCGGCAATCAGGTCGCCGATCAGGTCCACCATGGCGGCCGGGACAAGGCTGTCCATCTCTATCCGGCAGATCATTATGCGTTCTGGCAGGACAGATACCCTGATCTTGAGCTGCTCGAGCATCCCGGGGCGTTCGGAGAGAATTTTAGCTGCACCGGCATGAGTGAGGACCGGCTCTGTCTCGGCGATATTTTTCGGCTAGGCGAAGCGCTGATCCAGTGCAGCCATGCCCGGCAACCTTGCTGGAAACTCAATCATCATTTTGGCAAAGCGGATGTGCTGAAAACCATCGTGAAAACCGGCAAATCCGGCTGCTATTTTCGCGTTCTGGAAACAGGAAAGGTGCGGGCAGGAGACGATTTCATCCAGCAGGCCCGCCCTTTGCCCGAATGGCCGCTCGACAGACTGTTCGGCCTGATCATCGGCGGCGGACACAAGGGGCGTAACGCGGAGCTTGAAATGCTGGCCAAAAACCCGCTGCTGGCAGAGAGTTGGCGGCTGCGGGCAGGGCAACTGGCCGCAGCCTGAGTGGACTAGATCTGCTCCGACTTTGGCGGGTGCAGGCGCAATTTCGTCACGCGCCGATCATCCGCTTCGGTGATTTCCAGTATCCAGCCGCTGGGATGTTCCAGCTTTTCGCCGACGACCGGTATATGACCGGCCAGGACGAACGACAGACCGCCGATTGTATCGACATCTTCGTCGATGACTTCCAGCGCCGGATCAACGGCCTCGCCGACATCATCCAGTTCGGCTCTCGCGTCCGCTTCCCAGATACCATTTTCCAGCTGAACCAGCATAGGAACCGGTTCATCATCATGCTCGTCTTCGATCTCGCCGGTGATTTCCTCGACAATATCCTCGATCGTGACGAGGCCTTCGGTACCATTATATTCGTCAAAGATGATGGCTAGATGAGTGCGCGTCGCCCGCATTTCGGCGAGCAGGTCGAGCACGCCCATGGATTCGGGCACGAAGCGCGGTTGCCGGAGGAAGGGGCTGATGTCATCGGGATGTTCGTCCCCTCTGGCAACGATCGCAAAGATATCCTTGATATGGATCATGCCGATAATATTGTCGAGATTCTCCCGATAGACCGGAATCCGGCTGTGGCCGTGTTCGGAAAAAATATCGACGAAATCGCTGAAAGGCGCGCTTTCCTCAATGGCTATGATGTCGGCGCGTGGCACCGCGATATCATCGACCCTATGCTCGCTAAAATGCAGCATATTGCGCAGCATTTCCAATTCCAGCGACGAAACGTCAGGCGGATTATTGGGGTCTGCCTCGGCGTCGCTCTCATGATCGTCGATGACTTCTTCGATCTGCGCGCGCAGGCTGTTGTCTTCGTTATTGCCGAATAGCAGAGCCTTCAGGCTCTGCCATATTCGCCCGGGTTCCTCATCTTCCTTGGATAGGCTGCTGCTGCGCGCCGCACCGGTAGCATTATCATTTTCAACGTCGGTCATTCTGTTTCTTGATTACCTGTTTTACGCTTGTTCTGAATAAGGGTTGGCAATGCCCAGTGTCGCCAATGCTTTGATTTCGCAGTTTTCCATCAATGCAGCATCTGTCTCGTTCTCGTGATCATAGCCTAGCAAATGCAGCGTCCCGTGCACAATCAAATGTGTTATATGGGTGGTGAGGGCAACATTTTTGCCCGCAGCCTCTTCACTGCAGGTTTCGTAGGCCAGAATGATATCTCCGAGCAGGGCTTCGCCATCGTCGGTATTGGCTAGGGCGCCGAGCAGATCCGGCTGAATCTGGGGAAAAGACAGAACGTTGGTCGGCTTGTCCTTGCCGCGATAATCGTTGTTGAGACGATGGACTTCGGCATCGTCCGAGAGCTTCACGCTGAGCTCCATATCAAAATTCCGGGCCAGCAGATCCGCATGGGACGAAGCGGTGATTGCCGCCTTGGCCGCACGCGCAGCGAGATTCGACCAATCCCGTTCACTGTCCCAAACGGGAGATGCTGTCAGTTCAGTCCGGAGCATCTTTGCCTTCATAGGCTTCGACAATTTTGCCGACCAGTGGATGACGGACAACATCGCTGGCGCCGAATCTGACTACGCTGACGCTCTCGATATCCTGCAATTTGGATACGGCATCAGCCAGTCCGGACGTGGCCTCGCGCGGCAAGTCGACCTGGTTGGGGTCGCCGCAGATCACCATGCGGCTGTTCATCCCGAAACGGGTCAGAAACATCTTCATCTGCGCAGCAGTCGTGTTCTGGGCCTCGTCGAGGATGACAAATGCGTCGGACAGTGTCCGTCCGCGCATGAAAGCAATGGGTGCAATTTCGATTTCACCGCTTTCGATACGGCGCTCGACCTGTTCGGCTGGAAGCGTATCGTAGAGGGCATCGTAAAGCGGTCGCAGAAACGGATCGACCTTTTCCTTGAGGTCACCCGGCAGAAAACCGATTTTTTCACCCGCTTCGACAGCCGGACGCGACAGGATCAAACGATCGACAGAGCCGCTAACCAACTGAGACACTGCTTGTGCCACGGCCAGATAGGTCTTTCCGGTGCCTGCAGGACCGAGAGCGAAAATCATGTCGTCGCGGGCCAGAGCTTCCATATAATGAGCCTGCCGCACCGACCGCGGAAAGATGGTTTTCTTGCGCGTCCGGATCATGACCTTTGGCGCATCGGCAACATCAATTTTCTTTGCCGTCACACCCGGAGCCGGCTGTTTTGCGGTTTTTGCCACTCGCGGATCTGCAGCCATGGCGATGATCGCCTCGACCGCGCCCGCGTCGATCTCCTGTCCTTGCTCCAGACGGTTGTAAATGCCGAAAATGACATCGCGCGCCTGTGAAACCGCTTCTTCCTCGCCTTCGATTTTCAGCTTCGTACCACGCGCAGCAATATAGACACCGAGCCGGTTTTCGATGGCGACAATATTCCGGTCATATTCCCCGAACAGGTCGCCCAATATCTGCGGGTCGTCAAATTCCAGATCCAAGGTCGTGAGCTTTGCGGATGCACCGGCTTTGCTTTTATGGGCCATCAGGCAGCGAGTCTTTCTTTGATCCGACCGGTGAGACTGTTCGGTCCGGCCTGGGTGATTTCGACGTCGGCCAGATCGCCAATGGCGAGATCGGGCGAAATGATATGCACCGATTGCAGCCATGGCGTTTTGCCGATCAGCTGACCGTCAAGCTTGCCCTGCCGTTCCAGCAGGATATCGGTTGTCCGGCCAACGGTTTGCTGGTTGAAATCAAATTGCTGCTGGTTCAGCAAAGCCTGCAGTCTTTGGAGCCGTTCATCCATCACCTCCGGCGGAATCTGTTCCTCCATTCCGGCCGCGGGTGTGCCCGGACGCGGAGAATATTTGAACGAGAAAGCCTGAGAATATCTGGCCTCGCGGACGATTTGCAAAGTCTCTTCAAAATCCTGATCGGTCTCGCCCGGGAAGCCGACGATAAAGTCGCCGGAAAGCGCTATATCGGGCCGGACTTTCCGCATCTGTTCGAGAATGTCGAGATAACTTTTTGCGCTGTGTGAGCGATTCATCGCCTTGAGAATCCGGTCGCTACCAGACTGGACCGGCAGATGGAGGAACGGCATGAGCGTCTCGACATCACCATGTGCGGAGACGAGACCCCCGGTCATGTCATTGGGGTGGCTGGTCATGTAACGAATACGCTTCAGCCCCTTGATCTTGTCGAGCGCACGGATCAGACCATCGAGGCCCTGTGTCTGGCCCTTGTCATCTTCGCCGCTCCAGGCATTCACATTCTGCCCGAGCAGCGTGATTTCAAGCGCGCCACCATCAACCAGCGCCTTTGCCTCGTTGACAAGGTCTGCCCAAGGCCGGGAGATTTCAGCGCCGCGGGTGTAAGGCACTACGCAATAGGTACAGAATTTGTCACAGCCTTCCTGCACCGTCAGAAATGCGGTTGGTCGCGCCTGTTTGCCGCGCGAGGGCAGGATATCGAATTTCGAAATCGCCGGCATGTCGGTATCGAGCGCCTTCTTGCCGGATTTCGCCACGTCCATCAGTTCTGGGAGCCGGTGATAGGCCTGTGGCCCCACGACAATATCGACGCTGGGCGCGCGACGGGATATTTCCCTTCCCTCGGCTTGGGCAACGCAGCCGGCAACAGCGATCATCGGGCTGCTGCCGTCCTTCCGGCGCAGACGTCCGATATCGGAATAGACCTTGTCGACCGCTTTTTCCCGGATGTGACAGGTATTGAGCACCACAAGATCAGCATCCTCGCTGCTATCCGCCGCGCTCATGCCCTGATCGGACAGCAGTTCGGACATGCGCTCGCCATCATAGACGTTCATCTGGCAGCCGAAGGATTTGATATGATATTTTTTGGGATCAGCCTGTGTCATAGAGCGCGCCTATACAATGGGTTTGCCCCCCAGGGAAGCCGAAAGCGGCTCGACAATCCGTCGTCTGGCTTCGGCCGCAATATCTTTGCGGCTGGAATAATGGTCAGGATCGAACGGCTCGAGAAAATGGACTTCGACCAGGAAACTGCCGCGCCGGGTGAGCAACCGCCAGGCATTGGACTGTGCACTTTCTTCGCCGGTCCAGCTGACCTCATAGGCGTCGCCGCCATAGTTGAGAAATATCGGCTGCACCAAAATGCCAGGTGGCGGGGGTTCCAGCACCTTGAGCAGCGGTGCTTTGAACGGCAGAAGCGTGGAGCCATCAGTCGTCGTGCCCTCGGGGAATATCGTTATCGCCCAAGTTTCCTCCAGCGCGTCGCGGAGTTGGTTAATCTGCTGTGCGATTCCCATACGGTCCGCGCGCGAAACAAACACCGTATCGTTGAGCCGGCAAAGCCAGCCTATGACCGGCCATCGGCTGATCTCTTCCTTGGATACAAAGGCGGTACCGCTATGACCGCCGAGTATAGCGATATCGACCCAGGACAGGTGATTGGAAATGAAAAAGACATCGCGTTTGATTGGCGTGCCGATAATGTTCACCCGCGCTCCGCAAGCAAAGGCGGCAATCTTGAGAAACGTACGCGGCCAGGGGTTGGACAGGCCGAAGAGACGCCACAGATAGTAAAGGGGAACGCAGACAAGCAATGCCAAGACCAATATCGTCATACGCAATGCGAATCTCAGATATCCCATCGGTGATGCTCCGCTCCACAACCTATATGCCATCGGCTGGGTGTCGCAGGGGCGAGCCTCCGGGTCGGGATCAAGCACCTCAGCTTTTTCTGGCGAGAGATACGCCATATAGCTCCATGCGATGATCAACCAGCCGGTATCCCAGCTTTTCTGCGATCTGTTTCTGCAATGCTTCCAGTTCCGGATCGACAAACTCGATGACTTTACCGGTTTCCACATCGATCAGATGATCGTGATGCGCTTCCGGCACCGCTTCATAGCGCGCCCGACCGTCGCCGAAATCATGGCGATCAAGTATACCGGCTTCTTCAAACAGCCGGACTGTCCGGTAAACGGTCGCAATCGAAATTCTGGGATCTACCGCTGACGCACGCTCGTGCAGGGTCTCGACATCGGGATGATCCTCGGCGTCGGATATGACACGCGCTATCACCCGACGCTGGTCGGTGATGCGGAGCCCTTTTTCAGCACAGAGTGCTTCAAGATCAATTTTTTGCGGCATGGAACCTTTCCGTTACGCTGGCCAAGACTCTATGCGGGGCAGGGGATATTGCAAAGGGAAAATTGCGACAAGCTTGCCGCAATTTCGATATTTGCTGCAACGAGAAGTCCAGCCTATTTCTTTTTGCCCTTTTTCTTGCCCAGACCGATTGCCTTGGCAAGTTGGCGGCGTTTTTCCGCATAATTGGGCGCGACCATCGGATAGTCGTTGGGCAGCCCCCATTTCGCGCGATAATCCTCGGGTGTCATGCCGTAATGGGTCATCAGGTGGCGCTTGAGCATTTTCAGCTTCTTGCCATCTTCCAGGCAAACGACATAGTCCGGCTTAATCGATGCCTTGATTGGAACGGCGGGTTCCGGGCGTGCCTGTTCCGCTGCCTTGCCCGAAAGCGAGGCCAGTGCTCCGTGAACGCTGCTGATGATCAGCGGCAGATCAGACACTGCGACGCTGTTATTGCTGACATGCGCAGCAACAATGTCCGAAGTGAGCGTAATCAACGTCTCATTCAGAGCGATTTCTTCCTCTGTCATATTAAATTACCTTTGTGCGACCATTATTTTTATAATGCATTTTTTGCGCGCCGGTAATTACACGAACTGTCAGTAGCTGCAATAGGCAAACTGTCAGTTACATTAGTTTAAACGCTGAGCGTTGTCTTGTAAGTAACCGCGTCGAATTTTTGCATATCCGGGCCGGTGTAATAGGCTTTTCGCACACCAATTTTTTGAAATCCGAATTTCGAATATAGTATTTTCGCCGGATTATCTTCTCTCATTTCCAGAAAAACCGCATTAACTCCGTTATTTACTGAAAGTCTCAGCATATGTTCGAGCAGATGATAGCCGACGCCTTTGCTTCGGAATTCCGGAGCCACCGCAAGCATCAGAAGCTCTTCTTCGTCTGCAGCCTGCCGGCTGATCAGAAAACCACAGATGATGTTTTTGCATTCTGCAATCAATAGCTTTGCATTCGGCAGGGACAGCATCGACCGGCATTGATGGGTATTCCATCCTTCGCCGTAGGTTTTCGGAAAAGCATGTTCCATGACGTGCATGACATCGCCAAGATCAGCGAGATCACCAAGCCGTATTCTGATCGGGAAGAGGCCATGATCTTCGCTAGGGCTTTCGCGCGTGGCCATTGATCAGCCTGTCTTCGTAGGCTTGGCGTCTGGCTTGCGCCCGTAATCCGGTTTGGGGAACATATTCTTCATATCCTCTGCCACTAAAAAGATATGCGCCGCATTTGGCAATATTGAAATGTCTCTTTTGCTACCGGCAAGTGTGGCAAGCTCTGTCGCGGCCGATCCCGCTATGACATCTGCCCGCACCTCTTGCACAGCCTGTTCCGGTGTGAGGGAAGCAAAATCACCGGCCGGTTTGCCGTTAGCGCAATAATTCTGGACAAAATATTGGCCATGGCCGGCCAGCATGGCCACACAAATAGGTTCAGGCTGTTCGAGCTGATCCAGTGCTTGCGCCGCCACCAGTGCGAGACAATTATAGCCGTGAATATCCGAACCCCAAGCGAGCGCAAGCGCCTTGGCGGCGGAAATACCGATCCGAACGCCGGTAAAACTGCCCGGTCCGCAATTGACCAATATCTTGTCGGCCTTGCCGCGATCGGGAAGTTTGGCGATCGCCGGAACCAGCTTTTCCGCATGGCCACGACCGATTTCGGCATAACTAGCAGCAATCAACGCACCATTTTCAAACAGTGCGACGGAACATGCAGGGCTGGCCGTGTCGATCGCGAGAAGGCGCTCGCCCATCAATTCGTCAGATCAGGCTGTTGAATTTATCGAAATCCGGGCGCGGGCTCCGGTCGAAAATTGTCGCGGGATCGCCATAGCCAAGCGTCGATATGAAGTTGGACTTGACGTGCGGCTGGTCGCCGAAAAATTCCTTGTCGACGGCATCATTGTCAAAGCCGGACATTGGACCGGTGTCGAGGCCGAGCGCGCGCGCCGCCAGAATGAAATAGGCGCCCTGGAGCGAACTGTTGCGCATTGCATGGACCTTGCGGGCCTCGGCATCGCCTTCGAACCAGCTTTTTGCATCGGCATGCGGAAAAAGTTCCGGAAGATGTTCGTGGAAATTCTCGTCCATTCCGATGATCACGGCGACCGGAGCCTTGCGGATTTTATCCTGATTGCCTGCCGCAGACAGTTTGGCCAACAGGTCGAGTGATTGCTGGCTGTGGCACCAGATCAGCCGGGCTGGCAGCATATTCGCGCTGGTCGGGCCCATTTTCATAAGATTCCAGATAGCGTGTAGCTGTTCGACCGTTACCGGCTTGTCATGATAGCCGTTATAGGTACGGGCTTCGAGAAACAGCTGGTCCAGCGCAGCCTGATCGAGTGGAGAATTCATGGCTCTGCTTTCTTTGGATGACGTTTAGGCGGCCCGGACTTCCGTAACTTCCGGGACGTAATGTTTGAGCAGGGATTCAATGCCGTGTTTGAGCGTCGCTGTCGACGACGGGCAACCGGCGCAGGCCCCCTGCATTTTCAGGAACACGGTGCCCTGGTTGAAGCCGCGGTAGATGATATCGCCACCATCATTGGCAACCGCCGGGCGGACCCGTGTTTCGATCAGTTCCTTGATCTGTGCGACGATGTCGGCATCTTCCGGATCATCATGTACCTCCTCTTCGGGAGGGACAATGATGTCGCCGGCACTGCCCGGTTTGAAGAGCGGCAGTCCGGCAGAAAAATGATCGAGCAATATGCTTAGCACCTGCGGTTTCTGATCGCTCCAGTCGGCACCTGGTCCACAGGTAACCGAAATGAAATCCGATCCGAAGAAAACACCGGTGACATCGCCGAGCGTGAACAGCGCTTCGGCCAGCGGAGATACTTCGGCATCTTCGGGCGAGGCAAAGTCTCGGGTTCCTTCGGACATGACCGGCCGGCCCAGCAGAAATTTGAGGGTCGAGGGATTTGGTGTTTTTTCGGTTTCTATCAACATGACTGCTACCTGGCGATTATATGCGGAGCGATCAAGGGCTAAACAACATCTCTCTGTGGAAGATGGGGGAAACGAGAGGACTATTCACTGGCCAGTCAGATTGAGCCTGCTTATACCTGACGCATGAGAACATTATCACTGCGCCTCCATCCAGGCCTTTCCATTCTGTTTCTGTTGCTCGCTCTGCTGGCAATGCCCGGCATGGCGCATGCCGAAGAGAGCCGGACGGATGCTGAAGTCCCGTGGTTATACGAGAACAGCGATGTTCCGGTTGACACAAGCTGGACCTTTGGCGTGCTGGAGAACGGCATGCGTTATGCCGTCAAGCACAATGGCGTCCCGCCGGGCCAGGTATCGATCCGCCTTCGGCTCGATGTCGGCTCGTTAATGGAAACTGAAGCGGAACAGGGATTTGCCCATTTCATGGAGCATCTGACATTTCGCGGCTCGACCCATGTCCCCGACGGCGAAGCAAAGCGGGTCTGGCAGCGTCTGGGAGCAACCTTCGGGAGCGACAGCAATGCCGAAACCACGCCGACGCAAACCGTCTACAAGCTCGACCTTCCCAATGCGAACCGCAACAGTCTCGATGAAAGCCTGAAAATCCTGTCGGGCATGGTGCGCTCGCCCGGACTCACCGCCACCGCGGTCAATGCCGAACGTCCCGTCGTTCTGGCCGAATTGCGCGAGCGTGCCGGCCCGCAGTCGGATGTGCAAAACGCGACCCGGGAACTGTTTTTTGCCGGGCAGCGTCTGGCAAAACGCGCGCCCATCGGCACGCCGGAAACATTGAGCGCGGCCACGCCACAGATGCTGCAACTGTTCCATCAGCGCTGGTATCGACCGGAGATGGCCGTCATCGTCATTGCCGGCGACGGTGATCCGGCCCTGTTCGAGCAATTGCTGAACAAGCATTTTTCGCAATGGCAAGGCAAGGGCGAGGCGGGCAAGATTCCCGACTTTGGCGATGTTCGGGCTGATGCCGACATCAGCCGGGTGGTTATCGAACCCACTTTGCCGCGGTTCATCTCGATGGTCATCGCGCGCCCCTGGGAACAGGTTGAGGACACTATTGAATATAACCAGCAGATTCTGGTCGATCTTCTGGCCCTGCAGCTGATCAACCGGCGGCTCGAAGCGCGGGCCCGGGCAGGCGGCAGCTATCTGCAAGCCAGCGTCGGTCAGGAAGATGTCAGCCGATCGATAGATGGTACTTTCGTCAGCATAGTTCCGCTGGGAGAAGACTGGGAAGCTGCGCTGGAGGATGTCCGTTCGGTTATCGCCGATGCAACCACCACAGCGCCCTCCGAACAGGATATTGCCCGGGAGGTCGCGGAATTTGACGCGGCTCTGGCGATCGGCGTCGAAAGCTATCAGACAGAGGCGGCGCGCAAGCAGGCCGATGATATCATCAATGCTGTCGATATACGCGAAACGGTGGCCACACCCCAGGTGGCTCTCGATGTCTTTCACGCGATGCGGGATATGTACACGCCGGACCGACTGCTCGATTCGACGCAAAAACTATTTTCCGGCGTCGCCACGCGCGCCCTGCTGACTTCGCCTCACATCATCGACAATGGCAAGACCCGTCTGGAGCAGGCGTTGCGACGGCCCGTCGATGCCGCCAGCGACGTCCGTATGGCCCAGTCCGATATCGGTTTTGAAGCGCTCAGGAAAATCGGTAAAATGGGATCGGTGCTGTCGGCCGAGAAATATGATCGTTTTGATATCGAAAAGCTGGTTCTGGCCAATGGCGTCAGGGTGTTGATGTTTCCGAACAACGCCGAGCGCAACAAAGTCATGGTCAATGTCAGATTTGGCAAGGGGTATAGCGGCCTTTCATCACAAGAGGAGACTCTGGCCTGGTCCGGCGCCATGGCGCTGATGCCCAGTGGTGTCGCCGATCTCGGGCAGGAGGAACTGGACAAGATCACAACCGGTAGACGCATCGGGCTTTCGTTCAACATCGACAATGACGCGTTTGAAATTTCTGCCGATACGCGTCCATCGGATCTAGAGGACCAGTTGCATTTGATGGCGGCTAAACTGGCCTTTCCGCGTTGGGATGCCGCCCCTGTGGTTCGAAGCAAAGCCGCTGCGCTGATTAGCTACGACAGCTTCTCGGCCTCTCCGCAGGCGGTACTTGGCCGTGATCTGGAATGGCTGGTTCGCGGCAAGGATCCGCGCTGGAAGACGCCGAACAAGGAAGATTTCAAGGAGCTTACCGCCGAGAATTTCAAGAAATTCTGGAAACCGATTCTGGCCAGCGGACCGGTGGAAGTGATGCTGTTTGGTGATTTTGACCGGGACCAGGCCGTCGAATCCGTACTGAAAACGTTCGGCGCGTTGCCAAAACGGGACGCGCAACCGGTCGCCGCGGACGCGCGATCCCCGCAATTTCCAGCGCCAGAAGCCGGTCCTGAAATACTGGTCCACAAGGGTGATCGGGAAAGAGCCGCTGCCATGGTGGCCTGGCCGACGGGCGGCGGGCTGGACAATGTTCGTGAGAGTCGCAAACTGGAGGTCCTGTCGTCGATATTCAATGACCGGCTTTTTGAAATCCTCCGGTCGCAACAGGGGGCAAGCTATAGTCCGCAGGTCATCAACAGCTGGCCTGTGGAATTTGAATCCGGTGGATATATCGGCGCTCAAAGCCAGTTGACCCCGGACAATATTGACCGCTTCTACAATGTCATCGACATGATAGCCAAGGATTTAAGGGAAAAACCGGTTAGCACGGATGAGCTTCAGCGCGTGGTCGAGCCTCTTCGTCAGTTGATCGCGCGGGCCAGCAGCGGCAACAGTTTCTGGATGAGCCAGCTGGAGGGTGCGAGCTACAACCCCCGGAAATTCGCCGCCCTGCAGACCCTGTTGCGTGACTATACGGTAGTCACACCGGAAGAAGTGCAGGCGCTGGCAATCAAATATCTTGATGATGCAAAAAAATGGAAGCTCGCGGTGCTCCCCGAAGCGGAAAATCTGGCGGCCAATGACAATGGAGTGCCCGGACAGTCAGTGGATGCCGCCGCCAGCCACTAGCCGCTGGACTCAGATTGAGTCGACCAGCGCGAGTATCTGGTCATTGCTTGGCCGCTTTGTGTAATCGCCGGACACTGTTTTCGCGATGATCTTCCCGGTCTTGCCGATCAGATAGACCGATGCATAAGGAACACCGACGGCCCGCCCGTCGGTATATTGCGGGTCGCGCAACCCGAATGCGTCGATCACCGCCGAGGACTGGTCGGACAGCATCTCATATTGCAGCATCTGGTTCTTCGAAAAACGGTCCTGTTGCGCCGGACTGTCATAGCTAAGGCCATAGAGCGTATAGCCACGGTCCTTGAGGTCGCCGACGATGCCGTTGATCGCTTTCAATTGCGTCTGGCAATAGGGACACCATTCGACCGAGCGCGTAAAAACCACGAGGGCAGGACCATTCTCGAGAATTTCGGCAAAGCTTGTTTCATCGCCGTTGGCCAGAAAGCCGGTCTCCAGGGGAACCTGTTCTCCCACCGCGAGACCGGCATCGATGCTTTCCGCCTCGGTTATCGGAGCAACCGAAATTTCCGGCTTGCTTTCCGTCTGATCGGATGCGCCGGTGCCCGTTTCAGAAGCGGGTTCGGAGCAGCCGGTCAGCGCCAGCACGGCAAGGGAAGACAAGGTCAAAGCGGTTCGGGTCATTTTATGCTCCATTCAACTATCTTTGCCAATATTCGTGGACCGAAGCCGGAATGTTACAAAGCGGGGCCCCCGGTTTCCCGAATAGCGGGGCCTGTTTTTACGATCGGCAAAGCGCCGCCGAGCGCTCGCTTTTACCATCACAATACATATTTGGACAGATCGGTGTCTTTTGCCACATCAGAAAGCTGCTTTTCGACATAAGCCCTGTCGATGATGATTTCCTCACCGGTCCGGTCCTCCGCATCAAAGCTGATTTCTTCAAGCAGTTTTTCCATCACTGTCTGCAGCCGGCGGGCCCCGATATTCTCGACCGTTTCGTTCACATTTGCCGCGATTTCGGCCAGCTTGCCAATCGCATCGTCGGTGATTTTGATGACAACATCTTCCGTCCCCAGCAATGCAACATATTGCTCAGGCAGATTGGCGCGTGTTTCGGTCAATATCCGGACGAAATCGGACTCAGTCAGCGCCCGCAATTCGACACGGATCGGCAACCGTCCCTGCAATTCGGGAAGCATGTCGCTCGGTTTCGATATCGAAAAGGCACCGGAAGCGATGAACAGGATATGGTCTGTTTTCATCGGACCATATTTGGTCGCAACCGTCGTTCCCTCAATCAGCGGCAGCAGGTCTCTCTGAACCCCTTCCCGGCTAACCGATCCGCCACGCATGTCGCTGACGGCGATTTTGTCGATCTCATCAAGGAAAACAATACCGTTGGATTCGGCGTCGGTAATTGCGGCCCGCGAGATATCCTCTTCGTCCAGCCGCTTGTCGGATTCTTCCTCAATCAGTTTGTCCCAAGCGTCGGCAACCCGCATCTTGCGGCGCTTCAGGCGCGACTGGTTGAACGCTTTGCCCATCATATCCGACAGGTTGATCATCCCGACCTGACCGCCCATACCGGGAATATCCATCGGCATATTAGGCGTGTCTTCCACTTCGATCTCGATTTCGGTATCGTTCATATGATTGTCGACGACCCGTTGACGAAAGCTCTCGCGCGTGGCTTCGCTGGCATTTTCACCACATAACACATCGAGCAACCGGTTCATCGCGGCTTCCGCTGCCGCTTCATGGACCGCCATTCTCCGGCGGTCGCGCTCCAGCCGGACTGCCTCCTCGGCAAGATCGCGAGCAATTTGCTCGACGTCGCGACCGACATAGCCCACCTCGGTGAATTTGGTGGCCTCGACCTTGATAAAGGGCGCATCCGCTAGCTTCGCCAGCCGGCGCGAAATCTCCGTCTTGCCGCAACCCGTGGGGCCGATCATCAGAATATTCTTGGGCGTTACTTCGTCGCGCAGTTCGGCAGGAAGCCGCTGGCGGCGCCACCGGTTGCGCAGGGCAACAGCTACGGCGCGTTTAGCCTCCTTCTGACCAATGATATGGTCGTCCAGTGCCTTGACGATTGTTTTGGGGGTCAGGTTCGCCTGCATGCTAAATTCTCTTCATTGGTGATAATGGGGTCGACCAGGATCAGCTGTCGCTGTCGAGCGTCTCTATGGTGACCTGGTCGTTGGTGTAGACACAGATTTCCGCGGCGATTTCCATCGCCTTTTTCGCCAGCTTTTCGGCGTTCTTTTCGTAATCCATCAAGGCGCGGGCAGCCGAGAGCGCGAAATTACCGCCGGATCCGATCGCCGCGATGCCTTCGTTCGGCTCCAGAACGTCGCCGTTGCCGGTCAGGATGAGCGTGACATCCTTGTCCGCCACGATCATCAGGGCTTCCAGATTGCGCAAATATTTGTCGGTTCGCCAGTCTTTGGCAAGTTCGACAGCGGCCCGCATCAACTGCCCGTTATGCCGCTCAAGCTTGGCTTCCAGTCTTTCGAACAAGGTGAAAGCGTCAGCGGTTGCCCCGGCAAAACCGCCGATCACCGAGCCATCGTGCAGCTGCCTTACCTTGCGGGCATTGCGCTTCATTACCGTCTGACCCATCGAGACCTGGCCATCTCCGACGACCACGACCTTGCCATTTTTCCGCACCGATAGGATTGTTGTGCCATGCCATTGCTGCAGGCCGTGTTGCTGATTTTCTGTCATGAAAGCAGATATGGGTAATCGCTTCCGAATGTGCAACCAATGGCTTTACGGCTTTGTTTCATTGCAGGAAAGATTGACCGAAACCGGTCAATCAACCCGCAATCGTGGCAAAAAAAATGGCGACCGAAAGGCCGCCATTTTCAAAATCTGTATCTGAACAAGTTCAGGGGGAGGTTGGCGTATCGTCGCTGCCATCGGCTGCGATGATGATGCCAGCAATCACTGCTGCTGCTGCCAGAATTGCGATGATGATGCCGGAGCCACCTTCGAGATCATTTTCGCCTTCGACAGTTGCGCTGGTGCGTACAGCCGAAGAAACAGGCTGGGAGGCCTGTGCCAAAACGGGTGCGCTTACAAGCGATGCAGCTGCTGCTGCAGCCATTCCTATTTTACCGAAACGCATAATTTGCTCCTTCAGGGTTTCGCATTTCACTTAATACGCTTCGAGCATTGACATAAGAGCATGCTGAAATCAACCATCTTATTGTTCAAAACCACAATATCGCCAATCAGTTGCAAAGATCACACAGGTTGAACTTTTGTCTAAAATAGGCCTTTGAACCGGCGCATGATGGACAACAGTTAATTTTACCCGCCTGTTATCGCTCTATCCCTTGATTTTCATAGCCTGTACCAATTCAAGACGTTAACCAAAAGGGGCAATTTCGGGCTGGAATATATGGCTAACAAATTGTTAACCAAGGCCATGGACAGAGAGAATTCGAGACATCTGGTTGTAGCAGCCGAACGACCGGGACACAGTTTTCGCCGCAGTCTGCCGGTAAAAATCGTGGATATCGCCGCTGAAGAGCATGACAGCGACAGAGTATCAATCGCGAAAAGCAAGGGATTCGGAGAAGATGTCAGCCTGTTTCTGCTTAGCTTCCTCGCATTCTTTACTGCTTTTTACATGTTCATCGTCTGAGCGGACGTTGCCGCTCGACTAATCGCAGGCCCGATGCAATTGCTGCCCGAGCCATGCCGCGACCAGGCACATGGCTGCGACCAGCAAAAGCTGTTCGGTCGTTGACACGCCGATCATGCTCAGCCCCAGCGCGACCAGAGCGCCCACGACCATACAGCCGGAATTGACAACATTGTTGGCCGCAATCGTGCGGGCGGTCTGGCTGATGTCCACCGTGGTTGTCAGAAAGGCGTATAGGGGAACAACAAACATGCCGCCGAAAATAGATACGCCGGCCAGAGTGCCGAGCAAGGCCCACGCCCCTTCGTGGACGATAAAAGTGTCGAACGTATAAAGTTGGCCCTCCGGCAAACCCTGCCAACTGCGCGCAATGAAATAGAGTATCAGCACGAATACCCCCATCAGGATCACGCTAGCCGGCGCAAAACGCGCTGAAACTTCGCTCTTCAGCAGCCGGTTGACCAGTATCGAACCAACGGCAATGCCGATCGAGAATACGCCCAGAAACAGGCTGGCGACCTGCGGAGTTGCGGTCAGCACATTTTCAACCAGCGGCGGGAATTGGATGATCAGCACCGATCCTATGGTCCAGAAAAAGCTGATCGCGATAATCGCCAGATATAGTCGGCGCACATGCAAGGTAGCGGAAATCAGCCGTATCGATGAGCGGACAAAGTTGAAGTCGATCGCTTCAACTTCCTTTTGTGCCGGTGCTGGCGGCATGAACTGGGCGGCGATGCGTCCAATCAGCGCCACTACAAAAACCGCGATTACAGCAATTTCTACACCATTTCCATTCCGGTCGATGATGATCCCGCCCAGAATCGTGCCGGCCAGAATTGCGATATAGGTTCCCGCTTCTACCAGTCCGGTGCCTCCCAATATTTCGTCTTGCTCCAGATGCTGGGGAAGAACGGCATATTTTATCGGACCAAAGAAAGTCGATTGCAGACCAAGAAGAAACAGGGCGGTCAGCATTATCGGTATCGACTGCAGCCAGAGTCCGATACCGCCGACGACGGCAATGAAAATTTCCAGGGTTTTGACGAAACGCGTGATTCGCGCCTTGTCATAATTGTCCGCCAACTGCCCCGCCAGCGACGAGAACAGGAAAAACGGCAATATGAAAAGGCCGGACGCCAGCGCATTGAACGCGAAATCTTCGGATTCGCTTTCATAAATTCCATAGGTGACCAGAATGACCATCGAGAATTTGAAGAGATTGTCATTAAATGCCCCGAGCAACTGTGTCAGGAAAAGCGGCAAAAATCTTCTCGTTCGCAGCAAATGCGCAGTATTTTGCATAAAGTGAAAATCTCTGTTCGAGCAAAGGATGAGGGTTACGGCATCCTTAGTCCTTTCAGCCTGTGCGTCAAATTCAATGACCGACTGTCCTTGCAATGAATTTCCACTCCTGTTGGTTGAAACAATTTTCATTTCGGGCAAATCTGTCTATGCGAGAGCCATAATGCTGAACTTGCCGAACATATTGACGCTCTCGCGAATTTTTGCGGTTCCGATTCTCGTGTTTCTGCTCTGGCCAAATTTCGAATCGGTTCGGCCGCAACCGCTCCCCATCGACTATTTACTGACGTTCGGGCTCTATTGTCTGATGGCGATCACCGACTATTTCGATGGCTATCTGGCCCGTTCCCAAGGCACGGTTTCGAAGCTCGGCATATTTCTCGATCCGATTGCCGACAAGATCATGGTTGCCGCGGTCGTTCTAATGCTGATATTCACACGCGATATCAGCGGATGGCACGCCATTGCCGCCATTATCATATTGCTGCGGGAGATAACCGTATCGGGTCTCCGTGAGTTTCTCGCGGGGTTGCAGATCAGCGTTCCGGTTTCTCAATTGGCAAAGTGGAAAACCGGGTTCCAGATGATTTCCCTCGGCGCTTTGATCTTGGCAGGCGGTTTGCCGCAATTTCCGATTGTGCAGACCGTGGGCCTGTGGACGCTTTGGGCGGCGGCGATCCTGACCCTGATCACCGGCTGGGACTATCTCCGCGTCGGCCTGAAGCATATGGACTGATGGCACGCTCGCTCGACATCGTCTATTTTGCCTGGGTTCGGGAGCGGCTTGGTCTGGACCAGGAACAGGTCGCGCTCGGCGAGGGCATCGAGACTATTGCCGATGTCGTTATGATGTTGGTTGCGCGAGGCGGCGTCTATGCCGAGATATTTGCCGACCTGGCCAAATTGCGCTTTGCCCTCGATCAGGACTATGGCCTTCCGGCAAGCCCGCTCGGTTCGGCGAAGGAGCTGGCGATTTTTCCGCCGGTAACGGGCGGATGATCAGAATTTCGGTCGGACCGGACGATTTCGACATCGCGGTCGAGACAGCGAGAGTTTCGGGGCAGGGCGGCGGCGCGATTGCCAGCTTTATCGGACAGGTTCGCGATGACGGGAATCTGCAATCGCTCGCGCTGGAACATTATCCCGCAATGACCGAAAAGGCGCTGCACAAGATTGCCGAAACGGCACGGGCGGACTGGCCGCTCCACGCCGTCACCATCATTCACCGCGTCGGGAAACTGGCGGTGGGCGATAATATCGTATTGGTGATAACCGGATCCGATCATCGCGGAGCGGCAATCGAGGCCTGTTCCTTCATCATGGACAAGCTGAAGACGGTTGCGCCCTTCTGGAAGAAGGAAACCCGGACCGACGGAACGACGAAATGGATCGAAGAGCGCGCATCGGATGTCGATGCATCGCAAAAATGGGACCTTCGGAAAAACTAGAGTTGTTTTTCGGCAACCCGGTGTTGCGCCCCTTTCATGATTTCTGCCAGCAGCTGAAACTCGCTTCGGCGTGGGCTGTTCTTGCGCCAGACCAGCGCGATGTCGCGCGTGGCACGATCCGACTGTAGCGGTCTGGCAACGATATTGGTGTGATCGAGAATGCCGCTATCTATTGCCATTTTGGGCAACAGGGTCAGACCAAGGCCATTGTCGACCATTTGCACCAAAGTATGCAGGGAAGTACCCATCATCCGCGCGGATGCCCGGAGTTCCGGTCGGTTACAGGCCGCGAGGGCATGATCTTTCAGGCAGTGTCCGTCTTCGAGCAGGAGCAATTGCGTTTCGTCGATGGTAGCCGGATCAACCTGCGGCGGAGGATCGCGCGGATCGTCTTTCGGGAAGGCCACAAAAATTTCGTCGCTGAACAGCATTGCCGATTCGACATCGCCGCAGGGAAAGGGCTGTGCCAGCAAGACGCAGTCCGCATGGCCATGATGCAGCGAGTCGCAGGCTGCCTGACTGGTTTCCTCTTTCAGATAAAGTTTCAACTCCGGGCGTTCCTTGCGCAGTTGCGGCAGCAGTCGCGGCAGCAGAAAGGGAGCGATGGTCGGGATCACGCTCATCCGGACGTCCCCCGCCAGTGGCTTACCGGCAGATCGGGCCATTTCGGACAATTCCTCAGCCTCCCGTAAAATACGATAGGCTTTCTCGACCATCTGGTTGCCCAGTTCGGTAAAACGGACCACCCGGCGGGTCCGCTCGACCAGAACAATATCGAGCAGCGCCTCCAGTTCCTTGATCCCGGCAGACAATGTCGACTGGGTGACAAAGCAGGATTCCGCCGCTTTTCCGAAATGGCCATGTTCTTTCAGCGCAACCAGATATTGCAATTGCTTCAACGTGGGGAGATAGGTCGACATTATCGAAGCCTTCGATCAGTAAATGTATATTGATCTGCTATAGTGATAAACAATGGGTTGAAAAGTGCGTTCCCATTTCCGTTTCGAAAAAGAACTGGAAATACGGGCCTGTCCTACCTAGTTAATGATATTCGTATCTTCCGGAGGAAATTTATGTTTCGGCAACTCGGCGCCTATCTGGATTCCATTAAGGCGCGCGACCCGGCACCGCGATCGCGCTGGGAAGTGCTGCTTTATCCTGGCGTGCTGGCGCTTGGCCTCCACCGCCTCGCGCATTGGCTATTCAAGGGCGAATTATATTTCTTCGCCCGGTTGATCAACCATATCTCCCGCTTTTTCACAGCGATCGATATCCATCCGGGTGCCAAAATCGGCCGCCATCTGTTCATCGACCACGGGTTTACCGTAATCGGTGAAACTGCACAAATTGGCGATAATGTAACTATCTATCAATGCGTTACCCTGGGCGGGACGAACCCGGCAAATGGCGTTGGCGGCAAGCGACATCCGACAATCGAGGATGACGTTATTCTCGGTTCGGGAGCCCAGGTGCTCGGTCCTATCACGGTCGGCACACGAGCGAGGGTGGGGGCCAATGCGGTCGTGACCCAGGATGTTCCGGAAGGAGCAACCATGGTTGGTGTCCGCGCCCGCCCGACATTGGTTGAGGCCAAGGATTATCAGAAGGAATTTGTTCCTTACGGCACGCCGTGCAGTGAAATATTCGATCCGTCGACGCAAAAACTGGAAATTCTTCAATGCGAAATGGAACAGTTGCAGAAACGCATAGCGGCCTTTGCGAAGGAGCGAAACGGCGAAAAAGAGTCAATTGAATCAGAGGGACGCGACAGCGCTTGATGCGTTTCGGCGATTCCAACATATCCCCTTTTCCGCAGCGCGGCTCGGCTACCCAGGTCGGTTTTGAACGTCGTGAAATAGAGCGGATTCTGGGACTTTACGGCCGAATGGTCGCGGCTGGACACTGGAAGGATTACGCCATGGATATGCGCCGGGATGTCGCGATATTCGCTGCTTTCCGCCGCGCATCGGAACGGCCGCAGATGCGGATAGAGAAGCGACCGTCTGAACGCAATCGCCAGGGCATGTGGTCGCTACGCGGCGAGCAGGGACAGGTTTTGAAACGCGGCCATGATCTGGCCGGCGTGTTGGCACCGATCGAGCGCAAGCTGATGAAACTGGTCGGCGACTAGCAAATCCAGATCGGCGCGCAATGCACCTTGCTCCGCCCGGATATCAGCCTTCGACAGCGTCGGTATCGAGCGCATAGCCCGCTGATCTTACAGTACGAATGATATCCGATCTGCCATTGGCGTTTAGCGCTTTTCGCAGCCGCCGGATATGGACATCAACGGTACGCAGTTCAATATCGCTGTCCTGCCCCCACACGCTGTCGAGCAGTCGTTCGCGGGAAAACACCCAGTTGGGATGCTCCAGAAAATGGCGCAGCAGGCGAAATTCGGTGGGACCGAGCGGGATAGTGTCGCCGCCTCGCTTCACCTTGTGGCCAACGGTATCCATTTCCAGATCGCCAAAGCTGAGCTTCTCGCCCGCCAGCGCCGGTCGGACACGCCGCAGGACGGCTTTCACTCTGGCGATTAGTTCACGGGGGCTGAACGGCTTGGTGATATAATCGTCAGCACCGGTTTCTAGGCCACGGATCTTGTCCTCTTCCTCTCCACGGGCGGTCAGCATGATAATCGGGATATTGGCGGTTTCCGAAGAGCGGCGCAGGCGGCGACACACTTCGATTCCGGAGAGACTTTCCAGCATCCAGTCGAGCAAGATCACGTCGGGACGATGTTCCTGCACCAGCAGCAAGGCTTCCTCGCCATCCGGAGTATGGATGACGTCATATTCCTCTTTCTTGAAATTCCAGGTCAGCAGTTCCGCCAGGGCGGCATCATCCTCGACCAGCAGTAATTTGGCGTTGACCATCAGTCTTCCCCGTCGATGGGCGCTTCGTCGACCGGTGTCGTCGGATTTTCGCCGCGTGTCCGTTCCGGCATCGGCTCTCCGGTGGCCGCAAAATAGACCATCTCGGCAACATTGGTGGCATGATCACCGATCCGCTCCAGATTTTTTGCGATGAACAGCAAATGGGCCGCTTCCCCGATATCCTTGGGATTTTCTATCATATGGGTGATTACGGCACGGAAAATGCTGTTATAGAAATCGTCGACAATCTGGTCGCGGCGGTTCACTTCCATCGCCAGGTCCGCATCCCGTCGCGCAAACGCGTCCAGCGAATCTCGCACCAGTTCGCTGGCGATTTTCGACATGGATGGCAGCAGCGAGATCGGCGTCAGGCGATGGGCTGTGGTAACAAGCGGTACCCGCTTGGCAATATTCTTGGCATAATCGCCTATCCGTTCGACCACACCGGATATCTTGAATGTGGCAATCAATTCCCGCAGGTCGTCAGCCATGGGCGCCCGCAGCGCGATGGTCTGGAATGTCAGCTCGTCGATCCGTTTTTCGAGTTCGTCGATGAGCTTGTCTTCCCGAACAACTTCTTCCGCCAGTTCCAGATCGCTGTTCTCCAGCGCGCGCATGGCCTTGGAAATGGCCTGCTCGCTGCGTCCGCCGATTTCCGCGACCATGCCGCGCAATTCGTTTATGTCGGAATCGAAGGCTTTAACCGTATGTTCTGTACCAGTATTGACCATTTTTGACTTCCTAGACTTCGAGATATCAGCCGTAACGTCCGGTGATATAGTCCCGTGTTTTCTCTTCCCGCGGATTGGTGAAAATATCGGTAGTTTCACCATATTCCACCAGGGTTCCCAAGTGGAAGAACGCCGTCTTCTGGGATACGCGCGCGGCCTGCTGCATATTGTGCGTTACGATGACGATCGCATATTTGCCACGCAATTCATGGATCAGCTCCTCGATCTTTGCCGTTGCAATCGGATCGAGAGCTGAGCAGGGTTCGTCCATCAGGATCACCTCGGGATCGACCGCAATGGCACGGGCGATACACAGGCGCTGCTGCTGCCCGCCCGACAATGCGGTGCCGCTATCGTGAAGCCGGTCCTTCACTTCACCCCAGAGACCAGCGCGCTGCAGAGAGGATTCGACAATATTGTCCAGTTCTTCCTTGCCCGTAGCGAGGCCGTGGATCCGCGGCCCATAAGCGATATTGTCATAGATGGACTTGGGAAAAGGATTCGGTTTCTGGAACACCATCCCGACCCGCGCCCGCAACTGGACAACATCCATTTTCGGCGCGTAGATATCATCTCCGTCCAGCTGGATATCACCGGTGACCCGGGCGATCGGAATCGTGTCGTTCATCCGGTTCATGCAGCGCAGGAAGGTAGACTTGCCGCAGCCGGAAGGCCCGATGAAGGCGGTCACATTATCCATGTTCACGTCGATGGACACATCATTGATCGCCTGCTTGTCGCCGTAGAACACGTTGACATTGCGAGCCGTCATCTTCGGCGTAGAGGCTTCGCTTGCCATATCAGTCGGGGCCGAATCTGTCATATTTGCGCTTTCACTTGCTTCTTGCATTGTCAGATCATCATTCATCACAGCACCTACCAGCGGGTTTCAAAACGGTTGCGCAGATAGATGGCCAGAGCGTTCATCGTCAGCAGGAACAACAATAGCACGATGATCGCTGCGGATGTTTTTTCTACAAAACCGCGGTCGACTTCATCCGACCACAGGAAAATTTGCACCGGCAATACCGTTGCCGGATCGGTAATGCCATTGGGCGGGGTGGCGATAAAAGCGCGCATGCCGATCATCAGCAGCGGCGCAGTCTCGCCGAGCGCCCGGGCCATGCCGATGATGGTACCGGTCAGGATGCCGGGCAGGGCCAGCGGCAGGACATGGTGAAAGACCACCTGCAACGGACTCGCGCCGATGCCAAGCGCTGCTTCGCGAATAGACGGCGGTACCGATTTAACGGCATTACGCCCCGAGATCACAATCACCGGCATGGTCATTAGCGCCAGGGTCAGGCCGCCGACCAGAGCGCCGGATCGCGGCATGCCGAAGAAATTCAGGAATACGGCAAGCCCCAGCAAGCCAAAGATGATCGAGGGGACAGCCGCCAGATTGTTGATAGAAACCTCGATCAGGTCGGTCAGCCGGTTCTTCGGCGCATATTCCTCAAGGTAGAGCGCCGCCAGCACGCCCACCGGAAAGGCCAGCAGCAAGGTGACAACCATGGTGATCAGCGACCCCTTGAACGCACCCCATATGCCGACCTGCATCGGGTCGGTGGCATCGGAATGGCTGAGGAAATTCCAGTTGAAGCCGGTCGAGAAACGATCTCCCAGTTCGCGCACTTTCTCTTCTGCTTCCGGATTACCGGCATCCTTGTAAGCGACATCGATATCGGAAATAACCGGCAAATATATCGTGGTTTTCTGTTCGACAATATCCGGATCATTCAGAATCATCGCGCTAACCGCGGTCCAGCCACCCGGCGAAAAGAGCTCCGTTCCGTCCGGGCCATATTGAATCTCGATGCTGCTGTCGACGATTTCACGCAGCCCCATGGACTGCAAATTTGCATTGGCATTGGGCCCTTCAAACTGGCTGGCCGAAGCGCCGCCGGTAACAGCCGGAAAATCGATATCGACAGGCAATTCTGTCTGGGTGAAGCCGCGGAAGCCGTTGCCGACCATCACCACCAGCAAAAAAGCAAGAAAGCCCGCCGAAAGCATGACCGCAGCCATGCCCAGGGCCTTGAAGCGGCGTTCGGCCGCATAGCGCCGGGCGATGCGCTTCTGCATCGCCGGGCCCTGCCAGTCAGTCGGATTGCGCTTCGTTTCGGTGAGACTATTCATATGCTTCCCGATATTTTTTGACCACGCGCAGGGCGATAAGGTTGAGCAGCAGCGTTACGATGAACAGAACCAGTCCGAGGGCAAAGGCAGCCAGCGTCTTCGGACTGTCAAATTCCTGGTCACCGGTCAGCAGTTGCACGATTTGCGTTGTGACGGTGGTTACGCTGGAAAAGGGATTGGCGGTCATATTGGCAGCGAGACCGGCAGCCATGACCACGATCATCGTTTCGCCAATCGCGCGGCTGACGGCCAGCAGAACACCGCCAACGACACCTGGCAGGGCAGCCGGGATAAGCACCTTCTTGATCGTTTCGCTATGGGTGGCTCCCATCGCCAGCGAACCGTCGCGCATTGCGCTGGGTACCGCGGCAATGCTGTCATCGGCCATCGACGAGACGAACGGAATGATCATGATGCCCATGACCACACCAGCTGCGAGAGCGGACTCCGACGACGCACCGGCAATGCCGATCGAAACGGCAAAGTCGCGCAAAGCCGGAGCGACGGTCAATGCGGCAAAATAGCCGTAGACCACCGTCGGCACCCCGGCGAGAACCTCGAGTATCGGCTTCATCCAAGCGCGGAATTTCGCTGGTGCATATTGGGTCAGATATATGGCGCTCATCAAGCCGAGCGGGATCGCGACGATCATCGCGATTATCGCGCCGATAAAGACGGTGCCCCAGAAAAGCGGAATGGCGCCAAATCCGGTTTCGCCTCTCGGACCGGCCACCGCTTTCGGATTCCATTCGGTACCGAACAGAAAATCGATCGGTGACACCATCGAGAAGAAGCGGGCCGATTCGAACACCAGCGACAGGAAGATGCCGACGGTGGTGATGATTGCAATAAGCGATGCGAGCAGAAGAATCAGCATTGTCACACGCTCGATCTTGGTCCGCGCCCTCAGGTCAGGCTTGATCTGCAGCCACGCATAGACACCGCAGGCGAATACCATCAGCAGTGCCGCGACCGTTCCGATCATCTGATAATAGGCAATAGCTTCGCGATAGGGTTCGACCATCGATTGCGACAGCGGATTGAAGGCATTGGTCTGGTTGCCATAAGCTATCGCGCGGGCCTCGGACAGGATCGCTGCCCGGGAAAAACTGTCCTGCGGTAGCCCGGCCGCTGCAGCGCTGGTCAGCGCGGCATCGGTTATCAGCGCCGGGCTGACAAAATTCCAGATGGTCATGAAAATCGCGGCCGGAACAATCGCCCACAAGGCGACATACCAGCCATGATAATTTGGCAGCGAATGGAGCGCAGATCGGGAGGTCTCTCCGCTCGCCTGCATTCCGGAAGCCTTCAGGCGGCCAAAAAACCAGGCGACCAGCCCCAGGCCGATCACGAGAAAAAGAAGCGTCGCACTTGTCACAATATCTGGTTCCGCTCCTGCATCAATATCATCAAGTATGTAGCGCGCGTCAAAGCGTGCCTATTCAAGTTCGCCGATCGCGAGCGGAGGCATGTCACGGATCACGTCGGTCATCACCGCTCGTACATTTTCTGGCGATGCAATCAACCCGGCTTTCACCAGATAACCGTCGCGGCTGCCAGCCTCGATAAACTCAAGCATATATTCGCGAAGCCCCGGAATGACACCGACATGCTGTTTTTTGACATAGACGTAAAGCGGGCGTGCGCCGGGATAATTGCCGGATGCAATCGCATCATAGGTCGGCTTCACCCCCGAGACCGAAATGCCACGAACGCTGTCCAGATTTTCTTCCAGAAAACTGAAACCGAAAATTCCGACGCTGTTGGGATTTGCTTTCAGTTTCTGGACGATGAGATTGTCATTTTCCCCCGCATCGACATAACCGCCGTCGGTGCGGACTTCATGACAGATGTCCTTGAAGGCTTCCTCGTCGCTGTCCTTGAGCGCCTTGGTGGCCGAATCGGCTGTACAGCCAACTTCCATTATCAGTTCGGTCAGCGCGTCGCGCGTACCTGACGTGGACGGCGGGCCGTAAACGCTGATCGCGAAGTCGGGCAGGGACGAATCGATATCAGACCATCTCTCGTTCTTGTTTTCCTTACCGTAGGGCCTTGCCGCAATGGCTTCGTAAATCTGGGCCGGAGTCAGCGAAAAGGCAGGGCCGTTATTCGCTTGGGCAACCGCGATACCATCGATACCGATCTGCACTTCGATGATGTCGGTCACGCCATTGCTCTGGCACAGTTCAAACTCGGATGCCTTGATCCGGCGGGATGCATTGGCGATATCGGGCGTGTCCGCGCCCACACCGGCACAGAACAGGCTCATGCCGCCACCGGTGCCGGTCGATTCGAGGATGGGGGAGGGATTGGCGCCGTTGATGCTGAACTGCTCTGCCACCGCTTTCGCAAAGGGGAAAACGGTCGAGGAACCGACGATCCGTATTTCGCTGCGGGTGCCGCCTTGGCCACCGGACGCCTGGTCCTGGCAGGCCGATAGCCCGAGGGAGGCGACCGCCACGAGCGCGATTGTTCTCAACATAGAATAGTTCCTAATTCCACTGCAGGTGATCCCTCGCAAAAATTGCCAGAAACCCTATCAACAGGCTTGTTCGGGAGGCTTCTAGGGAGGCGCAATGTCCTGTTCGTGACAAATATATTACAATTATGTGACCATGCAGTCGGACACTCATTCCCGGGAGAATTATTTCCCGCGATCATCGATCAATCACTGCCTTGTGCCAGCAAAACGGCTCCCGGACTTTTGCTGGCGACCGGCAGCAATACCGATACCGTTGTACCGCGGCCTACCTCACTGCTGATTTCCATCCTTCCCCCATGGCGTTCCGAAATATGTTTTACGATTGCGAGCCCCAGTCCGGTACCGCCAATCGACTTGCTGCGTCCCTTGTCGACACGGTAAAAACGTTCGGTGAGCCGGGGGATATGTTCCGGTGCTATGCCGTCGCCCTGATCACTGATCGACAGATAAAGCATCGTGCCCGATTTATTGGGCGCGACCTTGATCGTGACCGGTGCCCCTTTTCTTCCGTATTTGAATGCGTTGCTCAGCAGATTGTTGACGACCTGCGACAATTGCGCCCGGTCTCCGTGGATCATTGGCATAACAGTTGGAAAATGAACCAGTATTTCACTTTCTTTCTTGCCACGGCTGTTGATGTAGAAATCACGCGCTTCCTCGACCAATTCGCTCAGATCTATCACGTCTGAAGGCAGCTCGAATTTCTCTGCCTCGATCCTGGAGAGCGACATCAGGTCCTCGATCAGACGCTGCATCCGGTCGGCTTCGTCATACATGATTTTCAGAAAGCGGGCGCGGGTTGCATCGTCCTTGCCGGCCGTGGGGTCCTCAAGCGTTTCGATAAACCCCTTGATGGCTGCCAGTGGTGTGCGCAGTTCGTGGCTGGCGTTTGCGACGAAATCGGTCCGCATTCTTTCGGCGGCATAGCGACTGGACCGATCGGAAAGCTGGACCAGCTTCAGTCCGTCCTGAAGCGTGTGGATGCGCAATTCCCATCTCTGGTCCGTGCTTCCGACACCGACCAGCAAAATGGGCTCACCGGTATGTTTGGCATCCGGATTTGCCAGACGGTCGGCAGCGGCGGGATGGCGGATGGCGATGCGCACGTCCTCGCCAACGATATGATTGCCCAGGACCTGGGCGGCGGCCGGGTTGGCCGCGGCGACCTTGGCATTGCGGATCAGCATGATCGGATCTGTTATCGGGTCGATAATATCCTGATAGGCCTCCGAGCGCCCCTGATATAATATCCGTTTGGTCTGTCGTTCCAATGCTGCCGGATCCGGCATTGGCGAGGCGGGCCGGTCCTGCATAACCATGAACAGGGCGAAGGTGCCCGAGACAATGACCACGATGAACTGCTGGCCGGATTGTGGCATTTGACCGGAAAGAATGCCACCGCCGACAATGATCGCCAGAGCGATCAGCAAACGAAGAGGGGAAACCGAAGTCATCGGAATGATTCTGGCATTGTCATAGCCGCTGTTTAGCCGGTGCTCCGGCGCATCGGCAACGGGAATGTTTCGGGAGCCTGCACCGGCTTTCGCAAATAGAGACAATATTAACGATTTGCATGTCTATGTCCCGAATATGGACGCGGTTGCGAGCGAGGGACTGATTGCTCGCCTTTCAATCGATTTCCGCTTATGTGCACCTATCTGAAGCTAAGAAAAATGGACAGAAATTCGATGAAAGAGGGCCTTCCATCTGAATCGTCAGACGCAAATGGCGAGAATTGCGGCATTGTAAACCGTCGCCGCGCCCTGATGATGGGCGCAGTCACGGCTTCAGCTGTAGTCAGCATCAAGCCTGCATTGGCGCAGACCGCCGGTTCCGTTCTCAATTGCGAGATTCCAGTGCCGGGCAAACATGCTTCGGGCGGTTTTATCGCGCCGAACGGGAAAGTGGTCACGGCAGACACGCCAGGAGCATTTCCGCCCGCCGGTCGCAATTTCACCGGCGAGGAAGTACGCCGCGCCATGAGGGGCCGCACCTTGCCCGGGACATCCAACGACCAGTCGCGGGCCTATGTGAAATATATTCGCCGGCTGCAGTCCGGGCAGAGCGGCTTCACCTGTTATGCTTCGCTGCAAATGCCGCGCTGATATATCCGCACCATTTTAACTTTTGCCTGCTATTAATCGGTTATGTCGCACCAGATTCGCAGGTAGTTCTCCATGACCCAGAAATATCGGGCTGCGCCGGCAGAAGATCTGATCTGGCATGACCTGGACAGCATGAAACTGCTGTATCACAGACCGTCCGGCATCACCCATATTCTAGCCGATCCGGCCCCCGCCATATTCGAAGTGATGGAAGAGGCTGCGCTTGCCGCAACCGAGATTATTGCGCGGCTGACCGCCCTATTCGACATCGAATCCGGCGGAGATGCGGAAGAAATCATTCTGGCACGCCTCGAAGAACTGTCATTGCTCGGTCTCGTGTCCCGGGTCCCCGGCTGATGGGCAAGATGCATCATATCCTGCTCAAAATCGGTCCCGCAGCTTTCCGGATTGCTTCGGCATGGCGACAACCGCTGGATCAGCTGGCCGGTCTCTATCGGCACTATCCGGCACCGGGCGAAGGGCAGGTCGATTTCACGGTTCGGCTGGAGCCAGACAAGCCCTGGCGCCGCCACATCCGCCCGTCCGTCCACATCGGCGGTGACTTCTGGCTGCCCGATGCCGCACCGTTGCCGCTGGCGCAGGGTTTGCTTGCCGCCGAAATGGGCATGAACCTGCAAATGGCGCTCGGCTGGCGGCGGCATCTGCTGCTCCATGCCAGCAGCGTCAAGAAAGACGGCAAAGCGCTGGTCATGACCGGCCTGTCCGGCTCGGGGAAATCGACCTTGTCCGCGATGCTGGCCGAGCGGGGCTGGCGGTTCATGGGGGACGAATTCGCACTGTTGGGCCTCGACGACGGAAAGATTTCGCCTTTTCCGCGCCTGATAAGCCTGAAAAACCAGGCTATCGGGGCGATGCAGAATCTTGCAGCGGATGACCGGTTCGGCCCCGAAATGAAAGCCACACCCAAGGGCGACATACGCCATCTTGTGCCGCCGCAGGAGGCCGTTACCCGAATGGAGGAGTCGGCCACGCCGGCGCTGTTGCTTTTTCCCCGCTTTGGTCACGCTCGCGAATTGCGCGAAATGGGCCAGGCCGAAATTTTCGTCCGGCTGACCCAGGCCTCAACCAATTATGTCGCGCTCGGAGAATCGGGATTTCGGGCACTGACCCGGTTTGTTGATCGGGTTCCCGCCAGAGCCATGGATTATCAATCGATTGAGCAGGCGGAAGAACTGATCGACGGATTGTGGAGCAAACTGCCATGATGCGCGATGCCCGACGTCTGGTCGATGCCCTGCGCAACCCGGCCAGCGTGGAAATGCTTCGAGGCAGCGAGTGGACCGACCTGATCAGCATGGCCCGGGCCGAATCGCTGATCGGCGCGCTGGCTCACCGGATCGATCATGCGAAGGTGCCGGATCGGATTCGCATGGTTCTGCAAGATGCCGTCGAGGCGCATGATCTGGCGCGACTGCAGGCCTTGTGGGAAGCCGATTGCGCGCGACGGGCGCTCGCCGACTATCCCGGCAAGATCGTCCTGATGAAGGGGACAGCCTATGTCGCGGCCGACCTCGCCGCTGGCCGGGGCCGTAGCATAGGCGATCTCGACATCATGGTGGAGCGGAAAGATTTGCCGGTGGTCGAAAACGCCTTGCTCGATGCCGGCTGGGAATGGGTTAAACCGGATCCCTATGATGACCAATATTATCGCGAGCATATGCACGAACTGCCGCCGCTGATCCACCGCGAGCGGGACCGGATGATCGACGTACATCATACAATATTGCCGTTGACCGCTGGTCCTACGCCGGATGCCGGAGAGATACTCGCCAGTGCCGTAGCACTCGCGGATGGCCTGTATGTGATGGCGCCGGCGGACATGGTGCTGCATTCCGTCGCCCATCTGTTTGCGGATGGTGATCTGGCCGGCGGCTTGCGGAATCTGTGGGACATCAACCTCCTGTTGCGGGAAAAGGCCGAAGCCTCAGCATCATTCTGGACCGAGCTCGATGAGCGCGCCCGTCTCCACGGGCTGGCCGACGAACTGGCAAGGGCGCTGCGCCTTGCTGCGGCGCTATATGATACGCCGGTTCTTCCGTCGCTGGCGGGCAAGGCGACGTTTACCGACAATTTCTATGTCCGCCGTTTGCTGGCGCGCGACGGTTATGGCCGCGAAACCCGGAAATTGACGCGCCTTGCCTTCTATATCCGATCCCACTGGCTGCGAATGCCGCCACTGATGCTGGCGCGGCATTTGTGGATCAAATGGCGCAAGGACGGAAAGCCGTCTGGATGAACCCGCCACGCCGACAAGATACAGGGTGGCTTATCCCCGCTTTGCATGGCATTAGCCGCTGCAAATGGCCGAGACAGCGCCGCTATAGTCCCATTTGTTCCGGAGAATTTCGATGTCAGATCGCCCGCTAGCCGCAATCATCCTGGCCGCCGGTCAGGGGACGAGGATGAAATCGGAAAAGCACAAGGTGCTGCACCCGATTGCCGGCAAGCCGATGCTCCACCATCTTCTCGATACTATCGAGTCTGTTGGCGTTGAACGCACCGTCATTGTCGTCGGCGCCCGCCGTGAGCAGATCGAGGAAAGTGTAAAGGACCGCAATGTCGCGATCGCAGTGCAGGAGGAGCAGCTCGGCACCGGCCACGCGGTGGCGCAGGCTCATGACGCGCTAAAGGGCTTCGCCGGCGACGTGCTGATCCTCTATGGCGATGTGCCGATGGTCAGCGCGGATACGATGCGCGACATGATTTTCCGCCTCAACAATGGATCCGATCCGCGCGCCGTCGTGCTCGGCTTCCGCCCAGATGATGCCGCCGCTTATGGCCGGATTATTGCCGATGATCAGGGCGAGATCGAGAAGATGGTCGAGTTTAAAGACGCCAGCGATGCGGAGCGTGCGGTCAATCTGTGCAACAGCGGCCTGATGGCGGCGCGCTCGACGGACCTGTTCATCCTGCTCGACCAGATCAGCAACGACAATGCTGCAGGGGAATATTATCTACCCGACATCGTCATGCTTCCCGGCCAGAAAAGCGCCGTTATTGAGGTCGATGATCCGGCCGAGGTCGCCGGCGTCAACAGTCGCGCCGAACTTGCCGCGGTCGAAGGCGAATGGCAGGCCCGCCGCCGAGAACAAGCCATGGCCGACGGGGTCAGCCTGATCGCGCCGGACACGGTGTGGTTCGCGCACGATACGCAAGTCGCTTCCGATGTCGTGATCGAGCCCAATGTGATCTTCGGTCCCGGCGTCTCGATCGCCTCGGGCGCGAAAATATATGGGCACAGCCATATCGAAGGAGCGACTATTGGTCCCACGACCAACGTCGGACCCTTCGCCCGTCTGCGCCCGGGGGCCGTGATGGAAGAAGGCTCCAAAGTCGGCAATTTCGTGGAAATGAAAAAAGCCACGCTGGGCAAAGGCGCCAAGGCCAATCATCTGACCTATCTCGGCGACGCTGAAGTGGGCGAGGGCGCTAATATCGGTGCCGGCACGATCACCTGCAATTATGACGGCTATTTCAAATATAAAACGGTGATCGGCAAGGGCGCCTTCATCGGATCGAACAGCGCGCTGGTGGCACCGGTGACGATCGGCGAAGGCGCAATTGTCGGCGCAGGCGCAACCGTAACGAAAGATGTTGCCGCCGGCGATCTGGCGCTGGTTCGCGCTGAACAGACGGCGAAGGCAGGTTGGGCTGCCCGGTTCAATGCGGCAAGCGTTAAGAAAAAATCGCGAAAGTGACGCCGGAATTACATATCGCTTGATTAAGAACCAAGCCGATGCCGCTTGTAACGCAACTTCCCGGCACAAATAGTCGATTCAAATTGACATGATATCACGATATGATATCAATATATCATCATGACCCGAATCCTCGCTGATCTCCCCGAAGACGATGTAAAATGGCTCGACGCTCAGGCGACAGAGCAGGGCAAGTCTCGCGCCCAGTTGTTACGGGATGCAGTGGCTGCATATCGCGCTGAGGGCAGCAAGGACTGGATCGCCAAGGGCCGCGGCTATTGGAAAGATCGATCTGATATCGGGGACAGCATGGCATATCAGCGCACCATCCGCGCAGACCGCGAACCGGCATAGAAGGCCATGTCCACGCCCTTTTTCGACACTAATATCATCATCGACTGGTTGCAGGACCGGCCCGGCGCGGCCGCTGAATTGCAACGATATGCAAAGCACCGGATCAGCCGTGTCGTCTGGACGGAAGTCATAGCAGGCGAACCGCTGGAAACCCGCCGCAAGATACAGGATCTGCTGGCCCCGTTCGAAATCGTTGAACTGGACGCACGAATTTGCGATGCCGCTGCCGATATCCGCTATCGCATGCAGATGAACTTGCTTGATGCCATGATTCTTGCCACTGCCCAGGTTAGCGGTGCTATCCTGATTACCCGTAATACAAAGGATTTTCCGGCCAACATGCCGGGCATCCGGATACCTTATATATTTTAGCAGAAAGCCCGAAAAACGATGTGCGGAATTATTGGAATAGTTGGCAATCAGTCCGTTTCAGATCGTCTGGTCGATGGCCTGAAAAGGATGGAGTATCGCGGCTATGACAGCGCCGGTGTCTGCACCGTGCATAATGGCCAGCTGATCCGCCGCCGGGCAGAAGGCAAGCTGGCGAATCTGGTGGAGGTGTTGAAAACGGATGATGCCGCCGGCAACGTCGGGATTGCCCATACCCGCTGGGCCACCCATGGTGCGCCCACAACCAGTAACGCGCATCCTCATGCAACCGGCGAAGTAGCGCTGGTGCATAACGGCATTATCGAGAATTTCAGGAGCCTTCGCGAAGCGTTGAGCGCGCGTGGCCGGTCATTCGAAAGCGAAACCGATACCGAAGTGGTCGCTCATCTGGTCAGCGAGCAGGTCGAAACGGGCAAAAGCCCGGAAGAAGCGGTCCAGGCGATCTTGCCACAATTGCGGGGGGCTTTTGCGCTGGCCATCGCTTTCCGCTCGCAGCCCGACCTTCTGATCGGCGCGCGGCTCGGCTCCCCTCTGGTGGTCGGCTATGGCGACGGCGAAACCTATCTCGGATCCGACGCGCTGGCGCTGGCGCCGCTGACCCAGCAAATTGCCTATCTGGAAGAAGGCGACTGGGTGGTCATCACGCGCGATGGCGCAGATATCTATGACAAGGATAATGTCCCGGTGGAGCGCGAGATCACGACATCCGGCGTCTCGGCTTCCGCCATCGAAAAGGGCAATTACCGCCATTTCATGCAGAAGGAGATTTTCGAGCAGCCCACCGTCGTCGCGCAGACATTGCAGAGCTACATCCGCTCGCTCGAACAGCAGGTAGCACTGCCACAAATGGATTTTGACCTGCGCGATATCAAGCGCGTGACGATCGTCGCCTGCGGCACCAGCTATTATGCCGGCATGGTAGCCAAATATTGGTTTGAGACGTTCGCCCGCGTCCCTGTCGATCTCGATTTCGCCTCGGAATTTCGCTATCGTGATCCGGTGCTCGAACCTGGTGGACTGGCGCTGTTCATCTCGCAGTCGGGAGAGACCGCTGACACTCTTGCAGCGCTTCGCCACAGCAAGGAGAATGGCCAGAAAATTGCGGTTGTCGTCAATGTTCCGACCAGCAGCATGGCCCGCGAAGCCGATCTCCTGCTGCCCACCCATGCCGGTCCCGAAATCGGCGTTGCATCGACCAAGGCCTTCTCGTGCCAGCTTGCGGTGCTCGCTGCGCTCGCGGCCCATCTGGCCGTGGTGAAGGATAGAATGACGCGGGACGAGGAGCGGGATGTCGTCAGGCACCTGACCGAGGCACCCGCAGCCCTGAACGCGGCCCTCGCGCATGACGAAGATATTGCACAAATGGCGCATCTGATCGCGCCGGCGCGGGATGTGCTCTATCTGGGACGAGGTCCGGATTATCCCTTGGCCCTAGAAGGCGCTCTGAAACTCAAGGAAATCAGCTATATTCATGCCGAAGGCTATGCCTCCGGCGAAATGAAGCACGGTCCGATTGCTTTAATCGACGAAGCGGTACCGGTGATCGTGCTGGCGCCATCAGGCCCTTTGTTCGAGAAAACCGTATCCAATATGCAGGAAGTCATGGCCCGCGGCGGCAAGGTTGTGCTTATCTCCGATGCTGACGGGATAGCGGAAGCGGGAGAGGGCTGTATGGCCACGATCGAGATGCCGAAAGTCCATCCTTTGATCGCGCCGCTAGTCTACGCGGTACCCGTGCAACTATTGTCCTATCATGTCGCAGTCGCCAAGGGCACGGATGTCGACCAGCCCCGCAATCTCGCAAAGTCGGTAACGGTGGAATAATCATGGCAACCAATCCTTCTCTTGTCTCCGTCGAAACCGCTAGCGGCAAATTCCAGCAGACCGTCAGGGTCGGGAAACATCGGTTTCTGGCAGACGAACCGGAATCCTTTGGCGGTAATGACAGCGGCCCGTCGCCTTATGACCTGTTGCTCGCGGCACTGGGCAGTTGCACATCAATGACGATGAAGATGTACGCCGATCGCAAGGGTATCGCGCTCGAGGCCGTGCATATCCTGCTCGAGCATAGCCGCGAGCATGTCGATGACTGCCAGAGCTGTAACAATGACGACAATCGCATTGACGTAATCGACCGTTCGATCACTCTTGAAGGGGATTTGAGCGAGGAGGATCGGCGCAAGCTGCTCGAAATTGCCGAAAAATGCCCGGTGCACAGAACTTTGGAAAACCGCATAGACATCCACACCACCGAAGTGCGGGATTGATCCGACCCGACCGTTAGCGCGTGACTGCGCCGCTGCGCTTGCCATCCCAGCCCGCCTCGCGTAGATTTTTTACCGGAGCGGAGATCGGCAATTGTCAGAAAGAAAAATCAATATCTGGCTGAATGCCGGCGTGATCGATGGAGCGACTGCGCAACGCATCCGGGACTATGAGAGCGATCAGGCGAGACCACTCGGTCTCTGGTCGCTGATCGGACTGGGTGCTCTAGCCATCGGTCTCGGGATCATCTCGCTCGTCGCCGCGAATTGGGATGATATCCCCGGAATGGTCCGCCTGTCCGTTCATGGACTTTTGATCAGCGGTCTTTGCGGCGCAATCTATCGGCTGGAGCCGCGCAAAGGCTTTCTCGGTCTCTATCTGAAGGACATTTTTCTGTTCGTGACCGCGGTGCTGGGCTTGACCTTTTTCGGGCATCTCGGTCAGGTCTACCAGACCAGTTCTCCGCTTTGGCAGCCTCTGCTGATATGGCTGCTACTGTTTTCCCCTTTGTTGCTGCTGACCGGTCGCGGGTGGCTGATCTCGCTGCTCTGGCCGGCGTCGCTGATGGGGACGGCCATCAGCTTTCTGGGCTGGTATTTCGAACAAAGCGAAGCCCCCAGTTCCCTCATTGTTGCGGTCATCACCAGCCTGCCGGTTTTTGCACTGCTCCTTGCCGTGGTGATGGGAAAATGGAGCGAAAGGGCGGTTTTCTGGCGGCAGATCGGACAATTTGCACTGACGATCTTAGTCGCAGGGGTGGGTTTCAAACTGATAACCGATGGATTGGCATTGGGCACGGGGGAATCGAACCAGTTCCTGAGCGATATAGCAGCGATCCAGTTGCTGTTATGGAGCGCAGCTGCGCTTCTGGTCTACTTTTACAATCGCGCCGCATCCGGTATCAGCATCGCCGCGATTGTAACCGGTGCCGCGATCATCAATTTTGTCAGCAGTATCGCGCAGCCTAGCGCGCCTGTGGTCAACGCTATATTGTTCATGGCCTTTTGGGCCGTGGTTGGCTGGAGTGCGATCCATTCCGGGTGGCGGAACGTGTTTCAGGCGGTTGTCGCGATCATAGCGTTGCGCCTGATCATCCTGAATTTTCAGCTCGCTTATGATCTGTTCAGCAGCGGCATCGGCCTGATTATCGCAGGGCTGATCACCATTGCCATAGCGATGGCCGCCTATCGCCTGTCCCGGACGTTGGCACCAGAAAAGTCGAGTGCAGACGAACCGAACGAGCAGGGGAGCGACCAATGAGCCGCTATCGTCGATTTTTCATGCCGCTTGCACTGCTATTGCCGCTGGCCGGTCTGGCACTGATCTGGTGGATCACGGAAAGGGAATCGCACCAGGGGACTGAATGGGATGTGCCGATTGCCGGCTATGATCCTCGCGATCTGCTGCGGGGCCATTATGTACAGTTTCGCTACGACTGGCCTGCGACCGATGAGGGCCAGATACCGTCATGGGGGGCCGCTCGCAAAAGCTTGTGTATCAGGGGCACCGCGCCCGAAATCGCAAGCGTCGAAACATATGACCGGATTGACGCCGATCCTCTCGTGGATGACCGTTGCGATATGGTCGTCCGGGCCAATCCGTGGAGCGAGGAAGGCAATGATGGCCTCACCCGCGACCGCCTCTATGTCGCGCAGGACGCAGCGCGCGACTATGAGAAAAATCTTGTCGATCCGGATTTGCAGGCTATCGCGAGAATCCGGATTAACAATGACGGGTTCATCACTCCGCTGTCGCTGCGTTTCCGCCCGCGTCGCGAAGAAGAGAACAGATAGGAGAAGTTTTCGTGCGCAGCAGCATATCCGGCGGTTGCCATTGCGGCGCTGTCCGCTTCGAAGCCGATGTCGAAAAGGCACCGGCAATGCTTGATTGCAACTGTTCGATCTGTGCCCGGACCGGCTTTCTGCACCTGTTCGTGCCACATCAGCAGTTTAGCCTGCAAAAAGGGGAGGGGGATCTTACCAGCTACCGCTTTGGCAGCGGCCAGGCGAATCATCTCTTCTGCAAGATTTGTGGCGTCAAAAGCTTCTACCAGCCAAAGTCCCACCCGGAGAGCTGGAGCGTGAACTATAACTGCCTCGACACCGGCCATGATCTGCAACCAACGATCACCAAATTTGATGGCCAGAACTGGGAAGCAGCCAAAGCAAAACTGGGCTAAGACGCGGACCATGGTTCCAACCAAAACGGCCCGCGGATTTTATCCGGCGGGCCGTCTCAGCGGGTGTCGTCCAGATATCAGCCTAGATCGAAGCGATCGGCGTTCATGACTTTTGCCCAGGCCGCGACAAAATCCTCCACGAACTTTGTCTCATGCCCGTCCTCGGCATAGACTTCGGCGACCGAACGGAGCTGCGAATTCGATCCGAACACCAGATCGGTCCGGGTCGCGCGCCATTTCTCCTCGCCCGTCTGCCGGCATTTTCCGATGAACAGTTCGTCGCCGGACTTGTCCACGACTTCCCAAAATGTGCCCATTTCGAGCAGATTGACGAAAAAGTCATTGGTCAATTGGCCGGGGCGGTCGGTGAACACGCCCTCGGTCGGCGCGCTCGAATGATTGGCCCCGAGTACCCGCAGACCGCCAACCAGAACCGTCATCTCGGGAATGGTTAGATTGAGGAGATTGGCGCGATCGATCAGAATTTCCTCGGTCTTCACGCTTGCCTTGGTTTTCAGATAGTTGCGGAAACCGTCCGCAAACGGTTCCAGCGGTTCGAAGCTTTCTGCGTCGGTTTGCTCTTCACTCGCGTCTCCGCGTCCCGTGGTAACCGGAACGTTGACATCAAATCCCGCATCCTGAGCCGCTTTCTCGACCGCCGCGCTGCCCGCGATGACGATGGCGTCGGCCATTGACAGCGAACCGCGGATTTCGTCGAGCTTGTCCAGAACCTTGGCTAGCTCTCCGGGATCATTGGCTTCCCAGTCTTTCTGCGGTGCAAGCCGGACTCGCGCGCCGTTGGCACCGCCGCGGTGGTCACTCTTGCGATAAGTGGAAGCCGAAGCCCAGGCCGCCTTGACCAGTTCCGCAACCGAAAGACCGCTGTCGAGCACCTTGTCCTTGAAGTCCGCCACATCCTGATCCGTAGCCTGCTGGCCTGCGGGAACGGGATCCTGCCAGATCAGATCCTCGGCGGGTACTTCAGGGCCAAGATAGCGGACCTTGGGTCCCATGTCGCGGTGCGTCAGCTTGAACCAGGCGCGGGCGAAGGCATCATCCAGCGCAGCCTGGTCATCACGGAAGCGTTCGGATATCTTGCGATAGTCCGGATCGCGTATCAGCGCCATGTCGGCGGTGGTCATCATTGTCGGGACCTTTTTGGAAGGGTCCCGGGCATCGGGTGCCATGTCTTCGGGGTCCGGATTGACCGGCTGCCACTGCTTGGCACCCGCGGGACTGTCGACCAGTTCATAATCATATTTGAACAACAGGCGAAAATAGTCGCCGCCCCATTGCGTCGGATTGGGCGTCCACGCCCCTTCCAGCCCGGACGTAGTGATATGTCCCTCGCCAATCTGCTCCGGATCCGTGCTCCAGCCGAAGCCCATCAGATTCAGTTCGCCCGACTCCGGGTCACCGCTTAGCTGGTCGGGCGGAACCGCGCCGTGGCATTTGCCAAAGGCGTGGCCGCCGGCAGTCAGGGCCACGGTTTCCTCGTCATTCATCGCCATCCGCGCGAAAGTTTCCTTCATGTCGCGGGCCATGCCCTCGGCATCATGCGGATTGCCGCCCGGACCTTCCGGATTGACGTAGATCAGACCCATCTGGATTGCCGCCAGCGGATTTTCCATCGCCTTGCCTTCATCGGGATCGATGCGTGTGGCAACGCCTTCATTGACCCATTTTTCTTCCGAGCCCCAGTATACGTCTTTCTCGGGTTCGTAGACATCCTTGCGGCCACCGCCGAAACCGAACACTGGTCCGCCCATCGATTCAATCGCGACATTGCCGGTCAGGATGAACAGGTCAGCCCAGCTAATCTGCTCGCCATATTTCTTCTTGATTGGCCAGAGCAGGCGGCGCGCCTTGTCTAGGTTACCGTTGTCCGGCCAGCTGTTCAGCGGAGCAAAACGCTGCTGCCCGCTGGAAGCACCGCCGCGACCATCACCGGTGCGGTAGGTGCCGGCTCCATGCCACGCCATGCGGATGAAAAAGGGACCATAATGCCCGTAATCGGCCGGCCACCAAGGCTGGCTGTCGGTCATCAGCGTCTTCAGATCATCCTTGAGTGCCTGGAAGTCCAGCTCGCCGAAGGCTTTCGCATAGTCGAAATCGGGCCCCATCGGGTCCGGCGATGTGCCGCCCTGAGTCAATATTTCGAGTTGCAGCGAATTGGGCCACCAGTCACGGTTTGTCCGCCCCAGTAAGCTCCGTACACCGCCATCAAAACCCATCGGGCAACCATCAGGGGAACCTGTTGTTTTCATATCCATCTGACTATCTCCTTTTCTGGTGTCTGCGTCTGTCCCGCCAGTCACCGATGCCGTTAATTACCTCATGGCGAGCTGGCCGCTAAATGAATTCTCCCTGTCTCTGTGATCAGAACAGTCACTCAACTCGCTCAGCGACAGCATGGCGGCCGCCACATTCTACCATGATTGACCGGCTTAGCGAAGCGGCATATAAGGAGGCCTGTTTCGAGAGGCGGCCAGTCGGGTCGCCTTTTCTATTTTGTTGAAGTCCCGTTTTCGGAAGGAAGAGAAAATGACGATTACCCCGCTCATGCCCGTATATCCCCGGTGCGGTTTTCGTCCTGTGCGCGGCGAGGGCGCCTGGCTGATTTCCGAAGACGGCTCGCGTGCACTGGATTTTGCCAGCGGCATCGCGGTCAACCTTCTGGGACACGGTCATCCGCATCTTACCAAGGCGATCCAGGACCAGGCGGCAACCCTGATGCACGTGTCAAATCTCTATGGTAGCCCGCAAGGCGAGAAATTTGCCCAGCGGCTGGTCGACACGACTTTTGCCGACACGGTCTTCTTTACCAATAGTGGCGCGGAAGCCGTGGAATGCGCGATCAAGACCGCGCGTGCCTATCACCAATCGGCCGGCAGTGAACGGTTCGAGATCATTACCTTCAAAAATGCATTTCACGGCCGGACGATGGCGACCATCTCGGCGTCCAATCAGGAAAAAATGCACCACGGATTCTCGCCTTTGCTCGCCGGCTTTAAATATGTCGATTTCGATGATCTGGCGGGAGCGGAAGCGGCTATCACCGACAAGACCGCGGCGTTTCTGGTCGAGCCCATCCAGGGCGAAGGCGGCGTACGTCCGGCGTCGGATGAGTTTATGAAGGGCTTGCGCGACCTGGCCGACAAACATGGCATTTTGCTGGCGCTCGACGAGGTACAATGCGGCGTGGCCCGCACCGGCGCGCTATACGCTTACGAGCTTTACGGCATCAAGCCGGACATTGTCGCGACGGCCAAGGGCATCGGCGGGGGTTTCCCCCTCGGCGCATGCATGGCGACCGAAGAGGCCGCACGCGGCATGGAGCCCGGAACCCACGGTTCGACCTATGGCGGCAATCCGCTGGCGATGGCCGCCGGCAATGCTGTCTGGGACGTGGTTGCCAATGACGAATTTCTGGAAAATGTCCGGGTGACCGGTGAAAAGCTGCGGGCGGCCATCGAGCAGTTCATCGGCAATTATCCGGATCTGTTCATCGGCGTGCGGGGCAAGGGCCTGATGCTCGGTATTATGATGACTCAGGAGGCGCGCAGCTTTGTCGCCCATCTACGGGACCATCACGGGTTGCTGACCGTGGCTGCCGGCGACAATACACTCCGGATATTGCCGCCGCTCAATATCGACGACAGTCATATCGCAACCTTCATCGAGAAACTGTCAGCGGGCGCAGCCGATTACGAGGCACCTGAATCATGACCCGGCATTTTCTCAATCTTTCGGACGCGAGCGGGGACGCCATTGCAGCGATGATCAACGATGCGATCGACCGCAAGGCAGCGCGCGCTGGCTTCCCCAAGGGCAAGCCGGACGCAGACCGGCCGCTGGCTGATCATGTGCTGGCGATGATCTTTGAAAAGAGCAGCACGCGAACCCGCGTGTCCTTCGACATGGCAATCCGCCAGCTTGGCGGTTCCAGCATCGTCATGGACAGCGGCTCAATGCAGCTCGGCCGCGGTGAAACGGTCGATGACACGGCCAAGGTCCTTTCCCGGATGTGCGACGCGATCATGATCCGCACCGATGACCATGCGAAAATCGAACAAATGGCCACAAATGCCAGCGTACCGGTGATCAACGGCCTGACCGACCTATCCCATCCCTGCCAGATTGTCGCCGATCTGCTGACGCTGGTGGAACATGGCAAATCCCTGCCGGGTCTTGAAATCGCCTGGCTCGGCGATGGCAATAATGTGCTCAACAGCATCGTCGAAGGGGCCGGGTTGATGAAATATAACGTGCGCATCGGCTGCCCCGAAGGCTATGATTCCGACCCGGAGTTCATCAAACGAGCGCGGGACGCTGGCGCCAATGTTTCGATCCATCGTGACGAGAATGAAGCGGTGGCCGGCGCAGATGTCGTTGTTGCGGACACTTGGGTCTCGATGGGGCAGGAACATGCGGAAGCCAAGCTTGCTGCCATGATGCCCTATCAGGTCAATGATGTGATCATGGAACAGGCCAAAGCGGACGCGCTGTTCCTGCACTGTCTCCCGGCCCATCGCGGCGAGGAAGTCATGCCTTCGGTGATCGACGGCCCGCAATCGGTCGTTTGGGACGAGGCCGAGAACCGGATCCATGCCCAGAAGTCCGTTCTGCGCTGGTGCTTCGGGCAACTCTGATGATGGAAATAGGTCTGAGCGACAGCATATTATCCTTTGCGATTCCGGCAAAAAACTGCCGTGGTCGGGTGGTTCGTCTGGGCCCCGCCCTTGATGATATTCTGGGCGCGCACAGCTATCCGCCGGTAATCCGGGACCTGCTGGCGGAGGCCGTCTGCCTCACCGCAATGCTTGGCGCGCTGATGAAGGAAGATGGCTCGCAACTGACCTTGCAGGCCCAGACCGAAGCGGGCGTGATCGACCTGCTGGCCTGTGATTATAAAGATGGTGCCTTGCGCGGTTATGTAGCATTTGACCGCGAACGGTTTGCCGCCCAGCCGGTTGAACCCAGCCTGATGTCGCTGTTCGGCAAAGGCTATCTTGCGATCACATTTGATCTGCCGCAACCGCGTGGCCGCAACCAGGGGATCGTGCCGCTCGAGGGAGAAAGCTTGTCCGAAGCGGTACAGAATTATTTCCTTCAGTCGGAGCAGATTCCGACGCTGATCCGGGTTGCGGTGGACGAGAATGATGGCCGGATTTCTGCTGGTGGGTTGCTTGTTCAGCATCTTCCGGAAGGGGAGGTGGGGCGCGAACGCCTCCATGCGCAGTTGGATCATCCGGAATGGGAACATGTCGAGATCATGGGCGGCAGCGTGCGCCCGGCAGAGCTGACAGATGAAAATCTGCCGCTGGAAGACATTTTGTGGCGCCTGTTTAGCGAGAGCGACGAAGTGAGGGTTTTGAGCGGTAAAGCGTGCGTTAAGGGATGCCGCTGTAATGAGGACCATATCAGGGACGTAATCGCACGGTTCCCGAAAGAAGATAAGGACGACATGCTCGATGAACTGGGTAATATCGCGATAGACTGCGCATTTTGTAGCAAGACTTTCACGATCACAGGCGCCAGTCTGAACAATTGAATACCGACAAAATTGAGGCAATCACGCACGATTGTCGAAAAAATCCTAGCGATTGACATAATTGGCGACGATATTGGCCGCAATTCAGGAATATTATCAACCCATTGGCAATCAAACACCCGCAACCAACAGGACAGGAGAAATAATATGAAAGGCATGAAACTGATCAAATCAGTCAGCGCAGTTGCCGTCATCCTGTCGGGCTTTGCTATTGCCGCCCCCGCACAGACCCCCCGCATGGCTTTGCTTGAGGGATTATCGGCCGGCGAATGGACCCTGAAACAGCGGGGATCGACCGGATCGGGCAAGAAAGTCTGTCTCGGAAACCCCGAATTGCTGCTGCAGATCCAGCATGGCCGGGCAAATTGCACCCGATATGTGATCGAAAACGGGCCGAAAAAGCTGCGTGTCAGCTATAAATGCGGCCCTGCGGGCCATGGCGTCACCGAGATCAAGCAGGAATCCAGCACCCTGGTACAGATATCATCGCAAGGCTTTCGCAACGGCGAGCCCTTTTCGGTCGATTTCGAGGGCCGGCGCACCGGCAGTTGCTAGGGCCTGACCCCGTGACCGGCAAGCGCGGAACACTTGCACCGCGCGGTCAAGGCCTTTAGCGGGGCGCATCATGACCTCCGAATCGAAAACAGCGATCATATTATTGTCCGGTGGACTGGACTCGATGGTGTCTGCAGCAATCGCCGCGGAACAGGGCTATCGCCTTATCGCACTCACCGTCGACTATAACCAGCGGCACAAGGTCGAACTGCAATCGGCCCGAACCATCGCCTCGAAACTCGGCGTATCGGAACATATCATCCTGCCGCTCGACCTGAGTCGCTTTGGCGGCTCGGCGCTCACCGCCGACATTGATGTGCCCAAGTCCGGCCTGACCAATGATATTCCGGTGACCTATGTGCCCGCCCGCAACCTGATATTCCTGTCGCTGACTCTCGGTCTTGCGGAAGCGAGGGATGCCCGCGATATATTCATCGGCGTGAACGCGCTGGACTATTCCGGCTACCCGGACTGCCGTCCCGAATTCATTCAGGGGTTCGAACGTCTTGCCGATCTCGCGACAAAGGCCGGTGATCAGGGCAGCGGCTTCAACATCCGGACCCCGCTGCAACATATGACCAAGGCGGATATTGCCCGCGAATCAATCCGGCTGGGACTTGACCCGTCTTGGAGCTGGTCCTGCTATGATCCGACCGGGGACAATCTCCCTTGCGGGCTATGCGACAGCTGCCGTCTGCGGCAGAAGGGCTTCGAAGAAGCCGGCCTCGTCGATCCGACCCGATACGCGGCATCATGAGCTATGCGGTCAAGGAACGCTTCCTGACCCTGCAAGGCGAAGGTGTGCACGCCGGTCGACGGGCGGTGTTCGTCCGCTTTGCCGGCTGCAATCTCTGGACCGGACTGGAAAGGGATCGCGCTACCGCAATCTGCCAGTTTTGCGACACGGATTTTGTCGGAATGGACGGCGAAGGCGGGGGACGTTTCCCTACGGCAGAAGCTCTCGCAACAGCCGCGGCAGAAACCTGGGGCATGGACCGCGATTCGCGGTTCGTGGTGCTGACCGGCGGTGAACCGATGCTGCAGGTGGATGCAGATTTGATCGATGCGCTGCACGCCGAGAATTTCTTCATCGCCATTGAATCCAATGGAACGCTACCGGTCCCGCGAACGATCGACTGGATCTGCATCAGCCCCAAAGCGGAGAGCGAAACAGTCCAGCGGTCCGGCGACGAACTGAAACTCGTCTGGCCGCAAGAGGGCAGCAACTGGCAGGATATGCAGGACTGGGATTTTGCCAATCTGCTACTGCAGCCGAAAGACGCAATTTCCGATCCTGCCGCTAGCAAGGGCCATCTTGAACAGGCGATTGCCTTTGTGCAGGCCCATCCGAAATGGCGCCTGTCGCTACAGACTCACAAGATACTCGGTCTGGCCTGAGAATTTATTCCGCGGGTTCTTCTGCCGGTTCTTCTGTGTCCTCGCCAGTCGCATCGACTTCCGTGATTGTATCGACATCAACCATTTCATCGCTGATCGTGCCGTCTATGACATCGACATCGTCCATCCGCGTTTCCGTCGTTTCTCCGGAATCGGGAGCCTCACTGCCCGAACAGGCCGAAATCGCCAGGGCAAACGCCGCAACACCGGTCATTCTTGAAAATTTGCTCATGGTCTTCTCCTCTTGTCGTGATCAGGTACTTCCCGCTTCATAACCTGCAATCAGCGACGATCAATCGCCTTCAGGAATCCGCCGGCCGTTTTCTGCAACGCTTCATCAAATTCCTGCAGCGTTGCCGCGATACCCAGTTGGGCAAGGCTGGTGACCGGAAATTCGCTGATTCCGCAGGGGATGATCCCGCCGAAATGGTTGAGATCGGGATCGATATTGACCGAGAAGCCGTGCATCGTCACCCATTTGCGGATACGAATGCCGATCGCTCCGATCTTGGCTTCCTGCCCGTCCGGCGTGTCGCACCAGATGCCGACGCGACCGTCTACCGCCCGTGCCGCCACGCCAAATTCCGCCAGCGCCGCAATCACCCAGTCCTCGAGCGCGTGAACAAACCCGCGCACGTCCGCGTTGCGTCTTTTCAGGTCGAGAATGATATAGCCTACTCGCTGCCCCGGACCATGATAGGTGTGGCGACCGCCGCGCCCGGTCTCATAGACAGGAAAAGTCTGGCTGAGCAGTTCCGCCGGATCGGAGCTTGTGCCGGCGGTATAGAGCGGTGGGTGCTCGAGCAGCCAGACCAGCTCCTGCACGTCGCCGGCCCGAACCGCAGCGTTGCGCGATTCCATTTCGGCGAGCGCATCAGGATAGTCGATCTTTTCCGGCGCAACGCGCCATTCGATATCGTTGAGGGCATTCATAGAAATTTCGTGCACTTTTGCTGGCCGGGTGGCAAGAGCTTGCAAGACGGAAATGGAATTGGGAACGAAAAAATGAAGCTCGATTATATGCAATGCTGGAATGGTGCAATGGCCCTGCTCGGTGCGCATAAAGAGGCCGTCTTTGCCATTGCCGGCGTTTTTCTATTTCTCCCGACCTTGTTGTTCGCACAATATGTAGCCCCGCCGCTTCTGTCCGGCGAAGAGGATGCCAATGCGCTGTTCACCGTCTATTCCGCCTATTTCAGCGACAATGCCTTTGCGATTCTCGCCTCCAATCTGGTGATGGGATTTGGCGGGCTGGCAATCTATTTTGCGCTGGTGCCGACGCGAAGCCACACCGTAGCCGAGAACCTGTTGGCGGCATTGAAATTTCTCGTCATCTATCTGCTCGCCAATCTGTTGTCCGGCCTGTTCGTTCTGTCGGGCCTGATGCTGTTCATTTTGCCAGGCCTCTATCTAAGCTGCCGCTTCGTCCTGATCCCGGTCATTCTGGCCGATCAGCAGGAACGCAGTCCGGTGGAACTGCTCAAGCGGAGCTGGTCTCTGACCCGGAATAACGGGTTTGCGATTCTCTTTTTCCTGCTGATCATCATGGTTGTCGGCGCTATCGCCATTAATGTGCTGGAAGCCGTGACCGGCATTGTGGTCGGATTGGCAACCGGCGGCGAAGGGTGGCCACTCATCGTCAATCTGGTCGCTTCGCTGGTCGAGACGGTCTTCCAGCTGATTATCTACGCCGCCATCGCTTCGATCTATCTGCAATTGTCCGCCCCGCGGCAATCAGCGGTCTGACGCCTATTCCAGTATCGGGACGTGGGGTGCCGCCGATCGCGGCAAAAGGCTGGTCAGCCGCGGGTCTTCCATCAGGTCGGTCTGCTGCCTGAAAATCCGGAAACCGCATTGCTGGTAAAAGGGCAGGGCGCGCGGCGAATCCTGCGTACAAGTGTGGAGCCAGACCCGGCCGATGCCGTCCCGCCATGCCATGTCCAGTGCCCTGCTCATCATCCAGCGGCCTTGGCCCTTTCCGTTCAACGCCGGGATCAGTCCGAAAAAGGCAATCTCGCATTGGCGGGGAACGCGAAAATCCAGCTCGATAAAACCGACGACGGCTTCATTGCCATCGCGTACAAGCGAGATTTCCACTGCCGGATCATCGAGGATCGCGGTCAGCCCATCGCGGTCCATCAACAGCCGCGATGTCCACATCCATGGCTCTCCGACCTTGCGGAACAGTGCGCAATAATCCTCTGCCGAGGGATCGGCCCAGCGTTCGATATAAAGATCCGATTCCAATAGCGGCAACCGAGGCTTTTCCAACATCTCCAGATGGGAAATGATGGTAGCTACATGGCCGGCCGGAACATCCCGAACCGACATTGTCATAGAATCAGACCCATTTTGCCTCGGGCGGCAAGCTCATAAGGATCGCGTCGACATTGCCGCCGGTCTTCAGCCCGAAAGTTGTGCCGCGATCATAGACAAGGTTGAACTCGGCATAGCGCCCACGCCATTCCAGCTGCTGCTGTTTCTCTTCGTCGGTCCACTCCATTGCCATCCGCTTGCGCACCAGGGCGGGGAAAATATCCAGAAAGGCGCGACCGACATCCTGGGTGAACGCGAAATGGCGGTCGAAATCCGATTCCTTGTCGAGTTCGATATGGTCGTAAAAAATCCCGCCAACACCGCGATGGACCTTGCGATGGGGTATATAGAAATAATCGTCAGCCCATTTCTTGAAGCGCGGATAATATTCCGGGCTGTGCGGCGCGCATGCGGAACGCAGTCGCGCGTGAAACTGTTCGGTATCGTCATCATAGACGATTGCCGGGTTGAGATCAGCGCCACCGCCGAACCAGCGCTTGGTCGTGCACAGGAACCGCGTGTTCATATGTACATTGGGGACATGGGGGTTTGTCATATGCGCAACCAGACTGATCCCGGTGGCAAAGAAGCGGGGATCATTTTCGGCACCATTGATCTGAGCCTGGAATTCCTCGCTGAAAACACCGTCGACCGTGGAAATGTTGACCCCAACCTTCTCGAATATTTTCCCCTTCATCAAACCTTGCGTGCCGCCACCGCCGGGCGAGCCATCGGGATTCTGCCGGTCCCAAGGAATATAGTCGAAAGTCGCGTCGCTGCCGGCTTCCGACTCAATCTTCTCGAATTCGGCGCATATCTGGTTCCTCAGATCCTTGAACCAGGTCTGAGCCGTAAGCTGCTGGTCATCCAATATATTGGTCATTCCGGAAATTGTCCTGTCTGTCTAAGTGCTTCGCCCAAGGCCATGCCAGCCGAAACCGCCAGATTCAAGCTGCGCATACCGGGTTTCATCGGGATCGTGATTCGTCCATCGCATTGCTCATGTACAGTAAGGGGAACCCCTGATCCCTCCGATCCAAACAACAGGATATCGTCCTTGCTATAGGCAAACTCGAAATACGACGCTTCGGCCTTGCTGGAGAGCAGGACAATCCTTGATTCCTGGGAATCGACACTTGCACGAAATGCATCCCAGTCGGCGTGACGGGTATAGTCGACATGGTCAAAATAATCCATTCCGGCGCGTTTCAAACTGCGGTCGCTGAACGGAAAACCGCATGGTTCGATGATATCGACAGACACATGAAAGCAGGCACAAGTCCTTAATATTGTTCCTAAATTTCCTGCGATTTCGGGTTGATATAATGCTATTCTCATAGGGCAGGCACCTTGCGCGGGAAGTGAATGTTCGGTCAATCGAAAATTCCCTGTTGGCAAACCCTATCCTTCGCGGCTATCAGGCGCGCAATTCACTGCCTGTTCAAACTGCTGTTGAGCAGTATCGGACATTCTGGCAGTCTTGGGGTCATAAATTTTCTATAGGGCTTGTTTGCATGGCAACGGTTGAAACAGCTGATACGGCAGTCGCAGAAGAAAGCGGCGTTCGCCGCCGGGACTTTATCAATATCGCAGCAGTGAGCTTCGCTGGTGCCGGGGCGGTGGCAACGGTTTTCCCGTTGGTCAACCAGATGAACCCGAGCGCTGACGTACTTGCTCTGTCATCGATCGAAGTCGACATTTCGGCGATCGAAGCCGGCCAGTCGATCAAGACAAGCTGGCGGAAACAGCCTATTTTCATCCGTAACCTGACGGCAGACGAAATATCCCAGGCCAATGCGGTCGATACTGCTGGCCTGCGTGATCCGGAAACCCTCGCCGACCGGACAACCCCCGGCAAGGAAAACTGGCTGATCACGCTGGGCGTTTGCACCCATCTCGGCTGCGTGCCGCTCGGTGCTGCGCAGGGCGAAATAAAAGGTGAATTTGGCGGCTATTTCTGCCCGTGCCACGGATCGCATTATGATACGGCCGCCCGCATTCGCAAAGGTCCGGCCCCGACCAACCTCGTGGTTCCGGAACATGAATTCCTTTCAGATACTGTCGTGAAAATCGGCTAAGGGGCAGAAGAAAAATGAGCTTTCCTTGGGCAAAAGAATATACACCAACAACTGATTTTGGTCAGTGGATGGACAAGCAGCTGCCGCTGCCACGGTTCATTTACAACAGCGTTGGTGCTGGTTATCCCGCGCCGCGCAATTTGAACTATATGTGGAATTTCGGTTCCTTGGCCGGCCTGTTTCTGGTCGTCCAGATCGTGACCGGCATCATTCTCGCCATGCATTATGCGGCCAACGCAAATATTGCCTTTGATTCCGTCGAACATATCATGCGCGATGTGAACAGCGGCTGGATGATCCGCTATGCGCATGCCAATGGTGCAAGCTTCTTCTTCATCGCCATCTATCTGCATATCGGTCGCGGGCTTTTTTACGGCTCGTACAAGGCGCCGCGCGAGATGCTGTGGTTGCTGGGTGTGGTTATCTATCTTCTTGCGATGGCGACCGCTTTCATGGGCTATGTTCTGCCATGGGGCCAGATGAGCTTCTGGGGTGCCAAGGTGATTACCGGCCTGTTTGAAGCCATTCCGCTTGTCGGCAAGCCGATCCAGGAACTGCTGCTCGGTGGTTTCGCGCCGGACAATGCGGCGCTGAACCGCTTCTTCTCGCTGCACTATCTGTTGCCATTCGTCATTGCCGGCGTTGTCATCATGCATATCTGGGCGCTGCACATTCCGGGCTCTAACAACCCGACCGGTGTTGATGTAAAGGGACCACAGGACACGGTTCCATTCCATCCTTACTATACCGCGAAAGACGGCTGGACGATCGGTCTCGCGCTGATCTTCTTCACCGCGCTGATGTTCTTCCTGCCGAACGCACTGGGCCATGCCGACAACTATATTCCGGCCAACCCGCTTTCGACGCCGGCCCACATCGTTCCGGAATGGTATTTCTGGCCCTGGTACGCGATTCTGCGCGCCTTCACCTTCGACTTCCTGTTCATTCCGGCGAAGCTGCTTGGTGTACTGGCGATGTTCTCCGCGATCCTGGTCTGGTTCTTCCTGCCATGGCTGGACAAGTCACCGGTCCGCTCGGGCAACTTCCGTCCCAAGTTCAAGATCTTCTTCGGCATCCTTGTGATCGACGTGCTGATCCTGGGCTATTGTGGCGGTGCGCCGGCCGAAGAACCGTTCGTGATGATCAGCCAATTGGCCGCCGCTTATTATTTCGCGCATTTCCTGATCATTTTGCCGCTGTTGTCGCGGATGGAAAAGCCTGAGCCTTTGCCGAACAGTATCACTGAATCGGTAACCGGCAAGCCACTCAACACTGCCAGCTAAGAAACAGGGACCTGTCGTAATGGTAAGATTTATCGGAATATTGGTTGGCCTGTTCTTTTCAGGCTGGCTCCTGGTTTCTTTTGCAATGGGAGCAAAAGAATATATCTCCAACCCGCCGGCGGAAACCGCCGAACATGCGTTCCATCAGGAACCGAAGGATATTTCCTTCACCTCCGATGGTCCGCTGGGAAAATTTGATCGCCAGCAGCTGCAACGCGGCTTCCAGGTGTACAAGGAAGTCTGCGCAGCCTGCCACTCGCTCCGTCTGGTCGCTTTCCGCAATCTGGAAGAAATCGGCTATAATGAAGACGAAGTGAAGGCAATCGCGGCCAACTGGGCTATCCAGACACCGGATGTCGATCCGGACACCGGCGAAATGTCGTCCCGCCCATCGTTGCCTGCCGACAAGTTCCCCAAGCCATTTGCCAACAACGTTGCGGCAGCCGCTGCCAACAACAACGCGATCCCGCCTGATCTCTCCCTGATCACCAAGGCGCGCGAAGGCGGAGCTCCTTATGTCTATTCGCTGCTGACCGGCTACCAGAACCCTCCGGCAAATCTGCCTGAAGCCAACCAGCCGGGACCGGGACTGCATTATAATCCTTATTTCGCCAACCTGAACCTCGCGATGGCCCCACCACTGGCGGCTGCCGATATGGTCAGCTATTCCGACGGCACCAACCCCAGCATCGAACAGATGGCTGAAGATGTGACGGCTTTCCTGATCTGGACGGCAGAACCAAAGCTGGAAGAACGGCACCAGACCGGCTGGGCGGTCATCGCTTTCCTGCTGATTGCGACGATTCTCGCCTATCTGTCCTACCGGACGATCTGGGCCGACGTGAAAGCGGAAAAGAAAAAGAAGGTCTGAAGACGCGCAGCCTCTTCAACTGCTGACTAGAAAAGCCCGCGCAATGCGGGCTTTTTTATGGCTGCAACATCCTAGCTGGCCAGAACTGAAGTGATGGCCCGTTTCCAGCCCGCCAGACGCAAGTCTCTGACATCTGCTGCGATCGCCGGTTCGTGAACGTCGAGCCCCGAGATCATCGTCGCAGCGGCTTCGAGCGAACCATATATTCCGCAACCGACCGCCGCCAGCATTGCGGCACCCAGCGCCGTAGTCTCGAAAAATTCCGGCCGTTCGACCCTGATGTCGAGAATATCGGCGAGATCCTGCACCATCCAGTCATTGGCCACCATGCCGCCATCAATCCGCAAATTTTGCCAGTCGACCCCGTCAGCGGAAAAAGCTGTTTTCAGATCGTGGCATTGATAGGCCATTGATTCGAGCGCGGCGCGAGCGATATGCGCCTTTTTCGATGCAAAGCTCATACCGGAGATGGTCGCGGTCGCATCGGCGCGCCAGTGCGGAGCGCCGAGGCCGGACAAGGCTGGGACCAGATAGACCCCGCCGTTGTCGTCGACCGAGCGCGCCAGTTCCTCGCTCTCTCCGGCAAATTTCAGCAAACCGATATCGTCGCGCAGCCATTGCATCAGGCTGCCGGCCACGAATACCGACCCTTCGAGCGCATAGACACGGCGGCCCTGATATTGATAGAGAATGGTCGATAGCAGGCGATTGTCCGACCGTGGTGCCGTTTCCCCGCTGTTGGTCAGGATGAAGGCTCCGGTCCCGAAAGTGGCTTTTGTCTGGCCGATCGCCAGACAGGCCTGGCCGATGGTGGCTGCCTGCTGGTCACCGGCGGAACCGCATATCGCGATCGGGCTGCCGAACAGGTTCGGTGCGGTGGTCCCCAGCGTCCCCGCGCAATCGACAATGCGCGGCAGCGTCTTTCCGGGAATGTCGAAAAGCGCCAAGAGCGCATCATCCCAGTCATCCGATTCCAGCCCCATCAGCATTGTCCTGCTTGCGTTGCTAGCGTCCGTGACATGCTGCCCGCCGGTCAGCCGGTAGATGAGGTAGGATTCGATCGTGCCGAAGGCGAGATTATCGCCCGCGGCTTTTACGTCGGGCCAGTGTTCCAGCATCCAGCCGATCTTGCTACCGGAAAAATAGGGATCGAGCAGCAAGCCCGTCTTGTTCTGAACCATCGGCTCGAGGCCGTCAGCCTTCAGCCTGTCGCATGTGTCAGCCGTTCGGCGATCCTGCCAGACGATTGCCCGGCCGAGCGGTTCGCCCGATCTCTTGTCCCAGGCGACGACCGTTTCCCGCTGGTTGGTGATCCCGATCGCCGCGATCTTGTCTGCTCCGCCAGCCTTTTCGATCATTTTCTGGCAGCAACTCAGGGTCTTGTCCCATATTTCGGCAGCATCATGTTCGACCAGTCCCGGAGCCGGATAATATTGCGTCAGCGCTTCCTGCTGCGATCCCTGCAACTTGCCGTCGACGCCAAACAGCATCGCCCGGGTCGATGTCGTGCCTTCATCGATAACCAAAATATGCTGTGCCGCCATGTCCCGCTCCCATATTGCCCTTGCAAGCTATAAGCTGGCATTGAAAAGGCAAGCGAAAGCCGCCTATGCTGCAATGCAACATTGCACATATTGCTGGTTTGTTTATTAGGTCGCTAATGTACGATTTGGCTATCATTGGCGGCGGTATAAACGGCGTCGGCATTGCGCGCGATGCAGCGGGCAGGGGGCTGAAGGTCCTGCTGGTCGAGCGCGACGATCTGGCTTCGCATACATCCTCGGCAAGCACCAAGCTGGTCCATGGCGGTCTGCGCTATCTCGAACATTATGAATTCAACCTCGTCCGCAAGGCGCTCAAGGAACGGGAAGTCCTGCTCCGCGCCGCACCGCATATCATCTGGCCGATGCGCTTCGTGCTGCCGGTCGACAAGGGTATGCGGCCCGCCTGGCTGCTGCGGCTCGGCCTGTTCCTATATGATCATCTTGGCGGTCGCGAGATATTACCGGCCACCAAAAGCCTCAATCTCCGCACCGACCGTCGTGGCGATCCGCTGCAGAAACGGCTCAGCAAAGGCTTTGCCTATTCCGATTGCTGGGTCGAGGATGCCCGACTGGTCTCGCTCACCGCGCGCGATGCCGCCGAGCGCGGCGCCGAGATCCGGACACGCGCCGAATGCGTCGGACTCGATCGCAAGGCCGATCACTGGAATATCGACATTCGGCAGAATGGCGCACCATGCATCGAACAGGCCAGGATATTGGTCAACGCCGCCGGCCCTTGGGTCGACCCGGTCACGGCGCTCTACAACCGCAGCAACCACGCGGCCAAGTTGCGACTGGTCAAGGGCAGCCATATCGTGGTGAGGCGCAAATATCAGGGCGATCACAGCTATATTTTCCAGAACAATGATGGCCGAATCATCTTTGCCATTCCCTATGAGGGCGAGCACACGCTGATCGGTACCACCGACCAGCCGTGGACCTATGCCGAAGGTGACGCGACGATCAGCGACAGCGAAATCGATTATCTCTGTGATGCCGCCAGCGAATATTTCGTCAAGCCGGTAACCCGAGACGATATCCAGTGGACCTATTCCGGGGTCCGGCCGTTATATGACGACCATAGCCGCAGCGCCGCCACCGTGACCCGGGATTATGTCTTTGATTATGAGACGGATAACGGCGCGCCGGTGCTCTCGATCTTCGGCGGGAAGATAACCACTTATCGCGTGCTAGCGCTGCAGGCGATCCGGACGCTCGCGGACAAGCTCGATGTCGATACCGATGACTGGACCAGAGAAGCGGCTTTGCCCGGCGGCGATTTCCGGCATGATGGCGTCGAGGCGCTGGTCGACCAATATGAAGAACGCTGGCCTTTCATCGATCGGGTCATATTGCACCGATTGGTCCGGGCTTATGGTACGGATACCGTCACTTTGCTGGCCGAAGTCAAACAGGCGGCGGATCTGGGCCAGTCTTTTGCTGCCGGCCTCTACGAGATCGAGATCCGCTGGCTGGTCGACCATGAATTTGCACGCAGTGCCGAGGATATTCTCTGGCGCCGGTCGAAGCTGGGATTGCATATGACGAAAGCCGAACAGCAGGCCGTCGCGCAATGGTTTGAACAGCATGCGCTCTCCTCACAGACAAATCTCAAGCTTTCCTGATTGACGGACCACAAAAGCGGTGGCAATAGCAGCGCATTCGGACGATCTGACGGTCGATCGGGAAATGCGGGTGTAGCTCAATGGTAGAGCAGAAGCCTTCCAAGCTTACGACGAGGGTTCGATTCCCTTCACCCGCTCCATCTACCTTGTAACACTGCGCCGTTCCGCCAAAATTTTAATTCTCCGGCCATGTCGCGTTACGTCCGCGCCTCATGGCGAGGGCGTTCAATAGCGATATATCATAATAGCCACAGCGGCTTTAAGCCTTGGGTTCGCCTGTCGGTTTGCCTTGAACATGCTTTGCCAGCGACCGGAGGAAAATTCGCAGGTATAAAAAGATTTGGTTACATTTTTCAAAAATAGACTAAATTGCGCTGACTTGTCCTGTTCCGAATTGTTTGATCACCTGAGCTTCCGTCTCAATAAATAGTGGAATCTGATTATGCCTACTCGCAGCCGGATCAAGAATTTCAGACTGGCCGACTATAAAGACCGGCAGGCAAATGACTCGCGGTTGCAGGAACGCGGCGCATTGCAGAAGAGCGGTGATGCCTTTCATGCGCTGGCCGATACCATGCCACAAATGGTCTGGTCGACGCTGCCCGACGGTGATCATGATTATTATAATGCCCGCTGGTATGAGTATACCGGAGCGCCCAGGGGCTCAACCGATGGCGAAGCCTGGGCCGACATGTTTCATCCCGACGACCAGCCGGAAGCCTGGAAGCGATGGAATCACAGTCTCGAGACCGGCGAGCCCTATGAAGTGGAATATCGTCTGCGTCATCATTCCGGCCAATATCGCTGGGTTCTGGGGCGGGCACTGCCGATTATCGGGCCGGATCAGAAGATCCAGCGCTGGATAGGCACCTGTACCGATATCGAGGATGCAAAACAGGCGGCCAGCCACAACGAGATGCTCAGCCAGGAATTGAGCCACCGGATCAAGAATATTTTTGCCATCATTTCCGGCCTCATCAGCATGACCGCACGCGGCGACGAAAGCTTTCGCGAGCCGGCCGAGACCCTGAAAGGGCGGATAGCGGCGCTGGGGCGAGCGCATGAATATGTGCGGCCGCATAATGACAAGGAACAGGCAGTATTGGGTGATGTGACAATGCAGCGCCTGCTGTCGGAGATATTTGCATCCTATCCCGCCTTTACGGAGAACAGGCTGCGTATTTCCGGCGGCGATATTGCGGTTGGTGACAGGGCGGCAACTCCAATCGCGCTTGTTTTCCACGAACTGGCAACCAATTCGATGAAATATGGCGCCTTGGCCGCTGATGAAGGGCAGGTCGATCTGGTCATTTCCCGGGACCAGGACATGGTGCTTTTCAAATGGTCGGAAAACGGTGGCGCGCCGATCGATACACCGCCAACCGGGTCCGGTTTTGGATCAAAGCTGGTCGAAATGTCCGTAACCCAGCAACTGGGCGGCAGACTCGACCGGCTATGGCTGCCCACCGGTCTGCAGATCGATATGGCGGTCCAGGCAGCCCGGTTATCGGGAAGCTAGCAACCGGGCGCGACCGATAGCCGAAATCAGTCGAACAGTTTCATTCTTTGCGGCGGTTCGGCATCGTCCCTGTCGTTCGAGACGTCGACCAGATAGTTCAGAACATCCTTCAGGACTTCGATTTCAACCGGTTTGGTCACCGCACCCAATGTTCCCTCGACGCCGTCTCCCAGCTGCCTGGGGTTTGCAGTGATGAAGACCACCTTCACCCCGAATTCATTGGCCAGCCGTTCGCCGATAATCGGGCCGGTCGGCCCGTCGCTCAGATTGACATCGACGAGCGCAATGCCGGGCTTTTTCCTGACGAGCGCCAGCGCGGATTCGGTGTCATCGGCAACACCGATGCAGTCGTAGCCGAGGTTACCGACGATTTGCTCCAGCTCCATGGCGATGAGAAACTCATCCTCCACGATCATAATCTGAGGGGTCATAATATTGGTCCGCTAATATACTATCTGCTTCCTTAACGCGAGAATTGCCAGTCCGGTTCCCGGAAATGGCCAAATAACGCATATTTCAAACGACCGGGAAAAATCAATCATCGATCTACCCCTCGATAGGAATTGGCAAAGCGTGCCTTTCACGCCTGAAAATTTCACCGAACCAGCCCGGCCGGAGCCGGCCTGGTTAAATATCTGACATAATCAATATGCTTATCCCCGTGGTATGGCTAGTATCCGGGGGAGGGGATTTTCATGGACAACCCGTTTGCGAAACCTGTAAAATTGGTCATTCTGGCAAGCAGCATGGCTCTGGCAATGATTCCCGTGCCGGCTTCGGCGCGATTTGGCGATGCTTTCGGAGCCAAATCCGGCGATGCATCACGCGAAGAACCTGCCACCACAGCAGAGCAGGGCGGCGCTTCGGGTCCCCGGTTATCAAAAGAGTCCGCTACGGATGCCGATACGGTAGCCCCCGAAGATAGCGTCGCCGGCCCGGCTGGTGCCACATCCTTTGATACATTGTGCGGCAATGGCCAGGGCAAACCGGATGGGACGAACGCCGGTCCCAGGCGCAAGGGGCTGTTCGGCATGGCCGACCGGATGGCGAAAATGACCAGAAAGATCCCGCTGGTCGGCGATTTTCTCGTCGACAGTGCCAACGATCTTTCTCAGGCAGTGGCCTGCCGACTCTACCCGGAAGAGCAACAACAGGCGGCCGAAGCGACGCAACGGGCGACAGAGGGTGGTGAGATTGGTAAAAAGGTCGAATGGCGGAGCAGCGTGCGCGACAATGTCTCGGGCAGTTCGACCATCGCTTCGAAAAATGCCTTGCCGGACGGAACGCCCTGCATGCTGCTCACAGATATTGTGATTGTGGACGGCGAGGAACTGAAAGTGTCCAAAACCATGTGCAAACCGGCCGGCACAAACCGCTACACGATCATGGACAGCTGATCCGCTATATCGCAAAGTCATCCTGCGGCAGCGGGAACGGCCGCAAAAGCGCTTCTTTCTGACAGGGGAATGAACCATGCGCGTCGATTGATACATTTTGCGACAATTTTTGTTCGTTCTGACAAAGTTCAGCGACAAGTTGCCAGTAGAACGACATTCATGGCGGAACGGAAAAAGCGTTTCCCCGAACTGGAACATGAGGAACATATTATGAAAAAAGCAATTTTGATCTCGAGCGCTACCGCCCTGTTGATGGCAGGCGGCATTGCCGTTGCTGCCCCCGGTGACCGTGGCATGAAAGCTGACGCGAATGGCGACGGCACGATCAGCCGGGCGGAAATGACCGCATCGCTGAACAGCCGCTTTGCCAAGATGGATGCAAATGGCGATGGCCAGCTCTCCAAGGAAGACCGTGAAGCGAAGCGTGCCGAACGTGCGGGCAAGCGCGACGAACGTTTTGCCAAGGCTGACAGCAATGGCGACGGCGAACTGAGCCAAGCCGAAATGGAGGCGGCCCGCGCCGAACGCAAGGCCGCGCGCTTTGCTCGCGCCGACAAGGACGGCAATGGCAAGCTCAGCCAAGAAGAAGCCAAGGCCATGAAGGGCAAACGCAGCGGCAAGGGCATGCGCGGCAAAGGCAACAAGCGTGGCGGTCACGGCATGGCGATGATGCGTAATGCCGACACCAATGGTGACCAGAAGATCAGCAAGGCCGAATTTACCGCAGCGGCAATGGCCCGTTTCGACAAGGCCGATGCCAACGGAGACGGCAATCTGACCAAGGAAGAACGCCAGGCGGCCTTCAAGGCGCGCAAGGGCGAACGGAATAAAAGAGGCGGTTAATCCCTGAACCACTCTTTTTGCGAACGGATCGTCAGCCATCCCCCTTCTCCCCCAAAGTGGCTGGCGGTCCGTTCCTATTTTGCAATTTCTCTATTAGGGCAACCCGATGACGAACAAGACCCACATATTGCTGGTCGATGACGAAGCCTCGCTGCGCGAACCGCTGGCCGAATATCTGATCAAACAGGGCTATAAGGTACAGCAGGCCGCCGATGCCAGCATCGCGCGGTCATTGCTCAACGCCTATGATTTCGACATCATCCTGCTCGACATCATGATGCCCGGCGAAGACGGGCTCAGCTTGTGCCGCTTTGTCACCGACAAGACCGATATCCCGGTCATTATCATCAGTGCCAAGACCGAAGAAACCGAGCGGATCATCGGGCTCGAACTGGGCGCAGACGACTATATCACCAAACCCTTCAGTCCGCGCGAACTGGTCGCCCGGATCAAGGTTATTTTGCGCCGCGCTGAAAAAAATGGGACCGCCCAGGTCGGGACCAACGGCAGCGGCTATCAATTTTCCGGCTGGACCCTGAAATGTGACAAGCGAAGCCTTGTGGATGCCGATGGAGTGAATGTGTCTCTCTCGACCGGCGAATACCAGATGCTGCTGGCGCTGGTATCCCGCGCTGGCAAGGTATTGAATCGCGACCAGCTGCTCGACATCACCCAGGGCCGCGAAGCCCATGCCTTCGACCGCGCCGTCGACAACCAGATCAGTCGCCTGCGCCGCAAGATCGAAGCCGATCCGAAAAATCCCGAAATTATCAAGACCGTCTGGGGTGGCGGCTATGTGCTGGCCGGCGAAGTTAAATCGCTGTGAAGCGCCTGTGGCCCCATAGCCTGGTCGGACAATTGCTGATGGTCGTGGCGCTGATTCTGTTGCTGGCGCAGGGCATCAACAGCTTTCTGCTCTATCGCGGTGCCCAGAACCAGAATCTGGTCGAGGCGTCGACGGCGGCCGTCGCCCGCATTGCCTATGGTTTCGAACGGCAGGCGCGCGATCGTCCAGCCCAGCGCCGCAACAGCAACAGGTTACGGCGCTGGGGGCAGCTCCGCTATAGCCCCGATAGTCCTGTTACCGACAATATGCGGCGGCTGCCCGAACTGGAAGCGCGCGCCGGTCAGGCCCTTGCCAATATGGGCATCGGTTTCACCGAAATCCGCGCCACGGTGCTGACCGACCTGACCAGCGACATGACCGGTCATGTGGTCGGCTCCAATCGCGGCGAGTGGCGCAACAGTCCGATCAACCGGTCGATGGGCGGTGGCACGCAGAAAGCGGAAACCAAAGGCTTCGTTGTCATTTCAGTACAGCAGGACATCGGCCAGTGGGTCAGCATCGCTTCCGCCGTGCGCGAACGATCGCCGCTTCTGGTCCGCACGCTGCTGGTACAGACCATCACCATCTATCTGCTGATGCTGATCCCGCTGATCCTGCTCGGGCGCTATATTTCCCGTCCGCTGAAATCGCTCACCGCAAGAACCCGATCCTTTCAGCCCGGCACGACCGAAACGCTCGAGGAACAGGGACCGCCGGACACGCGTGAACTGATCCGCGCCTTCAATGACATGAGCGACCGCGTGACGCGGATGATCGATGAAAAAGACGTCATGCTCGGCGCTATCGGCCACGACTTGCGGACTCCTCTGGCCGCCTTGCGGGTGCGCGTGGAAAGTGTCGAGGACGAGACCGAGCGCGAGCGGATGGTCAGCGGTATCGAGGACATGAACAATATGCTGGAGGATATCCTGTCGCTGGCGCGCCTGGGTCGCTCTACCGAGCAAGCGGATCCGGTCGACATCCGGTCGCTGATCGAAACCGTTGTCGACGAATTTACAGATCTTGGCCGTGATGTCCGCTATCAGCGCGGTGAAAAACAGATTGTTGCGGTCCGCGAAACCCTCGTCCGCCGGGCGCTGCGCAATCTGGTCGGCAACGCCACGCTTTACGGCAAGCTTGCGGACATCTCTGTGGAAAAGTCCGACAACAGCCTGTTGATTCATGTGGATGATGACGGCCCGGGCATCCCCGAGGCCAAAATATCCACGATGTTCGAACCCTTTCTGCGCGGTGACGGATCGCGCAATCGTGCCACCGGCGGATCGGGGCTGGGCCTAACTCTCGCCCGCGCCATTGCGCGTGATCACGGCGGTGACATCATTCTCCAAAATCGGGAAAATGGCGGACTGCGTGCCACGCTGATATTGCCGCTCGGCTGAGCTTCGGGCCGGCGGTCTTTGCATCGTCAGAGCGCGGCGGATGTTAGTCTGCCGCGGTTTCCGTAACCGCAACCGGATCGTTGACACCATCGGCGGCCAGTTCCGCATCAATATCCTCGGCCATCACTCTCGCCGCTTCGGCAGCGGCTTCTTCCAGCGACCGCGCATCCTCCTCTATCTCTGCTTCCATTTCGGCTATGGCCTCGTCACCCTGTTCCTCCATCGGCGTTTCGGAACAGGCGGCCAGCAACAATAGGCTGAGTCCGAGAAGCGGAAGCGCTCTCATGGTTTGACAGGCATGGTAAAATCCGCATCGCTATTGGCGATGATCGACAAGACCGTGGTCCAGGCCGCAACATTTTGCCGCAACTGTTCCGGATCAATCTTGTCGAGCGTGTCATCCGGTGTGTGGTGCAGGTCGAAATAGCGGCTGCCGTCCTGCTGCAAATCGATTATCGCAAGATTGCTATCGCTGATGATCGGCCCGATATCCGCGCCGCCACCGGCCTTGCCGCCGGAACGGCCTATGCCAAGATTGAGCAGACTGGCGGATATCCTGTCGGCCACCGGTTTGGCGCTATCGGGCAGGGTAAATTCCACCCGCCAGACCCTGTCGGCGCCGAAGTCCGATTCCATGGCGATCGCATGTTTCTGATCGCGATGGGCATCGCGATAGGCCTTGCCACCCCAGATACCGACTTCTTCCGCGCCCGCCCAGAGCAGTCTGATGGTCCGCAGGGGCTGGCCGTGATCCCTGATATTCTTGGCTGCCGCCGTGATGATACCGCAGCCCGCCGCATCGTCAAAGGCGCCGGTCGCCAGATCCCAGCTGTCAAGATGGCAGGCGATCAATATCATCGGCAGGCTCGGGTCCCGTCCGGTCACTTCGGCGATGACATTGCCCGATTCCTGCTGGCCCAGATTTCTCGGTGTCAGCACCAGATTCATCGTCACCGTCTCTCCGACCCCCTGCGCCAGCTTGACCATCCGTTCAAGATTGTCGGCGTCGGGAAGTGACAATGCGCCCGCCGGGATCGGTTTGACGCCTTCACCAAATCCGGTGCTGCCGGTGTGCGGATTGCGATGATAGTCGGTGCCGATCGACTTGATAACATAAGCAACCGCGCCCTTCTGCGAGGCAATCGAGGGACCGACCCAGCGGACCGGTCCGAAAGCGCTATAACCCGAACCATCCTGGGACCGGTGCATCTTGTGCGTTACAAAGGCGATTTTACCGGCCAAGCTGCCGTCAGGCACCGCCTTCATTGCCTCAAGCGACTCGAAATAGGCAACTTCCGCCGTAATGCCCTCCACCCCGGTGCTTGCGCTATTGCCAAGCGCGGTGACAACCAGCGGCTGGGCATAAGGGGCAACAACGGCAGCCGTTTCTGCCCCGCGCACCCATGTCGGCATCATGAAGGGTTCGCTACGGACATTGTCGAAACCGTACGCTATCAGCCTGGCCACAGCCCAGTGGCGCGCCCGAGCTTCCTGTTCGGTACCCGCCTGCCGCGGTCCGATCTCGGTGGTCAGCCCCTCGACAATATCATAGGCGACATCGTCCTGCAGCGCCTTGGCCTGAAGCATCATTGGGTCATGGTCCGTGGCCAGAGCGGTGGTGGACAGGGACAGCGCGGTTGCGCCAGCGAGCAATGCGGATATTTTTCTCATGACGGCTGACTAACCCGCCCGCCAGCATTTGCCAATAGGCTGGCCAATGGTCTCTTGCGACCGGCGGACGGAATAGCTACATGGACCATCAAACAAGCCCGATTTTTCCGTTAATGCTGCGCCTCCCCGGCCATGCTGAGCCATCAGCACGATCGACAGGCTCGGGGCTAACGGCACTTGAACAAGAGAGAATTTAACATGGCCGCCCAATATTCCTTCGTCATGAAGGGTCTGTCCAAGACCTACCAGAACAAGCAGAAGCCGGTACTGGATAATATCAGTCTGCAATTTTATCCCGATGCCAAGATCGGCATTGTCGGTCCGAACGGCGTCGGCAAATCGACCCTGATGAAGATCATGGCCGGCAAGGACACAGAATTTACCGGTGAGGCCTGGGCCGGAGACGGGATTACCGTCGGCTATCTGGAACAGGAGCCCGAGCTCGACGAGAGCAAGACGGTCAAGGAAAATGTGATGGATGGTGTCGGCGAGATTGCCGATCATATCCGCCGCTTCAACGAAATCACAGAATTGATGGGTGATCCGCCCGAAGACGCCGATTTCGATGCGCTGATGGAAGAAATGGGTGTGCTCCAGGAAAAAATCGATGCGGTTGATGGCTGGACACTCGACAACCAGCTGGAAATCGCGATGGAGGCCCTGCGCTGCCCGCCCGGCGACAGCGCGGTAGACAATCTGTCCGGCGGTGAAAAGCGCCGCGTCGCGCTCTGCCGTCTGCTGCTAGAGAAACCCAGCATATTGCTGCTCGATGAGCCGACCAACCATCTTGATGCGGAATCGGTTTCCTGGCTGGAAAACCATCTGCGCGAATATCCCGGCAATGTTATCATGGTAACCCATGATCGCTATTTCCTCGACAATGTCGTGAACTGGATGCTCGAACTCGATCGCGGCCGCTATTATGTCTATGAAGGCAATTATTCGCTCTATCTGGAGAAGAAAGCCAAAAGGCTGGAGCAGGAAGCCCGCGAGGACAAGGGCAAGCAGAAAGCGATCAGCGACGAACTGGCCTGGATGCGACAAAATCCCAAGGGCCGCCAGACCAAGTCCAAGGCGCGTATCAAGAGCTTCGACCAGCTGGTCGAGGCCCAGGAAAATCGCGATCCGGGCAAAGCGCAAATCCTCATCCAGACCCCCGAACGGCTCGGCGGCAAGGTGATCGAGGTTGACCATCTCTCGAAGGGCTTTGGCGACAAGCTGCTGATCGACGATCTCAGCTTCACCCTGCCACCCGGCGGCATCGTCGGCGTCATCGGCCCCAATGGCGCGGGCAAATCAACCCTGTTCAAGATGCTGATCGGTCAGGAAGAGCCGGATAGCGGCAGCGTGTCGATCGGCGACACGGTCAAGCTGGGCTATGTCGACCAGAGCCGCGACGAACTCGACCCGAACAAGAATGTCTGGGAAGCGATTTCCGACGGCCATGACTATATGACACTCGGCAAGCATGAAATGTCGACCCGCGCCTATGTCGGTGCCTTCAACTTCAAGGGCACCGACCAGCAGAAGAAGGTCGGCCAGCTTTCCGGCGGTGAACGCAACCGCGTGCATATGGCACGGATGCTGAAAGAGGGCGGCAACGTGCTGCTGCTCGATGAGCCGACCAACGATCTCGACGTCGAAACCCTGTCAGCGCTGGAAGAAGCTCTGGAAAGCTACGCCGGTTGCGCCGTGGTCATCTCGCATGACCGCTTTTTCCTCGATCGTCTGGCAACCCATATCCTGGCGTTCGAAGGCGACAGCCATGTGGAATGGTTTGAAGGCAATTTCGAGGCCTATGAGGAGGACAAGGTCCGGCGTCTGGGCGAGGATGCGCTGAAACCGAGCCGGGCGACCTACAAGAAATTGACCAGGTGAGACGGATCGATACGGAAAAACACGGACGGAACCCTATCTAATCGTCATGCTGAACGTGATTCAGCATCCAGAGCGTCAAACCCCTGCAGTCATTGGGTACCGCTCTGGATACCGGATCAAGTCCGGTATGACGTTTTAGGCCGGGCGTGCAGCCGGTTTTCCAGCCAAACTAACCCCGACAATCGCCACCAGCGCGGCAACAAACCCGGGAATAATTTCGTAAACCCCTGGACCACCCAGGAACTCCTTGTTCCAGCCCATAGCGATCCACAGAATCACCACGCCGGCGCCGACAGCCAATCCCGAGACCGCGCCCGCGCCGGTCATCCGCTTCCACGTCAGCGACAGCAGGATCAGCGGACCGAACGCAGCGCCGAAGCCGGCCCAGGCGTTGCTGACCAGTCCCAGAACCTTGCTGTCCGGATCGCGGGCGATATAGATGGCGACCAGCGCGACCAGCGCCACAAACAGTCGTCCGATATTGACGGTTTCCCGCTCACTGGCGTTCTTGCGCAGAAACAAGCGGTAGAAATCCTCGGTCAGCGAGCTGGAGGAGACCAGCAGTTGCGAGCTGATCGTGCTCATGATCGCGGCCAGCAATGCGGCGAGCAGGAAGCCGGTGATCAGCGGGTGGAACAATGTGTTGGCCAGCAAGATGAAAATCGTCTCCGGATCGTCCAGCGTCAGTCCGTTCATCTCGACATAGGCGCGGCCGGTGATGCCGACGCCGATCGCGCCGAGCAATGCCACGCCCATCCAGCTCATGCCGATATTGCGCGCGGTGGCCACTTGCGGCACCGAACGGATCGCCATGAAGCGCACGATGATATGCGGCTGTCCGAAATAGCCGAGCCCCCAGGTGATGGCCGAGAGGAAGCCGATGAAGGACAATCCGGCGGTCAGACTCAGAAAATCGCGGTCGATCGCGTTCAGTTGCGCACTGGCGGCGCTGAAACCGCCATCGCTGGTCAGGACCACGATCGGCATCAGCACCAGCGCCACGACCATTATGCAGCCCTGGACGAAATCGGTCAGGCTGACGGCCAGGAATCCGCCAACCATCGTATAGGCCAATACCACGCCGGCGGTCATCCAGATGCCGGTCATATAATCGCTCATGCCGGTGTCGCCGAACAGGCCGGCGAAGCTGGTTTCGAACAATTTGCCGCCGCCGACCAGGCCGGCTGCGGTATAGACAGCGAAGAACAGGACGATGATGATTGCCGAGGTCACTCTGAGCGCGAGCGCCTTGTCAGGGAAACGGTTGGCGAGAAACTGGGGTATGGTGAGGGCGTTGCCATAGCTTTCCGTCTGCGCGCGCAGACGTGGGGCAACGACGATCCAGTTGACCAGCGCGCCGACAAACAGGCCGATGCCGATCCACACCTCGACCAGCCCTGCCGCATATAGCGCGCCGGGCAGGCCGAGCAGCAGCCAGCCCGACATGTCGGATGCCCCGGCAGATAAAGCCGCTACCGCCGGATGGAGATCGCGCCCCCCCAGCAGATAGCCTTCGCTACTGTCTGTCGATTTGCGCCAGGCGTAAAAGCCGATGGCCAGCATCAATATGAAATAAAGGGCGAGTGAAAAGAGGGCTCCGGTTTGCATCCGACGGTCATAGCGATTTTGACGCGCGAGTCACCCGTTGCATTTGGGAAGGAGGAAACTGCGAATTCCTGTCGCTGATCGTCCCGCAACCCGGCTTGCGGGCTCTGCCATCCTCCCTGCCTACGGGGAAGGGGAAGGCGAGCGCACCATTTTGCAGTGAACCCGGTGGCGGTCCAGATCCAGCCCTAATGTTCCTTCCTCTTCGCGGAGGAAAAAATACTCACCGCAAACGCTTCACAAATAACTGTCCATTTTCATCACGTTTTGTCTGAAAGTTCGGAACCTCTTCGAACATTTCTGAAAGCCGCGAAAAACCGTAGTTGCGAACGTCGAAGCTTGACCGGTTGCCGGCAATCTTGCCGACTTCGCTGAGGCTGGCATAGCCCTCGGCATCGCGTTTGGTGGCCTGATAGGCATCGATCAGCAGATTGAGCAGTTCTTCGTCGACCTTGCCGCCGTTGCTATCGCCGGTTCCGTTCGCTGCCTCGCCCTTGGCTGCCGTCTTGACGTCACTTTTACCCGCGCCGGCGCGATGGCGCTTGTCCGCCTTGATCAGCGCATCGACGTCGATAAAGCGGCTGCAGGCCTGCTTGAACGCTTCCGGCGTCTTGGCGCTGCCAAACCCATAGACGGGCAGGCCTTCCTGCCGGATCCGCATCGCCAGCGGCATGAAGTCGCTGTCGCTGCTCATAATTCCGAAGCCGGTAACCTTGCCGCCGAACAGCAGGTCCATGGCGTCAATCGTCATCTTCATGTCAGTGGCGTTCTTGCCCTTGGTCATGTCGAACTGCTGTTGCGGTTCGACACCATATTTGTGCAATATATCGACCCATCCCTTGAGCGACTGCTTGCGCCAGTTGCCGTAGGCGCGGCGGATATTCACGGTGCCCAGCTCGGCTAGCGCGGTCAGCACGGGATCGAGGCCATTGTGGCTGGCATTGTCGGAATCGATCAGCAGGGCGATATTGTCATTATGTTGATTCATGACGCTTTGATGGACCGCGCGGGGAGGGCGTTCAAGAGGAAAAACGCTGTCCTACAGCAGGGCGGATCGATTATATGAGGCGTGGCTCTTTGACAGGCAGCATATCGATTGCGCGGCGAGCACCGCTGGCGCATGCGCCTAAGCGCGACCTGGTTCCGGGAGCAGGGAATTTCTTTATAACAGTGTAAAGTGTGTAAAGTTCGCCGCCACAATAGGCGCGAAACCAAAGGGCAAGATTGGTTACATTCTCAAGATAGCGAATCAAAGCACTGAAATGACGGGATTCACAAGGCCCCTTCAGTCCACGACCGAGAAATGGTCACCGTCCGGATCGAGCACGTGCAGCTTGCCTTCGGCAATCGCGAACCAGGCGCCGATCAGACGAATCGAGCCATTTGCTTCCTTTTCCTGAATGCAGGGGAATGTCCGCAAATTGGCCAGGCTGGTCTTGACCCCTTCATGCTCCATCGCCAGTTGGGCGGCGCTGCTGTCGAGGTCTCCGTGTTCATGCGCAACTCTGGCCCGCGCGTCGTCGAGCAGGGTGATCCAGTCGGCGATAAACCCGCCTTTGCCGTGGGGCATGTCCTTCATCTGCTCGGACAAAGCCGCGGCGCAACCGCCGCAGCTGCCATGGCCCATGACGACCACTTCTTCGACCTGAAGAAACTGGACGGCAAATTCGAGCGCTGCCGAGACGCCATGCTGTCCCGGTGTGGTCTCGAACGGAGGCACCAGCGCCGCCACATTGCGGACAATGAAGGTCTCGCCGGGGTTGGTATCGAATATCTGGGTCGGGTCCACGCGGCTGTCGCTGCAGGCGATGATCATCACCTTCGGGCTCTGGCCTTCCTTGAGTTCATCCCAGCGCTCCCGCTGGGTATGCCATTGGTCGGAACGAAAGCGGCGATAGCCGTCGAGCAGGTCTGCAAATTTTGTCATGTTTCGATCCATATCACCGGTTTTGGGGGTGGCAAGAGCGGTTTTCTTTCCCTATCTGATAGAAATGAACGAAATCACCAAGATCACCCCGCCGGAACCCCGCCCCGAACGCCTGCGCAAGCCCGACTGGATCCGCGTCAAAGCCCCGATGGGGACGGAATTCGAGAAGACTCGCGCACTGATGCGCGAGCATAAGCTTAACACGGTTTGCGAAGAGGCGGCTTGCCCGAATATCGGCGAATGCTGGACCAAGAAGCATGCCACCGTGATGATCCTGGGTGATGTCTGCACAAGGGCCTGCGCCTTCTGCAACGTCAAGACCGGCATGCCGATGCCGGTGGACCCGCTGGAGCCGCAGCACACGGCCGATGCCGCCGCCAAACTGGGTCTGGAACATATCGTTATCACCTCGGTGGATCGCGACGATCTGCCCGATGGCGGCGCCAGCCAGTTCGTGAAAGTGATCGAGGCTTTACGCCGGACGACACCGAAAACCACGATTGAAATATTGACACCGGATTTTCGTAACAAGACCGAAGCAGCGGTCGAGGCCATCGTCGCCGCCCGTCCCGACGTCTATAATCACAATCTGGAGACTGTCCCGCGGCTCTATCCGACAATCCGTCCCGGCGCGCGCTATTATGCGTCGCTGCGCCTTCTCGAGCAGGTCAAGCGACTCGATCCGTCGATCTTCACCAAGTCGGGCATCATGCTGGGCCTGAGCGAACAGCGGCTGGAAGTGCATCAGGTGATGGACGATATGCGCAGCGCTGATATTGATTTCCTGACCATGGGCCAATATCTGCAGCCGACGACGAAACATGTAAAAGTCAGCGAATTCGTCAAGCCGCAGGCCTTTGACGCTTATGCGTCGGTCGCCCGGGCCAAGGGCTTCCTGCTGGTCGCATCCAGCCCGCTGACCCGTTCCAGCTATCACGCCGGTGAGGATTTTGCGAAGATGCGCCAGGCGCGCGAGGAAAAACTGGCGCGGTCCGGTGACCTGAATGCCCGTCCATAGGGAAACCCGCGATCTGCCCTACAGCGCCGCGCAAATGTATGCGCTGGTGGCGGATGTAGGACGCTATCAGGAGTTTCTGCCCTGGGTTGTCGGCACGCGGATCAGGGCCGATAACGAGACCGAGATGCTCGCCGATGTCCTCGTCGGATTCAAGGGGCTGCGCGAGCAATTCTCGTCTCGGGTGATCAAGGTCCGGAACGAGTCGATCGACGTGGATTATCTCGACGGTCCGCTGAAGCAGCTACACAATGAATGGCGCTTCCGCTCGCGTGACGGTGGCGGTTGCCATGTCGACTTTTACGTGGAGTTTACCTTTAAAAACCGCATGTTCGAAAAACTGGCCGGACAGATGTTCGCCAAGGCGCTGCACAAGATGACCAGTGCCTTTGTTGACCGCGCCGGCGAAATATATGGCGGCAGCTACGCGCTTTCTTCGGGCAGCAGCAGTTCCAGCGCCACCCGCACCGCCTGAAAACGGATATCGGCGCGGCTCTGGTCGTCGCCGAAATTCTTGCGGTCGGCCACAACATCCTCGGCGCTTTTACCCTTCTCGGCCTTGGCAAAGACAACCGTACCGACCGGCTTTTTCTCGGTCCCGCCGCCGGGTCCTGCAACTCCGGTGATCGCCACTGCGACATCGCAGCCCGAGCGCTCGAGCGCCCCCTGCGCCATTTCCCAGGCGACCGCGATGGACACCGCACCAAAGGTCTCGAGCAGATCACCGCTGACTCCCACCATCGACTGCTTGGCGTCATTGGAATAGGTGATGAAGCCGCAATCGAATACGTCGCTGCTGCCAGCCACCTCGGTCAGAGCGGCGGCAACCAGACCGCCGGTGCAGCTTTCGGCTACGGTAATCCGTCTGCCAATCTTGCGGTTCTGCTCGATGACTTGGGCCGCCAATGCGGCAAGCTCTGGGGGAAGAAGATTTTGCATGAAAGTGCGGCTACCCTATTTCTCCGTGTTTTCACAAATAATTATCGGCGGCTTTTTCTCACGGTCAGTTCCCAGCTTCATGAACAATCCGATCAATCCACCAACATTAGCCGGCGGCAGCGGTTCCAGCAATGTATAGGCTTCGCTGATCGTGGTGCAGCTTTTGGGTTTGATGCCATCGTTGACCATGGCGCTGACCAGACCATCGAGGAAGGGCCGCATGGCATCAACATCCATGCTTTCCGGCATCTTTTCATCGAACATGATCTTGATTCCGTGCTTGGCTGTCGGCCAGGCCTGCTCCGAAGCGATGCTATATTTCTGATAGGATTGTGAGTTCTGCTGCAACAATGCCGCATTCTCGTCGAGATAGGGGCTGCATTTTGATCCCGCAGCATCAAAAATAACGGGCAGAATATACGTGAATATCGCATTGGCCTGTTCGGCAGAGACACAGGCCTGCGTTTCTGCGGCCTGGGCAGCACCGATGTTGAGCGCGCTGATTAGAGTGACGCAAGATGCAAGCTTCTTCATTCTCATCCTTCCAATAGAATCGTGGCAATGGCTTGCGCCGCTATGCCTTCCCCGCGCCCCGTGAAGCCAAGCGCCTCGGTCGTGGTCGCTTTAACGCTGACACGATCCAGGTCAAGCTTGAGCAGGGACGCGATATTCTGTCGAATGGCTTCGCGGTGCGGCTTGATCTTGGGCGCCTCGCAGATGATCGTCATATCGACATTCTGGATCAAGCCGGCTTTTTCAACAATCAGCTTCACCGCATGTTCCAAAAAGTGCGCAGAAGCCACGCCACGCCATTGCGGATCCGACGGCGGGAAATGGTCGCCAATATCGCCAGCAGCTATTGTTCCGAGCAGGGCGTCCGTCAACGCGTGGAGCAGGACATCAGCATCGCTATGTCCGGCAAGACCTTTCTCGTGATCGATTTTAACGCCACCCAGCCATAACTGCTCACCGGCAACCAATCGGTGGACATCATAGCCCATCCCGGTACGCGTCTGGTGCATAATCTCGGTTCCTTCTGCCGAAAAATCGGCGGGCAAAGTAAATTTTCTGAGCGCTTCGTCACCCGCGACGGTCGAAACCTTATGTCCAGCGGCGCGAAATATCTGCGCATCATCGCTGGCATCTTTGTCTGCGGTGAAATTTTCATGGGCCGCAACAAGCTTCTGAAAATCGAAGGCTTGCGGCGTCTGCACGCGCCACAGGCTGTTGCGATCCACCGTCCGATCGAGCTGGTTACCGTTCAGTTGCACCATTGTGTCAACGCAAGGCAGCAGCGGAATGGCAGCAGGCGCCCGCTCCAGCTGGTCAAGGAGCCGGTTGACCACCACATCCGGCACAAAGGGCCGTGCGGCGTCATGGACAAGAACATATCGGGCGCCACCGGCACGCCAAATCGCCATCAGCCCGTTATAGACCGACCGCTGGCGGGTCGTTCCGCCGATCACGATATTGTGCGAGGGAAAGGAGACAAGCGATTGATTTAGCATGTCTTCCTGCCCCTCGGCAATCACGATCCATATCCGGTCGACAGCGGGATGAGAGGACAATCTTTCCACGCTGTGCCGGATCATCGGCTTGCCGCCAATGGTTTCAAACTGCTTGGGCAGGTCCAGTCCCGACCGCGCGCCGACACCGGCGGCTACAATCAGAGCGTGGGTCTGCTGGGAAGGATCGGGGGATGCAACCATGACTCGCGATCTACGCCGAGAAAGAGGATGAAGCAATTCTTGCCTCGAAATTGATTTATAGGTAGAGGCTGCTTAAAATTTAGGCAGTAGATATGAAAATTGATCCCATCTTCATTGGTGACTTGAAAATTGACAGCCCGGTCATTCTGGCGCCGATGACCGGCGTCACCGATTTGCCGTTCCGCAAGTTGGTCCGTCGATTTGGCTCCGGTCTCAATGTCACCGAAATGATTGCCAGCCAGGCGATGATCCGCGAAACCCGCCAGTCGCTGCAGAAATGCGCGTGGGATGCGACCGAAGAACCGGTCTCGATGCAACTCGCCGGCTGTGACCCGGCGGTAATGGCTGACGCTGCCAGACTGAATGAGGATCGCGGCGCCCAGATTATCGATATCAACATGGGCTGCCCGGTGAAGAAGGTCGTCAATGGTGATGCCGGCTCGGCGCTGATGCGCGACCTCCCGCTGGCGGCCTCGCTGATCAAGGCGACGGTCGAGGCGGTCAAGGTGCCGGTGACCGTCAAAATGCGCATGGGCTGGGATCATCAGAGCCTGAACGCGCCGGAACTTGCCCGTATCGCAGAAGACCTGGGCGCGAAAATGATTGTCGTACATGGCAGAACCCGATGCCAGATGTACCGGGATAGCGCTGACTGGGCCTTCGTCAGCAAGGTCAAGCAAGCGGTTTCACTGCCGGTGATCGTTAACGGCGACATTTGTTCAATTGAAGACGGGCAGAAAGCGCTCGAACAAAGCGGTGCTGATGGCGTGATGATCGGCCGCGGTGCCTATGGAAAACCGTGGCTGCTCGGGCAGTTCATGCACTGGTTCAAGACCGGGGAACATCTGCCGGATCCGGATATTGCCACGCAATATGCCATTCTCGACGAACATTATCGCGACATGCTGAAACTCTATGGCGACCATGTTGGCGTCAAGGTGGCACGCAAGCACATCGGCTGGTATACCAAAGGCCTGACCGGATCTGCTGAATTTCGCAATCGGGCCAATAGCGAGAACGATCCCTATGTCGTGCTCGAAATGCTCGAGGAATTTTATTCGCCCTGGCTGAACAAAGCGGCCGCTTGATGGACGGGACGCCTCCGGCTGAGCTGATACTGTCCGGGCTCAGCCACGCGCTCCTGATCGTCGACTCGGATCATATGGTGACCCGGGTCAATCCTGCAGGCGAAGCGCTTTTTGGCACCAGCGCCAAACATCTGGTCGGTCGCAGGATTGACCAGATTTTGCATTTTTCCGATCCTCGGCTAGATGCGGCGCTGACCGAACGGGACATCAGCCTGACTGCACGTGGCGTGATGATCTCCGGTGACGAGCGCAAATTGGGGATCGTCGATTTCGACATTCATCCGCTGGCCTCGGAATCGCTTTGGCGGCTGATTTCGCTTTCACCCATGCCGCAGGATGGCCCCATCCTCGAAAATGAGAATAATGATCCGTCCAATCTCGCCATTCGCGCGCCGGACATTCTCAGCCACGAGATAAAAAACCCGTTGGCGGCGATCAAGGGCGCAGCGCAGCTGCTCGACCGGCAGCTTGACGACAGCCAGAAACCGCTGACCCAGATGATTACGGCTGAAGTGGAGAGGGTAGTCAATCTGCTCAACCGGATGCAGACCTTGTCGTCCAATCAGCCGGCACAGACCAAGGCGGTTAATATTCACACATTGATCGATCGAGCCCGGCGATCGACCGAGGCGGCCACCGGTCAGGCAGTTAAAATCCGGGACAAATTTGACCCGTCTCTGCCCGACGCGCTGATCGATCCGGACGCAATGATGCAGGTATTGACCAACTTGCTCGCCAACGCCGTCGATGCCACCAAACATCTGCCCGACCCGAAGATCCGCATCATCACCCGCTACAGTTTCGGCGCTTCGCTCTCGGCTCAGGGCCAAACGGCCGCGGTCCGTCTGCCAATCCAGATCATGGTCTGCGACAACGGCCCGGGCGTCCCCGCCGAACTGGAACGGGAAATATTCTCGCCCTTCGTCTCGACCAAAAAGGAAGGGCAGGGGCTGGGCCTCGCACTGGTGAAAAAGCTGATGCGGGATATGAACGGCCGGATCCGCTACGATCGCGAGAACCAGGACGAAATGAGCCGGTTCACTCTATTTCTTCCCGTTGCACCGAAAAACTGACGTCAGGAAATATCATGGCCAAAGAAAAAATCATATTGGTAGAAGACGATCTGTCGGTCAGCCATGTTATCATCACCGCTCTGCGCGCCGAGGGCTACGAAGTGGAGAATTGCAAGTCGATCGCCGAACGCGACGCGCTGATGTCGAGCAGCCATTATGATCTGTTGCTTACCGATGTCGGGCTGGGCGAAGGGGATGGCGACGGGATTTCCTCGCTCGACAGCGTCAAGGCGACCCATCCCGATATTCCGATCATTATCATTTCCGCTCAGAACACCCTCAACACCGCGGTCCGCGCCTCGGAAACGGGAGCGTTTGAATATCTGCCCAAGCCCTTTGATCTCGACGAACTGGTACAGGTCGTGGGCCAGGCGCTGAAACCGAAGAATATTCAGCCGGTAGAGCCTTCGATGGACGAGGAGAGCCTGCCGCTGGTCGGACGCAGTCCGGCGATGCAGGAAGTTTACCGGATGATCGCCCGACTGCTGAAAAACGATCTGTCAGTGCTCGTGCTTGGCGAATCGGGTACCGGCAAGGAACTGGTAGCCGAGGCAATTCACGGGCTTGGCCACCGCAAATCCGGACCATTTGTCGCGGTCAATATGGCCGCGATCCCCTCGGAACTGATCGAAGCGGAGCTGTTCGGCCACGAAAAGGGTGCTTTCACCGGCGCTGTTGCCAATGCCTCGGGCAAGTTCGAACAGGCGCAGGGCGGCACCCTGTTCCTCGACGAAATCGGCGACATGCCGATGCACGCCCAGACCCGGTTGCTGCGCGCTCTGCAATCTGGCGAAATCAACCGCGTAGGCGGCAAGGGGCCAGTCAAGCTCGACGTCCGGATCATTGCCGCCACCAATCATGATTTTCTCGATCTGATTGAGCAGGGAAAGTTCCGCGAAGATCTCTATTACCGGATCAATGTGGTGCCGATCGAATTGCCGCCGCTACGGGAACGCGCCAGCGATATTCCGGCGCTGACCAAGCATTTCCTCAAGCTTGCGGTGACCGAAGGACTGCCCCACAAGCAAATTTCCGAGGAAGGAATGAACCTGCTTTGCCACCACTATTGGCGCGGCAATGTCCGGGAACTGAAAAATGTTATCTACCGTCTGGTCGTGACCGGCAGGGAGGACACGCTGTCGGAAGACGCCATTCGCCAAATTCTCGCGACCGAACGCAGCGAGGACCGAGGCCAGGCGGCAAATATGGAGTTTGAAGCGCATATCAAGGCGATCGTGCTGGACCTGATGGCCGCGCCGGAAAAGGAGAATCTCTATACGCAGGCGCTGGAGAAATTTGAAAAACCGCTGCTGTCCGAAATGATGCACCATGCCCATGGAAACCAGATCAAGGCGGCAAAAATTCTGGGTATCAACCGCAATACATTGCGCAAGAAGCTGAACGAATATCAGATCGATCCATCCGAGTCGAAATGACGTCTTCGCGATGAACTGACGGATTGCTTCGCTCAACCGTGATATTTTTACAATATTAGTGCTTTTTTTGCAACGATTCCGTTGTATTGAAAGCACAATGACAGTGTCTCCCCCCCTGACGGAACAGCGTGTCCCCCTCTGGCTGCGCCGCCTGTCGCTAATGGCCGAGAAAGAAGCGGTCATGCGGCGGGTCGAATGGATTGTCGCGCTGCTGTTCGGCACGATCATGCTGGGCACCTATTTCCTGCTGAGTACGCAATCCGACCAGACCGACTTCATTTCACCGCCGCTGACCGCCGCTTTGTTGGTGGCGAACCTGATTCCGGCGATGACCTTGCTGGTGCTGTTCGGACGCCGGATCGCGAAGGGCAGGGCTGCGCAATCGTCAATCGGCAGCAAGGGCCGCCTGCACGTCCGGTTGGTGGCCCTGTTCTCGCTGGTCGCCAGCATCCCGATGGTGCTGGTTGTAATCTTTGCATCATTATTGTTCCAATATGGCGTCGAATTCTGGTTTTCTGATCGCGCCCGCGGCATGCTGGAAAATGCCAATGATCTTGCGCGCGGCTATTATGAGCAAAACCAGCGCGAAGTGGGAGAAGAGACCATCACCATGGCCAATGACCTGCGCAACTATTTGCAGCAGGCCGAACTGGAAAGCCCGCAATTTGCCGAAGGCTATGTGTTTCAGGTGTTGTCGAGAAAGCTCAATGAATCGGCGATCATCGAATATGGGGCGGATGGTGTCGCCAGGACGGCGGCGGCGGTGGATCCCGATGACACCGACCAGCAACCCAAGATAACCGATGCCGTTCTCAAGCAACTGGAGCAAGGGCAAAGCTATGTGGTCACCGCAAGGCCGGACAAGATCGAGGCGGTTACCGCGCTCGACCTGAATTCCCGCATTTTTCTCTACGCGGCGCGCGACTCCGATATGCTGGCGCTGAGCCAGTGGGAGAGGGCACAATCGGTTCTCGCCGACTATGAAGACCTATTCTCGCGATCGCGCAGCCTGCAATTGCAGTTCAACATAGCCCTGTTCGTCATTTCGTTACTGATTGTCGGGCTGGTCTTGTGGATCGCGCTGGCGGTTGCCGACCGCATGGTGAAACCGGTCAGCGACCTCGTCCACGCGGCCAAACGGGTCACCGAAGGCGATCTTGCCACCCGGGTACCGACGACCTTTGAAAATGACGAAATCGGCACGCTGGGGCGGGCGTTCAACCGCATGACCGAGCGGCTGGAAACCCAGACGACCGCGCTGATAACAGCCAATGAACAGCTCGGCAGCCGGCGTGCCTTCATCGAAGCTGTACTGGAATCGGTCACCGCCGGGATCATCAGTGTAAATGAAAAAGGCGAGATTGGGCTGGTCAATTCACAAGCGCAGTCGCTGCTTTCCAAGCCGATCGACGATCTGCTTGAGGCCGATATCGGCAAAGCCGCCCCGCAATTTGCAAGTCTTGTTCAGGATGGAGTGGAAAATAGCATCATCGAATTTGCTACCGATTCCGACATGCGCACCCTGGCGGTCAAAATTGTCGGCGGACCGACCGGTCATGTTATCACCTTTGAAGATATCACCCAGCAGTTGCTCGACCAGCGACGGGCAGCCTGGTCTGACGTAGCCCGGCGCATCGCGCACGAAATCAAGAATCCCCTGACCCCGATCCAGCTGGCCGCCGAACGGCTGCAGCGCAGATTCGGTGCGCGGATGAGCGACGATGTCAGCATTTTTGAAAATCTTACCAATACGATCATCCGCCAGGTTGGTGATCTGCGCAATATTGTCGATGAATTTTCTTCCTTCGCACGCATGCCGAAACCGGTTTTCCGGCGGGAGAATCTGGACGATATCCTGAAGCAGGCGTTGTTCATGCAGGATGTAGCATGGCCGTCTGTCACATTTAATTTTAACGCGGACGCTCAGCCTGTATCGCTGGTCTGCGACCGGCGGCAGCTTGGACAGGCATTCACCAATATTATCAAAAATGCTGCAGAAGCAATTGAGCAACGAGCAGAATCCAGTGCAGATTTTCAACTGTCAGACGGTCAGATCGATCTGGAAATCCGGAGCGAGAACCAAATTGTCGCAATCGAATTGACGGACAATGGCATCGGGCTGCCAATCGAACGAGACCGGATCGTCGAGCCTTACATGACAACCCGGGCCAGCGGCACCGGACTGGGCCTCGCGATCGTCAAGAAAATCATCGAGGAACATTTCGGTGAAATGAAGTTCAGCGATGCTCCGCAAGGTGGCACCCGGGTGACGATCCGGTTCAGCCCATCGCAACTGGCGCGGCTGAGCCACGGAGATACAGAAAATCCGGACAATGCCCCTGACAAGGGACCGAACGGGGACAATAGCGAACAGCACAGTGAAACGAATGAGGAATAGAGGTTCAACATGGCGTTAGATATTCTGGTTGTCGACGACGAACCCGATATCCGTGATCTGATATCCGGAGTTCTGGAGGACGAGGGCTATACGACCCGGGTGGCCGCCGACAGTGACGCGGCGCTGGCCGCGGTCAACGAGCGGCGTCCATCTCTGGTTCTACTGGACGTCTGGCTCAGAGGATCGCGTCTTGACGGCTTGGAACTGCTGACCGAGCTGAAACAGCTCGACGCCAAAATGCCGATCATCGTCATCTCCGGCCATGGCAATATCGACACGGCTGTCGCCGCTATCTCGCAGGGCGCGGTCGATTTTATCGAGAAACCGTTTGAAGCCGAACATCTGCTGCATCTGGTATCCAGAGCCACCGAAACAGACCGGCTGCGCCGGGAGAATGAAATTCTCAAGGCCCGCGTCGGCTTCGCCGATGAACTGACCGGCAACTCGGCTGCCGTGAATAACGTGCGCGCCACGCTGAAACGCGTCGCCGGAACCGGGAGCCGCCTGCTGATTTCCGGCCCCGCCGGGGTGGGCAAGGAAGTTGCCGCGCGGCTGATGCATAATTGGAGCTCGCGCTCCGATGCCGCCTTTGTCACCATCAGCGCTGCCCGGCTTTCGCCCGAAAGCGTGGAAGAAGAATTGTTCGGCACCGAACGCAACGGCAAGATAGAAAAAACCGGGCTGATGGAGGAAGCCCATGGCGGAACGCTGTTCATCGACGAAGTCGCTGATATGCCGCTGGATACCCAGGGCAAGATATTGCGGGTCCTGACCGAGCAGAGTTTCAACCGGCTTGGGGGGTCGCAAAAGGTGAATGTCGATGTCCGGGTTGTATCAGCGACGTCGCGGGATCTGGAAGTCGAAATCCGCGAGAAGCGCTTCCGGGAGGATCTCTTCTACCGGCTCAACGTAGTGCCGGTCGTGCTGCCGCCGCTCAACCAGAGGCGGGAGGATATTCCGGTTCTCGTCGACCACTATGCCGCGCGATTTGCGGCCGAACAGCGCCTGCAACCACCGGAAATTACCGATGAAGCCATGGCGGCCCTGCAAGCCTGTGACTGGCCGGGCAATGTCCGCCAGTTGCGCAATGTCGTCGAGCGGACGATCATCCTGGCGCCAAAAGATAATTTTGCGAAGATAGAGGTCGAGATGTTGCCGCCGGAAGTGCTTGGCAATGACGATGATCTCGATCAGGGCGTCGCATCGCTCATGGGCTCCCCTTTGCGCGAAGCACGGGAGAGCTTCGAACGCGAATATCTGAAAGTACAAATCCGTCGCTTTTCCGGCAACATCTCGAAAACCGCCAATTTCATCGGCATGGAGCGGTCGGCCCTGCATCGGAAATTGAAGATATTGGGCCTTGCTTCACGAAAGAAATCCGACGTCGAGTGAGAAAGCAGGCTTGACGGTTGTCGAGACAGGCCGAATATCATATACGAAGACAAAGGCTCCCCGAGAAGAGCAGATGCCGTCAGAGAAATAATAATATGCCATCGCAAAGCTGGCCAATAACTGGAGTCAAATATGACCGATAAATCTAACAACTTGCAGGATTTATTCCTGAACTCCCTCCGCAAATCAAAAACCCCTGTCACCATGTTTCTGGTCAAGGGCGTCAAGCTGCAGGGCATTGTCACCTGGTTCGACAATTTTTCCGTACTATTGCGCCGCGACGGCCAATCCCAGCTGGTGTACAAACATGCCATTTCGACCATCATGCCGTCGGAATCACTGGACACGCAGCCTTTCTCCGATCTGATGGACAAGGCAAAGAACCGGCCCGGCGTGCTGCAGGAAGTATTCCTGACCGCGGTGCGGGACAGCAATGATCCGGTCACCATGTTTCTGGTCAACGGCGTGATGCTGCAAGGCGAAGTTGCGGCCCATGACCTTTTCTGCATCCTACTCGAACGGGAAGGGCTGTCGCAACTGGTGTACAAACACGCGATATCCACCGTGCAGCCCGGCGGCCCCCTCAATCTGGCGGATTATAACAATGCAGATGATGGTGCGCATTGATACCATTTGAGAAGGACAGTCTCGACAGCAAGAGCCAAAAAGCGCTCGTCGTACATCCCGACATGGTGTCGCTGAGCCAGTCTGCGCTCGAACATCGCCTTGAAGAAGCCGTAGGCCTCGCCCTTGCGATCGGACTGGTCGCGACCGGTTCCCACTATTTTTCTGTACGCAACCCCAAGCCGGCAACGCTATTCGGTTCGGGGCAGGTGGACCAGATCCGCAAGATGATGCAGGAACAGGAAGCGTCGATACTGATCGTTGACGGCAGTCTCAGCGCGATCCAGCAACGCAATCTTGAAGAGAAGCTGGAGGTCAAGGTCATCGATCGTACGGGCCTAATTCTCGAGATATTCGGGGCCCGCGCCGCGACTGCGGAGGGCCGTCTTCAGGTGGAACTCGCCCATCTCGATTATCAGGCCGGCCGGCTTGTCCGCAGCTGGACCCATCTGGAGCGGCAGCGCGGCGGTTTCGGCTTTCTGGGCGGGCCGGGCGAGACCCAGATCGAATCTGATCGCCGGATGATCCGTGACCGCATGGCCAAATTGCGTAAGGATCTGGCCCATTTGCGCAAGACTCGCGCCCTGCATCGCGAACGCAGGCAGCGGGCGCCCTGGCCGGTAATCGCGCTGGTTGGCTATACCAATGCCGGCAAATCGACACTGTTCAACCGTCTGTCCGGTGCCGAAGTCTTTGCCGAAGACCTCCTCTTCGCCACGCTTGACCCCACGATGCGGGAATTCCCGCTGCCGGGATATGACAAGGCGATATTGTCGGATACGGTGGGTTTCGTCTCCGATCTGCCGACGCAGCTGGTTGCCGCTTTCCGGGCGACCCTCGAAGAGGTGAGCGCCGCCGATATTGTTGTACATGTGCGAGATATTTCGCACGAGGCCAGCGATGCCCAGGCCCGCGATGTCAGGCAGATATTGGCCGATCTCGGCGTTTCGCAAGAAGCAGGCGAGGGGCCCCCTGTTATCGAGGCATGGAACAAGATCGACAAGATAGGCCCCGATGACCCGCAATTTGAACGGATATCGTTACCATTGCCCGACAATGTCTGCACAATTTCTGCCGCGAGTGGTGAAGGCGTGGAAGATCTGGTCAACATGATTTCCAGAACTTTGTCCGAGGGCTATAAATCGGATACGGTAATCATCGAGGCATCCGACGGCAAAAAAATGGCCTGGTTGCACGAAAATGGGCGGGTTCTGAGCAGCGACCAAGATGGTGACAAGCTGAGGGTGGCGGTTGAAATGTCACCCCGCAATTGGGGTCGTTTTGACGCATTGGGTTGAAGGTTCAGCCGTCGGCCGGGCAATCCTTGGCCTTTTGCCATTCAGCCTCCAGTTCCTCAAGCGACATATCTTGCATGTCTCCGTCAACATTTGACTCTATCCGATTGAATCTCAGGATGAATTTATCCGTAGCATCAACTAGCGCGCGTTCTGCATCGACCTTGTAATGGCGGGCCAGATTGACCGCAGAAAACAGCAGGTCACCGATTTCCTCATGGATGTCCGCCTCACTGGTAGCGGCTGCAACTTCGTCGAGTTCCTCCAGCAACTTTTCTTTCACCGGTTCTTTGTCAGGCCAGTCAAATCCGACCCGCGCCGCCCGTTTCTGGATTTTCTGGGCACGCAGCAGGGCGGGCAGGGCGAGCGCCACACCATCAAGCGCGCTGGACTGTCCCGTCTGAGCACGTTCGTCAGCCTTGATCTGTTCCCAGCCCGGGCTCTGTTCGGCCGTGCCGAAAATATGCGGATGCCGTCGCATCATCTTGTCGCAAATCGAAGTCACGACATCGCCAAACTCGAATTTTCCGGCATCAGCCGCGATCTGGCTATGAAATACAACCTGGAGCAGGAGGTCGCCCAATTCATCCTTGAGCGCCAACATATCCTTGCGTTGTATCGCATCGGCAACCTCATAGGCCTCTTCGATCGTATAAGGCGCAATGCTGTCGAACGTCTGAACCTTGTCCCAGTCACATCCATCGTCAGGATCGCGCAAATGTCGCATGATTTTCAGCAGGGGATCGATCAAAGGCGTCTCCGTTCTAATCCGTCATTAAGAGTGATAATATATATTATGTTAAATTACTGATTGTCTGGTGTGGCGGGTTCCAGCACCATTTCACCCTCCGCTACGCGCCAACTACCCAGTTTTGACAAAAAATTCATGCCGATCACATTGGCGTCACCAAATTCTTCCGCGACCACTACCGGCAGATCCTGCATTTTCAGCGGTCCGACCTGGATAGACTGGATAACACCGCGCTGCGCCTCGACCGACCCATTGGCGGTGCTGAGAACGACCGGAAACGGGCTGCTGCTGATATCAATGTCCGCAGCCTGCGCCGTACGCAATGCCATAGCGGTCGTGGTCGCGCCGCTATCGATCAGGAACCGTACCGGCGTCGCGTTAACCTTTGCATCCACCCAGAAATGGCCATCAGCCGATTGCCGTATCCGCAAGGTTTCACCAACCACGACTTGGTCATGCGAACCGTTTAGTTCTCCGGAAACCCGACTCCAGACAGCCAATATTTCCTGCTTGTAGGAGAACCCGACGATGAACAGCCCAAAGATCGCAACCCAGGCAAGAGCCGTTCGCACAATCTCGCCAAGGCCAATCCGCCGCGAGAATAACGCACTCGCGACCAGCACCAGAGCACCGATAGCGAAAACAAGGTTAATATTCTGATCTTCCGTCAAGGTTTCAGATTTCTTTCACAAAGCCGTCGAAAGCGGGCCGGATATGATTGGGCAATATGGACACAAGATGGTGATAATCCATCGACTTGTCCATATGTGTCAACAGGCTCAACTTCGGCTGGACGTCTTCGATCAGATCCAGTGTCATTTCCAGATGCGCATGCGTGGGATGCGGTTCATCGCGCAACGCATCAACGACCAGCAGATCGCAACCCTGATACAGGGCGCGCATATCGGCAGTAACCTCGCCAAAATCGGTGGCATAGACGATCGATCGCCCCTGAAGTTCGAACCGCAGTCCGGCTGAAGTAATACCGCCATGCGGCTGGTCGACGTGGCGAACCATGATGTCGCCAATGGTAATATCACCGTCCAATATTTGGGCCTCGCAGATCGACGGATAATATTTATGTCCCTCGAAAGCATAAGCGAAGCGATGTTGCAGGCTCTTGAGTGCGAATGGACGGGCATAGCCCGGAATTGGCTGACGCTTCTGCTGGAACACCGCCCTGAGATCATCGATCCCGTGGCAATGATCAGCGTGATCATGCGTCCAGATGACTGCGTCGATCCGGTCTATTCCATTATCGAGAAACTGGTTGCGCAGATCGGGCGATGTATCGACCAGAATTCGGGTGGCGGCGCTTTCAATCAGAATGGACACCCGGCTTCGTCGGTTTTTCGGCTCATTCGGGTCACAATCGCCCCAGTCATTGCCGATCCGGGGCACACCCGCGGACGTCCCGCATCCCAGTATCGTCAGTTTCAAAGCCACATTCAGGGACGTGCTTTATTGAACAATTGGTAGAAATTGCGACTGGTCGTTTCGCATAGCTGATCATAGTCCTCGCCACGCAACTCGGCCAGATAGCGAGCCGTATCCGCGACAAAGGCAGGCTCCCCTGTCTTACCACGATGCGGAACCGGCGCGAGAAAGGGGGCATCGGTTTCAACCAGAAGCCGATCCGATGGCAATTTCGCTGCCGTTTCCTTCAGGTCCTTGGCATTTTTGAAAGTCACGATCCCGGAGATCGAAATATAAAGCCCCAAAGCCAGGGCTTTCCGGGCGAAATCCTCGCTTGCCGTGAAGCAATGGATGACACCGGTATAGGCGCCCTGCTCCATTTCTTCCGCCATGATTTCGGCCGTATCGTCCTCGGCATCGCGCGTATGGACGATGATCGGCAGGCCGGTTTCGCGCGCCGCGTGAATATGCGTGCGAAAGCTCTGTTTCTGACGGTCCCGGTCGCTGTGATCATAATAATAATCCAGCCCGGTTTCTCCAATCGCAACAACCCGCGGATGCGCGGCTTCTTCCAGCAGTTTTGCGAGATCAATATCGGGATGCGCATCGGCCTCATGCGGGTGGATACCGATGCTCGCCCACACATCCTTTTCCCGCTCGGCCGTAGCCACGATATCGCGCCATTCACGCTCTCGTGTCGAGATGTTGAGCATTGCCGTGACGCCGCATTGCCGCGCGCGATCAAGGGCAGCGCCCTGCTCTTCGACAAGCCCTTTGTAATTCAGGTGGCAGTGGCTATCGACAAGCATATCAGGCCTCTGTCACGTCTTTCAGCGGTTCGAGGCGCGGAAAAATTCCCTCCGGCTTCGGCAGTTCGAGCCCCTGCTCTATCGGCTGGCCAAGATCTTCAAAATCGCGGTTGTCTGGCGACTGCGCCAGCAAATCGAGCATCCGGTCACAACTGTCGGGCATCACCCAGCGCAACATGATCGCCAGTTGCCGGATCGCTTCGGCGGTATGGTAGAGCACGCAGTCAGCACGCGCAGGATCGGTCTTGCGCAATGCCCAAGGCGCCTGGTCGGCAAAATAGATATTGGTGGCACTCAGCCGTTCGCGGATGACATCGAGCGCCTGATCTATGTTGAACAGACCGCCGGTCATCGCTGATTTCACGTCGGCAAAACAATTGTCCAACTGGCCAAGCAATTCCAGTTCTGCAGCGGTAGGCTCGCCACGCGACGGAATTTTCCCGTCGCAATTTTTGGCAATCATCGACAGGCTTCGCTGTGCAAGATTACCGAAATTATTGGCAAGATCGGCATTGGTCTTGGTAATGATGGCTTCCGCCGAATAGGTCCCGTCCTTGCCGAAAACGACGTCGGCGAGCAGGAAATAGCGAAGCTGATCGACACCAAAGCGTTCCGCCAGTTCCATCGGATCCACAACATTGCCTACCGATTTCGACATTTTCTCGCCACGGTTCAGCAAAAAGCCATGACCGAAAATCTGCTTGGGCAAAGGCAGACCGGCGCTCATCAGGAACGCAGGCCAGTAGACCGCGTGAAAGCGAACGATATCCTTACCGATGAGATGAAGGTCAGCCGGCCAATATTTGGCGAACATCCCCTCAGTATCGGGATATCCAACGCCGGTCATATAAGTCGTCAGGGCATCGACCCAGACATACATTACATGGCCGGGTGATCCGGGCACCGGAACGCCCCAGTCAAAGCTGGTACGGGAAACACTGAGATCGCGCAGTCCACCTTCGACAAAGCGTCTGACTTCGTTGCGCCGGCTTTCGGGTTGGATGAATTCAGCATGCTCCTCATATAGTTTCAGCAACTTGTCCTGATATTTGGACAATTTGAAAAACCAGGTCTCCTCCGCTGTCCATTGCACCGGAGTACCCTGGGGAGAAAGCTTTTCGCCCCCCTCGCCTGCTTCCAGCTCTTCTTCTGCATAAAAGGCTTCGTCGCGCACCGAATACCAGCCTTCATAGCGATCCAGATAGAGATCGCCATTGGCTTCCATCGCTTTCCACAACGCTTTGCTAGCCTCATGATGAGCCGGTTCGCTGGTTCTCCGAAATCCGTCATAAGCGATATTAAGTTTATCGCACATTGCTATGAAATATGAAGACATTTCATCGGCAAGCTTGATCGTTTCAACGCCCGCGTCCCGCGCCGTCTGGACCATTTTGAGTCCATGTTCATCGGTACCGGTGATCAGACGAACGTCGCGGCCGCCCAACCGTTGAAAACGTGCAATTGCATCAGCAGCAATGGCTTCATAAGCATGGCCAATATGCGGACGCCCATTGGGATAGCTTATTGCGGTGGTAATATAGAAAGGTTCTGACATAGCCGTCTCTCTTGATGCATTGGCGGCCGTTGTAAACAGCCAAATCATCAATTCTGCTCATCCTTCTTTGGCAAGCCCTCCCATCAGGCTGCCTAGCCGGAAAATTACCGCCTGATTGTCGAGCGCTTTTGGTAGCGCCGAAGCCGCCAATTCGCTGGCTTCCCGCCATTTTTCAATATTCTGCATCGAACAGGCAAGGTCAGGCCCTTTGATATGTTCTGCAATAAGGCTGGGAACCCGGTCGAGAAACGCGCGATATCTTGGCGTTGCCGCTTTCAAGGACAACTTGCGGGCCAGTTCACTCTTCAGACTGTTATCCCGATCACCGGACTTGACGATCTGCCGCGCAATTCCTTCCAGTTCGGCAAGGCCGACTTCGGCATATTGCAGGGCCCGCCCGGGCGAACCTTCGCCGGCCCGCACCAGCGTTTCCAGATCCGCTGCCCCGAGGTTCGGCGCAGCGGTTTTGAGCACCGCGCGCATGTCTTCGGCCTCCAGAGGGTCGAATCGCAGCATCTGGCACCGTGAACGGATCGTCGGCAACAGCCGGTCAGGCATATGGCTGATCAGGAAGAAGATTGTGTTTTTCGGCGGCTCTTCCAGGTTCTTTAACAAGGCATTGGCGCCGGCGCGTTCGAGATCGTCAGCCGCGTCAATCACCACCACCCGATAGTCCGAAATCGAAGCCTGATTCTGGAACAATTGCTGAAGGGCTCGAATCTGGTCCACCTTGATATTTCTGGCCAGTTCATGTTCGTCGAGCGAATCCAGACCATTGTCCCGCGCCTTTTTTTCCTCCTTGTCGCCCTTGGCTCCCCGCCGAAGCAGGCGAAAGTCCGGATGCGATCCGGCTGCAAGAAGATGCCCGGCCTCGTCATCCTGACTGTCCGAAAAACCCGGCTGCGCATTGCGCGAATTGAGCAGCAGATGCGCCGCTCGCTGGGCAAATGCCGCCTTGCCGAGACCTTTGTCTCCAGCCAGTATCCAGGCATGATGGAGCTTGTCCCTGGCGAAGGCCTGCAGAAAAATTCTCCGGGGCTTATCATGACCAACATATGACGTCATGGCTTCAAGCCGTCCAGATTCTGCACCAGACTGGCGGTCACCGCTTCGACGGATTGCGAAGCGTCAATCAGGCGAATACGATCGGGTTCGTCAGCGGCGAATTTCCGGAAGTTGGCCATGACCGCCCGATGATAGTCGCGGTCCCTGCCCCCGATCCGGTCACTTTCGCCACGATCTCTCGCCGCCGCTCTGCGCAAGGCATCTGTCTCCGGCAAGTCGAGGACGAAGGTGCGGTGCGGCATCAGATTCCCGCTGCCAATACGATGCAAATCCATGATTTCGGCGTCGCTTATCTCACCGTTAACGCTTTGATAGGCCCGGCTGCTGTCGATGAACCGGTCACAGACCACCCATTCGCCGCGTGCCAGAGCCGGACGGATCAATTTGGCGCAATGCTCGGCGCGTGCTGCCGCGAACAACAACGCTTCAGTCCGGATATTCCATTTTTCCTCGGCCCCCGTGAGCAACAGTTCCCGGATTGTCTCCGCGCCGGGCGTTCCGCCCGGTTCACGGGTGAGCACGACTTTCGTGCCATTTTTTTCCAACGCATCAGCGATCGCCTTTGCCTGGGTAGACTTACCGGTCCCCTCTCCGCCTTCCAGCGTGATGAAGCACCCCTGGATCACGCCAATCCGAGCAAGGATTTCAATCCGGCCCAGACGCGGTCAAAAAAGCCCGCCTCGTCCACATCTTCGCCAGCGACGAGATCTACCGACTGCTGTCCGGCATCCGCCGTACTGACGATCAGCTTTGCGATAGGCTGGCCTTTGACGATCGGGGCCTTGATCGGACCGCTATAGGTCACCTTCATTGATATATTGCCATCAGAAGCTTTTGGAATCGTTGCGAATAAATCCTTTGGAGCAACCAGCGAAACAGTGGAACTGTCCCCAAGCTGTACTTCCGCATTCTGGATCCGGGTTCCCTTGTCGAAAAGCTTTTTTGGCTCCCAGGCATTGAAGCCCCAGTTCATGAATTTGACCGACTCCTCGACCCGGCCGCCGTAGCTATCAAGCCCGGCCAGCACCGATATCAGCCGCCGTCCCTTCTGCTCCGCCGAACCGGTGAAGCCGAACCCGGCCTCTTCTGTGTGGCCGGTCTTCAACCCGTCCGACCCGGCCACTTTGCCAATCAGCGGATTACGGTTGGACTGCTTAATGCCGTTCCAGGTAAATTCGTCCTGGCCATAGAAATCATCATAGAGTTTCGGGAAATTGGCCACTGTAGCCGAACCTAGTCTGGCCAGATCCCGCGCGGTGACCATAGTCCGGCCTTCGTCCGGCCAGCCGTTGCTGTTGCCGAAACGGCTATTTGACATGCCCAGTTCCTTAGCCCGCTTGTTCATCAGCCCGACAAAGGCTTCCTCGGTCCCGGCAATGCCTTCCGCCAGCACGACGCAGGCATCATTGCCCGAAAGCGTGACGATGCCGTGCAACAAATCGCTCACGCTAACCCGATCACCGACGCCGAGAAACATTGTCGACCCCTGGTTGTTCCATTTCTTCCAGGTCGCTTCGTTGACGCGAAACTTGTCGTCAAGATCGAGCTTGCCTTTGCTGATCAGGTCAAACGCGACATAGACCGTCATCATTTTTGCCATTGATGCCGGCGGGATTTTCCTGTCCGCGTTTTTCTCGAACAGTACCGCTCCCGACGAAAGGTCCGTCATATAGGCTATCGGTGCCTCGGTCTGGAAGTCCGGTGCAGCGACAACAACCGATGACAAGGCGACAAAAGGCAGTGACAACAGAAGATATTTTTTCATTTAGGACAGGATTCCCGATCAGAATTAATGCGGCAACAGACTATTTGTCCCCGCGCAAGATTCGTGCGCCGCTATAGCCGCGCTGCTGCGCCTGTGCCAGCCCTGTCTGCGCGTCTCCTTCGCTGGAATAAGGGCCATAACGCACGCGCCAGATCGACCGCGTTCCATCGGGCATGACCTTGGCTCCGACTTTCTTGGCCAGCGTGTCCGCCCTTGCCTTGCTGCTGAAAGCGGCGATCTGCACAAAATAAGCTCCGACAAGGTCTCCGACGTAATTGTTTCCGACGCTTTGCTGCGCGCCCACCGGTCGTCCAGCGCCCTCGATGATGAAACGTCCGTCACGACTTCCCGTCGCCGGCGCAGGCGTGATCGCTCCGGGCGCAATCTGGCCTGGGGCGGGTTTGACCGGCACAGCGGCTTGCCGGACCGGCGTGGCCGGTTTCGGCAACTTGGCCAGATTCTTCCGCAATATCATCAGCAGGGAATCGGGTGTGGCGATCCGTTCGGCTGCGGGCGCCCCCATGCGCAGAACTGCGCGTTCCTGTTCGTTGGGATTGACCTTGCGTACGCGCACGCCGGCGACGCCGACCTGATCGATCCCCAGTTGCTTGGCCGCGCCGTGAGACAGGTCGATCAGCCGGTCATTGGCAAATGGTCCCCGATCATTGATGCGCACCAATATCGTGCGTCCGGTCTCCAGCGCCGTTACCTCGACGTAGGAGGGTAGCGGCAATGTCTTGTGCGCGGCCGAAATGCCTTGTGGATTGAACGCTTCACCATTGGCGGTCGGATTGCCTGACAGCTCTTCACCATACCAGCTGGCATAGCCGACTTCGTCGTAATTCTGCACGTCCTCAGGCGTATAGGTCATGCCGCCCACCTTGTACGGATCTCCGATTTTCTGCGGAAAGTCGGAGACCGCTGCCGAGCCGGATGGCTGACCGGCGTCACGCGGTGGCGGCGCGCCATCGGGAAACTGACCAAAATCGCGCGAGCCGCTGCACCCCGCTAGGGCCAGCGTTGCTACCGATAATATTCCAAATCTAACCGCGTATCTCATCCGCTAATAACCCCACTGCTAGCCCGTAAAAATTCGAACAATTATAATCCAGAATGACGCGATAATTGCCCGTCAGCAAATAAGCGGTACTGCCTGCCCCGTCCGGCTCGAGCAGAGTTGCCATCACATTTTCGTCGAGGGTCTTTCCGGTTGCCGGCACAACACCGAGCGCGCGCCATTCAGCCATGCTTTTCCACTGGCTATGGCGGCCGAATACGCGCGGGCATCGCGTCGGCACGATCTTGCTTGCGACTGCATCGCGATCTAGTGAAGACGGCACATTAACGGCGATACCCCACGGCTCGCCGCGACGCCAGCCGGAGCTGACAAAATAATTGGCGATCGAGGCAACAGCATCATGCTCGTTGTTCCAGATATCCGCATAGCCGTCGCCACTGCCATCCTTCGCCAGCCGCAAATAGACCGACGGCAGGAATTGCGGCATGCCCATGGCCCCGGCCCAACTTCCCTTGAGCGCTGACTGCGGAACACCCTGATCGATCAACTGGAGCACGGCCAGCAATTCGGGCTCGAACAGCGAGCGGCGGCGCCCTTCATAAGCGAGCGTGGCCAGAGAGCGGGGAATATCGAAATCGCCCATATAGGAGCCGTAATTAGTTTCCTTGCCATAAATAGCCATGATGATCGGGCCCGGCACGCCGGTCTCGCGCTCGACATCGATCAACTTCCCAACGAGACGGCGATAGGCAGCCTTGCCATTGGCGATTCTCTGGCTCGTGATATGCCGCCGCTGATAGGGAGCGAAGGGCGGAATCGCGCTGTTCGGACTTCCTCCCGGCTGCGACTGGTCCAGCGCAACAACCCGCGGATTGTAACTCAGCCCTGGCAACACCTGATCGAGCGTCTGCGCCCGTATGCCTTGCTGCAATGCTTTTTTCCGCACCTCCAGAAGATAGGTATCGAAACCGGAATTACTTTGTGCCTTGGCGTTTTGCATCGGTGTCGCGGAACTGATGCCCAGAAGTGCAAGAGCGCCGCAAGCGATGGCGGTCATGATACGCATGAATACTTCCCTTTCGTCACACCGTTGTCGCACAAAGCTCGTCTGAGTGGAATCCCTAAATAACCTGCACAAGCAACCATTCGCCCCAAAAGCCGCAATATGCGGGAATCCGGTATACCGGCTGCCGCCAGCCACAAAATGTTTTGCGCTTTCAAATTGATGGCGCTAGGACGCGTTCGACCCGGCCCGAAGGGCCATGCGGACAGGTGGCAGAGTGGTCGAATGCAGCGGTCTTGAAAACCGCCGAGGGTGCAAGCTCTCCGTGGGTTCGAATCCCACCCTGTCCGCCACTCACTAGTCCAGACTAGTCCTATGCTTTCCAGATCCTATAGAAAGTCTTGACTTTCTAAGCGTTTCTTGATCAATCCTGTCCAGCCAAGACCACCTCTAGCCAGAGAGAAATTGGGGTATATTGGGGGTGCGGTTCTTCGCAAATGGGGGTATAGAAATGCTGACGGACAAAGCGATCAAAGCGGCAACGGCGAAAGAGAAGCCATATAAGATCACCGATGGAAACGGCTTGTTTCTCCATGTATCAACCAAGGGTCACAAGACTTTTCGCTTTAAATTCCGATTTGAGAAGAAAGAACAGCTCCTGATATTTGGGATATACCCAGATATATCGCTGGCTGATGCTCGGGAGAAACGCGGAGAAGCGCGCAAGCAGCTTCGCGCAGGGAGAGATCCCCGCCATGCGTTTAAAATATCCAAATTGGTGGGATTTGATGCCGGATCCAAAAACTTCGAATCGTTGGCCCGCGAATGGTATGATCTACAACGTCCCCGCTGTGTCCCCCGTCAGCGTTCGATAGACAGATTGCGGTTCATTAACATGTGAGTGTTTTGGTATCATCGTAGTGACGCAAGGAACGAAGATGAGACCAAAACAGAAAAATTCCAAAGCTAGTGCTGAACGCTACTTCGGTAGGGCAGCATCAATCATCAAGCAAAGAGAAAGGATAAAACAACAGACTTTTAAAAAACGCCGCTTGCTTCACAGCAAGCTGGCAGCTTAATATCAACCAGATGGTGCCAAACACTCAACAAAGTGAATGACACATCTGTCTCAATTTATCTGACGACGGACAGTCTAAACCGTATGGTAAAACTTGCGGCTCTATCGACTCCAAATGCAAGCTTTGAGCAAATAAGAATTAGATTGCTGCTTGGTCAATCAAAACACAATTACCTTGATCAGTGTGCTTGCTGCACCCAGCCAATAGTTTCTTCTGTCCCAAGTCATAAATCTTTTGGGTTAAACTTATGCGCCAAATGCTCAACAAAAGTTCGGTTATCAGATGATAGTTGAAAGAGAATTAATGGACATGGCATGACCTAAGCAGTAAATGTCTTTTTCACGGACAAGTTACAACTCTGGAAACGAGTGATGTTCGCAAATGATAGCTGGCGATCTACAATCTATGCTTTGCTACATTTTTAAGCCACTGCGTGTGCCTGATGCATACTTAGTCGAGCGATCTTGCGGATCGCTGCGTATATATCATCAGACTTGAATAGCTCGCCCGAGCTTGAAACTTTTCCTTCATATTCCGAGCGAGCGACGACAATTTGGTCTCCGTAAAGTTTGGGGGCGGCATTCGCGCGAGATAACACCATTACCTCGCCAATCAGCGTCTCGCCATCCCAGACGGAATATAGCCTGTCTTTTTGGTCTTCATACCAAACTATTCCGTCGACATCTCTCATCCTTCGACCAACCGGTTTACGAGCTTCTTGGTCATCGCTGCTTTCTTCATCGAATTTTCGCTCCGCAACCTCTATGTCCGATCGCTCCGGTTCATCATGATAGTCAGGCTTCTCAATTCTTATATCAGCTGCCCGCTCAGCGCTCTGTTTTGTCTTTGGAGGATTTTGGGGTTTTTCGGCGAGCGTTGCCATCCTTCGTTCACGAACGCCGTTCAGCCACCTCAGCAGCCGCTGCGTTTCTCGATCCGGGTCGGCATACCAGTCAACAGACCAAATGCGATAAATACGCCATCCCAGATTTTCCAATTGTGTCTGCCGGATACGGTCCCGGTCGCGCACCGTGTGGCCTGTGTGATAGGGTGCTCCATCGCACTCGACGCCCGCCAGGAAACCCAAGGGAAAATCCCTATGCCTGACACCGAGATCAATGCGAAAACCGTTCACTCCCACTTGTGGAACCACGTCATAGCCGTTAGCCCGTAATTTTTCGGCAACAAAGTCCTCGAATGGGCTTTCTGCGTCGCCGCCAACTGGATCGTCGGCTGCGCCACCACCATGAATATAAGTGAGATAAGCATGAAACGCCCGGATTCCACGGCTGGAATTGGCTGTCACTTTTACATCATTGGGCCGGAGAGACGTAAAAATCCGAATAGCCAACTTGGCACGAGTGACGAGCACATTCAGTCGCCTCCATCCAACTTCGCGGTTCATCAACCCGAAATTCTGCTTTACAATCCCATCCCTATCTTGACCATATACGGTCGAAACTAAAATGATGTCCCGCTCGTCCCCTTGAACATTTTCGAGGTTCTTAATGAAAAATTCGTCAACGGAATCGGCGTATCTATCCAGATATTTACGCACTTCAGGTTGTTCGAGTTGCAGCCGGTCGAAATCGTTCTGGATTAATTCTGTTTGCTTAGCATTCATCGCCGCTATCCCGATCGATCGTTCAGGATAAGCGATCATAAGTCGAAATGCCTCTTCGATTACTGCCTGTGCTTCTCTCTGGTTTATGGAACTTTCATAATAAGTATCAGGATGAATGTTTGGAACGTAAAAACATCGGACGCCCAGCAAATCATCGTCTGCACCTATAGGGCTGGGGAATACAACTAGGTCGCCATCGTAGAATTCACGATTTGAAAACTGAATCAGACTTTCATGCTGGAACCGGTAAGCCCATTTAAGTCGTCTCTTGCGCCGGAATCGAGAACTAGCGAGGTCGAGGATGGATTCCGTATCAACGGCTATACCGGTGCTATCATCATCCTGCTCGCCATCATCCCGACTTTGAAAATGGTCGCTGGGTGGCAATTGGTTTGCGTCGCCAACCACAACGAATTGCTTGCCTCGTAAAACTGAACTAATTGCATATTCTGGGCGCATTTGCGAAGCTTCGTCCATTACAATCAGATCAAATTGTAGGCTACCGGGACGGATATACTGTGCCGCACTGGCGGGAGACATCATCCAGACCGGTTTCAATGTCTGTAGGGCGTTCCCGGCTCTGTGCACCACGTCGCGGAGCGGGGTGCGCGGACGACGCAAACCCAGTTCATGATTGAGTAGCGCCTTTTCGGTATATTCACCGACTAGTCCATAGTCGATACCCCAAGGTGTGTCATCATTCAACCGATCTGCCAAAATAGCCTTGGCTTCCAAAGCATGCAATTCAAGATCAATCTCAACGAACCTATTACGCGCGGCAGCCAAGCTCAGCCCGCCCGCCCGCTGCAAATCAGCCCCATCGCCCGTGAGATATTGCCGAAGCAATCCATTGACGAAAGCAAGTTCATAGATATCTGCTAGATGATTGGGCTCGACTGCCCCGGATAGCGCACTTTCCGCCAGCAGGGTCAAGCCCGCCGCACTTAAGTCAGCGCGATACTTGAAGAGGTCAGCGGCCAGTTTTACCCCGGCTTTATCTGCTGCCATCTCAGTCAAGTCTTCTGCCAACTTATGCCAGGACTCTGATGTCGGTCGATCACTGTTCTCACACAATCCCTTAGCTTCCAATCCGGCTATCTCAAAAAGCAGCTTCTCTGCTTCCTGCCACTTGCCCGCTGATTCAACCAATGTTTCGCGCAGACCTAGTATTTCAGTCATAACTGATACAGGCCGCTCGCTCCGACTAAGCACCTGAACCAATCCCATAGTGTCTTGGCTCGCGCGCAATTTATCCGCCGACTGAAGTGCGCGGGACAGAGCTTCGAGCGGTTCATCGATAGTGCCGACCCAACCAAATTCAGCATGTTGACGGATAACATCGAATTCATCTACGCTGCTCAACAGGGCAGAAATTCGTTCGTCCAAAGATTCTCCGTCACGAACTAACTGACACTCTGATCGGATAGTAAGTGCTTGAATAGAATCGTCTAACTGATGAAGGTTGTCGCGGGCCGTTGCCAATTCCACCGAAATATCGCTGACACACGTTTCTACCGGCACATATTGCAAAGCGTGTTCCAAAGCAGGCGCCAGTTCGCTTGCCGCACGTCCAATCATGGCCTGATCGTCTACGCTTAAGGCCAAGTATTCGCCGATGGCAAAACTTGCTCCGATCGTGGCGAAGGATTGCCGTGCCGCATCAAGCGCTGTTCGTGCTTCCCGGAGATTTGAAAAATCCGACCCGGCGCCTTTCCATAGCACATCAGGGAAATATGTCTTTGAGGCACTATCAGCGTGAAAACTATCGGCTTGGCGTTGATAGCGGGCGGTGCGTCTAAGCGCATCTACCGCTACTTCTCGGTCGGCACTGTCGCGAAGAATACTAGCGGCACGCCGACGTGCTGCACGAAACTCTCTGCTAAAAATGCGTGCGAAAAACCCGGTCTCTTCTAAGATATCCGCGATCCTGAGAAGCTCTTGGGAAGGCTCTACATTAGTTGGATCGCGCAAGTCGGATTTGACAGCATCCCGTTCACTACATATGCTTTCTGCCCTGTCGGATTCTTCTCCCAGCACCAAACCAGCCACTGGATCAAGCAAGCGCTGGGAATAGAACGCGCGTATTTTTTCATCGACTTCGGATAGCCGCTTAACAGCTTCGGTAGCAACCAAGAGCGCGTTCCCCGTCAGGTCGCTTGGCAAACAAAGCCGGGTAATGACAGATGTGACATGAACCCCAACTCTATTCCAACTTTCGCAAGCTAGTTTCGACTGAACTGCTCTCTCCACAGCATTGCGGGCAGTCTCGGGCGTCGGAGTCACAGCTGCTAATGCGTTGGCGAGGGCGTTAACTGTCTGGGGATTAGCAGTATTGACATTGTTCATTTCCTCGCTGGCCCGGGAATATAACTGACGCCACCGACTTTGTTTTTGGAGTAAAGACCGCACAGTTTCCGGTTCACGCAAGGCAGCCTTCACCATATCTTCTGGTAGATCGTCGAACGGTTCGATCATGCTTAGCTGGTCGAGAAGAGGCTGAATGTCTTGCCACGGTCCAGGTAGATCAACTGCCGCAACCGCACTGAGTTCGTCAAGCCGCACGCCAAATGCAGCAGCAGATTCTGCCGCTCTAGAAGCGGCATTAATCTGAGAACTCTGATCGAAGACCGGCAAGGTCTGCGCCTTTAACCAAAGTGGCCGAGCATTGCGACCGTTATCCAGAGCTGCAATAGCCTTGGCATATGTTGTCAGCTGACTGCGAGTCTCAATAAGGCCTGTTTGATCAATCAAAGCAACATCATTTATAGTAACGAGCTGCCTGAAATTAGTCTCAGCATATTCACTGACATTTGCCCGCAGGATTAGTTCTCGCCAGACCAGATCGTATGTTTTTCGTCCCAGTGCGCCCAATGACGTATCAAGCAATGCCAGATAGTTGCGGAGAAGATCGCGCTGGCTGGTCAATTCCCGGCGTCTCAGTTCTAGTTTGTCAGACTGTTGCTCGGCGCGTGCATCCAGCCTCACCCGAAGCGAACGATAGAATTCATCTCGCTTGGCATTTTCGCCATGCAGTTCTAACACTAATTCACCTAAACCACTCGCCTTCAAACGATCCGCCACGACGCGAAGCGCCGCTTGCTTCTCTGCAACGAATAATACCTTTTTATTTTGACTGATTGCAGTGGCAATTATGTTGGTTATAGTTTCCGATTTACCGGTTCCTGGTGGCCCTTCTATCGCAAGATTAGCACCGTCGGCTGTTTCTATCAGTGCGCTATGCTGTGATGCATCTGCGGGCCGAATTAGCGTCGGTGCACGGTCCGACCATTCTGGAGAATCTATATCGTAAGGTTCGCTAGGTGAAGGATCGCCCCCCATTGGTGCGGCGCCCAACAATGCAGGAAGCAAACAGTGACCGGCAAACGCATTTTCGGGCCATGCATCAGGATCCAAGTCCTTCCACAAAACCATCCGCGGAAAAGGCAAAACGCAAAGTGTTGCAAAATGCCTTAGTTTTAATCGGTGGCCTTTTTCCAGAACTGATTCTAACCGAATGAAATAGGATTCTGGAGTTTCCTCTGTTCGTAATTCCGGCATCGCCAATTGCCAATGTTGACGCATTTTCTCGGCTAGGGCGACATTAATTTGGAGCCCCTCGTCGTGCGTAGACAAGGTATATTCATACCGGCCTCGCACAACCTTGCGCTCGATTTCCACGGCCAGCAATAAGGCAGGTGCATAGTTTGGCGTATCGCCGGTGTTGTCATCGAACCATTGGACAAATCCCATGGCCAAAAACAGTGTATGAAGACCGGTTTCACGTTGATGTGAACGATATCGCTCCCAAATTGTTTTAAGCCGTTTATCACATTCTTTCGGCGTCAACAAAACGCGAATGCGGTCATCCTTATGATGATCTGAAATTGGATCATCGCTCGATTTGAGATCATAGGATGGATCGAACCCATGTGCTCGAGCAATGGCTGCTACATCGATTGCTTTACCATAATCGAGTCGGGGCAGTCCTAGTTCTTCTCGCACGACAGCGCGCAGAGTTCGTTCCGCAGAGTCCCATCGCTGGGCATCTGCCTCGTCATCACCTAATGTTTCAGTCTCTGCGAGGAACGCTTCATTTGTCAGCTGCGCACGCTCATAGGCAACCTTAAATTCAGCTGTGTCTTCATCCGGCGGGATCGTCTCTTCATCTGGCAGGGCCTCGAAGCGCATACCTTTTTTCGAAATTGTTTCGAACAGCAGATCGGGTCTCTCATCGACGATCCTCACCATGCTGGCCGATCGACTGCCGTGTTTGAATGAAATGAGCGGATTACGGCGTGATAAATCAATCAACTTCGCGCGTAGTTCGGCAACTCCACCTTCGGTAAACCGGCGCATTGTGTCATCGATTTCGGACGACTTTTCTGTCATCGTATCACTTTCTTTCGGCGTTGCTACAGTTCTCTTGCCGCGATTCCTCGGCACTTTCTCTTTAATATCTTGACGATTACAATCGAGTAAATAGGTTTGGACGAGCTTTTCTAGCTGTCTGGTTTTTTTGGTCCTTCGATGAGCAAGCTCTGACAGAATTAGCTTGAGCTCAGCGGCATTGCTTTTGTTTTTCTGGGCCGCCTCTTCTAGCTGATCGGCTGAGTGTAGCATCAAGGGCCGCGTCATGACGCAACCTTGGCCAATATGTCATCAATGAACTCACTGCCGGGGCTGACGCCGCTAACCAGCAATTTGTCGCGTGCGCGGGTGCAAGCAACGTAAAGCAAATGTCGCTCGGTCTCAAAGGCAGTTTCCATTTCCGCAGGATCGCCGATCATTGCCAGCCGCGTTGGGTCCGGCAAAACGTCCTCATCGCAAGCCATGGCTGCGACGGCGCGAAATTCCAGCCCTTTTGCGTCGTGCATCGTTATGATCGCCACCCCGTTTTCGGATCTAGGATCGAGCCCTGCCGCTTTCGCAGCATTTCTAGCCCTCCCCAATTGACCGTCGCTCCTCACCAAGAGGCCAATTTGTGACTGCGCGATATCTGCCTCGATACAGCTTTCAAGCCAAGCGGCGACTTTCGCACATTCATCATTTTCATCTTTGGCCAGGACAACCGTTGGTTCGACGCCATCGAACACTGATACAGTGCCTCGCCGGCCTTCTTCTATTCCGTCCATGTCCGTGATTGAGGGTGGGAGCAGCCGATCGGCCATGGCTCTGATCTGATGTGAGGTCCGGTAATTGACCTTCAGCGAATGGCTTCGGCCACGAATGTCGATTCCTAGTTTGGCCCAGCTGAACGGCAATCGAAAAATACGCTGACCAATATCGCCAGCGAGGAACAGAGCGTCTTTTCTATTCTGGCCAGCTTGGGCAAGAAAACGCACTTGTGCAACCGTCAGATCTTGTGCCTCGTCCACCACGATATGGCTGTAGGGCAGCTGATCGAGACCCTTCTGCCCGATCCAATCTGTGAGCGCGCCATACATCATTGCCCAAGTAACGAGATTGCGATCTTCTAACCGCTGTCTGACAAAGTGGAATACGCTCCACGCGGCCTCCCTTTGCTGAGCGCCAAGGCGGGTTCGGCGGCCAGTTCGCGGAATGGCCGCATACTGGTCGGGGTCCGAAACGCCCCAAGCATCAACCAGTTCATCCCACTCCTCGAACAGGAATTCAATCGACAAAGCTTTGCCGAGACCCGCCTTGTCCGCTTCCTTGATAAACGCGCGAATTTGCGACGGCGATGCTCGATTTGGCTGTGAATGCACGCTCGTGTAAAGTTCAATGGCTGCCTGATCGAGTGGAAGCACTACAATGCGGCTCCGCAACTCGGGTTCGGCCTCAGTCAGAATATCCCGCTTACTCTCCAACGCTTCGGCAAGTTTCTTGGAGAATGTTGTGAGGAGCACATTTGCAGCATCATCATTGCGCACCAGATGCACTGCGCGATGGAGAGCGACGATCGTTTTTCCGGTGCCTGCGGACCCTGTCACCCGCGTTGGGCCATTGACTTTCTTTTCGACCAATTCGCGCTGCGCAGGGTGGAGGAACACGGCCCATTTTTCGAAGGGTGCATCCAGCGCTGCCTGAAGTTCCTCGATATTGTCGAGGATACGAAATCGCCGCTGTGCATCGGGATGAACGAAGGGATTAGATCCCGGCGTCGCTGGCACTGCGATATGGTCGTCTAATTTGCCGCCGGTTGCGAAATCATAAAGAGCTTCAGCTGCTTCGGCCGGCAGCTTATCGAACAACGTCTCCAGATCATCTTCTGGCATTTCGCGCACGGGCTGCAGCCAATCGCGCGGGACTCCGACATCGAGCATTTCATCGTCCGTTAGGACCCAAAACGGTTGAACCACAGGGCTTTCTGGTTTGTCGAGCGGGTAATCCTCCGGTCCATTTGTTACCGAAATTTCTTCAATCCGCTCCACCACCTCAACGATTTGCATAGCGCCAGTGCGCTCATGTGCCACCATTTTGCGCCGATTTGCCCATGCGTAGGCGTCGTCATGGTGATCCACATAGGCAAGTGTAGTCGCGTCGCCATCCTTGTGTAGGATGATCCGAATGTCACGGTTAGCGCGTAGTGACCAAAATCCTTCTGCACCATCAATCCTATGCATCTGCAATCCGTTGCCGGCCGGATCTTTACCATAGCGCAAAGCTGCCTGCATGGCCGCTCCAGCTTCTGCCTGGTTCAGTATGGCTAGCGCATCGTTAAAGGTGGAGGCGAGCAGAAGTGTCAAAGGCTATCGAGCCCATATGCATCGCCCGCATTGTCGTCATCGCAGCCGGAAAATTCATAATCCAGCATCACGTGGCTCATTTCGTAACCATCATTTGTCGCAATCATCAACATAATATGCTGCACGTCGTCAGTAAGATCGTGAGTGCCAAGCATCCATCTGCACGCATGATTGCGTCCGCCATTTTCTAATGCCATGCAGAAATCTTTCGGGTCTGACCATGTATCGTCGATCACATCCTCATCTACTTTTGGTGGACCATAAATTTGCGATAATTGACGTTTTACCTGATCGTAAATCCGAAGGGCATTGGATGCGTAGGAATCATCGGTAAAGGTCTCCGACTGCCCTAATATTCGAACTAAGCCGGCTTCGGGCTTCCAGATTCCCGAGTAGGTCTTAAAGGCGGGATGCGGCTTAGGAACTGAATGCAAGATAACGTGATAAGTTGCCATACCACTGGGCACGGTTGACCCTGCTTCTATGCCGAACGGATTTGCCATAAATTAAACCTCCAAAACTTTCATAACTTCATCACCCAGATGGTTCACCACCTTCACGGCCACGCGCCCATCTTTCGGTCGCGCAAACACGCGTGATCGGGTGCGATTGAGTGAATCCCATGCATCCTGGTCCACCTCGGCCTTCAGCGTTGTTTTCAAAGCCTTGTAAGGATCGTTTGCGCCCGGAAAATAGGCGTGGCGGACAAAGAAGCTCTCGTAATTATAATCTGTGTCGATAAACCATACGGCGATGTCGTCGGCGTCGCCGCTTTCGATCTGACCGCCTTTATACATATCGACACCCAGCACCTCGATGCTGATCTCTCCATCGCCTTCATCATGGACCACTATGTCGGGCTCCCCGAACACGGTGAACAGATTGCCCGCGCCGGTATTGGCGAGATCGGGCATGTGCAGATCAGGATTGATCCGCGCTTGCAACACGGTGAGAGGCCCCATTTTGGTCAGCTCGCTGGCATGGGCATCAAAGTTGAACGCTGCAGCAATCAGCAGGTCGAAGCCGGCATCCATCGCTTCACGCGCGGCTGCAGTCAGGGCGGTGCGGCTGACAGTGCCATATTCTGGGCCAACAAAGATCGCAGCGCGGCGGGTTGGGCCTGTGTCGCTATCCTCATCATCTTCCGCCTCGGTCAGGGATTTCTGGCGCACGATGCCCTCGGCCACGATCCACTCGCCCGGCCACAGCTTCATCGCTTCGAACGCCAGCTTGTCGTCCTTTGCCCGCTGCTGGACGCCTGAACGTTTAAGATTGTCGAGCACCATTTCTGCGAAGTCCACGCGTTCGCCGCTGCCAGTTTTTGTCGCCCTGCCCTCGGCCGCTTCTATCTCGTCGAACAGACTGTCGTCGACATCGACGGCAGGGACGCGGTGGGGACTAAGGCTTTCTACGGTGAACGGCCCCGCGACGCGCACGCGACTTTTGTCCTCATAGGGCTGGTCATAGAGATATTCAGTGTCCGCCTTGGCGGCAATGCTGGCATCGATTTCCTGCTGGCGTTCGATGCGCAGCTTCCACCATTCGGCGTGCAGCTTCTCACACTCCGGGTCGTTCCAGGGATCGACCGGATGGTCGGGCAGCGTATCGAGTTTGTAGTCACGGCCCAGTTCCTCGTTCAGCTTTGCGAGCCATTTGCTGCGCACCGCATCGGAGGCGCCCTCGTTGCGCGCCTTTTCCAGTGCCTTGGCGGCAGGTTCGGGCCACGGTGAGCCGGGTTCGCGCGGCATGGTCCATTCCTCGAAGGGAGGGAGGTCGGGGTCAGAACCATCCCGGCTACGCAAGGCGTTGATCTCGGCGCGCAGCGGTTCGAGCTTTTCCTGATACTCCTCCCAGATCGTGTCGATCTCGGCATTGTTGGCGATGCTCTTGAGCGTGATGTGCGGCACACGTTTGTAGACGAAGCCCTGGCGCAGGCGCCCTTGGGTGGGCGTGTCGCGCGGCGGGGTGCGGGTGATCTCGCCTTCCTTCACCTGCCCTTCGCGGCTGTCGGCGAGCAGATACCAGGGATAGCGCGCGCCCATGATCCGCGCCCGGGCAAGCGCAAGCGCGACCCGGCTGGTATCGATTGTGATCCACCGCCGCCCCCACTGCTCGGCGACATAGGCGGTGGTGCCCGAACCGCAGGTGGGATCGAGCACTAAATCACCAGGATCGGTGGTCATCAGGATACAGCGCTGGACGACCTTTTGGCCCGTTTGCACGACATATGACTTTTCTTCGGAGAAGCCTGTCATCTTCACATCGGTCCAATAGTTAGCAATTGGAACAACATCGAAATCACGCAAGAAACGCTTATACATTAAGCTATTTCCGATTGGTCTTAGGCGACCAGATTTCGCTAACTTTGTGAGGCCGACCAAATCGGTTTTGAAGGTTCCGCGGCCTGGCTTGAACTCACGTCCAGCGTATTCAAAATCTCGAACATCGGCTCCTTGTAGTGGCCTCTGGCTGGTAAGGTTGTCGCAAGCAAAAATATTTTCTCGGTCAATACTGATTGCGTTTGAGGCAATTTCCTCAGACGAGAGGCGACGATCTTCTCCACCCTGCAAATCAAACCAAGTATATTGGGTTGTTCCAGCTTCTCCCAATACTTTGCGTTGATATGGAGATCGAAATTTCAAAGAGGGCTTGGAGCGTGCAAACCAGATTAGGTAGTCACTAATTGCTGCCAACCCTGTGGTTGAGGTGCTGCTGGTTTTTTCGAAACCGATCTGACCTACAAAATTCTCTTCGCCAAACACCTCATCCATGAGAGCTCGCACACGGTGCACATTTTCGTCCCCGATCTGGACGAAGACGCTGCCGCTCTCTGTCAACAGGTCGCTCGCCACGGTCAGGCGGTCGCGCAGATAGGTGAGGTAGGAGTGGATGCCGTCGGCCCAAGTGTCGCGGAAGGCCTTCACCTGCTCGGGCTCGCGCGTCAGGTGGTCGGCCTTGCCGTCCTTCACGTCGCGACTGGTGGTGGACCACTGGAAGTTGGAGTTGAACTTGATGCCATAGGGCGGGTCGATATAGATACACTGCACCTGGCCCTTCAGCCTCTCGCGCTCCGCCAGCGATGCCATCACCTTCAGCCCGTCGCCCAGGATCATGCGGTTCGACCAGTGCTGGTCATGCGCGTAGAACTCGGTCCGCGCCTCCGGATCGACGCCGTTGAAATCGGCGAAGAGATCGGGCGCGTCGTCGGGTTCGTCGCGCTGGCTAGCGCGCTTCAGATCCTCGATCAGTGCCTTGGGATGGATCTTCTCCTGGATATAGAGCGGCGGCGCCTCGACCACGAGGTCCGACCAGTCCGCCACATCCTTCCCCCGCCACACCAACTGCGGATCGAGATCGCGATTGCGCCGCTCGTAAGCGACCTCGATCGGCCGCTTGGTTTCGGCATCGACAAAGGTTTCGAGTTCGGCCGTGGGTGCATTCTTTCGGGTCGCCTCGTCATGGGTGAGCGTTTCGACGCGGAGGGGTTTCTTATTCTTGGACATTAATTGTCTTTCAACTTACCGCGAAACGCGTAGCAATCTAAGTCAAAAGCGCGGTTCATTTCGGCAAACGTATAAATATGTGGCTTGGGGTTTTTACCTAAAGCATCTGGGACAACTGCCAGTTTCCACAATGGCCTCCATTTGCCATCTCTGGCTTGGCGAGCACGTGTATCGTTGTGAGAGTGCTTTTCTGCATAGGAGCGTTCTTTCTCAGTGATGAAGAAGCACGGATCAGGTAGCGATGTTCCTTTTACCTCTACGTGCATCACTTCACCGGTCTTTTTCGAAAACAAGAGGTCGTAACCGCACTTGTCAGCCTCTTTGCTCTCACAAGTCCATTTCGCATAATGCTGTTTGACAATCTCAACCGCCCTATCTTCGATCAGTTTTCGCCGCGTAGCATCAACACAGAATGTAACATTCGCTTCTGTGTCACCCTGCTCCACTGCCGTAAATTCAGCTAGAATTTCGTTCCTGTATCGCAGAAGTTGCTGCGCCATATCCTTGCGCCAAGCGTCATCGTCGTTCCCGCCGCGAAGATATGCATAAGACCGTTTCAAATTATCGCCGCGCACTTTTCTCTTTCGCATAAGTAGTGGAACATGCCGGGCATTGTGCGAAGATACCGTATATCCAAACCGACCTCCGTCGGAATCTAGTTCAAGCTTGTCGGCATCTGGGCGAGTTTCATAGCCTCTTTCAAAATTTGCATCTTCATACCAGCCCACGAGATAGAGGCCGGCCTTGCCGGGTTTCTTAGAAACAAAAAAGACCAGCCATCCAGCGGGATCTTCAGGCATTGGCGGACTGCTGCTCCCGCCTAACGGTGGAGCGTAACCATAAAAGATGCCTTCAGAGTCCGGCAGGAAGTTGAATTTCTCATGACCAACGCGTCCATCCAAATAACCAAAATCGCCTTTGACTTCAGCCCCTTGAAAATCGTCAGACCATCCAGTGTTGATAATTGCAATTTTGTTGAATTTGGTCATCGTAAATCCCCCTCACCTACGGTTTTAATCCACTCTTTTATAACGGCTTCGAATTCCGTCTGCATCGTCCATTTCTCGGTAAACTCGGCAAAGCCCCAGCGTCCCATCGTGCCGAGATTGTTCACGCCCGGAACCCAATAGCTTGCCATCGTATCGGCCTTGTCCTTGGCGTCTTCATTTCGAAAACCCTTGATTTCCACGACGAGGTTCAGCGGGTCCTCGGCGCCTTTCCCGTCATCGATCTGCAGTATAAAATCAGGGCGATAGCGCCGGGCTTCCCCGCCGGTGCGGTAAGGCACTTCGAAACCAAGATTGTGGTTCTTCACCCAGGCGAGAACGCGCGGATGTTGGTCGGCGACGCGGCAGAACTCCAGTTCCCAATCGCTATCCGCGATTGCATAGTTGATATGACATTTTTTACCGGTCTCGTATCTGTCCTGGCTGGTGTTAAACCCGACATGGGATGTGGAGCCTTCGCGATTATAGGGATCGAGCAAGGCAATCACTCGATTTTCCCCTTGCGTCCCACGAGTGATCGCGCGCTTAATTCGCTCCGCGACCCGGTCAGCAATATCGTAATAGAGCAATTGCGCCGGCTGTGTGCTGCCCTTGCATACCAGATGTTCCGCCATCCAGCGGCGAACAATCTTGCGCATTTCGAGAATAAGCGCGGGATTGGGCACCTCACCATCCTGGGTAAACTGCCGTCGCACGATACGGTCAGCAAGGCGCAGCTGAATTGTGGCGGGGCGCATATCGGCGAGATAGTCCAGCGTCATGTCCGCTGTTTCACCGATGATACCAGAACTGATCGTCTCGGTCGCACCGACCAGGTCAGGGTTCAGCTCCAGGGTAGAATCTTCGGTGAATTCGGCCTGCAGCGTGTCCCGCGGCAATTCGGTGCGATAGCCCTCTACGCGTGGAAAACGAATTTCGACGTCGTCACGTTCCGGACTAATTGCTTCCACCCTGATCATCGGCGGAGGCGGTTTTATATCGGCTTGAACGGCCTGCGCCGTGAAATCAAACGGGATGCCGAAGATGTCAGCATATTCAACGCCGAACCGGTCATCTGCGTTCAGTTCGTAAGAGACGCGGCGTAGTGCGCGACCAATAACCTGCTCACATAATAGCTGCGTGCCGAATGCCCGCACGCCAAGCACATGGGTAACAGTATTCGCATCCCAGCCTTCTGTGAGCATGGACACCGAAACCACGCAGCGGATTGCCCCACCCAGTTGACCGGGTCTGCCGACAGTGTTCATCACTTCCCGCAATATGTCGGCATCGTCGATCTTTTCAGCCGACGCGCGGTCGCCGGTGCGCTGGACCATCTCGTCCTTGAACCGATCGATCTCACCAGCCGCTGCGGCTTTAAATTCCGCGCTGACCGCCTCACCGCTTTCCAGCTGCATGCTGTCAATCAAAAGGGTCCGCATCTTGGGCAGGGCCACACCATCGGGGTCGAAATTCTGAAAGAGCTTGCATTTGCCAGCGACCAGCTGGCTGCCGCCATCTTTCGTCGATACTGGGTAACCGGCGATATAATCGTGCACCAGCTTTGACGTAGCTGTATTGTTGCAAACAACGATGAATACTGGTTCGACGCCCAGATTGGACTCCTTCCAAGCATCAAAGGTTTTAACGTAATGGCCGTAGAGCGCGTCGATCGCGGAAAGCAATTCGTTCGGTAATTTTTGTGGATCGTCAAAGCCCGATTTGCAGCGGCCCTTCTTTGGCAATTTCTTGCCGATATGTTCCCACAGATTTCGGAACATCGGCATCTCGCCCTGTTCCACATTGTCGATAATGGGAACGCGCGGCAATTTTACGATACCGCACTCAATCGCATCCATCAGGCTGAAATCGCTCATCACCCAGCCAAACAGCGATCCTTCTCGATAGCCTGAACCCTTGAGGAAGAAAGGCGTGGCGGACAGATCATATACCATATTGAGGCCGAGCGTGCGCTTGACAGTTTCCAACCCTGAAATCCAAAGGCGCGCGGCTTCGTTGTTTTCCTTGGCCTCGGCCTTGTCATCACCTTTCAGAGTCTTTTCTTCCTCCGGTGATAGCGGGCGTTCACGATAACAGTGGTGCGCCTCATCGTTCAGAACGACGACATTTTTCATTCCGAGCAACGGCCCTGCGACGCGGCGTAGCATTGCGCCATCGCTCTCCTGTTTAGGGGTGGTATTGAGCGCTGCCTGTTGGACCTTGTTGAGTGACACCTCATCTTTTTTCTTGAAGGCATGAAAGTTGGTAATGACAATTTTCGCCTGCCCCAGATCGCGCAGCATATCCTCCGGGACAATCTCGCGGCTCTTATAATAGCTGTTCGGATCATTGGGTTGCAGCACCTGCAACCGATCTCGGATGGTAATGCCGGGCGCGATAACCAAAAAGCCCTTAGAGTATTTCTTGGATCCTGGATGCCGCACAGCATTTAGCGTATGCCAAGCGATGAGCATCGCCATCACCGTCGTTTTGCCTGCCCCGGTCGCTAGCTTGAGCGCAAGCCGGATCAAGTCAGGGTTCGAGGCTTCATTGGCTGCAAACAGATGGTCCCAAAACCTCTGGCCAGTCGCGAGCTTTACCTTACCGCCCTTGCGGCTTGGACGACCAACAACTTCCGTAAGCCAAATAACCGTTTCGACGGCCTCAACCTGGCAGAAAAACGGTGTCTGATTGGTGAATTTATGCGTGCGCCAGTGGCGAAGCAAACGAGCCGTGGTGGGCGTAACCTGCCACTGGCTCTCCGGCAAAGCACGCCAACTTTGCACTGCAGACCGGATACCGTTGATGGTTTCGGTAGGATCGTAGATCTCGCCCTTGGCATCGGCATAGAGATCCTGTTGAGAAGCAACATTCCCGCGCGTCGTTTTTGCCTTGGGTATGGGTGTAGTCAGATCGCTCTTGCGCCGTCCCGGTTCGATCTGACCAGTAGGCTGGCCAGAATCGCTCAGCTGCCAGTGCTGGCCTGGCTCCTCATACGGCGAATTGAGAATCGGAGATTCGAAAAATGCCTGGCTGTTCATCTAATCATCCGCTTTCTCAAAAACCTGAAAGAAGGCCAAAAAATAGCGACACTCTAATTTCGTGAGCCATTCCAATCCCCTCTCTTGTGGAGCCGTTATTGAGTCAATTAATTCTATTCATGAAAATGAAAAGTCAAGAAACCACTTGATTTGCAAGTGGTTGTAACTCGAATATTGACGATTGCAACAAGCCGCTAAGACGGGCTTGAATAGCGGAGCGATGTCGGTAGGTGTTGGCGGTCCCCGATTCCTAGTTCCGACGGAATGCTGTCAGGATTAGATAGCCGCGTTTTTATCTTTTCGATTGTTCCACTACGGATATGTTCATCAAGATCGCCATAATAGCGGTCCAGCTTCCAGACCTTGCTCATCTGGGAAGAAATCGTGCCTTCGGATTTCCCGGTTTCCTTTAGCCACGCCTTGAATTGTTCTTCTCTCACTTGCTTCCCTCCTCTTCCACCCAGGCGAGCGTATTTACCAACCTTAGATGATCGACAGTTTTTGCGTCTAGTTCCAACAGCTTGGGATTGGCCAAGATTAACGCCAGCGTGCGAGCACGGCTAATCGCGACATTAATCCGATTCTTGGAATAAAAGAACTCGATATGGCGCGGCAAATCTTCGGGCGTCGAGGTTGTGAGACTGACAATTACTACTTCTGCTTCCTGCCCTTGGAAACGGTCCACCGTGCCCACTCGTGCGGCAGCGGGGAGTGAAGCTGCGAGTGCGTTTACCTGCATATTATATGGCGCAACGATTAGAATATTGTCCCAACCTATTTTTCCGCTGCTGCCTTCTCGTCTCGTAAATTTGGTGCCGAGCAAGCCGGTTGCTAGCTCCTTCACGCGCTCTACTTCGATATCGCAGCGCTGGCCGCAACCGATATGATCCATCGGCACAAATCGCAGACCTTGTTCAGCTATCGCCGGGTCATGTCCCTGGTCCAGATGCAGGCGCTGCCGCCCGCAGTCAGGGTGCGCTTTCAGCCGTCCGTCGTAGACGGCTTCCGAGATGAAGCTACATATTTTAGGGTGCATTCTCCAACTTGTGTCTAGGAGGATACCCTTGTCCGGTGCAACGGTCGCGTCTCCCTGTAATAGATAATCCAAAGCTGAAAGTCCGCTTTCGCCGGGATGCGAGCCTTGTATCGGTTGCGCCAGCTGCATCTGATCGCCCACGAGAACAATGTTTTTCGCCGCCGAACCCATAGCCAAAAGATGACCGAGTGAGACCTGTCCCGCTTCATCGACAAAGAGATAATCGAACTCCTGGTCGAAACCCTTGTCGGCGAATAGCCAAGCGGTGCCGCCCACTAGATCAGGAAAATAGTCGTGAACGTCACTAGCGCTTTCCACATCGGTAATGACACGCCCATTTAAACGCTGATCCTCATTACCGCGCGTGCATTTCTTGACGCCGGAAAAGGAAAGCCCGGTTTCCTCGGCGACATCCTCAACCTTAGCAAGTAGATTGTTGATTGCCTTATGGCTGTTGCTCGACACGCCCACGCGCTTGCCAGCAACAATCAGCGAGCAAATCACGTGAGCGCTCGTAAATGTTTTGCCGGTGCCGGGAGGCCCCTGAATAAATAGCGTTGTGTTGTCCATCGCAAGGCAGCGCAGAGTTGCGGCCTCGATCAAGCTTTCACCTTCTTGCACCAGACCGCCGCCCTGCCAGTCTTGCAGTCGAGGCTTCTTCCGTTCAATGATATCAAGTAGCGCACGGTAAGGCTGCGCGTCGGGCAGTCCGCTAACATCAGTTGTAAGACCATCAGGGTCGACGCAGCCGTTCAGCCACTGGTCTTCGTCTATGCCGGCCCAGGCCATTGCGACCCGGCGCACCGCAGCTACCAGTATCGCGTTTGGCACTGTAGGTTCCGGGATCAAAGAGCCGTCCAGCGGCCAAAAGCCTTTTGCGCTGTTACCGCGCTTGATTTCGACCGTCCCCGCTTCGCAATCCAGAGCGATAATTGTGCCGACTCTCTGAAGCGTGGGCGCATGGAGCACGGCTGCTCCTTCACGCAGCTTACTGTCTTGAGGAGGGAAACGGTAACTAGCGACAGTGCTCCGCTTCTCTACTCGCTGCCAGTTGCCCTCAGAGTCAATATCCGGCGTGATCGCTCCAATACATTCGCCATCTTCCACTAATTCATGGGGTTCATGCTCGCAGCGGTCAAACATCGACCAGAAAGCAGGCTTATCGGCGCGGCGGTGGAACTGGGTAAGATGACCCACAAGCGCCCTGCCCTCCTCGCTCTCAGGAATTTTTCCAGCATGAATAGCTTCGATCAATCGCTGTGATCGCAACTCTGCCTCCACGCGCGCCTCTGTCTTGTCATCCGTCACGGGAACGGCAGGGCCAGAAGCTCTCCATGGAAGGTCCGGTGTCCGAAGCTCTATGAGCCAATCCCTCAGCGCTTCGGTATTTTCGCAATCGACCTTATTATACTCCAAAATACCCTGTAAAATGGCGTCTTCGCCGGTCACCTTCCAGCTTTTATATTCGATGATTGATTGATCCGCTTTGGTGACATCACCATCGCGCGCTTCGGCAAAAAATATTTCCATCGTTTTGAGTGACAAGTTGGGTTCTGATGTGCGAATTGCCTGCCGCAATACTGCATAGAGGTCGACGAAACGACGCTGACGAAGCAAATTATCCAAAACTTCCTCGCGGCTGGCATGCAAAGTGGAAAGCCGCCGAAGGGATGTAATCTCGTAGGGAGCATAATGGTAGATATGAGCGCCAGGGTTGGCATCCAGATGCTGGGCAATCCAGTCCACTGTATCTTCAAACGCTAGGCGTTCTGCCGCATGATCATGGCCCCAGCGGAACCGGAATTCGGGCTTGCCGCCATCCCTGTAATGGACACCCCATAGATAATCGAGACCGCCTTCTTCCAGTGGATCACCTTCTAGGTCGAAGAATAAATCTGCGGCATGTGGCTGGGGCAAATTGGCAAAGCCGCGGCCATCTTCCAGTTCGAGCGTTTCGACTACGGGTTCGCCGCCCTGCCATCGGGCAATCTGTAAACGGGCCTGCGCTTGCAATTTTGCAAAAGTTGCAGGTGCCATGCGCGCAATTCGCGTATCATCAGGCGAACTGGCAAGAGCAGTTGCGCTTAAAATCCCGGCATCGCGGAGCTTTTGCGCTTGTGGTTTGCCTAGTCCGGCTATGCGGGAGAGGTGATCTTCTTCCTCCCATATTGAAGCACAGTGATCCCGCCATGGGCATAATGAGCATGCAGCGCAGGGTTCTGGCGAGCTTTTCTCCGCTCCTGTTTCTACAAAGGATAGGTAGCGGCCGATAGCGTTTCCAAGAACATGATCAAAGTCGACCATTCGAAAGCTTTCGCGTCTTCCATCCCCGAGCTCGACATGGACGCGTTCTGGATTGCATCCCTGCAAAGCGGCGATCATCCGGGCATAAAGACCGAGCTGAACGATGTGAGATGCTTTTGCTGACTTGGCGAGCTTGGTATCAACTGGTTCGTAAGACCACTGCCCTAAATCAGACGGCTTCTCGACACGGATCAAAAAGTCAGCGAAGCCGCTCCATTGATTTTGGAGGAACGCCGCCTGAAAGATTGTGCGGGCGCCAGTTTCCATTGCCTCGCGAGTTAAACGGGCGCGGGTTTCAAGCGAACCATCGCCGGGGATTTCGACCAGAGTTCCATCTTTTGCCAATTTCTGTCGGTAATTATCTTCATGATCCAGTCCAGCCTCTTGGACTAGCTTTGCCATGGCATCGTCTTCTGCGCGGTTAGGTGCTTTTTCCGGATCGGTCATGCGCAGCAAATCTAGAGTGGTGGCATAGGCACACCCCAGATATCGAACCAAATCAGACGGCGAGTGCACGATCTTGTCTTTATGTCGGCGCAAATTTAGATTCCCCCCATCCGAAAAGTGTAGCAACTGAGTAGCTGCGTAAGCGTCGGAAACACCATCTTAAATTATAGATTCGGTCTATTAATTCCGTTCTTCATGCACTCCGTTTTCTAATGATGCATTACAATAAATCGCAAATTGAAGTTTCATGTATTAAACAAGTTTTTTATGTCGATGATCGGGTTGACCAATAAATCTCATCAGTTCGCTTGGGGGCAACGTGACCTGCTGCGAAGATATCTATCATCGGGCGCATTTCAGACCGGTAGCAGTTGGGTCGACAACCGTCTTTCGGGTTGTGGCGTGCAGACGACTCAATCGCTCCTTCAACTATCGCTCATCGTTCGATGTCAAACTTTAATCGAGTTGCCCCGGCCCCGACCTCCTTAAACAGGCCCCGGCCATCGGCGCTCAACGGGTTCGGCAGCTGCATTACCCGCCATCGCGTAGGATCGAACACGAACGGGACATAGAGGATGCGATACTTTCGAGTGCCGTCCGACGAGCAGTCAGCCGCTACGCGCATCTCGTTCTGTGAAAACTCGAACTCGAAGGCGTCGTCTAGGTTCGACTTCACCTCGTAGCGCCATTCGACCTCGGCGGTCTGAACGCGGAAGTCGAATCCAAGAGCGTCATCGCCTTCCCAGTCAATTTCGATTAAGCCCCTGTTCTCAGAGACCCAACAGCGATCGTCATACCTTTCCTTATGCTTTTCCAACAGGAAGCGGCTGGCGAGATACTCGCTAGCGAAACCCATGGCCGAGCGGATATCTTCCGTGACTCGTTTTGACCGGCGCCTACCGCTGTTGCCTCCACCGCGCACAGCCTTGCGAGCCACTCGTTCGGACTGCTCCGTAAGGGAGAATCGACTACGCGAGCGCTTCAACCAGTCGCCGTTCAACATACGGTCGTCTGCGAGGTCGACCAGCAACCTCGCGAAGTCTTGATTGCGCGTGTCCAGCGAGACGTCTGCGAACTTAATAGTCCGCTTCTCCGCCTCGTTGCGCTCCTGACGCTGACGTTCGCGTTCGAGCTCGCCGTCGAGGTCGTCGGGGTTCAGTCCGAGGGCCGTCGGCTCGACCGAATGAGGCATGCCACGAGGCCATAAACCTGCTTGGTCTATAACCACAATCTCAGTGCCTTCCTCGACCCGCACGAAGTCGAGCAGCCCCTTACGGCCGACCTCCTTCACCGCGGCAAGCGAACCTTCCTTCCACGGGTCGGGAAGGGTATTCGCGAAACACCAGGCACCGACCACGCCGGCGTTCGTCTCGACAAAGCGCTGCAAGGTCCTCGCCGACAATCTTCGAACCTTCTCGACTGGATCCAAGTCTCCCTTGCCATCCGAGCCCAGCAGTTCATCCAGTTTAGCCTTCAGCAAAGCACGGACGTCCTCCTTGGCGAGATGCTCGCGGTCGATGATCCATCTTTCCTGGAACACCAAGAAATCCAGTTCACGCATCGAGACATAGCGATCCAGCGGGCGACCAGCCTCGAAGTCCGATAGGAAATGTCTGCGGATCCGGTCGAGTGCAATGTCGGACAGCTCTCTTTTCCAAGTCTCGAACAGCCGCCTGAGCTCGTTCTCGTTGGTAAGAATCGGATGGCCTAGCGAGGCGAGCACCCGATTTAGGTCGCCATAGTTCAAGTCGAGTTTACGACGGACTTCGGCGAGATCGGGTCGACCGAGTTCCTCGACCAGCTCTTCTGGAGTGCACGGAAGACGTTCGGAAATGCCAGTTAACGTCTCTACTATCTCGGAACGACGCGGGGAAGTGCCTAGCGTCTCGAAGAGCCATTCGGCTGTCGCTTGGTCGGTGATGCACGTCACGATCGGCACGAAACGTTCCAAAATGAGCGTATGGTCCGTCGTCATCGCATAAGCGTGATCGTGCACGAGATCGACCTTGCACCCCAATGCGCGTGCGAGTTCCTCGTCGCTGGGTCGCAATCTCGGATCAGGTGTCGGACGTCGGGCGGCAAGGCGTAGCAGGAGTGTTTCGAACGAACGCATGCGGCGATCGAGGAGTGTTGACAAGACCGGAGCAGCATCGGCCAGAACGGCCCAAGTGATTTCCTCACCGTCGCCCACCGCAAGCGTAGGATGGTCGTCGTCGGGAAGGGCGTAGAAACGGAGCGGTTCCTCTACCGCGGTTGCGCCGACCGAAAGTCTGATGGTTTTGCATCGGCGAAGTCGCACCCGCCGCAGCCTTTCCGCCACCGTGCCGCTCGGAATCTGACGTTCGAGGGCCTGCCCCAGGACTTCGTTGGCAAGCACTGCTGCCTCAGGAAGCCAGTCCAGTCCGTCCGCAGCTAGCAACGGATCGGAGTTGGAAACGACCATCGGCTTATGGTCGACAAGGACCCCTACCTGTCCGTCATCGACCGGCAGTGCATCGAAGCCGCCGCCAATTCGCAGCTTCGCTATAGCCTGCGTGACAAAATTCTCCTCAGACAGTTCTAGGACCGCCTCTCCGGCCGCGAGGACCGCCTTGGTTTCTGGCAAAAGCGGATCGCCGGTCAAGAACACCCGCGGCGGCGCGTCAGGATCTCCTTCGACGACGGAGTAACCGGTCGAAGTAAGCACAACGAGGGGAAGGTCGGAGGACAGGTCGAGTTCGGACGAACAGACCTCGCCCCAAACTTGCTGATAGGCCTTACGAAAAGCCACGCGCTCACGTGGCTGGAGATTTGAAGCGCCCGTCGCCATTGCTGCCAACTTGAGCGGTATCTGTTCTGGGTCAGACCAGTTACGCAAGTTGATTGGCGGGGAGAACATGACAGACGCTAGGCCCTCGTCGGTCTCGATCATCTCGACCAGCCTGTCCCTCGGCCGATCTACGTAGCGCGGCGGTCGCCGCCGCCCGTCAGTGCTCGCCCAGAGCTCGTCTGGCCGGCGGAAGCGCTCGTCATCGCTGTCGACCGGCATCCAGCGTGACGTCGCTAGGAAGACGGCCGCAGGCGTCAGGAGTTCGGTCTCGTTGCGTTCTGTTCCCCAACGCTCGTATCTGCCTAGGTGCCAATTTTTCCAACCTGCGTCACGCTGTGCGACCTGCACCATGGCTAGCTCGGCCAGCCTGCGCCTCGCCTCCGGAGGGAGTTTGCGGTGTTCGAGTTGTCCGGGAAAGCGCCACAGCTCGCCTTGCCGCGAATAGGCGGTCCAAGGGTTAGGAAGGTCAACGTTGGCATTAGCCGACACCCAAGCAGCGGTGCGACCTTTATCCATATCCTTGGTCTTGAGAAAGGCGTTCCATATATAGGTTGGTGCTCCGGTTTGTGGTGCCGTCTCGTCTGCCAAGAGCGGTAGACCGTCCTCAACACCGGCAGCGCGCAGGAAGTCCGTCCAGTCCTTGCGGAGCGCCACTGACTTTGGGATCCATGACGCTTCCGGGCGCAGAAGCATCTGGGCGGCCTTAGCGCAGTCGGGGGACACGGCGGAAGCCTCGGCAAGGTAAGTTGTTAGGTTCCTTCCTTGTGCTGTCCAGCCGTCGGAGAAGCGTGCCTCGCGAGCCGGCCTCCATCCTCCCGCAACCTCGACGTGAAGGTCAATCGTGGACAACACTTTGTGGCACTTGGATCCTTCCGCACGCCAAACTTCGAACGCCCACTTAAGCGCTGCTTCCCGTCTCTTGGGGGCAGGACGTTCGCTGAAGGTTGCCGGAAGCTCTGCCAGGACCTCCAGTGCGTCGTATCGCCTTACGAGGCCCGCCTTCATGAAATCCGCGACCACTTCGGACGTCAGCGACACATCGTCGTCGAGGATGGAGAACTTGCTTGCGAGCGCCTTCGGCGGCAGCGGCGCCCCTTCCGCCTTCCTCCGCTTTCCGATGGCATCGCGCACGAATACCGGGGTCTCCGTTTCAATACTCATGGCGGCCTTGATGCTACCGTCGCGCGTTAAGAGTATCTTCCTCCCGCCTAATTCTTTCAGGGCATGGACTGAGGGAAGCGCCTTCCGGCATTCCTCGTAGAATGTGCCCCAGGTTTTGGGCGACGATCCGTCGAATCCAAGCGATGCGGCTACCGCTTCGAGCCATCCCGCCAAATCCTGTTCGTTTGGCACAGCCCTGAGTGGGATCGTTTTCAGCATTCCGCAAATCCGCTCGAGACGGCGTGATCCTATGTTTGGGTCGGCCAAGTTAGCGACCCCTGCCTTGACCAAACGCCGCACCCGCAGAAGACGGTAGCCTTTCTCCTCCCATACGTATGCTTCCTCGAACGAGCACCAAGCGTCTTTGCCTTCAGCCTCGGGAACGACCTCGAGGTTCCGCCAATCGATCTCGTGCACCTTGCAAACGCGAGCGAGCCTGTCCACGTCCTCTGGATCCCAAGCGGCCAGATCAAAGATGGCATTCCTGTAAGTCGGGCCAGAGATCTCCTTGAGTTCGAGCGATGCCTGGACCGCGGTGTCGGCGAGCTCGTCGAGCAGGAAGGCGTTGAGTGGGAGCTCGAAGTTTGCGCGCCGTCGGTCGATCGAAGCGTAGAAAGGCGCGTCGACATGCCCGTCGAGTGGTGACGGCATCTCCGCGGCCATAGGAAGGAAGTTATAGATCCTTCCAGGCTCGGCATCGATGGCCGCCAATGGGATCGCGACCGACACCTTGGGGTCACCCTGCCAATCGCGCCATCTGACTAACTGCGCCTCCGTGGCGATACTCGCCTCGACGGCCTCGCCGAGACGCTCGCGGTCGACCGGTCGCCGCGCGACTATGTAGCGTCGGCGATCGGGCCCAATTGAGACAATCTCGTATTCGATGTCCGACCGCTCTACCGGTGATGGCCTTTTTACGACCTTGCGGGTCAACCTACGCCTGGTGACGTCGCCTCCTTCGTGGATCTCAATGACGACCTTCTCCAAACGATCTAGGAACAACAGCAGTGGCACCTCTAGCTCAGCTAGGGCGGTGGTTTGCGAGCGTGCCACAGAAACCGCCGCCCGCCCCTTTATCGGCAGGTGGACGACGGTGGCGAAACCCTCTTTCGCAAACTCCGCTATGTCGTTGCTTTGTTGCAGGATCGGCATCGCAGCGAGGTATCGCGGCAGGTCGCGTGCCACTTTGGCGGCCGTCTGCGGCGAAGTTACTCGCTTCGCAGCGCGTTCTATCTCGGCACGATTGGCGAAGCGAAAGCAGTAACCCTCGAACGCCTCCGCGCTTTTAGCAACCGCCTGAGAGTAGATTCTCACGTCGTCGGTGAGGGTTTCGACCGAACGAAACCCGAGACCCTTGTTTCCTATCCCCTCTCCAACCGACTTGCTAGACAGCCCAACGTTCCGGATGGCGTCGACGTTTCTCCAAGTGAAGCCCTTTCCCGTATTCGCTATAAAAAGGTCTGCTCGCTCGTCGCCGTGGATCACAAGCTTGAGGAGGATAGAGCCGACAGTCCCTTCGTCGTGTGCGTCGTGCGCGTTCTGGAACAATTCAAACAGGACCCGGTCGCCATATTCGCCGCCGATCACCTCGCCGAGATTCCGCAGGCTTTCGTAGGGCCGGAGGCCTTTGTCCGATGCCGCTGCCGCGTGCTCTAGTTGATCAGCGAGAACGGCTTCGAGCTGGGCGGAAGGCGAAATTTCCGTGTGTTCTGAGTTGTCGATTTCCGATTGTTCGAACGCACCTAAATCCGCTTGTGCCAAATCACCCTCCAATAGATTGCTCAATCGGACTAGAATAGGCGGATTTTAATTTCCAGATGCTTTTGTCGCCGGTCCCCTAATCGCATGAAGCTCAACGCCCAATTCAAAGAAATTGGTAACGGGAATGGGCGCCAATTTCAATTTTTCCATTTTTTGAAACTTCAAGATGTTCCTGGTTCCGATGGTCAAGATGGAAAATCCGGGCGCTTTGGCAGATTGCAATTTTGAGGTAGGCAACTAATATTTATCACTGCGCTAATAACAATAGATGTTACCGCCTCAGCGGCCAAGTCCTTCCCGCCGCTAACGTTCATCTACCGACTCCAAGTTAATGCCATTGCCCCAATTTGGAGTTTCTCTTTTAGCTAGACGATAAAAGTTGCCGTCTTTCCGAGCTGTCACGCCTTGACCCGACGTCGGGGGATCGAACACCACAGTAAAGTAACGCGGTGGCTCGATCAGCCGGTGTTTTCCGCGACAGCCGGCTGCGCGCGCCCTCTACGACTATCGAGGGCAAACTCGCAGGGCGTTACCGGCTCACGCAGGCATCGAGTGCCTTACGTGCGGTTTCGAGCGTGGTGACGCGCAGACGAGCCAATGGCTTATTTCGAAAGGTTTCAAGGGTATTGAGATTACTGTTTCGACCTTCCTTGCTGGCGGGTAGCAATTCGGGTTCGAGGTCATCAATCCGACCATCTGCGACCGCACGCGAGAAATACAGAAGCGGCGTTCTCGCTCGTTTTTCTACCGCGAGCTCGGCGCCGCATGTCGTGCGATAGCGAAGAACATATTTCGAATGGCCTTTTGGATGTTCGTCAATGTTTACGCAGCTGATTATTAGCGAGTGCAGCTCGGCCGTTTGCCTAGAAAGTCCGGTTGTATAGTGCATCTTTATTCTCCTGTTGGTGGGATCAATTGGTAATTCTGAGCTGTTCGATGAGGGAATTCCTGGTCGCGGGTGGTAGCGCGCGGCCCTCGTCAAACCAATCGCGCGCATGTTCTGGTGTAACGTTGTGTGCCGGCGCTATTTTCGACAGCGCGCCGAGATTCACGACGCTTGCCACTAACAGCCCACGCGTAGCATTGGCGGGGTTGGCATCATGCAGTTGCCGCGCAAGCCAAGCCGGATCTATCGTGGAAATCACAAAATCTTTTCGGCTCCTAAGCCAGTCAATTGCGTCAAGTGAGTGAAGAAAGACAAATGCAGGAGAGGCTCTGCCACGCTGCTGCGCGGCTCGCGTTGTGCTGGTCCGGATTATTTTGCCAGGTCCGCAACGATTACGAACGGTCCGCGTGTCCAGTTCCGTAAGAAGTGCCAAGTCGTTTACAGCCAATGTGGATTCGGTTTCGCCGTAAAATGCTCCTTCAATAGTCTCTATCAAATTTAGCCATGCATAGGCTAGGTTGTAGACTTTGCGCACTTCACCATTTCTCGCTGACGTGAAATCGATGCCACCTAAAGCAACATTGGGAAGGGTTGATAAAAAATGCTCAAGGAAGTCGAGCGCGTCATTCCGATCGAACTCTACATCCGGCAAATGCTCGTTATCTAGCGACAAACGGCGATCTTCCAGCATCATGTGAAGGCCGCGAATTTTTTCCGCGACGGCAAAACGGCCGAGGTCGATCGATGCGATGTCATTCTCTGACAGATTCTCTTCGGCCAACCCTTCGACCGTAAGACCTAGAAAGTCGTTTCGCATCGCATGGCCATGCGGCTCTGCAAGGGTAAAATAGAGATCATCCGCCTTCAGAAGCAGGCAGTGCCGCAAATTCGTTTCAACATTATCTAGAGTGGGAATATCCATGGCCTGCCCTTTTGTGATATTTACTTATCACTCATGTAAAGCCTCGAGTCAATAGAAATGTGATATGTAGATATCATTCTGCCGACAGCTTATGATTTTAGGCGAACTCCCTTATCTTAGGTCTTATATGGCCCGTCGGATGCGCTGAGACCGGACGTTGCGGTTCCCGACCAACGTCGTCATTTCCAAACCGATTCGAAGCGATAGAGATTGATAGTTTTCGGGGTGCATGATTAAAACTTGGAGATCAGTAATTGGACGCATCCATGCTCGCCGGCTTTATGACGCAAGGGCAGCGAGCCCACTACTGGCACAGATAATTGCCAGAGCGGCCATTGTCTGATCTCACAATATTCTGCCTGCGCCAATCAATCGCGCAGCTTTGACCATAACAGTCGAGGGACACCAGTTGCGGCTACTGGCAGAGCTGATCCCTTGGAGCCATGACTAGTGTATCGACGACGCCTCCTACAAAGCAGATCAGCTAGTGGAAGGCTAAGACACTGGGTGGCTGAAACCCCTGAGCCTCATGAAGGCGAAGGCACCACAACAAAATTGCCAGATACTTTGCCAGAATAATGATTGCGTATTACCAGAAAAATATCCAAGCTGTCCGTGCGTTGCAGGCAGCTCGCTCGTTACAAGAAGACATCACGAACGAACAGGATGTAATCTTCGCTATGCACTATTTTAACTCCATCCATAACCCTTCCCCCCTCAGCCGCCATGCCAAGGCGCAAATGCAACGTCGCTGTATACCGGAGGCTGCAGTCGAACTTTTATTGGATTTCGCCACTGCAACACCATCCGGCGGCGGAACTTTGCGTTATCGCTTCGACAAACGTTCTTGGGCGGTAGCTGAAGAATTTCTCGGTGCACAGGCGCGTGCCTTCGAAAAATTTCGCAATGCCTATGTCATCGAAGCAAGCAACGGCACGGTGGTTACCGCCGCCTGGTTGCATTAAGGAGAACTAGGATGGAAAATGTTATTAATGCTTCCAAACTATTCGAAAAGCCTAGTAAGGCGACCCACGAGGCTCGCGAGGCGAATGCCAATCAATCGCTAATGAACAAGCTGCGGCAGTCGTCTCGAACCGATCGCGATGACGCAGTTCTGATCGCTAAACGCCTTGGCGACATTGCCGAGAAGCTGTCACCAAAACAGCCGAAGAACATGGCTCGCCAATGGTTTGATGCATTATGGAACGGTGACCGTTGGGAAAAGCGCAAGCGCTATGTTATTTTCGATGGTGAAACGGCGCCTGATCCCATCGCAAGTAATGGCGCCGACTGGTCCGCGCTGATCGAGCAAGCCGCCAAAAGCCTTTATCCGGACGGGAGCATCACCTCGGAAAAGGAACGCGCAAGAATTTGCCGCGACGTCTTACGCGGGACGAATTATCTTCCCGCGCTCAACACTGTCCCTTTACGGTCAGACAGTGCACAGACCCTCATGGTCGCCTACGTCGCCAGGATTTGCGAAGCCATCGAAGAGCAGACCGATATTGTTGAACTGTGGGATGCGATGGATCAGGCTCCGTTTGCCATTCACTCATATGATCTTGAGAAGCCGACATATGAAGATGAGAACCCCGCCGATCCATTCACCGTGCGTCTTCGCAGCCTCGATCGCTACAACGGGGATGCCTACTCTAGAGGACCGTTAGGTGAAGCTTCGCGCAAAGCGGATGAAGTTTCGCGCTATCAATATAGGCAAAGAAGCGATGAAAGCTATCGCTTCGAGCCCAGCACTCGACACGACGACGAAGAGTGGCAATTCCCTACGACCTACCTTGGACTCGCTGGATATCGGCACGAGAGCCGTATTTTTGCAATTCCCCACGACTTCTTGGACGATCTCCCTTCCGGCCGAGAACGATTTGACGAATGCGAAGCAGATGAACAAGAGCTCATTTCCGAATGGCTCGTGATGAAGAACATTTCGCCAGACGACCCTCAAGCACGATTGCCGGAGATAATCTATTCCGAAGAACATGGGTTTGGTTGGAAGCCATTTACATATGACGTCCCTAGGCAAGTCTGGCTGCAAATTAGACCTCGTCCGGACGGTCCAGCGGGCCTGTGGCTAACTGGCAAGGCTCAAGATTTTGGGGCCTGCTATCCGGTGCTTCCGCAGATGGACACGTTAGCTGTTCAATCAAGTATAAGTTCGCGCTGGGACAGCTTCATACCGCAACACTATAATTGGCACTACGAGTCTCTGCTATGGCCCGAATTTATTCCCGAATTCATGACGAACGCTGACGTGCCTGAGGGCGCTATCACAGGTTTGTTTGAAAACCCATACCACGAGATGACAGATATAGAAGGATGGTTGGACGATCTTGATAACGGCGAGTTGCAGGAGTTCCTGTTCCGTCTTGATCCTAGATCTCGATTTTGCCCTTCGATTGGACTTGACGACGAGCTTCCTCCACCATGCCGATCGGGCACTATTGCTGCCGCGTTGTTCTCGAACGCCGGCAGCTCGCGCGATGAGCGCTTAGCGATGCAGCTAATATTGCAAGCCAACGTAATTGCTAGCAATGGACTAGATTTTCATGCGGCGCTTCTCGCCTCCAATCGCGCACTGATCGAAGCAATGATCTTGGACTAAGCAAACCGACTGAACTACTTGTCTTGCTGAACGGAAATGGTGGGTTGTTATGATCTAATAGTCTGGAACGGCAAGTCCGCTTTCCCAAGCAAGGCACTCGCTTGGGAGGGTCTAAATTGTGCGCAGAAGGCAGTTATGAAATCTTACCAATCCTAATGTCTGATTTTGGGTCGTTAGCGGATAGGCGGCAATCCGGTCGGATTTGGCTTTGAGCGGACTGTCCGCCAACTATATTTATCCAATGATATAAATGACTTACAGGGACTGCGCTCAGTCATAATCGCTTTGTTACTTATTACATATCCGGCGACCGTTTGAGACGTAACAGCGCAATGGTGTATTGTCGCGGATCGTCCTTTGGCGCTGACATGTGCTATCACACCAATTTGAGTTGGACGACGCATTCGGTGCGCTAGGCTGTGTGGGTTTGGGAACCGCGGCAGCAAATTCTGCTTCGATTTGTCTGGCGAAGCTGACGGGGACAGTATTGCAAGCTTTATTGTTGCTCCGGTAACTGGCTTGAAGCATGGACCACCAGCGCTCCCCCAGCTCTCCCGAACTTTTTCCCTTGTCGGATCCTAAGCGCCTAATAAGTTCATTGCAGACCGATGTTGTCACCGATGTCAGTTGGGTTCGCTGTCTTAGTTCCATTTGGTGCTCGGCGTAGGAGGCGCTTGGTGGCAACAGGTCGCGGTCCCTACTTGCGTCACTTCGTAAATCTTCGGTAATTTTTTTAAAGCGGCCGTCAATGGTGCAATTGAGTGTTCGCTGCGCCCAATTGAGCAACGTAGGCGGAGGACGGTTCATCCCTGGCGTGTTGAAGTTGGGTGTGGATTTGTCGTAGATGTCACGTTTGAATCTGGCATCCCAATATTCATTCCAGTCATGAAACTCGGGTGCATTCTTATCCAACTTGTTGCAGCCAGAATTGCTCAGCATATTTGTGCATTGGCGTATCGCAAAATTGATTTTATTATCAGATGCAAGAACAGAAGGTCCCGCCTCGTTCCAGCTCAAAATACCGTAAGCGCTATAGGATGCGTCCAACCTCGAATATGCTGCGTCCAGGTTGCGTTTCAGCTGTTCACCGGTAGGGCATGTCTGATCTTGCTGCATAGCATGTGCGGCCGGAGATGTGAGAATTCCAGCGACCAAAACAATAGATGTTAAAACAGCAATTTCTTTACGCATAAAATTATCCTCGAAGAACTTTTGGTCAAATTTCGATTTTGAATTCTTTGCAGCCCTCACGCTTCAAATTGATCTGGAACAAAAACCCAAAATCGCGCCGCGTGATGGTCAGACGCATCACCTGGTCACATGTCAGAGCCAAGCTCGGCATAGCATGCACCGAGCATATTCAGCAGTTTGTAACCGGACCCTGGGTCTTCATTCACCCATTCGGCATATGCTTCATCGCCAGCTTCGTTAGATTTTGCCACAATGGCATCAAAAGATTCAGCATCGCCCTGTTCCAACCGGTTTTTAGTTTTTGCTTTTTCAAGCCAAAAGAAAGATTGCTTCTCGGCGTTGTTTGACGAAAGCGCCGGATCAAGTGCGCCAACAAAGGTAGCGTTGTTCATGCTATCAACACTGTATTTCCATCGGTCCCAATAGGCTGCACACTCGGACATTTTACCGATTTCAACGGGATGGTTATCGGAATTCTGATATTTACGAAATGCTGCATTCGCACGTTCTGAATCTATTGCAGCTATAGCCGCATCGTCAGTGTCCAGGGAAGCTTCTGCTTGCTTTTGCTGCATCGCAGTCCCGGAGTCTGGATTATCAATATATTGCGTTTGGCCGACGGGCGTAGATTCATCAAAGGCCAGTCGATTGACCATTAGCACCCCTGCCCGAATAATGTAATCGATCTTCACGGTCCCTCCGCTCGCGCAACATTCTCCGTCACCTTCTCGCCATACTGGCGAACTGGCGAACAATTCACGCAGATCAATTTTCACGCTCTGCCGGATTGCAAATCCAGCAGGCAACATGGCGTTCACCTGCTCGAACCAGCGATCCATATCAATCTTGATCCATTTCTCCTTTGTGCGCACCAGCACAAAATCGGCGTTACCCTTTCCGCCGACATTTCCTGCAATATGGAATACCACCCCATCATCTGAATTTTCGACCATGTCAGGGGGAATAAAATAGCCCCAAACCTGATGTGCTGTAACAAGTTTCATATCGTCACCCGACATGCCTTCCGCAATGACGATCATTTCATGGACAGGCCCGTCTGTAGGCATTAGCTGCATATGTTGCCAGATTATCGGGCCACCACGCTCCATGCTGGCAAAGCTGCCGGATGATATGACCCAGCATCGCGATTCACTTTGGTAGAGGCAGCGGCTGCGAAGAGTGATCAAATAATCATTCGCCAAGGTCACAGCCTTTTCCATATCAGCCTGACTGCATCCGCTTTCATATCTGCCGTCGGGACACACGCCGATCTGCAATGCTGTGCCGGCGGTTTTATCGGACATGGCTTGTGCAGACGCGATGGTCGGTAGCGACAAAAAAGCCAATATAATTATAGCAATTCTTTTTAGATATTTAGCCAATGCACCCTCCCATTTTCATCGAATGATATTGGCGCCAACCGCTTGCGGGGCGTTGCCAGAATTTCTGCATCTCATTGTTTGGCTGCGCAGGCAGTCGGGTCACCCAGGTCGCAGCCCTTGGCAATCGCTTTTTTGCCGCCATAGATATCTAGCGCTCCGCCCTCGCCAACTTGCTGCATATTGCCATAGAAAAAACAGGCAGTGCCAACGTCCTGCCGACACAGCGCGCCATATGACGATCTTGCTTCAGACAAATCTTGAGGTCCGCCTTTTCCGTCATATAGGAACTGGGCAATCCGGAAGCAGGCCTCGGTGTGACCGGATCTGCAAGCCATCTCATAAGCGCGCCGCGCTGCGCCGTAGTCGCGGGGGCCCGTTTGATCACCCAATCGTCCATAATGCGAAAATGTGCCGACAATGAAACACGCTCTGGCCTGGCCGGCATTGCAGGCTTCGTTTAGCAACTTGGTGCCCTCGTCCGATTCCCCTTTTCTCATCGGGCTGGTAACCAGCAAGTCACCATAGTTGGTGCAGGCATCAATATTCCCTGCTGCGCAAGCCGTATCGAACATCGCCCGTGCGGCAATCCGGTCTTGATTCCCGCCCTCGCCATTGAGCAGCATTGCTCCGTAATTATTGCAGGCAGCAACCACATTTTTATCACAGGCCCTGCTGTAGAAATCTCTTGCAACGGTCAGGTCATTGACCGGGCTTTGTCCTCCGACGATCAGCTGCGCTCGATTGAAACAGCCGCCGCCGCTGCCGTAAAGGCAGGCCCGTTCAAAGCTGCCATCCGCGGCACCGACATCCTTCGGTCCGCCAGTGCCATCCTGTTGCATGGCGCCAAGGAAGTTGCAGCCCTCTGAGATCGTTGCGCTACAGGCCCGTTCAGACAGACTCCGTGCCGCGATATGATCCGGTGGACCATCCAGCCCCCGGTAAAGAGCGCTGATTGTGTTTAAACAGTCTTTATTGTTTCCTCCGTGGGCAGACAATGACTGACACGATGGCTCGTCGACCCGCTCGGTCTTTCGGTCATGTTGCATTGTCCGAGGTGCTGCGGGTGCTGTAATATTATCCCCTTGCGGAGTAGCTCGTGCAGCCAGCGGTGTAGCGGCGGCTAAGAGCAACATGCTTAGCCAGATAATAAAAAGCCCCTGTAATCTGCGCAATATCGTCAACCCGGTCATTTGCAAATGGCCAGCCATTCCATCAGATTTTGCATGCCTTTGTCGGTTTGATCGCGATAGGCTGTGGTAAGCTTATTGGCATATTCCTCCGCTGTGCTGCGCTGTTCGTCGAAATAGGCGCTATCGTCGTCCTCATCCATTTCCCGCCGGGCAACCCTTTCCCAGTAAATCTTCCGCTTTTTGGCATTGCCTGAAGACAATTCCTTGCGTAGCGCATCCGTAAATTTGCGATCTGACCTCTCGAGGAGAGAGGAATTCCAGCGTTCCCAGACGGCGGAACAGGTCAACATTTCTGAAAGCGTTTGCGGAGACGCACCACTGGTAGTCCAGAGTTCGAAGGCGGCATTGTGCGCCGGTGCGTCGGCTGATTGCGCATTGACGGCAGAGACCGTGCTGCCAAAAACCGCAACAGCGGTAACAACTGACAATAGTTTATACATGCCGGGAAACTTTCTATTGGTGATAAATGATTGGGATAAATGAATGATGTCCGGTTCAATCTTCCTTGCAGACGGTTCCGCCTCCCGTGCCACTGTAGGATGTGCAGACAACCAGACCACTTCCGCGCTTGGGCTTATATGGTTTACCAGTGCCCAGAGACCCCACCGGACGTGCATTGGCCTGTCGCGCCTGTTGGGCACGATCATCCGCAGCACGCTGGGCCCATTGACGGGCGTCGTTCTCCGACTGTCGCTTCATCCGCATACGCCGCTGGTATTCGGCAAAGACAAGACGCGTGGCCGGTGGATTATATTGCCAGTAAAATTTATTTGCGATCGTATAGACCGCTTCGTCGCTCAATTTGCGCAAGCCGCTTGCGCCGATTTCGACGATAATATTTCCCAGAAGGTCGCCATCCTCGTTCGGTTTGAACATGCTCTTGCCATAGGGATAATGATAGACAAGATAGTCGGCAACGGCGCCATAGTCGCCGGTGCGGTTTATATAGGCGCGCAAAGAGGCCGCAGATAAGGTTCCGAGCGAGTTCAATTGTCCTTCCTGCTCGGCGGATTGCATTTCCGTCCGCTCGTCATAGAGATCGGAGCAATCCTGCGCGATGCCCAGCACATATTGATCCAGGCCCGACCGGCCATTTTTTTTCTTATAGTCAGCCCAGATCGTATCAATCGCTTTTGCCGCCCGTGCGCGGGCAGCAGGATCATTGCCGGTCTCTTCGCCGAAATGGGCCATCGCACGAGAGCCCGGGACCGAATGCTGGACCCCTTTTGACGAAGCAAAATCGAGCGCCAGGGCGCATTCATAGATCAGCTCGGAATCATCCGCGCTCGCCTGTGCAGGAGCGGTGGCGATGGCCGGAACCATGGATAGAATTGAAATGCCGAAAATGCGGGATATGGACATGATCGCCGTTTCCTTTTGCTACTCGCTTTGCGGTCAGCTTCCTTGAAAAACGGCCATTTCCCGGTCACAATCCTTCGAACGGCCGAGCATGTAATTATATGCTTCATCAGCGCCCATAGCGCGGGTCCGCTTGTTATATTTCGCTTTGGCCGAAATCAGAGATTGTTCGCCGTCGAGACCGGTTTGTTGCTCGATCAAGCGAATGACGTTCATCCAGTCGGCCGACCCATAGTTCAACTGGACCTCATTACCTTCGGCAATCCCAACGACATATGCACAGCTGGCACTTATCTCCATCAGCTTTTTGGGGCTCGGACCCTTGGCTGAAACAGGTGCGGCGACGAACGCTATTCCGACGGCCGCCAGGGGAAATAATGAACCTAATTTCAACATGTTCTACTCCAGACAAAAACCACATTCTGTCACCTATCGTCCACCATATGCATCGGATCGTCGACCTGCCCTGAAAGTGGCTAATCGGAGGCGAAAAAAGCGGAGCAATGCGGGTGCAAATTACAAATTTGGTAAACAACTTATGGTGTTGTCCATATTGCGAATGGGCTGATGCGTATTGGATGAAATCTATGTTTTCTTGCCATTTGTGTTGTGAAGCCCCTGCAATGGTTGGCCGAACATCGCGGCCCGGGCTCTGGCTGCGGCAGTCAATATGGGTCTAGGCAAATTGAAATACGCGCTTGGACTCATGCCGAGGAAATATTGAAAGTCCCGCACCATATGGCTCTGATCTGTATATTGCGGATCAATAAATTCACGCCATTCCGCATAGGGGCGCGAGTGCATGGTTCCAAGCATCCGTAAAAACCGTTGACGGCGAAGTAGCAATTTCGGCGTAAACCCCAATGTCTGCTTAGACAGGCGCGCAAGCTGGTTTTGCGTTATTCTCAGGCCATTGGTAAGCTGCTCCACGGTAGCAATATCCGGGTCAGCAAGGAGGGATAATAGATCTTCGACTATGTCTGAGGAACGTCGCGCAGGTCTGCTTCCAATCCGCCTTAACAAGAACTGATCAGCAATGGCTTTACGTGCATCAATATCCGCTGCAGCTCCGATATCTCCAATAAAATCGGAGCCCTCCGGTCCTTCCAGAACAGAAGCCAAGGGGACGATCCGATCCGCCATACTGCTTGCATCGATATTCCAAAGTCGCCCCCAACCGATTGGCAAGATGCCTATCCCGAAACTGGCTCCGCTACCTTTTATATATGTTGGCTTGCTAGTCGGTCCTTGCAGGACAGCACGCGCACCCGTTCGGACTGGCTGTCCCCCGGCATCAAGACCAATAATCCACGGTCGATCCAGGGCCAAGCGGATATTGGCCCACTCAGGATGCAGGTAATCCTCAACCGGTTCATCCCCCGACGTGGAAAACTCATAATAAGTTGATATAAGGGGAAGTAGCTCAGGCGCAGGAGCGCGGAAAGCTATCGAAATAGTTGGGTTCATACATCATATGATCTGCAACAGATTATTCTTTGTAGCAAGCAATAACAAATTACGGTCGAAACTAGATTTAGCCGTTTCAGCGCAAGCGGAAGACTACGCTTTTAGCGTGAAACGCAAATCAAATGCAGCTTTTGAAAATCGGGGTATGTCTAGGGGTATAATAAGAAAAGTCTGAATTATTATAATTGAATTACAATGCTTTATCTCATAAGAGCGATAGCCACCCTGTCCGCCACTTTTCATCGGCAATTCCAAATGACAGGTCACGTGCCTGCGAAACGTGGAAACGGGCGTCAAAGACCACAAGGAAGCAATCCGGAGGCAATATTTTCCCCTGGACGCCGATGCGATCGAGATCGCCGCGCCCGCACACCGAGAATCAGAAGCAGAACGTCTTCTTGATCATTGCCCAGTAACGGGTTGCCCATTGCAAATGCGGCTCCCGGTCGAACTTGTCCTGCACTTCAGCCAGACGGGCATGTCCGCAAATCCCTTCCATCAGAAAAAGCGACGCGGTTTTGATCTCGCTCATCCTGATTTCTCCCCGTTGAACAGCACGCTCCAGCAATTCGCTGATATCGTGGATCGCCACTTCTGCACTCCATCCCCGCATCGAAGCACCGCCATCCTCCGTTTCGATATCGAGCCAGTCGATAAGCCTTTCCATCAGACGCCCTTCCGGAGAATGATAAAACTCCACACCATCTGAGCATAGAGCGGGGATAGCCTCGTCGATATGATGATGCGTGACGCCTTCGAACAACCCCCGAGTCCGTTCCTTGATATTTTTCATCAGAACCGCGCGGAGAAGTTCCGCCTTGCCGGGGAAACGGGCATAGATGGTAGGCTTGCCAAATCTCCCATATTTGGCAAGCTTGTCGATCGAAAAATTCTCAAACCCTATCTGGAGCAACAATTCCCAGCTTGCCTGCAATATACGATCGGTCAGAACCTCGGCATCTTCGGCGCTCGGACGACCGGCGCGAATGACGGAACAGACATCCATATCGTCAGTTTTGGTGCTCGTTTGCACCGGTTCGGGTTGATCTTTCGGATCTGTCACGATTGCGTCCCCGAAGGAAACGATCGCGATGCCGCCTGCAATCGGCACCACAAGAAAGCGTCAAACCGTTCAAGTAAGACGCCCATATTCTTTCCAAAAGCGTTACTCGCCGTTCCATGCCCTTTGATCCTCTCCGCTTTTGCGGCTATCGGATCAATCATTAGAGCGCAGAAGCGCGGTGTCAATATCCAACGATTCGGCATCATTTTCCCTGAAACCATTACGGGGCCTGCTGCCAACCCAGTCCCAACGCCTTGTTTACGGCAATATAGGCTTCCGCAAGCTCGGCCCGCGCCGACGTACTAGACATTTGAGAACGCAGCAAATCGCGGTTCGCAGCCAGCGCATCCGATCGTGCTATCGCTCCTGCCTCGGCACGCATTTGGTCCAGCGCCGCCCCGCGCCGGGCGGCAGCCTCGGCCTCGAGCACCTGACCAAAGGCTATTCTCGTACCGCCAAACCGGGCCAGAGCAGCTTCGCTGTCCGCCAGTGCGCCGAGCACGGCTGCGCGGTAATTGGCCTCTGCTTCGGCAAAAGCGCCCCGGCTTGCATCAACCCGTAACTGGCTACGCCCGCCATCAAAGGCACTCCAGCTCAGACGCGGCAGGGCAAGACCGATCAGGCGCGACGGGTCAAAAAGATCGCCGATGGAATCACTACCCAGCCCGAGCAATCCGATGAAACTTATCTTCGGGAACAGCTCTGCGACGTTGACCCCGATATCGGCATTGGCCGCAGCTAGATTACGTTCCGCCTGACGAATATCGGGCCGCAATCGCAACATATCTGCTGGAGAGCCAATCGCAACCTGATCCGGTGGCAGCGGAACCGGAGTTTCAGCGGCCAGCAAAATATCAAATGCTCCCGGCTCCCTGCCTGCCAGAACGGCCAACTGGTCCTGCGCGATCGTGATCTCGATATCGTTCCGCGCCGTTTCAGCCAGAGTTTGCATTTCCTGTCCACGCCACTGCTCCACCGGATGCAAGGTGCCGGTTCCCTGCTTATAACGCTGTTGGGCGAAGGCCAGCAGCTGACGGTCAATCCGCAACTGCTCTGCAAACATGGCTTTCATTTGCTGGCGAGCGCGCAAACCGACATAAACTCTGGCAACTTCCGCCGATAGCGAAACCTGCGCATCGGCGAGACTGGCCCGGCTCCCTTCAAAACGCGCATTGCTGGCTTCGACCCGGCGGCGGTTTCCACCAAACAAGTCCAGCTCCCAACTCGCGTCGAAGCCCAGGCTCAGGCTTTCCGCGGTGAAGCGGTCACGGTTACTCTCCGGATCCACCAGCTCAGCTGGTATGTTGATATAGGGGGTGGATGCAGACGCCCCGATTGCAGGCAGCGCATTGGTGCGCGCCGACTGCAATCCCGCACGCGCCTGCGCAACCCGTGCAAGTGCCGCATCGATAGAAGGTGCGTTGGTAAGCGCTTCTTCTACCAATCCGGTAAGCACCGGATCATCCAGCTGCTCCCACCAGGCCGCAGCCGGTGCGCGCGGCACAGTTTCATCCGGAGCGCGCAAAAATGCGCCACGCGCGGTGCTCTGCCCCGCCGTTTCCGGCGGACCGGAATAGTCAGGCCCGACTGTCGTACAGGCTGCGACTGCCAACGGAGCCGTCGAGAGCAAAAGGCTTTTGGAAAGGGTTCTGAATATGCTGGAAATTGTCATCAGTGCATTGCCATATTGACCTGCCCCTTGGGCAGCGGTTTCAGGAAGATTGCCAGCGTGGTCACCAACAGAGTGCCGATGGCCAGCAACCAGAATTCGTCGTTAAAAGCCATCACCAGCGCCTCGCGCGTCACGGTGGCGTCGATCATCTGGAAAGCGGCGGTCATGCCTTCCGTCCCGCCACCATATTGTTCTACAAGCGAAGCAAACCACCCTTGCGTTGCCGGATCATTGGCCTGCAGGTTCGCGTGCAGATTCCAGCGATGAAACTCCCAGCGCGTGTCCTGAACGGTTGCCAGCAAGGCAAGAGTGATCGAGCCGCCGAGATTGCGGGCCGCGTTGAACACGCCGGCTGCATCGCCGGCATCATCGACATCGACCGCGCTGATCGCCGCCTGATTGAGGAACATGAAGCCTAATATCTGGCCAACGCCGCGCATCAACTGGCTTTCCGTAAAGTCCGCGCCGGTCGATTGTGCTGTAAGCGAAGCATCCCAGAAGCAGGAAAAGGCCATCAGTCCAAAACCAAGCGCCACGGCGAGCCGCAGATCGATGGTGCGGATCATCAGCGGCACCAGGGGCATCATGAGCAGCGCCGGAACGCCGGAGAGAAAGACGACCTGCCCAGCCTGCAGCGCGTTGTAATCCGCTATGGCGGCGAGAAATTGGGGAATGACGTAAGAGGTTCCGTATAAAACGCCGCCCAGGATCAATGCGAGCACCGACACTGCTGCAAATTCGCGGTTTTTCAGGAGCGCCAGTTTTATCACCGGCTTTTTTGCCGTGAACTGGCCAAATGCCAGAAGCGCGAAGCCGATTACCGTGACGATACTCAACTGCCATATCAGCGCGGATTCAAACCATTGCTCCTTGTGTCCATCCTCCAGCACGACCGTGAGTCCGCCCAGACCGAGCGACATGCCGATAATGCCGAGCCAGTCGGCCGATTTCAGTTCCTCGAGATTCATTTTCTGGTCAGGCAGGCCAAATATGAGTAGTCCGATCAGCAAGGCACTGACGGGAACGTTGATGAAAAATGCATAGTGCCAGCTAAGATTTTCGGTGAGCCATCCCCCTAGCAATGGCCCCAGAACAGGCCCAAGGATCACCGTCGCACCGAAAAGAGCGGTTCCGATTGGCTGCTGCGAAGGCGGCAAACGGGTGGCAATAATGGTCATCGCCGTGGGTATCATCGCACCGCCGGTAAAACCCTGACCGATACGGCCAATGATCATCGTCGTAAGATCGTCTGCCAGGCCACACATAGTCGAGAACGCCGTGAACAGGACTGCCGCAATCAGCAGGAACCGGCGCAATCCGAAGACCCGTTCAAGCCAGCCGGTAAGCGGTATGATGATGATTTCGGCAACGAGATAGGCGGTTGCCACCCATGTGCCTTCCGACGCAGACGCACCGATTTCGCCCTGAATGGTGGGAAGCGAGGCGTTGACAATCGAAATGTCGAGCGTCGCCATCAGAGATCCCAGTGCCCCGGCGGCGACACCCATCCACGCACCCAGATCGGCTTTTTCCGGTGACGGTGCGGAGCCTGACGTCGTCAGACCGTCGGCGGGAGGTGATGCGGCAGCGCTCACCGGTCGCCAGCCTGCTCGCGCTCAATAGCTGCCACGGAATCGCGCCCTGATCTCGTGTCGACAGAAACCTCCAGCGACAGGCCGGGCACCAGAATGCGGCGCGATTCCGGCCCCGCTTCGATCCGCAAACGGACCGGCACACGCTGGACGATTTTCGTGAAATTGCCGGTCGCATTCTGGGGAGGAATCAGCGAGAAATTTGCGCCCGTTCCCGGCGTGATGCTTTCGACCACACCGCGAAACTCGACACCCGGAAGCGCATCAGCCACAATGGAGGCGGACTGACCCGGCCGCATCAGTCCGATCTGCGTTTCCTTGAAATTGGCCGTCACATAAATATCGCCGGTGGGGACGATGGTCATCAAGCGCTGGCCGGGCTGGACGAACTGACCGGCACGCGCTGCCAGGCTGCCGACGCGGCCGCCTACCGGTGCCGTCAGCTTGGTATCGGACAGATCGTCCCGGGCGCGGCTGCGATCCACCCGGGCGGCCTGGATCTGGGCCTGGGCCGCACCCGTCTGGGCTTGCAGGGACATTACCCGTTGCCGGGCCTGATTTACCGCAGCCTGATTGCCTCGCCGTGCCGCGATCGCCTGGGCAAGTTCGGTTGTGAAACCGTCGAGACGGGTCGAAGGTTCTGCTCCCGAAGCGACCAGCGGCCGGTAGCGGCTGATCTGCTGCTCGAGATACTGTATCCGGGCCTGGACCGAAGCGACTTCCGCTTCGGCGGCCGTAACCGCAGCTTGCGCCTCGCGTATATTCGACCGGGTAACTGCCTCATTGGAGCGGGCCAGGGCGATTTGGCTATCGGCGGCATCGATCCGGTTTGCATAATCTGATGCCCTGATCTGGACGAGTAATGCACCCTCGTCGACCGTTGCGTTTTCCGCCACCACGACTTTTTCGACAAAGCCGGAAAGTTTCGAAGAAATCGCAACATCATCTGCGGTGACAAAGGCATCATTGGTTGATTCCTGATATTTTCCAACCGTCTGGTAAAGCCAGAATTGATACGCGCCAAAAGCCAGAGCCACAATTGCGATGACGATCAGCAACGGGCGAAACCAGGAACGATCGGTCACCGAGGGAGCATGATCATCCTGCGACTGGTTCTCCGGTGCGGAATCGCAGTCTGCGTCCGGGCTATCGCCTCGCAGCTGGTTCTCATCGACCGGATTGTCGGAATTTCTTTTGTGGGAAGAGGGGGAGGAAGTCTGAAGAGGGGTTTCTGTCATTAATAATTCCCGAAACGAAACGGTATCGTTCTTTTAAGTTTCTGCGCATTTGGCTGTTCGCTATCGCTATGTCAATGGGCTAGTGATCGCAGCGGGCAAAAAATCCGAGGTCGATAGTGTTCGTCACATCGCTTCGAAATGAGAATCGAGATCGTAGCAGGAGATGAGGCCGGGAGCAGGTCGTAGGCACAATATCTCCCTGCCCTCAAGCCGCTGCGCTGGATTTCGCAGGCTCGATCTACGAACCGCTAATGGTCGGAAACATCCAACTGGGCTAGTATCGCCTCAATCGCGTCAGGATTTTCGATTGTGCTGGGCATGGTGACGTCCTGACCATTGGCAATCGAGCGCAGCGACGAACGCAGAATTTTCCCCGAGCGCGTTTTTGGCAATGCGCCAACGACATGGATGGTCTTCACCGATGCGACAGCTCCTATTTCAGATCGGGCATGCGCGATACAGGCGGTGACCAGTTCCGCTTCACTTTGCTGTCCGGAAGCGACAACAAAAGCAACCGGGATCATCCCCTTCAGCATATCGTCGGCCCCGATCACCGCGCATTCCGACACACCGTCAACCTCAGCCAGCGCGCCTTCCATCTGACCGGTGGACAACCTGTGCCCGGCAACATTTATGATATCATCGGTTCGGCCCATCACGTGCATGAATCCATCCGCGTCGCAAAAGCCTGCGTCACCAGTTTCATAATATCCGGGATAAGATGCAAAGGCTTTTTGAAAGCCTTCGTCATTGCTCCAGAGTCCTTTGAAGCAGCCTGGTGGCAAGGGGCAATCTATCACAATATTGCCCACCCCTTCACCGGATACAGGCTTACCATCGTCGTCCAGCACATGAAATTGGTAACCGGGCACCGGGAAACCCGCGCTGCCCGCTTTACGGCGCACATCACCCAGACCTGCACAAGTTGCCAGCGCGGGCCACCCCAGTTCCGTCTGCCACCAGTGATCGATAACCGGACGCCCAGTACGCTTTTCCAGCCATTTTATCGTGTCCGGGTCAGCGCGTTCGCCGGCCAGAAACACCGCCCGGAGCGAGGGCAAGTTGCTTGCCGGATAGAGCGCGCCATCCTCGTCTTCCTTGCGAATGGCGCGGATGGCGGTTGGAGCGGTGAAAAATACCGAGACCCGGTTACGCTCGATAACCCGCCAGAATTCGCCGGCATCCGGCGTGCCCACCGGCTTGCCCTCATAGAGGACCACGGTGGCACCCGCGAACAGCGGCGCATAGACAATATAGCTGTGGCCGACCACCCAGCCGACGTCGGAAGCCGCCCAGAAACATTCGCCGGGCTTCAGGCCGTAGACATGGCGCATGCTCCATTCGAGCGCCACTGCATGTCCGCCATTATCGCGCACCACCCCTTTCGGCGTTCCGGTGGTTCCCGATGTATAAAGGATGTAGAGCGGGTCGGAGGACATGAGGGGAACGCATTCGGCGGGCTTGGCCTTGGCAAGCTGTTCCGACCAGTCTTGCGCCCAGCCATCGCCGAGGTCGGCGCGCAGAGTCTCGCGCTGGAACAGCAGCACGGCTGGCACCGGGTGCCGGGCCTGCGCCAGACTCTCGACCACCAGCGGCTGGTAGGGAATGACTTTCTGGCCTTCTATTCCGCAAGATGCGGTGAGCAATAATCTGGGCTCGGCGTCATCGATCCGTTTCGCCAGTTCCGGCGGGGCAAAACCGCCGAACACGACCGAATGTATTGCGCCGATCCGCGCGCAGGCAAGCATGGCGAACAGGGTTTGCGGGATCATCGGCATGTAGATGATCACGCGGTCACCCTTCCCCACGCCTTGCGCCGCGATCATGCCGGCGGTTCTTGCAACCTCCGCCTGCAATTCGCGATAAGTAAATGTCTGCCGCCGTCCGGTAACCGGGCTTTCGTAGATGACCGCATTCTGGTCCGCCCTGCCCCCGTCGACATGGCGGTCCACGGCATTGTAGCAGCTGTTCAGCTGGCCATCGGGAAACCAGCTGTTGCTGTCCTCGTCCCAGCCGATCGTCGGCGCTGCAATCCAGTCGATTTCCGAAGAGGCTTCCAGCCAGAAACGATCCGGATCGGCGATATTATCCGCTATGGACTTTTCATATTCATGCATCGGGAGCAGCTTATCCGTTCGACAGCTCGGTTAAAAGAGAATGATCCAATATCGATGTCACATTGTCTTCGTCGTCGAGAAAAACGACCGGGCCATGATTGGTGAAATAGAGCTCGGTATATTCCGGAAAAGCCGTGTGGTCGTGGATAACATCCAGCGGCTCATAACCATAGGTGCCTTCGAGCGCCACGCCCATGCGATATTCCATCTTGCCCTTGACCACATAATATTCTCCCGCGCCGAGGTGACGGTGCCGGGGAAAGAAACTGCCTGGCTGGCAGCGTAGCAGCACTGTCCATCTGCCCGTCTCCTGGCTGGCAAAGAAGAGCTTGAAATCGATTCCCTCCACCAGATTGGACCAGCCAATATCTCCGGGGGTGGTCAGCAGTTCAGGCACAATATCCATGGTCAAATCCTGTCTTCTGGGGTTAGAACGTAAGCCGGAGTTCGGCACCATAGGTGGCCCGTTCGCCATAATAGCGCGGCACGAAACCGAAACCGCGCAGATCGGTCGCATCGACAATATAGGCCTTATCGGTGACATTTTTGGCCCAGGCCGCCAGTTCCCAGCCGTTGTCAGGATCGGATAGCGAGGCCCGCAAATTGAGCAGCCCGTAGCCCTCTCCGGAACTGATCAGAGGGTCCTCGGCATTGTTGTAGAATTTCTTGCCGGTATAATTATATTCGGCCCGCCAGCGCGTTTCGAAGCGTCCGACTGGCACGGTAACCTGGGCGTTGGCCGACAGGGTGAATTTTGGCGCGCCCGGCATGCTGTTACCGGAGAAATCCCGGGGCAAGCCGGAAACCGGATCAATCGCCCCGGACTGGTAATTTTTGAATTCGGCATCCAGGACGCCGAAATTCAGGCCGAGATCGAGCCAGTTCGTCGGCGTCGCAAACGCCTCGACTTCTATGCCCTTGATCTTCGCATCGGCGGCATTGTCGAGGCCCAGGGTCGGGACGGCGCTGCCCGCCTGTGTGTTGACCGACAGGACCTGCAGATCGCTGTAATCATAATAGAAGGCCGCAACATTCAATCTCAGATTGCGGTCGAACAGGGTCGATTTGAAGCCGACTTCGTAGGAAATCAGGGTTTCCGGATCAACCTGTGTGCGCTCCGCGATATCGGTGATAATCCCGATATTGAAGCCACCGGCCTTGAACCCTTTGTCAACGCTGACATAGGCCAGCACGTCATCGGTGACATCATAATCTGCCGAAAGCCGCCAGGAGAATGACTTGTAGGAATCGCTGAGCCTGGCGAATGGTACCAGCGGGATGGGATCGCCATTGGCAATATCGTCATCGAAAAATCCTGAGATAAGGTCAGCCTGATGGGTCGACCGGACCTTGTCGATCGTATAGCGGGCGCCAACGGTAAGGCGCAACTCGGGCAATACCGAATAGGTCGCCTGGCCAAAGGCGGCATAGGCCTTGTTCTTGCGGGTGGCCTGGGTGATCACCGGCAAGGCGCCCTGGGCGAAGGTCAGTTCGCCGAGCAGATCGGCATTGCTGCGCGCGTCAAAATCCTCGTAGAAATAATAGAGGCCGGCGATCGCATTGAGGGTGCCGTCGTCATAGGACAGCTGGAATTCCTGGGTGAACTGTTCGGCATCCGTCAAAAAGGTGATTTCATCGATCCGGAACGGCCCGCCATCGACATCCACGCCATTGTCGACGTCGCTCTTGTCATAGCCCGTCAGGGAGCGGATCGACCAGTCGCCGAAATCATGCTGCGCAACGAAATTGACGAAAACATTGTCCGAATGATTGCGTGAAGGGCCATTGAAATTGAGCAAGCGCTCGTCGTCGGGGAAAGGATCGGTATAGCCGAACAGATCGGCTCCGTTGATCGTGCCCACCGGCTTGTTTTCCAGATAGTCGCTGCGATCCCGGCCCCCGCCGACGGTCAGCCGGAGATCGGTATCGGGACCGGGGCGCAGGCGGAAAATCGCGCGCGCCGCGGCTTCGTCGACATTGATCGCGTCTGTGCCGTCGAACCGGTTGAATTTTTCGCCATCCCGTTTGCGAACCATGCCGGCGACCCGGACCGAGAATCCGTCGGTGATCGGCAGCGATGCGGCCACCTCGCCTTCAAACAGGCTGAAACGGCCATAGCCGAAGCGGGCGTTCCCCTCGAACCGGTCGTCTGGCAATTTGGAGAAAAACTGGATCGCACCGCCGGTGGCATTCTTGCCGAACAATGTGCCCTGCGGGCCACGGACGACTTCTATCCGTTCCAGATCGAACAGCGAGAAAATCTGGCTGCCGGTGGATGCCACCACGACGTCATCGCGATACACGCTGATAGGACCGATCGATGAACTGTTAAAATCATTATTGCCGACGCCGCGAATGAATATATTCGGGACACCACCGAACGTCTTGATCTCAAGATTGGGAACCTGGTCGCCGATCGAAAGGCTGTTGGTGAACCCGGAGTCGGCAATCATCTGCGTATCGAAAGCGGACACGGACACCGGCACATCCTGCAAATTCTGCGCCCGCTTCTGCGCCGTGACGACGATGACATTGACGCCGCCGCTCTGCTCGTCGGTATCGACATTGTCCGGCACGGCCTGAGCCAGCGCGGTGCCGTGGGCTAGCAATGAAACCGATGCAAGGGATACAGCTAGGGTTGCGCGACATAAATTCTTCATTGTTCTTCCTTCTCCTGAACGGTGAGCCATCTTGTGTGCGGCTTTCCGATTGGCAGGGTATTAGCCCGCATGGCTTTGACGTTTCTTGCTTGGGAACGGCGTCATTTTTGTATTCCTGTGAACCGATTTGTCCGAAATTGTTCCAGAGAGACACCAAACTTGGCAATGTGCGCCAGAAAAGCACACCGGCTTGCGAACGGCGCCAAGCCGTCGTAGCATCGACCCAGGAGAGGGATGATGAAAATAATTGAGGAAGAGAGCTGGCAATCGACCAGCCTGCCTCCGACGCGGCAATTGCCCGGCTTTCAGGAAGTGCTGGACCGCACCCATTTTCACTGGGATCTGAAATCGGCACGGGATGACCAATATATAGCCGAAGTACGACGGCGTGCGGTCAATGACTATATGCTCACCCATATTGTCGCCGACCCGGTCACCGGATTCCGGTCGATGGACGATGTCAAGAAAAGCAATGACGCCTATTTCTGTCTGCTGTTTTTCACGCAGGGCGAATGTCTTCTCGAGCAAGGCGCCAATGAAACCGTCGTGTCCAATGGCAAGATCGCGATCTGGGACAGCACCCGTCCCGCCAAATTCCAGAACACCAGCAGGCTGACCCAATATTCAATATTGATCCCGCGCGACAATGCCAAGATCATGATCCCCGGAATCGAGGACATGTGCGGCCTTAGCGTCGATGGCAACAAGGGACTCGGCTCGATCCTGCATTCCCATCTGGTGCAGATCCACCAGGCCATCGAACTGGTGGAACCGGAAGACCGGCCGGCCGTGTTGCGGGCCACCGTCGAACTGGTAGCGGCCGCCTTCAAGCCGGAAAGCACCAACCGCTCGAGCACCGTCTTTCGCCAGGCGGTCCTCAACCGGGTGCAGGAATATATAATAGCCAATCTCGGCGAGCCGGACCTTTCACCGGCAACGGTGGCAGCGGCTTTCAAATTTAGTCCACGCTATCTGCACCGTTTGTTCGAGGAATCGGACGAAAGCGCAGGCAGCTGGATCCGCAAGCGACGGCTGCATGCCGCCAAGGCAGATCTTGCTGACCCGGCAAAAAACAGATTATCTGTCACCCAGATTGCCATGCGGCGCGGTTTCGCTGACGCTTCCCACTTCAGTCATGCGTTCAAGAAGGAGTTCGGACAATCGCCACGACAGTTCAAGCAGTCATGCAAGAGCATTGATCCGCACGACTGAAGCAATCGCTTCGCATGCAGTTCGCCCAGAATCAACTTTGTAGCCACGCTGACACAAGCGGAACGGCGCGCCCTCTCCTATTTCCGAAACACAGAAAATAAAGAGGATGGGATTATGGCAGCACGACTGCAAAACAAGGTCGCGTGTATAACCGGGGCAGCGCAAGGCATTGGAGCCGGGATCGCAGAAGCCATGGCGAAGGAAGGCGCGCAAATCATCATCGGCGACATCAATGACAATGGTGCCCAGTCGCTCGCCAAACAAATTGGAGCCAATGCTGTTCATCTGGATGTATCATCGCAAGAGGATTGGCAGGCATTGCAAGATCATGTCGAAGAGCAATTCGGGCGGCTTGATATCCTGGTCAACAATGCCGGTCTGGAGCTGGTCAAGCCGATGCAGGACCATAGTCTGGCAGAGTGGCGCAAGGTCATGGCAGTCAATGTCGATGGTCTTTTTCTGGGCTGCAAGACGTTCGAGGCGTTGCTCCGCGAATCCGGAAAGCCGGGTTCCCCTGCCTCGGTAATCAATATTTCCTCGATTGCGGGCCTGGTCGGCTATCCCGACCAACTGGCCTACAACACATCCAAAGGCGCTGTTCGGCACATGTCGAAAAGCCTGGCGATCGAATGGGCGGCGCATGGTGATGCGATCCGGTGCAATTCCATCCATCCTGGCTGCATCCGCACGCCGATGCTCGAAATGGCGGTGGACGGATGGGTTGAAAACGGCTCGGTACCCGCCGATGATCCGTGGAGCGCGGTCGCAGCGCTATGCCCGTTGAACACGGTTGGCCTGCCGGAGGATATTGCCATGGGCGCGATATATCTCGGTTCTGACGAGTCCCGCTTTGTCACCGGAATCGAGCTGGTGATCGACGGCGGGTGGGTTGCCCGATGAGCAGCAACCACAGCAAGCGCCTCTGGATGTATGCGCAGATGGTCAAGAGCCGCCATTTCGAGGATATGATCAAACCGGCCTATTTTGAAGGCAAGACGCCCGTCTTCAATATGGCGAAAGGCCCGCTGCCCGGCGAGATGCATCTCTCGGATGGCCAAGAGCCGTGCGCCGTCGGCGTATGCGCACATTTGCGCGCTGACGACACCGTCACAGCCACCCACCGGCCTCACCATATCGCAATCGCCAAGGGCGTCGATCTGAACGCCATGGCGGCAGAGATTTTCGGCAAGAAGGACGGGTTGGCCGGCGGACGTGGCGGTCATATGCATTTATTCGATCCAGCGGTGAATTTTTCCTGCTCGGGAATTATCGCCCAAGGGATGGGCCCGGCAGTCGGCGCAGCGATGGCGGCGAAGATGCAGGGTAGCGATGCCGTTGCGGTTGCCTTTTTGGGAGAAGGCGCTGCCAATCAGGGCGCTTTTCACGAAAGTCTGAATTTGGCCTCGGTATGGCAAGCGCCGGTGGTCTTCGTCATCGAGGACAATAGCTATGGCATTTCCGTTCCCAAAACCGCCTGCACCGCAGTTGCCAGCAATGTCGAACGTGCGGCGGGCTATGCCATGCCGGGCCATAATGTCAGAAACAATGATCCGGACGGCGTCTATGAAGCCGCGGGTATCGCGATCGACCGGGCGAGGTCCGGCTCGGGGCCCAGCCTGATCGAGATAGAAACGAGCCGGCTGGAAGGTCATTTCATGGGCGATCCGGAAGGCTATCGACCCAAGGACGAGGTCAAGCGATTGCAGGAGCGCGATCCGATCCCAGCCTATCGGGCCCGATTGGTCACGGAAGGATTTGACCAAATGGAACTTGATCGCGCTGAACGCGAAGCCCGCGAACTCGTCGACCAGGCCTTTTCGTTTGCCCGTGGCAATGAGTATCCCGAACCGAAGGAGGCCTTTGACCATGTCTTTGCCTGATGCAACTGTAGAGAAACCGGCTTCCGAACGCCGGCTGACCATCGCCAAGGCGATGAGCGAGGCAATCGGCCAGGAGATGGAACGCGATTCCACCGTACTGGTGATGGGCGAGGATATCGGCAAGATGGGCGGCGTGTTCGGCACCACAACCGGACTATTCGAAAAATTCGGTAAAGATCGCGTCCGAGACACGCCGATTTCCGAAACCGCTTTCATTGGCGCGGCCGTTGGTATGGCCGCTTCGGGGATGCGTCCGGTGGTTGAGTTGATGTTCGTCGACTTTTTCGGCGTCTGCATGGACGCGATCTACAATCTGGCCGCCAAGCAAAGTTATTTTTCCGGCGGCAAAGTCTCCTGTCCGATGGTGCTGATGACCTCGGTTGGCGGCGGCTATGGCGATGCTGGCCAGCACAGCCAGTGCCTCTACGCCACATTCGGCCATCTTCCCGGCATGAAGGTGGTGATCCCGTCCAATGCGCATGATGCCAAGGGCTTGATGCTCTCGGCCATCCGCGACGACAATCCGGTCATTTTCATGTTTCACAAGGCATTGCAAGGCATGGGATGGCTCGGCACCGTAGCCGGTTCGATCAATGATACACCGGAGCGCGAATATTGCGTGCCGATCGGCAAGGCCTCGGTCGTTCGCGAAGGAAGCGATATCACCATTGTCGGACTCGGGGCCACCGTACATCAGGCACTCGCCGCCGCGAAAAAACTCGATGACACCGGCATTGACGCAGAAATTGTGGATTTGCGCACGATCGCGCCGCTTGACCGGAAAACAATCCTTGCCTCGGTTGCCAAAACCGGCCGGCTGCTGGTGGTCGACGACGATTATCTGAGTTTCGGGATCGGATCTGAAATCATTGCGACGGTCTGCGAAGCGCTTCCCGCGCCGCTAAAATATCCACCGCAACGGATGGCCCACCCCGACATTCCGATCCCATTCACCCCGGTGATGGAACATTTTCTACTGCCCGATGCCGGAAAGATCGAGAGCAGGGTTATCGCCATGATGGGAGAGAAAACATGACTGATATATTGGTTCCCCATGGGCAGTGGGAAGCGGATCAGGACGCCGCCCTCGCCACTTGGCTTTACGGTGATGGCGAAACCGTGCAGGAAGGAGTGACGGTCGCCGAAATCATGGTGGAGAAAACCAGCTTCGAAATCCCCGCTCCGGCCAGCGGTACGCTTTCCATAGCGGTTGAGGAGGATGCAATCGTGGCCCCTGGACAGGTGCTTGGCTCGATCCGGTAATGGCGGCTACAACGGAGCGGGCCCTTGTCCGTCATCTGGCCCGCGCGATTTCGCCGGAGACGGAAATTGAAATCTGTTCGGGACAGCAGGCGATCGACCGCGACGATGCACTTATCGAGAAAGTTGCGGCCTTTCCGCCCGGAGCTTCATGCATCAGGATCTGGGAGAACCATAATTGTCTGGTAACAACCCGCCGCATCGCCAGACGGGCCGCTTTTGCAGAAGCTGTCGCCGCGAGCGCTCAATCAGGCTGGCCCGTTTATGTCCGCTCTTCAGGAGGATCGACCGTTATCCATCGCCCGGGAATTTTGAATATCTCGCTCGCCAAAGCGGCAGGCGCCGACATCGTGCAACCCGAAACCAGCTATGACGACTTGCTCCTCATGTTGCGAGACGGCTTGCAAAAACTGGGTATCGAACCTTCGATCGGGGCTATCAAGGGCGCCTATTGCGACGGCAAATATAATCTCTGCCTGAATGGCAGAAAAATCGCGGGAACCGCATCGCGCATCGTCCGCCGGAAACAGCAGACCGTCTATCTCTGCCACGCATCCATAGCAGTATACGGCTCGCCAATGCGGGACATCTCCCTGATCAGCGCATTCGAGCAAAATATGGGCCTGGACCACATATATGCGCCATCGAGCCACACCACCTTGATCGAACTGGCGGGTTTCTGACAGGAACAAGGCTGGCGGCACCCCCGATGCCCGGGGAAATAAAAGGCAAAAAATTGATTTGAAAATCAAAGGTCTATGCTGCAGCGCACAAAGAGTGTTGCGATTACGGTCTTTTCTCCCTATTTCCCCAGATCAACTTATTGGCGCTCCCCCTCGACCAACAGGACAATCGACATGATGAAAAAAACGCTGGCTGGGCTTTTGCTTCTCGGTCTCACGGCTTGTTCCGGTGAACCGGAAGCTCCTGTTCAGCAACCCGTACCGGTCGAAATATATACTGTCAGCGAATCCGAGATACCCAATATCGTGGAACTGCCGGGACGGGTCGAGGCGATACGTGTCGCCGATGTCCGGGCTCGGGTGACCGGGATTGTGCAGCGGCGCCTATATGAAGAGGGCAGCCATGTGCGGGCGGGACAGCCCCTGTTCGCCATCGATCCGTCGGAACTGCGTGCCAGCACAGCCCAAGTGCGGGCAAGCCTCCAACGGGAAATGGCCACAGCCGCCAATGCGAAGGCCGTGGTGGATCGTTATCGCTCACTGGTCGAGGAGCAGGCTATCAGCCGTCAGGAATATGATGCCGCGGTCGCTGCGTCCCGCGAAGCCCAAGCCAGCGTTGCACAGATCAAGGCCGAGCTTGATGCAGCCAATTTGCAACTCGGCTACACCACTGTCCGTGCGCCTATCGCCGGTCGCTCGCGCAGCGCCGAAGTGACGGAAGGCGCCCTGGTCAGCGCTTCCGAAGCCACGTTGCTGACCCAGATCGAACAAGCTGGTCGCGTATATGTCACGTTCGCGCAATCATCTTCGCGCATTATGGACGTCAGGCGAGGCATTGCTGAGGGTACCATTATACTGGACGAGAACGATAGATCCGAGGTCCAGCTGGTTTTCGAGGACGGCACAGAATATCCGATACCCGGGGAGATCGACTTTCTTGATTTTTCCGTCAACGAAACGACCGGCACGGTCAACCTGCGCGCTGAATTTGCCAATCCTACCGGTCTTTTGCTGCCCGGTGAATTCGTGCGCGCGCGCATATTCGTGGGGACGAGGAAAGGCGGCTTTATAATTCCGCAGAAAGCAGTAACCGTGAGCGAGACGGGTGGCGTCGTCATGGTTATCGACGACGAGGGGAAGGCAGCGGAACGAGCCGTCGAACTCGGCGCGATGACCGGATCGATGTGGATCATCGAGTCTGGTCTGAAAGCGGGCGACAAGGTCATCACCAGCAATCTGCAGAAAATACAGTCCGGCATCCCTGTCACGCCTAAAAAACCCGAAGTAAAGTCAAATGGCTCCGGCACCAAAGCGACGCCGAAGACTCCGGAAGCCTCATCCGCCGCAAAACCGAAAACGGAGGCGGCACAATGAGCGTGAACAACCAATTTCCCATCGCGCACAAGTCGGATTGAGCTGTGCCGAGATATTTCATTGACCGTCCCATATTTGCATGGGTCATCGCGCTGGGCATCCTGTTGTCGGGGTTCATCGCCCTGCGTCAATTGCCGATCGAACAATATCCCGATGTCGCACCGCCATCACTGAGCATTTCTGTATCCTATCCCGGTGCAGACGCCGCGACGCTGGAGCAGAATGTCATCCAGCTGATCGAGCAGCAACTGAACGGCATTGATGGCTTCCTCTATATGTCGTCGTCGAGCGAGAGCAACGGCACCGGAACGATCACGCTGACGTTTGAAGCGGGTACCGATATCGATATCGCGCAAACCGATGTACAAAACAGCCTGAGCACAATCGAGGCCCGCCTGCCAAGCGATGTGACCGCTCAGGGTATACAGGTGAGGCAAGCCACAAGCGGATTTCTGCAGATTGTCGCACTAACTTCGAAAAGCGGAACTCTGGATTCAACCGATCTTGGCAATATTGCGTCGACCCAGGTTGTCGACGAATTACGACGGGTGAACGGCGTGGGTGACGTGACTCTGCTGGGGTCCGAATATGCCATGCGGATCTGGCTGGATCCGGAACGGCTGGCCTCGTTCGGCCTGACGCCGTCGACGGTGCTGGCGGCCATCCAGGAACAGAATAACCAGACCGCAGGCGGTTCGATTGGAGCACTTCCCGTGCTGCAGGACACTCAGATCAACGCCACCATCACGACGCAAAGCCGGTTCACCACCACGAAACAGTTCGAAGAGATCATCCTGCGCGCAGAAACGAGCGGCGGCACAGTCACGCTGGGCGACGTGGCGCGGGTGGAAATCGGAGCGCAAAGCTATTCGACATCGACGACACTGAACGGCCAGCCGATGGCCGGGATGGCGATCCAGCTGGGCACCGGCGCAAACGCCCTTTCGGTTGCCGAAGGAGTGGAAGAACGGATGCAGGCGATAGGCGACAGCCTTCCTGCCGATGTCGAATGGGCGATTCCCTACGACACCACTCCATTCATCAATATCTCGATAGAGGAAGTCGTTACTACGCTGATCGAGGCGATGATTCTGGTCTTCCTCGTGATGTTTCTGTTCCTGCAAAGCTGGCGCGCCACGCTCATTCCGACATTGGTTGTGCCGATTGCACTAGCCGGCGCGTGCCTGGGATTGTGGGTATTTGGATTTTCGATCAACGTTCTCACCCTGTTCGGCATGGTGCTGGCGATCGGCATATTGGTCGATGACGCGATTATCGTGATTGAAAATGTCGAGCGTATCATGCGCGAAGAGGGGCTCGGCCCTATTGAGGCATCGCGCAAGGCAATGGACCAGATCACCGGCGCGGTCATCGGTATCACATTGGTACTGGTCGCCGTGTTCTTGCCGATGGCTTTCTTCCCCGGATCGACCGGCGGCATCTACCGTCAGTTTTCCGTAACGCTCGCGGTATCCATATTATTCTCCGCGCTGATGGCATTGACACTGACGCCGGCCTTGTGCGCGAGCCTGCTGAAGCCGATCAGAGAGAGCGGATCAGAAGGTCAAGTTGACCGGGAAGAAATCGGCGAGTCTTCCGCCACCGGCGCGGCGGGGATATGGGCGAAGCTTCTGGCTTTCGTCTCCGACTGGCTTAACCGGTTCAATCTCTGGTTTGCCAAGCTTACAGAACGCTATGGTCGTGCGACCGACTCCATGCTGGGGCGGCCGATGCGCGGTCTCGCCATATTTCTGCTATTATGCCTGGTCAGTGGCTTCTTGTTCCTGCGCCTGCCGACCGCATTCCTGCCCACCGAGGATCAGGGATATCTGATTACCGTTATTCAATCGCCTTCAGGTGCCACCTTGGAACGGACTGAAGAAGCAGTGGAACCGGTTTCCGAGCATTGGATGAACAAGGAGGAGGTTGCCAATCTGGTCGTGGTGCGCGGCTTTAGTTTCTATGGCCAAGGGCAGAACAACGCGATGATGTTCTCTCCGCTGATCGACTGGAACGAACGCTCGGCGGACGAAAGCAAGGCGGATGCGCTGTTTGAAGAAGCCATGGGCCAGTTCGCGCAGAATGAAGATGCTATCATATTCGTGATACAACCTCCTGCCATCCAGTCTTTGGGCAATGCCAGCGGCTTCAGCGTGAAAATCCAGGACCGTGCGGGCTTGGGCCGTGAGAAGCTGACCGAAGCGCGGGACCAGTTACTCGGCATATTGGCCCAAGGCGACATTGTCACGGGTGTCCGTGCGGAAGACCAGCAGGCTGCTCCGCAGCTCAAAGTCGACATCGACCGTGTCTTGGCGCGCTCGCTCGGCCTGTCGATCAGTGATGTTAACACGACATTGTCGATCAATTTCGGATCCGCATTTGCCAATGAATTCATTCTCGACGGTCGCTCGCTGGAAGTCTACGTGCAGGCCGACGCACAATATCGCATGACGCCGGAAGACGTAATGGCGTTGCAGGTCCCCAATGATCTAGGCGAACTGGTGCCATTTTCGACTTTTGCGACCGCGAAATGGACGGCCGGCGCGCCCAGCCTTGCGCGCTACAACGGCTATCCCGCGATGACCGTTTCCGGATCTGCTGCAGCAGGCGTGTCGTCCGGCGATGCGCTTGCAGCGGTAGAAGAGGCCATGACGCAAATGCCTGATGGAATCGGATATGAATGGACCGGCATCAGCTATGAAGAAAAGCAGTCAGCCGGTCAGATCGGATTGTTGCTTGGTCTCTCGGTTCTGGTGGTCTTCCTGTTGCTCTCCGCTCTTTACGAAAGCTGGGCCGTACCGTTTGCGGTGCTCTTGATCATCCCCATCGGCATGCTGGGCGCGGTGCTATTTTCCATGATGCGGGGATTGTCGGCTGATATATATTTCAATGTCGGCCTGATCACCATCATCGGTCTGGCAGCGAAAAACGCCATTCTGATCGTCGAATTTGCAATTGAAGAAGAGGCCGAGGGAAAATCGATCGTCGATGCCGTCAAAAGCGCTGCCCGCCTGCGGCTGCGACCGATCATCATGACGTCATTAGCCTTCATTCTCGCTATGGTCCCGCTTGCCATTGCCACGGGTGCCGGGGCGAACAGCCGCATAGCGGTGGGCACCGGTGTGATGGGCGGGATGATCAGCGCAACCGCCATCGGCATTTTCATCATACCTTTGCTGTATATGCTGGTACGGCAAAATCTGAGCCGAAAGGCGCCAATGGCTGCCGGCTCGCTCGAAGAAGAACAGGCGGGGGGAGACAAAGCATGACCGGCACGCCCCGCCTCACTCTGGCAGCCGTTTTCGTTTCGACCAGCATGCTCGGCGCTTGCGTCAATCTGGCGCCCGAAGACCGGCGCCCCGATCTGCCGACAGCGCAAGCCTTTGCCAGCGAATACCGCCCCGACGGCCTCGTGATTGCCTCGCAATTGGGCTGGAGCGAATATTTCAATGACCCGCAGCTCAAGCAGCTGCTCGCTGCGGCGATCGAAAACAACCGTGATCTTGTTGCAGCGACAGCGCGCATCGAACAGGCGCGCGCGCAATATCGAATCCAGGACAGTGCACGCCTGCCGCGGTTTGATGCCAGCGGCAGCGCCACCCGGACACGCACACCAGTGGATACGGATGGCAGCAGCGCGGTTACATTTGACAGCTATAATATTGGTGTTGCCGTTACTTCTTTCGAGCTGGATTTCTGGGGCCGCGTTCGCAATTTGAGTGATGCCGCGCGTGCCAGCTATCTGGCCACGATCTCGGCGCAACGCGCTTTCTATCTGTCGCTGATCGGCGATGTTGCCTCGACTTATCTCGAACTTATCGAAACGAGAGAGCAGATTGCCTACGCCGAAGCGACGCTGCAAAGCCGGACCGAAGGGTTGAGGATCGCCAAATTGCGACTGGATGCCGGGATCACATCAGCGCTGGATTACCGGCAAGCCGAAGTTTTGCTGACACAAGCGCAACAGACACTAGGTGCGCAACGCCTGTCGCAGGCCCAATCCCGTAACCAGTTGGCGGTACTGGTCGGCGGCCAGCTTCCGGACGATCTGGACACTGCCCTCCCTCTCGAGCAACAGGAATTTGCAGGCCCCCTCGATGCCGGCCTTCCCTCTGATCTGTTGCTTGCCCGTCCAGACATCGTTGCGGCCGAGCAAAACCTCAGCAGCGCCCGCGCCAATGTCGGTGCGGCGCGCGCTGCATTTTTCCCGAGCATTTCCCTGACCGGTTCCGGCGGCCTGACGTCGGACAGCTTGGACAATCTTTTCGATGGGGATAATCTTACCTGGAGTTTTGGACCATCAATCAGCTTGCCGATATTCGACTGGGGTGCCCGAGAGGCCGACCTCGGCCTGGCCCGCGCGCTCGAAACAGAAGCGGTCGCCAATTATGAAAAGACCGTCCAGACGGCCTTCCGCGAAGTATCGGATGCCCTCGCTGGGCGCCGCTGGCTCGGCGAGCAGGTGGTCACGGCAAAACGCACGGTTGCGGCCCAGGAAGAGACGGCGCGAATTGCCCGTTTGCGCTATCGCGAGGGCGTGGTGGACTATCTGGAAGTTCTCGACGCCGAGAGAAACCTGTTCAGCGCCCGGCAGAGCCTGCTGGAGTTGATCCGCACAAATGACCAAAATCATGTATCGCTGTTCATCGCGCTTGGTGGCGGCATAAAGCCCTGATAAGCTCGTCAGCCTGCCCTTTCAGGGCGCTTGTTACCCGGTCGGCGCGGTATCGAACCGAAGGGTCACCCTGCACAGCCGATGATGCATCTGGATCGATCTGCTGAAGGATTCTATACTGTAGCGCGGTGGACATTTTCAACGCGCCTCGTATAAATTCCGATCGCAACAGACCGCCATGTTCCAGAACAAACAATCGCGGCAAATCATCAGGAGAATCCATCATGCGTGAAGCAGTCGTCGTATCCTATGCTCGAACGGGTCTAGCCAAAGCCGCTCGTGGCGGTTTCAATATCACGCCCCCAATGACCATGGCGGCCCATGCTATCAAACATGCAGTGGCCAAATCGGGTGTTGAAGCGGATTATGTCGATGATTGCATATTTGGCAATGTCGCGCACGGGGCACCCAATATCGGACGCAACGCGGCGCTTCTGGCCGGCCTTCCCAAAACAACCGCAGGCGCGACGATCAACCGCTTTTGCTCGTCCGGCATGCAGGCGATTGCCATTGCCGCAAACCATATCCGCGGCGACGGTGCCGATTGCGTGGTTGCAGGCGGCGTCGAAAGCATATCGATGCAGGGCCCGCGCGCGCCGGAAGGCACGATCGACGAGAAAATCCTGACGATCGCTCCCGCGATTTTCATGCCGATGATCGAGACCGCCGATATCGTTGCAGAGCGCTATAATATCAGCCGCGAATATCAGGACGAATATTCCCTGCAATCGCAGCAGCGCATAGCGAAAGCTCAGGAAGCCGGTCTTTTTGATGATGAGATCGTGCCGATGCAGACTAAAATGAAGCGGGTCGACAAGGAGAGCAAGGAAGAAACCGTCGTTGACTACACGGTCGACCGGGACGAGTGCAATCGTCCGACCACCACGTTGGAAGGTCTTGCCAGTCTCAAACCGATCATGGGCGAAGACAAATATATCACGGCGGGGAATGCCAGCCAGCTGTCCGACGGAGCGGCCGCTCTCGTGCTGATGGAAGCGAAGGAAGCGGAGCGTCGCGGGTTGAAACCGCTCGGGCGCTTTGTCTCCTGGGCGGTCGCCGGGTGCGAACCGGATGAAATGGGCATTGGCCCGGTATTTGCGGTTCCCAAACTGTTGGAGCGCCAGGGCCTGACCGTGGACGACATCGATATCTGGGAACTCAACGAGGCGTTCGCCAGCCAGTGCCTGTACAGCCGCGACCGGCTGGGTATTGATCCGGAAAAATATAACGTCAACGGCGGCTCTATCTCGATCGGCCATCCCTTCGGCATGACCGGCGCGCGCTGTGCCGGTCATCTGTTGCAGGAAGGCCGCAGGCGGGGTGCCAAATGGGGTGTTGTCACCATGTGCATCGGCGGTGGACAAGGCGGCGCCGGACTTTTCGAAATATATCCCTGAGCTAAAACACCGTCGGACCATGATTGATTACAAGGAATAGTAACAGCTTTGCATAAATTAACAGACGAACAAGTCGCGCGGCGGCTAGCCACCGCTGAGGCCCATCGCAACTCGGTACCGGCAGATGAGCTGATCGCCGGATTGCTCCGCACTTTCACGCTCACTGCGGACGGGAATGACGAATTCATTTATCCGGCTTTGAGTTCCACCACGCGTGAGCGGATTTTCGGTGGCCAGGTGATTGCCCAGGCGATTGTCGCGGCAGACCGGACGGTCGATGACGAGAAAAATATCCATTCGCTCCACTCCTATTTCCTGCGGGCCGGCGACGAAACCAAGCCGCTGCATTTTCGGGTGCACCGCGACTTTGACGGACGCAGCATTTCCAATCGCCGGGTTGTTGTCCGTCAAAATGACAAAGTGATATTCAATCTGACCGCTTCCTTCCAGAAACCGGCGGAAGGGCTACATCATCAGGTAGATATGCCCGATGTCTTGCCGCCGGCAGACTGTATGACCGCGATGGAGCAAATTGCCCGGAACCCTGAGGTTTCGGACGATCATATCGAGCGGATGAGTATGCCGAGACCCTTTGAAATCCGCAGCTTTGAACCCGAAGGCAAAACAAGCCACGCACATCAATATCAATGGTTCAGGACCATCGCTCCCCTGCCCGATGACCCGCTGACCCACAAGGCAACCCTGGCCTTCGCCTCTGACATGGGACTGCTGTCGACATCCATGATACCGCATGGCCTGCACTGGACGACGCCCGGACTATTCTCGACCAGCCTTGATCATGCCATGTGGTTCCATGACGATTTCAGAATGGACCAGTGGGTCTGCTACGTGATGGACAGCGACTGGACCGGCAATACGCGCGGCCTCAACCGCGGCTCACTATACCGGCAAGACGGCACGCTGATTGCTTCTGCTGTTCAGGAAGGCCTTATGCGCCTGACGCCGCCGAGCGCTTGAGCCTCAGAACAGCGCCTTCAGGTCCTTCTTCAGGATTTTTCCGTTGGCGTTGCGCGGCAGGCTTTCGGTCCGGAAGAGCACTTTTACCGGCACGTTGAATGCAGCCATCCTTTCCCGGACCCATTGCTGAATTTCCGTCTCGCTGGCGGTCTTTCCCGGAGCCAGTTGCACGATAGCCGCCGGTTCTTCGCCCAGTGTTTTGTGGTCGACACCGACGAGAGCGGCATCCATGACCGCCGGATGATCATAGAGAATATTTTCCACCTCGGACGAGTAGATATTTTCGCCGCCCCGAATGATCATGTCTTTGGCGCGGTCGACGATATGGCAGAAGCCTTCTTCATCCAGTCGCGCCAGATCGCCGGTGCGCACCCAGCCATTGACGAAGGTTTCAGCGGTTGCTTCCGGACGGTTCCAATAGCCTTTGACCACCATCGGGCCGCGGGCCCAGAGTTCGCCGACTTCGCCGACCGGCATTTCCTGATTGCCGTCATCGCTCATGATTTTCAGGTCGGCGGCGGCCACCGGCGGGCCGCAACTGGTCGGGCGATTGAGATAATCCTCGGCCGTATGCGTCGTCACCGTCGCCATGGTTTCGGTCATGCCCCAGCCATTACCGGGCAGCGCGCCAAACACTTCGTAAATCTTCCTGGCAAGCTCGGGCGCCGAGGGCGCGCCGCCATAGGCGATGGAATCGATGGAGCTCAGATCATATTGGTCGCGATCCGGATGTTCGATAAGCTGCCACGCGATGAACGGGACCCCGCCGGTTGAATTGACCTTTTCCTTCTCGATGATTTCCATCGCCCGGACGGTATCCCATTTGTGCAGAAAGACCATTTTATGGCCGCCGTGAACGGTCGGCATCATGATCGCCGAACAGGCAGTGCAATGGAACATCGGAACCACGGTCAGACCGACGCGCACCGCCGGCTCGGGAAGTTCGTCGCCGCGTCGCAAGGCTGCCGCCGCGCCGGAATAGCCGACCGAGACGGCATTGGTGGTGAGGTTGCGGTGCGAACCCAGCGCGCCTTTGGGCTGTCCGGTCGTGCCGCTAGTGTAGAAAATTGTCGCCGGATCATCAGGCGCAATATCAACCGCCGGCAGCTTCTGATCCGGTAGATCGGCGTAGGCATTGGGTCGACCGATAATATCTTCCAGCGCGCGCGCCGGGTTTGCCAAAGCGGCCTGTCCGCGTGCCACGATGATATGTTTCAGATCGGGCAAGTCCGCCATATGCGGCGCGATCCGGTCCCATCGCTCGGCGTCGCAAAGCAGCACGCTGGTCTGCGAATTGGTCAGTCCGAAAACCAGTTCCTGATCGGTCCACCACGCGTTTAGCGGGACAACAATTGCGCCAATCGACGCTGCGGCAAAGAAGATCACCGGCCATTCGGGCAAATTCCGCATTGCCAGCGAAACCCGGTCGCCCTTGGACACGCCGATATTGTGAAGCTCCGACGCCAGAGCGGCAACGGCGCGATACCAGGCCTCATAGGTTACGCGCTCATCTGCATAGATCAGAAATTCGCTGTCACCATGGCTCCGGGCATGGTCCGCCAGGGCGGCCAACGTGGGATGGGCATTTTTCCAGACGCGGGTCGGCACCCCGTCTATATCGACCATCTCCATTTCAAACGGCTGACCGGGTGCGCACAATATGGCTTCCACATCCTTGCGCGATCGTACGGGCCATCCAGCGGGCGGTGTCCACTTTTCCAGCGAATCTCGTGCTTCAACTGACAAATTTTTCTCTCCTGATCGACAAGCGTGGGCCTATCCGTTGAACGTGCCTCCTTCATCGGCTTTTTCCTTCAGCAGTTTTGCGACCGGCAATCCGTGTTTTACCAGACCGGCCACGATTTCGCCGAGCCCGATCGTATCGGCCCAGAACATCGGCCCTCCGGTATAAAGCGGCCAGCCATAGCCGTTGATCCAGACGACATCGATATCGCTCGCCCGCTGCGCCATGCCTTCTTCGAGGATTTTCGCGCCTTCATTGACCATCGGATAGAGCAGTCGCTCCCGGATCTCGTCTTTCGAAATTTCACGCTGTTCCTTGCCGGCCTTGGCGGCGAATTCGGCGATGATCTTCCTGACTTCATCAGAGGGCGTGCGTTGCCTCGCTTCATCATAATCGTAAAATCCCTTGCCGACCTTCTGGCCCCAGCGACCGGTTGCGCATAAGGCATCCCGCAAGCTTTCGATGCGATCCGGATCGCGATGCCAGCCGATATCGACGCCGGCCAGATCGGACATCTGGAACGGGCCCATCGGAAAACCGAAATCGAGCAAGACATCGTCGACGTCCCAGTAATTGGCCCCTTCCACGATCATTGCATTGGCCTGCTCCTGGCGGGGGCTGAGCATCCGGTTGCCGATAAATCCGGGACAGACGCCGGAAACCGCAGCAACCTTGCCAATCTTCTTAGACAGTTTCATTGCCGTCATCAGCACATTGTCGGCCGTTTTCTCGCCGCGCACGATTTCGAGCAATTTCATCACATTGGCGGGCGAGAAAAAGTGCAGGCCGAGAACATATTCCGGTCGCTTCGTGACCGCAGCAATTTCGTCAATATTCAGATAGCTGGTGTTGCTGGCCAGTATTGCGCCCTGTTTCACAATGCCGTCGAGCTTGGTGAATACGTCTTTTTTAACATTCATATTTTCGAACACCGCTTCGATCACCAGATCGCAGTCAGCCAGATCATCATAAGACAGGCTGGGCGTCAGAATGCTCATGGCATCTTCGACTTGCTGCTGGGTCATACGACCGCGCTTGGCCGTATTCTCGTAATTTTTGCGGATCACGCCAACGCCGCGGTCGAGCGCTTCTTCTTTCAGTTCGACAATAGTCACCGGGATGCCCGCGGACAGAAAATTCATGGCAATACCACCGCCCATGGTCCCGGCCCCCAGGATGCCGACCTTCATGATCGGGATAAGATCGATATTGGGGTCGATACCGTCAATCTTATTGGCGGCGCGTTCGGCAAAGAAATAGTGCCGCATGGCTGCCGACTGGGTCCCGGTCATCAGCTTGGTGAAAAGCTCGCGCTCCTTGGCGACGCCTTCGACATAGGAAAGTAGCCCGGCAGCCTTCACCGCCTGAATAGCGGCTTCCGGCGCGTCAAATCCGCGAATTTTGCGACCGTTTTTCTGCCGGAACTCATCAAAGATAGCGGGGTTTTTCACGCCATCCTGATTGGCCGTGCCTTCGGAAGAGCGTGGCGGCTCCTTGCCAATCTGTTCGCGGGCGAAGGCAATGGCGTCATCGGCCAGGCTGTCTTCGCCAACCAGCTTGTCAACCAAACCGATAGCGTGCGCCTTTTGCGCCGAAATCGGATTGCCAATAACCACCAGTGGCAAGGCCGCTTCGGCCCCAACAACTCGCGGCAGGCGCTGGGTCCCGGCCGCACCTGGAATCAGGCCCAATTTCACCTCCGGCAGCCCCATTTTTGCCGAAGGAACCGCCACCCGGTAATGACAGGCGAGAGCCACTTCACAGCCCCCGCCCAAAGCGGTGCCGTGGATCGCCGCGACCACCGGCTTGCTGCTCGCTTCGAGCCGGTCAATCGCCTGCCCCAGATCGGGCCCCTTCATTGGTTTGCCAAATTCTGAAATGTCGGCGCCGGCAAAAAAAGTCCGTCCGTCGCAGCGGATAACCACAGCCTCGACTTCGTCATCGGACAAGGCTTGATCGATACCGTCGCACAATCCTTGGCGAACGACCGATCCCAGCGCGTTAACCGGAGGGTTGTCCGAAAAGATGACCAGGACATTGCCATGCTTTTCCGTTGTCACGACAGACATTCTTCTCTCCTCTATATTTATAGTTGGATGCAGAACAGATGCGGTGCGCCGTGTCAATTGGGTTGGCCAACGCGAGAACAGCCGGACAGTCCGCCCGGTGAACCGTTCGGCCGCCAACTTGGGTAAATCAGGGGTCAGACATATGCGCACCGATCAATATGCATCGCCCGCCGGTCGGGGCCACCGGATTGATCCTTGTGTAGGGTCCGTACACACGGCCACAAGTCGATAATTCAACGTCGTCGTTGAACCGAATAGGGCTGATCCGGGAGACCGGAGAGGGTGTATAGAGGCAGCCGAGCACATAGCCGGCAGCCCAACCGGTCTCGCGTTATGTTCTTCAGTCAAGCCGAACGGGCTGGCGATCCGGTCCGAAAAGTCTGTCGAACCTGGCGCCCGAGATTTATTTCCGGCGTTTTTTCCGCTTGGCATAGCGCTCATCGCGAGCGGCCTTTTTTTCCGCTTCCGTGAGTCCCAAGGCAAGCTTCGGCTTGGCTTTTTCCTTTACCGCCTTGCGCTCCGCTTTCGCCTGTTCAAAGGCCGCGCGCTTTGCTTCGCTCGCCGCCGCCTGCTTTTCCTCGCGCGCAAGTTGCGCGGCCTTGCGTTCGGCAATGACCTCATCGCTCAGCGGCGGTTTTTCTTTCAGCTTCTTGAGGGCAGCCTGTTTGGCTTTGGCTGCCATCTGCGTGCGTTCCTGGAAAGTCGGTGGTGTGAATGGCGGCATTTGAGTTTATATGTCCTCGATCGTGCGATTGGCCCGTGCACGCCGATAAATTCCCGCACAGAGGTGCAGCCCGTACAGCCATTGGTGCTATCGGGCAATGTTTTAGCGTCCGCACGCGATTATATTAGGTCGCGACGGTGACGGGGCATGAACGCTTTTCGATCTGGTTCCAGGAAAGGCCGCCGATCAGGGCGGGTAAAATCACCTGCGAACAGCGCCCGAAACGATGCGCGCAGGCAAAATTCGCGATTGATCAGCGGTATCTGGAATCGTCAAAATATCTGACACGGCCCCGGCCACTATCCATCCCCTGCCCCGCGCTCCAGCGCGGACACTGACAATGCCGCCGGTCCGGTTTCAGTCCTGCTTCACGGGGCGCGTACTGGAACTCGCATAACCGGCATAGCTGTCGGTAAAGGCATATAGAACGCCGTCGGCTTCTTCCTTGGCAAACTGGGCCGCTTCCTCGTCCGAACTGCCGTAAGTTATCTCATCTTTTGTGATGGCGGAGATCATCGCATCGCGCTCAGCGGTACAAGCTGTCTTTGCGGCCTTTTTAAACGCGCCGGTGCCAGTCTTCTCATCCAGCTGCGCTGTTGTGAAGTCGACGAGACAGTTGGAATAGGCAACCCGCGCGGTTTCCGCATCGGCAATTGTTGCGGCTGAAACGGTGCTGAACAAGGCAATACTCAAAAATGCAATCATGACTATCATTCCTAAAGTGAGGCCTCATCCTATAGCATAACTGGAATTCAGGAGCGAAGCAGATTCCACCCTCACCCTGTTAAATTTTACCTTCCGGAATCAGCCTGAATGCTGTTGCCGACGCACACACGATGGTGAAAATGGATAGGCCCCTCGTCCCAATCCGATTGAAATTTGGGCTTGCAACTCGAATCGTTTTCGACGAATGGGGCGCCAGATATCGGGTTTCTCTTAATCGAGAATTTAAAGGGAAATCGGTGAGAAGCTGGCTCTGGCCCCTTCAAATCCGGTACTGCCCCCGCAACTGTAAGCGGCTAGCCGATATGCCATATGCCACTGGATCTGCGGATCTGGGAAGGCGGCATATCGACAGCGATCCGCAAGTCAGGAGACCTGCCCTATATCGTCGTTCTTCAGCCGGACGGGGTGTGTCGGGTGAACGGGGCTTTTCCCTGCGTAACGGCAATATTGGTCGTTAACATAAGGGAATATTCCAATGCCTAAATTCACACTATTGACTGCTCAGCTTCTGGGCAGCGCCGCTCTATTATCCGGGTCTGCCGCTTTCGCGCAGGACAGCACCGCTGCGGACGACCGCGATGATCTGATCGTCGTCACCGGAACGCGCTCCGGCGAAGCCATCGCGCCGGATATCCATGCAGGCTCTCTGACCGTTATCGACAGCAGCCAGATCATCAACCGTCAGGTGCGCGAGGTCTCAGAAGTGCTGCGCGACGTCCCCGGAGTCGCGGTCAGCGTCGTCGCCGGCCAGACCCAGCTGCGTTTGCGCGGTGCCGAAGGAAATCACACGCTGTTCCTGATCGACGGGATCGAGGTGTCTGACCCCTTTTTCGGCGAGTTTGATGTCGGAACCCTGATCGCCGATGATTCAGCCCAGATCGAGATTTTGAGAGGCCAGCAAAGCGCGCTTTATGGATCGGATGCCATTGGCGGTGTGGTGCATTACCGGACCCTCAGCGGCGAAGCCGCGCCCGGCCTTTCCGCCCGGATCGAGGCAGGCTCGTTCAACAGCTTCAACAGCGCGGCCCGGTTCGGCGGGAAGAGCGGCGCATTCGACTATGTGGTTACTGCGTCGATGGTTAGCACCGATGGCCAGCCCAATGCCCGCGGCGGGACCCGTGACCTGGGCAGCGACAGCGCAGCCTTCGGATTTGTCGGCAATCTGCAGGCGGCCGACAATCTTCGTTTCGGCATCGTCACCCGCTATTCGGAAAATAGCGGAGATTTCAACGGGACCGAGAGCGATCCAACAACTGCAAATTTCGGGCAAATTATCGACAGTCCGGGCAAAGGGTTCGAAAATGACGGCCTCTATGGCCTGGTTAAAGCCGAGCTGGATCTGCTGGACGGTCGCTGGACCCATCGGGCGTCGGCCCAATTCGCCAATAGCGAGCGACGCGGCTATTCCGGTGGTTCGCAAAACTCTGGCAGCATCGGCAAACGCCTCAAGGGGAGCTATGAAACCACCGCGAAATTCACCGGTGGGGCGATCGAGCACCGGGTGACTTTTGCCGCCGACCTCGAGCGGGAAACCTACCGGAACGATGATCCGTCCGGCTTCGCCTTTACCGGTGAACGGAGTAACGAGAATCTCGGTCTTGTTGGCCTCTATGAACTGGAGGCCGGTGGTCGCGCATCGTTCAGCGCAGCAATCAGATATGATGACAACGAACGCTTCGCCAATGTCACCACCTATCGCGTGCAAGGCGCCTATCTGCTGCCCACAGGTACACGGCTGCAGGCGGCTTATGGCACCGGCGTCAAAAACCCCGGATTTTTTGAACTGTTCGGCTATTTTGACGGCATATATATAGGCAATCCGGATCTGAACCCGGAAAAGTCGGAAGGATGGGAAATTGGCGTCACGCAGAATTTCCTTGACGGTCGGGGCAAGATCGGACTGACTTATTTCGAAAGCCAGCTGGAAGACGAAATCTATACAACCTATCTGCCGCCCACCTTTGCTGCGACGCCGGCCAATCGGGACAGCCTTTCCAAACGCGATGGCGTGGAAAGCTGGCTGGAAATCGATCTGGATGACAGCTGGCGGATCAACGGCAACTACACCTATCTGCGCGCACGCGAAAACGGCGTGCAGGAAGTCCGGCGGCCGAAACATATCGGCAGCATCGCCATTGACTGGCACTTGCCGGACGACAAGGCCGGGGTGACATTGGTGGCGCGCTACAACGGATCACAGCAGGATGTGGCCTTTACCGATCCGAGCTATGTGCCGGTGGATGTCCGGCTTGATGATTATCTGTTGATCAATTTGAACGGCCGGGTGAAGCTGGCCAGCAACATCGAGCTGTTTGGCCGCGTTGAAAACCTGTTCAATGAGCGTTATGAGCAGGTGTTCAGTTTCGTTTCGCCCGGTAGGTCTGTCTACGCCGGCATTCGCGGTCAGTTTTGAATTCAGGAAAATAGAGGGAAACATGTTATGACGACGCAAACTATGTCCGGAAAGGCCGAGAATATCTGGGCCGCAACCGTTGCAGGCGCTTCCGTTCTCGGAAGCTGGATATTTGCCTGCATCATGCCGTTCACCGCAATCGGTGTATTGCTGGCCGCGACCATGCCGTTGCGCAAGGCGATGACATGGATGGCCGGGGTCTGGCTCTCCAACCAGTTGGTTGGCTATCTGATTCTCGACTATCCCCGCACCATGAACAGCTTTGCCCACGGTGGCAGCCTGCTGGTGGCCAGCATGGCCGGCCTGATGGTCGCCCATCACGTCCTGAAATGGCGCAAGGACAGCGGAATCGCCAGCCTGGGCATCGCTTTTGTCGCAGCGTTCACGACCTATGAAGCCCTGCTTTACGTTGCTGCACTCTATCTCGGTGGCATCGCAAATTTTGCAGCGGATATCGTCTGGCTGATTGCCAGGAATGACATGATATGGTTCGCCGGCCTGCTGGCTGTGCGCACGGTGCTGACCCGTGCCCTGCCCCGCTTCTACGCACCACAGCTGGCAGCACGTTCCGCATGAGCAGCGACCTGCGTGTCGTATCCCTGTTGCCCAGTGCCACGGAAATTGCCGTGGCACTGGGTCTCAAACCCAATATCGTCGGACGGTCGCACGAATGCGATTTTCCCGCTTTCGTCGGCGACCTGCCGATCTGCACCTCGACCAAATTGGAAAAGGGCCTGCAATCGGACGAGATCGACAAGCGAGTCCAGGAAATCGTGCGCCAGGGTCTATCGGTTTACGAAGTCGATACGCCATTGCTGCAGTCGTTGAAACCGGATGTCATCCTGACCCAGTCGCAATGCGCGGTCTGTGCGGTCACCCCCAATGACCTGGAAGAAGCGCTGGCAAGCTGGATCGGCCAGAAACCACAGCTCATCTCGCTCGCTCCCGACAATCTCGACGACGTATGGCGGGATTTCCGCAGTGTGGGCGAAGCGGTCGGACGGACCGGCGAGGCCGAGCAGGTGATAGCCGGTCTGCAGGAGCGCCTGCGCAAGCTGGGTGAGGGCAGGAAGCACCAGCCGAGCGTCGCCGCGATCGAATGGATCGAACCGCTGATGGTGGCCGGGAACTGGGTTCCCGAACTGATCGAGATCGCCGGCGGACAATCCCTGTTCGCCGAAGCGGGCCAACACTCGCCGTGGCTCGAGTGGGACGACCTGCTTGAATCCGACCCCGACAAGATAATTTTCATGCCCTGCGGCTATCAGATCGACCAGACGCTGGCGGAAATGCCGACCATGGTGAAGCACCCGCATTGGGCAAAATTGACGGCGGTCAAAAATGGCGAAGTTTTCCTCGCCGACGGCCATCATTTCTTCAATCGGCCGGGCCCCCGCCTGGTCGAGTCTGCCCAGATCATCGCCGATATATTATATGCCGAGTCCGGCGATAATGGCGACCTGTCGAAAGGCTGGATCCGCTGGACCAGCGAATGATGACCGGGGCAGCGCACCGATCGTGACCCAATCTTTTGCTGCAATGGCCCCGGTAAAATGACAGCCGTACATTTGCGGCCGGTTCACCCCCTTAGCGTGAATCAGCAACCCTTGCGCGTTCACTCTGCACCTGCGGCGACGACGAGCTTGTTTCCCGTCCTTATCCTCTCCGGAGAAAAGGACGGAAAGCGGCCTCCTGCCTGAGCAGGAACACCGTTACATATGCAGAACGCGCCCGTAAGCGTCCAGCACGCTTTCGTGCATCATTTCGCTCAGCGTCGGATGCGGGAAGACCGTGTTGGCCAGCTCCGCCTCGGTTGTTTCCAGCGTCTTGCCGATAGTATAGCCTTGGATCAGTTCGGTCACTTCTGCGCCAATCATATGGGCACCGAGCAATTCGCCGGTCTTGGCGTCAAATACCGTCTTGATAAAGCCTTCGGTCTCGCCCAGCGCAATCGCCTTGCCATTGCCGATGAAGGGAAATTTGCCAACCTTGACGTCATGACCCGCTTCCTTGGCCTTGGCTTCGGTCAGGCCGACGCTGGCGATCTGCGGGTGGCAATAGGTGCAGCCGGGGATATTGTTGACGTCCATGGCGTGTGGATGACCGTCCTTGCCCATGGACTGGGCGATGGCTTCCGCCGCGATGACGCCTTCATGGCTTGCCTTGTGTGCCAGCCACGGGCCGGCGGTGCAGTCACCGATCGCGTAGATGCCATCGATGTTGGTCCGGCAATATTCGTCGGTTTTGATATGATAGCGTTCGTCCGGCTGGACACCCAGTTCGTCCAGACCGATGGTCTCGATATTGGGCTGGATACCCACAGCCACGATGACATGGCTGAAATCGTGGACATCTTTCTTGCCCTTGCTGTCCTCGATCTCCGCCTTGACGCCCTTGTCGCCGGTTTCGATGCTTTTCACGCCAGCACCGGTCATGATCGTCATGCCCTGCTTTTTCAGCGACTTTTCAAGGAATTTCGAGATTTCCTCGTCTTCCACCGGCACGATCCGGTCGAGCATCTCCACAACCGTAACATCAACGCCGATATCATTGTAGAAGCTGGCAAATTCGATGCCGATCGCGCCGGAGCCGATGACTAGCAACTTGGTCGGTGTTTCGGTCGGGGTCATCGCGTGGCGATAGGTCCAGATGCGTTTGCCGTCCGCCTTGGCAAAAGGCAGGTCACGGGCGCGCGCGCCGGTCGCGATGATGATATTCTTGGCCTCAAGCTCTTCCTCGCCCTTGTCGGTCTTCACAGTTAGCTTTCCCGGCGCGGTGATCGTGCCATCGCCCATGACGACATCAATCTTGTTCTTCTTCATCAGGCCGGTGACGCCCTGATTGAGTTGCTTGGCAACGCCGCGGGAGCGCTTGACGATGGCATCGAGGTCGGCGCTGATCTTTTCGGCAGCCAGACCATAGTCGGCGGCGTGTTTCATATTGTGAAACACTTCCGCCGAACGCAGCAAAGCCTTGGTCGGGATACAGCCCCAGTTGAGGCAGATACCGCCCAGATTTTCGCGTTCCACAATCGCGGTTTTCAGGCCCAGTTGCGAAGCGCGGATTGCGGCGACATAGCCACCGGGGCCGGAACCGAGAACGATGAGGTCATATCCGTTTGCCATAATATTCCTTTTCGATAATCTTTAATCTAGAGCGGGGACCCGCACAGGCTTCCCGTCTCCGTCAACAGCCACAAATGTGTAGACACCCGATGCAGCTTTGGTCATTTCATCCGCATGCCGGTCACGGCGATATGTTTCGACCTGAACGGTCATCGAACTGCGGCCGATTTTGGAAAATTCCGCATAGACCGACAATTCATCACCAATTTCAACCGGGTGCCCGAAACGGACATCGTTCGCGCCGACTACAACCGACTGGTGCCGACTATGCTGCGCTGCCAGCGCGCCGCCGGCCTGCGCCATCTGCGCCATCAGCCAGCCGCCAAAGGCAACGCCATAAGGATTGCCTTCGGTGGGCATCACGATGGTTCGGATAGCAGGGATTTTTCCGCTCAGTTCCGTCAAGCGAGCATCCCCATTGGATTTTCAACGGTTTCCTTGAACGCCTTCATGAAGGCGGCACCGGTCGCACCATCAATCGCGCGATGGTCAAAGCTGCCGGTAGCGGTCATGATCGTGGCGATCTGGACACTGTCGTCGATCACCACCGGTTTCTTGATGCCGGCGCTAATCGCCAGGATCATCGCCTGCGGCGGATTGATCACCGCATCAAAGGTCGTCACGCCGAACATGCCCATGTTGGACAGGCTCGCAGTGCCGCCCTGATATTCGTGCATCTTGAGTTTGCCGGCCTTGGCGCGCTCGGCAAGATCTTTCATCTCGGTGGCAATGGCGCTGAGCGACTTGGTGTCGGCGCTGGTCACGATCGGTGTGATCAGGCCGCCCTTGATGCTGACCGCAACGGCGATATCGGCGCGCTCATAGCGGATCAGATTATCTTCGGTATAGCTGACATTACAGTCCGGCGCCTGCATCAGCGCAACCGCCTGCGCCTTGATCAGCAAATCGTTGACCGACAATTTGATACCACGCGCTTCGAGCGAAGCGTTGAGTTCGCCGCGCAGTTTCAGCAGCTTGTCGATATTGATATCGATGCTGACGCGATAATGCGGGATGGTCTGCTTGGCCTCGGTCAGGCGGCGCGCGATGGTTTTACGCATGCCGGAAAGTTTCTCGACGGTGTGCGGAATATCGAACTCGCTGCCCGCCGCGGCGCTTTTCTTCGCTGCCGGCGCTGGTGCGGCGATTGGCGCCGGAGCAGCGGCTTCTGCCTTGGCCGGAGCCGTGCCGCCTTCGGCCGCATCAATATCGGCCTTTACGATACGCCCGCCGGGGCCGGAACCGGTCACGGCGGACAGATCGACGCCTTTCTGTTCGGCGAGACGGCGTGCCAGCGGACTGATTTTCAGGCGATCGTCGCCGGACTGGGCAGCAGCCTTCGGCGTCGGTGCCGGGCTGGCCTTTGGCGCCGGCTTCGGTGCCGGAGCCGGTTCTTCCTTTTGCGCTGCTGGTTCTGCGGCTTTTTCCGCTTTTGGTGCAGGCGCGGCTTTTGCATCACCGACATCCTCACCTTCTTCGGCAATGATCGCGATCACATCGCCAACCTTCACATTATCCGTGCCCTCAGCAACCAGTATCTTGGCGATCACCCCCTCGTCGATCGCTTCGAATTCCATGGTCGCCTTGTCGGTTTCAATTTCCGCCAGCAAGTCACCGGAAGATATGCTGTCACCCTCTTTCACCAGCCACTTGGCGAGCGTTCCTTCTTCCATGGTCGGGGAGAGCGCAGGCATTTGGAGGTTAATGGGCATGGCCGGTTATCTTTCCTGAATGAGTCCTGTTATCGCCAAAAGCTGTCCAACATTGCGCCAATGTCGTCAAGGCCAGTCGCTTGCCTTGCGGCTGTTTTTATCGCAACAAGTGTTTTTGACAGGGAGAGGATGGTTCATGCGCACCTATCTGGTAGTAATCGACGAGACCGACGAGGCCAGCCTCGCGCTGCGCTTCGCCTCGCGCCGGGCAATGAAGACGAACAGCGCCCTGCATATTCTGGCGCTGGTGGAGAGCGAGGACTTCGTGGCCTGGGGTGGCGTGCAGGCGACGCTCGAGGAAGAAGCGAAGAGTCGCGCCGAGGCACTGGTCTCCAGCGCGGCCGGCACATTGTTCGAGGAAACGGGCATCCGTCCCTCGATCACGGTCAAACAGGGCAAGGGCCCTAAAGTGGTACGGGAGATGATGGACGAAGTCGACGGCCTGGGCGCACTGGTGCTGGGAGCCGCGGCCACGGGCGCGCCCGGACCGCTGGTCAGTCATTTTGCCGCCACCGAGGCAGGGACTCTGCCCTGCCCGGTGATGGTTGTACCCGGGGCACTGACCAAGGAAGAGATTGACCGGTTGAGCTAGTCCGCTTTTGCCAGTTCGCCGCGGGCGGGATAGTCGTTTTCCAGCGCGAAATCGATACCCTTGAGCAGTTCGTCGAGCGGCGGCCGGGTGAAGGGCATGCTCTGGATGCTGGCGAAATAAAGCGTCTGGTCGGGCCTGACCAGCAGCATCGCCGGTTCGGAGAAGATCGACGGCTCTTTGCTGCCCGGACGACCCGATGAAATATAGAGCCCCATATCGCGGGCCAGATCTTCACCGAGCCCGTAGCCGAGCAGCAAATCGTCAATGCCCCACTCTTCGACCGATTTCTCCGCCCGTTCCTTGCTGTCCATGCTGATCGCGACGACGGTGATACCGCGCTCGGCAAAATCGCCAAGTTTGCGCTGCAAATCGCGCAACTGCATCTTGCAGATCGGGCAGTGCACGCCGCGATAGAATAGCAGCAGCGTGAAATTTTCGCCAAGCCGCTGGCTCAGCTGGAACTGGCCACCATCGATCAGCGGAACCGTGAAATCGGGGACTGTCTGTGTCGGAAGGATATTAGGCATAGGGGGGAATTCCTTTTCTGTTGATAATCTATACCCCTATTCGAGCGCATTGGTTGCCCGGTGACAATGAACTATTTCTTTCTCCGGGCCTTGCCTTTGTTTCCCCGAATATTGGCAGGCCGTCCCGGTTTCCCCTTGCGATGGACTTTGCCCTTGCCTTTGCCCGGCCAATTGGGCGCAGGACGCGATCCCATATGATTGGCGCCTTCGGGCAATTCGAACAACAGGCTGCCGGTGGCGGCATTCGCCTCGACCAGACGCAGTTCGATCTTCTGGCCGATATTATAGGCAGTGCCGCTCTCCATGCCGGTCAGCTGCTGCTTGGCCTCGTCATAGTCGAACCGTTCGGCGCCCAGCGTCCGAACCGGCACCAGACCATCGCCGCCGAGCTCCTCGACCGTAGCAAAAAAGCCGAAATTCTGGACGCCGGTGATCCGGCATTTGACAACCTCGCCGATCCGGTTTGCGAGATGGGCCGAGATATAGCGGTCCACGGTTTCCCATTCCGCCTTCATCGCGCGGCGTTCGAGCTTGGAAATTGTTTCGGAAATCCGTTCGAGACGCCCGGCCTCTTCCTTGCCCAGTCCGGAAAATTCCGGAATGGCGCTGTTTTGTGGCGCCGGTTGTTCCAGCTTGCAAGCGGTGACCAGCGCACGGTGCACGACCAGATCGGCATAGCGCCGGATCGGGCTGGTGAAATGGGCGTAACTGCCCAGCGACAGGCCGAAATGGCCCATATTGGTATGGCCGTAATAAGCCTGGGTCTGGCTGCGCAAAATCTGTTCCATGACCAGAGGCAGCAGCAGTTCGTCGTCGACCTGCCGGATCAGATTGTTGAACACCGCCGGCTTGATCACCTGCCCCATGGCAAAGCTCATGTCGAAGCTTTTGAGGTAATCCTTCAGCGCGATCAGCTTCTCGCGGGATGGCGTTTCGTGCACCCGATAGATGACCGGAGATTTTTTCGATTCCAGCATCCGCGCCGCCGCGACATTGGCGACGATCATAAAATCCTCGACCAGACGATGCGCATCGAGCCGTTCGCGGACGGCGATTTCGACAATCTTGCCCTGATCGTCGAGCACCACCCGCTTTTCCGGTAGATCCAGATTGAGCGGTTCGCGTTCGTCGCGCGCCTTGGCGAGCAGCTTCCAGCAAGCCCACAGAGGTTTCAGCGCATTGTTCTTCAGCGGATGATCCCGTTTCCCGTCCATCGCTGCCTGGGCATCTTCATAGGCGATATTGCCCGCAAGCTTGACGATCGCGCGGGTAAAGCGGGAACCGATCACCTTCCCTTTCGCGTCGATGGTGACGTGACAGACCAAAGCCGCCCGGTCGACGCCCTGTTTCAGCGAACAGACATCGGTGGACAATGCTTCCGGCAACATCGGCACGACCCGATCGGGGAAATAGACGCTGTTTCCGCGCTTATAGGCTTCGCGGTCGAGCTTGCTGCCCGAACGGACATAATAGGACACATCGGCGATGGCGATCAGCGCCTTGAAGCCGCCCTTGTTATCCGGACTATCATCCGGCTCGGCCCATATCGCGTCATCATGGTCGCGGGCATCGGCCGGATCGATCGCGACAATCGGCAGATGCCGAAGATCTTCCCGCTTTTCCTTCGACACCGGCAGTCTGATCGCCTGTTCCGCTTCCTCTTTCACCGCATCAGGAAAATGGAGCGGTATCTCGAATTTGTGAATGGCGATCAGGCTGAACGACTTGGGAGCGAACGGATCGCCCAATATGTCCTTCACCCGCGCCTTGACTTCGGATCCCCGCTTAACCGGTTCGGCCAGAACCAGATTGCCCGGTTCGGCTTCACCAAGATCAAGAATTGGCGTGCTGCGACGAATTTTCCGGTCTACCGGCTTCAGCCAATAGCGGTCGCGTTCGTCTTTCTCGACCACACCCATCAGCATCTCGCTGCTTTGGGCGAGCTTCTTCATCAAAAAGGCGACATGCCCCTGCCCGCGGGATTCTGTCCGTGCCAAAATCCGGTCACCAACGGCCAGCGCCGCACGGCGACCTTTTTCCTTGATGCGCAGCTTAGGTGCAGGCGCATTGTCGGCTTCCCAGCGCTCGGGAATCCCGATCGCTTCATTGCCGTCTATTTCAACGATCTTGAGGACGGTAACTTTGGGAATACCGCCCATCTTGTGGAACGCCCGTCCCGGCGTGCTGTCGATCAGCCCTTCATCGGCCATATCCTTAAGCAGCGCTTTCAGCGCAATCTTGTCCGATCCCCGCAATCCGAAGGCTTTCGCGATTTCCCGCTTGCCGACCTGCTGGTCGGACCGCTCGATAAAATCCAGTATCTGTTTGCGCGTGGGAACCTGCTTCGGTTTGTGGGTTTTTCTCGGACCTGCCATCAATATGCTTTGCCGATGATGATCCGCTCGACCGCCGGCTTGCCGGTGAAGATGCAGACCCCGTCTGCCGGCGCGGCATCCACCGGAACATTACGGAAAGTCAGCTTCAGCTTTTTCAGCCGTTCTTCGATCCCGTCCAGTTCGTCAGCGGTGGCCTTGCACCATTGCACTTCGAGCCAGCCCGGATGTTTCTTATTCTCTTTGTAAAACCGCTCGACGTCTGACCAATGTTCGACACCGCGCGTGATATTGCCCTCAAGCCGCTGCCTGGCTTCCGCGTGCAATGCCGACTGGACCTCGGACAAAAGCACCGGGATTTCCGGAATGAAATCCGCCCGGGCGAGAAATTTCGTGTCGAGTTTGCCGCTGTCCTGATAGAGCGCGTCACGCCGGATCATCGCCACCTTGTCGTCGGCCATGTCGCGCGGTCCGATTTCCAATATGACCGGCGCGCCTTTCTTGATCCAGGACCAGCGCTTGGTCTGGGTCTTGGCGCCCGTGATATCCAGCTTTACCCGGACCGGTTCGTCAAAGGCTCTCAGCTTGCCAATGTCCTGCGCCAGCGCCTTGCAATAGTCCAGCACGGCTTCGTCTTCCGGCTTGTCGCGCAGCATCGGCACGATCACCACCTGATAGGGCGCAATAAGCGGCGGCACGCGCATGCCGTCGTCATCGCCATGGGTCATGATGACGCCGCCGATCATCCGCGTCGACGTACCCCAGCTGGTCGTGTAGGCAAACTGGAACTCGCCTTCCTTGTCCTGATAGCGGATATTCTGAGCCTTGCTGAACGTCTGGCCAAGGAAGTGGCTGGTGCCCGCCTGCAAGGCCTTGCCATCCTGCATCATCGCCTCGATCGAATAAGTCGCATCGGCGCCTGGGAAACGTTCATTTTCCGGTTTCTCTCCGGCGACGACCGGCATGGCCAGCACGCTTTCCGAAAAGTCGCGGTACATTTCCAGTGCGTTGAGCGTTTCTTCCATCGCCTCGGCCTTTGTGGCGTGGGCCGTATGGCCTTCCTGCCAGAGAAATTCCGTGGTCCGCAGGAACATTCTGGTCCGCATTTCCCAGCGCACCACATTGGCCCATTGATTGATCATCACCGGCAGGTCGCGCCAGCTCTGCACCCAGCGGGCAAAAGCGGTGCCGATCACGGTCTCGGAGGTCGGCCGCACGACCAGTGGTTCTTCCAGCTTGGCTTCCGGATCGACGACCAGACCGCCATCGTCGCCCTTGATCAGCCGGTGATGCGTGACAACCGCCATCTCCTTGGCAAAGCCGTCGACATGCTCGGCCTCTTTCGAGAAATAGCTGAGCGGGATGAACAGCGGGAAATAGCAATTTTCATGACCAGACGCCTTGATCCGCTGGTCCATCAGAAATTGCACCCGTTCCCAGATGCCATAGCCCCAGGGCCGCATGATCATGCTGCCGCGTACGCCGGACTCCTCGGCCATGTCGGCTTCTGTAATCACCTGTTGATACCATCCCGCGAAATCTTTTTCCCGGGTAATGGATAGGGCATTTTTCTTCACTGGTTTTTCCTGCGGGTTATGGGGCTGAAGATCAGTTGTCGATCTTGTCAATTTTGGACTGGATATCCGCCAACTGTTTTTTCAGCTCCATAATTTCAATATCCTTGTCGGACAATTGATTTTCCGCTTCATCTTCGCTTTCGTTCCGGTCACCCTGACCGATACTCAATGCCTTTTCGAAAACCCCGGCCAACGGACTGGCCTTCAGCGCATTTTCTACCGCTTCCTGAAATTGCTTCTGGTTCTTCACCGCCATCTGCCCGAGCGGGTTTTTGTTGAGCGCGCCTTCGACCGCTTCCTGAAACTGCTTCTGGTTCTTGCGGAAATTATCCATCGAAGCCTCGAGATAGGAAGGCATCAGGGATTGCATGCTGTTACCGTACATGGAGATCAATTGACGCAGGAATTTGACCGGCAGCATCTGCTTGCCGCTGCTTTCCTCGTCGACGATGATCTGAGTCAGTACATTATGTGTGATATCCTCGCCGGTCTTCGCATCGACCACGATAAAATCCTGATCGTTGCGAGTCATCTCGGCGAGAAAGTCGAGCGTGATATAGCTCGAGGTCTCGGTGTTGTAGAGACGCCGGTTGGCATATTTCTTGATCGTTATAGGATCACCTGGATTTATGTTCTTGGACTTGGCCATATCTGCTCCCGACGGGTTAAAATCCTGTTCTTGATGAGGACTTTCCAACCGACAATTATTTATATGTTGCAAGAGCACTAAACCTATTTGTGCATTGCCGCAACTTTTGTCGTTATCAGTGTTTTGTGCGCAGCATTTATATTTTGTGCAACTGCGTAGAAATACAGTATTGTTACGGCGCTATGTCCAGTCGCGGGCAAGCCGGTTGCCAAGACCGGTGATCAGCTCATATTGCGACAGGCCCGACTGGGCAGAGGCAACTTCCAGATCATATTCGCAGTCGACCCAGTCGCCTTCTTGCAGATAGGGCGCTGCCGCAAGATCGATCGCGATCAGGTCCATAGACACGCGGCCCAGCACCGGCAGCAGATATCCGTCATGCATGAACATGCCGTTGTTGGAAAAACCGCGCAAATAGCCATCGGCATAGCCCATCGCCAATATGCCGACCTTGTGCGGTTCGGCCGCAATATATTGCGCGTTATAGCCGAGCTTGTCCCCCGCTTGAAGCGAGCGCACCTGGATGATTTCCGCCTGCGGAACTGCGACCTGAGTGATGACGCCGTCCAGATCCGGGCGCTGGATTCCGCCGTAAAGAGAAAGACCGGGGCGGGTCACATCGAAATGATAGTTGCTCCCCAGTGCGATACCGGCGCTGTTGGCAAGACTGGCCCGCTTGCCGGTCACGATTTCCAGCGCAGCATTATATCGCGAGAGCTGCTCCCCATTTTGCGGCCCGTCCTCGTCGGCCGAGGCCAGGTGGCTCATCACCATATCGATCGCCATCCCGGCAAACAGACCGGCGTCCAGATCTTCCACATTGATACCGAGCCGGTTCATGCCGCTGTTGATCATGATGTCGCAGGACCTGCCGCTGGACTTCCAGCGCTGCACCTGCTCAAGACTGTTCAGCACAGGCTTGGCCGGAGAACGGAGCGCGAAGGGCAAATCGGCTGCACGCACCCCGTTGAGCACCGACACTTGTGCCTTGCCCGTGGTCAGGTCTTCGATTTCCTGCGCTTCCTGCCAATTGGCGACGAAAAAGTCGGTGCAACCCGCCGCGACCAGCCTGGCCACGACATTGCGGGCGCCCAGACCATAAGCGTTGGCCTTAACCGCAGCTCCGGCCTTTGCTGCGCCCGACATAAGGTCAAGCGCGCGCCAGTTGGCAAGCAGCGCGTCTGAGTCCAGCTTCACGCGTGCGGTCGGCGGAATATTCGGTTTGTCGTCACTCATGAAGCGACCGATAGGGCCTTTAGGCCGCTTCGTCGAGAGCCGCTTCCGGGTCGTTGGGAATGCCCCACCAGGCAACGGCCGCACCGAATGCGACGACCACCCATGTGTACCAGAGACCGGCGTATATATCGCCGGAACGCGCCACGATATATCCGGCAATCAGCGGCAGGAAGCCACCGAGATAGCCGGCGCCGATATGATAGGGAATCGACATCGAGCTATAGCGGATTTTGGCCGGGAACATTTCTGACAGCAGAGCGGCGACCGATCCGTAGGTCAAGGCACTGAGGGCCCCGAGCACCAGCAAGATGGCAACGATCCCCAATATGCTGGCCATGCCCGGCTGCTGCCTGGCAAAATCATAGCCATATACGGCCAGCGCAGCGCGAATGCCGCTGCTGCGCGCAGCCCCGTCTTCCAGCCACGAGGGCTCGATAGCGATCGGGTTGTTGCCAGCGCTCAATTTCAGTTCGCTGGCATCGACCAATGTATAGGACACGCCGGCAGATGTCAGAGTTTCCAGAATTTTACCGCAATCGCTCTGTTCCCGACTGAACAGTTCGGCAAAAGGATCGGTGCTGCAGGCACTGCCCTCCACCCGCACGGGATGGGCCTTGGCGGCTTCCGCCAGACCGGGATTGGCGAGCTGCCCCAATCCCCAGAACGCTGGAAAGAGCAGCAGCAGCGACAGCAGCGCACCGACGACAATCGGTTTCTTGCGCCCGACCCGGTCCGACCATTTCCCAACAACAAGGTAAAACGACATGGCAATCAGACCGGAGACAAACAGGACGATGTCAACGGTGCGCGCCTCCATGTTCATTGGCCCGCGAAGAAAGGACATGCCGGAAAAGAAGGCGGTATACCAGATGGTGGTCAACACGCCGGTGATGCCGAACAGCGCGACAAAAATCCGCTTCTTGTTGCCAGGGTAGGTGAAACTTTCGACAAAAGGGTTGCCCGCCGTTTCACCTGCCGCCTTCATTGCCTGAAAAACGGGGCTCTCGTTCAGCTTCAGACGCATCCACAGTGATATTGCCAGCAGCATGATCGACAGCAGGAAGGGCACCCGCCAGCCCCAGTCATTAAATTCCTGTTCCGGAATCAGGAAGCGACAGGCCAGAATGACTCCGATCGACAGGACAAACCCGCCGGCAACGCTGGCCTGGATATAGCTGGTATAATAGCCGCGCTTGTTGGTCGGCGCATGTTCCGCGACATAAATCGCCGCGCCACCATATTCGCCGCCCAGCGCCAGACCCTGCAATATCCGCAGAAAGATCACGATCAGCGGCGCCGCCAGCCCGATCGTCTCGGCGCTTGGAATGAAACCAACCCCTGCCGTGGCAATCCCCATCAGGGTAACCGTAACAAGGAACGTATATTTGCGGCCCAGCTTGTCGCCGAGAAAGCCGAAAAGAATGGCGCCCACCGGACGGAAACCGAAGCCGATGGCGAAGGTCGCCCAGACCATCAGGATTTCCAGCGTCGGATTGCCGCTGGGGAAAAAGGTCGGCCCGATAATGTAGAAGAGCGTGCCGTAGATGAAAAAATCGTACCATTCGAAAATGGTGCCGGCGGAGGACGCCGCTATGACCAGTCTTATTTCCTTCTGCGTCGGTTCGCGTTGTCCCGCTATCGCAGCGTCACTGGCCATATCTGTGCCCTCCCCGAGGCGTTGTTCAATCGGTCTATTCCAGTTCGAGTATCACCGCATCAACGGCAAGGCTATCACCCTGCGCGGCTTCCACCGATTTTACCACGCCATTTTTCTCGGCACGAAGAATATTCTCCATCTTCATCGCCTCGACCACGGCCAGAGGTTGCCCCTCGACCACGCTATCGCCCTCGCCCACGTGCAGCGCGACCAGCAAGCCGGGCATCGGGCAAAGCAGGAATTTCGACAGATCGGGCGGGATCTTCTCGATCATGTGCACCGCATGTTGCGCAACATGGGCGGGCAGGATCCGTGCCTTGTGGGTTGCACCATGACTGTTGAGTGCGAAACCGTCGGAGCTTTTCGCGATCTTCACCGACAGCGGCTTGCCCGCAACTTCGGCGAGAATCAGACTATCGCCCGGTGTATATTCCATCGACAGGTCTACAGCCGTACCATCGACCGAGATTTCCTCTTCGGAAATCAGCACATCCATGATCTTGTCGCCGATCTTCACCTGCCATTCGGAGGGCGCTTCGAGACGCTTGCCAAGCTGATTGTCGACTCGGCGCGCCCGATCCGCATGGGCGGTGGCGGCAAAAGCGCCAATGGCGGCAAGATTAACCAGCAGTTCGTCGGATGCCGGAGCGCCGTGAAAACCGTCGGGATATTCCTCGGCGATGAAATTGGTGGTGATATTGCCTTCGCGGAAACGCTCGTGCTGCATCAGCGCCGAGAGGAAATCGATATTGTGACCGGGACCGACCAGCTCGAACCGGTTCAGCGCGTCGATCTGGCGATCAATTGCCTCGATGCGGGTCTCGCCATAGGTGATCAGCTTCGCGATCATCGGATCATAGAAGATCGACACCTCGCCGCCTTCGGCCACGCCATCGTCAACGCGAATACCTTCTTCCGCTTCCGGTGGCCGATATTTGACCAGACGACCAGTGGAAGGCAGGAAGCCGCGATAAGGATCTTCGGCATAGACGCGGTTTTCGACCGCCCAGCCGGTCAGCGTCACATCATCCTGCGTCAGCGGCAGTTTTTCGCCATAGGCAACGCGGATCATCTGTTCGACCAGATCGAGACCGGTGATATATTCGGTGACCGGATGTTCGACCTGCAGACGGGTGTTCATTTCAAGGAAATAAAAGCTCTTATCCGCCCCGACGATCAGCTCGACCGTACCGGCGCTATAATAGCCCACGGCCTGCGACAGCGCGACCGCCTGTTCGCCCATCTTCTTGCGCATTTCGGGATCGACGAACGGCGATGGCGCTTCCTCGACGACCTTCTGGTGGCGTCGCTGGATCGAACATTCGCGTTCGCCGAGATAGATGACATTGCCATGCTTGTCGCCAAGCACCTGGATTTCGATATGGCGCGGCTGTTCGATGAATTTCTCGATAAACACACGGTCATCGCCAAAGCTGGCAAGGCCTTCGCGCTTGGTCGCTTCAAAGCCTTCGCGAACGTCTTTCTCGTTCCAAGCGAGCCGCATGCCCTTGCCGCCGCCGCCCGCGCTGGCCTTCATCATCACCGGATAACCGATGTCCGAAGAAATGCGCACAGCATGTTCGGTATCGTCAATCTCGCCGATATGACCAGGAACAACGCTGACGCCAGCCTTTTCGGCGAGCTTCTTCGACTCGATCTTGTCGCCCATCGCCGCAATCGCATTGGGTGGCGGCCCGATGAAGGCAATATCATTGTCCGCCAGTTCCTGTGCAAAGCTGGTCCGCTCGGACAGGAAGCCATAGCCGGGATGCACGGCTTCCGCGCCGGTGTCCTTGCAAGCCTGGATGATCTTTTCGGCGATCAGATAGGATTCCGCAGCAGGAGACGCACCGATATGCACGGCTTCATCCGCCATTTTGACATGGGGGCTGCGCGCATCCGCATCGGAATAGACGGCAACCGTCTTGATCCCCATTTTCTGGGCAGTGCGAATGACCCGGCAGGCGATTTCACCACGGTTTGCGATCAGGATTTTCTTAAACAAAATATGACTCCAGCAGTTCGTCACCCTGAACTTGTATCAGGGTCCATCGTGCGAAAAGCACTGACGGTGATTGTTGATAAGTGGATGCTGAAACAAATTCAGCATGACGAAAATATAAGCTCACTCCGCCGCCTCCAGCTTGCATTCCCGCTGCTCGGCTTCCATTGGAACCAGACCCAGTTTAGCGAACAATGTCTCGTCCGCATCGTCGCCCGCATTGCCGGTGGTCAGCAATTTGTCGCCGGTGAAGATGCTGTTGGCACCGGCAAGGAAACACAATGCCTGCGTGCTTTCGCTCATGCTCTCCCGCCCAGCGGACAGCCGGACCATCGAGGCGGGCATGGTAATCCGTGCCACCGCGATCGTGCGGACAAATTCGATATCGTCGATCTTCGCCAGCGGCGTGTCGGCGAGCATATCGCCGAGCACCGTGCCCTTGACCGGGACCAGCGCATTAACCGGAACGCTTTCCGGATGTTTCGGCAAGGTCGCCAGAGCATGGACAAAGCCGACCCGGTCTTCCCGGGTCTCCCCCATGCCGACGATACCGCCGGAACAGACGTTGATGCCGCTGTTGCGGACATTTTCCAGAGTCTCGAGCCGGTCGCCGAAGGTGCGCGTGGTGATCACCTTCTCATAATGTTCCGGCGAGGTGTCGATATTGTGGTTGTAATAATCGAGGCCTGCCTCGGACAGCATTTCGGACTGTTCCTTGGTCAGCATGCCCAGCGTCATGCAGGTTTCCATGCCCATCTGCCGGACGCCCTTGATCATTTCGATGATCGCCGGCATGTCGCGGTCCTTGGGGTTGCGCCAGGCAGCGCCCATGCAGAAGCGCGAGCTCCCGCGGTCCTTCGCCTGCGCCGCGGTTTGCAGCACCGTGCGAACGTCGAGCAGCTTTTCTGCCTTGAGGCCGGACTTCGCACCAGCAGACTGGTTGCAATAGCCGCAATCTTCGGGGCAGCCGCCGGTCTTGATCGACAGCAGAGTCGAGAGTTGCACCTCGCCCGGCGTGTGGTTGGCGCGGTGGACGGTTGCGGCCTGGAAAACCAGTTCGTCGAACGGCAGGTTGAACAGGGCCGCGATGTCCTCGCGCGTCCAGTCGTTGCGGACCTCGTGTCCCTGCGAAGGCAGGGACCCATTTCGGACCTGCTCGTCCGGACGCGATGGCGGGAGATGGGCACCTGCCTGCGCAGGTACACTGATATTTTCGTCTAAACTCATTCCGCAGCTTCCTCTTCGGGAGGCATATTATGCCCCAGCAGTCTCAAGATGTCCGCGGCACATTCCACAATATTGCTGCCCGGTCCATAGATTCCGACCACGCCGCTTTTGCGGAGAAATTCATAATCCTTGGCCGGGATGACGCCACCGGCAAATACCTTGATATCGCCGCGCCCGGATTCCTTCAGCAGGTTGATCAGTTCCGGGATCAGGGTCTTGTGGCCCGCCGCCAGGCTGGACGCGCCGACCGCGTCGACATTTTCCGCCAGAGCCAGATCGCGGGTTTCGCCGGGCGTCTGGAACAGAGGCCCGGAAATCACGTCAAAGCCCATATCGGTAAAGGCGCTGGAAACGACATTGGCACCACGATCATGGCCGTCCTGCCCCATTTTCGCGACCAGAATTTTCGGCTTGCGACCAAGCCGTTGCGAGACCGCGTCGACGCCGTCGATGACCATCGCGTAACGGGCATCATTTTCATAGGCCTTGCCGTAAATGCCCTTCACCGGCGTCGGCTTGGTTTCGTAACGGCCGAACACCGCTTCCATCGCATCGGAAATCTCTCCGAGCGAAGCGCGCTGACGCGCCGCATCGACGGCGAGCGCCAGCACATTGCCGCCGCCTTTCGCACCGTCGGTTAGCGCCTTGAGCGCTGCCTGACAGGCCGCTTCATCCCGATCGGCGCGCATTTTCTCGAGCCGGGCAATCTGGCCCTGCCGAACCTTGGCATTGTCGATATCGAGCGTTTCCATCGCGTCTTCTTCGGGAAGGCGGTATTTGTTGACGCCGACGATCACCGCGTCGCCCTTGTCCACGGCGGCCTGACGACCGGCAGCGGCTTCCTCGATCATGGCTTTCGGCCAGCCATCGGCAACCGCTTTTGCCATGCCGCCTTCCGAACTCACGCGTTCGATAATCTCCCAGGCCCTATCGACCAGTTCCTCGGTCAGCGCCTCGACATAATAGCTGCCGCCGAGCGGATCGACGACCTTGGTTATGCCCGCCTCTTCCTGCAGCACAATCTGGGTGTTCCGCGCAATACGCGCCGAAAAATCGGTCGGCAGCGCAATCGCTTCATCCAGCGCGTTGGTGTGCAGCGACTGGGTTCCGCCCAAAGTCGCGGCCATGGCTTCGATCGTGGTGCGGATCACGTTATTATATGGATCCTGTTCGGTCAGCGAGACGCCCGACGTCTGGCAATGGGTGCGCAGCATTTTCGAGCGTTCCGACTTAGCGCCGAGATCGGTCATAACGCGATGCCACAGGGTTCGCGCCGCGCGCAGTTTGGCCACTTCCATGAAGAAATTCATGCCGATGCCGAAGAAGAAGCTCAGCCGGCCCGCAAAGGCATCGATATCCAGACCCGTCGCCATCGCCTGTTTGGCATATTCGCGGCCGTCGGCAATGGTGAAGGCCAGTTCCTGCACCGCCGTCGCGCCGGCTTCGTGCATATGATAGCCGCTGATCGAGATGCTGTTGAACTTCGGCATATGCTCCGATGTATAACCGATAATGTCGGAAATGATCCGCATCGAAGGCGCCGGCGGATAGATATAGGTGTTGCGCACCATGAACTCTTTGAGAATATCATTCTGGATCGTGCCGGAGAGCTTCTCCTGAGAAACCCCCTGCTCTTCCGCCGCGATGATATAAAAAGCGAGGCACGGAATGACCGCGCCGTTCATTGTCATCGATACCGACATTTCGTCGAGCGGAATCTGGTCAAACAGGATTTTCATATCCTCGACGCTGTCAATCGCGACGCCAGCCTTGCCGACATCGCCGACCACGCGTGGATGATCACTGTCATAGCCACGGTGGGTTGCGAGATCGAAGGCGACCGAAAGCCCCTTCTGCCCTGCGGCGAGATTGCGACGGTAAAAGGCGTTCGACTCTTCGGCGGTTGAAAAACCGGCATATTGGCGGATCGTCCAGGGCCGACCGGCATACATGCTCGCCTTCACGCCCCGGGTGAACGGACCAAAGCCCGGCAAACCCGGATCGCCGGCATCTTCGGCCGTGTAGAGCGGCTTGACAGCAATACCCTCGGGCGTTTCCCAGGTAAGGTCGCGCCCCTTGACTTCCTTGTCAGCCAGTTCCTGCCAGTCTTCGATCGTCGGTTTGTCAGTCATAATATCGCCATGCTTGGGTGAACGGAAAATGCTTCACTTATATACGTTAGTTATACAAATCATCACTTGCCTTTGAACTCGGACTTGCGCTTCTGCAGGAAAGACAAAGCGCCTTCCCTCGCATCTTCGCTGTCACCGGCAATTCGCTGGCCTTCCGCCTCGCGAAGCAGTGCAGTCGCATAATCGCATTCCAGTGCTTCGGTAAGATTCTTGCGCATGACGCCCAGCGCCACAGTTGGCCCGCCGGCCAGTCGCTTGGCGAGGGCCATGGCCTCATCCATCAGGGCATCCGCTTCGACGACTTTGTGGATGGCCCCCCATTCAAGCGCTTTGGCTGCAGGCAGTTTCTCGCCCAGCATCATCAGTTCGGTGGCCCGTGCTTTGCCGACCAGACGCGTCAGCATCCAGCTGGCACCGCCATCGGGAACCAGCCCGATATTGACGAAGGCTTGCAGAAAATAGGCTTTCTCGCTGGCGACCACGAAATCGGGTGCCAGGCCGATCGAACAGCCGACGCCCGCGGCAGGGCCATTGACCGCGCTGATCGTTGGAATATTAAGCTTGTGCAGCTTGAGCAGCATCGGATTATAATGGAGCATCAAGGCCTTGTAGCTGCCCTGCCCGCCGGAAATCTCGCTGTCGCGACCGCCCTGCAGGTCAGCGCCGGAGCAGAAGCCCTTGCCTTCGCCAGTAATGACCAGAGCCCGGGCATCGCTGAGACGATCCAGCGCATCGTTGATATCATCCGCCATGTCCAGCGAGCAGGCGTTCAGCCGCTCCGGCTTATTGAGCGTGATCGTGGCCACTTGGTCGGTGATGTCGAGCTTGATATTTTCGAATTCCATGTTCGGTCCTTTTAAATATTTCGTCATCCTGAACTTGTTTCAGGGCCTCCTCGAGATCCTGAATCCAGTTCAGGATGACGGTCCCGTAGATGATGACGATCCAGCGATTAATGCCCCTCGGGCGTTTCCATAATTTCGGTTAGCATTCCGCCCATATCCTTGGGATGCACAAAAAAGATAAGCGTACCATGCGCGCCGATCCGCGGTTCGCCGAGGACTCGCTTGCCCATCGCTTCGAACTCGGCCTTGGCGGCGTGAATGTCGGGCACTTCAAAACAGATATGATGCTGACCGCCGAGCGGGTTCTTCTCCAGCCATTTGCCAACCGCGCTGTCCGCTTCCGTCGGCTGCAGAAGCTCGATCTGCGTGCCGGCGGTTTCGCCCTCGCCCGGTGTATTCACGAAACAGACGCGTACTTTCTGCGAATCCAGCACGAATGGTTCGGTGATATCGGTAGCGCCCATGACATCGCGATAGAAAGCAATAGAGGCGTCAAGATCGGGTGTTGCCACGCCGATATGGTTCAATCTTCCCAATTTCATCTAATGTCCTTCTCCATGTGGAATGAATCTGTGCACAAGCGGCGCTATCCCGGCTCCGACGAGCACGCCGAGAATTCCCGACAGGAGCGCAAAGGCAATCCCGCCAACCATAAGTTCGGCAGATGCCGGGAACAGGCCGAGCAAAGGATGCGAGAGCCAGTCGATCAGATGTTCCGGCCCGTGCCAGCCTAGCGCAGCAATATTGTGCACCAGCAATCCGCCACCGACCCAGGCCATGGCCAGGGTGCCGATAATCGACAGGGCGGAGAGCAGCTTGGGCATCAACCGAACCAGACTGCGGCCGAAAGAGCGCAACGCGCCCTCGTTATTCTGCGCGATATGCAAGCCGATATCGTCCATTTTCACGATCAGTGCAACCGCGCCGTAGACCGCCACGGTAATCACAATGCCAATGATCGCAAGGATGATTGCCTGTTCCCACCAGACCTGGTCGGTCAGTTCGGACAGGGCAATCGCCATGATCTCGCCGGACAGGATCAGGTCGGTACGGATCGCGCCGGAGACCATTTCCTTCTCCCGCCCCGGCCCCTCGATAATGGCGGGCTGGTCATGCTTTGTGGACTCGTCGACGTGGAAAAATTCCAGCACCTTCTCGGCGGCTTCATAACAGAGGAACAATCCGCCGAAAATCAGGATGATCGGTATCAAAAAGGGCGCAAATTGCCCCAAAAGAACCGCAGCCGGTAGCAAGAAGACCAGCTTGTTCTTGAACGACCCCTTGGTGATTTTCCAGATCATCGGCAATTCGCGCGACGGATCAAAACCGGTGACATAAGTCGGCGTCACCGCCGCATCGTCGATCACCACGCCAGCGGATTTGGTCCCCGCGCGCGCGGCTGCGGCACCGATATCATCAACCGACGCCGCCGCAACTTTCGCAATGGCTGCGACATCGTCGAGCAGGGCTACTAATCCTGTTGGCACATTCTATCCCCTACAACGGAATATTGTCATGCTTCTTCCACGGATTCTCCAGCTGCTTATTGCGCAGTTTCCGTAATCCCAGAGCCACCCGGCGACGGGTCGAATGCGGCATGATCACTTCGTCGATAAATCCCTTTTGGGCCGCGACGAACGGATTAGCGAAACGCGCTTCATATTCCGCGGTATGCTCCGCGATCTCTTCCTCGGTCTTGCCACGGAAGATGATCTCGACCGCACCTTTTGCGCCCATCACGGCGATTTCCGCGGTCGGCCAGGCATAGTTGAGATCGCCGCGGAGATGCTTGGACGCCATCACGTCATAAGCGCCGCCATAGGCTTTGCGGGTGATGATGGTGATCTTCGGCACGGTCGCTTCGGCATAGGCGAAGAGCAGCTTGGCGCCATGCTTGATGATACCGTTATGCTCTTGTGAAGTGCCGGGCAGGAAGCCGGGAACGTCCACCAGAGTGACGATCGGAATGTTGAACGCATCGCAATAGCGGACAAAACGGGCCGCTTTCTTCGACGCATTGATATCCAGGCAACCGGCGAGCACCATTGGCTGGTTGGCAACGACGCCGACGGTGGCGCCTTCCATCCGGCCAAAGCCGCAGATGATATTGCCGGCATGGGCCGGCTGGACTTCAAAGAAATCGCCCTCGTCGACCATCTTGCGGATGACCTCGTGCATGTCATAAGGCTGGTTGGCATTGTCGGGGATCAGCGTATCGAGGCTTTCCTCGAGCCGGTCCCACGGATCGGCGGTCGGCCGCTCGGGCACTTCTTCCCGGTTGGAGAGCGGCATGAAGTCGATGAAATCGCGTGCTGCCAGCAGCGCTTCGACATCGTTTTCATAGGCGACATCGGCGACACTCGTCTTGGTCGTGTGCGTGACCGCTCCGCCCAGTTCTTCCTGCGTAACGATCTCGTTGGTCACCGTTTTGACCACATCGGGCCCGGTGACGAACATATAAGAACTGTCTTTCACCATGAAGATAAAGTCGGTCATCGCCGGTGAATAGACTGCACCGCCGGCGCAGGGCCCCATGATCAGGCTGAGCTGAGGAATGACGCCGCTGGCCAGAACATTTTTCTGGAACACGTCGGCATAGCCGCCAAGCGATGCCACGCCTTCCTGAATACGCGCGCCGCCGCTGTCGTTGATGCCGATCACCGGCGCCCCGACTTTCATGGCATTGTCGAGGACCTTGCAGATTTTCTCGGCATGGCGTTCGGAGAGCGAGCCGCCGAATACGGTGAAGTCCTGGCTGAACACGAAAACCAGTCGGCCGTTGATCGTGCCCGAGCCGGTAACCACGCCGTCGCCGGCGATCCTGGTCTTGTCCATTCCGAAATCGACGCAATTATGTTCCACATACATGTCGATCTCTTCGAACGAATCTTCGTCGAGCAGAATTTCGATCCGCTCGCGCGCCGTCAGCTTGCCCTTGGCATGCTGGCTATCAATCCGCTTTTGCCCGCCACCGAGCATAGCTTCAGCGCGCTTGGCTTCCAATTGTGCGATAATGTCTGACATTAAACCCCCGGCTGTGAATCACTTGATGCGATACGCCCTAGTCAAAGAGCAGCCGGTTAGGCAATCGTCAATAGCAATTAATTGCCCGATTAAACCATATCTTCATGCTATGGATGCCGTAACGTTATCTATTTAAGCAGTACCAGCTCTTCGGACATGCTGGGATGCAACGCGACCGTATCGTCAAAGGCCTGCTTGGTTAGCCCTGCCTTCACCGCGACCGCTGCCGCCTGCAATATTTCCGGCGCATCGGGCCCGATCATGTGCAAGCCGAGGATCTTCTCGGTCGGATGCTCGACGATCATCTTGTAGAGGCTGCGCTCGGCCCGGTCGGCAAAAACATTGCGCATCGCCCGGAAATCCGACGAATAGATTTTTATATTGCCATATTGCTTGCGCGCCTCGCTCTCGGTCAGGCCAACCGAGGCAATTGGCGGCTGCGAGAATACCGCGGACGGGATGTTGTCATAGTCGACCGTGCGCGGATTGTCGCCAAACACGGTGTCGGCAAAGGCCTGCCCTTCACGGATGGCGATCGGCGTCAGCTGCACGCGATTCGTGACGTCGCCTACGGCATAGATATTTTCGACATTGGTCCGGCTATAATCATCGACGATGATGGCGTTTTTGTCATTGGTTGCAACGCCGGCTTTTTCCAGCCCCAAATTGTCAACTTTTGGTCGTCTTCCGGTTGCTGCGAGCACAATATCGGTACGAACCGGGTCTTTTTTGCCGTCCATGTACACGTCGAGCGCCCCGTCATCCCGCTTCTCGATCCGGTCAAATGTGCAGTTGAATTTATAGCTGATACCTTTGGCGAGGGAAATCTGGATCAGCCGGTCGCGCACGCTTTCGTCATAGCCGCGCAGGATGATATCGGACCGGTTAACCACCGTCACATCACTGCCCAAGCCATTGAATATTCCGGCAAACTCGTTGGCAATATAGCCACCGCCGGCGATGATGATCGATTCGGGCAGCGCCTCCAGATGGAACATCTCATTGGACGTCGACATCAGCCCGCTGCCGGGAAAATCAGCCACGGCGGGCCAGGCGCCGACCGCGATCAATATATATTTCGCCGTAACGGTCTTTCCGCCCGCCAGCTTGATCTCATGCGGGCCCGCCAGCTCGGCGCGCTCGAGAATAATCTCAACCCCATGATTTTTAAGGGTATCGGTATAGGCATTGTTCAGCCGGTCGACATCCTTGAGGACATGATCCCGCAATTTGGTCCAGTCGAATTTGGCATTCTCCCAGGTCCAGCCGAAATTTTTTCCGTCTTCCAGTTCTTCGGAAAAATGCGAACCGTAAACCAGCAGTTTCTTTGGCACACAGCCGCGGATTACACAGGTGCCCCCGACCCGATATTCCTCGGCTACCGCGACTTTCGCGCCATAGGATGCGGAGACCCGCGCAGCCCGTGTTCCGCCGGAACCTGCCCCGATAACGAACAGGTCATAATCATATTCAGCCATTTATCGTTCCTTATTGTCAGGCGCCAAAAGCCCGCTTCTTTAACTCTTCGGTCGATGCATCCAATCGGTTACCATCATCGGCTCCCAGCTTGTTTGCCATTTGCTTGCCAAGCTCGACGCCAAATTGGTCAAACGGATTGATGTTTAGCAACACCGCATTCACAAACGTCCGATGCTCATAAAAAGCCAGCAGCGCACCGAGTGAAGATGCTTCCAGCTCTTCCAATAAGATCGTGACTGAGGGCCTGTCACCCGGATAGTTTCGATGACTGTCATCGGATTTTTTCCCCGCCATCAACGCAGCGCCCTGAGCGAAACAATTGAGCAACAAGCCGTTGTGATGAGCCGGATCCAGCGAATCCCCCGGTTCGACAACCGCAAGAAATTCAACCGGCACAAGATGGGTCCCCTGATGCAGCAACTGAAACACGGCATGCTGCGCATCGGTGCCGACACCACCCCAGACGATCGGACTGGAATGCAAAGCCAGCGCTTCGCCATCCAGCGTCACCGCTTTGCCGTTACTTTCCATTTCAAGCTGCTGAAGATAGTCGGGTAACAAGCCCAGCCGCTCGTCATAAGCGAATACCGCCCGGGTCTCACAGTCACGGATCTGGGCATAATATTGATCGGCGAAGGCCGCTAGCACCGGAATATTCTGGTCCCACGGGCTATCCCGGAAATGCTGATCCATAAGGGCAGCGCCCGCCAGCAAATCCGCGAACACATCATAGCCGAGCGCGAGAGCAACGCTGAAACCGATGGACGACCAGAGCGAATAGCGTCCGCCGACCGTTTCCGAAAACGGCAATATGCGCGTTTCATCCACGCCCCATTTCACTGCCTGTTCCGGGCTTGCCGTCAGTGCAACCACCTGCCCCAGTGGATCCGCAACGCCCTGCTCCCGCATCCAGTCGAGTACCGACTGGGCGTTCATCAGGGTCTCTGCGGTGGTAAATGTCTTCGAGGCGATCACCAGCAGCGTTTTGCCTGCATCAAAGCGCTCCAGAACCGGCTCAAGCGCGACTCCGTCGATATTCGAGACCACCGCCAGTTCATATTTCTCGTCGCCCAGTTTGAGCGCCTGATGGAGCATTTTTGGTCCCAGTGCCGAGCCACCGATGCCGAGATGAATGATCTGCGTGAATTCGCCGAGCGCGCCGGAATCGACAATTTCCACCAGACTTTTCATCCGCTGGTGAAGCGCCTGCGCGTTTTCGACGCTTGGCGGACTGCCGATGCCCCGTTCCGCGCAATGCTCCGCCGCACGGCCTTCGCTAATATTAACCGTCTCTCCGGAAAGCAGGGCCTGAACGCGTTGCGACAGTCCCATGTCGTCAGCGAGGGCAGAGAAAGCGCCGACTGTCTTGTCGTCGAGATGGGTTTTCGAAAAATCGAAATAGATACCAGCCTGTTCCCATCCGAAACCGGAGACTCGCTTGCTATCCGCTTCAAACAGACTGGTGAGAGTTGTCTGAGGAAGGCTCCTGAGGCTTTGCCACTGGTCTGAAGTCATTCAATCATCCGATCCTGATAGTGTAAATCATGCGTGCCCGTTGGTTGCACTAGCCCTATCCGGCGGACAGACCGGCCTCAAGTTGAAAATAGCAGGGATCGGCAGGTTGCAAGAAATCTTGACGCCACTGCCATTGTCGGCGAAGGGGCGGCATGGCGCGAAACAAAGCAGAACGATCGGAAACAGGCGACTTTGTCGCGTTCCTTGTAAAACTTGCATTATTCATTCTGATTTTGCGAAGTTTTATCGTGTCACCGTTCAATATTCCGTCGGAATCTATGCAGCCGCGTCTGGTGGTCGGAGACTATCTGCTGGTGGCAAAATGGCCCTATGGCTTTTCCAGATACAGCCTGCCGTTCAATCTACCGCTGCTTCCCGGACGCGTCTTGCCACATTCACCCGAACCAGGTGATGTTGTAGTATTTAAAGCACCGCCGACCGCGCAGGACGACTATATTAAGCGGGTTATCGCGTTATCAGGTGATATCGTGCAGGTTACCAATGGCGTTATCTCCATCAATGGAACGCCTGTCGCGCGCAAGAGAATAGAAGATTTCGAATTGCCAGTCACGCCCAACAGCCCCTGTTACCGCGAGGAATTTGTGTCCGCAGTACAGGATGGTTCCACGATTTGTCGCTATCCGCAGTTTCAGGAGACGCTCCCCAACGGGGTTACATATCGTACCCTCGATATTTTCGAAGATTCGGAAGGTGATAACACACAGGCATTTGTCGTTCCTGATGGCCACATGTTTCTGATGGGCGACAATAGGGATCGCAGTGCAGACAGCCGGTTCCCGGCCCAGGAAGGCCAGGCTATCGGCATGGTACCGGAAGAAAATCTGGTCGGAAAAGCACTTGTTTCGGTTTTTTCAACCGACGGCTCGGCCGAATGGATCAAACCATGGACCTGGTTTACCGCAGCACGTTGGGAACGGATCGGAGAAGGTTTTTGAGCCGGCCCGACTTTCTGAACTGGATCGCAGAGATTACCGGCAAACAACCTGTGACACCGGAACTCTATGTTCGCGCGGCAACGCATGGAAGCCACGGAGAGAAAGACTATCAGCGCCTCGAATTTCTCGGCGACCGGGTTTTGGGGCTGGTGATCGCCGATCATCTCTATCACCAGTTTCCCAATGAGCCGGAAGGCCAATTGTCGCAGCGACTCAACGGTCTGGTTTCCGGTTCGGTGTGTGGTGAAGTCGCCAGACAGATCGGCGTTGGCAACCATGTTCTCCTCGGCAAACAGGCGCGCGACGATGGTGCGCGAAAGAGCGTCAAGGTCCTGGGTGACGTAATGGAATCGCTGATTGGCGCAGTCTATATCGATCATGGTATGGACGCCGCCCGCGAATTCATCCTCAGCCATTGGGAAAACCGGGTTTCCACGACGGCCGGCGATGTTCGCCATCCGAAATCCGCGCTGCAGGAATGGGCCGCAGCCAATAATCGCAAAATCCCCGAATATGAACTGGTCGATAAAAGCGGCCCGGATCATGACCTGAAGTTCACTGTACGGGTGAGCGTACGCAATGTCGGCGAAGTTATGGCCACTGCGTCCGCCATTCAGGCGGCCCAAACCGAAGCGGCCAAGAAATTTCTGGAAACATTCACATGACACAAAAATGCGGCGTAGTGGCGCTGATCGGCGCACCGAATGCCGGAAAATCAACTCTGATAAATGCGCTGGTCGGCCAGAAGGTCGCGATAACCAGTTCCAAACCGCAAACCACGCGAACGCGGCTGCTGGGCATCGCGATCGAGGAAGACACACAGCTGCTGCTCGTCGATACGCCGGGTATTTTCGAGCCGCATCGCCGGCTTGACCGGGCGATGGTTTCCGCAGCATGGGAAGGCGCGGAAGACGCCGACATCATCGTCCTTCTGGTTGATGCTCGCGCCGGTCTCGGGACCAAAGTCACCTCAATCGTAGACCGGATCAAGCATCGCTCCGAGAATATCATCCTTGTCATGAACAAGGTCGATATCGCCGCGAAAGACAAGATGCTCGGACATGTCGTCAAACTGCATGAACTGGCGGACTTCGATGAGACGTTTTTCATCAGCGCCAAAACCGGCGACGGACTTCAGGAATTGCGGTCTTATCTGGTGCAAGCAATGCCGGAAGGCCCGTGGCATTTTCCGGCCGACCAGGTTTCCGATGCCAGCGAACGAATTCTGGCTGCAGAAATCACCCGCGAGCAGGTATTCCGGCAACTGCATGCCGAACTGCCCTATGCAACCGCCATCGCTATGGAACAATATAAGGAACGGCCTGACGGTTCGCTCGAGATCCATCAGCAAATATTGGTGGAAAAGGCCAGCCAGAAAGCCATTATCTTGGGCAAAGGCGGGCATCAGATCAAGGAAATCGGCACGAAGGCCCGCGCCGAACTGTCCGGTATTCTGGGCAGGCCGGTCCACCTTTATCTTCACGTCAAGGTCAGCGCGAACTGGGACGAAGACCGAAGCCTCTATCAGGACATGGGTCTCGACTGGGTCAAATAGGCTGAACCGATATGCTGACTGTCCGGGGAAAGCCAGCGCCTGACATCAGTCCTGACAGGCTCCCCAAGCGGCTTCCGACGGCGGGTGGAATTCTCCCGACATGCGCACGCGGCCGTGCAACGCCCGTCCAGAAACCTGAGCAATCTTAACCTTAAATTAGCCCTTCTCTGCGATAGATTCCCGGGGGCCAATTACGTTTTGAATTGGGGACGGTTTTGCAAAATCTGGCTTCGAAATTAGCTGCTATGCGGCATACATCAACCCGCGCAGCTCTGGTAACAACCCTGTTCTGCCTGAATTCGCTGATCGTCATTGCAGCGTCAAACCATACCGGCGGTTTTGCAGCCTTATGGTCAGCCAATGCCAGCCTTGTGTTCATGCTGATGATTTTCCCGAGAAAAGAGCATCCGGTTTATTGCACCGGTGTCTTTCTGGCGAGTTTGGTCGTAAATTTATATTCCGGTTTCCCCTTGCAAGCAGCCCTGCTCTATTCGCTCTCGAACGTGCTGGAAGCGGTCTTGGTTTTCCTGGCTCTCGCGCGCCTCGGATTTCCGAAAACCGGATTATATAACCCGGCCCAACTGGTCGAATTTGGCATAGTGGCAACTCTCGTGACGGCCATTTCCGCATCCATCGCGTCTCTCGGAGACATCGAAAATTTCGCGAATGCCTGGTTGTCGTGGTTCGCATCCGATCTGCTCGGGCTGCTGATTTTCCTGCCCTGCTTCAACATCATTCATGCAACGATCACCGGCGCGGAGAAATATATTTGGCCCGGACGCCGCTGGTTCGAATTTGCCGGGATCATGTCACTGGTTTTCGCTGTATCGGCCGTTGCACTCGTTCAGACTGCAGTACCGCTGCTTTTCCTGACAGCGATTCCCGTTTTTGCAGCGGTTTTTCGCTTCGGTCCCTTTGGCGGGATGGCCTCCACGCTTATGGTCGCCATCGTGGCAGAGTTTTTCACCCTTTCGGGATTTGGTCCGATCGCCGGACTGGAGGCAAGCCAGATTACCAAGATATTCGTCCTGCAAGCCTATATCGCGAGTCAGCTGATGCTGGCACTGCCGATCGCTTCCTTGCTGGCGGACCGCCAGAGCAAGGTTGAGAAGATCATTGAAAACGAAAAGCTCCTGAGAATTCTGGCAGAAAAAGACCAGCGGAAAGCAGAAGAAGCAAAATTGCAAAAGATGCGGCTGCTCGCTCGCGACGAGCTGACGGGCCTTTCGTCCAGACGCCATATCATGGAACAGTGCGAACTTGCCTTGCAACGCGCCCAGGAAGGGAACGGAGCGTTTTCCATCGCGATCTTCGATGTCGATAAATTCAAAGCTGTAAACGACCGGTTTGGCCACGCTGTGGGCGATGATATTCTCAGAATGATCGGCAAAATCTGCAAGCACACAATATCCCGAAACCAACTCGTAGGCCGCATCGGCGGCGAGGAGTTTTTAATGTTGTTGCCCGACACGTCAATCGCCGAAGCAGAAGCGCAGGTCGAACGATTGCGCCTCGCGATAATGGATGCGCGGTTGCTGCAGCCTGACATCGGGGTGACTGTGAGCGCAGGATTGGCCAACAGCGCCGGATTTCACGAACTGAAAGAAATGCTACTACTGGCCGACAAAGCATTATATGCTGCAAAACATGGCGGCCGCAATCGGCTGGAAATTGCCGCCTGATCTGAAGAGCAAATGACAGGATTGGGCGGTTAGCCCTGAACCAGACCACTCTCGCGGTTCGGTTCCTGGAGAGCGAGCAGCGCACCGGCCTCTCGCCCTTCTTGCCCAGCCCTGCCTTATTCGGGATCGGCCTTGGCTGGCGCCTTTTTTGCAGCCGGTTTCTTCTTCGCTGCCGGCTTCTTCTTTGCAGCAGGTTTTTTCTTGGCGGCCGGCTTTTTCTTTGGAGCCGCTTTTTTTTTGGCTCGTTTCTTAGCCGGGCCTTTGGCTGCGCGAGCGTCAATCAGTTGCGCCGCTTCTTCCAGCGTCAATTGATCCTTGTCGACTGTCTTCGGCAACGAAGCGTTGGTTGTCCCGTCGGTAACATAAGGCCCATAACGGCCGTCCATCAGTTTGATCTCGGATTCGGTTCGCGGATGTTTGCCCATTATCTTGAGCGGTTCCATTTTCCCGCGGCCGCGACCGCCACCATTTTTGGCAGCATCCGCCAGTTTGGCAACGGCTGCATTCATACCGATTTCGAAAACTTCCTGGGTATTTTCAAGCCGTGCGGATTTGCCATTGTGGCTCAGATAGGGGCCATAGCGACCGATCTGCGCCATCACCGGTTCGCTGGTTTCCGGGTGTTTGCCAACTTCTCGGGGAAGTGACAGCAGCTTCACGGCCCATTCGAGGCCGAAATCTTCCGGTGGAATATCCTTCGGGATAGAAGAGCGCTTTGCTTCCTTGCCCTCGCCTTTTTCCACATATGGGCCGAAGCGACCGACCTTTTTGGTGATTTTCTCGTCGCTATCGGGATCAACGCCGAGTTCCTGCGGACCTTCATCTTCCTCTGCGTTGGCGCCGCCGCCTTGCGCAAATCGACGGGTAAACTTGCATTCAGGATAGTTGGAACAGGCGACAAAAGCGCCGAAACGACCGCCGCGTAGCGCCAGCTTGCCTTCATTGCAGCGCGGGCACAGTCGCGGATCCGAGCCATCTTCCTTTTCCGGGAACAGATAGTCGCCCAGAAACTTGTCCAGTTCCGCGGTGACTTCCGACGGCATTTTCTCCATTACCTCGACGGTCTTGGGTTTGAAATCATGCCAGAAAGCTTCAAGGATTTCCTGCCACTGGGCGCGACCACCGCTGACTTCATCCAGCTCATCTTCGAGACCGGCGGTATAGTCATAGGCAACGTAGCGATCGAAAAAGCGCTCGAGAAATCCTGTCAGAAGCCGGCCGCTTTCTTCAGCAAAGAACCGGTTTTTCTCGACGCGTACATAGGCGCGGTCTTTCAGCGTCTTGATAATCGAGGCATAGGTCGACGGCCGACCGATACCCAGCTCCTCCATCTTCTTGACCAGACTGGCTTCGCTATAGCGTGGAGGCGGCTGGGTGAAATGCTGCGATGCATCGACGGATTGTTTGGCCGGACTGTCCCCCTTGGACATCGCTGGCAACAATCCACCATCCTCGTTCTTGTCGTCATCGCGGCCTTCCTCGTATAACGCCAGGAAACCGGGAAATTTAACGACCTGGCCATTGGCCCGCAGTCCGGTCTGACCACTACCATCAAGCATTTCGACGGTGGTGCGTTCGAGCCGGGCCGACGCCATTTGACTTGCCATGGCCCGCTTCAGGATCAGGTCATACAGCTTGGCGTGATCGCCGCTTCCAACGGTCCGCTGAGTGAAGTTCGTGGGACGAATGGCTTCATGGGCTTCCTGCGCATTTTTGGCCTTCGACTTATATATGCGCGGGCTGTCCGGAACATAGCTTGCGTCGTAACGGTCAGCGATCGCCTTGCGCGCGGCAGAAATTGCACTGCCGTCCATCTGGACTCCGTCGGTACGCATATAGGTAATCGCACCATCTTCGTAGAGCTGCTGCGCGATGCGCATCGTATGACTCGCGGAATAGCCGAGTTTGCGCGCGGCTTCCTGTTGCAGCGTGGAAGTCGTGAACGGTGGTGGTGGATTGCGGGTTAGCGGCTTTGTCTCGATAGTTTCGACGGTGAAAAGACCGTTTTCAACGGCTTTTTTGGCGATCATGGCCTGCTCTTCGGTCACAAGGTCCATCTTGCCGAGCTTCTTGCCCTGATGCACGGTCAGGCGCGCCTCGAACGGCTGGCCACCCTGCTCCATCTGCGCGGTAACCGACCAATATTCCTGTGGCTTGAACGCCTCGATTTCGCGCTCCCGCTCGACGATGAGCTTGAGCGATACCGACTGCACGCGCCCTGCAGACTTTGCGCCCGGCAACTTGCGCCACAATACCGGTGACAGGGTGAACCCGACAAGATAGTCGAGCGCCCGCCGTGCCCGATAGGCATCGATCAAGTCTTCGTCCAGCTCGCGTGGATGCGCCATGGCGTCGGTCACGGCAGCCTTGGTGATGGCATTGAAGGTAACCCGGTCGACCTTCACCGGAAGTGCCTTTTTCTTCCGCAAGACTTCCTGAACATGCCAGCTGATTGCTTCCCCTTCACGGTCAGGGTCAGTCGCGAGAATCAATCGTGTCGCTTTTTTCGACTCGTCGGTAATCGCCTTCAGCTGCTTTGTTTTGTCGGTGTAATTTTGCCAAGTCATCGCGAAACCATCGTCCGGATCGACGGAGCCATCCTTGGGTGGAAGGTCGCGGATATGGCCGTAGGAAGCCAAAACCTTGAAATCCGATCCCAGATATTTCTCGATGGTTTTCGCTTTGGCGGGTGATTCGACAATGACTAGCTGCATATGTTCCGATTTTCTTTGTTCTCACGTACACGCACGAGGCTGTGGCAGGGATTGGCTACAGGTCAAGGGCCTGTGTGAAGATTTTTGTCAATGGCGGTCGAGATTTTACCAGTCTACAAGCGATCAGTTCGACAGGCTGACCCGGGCCCCGGCATGACGGATCAGTCGTCCGGCCAGCTCGAGTTCAAGCAGGGCCAGTTGCACCGCAGGAGCATCCAGCCCCGATTGCCTGACCAACTCATCGACAGTCACTGGCGTCATGCTCAGCAACGCTATCACCGGCTCCCGTTCTGCATTGTCCATTTCCGTCAGTCCGTTCCCGTACAAGGCCGGATCTTCCCGATCGGCCCGAAATTCGCTGCCACAAGCCGCCGGTTCCGCGCGATCGTCAAAATGCCGGATCATTTCCAGTATATCCTCGGCCGATTGAATCAGCGTCGCGCCCTCCCGGATCAGCATATTACAGCCCCTCGATCTCGGATCGAGCGGAGAGCCGGGAACCGCCATTACCTGCCGCCCTGCTTCCGCCGCCAGCCGGGCCGTAATCAATGATCCCGAACGCGGCGCAGCCTCGATAACCACAGTGCCTCTCGCAAGTCCGGCGATGATCCGGTTGCGATAGGGAAAATGCCGGGCGCGCGGTTCCGTTCCCGGAGGCTGTTCTGCCAGCAGCAACCCGCGCTCGGCTATCGTCCGCTGCAATCTTTCATTCTCTGGTGGATAAAAAACATCCAGACCGCCAGCGATTACCGCGATCGTGGCCTTATCCAGCGAACCCTGATGAGCGGCGGTATCGATGCCTTTCGCCAGACCGGACACTACTGCAATCCCCGCTTCCGACAGTCTGTTGGCCAGATCGCGGCCAATGCGGCACGCCGCTGCCGACGCATTTCTTGCTCCCACTATGGCGACCACTGTTTTGTCCAACAGACCTGAGTGGCCCTGCCAGATCAGGACCGGTGGGGGATTGCCAAGCTCCGCGAGCAACACAGGATAAGCGGGATCCCCGAGGAACAGGCACTCGGCTCCCAGTTGGTGAATCGATTGCATTTCCGCTTCTATTCGCTTCACTTCTGCAATCCGTGGCGCGCGTCCGCCACCCCGAGCCGCCAGATCGGGAATAGCTTCCAGTGCCCGGGCTGCTGTCCCGAATCTTCTGATCAACTGCTGATAAGTAACGGGTCCGATATTCTCGGATCGGATTAGCCGGAGCCGGTCAAACGCTTCCTGGCTTTCGCCCATTCACTTCATGCCTTTTTTGACGCTCCGACTTTTGGCTCTTCGCCCGCGATCAAACGCTCGATGTTGGAGCGATGTTTCCACAAAACCAGCAAGGCCAGCCCGATGAACATGGGCATCATCGCATATTCACCCAGAACGAAGGCTGCTATCGGCACCGATATCGCAGCGAGCATCCCGCCAACCGAAGAGTAGCGCCAGATCGCCAGCGATCCAAGCCACGTGACCGCAAATATCAAGCCCGCAGTGGGGATCAGGGCGGTGACAATGCCGAGCAGTGTCGCCACGCCTTTGCCCCCGTTGAACCGGAGCCATATCGGGTAAAGATGGCCGAGAAAGGCACCGAGACCGGCCAGTACGCCCAGTCCGTCAGAAACCTGCAAGGCTATGTAAACCGCAGCAAATCCCTTGCCGATATCGAGAAGCAGGGTCAGCGCAGCCATAGCCTTGTTGCCGGTCCGGAGAACATTGGTGGCGCCGATATTGCCGGACCCGGTCTGGCGCAGATCGCCGCCACCGGAGAGCCGTGTCAGCACCAGCCCGAAAGGAACGGAGCCCAGCAAATAGCCAAGCCCTAACGCCAAAATTGGTTCTACCCACATAGACTGCACTGCAAATACCCCTATTTCGATCCGCGCTATAGTTACCTGTGGTGATGGGCAAGTATTTCGCTCGAAAAAACGTCAAGGCCAAACATCTGTCAGACGAACCGAAGCGGTTGCCGTCGCATCGTTATTCTGGCTATGGGCATAACATGACTGAAGCGCAGAATGGCGAATGCCCTCCCTTGTTGTTTTTCGATACCGGTGTCGGCGGGCTTTCGGTTCTGGGCGAGACACGACATTTGCTGCCCAAGGCACCGGTCATCTATGCTGCGGATTATGCTGGTCTGCCTTATGGCATGAAGTCCGAAGCCGAGCTCGCCGCCCGCGTTCCGGCGCTCCTCGGCCGTCTCGTCGAACGGTACAAACCGCAACTGGTCACGATCGCCTGTAACACCGCATCGACCATTGCTCTCGATCATGTCCGCTCCGCGCTGGACATCCCGGTTGTTGGCACCGTGCCCGCGATCAAACCGGCAAGCGAGCTGACCAAGACCGGGGTGATCGGCCTTCTCGGCACGAAGGCGACCATCCGGCAACCATATGTCGACCGGCTCGCTGCCGATTTTGCCGCTGACAAAATGCTGCTGCGCCATGCTGCTCCGGAACTGGTTTATGCCGCCGAGGCCAAGCTGCGCGGAGAGCAGCCCGACGCCGGAGCAATAGCGGCCGCCATGTCCGGGCTGGTTGAACAGGCCGACGGCGCGGAGCTGGACACGGTCATCCTGGCCTGCACCCATTTTCCGCTGTTGCGCGACGAACTGGCCGTCGCGGCAGGAAGGCCCGTCCAATTCATTGACGGCGCCAAAGGTATCGCGCGCCGGATTGCCTATCTGACCGGGAACAGGACGTGGCCGGACGATGAGCGGGAAGGGACTTTTGTCACAACCGGAGATATCGCCGATATCGAGCCCTACCGCCCGGCCTTCGCCAGATATGGTATAAGCCGGTTCGAAAAGCTGTAAGCCCGTGGCGGACAACCCTTATTGCGAGTGGTTCGCGCTGGAAATTGTGAGAAAAGGCCGCTAAAGGCCATTTCCAGAAAACAGCAAACTCAGATTTGACGCAGGATTTGGTGCACAGTGGACTACGACAAGATTTTTTCGCAAGCGATTGACCGGCTGCATGCCGAGGGTCGCTACCGGGTATTCATCGACATCCTGCGCAACAAGGGATCCTTTCCCAATGCCCGCTGTTTCGCACATCATAACGGTCCGCAACCGGTCACCGTCTGGTGCTCGAATGACTATCTCGCCATGGGCCAGCATCCTGATGTGATCAAGGCGATGGAAGAGGCTCTGCACGACGTCGGAGCCGGATCGGGCGGAACCCGCAATATCGGCGGTAACACCCATTATCATATCCAGCTTGAGCGGGAACTGGCCGACTGGCATGGCAAGTCCGCCGCGCTGCTTTTCACCTCGGGTTATGTATCGAATGAGGCGACGTTGTCCACGCTGACCAAGGTACTGCCGGGCTGCATCATCTTTTCAGACGAACTGAACCACGCTTCGATGATCGCCGGAATCAAGAACAGCGGCTGCGAGAAACGGGTTTTCCGGCACAATGACCTCGAGCATCTCGAAGAATTGCTGGCTGCCGCAGATCCCGAAGCGCCGAAGCTGATCGCCTTCGAAAGCATCTATTCGATGGATGGCGATGTCGCGCCGATCCACGCCATTTGCGATCTGGCCGACAAATATAACGCGCTCACCTATTGCGACGAAGTCCATGCGGTCGGCATGTACGGCAAGCGCGGCGGCGGTATTTCCGAACGCGACAAGGCGGCTGAACGGATCACGATCATCGAGGGGACATTGGCCAAGGCCGTTGGTGTGATGGGCGGCTATATTACCGCTGACCAGAAGATCGTCGACGTGATCCGGTCCTATGCCCCGGGTTTCATATTCACCACCAGCCTTTCGCCAGTGCTTGTTGCCGGCGCCCTGGCCAGCATCCGGCACCTGAAACAGTCGACCGCCGAGCGCGATGGCCAGCAGGCAGCCGCCCAAAAACTCAAGGACCTGTTCGCCGAGGCGGGTCTGCCGGTGATGGATTCCACGACCCATATCGTTCCGCTGCAAGTGGGCGATCCGGTCAAGGCCAAGAAAATCAGCGATATATTGCTCGCCGAATATGGCGTCTATGTACAACCGATCAATTATCCGACCGTACCGCGCGGAACGGAACGTCTGCGCTTCACGCCCGGACCGGCGCATAGCGAGGCGATGATGGTTGACCTGACCAAGGCACTGGTGGAAATCTGGAGCCGGATGGATCTAGAACGGGCGATCGCGGCCTAGTTTCCAAATTCGGATTGCCGCCTTGCCATAAAATTATCGGAACAAACTCCCAATAGATCTTCCCTGTTTTCGCCGCGCAATGCCCCCCCGCCAAAACTTTACACAAGCGCGCGTTTTTCATTTCTGAGACTTTTGCCTCCGGTCCGCAGAATTGCTGCCGTTCTCGTTCCGCCGCTGGTTCCCGAGTGTGACTTTCCAAACCGCCGGCAAAATCCGGATAGCTTTGCGTGCGGACGATTGGTGGCGCTATCATCTAATCAAATTGTCAAAGAGCCTGAATCAGAATCAGCAGAAGATAGGCCATCAGGACCGGTGTAGGAAAGACTTATCAGACCCTAGCTACCCCTAATGATGTCCGCGAAGCGCTGACGGTCGACATTGCCCCCCGACAGCGTGATGGCGGTCCGGTCGGTCAGTCCGGCCTTGCCAGCGAGAAGCGCCGCCAGCGCAACGGCACCGCCCGGTTCAACGACCAAGCGCAATTTCTCGAATGCTACCCGCATCGCGTGATGCACTTCAGCGGTGGAAACGGCGATGCCTGTGGCGTCGCGATCTTTCAGAATATTGAACGTGATTGGCGCAACGCTGAGCGTTTGCAGCGCGTCGCAATCGGTCGCGGGCGGGTTGTCCTCTACCGGCACGATCGCTCCACCTTCCAGCGAGCGTTTCATGTCATCCCAGCCTTCCGGCTCGACGACCATAATTTTGGCGTCAGGGTTAGCCAGAGCGGTCCCGCTTGCCAGGCCTCCACCGCCGCAGCAGGCGACAATCTGATCCGGCTCCGATCCGGTTCGGGCCCGCACCTGTTCGCGGATTTCCAGACCGCAGCTACCCTGTCCCTCGACGATCCAGGGATCATCGAAACTGGGAACAACCACGGCTCCGCTTTTCTGCGATAGATCGGCTGCCAATTGTTCCCGATTACCGCCCATCCGGTCATAGGTGATGACCTTGGCACCCAATGCCTTTGTATTCTCCAGTTTCGCCCTGGGAGCATCCTCAGGCATGATGATCGTTGCAGGTATGTTCAGCCTGCGAGCAGCCCATGCAACGCCGTGTGCATGATTTCCGCTGGAAAAGGCAATGACACCCCGCTGGCGCTGATCATCGTTCAGATCGGTCAAACGGTGCCAGCCACCCCGTATTTTGAACGCGCCAATCGGTTGCAGGCATTCTGCCTTGCACCAGACTGTCTTGCCATCAATTTCCAAAGGCAACAGCGGTGTCGCCGGCAGTATGTCAGCAACTTTTCTTGCCGCTCGTTCAACCCCTGCAAGTTTTGGTTTGCGCTCAGGGTCCATCAGGTCTTGCTCTGTCATGACCTCTCCCTATATGCGGGGCTAACATTTCTCCAGCATTTAGAGTGGAAATCATGGGCAAAATATTGGTGATCGGCGCAGGCGGCGTCAGTTCGGTTGCAGTGCATAAAATGGCACAGTTGATAGCGGCAGGCAGCGGGCCTTTCAGCGAAATTCTACTGGCCAGTCGGACTTTATCAAAATGCGACGCGATTGCCGAGTCGGTCAAAGAGCGGACCGGCGTGGCGATATCCACGTCCCAGATTGACGCCGACAATGTTCCGGCGCTGACCGCATTGATCGAGCAGGAAAAGCCTGATCTGGTGGTCAATCTGGCGCTACCCTATCAGGATTTGCCGATCATGGACGCCTGTCTGGCGACCAAGACCGACTATCTCGACACCGCCAATTACGAACCGCGCGACGAAGCCAAGTTCGAATATAAATGGCAGTGGGATTATCAGGACCGGTACAAGGACGCCGGGATCATGGCGCTGCTCGGCTCCGGCTTTGATCCGGGCGTGACCAGCGTGTTCACCTGCTGGCTGAAGAAACATCATTTCGACCGAATCGATACGCTCGACATTCTCGACTGCAACGGCGGCGATCATGGCCAGCATTTCGCGACCAATTTCAATCCGGAAATCAATATCCGCGAAGTTACCGCCAACTCGCGGCATTGGGAGAATGGCCAGTGGGTCGAGGGACCGGCGCTGACCCAGAAGCAGGAGTTCGATTTCGAGGCGGTCGGCCCGAAGAATATGTATCTGATGTATCACGAGGAAATCGAGTCGCTAAAGACGCACCTCCCGGAAATTCAGCGGATTCGCTTCTGGATGACCTTTGGCGATGCCTATCTGACCCATCTCGAAGTGCTGCAAAATGTCGGTATGACCCGGATTGATCCGGTGATGTACGAAGGCCGCGAGATCATCCCGTTGCAGTTCCTGAAAGCCGTATTGCCGGAGCCTGCGAGCCTCGGTGAAACCACCAAGGGCAATACCAATATCGGTGTTATCGCAACCGGCGTGAAAGACGGCGTCGAGAAGACGCTCTACGTCAAGAATATCTGCAGCCATGAGGCGGCCTTCGAGGAAACCGGCAACCAGGGCGTCAGCTATACCACCGGCGTTCCGGCGATGATCGGCGCGGCAATGATGCTGTCCGGCCAGTGGAAGGGCGACGGCGTGTTCAATATGGAAGAATTCGATCCCGATCCATTCATGGCGATGCTGAACGAGCATGGTTTGCCGTGGACATTGGAAGAATTGGAAGCACCTTTGGCGTTCTAGGATGGAGACCAAGGCCGGCGATCCCGGCGCGTTTGCGCAATTTGATCTGGGCCGCGTGCCCTCGCCCGCCTTTGTCGTGGACGAGGCAGCCGTGCGGCGGAATCTGGCGATATTGGCAGATATCAGGACGCGTTCGGGTGCCAAGGTCCTGCTGGCGCTAAAAGCATTTTCGATGTGGTCTCTGGCGCCACTGATCGACGAATATCTCGATGGCTATTGCGCGTCTGGCCTGTGGGAAGCGCGGCTTGCCAGAGAACATTTTCGCGGGCCTATCAGCACTTACTCTCCCGCCTATAAAGCGGAAGATCTGGCCCGTATCAGTGCCATTTCCGAGCATGTCACCTTTAATAATCCGGCGCAGATTGTGCGATGGAAAAGTTACTCTAATCATAACCTTCTGAACGATAGTTCAGAAATAGGATTAAGAATCAATCCGCAAATCCCGCTGGGTGAGACGGAAAAATATGATCCGAGCCAGCCGCATAGCCGGCTCGGCTTTCCGGTCAGCCAGCTGGCACCAGAGCATTTCCGACATTTGAGCGGCATCCACTTTCACAATCTATGCGAGCAGGGTTTTGACGCGTTGCAGCAGACATGGGAGAAGGTCGAGCCGTATATCGCGCCGCATTTCGGCACGCTCAAATGGATAAATCTGGGTGGCGGGCACCATATCACACGCGATGATTATGATCGCGAGGCGTTGGTGTTTTTCCTGAAAGATCTGAAAGCGCGGTCGGGTTGCGATATCTATCTCGAGCCGGGCGAGGCCGTGGCGCTGGATGCGGGAATCCTGGTCGGCGAGATACTGGATGTCTTCGACAATGGCATACCGGTCGGGATCACCGACATATCGGCGACCTGCCATATGCCGGACGTAATCGAGGCGCCCTATCGGCCGGCCATGCTGGGTGAGCGCAGCGAAGGCACCGCCATTCGCCTCGGCGGACCCAGTTGCCTCGCGGGTGACATTATCGGCGATTATATCCTGCCCGCCGACGCGCATATCGGGCAACGCATCGCTTTCCTTGATCAGGCCCATTATTCGATGGTAAAGACCAACACATTCAACGGTGTTCCCCTGCCCTCGATCTGGCTGTGGAACAGCGACAATGACACGCTAAAATGCGTCAAAACATTCGATTGGACGGTGTTTCAGGACCGGTTGAGCTAGAAAATGGACCGGTAGCAGCACTTTCTGTAAATGTAGGACTTTACAGACTCATATAGCGGCCATATAGCCGCGCTTCGCTGCCCCATGGCCGCTTGCGAATCCGCAAGGCAGCTCAATCGATCTAAGCCGATAGGGGGTCCCTTGAGTTGCGCTATTACCATGATGCCGAGGAGCTGACGAAGGCTCTTAGCCCAGATATTCCAGTTTTGCTTAACCGGCCACACGCTGCCCGTCGTGCTGCGCGTTATTTCGTCGAGCAGTTTCCCGGCAAGTCGCTCTATGCGGTGAAGGCGAATCCTTCGCCAACCTTGCTGCAATTGCTTTGGGAAGAAGGCGTCACCCATTTCGACGTCGCCTCGATCGACGAAGTGCGGACCGTGCGCGCGGCGCTGCCAGAGGCGACGCTTTGCTACATGAACCCGGTCAAGCAGTTGGCTTCGGTGCGGGAAGCCTATCACGAGCATGGCGTGCGGATTTTCTCGCTCGACAGTATCGAAGAGCTGGAGAAGATCGAACTGGGCACCGGTAATGCCGAAGACCTGACGCTCTGCGTCCGGATTCGCGTGGCTTCGGAATTTGCCGAAATCAGCCTCGCTTCGAAATTCGGTATCGATGTCGATGAATCGGCCGAATTGCTGCAGCGCGTGCGGCAGCGGGCCGACTGCCTCGGAATCTGCTTTCATGTCGGAAGCCAGGCGATGACGCCGCTCGCCTATGTCCATGCTCTCGAGCGGGTCCGTACCGCGATTGTCGGCGCGTCGGTGACCGTAGACATCGTCAATGTCGGTGGTGGTTTTCCGTCCATTTATCCCGATCTGGCGCCGGTTTCGCTCAACCATTATTTCACCGCCATCGACCGCACGTTCGAGGATCTGCCGATCAGCTATTCCGCAGAGCTGTGGTGCGAACCCGGTCGCGCATTGTCGGCCGAATATAGCTCGCTGGTGGTCAAGGTCGAGCGCCGTCGTGGCAACGAGCTCTATATCAATGACGGCGCCTATGGCACCCTGTTCGACGCCGCCCATATCGGCTGGCGCTTTCCGGTGCGACAGATCGGTGCCGACGAGGACGGCGGCGCGACGACCGGTTTCAGCTTCTACGGCCCGACCTGCGACGACATGGACTTCATGGCCGGACCGTTCACCCTGCCCGACAGCATTCAGGCCGGCGACTATATCGAAATCGGTATGATCGGTGCCTATGGCTCGGCGATGCGGACCAAGTTCAACGGCTATGGCAGCAGCGAGGAATATGATGTCGCCGACGAACCGATGGCCAGCCTCTATGTCGGCGAAAATCTCGACCGGTCCGATCGCGACAATGTGGTGTCCTTTCCGAGCGCCTAGCCACTGATTTAGGTTGCAATTGACAATCGGTTACAGTTGACGCAGTTTCTTCCCGTTTTCGGGAGGACGAAACATGGAAATTGCAATTTTGGCTCCAGCGGCCGTGCTGGTCTTGTGGTCGCTGATCATGCTGTTCTGGATGGCCGCGACAAGATTCCCCGCGATGGCGAAATCCGGCGCGGATCTAGGCAGCGCAAAGCCGGGTGGACGCGGCAGCGATCTCGAAGGGGTCATTCCCGACAAGGTAAACTGGAAGGCCCATAATTACACCCATTTGATGGAACAACCGACTCTGTTCTACGCGACGGTCGTCATTCTGGCCGTTGCCGGTGCAGGGCACGGAATGAATCTCTATCTGGCATGGTCCTATGTCATCATCCGGATCATCCACAGCATCTGGCAGGCGACGGTCAATCTGGTGAAGGTCCGCTTTCTGCTCTTCATATTGTCGACCGTCTGCCTGCTGGTCATGGCGGTCAACGCCCTGTGGGCCACGCTTTTCTAGCATCATAACAATATTCGGGAGGAAATTTAATGGACAACAGCCCCTTGCTGCAACCGATGGTTGCGCTCATTTTGTGGACCATGCTGATCTGGCTGTGGATGTATGTCACGCGGATTCCGGCGATGAACAAGGCCAAGATCGACACCGCCAATCTGGTCGGTGGCAAAGGTGGTGATCTCGACGAATTGCTGCCGCCGGACGTGCAGTGGAAAGCGCATAATTATAACCATTTGCTGACAGAACCGACGCTTTTTTATGCAATTTGTGTTGTTTTGATCCTTTCGGGACAGGATTATGGACTGAACCAGACCATTGCCTGGGCCTATGTTGCCCTGCGCGTGTTGCACAGTCTGGTACAGGTGACCGTCAACCGCGTGCTTTTCCGGTTCATATTATTTGCCCTGTCGAGCCTGTGCATTATCGCGCTGGCAATTCACGCAGCTATCGCGGTCTTCCATTAGACGAGGTGATGGCTGGAGCGGACCAGCCCTTGCAGGCGTAGCTAGCGGCTGAAGCTGGAGACAAGCTCGACATGGGTCGACCAGAGAAACTGGCCCACCGGCCAGACCTGGTCGAGCTTGTAGCCGGCGTCGCACAGTTGCTTCGCATCGCGGGCGAAACTGGCCGGATTGCAGCTGATATAGCAGATTTTCGCGACATCGGACTGAGCCAGTTGCAATATCTGGTCGCGGGCGCCGGCCCGCGGCGGATCGAGAATGACGGCATTGAAGCGGTTCAGTTCCTCGACGCTTAGCGGTCGCCGGAACAGATCGCGATGCTCGCAGAAAATCTGTCGAGTCGAATGGTTGGCCGCCATTTTCAGCGAACCGATGGCATCGCGCGCGCCCTCGGCGGCATAGACTTTCTGGTCCGGGCCCAGAGCAAGCGTGAACGTACCCAGTCCGGCGAACAGGTCCGCAACCAGACGCGCATCGCCAACCGTTTCCCGCATGGCAGCGACCAGCGCCTGCTGGCCTTCCCGTGTCGGCTGAAGGAAACTGCTGTGCGGAAAACCGACCACAGTGCCACCCAGCGTGACCGTCACCGGTTCCGGTTCCCACTGGGTTTCGGGACCATAGCCGCCATCGACCGACAGGCGCGCCAGGCCGTTTTTCTGGGCAAAGGCCGATAGCGCTTCGCGCTGCTCCAGACCTTCCGGTTCGTAATTGCTGATCAGCAGGTCAATGCCCTGGTCGATCAGGGTCATTTCGATATTCATGTCATGTTTACGGCGGGCCGCTTTCTTGAGAAAGCTCCGAAGCGGCGGGAGTAGCGCCATCAGCTCGGGCGCCATAATCTCGCATTGCTTTAGATCGACAATCCTGTGGCTGCCCGCACCGCTGAACCCCAGCTTGAACTGGTCGCCGAGCTTGGCCGCGCGCAGGCTGGCGCGAATGCGGCTTCTGGGTTGCGAAATTTGCGGCGGGTGGAGCTTTCCGGCGACCACCCCCTGTCCTTCCAGCGCATAGGCCACGCGCTCGGTGAGGAAGCGGGCGTAGCTCTCGGCATCGAGATGTTGCAGGCTGCAACCGCCGCAGGACTGGAAATGCTGACAGGGTGGTTCGACATGATGCGGTCCCTTGATCAGGCCACCATCTTCGTTCAGCCGGTCGAGCGGTGCGGAAAAGGCAATATGGCGGCCATCGGCAGTCACGCCGTCCCCCTTCGCGGCAACGCGAATGATCAGGTCTGGATCGGCGGTCGCGGTCATAAACATTCCTGCAAGCTGGCGGGGATCTGGTCGACAAGCATTTCCGGCGTGAAGGCCGGGCCCGCCAGTTGTCCGGCCCGGCTGTGCAGCCACTGGCCTTCGCAGGCTGCCTTATAAGCACCAAGGCCCGTTGCCAAGCGACTTGCGATGATCCCGGCCAATATGTCACCGGTGCCCGCCGTGGAGAGCCATGGACAGTCCTGTGCCGACAGAGATACCTCGCGCTCGGTACTGGCGATCACCGTGTCTGCTCCCTTCAACAAAATGCTGCATCCTGACTCATGCGCGAGCTGACAGCTGTCCTGGATTTTATGTTCGGGTGCACGCCCCGTCAGTGAGGCAAATTCGCCGGCATGGGGAGTCGCGATCGTCCCGGCATTACGATTCTTCACCAGCGCGGAAAATTCCGTTCCGGCGACGGTTAGCGCATCAGCATCGAGGACCAGCGGTGCATCGGCTGCCAATGCGGCACCCAGCAGCTCCCTCGCCTGATCATCGCGACCCAGACCGGGGCCGACTACGATCGCGGAGATGCGCGGGTCGGAAAGCTTTTGCTGCAGGTCGGCGCTATCTTCCACGGTCTCGACCACGATACTGGAATGGGGAGAAGGAAAGCCGGCTGCGGCGAATATTTTGACATAACCGGCTCCGGATTTCTGGGCGGCTAGCGCTGTGAGTTGCGCGGCGCCGGGCATCGCACCAGCGACTACGCCTACCAGGCCACGGCTATATTTGTGATCCTGTGAAGTCGGCCCGGACATCTGCGACTTTGGCAATATTTCGAGATTGCTATCCGCCGTGATGCCGATATCGATCCCGACCAGATGGCCCGTTTTCGACCGTGCCGGCTCCAGATAATGGGAAGGTTTATACGCCCCGAGCGTGACGGTCATATCAAAAGCCGGAAGGTCATTGAGCAATAGACCGTGATCGGATTCAACGCCGCTGGGCAAATCGATCGCAACCCGACGTTTCGCACCGGCAAACAGGCGGCTGAAATCGCTGAACCAGCCATCACCAATGGCGCGCGTCAATCCGGTGCCGAAGAGACAGTCGACAAATTGCGCGGCGGGTTGTGCCTCTTCCAGCAAGACGGTTTCCCCATGCCAAAGCGATTTGGCATGGCGCGCGGCGTCGGTTGTCGGATCAGCCGCCGCGGCGATGCGGACTTCAACGCCTTTATCCCGCAGCCATTCCGCGATCACATAGCCGTCTCCGCCATTATTGCCCGGACCACAAAGCACCAGAGTCGGCATATCGGCGGCAACGCGCCAGATCATCTGCGCGGCGCCTTGCCCTGCGCGGCGCATCAGTTCGTCAACGCTAACGCCGGAGTCGATCAGCTTCTGTTCCGCACGCTTCATTTCAGCGGCGGTCAATATATTCCCCTGATTGATCATGCCTGTCTCTAGCTTCCGGCTGGCGCCGGTTCTTCCTGGCTGTCGGTGGGCCCTTCTGCACCAGCGTTCGGCTTGATCTGTGCGGGCAACAGATATTTGTCGGGTCCGACGCTGACCTGGATCTTGCCATCTTCAACAATCATGATCCGCGCCCTGTCAAAACCGTCCGCGGCTTCCAAGCCATGACCGTCGGTCAGCACATTGAATCGACGGAAACCGCCGTCGGGGTGCCGGATGATCATGGTGACGCCATTTTCACCGCTCAGCCGTTCAATCAGGCAGTCGCGGGTAAAATCGGTTGCACCATCGATGGCGCAACTGATTTTTCCGTCTTCTCCGGCTTGTGCAGCCGCTCGCTGCTCTGCTTCGGCAAGCACAGCATTGTCCGGCCTGCTGTCGCAAGCAGTCAACAATAACGCGAAGGCGACAGCACTAGATATCCGCATAGACATGTTTTTCCGCTTTGGCTCCCGGATGGGTAACCGCGCCCTTATAGGCCGGTCCTACATTCTGGGCATAGCGCCACAAGGTCCCCGAACCATAATCACTTTCGCGTTGCGTGAAGTTTTTCCGCCGCTCGGTCAATATCGCCTCGTCGACTTCCAGATCGATAAGGCCCTTCTCGGCGTCAATATTGATCATGTCGCCATCCTCGATCAGGCCGATAGGTCCGCCATCGGCCGCCTCCGGTCCGACATGGCCAATGCAGAAACCGCGAGTGGCGCCCGAGAAGCGGCCATCGGTGATCAGCGCGACTTTCTCGCCCATGCCCTGACCATAGAGCGCGGCGGTGGTGGCCAACATTTCCCGCATGCCGGGGCCGCCTTTCGGCCCTTCGTTGCGGATAACGACGACAGCGCCTTCCTTGATCTTCCGGTCTTCAACGGCTTCAAAAGCATCTTCCTCGCACTCGAAGACTTGGGCCGGACCGCGGAACTGCAGGCGTGCCATGCCGGCGACCTTGACGATCGCGCCTTCTGGCGCCAGCGAACCGCGCAGACCGACAACGCCGCCGGTCGGGGTGATCGCGTGCTGCACGTCGTAGATGACCTTCTGGTCGGGGTTCCAGACGATTTCCTCGATATTCTCGCCCAGGGTCTTGCCGGTCACGGTGATGCAGTCGCCCTTGATCAGACCATTGTCCATCATCGTCTTCATCAGCATGTAGACGCCGCCGGCATCGTGCATGTCCTTGGCGACATATTTGCCGCCCGGCTTGAGGTCCGCCAGATAGGGGGTGGTCTTGAAGATTTCCGCGACGTCGAACAGGTCGAAATCTATACCCGCCTCGCTGGCCATGGCCGGCAGATGAAGAGCCGCATTGGTCGAGCCACCGGTGGCGGCGACCACGCGGGCGGCGTTGATGAAGGCATCGCGGGTGCAGATATCGCGCGGCCGCAAATTGAGCTCGATCAGGTTCATGATCTGCCGGCCCGCGGCCCGCGCCATATCGTCGCGGGTTTCATAGGGAGCGGGTGCCATATTGCTGTTCGGCAGCGACAGGCCGATGGCCTCGGCGACGCAGGCCATGGTGTTGGCGGTAAACTGGCCGCCGCAAGCGCCGTGTCCGGGGCAAGCGACTTTTTCCAGTTCGATCAGTTCCTGTAGCGGGCAATTGCCGGCGCTGTGCTGACCGACCGCTTCGAACACGTCGACGACCGTTACATCATGGTCGTGGAAGCGTCCGGGCAGGATCGAGCCGCCATAGACGAAAATCGACGGCACATTGAGCCGCAGCATCGCCATCATCATGCCGGGCAGGCTCTTGTCGCAGCCGGCATAGCCGATCACCGCGTCATAGCAGTGGCCGCGAACGCTGAGCTCAACGCTGTCGGCAATCACTTCGCGCGACACCAGCGAAGCTTTCATGCCCTGATGGCCCATGGCAATGCCGTCGGTGACCGTGATGGTGTTGAACCGGCGCGGGGTTCCGCCGGCTTCGATCACGCCTTCACGCGCGATATCGGCCTGACCGTCGAGCAATGTGTTGCAGGGCGCGCTGTCGTTCCCCGCGGAAGCGATGCCGACAAAAGGTTTTGCGATATCTTCCTCGGTCATTCCCATGGCATAATAATAGCTGCGCTGGGGCGCGCGTTCGGGACCGACGCTGACGTGACGGCTGGGCAAACGGGATTTATCGAATCTGTTGGTCATTCTGGCTTTCCAATATGGCAATTTCCGGATCGTCCTTCCAAAAGTCCGCCGGTTAAGCAAGAGCCGTTCTTATTTTATCGCACGTACGCAATAAAATATCGGCAAATCGCCGCTGTCCGGTCTCTTCCCGGATCAGGTCCTGACGGACTTCGACCCCGATATAGGGCTGGCCGACGGTTTCACACTGCCGGTTCATCGTCGCGTTGAGATCCTTGCCCGAATACGGCATCTGGTCACCGACGATCAAGCCCTCCTCCTCGCCGAGATACTGGAGCGCGAGGCGCGGGGCCGTCTGATGATCATTATACATGATACCGATGTCCCACGGACGTTTCAGCTGCGGATTGGTCCGCAGCACCGGCGAAAAGCTGTGCAGCGAAGCCACCAGCACCGGCTTCAGGTCGGCGATCAGCGCCGCCACCCGGTCATGATAGGGCGTGAAGAAGCGATCCAGCCTCGCCCGTTTTTCCGCTTCGGAAAGACGATTGCCCGGGATTTCAACGCCGTCGCTGCGCTCCACGATGACGGCTGGTTCATCGGGATAGCGGTTGAGATCGACGATAAGCCGGGAAGCCGTGCTGAGAACGGCGAGATAGCCTCCCTGCTCGGTCATCAACCGGGCTATCGGTGCGATCCCGGGATCATAGGCGATATGGTCCGTGGCATATTGTGGCGGAATACCGAGATCGATATCGTCGGGGACGTGGCAGGAGGCATGATCAACCAGCAGCAGAACGCCGCCTTCGGAGGGCACGCCAGAAATTTCGAATGCTTCGGTCACCGGATTTTCCCAATCATCGTCCATATTCGGTCCATCGTCTTGCGGCAGTGGCTCTCTGCTTTTCTGGCTTCGGTGGTTGAATCAAACAAGGCAAAACATGTTGCACCCGATCCCGACATACGGGCTAGCACCGGCCGGCAATGTTCCAGCGCCTGAAGGACTGCCGTCAACTCCGATACCAGCGCCGCGGCCGGGTCCTGCAGGTCATTTCTGCCTTTGCGGGCCGAGGCGATCAGCGGTCCACCCGAAAGGGCGCCGCGATCCACACCGTCCCAGGCCGCAAATATGTCCGCTGTAGGCACCGGGACCAGAGGATTGACCAGCAGCACGTCGGTACCGCGCAGATCATCATCGACAATCGGCTCCAGATCCTGGCCGATACCCGTGCCGCGGCAGGTTTTGCTGGCGACGCAGGCCGGGACATCGGCGCCGAGCGGCCGCGCCACAACCGCCAGTTCTTCTGGCGACAGCCCAAGCCCCCAGAAGCGGTTGAGCAACCGCAGCGTCGCTGCGGCATCGGCCGATCCTCCGCCGATTCCGGACGCAACCGGCAGCTGCTTGTCGAGATGCAGACGGGCCCCGCGCTTCATATCTGCGTGCTGCGCGAGCCGGTTTGCCGCCTGTATAACCAGATTGTCGGTCGCGCTCAAACCGTCCGCAAAAGGACCATCGATCTGCAAACTGATACCCTCGCCCGGACCCACCGAAATCCTGTCTCCCTGATCGAGAAAGGCAAATATCGTCTCCAGTTCGTGATAGCCGTCGGGCAGCCGCCTGCGGACATGCAGCGCAAGATTGATTTTTGCATAGGCCGTTTCCCGATCCGGCCCATCCCGTTCTGAGCCGGACATCAGGGCGATACGAGGTCGGGCTGGAGACCGATATCTATTTTGCTGGCAAGCCGCTGTGCATCCTCGTCTTCTGCGAACAATTTTGCAGATTTCCAGGCATAGCGCGCCTCGTAAAGCCGACCGACTGTCCAATAGGCATCTCCGAGATGCTCATTGATCGTCGGGTCCTGTGGCTGGCCTTCCAGAGCGCTTTCCAGATAGGTAACGGCCCGTTGGTGGTCGCCGGTAATGAAATAGGCCCAGCCGAGGGAATCGGTGATCGCGGGCGAATTCGATCGCAATTCGTGCGCCTGCTTGATCGCAGCGACCGCTTCCTTCTCGTTCTCCCGCCGTTCGAGCTGGGCATAGCCGAGATAATTGAGGATTGTCGGGGAATTGGGCAGCAGCTCATTTGCCCTGCGCAGCGATTCCAGCCCTTCCGGCCAGATTCCGGCCTGTTCCTGCGCGCCGCCCAGTGCCAGCCAGTAATTGGCGAGAACCAGATCGGAGCGGTTCTGCTGCTCCGCCAGCCGGACGGCCGAGGTAAAGGCATCCGCCGCCGCCACATGGTCACCCTGTGCCTGCAATACCTGGCCGCGCAGCATATGGAGTTCGGGAGCCTCCGGATCCGATTCCAGAACAGACACGAGCCGGGCCTTGGCTCCGTCAAAATCATCGTTGGCAACCAAGCTGGCGATCTGCGAACTCAGTCCGACGAGAAAATAGGGACTGTCGCTGCCAATCCGCGCATATTCCGCCGCCGCCAGATCGTGCTTCTCGGCCAGTGCATAGGCACGGCCCAGCATCAGCCAGGCATAGTCGGACCTGCCGGCAACCTGCGCGCCGGACAGCGCGAGCAGTTGCGAGAGAAAATTGGCTTGCTGCGCAGCCAGATCGCTCGAGAGCCGCTGGAAGAGGAAGGCCAGACCGGTGGTTGCCGTTACTTTTCGGGCCACGCCTTTTTTCAGCCCGGTTTCGATCTGATGATATAATCTCTGCTCGGCCGCGGTAGACCGTAGCTTCAGAATTTCCTTTGCCGCTTCCGGTTTGTTTCGCGCCCAGAAATGTCGGGCCGCCATTATTCGTACCGGCGCCATCCGCGCTTCGTTGCGCTCGACCAGAGCGGCGATCAAGGAGAGCGCGGCATCTTCCTGTCGGCGGGCGAGGCTGTGCAGGATCAACTGCTCTTCGAGATAATAGCGGGCGGTCGCATTGCTTCTGGCTCGCGAAAGCATCGCGGTCCCGTCACGCCCTCTTGCGGTTTCCAGCCAAGCCGCCAGAAACGGTTCAAGAAAGGCAAAATTCCCGAGTGATTCCGCCTCGACAGTCGCCAGATCGGCGCCATTCCAGTCCCGCTGCGCAAAGGCCGAAGCATAGAGCAGCAGCGGCATTTCCGGCTCCACCGTACCGCGCAACTGCATGACCCGGACCGCTTTTACGGCCAGATCGAAATCTCCCGTTTCCACGGCGCTAACATAGGCTTTGCCAGCGAACAACTCGTTGTCCGGCTGTTCCTTCAGACCGTCCGCGTAGATGGCGGCCGCAAGCTGATTCTGATCGGCGGACTCGGCCAGTCTGGCTTCAACAAAGCGATTGAGGCCCGTGGTGCTGTCGCCGCGACTGGCAAGCGCCGGTGCAGCAATCTGACTGGTGGCGAGCAGCGCCCATAGGCCGAGACTACATATTCGGATAATTTGGACCTCCGCCACCTTCCGGAACCACCCAGTTGATATTCTGGGCCGGGTCCTTGATATCACAGGTCTTGCAGTGCACGCAATTTTGCGCGTTGATCTGGAATTTCGGCTTGCCGGCCTCGTCCTCGACAAATTCGTAGACGCCTGCCGGGCAATAGCGCGCCGAAGGGCCGGCAAAGACCGGCAGATTGACATTAACCGGTATATCGGGATCTTTCAGTTGCAGATGGACCGGCTGGTCTTCTTCATGGTTGGTGTTCGACAGGAATACCGACGACAGACGATCGAAACTGATCACCCCGTCGGGCTTCGGATATTCGATCGGATTGCAATGTTCCGCCCGCTTCAATCGCGACCAGTCAGGGTGCAATTTCATCGTGAACGGCATTTTGATCTTCAGATGCTCGGCCCACATGTTGATGCCGGAAATGATCGTGCCGAGGAAATCGCCATATTTCTCGACCGCCGGCAATACGTTGCGCACCACGCGCAATTCTTCCCGGACCCAGCTATTTTCGTAAGCCGCGCCATAAGCGGTCAGTTCGTCGCTGCTGCGGTCTGCCACAATCGCTTCATAAGCAGCTTCTGCGGCCATCATTCCGGTCTTCATGGCGGTGTGCGTACCCTTGATTCGCGGAACATTGACGAAGCCGGCGGAGCAGCCGATCAGGGCGCCGCCCGGGAAATAGAGCTTGGGAACGGCTTGGAAGCCGCCATCGTTGATTGCTCGCGCGCCATAGGAAACGCGTTTTCCGCCTTCCAGGATCTGGCGGATTTCGGGATGCTGCTTCCAGCGCTGCATTTCCTCGAACGGCGACAGATAGGGGTTTTCGTAATTCAGCCAGGTGACAAAGCCAAGCGCGACCTGATTGTCCGCCTGATGATAGAGAAAGCCGCCGCCATTGGCGCCTTCGCTGAGCGGCCAGCCCTGCGAGTGGATCACCCGGCCCGGCTTGTGCTTGGCCGGATCGATATCCCACAATTCCTTGATCCCGAGACCATAGATTTGCGGCTCGCTTTCGGCATCCAGCGAAAACTGGTTTTTCAGAATCTTGGTCAGATGGCCGCGCGCGCCTTCGGCAAAGAATGTATATTTGGCGTGCAGTTCGAGACCGGGTTCATAATCCGGCTTGTGGCTGCCATCCCGTGCCACGCCCATATCGCCGGTGGCAACGCCTTTTACCGATCCATCCTCATTATACAGGATTTCGGCGGCCGCGAAGCCCGGGAAGATTTCGACGCCCATATTTTCGGCCCGCTCGCTCAGCCAGCGACACAGATTGCCGAGCGAACCGGTATAGGTGCCCTTGTTGTGCATGAAAGACGGGGTCATGAAATGGGGCAGCGAAATTTTTTTCTTCTTGGTCAATATCCAGTGATGGTTTTCGGTCACCGGAGTCTGCGCGAGCGGACAATCTTCGTCGCGCCATGACGGGAAGAGTTCATCTAGGCCCTTGGGGTCAATCACCGCGCCGGACAGGATATGCGCGCCGATTTCGGAGCCTTTTTCCAACACGCAGACCGACAGGTCCTTGCCTGCCTCGTCGGCCATCTGTTTGAACCTTATGGCTGCACTGAGACCGGCGGGACCACCCCCGACTATCACCAGATCATAAGGCATTGACTCTCGTTCACTCATGTCGCTTTTCCTACAATTCTTGCTTTTATTCTCTTCTATAATCGGTCTGTCGTAAACCGAAACCCGCTGGGCAGAAACCTGCTTTCCCGCCAATTGACCTATTCGTCAACTCATGACTCTATGCATAAATGAATTTAATCTCCGCACCAACGCCTAATCCTTCACCCGAGTCGATGATCGCCAGCCTGCAAGACTGGTGGTCGCTGGCTGGCGTCGATCTGGATTATGCCGACCGGCCGGCGGCGCTGCTGGCCCCCGCAACCATCGCTCCGGTGCAGGATCTGCCGCAAACAGCAACCGTTACGGAACGCGTGCCGGAAGAGGCCAGAACTCCGGTACAGGCCGAGCCATTGCCGGCCACCTATCCCGAATTTCTTGATTGGCTGGCCAATGACAGGAAGCTGGTTGAGTCGGGCTGGTCGAAGCAAAGGGTAATGCCGCAAGGGGACCTGGAACCGGAAATCATGGTGATTTCGGCGCTGCCGGAAAAAAACCGCAATGGCGACGTCCATCTCTTCAACCCGGACAACCGAAAACTGCTGGAAAAAATGCTGACGGCCATCGGATGTGATTCGGGCCAATCCTATCTAGCAAATATCGCTCTTTCCCTCTCCTATGATGGCCGGATAGACGAACAGCATTGGCCAGTGCTGAAAAACCGGCTTTTGCACCATATCGGGCTGGTCCGTCCGCACCGTATCATCTGCTTCGGCGACTTGGCGGCCAAGATCATATTCGGGCAGGACCTGCTGACCGCGCGCAAGAATAAGCAATTTATTAACCATAGTTCCTCACAAACAGAAGCGATCGTGACATTTCACCCGCGGATCCTGATCGAACGGCCATTGTTCAAGGCCGAAGCGTGGAAGGATTTGCAAATGCTGACAAGGATTTCTGCCTCGTGAAACTGAAATTTGCACTGACCGTATCGCTCCTCACCCTCACCGCTGCACCCGCGCTCGCAGACGATGGTGCTGTTCTCTACAACAGCGCTTCGGTTGCGAAATATGTTCCCTCACAGCTCAAGCAGAAACAATCGGACCATTATCGCGCCCTGTTTTCGGCGATGAGCAGCAATCACTGGGACGTGGCGAAAAACCTGCTCGACACGGCGCCGACCGGCCCGCTGAAACCGATCGCGCAAGCCGAATATTTCCTGGCTGCCAATAGTCCCCGGGCAGAACTTGGGCCGTTGCTGACTCTGGTCAATGAAGCGCCGCAAATACCGCAAGCCGCGCAGTTGGGCCGCCTGGCCCAGAAACGCGGCGCACAACTGTTGCCCGACCTGCCCCAGCGCCGCAACCTGTCATGGATTCCCGGTTCTCCGATCCGGTCGAAACCGAAAGATATCAGCTCCGACAGCGCAGCCAATAGCGTGCGCGGCCAGATTATAGACTTTATCAAGAACGACAATCCACAGGGCGCGGAAGCACTGCTGAACGCCAATGCCAGCCAGATGTCCTCCGAAGCACGCACGGAACTGGAGCAGCGGGTTGCCTGGTCCTATTATATCGAAAATGACGACAGCTCCGCATTGCGGCTCGCCCGGCAGGCGCAAAATGGCTCGGGTGAATGGGTCGGCCACGCCAACTGGGTGGCCGGGCTGGCATCATGGCGGCTGAACGACTGCCGCACAGCCGGCAACGCATTTGAACAGGTCTCCCGGTCTGCCGCCAATGTCGACCTGCAGGCTGCCGGTCTCTACTGGAGCGCCCGATCCGATCTGAAATGCGGCCTGCCTGAGCGGGTGCAGGGCAAGCTGCAGGCCGCGGCGCGTTTCGATGACAGCTTTTACGGTATGCTTGCGGCGCAGACACTCGGCATGGAACCGGACCGGTCCGGCCAAAGCGAGTCGTTCGAGAAAGCGGACTGGCGCGCGCTGGAACGGCACGAAAATGTCCGCGCTGCCATCGCTCTGGTGGAAATTGGTGAGGAACAGCTGGCCGATGAGGTGCTGCGGCATCAGGCGACGATCGGCGACAGCGGCGACCACCCTGCCCTGATCAAACTGGCCCGCGAACTTGATTTGCCACGGACCCAGCTCTGGCTCGCCCATAATGCGCCGCGCGGGGTGAAACCCGATGTCCAGGCCCGCTTCCCGGCGCCGAAATGGAAACCGGACGGTGGCTGGCGCGTCGATCCGGCATTGGTCTATGCCCATACATTGCAGGAATCCGCATTCCGCAGCAAAGTGGTCAGCCCAGCGAACGCCATCGGCCTGATGCAGGTCCGTCCCGGAACCGCCGGCGATATCGCCCGGGCCAATGGCCTCAATTTCAGCGAATCCGATCTCTACCGGCCCTCGACCAATCTCGAATATGGCCAGTCCTATCTCGAATATCTTGGCAAATCATCGATCACCGGCGGCAAGTTGCCCAAAATTGCCGCGGCCTATAATGCCGGGCCGGGCGCGGTGCAGCGCTGGAACAGCGAAGTTCGTGATAATGACGATCCGCTGCTGTTCATGGAAAGCATTCCCTATGTCGAGACTCGTGGCTATGTCTCGATCATATTGCGCAACTACTGGATGTACGAGAAACAGGCCGGTCTCCAATCGGTCAGCGCCCGCGCGCTTTCGCAAAATCAATGGCCGCAGTTTCCCGGCAATCCGGACCGGCGCCGGACCCAGTTCACTTCCCGCTAAGAATATGTCCAGACATTAAAAAGCCGGGCCATGCATTGCGCATGGCCCGGCTTTTTTGTTCGGAATATCCTGTCGCCTAGTAGCGATAATGGTCCGGCTTGAACGGGCCTTCGACCGGAACACCGATATAGTCAGCCTGTTCCTGGCTCAGCTTGTCCAGTTTCACGCCCAGTTTCGCGAGATGCAGTTCGGCGACCTTCTCGTCGAGATGCTTGGGCAGAACATAGACGTCATTTTCATATTGTTCCGGACGCAGCCACAATTCGATCTGAGCCAGCACCTGGTTGGTGAAACTGGCTGACATCACGAAGCTCGGGTGGCCAGTCGCGCAGCCCAGGTTCACCAGACGGCCCTGAGCGAGAACGATCAGCTTCTTGCCGTCCGCAAATTCGACCTCGTCGACCTGCGGCTTGATTTCGGTCCACTTCATGTTCTTCAGCGCACCAATCTGGATCTCGCTGTCGAAATGGCCGATATTACAGACAATCGCACGATCCTTCATGGCGCGCATGTGATCGACAGTGATGACATCCTTGTTGCCGGTCGTGGTAACAAAAATATCGCCCCGTTTGGTGCCTTCCTCCATGGTGACGACTTCAAAGCCTTCCATGGCCGCCTGCAGCGCGCAGATCGGATCGATTTCGGTCACGAGGACGCGAGCGCCGCCGTTGCGCAGCGACTGGGCAGAGCCTTTGCCGACATCACCGAAACCGGCGACAACAGCGACCTTGCCGGCCAGCATGACGTCGGTGGCGCGGCGGATTGCGTCGACCAGCGACTCTTTGCAACCATAGAGATTGTCGAACTTGGACTTGGTGACGCTGTCGTTGACGTTGATTGCCGGGAAAGGCAGCTTGCCGATCTTGGCGAGTTCATAGAGACGGTGAACACCGGTGGTGGTTTCTTCCGAAACGCCTTTGATCGCTTCAACCGTGCGGGTCAGATAGCCTGGACGTTCAGCAAGAAAGCGGGTCAGAGTAGCAACAAAGACTTCCTCTTCTTCATTTTCCGGCTTGAACAATTCTTCTCCGGCTTCCACCCGCGCGCCCCAAAGCGCGAACATGGTAGCATCGCCGCCATCATCAAGGATCAGGTTGCAGGTCTGGTCGGTGCCCCAGTCGAAGATGCGCTCGACATAGGCCCAATATTCTTCCAGCGTTTCGCCCTTGATAGCGAAAACCGGCGTGCCACCGGCTGCGATCGCAGCGGCGGCATGATCCTGGGTCGAGAAGATGTTGCAGGATGCCCAGCGCACTTCCGCGCCCAGTTCCAGCAAGGTTTCGATCAGCACGGCGGTCTGGATGGTCATGTGCAGCGAACCGGTGATGCGGGCGCCCTTCAGGGGCTTTTCCGCTCCGAATTCTTCGCGCAGCGCCATCAGGCCCGGCATTTCGGTTTCGGCTATTTCAATCTCTTTCCGGCCGAAATCGGCGAGGGAAATATCCTTGATGATATAATCCTGGGTTGCGGTGGCCACGTCATGTCTCCTTGAAAAACGAAATGCCGCACAGGCGTTCCGGTGCGACAACATGGCCGTTCAATAGAGGCTCGCCGCCTCGGAAGCAAATATAAAGATGTCTTTATATTTGATATATTGTGAGTCTGACGCTGCACAGACCGTAACAAACAATGCGTCAGGCACTGCCAAATCCGGTCGACAGTTTGGTCGGATCGATGCCCAAAGCGTCCCATGCCATCAGCCATTTGTCGCCGGACCTATGTTCGTACAGCCAGTCGGGCGATCCCTTGGCGATCGTCCAGCCATTCTGGGTCAGTTCGCTTTCCAGCTGCCCCTCTCCCCAGCCGGAATAACCGAGCGCGATGCTCCACTGTTGCGGACCGCGCCCCTGCGAAATCGCTTTCAGCATGTCGACAGAGCTGCTCAGTCCCCAGCTGTCGCCGACCTGCAGCGTGTCCGACATATTGATATCCAGGCTGTGCAGGATGAAACCGCGCTGGGTTTCCATTGGTCCACCCAGATAAACATCGCAATCGGGCGCTTCGGTCGTGTCGATATCAAACTGCCGGAGGATATCGTGAAACCGGATACCCTCCACCGTCTCGCCGATATTGATCCCCAGCGCGCCATTTTCATCGTGCGAACAGATTGCCACGACCGATCGCGAGAAGCGGGGATCGGCCATTCCGGGTGTCGCCAGGAGGAACTGGCCGGAGAAAAACAGAGGATCATTCATACTGGTCAGCATAGCGTCGCAATTATGAACTTCCCATGGCAAAAGTCACAGCTCTCGTTTCCTGTTGTTTTGCCAGCTTGCATTTTCCTGCCTCTGTCACCACTATCACCAATGGAGGCATGCATTCCCAGCCCGATCAAAACCAGGAGCAACATATGATTAACAAAGGCGACAAGATTCCCGACGTGAAATTGGTCAAGGCGACCGCCGAAGGCCCGCAGCAGATCAATTCCAGTGAATATTTCGCAGGCAAGAAAGTGGCGCTATTTTCCGTCCCCGGCGCTTTCACGCCAACCTGTTCCGCCAAACATCTTCCCGGCTATGTCGAGAAGGCGGCCGATCTGAAAGCCAAAGGCGTTGACGAGATTGCCTGCACCGCCGTCAATGACGCCTTCGTCATGGGCGCATGGAATGAAGCCGCCGGTTCGGAAGACGTCACCATGCTGGCAGACGGCAATGGCGATTTTGCCGAGGCGGTTGGCCTGACCATGGACGGTTCCGGCTTCGGTCTTGGCCAGCGCGGCCAGCGTTTCTCGATGATCGTCAATGACGGCGTGGTCGAGGAACTGAACGTCGAAGCACCGGGCGATTTCAAAGTTAGCGCCGCCGAATATATGCTCGATCAGCTCTAAGGTTCAAAAATCCGAAAGGCGGCCGGCGGAAACAGATGTTTTCGCCGGCCTTTTATTGTCTACCATCCGCAGCTTTTGTTTTTATTTTCTTCCTTCAGCCAGTCCATCAGCGGCGCGAAATAGCTGATCATCGCCGATCCATCCATTTCCCGCGTTCCGGTAAAAGCTTCCAAAGCGTCGGGCCAAGGCTTGGACGCCCCCATTTCCAGCATCGCATTCAGCTTCGCGCCGACCTGTTCGTTGCCATAGAAGGAACAGCGGTGCAGCGGGCCGGTCCATCCGGCTTCGTCACAGGCAGCCTTGTAGAACTGGAACTGCAGGATCCGGGCAAGGAAATAGCGCGAATAAGGCGTGTTGCCGGGGATATGATATTTGGCACCGGGATCGAACGCATCGGCGGGACGATCAACCGGCGGCGTGATGCCCTGATAGTCAAGTTTCAGATCATGCCAGGCTTGGGTGTAATTGTCCGGCTGGATCTCGCCCGAGAAAACCTGCCAGCGCCATTTGTCGACCAGCAGGCCGAATGGCAGGAAGGCAACCTTGTCCATCGCCTGGCGCAGCAACAGACCGATGTCCTTGTCTGCACTCGGGACCTTTTCGGCGTCAAGCAGGCCGACCTGCACCAGATATTCCGGCGTGATCGACAGCGCGACCATATCGCCAATGGCTTCGTGGAAACCATCATTGGCGCCGTCGAGGTGCAGATAGCTTTGCTCGTTATAAGCGCGCTGGTAATAATTATGGCCGAGTTCGTGGTGGATGGTGACGAAATCGTCGCCATTCACCTTGATGCACATCTTGATCCGGATATCGTCCTTGTTGTCGATATCCCAGGCGCTGGCGTGGCAGACCACTTCGCGGTCGGCTGGCTTCGTAAACAGGGAACGTTCGTAGAATGTTTCCGGCAGTGGTTCAAAACCGAGCGAGGAGAAGAAACCTTCGCCAGCCTTGACCATCTTCATCGCGTCATAGTCATTGGCGACCAGCAATTCGGTTGTGTCATAACCAATATCGCCGGCTCCTTCCGGTGCGACGATATCATAAATATTGCCCCATTCCTGCGCCCACATATTGCCGAGCAGATCGGCGCGGATCGGTCCGGTAGCAGGCTGCACCTCGTCGCCATATTTTTCATTGAGCTTGTCGCGCGTGTAGCAATGCAGCTGGTCGTATAGCGGTTTGACCTGCGCCCACAGCTTGTCGGTCAGCTTGGCGAAGTCGTCGGCCGGCATGTCATAGCCGGACCGCCACATTGCGCCGACATCGGCGAAACCGAGCTCCTGCGCCCCTTGATTGGCGATTTCGACCATGCGGGCATAATCGTCCTTCATCGGCGCGCCGACGTTACTGTGCCAGCTTTCCCACATTTCAGACAATTCTTCCGGATTGCGGTTGGTGCCCATGGCCGCTTCAATATCGGATCCGTTGATTTCTTCGCCATTCAACGTGCCCTTGCCCTTGCCATAGGCCGAGTTCAATTTGGTGGCAATTTCGTTCAGTTCGGTAGCGGCGCCATCCGTGGTCGGAGCGGGAAGCACAATGCCGCCGCGCAACTTGTCCAGCTTGCGGCGGGTGACGGCATCGAAACCGGCGACATCGTTGAACCTGGCGGCCTCGATCGCCGCCTCCACCGACATGGTCGTCCCCTCAGCGCCGACTTTGGCCGCAAGAGCATCGGTATCATCTGTGATGAAATTCGCGTTAATCCAGTAAATCCGCGCAGCATCGACCGAGAAATCGAACAGTTGCTGTTCGGTCTCGGCGATAAATTGCTCGGCATCGGCGGCTGTCGGTGCAGCCGTTTCCTCCATCGCATCTTTTTCATGATGCTTGGCCAGAGCCGGTGTTGCCAGCGCCATGGTGGCGATTGCGACGATCGAAGCGGCGGTTTTCATATGTGGATCCTCAACTGTTTTGACTCTGGTTGGAATTGAAACTTTATCGTGCGCCGGTCAAGCCCGCGTTTCGCGCCATCGCCAGACGAGCGCACCGATCATTGCGACCGTACCGACAATCCAGCATATGATTTTGGCAGGTCTCGCCAGGGCCGCGGTTCCGGCCAGAATATCGCTGCCCTGTTCATTGACCAGTTGCACCAGCTGGCACACGGTCTCGACATAGTCGGTCACGCCGAAGATAAAATAGCTGAGCACGCACAGCAATCCGATTTTCTTGAGCGTCGGCGATACGGCGCGCTGCCAGATCAACCGCCCGCCGATAATGCCGCCGGACATATAGAGGGTAATGAATACAAGGTCTGCGATCATGCCCCAGCGGGCGATGTCCAGCACGCCAGCGTCGGCCCAGCTTTGCTGGATAGCGTTGACCCTGTCGGCTGTTGCTGCGCTCTGATGGTCGAGGATACCGTCGGGAGCGACGATGGTCTCCAGCACTCCGCCCGAGAGAATCAGACAGATGAAGAGCGCCAGCCCACCGCCCCAGAATATCCAGAAATTGCGCCAGCTATACAGTTTCGGCATCATCCCTCCTATCCAACCAGAAAGCGCACCATCTCCTGGCTCATTTCCGCCTTTGTCACGCTGCTCATATGGGTACCGGGTATCTCAACATGGTGGCCATTGAGCAAAATTGCCGCCAATTCTTCCGGATCGCCGTTGTCGCGATCCTCGCTGCCGCACAGCACCAGCGTTTCGGTTTCTATGCTGGCTGCCTCGGCAGGATCCATATCGGAAAAAGTCGCGAGCAACAAACTTGCTGCCTCCGGATCGATTTTCTGGCTCTTCATGAACTGAATGGCCATCCAGTGCGGATCGCCGCGTTTGGCGCTATCTTTGAGCCGGATTGCCTCCTGAAAAAATGCCTGACGCTGTTCCCATCCCGCAAGGCCCTGAAGCCCCATGCCGGCAAGGATCGCCCTGCCCGGATTTGCTCCGGTAACCAGCAGCCGGGCCGTCGTCCGGGCACCCAGCGAGAAGCCGCCGAGATCAAAATCGGTCAACTGCAGTTGCGCGATCAGCGCCAGCGCATCCCGGACCAGCACATCATCGGGATAGGCCGCAGGATCATGCGGCGCTTCGCTTTCGCCATGCGCACGGAGGTCGGGCATGATCACCCGGAAGCCCGCATCGGCCAGCGCCCGTGCATGACCGAATTTGATCCAGTTGGTATCGGCACTGGAGAAGAGGCCGTGCAGCAAAAGCAGCGGACGCCCCTCGCCCATCTCGTGGATTTTGAGCTTCACCCCGTCAAAAGACGTAAAGTCCCATTTCTTCGCAGTCATTTTTTACTTTCCCAATTCTCGCGATGAACGACCGGATTGCCGGACCGACGCGCACTCATCGCTCGGCAAGGCCTTTTTGTTTCATCCGCCAGACCGCAAGTTCGATCCGATCCTGACCGAAAAAGGGCTCGTCTTCGAATACCAGCGTCGGTACGCCCCAGTGGCCTGCGGATTCCAGTGCCTTCTGGTTTTCGGCTATTTCGGCGTCAAGCCCTTCCGCCTGGGTCGAGGCTTCGGCACGCAATTCGGTCAGGTCCAGTCCGGCGCGCTCGGCGGCTTTTTCCAGATGATCGCCCTCGTGCCAGCCTGCGGTGCCGCCCCAGATGAGCTGCGACACCTCATTGGCAAAATCCAGTCCCTTGCCACGCCGCGATGCTGCCTGTCCCATCCGGGTCAGTTCGAAAATATAGGGCTGTTCGTCGGCAATCTTGCGCGTGGCGATGTCCTGCACGATCGGATCGGGCTTTGGCGGTGCCATCGGGATGCCCATATGCTGCGCCACGCGGAATATATCGCGAAATGTATAGCCGAGCCAATTGGGATGGTTTTTCTCGAAGAAATCCGGTTCGCGGATTGCCAGCGGGTATACGAAGCGCTGGTTGATCTGCAGGTCATAGTCCTGCGTCAGCGCGACATAACGCCGCGTAGCCAGATAGCTGTAGGGCGAACGGAAGGACCAATAAACGTCTGCTTGCAATGTCATGGCAATCATATGGCACAATCATTGACCGGCTTCTATAAATTTCAAAGCTAATCATTGCATATTATAACATATGTTATTAAACGGCGGCCATGAGCGATAATATGGGATTTCTGGTTGGCGACATTTCCCGGCTGATCCGCCGGACCTTCGACAAACGGGCCAAGGCGATCGGCGTCACCCGCCCGCAATGGCGGGTGTTGACCTGGCTGCAACGTCATGAAGGAATCAACCAGAGCGCCCTCGCCGACATGCTGGAACTGGATGCCATGGCCCTGTGCCGGATGGTCGACCGGCTACAGGCAGCAGACATGGTCGAACGCCGTGCCGACCCCACCGACCGGCGGGCGTGGAAATTATATCTCACCAGCAAGGGCAGTGCGCTGACCGAGCAGCTACAACCCATTGGTGAAGAATTGCTGCAGGAGGCGCTTGTCGACATATCACCCGAGGATCAGGACAAGCTGTATCGTTTGCTCGAACGGTTCCGCACCAATCTGCAATCAATCGACGAAGGTGACTTGCTAGAGAATCGGCCTGCCCATGGCTGACAATCCCAATCCCGATATCGACAGGACGCTGTTGACGGAAGGCTCACCCGAAGCGCCCACCGCGGAGCGGTCGACCGGACGGAATGTCATCCGCTGGCTGTTGATGCTGTCTGTGCCGTGTTTACTCGCTGCTGCAGGCATCTATTACTGGATTGCCAGTGACCGCTATGCGTCCACCGACAATGCCTATGTGCAGCAGCACATCGTTTCCATTTCTCCCGAGGTGGGGGGGAAAATCGTGCAAGTAGCCGTCGAGGAAAACCAGCAGGTGGCGGTCGGCGACCTCCTGTTTGCCATAGACCCCGCGCCCTTTGAACTGACCGTAGCGCAAAGCAATGCCCGCATTGCCGCCGCGCAAGTCGAGGTTCAAAATCTGCGCACCGATTATCAGGTGAGCGGCGTGGATATCGAGGTGGCGCGCCAGGACATCGCCTTCGCCCAGTCCAATTATCAGCGGCAGGCCGCGCTGATGGACAAGGGCTTTACCACGCGGGCGCGGCTCGATGCCGCCCAGCATGAAGTTGATCTCGCACGCGCCAGACTGAAATCCGCGCAGGCCGATGTCGTCGCGGCCAGGTCGCGTCTGTCAACCGGATCCGCCGCTCCTGGCGAAAATCCGGACGTTGCCGAGGCCAGAGCGGCCCGGGACCAGGCCTTGCTCGACCTCGCACGCACGCGGGTGGTGGCTCCGTTTTCCGGACGGGTCGCCCAGTCTACCCGGTTGCAGATCGGACAGATGATGGTGTCCGGACTGCCGGCGCTTTCCATCGTCGATGACAAGAACAGCTGGGTGGAAGCCAATTTCAAGGAAACCGATCTCGCCCGGATGAAGGTTGGACAGAAGGCTATAATCAGCTTTGACGCCTATCCGGAGCTGGAGCTTGACGGCGAGGTCGAGAGCATTGGTGCGGGCACGGGATCGGAATTCTCGGTGCTGCCGGCGCAAAATGCCAATGCCAACTGGGTCAAGGTCACCCAGCGTGTGCCGGTCCGAATCCGGATATTGGACAAACCTCCACGACAGTTGATCGCCGGTATTTCGGCGGAAGTGACCGTCGACCTGCGCAACGGTAACGAGTGAACACGCAGGATCCCGACGTAGCGGCGCTACCGGTCGATAACCGGGTCCTGCTTACCATTGCCGTCATGCTCGGCAATATCATGCAGATACTGGATTCGACGATCGCCAATGTCGCGCTGCCGCACATGCAATCAGGCCTTGGCGCTACGCTCGACACGGTGACCTGGGTATTGACCAGCTATATATTGGCCTCGGCGGTCGCCATCCCGATCACCGGCTGGGTCGCCGACCGGATCGGCTCGCGCAAGCTGTTCCTGCTGTCGATAGCGGGCTTCACCCTGTCATCCTTTCTCTGTGCGACGGCCAGCAACCTGGAAATGCTGGTATTCTACAGGGTCATGCAGGGCCTTTCCGGTGCGTTTGTAATGCCGCTTTCGCAAACGGTAATGCTCGACATCAACCCGCCGAAAAACCATCCCAGGGCGATGGCAATATGGGGCATGGGGGTGATGATCGCACCGATTACCGGACCGGTCATCGGCGGCTATCTGACAGAAAATTACAGCTGGGAATGGATTTTCCTGATCAATGTCCCGCTGGGGATTATTGCCTTCATCATGCTATGGACGCTACTCCCCTCGCGACCGGTTACCCGGCGCAAGTTTGACCTGCTCGGCTTCGCCCTGTTCGCCGGATTCATGGCCTCTTTCCAGCTGATGCTCGATCGCGGCAATGGCGAGGACTGGTTCGAAAGCTGGGAGATCATCATCGAGTTCGGCATTGCCGCAGCGGCATTGTGGATGTTCTCAATCCATATGGTCTCCGCGAAAAATCCGTTCTTGTCGCGCGATCTGTTTCGTGACCGCAATCTGGTCACGGCGATGCTGCTGATGATGGTGGCCGGCGTTTCAATGTTCTCCACCATGGCCTTGCTGCCACCGATGCTGCAGAATATCTATCATTATACGCCGGTTGATGCCGGCCTCATCCTCGCGCCGCGCGGGATTGGCGTTTTCATGGGAATGGCAATCGGCAGCCGTCTGGCGACCCGCATCGATGCCAGATTTGTGGTGGCGGTGGGCATGGCGCTGGCTTCCTATTCGGCCTGGATGATGACTGGCTGGAGCCTGGACATGAACCGCTGGCCCGTGATCATCAGTGGCATCGTGCAGGGTTTGGGCATGGGCGGGCTGTTCGTGACCATGAATATATTGGGCTTTTCTACGCTTTCGCCGGCCTTGCGCACCGATGGAGCCAGTCTGCTCAATCTTTCGCGAACCATCGGTGCTTCGGTCGGAATAGCGGTGTTTGTCGGGCTGCTGGGCCGCAACTGGCAGACCAGCCATGCCGATCTGGCGGGCCATGTCACCGAAGCGCAGCTGTCGCCGGTCAGCCCGACCAGCATCAACCGGCTCGGTCAATATGGCGAACAGGCGATGATGGTGATCGACGGAGAGGTGAACCGGCAGGCGCTGATGATCGCCTATCTTGGCGATTTCTGGCTGATGGCTGTGGTTACCGCCTTATGCGTTCCGCTGGTGTTCCTGATGAAGAAACCCCAGCGGATAAAACTTGATTCAACCGAAGCGGCGAGTGCGGCGCACTAGCCTTTCTTCAGATGCTTGCGGCCGAGTAGCTCGGCAATCTGCACCGCGTTCAGCGCCGCGCCCTTGCGCAGATTGTCGCTGACGCACCAGATGTTCAGGCCGTTTTCGACCGTCGGATCTTCGCGGACGCGGCTGATGAAGGTGGCGCCATCGCCGACGCATTCTACCGGCGTGACATAGCCTTCGTCCTCGCGCTTATCGACCAGCATGATGCCAGGCGCGTCGCGCAGGATTTTCTGGGCATCCTTCGCGGACAGTTCTTTTTCGAACTCGATATTGATCGACTCGCTGTGGCCGACAAAGACCGGCACGCGGACGCAGGTAGCGGACAGCTTGATCTTCGAATCGAGGATTTTCTTGGTCTCGACGACCATTTTCCACTCTTCCTTGGTCGATCCGTCGTCGAGAAACACGTCAATATGCGGGATCACGTTGAAGGCTATCTGCTTGGTGAAGACATGGTTTTCCTTCGGGTCACCGACAAAGATCGCGCGCGACTGTTCGAACAGCTCGTCCATGCCGCCCTTGCCTGCACCGGACACCGACTGATAGGTAGAGACGACCACCCGCTTGATCGTCGCCGCATCGTGCAGCGGTTTGAGCGCGACAACCATCTGGGCGGTCGAGCAATTGGGATTGGCGATGATATTGCGCTTGCTATAGCCGCTGATCGCCTCGGGGTTCACTTCGGGTACGATCAGGGGGATATCCGGATCCATGCGATAGAGCGAGCTATTGTCGATCACCACACAACCGGCAGCGGCGGCTTTGGGTGCATATTCCTTGGTCGGGCCGGAACCGGCCGCAAACAGGGCGATATCCCATCCGGAAAAGTCGAAATGCTCGATATTCTGAACCTTGAGCATTTTGCCGGTATCACCGATTTCGATCTCGCTGCCCTGCGAGCGGGACGAAGCGACGGCAGCAATCTCGTCATAGGGAAATTCACGCTCGACCAATATATTGAGCATTTCACGCCCGACATTGCCGGTGGCGCCAACGACTGCGATTTTGTAACCCATGAAACTTTTCCTGTAGCTGATATTAAAACAGCCGGTTTTCCTGTGGGGAGAACCGGCTGTTTGAAACTTTTATGAAGCGTTGGTTATTTTGCTTCAGTGCCTTTCGAAGGCTGGTTCAAACGGCGCTCCGCAATACGGGCCCGTTTACCTGTCCGCCCGCGCAGATAGTAAAGTTTCGCACGACGCACGATACCGCGGCGAACCACGGTGATGCTTTCGATGTTCGGGGAATATAGCGGGAAAACACGCTCAACGCCTTCGCCGAACGACATTTTGCGTACGGTGAAATTGGAGCCCATGCCGCGATTGGTCCGTGCAATGCACACACCTTCAAAATTCTGGGTACGAACGCGCTCGCCTTCGACGACGCGCACACCGATCCGCAGTGTATCACCAGCGCGGAACTCGGGAACTTCTTTCGATGCTGCAAATGCTTCTACAGCTTCTTTTTCCAATGTCTGAATCAGGTTCATGACCTATTCCTTATCTTTATCTTTTTCCTGCGCACCAGAGGGCGACTGATCCGGAGCGTCCCTGTGACGCTCCCATAAATCCGGCCGCCTTAGCCGTGTATCTTCTTCTGCCCTTTGTTTCCGCCAAGCAGCTATTTTCGCATGATCCCCCGATCGCAAGACTTCAGGGATAATGCGCCCTTCCCATATTTGAGGTCGGGTATATTGCGGATATTCGAGTATTCCGTGCTCGAAACTCTCGTCATCTCCGCTAGAAGACGCGCCCATTACCCCGGGAAGCAGGCGAATGCAAGCGTCTAAAAGCACCAGAGCGCCCATTTCTCCGCCGGACAGGACATAGTCGCCGATCGAGACCTCTTCAATGGGCCGCCCCTGAAACAGCCGTTCGTCAAATCCCTCGAAACGGCCACAGATGATGGTGACACCGGGACCGGTCGCGATTTCGCGGACGCGGGCCTGTGTGAGAGGCTTTCCGCGTGGAGTCATGGCGAGGATGGGGGCTGCTGGCAAACGGGTGGCTGCTCGTCCCCGGACCTGATCGGGGGTTGTCGAAGTCGGGGCGGCGGAAGACGACAGCCCTGCGACAGGCTCCGGGCGAACGGAATTGGAGGACAACCGCTGTCCGTGGGAACCGAGCGCGCCCTCCCCGTTCGTGTCGAGCGAAGTCGAGACACCTTCGTTCCCCAGATCGCCTCTCGACTGCGCTCGAGACGAACCGATCTTTTCCGTCATCCGTTCAATCGCATGGTCCACCGCCGCCGCCATGACGTCAACCCGCAACACCATACCGGCGCCGCCACCGGCCGGCGTATCGTCGACACTGCGGTGCTTGTCGGTAGCGAAATCACGCGGGTTGATGGCGTCGAGCGCCCATTTCCCTTCTGACAGCGCCCTGCCCGCCAGCGATGTGCCGAGCGGTCCGGGAAATATTTCCGGGTAGAGAGTCAGGATTTGCGCGTTGAAGGTCACTTCTTCCTGCGCCAGTTGATCCACAGGATGGAGATAGTCATGCCGATAAAGAAACTGCCGAAAAAGCCGACGGCGGCACCGACAGACATGCTCATCATTGCCGCACGACCACAGTTTTGCATATCCAGGCAATTATCCGATTGCAGCCACCAGAGATTGAACAGCCAGTAGAGCACAGACAGGCCGGGTACGGGCAAGCTTGCCAGAAAAGGCAACCAGGCAAGGTTAATATCCGGCTGCACCCGCTTCGCAATTTCGATAATCGCGATAGACAGACCGGCTATCACCAGAATGATCAGGATCAGCATCATGGTTCGACAAACTCCGCCTGCACGATGGCCGGATCATCGCGCATGTCGATCGCGTGCACCGGGACCATGAACTTTTTGCCGCTGGCGCGTTCTATCTCGATCACATCGCCCGCGCCGAATTCATATATGGCGAAGATTTTTCCGAGTTCCTCGCCGGCGTCGGAGACACAGCGCAGGCCAATAATATCAATATGATAGAATTCGTCTTCGTCCAACTCCGGCAAAGCCGAACGCGGGACGCTGAGCTCGGTACCTCGGGCGGCTTCGGCGCCGTTGCGGTCGGTAATTTCGGCGATCCGCGCAATCGCTCCCATCTTGTGGGGCTTCGCGGATTTCAGCGTCAATGCGCCGCCGTTAAATATCTTGTGCGCCCTGAGACTGTCGAGGCTGTCACAGAAAAGCTTGAGCCGGACTTCCCCGGTCACCCCGTGCGCGCCAATGATGACGGCAAGAGGGACGGGTTTGTCCGGATCAACCGTGTCCAAGGATTAACCCTCGGACTTTTCTTCGGTTGCAGCTTCTTCAACGGGTGCTTCTTCGGCTGGTGCTTCTTCAGCAGGAGCCGCAGCGGCTTCCTTGGCGGCTTCTTCAGCAGCAGCTGCTTTTTCCGCTTTTTCTTCCAGACGCTCGGTGGCCTTCTCGCCTGGCTTGCCCTTGTTCGGGTTGTTGCGCGCTTCACGCTTCATCAGACCGGCGGCGTCAAGGAAGCGGGCGACGCGGTCGGAGGGCTGTGCGCCGTTTTCGAGCCAGTGCTTTGCCCGTTCGGTGTCCAGAACAACACGCTTTTCGTCATCTTTCGCGAGCAGCGGATTGTAGCTGCCGATGCGTTCGATAAACTTGCCGTCGCGCGGGGCGCGGGCATCGGCGATCACGATTTTATAATAAGGGCGTTTCTTGGAACCGCCACGGGACATTCTCATTGCTACTGCCATTGTAATAAACCTTTCTAAAAATACATAAATTCAAACTGTTACGACTATTTCTTCTTGTTCAATAAATTCGCCAGATCAGGGGGAAGGCCGCCTGATGTCATGTCGGGCAGCCCGGGCATGCCAGCGAGGCCGCCATCCTGGCCACCCATCCCCGCCCCGGCGGCTCCGCCACCATTGCCAAACATCGACATCAGCCCCTTGATTCCGCCCATTTTCTTGATGCGCTTCATCGCCTTGGCCATTTCCTGATGCATCTTGAGCAGCTTGTTGACATCCTGCACCGTGGTACCGGAACCGATCGCGACCCGGCGCTTGCGCTTGGCGTTGAGAAGGCCCGGACGACTCCGCTCTTCCTTGGTCATCGACCCGATGATGGCATCCATGCGAACCAGAACCTTTTCATCCATCCCGCCGCCGGCCATCGCCGCTTTCGCCTTTTTCATGCCCGGCATCATCGAAGCCATGGCACCCAGACCACCCATCTTGGTCATCTGGTTAAGCTGCGAGCGCAGATCATTGAGATCGAACTGCCCCTTGAGCATTTTCTCGGCAAGCGCTTCGGATTCTTCCTTGTCGACGACCTGTGCCGCTTTTTCGACCAGGCTGACAACATCGCCCATGCCCAATATCCGGCCGGCAACGCGTTCCGGGTGGAATTCTTCCAGAGAATCGATCTTCTCGCCGACACCGACAAATTTGATCGGCTTGCCGGTGACGGCGCGCATAGACAGCGCCGCACCGCCGCGGGCATCACCATCCATCCGGGTCAGGACCACGCCGCTCAGATCGACCTGATCGGAAAAATTCTGCGCTACATTGACGGCATCCTGGCCGGTCAGTGCATCGACAACCAGCAGCGTTTCCTGCGGCTTGGCAATGTCGGCCACCGCCTTCATCTCGTCCATCAGCTGCTGGTCGACATGCAAGCGGCCGGCAGTATCCAGCAGCAGAACATCAAAGCCCTGCAATTTGGCGGCTTGCAACGCACGCTTGGCAATTTCGACCGGCTGCTGGCCGGCTACAATCGGCAGGGTGGCAGCATTGATCTGCTCGCCCAGTACTGCCAGCTGCTCCTGCGCAGCCGGACGGTTGACATCGAGAGAGGCCATCATGACCTTCTTATTCTCTTTGTCCTTTAGCCGTTTGGCGATTTTCGCGGTCGTGGTCGTCTTACCGGACCCCTGCAGGCCGACCATCATGATGATGGCGGGTGGAGCAACCGACAACTCAAGACCGCTGACCTCGGAACCCAGCATTTCGGCAATACCGTCATTGACGATCTTGACCACTTGCTGGCCCGGCGTGACCGATTTGAGGACCGACTGGCCAACCGCCTGCTCGGTGACCTTCTCAACGAAATCCTTGACGACGGGCAACGCGACATCGGCCTCGAGCAAGGCAATCCGCACTTCCCGCATGGCACCGCGAACATCTTCTTCCCGCAGGGCACCACGGCCGCGCAACTTGTCGAAAACGCCACCAAGGCGGTCGCTCAACTTATCAAACATGTCTCCGCCTTTCTTCCTTCAAGAGACCGGTTTCCCGGCCAACGCAAAAAGCGCCGATGGGCGAAACCTCGCTGATCGACGTGTGAGTTTTTCGAACTCTAAACTGGGTTGGCGATACAAGCATCGCCTGAGTTGGCAGGCTATTAGTGCAGTTCGGGCGATATCGCAAGCCCGGAATTTCAAAGATATGAACAGCTGTTAACCAGAAATTGAGAACTGTTTGGCAAAAGCCGTCCGGCAACAGCGGGAAAACAACTATGGCTCGACCGGCAGCCGACCAACATCTCAGGTTGATGAAGAACGGTTATAAGATTTCGATTGGTCGTGATGTTGTAACCGGCGTCATCGTCATTCTGGCAATTTTGATGTTCGCCGGCACCGGCGGCACTGTGCTGTCCGATGCTATCGGTTCGATCACTGGCCAGACCAAGGCCGGCGACAATGTGCTGGTCCCCGCTTTCCTGCTGAATATCGCCCTGATCCTGTTCGGCTGGCGCCGATATAATGACTTGACCAAAGAGGTCGAAGAACGGGCCGCCGCGGAGCAGCTGGCTCGCTCTCTTGCTGTTACCGATCCGCTAACCGGACTGCTCAACCGTCGCACCATCGGCGAAAGAACAGCGGAAATGATCAGTCTCGCGCAAAAGCAGAAAAAGAGCATAACATTCATGATGCTCGATCTCGACAATTTCAAAGCCATCAACGATGTACACGGCCATAGCGCCGGCGACGCCGTATTGAAGCAAGTGGCCAATCGTTTGCAGCGTGTATTGCCGCCCCATAATCTGCTGGCACGGCTTGGCGGTGACGAATTTGCCTGCGCCTTTGTATTCAACCCCGAACAGCCGACAATGGTTGAACGGATTGCCGATGATCTGATCGAAACAATCGCGGCACCGATTGTCGAAAATGGCATACAGCTTGCCGTGACCACGTCGATCGGCATGGCCCGCTATGATTCAGAATCGGAGGGCGTTGATCTGCTGATGCGCCGCGCCGACATCGCCATGTACAATTCGAAGAAGCAGGGCCGAAACCGCTATTGCTGGTTTGACATTAACATGGAGCAGGAGCTGCAAACGCGCAGCCTGCTGGAAACCGGCATGCGAATGGGCATCCCCAATGGAGAGTTCGTTCCCTATTTCGAGCAGCAGATTGATCTCGCTACCGGAAAATTGACCGGCTTTGAAGTTCTTGCCCGCTGGGAATCGCCGACACAGGGGCTGATTTCGCCGGAAGTATTCATCCCGATCGCCGAAGAAACCGGAATGATCGGCGATCTGTCACTCAGCATCATGCGGCAGGCGCTCGACCACGCAAAATATTGGGACCCGTCGCTGAAGATTTCCGTCAATATCGCGCCGGTCCAGCTGCTTGATCCTTGGCTGGCGCAGAAAATCGTCAAACTGCTTGTCGAAAGCGGATTTCCGCCGAGCCGTCTGGAAATCGAGATTACAGAAAGTGCACTGTTCGAGAATCTAAGCCTCGCCCAGTCGATCGTCGGCAGTCTGAAAAATCAGGACATCAAAATTGCCCTCGACGATTTCGGGACCGGCTATAGCTCACTCGCCCACCTGCGCGCCCTGCCGTTTGACCGGATCAAGATTGACCGCAGCTTTGTCTCGTCCCTAATGCACAATGCGGAAAGCAAGGCTATCGTGATGGCGATCAACGGCCTGGGCGAAAGTCTCGGCCTGCCAATCACCGCAGAAGGCATCGAGGACAAGGATACCGAGAATGCGTTGCGCAGCATCGGCTGTGCCCAGGGTCAGGGCTGGTATTATGGACGCCCTTGTACGGCGCTCGAAACGCGGAAGATTCTCGCCCAGCGCAATTTGTTGCCGGCCGGTGATCTGGACGAGCCGGAGACCGCGCAAACCGGAGCCAGCGCCTCCCCCACCGTAAAAGAACCGATGCAAAACGCAGGCTAGGACCACTTGCCGCCAGCAATTGCTAGCCGAATAGCTGGACTCCCGGGAACGGCATCCCTAAATCGCTGGTCATGACCACAGGACGCTTCCATAAAATGCACGGATTGGGCAATGATTTTGTCATCATCGATGCGCGCGAAACGGAAATGAACCTGTCGAGCGCGATAGCGACCGCCATCGCAGACCGGCGTAGCGGTATCGGCTGCGATCAGCTGATCGTGTTGCGCCCGTCTTCTGTTGCCGATGTGAGGATGCAGATATTCAATGCCGACGGCAGCGAAGTCGAGGCCTGTGGCAATGCCAGCCGATGCGTCGCCAAGCTGATCGGCGACGAGACACGGATCGAGACCGCCGGCGGCATCATTACCGGCCATGCGACCGAAGATGGTGCCATTGTCGATATGGGCAAGCCCCGTTTCGAATGGCAGTCCATTCCCCTTGCCTATGCCATGGATACGCTTTCCATGCCGGTCGGCTGGGAAGATTTGCAAAATCCCGCGACCGTCAATGTCGGCAACCCGCATGTCATATTCTTTGTCGATGACAGCGATGGCGTCGAGTTGGAGCGCCTCGGACCGATGATCGAAGTCGACCCGCTGTTTCCGGACAAGGTCAACGTCAATATCGCCCATATTGCCGATGGAATCATCCATTTGCGGGTCTGGGAGCGGGGTGTCGGCCTGACGCGGGCCTGCGGCACCGGTGCCTGCGCCACCGCCGTGGCGGCGATCAGGCGCGGCATGGTGAACAGCCCGGTACAGGTCAATTTGCCGGGCGGGTCTCTCACAATCAGCTGGCAGGAAGGCGAGCATATCCAGATGCAGGGCCCGACCACCTATGTCTTTTCCGGCGAAGCGGACTGGGACCGGTTCGGATGAACGCACCGGAAATGATCAGCATGGGCTGCCGACTCAATATCGCAGAAAGCGAGACTTTGCGGCAAAATCTTGCGGCCAGCAATATTGACGGCGACAATCTGGTGATCGTCAACAGCTGCGCGGTTACCAACGAAGCGGTCCGGCAAACACGGCAAGCCATAAGGCGGGCCAAGAAGAAAAACCCGGAAAAGAATATCATTGTCACCGGATGTGCCGCGCAGATTGACCCCGCCATGTTTGCCGACATGCCGGAAACCAGCGCGGTGGTCGGCAATTCCGACAAATATGATGCAGCCAATTTCAAACTGGGCCTGCAAAGCAATCGTCCGGACATCAGGGTTTCCGATATCATGGAGGTCACGGAAACCGCGCCGCATATGGTCGGCGCCTTTGCCGACCGGTCGCGCGCTTTCGTGGAGATCCAGAATGGCTGCGACCATCGCTGTACCTTCTGCATCATCCCTTATGGCCGCGGAAACAGCCGGTCCGTCCCGGCGGGGGAAGTCGTCAGCCAAGTCCAGGCGCTGGTTGACCAAGGCTTTAAGGAAGTGGTTCTCACCGGCGTCGACGTTACCAGCTATGGTCCGGATCTTCCGGGCGAGCCGACTCTCGGCATGCTGGTCGAGCGGATATTGAAATTCGTGCCGGACTTGCCAAGACTGCGGCTGTCTTCGCTTGACGGGATCGAGATTGACGACCGGCTGTTCGATTTGCTCACCGGTGAGGCACGGATCATGCCCCATGTCCATTTGTCTTTGCAATCGGGTGACGACATGATCCTCAAACGGATGAAGCGGCGGCACAGTCGCGAACAGGCAATCACGCTGGTCGCACGGCTGAAAGCGAAACGGCCGGAAATTGCGATAGGAGCGGATATCATCGCTGGTTTTCCGACCGAAGAGGAAAACATGTTCGCCAACAGCCTGGCCATAGTCGACCAATGCGACATAGTTCACGGGCATATATTTCCCTATTCACCGAAATCGGGCACGCCCGCAGCGAAGATGCCGCAGGTCGAAGGGCATATCATTCGGGAAAGAGCGAAAATATTGCGCAATCGCGTAACGGAACGCGCCGCACAATGGCGGCAGTCGCTCGTCGGGACGCAACAGAAACTGTTGGTCGAGATGTCGGGCGATGCCGGATATGCGGAAAATTTCTCTCGCGTGCAGCTCGACCGACCGGCTGGCAAGGGGCAGATCGTGCCAGTGGAGATTATCGGCATGCAAAACAAACAATTGATTGGTAGAGTGACAGCGTGAGCGAGAATAGCAGTTGGAAAGACCGCCTGTTCGGCGGATTTAGCAAGACATCCTCCCGGCTGACCGAGAATCTGACCGGGCTGGTGACCAAGGCCAAGCTTGATGACGCCACGCTCGACGATATCGAGGACGCGCTGATCATGTCGGATCTGGGTCCGGCTACGGCCGCCTCGATCCGTGAGAAATTGGCTACCGAACGCTTTGAAAAAGGCCTGAGTGAGCAGGCGGTGAAAGAAATCATCCAGCGCGAGATTACCGCGATTCTGGAACCGGTAGCGGTTCCGTTGGAGATCGACGCCTTTCCCCGCCCCCAGGTCATTTTGGTCATCGGCGTCAACGGTTCGGGCAAGACCACCACCATCGCCAAGCTGGCCCATCTGTTTCTGGAACAGGATTATGGCGTCATGCTGGCGGCGGGTGATACTTTTCGCGCGGCTGCAATCGGGCAGCTCAAGGTCTGGGCCGAACGACTGGGCGTACCGATTGTCAGCGGGCCGCAAGGCGGCGACAGCGCCAGCATAGTTTACGAAGGCGTCAAACAGGCAACGGCCACCGGGATCGACGTGTTAATCGTCGATACAGCCGGAAGGCTGCAAAACCGCAGCGAATTGATGGACGAACTGGACAAGATCCGGCGGGTGCTCGGCCGACTCAATCCGGAAGCGCCGCATAATGTGGTGCTGGTGCTGGATGCCACGACCGGACAAAATGCCCTGTCGCAGATTGAAGTGTTTCAGGACGTGGCCAAGGTCACCGGCCTTATCATGACCAAGCTCGACGGTACTGCCCGCGGCGGCGTTCTGGTGGCGGCAGCAAAACAGTTCGGAATGCCGATCCACGCCATCGGGGTTGGTGAAACAATAGAAGACCTGCGCCCCTTCAAGGCCAAAGATCTGGCCGCAGCCATAGCCGGGATAGAATCATGACCGAAGCCACAGCAATTGAAGAAATTCCGAAAGAGCACAGAGGCCTGAGCTTCGCGCTCGATTTCGGCCCGCTGCTGCTGTTCTTTCTGGTCTATAAATTCGGTGCCCCCGAGGGCAATCCCATCACCTCGGCAATTTATGGCACGATCGCCTTCATGATCGCCATCGTCATCGCGATGATCGTATCGAAATGGAAGCTGGGCAAGATTTCGCCGATGATGTGGATGTCCGCGATCCTGATCCTCGGGTTCGGCGCCCTCACCATCTATTTCAATGATCCGCGATTCATCCAGCACAAGCCGACGATCATCTACGCCGGCTTTGCAATCATATTATTTGGCGGGTTGCTGCGCGGCAAGGCCATGCTGAAAAGTCTGCTGCAGGCGGCGTTTGAAGGACTGAGCGACGAAGGCTGGCTGAAACTCTCGCGCAACTGGGCGCTGTTTTTTACCGGCATGGCGGCTATCAATGAACTGATGGTGGCTACGCTGAGCTTTGACTGGTGGTTGACCATCAAAGTCTGGGGTGTAACCGCCGCCTCCTTCATCTTTGCCATGGCCAACATCCCGATGCTGATGAAGCACGGTTTTTCGGTCGAAGAAAAGCCGCGCCCTGAAGGTCAGGACGCGGCTTGAATATATTTCTGCTGTTGGTCTTTAGCCCTGGTCAGCGCGGCTGACACCGTCTCCGTCAAGGTTCAGCGCAACAAAGTCCCAGTCGACCGCATTGTCGAGCAGTGCGGATACATAGTCCGGACGTGCGTTCTGATAATCGAGATAATAGGCATGTTCCCAGACATCGAGCGTGAACAACGGTTTCACGCCATGAACGACGGGCGTGTCGGCATCATGATAGGAAGTGATCTTCAGCTCGTCACCGTCCAGTACCAACCAGGCCCAACCGCTGGCGAAGTGACCAACGGCCTCTTCCTTGAACTTGCTTTTGAATTCTTCGATCGAACCAAAGCTGCTTTCGAGCCGGTCTTTCAACTCGCCGGTAATTTCCTTTTTCTCGGGCGAAAGGCAAAGCCAGTAGAAGCTGTGGTTCCAGACCTGAGCGGAATTGTTGAACAGACCGCCGTCGGCCGCCTCAATGACTTCGGAAAGCTTTTTTCCTTCGTGGTCTGTACCGGCGATCGCGTCATTGGTCTTGCTTACATAGGCGTTATGATGCTTGCCGTGGTGATAGTTGAACGTGTCTTCGGAAATCAGGTCGCCGAAGGCGGTTTTTTCATAAGGTAACGGGGGCAGTTCGAAAGCCATATCGTCTTTTCTCCATAGTTTTTGAGATGTGGTGCCTCAACGCATCAATAGCATAAAAGATGCAAGCATAAATATTCCGATAATCGTCAGGCGCGGTTAAAAAGCCATTTTTTCGTGACATAGACCTATGGGTTGCATAAAGTTAATGTCTGATTGCAAATTGGATCATCCGGGGGGAATGTAATGGCGAAATTTTTTGGAAATCTTAATGCGGTGATGATTGTCGGCGTGATCGCTGCGGTCGCGATTATGTTCGGCCTGCACGGTGATATGGTCACCGGCAATGCTATCGGTCGCTGGCTGCATCTGTTCTTCGGGGTGTTGTGGATCGGTCTGCTCTATTATCTGAATTTTGTACAGGTACCGCTGATGCCTACCATTCCGGACGATCTGAAGCCGGCTGTCGGCAAGCATATCGCGCCGAAAGTCTTGTTCTATTTCCGCTGGGCTGCCCTGCTCACCGTGATCACCGGTCTTTACGTCGCATGGGCCAGCGGCTGGGTTCATCAGGCGATGACTTTGCAGCAGCCATTCACGCTGATCGGCGTGGGCATGTGGATCGCCATCGTCATGGCGGCCAATGTCTGGTTCATTATCTGGCCGAAGCAGAAGAAAGTTCTCGGCATTGTCGAAGCGACAGCAGACGAGAAAGCCGCAGCGGGCAAGGTTGCACTGATGGCATCGCGCACCAATGTGCTGCTTTCGCTGCCGATGTTCTACACCATGGTAAACGCCAACGCCGGATAGAAATGGAAGAATTGGAAGCATGTGAAGGGGGCCCCGGGGCCCCCTTTTTCATGTGCCTAGAAGGTCGTGCCGCTTCAGCGAATGGCGCAGCTGGTCATAGGTCAGGTTGAGCGCCTTGGCCGTCTGCCGCTGATTGTAGCGCGACCTCGCCAGCGCTGCTTCCAATATCCGTTTCTCGAAGGCCTCCACTGCCGCCTTCATGTCGTCGACTCCGTCGAGGGCAAGACCGGATACTGGAGTCTCGACGTGTGCCGGCACCGCTTCTGCAACGGACTCTTCCGTCGCTTCACTTTTCCGTTTAGCCTGCATTTCTCGTGGCTTCCATGGTGACTCGAACGGATCGAACACAATATGATCGACCGGTCTGCCGTGATCATTCCACTGGTAGACGGCGCGCTCGGTCACATTGCGCAGTTCGCGGACATTGCCCGGCCATTCGTGCCGGTTCAGCGCTTCCGACGCCAGCCGTCCGAAGCCCGGCCACGACGGCCATTCCAGTTCCGCCGCCATCCGCCGACCGAAATAATCAGCCAGCACCGGAATGTCGCCTTCGCGAACGCGCAACGGTGGCAGGGTGACCACCTCGAACGATAGCCGGTCGAGCAGGTCGGCGCGGAATCTGTTGTCCTCCGCCATTTTCGGCAGGTCGGCATTGGTGGCAGCGACAATGCGGACATCAACCCGCTGCGGCCGTGACGACCCGATCCGCGTAATTTCGCCATATTCCACCGCCCGCAAGAGCCGCTCCTGCGCGCCGGTGGACAGGGTGCCCAGTTCGTCGAGAAACAGGGTGCCGCCGTCGGCCTCTTCAAACCGCCCTACCCGCGCCTTGGTGGCGCCGGTAAAAGCGCCGGCTTCATGCCCGAACAGTTCCGCCTCGATCAGCGTTTCCGGCATAGCCGCGCAATTGAGCGTTACAAATGGTCCGTCCCACCGCATACTGAGCCGATGCAGGCGTTCCGCGATCAGCTCCTTACCGGTGCCTCGCTCGCCTACCACCAGCACCGGACGGTTGAGCGGCGCCGCGCGGCTGGCTTTTTCCACGGCGTCGAGAAAAGCGCCCGATTCGCCGACAAATTGACCTTCGCGTTCCATAGCCAAGATATAGTGGGAATTCCCACTAAATAGCAATTAATACTATGCGATCCATGCCAAGAAAATTCATTTATCTATATATTACAGTATCTTAATGAAGTTGGCACGGCTTCTGCAATGTTGGTTTCATATACGCAACACAACTACTGGAGAACACCATGCCAGCCCTGAACAAAATGAGCCGCACCGATATTTCCGCGATTGTCTCGATCCTGCTTTTCAGCGCGGTCATATTGATCAGTGCCGTCGGCCCCGCACAGGCCGAAGGTACGATGGTGAAAAACCAGCCCGAGTCCCCCGCTGTCAGCTTCGTTAACCTAGGTTATCCGGCGTGACAGACAAAATGGCCGGGACCCCTTCTTTCCCCCTTGTCGAAGTCAGGTCCCGGCCACCTTTTGAAATTCACCAGGTTGATGTAGAGCAGGATCGGAACGAAGGTTCGAACAAGTTCAATCACAACCGCAGACCTAACCGGAGTATGTACATGGCAGGTATTTTTTCAAGAACACGCGACATCATCGCCGCCAACGTCACAGACATGCTGGACAAGGCCGAAGATCCGTCGAAGATGATCCGGATGATCATCCTCGAGATGGAGGAAACCCTGGTCGAAGTTCGCGCCTCTGCCGCGCGCACCATCGCTGACCAGAAGGAAATGCGCCGTCATATCGACAAGCTCGACCATCTGACCGAAGACTGGAGCGAGAAAGCCCAGCTCGCGCTCTCCAAGGATCGAGAAGACCTGGCCAAGGCAGCCCTCGTCGAGAAGCGCAAGGCTGCCGACATGGCCGATCAGTTGAAAGCGGAAATCCAGACCCTTGATGATTCGCTTCGGTCATCCGAAGGCGATATCGCCAAATTGCAGAAGAAACTGCAGGAAGCCCGCTCGCGCCAGAGCAGCCTGGTCAACCGACTGGAAAGCGCAGAGAACCGCGTGAAGCTGCGCGAAATGTATAATGGTGAAAAGGTCCACGATGCCTTCTCCCGGTTTGAATATCTCGAACGCCAGGTCGATTTTGCCGAAGGCCGCGCCGACGCGCTTGGCATGGGCGGCGAACCGCAGAGCCTGGAAAACCAGATCGCGGCGCTGGAATCCAGCGACAAGGTCGATGAAGAACTGGAAGCCATGAAGGCAGCCATGAAGAAAGGGGACGCATAATGCAGGAAGAACTGATCATCATTCCCATCGTCATGGGAACATTGTTCATCGGTCTCCCCTGGTTGATTTTCCACTATGTGACCAAATGGAAAACCGCCGCGACCATCACCAATGAAGACGAACATTTGCTGGAAGAACTCCACCACATGGCCCGCCGTCTGGACGACCGGATGGAAACCATCGAACGGATTATGGCAGCGGACAACCCCGACTGGCGGCAATCCGCCCTGCCGGCTTCGAAAGCCGAACAAGCCCCAACGCTCGAAAATTTTGACGAGCTTCTGAAGAAGGAAAGGCACCCCTCATGAGCTCCTCACGCACGAAATTCTATCTCGACAAGCAGCGCGCAAAATGGAGCGGTGTCTGCGCCGGGATCGCCGACTATACCGGGATCAATGTCGCCTGGGTCCGGCTCGCAGCCATCATCGCGACCGTGACCTTCGCCTTCCCGTGGACGCTGGTCGCTTACTGGGTCGCGGCAAAAATATCCGAACCGAAACCGGTCGGCATGTATCTGAGCGATCCGGAAGACACGAAATTCTGGCAGGGCGTGCGCCAGTCACCGCGCCGCACGACCCGCGATATCAAGTCGCGCTTCCGGGAAATCGACCGCAAGCTGGCCGACATGGAACTTTACTACACCAGCAAGAACACGACTCTGTCGAACGAAATTGAAAATCTGCGCTGAACCAGCGGAACAGGGAGAAAGACTATGGATTGGGGAAGCCCCGAATTCGTTATAGCGATCATCGCCATCAGCACCGCCGGGTGGATCGTCAATAACTGGATACGTGCCAAGCACGGATATGAGCTGGAAGACGAGTGGGGAGGAAAAACCACCAGGACCAACCCTGACGAACAGCGCAAGATCGAGCTGCTTTCCAGTGAAAACGAAACCTTGGTCGGCAAGATCGACCGTCTGCAGGAGCGGCTGCAGGTCCTCGAACGGATCGCTACCGATCCCGCCAAGCGCACCGCTGACGAAATCGAAGCCTTGAGAGAGGAAAACTGATGGATCCCGATAAAATTGCCCTGCTCACAACTCTCGCCCCCATGATTGCAACGGTCACGGCCATAGCCGTCGGCGGCTGGGTCCTGACCACCTGGATGCGGATCAAGAACGGCTATCCACTGGAGAACCAGTGGGGCAAGTCGGTCTATCCAAAAACCGACCAGGAGGCGGTCGAACGAGTCAAGCTGCTGACCAACGAGAATGCCGAACTGCGCGCCGAGATCGGTTCGATGAAAGACCGGCTCGCCAATGTAGAGCGGATCGTCACCGACGACAGCCACCGCCTGACGCAGGAAATCGAACAATTGCGCGACAAGCGCACGAATTGAAGGGAGAGAGACAATGGAAGGAATAATTGCCCTGCTGATACCATTTGGCGCCTTTGCGGTAGCGGGCTTTGCCATCTGGACCGGCCATCAGCGCAAGCTGATCAAGATGCGGGGCGAGTTTCCCGCGAGCCATGACGCCGATGCGGAGAGAATGCGCGAGGAGCTCAAATATCTGAAAGACCGCGTTGCGGTTCTGGAGCAGATCACGACCGATGGCCACAGCACGCGGCAGCTGGAAAGCGAGATTGAACAATTGCGCAGCCGCTAACGGGGCCTGCGAAACGTAGAGGGAATGAATAAATGAATCCGTTTGAAATGGTCGTTGCCATCATCATCGTCATAACGATCGGAAAAGTGCTGAGTACCCGTTATCGGGCGAAGCATGGCATTATCGAGGATCAGAACGGCAACGAGATCGCCGCCCCGAGCCAGGGCACTGGCCGCCTGCAGGAAGATGTCAAATATCTGAAAGAGCGTGTGGCGGTACTCGAGAAGATCGCCACCGACGATCGCGGCGCCCGGGAACTGGAAAACGAAATCGAGAAATTGCGGGACCGCTAGGTCGGTCCGGAAAGTGGAAGGACAAGCATGATGCAAGAACCTGCTTTTTATATGATCACTGCGGCTTTTTCGCTGATTGGACTGACGGTCGTGGCGCTGGTTGCCCTGCGGGGCTGGCGTGACTGGATCGCGCTCAAGTCCCGCGAGATCGAGCAGCGGCGCGAGGACAATCCACCAACCGCAACATCGCGGATCGAGGTTGCCGACCTCAAGGAACGTATCCGCAAGCTGGAAGCCATTGCCGCGGGGGTGGAGCTTTAGTAACGCGGTAGAAGACCCGTTTGCGCCGAGCGAAATCGAGACACGCAAGAGCTTCGCGACTTTGCTCAAGGCGGACGCTTAAAACGGGTGACCTTGGCCGCCGACCCTGCTAACCGCCCTGCCCATGAGCAAAATTGACGACCTGATCGAAGAATATGAATTTCTCGAACCCGATGACCGCTACCGCCTGCTGATCGATCTCGGGAAGCAGCTCGATCCGATGCCGGACGCGCTGAAAACCGACGCGACGCTGGTACGCGGCTGCTCTGCCTCGGTCTGGGTCTATCCCACGCAACTGGATGACGGCCGACTACATTTTCTGGCCGACAGCAATGCCGCCATCACCAAGGGTATTATCGCACTGGTGCTGGAAACCGTGCAAAACCAGACTGCCGAGAAAATTACCGATACGGACATAGCAGCGCTGCTGGAACCGTTTGACCTGAAGAACCAGCTCAGTTCGAACCGTACCCAGGGCATTCCCAATATGATCGCGCTGATCCAGCAGACCGCGTCGCGGTTGCGGAGCAACTAGTTCTCCTGCGGATGCAGGGATCCGTCTCCCGGTCTTCGAACTTGGAGACTTTGACCGGTTCACGCGCGTTGATAGTCTGGTGGCCTAACGGAGCCCGTAATCGTCCAGACGGTAGGAGATGGTTTCCCCCTTCGCGGGAGAACAGGGCCTAGACCGGTTTCCAGACGCGCCGCTCTTCGGCGATACGCAGAACGTCGAACGCAGCCTGGGCGGCTTGGAATTTCTTTGCCGCTTCTTCATCGCCCGGATTGACGTCCGGATGATATTCCTTTGCCATCGAACGCCACGCCTTTTTCACCGTCTCGAATTCGACATCGGGGGTCAGGTCGAAAATCTCCAGCGCGGTCATTTCATCGCGCGAACGGCTGCCGTCGCCGGACCCCATCCAGCTGTAATGCTTGGCTTCCTGATAGGCATTGGCATCGCGCTGTTCATCGGCTTCGCGCTTCTTGCGCTCTTCCTTGTCCAGACCTTCGAAATAGTCCCAGCCCCGGTTATATTCAGCCGCGTGAGTCTGGCAGAAATACCAGCGCTCCGGACTGTTGGGGGATTTCGGCGCAGGACAATTGCCGGGCTCGTCACAACCGTGGCGGTCACAAATCTTGACCTGCTGCGTTTCTCGGGAGCTTTCATAGCTTCCCCAGCGGGGAAAACCCCAGTTATCGGATCGTTTTGCTTTGGGCATGATTGTGACTCTATCAAAGACTGGAGTTAACTGCCAGCTTCTTCGAGCGGCTAGTCACTGGACAAGATATTGGCGGTAACGCGGACCAGATCGGGTCGCTGCTCGAGTTCCGCCTGACTGCTCGCCAGTTTCGCCCAGTATCGCGCTTCACCCGGCGACCGGGGAATGCCCTGCCCGGAATGATGCAGCTGCGCCCATATTGCCCTTGCCCCGGCATAGCCGCCGCGGGCGGCAAGCGAACAATCCTGGGCCACCTGATCCGCACGTCCCTGCTGATAATGCAGTTCGCATATCCAGTTATTGCCTTCCACATTACCGCCATCGGCGAGCGAGCGCAGCTTTCGCAGGGACTCTTCTATCTGCTTTCCATAGATGCCGAGCGCGTAAGTTGCATAGGGATGCCCGCGATCAGATGCGTCGCGGAACAGTGCAATCGCCCGCTCTTTGTCGACAATGCCGAATTTCCCCTCCCATAGGGCGAAGCCGAGGTGTGATTGCGCTTTCGCATATCCTTGCGCAGCCGCCAGCAGGTATAATTCCAGTGCGCGGCTTGCCTTGTCAGGCTGATTTTCCTGAAAATACCAGGCCAGTTCCGTCTGTCCGGCCGGGTGTCCCTGCGCCGCGGATTTTTCCAGCCAGACCAGCGCCTGTTCGAGATCCCTGCGCACGCCGATGCCCAAATGGTACATGAACCCCAAAAACGATTGCGCGAGCGGGTCTCCCTCTGTCGCCAGCCGCGTCAGGTCGGCGAGACCGACCTCACCGAGAAGCTCGCCCACCAATATGGTTTCGTCTTCAATCGCCAGACGGTCCATCGGAATATTCAGTGTCGACGGGGATGGACCCACCGGCAAAGACGATGTGCTACCGGGAGTGTCCGAAGATACACCAGGTTGATTGAGATAATAATCATCAAACCAGCTGCCATAATGGAAAGGTTGTTGCGGCCCGAAATCCAGTCCTCTGGTATTGGAATAGACTTCCCGCGACACCAGCTTGAAATAGTCCGAAAGTTCGAGGCCGGGAATGGCAAGCTTGTTTGCGATCGCCTTGGCGAAAGGGCTGGTCGTGGAATCCACTGGCGCCGCATCCAGGGCAGGCTTGCCTTTGGCGGTAGAGTAAAAGACAGCGCCCTGCGTCATCTCGAGCAACCCCATCGGCGACACATCGCCGTCGGGATCGTCGCTGCTCAGGTCTTTCAGGCGCACAACGGGATCCGGAGTCCGGCAGGCATCCATGAAGAACAGATTGAACTTCCTGGCCTTCGAGGCTGCTTCCAGCATTTTCTCGAGCGGCAGGAACTCGGTATCCAGTTCGTCTCTGGAGGCGAAAGCCGGCGCATCGACCGGCACCATGAAGTTGCGACCATTATATTCAAAGCCGTGGCCGGCATAATAGACGACGGCGCTTTCGGCTCTGGATGCTTTGGCTGCGAACGCCTCGGCAGCGCTGTTCAATTCTGCAATATTTGCATCGCGCACGTCGATGATCTCGAACCCTGCCTTCGCGAAGGCGGTGCAGACATGGTCTATGTCATTGACCGCATTCGCCAATATCGGCCAGTTGAGACCGTCATAGGCGCTGATCCCGATGAGCAACGCAACCCCGCGCTCACCCTGGGCGACTGCACATTTCGCCTCTGCCTGGTGCTCGACACCGAACAGGCCGACAAAGACAATACAGCTGAGCAGAAATTTTTTCATGGGTCAGTTTACCACCGACCGCTTGCTGTTCAACGATCAAATTGAAAATACCAGAGGGTCTGTAAGCCGGGTTCTGTCCATCCGCCGAAACGGAATAGCCAGCCATTCATCTGGGCCATGCATTGCTGCGTGGCTCAAGCAACCAACCCGGGCAGCAAGCCGAAAAAGCCATATGCCGCCCCTATTTGGTTTTGCTCCAGGTGGGGTTTACCATGCCAGGCCTGTTGCCAGTCCCGCGGTGCGCTCTTACCGCACCCTTTCAATGTCACGTGACCGAAGTCGTCGCGACCTGCTTTCTGTTGCACTTTCCCTAGGGTTGCCCCCGCCGGACGTTATCCGGCACCTTTTAATCGTGGAGCCCGGACTTTCCTCGACAAACTGCCGCGGCTGGCCGACCCTCTGGTCCGCCCTATTTAGTGATTCCACGCTCTCTGTCCAACATTAAAGACAAAAGCAGCGAGCGGCACTCACCATCGATCACGCCGTCGATATTTGCCGGACGGAAACGGCGCTGAAACGCAACAACGGCGGCCGTCTGGTCGGATATATCATAGCCGAACCGTTCCAGCGCCAGCATGAAGCCGCCGTCGGTCCAGGGCGGGTCGTTCAGCTTCACCGCCGGTTTTTTCAGCGCGATACCGTGGCGCGCCAGGCGGTCCCAGTCGAACAATTCGCCTGGATCCTGCTTGCGCGCCGGAGCAAGATCGCTGTGGCCGATAACATTGGAGGCGGTGATATTGTGCCGTTGCACGATCTCATGCGCAAGACGGGTGACGGCATCCATCTGCTCTTCCGGGAAGGGCACATAACCCCATTCATGCCCGGGATTGACGATTTCGATACCGATGCTGGCGCTGTTCACATCACTGATCCCGCGCCAGAAGCCGCGGCCCGCGTGCCAGGCCCGCTTCTCCTCTTCGACCATCTGGACGATCTGGCCATCCTCGGTGACCACATAATGGGCCGAAACCTTGGCTTCGGGATTGGCCAGCCAGCTGATCGCCGAAGCCGCGTCCTTCATGCCGGTATAATGCATCACAAGAATGCTTATCGGCAGCTGGCGTTCGTCAAAATTGGGAGACGGCGTCCATATCGCATCCATGAAAGGCCCTTCCATTGAAGCTCAGGCGGTGACAATAGCACCCAAAAGCAATTCTGTCGTCGATGGTGGAGAAATTCGCAAATCGCCGCCATTTTCCAACGTCAGTTCCCGGGTCATCCACGCGCCCGCGGTCCGTGCGCTGAGATCGGTCTGCGCTATCGTACCATCCAAGGCAGATCGTATGCCCTCGTCTAGCGCGATCTTGTCCCCCTCTGCCCTGATAACGACCTCGACACCGAGGTCCCCATGCTCGGCACCGACATCCAGCCGTCCGCCCCGCACCAGGGATTCCTTGGCAATCAGCGCGAGATTGAGGAGAATCTTGATCGCTTTCTTGGGCAAGGCCTCGCCCTGCAAGGCCCAGCCAAGGGTGATCTTTCCCGAATCGCCGAGCAGCGATTCGATCAGCTGGCGCGCTTCTGCCGGATCGACATTGTCGCCGAAACCGCCGGCAGCACCAAAGGCGAGCCGGAAATATTTCAGCTTGTTGGCCGATACTCTGGCGCTGTCCGCGAGCAGATCCATGCAGCGATCGCGCATCACCGGGTCGGTTTCGCCTTCCAGCAATTCCAGTCCGTTGTTGAGCGCTCCGACCGGACTGAGCAAATCGTGACATATTTTCGAACACAGCAATGCTGCCAGGTCAACTTCGCTATTCGACATATCAACACGCCCTTAACTATCATTTCATTCCGCGGCTGTTTGGCCTTTTGCACCGGTGCAATCAAGTGTGATCGCGTTGAAGCGGCCATAAATATCGCCGTTTTCAACCGCATGCCATGCTGCGGCATTCTGGCCGTTCAAAATCAGCCAGATCCGGCCATCGGCTGCGGCGCACCCCGCGTCAATCGCAGAAGGCCGCACGCTGCCGCCGGGATGGGAATGATAATAGCCGGCGATGGTATCACCGCCATCGCGCTGATCCCGCTCGGCGGCGATCAATAGTGCCGGATCAATTTCGAAATGGCGCAGCGGATCGGCGGCAACATTTGGTGCTGGGCGATAAGTGCTGACCCGCCCGTCGTCACCGAATAATATTCCGCAAATTTCATGCGGTTTCCCGGCTTCGGCCAGTCGCTGGAGTTCCGCCAAGATGGCGCTTGATATAAACAGTTGCATGGCCCACATCTACGCGATGAACGCGGGGCAATCTACCATATCCGGAACCTTACCGGAATCACAGAAAAGGCAGCGTCTGGATGCCGCCCTCACAGAGGTGGTGGACGGGCTTTCGCGCGAGCGGGTGAAATCGCTGATCGCTGGCGGACATCTGCTGGTGGAAGGAACGGTCTTCACCGACCCCTCGGCCAAGAAGCTGGCCGGCAAACCATTCGCGCTCACGATACCCGAACCGATCGAAGGGCCGGCCCAGCCACAGGATATTCCACTCGACGTCCTGTTCGAGGACCCGCATCTGATCATTGTCAACAAGCCGGCGGGGCTGGTCGTCCATCCCGCCGCCGGTCATGCTGACGGTACACTGGTCAACGCGCTGCTCCACCATTGCCGGGGCGAGCTATCAGGCATTGGCGGCGTTTCCCGGCCCGGAATTGTCCACCGGATCGACAAGGATACGTCAGGACTGATGGTCGCGGCCAAGACCGACGCCGCGCACCAGGGACTTAGTGCCCTGTTCGCCAAACATGATATCGAGCGGCGCTATCTGGCGATTGTCAACGGCCGGCCCAATCCGCCCATGGCGACGATCGAGGGAAGCATCGGCCGGAGTAACGTCAACCGCAAGAAAATGGCGGTTGTCGGAGACGATCGCGGCAAGACGGCAATGACCCATTATACGGTCAAGGAAATGCTCGACGGCGCTGCGCTGGTCGAATGTACGCTGGAAACCGGGCGCACCCACCAGGTAAGGGTGCATATGACCCATATCGGCCACAGTCTGATTGGTGACCCGCTCTATGGTGCTGGTCGAAAATCATTACTTTCCCGGCGAAAAGATATTCAATTTCGACGTCAGGCGCTGCATGCTGCTAGTCTTGGATTTGTTCACCCGATAACGGACGAAAAATTGATGTTTTCTATCGATTTTCCGGACGATATGCAGGAACTATTCATGAAGTTGCGTGTATAGGTAACACACCTTATATCGCTTTTGACCAAAGGGTGCTTGATGAGGCCCGGAGGCACAACAAAGAAGGAACGAAAATGGCTAATGGTAGCAATGTTCCGGCAAAAATCCCAGCCTTAGGGGGGGACGCAAGCCTGAACCGGTATCTCTCGGAAGTCCGCAAATTTCCTATTTTGACTCCCGAACAGGAATATATGCTGGCGAAACGCTATTCTGAGCACAAGGATCAGGAAGCCGCCGCCCAGCTTGTCACCTCGCACCTGCGGCTTGTCGCGAAAATCGCGATGGGCTTTCGCGGCTACGGCCTGCCCGTCTCGGATCTTATTTCCGAGGGCAATGTCGGGCTGATGCAGGGTGTGAAGAAATTCGAACCCGACCGCGGTTTCCGCCTCGCGACCTATGCGATGTGGTGGATCCGTGCGTCGATCCAGGAATATGTGTTGCGTAGCTGGAGCCTCGTGAAAATGGGCACCACCGCCGCACAGAAGAAGCTATTCTTCAATCTGCGCCGCATGAAGAATAACCTCGATGCGTTTGAAGACGGTGATCTGTCGCCGGAAGACGTGCAGAAAATTTCCACCGATCTGGGCGTGGCCGAGCATGAAGTGGTCAATATGAACCGCCGTATGTCGATGGGTGGCGATGCCTCACTGAACGTGTCGCTATCGTCCGAAGACGGCGACAGCGGCCAGTGGCAGGATATATTGGAAGATGACGGCCCGCTGCACGATGAAGCGATTGCAGCTTCTCAGGAAGCCGATTTCCGTCATGAAATGCTGACCGAGGCCATGGGCTCGCTGAACGAGCGCGAGCAGCATATTTTGGCTGAACGCCGCTTGTCGGAAGATCCCAAAACACTGGAAGACCTGAGCAAGGTCTATGAAGTCAGTCGCGAGCGCATTCGTCAGATCGAGGTTCGCGCGTTCGAGAAGCTGCAGAAAGCGATGCTGCGGATTGCCGGTGAAAAACAGCTTCTTGCCGCGAACTGATCAGAAATCCTGACCAAGGCATAAAATAGCAGAGCGCCCCGAAACAGAAATTGTTTTCGGGGCGCTTTGCATTTAGGCTCCGGCTATGGGGCTGATAAAATTTCTCTTCAAATTCATGATTTATTTCATCCTGATCACGGTCGCGTGGGTCGGGATCTATGCAATTGTGCCGCCGCCAATAACCGCAACCATGGTTCTGGATGAAAACGGCATTACCAAGGACTGGACGAGTTTCAGCGATATCTCCCCCAATATGGCACGCGCCGTGATTGCCGCCGAGGACAGCAAATTCTGCAGCCACAACGGCTTTGACACCGAAGCAATCCAGAAGGCGATCCAGCGCAACGCCCAGGGCGGGCGGATACGGGGTGGTTCGACCATATCCCAGCAAGTCGCCAAAAACGCCTTCCTCTGGCAGGGCGGCGGATTTTTCCGCAAGGGGCTGGAAGCCTATTTCACCTTCCTGATCGAGACGATCTGGAGCAAGCGCCGGATCATGGAAGTCTATCTCAATATCGCCGAGACCGGTATCGGCACTTATGGCGTGCAGGCGGGCGCACAGCGCTATTTCAAAAAGGACGCGAAGGATCTGAGCAAGATCGAGGCCGCGCGCATCGCAGCGGCCCTGCCCCTGCCCAAGAAACGCGCTGTCAACGGCGCCAGCGGCTTTACCCGGCGCTATGGCAACACGATTGCGGCGCGGATCAATGTGGTGCGGAACCAAAGGCTGGATAACTGTATCTATAAATGAATTTATGGACAAAACGTCACGTTTATGAGAATTGAACGCAAAATCCTTATCGGCGTTTCTGCCACCCTCATGTTTGGCGATTCGCTTTGGTACGATTTCAATCGAAACGCCGATGAACCCAATAATGTTCTTTTAACCACAACGCTTTTAAGTTCAGCTTTCACTGACAGAAATCTCATCGATGAACTGCCCTACTATGACCAAGCTCAAGCCGCTTGGATTAAAAATGGTGTTGAGGTGAAAGACATCTCGACTGAGCTGGTCAACGATGATCCTCACAATCTCGGACCGGATAGCTTGGGCAGATATGTGGTGGTGCGCCTCCAAAAGAACGCCGACACCACAGCCTATATCGATACAATCAGGGCGTTGGCTTCAAAAGGGATATGTCTGGTCGCATTAGTAGATACAACAAACCCTCGTCAAGCTGAGGGCGTTTTCTGGGCAGACATGTCCAGGATCATTCAAGTTAAAAATGACCATGGGCAGCCGGTAAATTGCCACGACCGCTTTAATATCTAGATGTCTGATCCATTGGTCGGGATTGCAACGCCGAACCGAGAAAAGAGACGGATTTTCTAAGCCGCATCTTCCTTCTTCGCCTTGGCGATCACCTTCACCGGGTCTTTTGTTCCCGCGACCACATCCTTGTCGATCACGATCTCGTCCACGCCCTCCAGATCGGGCAGGTCGAACATGGTGTCGAGCAGGATATTCTCGACAATGGACCGCAGGCCACGGGCACCGGTCTTGCGCTCGATAGCCTTGTTGGCCACCGCGACCAGCGCGTCTTCGGTAAAGGTCAATCCGACGTCTTCCAGTTCGAACAATTTGCGATATTGTTTCACCAGCGCGTTTTTCGGTTCCTGGAGGATGGTCACCAGCGCGTCGACGTCGAGATCCTCGAGTGTTGCGATTACCGGCAGACGGCCGACAAATTCAGGGATCAGACCGAATTTTAGCAGATCCTCGGGTTCGCCCTGAGCGAGCAGCTCACCGACCCGGCGTTCTTCCGGCGCCGCAACATGGGCGCCGAAGCCAATCGATTTTCCTTCGAGACGGTCACCGATGATCTTTTCCAGACCAGCGAATGCGCCGCCGCAAATGAACAGGATATTGGTAGTGTCGACCTGCAGGAATTCCTGCTGCGGATGCTTGCGGCCGCCCTGCGGCGGAACGCTGGCTGTGGTGCCCTCCATCAGCTTGAGCAGTGCCTGCTGGACGCCTTCACCCGATACATCGCGGGTGATCGACGGATTTTCCGCCTTGCGGCTGATCTTGTCGATTTCGTCGATATAGACAATGCCGCGCTGGGCCTTCTCGACATTATAGTCGGACGCCTGCAACAGTTTCAGAATGATATTCTCGACATCTTCACCGACATAGCCGGCCTCGGTCAACGTGGTCGCGTCGGCCATGGTGAAGGGCACGTCGAATGTCTTGGCCAGCGTCTGCGCCAGCAAGGTCTTGCCGCAACCGGTCGGCCCGACCAGCAGGATATTCGACTTGGCCAGCTCGATGTCGCCGGATTTCGCAGCGTGGTTGAGGCGCTTATAGTGATTGTGGACGGCAACCGAGAGAACCCGTTTCGCGCGGTTCTGGCCGATCACATAATCGTTCAGAACATCGCAGATTTCCTGCGGCGACGGCACTTCGCCGTCCTTGCGACCGGTGACGGCGCCCTTGGTCTCCTCGCGGATGATGTCGTTGCACAGCTCGACACATTCATCGCAGATAAAAACCGTCGGTCCGGCAATCAGCTTGCGGACTTCATGCTGGGATTTTCCGCAGAAGGAGCAATAAAGGGTGCTCTTCGAATCAGATCCCGTCAATTTCGTCATAAAAAGTCCTTTAAACCGGCGATTATTGTAATCTAACCGTCAAATTCCAAATTGCCACAGCTTTTTACCCGCCCTTTCGGCGTATATGCAAGCCTGTCAACCATATTGCTGATGTCTACCCGGGTGAGGCAACGCGCTTATTTGTCCCCGTCGCTTGGCACCGGGCGCTTGTCATAGACTTCGTCGACAATACCGAACGCCTTGGCCTCGTTCGCTTCCAGGAAGGTATCGCGATCCATGGCCTTTTCGATCTCTTCTACCGATTTGCCGGTATATTTCGCGTACAGCGCATTCATGCTCGACCGGATACGCAGGATTTCCTTAGCCTGGATCTCGATATCGGAAGCCATGCCCTGGGCGCCGCCGGACGGCTGGTGGACCATGATCCGTGCGTTGGTGGTCGCCATGCGCATGCCCGGTTCACCCGCAGCCAGCAGGAAGCTGCCCATCGATGCCGCCTGACCGACACAGACCGTGCCAACGCGCGGACGGATATATTGCATCGTGTCGTGGATCGCCATGCCGGCGGTCACCACGCCACCGGGCGAATTGATGTAAAGATAGATATCTTTCTTCGGGTTTTCGGATTCCAGAAACAGCAGTTGCGCGGTGATGATCGATGCCATCCCGTCTTCGATCGGACCGGTGACAAATACGATCCGCTCGCGCAACAGCCGGGAAAAAATGTCAAAACTGCGTTCGCCACGGTTGGATTGTTCGATAACAACCGGGACTAGAGCGTCTGTGATCGGATCATGCATGTTGTAGGTCGTCCTGTTTTTATCTCTTTTGCGCTTCTCTTCAGCGTCGGCACTACATCGGGATTATCGCCGGATTGTTCAAGGGCTTTAACGATCTTGCACGAGAATGATTGCCGCCGAGAAAAAATTGCTCGCCGGCACGACGATCATTGCGCACTATCCCGGCTATCCCTACATGTTCTGCAAGGCAATGCTGATCCTTCCGTGATCGGTGCTCGTTAAATTTCCATCTGCGGAGTCAAGAATGATAACCAACAACAGCCCAATCACCCCCTTATCCAATGAAGAGGACGAGGACGAGAACAAGTCCGGTGGCCTGCCCGGAGCCATGATGACCAAGTTTCTCGAAGCCCGCACGATCATGATTTTTGGCGGCATCGACCAGAAACTGGCAGAGCGTGTGTCGACGCAGCTGCTCTATCTCGATCATGTCAATAACGATCCGATCCGCATTTTCCTGAACTCCCCGGGTGGCCACGTTGAATCCGGCGACACGATCCACGATCTGGTTCGCTATATAAGCTCACCCGTCGCGATGATCGGAACCGGCTGGGTGGCCAGCGCCGGCACGCATATCTTCCTTGGCGTTCCGAAAGAACAGCGTTTCTGCCTGCCCAATACGAGATTCTTGATCCATCAGCCATCCGGCGGCGCCGGCGGCAAGGCATCGGATATCGCAATCCAGGCACAGGAAATCGTTAAGATGCGCGAGCGTCTGGCCCGGATCATTGCCGAGGAAACCGGACAGGATGTAGAGCGGGTCCGCAAGGATATTGATCGCGATTACTGGATGAGCACCGAAGAAGCCAAGGAATATGGCATTCTCGGTACAGTGATCGACAAGGCTAGCGAGGTCATCATCTAACCAGCCTTGGGGATCTCATTCGACAGCCATATCTGGTTGATCGCAGCCCATTAAAAAGCCGGACAGGTTCACCCTGCCCGGCTTTTTTAATATCCCGATGGGATAGATTATTTCTTGGCTGGTGCCTTTTTGGCAGCCGGTTTTTTCGCGGCCGGCTTCTTGGCCACCGGTTTTTTGGCTGGTGCCTTATCGGCAGCGGCCTTGGCCGGCGCTTTTTTCGCTGCAGCCTTCTTGGCCGGTGCCTTTTCGGCATCGTCCTTCTTGGCGGCGGGTTTTTTCGCAGCGGCTTTCTTGGCTGGCGCCTTTTTCTTGGCTGCCGGCTTCGCTTCGGCCTCGTCTTCTGCCTCGATCGCAGCTTCCAGCTCTTCACGCGTTACCTTGCGGTCGGTGATTTCGGCTTTGTCAAACAGGAAGTCGACAACCTTGTCTTCATACATCGGTGCACGAAGCTGGGCTGCAGCCATCTGGTCCTGCTGGATATACTGGACGAACCGGTCGCGGTCTTCCGGACGATATTGCTGGGCCGCCTGCTGGATCAGCATGCCCATTTCCTGCTGGCTGACTTCGACGCCATTGGCCTGGCCGATTTCCGAAAGCAGCAGTCCGAGGCGAACGCGACGGACGGCGATCTCGCGATATTCGTCCTTCTCGTCTTCCATTTCCTTGCGAGCCGCTTCCGGATCTTCTTCCTGGGCCGCTTCCTGCTCCAGCTGCTGCCAGATCTGGTTGAATTCGGCTTCGACCATACCCGGCGGCACTTCGAAATCATGATTGGCGGCGAGCTGGTCCAGCAGCTTGCGCTTCATATGGGTGCGGGTCAGGCCGTTCAGTTCCTGCTCGATCTGGCCCTTCAGCAATTCGCTGAGCTGGTCGATGCCTTCGAGACCCATGGATTTGGCCATTTCGTCGTCGGCTTTCGCAACCTTCGGCTTCTGCACTTCGGCAACAACCACGTCGAAAGTGGCGTCTTTGCCCTTCAGGTCTTCAACATTATAATCGTCGGGAAAGGTTACCTTGACGAGCACTTCGTCATTGGCTTTCTTGCCGATCAACTGGTCTTCAAAGCCCGGGATCAGGCGGCCGGAACCAAGTTCGATCGCCATGCCTTCGCCCTTGCCGCCTTCAAACGGTACACCGTCAACCTTGCCTTCAAAGTCGATCAGCAACTGATCGCCTTCTTTCGCCTTGTAGGATTTCGCGGCAGTTTCGAACTGCTTCTGGCTTTCCGCGAATTTCTGCAGCGCTTCGTCAACGGTTTTCTCGTCCGCTTCGACCTGAAGCCGCTCGAGTTTCAGGCCGTCGACCGATGGTGTCGGAACGTCCGGCAGAATTTCCAGATCCAGCTTCACATTCGCGTCCTTGCCGGGCTCATAGCCTTCATCAAGATCGACGTTCGGCTGCATCGCCGGACGGAGCTTGTTGTCCGCCAGGGTTTTCTCGATGCTTTCCTGGATCGAGCTGGTCAGCGCGTCCTGCATCAGCGCATCATTATGCATCTTGCGCACCAGGTTGGCCGGAACCTTGCCTTTGCGGAAACCGGGCATATTGACCTGAGGGGCAAGCTTCTTGACCTCGGCATCAACGCGTGATTCGATATCTTTCGCGGTTATCTTGATTTCATAGGCCCGTTTCAGACCTTCGTTCAGCGTTTCAACAATCTGCATGACTATCCTTTGGTGCCTTCATATTCGGTGTTATTTCGATAAATATTGCGACTAACTTGGTGCGGGCGAAGGGACTCGAACCCCCACACCCGAAGATACCAGAACCTAAATCTGGCGCGTCTACCAATTCCGCCACGCCCGCCCAGCTAAGTCGTCAAAACCCTATCGAAGTACGATTGACCCGCGCGCCTAGCCGAAAGGCGCGTTGAGGGCAAGTGGGGTTTGTGAACGAATCAACCCAGCGTCTTCTTGAGAAGTTCATTCACCACCTGCGGATTGGCCTTGCCCTGCATGGCTTTCATCGTCTGGCCGACGAAGAAGCCGAACAATTTGTCCTTGCCGTCGCGATACTGGGCGACCTTGTCTTCATTGGCGGCCATCACGTCGGCGATGACTTTCTCGATCGCGCCGGTGTCGGATTCCTGCTTGAGCCCCTGTTCCTCGACGATCTTTTTCGCGCCGTCGCCGGTTTCGAGCATGATCTCAAAGACCTGCTTGGCGATCTTGCCGGAGATGGTGCCATCGGCAACCAGACCTAGCAATTCCGCGGCCTGTGCGGGGGAAACCGGACTATTTTCAATGCTCAGCCCCATGCGGTTGAGCGCGCCGAACAGTTCGGATGTCACCCAGTTGGCCGCGCTGCTGGCGATTTTTTCCGGCTCGTCGGTGGTTTCGAGCAGTTCCTCGAACCACAGGGCCGTTTCATGCTCTGCGGTCAGGACCGCGGCATTATAGGCGCTCAGGCCGAGGACATTCTTGTAGCGCGCGCGCTTTTCATCCGGTAGTTCCGGCAGGCTCGCCTTGCAGTCGAAGATGAAATCATCTTCCAGTTCCAGCGGCAACAGGTCAGGATCAGGGAAATAGCGATAGTCGTGCGCATCTTCCTTCGAGCGCATCGACCGCGTTTCGCCCTTGTCCGGATCGAACAGGCGGGTTTCCTGCACGACGGTACCGCCATCCTCTATGACATCGACCTGACGCTGGGCTTCATATTCGATCACCGCCTGGATGAAGCGCATCGAGTTGACATTCTTGGTCTCGGTGCGGGTGCCGAGTTCGCCGCCCGGTTTGCGCACGCTGACATTGACGTCGGCGCGCATAGAGCCCTGTTCCATATTACCGTCGCATGACCCGACATAGCGCAGGATCGAACGCAGCTTGCGGACATAGGCCGCCGCTTCCTTGGGCGAGGTCATATCCGGTTTGGAGACGATTTCCATCAGCGCCACGCCGCAGCGGTTGAGATCGACATAGGACATGGTCGGATGCTGGTCGTGCATCAGCTTGCCGGCATCCTGCTCGATATGGATACGCTCGACACCAATGACCTTGCCGTGGGCGTCCGGATCTTTTTCATCGAGCGAAATCTGGATCACGCCCTCACCCACGATCGGGTGGTAAAGCTGGGAAATTTGGTAGCCCTGCGGCAGATCGGCGTAGAAATAATTCTTGCGGTCAAAGCGCGAATATTTGTTGATCTGTGCGTCGATCGCCAGCCCGGTGCGCACCGCCTGACGGACGCATTCCGCGTTCAGCGTCGGCAGCATGCCGGGCATAGCCGCGTCGACAAGACTGACCTGCGTATTCGGCTCGGCGCCAAATTCGGTGGAAGCCCCGGAAAAAAGCTTCGATTCGGAGGTGATCTGGGCGTGGACCTCGAGGCCGATCACGACCTCCCATTCGCCGGTTCCGCCCTGGATACGATATGTTGATTCAGTCATTTCTACCACCACTGCTCAGGCTTGGCGACGAAGCCAGCCCGTTCCTCGATTGCCAGACCAGCGTTGAACACGCTCTGTTCGTCCAGTGCCTTGCCGATGATCTGCAGGCCGAGCGGCAATCCCTTGCCGTCCAGTCCGGCTGGGACCGACATCGCTGGCAATCCGGCCAGTGAACTGGGCACGGTGAACACGTCGTTGAGATACATGGCCAGCGGATCGTCGCTTTTCTCGCCCAGACCAAAGGCTGCGCTTGGCGCGGTCGGGGTCAGCAGCAGATCGCAGCTGTTCCAGGCCTTGTCGAAATCCTGGGAGATCAGGGTGCGGACCTTCTGCGCCTGCGTATAATAAGCGTCATAATAGCCGGCGCTCAGCACATAGGTGCCGATCATGATCCGGCGCTTCACTTCCGGTCCGAAACCGGCTTCGCGGGTGGCGGCATACATGTCCTGCAGCCCTGCCCCGTCCGGCAGATCGCGCAGACCGTAGCGCACGCCATCATAGCGCGAGAGGTTGGACGAAGCTTCGGCCGGTGCGATGATATAATAGGCGGGCAACGCATATTTGGTGTGCGGCAGCGAGACATCGACGATGGTCGCTCCGGCATCCTTGAGCATTTCTATGCCCTTCTGCCACAGCGCATCGATCTCGGCCGGCATATTGTCGACCCGATATTCCTTGGGAATACCAATCTTCTTGCCCGCCAGATTGCTATTGAGCGCCGCTTCCCAGTCGGGGACGGGCAGGTCCAGCGAAGTCGAATCCTTGGCATCGAAACCGGCCATGGATTCGAGCATGATTGCGCAATCACGGACATCATGGGCCATCGGCCCCGCCTGATCGAGCGAACTGGCAAAGGCGATCGTGCCCCAACGCGAGCAGCGACCATAAGTCGGCTTGAAACCGGTGATGCCGGTGAAGGCGGCGGGCTGGCGAATCGAGCCGCCGGTATCGGTGCCGGTGGCGGCCGGTGCGATGCGGCCGGAGACGACCGCCGCGCTGCCGCCCGACGAACCGCCTGGAGCCAAATCGGCATTACCGCCATCGTTACGCCGCCAGGGCGAAATCACATTGCCGAACGCACTGGTTTCGTTCGACGAGCCCATGGCGAACTGGTCCATATTGAGCTTGCCGAGCATACCTGCGCCCGCCTTGAACAGGTTGGACGAGACGGTCGATTCATATTGCGGGGTGAAGCCTTCGAGAATGAGGCTGGCAGCGGTCGTCGGCACGCCTTCGGTGCAGAACAAATCCTTCATCCCGATGGGGACACCGGCCATTTTGCCCAGTGCTTCGCCATTCGCCTTGGCCTTGTCGGCCGCCTCTGCGGAAGCCAGAGCATGGTCGGGCGTTTCAACCAGAAAAGCGTTCAGCGGTTTCGCCGCGCTGACCCGCGCGATAAATGTCTCGGCGACTTCTTTCGCCGTAAAATCGCCATCCGCAATCCCGCTGCGGATATCAGCGATGCCCATTTCAAATATTGCGGTCATTATTCAATCACCTTCGGAACAGCAAAGAAGCCATGTTCGGCCACGGGCGCGTTGGCCAGTATCTTGTCGCGAATCGCGCCATCGGTGACGACATCCTCGCGCAGCCGCAATTTGTTCGGGATCACCGCCGTCATCGGCTCGACCTTCGAACAATCCACTTCGCCCAGTTGCTCGACCCAACCCAATATCTGGTTCAGTTCGGGCACGAAGGCATCCGCTTCGGCTTCGGTAATCGCGATCCTCGAGAGGCTGGCGATCTTTTTGACGGTTTCCTTATCGATTGACATGACTCATTCTTTTCAGGTTCATCTTTTTTCGGGTATTTTGGATTTATATTGTGTACCGAGCGCCGCTAGCACCGGCGCGGAGCGGCTTCAAGCGGATTGAGGCAGCAGCATATAGGTTGGAGTGTCATTTGGCCCGTAAATTTCTCTATTTTGTCGCAGGCATGGTCATTCTCGTGCTCGCCGGCGCATTTGTTTATCAGGTCTATGGCGACGATCTGATGGAAGTGGCCTTTGTGCCCGACACCGAGTTCACCGCGCAGGACGTGCTTGAAAATAATGTCTATGCCGATACGTCAATGTGGCTGGCGCGGCCTGAACTGGTGGAGGGCAATCCGGCGCTCTGGCTACCGCAAGGCTATGAAGACAGCGAACCACCGCTGCCCGAATCCGGGAAGGTCGCCGTTTTCTTCGTCCATCCGACGTCCTTCCTGAAAAAGGATCACTGGAACGCGCCGCTCGATGATCAGGAATCGCAAGATCGGGCACGCATTTTCCTGCGCGGGCAGGCCAGCGCCTTCAACGCGGTCGGTCAGGTCTGGGCCCCGCGCTATCGCCAGGCAACCCTCGGCGCGTTCCTGACCGAAAAGCCGGAAGGCCAGCGGGCGCTGGACGCAGCCTATCAGGACGTGCTGGCGGCCTTTGATTATTTTGTCGGGGAAATTCCAAGCGATCAGCCGATCATTCTGGCCGGGCACAGCCAGGGCAGTCTGCATCTGACCAATTTGCTCAAGGACCGGGTCGCGGGCACACCGCTCGCCAACCGGATTGTCGCCGCTTACGTTGTCGGCTGGCCGGTCTCGGTAGACAGCGATATCTCTGAAATGGGCCTCGACATCTGCGAAACGCCCGAACAGACCCGTTGCATCATGGCCTGGCAAAGCTTTGCCGAGCCCGCAGATTATGGCAGGATCATCAAGGTCTATGACATGACCATCGGCTTCAACGGCGAGCCGCGAAAAGATACAAAATTACTGTGCAGCAATCCGGTCAACGGCGACGTCAACTCGTCTTCTCCGGCTTCGGCCAATCTCGGCACGCTTGTCCCGAACGACGATCTGAGCGAAGCAAGCGTCACCGTCGGATCGGTTCCGGCAAAATGCGATCCGCGCGGTTTTCTGCTGATCGGCGATCCGCCGGAAATCGGTCCCTATGCCCTCCCCGGCAATAATTATCATGTCTATGACTATAGCCTGTTCTGGGCCAATGTCCGGGCAGACGCGCGCCGGAGGGTAACAGCATTTCCGGCACGCTGATCTCCGATGATGTTGCGGCCTTTGCCGCTGTGTTGCCCGATGGCGGGCGGCTGCTGGGGCTGGATATCGGCACCAAGACCGTGGGCATGGCCCTGTGCGATTCGCACTGGACCTTCGCGACGCCGGCGGAAACCATCGAGCGGCGCAAATTCTCCAAGGATCTGGAACGCATCAAAACGGTCATTGCCGAACAGAATATTGTCGGACTGGTCGCTGGCCTGCCGCTCAATCTCGACGGCAGCCAGAGCCCGCAGACCCAGGCCGCACGCGCCTTTGCCCAGAACCTCAAACCACTCGGCCTGCCGATTCTCCTGTGGGACGAACGGTGGAGTACACAGGCGGTCACCCGCGACCTGATCGCCTCGGACGTCAGCCGGAAGAAACGGGCCAAGGTGGTCGACAAAATGGCCGCCGCCTATATTTTGCAGGGTGCCATCGACAGGCTTGCCGCCCTGTCATGATGGCACTATAGAACCCGCTTTAATGACATCGCAAAAAACCGCATCGTCGCAGACCTTTCCAGCCGGATCGGATGCTTTTCCTCATCGTCATCTATTGGGTATCGCCGGGCTGCAGCCCTGGGAGATATTATTCCTGCTGGAAGAGGCCAAGCAATGGGTCGACCTCAACAAGAAATCCAGCAAACATGCCGACAAGCTTGATGGCCTGACCGTCATCAATGCCTTTTTCGAGAATAGCACGAGAACGCTGCTGTCCTTTGAAATTGCCGGAAAGCGGATGGGCGCGGATGTCGTTAACATGCACGCGGCGCAATCGAGCATCAAGAAGGGCGAGACGCTGATCGACACGGCGGTTACGCTCAACGCAATGAAGGCCGATGCGATTGTCATCCGCCACGGCAGCTCCGGCGCGGTGCAGCTGATTGCCGACAAGGTTGACTGTCCGGTGCTTAACGCCGGGGACGGACGGCACGAGCACCCGACCCAGGCTTTGCTCGACGCGCTGACCATCCAGCGCCGCCGGGGAGAGATCAGCGGGCTAACCGTTACCATCTGCGGTGACGTGATGCACAGCCGGGTGGCGCGGTCCAATATCTACTGCCTGACCACATTGGGCGCCAGGGTCCGGATATGCGCACCGCCGTCCCTGCTCCCCGCCGCGCTTGACCGGTTTAACGTCGAGGTGTTTACAAATTTCGACGAAGCACTGAAGGGCAGCGATGTGGTTATGATGCTGCGGCTGCAAAACGAACGGATGAACGGTGACTTCATCCCCAGCCCGCGCGAATATCAATATCTCTATGGCCTGACCCGCGAGCGACTGGAACTAGCCAACACCGACGCGTTGATAATGCACCCTGGCCCGATGAACCGCGGCGTCGAAATCGACAGCGATGTTGCAGACGATCTCGAAAATTCCGCGATTACCGAGCAGGTCGAAATGGGCGTGGCCGTGCGCATGGCCTGTCTGGATATCCTGACCCGCAAATCGCGCGGTGTGGAGGGCTGGTCATGAACAGGTATTTTGGCAATGCCCGTCTGGTTCTGCCGGGCGAACAACAACCGGTAGAGGGCAGCCTGTTGGTCGAAGGAGACCGCATCACCACGATCAATACTGGTGCTGACGATCGCTCAGACGGGGCAATCGACTGCCAGGGCAGACTCCTCGCGCCGGGCATCGTCGATCTCGGCGTTTTTGCGATCGACAAACCAGCGTTCCGTTTTGGCGGGATAACCCGGGCGGCGCTGATGCCGGATCAGGCCCCGATCCTCGATCTACCGGCGATGATCAAGCATAATGCCGTCGACGGGAAACCGGATCTCTGGTCACATCCGATCGCCGCGGCCACCAAGGGCCTCGAAGGACAGCAGCTCGCGGAAATCGGATTGATGCAGCGTTCCGGTGCGAAGGCGGTGGCAACCGGCCGGCGATGGATTGCCGACAGCGGCATCATGCTGCGCCTGCTGCAATATTGCAAATCGCTTGATCTGCCGCTGATCGTGCACAGTGAGGATGCCGGGCTCACCGGCGACGCCGTCGCGACCAATGGCGAGACCGCGACGCGTCTCGGGCTGGCCAGCGCCACGGCCGCGGCCGAATCGCTGTCAATTGCGCGGGATATCGCGCTGGTTCGCGAGACCGGTGCCCATGTGCATTTCCGTCAGGTGACCACGACCGACGGGCTCGAGCTGATCCGGGCGGCCAAATCGGAAGATCTGCCGGTATCTTGCGGGATCACCCCTGCCCATCTTCTGTTGTCTGATATCGCGATCAGCGATTTCCGGACATTTGCCCGGCTGAGCCCGCCGCTGCGGAACGAGGCGAATCGCCTCGCCTGCATCGAAGCCGTCAGAGATGGCACCATTGATGTGATTTCTTCCGGTCATGATCCGCGCGGCCCCGAGGACAAGCGCCTGCCCTTTGCCGAGGCCGCACCGGGCATGGCGGGGGCGGAAACCTTGCTGGCCCTGTCGCTCACGCTGGTTCGCGACGGCATCATCCCGATCGGACGTCTGTTCGAGCTGTTGTCCACCAATCCGGCGAAAATACTCGGGGTTGAAGCAGGCTCGTTGACACCAGGCTATGAAGCGGATTTCATCCTGATCGACGAGGATGCGCCCTGGCGTGTCGATGCACGGAAAATGGCAGCCGCCGCCGGCAATACCCCGTTTGATGGTTTGCCGGTCCAAGGCCGGGTCACGGCCATATATAAAGGCGGCAGAGCTTATTAGCCCACCGCCTTTATCGCATGGCAGGATGATTTAGCGCGAAGCGAGTTTCTTCGGAGCCTGACTGGCCATGCGCGTTGGCACGGCCTTGCTGACGCCCTTTGCCTGGCGGACAATGCAGTTGCCGCCTTTGGCCTTGATGCCGGAACACATGGCTTCGGCCGTCTGCGCATTGCCGAATCCGACGGCTGCGAGGCGGTAGAGCGTCCGTCCTTTTACGTTGACCCGCGAACTGGCATATTGGAACGATTTCAGATCGCTGTTCCTGGCGGACAATATACCCCAGGCGCGCTTGGCGCTGGCCGCCGAGGAAAAGGCTCCGAGCTGAACCAGATGCGTCCCGGACGTCGGAATTACGGTCTGCGATACTGGCTGATAAGCTGTTTTCTGCAAAACAGGCTTGTCGGCCGGAATGTTCTGCACCGCGGCCGTCTTTACCTGCGCTGGCTGGTTGCGCTCGACGACGAGATTGGCGGGAGTCGGTTTGGCGGGCGTTGTGGCAGCGGCCGCACTGGCCACTGATTTTGCAGCCGCGCTGCTGGCTGGCAACGCCACGGAAGCCACTTTCACGTTATTTTCCTTGGCGAGGAAATCAGCCTCATTCCCGACTTTTGGCGCAGGGCCAACAGCCGGAAGCGGAGTGTTCCGGTCAAAGCTGGCAACTTCACGGCCATAATCCTGTTTCGGAGATGAGGCTACATTGCTCGGAACAACGTTCGCACGGAGCGCCAGTTGCGCCGGCTGACCCGGATCATTGGCGACCGGGGTCACGTTCAGCACAGTGGCGATGCGGGTCTGATAGGCTTCGGGACGCGCCATCTGTGCCCATTGCATCACCCGATCATTGACCGTTTCCGGTGCAACATCCTGCATCGCCATCAGCTTGGCTTCTTTCCAGCGACCGTCCAGAGCATAGGCCAGCCCCAGATTCTGGCGGGTGCGGCCGGTAACATTGGCTTCACGAATCGCCTGTTCGAGAACCGTGATCGCGGTCTTGCTGTCACCAGCCAATGCCAGCGCCAGCCCATAGTCGGAAGCCGGAATATATTGACGGTTATTGACGATAAGCGCCTTGGCCTCGGACGCTTTGCCCTGGCCCAGTTTTGCGAGGCTGAGACTCAGAATCGTACGTGCGTCCGACTTGCCGAGTTCCATGGCATCCTCGAAACTGCGTTCTGCCGAAGCCATCCGACCGGCAGACAGATAGGCCTGGCCGAGAAGCGCCCGTGTTTCCGGATCGCTACCCACGCCGGCGACCGAACGTTCAGCATAAGCAATTGCAGCTTCGAGATCACCCTTGGCCAATGCCTTTTCAGCCTTCTTGGCATATTTCGCACCGTCTTTGACGGTTGCCGGCTTGCTGGACAGGGAGGCTACCGAGCCGCCGCCAAGGGGGCCGCAGCCTGTCAACACGGTGGCAAACACCATGGAGGATGCAGCCATTTTCAAAATTACATCGCGTTTCATTTTTATGCCCTCGCAATAAAAGTCAGTCGTTTCCGTTCAATATTCTTTTCAAGCCTGATTCAGGCGGCTCCGCGCGACGGAACGCGTTCGGCCAGATCGTCCAGTTCGGGAATGGTCTTCAGATATTCGTCCACGGCCCTGGTTACCAATTGCTGAGCCGAGACATTCTTGACCGCCGTTGCCAGACGCAATTTCAGATGCCGTTCCGGATCCAGCCGCAGCGTGAATGCGGTTTTTGCCTTGCGGGTCCGGGATTTTGTCGCCGGGCGTGGCTTCTTGGCCTTGCTTTTTCCTATTCTGGCGGATTCCAGCACCGAAGGCTTTTCAGCCAGTGGTTTGGCTTCCGTCGATAGCGGCAACGCTACCGGCGCCACGCCGGGTTTTTCCGCCTCATCTTCGCTTACGCCTTCATTCGATGGCTTCACACCCAGTTTGGCAGCAATTTCTTCCTGCTGCTGCCGGACCGCGACACCCGGATTCGGGATGGCACCAGCCAGCGGATTGTGGACATGTTCAACCGGATGCGCATTATGGTCAGGGTCGACATCATAGCCCATGTCATCCCAGCCCAGATCCTCGTGGATTTCGCCACCGGAACCAGCGCCTTGGTCGCCAAAATTCGCAAAGCTCTGCCGACGCATGGCCGGCTTTGCGCCACCTTTGCGAGCCAGCAGGCTGGACGAAAGGGATGCTAGGGGTTTTGGGTCGCTCATTTTCTCAGCCTCCCCCATCACGAACCAACAACACGGCGGCCGAAATTGCCGCCAGCCCGCTGGATGCCCGGATTGACTTTCTGTGCCATCGCGGGTGCGCTGAAAATCGTCCGGCGGAAGTTTTTCTCAAGCCGGTCGGAAATATAGGACCAGAGATGGACGACTTCCTGGGCCGAACGGCTCTTCGGATCGACTTCCATCACGGTACGGCCATCGATCATCGAGCCGGCAAAATCGGTCCGGTGATGGACGGTAATCGGCGCAACGGTGCCGTGCTGGGACAGCGCGACCGCCGCTTCAGAGGTTATCTTCGCTTTCGGAGTCGCACCATTGACGACGAAGATCAGGGGCTTGCCTGCCCGTTCACAGAGATCAACGGTGGCCCCGACAGCCCTGAGATCGTGTGGACTTGGACGGGTCGGAATGACAATCAGTTCGGCAACCGAAATCACGCTCTGGATCGCCATGGTGATTGCCGGCGGTGTATCGATGACCGCCAGTTTGAAACCCTGCTGACGCAATATCGCGAGATCCGCAGCCAGGCGCGAAACTGTGGTTTGCGCAAAGGCCGGCAACTCGGCTTCCCGCTCGTTCCACCAATCGGCCAGCGATCCTTGAGGATCGATGTCGATCAGGACGACAGGGCCAGCACCGGCCAATTGTGCCTGCACAGCCAGATGCCCGGACAATGTCGTCTTGCCGGAACCGCCCTTTTGCGAAGCCATTGCTAGAACTCGCACGCTCTTCCCCTTGTTCAATCGTGGCAATATTTGCCTGAAAATCTCTAATCTGCGGCTTTTGTGACAGAACAGGGCTAAAATAGGGTTAACGGGATCGAGGGGAATTTTGCGTTGGCGAAATTATCGGTTACATTCGTTTCGCAGGGGATTCCCGGGCCAGCTTGCCAGTTTTTACTAGACCTGAAGAGTTTCAGGGGTTTAGCAAATCATTCACGGCTGATATTGTTGAAATTTGATTATCGAGGATATTCCATGAAAAAGACCCGTAAACATTTTGCTCCTTTGCTCGGTCTGGCGTTGACCATGGCTGCCGCACCGGCGCTGGCGGATGTAAAGGACGGGGTCGATGCCTGGGGGCGTGGCGATTTTCAGACGGCTATCAACGAATGGCGCGGCCCCGCCAACCAGGGCGATGCCGATGCCCAGTTCAACATGGGACAGGCCTACAAGCTCGGCCGCGGCGTTCCGCAGGATCTGGCGCAAGCCGGGGATTGGTACAAGAAGGCTGCCGACCAGGGCCATTTGCAGGCCAATGACAATTACGGTCTGCTGTTGTTCCAGAACAATCGCCGGAGCGAAGCCCTGCCCTATCTGCAGGCTTCGGCAGAGCGCGGCGAGCCACGGGCGCAATATGTTCTGGGAACCGGTCACTTCAACGGAGATTTCGTCGAGAAGGACTGGATCAAGGCTTATGCATTGATGACCCGCGCATCAGCGCAGGAACTGCCGCAAGCGACATCCAATCTCGCGCAGATGGATCGCTTCATCCCGGTCGAGGACCGGCGGCGCGCGGTTGAACTGGCCGGCCAGATGGAACAGGATGAAAAGCGGATCAGGACCGCCCAGATTGGCGGCCTGAGACCAACACCATCGAGCGGTCCTGTGCAAACAGCGCAATTGCCCCCGTCCCGTCCGGCTTTACCCGATCCGGTTCCGGCTCCCGGCCCGGTTACACCTGGCGTGACTTACGCCCCTGCCCCGCAACCTGCACCGACCGCCCCTGTTGCTGCGGCAGCGCCGGTGCGCGCCACGACGACGGGCAACTGGCGGGTGCAACTTGGCGCGTTTAGCGACGAGAACAAGGCGAAAAGCCTGTGGAGCAGACTGGAGGGCAGCGTTTCGGCGCTCGCCGGACTACAGCCTTATCTGGTCAGGGCGGGCAGCATCACGCGCTTGCAGGCCGGGCCGTTCGGAACCCGTGCGCAAGCCGATTCGACCTGCGGCCAGGTCAAGGCATCGGGCAATGACTGTATCGTCAAACACCGGTAACCCCGGTCTATTGCGTGACCCACTGGTCGGCAGATATTCCCTGAATATACAGGAGCGCCGTCAGATCATTATATCTGATCGCGACATCGGCGGCCTGCGCCGCCTTCGGCTTGGCGTGATAGGCGACGCCCAGCCCAGCCCTTTGCAACATCGGGATGTCATTGGCACCGTCACCGACGGCCAGGCAGGATTCGAGCGTTAGCCCGCTTTCCCGCGCAGCGGATTGCAGCAACTGCTCCTTGCGGGCTGAGTCGACGACAGGGCCATCCAGCTGGCCGGTAAGCAGTCCGGCAGATTCGGCCAGAACATTGGCATGAAATGACCCAAATCCAATGGTTTGCGCGACGGGGCTGGCAAATTTTGTAAATCCGCCGGAGACCAATATTGTCGTTCCGCCGTCCCGGGCCATGGTCCGGACAAGGATTTCTGCACCCGGCATGATCCGGACCCGTTCATCCAGACAGAGCTGGATCGCCGCGACTTCCAGTCCCTCGAGCAGCGCCACTCGACCGCGTAGCGCCTCTTCGAAATCCAGTTCGCCCTGCATGGCCCGTTCGGTGATCGCCGCGATCTCGGTCTTGATGCCGGCATAGTCGGCCAGCTCGTCGATGCACTCAACCGTGATCATGGTGCTGTCCATGTCGGAAATCAGCAGTTTTTTGCGCCGGTTTTCTTCCGGCTGGACGGCGATGTCGATATCGCCTTCGACCGTCTCCAGACAGGCCCGCGCCGCACCGGGATCGCCCTCGAAGAAAATATCCAGCACCCGCCCGTCAATCAGACCGGACTGGCGCGAGACAGTGGCACCGGCCCGACCGAGGCTGGCGACCGCCGATTGAATATCTCTCTCATTCAGGGATTCTTTTGCTATGAGCGTGGCGATGAACATGATTTCTCCGAAACAGAAGCAGAATGTTGCGCTGGTCATAGGCCCCACGGCCAGCGGCAAGTCCGCCTTGGCACTGGATATCGCCAAAAAGCAACCCTCGGTGATCATCAATGCCGACAGCGCCCAGGTCTATCGCGATCTCACCATATTGAGCGCGCGTCCGACCGAACAGGAAATGGAGGGCATCGACCATCAGCTGTTCGGCTATATCGACGGCGTTGAAGCCTGTTCCGCTGCACGCTGGGCCCGTGACGCCAAGACGGCAATCGCCGCCGCGCATGAACGCGATCTCCTGCCGATACTGGTTGGAGGGACCGGACTTTATGTCCGGACCTTGCTCGATGGCATCGCGCCGATCCCCGAAATCCAGCCGGCTGTCCGGCAGGAAATCCGGAAAATGGAAACATTGGAAGCATATCGCGCGCTTCAGCGGCTGGATCCGCTTTCGGCCGAGCGGCTGCACGCGACCGACACAACCCGCGTCCAGCGGGCGCTGGAAGTAGTCCGCTCGACCGGAAAGGCGCTCGACCATTGGCACAAACACAAGACAGGCGGAATCGGTGACCGGATCACCTTGCATCCCTTGTTGCTGCTGCCGCCACGGGAATGGTTGTACGAACGCTGTGACCGGCGGTTTGACGAGATGATCGAACGCGGAGCCAGAGAAGAGGTGGAGCGACTGCTGTCCCGCAATATCCCAGTAAATCTGCCGGTCATGCGGGCTATCGGGATTGCCGAAATCGCGGCCTGGATCGCGGGTGACATCAGCCGGGCCGAAGCGGTGGAACAGGCGCAAACCGCCACCCGACGATACGCAAAACGGCAATATACCTGGTTCCGTAACCAGACCCCGTCCGATTGGCACAGGATTGAAGAGGTTTATAATATCAATATGGAGCATATATTTGATATTATATTTCGCTTTTAGGCCTTGACATAACATATTCAGATATGTAGCCAGCCCCGAATTGATAAGCCTTGCCTATTGTGCTGCAGTGCATCATGGCGGGCGAATATGCGTAACAGACATTGATGGAGCATGATGTGGCCGAAAAAAGCGGCGCCGATATATTGGTTGAGACCCTGCTGGATCTGGGTGTGGATACCGTATTCGGCTATCCGGGCGGCGCAGTGCTTCCCATCTATGATGCGCTCTACGAGCATCCCAAGATCAAGCATATCCTGGTTCGGCACGAACAGGCAGCCACCCATGCGGCCGAAGGCTATGCGCGCTCTACCGGGAAACCGGGCGTGGTGCTGGTCACTTCCGGGCCGGGTGCAACCAATGCCGTTACCGGAATCACCGATGCGCTGATGGACAGCATCCCGATGGTCGTCTTCACCGGACAGGTTGCAACCAATCTGATCGGTTCAGACGCGTTCCAGGAATCCGACACGGTCGGCATCACCCGGCATTGCACCAAGCATAATTATCTGGTGAAGAAACCGTCCGATCTGGCACCCGTTGTCCAGGAAGCCTTCCATATTGCCACCCAGGGCCGACCGGGTCCGGTGGTCATCGACATTCCGAAGAATGTCCAGGTCGCCGCGACCGAACATGGCAGCAATCGCGCCCGGACCAATACGCGCTATCAGCCGCAGACCGAGGGCGATTTCAAGGCAATCAACGCCGCAGCCGAAATGATCATGGCTGCGAAAGCGCCGGTCCTCTATACTGGCGGCGGGATTATCAACAGTGGGCCGAAAGCCAGCGAAACATTGCGGGAACTGGCGGAATTGCTGGGCTGTCCGGTCACGTCTACCCTGATGGGGCTGGGCGCATTTCCGGCCTCTTCGGACAAATGGCTGGGCATGCTGGGCATGCACGGAACTTTTGAAGCGAATATGGCGATGAACAAGGCCGATCTGGTGATCTGCCTTGGCGCCCGTTTCGATGACCGGATCACGGGACGGCTCGATGCCTTTTCGCCGAATAGCAAGAAAATCCACGTCGATATCGACCGGTCGTCGATCAACAAGACCGTCCGTGTCGATCTGCCGGTTATCGGCGATGTCGGCCGGGTGATGGAACAGTTGATCGCCGTGCTCAAGGGGCGCCGCTTTGCCACGCCCGAACTGGGCGAATGGTGGGCCCGGATCACCGGCTGGCGGGCAACAAACTGCCTCGACTATCCCGAAAACAAGACCGAAATCATGCCGCAGGAAGCGATCCGCAAATTGTGGGAAGCCACCCACAAGCGCGAACCGATCATCACCACCGAAGTCGGCCAGCACCAGATGTGGGCCGCCCAGCATTTCGATTTCGAATCGCCCAATAAATGGCTGACCAGTGGCGGCCTCGGCACCATGGGCTATGGCCTGCCTGCCGCGATCGGCGCGCAACTGGGCAATCCCGATGCGCTGGTCATCGATATTGCCGGCGAAGCATCGATCCAGATGAATATCCAGGAACTCGGGACCGCCACCCAATATCGGTTGCCGGTAAAGATTTTCGTCCTCAACAACGAATATATGGGCATGGTTCGCCAATGGCAGGAACTGACCTATGAAAGCCGTTATTCAAATAGTTACAGCGACAGTCTCCCGGATTTTGTGAAGCTGGCGGAAAGCTATGACTGGACCGGTATCCGGATCGAGGATCCTGCCGATCTGGAATCCGGCATCCAGAAGATGATCGAAACCGACGGACCGGTGATGGTCGATTGCCGCGTCGCCAAGCTCGCAAACTGTTTCCCGATGATCCCGTCGGGCGCTGCCCATACCGAAATGCTTCTTACCGAAGCCGATGTGAAGGGTACGATGGACGACCAAGCAAAGGCCCTTGTCTGATGCATATCCACGAAGAAGCCGTTGAACGTCATGTTCTTGCCGTTCTTGTTGACAACGAAGCGGGCATATTGGCCCGGATCGCCGGCATGTTCACCGCTCGCGGCTATAACATCGACAGCCTGACCGTGGCGGATATCAGCGAAGACCATGCGGTCAGCCGGATCACCATCGCCACCAACGGGCCACCGCATGTGATCGAGCAGATCATTGCCCAGCTCGACCGTCTGGTGCCGGTACATAGCGTCCGCGACCTCACCGAGTCCGGACCGCATGTCCAGCGCGAACTGGCGCTGGTAAAAGTCGCCGGCAAGGGCGAGAACCGCATCGAGGCTATGCGTCTGGCGGATATTTATCGCGCGCGGGTTGTCGATGCGACCACAGAAAGCTTTATCTTCGAAATTACCGGTGCTCCGGAAAAGATCGAGACGTTCGTTGGCCTGATGCGCGAGGTCGGACTGGTGGAAGTCGGTCGGACCGGCGTGGTCGCGATTGGCCGGGGACCGGAACCGGCATGAACCGCGCAAATCCTCTATAGGCCGGTTTTTCAGGTTATAGAGCCAGTCAAAATCTATTCGCAATCCTCTGAATATAAGGAAGAAAAATGAAAGTTTATTATGACGCCGACGCAGATCTCGGCCTGATCACCGGCAAGAAAATCGCGATTGTCGGCTATGGCAGCCAGGGCCATGCCCATGCCCAGAACCTTCGTGACAGCGGCGTCAAGGAAGTGGCCATTGCCCTGCGCGCCGGTTCGGCGACCGCGAAAAAGGCCGAAGATGCAGGCTTCAAGGTGATGACCAACCAGGAAGCCGCGGCATGGGCTGATATTGTGATGATCCTGGCGCCCGACGAGCATCAGGCCGCTATCTATGCCGACGACCTGCACGCCAATATGAAAGAGGGCGCCGCCCTCGCCTTCGCCCATGGCCTGAATATCCATTTCGGCCTGATCGAAGCGCGCGAAGATCTCGACGTGATCATGATTGCGCCAAAGGGCCCCGGCCACACGGTGCGCAGCGAATATCAGCGCGGCGGCGGTGTCCCCTGCCTGATCGCGATCGACCGTGACGTATCGGGCAATGCCCATGATGTAGCGCTGGCTTATGCGTCCGGCGTTGGCGGCGGCCGCTCCGGTATCATCGAAACCAATTTCCGCGAAGAATGCGAAACCGATCTGTTCGGTGAGCAGGCCGTGCTTTGCGGTGGCATCACCCATCTGATTCAGGCGGGTTTCGAAACCCTGACCGAAGCAGGCTATGCGCCGGAAATGGCGTATTTCGAGTGTCTGCACGAAACCAAGTTGATCGTCGACCTGCTCTACGAAGGCGGCATTGCCAACATGCGCTATTCGATCTCCAACACCGCGGAATATGGCGATATCACGACCGGCCCCCGGATCATTACTGCCGATACCAAGGCGGAGATGAAGCGCGTACTAGCCGACATCCAGTCAGGCCGCTTCGTCAAGGATTTCGTTCTCGACAATCGCGCCGGCCAGCCGGAACTGAAAGCGGCCCGCAAGCAGGCTGCCGCCCATCCGATCGAGGAAACCGGAGCCCAGCTTCGCGCCATGATGCCCTGGATCGGTGCCAACAAACTGGTCGACAAAGAAAAGAACTAGACCATATCGACGGTTGGGAAACGGGCGGTGGAGACTATCTCCGCCGCCTTTTTCTTTGCCGCCAGGCGTGCCTCGCCAGATAAATTTATCGCCGAGGTTGCTTTTTTCATCATTCTGGATAGATAGCATTGCATGACCCGGTCCAAAGCTCTCCTGCTGCTACGACTTATACGCCCTTAGGCGTACCAATGCTGCTGCCCGCATGGCGCAGCGCCCCGCCTAAGGGACGATTTTCCAGATATTATAAGCAATCCCCGGAATTGTGCCTTGCGCGCAATTTCCAGCAGCATAAGAGTGAAAAGATGCACAAGAACCCGTCACAAAAATATCGCCCGTTTCCGCAGATCGACTTGCCCGACCGGCAATGGCCTTCGCGCACGATAGACAAGGCACCGCGCTGGCTTTCGACCGATCTGCGCGATGGCAATCAGGCGCTGATCGATCCAATGGATGCGCAGAAAAAACAGCGATTTTTTGATCTGCTGGTCAAGATCGGTATCAAGGAAATCGAGGTCGGTTTCCCCTCCGCCGGCGCCACCGATTTCGACTTTATCAGCGGGCTCGTAAAATCCGGAAAGATACCGGATGACGTCATGGTGCAGGTCCTGACCCAATCCCGCCGCGATCTGATCGAAACCAGCTTTGCCAGCCTCGCCGGCGCGCGGGCTGCCATCGTTCACCTGTATAACGCCGTATCCCCCGCCTGGCGCGACGTCGTATTCCGGCTCGACAAGCAGGGCGTCAAGGATATCGCCCGCGAAGGCGCAACCATCTTGCGCGAGCAGGCCGAAAAATATCCCGACACCGACTGGCATTTCGAATATTCGCCGGAAACCTTCTCCACCGCCGAACTGGATTTCAGTCTGGAAGTGGTCGAAGCTGTGATGGAAATCATCGAACCAACCGCGGATAAACCGTTGATCCTGAACCTGCCCGCAACGGTCGAGGCCTCGACGCCCAATATCTATGCCGATCAGGTCGAGTGGATGTGCAAGAATATCAGCAAGCGCGACCATGTCGTGATCAGCCTGCACACGCATAATGACCGGGGATCAGGCATCGCCGCATCCGAACTGGGCATGATGGCCGGCGCGGATCGCGTCGAAGGCTGTCTGTTCGGCAATGGCGAGCGCACCGGCAATGTCGATCTGGTGACACTGGGCCTGAATCTCTACACCCAAGGCGTTGATCCGAATATAGATTTCTCCAATATGGACGAAATCGTCAAGACCGTCGAATATTGCAACCAGCTGCCGGTTCCGGCCCGCCATCCCTATGCTGGCGAGCTGGTGTTCACCGCTTTCTCCGGATCGCACCAGGACGCGATCAAGAAAGGCTTTGCCGCCCAGGAACAGCGCAACGACGAAATCTGGAACGTGCCCTATCTGCCGATCGATCCACGCGATCTCGGCCGCGACTATGAAGCGGTCATCCGGGTCAACAGCCAGTCCGGCAAGGGCGGCATCGCCTGGATATTGGAGCAGGACCACGGATTGAAACTGCCGAAGCGGCTGCAGGCCAATTTCAGCCGGACGGTGCAGGAACTGGCCGACCAGACAAGCCGGGAACTGTCGTCGGAAGATATCTGGGATGCCTTCCGGAAACGCTATCACATCGACGGCAGCGGTCGCTATGAGCTGGTGGACTATGAAGAACGCAGGACTGGCACCGATCGGATTTTTATCGGAAAGATCAAGGGCCCTGATGGCGAGATATCGGTCAGCGGGCGTGGCAACGGCCTGATTTCAAGCGTCGTGGATGCTGTTTCCTCGGCTATGGGGATCCATCTGGAAATCAAGGATTATTCCGAACATGCGCTGGGATCTGGCAAGGATGCTCAGGCCGCAGCCTTTGTCGAGTGCAAATCCGATGACGGCAGAGAATTTTACGGAGTCGGCATAAACAGCGACGTTGCCCGGGCTTCGGTCGAGGCTCTGCTCAGCGCCGTGAACCGAATTTAAGCGTTCGGTTAAAATAATAGTAGAATATGCCACCGTATCGGTTATTGCGGTGGCACATTCTTTTAAATCGGGGTTCGCCATGACTTTACCAGCCATTTTCGACAATCTTCGCCTGCCGCTGATCGGTTCTCCCCTGTTCATCGTATCCGGACCGGAACTGGTCATCGCGCAGTGCAAGGCCGGTATCGTCGGCAGTTTCCCTGCCCTCAACGCCCGCCCGCAATCGATGCTCGACGAATGGCTGCACCAGATTACCGAAGAACTGGCGGCGTGGAACCGCGACAATCCGGACAAGCCGGCCGCCCCCTTCGCGGTCAACCAGATCGTGCACAAGTCGAATGACCGGCTCGACCAGGACATGGCGACCTGCGCGAAATGGAAAGTGCCGATCGTCATCACCTCGCTGGGCGCGATCGAGGATCTGAACACCGCGGTCAAGGGCTGGGGCGGAATCACGCTGCACGACATCATCAACAACCGCTTCGCCCACAAGGCGATCGAGAAAGGCGCGACCGGTCTGATCCCGGTGGCAGCCGGTGCCGGTGGCCATGCCGGAACGCTCTCTCCCTTCGCGCTGATGCAGGAAATCCGCGAATGGTTTGATGGCCCCGTCGCGCTCTCCGGCTCGATCGGCAACGGCGCTTCCATTCTGGCGGCCCAGGCAATGGGCGCTGACCTCGGCTATGCCGGTTCCGCCTTTATCGCGACCAAGGAAGCCAATGCGGACCAGGGCTACAAGGAAGGCATTGTCGAGGGTCAGGCCTCCGATATCGTCTATTCCGACCTGTTTACCGGCGTGAAGGGCAATTATCTGCGCCAGTCGATCGAAAATGCCGGCCTCGATCCGGACAATCTGCCCGAGGGCGATTACAAGACCATGAACTTCGGCTCCGGCGGCAATACCGAGAAAAAGGCCTGGAAAGACATCTGGGGCTGCGGCCAGGGCATCGGCCTGATCAACGACGTGATGAGCGTGCAGGATATGGTAGACCAGTTCACCCGCGAATATCGCGAAGCGCGCGAAAGTCTGAAAGAACGATTCAACTATTAGGGCCGCAAAGCCCGGGGCTGGCTGAAAACCGGTCAGCCCAGGCTGGAAAGCTGTGATATTTTGTTGGAAACCGGGACCTTAGCCGGCTCCCAGGGCGATGCGTCCGCCGACTAGCCCGACGAACAGCACCAGGACAAGCAGCCAGATCACGAAGATGCCGCTGGTCAGGCGCCAGCTTCTCGGCGGCAGTCCCTGCACCAGAAAAGTGGCGATCCCCGCGACGTTGATGCACACGAGATTGGTGGCCAGCAGAAATAGCGCGCTCACCCCAAGGGACTCTTCTCCGCTGCCGAAAAACAGTCCCGCTGCGGCAATCGGCGGCACCAGCGCGACCGCGATCATCACACCGACGAGCGAGAGCGAAGCGCCCTGGCTGAACGCGAGAACGCCGGCGGCACCGCAGGCCAGAGCCAAGGCAATATCCGCGGGCTGGACGATCGTCCGGTTTCTAAGCTCGGGGACCAGCGGATCGACATCGATGAACATGCCGAGCAGAAAAGTGAACAGCAACGCGGCGGCGATCCCCGTGACCAGCGTGATCAGCGCCCGCCGACCAAGCGCCCTGTCGCCCAGCGTCGCCGCCATGGCCATCGCCATGGTCGGACCGAGCAGCGGCGCGATGATCATCGCGCCGATCACCACTGCGGTCTGCCCGCTGCGCATGCCCAGCGCCGCGATCAGCGCGGACAGGATGACGGTCAGCAGATAATTGGGCCGCAGTTCCAGACTGGCTTCGATATCATCATATAATTCGTTGGTGCTGATCCGGTCCCGGGTAAAGAAAGCTTCCAATTTCGTCGGCGGCTTCCGGGCACCGGCAGTCGGCGGCGCAATGTCCTGCAGCTCCGGAATTTCCGGCAGCACCGCCTCGACCTGCAGGACGAGAACGGAAAATCCCTCGGTACCCCTGAAATTCTCATCCAGTGTGGCGATGAGCAACTCGATCGAGCGGCTGGGCACGACGCAGGAAAATTTCTCGAGACCGTCGGGTACTGGCTCCTGCCAGAAACGACTGCAATGCTCCGCGATGAGAGCGTTCGCCTGCGGCACGCCGGCGTCCGGAACGATTATCTCAACCAGTCTTGCCGACATCAGCTGCTCTTTCTCCCCCCGGTCTGACCGCGAGGCACCATGACATCACATTTCGCCGCGTGCGCGGCGAATAGCGAACCATTTCTCGACATTGCGATTATGCTCTTCCAGCGTCTCGGCGAAGACATGGCCGCCACGGCCGTCGGCGACAAAATAGAGCGCATCGGTCTTCGCCGGGTTCAGCACCGCTTCGATGGACAGGCGCCCCGGATTGGCAATCGGCCCCTTGGGCAGGCCAATCATCGCATAGGTATTATAATCGTTGACCTGGGCGATTTCCGATTGGCGGATGCGTCGGCCCAGCGGCTTGCCTCTGGTGATCGGATAAATGATCGTCGGGTCGGCCTGCAGCATCATATTCTTGCGGATCCGGTTGCTGTAGACACCCGCAACCGTCCGGCGCTCTTTTGCCAGCGCCGTCTCTTTCTCGACGATCGCGGCAAGGGTGATCGCTTCATGCGGCGTTTTGGCGACGCTGGCCTTGGAGCGCTCCGGCCACAGCTCGGCGATAGTATCCGTCATCGCCTTCTGCATCCGCGCCACGACGGCGGCGCGCTGCTCGCCACGCTCGAAACTGTAGCTGTCCGGCAGGATCGATCCTTCAGCCGGTACCGGAATATCGCCCTTGAGCAACTTTTCGGCCATCAGGGTTTCGTGTACGATGATCGACGGCGTGCCCTCCGGCACAGTGATCAGGCGCTGCACCGCCTTGCCTCCTTGCAAAATGGACAGAATCTGCGCGTTGCTCGCGCCGGCAGGAATTTCGAATTCGCCGGCCTTGATCGGTTCGGAACCGCCCAAGATCTTGGCCCGCGTCAGGAAATCGTCAGCGGATTCTATAACCCCTTCCGATTCCAGATCCTGCGCTGCCATCGCGAGACTCGAGCCCGATTTGATCAGGACCGTGCGCTGTGCTTCCAGAGGCCCGCTGGCGTTCCAGCCATAAAGAAAGCTGCCGCCCAGCAGGACTGCAATGACCGCCGCTGCCACCAAGATCAGGCAACCGAGACGGCGCATGATTTTAGACCGCTTTCATAATGATGCTGGCGTTGGTTCCGCCAAAGCCGAAACTGTTGCTCAGCACGGCTTTCACTTCCCGCTTTTTCGCAACATGCGGCACCAGGTCCACGCCTTCGCACCCTTCGTCCGGGTCGTCGAGATTGAGCGTCGGCGGCACGATCTGGTCACGCAGGGCGAGAATGCTGAAAATGCCTTCGACAGCGCCGGCACCGCCCAGAAGATGGCCGATTGCCGATTTCGTCGAGCTCATCGACATGGTTTTGAGATCATCGCCGAACAGACGCTTTACCGCCGCCAGTTCGATCGTGTCCGCCATCGTCGAGGTACCGTGGGCATTGACATAGTCAATGTCGGCGGTCGTCAGACCCGAGCGCTTGAGCGCCATTTCCATCGAGCGATAGGCACCGGTTCCGTCCGGATGCGGTGCCGTCACATGATAGGCGTCACCGGACATGCCATAGCCCACCACTTCGCAATAGATATTCGCGCCGCGAGCCTTGGCATGTTCATATTCTTCCAGAACGACAACACCGGCGCCCTCACCCATCACGAAACCGTCGCGGTCCTTGTCATAGGGACGGGACGCAGCCGTCGGGTCATCGTTACGCTTGGTTGAAAGCGCCTTGGCCTGCGCGAAGCCGGCAATGCCGATCGGACAAATGGTCGCTTCGGCGCCACCGGCCAGCATGACATCGGCATCGTCCAGCGCGATCATCCGCGCCGCGTCGCCGATGCTGTGGGCACCGGTCGAGCAGGCTGTAACCACGGCGTGATTGGGACCCATCAGGCCATATTTGATCGACACCTGACCGGAAATCAGATTGATCAGCCGTCCATGGACGAAATGCGGGCTGACCCGGCCCGGACCGCGCTCGGCCAGAACCAGCGATTCTTTCTCAATGCCCGGCAGTCCGCCGATACCGGAGCCAATCGAACAGCCGGCGCGCAATTTGGCTTCATCGGACATCTCCGTAAGTCCGGCATCCTCGAGCGCCTGCCCGGCGGCATCGATGCCATAGACGATGAAGGGATCAACCTGGCGCTGGACCTTGTGGTCGACGCGCAAATTGGGATCAAATCCATATTCATGATCCGCAGGCTTTACCTCGCAGGCGATATGGCATTTCTGATCGGATGCATCAAAGCGGGTAATCTTCCCGGCGCCCGACTTGGAAGCCAATATATTGCTCCAGGTCGTTTCTACATCGCCACCCAGCGGCGTTACCAGGCCCATTCCGGTTACAACTACACGGCGCATATCATGCCTCTCCTTGCGGGCTTCCTTTGCCCAAAATCAATATCCTGCTCACAATCAAAAAACGGCCACCGAATCGGGATGTTCGTCCCGGGCCGGTGAGCCGCTTTGCGATATTTCAGCGATCATTGGCCCTGAGGCGCGCCCGTATTGCTGGCAACACCCCAAAATCAATTAGCCCTTGTTTTTGTCGATAAAATCAATGGCGTCTTTGACGGTGCCGATTTTTTCAGCCGCATCATCAGGAATTTCAACGCTGAATTCTTCTTCAAATGCCATGACCAGCTCAACAATGTCGAGGCTGTCAGCGCCCAGATCATCGATGAACGCAGCTTCTTCGGTCACTTTGTCGGCTTCAACGCCCAGATGCTCAACAACAATCTTTTTTACGCGGTCTGCAGTCTCACTCATGAGAGGTCCTTTTTGTTAGGATTGAATTTCCATTTCGTCCTAGTGCGGTGGCGCGCACCTTGCAAGAGGGCACGAACAGCTTTGTTCGGCCAGATACGCTATCGCCCGAGAATGCCGTTGCGAAAATCATCCTCGATCATTCGCAAAGTCCCGCGCCACTCCCAATAATCATGTGCCAGTCTGCGCAATTCAGGGTCTTCGGGATATCCCGCTTCGGTCAACTCCCTGTCGACCTTTCCGGAACGATAGGCTGCCTCCAGCAGGTGGCGGCCGTCCGGCGCGGCATTGTCAGTATAAAATTTGTCGAGAAACGGCATGAAGTCACCCAGATTCCGGATTTTCTCGATCAGATTCTCGTGTAACAACCAACCGTCCATCAGCGCAACGCGGAACGCATTGCGCGTTTCCAGATCCGTCCATTGATGCGCCTGCTGGCAAGGGCGAGTCGCCTCGCCCGCGGCCAGAAACGCGTCCCGCTCGCGCCCGTCCCGGGTCATGTCATAATAGATCTGTGCCTTGTCCGCCGGGATATTGCTGCTGACACAGTCGAGATTTTCAATCCGCAACAGACCATCTGTCGGTCGGCCTTCCTGTGGCATGACAGCAATGGACAGAAGCAGCAGTCCGGAGAGCATCGGAATGAATCTCTAGCTGATCATCGCCATGCCGCCGTTCACGTGCAGCGTCTGGCCGGTAACATAGGCGGCTTCGTCGCTGGCGAGATAGACAACAGCAGCACCAATATCCTCGCCGCTGCCCATTTTTCCGGCCGGAATCTTGCGGTTGATCTCGTCTTTCTGGGCATCGGTCAGTTCATCGGTCATTGGCGACGCAATGAACCCCGGTGCCACGCAATTGACGGTGATCCCGCGCGAAGCCAATTCCTGCGCTAGCGCCTTGGACATGCCGACCAGACCGGCTTTCGAGGCGACATAATTGGCCTGGCCGGGATTGCCGGTCGCGCCGACCACCGAACTGATCGAAATGATCCGGCCGCCACGCGCCTTCATCATCGGCCGCGCTGCAGCGCGGATCAGGCGGAAAGCCGATTCCAGATTGACCCGGATCACATCGGCGAAATCCTCGTCCGACATGCGCATCACCAGCCCGTCGCGGGTGATGCCGGCATTGTTGACCAATATGTCGAGCTTGCCGAGCTTTGCCACCGTGTCGGGTATCAGCGCGTCGACTTCATCCGGCTTGGAAAGATCGCACGGCATGACAATATGGCCTTCCCCCGGCAATTCCGGGATCATTTCCATCAGCACGAGCTTGCGGGTGCCCGAAAGCGCAACGGTAGCGCCCCGTTCGGCGAGCGATCTGGCAATCGCCGATCCGATTCCACCGGAGGCACCGGTTACCAGGGCGGTCTTTCCGCTTAAGTCAAACATTGCTAATTCCTTCAAAAATACAAATTCGGGTCATTGATCGCGGCTAGAGACTTTTCAGAAGTGCCTCGATGTCATCCATGGAGACCAGGCTTACCTTTTCGGCATCCGGCGCAATGCGTCCGACCATGCCGGTCAGCACCTTGCCACCAAATTCGACAAATTGCTCGACTCCGGCTTCCGCCATATTGTCGACCGATTCCCGCCAGCGAACCGCGCCTGTCACCTGCTGGACCAGCAACTCCCGTATTTCATCCGCATCCGACACCGCAGCCGCCGTAACATTGGCAAATACCGGCACGACCGGCGGAAAAATGCTGGCTTCTGCCAGCGCCTCTTCCATTGCCTCGGCGGCAGGCGCCATCAGTGAACAGTGGAAAGGCGCGGAAACAGGCAGCAGCATACCGCGTTTGATGCCATGCTCCTTGGCCGCAGCAATGGCCCGCTCGATAGCCCCGATATGGCCGGAAATCACAACCTGCGTGGGGTCATTGTCGTTGGCAACGGTGCAGATTTCACCCTGGGAAGAGGCATTGGCCAGCGCCGACGCCTTCTTGATATCGGCGCCGAGCAAGGCTGCCATACCGCCCTCGCCCACCGGCACGGCTTTCTGCATCGACTGGCCGCGCAACTTCAGCAATTCCGCGGTCGTCGTCAGGTCCAGCGCCCCGGCAGCACAGAGCGCGCTATATTCGCCAAGGCTGTGGCCCGCCACATATGAGCAGATCTCTCCAATTGATTTTCCGCCCTCTTTCTCTGCCACTCGCAAGGTGGCGACCGCATTGGCCATGATCGCCGGTTGCGCATTTTCCGTCAGGGTCAGTTCGTCGATCGGTCCGTCGCACATCAGCTTGAACAGATTTTGCTCGAGTGCATGATCGACTTCCTCAAACACTTCGCGAGCGGTGCTGCTCGCCTCGGCAAGCGCCTTGCCCATGCCGACGGCCTGGCTGCCCTGTCCCGGAAAAATGAATGCACGCATGATGACCCCCAGATTTTCAAATATGATTGGGGGAATTAGGCACGAATGGCCGGTCATGCAAGCGCCGCACGCATCGGCTAAAATCATTTGCAGAAATTTAATTGACCGATTAAGCCATCCCTATGACGGATGAGGCATTTCAGACAAAGCTCGAAAATTACTGCACAAAAACATTTGGCACGGACGGGAAATTAGAGCATTTGCGACGATTATCCGGCGGGGCCAGCATGGAAAGCTGGGCCTTCACCTATAGCGGCGAGGAATTTGTCCTGCGACGCCTGCCCGCCGGCCTTTCTGCCGATGATGACGGTTTGCGCGGTGTCCCGCTCGAAATGCAGGCCGATATTATCGAGCTGGCCCGGACTGCCGGTGTTACCGCTCCGGAGGTGCGCGGTCGGCTGAGCCCGGAAGATGATATCGGTGAAGGCTTCATCATGACCAAGGCGGAAGGCGAAACGCTGCCGCACAAGATATTGGGCAATCCTGTCTTTGCCGAAGCCGAGAGCAAGTTGACCCGGCAATGCGCGCAGGAACTGGCGGCTATTCACCGGATACCGGTGCAACCGTTCGCGAACTCGCTGGAATATTTTTCGCCAGCCGAACTGATCCGCCTGCAGAAAGATAAATATGACGAGATCGGCGGCAATATTCCGATTTACGAATATACTTTCCATTGGCTGAACCGGAACGCACCGGATGCCAGCGACAAATATCTTGTGCACGGCGATTTCCGCATGGGCAATCTGATGATCGATCATCAGGGTGTGTCTGCAGTACTCGACTGGGAGCTCGCCCGGATCGGTGATCCGGTGCAGGATCTCGCCTATCTGTGCACGCCGAGCTGGCGTTTTGGTCAATATGAGAAAGTGGCAGGCGGCTTCGACAGCGCTGAATCCCTGTTACAAGCCTATGCTGAAGCCAGTGGCACCGCAGTGGACCCGGACCGTTTCCGCTTCTGGCTCATCTATTCCACTATGTGGTGGGGCGTCGCCTGTCTGGTGATGGGACAGATCTGGCGCAGCCATGGCGACCGTTCTCTGGAACGGACCGTGATTGGCCGCCGGGTGTCCGAAGTCGAAATTGATCTTGCCCTGTTGTTCGAGGAAATCCTGCCCGCCGAAGTCTGCACCCCGCTCGACTGGGCGGTGCCCGAAGAAAAAGCAGAAACCGGCGAAACCGGCTATGGAGAATTGCTGACAGCGCTCGGGGAATGGAACGCCCGACATGTCCAGCCCGGCCTCCAGGGACATGACAAGTTCCAGTCGCGTGTCGCCGGCAATGCCCTCGGCATCGCCAGACGACAGGCCGAATGGGGCCCGGATTTCCGGGATGCCACAAGCGCGCGTCTGGCCGCTATCGGTTATGATCATGGACAGCTTTGCAGCGGGCTTTCAAACGGAGACATCGGAATTACGACACCAGCCGTCTGGAATCATCTTCGGCTGTCTGCGCTGGAACGCCTGTCAATCGACCAACCTAAATATGCCGGCCTGAAGGTCGCGCTCAGCAAATGGAGCTCATCATGACTGCTTTCGAAATCCCGCAGGACATTGAAGATTATCTCGGTGTGCTTGATGCGTTTATTGAATCAGAGATAAAGCCGGTGGAGCGGCGCGACGACAATATCCGCTTCTTCGATCACCGGCGCGAGGATGCGCGGACCGATTGGGAAAATCAGGGCTTGCCGACCGAGGAATGGGAAGAGTTGCTCACCGAAATGCGGCAAATCGCCGATGCAGCCGGCCATTATCGCTATGCATTGCCCAAGGAATTCGGCGGTCAGGACGGCACCAACCTGGGCATGGCGCGGATCCGCGAACATCTGGCGCACAAGGGGCTCGGTCTGCATAATGATTTGCAGAACGAGAATAGTATCGTCGGCAATCTGGTCTTGCCACTCATGCTGCGTGACTTTGGCACCGAGCAGCAGAAACAGGAATATATCCCCCAGATGCTGGCCGGGAAAATGGGCTGGTGCTTCGGCCTGACCGAGGAGCATCACGGTTCGGACGCGACATGGATGGATACGACCGCCGTTCGGGAAACCCGTGACGGGGTGGACGGCTGGCTGATCAACGGCAACAAGATGTGGACCACCGGTCTGCACAAGGCCTCGCATGTGATGACCTTCGCCCGGCACAGCGGCAAGGATGGCGATGCGAAGGGGATCGGTTGCTTCATCGTGCCGGTGGATGCCGAAGGCTTTGAAGTCGGTGAATATATGTGGACGTTCAACATGCCCACCGATCACCCGAAATGCTCCTACACCAATGTCTGGATTCCCGCCGATGCGGTGCTTGGCGATCTCGACACGGGCCTCGCCTGCGCCCAGCATTTCGTCCATGAGAACCGGATTCGTCAGGCAGCATCATCTCTGGGTGCAGCACAATATTGCATCGATGAATCGGTGAAATATGCCGGTGAACGCAAGCCGTTCGGCAAGCCATTGGCGGTCAATCAGGGGATCCAGTTTCCGCTCGTGGAACTGCACACCGAAGCGGCCATGTTGCGCCAGCTCATCTACGCGACAGCGGCCAAGATGGACACGATGCCGAAAACCGATGTCGCCAAATATCTCTCCGCCCAGGTCAGCATGTGCAATTACCGGGCGAACCGGCTGGTCTGCGATGCTGCCGACCGGGCGATGCAGGTTCATGGCGGCATGGGCTATTCCCGCCACAAGCCGTTTGAACATATCTACCGTCACCACCGTCGCTACCGGATCACCGAAGGCGCGGAGGAAATCCAGATGCGCAAGATCGGCGGCGATATGTTCGGGTTTTTGAACAGGAAGAAATAGCGTCCGCCGCTAGCGTCCGTTCAACCATTGCGCCGGAGACGCCTGCTATTTGGGCTTGGTCCTGGTCGCGGTCCAGTCGGCAACGGTGCTGAATGCGGGGACCGAAAGCGAATCCCGGTCGATTTTCGTCGTCGGGACATATCCGGCAGGCATGTTCGGAACTTCCAGTCCGGCCTCGGCGATCAGATAGGGTGACACGCGGCGGCTAGTGCACAGGCCGCCGTTGCCATCGCTGACTAGTCGGGCTTCGAATTCAATACCCTGCTGATTGCCGCTCGACCGGCAAACGGTAGCCACCGCCAACTGGCCGTCACCAAAATCGATTACGAACTTTGTCCCGACCGGCACATTATACAGACCTTCCACCAACGCACCGGTAACCGACAGATTGCGCACGACAATCGAATAGACATGGTTCTCGTGGATCATCCGCACCTTGCGATACATGGACAGCCGTTCATTGCGATGATGGCGCGGGCCGGAGGGTTCGATCGTCCAGCTTTCACCCTCCAGATTTTCGACCAACATCTCGTTGTTGACCGCACTGCTGTAGACATGCCCCTGGACGTGACTGACCTTCAGTTCGCTGATCAATTCGAATTCGTCGAGCGTTTCTATCCCCTCGGCTGTCGTTTCCATGCCGAGAGCATCCGCCAGCGCGACGATAGCGGCAATAATTGCCCCGTTGCGCGATCCCGGTTCCGTGGCACCACGGACGAAACTCTGGTCGATCTTGATTTTGTCGAACGGGGCAGTCTGCAAATAGCTCAATGACGAATAGCCCGTTCCGAAATCATCCAGCACAAGCCGTACCTGCCTGCGCTTGAGGGCATCGAACATCGCGCTGGTTTCGTTGCTTTCGGCCAGAAAAACGCCTTCGGTCAATTCCAGCTCGAGCCGTTCCGGTGAAAGGCCGGACGTGCGCAGCGCTTTATCGACTATGGTCGGAAATTCCTGATCGGCAAACTGGATTGCCGAAACATTTACTGCCACTCTCGTTTTTCCAGGCCATTTGGCCGCGTCTGCACAAGCCTTGTGCAGAGCCCATTCGCCCAATTGCGCGATGAGATTGGCTTCTTCGGCAATCGGAATGAACAGCGCCGGAGGGATCTGGCCGCGTTCCGGGTGGTACCAGCGCATCAAGGCTTCGAAACCCTCGACGACATTGGTCTTGGTGTTGACGATAGGCTGATAGGCGAGCGCGAGTTCATCCTTGGCCACGGCATCCCGTAAATCCTCTTCCAGTACGCGTCGGTCTTCGGCAGACTGTTGCAGGTCTTTGGAATAGAAACGGAAGCGGCCGCGGCCATTACCTTTCGCTTCGTAGAGCGCAAGATCTGCGCTTTTGACGATATCATCGCTCGACAACCCGTCGAACGGTGCAACCGAGACCCCTATGGATGCACCGATAATACAGCGGCGGCCGTCCACCGAATAGGGCTGGGAAAGACTGTCTATAATCTTTCTGGCAAGTTCCCCAAGAATTCCGCGGTCATCGCAGTCAGGCAACATGACCTGGAATTCGTCACCACCCAGACGATAAACTTCGCCTTTCTCCTCGACGATTTTGAGAAGCCGTTCTGCCACCTGTTTCAGCAGGGCGTCACCTGCCGGATGGCCCAATGTATCGTTGATCTGCTTGAACCGGTCCAGATCGACCAACATCACCGCACAGGTCCGTTTCTGTATCCGGAAGGCTGCGAGCGTGGATTCAAGTTTCTTCACCATGCTGGCACGGTTCGGCAGGCCGGTCAGGGAATCGAACGTCGCCAGACGCGATGAATCTTCCGACGCCTTGCGTTGCTCGGTTATATCGTTGCCGCTGCCATAGAAGCCTTGAAAATTCCCCGATTTGTCAACATGGGGCCTGCCGGAAATCGATAACCAGCGCGCTTCGGCAGAGCCATCGGTCTCTACTTCAAAACCGCTGAACTGCATTTTCTTGGTAAACATGAAAGACAGGGATCTCGAACCAGCATCATTGCTGACCGGCTTGAGAAAGAGTGATGCAAATGGCTTTCCGAGCAGATCTTTCGATTTGCTACCGAACAGCTCGGCGATGAACTCCGAGATATAAGTGAGATTCCCCGCAGCATCTGTCGACCAGAACCAGCCTTTCCCGGTCTGTTCAAAATTTTGCAGCAGAAGGAGAGCGTCGGTTGCTTTTATATTGCCGGAAACGACCGGCGTCTGGGCGCCGATCCGGGATCCGATTTTGCCAAGGAAGCCGCGGGAACCCGAGCGCACGGGAGGCACTGCCGGTTCTTCATTGCCAATGGATGTCTCGAGTCCCATTCGTAATTTCTTCTCGCTTAATCAAAACAACAATTAAAAATAGGCTCGAGGTGTTGCAGATTGGTAAACGATCGAGAAATGCTGAATTCCCGGACGGGCATCAGAACGGAAACAAGCCTGCTGGCGGATGGATGGTGGCGGGAAGGATGACGAAGGCGACAATCCCTGAATAAATCAGAAAGTGATTTCTCGCTGCCTGTTTACCGCAAAACCACTCTTGCAATCACCCGCCAATTCCGTCATAGGCGCCGCTTCCGCCTGATCGGGCCTGCCCTGATCAGTGGAAAATGAAGAAAGCCGGAGGGGCGTGTCTGCATGGTGCGGCGTCAACGATCGGCGGTAAATGAAGGAATGACTGCATGCCAATGTACGAGCATGTCTTCCTCGCGCGGCAGGATCTGAGCCAGTCTCAGGTTGATGCCCTTGCGCAGGAAGCCACCAAAATTGTTGAATCGAATGAAGGCAAGGTCGTTCTGACCGAGACCTGGGGCTTGCGTACGCTCGCCTACAAGATCCAGAAGAATCGCAAAGCGCATTATGTGATGCTGCGGCTGGATGCGCCAGGCAATGTTGTCCTGGAACTGGAACGCCAGACCCGGATCAACGAAGATGTCATCCGTTTCCTGACCATCCGCGTTGACGAGCATGAAGAAGGCCCGTCCGTGATGATGCGCAAACCCGAACGCGACCGCGAACGCAAACCGCGCCGCGACAGCAATTAAGCCAGAGAAGGAGTTAAACCATGGGACGTCCATTTTTCCGTCGCCGCAAAAGCTGCCCCTTTTCCGGCAAAAACGCAAAGCCCATCGACTATAAAGACGTGAAGACGCTGCAGGGATTCATTTCCGAACGCGGCAAGATCGTACCAAGTCGTATCACCGCAGTATCCGCCAAGAAGCAGCGCGAGCTTTCCAAAGCCATCAAACGCGCTCGCCATCTCGGCCTCCTGCCCTACCTCGTGAAATAGGAGCGAAACGATGGATATTATTTTGCTCGAACGAGTCGAAAATCTCGGCACCATCGGTGACGTCGTCACCGTGAAAAACGGTTATGCCCGTAATTTTCTGCTGCCCAACAAAAAGGCATTGCGCGCCAACGAAGCCAACAAGAAGGTTTTCGAAGCCAATCGCCAGCAGATTGAAGCGGACAATGAAGCAAAGCGCAAGGAAGCCGAAGCGGCCTCCGGCGGCATTGACGGCAAGCAGATTGTTCTGATCCGCGCATCGTCCGCCAGCGGACAGCTTTACGGTTCGGTATCGGTCCGTGACATTGTCGAAGCCCTGAACGCCGATGGCGCTCCGGTCGAGAAAAGCATGGTCATTCTTGAAAAACCGATCAAGACGCTCGGTGTTTTCGATGTCCGCATTCGTCTCCACCCGGAAGTCAATGTCACGATCCAGGCCAATGTCGCCCGCTCTGACGACGAAGCCGATCTTCAGAAAGACGGCATCGACGTGATCGCGCAGATGTTTGAAGAAGAGCAGGCTGAACTGGCGGCTGCCGCGCTTTCGCCCGATAGCGAAGATGACGGCGAAGAAGCTGCTGAAGGCGATACCGAAGCCGCTGCTGAATCAGAAGAAACGGCTGAACAGGACGATTCCGAAACCAAGGAATAGTTTTTTCAGAAGCAGATCGGGAAAGCCCGGATCCGGCAACCATCGCAAGATGGCTACCGGATCCGGGCTTTTTCTTTGCCAGCGGGACGCACCAGCCAGCTCTCCCGGCACTTTGGAAAAATTCGGATTACCCAGTCGGCCTGATCTTGTATCCGGGCCGGAAGCGGCTGACGGCAGGACTTGTGATCGACCGTCAGCTCAATAGCCCATCAGACTCATGACTTCCTCGCGGCTCCGCGCATCCTCCAGAAAACAGCCGAGCAGGCGGCTGGTAGTCATCGAAACGCCCGGTGTGCGAACGCCGCGTGCCGTCATGCAGCTGTGGCTTGCTTCAATCACCACCGCAACGCCATCGGGCTTGAGATTTTCCCAGATACATTCGGCGACTTCCGCGGTCAGCCGTTCCTGCACCTGCAGCCGCCGGGCAAAACCGTGCAGCACGCGGGCGAGCTTGGATATGCCGACGACCTTGTCGGTCGGCATATAGGCGATGCTGGCCTTGCCGATGATCGGCGCCATATGATGTTCGCAATGGGAGTGGAACGGGATGTCCTTGAGCAGCACCAGCTCGTCATAGCCACCGACTTCCTCGAAGGTGCGCGCCAGATGCATCGCCGGGTTTTCGGCATAGCCCTCGCAATATTCCTTCCAGGCCCGCGCCACGCGCTTGGGCGTGTCGACCAGTCCTTCGCGTTCCGGATCCTCGCCGGACCAGCGCAACAATGTCCGCACCGCTTCCTGAACCTCTTCGGGTACCGGTATTTTCTGGGCTTCGCGCGCGGCGAGCGCGTCTTCGATAGAAAGGGAATGGTCGGCCAATGGGGGTCCTTCGTTTTATCAATCACTTGCCAGTAAACTAGGCGAGCTCAAGCCCCGGTGCAAGTGCACCCAGGGGCATCCATTGATAAAAGAGGATCATTCGTAAAAGAGGGAAAGTGGCGCGCCCAGGAAGATTCGAACTCCCGACCCCTTGATTCGTAGTCAAGTACTCTATCCAGCTGAGCTATGGGCGCTAACCAGATGGTGCAGATAGGGGCTGAACTCCCTGCTGGCAACCCATAAATTGCCCTTCTGCCCAACTATCTTTTCATTCCGTGACCGGCAATGGCCCGCGCCGGTTGCAGAGCCGGCTGCCCGATGATCATAGCCGGCCGGTCACCGCCCCGCAAAGCCTGCGGGGCGGTCCGATCTCACCGTTGCGACAGCGCCGCCTGCGCCGCGGCCAGCCTTGCGATCGGCACCCGGTAAGGCGAGGCGCTGACATAATCGAGCCCGGTTTTCTCGCAGAAAGCGATCGATGCGGGGTCGCCGCCATGTTCGCCGCAAATGCCCAGCTTGATGCCGGAGCGCGTCGCCCTGCCGCGTTCGGCCGCGATTTCGATCAGCTGCCCGACACCCTCGATATCGAGGCTGACAAAGGGATCGCGCGGGAAAATGCCCTTGTCGACATATTGCGTCAGGAAGCGCCCGGCGTCATCGCGGGAAACGCCCAGCGTCGTCTGCGTCAGGTCATTGGTACCGAAACTGAAAAACTCGCCATGTTCGGCAATTTCACCGGCCATCAGCGCGGCGCGCGGCAGCTCGATCATCGTACCGACAAGATATTCGATTTCCCGCCCTTTTTCGGCAAAGACTTCTTTCGCCATCCGGTCGACCGCATCCTTCATCAGTTCCAGTTCGCGCGCAGTGGCGACAAGCGGGATCATGACTTCGGGAATCGGCGCTTCGCCGCTGGCTTCGGCGACCTCACAGGCTGCTTCGAAAATGGCGCGGGCCTGCATTTCGTAGATTTCGGGATAGGTGACACCGAGACGACAGCCGCGATGGCCGAGCATCGGATTGAACTCGTGCAGTTCGGCAGCCCGCTGCTTCAGCGTCTCGACCCCGACATCGGCGGCCTTGGCCACTTCCTCGAATTCGGACTGATTGTGCGGCAGGAATTCGTGCAGTGGCGGGTCCAGCAGGCGGATGGTTACGGGCAGGCCCACCATGACGTCAAAAATCTGCCGGAAGTCGTCCCGCTGTTCCGGCAGCAGCTTGGCCAGCGCCTGCCTGCGGCCCTTTTCATCGGGAGCCAGGATCATCTGGCGAACCGAGGTGATCCGCGCGGCATCGAAGAACATATGCTCGGTGCGGCAAAGGCCGATGCCCTCGGCGCCGAAGTCGCGCGCGACCTGACAATCGAGCGGCGTTTCCGCGTTGGTGCGGACGCCCAGGCGGCGGACCTTGTCGGCCCAGATCATCAGCACGCCAAAGTCGCCAACCAGTTCCGGCTGGATCGTATCGACGCGGCCGGCCATGACCTGGCCGTTGCTGCCGTCGATGGTCAGCATATCGCCTTCTTTCAACTCGCGGTCACCGACCTTCATGACTTTCGTATCATTGTTGATCGAAATGGTGCCGGCGCCGGAAACACAGGGTCTGCCCATGCCTCTGGCGACCACAGCCGCATGTGACGTCATGCCGCCACGCGCGGTCAAGATGCCCTTGGCGGCGTGCATGCCGTGAATATCCTCGGGCGAGGTTTCGACCCGGACGAGAATGACATCATCGCCCATCTCGGTGCGCCGTTCGGCAGTATCGCTGTCAAACACGATCAGCCCGCTGGCCGCGCCCGGAGAGGCCGGCAGACCGGCGGTCAACACATCACGCGTGGCGTCCGGATCGAGCGTCGGGTGGAGCAGCTGGTCAAGCGCCATCGGATCGACGCGCATCACCGCTTCTTCTTCGGTGATCAGTCCGTCATTGGCCATATCGACCGCGATCTTCAGCGCCGCCTTGGCGGTGCGCTTGCCCGAGCGGGTCTGCAACATCCACAATTTGCCGCGTTCGACGGTAAATTCGATATCCTGCATGTCGCGATAATGGCGTTCGAGCAGGTCAAAGACGTCGGTCAGTTCCTTGTAGGTTTCCGGCATCGCCTCTTCCATCGACAGCGGCTTGGCACCCGCCTGCTCGCGCGCCGCTTTCGAGAGATATTGCGGCGTGCGGATCCCGGCAACGACGTCCTCGCCCTGCGCGTTGATCAGCCATTCGCCATAATAAGCGCTGTCGCCGGTCGAGGGATTGCGGGTGAAAGCAACGCCGGTAGCGCTGGTTTCGCCCATATTGCCGAAGACCATCGCCTGGACATTGACCGCCGTGCCCCATTCGGACGGGATATCGTTGAGCCGGCGGTAGACCTTGGCGCGCTCGGCCTGCCAGCTGCCGAAAACCGCGCTGACCGCGCCCCATAGCTGGTCATTCACGTCCTGCGGGAAGGGCTTGCCCCATTGCTCCTCGACGAGCGTTTTATATTCGGCAACCAGCGCCTGCCAATGTTTCGCTTCCATCTCCGTATCGGTGAAGAAGCCATTGTCTTCCTTGGCAATTTCCAGAGCTTCCTCAAAGGCCCCATGATCGAGCTCGAGCACCACGTCGGAATACATCTGGATGAACCGGCGATAGCTGTCCCAGGCGAAGCGTTCGTCCCCGGAGGTCTTCGCCAGACCTTCGACGGTTTCGTCATTGAGACCCAGGTTGAGAACCGTGTCCATCATCCCCGGCATCGAGGCGCGGGCGCCGGAACGGACCGAGACCAGCAGCGGATCGGCGGCATCGCCGAAGGACTTGCCGGTTACGGATTCGATATGGGCAACGCCCTGCGCCACTTCGTCGCGGACACTGTCCGGATATTGGCCGCCCTCGGAATAATAGCGCGTACACATTTCGGTCGAGATCGTGAAACCGGGAGGCACCGGCAGGCCGATATTCGCCATTTCCGCGAGATTGGCACCCTTGCCGCCAAGCAGGTTGCGAGCCTCTGTGGAATCACCGGGCGCGCCATCCGCGTCCATGCCGCCACCGAAACGATATACATACTGGGTCATTCTTGCTTTCAACTCCATATGTTAGCCCCTCCTCTTCAGAGGAGAAGTCGGGGTAGTGCCGGGCCGTCAGCCCATTGGGAAAACGGCCTTGCGCCACCTGCCCTGTGTCCCGCCCCTGAATCCCCTCGCGGAAAAGCGAGGGGGTAGATGATAAGTTCGGGTTACCGAAAATACGCCGTCGAACTTTACAAACTTTACACTGTTATAAGCAAAATATCTTCTAACCCTCGATCTGCGAGAAATCAGCCACTTGATGGACGGCATTACGAAAGCGTGCGAGCAGGGCCAACCGGGCTTCCCGCTTTGCTTTGTCTTCGTCGTTCACGGTCACATCCTCGAAAAACTGGTCAATCGGTCCGCGCAAGGCCGCCAGCGCGGTCATTGCCTGCTCAAACTGCTCGGCCGCGATCGCGGCGGTCACGTCCGGCTGTGCCGCGTCGAGCGCGTCAATCAGGGCCTTTTCCGCTTTTTCGGGCGTGTAGGAAAGGGGTTTGTGCTCCGCACTTGATGCGGAGCCCTGCCCGGAGGTCGCTTCTTCGCCTTCAGAGCTCCGCATCGAGTGCGGAGCACCAGCCCCCTCTTTTTTCAAAATATTCGAAGCCCGCTTGTAACCGGCGAGCAGGTTCACACCATCCGTAGTTTCCACAAAGGCCTGCAAAGCCTTCACCCGGGCGAGCAAGCGCACCAGATCGTCTTCACCGCCGAGCGCAAACACCGCATCGATCAGGTCGTGACGGACGCCCGCTTCGCGTTGCTGGACTTTGAGGCGGTCGGCAAAAAAGTCCATGAGCTGTCCGACCAAAGCCGGAAGGCTTTCCAGAGGCTCGGGATAAGCATTATGAGGCTGATCCCACTGATAATCATCTTCGATTTCCTTACGGGATCTCGACCAAAACTTCTGTTTTGCAATTGAATAGTACTCCGATGAACCGTCTCGCAGCACGATTTGTCCGGCAAGAATCGGCCATAGAGGCAAACGAATTTCGTTCTCCAAAATAAGGCGGCTAATGGCGATCACGGCTCGCCTAAGAGCAAACGGATCTTTTGAACCTGTCGGTAGCTCGCCAATTTCAAAAAATTTGGTAACTGTATCCAGCTTATCCGCCAGACTCACCGCCACCGTCACCGGATCGGTCGGCACTTCGTCGCCCTGCCCGACCGGCTTGTAATGGTCACGGATCGCGTTGGCGATCGCCTGCGATTTTCCCTCTTTCTCTGCATAATAGCCGCCCATCAAGCCTTGCAGCTCGGGGAACTCGCCGACCATTTCGGTGACGAGATCGGCTTTGCAGAGACGTGCGGCCTCGGACACTTCACCATGAAATGTATCGCCGGGGCTGGGCTGGTAAAAACCATTCCCTTCTAAAGAAACCAGCCACTCGGCCAACTTGGCCACACGCTCTACCTTGTCGGCAACCGTTCCCAATTTTTCGTGGAATACGATGTTGCTCAATTTCTTCGCATGATCCTCCAGCCTGGTCTTCTGGTCAAGTTCCCAGAAGAATTTGGCGTCGGAGAGCCGTGCAGCGAGGACTTTTTCATTCCCCGCGACAATCGCCTTGCCGCCATCACTGGCGTCGATATTGGCCGTGCAGACAAAATTCGGGGCCAATTTTTCCTCCCTGTCGCGAAGCGACGGGGAGGTGGCAGCCGGAACGGCTGACGGAGGGGTGGCCCCTCCACCACGCTGCGCGCGGTCAGCCTCCCCATGCTGCGCATTGGGAGGATATTTGCACACGAAATATTTCTGGTTCACCCGCGCGGTCAGCTGGATCACCTCTTCCGGTACGTCCAGGAACGCCGGATCGAACGCGCCCAGCAAAGGCACCGGCCATTCGGTCAGACCGGCATTTTCGACCACCAGGCCTTCGTCCTCGACCAGCACCAGACCGGCGTCGGATGCTGCCTTGGCGGCACCCTCGCGGATGATATTCTGGCGTTCTTCATGGTCGACCAGAACGTGGCAGGCGCGAAGCTTTTCGGCATAGTCACCGGCGTTACCAATGGTGATGCGCCCGGGTGCCGTTCCTGTCGAGCCCAGTCGAGACATGTTGGGATCGTTCTCTGCCGCCGGTCTCTCGACTTCGCTCGAGACGAACGAAGCTTTTGCATGATGAAATCTATGTCCGACAGTATCATAGCCTGACGTCAAGCCGTCAATTTCGCAGGGCACCAGCTCATCGCCCAAAAGCGCCACGATCCCGCTCAAGGGCCGCACCCAGCGCAGACTTTCGGTCGACAGGCTGGCGTCGCCCCAGCGCATCGATTTCGGCCACGGGAAGGCCTTGATGATCGCCGGAATGGCTTCCGCCAGCACATCCCTGGTATCGCGACCCGGTTTGTTGATTACCGCGAAATAGGTCGGGCGTCCCTTGACGTCGCGCACTTCCAGCTGGTCGCGGGTTACGCCGTTCTTGCGGCAGAAGCCGTCTATAGCCTGGTCCGGCGCGCCTTCGGGGGGCCCCTTGGCCTCCTCGCTCACCGCTTCGGTCTGCGCGGGCAGATCGCTGGCGATGAGGGCAAGCCGTCGTGGCGTCGACCAGACGGTGATATCGCCCGCTGTCAGGCCCGCTTCCGCCATTTGCGCGGTGAACAGCCGTTCCAGATCGGCGCGCGCCTTGGCCTGCATGCGGGCGGGGATTTCTTCGGAGAGCAGTTCGAGGAGAAAATCGGTCATCTGTTTTTTCCTCCCTGTGCGTAGCATGGGGAGGGGGACCGCGCGAAGCGTGGCGGAGGGGCCCCGCCGTCAGCCGTTCCGGCTGCCACATCCCCATTGCTGCGCAACAGGGAGGAAAGAAATGCTTCCACAACCATCACGCCGCCCACCCGTTCTTTTCCATATAGGCTTCGCAGCTGCCCTTCGCCAGATCCCGGACCCGGCCCATATAGCTGGCTCGTTCCTGGACGCTGATCACGCCGCGCGCCTGCAGCAAGTTGAACACATGGCTCGCCTTGATCGCCTGCTCATAGGCCGGAATCGGCAGGCTCCGGTCGAGGCAATTTTCGCATTCGGCCGCCGCCTTGTTGAACAGATCAAACAGGCTTTCGGTATTGGCGACTTCGAAATTCCATTCCGACATTTGCTTCTCATTTTCTAAGAAGATGTCGCCATAAGTCATTCCAGCACCATTATAATCCAGATCGTAGACGCTATCGACGCCCTGAATGTACATGGCCAGGCGTTCCAGCCCGTAGGTCAGTTCGCCGGCCACGGGCTTGCAGTCAAAACCGCCCATTTGCTGGAAATAGGTAAACTGGGTGACTTCCATGCCGTCGCACCAGACTTCCCAGCCGAGTCCCCAGGCGCCGAGAGTCGGGCTTTCCCAGTCATCCTCGACGAAACGGATATCGTGCAGCATCGGATCGATGCCAATCGCCACCAGACTGTCGAGGTAAAGCTGCTGGATGTCCGGCGGCGAGGGTTTGAGCACCACCTGATATTGGTAATAATGCTGCAGCCGGTTGGGATTTTCGCCATAGCGGCCGTCGGTCGGGCGGCGGCAGGGCTGCGCGAAAGCGGCGTTCCAGGGATCGGGACCAAGCGCCCGCAAGGTGGTCGCGGGGTGAAAGGTGCCGGCACCCATTTCCATATCATAGGGTTGCAGGATCGCGCAGCCGCGGTCACCCCAATATTGATGGAGCTTGAGGATGATCTGCTGGAAGCTGAGCGGCTTCTTATCGGACAAGATGAAGACTTTCTTCGCGGCTGCAATAATTACGCGCTGCTTTGGCGAAAGGGCGGCAGAGGGTCAAGGGAGGAATGGTCGGAATGCAGCCTTATTCGTCATCCTGAACTTGTTTCAGGACCCCTCGAGATCACGCACAGCCTTTGGAGGTCCTGAAACAAGTTCAGGATGACGGGGGATTTCTCAGGACGACGGGATTATTCCGATGACCGGATCATTCCGCCGCAACCAGCGCTTCGACCTTTTCCACCGTCACCGATACCGCGTTCAGAACGGCATTGCCGGACAGCGGATCGAACCGCTCCGTATCGGTAAGGTCATTGATCGAGACGCCGGGCTTCGCCGCCGCCACCGACAGGCCGATGCCCTCGCGGCCATGGCCGAAGCCGTGCGGGATCGACACCACACCCTGCATGATGCCGTCGGTGATCTCGACCGGGATCTGGATATTGTTCACCCGGCTGGAAACTGACGCCATGACGCCATCGGCCAATCCGCGCGAGGCGGCGTCATCGGGATGGATCATCAATGTGCAGCGGTCCGGCCCCTTGAGCAGCCGTGCGCTATTGTGCAGCCAGCTGTTGTTCTGCCGGACATGGCGGCGACCGATCAAGCGGAGGCTGTCGGGCTGTTCCTTGCCCAGGGATGCGGCAAAGCGCTGCAATTCGGCAAGGAAATCCGGGTGGGCGCAATGGATCTTGCCGTCGCTGGTACGCAGCCGTCCGGCCATGCAGGGCCGCATCGGACCGAGATCGATGCCATTGGGCGCCGCCTCCACTTCTGCCAGGGTCAGGCCGGCTGGCGAGCTTTGCAACATAGTGTCGAGCACGTCGCGCGGCTCACGGATATTGGGCACATCCTGCCCGTCCTGCGCAAGAATTTCGCGCGCCAGTTCCGCGATGATTTCCCAGTCGGTCTTTTCGCCCTCCTGCAATTCGAAAATCGCCGGCGAGTAGCTGGCATAGTTGCGGATCGCCAGCGGTCCGAAGAAAAACGGATAATGATCTTTTTCCAAAGGTCCGCAGGGCGGCAATATATAGTCGGCATGGCGGCTGGTCGCGGTGACATACATGTCGAAGGAAACCATCAGGTCGAGTCGCTCCAGCGCGCGGTCAAGCTTCGCCCCGTCCGGCGCCGACAGCACCGGATTACCGGTAACCACGAACAGCGATCGGATCCGCTCGTCATCCTCGCGCAACATTTCGTCGGCGAAGGTCACCATCGGCAGTTCGTTCATCACCGAGGGCATGACACCACGCACCGTGTCCGCCGTGCGCACCGACCCCCTGCCCACCAGATTGATCGTGTCGAGCGCCGGCTCCGGCACCATTGTGCCGCCTTCCCGGTCGAGATTGCCGGACGCAATATTGATCACCTGGATCAACCACTGGTTGAGCGTGCCATATTCGCAGACTGAAACGCCCATCCGTCCATAGATTGCCGCCGGCTGGTCGGCCGCGAGCTGGGCAGCCATATCCTGCATGGCCTCCACCGCGATCCCGCAATGGAGAGACAGCTGTTCGATATCAAAGCCGACCAAAGCCGGATCTATCGCGCCCCAGCTGTCATCCAATATGGCATCAAGTCGGGACGTATCCGCCAAGCCGCCGTCAAAAATACTTTTCAATATCCCGATCAGCAAGGCCGTATCGGTTCCCGGCTTCACGAAATGATGCTCATCGGCCAGCCTGGCGGTTTCGGTCCGGCGCGGATCGACGACAACCAGCAAGCCGTCGCGGGCGCGCAGTTCCTTCACGCGCTTCTTGAAATCGGGCACGGTCCAGATGCTGCCGTTGGACGCTGCCGGATTGCCACCGATGATCAGCAGATACTGGCTGCGGTCGATATCCGGCACCGCTGCGAGGCTGACATGGCCATACATATGATATTGGACGACGTGATGCGGGATCTGGTCCAGGGTCGAGGCGGAATAGAGATGCTTTACCCCGATCGCATGGCGCAGGGTGCTGATCTGGGTGCTGATGCCATAGTCATGGGCGCTGGGATTGCCCATATACATGGCGGGCTTGGCCCCCTCTCCCTTGAGCGCGAGCAGCTTCGCGGCGATTTCGGCAAAAGCCTGCTCCCAGCCAATTTCCTGCCACTGGCCGTCGACCTTTTTCACCGGCTTGTGCAGCCGGTCGGGATCATTCTGCAAATCGGCAATAGCGGTTGCCTTGGGGCAGATATGCCCGCGACTCAGCACATGATCGGGATTGCCCCTGATTGAAAGAATCTCGCGCCCCTCGACCTCGACCAGTACGCCGCAATTGGCTTCGCAGATATGACAGGTGCGGGCGTGGATCGTGCTCATCGGTAGGCTCCTTGATTTAACCATCCGATTAACAGATTTGTTTCCCACTCGCCAGTGCCGCCGCGATACCGGTTAGTGATTCCGGCAATTTTTGCTGGGCATTTGCCGCCAATTGTTCAATGAAGCCGACTATAACTTATTGTCGGAGCTTCCTTATCCATGCCGCGTAACGGGCTTTTCAACCGCTTATTCCTTTCGCTCTCCATTGCACTCGCAGCCTGTTCCGCGTCTGGCGAGGATATCGCCAGCACCAGCAGCGACGCCACGCCAGCAGCCGTTGACGGCGCTGCATCTGCTGCGGAATATAGCCGCGCGATCATGCCGGATGATGCGGATCCGGCGCTCTGGGTGATCCGGGACGAGGACACGACCATCTTTTTGTTCGGCACCGTCCATATCCTGAAACCCGGCATGACCTGGTTCGACGAGGCGGTGAAGGACAGTTTCGATTCGTCGGACGAGCTGGTGATCGAAATGATCAAGCCGGACGCCGCCGCGATGATGAAAATTGTCAGCGAACTGGCAATCGACAAAAGCGGCGTTTCGCTACGCGACAAACTGAGCGCCGAAGACCGCGCCGAATATGAGGCCACCATGGTCAAGCTGGGCATGCCGGTCGCGGCGTTCGATCCGCTCGATCCGTGGTTCGCCAGCGTCAATCTCTCGCTCATTCCGCTCGCGCGCAACGGTTATGACGCGGATCAGGGCGTGGAAGATGCCTTGCTGGCCCAGGCAAGGGCCCGCGCTATCCGGATCACCGGTCTTGAAACGCCCGAGCAGCAGCTGGGGTTTTTCGATAATTTGCCCGAGGAGGTGCAGATCCGCTTTCTCAATTTTACCGTCGACAATATCGATGATACGGCCGACGGCATGGAGCAGATGGTTGCGGAATGGGCCAATGCCAATATCGATGCGCTGGGCGCTTTGATGAATGCAGGGCTGGAAGACAAGATCCTCTATCAAACCCTGCTGGTCGACCGCAATCGGAACTGGGCGGAATGGGTACAAGCCCGGATGGAACAGCCAGGAACGGTCTTCCTGGCAGTCGGCGCCGGGCATCTTGCCGGAGACAGCAGTCTGCAGGCGATTCTGGCGAACAAGGGATTTGTTGCGGAACGGATCGAATATTGATTAATCTGTCTCCCTGCTTTTCTTTTCCCCGCATCCACACCAGATAGGCATTATGCGCATCATAACCTCCATTCTGGCCCTGCTCGCCTCGTTGCTGCTCACCGCCTGCAACAACACACCCGATCATGTGGCCCTGAACACCGTCAAGACGGGTACGCCCGCTCTCTGGAAAGTCAGCGGCACAAAACCCGGACAATTGGGCACCGCCTATATGTTCGGAACGATCCATATCCTGCCCGACGATGTGCAATGGCGTACGCCAGCGCTCGAGGCTGCGATTGCGGAATCAGACCGGCTGGTGATCGAGGTGCTCGGACTGGAAGACACGCAGAATGCCGCCAAAATCTTTTCCCGACTGGCAATTTCGCCCGGACAGGCGAAACTGGACGACCGCATCAACCCCGCGCTTCACGATGATCTCGACCGGATCATCGAAGCCTCCAACCTCCCCGAACGCACGCTTAACCGGATGGAAACGTGGGCCGCGGCCCTGTCTCTGGCATCCGCGCAGACGCGAAATCTCGGGCTCGATTCAAGCGGCGGCGTCGAACAGAAGCTTACCGCCCAGTTCGAGAAAGCCGGCAAGCCGATAGAGGCGCTGGAAACCATCGAACTGCAGCTGGGCTATTTTGACAAGCTGCCCGAACAGCAGCAGCGCCAGATGCTGACCAGTGTGCTGGAAGAATCTGAAGACGCACAACTGGCTTTTGAAAAGCTGTTCAACGCCTGGATGACCGGCGATCTCGAGCATATTGTGACGCTTTCCGACACCGGGATATTAACCGATCCGAAGACCCGTGAATATCTGCTGGTGGCACGCAATCTCAACTGGGTCGACCAGCTGGACAAGCGCTTGCAAAGACCAGGAACGTCTCTGGTCGCGGTTGGTGCGGCGCATCTGGCCGGACCCGACGCGGTTCAGGCATCGCTCGCGAAACGCGGTTATAAAGTCGAAAAAATTCAATAATCAGGGCTTGGCATGACATATATACTTGATCGGGAAACCGCGCTGGTTGCGCAGGAAGAGGGACAGTTCACCATTGCGGCGAGCGACGTCTACCGCAACCCGACCGGCATGGCCTTTGGTGGCTGGGTCGCGGCGATCGCGGGGCGCGCCGTGGAAATGCATCCGGAATGCCGTGGCCCACTGGTTTCGCAACAGATCGTCTATATGACCGGAGTGGGACCAGGCGAGGTAAGCATCTCCGTAAAACTGCTGCGTGCCGGATCCTCGACCCAGTTCTGGCGTGTGGAACTGTCGCAAAACGGATCGATGACCAACGCCGCCGATATCGTCACCAGCACCCGTCGGCCCACCGACATCGACTATCAGGTGGAAATGCCGGCTACCCGGTCGCCGGAGGAATCCATCTCCCTCCCCTCGGTCAATCCGATGGCGCCCAAATGGGTCAGCCACTACGACCAGCGCATCGCAAAGGGCATCCCCTTTGCCGTCAACGAATCGCCGGAAGCCATTGTCTGGATCAGGGAAGCCGACGGCCGTCCGGTCGACCGGATCAGCCTGCTTTCCATTCTCGACACGCCTATGCCGCGGACGTTCTTTGTCACCGAACAATTCCGTCCTGGCAGCACCGTGACCATGGCCAGCTACATCTATGCCAGCGAAGAGGATCTGGCGGAAGCGGGAACCGATTATATGTTGCTGCGGGTTACCGGAGCAACGGTGCGAAACAGCGCCACCGACGGCCGGGTAGAGCTTTGGTCCAAGAATGGCATTCTGCTTGCCACAAGTTCACAAATCGGATTTTTCCGCTAGATTTTACTGGCCGTGCAAACCCCTTGCTTTTGCAATAGTCCGACCTTATAGCGCCCTGTTTCCGGCCATGTGCACCCTGGAGGCGTGGCGGAAATCTTACACAAGCTAATTTTGGAGCAACATTATGAGTGATCAGCTGACTATTTCAGCCGAGCCACGCGAACGGGCTGGCAAGGGAGCCTCCCGTGCATTGCGTCGCGAAGGCCGTGTCCCCGCCGTTATTTACGGTGACAAGAAAGAACCCATTGCAATTCATCTCGAAGAGCGGGAATTGAACAAATTGCTGGGTACCGGCCATTTCATGAACTCGCTGGTCCAGGTAGAAGTCGAAGGGAAGAAAACCCGTACTCTGCCAAAGGATGTTGCTTTTGATCCGGTCACCGACCGGCCTCTGCACGTCGACTTCTTCCGCCTTGCCAAAGGCGCGAAGGTTCAGGTCAACATTCCTGTGGTCTTCATCAATGAAGAGGAATCGCCTGGCCTGAAGCGTGGCGGCGTCATGAACGTTGTCCGTCACGAACTCGACCTGATGTGCGATGCCGATCATATTCCTGACCAGATCGAAATCGATGTAACCGGTCTGGAAATTGGTGATTCGATCCATATTTCCCATGTCACCCTGCCCGACGGCGCGGAAAGCTCGATCACCGATCGCGACTTTACCATTGCCGGCGTTACCGCACCATCCGCTCTGAAATCTTCCGATGATGAAGACGAAGCAGACGGCGAAGATGGCGAAACGGAAGTCACCGAGCAGGACGCCGACACGGCCGAGGGCGAAGACAGCTAGACCTTCCGCCATCAAACGATGTAACGAAAAACCGTTCATGCCAATCAAAACGGGCGTGGACGGTTTTTTCTTTCCGAAGGCTCGTGACGAGCAAGGAGCGCTTTAGAAAATGCAACTATGGGTCGGCCTTGGCAATCCGGGCGCGCAATATGCGATGCACCGGCACAATGTCGGTTTCATGGTGATCGACGCGCTCGAAGAAGTGCACGGTTTTCCTCCGCCCAAGCAGAAGTTCAAGGGCTGGACCATGGAGGCACGGCTGGGCGGCGAAAAGCTCATCCTGCTCAAACCGGCGACCTTCATGAACGAAAGCGGCAACAGCGTCCGCGCGGCCATGGATTTCTACAAATTGCAGCCAGAGGATGTCACCGTCTTTTACGACGAGCTGGATCTCGAACCGTTCAAGATCAAGGTCAAGCGCGGCGGCGGTGCAGCCGGTCACAATGGCATCAGATCAATGATCGCCCATATCGGTCCGGACTTCCGCCGGGTGCGCATCGGCATCGGCCATCCCGGCACCAAGGCGCGGGTAACAGGCCATGTGCTGGGCAATTATGCCAAGTCTGAAATCGATGATCTCGCCCATATGCTCGGCGTGATCGCCGACGAGGCCGACTGGCTGGCGAAAGGCGATGATCCGCGGTTCATGAGCGAAGTCGCGATGCGGATGCAGGAATAGCGGGCAGTATTGAATTTATCGCCACCCTGAACTTGATTCAGGGTTCAGAGCGTATATGCGCAACTTTTGAACGATTTGGCACGGGTTGCTGAATCAAGTTCGGCATGACGGAGTATTAAGATGGGTTTCAAATGCGGTATCGTTGGCTTGCCCAACGTCGGAAAATCAACGCTTTTCAATGCACTGACCGAGACGCAGGCGGCGCAGGCGGCGAACTATCCGTTCTGCACGATCGAGCCGAATGTCGGCCAGGTCGCCGTGCCCGATCCACGGCTGCAACAGATTGCGAAAATCGCCAGCAGCGCCAAGATCATCGAAACGCAGCTTGCCTTTGTTGATATCGCCGGCCTCGTCAAAGGTGCATCGCAAGGGGAAGGTCTGGGCAACCAGTTTCTCGGCAATATCCGCGAAGTTGACGCGGTCGTCCATGTGCTGCGCTGTTTCGAGGATGACGATATCCAGCATGTCGCGAACAAGATCGATCCGATTTCCGACGCGGAAGTCGTCGAGACCGAGCTGCTGCTCTCCGATCTGGAAAGCCTGGAAAAACGCGTGCCCGCCTTCCAGAAAAAAGCCACGAGTGGTGACAAGGAAGCCAAGATTGCCGCCAATGTTCTGGGCCAGGCGCTTGAACTGCTGCGCGAAGGCAAGCCTGCGCGGCTGACCGAGCCCGAGGGCGAGGAAGAGCAGAGAATTTTCGACCAGTCGCAACTGCTGACCGCCAAGCCGGTGCTTTATGTCTGCAATGTCAGTGAAACCGACGCCGCAACCGGCAATGACCTGAGCGCCGCTGTGTTTGAAAAAGCAAAGGCCGAAGGCGCGGAAGCGGTGATTGTTTCCGCCGCGATCGAATCCGAGCTGGTCGAAATGGAACCGGAAGACCGGGCCGAATTTCTGGCCGAGCTAGGACTCGAGGAATCCGGCCTCGCCCGGGTCATTCGCGCCGGCTACCAGCTGCTCGACCTGCAGACCTTCTTTACCGTCGGACCCAAGGAAGCCCGCGCATGGACCGTGCACAAGGGTGCCAAGGCCCCCGAAGCGGCCGGCGAAATACACAGCGACTTCGAGCGCGGCTTCATCCGCGCCGAAACCATCGCCTTTGACGACTATGTCGCGCTGGGTGGCGAAAGCGCGGCCCGCGATGCCGGAAAACTGCGGCAGGAAGGCAAGGATTATGTCGCGAAAGACGGCGATATCTTCAATTTCAAATTCAATGTCTGAATTGTCACATTGTCCGGCTAGGAAGTGATGCTCGGAGGATCGCTATAATGTTCAAGAACCTGTTTTCGTTGATTTTGGTCGGCCTTCTGCTGGCCGGTGCCCCTGCCCAGGCAACCGTCACGCCCGAACAGGACGATTCGAGCGGCCAGAAGGTTGAGCAACGTCATCCGGTCACCATTTTGATCTCCATCGATGGATTCCGGCCCGATTATCTCGACCGGGGCATCACCCCCAACCTGAACGCGCTGGCGGCAACCGGCATATATGGTCCGATGCGCCCGTCTTTCCCGAGCAAGACCTTCCCCAACCACTGGACGCTGGTAACCGGCAAGACGCCCGATCATCACGGCATTGTCGGCAACACGATGGAAGACGCTGCTCGGCCGGGCGAGGTTTTCAAAATGTCTACCCAGGATCCGTTCTGGTGGAACCAGGCTGAACCGGTCTGGATCACAGCGGAGAAACAGGGCATTCGCTCGGCCACCATGTTCTGGCCGGGTTCGGAAGTCGATTTCAACGGCGTCCGGCCGGCCGACTGGTGGCCGTTCAACCAGAAGCTGTCCAATGATCGCCGGATCAACGCGATTGTCGACTGGATGCGCCGGCCCGCTGATATCCGCCCCCGGCTGGTGACGCTCTATTTCGACACAGTCGATACCGCCGGCCATTATTACGGCCCCGCACCGAGCGAGAAACTGCACGCGGCGATTGCCGAAGTGGATGGCGAAATCGGCCGACTGAAACAGCAGCTGGACGATCTGGGACAGCCGGTCAATTTCGTCATTGCATCGGATCACGGCATGACCGAGACCTCTCCCGACCGGATCATCTATCTCGACCGAATCATGGCGCGCGACCAGTACAGGCTGGTCGAAAGCGGCAATTATCTGGCCATCGAACCGCTGGAAGATAACAGGGACGCGGTACGTGCGGCCTTTTTACGGCCGCACGAGCATATGCAATGCTGGGATCGCGAGAATATACCCGAAGCTCTGGGCTACGGCACCAATCCCCGTGTGCCGTCAATCTTCTGTCTGGTAGAAACCGGCTGGGTCGTGTTGCAAGATGTACCGGAATGGATGACCGGAATAGGCGGCGGTCATGGCTATGACCATCGCGATCCGGACATGATGGCTTTCTTCCTGTCCAGCGGTCCGGCGATCCGTGCCGACGGCCAGCTGCCGGTGTTCGACAATGTGAATATCTATTCGCTCGTCGCGCGACTGGCAGGCGTAAATCCTGTCGCCAGCGATGGCAGTCTCGCCCCGTTTGAGCAGTCGCTGCGGCCCTGATTTCCCGATGATCCGAGGCGATTAGGGTGCGTCGGGGCTGTCAGCCATTCTGGTATAGACCACCGCGACCGGGGCGCTGTCCGTGACACTGCAGGTTTTCGGATCGACGACTCGGTCGCCGCGAAAACCTCTCAATTCCGTGCCGGTCTCGCTCAACGTCAGGCCCATGCCAACCCATATCTGCAACGCGCATTTTTCCTGCATGGCGCGCGAGAATGGCGCGCGGTGCGCACCGTAAACCAGCGTACCGTGCATGGTCGCGGTAAAATCGATCTCCCCCGCTTCATTATTCGCCGACCGTTCGCGGTAGCGGGAGATCAGACTGGTCCCTTCCTGGGTGAAATGGAGAATATCACCGTCCGCCTGTTGCCAATAGCCATTGAGGTCATGGTCGACATTTTGCACGCCGCCGTCATCGGGACGCGCACCGGCAGCAACGCCATTGACCATCATCAGGGCGGCAATTGCGCAGACCATATGGCGATATCTCATGGCTAAGTCCCTTTCCTCCAGATACTATGTCTAGAACGATCCGTCCGGCAGACAATGATCTGTATCACATGATGCCGCTTTCACCGTATGAAGCTTATTTCCGGCCAAACAGCTTTTCCACATCTTCCAGCGCCAGTTTCACCCAGGTTGGCCGCCCGTGATTGCACTGGCCGCTATGCGGGGTCACTTCCATCTCGCGCAGCAAGGCATTCATTTCCGCCACGCTGAGCACCCGTCCGGCTCGGACGGACCCATGACAGGCCATGGTGGAAGCCACATGATCGACGCGCTCCTTGAGGCTCAGCGCCTGGTCATAGGCACCCAATTCGTCTGCCAGATCGGTGACCAGTTGCGTCACGTCACCCGACCCCAGCATCGCCGGGGTCGCCCGGACCAGCATCGCGGTCGGTCCGAACCGCTCCAGCTCCAGCCCGAATTCCGATAATTCGGCCGCCCGGCTCTCCAGCCGGTCGCAGGCATTTTCATCCAGTTCGACCACTTCCGCCATCAGCAGCGCCTGCGAGGCAACCGTGCCGCCTTCGACCGCCTGGCGCATCCGCTCCAGCACCAGCCGTTCATGCGCCGCATGCTGGTCGACAATCACCAGCCCGTCTTCCGCTTCGGCGACAATATAGGTTTTCGCGACCTGTCCGCGAGCGATACCCAAGGGATGGCGGGTGGCTTCCGGTACTGGCTCGGACGCCGCCTCCGCCTTGCCCATCAGTGGCGCGATATCCTCCCGCAAGTCCATCTCGGCAAAGGCAGCGCGATCATCTCGGACCGTGGCCGAAGGATAGGGTTGCTGCGCGACGTTGGCTTTGCTCTGCTGCGAGAAAATGCTGCGCTGCGGATCGGTCGCCACCGGCTCGCTCTGCCATCGCCCGAGCGCTGATTCCGCCGGGCGCTGCACCACGCGGAACCCGCCTTCGTCCAGTGCTTTTCTGAGGCCGCTGACGATCATCCCCCGGATCATCGCCGGTTCGCGAAAGCGCACTTCGGTCTTCGCCGGATGGACGTTCACATCGACCAGCTCGGGCGGCATTTCGATGAACAGGGCAACCACCGGATGCCGGTCGCGCGCCAGCATCTCGGCATAAGCGCCGCGCACCGCGCCGACCAGGAGCCGGTCCTTTACAGGGCGGCCATTGACGAACAGAAACTGGTGATCGGCAACCCCGCGATTATAGGTCGGCAGTCCGGCAACACCGGTCAGACGGATCTCTTCCCGCTGCAGATCGACGCCGACGCTGTTGGCGCGCAGATCGCGGCTGGTCAGCGCGGCAACGCGCTCCGGCCCGGTTTCTCCGGCCTGAACAGCAATCGCCTTGCGCCCCTGATGCTCCAGCGTGAAACCGATATCGGGCCGGGCCATCGCCAGTCGGCGGATGATATCGGTACAAGCGGAATATTCGCTGCGTGCGGTGCGCAGAAATTTTCGCCGGGCGGGTACATTTCCGAACAATTGCTCGACCCGCACTTTTGTACCCGGCGGGATTGCCGCGGGCCCCTCTTCTGCCAACTCGCCATGATCCACCACCCGGCACCAGCCATCCTCTCCCGCCATACGGCTTTCGATTGTCAGCCGCGCCACGCTGGCGATGGATGGCAGGGCCTCTCCGCGAAAGCCCATGGTGGTCACCAGCTCGATGGCCTCGTCGGGCAGCTTCGAGGTCGCATGGCGTTCCAGCGCCAGCGCGATATCGTCGCGGCTCATGCCACAGCCATTGTCGGAGACCTGGACCAGATCCAGACCGCCTTGCTCGAGCCGGATATTTATCTGGCTAGCTCCGGCATCGATCGCATTTTCGACCAGCTCTTTCAACGCGCTGGCCGGACGCTCGACCACCTCGCCGGCAGCGATCCTATTTATCAGGCTATTTGGGAGTCTTCTTATTGACATAATGGCGTTCCTAGCCCAAGCGACCTTAGCAAGCGACCCCTGATTTATTGGGCGATTCCCATGGTTAACTTCATGACCCGTTCAGCTTGACTATCGCTTGGTTTAATTGTCGCAGCTAAGCCTGCAACTACAAGAAATTACGGACAAAAATATGTTTGAAAATCTGTTCAAGTTCCGTTCGCAAGATTTGGCGATCGATCTCGGCACCGCGAATACTGTGGTTTATCTGCGTGGCCAGGGAATCGTGCTCAACGAGCCGTCGGTTGTCGCGATCGAAACCGTCAATGGCGTGAAAAAGGTCAAGGCCGTCGGCAATGACGCAAAGATGATGATGGGCAAGACGCCGGACAGCATCGAAGCCATCCGCCCGCTGCGCGACGGCGTGATCGCCGATATCGATGTCGCCGAGCAGATGATCAAGCATTTCATCCAGAAAGTGAACGGCAAGAGCAAGCTGTTCAGCTATCCCGAAATCGTGATCTGCGTTCCCAGCGGTTCGACCTCGGTCGAACGCCGCGCCATTCGCGATGCCGCGTCCAACGCCGGTGCCCGCCAGGTCTTTCTGATCGAGGAGCCGATGGCGGCTGCCATTGGCGCCGACATGCCGGTCACCGAACCGATCGGTTCGATGGTGGTCGACGTCGGCGGCGGAACGACGGAAGTTGCGGTCCTGTCGCTGCGCGGCCTCGCCTACACCACCTCGGTTCGCACCGGCGGTGACAAGATGGACGAAGCCATCGTCTCCTATGTCCGTCGCCATCACAATCTGCTGATCGGCGAAACCACTGCCGAGCGGATCAAGAAGGATTTCGGTGTTGCCCAGGCTCCGGCCGACGGCGTCGGTCACACGATTCATATCAAGGGCCGTGATCTGGTAAACGGCGTGCCGAAAGAAATTTCCATCAACCAGGGCCAGATTGCCGAAGCGCTGAGCGAGCCGATCGGAACAATCATCGAGGGCGTTCGCATCGCGCTGGAAAACACCGCGCCCGAACTGGCGGCCGATATTGTCGATCAAGGCATCGTCCTGACCGGCGGTGGCGCTTTGATCGCCGGCCTCGACGCAGCGCTCAGCGATGAAACGGGCTTGCCGGTTACAGTGGCCGAAGATCCCCTTGCCTGTGTTGCCATCGGCACCGGACGTGCAATGGAAGATCCGATGTTCCGGGGCGTCCTGACAACCGCCTGATATCGAATTTATGATCGAACAACGACTGGAAACGAAAGGATAAACCGATATGGCGCCGCCAAATCATCGGCGTCCAGGATTTTCCAAGCGGGCGCAATATAGTATATTCGCCAGCTATTTACTGGGCATATTGGGAGCGGTTCTGGGACTGCTTCTTTTGCTTGTCTCCTTCATCGATCCCAGAGGTTTTTCGGCCCTGCGCACCATCGGTGCGGAAGCGATGGCGCCAGCCAGCAAGACCCTGTCCGAATTTGGCAGTCTGACCGGAAACGCCGGGGATCAGGTTTCTGCCTATTTCAATGCGGCCTCGAAAAATGCCGAGATGCAGCAGGAACTGGAGCAGAACCGGATCGAAATTCTGGAAGCACGCGCCCTCAGGCAGGAAAATGACCGCCTCAAGCGGCTGCTGAAACTGGATGAGGAAATTCCCGATTCCATTGCCATGGCCCGGCTGATCAGCTCGACCGCGTCGAGCGCCCGCCGCATCGCAACGCTGGGTGTGGGCAGCAATAATGGTCTGGAGCCAGGCCAGCCCGTCCGTTCGCCGGAAGGTCTGGTGGGCCGCATATTGGAAACCGGCCCTTCTACCGCCCGCGTCCTGCTCGTCTCGGACAGCAAGAATGTGACACCGGTGCAGCGCGCCAGTGACAGCCTGCCCGCCTTTGCCACCGGCCGCGGAGACGGCACGGTCGATATCCAGCCGATCAATATCGGTACCAATCCGTTCAAGGGCGGGGATCTGCTGATCACTTCGGGTAGCGGCGGGCTCTATAGTCCGGGCATTCCGGTAGCGGTCGTCATCCGCAAGACCGAAACCGGCGCCATCGGCCGGGTCCTCGCCAATCCGGCCAAGGTTAGCCATGCCATTGTTCAGCCGATTTTTCAGGCCGAAACGGTTCGCCAGATCGAGGAAAATCCGGTGGATGATCTGGAAGAGGAATCCGGCGAATAGTGCCCCGTTCCCGTCAATCCCGGATTGGCCGCCAACCCTCGCAGCTGCGGATCAAGCTGATACCGCCGGTAACCGTTGTGCTTGGCTCGATGATCACCGCGCTACCGATCATCACCGATTATCCGATCCTGCCGCCGATGGGTTTGCTGGTGATATTGGCCTGGCGGCTGATCCGTCCAGGCTACTGGGCAGTCTGGGCTGGCTTCCCGCTCGGTCTTGTCGACGATATTTTCAGCGGTCAGCCGCTTGGCAGCGCAGCATTTCTCTGGTCGGTCATCTTCATCCTGCTTGAGACGCTCGACCGGAAAGCGGTGCGCCGTGATTATTGGCAGGACTGGCTTATTGCCTCCACAGCCATCGCAATTGTGCTAATATGCGGCATGCTGATCGTCGACTTCCAATCCAATCTGCTGCGGTTCGACTTGCTGATGCCGCAAATATTGCTGTCAGTCCTGCTCTATCCGTTCGTGGCCCGGCTGATCGGAGCCATCGATAACTGGCGGGTGGCATCATGAAACCGCCAAAAACGATCAGCAGCGCCATGCAGGAACTGACTTTCACCCGGCGTGCGACGGTGATCGGCGGATTGCAGATCGGCGTCGGCGTGCTGCTGGCATCGCGCATGGCCTATATTTCGGTGGCCGAGAACGAGCGCTACAAGCTGCTGTCGGAAAGCAACCGGGTCAATCTCACGCTCGTCCCGCCGCGCCGGGGCTGGCTGATCGACCGCAGCGGCAAACCGATTGCCAATAACAAGACTGATTTCCGTATCGACATTATTCCCGACCGGCTGCGCGACAAGGAAAAGACCGTGGCCACGCTGGCGAACCTGCTGTCGCTCGATCCGGAAGAGCTGGAGCGGATCAACCGGGAACTGGAACAGGCCGGCAGCTTCCAGCCGGTTCAGGTGGCAACCGGTCTGGATTCAGAGCAATATGCCGCGGTCAGCGTCCGGCTTCCCGACCTGCCTGGCGTATCGCCGCGGCAAGGCTTCTCCCGAAACTATCCCAGCGGCCCGGCGATCGGACATCTGGTTGGCTATGTCGGCATCGCCTCGGCGGAAGATTACAAGGAAAATCCGGACCCGATCTTGATCACGCCTGGCTACAAGATCGGCAAGGACGGTCTGGAAAAGATGTTCGAGGACCATCTGCAGGGCAAGCCCGGCGCGAAAAGGGTTGAGGTGACGGCGCGCGGCAAGATCGTACGGGAGCTCAATACCCGTCCCGACGTTCCCGGCAAGCCGCTGCAACTGACCCTCGATATCGACCTGCAGGAATATGCGGCCCGGCGGCTGGGCCCGGAATCGGGTTCGGTTGTGGTCATCGACTGCCTCACCGGCGACATTCTGACGATGACCTCGATGCCGTCCTTCGACCCGAACAGCTTCTCCGACGGTATCGGTGTCACCGAATATGGCATGTTGCGGGACGACGATCATGTGCCGCTGCTCGACAAGTCGCTGAAAAGCCTGTTCCCGCCAGGATCGACGGTCAAGCCGATGGTTGGCCTGTCCTTTCTGGAAGCCGGTCTTGATCCCGATGAGACGGTCAACTGCAATGGCGGACTGCAGGTCGGCAACCGGCGCTTTCGCTGCTGGAAGCGAAGTGGTCACGGACGGGTCGACATGGCCAAGGGCATTTATCAGAGTTGTGACGTCTATTTCTATTATTTCGCCCAGAAGATCGGCATCAATCCGATCGCGCTGATGGCCAACCGGCTCGGCCTCGGACAGAAATATCCCTTGCCGGTCGCCAGCCAGTTTTACGGCACGGTTCCCGATCCGGCTTGGCTGCGCAAGAAGCACAAGCGCGAATGGCAGGCCTATGACACGGTCAACACCACGATCGGACAGGGTTACATGCTGGTCAATCCGACCCAGCTCGCGGTCATGGCGTCACGCATCGCAACCGGAAAGAATATCGTCCCGCGCCTGATCATGGACGAAAAGAAGCCCGCGATCCCGACGCTCAACCTCGACCCCGAGCATCTTCTCTATGTGCAGAAGGCAATGAGCGATGTGGTCAACGGACCGGGGACGGCCGGACGGGCCCGCTTGCCGCTCGATGATGTCAAAATGGCCGGCAAGACCGGCACCGCCCAGGTGGTCAATCTCGACTTTGGCCGCGGCGGCCGGGACGTCGCCTGGAAATATCGCGACCACGGCCTGTTCGTTTGCTTCGCTCCCTATGATAATCCGCGCTATGCGGCCGCGGTGGTCATCGAACATGGCGGCGGCTCAGGAGCCGCCTATCCCGTTGCAAGAGACGTGCTGACCTTCCTCTATGACCGCCAGAAAGCAATGGATGTGCTGACAGGGATGGAGAAATCCTGGGGCGGCACAATCCAGGAACGGATGGACAGGAAAATGGAAGCCTATCGCGCCCGGAAAGCGCTCGAGAAGGCGATGGCGGACAATCCCGCCGCCGCCGCCAGCACGGACGCTGCAGCAAGCGATTCCGAAACCGGTTCCGGTTCGGGAGAATAAGGGTGAGTGATTTCATCCCGGCGCCGATAGCGCAGCTTCCCTGGAAAACGATCTTTCTGCTGTTCGTTCTGGCCAGCTTCGGCTTCATCGTCCTCTATTCCGCAGCCGGTGGCAGCCTGACCCCTTGGGCGGGCCTGCACATGGTCCGTTTCACCCTGTTCGCCGGCATGGCCATCGTGCTCTCCCGTTTCCGGGAATCCTTCTGGAAAGCCATGGCTTTCCCGATCTATATCGTCGTTGTCCTCATGCTGGTCGGGGTTGAACTGATCGGGGCGGTCGGGGGCGGCAGCCAGCGCTGGCTCAACCTCGGTTTCATCCGGCTGCAGCCTTCGGAACTGATGAAAGTTGCCATCATATTGGCGGTCGCCCGCTTCTATGACCTGCTGCCGCCCGCCCAGATCAGGACATGGGGTGCGATCTGGCCCTTGTTCGCATTGCTCGCCCTGCCCTGCGCCCTGATCCTGATGCAACCTGATCTGGGCACGACGATCACCGTGGTCACCGGAGCGCTGACCATTGCCTTTCTCGCCGGCCTGCCCCTGCGCCTCTTCATCGGTGGCGCGGCAGCGGTCGCGGTGCTGGCTCCCCTGGCCTATTTCTTTGCACTGGAAGATTATCAGCAGCGGCGCGTGACCACCTTTCTCAACCCGGAAAATGATCCGCTCGGCTCCGGCTACCATATCAGCCAGTCGAAAATCGCGATCGGATCCGGCGGCCTGTTCGGCAAGGGCTTTCTGAACGGCACCCAGAGCCATCTCGATTATCTGCCGGAGGGGCATACCGATTTCGTTTTCGCCACCATGGCCGAGGAATGGGGCCTGATGGGCGGCATAGTGGTGCTCTTCTGCTTCTTTTTGCTGTTCCGATGGGGCCTTGGCGTCGCAATGAAGGCGAAAACCCGTTTTTCCCAACTCACCGCTGCTGGCATGACGGTGACGATTTTCTTCTATGTCGCGATCAACCTGATGATGGTGATGGGACTGGCGCCAGTGGTCGGCATTCCCCTGCCGTTCATGAGTCACGGCGGGTCGTCCATGATGACGATCATGATCTGCGTCGGCATCCTGATGTCGATCGAACGCAATCCCGGCAAAAGCGGCAACGCTTTTGGATGAAAATAACAAACCAACCGGTTGCGTTCCGGAAATACGGCCCTATATAGCCCCTGTAGTGGACGCTTAGCTCAGTTGGTAGAGCAGCTGACTCTTAATCAGCGGGTCGTGGGTTCGAACCCCTCAGCGTCTACCATTTTTCTCTTATATAACAGGGCCTTGAGTAGCTTTTATGCTGCTTGACAGGTGGCGCGTGGCTGACAAGTACCGAATAGACACCGTATTTAATTAGCCAGTGTCATCAATTTGAAACTGGACATTTGTCACACAACAAACAATTTATCCACAAAGTGCCTAGCAAAAAGCACAAGCCACTGTTTTTCTGCTTCTGAAATATCCGGCACATCTATCCGGTCTGCAAACTCAACAATATCTTTCATTTCGCCTGTCGTAAATTGGCTTGCGATTGGCACGGGTAAAGCTTTTAGGCACTTTGCCATTGCCCAACATATTTCTAAAAATGTATCGTCTCCACCACCAATATGAGCCCACAGGGCTCTACCTTGCAGCGTTTCAACCCTCAGCGTTTTTCCATTCTCTTCGGCTTCGAAATAGGGCACAGCCAGTGGGCGTTTGCCCTGCTTAACCGAGCAACTGCTTGTAATGTTAATACCTTGTTGCTCTAGTCGCTCCTGCGCAAGCCTTACGATGTGCCAGTCCTTTTTATTGCTATTTTTCGCTGTCGAATAATTCATACCCACAATATATCTTACTGTGTCTACCTCCCAATGATCACTCCACTCTACCCAATGCGAGGCAACAGCGTTGGCGATTTGAGAAACCATGGAGTCGTTGATGCACATGGGACCGCTTTTGAGGGCAACTAATTCAACTGTGTCACCCACAACCCTTGCACTGTCGATCTCAGAAAGAACAGTGTGACCTGGCGAGTCAATCTGAGTCCAATCATAAAATGGAGGAATGACATCTTCGACTACTCGACCTGCTGCTGTTTCGATGCTCGAAAACACCTTTGCCGCTGCCACAATGTCGTCGACTTGTTTTAGGTTATGAACGTCAAAAAGGTGAGCGTATGCCGCAAGTACAAAGGGGTTGGTCGACTTTCCATCAATGGCCGGTGAACGCGCATTGATTTGACGCATCCGCGCCTCTAATGCAGCTTCCAATTCAGCAACACGAACAAATCGGTTCGCATGTTGAGGAGAAGTTGTTAAACGAAGGAATTCCTGAACTTCAAGCAGCGTTAGCGGCACCGAAGGAGCGAAGGTTGAAAAATCGTAGCGTACAGTTGCGGCCAAAGTTTGATTCCATGTTAATGAGATCCGCAGCCTAGGAGGCATAACCTATTGTCAGTGTCCAGAAAAAAATCGGTAGTTTCACTTTTCTCTGGTGCTTTAGGCATGGATTTAGGCTTCGAACTACAAGGCGACTTTGAGATACTTGCCTGCGTTGAGTTTGACGAAGCAGCCTGCGATACTATTCGTGCGAATGCAGAAAAAGGAAATTTTGCCGGAAACCCAGAGGTTTTCTGCCGCGACCTGTTTGAAATTTCTCCCACGGAGTTAATGGAAAAGATTGGTATTCGCTCTGGTGAACTGGATTTGCTTGTGGGAGGCCCACCATGCCAATCTTTCAGTACAGCGGGCCGTCGCCAGTCCGTTGAAGATCGACGAGGCACTCTGCTTTGGCGCTATTTAGACTTTGTGGAAGCACTTCGACCAAAAGTCTTTGTGATGGAAAACGTACGTGGCTTAATGTCTGCTGCAATGAAACATCGATCAATAGCCGAGCGCCCAGAGAATGGAGGCGCGCAGCTATTGGATGACGAACAACCTGGCTCCGTAATTTCAAAGTTCATAGCTGACCTCGGACTACAAACTGATGGGGCTTATCACGTTGACGCTTTTGAAGTGAACTCCGCAAATTACGGAGCACCCCAAATCCGAGAACGTGTTATTTTTATCGGCAATTCGTTCGACGTTGAGGTGGAATATCCGCAACCAAGCTATGGTGTCGAAACCCCAAACGATCAGTCGCAGCTAATGTTCGAACCACAAAAAATGCTAAAGCCATGGACATCGTTAAGAGATGCAATTGGCGACCTACGGGAAAATGATAGAGAAGTCATGGATTTTAGCCCACGCAAGAAAGGGTTCCTTGCATTAGTTCCAGAGGGTGGGAATTGGCGATCCTTGCCAGAAAAAGTTCAGCAAGAATCAATGGGAAAAGCTTGGTACGCTAAAGGTGGACGATCTGGTTGGTGGCGCAGATTGAGTTGGGATTTCCCATGTCCGACCCTCGTGACAATGCCAAACCATGCTAGCACTTCTCTCTGCCACCCCGAGGAGGTTAGAGCATTGTCAGTAAGGGAATATGCGCGCATCCAAGAATTTCCGGACAACTGGATTTTCTGTGGCAAGACTTCAGAAAAATATAAACAGATAGGCAATGCGGTACCCGTTCGCTTAGGAAAAGTGACCGCTGATGTGGTTTCCAAGCTCCTTGATGCACATCATAAAAACACCACAGCTGAATACCGAGCAGCAAGCGAACCATTTAGGCGGGTGTACATCAAATCCCATGTGCGCACCCGAAAATGGTTTAAAGCCGGAAAAGTATATTCTGGTAGCACACTAAAAGACCTCCAATACATGTCGAAGTGAAATTTTAGTTTTCTTCGAAAAGTGCGCCGGGCGTTACCGCAAGAGCTTATGCAATGCGTCCGACAACTGCAACAATGGGGTTCCGGCGTCCGCGTTCGATTCCACCAAGGTAGGTCCGATCAATTTCCACAGCATGTGCAAGGTGCTCTTGAGTTAGCTTCCGCTCGACCTGTAAACTGTGCACGTTTGCACCCACGAACTTTTCTCAATCCATTAGTGGACAAGACTATCTCTTCGCGGCAGGATTTAGGGACTAAATACCCGATTGTTGGGATATCGACAGGGGAATGAACGATGAAGCACATTTTCAACCTAGCTGCTGCCACGATTTTAGTCGCCATGCCCGTACCAAGTATTGCTCAGAATAGTGATTACATCAGGTTTGGTGGATATGCGACCGAAGTAGCTAAGACACTCACATCAATCCAAAGCTGCAAGCGAATGGGATTTGATGTTAACGACGGAGATGGCATCGCTAGCGAAATTTCCAGTATCGCTACTCGAGAGGCTGTTATGATGGGCATCGACAAATCCACAGCCGAGGCCATGCTACTGGACGCGCTCAATCGTGAGAAAGCCGACATGGAACTCATTTCAAGCCTACCTAAGCACATCGATACAACCGAAGAACTAATTGAACAGGTGCGAGATACTTTCTTATTCTGGGATACCCGCTGCCGGGCTCTTTCATCGGCCGGATTTGGCTCAAACTTCATTCGAGAGACTGGCAACGAGGCGTCAGTACAACAAAAATCTCTAGAAAAGCTGATCGCCGACATTAGATCGACGAACGGCGTGGACTAGGCCAAAATAAGAGTTCGCAGGTTCCATTATTATTTCCAGCAACGCTTTGCTGATCCCAGGCTCACTATTGAGAAGGGAAAAGTATGAAGTCCTCAAAAGGTTCCTCCACCACCGGCAACGAAATGCACCGGTCCATATACGAAGTTCATAGAGAGCGGGCGTCCGGCCGGGGACCCGCAGAAGTTGAAGAATATTCCGGGCTGGATCGCGCTCGGCTGGCAGCGTTTGCTCATGCACTCGATGGACCAAGCTACACAGGCGAGAGCTTCAGCGGCACAGTTGAAATCCACCGAGTACGCTACTTAGGCAGACAGCGACTGAGAACCGAACTGATTGATGTGATCGATGAACGTGTGGCGTTTCGGGTCCTGAACGAATTGACACTGCCCCGGGCCGACCAACTTCACGTATCGGTTGAAAAGCTGCAACAAGAAATAAACAAACTCGCTCGGCTCGGGTTCTAACTGGCCAATTCATCATCAGCGAGCCAGCACAGCAAGCAACAGGATTGCATTCGTCCACAGTCCAGCCGGAACCAGCCATAATGCCATACGGCTCGTTCTAGACGTTCGGCGGCCGTGACCACATGATCGGCAGCTTTCTGTCACCGAGAGTCTGTAACGATGCAATCCGGTGAATTTACAGGCATCTTTTTGCATGATCATCTCCTTCAGCGGTGACCATGGCGCAAAAAGGCCCGACCGGGAGCGCCGGTCGGGCCTATATTTCAACATAGTTGAAGGTCAGTGGCATTCTTCAACCTGGCAAGAAGGAATGCCGCTCAGCGCGGCAGCGTCACTCGGCCAAGGATCACGCAGCCACATTAGGCCAAACGTAGGCTCGCCAACCTCCCCTGCCCATGTTTCGCGATAACCGAGATACTTGAGCAAGAGAATGATGCGATCTCTGGCAATGATCGGCATGAGATCTACATGGCTCCGCCAACCGAACAGCACGATTGCCTCGTGAAGGTCGATTGCCTGATAGCCCCTCAAGCGGCGATGACCTTCAAAAATGACTTCCGGCTCAAGGTCCTCAAACTCATTCAAGTCGAGATGCCGGGTCATGCGCCGAGCGTCGCATTGCCGCGCGTGCGGGTTGGCCAAGTGATGCTGTCAGAGGCGCCAACCGGCATGCCTTCGACAGCGACTGGGTCCATGCCCGCTTCAACCGATACAGCAGTCCAAACGGATAGATTGGACGCACCGACCAGCGCGGAGGCGGCAGAACGGGCTGCAGCCTCATCAACACCTTCGGCTATAACAAAATTGATACCGTCTGCACGGCGGTTAACGGCTTCAACGGGGTAGAATGCGAAAATGGCCATGGCCTAATTCCTTTGATTTATAGGAGGGATATTACTTATGCAGCCAAGGCTTCGGCTTCATCATCGGGGTCGTAGGCGCCGATTTCACTCTCGCGCTTTTTGAGGAGAGCAATTTGTATGGCGCGCTGGGCGTTAGACTTTCCGGTTTCGAATTCGGTGTCGGCTTGAAGAGACTCAAGTACTCGTCGTTCGCATTCGACCAATGCCTGGCTCAATTCTCTGTGCAATTCCCCGCAAATCACATCGGCTAGATCGTTCGGGCTGAAGGGCCGGTCGCCGACCTTCATGCTGGATACCTTGCTGCACAGGGCAGCGGCCAAATCCCCATCGCACTTGGCAGCGGCAAATTCGGCTAAGCTAGCTAATTCAACTGGGCCAGAATGTTCGATTTGCTGCATCAGCCGGCTACGTTTTTCGTTGCCCAGTGTCGAACGCATCAGCATCTGCATAGGCGAGCGGTAATGGCTCGATGCAGATTTTACGCGCTCGGCCGTTTCCGCCAGTTCCCGCATGTACGCCTTGCGGGTGTCAGCGCTTTCGCGAACAAATTCCCCGCGTCGGCTGGAAACTGACTTGTTGATGATCGATTTGGTGTTGGGCAGTCCTACATCGGACAGGGAACGTTTCACGCTATCGGCATGTATATCGAGTTTCTGCTTCATCTTGCGAAGCAAGGCATCGTGCTGATTGCGGTTGGTTTGGACTTTGGCAACGGCGTGGCGGATGTCATTATCATCCATCCAAGCGGCGCCGAGTTTTGCAGTGGGTGTGGGCATGTTCTACTCCTCAAAAGGTTCAAGCATCGCGCTCAAGGCTTCAGTTTTCGACCATGCCCGGCACACGCCAGGTCAGCGGCCCGCCACTTGCAGACCTTGGGCGAAGCGCATTCGCTTCGAACTCAACACGAATTGATGAATGCGCTTACCGGGAGCGATTTCGTACCAGCGAATAGCCGACACGGTGTCCGCCGCGGTGTTTTGGGTCGACCGCGACGGACATAGGCTTGGATCGGTTGAACTTTCAGCGAGTTTAACCGCCGATTGTTTGTCAGGCGGCCTTTCTTATAACATGTCCGATAGCGGAGATAATATCCATGAGATCATCGCCATCGAATGTGTCGAGCAATGCTTCGCAAACTTCGGCCGTACTGGCGCCAGCCATTGCCTTCTCGCACTCAACCTGCTTGATCGTTTCCACTACGCTACCTGCCGCTGCAATCTGCGCCAGCCATTCAGCTCTCTCATGCTTGAAAGCAGTTATTCTTTCACCGAGACCTTCCAGCGTTTCATTATCCAGTTGACTCAGAATGCCTTTACAATCGGCTTTGATGCGCTGTGCCACAAACTCGTCAATGTACTGGCGACCGGACAATTCACTGTCGGAGGCATCAATCCACCTGAGATACTCGTGAGGGCCAGCTGGCAGATTTTCTGACGAGGCTAAGAATGCCCCCGCCAGTAACTTGAGTTCGTCTTCATCAAAATGAAACTCGGGGGAATTTTCCCCTTCCGCCACCATGTGACAATAGTCAGGCGAGTCCTTGATGAGCTTTTCGAAGATCTTCCACCCATGCAACATTGTGTCGTCCGATACTCGGATCACAACATCAGTGAAGTCGTCGGATTTCTGACCGGGCAAAGCCCGAATGTTTACATTTGTCATAAGTATTTTTCCTTGCTTGTATCGTGGCTTCAATGGACACCAGTGGCTGCCACATCCGTCTGGTGAAGCCCCTCTAGTCGAGTCGCAAGACGCTTGTCAAGACCGAAGGCATCCGATAACGTCTGTGGCAGCCAAGTACGTCTAATTTTGGAGAATTTTAATGAGTAACGAAAAGCCGTCGCCGGGAAGGAAGCTGAAGCGCATCTCGGTCAGTCTTCAAGAAGACCAGTATATAGGACTGGAAGAAATTGCCGAGGACATGGGAATTGGCCTCTCGGATGCGGCTCGTGAGGCGATCAATAGCTACCTCCTAAAAGAGCACTGGGGCAATACAGTAGGCAAGCTGGCGGAAGCCGAAATCGCCAAAGGCCTTACTAATGAGGCAGTACTTGAGAAAGTGCTGGCAAAATTCCCACACGCAAAGACCAGTCGCGAGTCGATTGCTTGGTATCGAAGTATGATGCGGCGAGATGACCCTACTATTCCAACGGATAGGGAGGCGCGGGTGAGGACCGAGGGCTGAACGCCGGTGCCGAATCCGGGGCTTCCGGGTAGTTGGGAAGGCCAAGTTGCTAGAAGCGTTAGCCTTCCCTTCCTCGCCCCACCAGATTTCTAATCAGTTGGGCAATTCGCCCTTGGTTGGCTTGCGAAGCCGTAGCCCTTCGATACCGGGTGTGCCGGTCCGTACCGGATCTTGGCGTTCTGCTTCTCGGCGAGCATCGGCTAATTGGCCCTGAACCTCATTACTTGCTTCCCGGTACTGTTTCTGTTGCCGTGCCGCAGCAAGGCTCCACTCATCAAGTGGCATGGTGCCGGGTACAACCAGGACACCCCCGCCCGCATCGGTTTCTAGTTTGACCTTGGTGTCGTCGCGATCGCGCCAGCCGAACTGCGCTTTAGCCAGAAAGATTCCGGCCACGGTATCGCCCATGCGGGCTTGAGACATCAGGATCTCGCGCAACTCCTGTTCCTCGACATCTTTGCGGCAATCAACCGCATCAGTCAAAACCGGGTCGTCATTGATAATCCGGCGCAAGGTGGCGACAGTCGTGCCGAGTGCTTTGGCGATCTGGTTTCGGGCATATCCGTCCAGAAGTGCCCGTGCGACAGCTTCGCGTCCGTTATCGGTCAGTGTCAGCTTGTTGTATGGGATCGCATCCAGTGGCGGCTGATTGGCCTTCGCCGGCTCATCCAGTGGATCAGCCGCCGCCATGCGTTCCCGTCTTGCTCGCTTTTTAGGTGATCCAGCCATTGCGGGCGTATGCCGCGCGGGTTTGCACATGAGATGCCAACAAACTTTAAGTTTCGAGTTTTTCTAAAATAGCCTCAAAGTACGAGATGTCATAATCGGTTAATCCTTTGTCGAAAGACATCCACCATTGATTACCCACAATTGTGCGCTTGTAGCGACCCGGAGTTCCAACTTGTGACGGATGTTCGGTTCGTTCACTCCAAGTCATGAAATCCGACGCCGGACGTTTTGTCTCTTGCACAACTATGCTATCATGCCTTGGGATCGGAGCTTTCCAGACTTCTGAATCCGGCTTGAGCAAATTCAATGCATCTCGCTTGGTGATACCCTTTCGAGCGAAGGCGGGATTTGCGAGCCGCTTGAACGGTTCAGAAGTGTTTATTTCGGTGACAAGAAAACTTTTATTGTCTGAAAATGCGAGGTGCCAACCGGGCATGACTGTCATTCGATAGGACGTTCCTTGTTTAAGACGCGCTCTGATAAATGAGCGGGCTTCGACGCGTGAGCGCAACAGAGTATTTTTCGTATAACGCGCAATCCAAGTCGAATGCCAAGCATTCCTTCCATACGAAACATGGAAAACAACTATGGGGGTAGCTACCTGCAACTCTGCGAGTTCCGACGCGAGCGTGATTTTGCGTAAACTCTCTTGAGCAGCCAAGACAAGGTCGTGGAACTCTTTAGTTCCAAGTTTCGGCATCGGCGCTGCCTTGACTACCGAAGGCTGGCGATGTTCATCTAGCAGATAAACATTGCTCTCAGAGTTTGTCGGCTTTCCAATATTATCAGTGCTCATTCCGGTTTCTACCAATTAGTATTATGGATAAGTCATTGATACCCTTGTGATTCAAGTGTCAACACAATCTAATCCTCGATCCGTGGGTGGCTCCTACGCGTGCATACGTGCGCGCATTATGCGTGCGTGCGCGCCTTTTGGGATCGGAGGGAGAGGATGGAGTGGAGCACCACGTCTGACCAAGGGGCAGCTTCGAAAGCCAAAGCGTCAGATTTAGACACAATGCGTCAAAAGCGTCAGATATTTTTCCTTTATTTTCATAGCTTTGTACACTTCTGACACTTTTGACACTTAATAATAATAAATAACAGGATGAAGGGCATGCCCCCTGCGTGGAGGGCGCCGATTACCCCACTAGGCCTAACTCCGATCAACCTCTGGCCGGCGTGAATTTGCCTTAAATAGTGTCAAAAGCGTCAGAAGTGTACAAACGGCTGTAAATGCTACGTTTTTCAGGCCCTGCAACTGTCAAATCGAAATGATACAAGTGTCAAAGCGTCAGAAATGAAAAGGGCGGCTGAACTTTCGTCCAACCGCCCTGATACCCGCTAAGCCTATCTCATCAATCACCCCAATCAATGCTGCCGCCTACGTATTTCTCAAACGCCGCCCTGGCCTGGTCAAGGGGAGGAATAGCCCAAACTCTTGCGCCCTTCCTGTCCCTTGAATTCACATCAACACCGACGCGCCCAAGAAACTGCGCCACCTTCTTCTTGGAAAACTCGGCACGATGGCGCGTGGCCTTTGCACTGGCCCCCAAGGAGTCCAGCATATCTCCCTTGCCTTCGCTGCCGACAACAAACGCATCGGGCCATGATCCATCGGCAGTAAGGTAACCAAACTCCCCGTCTTCGAGGATGCGGTGCCACCAATATGCAATCGGGTCAGACCTGAAGCCTTCCACTTTCTGGGCTACGAGTGCCTCGGTCTGTGGAATTCCCTTCCGTGGGTGCCAGTCGCCAAGGTCCGTTTCCAACAAATCGTAGAGCATCGCTGCTCGGCCACCATTATCCATCTGCTCTCGCAACTGTTCAAAAAACCCGTTCGGCAACGCCTTGAAAGCTTCCTCATCGGTCTCGAATACAGCGAAGCGGCGTTCGTCTGGCGATGCAGGAATTACCCAGTCTTCATTCGAGGCAATAACGATATGAAGATGGTTCGGCCCTTCGATGATCGGCTTGTTCTTTCCTTCAAAGCTAAGAATTGGCTCGGTGATAAGGTTTTTGAGAATACCTTCGACTTTCTTATCGCCCGCCCAAAGGCCTTCATCAACAAACAGCAAAATTGTGTCGGCCAAATGCTCATTGAACCTGCCAGTAAAATGCTCGGGCTGCGCGACCTGACGGCCATGCTGACCAGCTAATTCCTTGATTGACCGGCAAAAGGTTCCCTTGCCAGTACCTTTCTGTCCCTTGAAAACCAAGGCTACCTCGGCGGGTGTATCAGGATGCTGAACCATGAAAGCGCACCACCGTATCACATAATCGTAGCTAACCTGGTCACCACGGCACAGTACATCCCGCAACAGCTTCCTAAGATGCGACCAGTTACCCTTCTTGGGTTCAACAGCCCATCCACGCCAAAGATTGTAGACATTTGAGTTATCTTTGCTGCCGCTCGGATCAAACGTTACCCAGTCATATTGGCGACGGTTAGGATGTTTTAGCCACCAGTCACCAAGAGGTATCTGTTTGCCCTCTGGCGACTCCACGGCTTTAATATTCATGTGCTTGCGCACTGCCTCGTCAGGGCTCCATTCGACCAGATGTCGCTGCATCCGGTCATCATATCGCTCACGCCCGACCAGATACTTGCCACCATTCAAAACTGTGAACCGATCGGCGTTGATGCGATCGAGAAGCGTTTCCTTAGGCTGCTCGCTTATGTGATCCGGCAAATCAGCTAGATCGTCAGGGAAGTCATCACACGGATCAGATCGTATCGCCTGTTCGATCAGATCACCCTGCCCGGCCTGATGCAAGGCCTTGAAAAGGGTTTTAGCTGTCACCCGTTTTCCGCCATCATCGCCATGAAGGCTGCCCCATCGCCGACCGATCACATATTCATCGTCGGCGTATTCGGGGTCTGAAGTAGACCAGGCAATGAATTCTTCTCTCGCCTCTCCTGCCGATGCGTGGTGGCAAGCCATCATCATTTCAAGCCATTTGCTCTGGTCACGGTAATTTGAAGCGTCGAGACCAGTCAGCATCAGTTCGATTTGTTCCGGCTCAAACTCTCCCGCACCGACAGAAGCAGCAACATCAGGTCGGCGTATCAAATTGAGCAACTCCATCGGAGCTGGTGAAGCGTCTGCAACCGGTTCGGCAAGCGGATCCCAACGATATGGCTTGCCTGTTGCAGGGTGACTGCTGCCCGGCGCTACCATCTGGCGTCCGTGCGCTTTGAACTCGATACCGGGATAGGCTTCAACGGTATCCTGAACGAGCGTACCAGCGGGCAACGTCATGTAGTAGTGACTGCCATCCGAGCCCGTTTCAACCTTGGGCCATTTGTCCAATTTGATACCAAGATCGGCCTCCAACCGCGTAACTGGATCATCCCCCTCATCGAATGCGCGTGGGTCCACATCAATAACCAGATCGGTGTCACGCAGGCGAACGCCTACATTCGTACCACCGTCGAGCAATTCCTTGGCGTCATCAACGTCAAGCGGATCGGTAGTCCGCCATCCATGACCGGGGGCCTTCCCAATGGGCCTGCCACGCGCATCAAGCGCGTTCGGCACATTGAGGCGAACGAATTCATAACTGGTGCCGCGAAACTGCTCTAGTTCGTCAGGTGCAAACTCAAATGCTGGCTGCTTGGGAGGAGCGGAGGGCTTATTGGTAATCTTGTCAGGCACATTAAAATCCTAGTTCTCAGGGGTTTATAGTTCTTGTGTAGAGTTGTGGACATCCCATTCCAACGGCTATTTCTAAGGGCGCTCTCAATCCATGTTGAGAGCGCCCTTCTTTTTATCAAGTTCGGCGAGTTTGTTGTGGCGCCTACTTTCGATGTAGGGCTTGAGATTGGCCAGATACTGGTCAAGTTCCCTGCGCTTGTAGAGCACGGCGGAGCCGACTTTATGTGAAGGTGGTCCATGACCGGTACATCTGCTGCTACGCAGGCTGTTTTCAGTAGATCGCAGATAAGCTGCCGCTTCTTTCGTGGTCAGCAGTTCACCTGCTTGGTGGGCGATGATGTCGTTCATTCTAGGCTCCTTGTGGATTGCAAGAAGCATAGTCATGCATTCATAAACGCCGCCTTAGTACCAGCGATTTGTTGGGAAGATGTCTAAAGTGAATTGAACCAACCGTCAGCGACCATTGCGAACAAAGTCATCCAGATCATCAACATGATACCGAATGAGCCGATCTTGGACGACATGATATGCCGGCCCCTTACCGGTCGCTCGCCAATTCCTGAGCGTTCCGGCGGTCGATCCGAGATAGGATGCTGCCGCTTCGCTATCGAGCCACGGCGTTGAAGGTTTGGCCAGTTCTTCACGCACGATAGTGCGAATGGCTTCGAGGGTTATATCGGACACGGACGGCTCCTGAATAGTAGAGAGACCGTAACCCGCAGGTCCGGCCTCTCGATTGGGACTTGCCCATTTCAGGTATCTGACAGCGTCTCGTCGTTATCCCATCATTCAGGGGCAGGCAGCACTAATTTAAACCCCATAGGATCGATTACGGCCCCGTCGGGAGCCTCGGTAAACTTTGCCCCGGCAGACGCAAAGATCATATCTTCGAGTGCCTGAACATAGCTTCTAAGTTGTTCTACAAGGTGTGAAGCATGGACGTAACCACCAGAAGCGCCCGGCAGTTTTTGGCCTAGCAACAGAGCACTTTCGGCATAGGGAACGCCTGCGGCAATATAGAGCGTTCGCGCGTGGTGGCGGTATTCATGCGGGCTGGGCAATCCTTCATCCCGGGGCTCTACAATGTGCCCGCTGCGACTGTTCGGCGAAGGCCAGAGCCAATCGCTCCCGAGTGGAGCATCCGCCTGCATCCTTTCTTCCAATATCATGGCGAGTCGATTGCCAATCGGGAGCTGAAGGGGTTCGTCGCTGGTCTTCATGTGGGTCAGTGTCAGAATGCGTCGATCAAGGTCAACGTCTTCCCTTTTAATCTGCAAGATTGATGAGCGCCGCGCACCCGTTAACAACATGGCAACATGCAGATCACGGCGCTGTGGCTTCAATCTCATCACCCGCTCCCACCACTCGGGAATATCAAGCGGCGCAACCTTGCGTCTTTTGTTTGATGGGACATGCAACGCGGCAACGGGATTACCAGTCAGAGTTTCATCAATTCGCATGGCGGTGTTTATCACCGCCCTGAGTGTCCGCATCACCGAACCGGCAGTAGTATTCCCATTCTTGCGCTTCAATTCGGCATACAGGTCTCGCACCATCTGTCGTGAAATATCGGCCACGGCCTTTTTTCTCCAATGCTTGAGATAGTGATTGAGATGGTAGCGATAGCCATCTTCACTACGCTGCCGTAGCGGCTTTTCTTCGATGTGGGCTTCCATTGCCCGCTCGAGGGTTATCGCCGTTTCCTCGGGCCCATCGGTCGGATCGATCCCGGACTGAATTTGCGACATCAAAGCCTTTGCTTTGTTGCGGGCTTCACGAAGACCTATCCTGTCAACTCGATCAATCTTGGCCCGAACGGTGCGGATATGGCGACCATTGCGTCTGACATCACCTTGGCAGGCATAGGATTTGGTGGTCTTGTGACAGATCACCATTAGGCCTTTTACTTGAGTATCTCGGTGGATACCTGAGCCCAAAGGCAACTCTCTGATGCGGGCTTCTGTTAAATTCAAAACGGCCATAAGACATTCTCCATAAACACCGCGTTGAACACCGAACGGCCGCTATCCTCTGCTGCCGCTGACTAACGCGAAATGATTGAATGTCGTGGTTTTAGCGCCTCGCGAACGCTAAATTGACCATGATTAGCGTAGGTTATCTCTACTTTTTGAGACTCTTAATCAGCGGGTCGTGGGTTCGAACCCCTCAGCGTCTACCATTTTCTCCGACTAAAAAACCATCCGGCGGATGGCTTTCCGGCATCGGCATGTATCGCCGACGCGGCCCCTCCCAGCTCACAGCCCCTCCTGATTTCCAGGCACAGTCGCTTGCGACCCTGCAACGTTCGGGCAGAACCGGCAACCACCGACGCGCCCTCATACGCCAGCCGGGTCGCCGCGATCCTGATTTTGCGGCAAGTCGATCGGCGTCGCCGCGCAAATCGTTCTCAACGCCTGTTTCAGCCCTTCCTCGATCGTAGGATGGTAATAAGGCATCTCCAGCAACTGGCTGGCCGTCTGCCCCTGCTGGATCGCCCAGGCCAGCATATGCGCGAGATGCTCGCCGGCGGGCGTGCACAGGTCAGCGCCGATCAGCCGGCCATCCGGCGCGGCTGCATAGAGCGTGAGTACGCCCTGGTTACAGCCTTCCACCCGCGCCCTGCCCTGATCGCTGAAATCGGCGGTTCCGGTGATCACGCCATCCTCTTCCGACTGGCCGATCCGCGCCACGGGCGGACTGGTGAAGGTGATGCTGAATGGCGGAAAGCGATCGGCTTGCATTGATGCCGGATAGGCGACCGCATTGCGTCCGGCAATCGCGCCGTCCTGCGAGGCTTCGTGCAACAGGGGAAGATCGTCGGCGACATCGCCGGCCAGAAATATCCGGCTGTCACCGCATTGCATCGTGTTGCGGTCATGAAGCGGCACACCATTGTCGTCGAGTTCCAGCCCGGCCGCGGCAAGACCGAGACTGTCGAGATTGGGCGGCCTGCCAGTGGCGACCAGAACATGGTCGAAATCCGCATCTCCCGACGCCGCACCGCTCCAGGAAAGATGGGCGCCGTCGTCCGTGGGCTCCGCCTCCAGGTCCACGCCCAGTTGCAGGGCCAGATCAGACTCGATGATCCGTTTCAGTGCGGCGTGCACCTTGTCGCAGCGAATCCCGCCGAGCCGGTCATTGCGGTCGAACAGAGTTACTTCGACGCCCAGACGGGCCATTGCCTGGGCCAGTTCGAGACCAATGGGGCCGGAACCGACCACCGCCAGGCGCCGTGGCAAATCCTCCAGATCGAAAATATTCTCGTTGGTAAGCAAACAACGACCCAGTTTCGCGAACTGTTGGGGAACGAAGGGCCTCGAACCGGTTGCGATAATGATGTTCCGCGCCTCGATCTGGCGGCCATCGTCCAGTTCGAGACTGTCGGGCGCGATAAAACTGGCTCTGCCGCGCAAGCGGATGCGCGCCGGGATATCGGCGATACTTTCCCGCGTCAGTCTGGCAAAGCGGTCGCGCTCGTTGCGCACCCTCTGCATCACGGCCTTACCATCGACGTCGATGCCCGACACCGTGATGCCGAACATGGCGGTGGAACGCGCTGCATGGGCGGCATGAGAGGCCGCAATCAGAAGCTTTGACGGCATGCAGCCGACATTGGCGCAGGTCGTACCGTTGAAATGAGGGTCGATCAGCAAGGTGCTGGCCCCGTTGGAACGGGCCGCCCGTTCCGCCGCAAGACCGGCCGTACCGGCCCCGATAACGGCTACATCACATCTGAGCATCCGGGTCATATCAGGCGCCAATCGTGATCGACTTGGCGTTGGCAAACTCCTTCAGTCCAACCTCGCCATGTTCGCGGCCATAGCCACTATCCTTGACGCCACCAAAGGGCATATCCGGAGAGGCAATGCTGTAGGTGTTGATATTCACCATTCCGGTATCGAACCGGCTTGCCGCCATCTTGACGGCGCGATCGACGTCCTTGCTGAAAATTCCGCCGCCCAGCCCGTAGCGACTGTCATTGGCGATACGCATGGCGTCCTCATCGTCTTTCGCCTTGATAATCGAGGCGACGGGGCCGAAAATCTCGTCGTCATAGGCCGGCTGACCCGGTGCAACATCGACCAGCGCCGTGGCGGGATAGAACCAGCCTTTGCGATCCGGGACAGAACCGCCGGCGATGATTCTGGCACCGTTGGCGACGCTTTCCTCGACCTGGGAATGGACCTGGTCGCGCTGACTGCGCGAGACCATCGGGCCAAGTTGGGTTTCATCCTCGTTCGGGTCGCCCATTGCCACATTGTTGAATGCAGTGGCATAGCCCTCGACAAAGGCATCATAATTTTTCTCGGTGACGATAAAGCGTTTCGCATTCACGCAGGTCTGGCCGTTATTGAAAAGCCGGCCCTGCACACAGGCCTTGATCGCGAGATCGAGATCGGCATCGTCAAACAGCATATAGGCATCATTGGAACCAAGTTCGAGCACCGTCTTCTTGGAAACCGAAGCGGCCCGCTGGGCCACAGCGCGGCCGGCCTTGTCACTACCGGTCAGGGTAACGCCGCGAACCAGATCATGTTCGATAATCTTGTCGGACTGGTCATGGCTGATCAAGAGCACGCCAAACAGGTCCTTTGGCAGACCTGCTGCTTCATAGATATCGCGCAGCATCAGCCCGCTGCCCGTGCAATTGGCCGAATGTTTCAACAGCACGCCATTGCCCACCATGAGGGCGGAAATGGAATAGCGGATTGCCTGATAGCAGGGGAAATTCCAGGGCTGGATACCGTAGATCACGCCGAGTGGGGAATAGGTGACGATGCCGCGCCCTCCCGCTGCGTCTCTTTTTTCGTCAGCGAGCATCTCGGGGCCATTTTTGGCGGTATAGTCACAGATATTCGCACACAATTCGATTTCCTCGCGTGCATCGCTCAGCAATTTCCCCATTTCGTCGGTCATAAGCCGGGCAAATTCGTCCTTCGACTGGCGCAGTTGCTCGCCGATTTCGGCGATCACGCCGGCCCGCTCATCGAGGCTTTTCAGACGCCAGTCGAGAAAGGCATTATGCGCCTTCTCGACCACGCCCATGGCTTCTTCATCCGACATCAGCGGATAGGTCGCGAGGGTTTCTTCGGTAAGCGGGTTTACAGTTTCAATGCGTTTGTCGGTCATGGGGGATCCTTTATCATTGTGATTATGCTGTCGGGGATTGGCGAGGATTATCCGTAGGTCTTGCGGTGCCCGTCCAACGTGGCGGAGGCATGGCCCAGCGCGCTGGCCATTGCGTCGGCAAAGCTTTGACCGTCGCAATGCATGATGCCGCTGTGGGCGGCGCAGACAATGCTGCTATCGGCCCAGTCCCGGCCCAGATTCTCGGCCCAGCGGATGAAGTCATCGGCCGCGCCAGAGCGCTTTTCCAGACCATCCGCGAGCTTGGGGTGAAACCGCAGTTTCGGCCCCGGAACAATCTTCTGGACCAGCGACGGAAGATCGATGATCATCAGTGTATCGTCGACATGGACTATGCCGCTGTCGCGGTGCCGTACGATGACCGACCCCACATGCACGCTCTCATCACCGGAAATGAAGTCGACACCACAAGGGATTGAAAAATCGAGAATATTCGAGAATTGCTGCTGCGTTGCCTCGTCCTCGACCAGATCCGCATCCCAGGGCAGCTCCGGCTGCTGTTGGTGATGACGGCGAGTGCCAATCAGACGCGCATGCGGCAGCAGTTCCTGAATATACTGGCAGTGGATGGTATGAAACGGGTGGACGTTGAGCACGGCCTCGATCAACGCGCCACCATCGGTGAGCGCCAGTAGTTCGTCCCGATCCTGCCGATCCGGCGCGTAAGAATCGAGCAGGATGAATTTTCCACCGGGTTGCCGCAGCAGCGACATATGGGTCCCGATATTGATGACATGCGCGATCTTGAAATCACCGCGGATATTCCAGAAATTTTCACTCAGTTGGTCGATTGTCTGGCTCCTAGAGAAATTCTATCGGGGGTTTGCTGGACAACCCCCTGGAGCGGGTTCGGTTCCGGCCGGTATCATGATGATGGAAAAAATAGCGTTGCGACACATGGGCGATAGCGCGCCGCCATGACGTCAATGCTGAATAGTGAAAACGAAAGAGAGTGATCTTCGGGCACGGGAGTTCCGCACCCGCCCTGACACGATTTCGGCAGCGCGGGAAAGCACCCCGCTTAGCGCAACTGACTGTCTTTGCTACCCCGCCGGTTGATCCCGGAACTGCGCCGGTCGCTATCGCGCTCTGATTGACAAGTCACGCATGTCCGCGTCCCAGGCAAGGCACGGCGGCGGGCTTCGGGAATTTCGTCACCGCATTCGATACAATAGGGCGCGGCCCTTCCCGATGGCATATCCGCCCGGGCACGCTTTACCGCGTCGGCGATCGTATCGTCAATCTGGTCGTGTACAGCGCCATCGCGCGCCCAGCCGCCTGCCATTGAAAACTCCAGCGTTTGCTATTTGTATTTTTCAACAACGGCTGAACGGGGGAAAGGTTGCCGATCGCGGTCCGGACCGGACCGGAACGCACCAAGCCGCTCGTGCCGGGTCCGGACGGCGGACGTCCGGGGTCCGCCGGATTTCCTCTGCTGCCCATATAGAAAAAGGCGGACCCTTTTCGAGGTCCGCCTGATGTATCTAGAACAAAGCGCGAGAAAAATGGGGGGCGATACTCTGCCCCCCGGTTTGCTTATTTGTTGACAGCGTCTTTCAAACCCTTGCCGGCTTTGAATTTTGCCTGTGTCGATGCCGGAATCTGCATCGGTTCACCGGTACGCGGGTTGCGGCCGGTGGAAGCTTTGCGCTTCGAGGTTGAAAATGTGCCGAAGCCAACGAGACGAACTTCGCCGCCGCCGGACAATGCACTGCTGATGGAATCAAATACTGCGTCTACCGCTTTGCCGGCATCGCTTTTGCTGAGGCCGCTCTGATCGGCGACGTTACTGATAAGGTCCTGTTTATTCATTATGGGAATCCCCCCTTCTCTAATGGCAATTCAATTTGAATCGCGCTGTGGTCTGGCCGCAGTAATGCGAAATTATCCGGAAGTGTCAAAGAAAAATCGCTGTTTTCTGCGCCAAAGGGCAAATTTTTACGCCAAATGACAGGAAATGAGACGAACGGTTGAGATGCGGTAGCTGTTTCGGATATTCTGCTACCGCATTTCACCTATGTTTCAAAAGTGCGACTCGCTGATGAAAAACTGTCAGTGTCTTGCCGTCGATGCGGTTTCATCGGTAACCGGAGCTGTGGCGTGACTCGCAAGCTCGTCAGCATCGCTCCATTCGATCGGCTCCACGGTCTCGGCCAGCGCCTCGGCCAACACTTCGTCGACATGCTTCAGCGGAATGATGTTGAGTTTCGAAGTGATATTCTCCGGAATTTCGACCAGATCTTTCTCGTTTTCCGCCGGAATCAATACCGTGGTGATACCGCCGCGCAGAGCTGCAAGCAGCTTTTCCTTCAGTCCGCCAATCGGCAGCACCCGGCCGCGCAAAGTAACTTCGCCGGTCATCGCGACATCGCGACGCACCGGAATGCCGGTCAGCGTCGAGACGATGGCGGTAACGATACCGACACCGGCAGACGGACCATCTTTCGGCACCGCGCCTTCGGGTAGATGGATATGGATATCCTTGCGGCTGAAGATGCTCGGCTTGATACCGTATGACGGTGCCCGCGCTTTCACAAAGGAAAGCGCCGTCTGGATCGACTCGTTCATCACATCGCCCAGCGTCCCGGTGGTCTTGATCTGCCCCTTGCCCGATACGGTGACCGATTCAATCGACAGCAGTTCGCCGCCAACTTCGGTCCAGGCAAGACCGGTGACCGCGCCGACCTGGTTTTCCTCTTCACCAATGCCATGCCGATATTTTCGGACACCGGCATATTCGGATAGATTGTCGGGCGTGATTTCGACGCTCTTGTACTCGCCCTCGAGAATCCGGCGCAGCGCCTTGCGCGCCAGCTTGGCAATTTCCCGCTCAAGAGTCCGGACGCCCGCTTCCCGCGTATAATAGCGGATCAGGTCGCGCAACGCGTCCTCGCGCAAGGCAAATTCGCCCTCTTTCAGGCCATGCGCCTCGATCTGCTTTTCAACCAGATGGCGTTTCGCAATCTCGACCTTCTCGTCTTCCGTATAGCCTTCGAGGCGGATGATCTCCATCCGGTCGAGCAGAGGCTGCGGCAGGTTGAGCGAATTGGCGGTGGTCACGAACATCACGTCCGACAGGTCGATATCGATTTCGAGATAATGGTCCTGGAACTTGTCATTCTGTTCCGGATCCAGCACTTCGAGCAGGGCCGACGCGGGATCGCCGCGAAAATCCTGACCGAGCTTGTCGATCTCGTCGAGCAGGAACAGCGGGTTGGATGTGCCGGCTTTTTTCAGATTGGATACGATCTTGCCCGGAAGCGAACCGATATAGGTCCGGCGATGGCCGCGGATTTCCGCTTCGTCGCGCACGCCGCCCAAAGACTGACGGACAAATTCGCGACCCGTGGCCCGCGCAATCGAACGGCCAAGCGAGGTCTTGCCGACGCCCGGAGGGCCGACGAGGCACAGGATCGGGCCTTTCAGCTTGTTGGTACGGGACTGGACCGCAAGATATTCGAGGATGCGTTCCTTGACTTTTTCCAGTGCGAAATGGTCATCGTCGAGGACCTTTTCCGCCTGCTTCAGATCTTTCTTGAGCCTAGATTTCTTGCCCCAGGGCAGTCCGAGCAACACATCAAGATAGTTGCGCGTCACCGTGGCTTCGGCCGACATCGGCTGCATGCCCTTGAGCTTTTTCAGTTCGGTGGTCGCCTTGGCTTTCGCTTCCTTGGAAAGCTTCAGTTCCTTGATCTTCTTGCTGAGCTCGGCCAGCTCGTCGCCTTCGCCATCCTCGCCGTCGCCCAGTTCCTTCTGGATCGCCTTCATCTGCTCGTTGAGATAATATTCGCGCTGGGTCTTCTCCATCTGGCGCTTGACCCGGCCGCGGATTTTCTTCTCGACCTGCAATACGCCGAGTTCGCCTTCCATGAAGGCAAAGACCATTTCCAGCCGTTTGACGGGATCGCTCTCCATCAACAGGCTCTGCTTGTCCGAGACCTTGACGTTGATATTGGCGGCCACGGCATCGGCCAGACGCGCCGCATCGTCAATCTCACCCAATTGCACGACGGTTTCCGCCGGCATTTTCTTGTTGAGCTTGGAATAATTTTCAAACTGGTCGACCACGGACCGCATCAGCGCCGAGGCTTCGGTGCCTTCGGCTTCCTGCTCCTCCAGCAGATCGATCTCGGCCAGCACATAGCCTTCCGGCTTTTCCTCCAGAGTGACATGTCTCGCACGCTGTTTGCCTTCGACCAGCACCCTTACGGTGCCGTCGGGCAGTTTCAGCAATTGCAATACGGTTGCGACCACTCCGAGATCATAGAGCTGGTCGCGGACGGGATCGTCTTCCGCCGGATCGAGCTGTGCGACGAGGAAGATTTCCTTGTTCGAATCCATCGCTTTTTCGAGCGCGACGACCGATTTGTCGCGACCGACAAAAAGCGGCACGATCATATTCGGAAAAACCACGATGTCGCGCAGCGGCAACAGCGGCAGTGATTTGGATTCAGGGACAGGATTCGGTTCGTTCACGGACATTATTACTCCAACTTGATGCGCTGCAACAGCGCCTTTGACCTCTATATGGGGCCTGTTGGAGACACTTCAAGCGCAATGCCTCCGATCACGAGGACAGCCTAAAAGGGCAGTTTGAAACCGGGAGGCAACTGCATGCCGCTGGTCATCTTGCCCATTTCCTCGCTGCTCAGGGCGTCCGCACGATTACGGGCGTCGTTGAACGCGGCTGCGACGAGATCTTCCAGCATCTGCTTTTCATCGGCTTTCATCAGGCTGTCGTCGATTGACACCGACAATATCCGGCCTTTGGCTGTGGCCTTCACCTTTACCAGTCCGCCACCGGCCTGACCTTCAACTTCAAGACTATCCAGCTTCTTCTGGGCTTCCTCCATCTGGGTCTGGACCTGCTGCGCAGCTTCCTGCGCGGCTTTCATCATTTCTTCCATCGATTTCATGGCTATGCGCTCCTTGATTCTTGTGGGCGAGGATCGTCGTCCTCCAGCAATATGGCATCGGGAAAGGCTTCAAAAGCAGCTTTCACCATCGGGGCATCAAGGATCGCCTGGCGTTCGGCATCCCTGATCTGCTGTTCCTGTTCAACCAGACTGGGCTGCGCCTCACCCTGTCCTTCGACGATGGTCCACTCCCGGCCGGTCTGTTCCTTCAGCGCATCGGCAATTTTCCGGATGTCGGCATCGGCAATAGGACGCGCGGGCTGATAGACAATATTGGGCGGGTCGAGCGAGATCAGCCGCATATCGGCGATCAATATGCTTTCCAGCACAGCCGAAACCCGGCCGACCGCGGTGATGACATCGGCAAATTCGGTCGGCAGCGCGCTGGTCTGGGGCGTCGGCGACGGAACCGGCGCAGCGGCGATCTGCGCGACCGGTTCGGCCACTGGCGGTGCCGACTGTTGTTCTGGCGGTGAAGCGGGAGCCGTCGGAGCGCCCTGTTCAAGCATTCTCGCCAGCTTCCCCGGATCGGGCATATCCGCGGCGCAAAGCACGCGGAGCAAAGCCATCTCGCAGGCTTCGCGCGGCAGATGCGCCTGCTGGACTTCCTGATAGCCCTTGAGCAGCAACTGCCACAGCCGGTGCAGGACCGGATAGGAAAGCTGTTCCGACCAGTCGGCAAATTGCTGCCGCGCCTCTTCCGACAAAGTCGGATCACTGGCTCGGCCGACCTTGAACAGGGTCACCTGATGCGAAAGCGACAGCAGCCCGTTCATCAGCGACAGCGGCTCGACGCCGATTTTATACTGTTCGGCAATCGCATCGAGCAAGGCTGCGGAATCGCCCTCGAGCAATCTGGCGAAAAGCCGCCGAACGGCGCCCCGATCTGACAGCCCCAGCATATCGCGAATCTGGACAGCCTTGACCTCGCCATCGCCATCCATATCGGCATGGGCAATTGCCTGATCGAGAATCGACAGGCCGTCGCGGACGGACCCCTCGGCCGCCTGCGCGATCAGATCGAGCGCTTCCTGCTCTGCCGTCACGCCTTCCTTGCCGACTATCATGCCAAAATGCGCAGACAGTTGATCCGGGCTGATCCGCTTCAGGTCGAAACGCTGGCAGCGGGAGAGGACCGTGATCGGAACCTTGTTGACCTCGGTGGTCGCGAAAATGAATTTCACATGCGCCGGCGGTTCTTCCAGCGTCTTCAACAGCGCGTTGAAGGCATTTTTCGACAGCATGTGCACTTCGTCGATGATATAGATCTTGTAGCGCGCGGAGACCGAGGAATAGCGCACCGCCTCGATAATCTCGCGGACATCGTCGACGCCGGTATGGCTTGCGGCATCCATCTCGATGACGTCGATAAAGCTGCCCTCGGCGATGCTGCGGCACGGTTCGCACTGGCCGCATGGATCGATCGTCGGGCCACCCTGCCCGTCCTCGCCGATGCAGTTCAGCGCCTTGGCAATCAGCCGCGCGGTCGATGTCTTGCCGACGCCGCGCACACCGGTCATCAGAAAGGCATGGGCCAGACGGTCGCGCTTGATCGCGTTGCCCAGCGTCTGCACCATCGCATCCTGGCCGATCAGTTCGGAAAATTTCGAAGGCCGATATTTGCGCGCCAGAACCCGATAGGGTTGCGCCGTGCCGGGGGCCGGCTGCTCCGGCGCATCGACACCGCCAGCCGCAAATATATCTTGTGAATCGGACATGAAAGAACAGTTTAGGCGAGAGGCTCCGGCTTGTCGAAGGCTATTCGCGGTGAATTTCGACTCTGCCCGAAAACAGGCGGAAAACTGGCTGGGCCTTTGATTTCAGGGCTGTATGAAGGCTGGAACGGCCGCCAAAACATGGTACCGTTGTAAAGTAGGAGCCGGGCGACCCGCAGAAAAATCGTTGCGGCTGCTTCCTTCCGGACCTGACCGGGTTGGCGACGACTGCGTCCACCCGACTCCCGCTGCGCATATGGTGGGACTCGGGTAAAAATGCAAGCCGTTAGATGATCTGCATATTATGGCTTTCGCCGGGCATCTGCACGGTCAGGCCATCAAGCTCGGGGGTCAGGCTGATCTGGCAGGCCAGCCGGCTGGTCCGGCGCGCGCCCGCGGCCAGATCGAGCATATCCTCTTCCATTTCCGACGCCGGGGGCAATCGGTCAAAATCGGCAGTATTGACGATCACATGGCAGGTCGAGCAGGCCATTTGCCCTTCGCAAGTCCCCTCCAGCGGCTGGTCATGGATTTGCGCAACGGTGAGCAGATTGTCGCCATCCGAGGCCTCGACCGAAAGCGTTGACTCTTCGTCAGCGCTGACGAAATGGACCGTGACCTTGCTCATGATAGCTGTTTCTCCGCTGCTTGATTGATCAGGCCGGCGGCCCGCTCGACATCTTCAACATCGTTATAGCGCCCGAACCCCAGACGAATCGATGATTTAATTTGAGCCGGTTCCAGCCCGAGCGCCGCCAGCACATGGCTGGGCCGCCCGGAACCGCTGGCGCAGGCAGAACCGGCGGAAAAGGCCACGCCGCGCACATCGGACATCAGCCGGGCGACATCCAGGCCCGCCCGACGGATATTGAGGTTGCCAGCATAGCGCCGGTCGAGCGAACCGTTCACGGTCCAGTCGCCGAACAGGCTGCGCGCTCTTTCGGCAAGGCTGACAATATGCTCCATGTCCAGTTCCCTGCGCTCTGCGCATAATTTCGCCGCTGCGCCCAGCCCCGCGCAAAGAGCGGGGGACAGCGTGCCCGACCGTACACCTTGTTCCTGCCCGCCTCCATGGATCATGGCAGGAATATCGATACCTTCACGCACCCAGAGCGCGCCAACGCCTTTCGGACCATAGATTTTATGTCCCGAAAGCGCGATCATATCGGCCTGCTGCGGTATATCGATCCGGCCAAAACCCTGCACCGCATCGCAGAGCATCAGCGCCCCGGCCCGGTGTGCCATTGCTGCAATCTCGTCGACCGGCTGGATGACCCCTATCTCGTTATTGACCAGCATCGCGCCCACCAGCGCTGTTTGCGGCCCCAAACATGCTTCCAGTTCTTCCAATCGCAACAGCCCCTGCGCGTCGACAGGAAGCAGGTTAGGCTCGAAGCCCTGGGTGCCATACCAAAGCGCGGTGTCGCGCACGGCGGCATGCTCGGTGTCAACAAGCGCGATTCCGGTGCGCCCCTGCTGCGTCCGGACCGCTCCCATCGCCAGATTGATCGCCTCGGTCGCGCTGCCGGTGAATATCACCCGCCCACCGGGGGGACATAAAGCGGCAATCTGATCGCGGGCAAGCTCGACCGCCGCTGCTGCCTTGCGACCCATGATATGGGGGCTGTGCGGGTTGCCGAAATTGTCCTTCAGCCAGGGCAGCATCGCGTCAAAAACCTCGGGTGCGAGCGGCGTGGTGGCCTGATTATCGAGATAGACGGGATTCATCGGCCGGGCTCAGCTTCGCCGGGATTCTGCAAAGATCGACTTCCACTTGTCGATGAAGGCATAGATATGCGCCCGGCTGGTATCCCGACCGATACTGACCCGGATTACCTCGCGCGCGATCTGCGGGTCGGTGCCCATGGCTTCGAGCACATGGCTGGTTTTGAGCGTACCCGAAGAACAGGCGCTGCCGGCGGAGACCGAGAATCCCGCCATGTCAAACTTGATCAGCTGCGTATTGGCGGCCACGCCGGGCATATGGTAGCTGGCAATCGTCGCGATGCGCGGCGCCTTGTCCGCAATCACCGAGCCGCCCTCTTTCCGGATCGCGTCATCAAGATGCTGGCGCAATTCCGATGCCCGTCCGGCCCAGTTTGCCGGAGTCTCCAACGCCGCGGTCATGCCCATGATATAGGGCAGATTCTGGGTACCGGAGCGATAACCCTGTTCCTGTCCGCCATCCGCCTCGAGCAAGCGCAAATCCCGTACCAGCAAGGCACCGACCCCTGGCGGTCCACCGAATTTATGGCCCGCCACGACGATCAAATCGGCATCCGGCAACGGCATTTTTCCGATCGATTGGGAGCAATCGGCGAGGAGATAGCAGCCCCGGTCGCGCACCACCTTGGCCAGCGCGTCCAGGTCCTGGATGACACCGGTTTCGTTATTAACCGACTGGATCGCCACCATTGCCGTTTCATCGACGCTTTTCAGCAGATGATTGAGGTTCGCCGGCACCACCAGTCCGTTGCTGTCAACCGGGATCGCCCTGGCATTTTGCGCGAAACGGAGGACCACATCATGTTCAACCGGTGAAATATATTGAATCACCGGTTTCGATCTGGTCAGCGCGATCCGGATCGCCTCGCTGGCGCCGCTGGTGAAGATGACATCGCCATCCCAACCCAGCGCATCGCTGAAACGTCGACGGGCATTTTCCAGCATTGCTTGGGCCGCACGGCCGTCCGCATGGGGAGAGGATGGATTGGCCCAATGTTCAAACCCTTCGGCGCAGGCTTTTCTGGCCGCATCGAGCATCGGCGCGGTCGCGGCATAATCGAGATAGATACGTTTGGTTTCGGTCACGATCTTGGCAAAAACTCTCTGGCTTGCGGGATTGAGTTGCGGATTTGTTCACTCTCCCTATATAGACGCTGCATCCAGCGCAAAAGCTATTCTGACTTGTCGCGCTCTGGAACCGACAATCTAGACCGAAGAATCGAAAACCCATGCCTGACGTAATTTTTACCGGACCCGAAGGCCGCCTCGAAGGCCGCTTCAGCCCAGGACCCCGTGACCGCGCGCCGGTTGCGATGATTTTGCATCCCCATCCGCAAGCGGGCGGGACGATGAACGACCGGATCACCCAGGCGATGTACAAGACATTCGTCAAGCGCGGCTTTGCCACCCTGCGGTTCAATTTCCGCGGCGTTGGCCGCTCCCAGGGCACATTCGATAACGGCATTGGCGAATTGTCCGATGCGGCGGCAGCTTTGGACTGGGTCCAGAGCTTCCATCCCGAAGCGCAGACCACCTGGATCGCCGGCTATAGTTTCGGTGCCTGGATCGGCATGCAGCTTCTGATGCGCCGTCCGGAAATCCGGGGTTTCATTTCGGTATCGCCGCCAGCCAATATGTACGATTTCAACTTCCTCGCACCCTGCCCGTCCTCGGGTATCATCATCCAGGGCGTGAACGACGAGGTTGTGACGCCAAGCGCGGTGCAGAAGCTGGTCGACAAGCTGCGGACGCAAAAGCATATCACGATCCATCATGACGAGATCCCGCGCGCCAACCATTTTTATGAAAATGAAATGGATTTGCTGATGGGTTCGGTCGACAATTATCTCGACATGCGTCTCGCGCCGGATTCGCCGATCAAGTAGAACGCCAGCTAGTCGCCCGTTTGCGGCGATAGAGGCTGATTATTCTCGGGTGTGGGAATCAACCAGATTCCGACATTGGCAAACATTACCCCGGCGGCCACCAGCATGAGCAAGCCCTGCTTCTTATTGGTGCCCTTGTACAATATATAGACTCCGCCAGCCAGCAATGCGGTACCGGCAAGCATGAGTATCGACAGGATCAGATCGGACATGCACAGGCGATTACCGCTGTGGCAGTGGACTGACAATCAAATCTTTTGCTGATTGCCCCGGGCGATTGCGCGGGCAAGCGCCGGTTTCCCGGCAGCATTGCCACGCCGCAGCCGGTGCTGTAGAACAGAAAAGGAACAGTAGGACAGGACCAACCCGGAACGGAACTGGCAACATGATCCCCGACCCTCCTCTGCTGATCATCGCTCCGGTGGCGGACGATACCGATCTGACCCAATTGCCGTGGTGCGAGGCGGCACGCGAGAGGCTGTCGGTCAACCGGAGCAAGTTCGAAAATCTGGAAATGGCAGAAGTGGTATTCGACGCCATGACCTTCCTTGTGTCTCGCCAGACGGCTGCGGAAACTGGGAGGCTATTGGCGGGTAAGGGCAGCGCAAGCCCGCAAGGCAATCCGCCCTGCCCTGACACCCCCTCTCTCGGAATCGCGCTGAGCGACATTCTGGAGAGCGCCCGGCACCTGCCGGCGGTCAACCATCGCCTGCTGCTGCTCGGCAAATGGATCGGCGAGAGCGTATCGGCGAACGCGGCAGCCTGGTTGCCATCCGGCGGACTTAGCGATTTTCCGGATTATTGTACCAGCGTCGAGCGGCTGCTGGCTGGCGGTCCCTTCCCCACCGCGTTCCAGACATGGATCTCGAGAGCACCCGACGGCCATTTCCTGACCCGGGGACTCGGATATTTTGCCGGACAGGAAATCCGCCTGACTGCGCCGGCCGGCTATGATCTTGACGCAATCAGCGCGCGATTGGTGCCTGTCATCGACAATATCGCAACGCGTGGCAGAATAAATCGTCCGGCACGGATCGAGGGCATGGTTCAGGGAGAGATGCTGGCATTCACCCCCAGTGATGATCTTGGCCGGGTCGATATTGTAATCGAGAAGTCTCCTGTCACAGGCGACCCGGCCAAGATATAACCGGTGGCTAGGCGGCGGTCGGTGCCGCTTCCCGAACATTCTGGTCGACATGATCGGCAAATTGCTCGAAATTGTCGATGAACAATTTGACCAGCTTCTGTGCGGTTTCGTCATAGGCGCTTCCGTCAGCCCAGGTCGAACGCGGATCGAGGATCGCGCTGTCGACACCGGATACCGCGACCGGCACTTCGAAACCGAAATTCTCGTCGATCCGGAATTCGCCGTCGTTCAGGCTGCCGTCCAGAGCAGCATTCAGCAAAGCGCGGGTTGCCTTGATCGGCATCCGGTTGCCTTCGCCATATTTGCCGCCGGTCCAGCCGGTGTTGACGAGCCAGCAGCGCACACCGCCCTTGGCGATGCGCTCTTTCAGAAGATTGCCGTAAACCGAAGGATGACGCGGCATGAACGGTGCACCGAAGCAGGTCGAGAACGTCGCTTCCGGCTCGGTTACGCCGATTTCCGTGCCGGCAACCTTGGCGGTATAGCCGGAGAGAAAATGGTACATGGCCTGTTCTGGTGTCAGCCGCGAGATCGGAGGCAGCACGCCGAACGCATCGGCGGTCAGCATGATGATATTTTTGGGGACCGGCCCCATATTTTCTTCCGACGCATTCGGAATGAAGTCGATCGGATAGGCACCGCGGGTATTTTCCGCCTTGCTGTTGTCGTCGAGATCGAGCTCGCGGGTTTCCGGGTCCATCACGACATTTTCCAGCACAGTACCGAACCGGCGGGTGGTTGCGTAAATTTCCGGCTCCGCTTCTTCGGAGAGACGGATCATCTTGGCATAGCAGCCGCCTTCGAAATTGAAGACCGCCGTATCCGACCAGCCATGTTCGTCATCGCCGATCAGAACCCGGCTGGCATCAGCCGAAAGCGTTGTCTTGCCGGTGCCCGAGAGACCGAAGAAAATCGCCGTATCGCCTTCCGGACCGATATTGGCCGAACAGTGCATCGGCATGACCGAATCCAGCGGCAGCAGATAGTTGAGTAGGCCGAACACCGACTTCTTCATTTCGCCGGCATAGGCCGTGCCGCCGATCAGGATCAGCTTCTCGGTCAGATTGACCGCGATGACCGTCTCGCTGCGCGTGCCGTGGCGCGCAGGATCAGCCTTGAAGCTTGGCAGGTCGATGATGGTATATTCCGGATCGAAAGCGGCCAGTTCGTCGGCTGTGGGCCGGACCAGCATGGTGCGGATGAACAGATTGTGCCAGGCAAGCTCGTTGATCACCCGGACGTTGACCCGATGCTCCGGCTGCGAACCGCCAAACAGATCCTGCACGAACAAAGTGTCTTTTTCTGACAGTGCGGCAAGGAAATCTTCCTTCAGCGCGGCAAAATGCGCCGGCGTCATGCCGACATTGGTCTTGCCCCACCAGACACTGTCTTCGGTTTCGCCATCGCGGACGATGAACTTGTCATTGGCCGAACGACCGGTGTGCTTGCCGGTTTCGACAACCAGGGGACCGTCCTTGGCCAGATGCCCTTCACCACGGGAAACGGCAGCTTCCACCAATGCCGGTGCACCAAGATTCCAGTGCTGTTCGCCTGAATTGGTAAAACCCTGATCTTTTAACGTTACAGACGAAACTTTTGGCACTGATAATCCCCTATGGCTTGAAACAGGTTGAGGTAACGCCGACCCGGCGAATTTGAAATGGCGCTTACTGGACCCTGCCGAGTCGGTCAAATTTCTTCCCGCGACCTGACAAATTTTGAGGCATTCCGGCCAGTCCGCGACTCAGATATGTCAATATCGCTACCGACAAGCTATCTTGTAACCTACTATCCCATCCACTAGGTCACATCCAGCACAAGTGGCAAAGGAACGCGAAATAATGGCAGCCAATATTGCTCTTGTCGATGACGACCGCAATATCTTGACGTCCGTCTCGATCGCCCTGCAGGCCGAAGGCTTTGTAACCCGCGTATATTCGGACAGCGAGGCTGCCCTGCATGCGATATTGGAGAATCCGCCGGATCTTGCGGTCTTTGATATCAAAATGCCGAAGATGGACGGTTTGGAACTGCTCAGACGGGTCCGCGAAAAGTCGAACGTGCCGGTGATCTTTCTCACCTCCAAGGACGAGGAGCTGGACGAAGCGCTCGGCCTTGCAATGGGTGCTGACGACTATATCAAAAAGCCCTTTTCCCAACGGCTATTGATCGCGCGCGTCCGATCGATCTTGCGAAGGACGGATTTCCTGAAATCGGTTGACGAGGGTGCAGATGAAGAAGCCGCCGAGCCGCTGGTTCGCGGCAACCTGGAGATGGACCCGGCCCGCCATCTGGTCCGCTGGAAAGATCAGAATGTCACGCTGACGGTAACCGAATTCATGATTCTCGAGACACTGGCGCACCGGCCCGGTGTGGTTAAAAGCCGCAACCAGCTGATGGACGCGGCCTATCAGGATGATGTCTATGTCGATGACCGGACGATCGACAGTCATATCAAGCGATTGCGGCGCAAATTCCGCGAAGTCGATCCCGAATTTGACGCAATAGATACGCTATATGGAGCCGGTTATCGCTACACCGAATAGACACGGGCAGGCGAATGACCGCGGCCTCTCGCTCCGCTGGTCGGCCAGGCTATCGCTGACAACCCGAATCCTCGTGGTCAATGTTCTGGCGATCGCGTTGCTTGCGGGCGGACTGTTCTATCTCAACAATTATCGCGACCGTTTGACCGAAGAACGACTCGTCCAGGCCCGAATGCAGCTGACCATCGTCGCCGACGCCCTGTCGGCGGTCGAGCCCGAGTATAAAAATCCGCTGATCCTTCAATTCTCCAGTCATCTCCATGCCCGCTTGCGGCTTTATGGGCCCGATGGCTCAAAGATCGTCGACAGCTTTACGCTGGCAGAACCGAACTATGCATTTATCGATCCGGAGACCGAACCATTCCGCAAGGATTTGGCCCGGCTGCTGGACCGCACGATCGAGAGTCTGGTGTTCAGCGCGCCGATCCCGGAATTCAGCGAACCGGATGATGACATCGCCGGCGCATGGCCCGAACTGGTCGCTGCCTCCGGGAGCACCGAAGCGGTCAGCTCCGTCCACCTCGCACCCGACCGCACGCCGGTAATAGCGGCAGGAAAATCGCTGCCCGACGGAACCGGGACGATCCTGCTCACCGCAAATGCCCGCGATATCACGCGGATTGTCAGGGCCGAACGGTCCAGCGTGCTGCTGGTGATACTGGTGGCGGCGACGGTGTCGATATTGTTATCACTGTTTCTCGCCCGGACCATCGTGCAGCCGATCAGGAAGCTGGCCCATGCAGCCTTGCGCGTGCGCATGGGGCGATCCGACGAAATCGCCATCCCGCGCATGCCGGACCGGCGCGATGAAATTGGCCAGTTGAGCCGCGCGCTTTCCGATATGAGCAGCGCCCTGCGCTATCGCATCAATGCGACCGAGGCCTTCGCCGCCGACGTGAGTCACGAAATCAAAAACCCCCTCGCCTCGCTGCGTTCGGCGCTGGAGGGGCTGGAGCGGGTCAAGGATCCTGATCTGCAAAAACAGCTTCTCGACGTGGCCAATGACGATGTCCAGCGGATCGACCGGCTGATCAACGATATTTCCGATGCGTCCCGGGTCGATGCCGAACTGGCGCGGGCCAAGTTCGAACCGATTGATATCGGGAGCATGCTGGAACAGTTACTCGCAGCGCGCGAACAGCGGACGTCCAATCTGGGCGTGCATATCGCTTTTGCCCGCCCGGCCAAGGATGTTGCCAGGGTGATGGGCGATGGTGGCCGTCTCGAGCGCGTATTCAGTAATCTTCTCGACAACGCGGTCTCCTTTTCGCCCGATGGCGGTCTGGTGGAGATATTGGCAACCCCCGACGGGGACGAGATTGTCATCCATGTCGCCGATCAGGGGCCGGGCGTCGATCCGGACCAGCGCGAACAGATTTTCCAGCGTTTTCATTCCGACCGCCCCGACGGCGAAGCCTTTGGCAAGCATAGCGGCCTCGGACTGGCGATCGCGAAAACGATTGTGGAAGGCCATCAGGGCACTATCCGGATATTGGATCGGCCGGGTGGACAATCAGGCGCCTGCTTTGAAGTCCGGCTGCCCAAGGCCAGAGGATGACGGATAGCAAACAGAGCGAAGACCCGATGACGGTGCACGCGACTGCCGTTGCTCTTGCCGGCGCCGGTCTGCTGATTCGCGGCAAATCCGGTGCGGGAAAATCCGATCTCGCCCTGCGCCTGATCGACCGGGGCGCAACCTTGATTAGCGACGATCAGGTCGTGATCAGGCGCGAAGATCAAAAACTGTTGCTCGAGCCGCCGGCTCGGCTCGCCGGAAAGCTGGAAGTGCGTTCGCTCGGCATATGCGAGTATGACCATGTTTCCGGTGTCGGGCTAAAACTGGTCATCGACCTGCAGGACCAGGTGGAACGATATCCGATGGACAGACAGATCGTGATTTTGCTGGGCATGGAATTTCCATGCTGTACATTGGATGCTATGGAAGCGAGCGCAGCGATAAAGGCCGAACTGGCCATGCGACGCATAATGCAGGGCGCGAAAATATCATGAGCGAAAAACTCGTCAAACCGGTTCTGCTGGTCACCGGCCTGTCCGGCGCGGGCAAGTCGACCGCATTGAATACGCTGGAAGACATCGGCTGGGAAACGATCGACAATTTTCCGTTTCGCCTTGTCGAGCGCTTGTTGAAAACACCACCGTCCAGTTCCCGCGGGGACAGCGATCCGCCGCTGGCGATCGGATTCGACAGCCGGACCAGGGGATTTGAACCGGACAAGCTGGTCGAAAGCGTCAAACGCCTGCAGAACAAACAGGATTACCAGATCAGCACTTTATATCTCGACTGTGCCGGCGGCGAACTGGAGCGGCGGTACAGCGAAACCAGAAGGCGGCATCCGCTGGCGCTCGACCGTCCGGCAAAGCAGGGCATCGCGCTTGAACGGACCATGCTTGCTCCGTTCCGCAGCTGGGCCGATCATGTGATCGACACCACCGACCTGACCGCCAATGACCTGCAGCGCGAGATCCGCCAGCAGTTCACCCTCGACAAGGATGCGGTCACCACGATCACCCTCACCAGCTTCGGCTTTTCCCGCGGTGTGCCCAATAATATCGACCTGCTGTTCGATGTCCGTTTTCTGGCCAATCCGTTCTGGGATCCGGCCCTCAAGCTGAAAACCGGACTGGACGCCGATGTCGCCGAATATATCGGCAAGGACCCCGCCTATCCCGAGGCGATTGACAAGATACTCGATCTCCTCGCATTCCTGCTGCCGCGCTATCAGGAGGCGGGCAAGGCCTATGTCAACATCGGTATCGGCTGCACCGGTGGACGCCACAGATCGGTACATGTTGCCGAGCGCCTGAGCAAAGACTTGCGTGCCAGCGGGTTTTCGCCCAATGTCCTGCATCGCAATTTGGCATCAAGGCCGATAGAAGCGCTCGAATCAATGCAGAAATCAAACGGAAACAGGGGAATTTAATCAAGTGATTGGATTGGTCCTCGTCACACATGGGCATCTTGCCACCGAGTTTGTCATCGCCATGGAACATGTGGTCGGCGCGCAAAAGGCGATCGCCGCCATTGGCATCGGTGCGCGCGACGACATGGAAGAACGGCGCCAGGAAATTGCCGACAGCGTCGCCAAGGTGGATTCCGGCGACGGAGTCATCATCCTGACCGACCTGTTCGGCGGAACACCTTCCAACCTCGCCATATCGCTCATGGAGAAAGGCAAGGTCGAAGTTATCGCCGGCGTAAATTTGCCGATGCTGATTCGCCTCGACGGCGCGCGCAAATGCATGGACATCGTGTCCGCCATCGCCGCGGCCAAGGAAGCGGGTAGAAAATATATCAGCGTGGCTTCGGAAATATTGGGAAGCGATGCGTGAGCGAAGTCCGTAAAACTGTAGAGATTACAAACAATCGCGGCCTGCATGCCCGGGCGAGCGCAAAATTTGTAACCTATGTCAGCAAATTGCCGGAAGGTCTCGACGTCCGGGTTGCCAAGGACGGCACCGAAGTGACAGGCACGTCGATCATGGGGTTGATGATGCTGGGCGCGGCCAAAGGCGACCATGTCGAGATCATAGTATCCGGCGACCAGGCAGAAAGCGCGCTGGAAAAACTGGCGGGCCTGATCTTTGACGGTTTCGGCGAAGACTGAAACCATGCGCCACCAGATTACCGGTTTTTCCAATCCGACCATCAAGCGGTTGCGAAGCCTGCGCGAGAAAAAGCATCGCAAGCGCGAGGGATTATTCCTCGCGGAAGGCCTCAGAATTCTGACAGAAGCACTGGAAAGCGGCAGAACCCCGAAAATACTCGTCGTGGTGGAAGATGTCGAACTGCATCCGCTGGCGCAACAAATAGAAGCCGCGACGGTGGCCGCTGGCGGTGATGTGATCGAAACCAGCGAAGCCATTATCGCCAAGCTTTCCGGCAAATCAAACCCGCAATCGATCATCGGCATCTATCCGGACCATCCGGTTGCGCTGGCGGAACTGGACCGATCAGACTCAAATATCTGGCTGGTGGCGCAGGCGCTGCGCGACCCCGGCAATCTCGGGACGATATTGCGCACGGGAGACGCGGTGGGCGCGGGCGGGCTGATCCTGATCGACGATTGCGTTGATCCCTTTTCGGTCGAAGCGGTACGGGCGAGCATGGGCGCGGTTTTCACCCAGCAGATCACCCAGGCGCGCTGGCCCGATTTTCTGAGCTGGCTCCGTGAAGCTCCCGGCGAACTGGTCGGGACGAGCCTCAACACCGACAAGGACTATCAGTCCGTGCAATATCGATCGCCCACCTTCCTGCTGATCGGCAACGAGGCACAGGGTCTGCCGGAAGACTATGAAGCCGCCTGCGACACGCTGGTCAAGATGCCGATGATGGGCAAGGCCGACAGTCTCAACGCGGCAGTCGCTGCCTCGGTCATGGCCTATGAGGTGCTGAACCAGAACCGCCAGAGATAATTTGGCGTCTTCCGCCTCTCTGTGTTAGCTTGCGCGCGGAGGGGAAAAATATGAAAAAAATAGCAATATTGTCATCGCTCGCCGTGCTGGCACTTTCAGCCTGCGACGCACCTGCGGAAGAACCGCCAGTGGCCGAGGAAAAACTGGGTGACTATAACGCCGTCGGCACCGAACCGGGCTGGACCGTCGATATCAAGGGAGAGGATATCGCGCTCACCTCCCAGGACGGGAAGGATTTCACTCTTGCTGTCCAGCGGATGAAGAAAACCGATGACGGCTGGGAGATCAAGGGCTTTTCCGACCTGCACAATATCAATATCTATATTACGACCGGTGCGGAATGCAGCGACGGCATGAGCGATCGCGTCTACGCCGATACGGTGAAGGTCGAAGCCAGCGAACATGGCACGCTGACCGGATGCGGTGGCGCCTTTACCGAGAGCGATGCAGGCCCTGCGGCCTAGAGCCTATTCTGCGGCTTTCTGGCCGGGATCCCGGTCGTCCTCGATCAGTTTCTCGGCCACCGCTTCGCTATAGCGCGGCAGCGCCTCGATCTCGGGCACGGGGTCCAGTTCCTTCTTGCCCGTTTCGATCTGCAGCTCGGCGAACTTGCGACCGGTTGCCATGACATTGCGTTCGAAGCTGCCGACGAATTTATTATAATTGCCGACGGCGCTGCCGAGCCCCGTGCCCATGCGTTTGAGATGTTCGCCGGCGGTTGCCAGACGGTCATACATTTCCTTGCCCAGCTGGCCGATCTGCTTGGCTTCGGCTGCCATCTTCTCCTGGCGCCAGACACCGGCCACGGTGCGCGCAATCGCGACCAGATTGGTCGGCGTGGCCAGCAACACCTTCTTCTCGAAGGCATGGTCCCACAAGGCCGGTTCATGTTCAAGCGCGGCGGCGAGAAAATGCTCGCCGGGCACGAACATGATCACATAGTCCGGCGCTTCCTCAAACTGGTCCCAATAGGCCTTTTTCGACAGGCCATCGATATGCGCTTTCATCGAATTGCAATGACGCGCCATAGCGAAGCTGCGGCTGTCTTCGTCATCGGCCTCGAACGCATCCTGATAATCATTGAGCGAAACCTTGGCATCGATCACCAGCTTGCGTCCGCCTGGCACATTGATCACCGCATCGGGACGCAGACGGCCTTCATCTGTGTCGATACTATGTTCGGTGACGAAATCGGTATGTTCGGACAGGCCACAGGTCTCGAGCACATTTTTCAGCTGTTGCTCGCCCCAGCGGCCACGTGATTTCGGCGCGTTGCGGAGGCTGTTGACGAGGCGCGCCGCTTCCTGCTGCACCCTGTCCTGCCCCTGCCGCACCTGTTCGATAGTGGCGGTAATTCCGGCATAGGATTCGGTCCGTTCTTTCTCGATCTTGCTGATCGAGGCTTCATAGGTTGCCAGCCGTTCGTGCACCGGCTGCAGCAATTTGGCGATCTTCTCGCCACCCTTTTCACTGGCCTGGTCAAAGCGCTGGTCGGCGCGATCGAGAAATTGCCGCTGGGCGGTTTCCAGCATTTTCGAGCCAATTTCGGAAAATTGCGCCGACAGTGCCTCTTTCGCCTCCATCAACTGCCGCATCTGCTTTTCATGATTGCGCGCGTCCGCCTGCAGCGCCGCCAGTTCGGTGCGCGCCGCGTCGCGTTCGTCACGTACCCCGTCCAGCGTTATCCGCAAGGCATCGGTGGCCTGTGCCGCTTCCTTGGCCGACTGTATCGCCTCTCTGGTCGCCTGCGCGGCATCTTTGGCGGGCTTGCCGCCGATAAACCAGCCAAGCGCCAGACCGCCCAGAAGAGCAATGACGATAGCGAAAATGACAATGACAGGGTCCAAAATGACTCTCTTTCCGATAAGAACGAAAAGGGAACCTAGGAGTGTTTCTCACAATAGGCAATACTCGTCGTGCCGTCTCTGCCGGAGCAGCTACAGCCCCTCACCTTCCAGTGCCATGGTCATGCGAAGGGGCCCTGAAACACGTTCAGGCTTGCAATGTTGCAACTGCATGAGACAGGACGTTCGAGCCTATCAGGCCGCGATACCATGTTCCTTGCGCAGCTTGGCAAGTTTCTTCAGCACCATCTGCCGCTTCAGCCGCGAGAGATGGTCAATGAACAAAATGCCCTCGAGATGATCCATCTCGTGTTGCAGACAGGTCGCGAGCATACCGTCGATCTGTTCTTCATATTGCTTGCCCTCGACATCCTGCCAGCGCGCGGTAATGGTCGCGGGCCGTTCGACATCGGCATATTGGTCAGGCACCGAAAGGCAGCCTTCCTGATAGACGTTCAGATCCTCGGACGGATCGAGAATTTCCGGATTGATGAACACGCGCGGATCATTGATCACGCCATGGTCATGGTCGCAATGTTCGCCATGTTCATGCTCGTGCGGCGCCGGTTCCTGCAGATCAATCACCAGCACCCGCTTGGGCACACCGACCTGGATCGCGGCCAGACCGATGCCCGGCGCGTCATACATGGTGTCGAACATGTCCTTGACCAGCGTTTTCAGTTCGTCGTCAAACACGGTCACGGGTTCGGACACAGTTTTCAGGCGCGGATCAGGCACCTCTAGGATCGGTAATATAGCCATGTCCCAAATTTAGGGATTCTGCCGGGATTCGTCAAGCTGCGCGGAATCGGGCTCTCGTTTCCGCGGCTATTCGCCATCCGGGGGAAAAACGGATCGCATCGCGAGACAGCGCCGCAATCTGCTACCGGATAGCCGGCAATTCCAAGGCAAACAACAAAAAGGGCGTGCGGTTCATTGACCGAACCGCACGCCCTCCATTGGTCAGTTCCCAGGCTCTGGCCTAGAACTGCCCCCGCAAGGTGATACCATAGGTTCTTGGTTCGGCTAGAAACGCCGAATAGGTCTGCTGCGAAGCGACGAAGGGCGTGTTGAACGCAACCTGCGAATAGTCGACATCGAACAAATTCTGGACCCAGCCCTCGATTGCCCATCTGTCATCCGGGCCGCGAACGCCGAGGCGGGCATTGACCAGCGTGAAACCGTCCTGTTCCTTGCCGTATAGCAGGTCGGACCCGGTGTTATAATCGCTGGTCGTCCGGACGTTGACATAGAACAGGCCGGTCAGCCCGCTATTGCCGATGGGTGGCGTATAGGACAGCGACGCCGTGGCGGTGAGTTCAGGCGCGTTCGACAAATTGTCGCCGGGCAGCAGCCGCAAAGCCGGATCCAGCGCAGTACCATCATCTCGGCCGACCAGATCATTCTCATAGCTGGTATCGGTATAGGTCAGACCCATGGTGACATTGACATGCCGGACCGGGTCGATCGATGCTTCCAGTTCCACGCCCTGTGCGACAACGCCATATTTGACATCATCTGCGCTGCAATTGCCGGTTGTACCGTCGGCATCAGTGTCTGCACCGTTCAGATCCGTGCTGCAGGCATTGATGTTCTGGACGAGAAAGACCGAACCGTTGAACGTGTTGAGCTGAAAATTGTCAAACTGCTGACGGAAGGCAGCAACGCTCAGCGAAAACTCCCGGCTCGTATATTTCGCACCAATTTCAAATGCATCCACCGTCTCCTGGTCAAACTGGAGATTGGCGGTGTCGCCGGTCAATGCGGGATTGCCTAGCGTCGAGCTGGTCAGCGCAGACCGGTCGAGGTTGAATCCGCCAGCCTTGTAACCACGCGAGTAGCTGCCGTAAATCAGCAGATCGTCGGTCGGCTTGTAGGACAGGATCGCGGTACCGGTAAATTCGCTTTCGCTCCGGCTGTCGCTCAGCGTAACCCCGTCCAGCTCGGCGGTGGAATTGCCCTGACAGGACAGCCCAATCAGGCCGCCGGCCAATCCGGCCAACGGTCCGGAAAGCAGCGGTGTGAACAGCGAACGCTGGATCGGGCACATCGTATTGTCGTTGGAGAAGGCGGCGTTAAAATCCTTGGTCTCGTTGGTATAGCGCAGCCCAAGTGTCAGATCGAGATTGTCGGTGACATGGAAGATATTATGCGTGAAGAACGCAAAATTCTCGCTCTTCTGATTATAGACATCGAGCACAGTTCCCTTGTCGTTGATCTGCGCCAGATTATCCAGACCGGCGAAAATCAGCGGCGTGGCAGCTCCGAATGCCCCCGCTCCTCCATTTGCAGCCTGCAATGCAGCCCTGCCCCCGGCGCTCAGACAACCTGTGCTGGTCGGCGACGCAAGGGCGGGATTGACCGCATTGACGATCCGACAGGGCGCGAACGCTCCATATTGCGAACCGAAGCGGAGATTATCCCGCGTTTCAAGCTTTTCATTCGCGTAAAATCCACCGATCAGCCAGTCGAGCTTGTCGTCAAAGGCCGAGCCTTGCAACCGCAGTTCCTGGGTGAAGGTCTTGAACTCCCGGGCTCCGGCATTTTTGTTCGGCTCGCGGTACAGGATATCTATCTGCGTGTAGTCCGTGTCGGAAGCCTGGAAGTTTGAATATTCGCGATATCCGGTAATCGATGTCAGGTTCAGCGCGCCAAGTTCCGCATTGACCTCGATCGAAGCGCCAAAATCTTCCGTTTCGCCAGCATAGGACCGACCGGGCGTGACGTATATATCACGGTTAAACGTGCTCTGATTCAGAGCGTTGCTGTTCTGTCCCAGAGCCAGCAGCACCGGAATGATCGGGTTGGACGCATCGGTCAGAGCCGGTGCTCCGGGTGATGGCAGCGTGAAAGGGTCGAGACCTACGCTCACCCGCGCCTGCTGGGCAAATTCCGGCTGCACAAAAGTCGCTGCACAGCAGGACTCGTCTTTCTTGGAATAGTCGCCAATCACGCGCACGGTCAGACCGTCATTGGGTTCGAACAACAACTGTCCACGGACGAGATAGCGGTCTTTGTTGTTGACATCGGTCCCGTTCACCACATCGTTGTAAAAACCGTCACGCTTCAGATAAACGCCATCGATGCGGGCGGCGATCGTATCGCTCAATGGCCCGTTTATGCCGCCTTCCAGACGAATCTGGTCATAATTACCGTAGGTGGCGGACGCATGTCCGGAGAACCGGAATTCGGGCGCCGCCGTGGTGATGCTGATCATCCCGGCGGACGAATTGCGTCCGCCCAGCGTACCTTGTGGTCCCCGCAGCACCTCGATCCGCTCAATCGGACCCAGTTCACTCAGCGCATTACCGCTACGCGAACGATAAACGCCATCAACGAATACAGCCACCGAACTTTCCAGACCGGGATTGTCACCCACGGTACCGATGCCGCGAATTCGCGCGGAACCATTGGCCTCGTTACCGGTCGATGAAACCAGCAATGATGGCGCCAGCTGGTTGAGCTCGCGGATATCGCTGGTACCGCTTTGCTGCAATTGCTCCGCGCCGATGGCGGAAACGGCGATCGGAACATCGGACAGAACCTGTGCCCGGCCCTGCGCGGTGACCACAATCACATTGTCATCATAATTGCCCTGATCACTCCCGCTGGCCTGATCGGTCGATTCGGGTTGCGTCTGCGCATATACGGGGGCGGTTGCGATTGCCGCCACCGCGAACGCGCAGGCAGACAGCTTCAATGCTGGTTTCATGACATGCTCTCCTGAAAACTTCTTTTTATACTATCGCTTATGATAGCCATCGATTTTACATTTGATAGCCAAATCGGCGGGCGTTGCGTCAATTTTCCAGCAACTGTTGCTTTATTGTCGATTTGACGCGTCTTGCGAAAGAATGAGACCGTGGCGCGAATAGCCGGTTTCTACGGTTGCAAAGCCGGACTGGCGCAAAATACGCTCCATAGAGGCTTGATCCAAAAGCCGTTTATTCTCGCTCACCCGATAATCGCAACCGGGAGTTTCGGCGGGGGAACAGGCTTTCCCCCGGCCTGCTGCAAACGGATTGAAAGTAATCTAGTCGCTATGCACCGGCCTTCGAGACCGCAACGCTTGCGCCAAAGTGCCTTCGTCGAGATAATCCAGTTCGCCACCCACCGGTATGCCGTGCGACAACTGACTGAGCCGGATCGGATAATTTTCCAACCGCTCGGCAATATAATGGGCGGTGGTCTGCCCCTCGAGCGTGGCGTTCATCGCCAGCACCACCTCATCCACACCCCCGGCCTCGACCCGACGGATCAGGGTATCGATCCCGATGTCTTCCGGCCGCACACCGTCAAGCGCCGACAATTTCCCGCCGAGCACATGGAATTTTCCGGGGAAAAGCCGCGATCTGTCCAGCGCCCATAGGTCGGAAACCTCCTCGACCACGCAGATGGATTTGTCGTCGCGTCGCGGATCGCTGCAAATCTGGCAGGGATCCAGAGTGTCGACATTACCGCAAATCGTGCAGGTCACCAGTTGCTGATCAACCCGTTCCATCGCCGCCAGAATCGGCTTCATCGCCGTTTCCGGACGTTTCAGCAGATACAGAACCGCGCGGCGCGCCGAGCGCGGGCCCAGACCGGGAAGCTTGGCGAGGGCCTGAACCAGATTTTCGATCTCTTGCGATGCCATGGCATAGTCATTAGGAGCAGCCGCACAAAACTGCCAAGCAGAAAATGCCTGCCCTGCAACACCGCGAGCCGATCTCGTCGTGGTCGAGCCGGAAGCGGATCACTTATTTGGAAGATAGTTTATGACGTCCGGCAATAAATCCCTGCGCATCGCCTTCATGGGGACCCCCGATTTTGCCGTACCGGCGCTGCAGGCATTGCACGAAGCGGGGCACGAGATTGCCGCCGTCTACTCGCAGACTCCGCGCCGCGCCGGACGCGGCAAGAAGCTGTCCCCCTCCCCCGTCCAGCGTCTGGCGGAAGATCTGGGGATCGAAGTGCGGACGCCGGTGTCGCTGAAAAGCGAAGAAGAACAGGCCGCCTTTGCCGCGCTTGATCTGGATGTCGCTGTTGTTGCTGCTTACGGCCTCATCCTGCCGCAGGCGATACTGGACGCGCCGAAAATGGGCTGCCTCAATATCCACGGCTCGCTGCTTCCCCGCTGGCGCGGCGCAGCGCCGGTGCAGCGTGCCATTCTGGCGGGCGATGAAAAAACCGGAATCACCATCATGCAGATGGAAGCGGGTCTGGACACCGGACCGATGCTGCTGAAATCGATCACCCCGGTCGATGGCAAGACGGCCGGTGAACTGACCGGGGAACTGGCGAGAACCGGCGCGGAGCTGATGGTGCAATATCTGGCGTCGCCGGCTGATTATCCTGCCGAAGTGCAAGATGATGATCTGGCTACCTATGCGAGGAAGATCGAGAAACCGGAAGCGCGTCTGGACTTGGCACAGTCTGCCGCACAGGTCGAACGCCAGATCAGGGCCTTCACGCCTGTTCCCGGCGCCTTTTTTGAATATGAGGCAAATCGCTACAAGATTCTCGCGGCGCAAGTCCGCGATGCCGCAGGTACGCCAGGCGAAACTCTGGACGATCAATTGCTCATCGGCTGCGGTACCGGATCGATCCAGCCGGAAGTCATCCAGAAAGCGGGCAAACCGGCGATGGACCTCAAGGCCTTTCTCAACGGTACAAAAATCCCGAAGGGGACCAAATTGCAATGACCCGCTTCGCGATCACACTGGAATATGACGGCCGCCCGTTCATGGGCTGGCAGCATCAGGATCACGGCCCCAGCGTCCAGCAGGCGGTCGAACAGGCGATCCACAAGATCACCGGTCAGGACATCCGGGTTTTTGCTGCGGGCAGAACCGACGCGGGCGTCCACGCGCTGGCGATGCGCGCGCATTTCGATCTGGATACAAAGCTGACACCCTTCCGGCTGAGCGAAGGCATCAATGCCGGCCTGCGCCCCCATCCGGTGGCGGTACTGGCCTGCGACATTGTCGACGAGGAATGGCACGCCCGCTTCGCCTGCGAGGGCAGGCGCTATCTCTACAAGATTACCAACCGCCGCGCGCCGCTGACCTTCGACCGCGGGCTGAGCTGGCAGGTTGCCCCGGCGCTCGACAGCGACGCCATGCACAACGCGGCGCAGGCGCTGACCGGCCAGCACGACTTCACCACATTCCGCTCGGTCCATTGCCAGGCGCAAAGCCCGGTCAAGACGCTCGACAGCATATCGGTCAGCCGCTTCGGCGAGGAAATTGAAGTCGAGGTCGCCGCCCGCTCTTTCCTGCATCATCAGGTTCGCTCGATCGTCGGCTGTCTGAAACTGGTCGGCACGGGCAAATGGACCACGGTGGATCTGAAAAACGCGCTGAAAGCGAGAGACCGCAATGCGCTCGGCTTCAACGCCCCGCCCGATGGTCTCTATTTTGTCGAAGCCATCTATCCGGAATGACCGTGCCCCAGCGCAGGCAGGGGCCCATCTCGGACCGGAGCAAACGGACGCACTGGCGAGAGATGGATTCCTGCCTACGCAGGAATACTATAGACCAAACAACCGCGACAGCGACCTGTCGAGCATCAGCAGCTGCCACAGCAAGCGGCTGTTGTCCGAGCGTCCGGCAATATGGTCATCGGCGACCGTGCGCATGGCCTTGCTGTCAAACCAGCCGGTCCGCGCCAGATTGCCGCCACTGGCTATGTCCCGCGCCGTCTCGGCCAGCGGACCGCGAAACCATTGCGCGATCGGCGTCACGAAACCCATTTTCGGCCGATAGAGAATATCGTTCGGAAGATAATGTTCCATCGATTTTTTCAGCAGATATTTGCCCTGCCCCTTGCGCACCCGCAAATTGGTCGGCAGCCTAGCGGCAAATTCCATCAGCCGGTAGTCGAGTAACGGTTCGCGCGCTTCCAGTCCGACCGCCATGCTGGTCCGGTCGACCTTGGTCAATATATCGCCCGGCAGCCACATTTTCATATCGGCATATTGCGCCTGGTCGAGTCCGTTCTGCGCCGGTGCCTTGTCCATCAGGTCGATCATCCGCTGCTCGGCCTGATAGTCGCCAAGATCGCTGCGCATGCGGTCGGAATAGATGCGCCGGCGTCCAGATGGCGTGGTCACGCCAACCGCCTCGGCATAGCCTTCCGGCCCGGTCCGGGCCAGCGAGAGCAAAGTCGACTTGGCGCGAAACGGACGCGGGGCCCAGTCGGCCTTGGGATAGACCGATCCCAGCCAGCCAAAGGCCGGTCCGCGAAAAGATTGTGGCAATAGCCCCCTCACCCGCTCTTCGGCATGGTGAAACACATGGCGGCGATAGCCTGCCATTGCCTCGTCGGCACCATCTCCGGACAGCGCCACCGTGACGGTCTCGCGCGCCAGTTCGCACACCCGGTAGGTGGGCAAAGCAGAGGCATCGGCAAAGGGTTCGTCGAAATGGTCGGCGAGCGTATCGATCAGGCCGAAATCATCCGCCGCCACAATGCGTTTGCGATGATCGGTCCGGAATCGTTCCGCGACCTGTCGGGCATAGCCGGTCTCGTCGAGCGACTGCTGGTCGAAACCGATCGAACAGGTCTTGACCGGCCGCCGGCTGTGCTCCGCCATCAGCGCGACCACGGCGCTGCTGTCAACCCCGCCGGACAGAAAGGCGCCCAGCGGCACATCCGCAACCATCCGCGAGCCTACGGCCTGTTTGAGCAGGTTCACCAGCTCCTCTTCCAGCGCACTTGCCGAAGCCTTGTGTCGCTGGCTGAAATCCATATCCCAATATTGCACCGGTGCCGGTTCCGGCCTGCTCTGCTCGAGCAAAAGATAATGCCCGGCAGGCAGCTTCTTCACGCCCTTCAGAAGCGAAGTCTGGTCCGGGACATAGCCAAAGGCGAGATAGTCATCGACCGCTCGCAAATTGGACTCGCGGCGCAGCAAGGAATTGGCGAGCAAGGCTTTCAGTTCCGAACCGAACAATATGCTGCCGTCGGAAACCCGCGCGTAGAACAACGGCTTCACGCCAAGCCGGTCGCGGGCCAGAAACAATTGGCGGCTGCGCTGGTCGTAGAGCGCGAAAACAAACATGCCGTTCAGCCGCTTCAGGCACTCGACGCCCCATTGCCGCCAGGCATAGAGGATGACCTCGCTGTCACTACTGGTCGCAAACTGGTGGCCCAGCCCCTCCAGCTCGGCCCGAACCTCGCGGAAGTTGTATATCTCACCGTTGAAACTGAGCACCTGCGCTTCGTCGGCCGTCAGCATCGGCTGCGCGCCGCCTTCCAGATCGATGATCGACAGTCTGCGATGGCCAAGCCCGACGCCCGGTGCGGTCCAGATACCCAATCCGTCCGGGCCGCGATGTGCGATGCTGTCGGTCATCTTGCGCAGCCGATCGGGATCGACCGGTTTCGCCGTCTCCAAATGAAATATACCTGCAATGCCGCACATAGATGCGCCCTAGCGCAGCCCCGCCATCGCGTCAGCCACTTTGTCGACCGGCCCCAGATCATCGAGAAATGCGTTGATCGCAACCAGTGGTGATTGTTCGCGCTTCGTTTCGGAAGAGAGCAGTATCGCAACGGCCTGCTGAGGGCCGCCGAACAGCTTGCTCTTCACCGTCTCGATCTTCACTACCGAGCCACTGCCGGTGAGCTTGCCGCCAATGCGGTAAAAGCTGACAACGTCGCGCACCACCGGTCCCGGTGCGATCAGCTCGACCGCAGACGCGCCCACGGGCGCAGCTAGGGCGCGGTTGCGCGACCATCCGGTCTCCGGAACAAGCGCGCCCTGTCCATAGCCGACAATCTCGCGTCCTTCTTCCTGACGATCATAAACCGCTACAGAGAGATCGACGTGCATGCCGGTCGAGACGTTACGGTAGCGTCCGAGCAGCTGGTGACTGGCGCCGTCAAAGCGGGGTTGCCAGGGGTAGAGCGGTTGATAATCGACCCTCTCCCAACCCGCCACGTTCGGCAAGCTAATGCTATCCGGCACAACCGAATCCTGCGCTTCCAGTACCGATATCCAGAGCACTGGCACCAGCACGACAACCCCCATTGCCGCCATCGCCTGCACCGGTTTCATCGGTTTTTGCGCGCGTACCGGGACATTCTGATGGCTGGCCAAGGCATCACCATCAATCATCGGGTCGTCGATCTTGCGATCATAGAAGGGCCAGCCGATCGCCATCAGCAGGATCAGCACGAAAGCAAAAAAGAACCAGCCGTAAAAAATGTGATCGAAGCCGACCGCGAAGTCGAGCGATGTATGATGGGCAATATAGATGGTGCCGAAAGCACGGACTCCATTGGCAAGGATCGGCACGATGAACGCGGCGATCATGAACAGGATACGGCGGCTCCAACTCTGGAAACAGACGTTGCTGACCAGCGCGCCATAAGCGATCATCGCGATCAGGAACTCGATGCCGGAGCAGGCCTCGGCCACTCTGAAATAGCCGGTCGGTGTCGATATGAAAATGCCGTCGATAAAGGCCGGGATGTCAGCCCAGCCGAGAATGGCCATCGACAGCTTTGCGGTGACCATCTGCAGGAAGGGCACGAACTCTTCGCCGAAAGGTACAAGGAAAAAACTGAAAGCCATCGGGAATATGAGTCCGCGCGCCACGGTCGGGCCAAGCAGTGTAACAACAGCCCCCTGCAGCATCATCAATAACCCGAGGTGACGGGCAAGAGCGACGCCTGCCGCCTCTCCCATCAACCATCCGAACGCTGCAATGCCGGTCAGGAACAGGCCCGGCAGCCAGATTTCCGGCCTCAGCTTTGCCAGTTCCTCCCGCCGCTGCTGCACCAGCCAATAGAGAATCGGCACGATCAGCAGGCAATGATTATAGGTCGATATGGTCCACCATGTACGGACCATATCGACGGCATCACGCCAGAAGATGACCAATATGGCCAGGCTGGCAAAGGCCAGAAATCTCAGATGCGTGGACCAGAGCGAAGCGGGCACCACGGGCGCTTTGCGGCTTTCGAAATGATCGGCCAATGCGGTCGTCATGCGGCGACCCCTGCCGTCACCGCAGTGGGCAGGCCACATAGGGCTGGCAGGTCTGCAAGCTGCCTCTTCCATGAATAACGCGCATGAATCAGCTGCTTCGCCCGCTCTCCCAGCTGTCTGGCCTCGCCGGAATTCTGAAGCAAGCCGCACACCAGCGATGCTTCTTCATCCACCGACCGTGCGATCAGAAAATGCTCGCCGTCGATCGCGTCAATGCCCTCCGCCGCACAGCCGGATGCCACCACAGGCTTCGCCATCGCCATCGCCTCGAGGACCTTGTTCTGGATACCCCGCGCGATTCTGAGCGGCGCAACCACGACATCAGCAGCAACAATCCAGCTGCGGATATCATCGACCGCACCGACCACGATTGTACCGTTCTTGCCGTCAAGTTGCCTGACCTTGTCGGCCGGCGCCCGCCCGGCAATGGCAAAGCGCGCCTCCGGAAAGCGAGAGAGAATGGCCGGCATGACCTGCCTACTGAAACTCTGGACCGCCTGCACATTCGGCTGATAGTCCATCTGGCCGGTGAAAAGGATCATCGGGCCGCGATGGCCGAGATCAGCCGGATGTGCGTCCGACGCATCGTAAAATTCCAGATCGATCCCGTTGCCCATCGCTCCCACGCGGTCATCGCCCAGACCCGAACGCTGACGGAAGAGGTGAGCCTCGGCTTCGCTGACAAACAGAGCATGGTCAGCGCGTCCGGCAATCTCTTTCTCGAACACGCTCAGCAATCGCCCTTCCCGACGGTGGATCCAGGCCATCGGGCCCGTACCGTCTTCCGCGTAGCTTTCAAATTTCGCGCTGTCGACATCGCCAAAGTCCATCACCACCCGGCCGGCAAAATCGATCGGAATATATTGCGCCATCTGGCCGGAAAATACGAAGATACAGTCAATCGGGCGCGTCCCGATCACCCGCGCGACGAAGGCGCGGATTTCGGCATTGTCAAAACAGGTCAGTGAAACCGGCTTGCCGGACAATATCGCCTCCACCCCACCAAGCCATTGCGGCTTGGTTCGCAAGACAATCTTGCTGGATGCCAGTTCCGAATTGCGCTCCCAGCCGGCCTGCCTTTCCCCCTCGTCTTCGGCAAAACAGGCGACATGAACCGGCGCGCGATCCATCAACTTCTGCAGGAAATGGTGTGACCGGATCTTGTCGCCGCGGTTCGGCGGCCACGGGACCCGATGAGTAAGAAACAATATCTCGCCCATCAGCCCAGGCCCCTGGCGATAAGAGGCCCGAGCCGGTTGGCAAACCACAGAGGCAACTGCTGCCACAGCGCGACCTGCATCCGGTATTTGGGACTCATCGGGTTGACATCGCGAGCGTCCACACCATCGGCGGTGCGCGTTGCATAAGAGAGCGGGCGCGGTTCAAACCCCCAGTTCTTCTTGAACGAAAAGGCGCCGGTGCCATATTTTGAGCGACCGAAGTCGAACGATGTACATCCCCGTTCGCGGGCATGGTTCATCAGTTCATAATACATGATCTCATTGGCCCGGACCCGCCGCGCATCCCATGTCCCGCCGCCCCAGTAGGGCATCACTGTTCCGCGATGATAAAGGCTAAGGACACTGGCCACCGGAGCCCCGTCGCAGAGCACTGTCAGAATATCGGCAGCCGTGCCGAAGGCGTCGAGTACGGCATCGAACAGCGCCTGCGGAAATACCGGTGTACCGAGATTGCGGACGCTTTCGGCATAGACGGCATAATGGTCGTCCCGGTCCTGCCGCGTTGTCCCTATGCGCACGGTCAGGTCGTTCTTCAGCCCCTTGCGGATCTCGGCGCGCTGTTTCCGGGGGATGGCAAGCAACTGGCTTTCCGCATCATCAGCCAGTTCCGTTACAAAGCCGGCATAGACATCTTCTTTGCACTGCCACGGTCCGTCCGGCACGGGGCCGCCGCGCAGCTCGACGCTGGGGAAACTGCCGCGCCTGGCAAGCCGCCACGCTTCCTCGGCGAGCAGCTGGACTGCCTGATCATTGTCCGCGAGAATACCGCCGCCAACCGCGAAACCGGACGACGTCAGGGCCCGGCCGAACAGCGCCGAATGAATTAGATTGAGCGGCAAGACACCCCGCAGCTGCCCGCCGCTGTCTTCGGCGAGCAGATAGCGCCACTCATGACCGCAAGACTTGCTGACCGCCTGCAACCACGCCGGTCGGTGAAAGGGCGTGCCTTCCGGGGCCGCGTGCACAAAGGCGTCGATCCGGGCCAGTTCATTGGCGTCGTCCCGTTCCAAAATACGGATTGACAAGGATGCTGGTTTGAAGGCCATGTTCATCCCATCCGCTCCGCTTCCAGTGCCGCCAGCTCGTCGATCCTGCCCCAGCTAAAATCCCGTCCGGCCCGCAGCAGCTTGGCGCGCATCGAGCCCAGATTGGTATAATGACGGAATTTCGATCGTAGCGGGGCGTCGGCAACGCGCGGCTGATCGGGATCGATTTCCCACGGATGGAAGTAGAAAATCGCTCCATGCCCGTCATCGCGCTGCATCTTCCTGATCGACCGCTCATACAATGCATAAGGCAAGAGCCGGAAAAACCCGCCTCCGCCAGCAGCGAAGCGACGGCTGCCGACCGCAACCGTGGTCACCGGCAATTCGATCAGATCGGACTGATCGACCGGCTTCCAGGCAAAGCGGGGCGATTCCGACCAGCCATAATGATCGTGGGAAATGGGTGCGACGCTGGAAGAATAGATATAGCCTTCTTCGGCCAGTATCTCGTGCGCCCAGGGTGTCCGCTGGTCGATCGAGAAACTGGGAGCACGATAGCCGATGACCTGCTGGCCCGAACTGTCCTCGAGTATCTTGCGACTGCGGTCCAGATCGGCCCGGAACTGGTCCGGTGAAAGGTTGAACACACGCGCATGATCATAGCCGTGACTGGCGATTTCGTGACCGGCATCGGCAATCGTCTGCATCAGCGCGGGATAGCGCTCTGCGACCCAGCCAAGAATGAAAAAAGTGGCCTTGATGCCGGCTTCGTCGAACAACGCCAGCACCGCATGGCTGTTGCGTTCTACGCGGTGCTCCAGCTGATCCCAGTCGGCGCGATCAATGACCGTCTCGAAGGCTCCCACCTGAAACCAGTCCTCGATATCCACCGACATGGCATTGAGCAAAGCATCCGCTTCTCTCGCCCTGGCGAACGATTCAGGCCGCACGTCCCGCATTGACATAGCTTTCCTTGCTCCGGACATCGTTCTCGACCCATTCTACCAGCAACGTCAAGACGCGGTGCAGATTAGCTTCCTGATCATTCATCCGCGCTTCCATCAGCGACAGCTGTTTCGCCAGTGCATCGAGGCGCTGGATCATCGCCTTGTCCGCAACCTCTGAATCCGCAACCTCTGAAACAGCCGGAGCCGCAACTGGTGCTGCCGGTTTCGGTTCCGGTGCCGCCTGGACTTCTGCGGTTTTCAGCGGCGCGGTCGGCGATGCTTCGGGAGCCCTGAAATTGACCACTTCGTGCTCCTGTGCCGGTGCAGGTGCAGGTGCAGCAGCAGGTACGGGAGCGGGAGCAGATTGCGGTGCCGGAGTTTTGGCCACCGCATCAGCGCTCGCGTCCTGGGCCTTCCGGGGTTTTTCCCACAACGGATTTTTCGGCGCGGCTGGTGCCGTTGGTGGCGCGGCAATTTCCACGTTTTCACCTTTCAGGTCGGCAAGCACCCGCTCGACCATCGGCTGGTCGATCATCTCCGCATGCTCGATTGATCCCATCAACAGGATACGACTCATCAATGCGTTTATTTTGCGCGGTACACCATTGGTCTCGGAGTACAGCAGGCGGAATACGCTCGATGTAATCTTCGGCCGTCCCGACCAGCCGCATTTGGACAGCCGGTGCGTGACATAAGGTTCGATCTCTTCGGCATCCATCGGTTCGAGATGATGGTGCGCGATCACCCGCTGGCGCAATTGCTCCAGCTGGTTGGAATTCTGCAGCATATCGCGGAATTCTGGCTGGCCGAGCAGGAATATCTGCAGCAAAGCCTGCCCACCCAGCTGAAAATTGGACAGCATCCGGAGTTCCTCCAGCGCGCCGGCAGGAAGGTTTTGCGATTCATCGACGATCAGCAAGCACCGGCGCCCGGCACGCGCTTCGGCGTGCAGAAACTCTTCAAACGCACTCAGCAACTGGGCCTTGTCCATATGATCGGTGTTGATATCGAAATGATTGGCAGCAACCCGTACGATATCCTCGCTGTCCAGCTTGGTCGTGACAATATTGGCCGCGGTCAGACGCGCCTTGTCGATCGTCGCCATCAGATGGCTGACCAAAGTAGTCTTGCCCGCACCGACATCGCCAGTGATGACGATAAAGCCCTCGCCCTGCGCAAGGCCGTAGCCCAGATAGGACAATGCCTTGCGGTGTGTCAGGCTTTCAAAATAGAAATGCGGATCGGGGGTCAGCTGAAAAGGCCGGCCGTTCAATCCATAGAATGTGTCATACATGCGCGTGTCTCCGGTCAACGGCGGTGATGAATTGGTTAAAAATCATATCTGAGTCCCAGAAGAGCGGAAGCGGTAAGCTCGCTGTCGAACCCGTCTTGCTGATAGCTGTCGAGACCGACTGCCGCTGTGCCCTGCAGGCGGGGCAATATCTGGCGATAATAAGCCGCATTGGCTCCCACGCCCAGAACATTGGGCGCATTGGCGAAGCCGCTGTCGAGCAGATTGGCGTAAACATTGGCATCGAAGCTGGAATAGCGGTCGAGGTCGCGACCGATGGTCAGGTTGGCATAATAATTCTGGTCAATCAGACCGTCTATGGCCGAGACCGAACCCAGCTGCGAGGCAAAATAGCGGCGGCGCGCATAGCCGACTCCGAGGCCGGTATTCCATCCGCCGTGATTGTAGGTAAGCTGCCCGTTGATACCTCGCGCGCGGAACGAAGAAGACGCAGCGGATTGCAGCACATCATTGAAGCACAGGCTGCTCGTCGGGCCGAAGGCACAGCCGTTCAGTTCACCACTGAGCGGGTTGCGGGTGCTGGTAAAGCTGGTGCCCAGGCTCGACAGGTTGTCGTTGAGCAGATTGCCGAATCCCGAAACCGTGTCATAGACCGAGATATTAAGCGCTGTATTCTGGTTGGGCTGATAGGCAAAATTGCCGTGATAGGTTTCGCTGCCATAGCGCTGACCGACCCGTGCCTCGAGCGAAGTGCGCCGGCTTGGCCGCCACAGCACACCGACGTCCCAATATATCCCGTCCTGATCATAGGACAGCAATCGCGGCGAGCTTGTATCGGTGACAAGGCGTCCGTCATCGCCGATGATCGGAACACCGTCGGTATCCCGCACGGCATCCCGTTCCGAAATTTCGATATCTTCATAGCCAATGCCACCGACCGCAGCCAGGGTTTGCGAAACCGGCACCGTCACATCTGCGCGGACCTGCTTTCCTTCAAACCGCTGATCCAGCTGGCTGCCATCCTCGCGTTGCCAACCGGCACCGACGCTCCAGCCAAAGGGCAGATCGCCCGGCTGCATAGCTACGCTGGCATTGGCGGAATGGCTGACACTATCGTCGAATATATCGACCGGGACCTGTCCGGCGGGCAGGACCCCGGCCGTTTCATCCTCTACCTTTGTATAACCGATACGGTAGCCGGCATTCACATCCAGAGCACCTGCCCGGGTCGAGAGGGACGGACCGGCATATACGGAATATACCTGCGTCACATTGTCGATATTGCCCACCGTATTGCTCGGTGCTTCGCCGCGCAGATCGACGCGGCTCCGGGCCGCAAAAGCACCGGCTTCCAGTGCCAGCAGATTCGGAACGACCTGCACGCTGCCACGGGCAAGACCGGTTATGATATCCTCATCACCCAAATTGTCCTCGTAGAAAAACCGGCGTTCGTAACGGACATTCACCTGGGCCTCGGCCCCGCGTGTCTGCAGCGACGTGTCGACACCGGCGGCAACCGACGTATAGGTCAGCACATCGCTGCCGTCCTTCAGGTCGGCGACCAGGATCTGCTGAATTTCGATATAGGGCGCCACATCGGCCTCGCGTTCGCGCGCTTCGACGGCGGGAACAGCCAATCCCGTCAACGGCAGGATGGCGGCTCCACATCTCAGGAAACTTCCGGTTTTATACGCGGTCATGGGTTACTCTCCATATCCATAATAGGATCCGAACCGCCGGCCTGTTGGCGAGAATTTCGTGCCGTTCAGCAGCAACTGGATATGATCGCAGCCACCCAGCAAACTCAGCGCATCGCGCAGCGCGGTCTCGGTTGTTTCATCGGCTTTGACCACCATCAGCACCTGGCCGACATGCATTGCCAGAACCGAGGCTGGCGAAGCCGACAGGGCTGGTGGTGAATCAAAGATCACGATGCGGTTGGGATTGTTCTGGGTCAGGCGGTTGAGCACCTGCTCGGTTCGTGACGAGGCCAGATATTCGGTATCGGCGTTGGTCTGATCGCCAGCCGGCAAGATCGCCAGTCCGGGAATATCTGTATGGATGATACAATTTTCCACCGGCAGTTGCGGGTCGGCAAGCGCATCCATCAGGCCCTTGCTACCCTCCAGCCCAAGACTGGACAGAATACTCGGCTTGGCGAAATCCGCGTCGACCAGCAGGACTTCATTATCCTTCTCCGCGGCGATCGAAAGTGCCAGATTCAAAGCGCAGAATGTCTTGCCTTCATCCGGATGGGCCGAGCAGATCAATATCCGTTCACCCCGCGGTATCGGCGCCATTTTCTGGCTGCCTTTTGCGGCGAGCAGCAATTGGCGCTTGATGATGCGGAACTCTTCCGAAATCCCGGTCACCGGACCGTCGGGCACTATGAAACCAGCGTCTTTCAGCTTCTCCCGATCAACGATCACGGTCGGGCCATCATAGGCCTCGACCGGTCCGTGCCGGACCGGCGTCACTCGCCGCGCCGATGAGTCGATATCCGAACGTTGCAACGGGTTCTCCCGCTGCTCCCCGGTGCGGACAGCCGGGATGTAGTCATAGATTTCGCCTGCTCTTTCGAGCAACGAACCGGATTTCTTGGGAGGACTATATTTGTTCATTTCTGTTCTCTCAGGCCACCATGCCGCGCTGGATAAATTCAACGACCATCAGCATTCCGAACACGCCAAAAAGCGCGCCGCTTGTACCGAAAAAGAGGCGCAGCTTTTTCTTCTGAATTTCACGCTGCGCACTGGTTACGATCTGGCTTACAGAGCCGATCACCGGCAAGCCGCTGGCCTTTTCCAGCCGCGCTGCGGTTGGATAGCTGGTCTGCACATGGCCCATGGCGAAAGCCGTGCCGACACCACCGCCAATTCCTGCGATCAGCACCATCGCCAGAAGCAACGGCCGGTTTGGCGCAGCGGGCGAACGCGGGCTGGACGGCGGATCAATGACGCGGAATTTCAGTGAATCGGTTTCGGATTCTACTTGGCCGCGCAACTTGATCTGCTCCCGGTCGGCGAGCAGCTTGTCATATTGCTCCTTCAGGACCTCGTGGTCGCGATTGATCCGCGACATTTCCGCAGCCACACCCGGTTCGAGCGTCTGTTTCGATGCCAGCTGGGTCATATCCGACTGCAGCGCATTTTTGCGTGCCTGCAATGCGGCCAGGCTGGCCTGGCGTTCCGCCCGCATGCTCTGCAAAGAACTATAGGCGGGATTGGGTGTCCGATAGCCACCGCCCCCAGCCGACTCTTTGCCGGCCTGAACACGCAGCGCCGCGATTTCCTTTTTCATCGAAATGATGTCGGGATGGCTGTCGGTCCAACCGCGTGCGCGGGCACCGGCAAGATTGGCTTCCAGCTGCGCAAGCTGGCCGCGGGCTCCGCCGCCGCCAACGCCCGGCGTCGCGATCAACGGCGGCGTACCGGCAAGCTGCCCGTTCAGCGCCGCCAGCGATCCGGATGCCTGGCTGATCTGGGATTCGATCTGCGCGAGTTCGGCCCGGGCCGCTTCCATCCTCTGGCTTATCGAGCCGACACCGGGCAACAAGCCCAGGTTTTCGGTCTCGAACTGAACCCGCTTCTGCTCGACTTCCTGAAGCTCCTTTTCTCTCTGCGCGAGCTGCGCGTCGAGAAACTTGATCGTCTGGCTGGTTTCATCACGATCGCCCGACAGATTCTCCTCGACAAAAATATCGATCATCTTCTGGACGATGTCGCGGGCCAGCACGGCATTTTCGGCATCGGAAAAATTGCTGGCAGACGATTTCGCGGTAATCTCGAAGAGATTGTCCTTTTCCGACTTGATCTCGATATTCTCGCGCAGCATCTCGACCTTGCTGGCCAGTTCACGGTCTGTCGCCACCGACTGGTTCAATGCGGTTCCGCGAACGACCTTTTCGAGATTGATAGTGGAGGCCAGCGTTTCCTGAACCCGTTCCATGTTTTTCTTGCGCTCGCGCTCGTCCACCCCGACCTTGTCGGATAGAATCGACTGCATTTCGACGGAAATGCGCGCCTGCGATTCATAGCTGTTGGGAATGAGCGCAACGACAAGCCATCCCAGCAGACAGAGACCCCAGGCAACAGCCAGTGCCAGCCAGCGCCGGTTCCAGACGCTGTACAGCGCTATTTTAAATTCATCATAAAGGCCGTTCATGGGTCTATTCAATTCCTGTGATGGGAAGCCAAAAACAAATCAGAACATACTTTCGGGGATGATGATCACGTCCCCGGGACGCAGCATGACATTGGCGCGGGTTTCGCCCTTCTTCATCAGATCGTCTATGCGCAGAGCAAATTCCTGCTGCTTGCCGGTACCCCGGTCGAAACGGATCAGCCGGGCCCGGTTGCCGGATGCAAATTCCGACATGCCCCCCACCGCGATCATCGCATCGAGCAGGGTCATATTGGCACGATAGGGGATCGAAGCCGGCTTTTCCGTCGCACCGACCACGCGGATCTGCTGGGAAAACGTGCCGGAGAAATTATTGACGATGACGGAAACCAGCGGTTCATTGATATATTGCGACAATTGCAACGTCAGGTCTTGCGCCAGCATGGCGGGCGTCTTGCCGACAGCGGGCATGTCGGTGATCAGCGGTGTGGTGATCCGGCCATCGGGACGAACCTGAACCTTCGCACCCAGTTCGGGATTGCGCCAGACGAAGATGGTCAGTTCGTCGAGCGGCCCGATAACATATTCCTCGCCCGGGCCTTCCTGCATCGAAACAAAGGAAGCCGGCGGCAGTTGCGGTCCGCCGGAATTGCCGGAACAGCCGGCAACGGCCAGTGACGCCATGCCGGCCCCGACCATCAGCTTTGCTAAATGATTGTTTTTTATCGCAGAACGCATTTTTACCACCTCGTATAAACCAACTGGCGAATGGCCGGTTTTCAGCAGAAAACGGACAAATCACGCAAAGTCACGAGATGGCTATGCTGGAAAATAGTGAATATAGCGTTAGGATTAGCTGAATTTCCGATTAACGAATGCCGCACTCCGACAGCAGCCCAATTTCCGGAAAAACTAGTCGAGCAAAAGCTCCGCCGCAGGTCCCTGACCCAGAAAATTGGCTGGGCTTGCAGATGCTCCGTAGGCGCCTGCGCAGAATATCGCGACGATGTCACCGACGCCCGCCCTTGGCATTGCAGCATTGTCGCTCAACCGGTCGAGCGGCGTGCACAGACAGCCGACGATCGAAACCGTCTCCACCGGCTCCTCTTCAAACCTGCTGGCAATCGCAGCCGGATAGTTGCGCCTTACCACGGTCCCGAAATTGCCGCTGGCAGCAAGCTGGTGATGCAGACCGCCATCGGTGACCAGAAAGGTCTGCCCCTGGCTTTGCTTGCGATCGACAATCCGCGTCAGATAGACGCCCGCCTCGCCGACCAGATAGCGGCCCAGTTCAATCGCGAACTGCGTCGATGATAGAATGTCCGGCAGCCGCGCGAGCTGGTCCGACAGGGCATCACCCACCTTGATGATATCCAGCGGATCATCCCCCGGAAAATAGGGAATGCCGAAACCGCCGCCGAGATTGATATGGGCCGGTGACTGACCGATTTCGGTCGCCAGACGGGCCGCCAGCGCCACCGTTTGCGCCTGTGTCTCTATTATCGCATCCGCGCTAAGCGCTTGCGAACCGGCAAAAATATGAAAGCCGCGCCAGTCGGCACCGGCTTCCACGATTTGCCTCACGGTTGGTGCCACCAGCTCGATATCCATCCCGAACGGCTTGGCACCACCGCCCATTTTCATACCCGACCCCTTCAGGTCGAAATCCGGATTGACCCGGATCGCCAACCGCGGCTGTTTTGCAAAAGCCTTGCCGATTTTCAGCGCCCGATCGCATTCGCCGGCCGATTCAATATTGATCGTTACTCCAGCCTGGATCGCCTGCTCCAGTTCCTCGTCCTGCTTGCCTGGTCCGGCAAAGCTGACATGGTCGGGAGCCGCTCCGGCAGCCAGCGCCATCCGCAATTCGCCGCCGGATGCAATATCGATTCCGTCGGCCAGACCGATCATATGGCGAAGCAGCGGCGCATAGGGATTGGCCTTCATCGCATAATGCAGATCAAGACTATCCGGCATTGCTGCGCGCAGTTCGGCCATTCGATCGTCGAGTCTGCTTTTCGCATAGATGAACAGTGGCGAGCCATGTTCTGCAACCAGTGCGCTGGCTTTCTGGCCGCCAAGGGCAAGCTCGCCGTCAATGGCCTGAAATCCGGTCGGGATCGGACCTGTCGCTTTCGTTTTGATCATTCGATATCCATGTTGGCCAGCGCGTTGCGGTCCAGCTTTCCGTTAGGGTTCTTGGGAAATTCAGAAAGCAGGATAATATCCCGGGGGTGCATAAAATTCGGTAAATTCTGTTTCAGATATTTTGCCAGCTGCTCGGCGTCAGCTGAATTATCCCCGGCATGTTCAACCGGCCGGGCGAAAAGCCGGATTGCATGACCCAGCCGGTCGTCGGCAACGCCCAGAGCGACGGCTTCGGCCACGATTCCCGATTCGACCGCGATCTCCTCGATTTCCGTCGGACTGATCCGGTTGCCGGAGCTTTTGATCATCGCGTCATCCCGGCCGACAAAATATAGTAGCCCGTCGTCGCCGCGCTTTACCGTATCACCTGAAAATACGGCCGTTCCGCCAAATCGCGAAGCCGCGGGCGCCTTTTTGAACCGCTGCGCCGTCCGGTCCGGATCATTCCAATAGCCCTGCGCCACAAGCGGTCCGCAATGGACCAGTTCACCGGCCTGGTCCGGACCGGCGACATCACCGGCCGCGTCAACCACCAGGATCTCGGCAAAAGGAATCGCGGTCCCCATGCTGGTCGGATTGTCATCGATAAGGGCGGGATCAAGATAGGTCGAACGGAACGCCTCGGTCAGGCCGTACATCGCGTAAATATCGGTCGCGGAACCGAATATGCCCCGCAGCTGCTTGACCAGCGTCGGGGTCAGCGCGCCACCGCTGTTGGTGAGCCGGCGCATCGAGGCCACCGCTTCTTCGGGCCATTGCTGTTCCACCAATTGCACCCATAGCGGCGGGACGGCGGCGAGCGTCGTAATCTGTTCGCGAACGCAAGCCTTCATGACGTCACGCGGCGTCAGATAGTCCAGCGGTACCGCGCAACCGCCTGCCCACCAGGTCGAGAGCAACTGATTCTGGCCATAGTCAAAGCTGAGCGGCAAAACGCAAATCGTGCGGTCATCGGCGGCCAGATCCAGATATTCGGCGACACTGACCGCGCCCAGCGTCAGATTGGCGTGGCTGAGCATCACTCCCTTCGGCCGCCCTGTCGAACCGCTGGTGTAAAGGATCGCGGCCAGATCACCGGTATCGGTAGATTCGGCACTTGGCTCCATGGGTTCAGCGATGGATTCCAGCGCGCTCTCGACGATTTTGTCCTCGAACAGACGACAATGTGTCTCGTCAAGGCCTTCCAGGCCTTTGAGACGTCCTGCGTTGCTGATCAGCAGCTTGGCTCCGCTATCTGCGACGATGTGCGAAACCTGCGCCTGCTTGAGCAGCGGATTAACCGGAACATGCACCAGCCCTGCCCTCGCCGCCGCGAGCGGCATCAGACAGGCCAGTTCGGTCTTCGCCAGCCAGGTTGCGACCCTGTCCCCCTTGATCAGGTCCTGTTCGTGCAGCCATGCCGCCAGCAAGCCGATACGATGATTTAACATCTTGTAGCTAAGAGACCCTGAACGCGTCACCAGCGCGCAGCCATCCGGATCCTTGCCTATCGTCAGATGGTCAAGCGGAAATGCGGCGTTTTCGGATGTGATGTTCAATTTTTGACCTATGGGAAAAAGAGCAGATTTGTGACAGATACGACCTTAGCCATGACCAGTGAATATCATAGCAATTTCCAGTCCGTGCAAGCCATTGCCGGAGAAAAACTGGGGCGATCGGTCCAGAAGTCGCTGTTCGACCGGATCGAATGGCTGAAACCGCTTCACGAACTGTGCCTGCCAGACAAGTCCCCGCTGATCGTCCATAGCCAGGAAGGCGATGCGGAAGCATGGATGTTCCTGATGAAAACCGGATTTCGACGCCATGCCGCCCTCGCCAACTGGTATAATTTCACCTTCCGCCCGATTTATCTCGGTGACTATGACGAAGTAACCAAATTGGCTCTGCTCGCCAAATTGGCAAAGCAGCTGAAATCTAGCTCGCATCGTATTGAAATAACGCCAGTTCCTGACGAGGATTCTGCTGCCAGCCTGACCGAACGCGCCTTCCGGCAGGCCGGCTGGATTGTTTTCCGGTCAAAGGCTGACGACAATCATATTTTGAACGTCAAGGGCCGTACGTTCGACCAATATTGGGCGAGCCGTCCCGGGCAGCTCCGCAACACGGTAAGGCGCAAGGCGAAGAAAAATCTGGTGTCGGTCCGTATCGAGACAGAATTTTCCGACGAGGACTGGGACGATTATGTCTCCGTCTACGAACGCAGCTGGAAACCCGAGGAAGGCAATCCGGATTTCCTGCGAAACCTGGCCCGACACGAAGCGGCGGCCGGCTGCATGCGCCTCGGTCTCGCCTATATCGACGGAGAACCGGTTGCCGCCCAGTTCTGGACCGTGGAAAATGGCGAGGCGCTGATCCACAAGCTGGCGCATATTGAGGATGCAACCAAGACTTCACCGGGAACCTTGCTCTCGGTCGCCATGTTCCAGCATGCGATCGATATTGACCATGTCGATCTGATCGACTTCGGCACCGGCAACGACGGCTACAAGCGCGAATGGATGGAAGATGTCCGGGACCGCTATCGGCTGGAATTTTACTGGCCCAACAATCCGATGTCCTGGCTAGCAATTTTGAGGCACTATGCCTCGGGCCTTGCCGGAAAGCGCTGACCGCTTTAGGGAAGCGCCGTTATCCGAGATTCGGGGGAATTGATGCAAGACAAGGTCGAAATTACGCCGGAAGCTGCCGTGCGTGCAGTGATGCAGGATATTTTGGGACTGAGCGAGGAGCAGGTTGCCGAATTTACCGCGGAAACCGAGCTTTTCGGTGCCCTTCCCGAGCTCGACAGCATGGCCGTTGCCGGATTGCTGACAGAACTGGAAGACCGTCTGGACATCATGATCGACGATGACGAGGTCGATGGCGAACTGTTCGAGACTTTTGGCAATCTGGTCGCCTTCGCCGAGATGAAAGTCACCGAGTGACCCCTCTTCCCGCATTCGTCTCCTACGAATTTGCGGATCGCAAAGAATTATGTCTGGCACTCGATGCCCCGTCCGGCCGCAACGTCATGCTGGTCCCGCCGCTGTTTGACGAGATGAACCGCATGCGCAAGATGCTGGTCGATGTCATGCGTGCGCTGCAAACCGTTGATATAAGTAGCTTTTTGCCCGACCTTCCGGGCTGCAACGAAAGCCCGGTTCCGCTGGCGCAGGTCACGCTGACCGACTGGCAGCACGCCGTTCAGGCCTGCGCGCAGCAGCACCGGATATCCCATATTGCCTCGTTCCGTGCAGGTGTGCTGACGGTTGCGGCAATGCCAGATGCCGGGCACTGGATGCTGAGCCCGGTAAAAGGCGCGGCCATACTGCGCACCATGATGCGCACGAGGATCGCTGCCGACCGGGAAACCGGCCTGAATACAAGCCTCTCCGGGCTGGCCGAACAGGCCAAAGCGGAGCCGATCGAACTTGCCGGCAACATCATCGGGCCGGCGCTGTTCTCGCAATTGAATGACGCTAAACCTCCGACACCGAAACATCAGCGAATCGCCCGCCTTGCTTCAGATAACAAACCGGCCGACGTCCAGATCGACGGTTCCGCCCTTTGGCTGCGCGCCGAACCCGGTGATGATCCGGCCATGTCTTGCGCCATTGCGAAGGATATCGCAGCGTGGGTGGGACAATGACGCGCGGTTTCCACCAGATAAGCTGTGAAGGCGACACGCTCGCGGCGACACTGGATTCCGGCTCCGGTCCCACCGCCCTGCTCATCGTCAGCGGCGGCAATGAAATCCGGTCGGGCGCCCATAATGGGATGGCCCGACTGGCGCAGCTACTCTCGCAACAGGGATTTCCCGTGCTCCGCTATGACCGGCGGGGCATTGGTGAAAGCAGTGGCGAGAATAAAACGTTTCTGGACAGCGCCGCAGATATCAAGGCAGCCGTCGCGTTTCTGCGACAGGAACTGCCACAGCTGCAGTCGGTCATCGCCTTCGGCAATTGCGATGCGGCGACGGCACTGGCCCTATTTGGTCCTGCAGCCGGTATCGATGGCTATATACTGGCCAATCCCTGGGTGATCGAGATGGACGAGGAGACAGCAGGCGAAGAACCGACCATGTCGGCGGCGGCCATCCGGTCCCGTTACTGGGACCGGATCAAAAACCCGCGCACCATCATCGATCTGCTTTCCGGGAAAATCGATTTCGCGAAGTTGCTAAAAGGTCTTAGGCGCGCCTCGCAGACGGAGCAGAACAGCCGGCTGTCCTTGCGGGTACGTGATGCTCTTTGCGGCATGGACAAGGATGCGCATATCTTGCTGGCAAAGCGCGACACCACGGCCCGTGCTTTTCTCTCTGCCTGGAACAGCTCCGATTTTGCACAGGCACGAGACACAGCCACAATCCGGGTCGAAACGCTCGACAGCGCTTCCCACAGCTTTGCCGATGAAACGGCCAGCGAATGGCTCACAGAGAAATTGCTGGAAGCGTTGCGCGCCGCCTGACTATTCGGCTGCGATCTGCTCGAATTCCTGTTCCGCCAGAAAACGCTCGGCATCGAGCGCGGCCATACAGCCGGTACCGGCGGCAGTCACCGCCTGACGATAGACATGGTCCATGACGTCGCCGCAGGCAAACAGACCCGGGATTTTGGTCTTGGGCGTGCCTGGCTCAACCTCGATATAGCCGCCATCGATCAGGTCGAGATGGCCCTTGAAAATCTCTGTTGCCGGCGCGTGGCCGATCGCGACAAATGCACCATCCAGTGCGAGATGGCTTTTCGCGCCGGTCTGCGTGTCAACCAGATCAAGGCCGACCAGCCCGACCGGCTCACCACCGCCGACAAAACGTTCGACATTGGTGTTCCACAGCACGGAAATCTTGGGATTGGCAAACAGCCGTTCCTGCAGGATCTTTTCTGCCCGCAGACTGTCGCGGCGGTGGATCAGCGTCACATCGTCGCTATGGTTGGTCATATAGAGGGCTTCCTCCACCGCGGTGTTGCCGCCGCCAATGACCGCCACCTTCTTGCCGCGATAGAAAAAGCCGTCGCAGGTTGCACAGGCCGAAACGCCCTTGCCCGACAATTCCTCTTCCCCGGGAAGGCCCAGCCATTTGGCTTGAGCGCCGGTCGCGATCACCAGGGTATCACCCTCGTAAACGTCGCCGCCATCGCCCGTCATCCGGAAAGGTCGCCGGGAGAAATCGACATCGACGATTGTGTCGAAGATGAACCGGGTGCCGACTTTTTCAGCCTGCGCCTGCATCTCGTCCATCAGCCATGGCCCCTGGATCACATCGCGAAACCCGGGATAATTTTCTACATCCGTGGTGATGGTGAGCTGGCCGCCCGGCTGCAGCCCCTGAACCACAATCGGCTCCAGTCCGGCACGCGCGCCATAGATGGCGGCTGACAATCCGGCGGGTCCCGAACCCAGAATGAGCATTTTCGTTTTATGCGTTTCGGCCATTTTCCGTTCCTGACGATGATGATTCTGTTATTTGCAAATAGGGATGCCGGACGCCGGTAGGCAAGGCCTATCACCGGCAAAAGCGGCGAAGAATAATTATCGCCGGTGATAGCGTCCATTGACAGCGCGCGAGCCGGCTGAATATCCCAATGACGGGCGGGTTCCGCCAGCATCGACGGGCCGGATATCTCCAATACTAGATCAGCCGGTGGTCAGGCCGTAATTGCATATTTGGATTCCCCGGCGGCGCGGCACATCTGTTTGGATATGCGTGTCTCTTCGCCATCGATAATCGCAACATCGGTGATCGTCAGGCATTTGCGACCGTTTGGCTCGGTATTGAGGGCTGTCACCGTGGACGATCCGGAGACCCCGCCCCGGGTCGGGCTCTCCCACTTGGCTACCGCTCCCACTTCCTCCTGTTCAACCACAGCGAAAGTGGCTTCCGCCGCCTTTTCCTGTTCATCCTGACTCAATTTGCAGGCAATCTCGCCAACAAGCACCGCGCCGACCGCACCGGCAATCAGCGTTCCGACATCGTCGAGTCCGGCCACGGAGCCGACCACGCTACCGAAAATGCCGCCAAGCAGACCGCCGCGCCCTCTGGATTTCTTGCAGCTTTTATTGTCCGCAGATTTTTCCCTCGCCTTCTTCTTCGGCTTGTCGGTCTTGGCAAGGCTCTCTGCCACATAGGTATAGCCGTAATTTTCCGGCACCGGATAACCGCCGCAGCCGGTGTTGTAGCAATAGCGGTCGCTCAGATAATTGCGGTCCGCCTGATACAGCTGTTCGGCCGCCCGGTAGATCGCCATATTGGCACCATCGGGGTCGGAATTTGCATGTTCCTGCATTATTTCCTGGTAGAAACGATCCCGGCTGGCGGCGGAATATTCCATCCGCCCCGCCACTTTCTCGTTATATATCCGGGAAAGCTCATCCTGATACTGGTTCATCCGCTCGCGATATTCGGTCAGCACGCCGCTGTAATAATTGTCCAGCGCCGTCGTGCATGCATTGATATTCTTCGCCTTGTCGTGCGGATCCGCCAGATGCAGATGATCTTCGCGGCAGTCCGGATAATCCCGCTGCAACAATTGCGGGACCGGTGGCAGTTCCGGCAATGGTGGTTCCACCTGCGCGGGGGGCACATAGGCCTTGTCGTCCAGGGCTGGCGCCTGCGGATCGTCCGGGGTACCGTCGCCTCCGGGCTGCGCCTGCGAATCCGGAGAATCGACCGCAAACTGCCGGCTGCCATGGATGGCGACAGAGAGACCGGCCGCCCGGACCGACGACATAGCCCGCTGCTTTTGCCCGTCTCCGGTTTCAACATTGCACCCCAGACAGGCGGTACTGCTGTTCATGGCAATAGCAACCTCGGCTGCAACCGGATCAGGGGACAGGCCCAATGCTCCGGTTGCGAATGCCCCCGTGACTCCGACGGTCATCACCGAAAGTGCTGCTTGAACCTTGCCCAAATATTCCTCCTGTTTCATCCCCCCGAGACGAACCGGGACCCCATGCCCTAAACGAAATGTCCGGCCAAATCCAATTGCGTTAAATTTTCCGCAACCACGCCCGTTTTACGGGCAGCCACAATGACACTGAGAAAGGCAATAGAAAGACTCTAAGCGCGCTATGTCCCGGCCAATCAACGGCGCGGGCTTCTGCCGCACAATAGCATGTTTGCTGATTGGGTGACCGTGATAGATCATGCGTCTTTGTTGGTAGCGGAGGAGGGACTCGAACCCCCGACACATGGATTATGATTCCACTGCTCTAACCACCTGAGCTACTCCGCCAACAGGTTAAGCCGGTTCACAATATTCCGGCAAAACTCTCTCTGGACGGCGGCGCTATAGTCATAGCCTTCGGTCTGGTCAACAAGCGGAAGTAAGAAATACGCTAAAACTTGCACGGCCAATACGATCCGCGCTAACAGCGCTTTTCCAAGCCGATATGTGGTACCAAGGGGCAGATATGAACGCATTTTATGACATATTGATTGTTGGCGCGGGCCATGCGGGCGCGCAAGCAGCCATCGCTTTGCGCCAGAAAAAATTTGAAGGATCGATCGGTCTGGTCGGCAACGAGAAATACCCGCCCTATGAGCGGCCACCGCTGTCCAAGGAATATCTTGCCGGAGACAAGCCGTTCGAACGGATTTTGCTGCGCCCGGAAAGCTTCTGGGTGGAGCGCGATATTGATTTGCTCACCGGCCGGCGGGTGTCGAAACTCGATCCGGTTGGCAAGAAAGTAACCCTGGCCTCCGATGACGAGATCGGCTTCGGCAAGCTGATCTGGGCCACTGGCGGCTCTCCGCGGATGCTCGATTGTCCGGGCAGCCAGGCGCGTAACATTCACGCCGTGCGTTCACGCGCCGATGTCGACAAGATCATGGCCGCCCTGCCCGGCGTCAAGAAAGTCGTGGTTATCGGCGGCGGCTATATCGGACTGGAAGCGGCCGCTGTGCTGACCAAATTGGGCAAGCAGATCACCGTTGTCGAATCGCTCGACCGGGTGCTGTCTCGCGTGGCAGGTGAAGCGCTGTCCCGTTTTTTCGAGGCCGAGCATCGTCGACAGGGTGTGACCATAGAACTGGGCGCCACGGTTTCCGGTTTTGAGACCGGCGAGGATGGCATCGCAACCGCGGTCACCCTCACCGACGGTCGCAAGCTCGACGCCGATATGTTCGTCGTCGGCATCGGTATCATCCCCGAAACCGGCCCGCTCGTGGCCGCTGGCGCCGCAACCGGCAATGGCGTGGACGTCGACCAGCATTGCCGCACCAGTCTGGAAGATGTCTATGCGATCGGCGATTGTGCAGCACACAGCAATGCCTTTGCCGACGGCGCGATGATCCGGCTTGAATCGGTCCAGAACGCCAATGACCAGGCCAAAGTGGCGGCCCTCGATATTCTTGGCGAGGAAACCGAATATGACGCCGTGCCGTGGTTCTGGTCGAACCAATATGATCTGAAATTGCAGACCGTCGGCCTTTCGACCGGCCACGACAGCTATGTCGTCCGCGGCGATCCCGATTCGCGCAGCTTTTCGGTAATCTATTATCGCGACGGCAAGGTCGTCGCACTGGATTGCGTCAACGCGACCAAGGATTATGTGCAGGGCCGCAAAGCGGTGGTCGAGGGACTGAACCTCGACAAGAACGAGCTGGCGAATACGGAGATTCCGATCAAGGAAGTTGGCGTCTACTAGCCTCTGAACGGCCATGTCCGGATGGTCTGCCATGGACCGTCGAGATAATAATGCAGCCCGATCCCGTGAATGTCAAAGGAACGCGGTTCGAATCCGGCCGACAATATGTCGAACAGGTGACCGGCCTCCCGGGCGCTGACCTTGTTCTGGACGGTGATATGCAGCCGGGGTGTTTGCTGGTCCTGCGCGATCAGCAGGCCGGCGAAGCGATCGGCGAGCTCCATCCGGAGCGCCAGAAGCTCCGGTGCATGCAGCCTGTATGCCACGCCGTTTCCGAGATGGATCAAGCCGGATAAATGCGCTTCCGGTTTGGGCAGAGTGCCAGCGAGCCCGGCAATGGCGGCCTTTACTTCCTCCAGCGCCTGGGGCGGCAGATGGTGGAACAGGGTGATATGCGCGTCGACCACATTGCGTTCAGGCGGAAAATAGCGCTGGCGCAGGACGTTGGCCCAGGCGAAATCTGCCTTGCCCATCTGCGCCGTCATGATGATAGGTTTGTTCAGGCGCTTCATGCGCCCCCCTATCGCACAATAAGAAACCGCGAGCAATTTCTTGCTCGCGGTTCCCTGCCATCGGGCATAAAGGCTTAGACCTTGTTGTTGTCCAGCCATTCCAGCAGCTTTTCAGGGGTCGATTCGACATAGGGATCATTGTCGACACCATCATCATTGATACCCGGCTCTTCGAACCATGCGCTGACAACGCCATCGTCGGCAATCATAGAGTAGCGCCAGCTACGGTCGCCGAAACCAAGATGGTTTTTCTTGATCAGCATGCCCATGCGACGGGTAAAGTCGCCCGATCCGTCGGGCAGCAACTTGATTTTTTTCAGACCGAGAGACTTGCCCCACTGGAACATCACAAAGGCGTCATTCACGGAGATGCAATAGACTTCGTCAACACCGCGCGCCTGGAATTCTTCATAGAGGCGCTCATAGGCCGGGCACTGCTCGTTCGAGCAGGTGGGGGTGAATGCACCCGGCAAGGAGAAAACGGCTATGCGCTTGCCGGCGAACAGTTCCTTGGTATTCACATCTTCCCAGCGGAAGGGATTCTCACCACCGAGCGATTCGTCGCGGACGCGGGTTTTCAGGGTTACTTCAGGGATATTTCTACCGATCATCATTGGCTCCATTTGGTTGAACGCTGGCCGCCTAGCACCAAATATTTAACAGGTTTAATTGATTTATCTGTCTCTACTGATTGATAGATCCACTCAAAACCAAGCTTTGCTTGAAAAGGCGCGACTTCCGGCACAAGTTCGTCCGGACAAATGGAGAGGATGGAGGGTGCTCATGGATAATATACAGAAAACGCCAGTCTGGTTCTGGGCCGTCGCGGTCGCGGCTGTGTTGTGGAACGCAATCGGCCTGCTCGCCTATTTTCAGCAGATCATGATGAGCGCGGAACAGTTTGCCGCCCTGCCCCAGGTGGAACAGGATCTGATGTCAATGCAGCCTTTCTGGGTCACCGCTGCTTTTGCGATTGCCGTATTTTCGGGATTCGCCGCGGCCCTCGCTTTGCTGCTGAGGAAACGGATCGCGGTGCGCCTGTTCCTGCTCTCCCTGCTCGCCGTCCTTGTGCAGTTCAGCAGCTACTTCATTCTCGATGGCTATAGCGAATTTGTCGCCGGTCAGGGATGGACCATGCCAATATTGATTCTGGCCTGTGCCGCGGGTTTTGCCCTATTTTCGCTGCGCGCCGAAAAGAACGGCCTGCTGCGCTAGATCAGGCTGATGTGCTAAACGGGGTGAAGTCGGTATCTTCATCATAGATATCGACACCCTCGCGTCGCTTGAGCCAGCCGACCACCAGATAGGTCAGCGGCGTCAGCACCGCTTCCCACAGCACTTTCAGCAGCCAATTGGTAACCATGACGGTGATCACCGCCGAGGTTTCCCAGACGCCGAGAAAGGCCAGCGGATAGAAGATCAGGCTGTCGACCCCCTGCCCCACCACCGTTGAACCGATGGTCCGGCTCCACAAGGCCTTGCCCTGCGTCCAGACCTTCATCCGCGCCATCACATAGCTGTTCACAAATTCCCCGGCCCAGAAGGCCGTGATCGAGGCGATAACGATCCGCCAGGCGCTGCCGAACACGGCTTCGTAATTCTGCTGGCAGATCGCGCCCTTGTTATCCGGCAGGGCGGGATCGGCGAACCGCAATGCGTCGCTGGCGGGAGGGCAGAGCCATCCGTCAAACGGTGGCAGCCTGACCACCACCCAGCTCATCAGCGCAAGAAACAGCAATGCGGCAAAGCCGGTCCAGATCACCCGCCTGGCTCTCGCAAAGCCGTAAATCTCGGTCAGCACATCGCCGATGACATAGCCGATAGGAAAGAAAAGTATGCCGGCGCCATAGATGAAAAGACCGTCGGCAGCCGGCCACCATCCGTCCGGCCACCAGGATATCTGCAGATAGGTCAGTTTCGCCGCGCCGATAATATTGGAGAGCAGCAACACCGTCACAAAAGCCGCCATCACGAAATCATAATAGCGGAACCGGTGACCGGTCTGGCTGGAAGCGGATGTGCGGACTATGGAATTATCGGTCATTGCCCGACCTTAGCCCGCGCCTGCGACAATTCAACATTTATGGCGGTCGATGCACATCACGGTTTGCAGCCGGTCAAAAGATGGCTAAAGCCCATGCCATGGCGCGCCCGTAGCTCATCTGGATAGAGCGCGAGACTTCTAATCTTGAGGCAGCAGGTTCGAGTCCTGCCGGGCGCACCATTTTCCTATTTTTTGAAACCGCGCTGGACGGCGTCCATAGGCTCCGAAGTAATCGGATAGCCGATGCCTTCCGGGATACACAGATGGACTTCTTCGCCCCGTTTTTCAATATTGGGCGAGACCATCACCGACGGATGGTCCTTCACATGGGCCACGGCCTCGTCAAACGACCCGAATTGCGCCAGCCGCTCGAGATTGCGCTTGGTCGGGAAGATGATCTTCACCTCGCCGGCTTCGGCGCGATCGAGCACCGATTGCGCATTGCCCCAGAACAGATTGTAATTTTCCGTTTCATCGACCGTCGCCAGCGCCCCGTGGTCGTCGTGCGAGATCATGTAGAATCGCGTGTCAAACACCCGCTTTTCCGCAAAGGGCGGACACCAGCGTGTGAAAGGAATCAGTTTTTCCAGCTCCAGCTGCCAGTCGAACTGGTTGCAGATATCGGCCAGAACGGTGCCTTCGTGCAACGCGGCGCGGGCGTCCAGGATACGCCTGGCATCAAGATCGCCCTCCACCGCGACCGCAATACCCGTTTCCTCGATCGTTTCGCGGATCGCGGCGATGCGCGCGCCATATTCGTCGACATCGTCATGGCCCAGCTTCCGGGCAAATTCAAAATCCGCGTCATCGATCCGGCCACCGGGGAACACCGCGGCGCCCGCAGCGAAGACCATCTTCGCCGAACGCTCGACCATCAGCAGGTCGGGCGCATTCTGACCCGGCTGATCGCGGAAGATCACCAGCGTGGAAGCGGGAATGGGCTTGGGCATGGGTTTGCCGGTAATGGCGTCGGTTGCTGGCCTATCGTTGCTGGTCGCTGGATCATTCATCGTTTCATATGAACAGCAAGCAACTGCTTTGCCAAGTCTTTTGATGAATAGCGGTCCGGGACAAAGACATTTGCCAAATTCCAGCCGGCGTGGCAGAATCGGGAAATGGGTATCGTCGAGCTGTTGGGATTGGCCGGTAGCGTCAGCCTGTTATCGGGCTGGCGGCTGTATCTCACGATATTTGTCACCGGCCTCGCGATGCGTCTGCAATGGATCAGCCTGCCGGAAAATCTGCAGATTCTCGATGCGTTGGCCAACCCGTGGGTTCTGGCGATCAGCGCATTTGGTGCGGTGGCCGAATTTTTTGCCGACAAGATTCTCTGGCTCGATTCGGCCTGGGATACGATTCACACCGCGATCCGGCCCTTGGGCGGGGCGCTGCTGGCCCTGGCGGTTGTCGATGCCGGCGATCCGGTCTGGCAGGTGGTGGTGTTCCTTCTGGGCGGCGGCGCGGCGCTGGTGAGCCATGGCGCCAAGTCAGGCGCCCGCGCCCTCGTCAACACCAGTCCGGAGCCGGTCAGCAACGCTGTGGTCTCAACCGGCGAGGATATCGCGACCGGCGGGCTGCTGTTCCTCGCCTTCGCCAATCCGGTTGCCGCACTGGTCATCGCCTCGCTGATGCTGATCCTGTGCCTGATTCTGATCTACAAGGGTTTCAGGCTCTGGCGGAAAATAGTATCGAACGGCAGCTAGCCGGCGGCGGAGCCGCGACCGGTCCGCACAGAAAGCGCAAGATACAGAGGGAAAAATGGTCGGGGAGACAGGATTTGAACCTGCGACCCCCTGTACCCAAAACAGGTGCGCTACCAGGCTGCGCCACTCCCCGACGCGCGCTTCCCCTAGGCGGTGCTTTTGGGAAAAGCAAAGGGTTTTTACGCTTCTTTTTTGCCACCGCCCGCAAGCGCGGCAAATCTCGGCTCTGGAAAGAATATGGTGGGCCCGGAGGGACTCGAACCCCCGACCTAGCCGTTATGAGCGGCCAGCTCTAACCAACTGAGCTACAGGCCCGTATGAGCCGCTTTTTCAGGCAATGCTCAATGGGAGGGTGCGATAGCGGAAGCCGGGATGATTTGGCAAGACTGATCGTCGCAATTCGTGCGATTGGCGGCAATCAAATATCAGAAGCCCCGTGCAGAACTGATCAATTCGTCGATTTCGATCGGTTTGACGTTCCTTGTTTCGAGGTGCGCGATGACCTCCCGCCACCAGTCATAAAAGCCGTCCAGTTCCTGCTGCGTCTGCACATAGGGCGTATGGCCCGGCGACAGCGAGGGTGAGTGGAAGGAGAACACAAGCAAGCGCAAATCATCGTCCAGAGCGACGTCGATGGCTTCCTTCGTCTCGCGGGCGGAAATCCTTCCGGGGTCAACGGAATACGTTCCAGCATCTTGCTGCGGGAGCAAAGGGCATTGACCAGCGGGTGCCTTTCCATCATCCCGGCGACTAGACTAGCCTGTTTGCGCAACAGGCCCGAATAGACCGTCGTCAGCGGTACTTCGAGAAGCCTGTTTTCGCTCCCCCACCAGAACGGTTCCGGACCAGCCGAGAGAAAGTCCGGGCCGCCTTCCCCGCTATAGTCGAATCGCGATCTTATGCTGCTGTCCATGACAAAGCCGTGCTTGACCAGCAAGTCGATCGTGTGCGGCCCGATGCCATAGCGGCCGGCGCGGAAAATCGTCGGGGTGATGCCGATCCGGTCGCGGATCGCATTGCGCAGAATGACAAGCTTCTGTTCTTCCAGTTCTTTCGGCAGATTGCCGGCAAAACTGTTGTGGACGTTTAGCTGTTCGTCAAAAGGAGGATTGATCCAGGGATGCAGATGAACCCCGATATCGGCGGTTTTCCGCTCCGCTACAATCCTCAGGAACGCCGCGGCTTCATCATTCTGGACGATCGCAAAATCGATAAAATAGACCGGTTTGAAGCCGAGCGTCTCGGCAAATTGCTGAAAGGCCTGCAATTCGGATACCGAAAGCGTTGTATGGCCTTCGCGCCGGAACGGGGCGTCCCAGTCAAATTCCTCCTCGGTATCCACCGAGACCAGAAAGCGTCTTCCGAAGTTTTCCGGCCAGACGACAGGACTGTCCGGCCTCCGGATTTTTATCGGATGATGCCCCTGTACCGAAATGTCTGCCGTCCCCCCATTGCCCCTAATCTCGCGGAACTAAAGCCAGAAGCTGACAGGCTATTCTGACTCAGTTTCGCGGATCTTGATTTTGCTAGTCGTCGCTGCCGGTAGGGTCAAGGCAATGTTATCCGCATTAATGGTGAGCGATCCGCCCGCCGACTGCGCGAGATTCCGGACCAGCCGCAGCGAGAATCCCAGCCCCAGCAGCGAGGATTCGCCTGCCTCGCCGTCGATTCCCTGCGACGGGTCGAGCAGCTTGCTTTCTGCAACATCCTTGATCCGCGACGGCCGCGACAGGGTGAACCGGTTGGTCGGCTGCACGCCGATCCGGGTCCGCAATTCGCCCTTCAACGTTTCCCCGTTCTCGCAGGAAATGATTGCCGCCGACAACAAGCGGGCAAAAATCCGCTCCACCGACTCGCCGTCGAGCGCGAAGGGCCGGACCGGCTCGGCCTTGCTGATATTGAGTTCGACCGATTTGCTCTGTGTCAGCCCCTGCAGGCGCTGCGCCATCCGCTCGAACAGCCAGTCCGCTCTGGTGGTGCCGCTGGATTCCCGCAACTGGCCGGAGTCGACCTTGACCGCAATATCCAGATCTTCAAAACCGGCCAGCAGTCGCCGTGCTTCATCCATGATATTGCGTGCCAGAGAACGATATTCATAGGAGGCCGGGCCGAACAGTTGCTGCTCGATAATTTCGCTGAATCCGATCACCGCATTCAGCGGCGTGCGCAATTCATGAATGAGTTGCTGCAACTGCTCGCGGCGCTCGACTTCGATGCCGCTCTGGCCTGCGTCCTCGGCTATATTGGGTCGCCGCATGATGCCGCGATATCCTTCAAACCGGCCCGTCTCCTCGCTGAAACAGGGTATCGCGCTCATCCGCCAGTCACCGGTGACGACGGTTCCGCCGCACAGCCGCATCCGGGCATTTTCCATTGGCATGCGCTGGCGAAATGCCGCGGCACCATAAGCGTCGGGTCCCGGCCCTTCGTCGAAGGCCGGCTGGGCGATGGTGACGCCGACGATCGCGCCCTTTGGCGGCCCTTCGGTCCAGTTGATCGTGCCCGACTCATCGGTTTCGAAACGGATCGTCTCGAGCGATTCGGCAAAGCCGTTCCTGCTGCTGTCTTCGCTGACCGAAGCGCGCGGCGGTTCGGCCGGGCGGTTCTTCTGATAGTCGGCAATTTTCTCGACCAGTGCGCTGATCTGCGATTCTGCCAGTTGTCCGGCAGGGTCATCGGCCGGGTCTGCGGCGCAATCCGCTGCGACCTCGTCCTCCGGCCCATCAACGGATAGCAGCGCTTCGGTAACGGTTGGCAGAACAGGAGCCGGCGGCTGGCTCTCAGCCATGTCGAACCCTTGCTCGCGCAATTGCTGCTGGGCGCGCGGCGAAAGCCTGGGAAAGGCGTCAGCGCAGATTTCCGGTGTCAGATCCGCCGCCGCCATGGCCGCGTCACAAACCGCATCGCTATCGGCGGTCAAATAGACCAGCAACGGCGCGGAACGCAACCGGCCGTTCAGCGCCTGTACGGCGGTCAGGCGATCCTGTTCGGAAACCCGTTCGTGCAGATCGCGGAGACGGGTCAGGCCCGCCTGGACGTCCTGATTCGCCAGCCCGGCCGGTTTTTGTGCGAGAAGATCGACCACCTGCCGCCATTGCGTTGCGGCACCGGAGCCTTCCGGCAGGCTCCCCTTGAGCACGGTGGTCAGGCGGTCATCGAAGCGCAATGTCAGATCCAGAAAATAGGTGGTGTATCCAATTGTTAACTGGGTGATAACCCTTTCGGGCTGCATCGGGAAGGGATGAAAATTTCGCGTCACAATGTGGGACATGGGAGAAAACGTTGCTTGGGCAACTTATTATATTATAACCATCAAATGATTCGCGAACGGATATTACTCCCCTATGGCTGACACAAACCTCGACGACATTGATCTGAAAATCCTGCAACGGTTGCAGGATGATGGACGGATTACCAATGTGGAACTCGCAAATAGTGTAGGCCTGACCGCGCCTCCCTGCCTCCGCCGCATGCGTGCGCTGGAAGACGAAGGGATTATCAATTCCTATCATGCCGCGATTGACCCTGCCAAAATGGGGTACACGATCACAGTATTCGCGATGGTAAGCCTGAAAAGCCAGGCGGAATCGGATCTGCAGGCCTTTGAAGAACATGTACAGCAGCTCCCGGAAGTCCGCGAATGCTATATGCTCAATGGCGAGATTGATTTCATATTGAAGGTGGTCGCCAAGGATCTGCAGCAGTTCCAGAGTTTCCTGACCAGCCAGCTGACGTCGGCGCCCAATGTTGCCAGCGTAAAGACATCGCTAACGATCCGATCCGCCAAACATCTGCCTGGCGTTCCTATTCAAGAATAAAAAAGGGCGCCAATAGCGCCCTTTTTCAAATATTCGGTTGGAAAGCGACTAGCTTGCCGGTTCTGCGGCTGCCGCAGGTGCAGGCGCGGCTGCTGCTGTCTGCTGGCCAATCCATGTCTGCCACATCCCGGCTAGCGGGGCGCGGGTTCCCGACACCTTGCTGAACGCCTGCTTGGCTGCGGAATAGTTGCCGGCATAGGCGTGCGCCGTACCGATACCCATATAACCGCGGTTCATGTCCGCACCCGGCTTGGCAAGTCCCGCTTCGTAAAAGGCGACGGCCTTGTCAAAATCCTTGTAGCCGAGCCATACATCGGCGAAATTCATCATCACCGAGCTGCTGCCCGATCCCCGGACGCCAGAAGGCTGCGCCGGAAGCGAGGCCTTGTCGGCGGACACTTCGCGCCGCGCCGGAGCCAGGACTTCGGCGATCAGCGGATGGGAAGCACCGACGGTTCCATTCTGCTGCCCCTCTTCCAGAACCGCGACCACTTCACCGAAAAGGTTCTTGCGCTGCGCTTCCTCGGCATATTCCTTATAGTCATTGGAAGATTTCAGCGCGCCCGCGGCTTTCATGAACCGCAACAGTTCCAGATTCTGTGTGCTGTCTGCCTGCGTAGTGCGCCGGGTTGCCGATACTGCATCGGCCCAGGAATCGCCCGACGGATATGCGGCAGCCCATTTCGCCGCCCAGGTCGCATAGGCACCCATGTCACCGGTCGCCAGAGCGCGATCGCGTGCCAAGCGATACCATGATTCCGGTGCCTTGGTCTGGGACGCATTGGCATCCTTGATCAGCTGATCCCATTTGGCGAGACCTTCGGTTGGCATATTCTGCTTGAAGTAGGTTTCAGCCAGCAACGGTTCGAAATTGTTACCGCGATAGCCAAGATCATAGGCTGCCTGGAAATAATGCTGGGCTTCGCTCCAGCGTTCGTCGCCAAAGGCGAAATTGCCGAGATAGAAATTGAAGGCAGGCAGTTGTTCGGCAGGCGCAAATCCGCTGGCGACCATGGCACCGAGGCCTTTTTCCTGCAGACCCTGGTCTTTCAGCTTCACGCCGAGGTTAACAGCAAATTGTCCGGCGACAAACTGGTCAAATCCGGTCCATGGCTGGGTCAGAACATTTTCCATCAGAGGCTTGGCTGATGCCGGATCGTCACCTTCCATGGCTTTTTGCACAGGAATGATCACGGCGGTGAATTCCTTGCTGTTTTTCGGGCCTTTCGACTTCTTCTTTGCTGCCTCGGCCTGCTGCGGCACGGCCGTCAGGGCGAGCGCACCAACCGTGGCCAATGCGACGGCCATGGAAAAATGAGATATAAAACGCATGAAAATCCTCCGGATAGTAATTATTTGGGAGAAACGTGTTCTCCGGAATATGGTTGCACCATACACTCTTGGCCCTATTACCAAGCTTTCTCGTCTTTTCTAGCGTTATTCCGCTGAATAGAGGTTGAACAGTCCGGGGTCGCTGCCACCGGTGGACAGCCACGAATATATAATGAGGTAAAATCGCGTGCTTGCAATCATATCCCCCGCCAAATCGCTCGATTTTGAATCGACTATCCCGGCCACCCCGCCATCGGAAAACCGCTTCCCGGACGAAACGGAAAAGCTGGCGAAGGCAATCGGAAATTTGACGGTCAAGAAACTGAAGTCCATCATGCCGGTTTCTGACAATCTGATCGCGCTGAACCGGCAACGGTATAGCGAATTTTTCGATCAACCCGAACGACCGGCAATTTACGCCTATAATGGCGACGTCTATTCCGGCTTCGAAGCCGGCAGTCTCGACGAGGAGAGCTTGGCCTTTGCCCAGGACCATCTGCGCATTCTTTCCGGTCTTTACGGGTTGCTGCGGCCGCTCGACCCGATCCGCCCGCACCGTCTGGAAATGGGGACGAAATGGGCGCCACGCTACAACAAGCTGACCGATTTCTGGAAAGACAAGATCGCCACCGCGCTGGCCGTCGATATGGAGCAGGTCGGCAGCGACACGATTGTCAATCTGGCCAGCAACGAATATTGGGCATCGGTCAAGCCGCATGTCGCAAAATTGCCCGGCCGGGTCATCGAGGTGGATTTCCGCAAGGACAGTCCCGACGGCCCAAAGTTCATCAGCTTCGAGGCCAAACGCGCCCGCGGAATGATGGCCCGCTATATCTGCGAGAATCATCTCACCGATCCGGAAGCGCTCAAGGGCTTCGACTATGACGGCTATCGCTATGATGACGACAGCAGTACGGAAAGCAGCCTTCGTTTCCTGCGGACATGACGGGACGATCCGCCGTCGTGATCGGTGCGTCCGGCGGAATTGGTGGCGCGATCGCCGATACGCTCGATGCTGGCGGCGAATATGACACGGTCGTCCGGCTATCCCGGTCCGGCAACAGCCCGATCCCGATCGACCTCACCCGCGAAGACAGCACATGCGAAGCCGCTCACTGGCTGAAGGACCGGGAGATCACCCCCTCGCTTGTCTTCGTCGCGACCGGCCTGCTCCACGAAGGTGCCAGAGGGCCGGAAAAAAGCCTGCGCCAGCTCGACGCCGACTGGCTGCTGAAAAATTTTCAGGTCAATGCGATTGGCCCCGCGCTGGCGGCAAAATATTTTCTGCCGCTGATGGAGAAAAAAGAGCCCATTCGGTTCGCCGCACTATCGGCCAGGGTTGGCAGCATTTCGGACAATCGCCTCGGCGGCTGGCACGGTTATCGCGCGTCCAAGGCGGCGCTCAACATGATGATCCGCAATCTGTCGATCGAATGGTCGCGCAAGAATGAAAAGTCGATCATCGTCGCGCTGCATCCGGGGACCGTCGACACGGAATTGAGCGTCCCGTTTCAAGCCAATGTCCCGCCCGGAAAATTGTTCAATCCCGGTCGCGCCGCACGCCAGCTTCTGACCGTATTAGAAGCGCTGAAACCCGCCGATAGCGGCAAGATTTTTGCATGGGACGGTACGGAAATCGCGCCCTGAGAAAAGCGGTGTAATATTATTGTAAAACTGGCCCGAAAGGCTGGCTTTTGCCGACCCGTTCGCCTAGAAGAACCGGCAAGAAAAAACATATAAAAAAGGTCCGTTTGTGAACGAACAAACCACTCCGCCGTCGCCGTCCCATATCGAGCCGATAGACATCGTCGACGAGATGAAAACCAGCTACATGGATTATGCCATGTCGGTCATCGTCAGCCGCGCGCTGCCCGATGTCCGCGATGGCCTGAAGCCGGTCCATCGCCGCATATTATTTGCCGCGCAGGAAGGTGGTATGGTCGCCGGACGGCCCTATCGCAAATGCGCGAAGATTGTCGGTGACGTAATGGGCAACTATCACCCGCATGGCGACAGCGCGATCTATATGGCGCTCGCCCGGATGACGCAGGACTGGTCGATGCGGGTGCCGCTGGTCGATGGCCAGGGCAATTTCGGCTCGATGGATCCGGACATGCCCGCGTCGATGCGTTATACCGAAGCGCGGCTGAACAAGGTTTCCAATTTCCTGCTCAACGATCTCGACAAGGATACGGTCGATTTCATTCCCAATTATGACGGCAGCCTGCAGGAACCGAGCGTGCTCCCTGCCCGTTTCCCCAATCTGCTGGTCAATGGCGCCGGTGGTATTGCGGTTGGCATGGCCACCAATATTCCGCCGCACAATCTCGGCGAAGTGGTCAACGCCGGCCTCGCCTATATCGAAAATCCGGGTATCACGATCGACGAGCTGATCGAAATTGTTCCCGGCCCCGATTTCCCGACCGCACCGCTGATCCTGGGCCAGTCCGGCGCCCGCGCCGCTTATAAGGACGGCCGTGGTTCGATCATGATGCGCGCCCGCCACGAGATCGAGGAAGGACGCGGCGACAAGCGCTCGATCGTTCTGACATCGATTCCCTTCCAGGTCGGCAAATCCGCTCTGGTCGAAAAAATCGCCGAAGCCGCGAAAGATAAGCGTATCGAGGGCGTCTCCGACATCCGCGACGAGTCCAGTCGCGCCGGTGTCCGCGTGGTCATCGAGCTGAAACGCGATGCAACCCCGGATGTGGTGCTCAACCAGATCTGGCGCTTCACCCCTGCCCAGTCGAGCTTTCCGGCCAATATGCTCGCTATTCGCGGCGGTCGTCCGGAAGTGCTCAATCTGCGCGACATCATCGAATCCTTCGTCAAGTTCCGCGAGGAAGTCATCACCCGCCGCACCAAGTTCGAACTGAACAAGGCGCGCGAACGGGCGCATATCTTGCTTGGCTTGGTGGTTGCGGTCACCAATATGGACGAGGTCGTACGGATCATTCGCGGTTCCGCGACCCCGGCAGAGGCCCGCGAATCCTTGCTGCGGCGCGAATGGCCGATTGCCGAAATCGCACCCTATATCCGTCTGGTCGAAGCGACCGAAACCGATTTCGAGGGCGACAGCTACACACTCTCTGCGGTCCAGGTGAAAGCGATTTTGGATCTGCGTCTGCAGAAACTGACGGCGCTCGGCCGCGAGGAAATCGGCGACGAGCTGAAGGAACTGGCCGCGGCGATCGAGGAATATCTTGCGATCCTGGCCGACCGCGCGAAACTCTACGCGGTGATGCGCGAAGAACTGGAAGAAGTGCGCGACCAGTTCGCCACGCCGCGCCTCTCCGAAATAACCGCTGCCTGGGATGGTCTGGAAGACGAGGATCTGATGGAACGGTCCGAGATGGTCGTGACCGTCACCCATGGCGGCTATATCAAGCGGACGCCGCTCGACACGTTCCGGGCCCAGCGCCGCGGCGGCAAGGGCCGCGCCGGCATGGCAACCAAGGACGAGGATGCGGTCACCGAATTGTTCGTGACCTCGACCCATACGCCGGTGCTGTTCTTCTCGACCCACGGCAAGGTCTATCGCCTGAAGGTCTGGAAACTGCCGGAAGGCGGACCGCAGACCAAGGGCCGGCCGATGATCAACCTTCTGCCGCTGGCTGACGGGGAAACCATATCCACCGTCCTGCCATTGCCGGAAGACGAAGCCGAATGGGCCGATCTGCACGTCATGTTCGCGACTGCCAAGGGCAGCGTCCGGCGCAACAGCATGGACAGCTTCACCAATGTGCCGTCCAATGGAAAGTTCGCGATGAAGTTCGACGAGGACAGCGATGACCGCCTGATCGGCGTGGAATTGCTGACCGGCAATGACGATGTCCTGCTCGCGACCAAGAACGGCAAGGCGATTCGGTTCGCCGGTGACGCCGTCCGTTCGTTCCAGAGCCGCACCTCGACCGGTGTCCGCGGTATCGCGCTGAAGGGCGACGACGAGGTGATCTCGCTGTCGGTCCTGCGCGGGTTCGAAGCCTCGACCGAAGAACGCGACCAGTATCTCAAGGCCGCGCCCTGGAAGGATAATGAAAACGCCCCCGAACTGTCCGCCGAACGCATGGCAGAGTTCAGCGAGACCGAGGATTTCATCCTCACCGTCTGCGCGAACGGCTATGGCAAGCGGTCGAGCGCTTATGAATATCGCCAGTCGGGCCGCGGTGGCCAGGGTATTCTCAACATCGACAATATCAAGCGCAACGGTACGGTCGTCGCCAGCTTCCGCGCGTCGGACGACGAGCAGCTCATGCTGGTCACCGACCAGGCCAAGCTGATCCGGATGAAAGTCGCGGATATGCGCGTGATCGGCCGGAGCAGCTCGGGCGTCAAACTGTTCGACGTCGCCAAGGGCGAAAAAGTCGTCGGCGCCGCCAAGATTGACGAGGAAGAAGAGCCGGAAAACGAAGCGGAAGACGCCGTAGTCGAGGAAATGGTCGATCAGGGCGTTTCGGACGGCGATGTTGCGGCTGAGCCAGAAGCACCGGAAGAAGACAACGCCGAATGATTTAATGCCGTTCGTCCTGAGCTTGTCGAAGGACGCCTCTCACTAGAAAGAGGTGCCTCGACAGGCTCCGCACGAACGAGAATAATGCCGAGGGGAACGCCGATGAAGGTCACACTATCCGGGCAAGCCTGCGGAGCCGAAGTGACGGGTGTTGACCTGACACAGCCGCTTTCCGATGAAGCCATTGCCAATATCCGATCGGCCTGGCTGGAACATCATATTCTCTCCTTCCCCGATCAGGCGGTGGATGACGACGATCTCGAGCGGTTCACGCGTTATTTTGGTGACTTTGGCACCGACCCGTTTTTCGATCCCATCGAAGGCCGCCAGCATATTGCCGCGATCCGGCGCGATGCCGATGAAACATCGCCTTTGTTTGCGGAAAACTGGCATAGCGACTGGAGCTTTCAGGCGCAGCCGCCGGCGGGGACCTGTCTGCTGGGCATCACGATCCCGCCGGTCGGGGGCGATACATTGTTCGCCAATCAGCATGCGGCATTCGATGCGATGCCGCCGGACATGCGCGCGCAATATGAGGGACTGACCGCGATCCACAGCGCGCAGATGGCTTATGCGCCCGATGGTGCCTATGGCGAACAGGATGAAGGCCGCAGCATGGCGATCCGTCCCGATGAATCCGCGCGCGAGACGCAGACACACCCGCTGGTCCGCGACCATCCGGAAACCGGTCGTCCCGGACTGTTCAGCTGTCTCGGCTATATTATCGGCTTCGAAGATATGGCGCCGGACAAGGCCCTGCCCCTGCTCCAGCAACTATATGTCTGGCAGAGCCGCGAGGAGTTCATCTACCGCCACAAGTGGCAAGCCAACATGCTGGTCATGTGGGACAATCGTTCGGTGCTACATTGCGCGACCGGCGGTTATGACGGGCATGACCGTCTGCTCCACCGTACCACGATCGCCGCCTATCAGGGCTGAACCGGGTCGGCACTATCCGCCGCCATTTCATGCCGCAGCGTTCTGACGATCCCCGTGGCAATCATGAACTGGCCGAAATAATAGAGAGGCCAGACCAGCAGGGTCGGCACGAAGCTGTTTTCCAACGCCCCCATGCGCGCAAAAATCAGCAAGTCTGAAACCAGGAACAGGATCGCCCCCGCGCCCACCTGATAGCGGGTGAAGCGGCTGGTCCAGGCCATCGACGCCATTACCGCGACTGACAGGCAATAAATGGCGATGAGCCATGCTTCCCCCCTGTCGGATGGCAGCGCCCATGCGATGAACACCGAGAACGGCACCAGCAGAATCGCAAAGATTTTCTGGCTGCGGCTGAGCTTGTGTCGCCGGTAGCGGGAATAGAAAGCGATGGCGATCAGATGCCCGATCAGAAATGCAACGGCGCCGATCCGCATGTCATATTCCAGCACCATGTCGCCGATCGCACCAAATGCCATGATCGCCCCGACAATCTTGCCATCCAGCCGGTGCAGCCGGACCAGCGCGTAGATCGCCAGAAAGCTGACGCCGAGCCCCTTCCAGAGAATAATCAGAGGCTCCGGCAGCTCCGGACTGTTGAGCACACAGGCGAAATAATAGCTGATGCCGAACAGCAGGCTGAGCAGCAAAAATGGCCGGTTCTCGGCAAAGGCACTTTTCATCGGAATATCATCTCCCCCTCGTTGCCACGGTCTTTAACATGCAAGCCGAACGACTGCCAGATTGACATTGCGGCCATGGGGCAACACTAAGGCGCGCATGACACAAGTACATATCATTGGCGGCGGACTCGCCGGGTCGGAAGCAGCATGGCAACTTGCGGAACAGGGTGTAAAAGTACGCCTTTCCGAGATGCGCGGAAGCGGCGAGATGACCCCCGCTCATCAAACCGACGGCCTGGCCGAACTGGTCTGCTCGAACAGCTTCCGCTCCGATGATGCGGAGAAAAATGCCGTCGGCCTGCTGCATCAGGAAATGCGCGATCTCAATTCGATCATCATTGGCGAAGGCGACAAGCACCGCCTGCCCGCCGGATCGGCGCTGGCGGTTGACCGTGATCATTTCTCCGAGGGCGTAACACAGCGGCTGAGCGAACATCCCAATATCGAGATTGTCCGCGAGCGGATCGATCAATTGCCCGAAAGCGGTCTGACGATTGTCGCCACAGGCCCGCTCACCGCGATGACTCTGGCGGAAAGCATCGGCGCCGCGACTGGCGAGGACTCCTTGGCCTTTTTCGATGCGATCGCCCCGATCGTCTATAAAGACAGCATCAATATGGACATCGCCTGGATGCAGTCGCGCTGGGACAAGGTCGGACCGGAAGGCGATGGCAAGGACTATATCAACTGCCCGATGGACGAGGAACAATATAAAGCCTTCATCCAGGGCCTGCTCGACGGCGAGAAAACCGACTTCAAGCAATGGGAAAAGGACACGCCCTATTTCGAGGGCTGCATGCCGATTGAAGTAATGGCCTCGCGCGGTCCGGAAACGCTGCGCTATGGCCCGATGAAGCCGGTCGGCCTGACCAACAGCCATACCGGAGGCAAGGCCTATGCGGTAGTCCAGCTGCGACAGGACAATGCACTGGGGACCTTGTGGAACATGGTCGGCTTTCAGACCAAGCTCAAATATGGTGCACAAACCGAGTTGCTCAGAACGATACCCGGCCTCGAAAATGCCGAATTTGCCCGGATGGGCGGATTGCACCGCAATACCTTCATCAACGCGCCCAAGCTGCTCGACCAGCAATTGCGCCTGAGGAAAGCGCCGCATATCCGCTTCGCCGGCCAGATCACCGGCTGCGAAGGCTATGTCGAGAGCTCGGCGGTCGGGCTGATGGTCGGCCGGATGGTCGCGGCCGAGATCCGCGGAGAGCCCTTCACCCTGCCCCCGCAGACCACTGCTTTTGGTGCCTTGCTGTCCCATATTACCGGCGGTGCCGATGCGCGCGACTATCAGCCGATGAACGTCAATTTCGGCCTGTTCCCGCCGTTCGAGCAGCGGGTCAAGAAGAAGGAACGCAAGGAAGCCTATACCAGCAGGGCCCGGGCTGATTTCGCTCGATGGCTGCAACCGATATCGTCAGAAGATATCCAGCTCGCCTAGCATTTGCACCGCGCAGTCCTTCGTTTCGGCCGGGTGGTGCGGAATTCCGTGCGCGTCAATTGCCCGTTCCCGTCGCTGTCCGCACCGGCGAAACGCTCGCTGGTGGAAATCGCCCATTCCTCGAAGGTCAGCAGATTATTGCCATCCGTGTCCAGCTTGCGGAATGCATCGGTGCGGCTGCTCATCATTTCCAGACGGGTGATCGCCTCGTCGCGATTGCGGTCATAGCGGTTGAACCGCATTTCCTCCCGCGTCGCCTTATAGGCTTCGGGAGGCGTTGGACCGATCGTTTCGGCGTCCAGCTCGGCAACGGGCAGGACTTCGGGATCCGGCGGTTCCGGTGGCGGCGGGGCTTCGGGCATCGGAACATCCTGCCCCTCCGCACCAATCCAGAGAAACAGGCCGGCGGTCAGCATCAGGATCATGCCGGCCGCACCGGCGAGGAATTTCTTCATAGGCACAGCCCGCGGATCTGCGGCTGTCGATCCAGGGTCTAGCGGCCAGCAATCCCGTGCCAGATGATGCGCGCGGCGCTGGCCGGACTGTAAAGATCGGCAGCCAGTTGGCCTTTCCTAACATCATGAATCATCAGTTTGCAGAGGATTGAGAGCGGTCGACCGCTTCTGTCAAAATCAAGCCTGTCGCCGGACCGCACAATTTCCGTACAACGGTCGAACGCGGACTGGCGCATCGCGGCATCCGAACAGTGGCGGGCAAAGTCCCACAACGCCCATGCCCGGGCGAGTTCGGTCTGACGCGCGGTCAACGCCTGTTCGCCCGACAGTCCGAAAGCAAAAAAGCCGCGACCGCGCGCAGCGGCATAATTCTCAAACTCGCGATCGCCCCAGGGAAAATCATCCAGCATCGCTTCCCAACCGTCGAGCAGGATCAGCAGCGGCGCAAGATTTCCGCCTTTCCGTTCGAGACGATTAATCTGCTCGACCAGCGGCTCGCCGGCCGGACGCTCTGCCGGAGCCTTGGTTAAAATATCCCGCCACCAGGTTAACCGCATCTGTCCAATCAATATTTCGGAGGTTGAACGGATAATGTCGGCGAAACGGGAATCGAGCGCAAACAGCAACGCATATCGGGAGCGTTCCTGCTGCTTTGCATAAGCGTGGATCAACCTGTGTATTGGTTCAAGTTGTAAAACCGTGTCAGACATGGACATGGCGTCGACGGTTTTCTGCGAAAAATCAAGGTAAACATGGCTTTAACCACGCCTATTGCGCCGTCACTAACCCTTTTCTCCCTATCAGGCACACCGCAACGAAACGGGATGGCTCTGCTGTTCCCGTATAGATCGAGGGCATGGCATGGTTGACAGGAACAAGATGAAAACAGCGAAGTCTTTCTTACAAGAGCTGCGTTCAAATACCGCCGGCAATACGCTTGCCATGGCCGGCATGGCGATGTTTCCGCTGGCCGCAATGATTGGCGGCGGCGTCGATGTCAGCCGCATCTATCTGGTGCAGACCCGGCTGCAGCAGGCATGCGATGCCGGCGCGCTGGCCGGTCGGCGCCAGATGGGCGGCGGCACATGGACCGCCAACAGCAACGCGGCGAACACGGCCGCGGAGAATATGTTCAAGGCCAATTTCGATACCGATGCCTTTGGCTCCTATGACGGAACCTCCTCCTTCTCCGAAAATGCCGGCACGGTAACCGGCGTTGCCTCGGTCAAGGTCGATATGGCAGTGATGCAGATGTTCGGCTTCGGCACCAAGAATGTCTCCGTCGAATGCGATGCCTCGATGAGTATTCCCAACACGGACGTGATGTTCGTTCTGGATACCACCGGTTCGATGAACTGCCCCGACACCGGTTCCACCTATTGCAGCAACAATGGCAACAGGGAGGCCTCCAACGCCAGAATCCGGGGCCTGCGCTCTGCGGTGAAATGTTTCTATGAAACCCTCGCCAAAAGAGACAGCGACGAGGATTGCGGATCGACACCGGCTTCCGGCAGCGAGAATACAGCCCATTTGCGCTTCGGCTTTGTTCCCTACAGCACCAATGTGAACGTCGGCAAACTTCTGCCCAATGACTATATCGCTGATAACTGGACCTATCAGTCGCGGGAAGCCGTTTCGACAGTGGAAAATGTCGTCGTCGATTATACGCCGGGCACGCCCTATCTCTATGGCAGCAACTATTATTATGACGGCGGCTGGAGCAGCAGGTCGACGATAGAGACACATTATAACGTTCGCAACAGCAGTGCCTGCAGCGCGCTTCAGCCCGCCGATTATGATGATATGTCGGGTTCCGAAGGATCGAGATATGATGAATATAGCTGGACATCCGGCGGTCAGCAGATCACCCGCTGGTATGTTGACGTCAGGGGCCAACGATATGACTATAGCAGAAGCTATAACAGCAGGCAGGATCGCTGCCAAATCAAGCTGCGGACGCGCGACATTGTCGAGCAGCGGGAATATCGGCAGGTCAACACGCCGGTCTATGAACAGCAACAGGTATTCTCCCATTATGACTACAAGCCTGTCACCTTTGATGTCAGCGCCCTGAAGGCTGGCGGATCGAACTGGAATGATTCGCTTGACCTGCCGGTCGGCAACGAGGGCCTGGACACCGGCGTAGCCTGGGATGGCTGCATCGAAGAGCGGCAGACCGTCCGGACCAGTAATTTCAGTCCGATACCAACCGCCGCCTACGATCTTAACATCGATCTGGTGCCGACCACCGGTGATCCTGCGACGCAATGGGGACCTTTGCTCGACGAAGCCGTCTGGGGCCGCTATAATTCCTACGGCAGCCGCACCACCTCGACCGTCTCGACTTCAAGCAATCTGAGCCGCAATTATAGCTATACCTGCGCCAATGAAGCGCGGAAATTGCAACGGTGGGACACGCCCAGCGACTTTGATTCCTATCTCGACAATCTCGACGCCATCGGCAGCACCTATCATGACATCGGACTGATCTGGGGCGCGCGGCTGCTATCGCCGACCGGGATTTTCGCATCGGAAAATGCCGCATCGGATACCGGCGGCGCGATTGACCGCCACCTGATCTTCATGACCGATGGCGACACCGTGACGAGCAGTTCCCAATATACATCCTACGGGGTGGAATGGTATGACCGGCGCCGGACATCGGCAAGCAGTTCGCCATCGACCAACGATCTGACAACCCAGGTCAACAGCCGCTTCCTCGCGATGTGCAGTGCCATCAAGAACAAGAATATCACCTTGTGGGTGGTCTCGTTCGGCAATGGCGTCAGCGCGGGATCGATCACCAATCTGCGGAATTGCGCGACCTCCGGCAAATTCTACAACGCCAGCAACAGCTCTGAACTGCTGGAGAATTTCCGCTCGATCGCAAATGATATCTCGCAACTGAGGCTGACAAATTGATGTGCGGATTGCTGAAAAAATTTCGCGCCCTCAAAAAAGCGGACGACGGTGCAGCGCTGGTGGAATTCGCCATGGTGGCGCCCGTCCTCATCCTGCTGATAATGGGGATGCTCGATCTCGGCCACCGGATCTACGCGACGGCAATCCTGCAAGGTTCCGTACAAAAGGCTGCCCGCGACGCCAGTCTCGACGACGGCTCTGCCAACGCCAGCTCGATTGACGATCGGGTCAAGGAGCTGATGCTGCCGGTCGTGCAGGCCGAACCAGTTTCGGAGTTTGAATTTACGCGCAAGAATTACAGCGATTTCTCCGACGTCGCCAAGCCGGAAGATTTTACCGACACCAATGGTGATGGCGTCTGCAATAACGGCGAACCCTATGATGACGTGAATGGCAATGACAGCTGGGACGCCGACCGTGGCGTTGCCGGCCAGGGTAATGCCAAAGATGCCGTCCTCTATACCGTGAAGGTGACCTATCCACGACTGTTCCCGATGGCTGAACTGATCGGGCTGTCGCAAGACGAGGTCATTCAGGCCAGCACCGTCGTCCGAAACCAACCATTCGGCGAACAATCTGATCGCGGGGAGATAAAGAATTGCAGTTGAAGAACAAACTCAGCTGGCGGAAACCCGTTCTGTCGATGAAACGCACATTGTCCGCTCTCGCGGCCAATACGAGCGGCCTGGCCATGATCGAACTGGCCTATTCCCTGCCGGTACTGATGGGCGTCGGCATGTACGGCGCAGAAGTCGCCAATGTCGCGATGGTGCGGATGCGGGTCAACCAGATTTCCATGCACACAGCGGACAACGCCTCCCGGATCGGGGAAGGCTCCTTGTTGTCCGAGAAAAAAATCTACGAGAGCGAGATCAACGACCTGTTCGTCGGCGCGGACCGCCAGGCCGGTGAATATGTCGATATATATGAACATGGCCGCGTCATCATCAGCAGTCTCGAAAAGCACAGCGACGGCGATCAATATATCCACTGGCAGCGATGCAAGGGCAAGAAAGTCCATCAATCCAGCTATGGCACCGCTGGCGCGAGTTCACCCTCCCGCCCTGTCAATGGCATGGGCCCCGCCGGTGCCAAGGTGACCGCCCCCGATGGACAGGCAGTGATCTTCGTAGAAATATCCTACGATTATCAGCCGCTGATATCGAGCACCTTCACCAGCACGCGGACCATTACGACGCGCGGTGCCTTTAACGTGCGCGATCGCCGCGACCTGTCGCAAATCTATGACCAGACCGGCAGTGACCCGGTATCCCGCTGCGATGTCTTTGACGGTGTTGACTAGCCCGGACCAGGCCGGGCCAGCACGGCTCTATTTGTAGCAGACTTTCTTCGCCGCCTCGATGATCCGCGCGCTGTCGATCAGCGCTGCCTTCTCCAGATTGGCGGCGTAAGGCAGAGGCACATCCTCGTTGGTCACCCGCATCACCGGCGCGTCGAGATCGTCGAAGCCCTGCTCCATGCACAGCGCGACAATCTCGCTCGCGATCGAGCAGGTCGGCCAGCCTTCTTCGGCCACCACCATGCGGTTGGTCTTGGCCAGACTCTTGAGCACGGTTTCCGTGTCGAGTGGCCGCAAGGTGCGCAGATCGATGACCTCCGCCTCTATCCCCTCGCCTGCCAGTGTGTCAGCAGCTTCCAGCGCCAGACCGACGCCGATCGAATAGCTGACGATGGTAACATCGCTGCCTTCGCGCATGATTCGCGCCTTGCCGATTGGCAGCGTATAATCCTCGATCTCCGGAACATCGAACGAGCGACCGTAAAGCAGCTCGTTTTCCAGAAACACCACTGGATCGGGAGTCTGGATAGCCGCTTTAAGCAAGCCCTTGGCGTCCGCTGCATCATAAGGCGCAATGACGATCAGGCCGGGAACAGCCGCATACCAGGGACCGTAATTCTGGCTATGCTGCGCGCCCACGCGGGATGCCGCACCATTGGGACCGCGGAAGACAATCGGGCAGCGCATCTGGCCGCCGGACATATAATTGGTCTTCGCCGCCGAGTTGATGATCTGGTCGATCGCCTGCATTGCGAAGTTGAAAGTCATGAATTCGACAATCGGCTTCAATCCGCCCATCGCCGCACCGGCACCAATGCCGGCAAAACCATGTTCGGTAATCGGCGTGTCAATCACCCGTTTCGCGCCAAATTCGTCGAGCAGCCCCTGGGTTACCTTGTAGGCGCCCTGATATTCGGCGACTTCCTCGCCCATCACAAAGACCGTGTCATCCTTGCGCATTTCTTCCGCCATCGCATCGCGCAGGGCTTCCCGCACGGTGATCGAGGCCATTGCCGTGCCCGCCGGAACCGACGGGTCATCAGCCCGCGAGACCGGCGCCGGCGGCGCGACCTCCATGATCTCGGGCTTGGCTTCGTCCGCCGGTTCGGGCTTGGCCTCCTCCTTCGCTTCGCTGGCCGGAGCGGCTTCGTTGCCGGATCCGGCTTCTTCGCCTTCGCCGGTCATTTCGGCAATTACCGTGCCGACCGCGACCTCGTCGGTTCCGGCCGCGACCAGAATTTTCGAAATCACGCCTTCATCGACCGCTTCGAATTCCATCGTTGCCTTGTCGGTTTCGATTTCCGCCAATATGTCGCCAGAGCTGACTTCGTCACCTTCCTTGACAAACCATTTCGCCAATGTGCCTTCTTCCATCGTCGGCGACAGCGCGGGCATTTTCAGTTCGATCGCCATCAATATTGCTCCACCAGCACGTCAGTATAAAGTTCGGACAATTCCGGTTCGGGTGACTCTTCGGCGAAATCCGCCGCCTCCATCACGGTCTTCCGGACCTTCTTGTCCATCGCTTTCAGCTCGTCTTCCTCGACGCCCTGCTTCAGCAGAGCCGCCTTCAGACGTTCAATCGGATCGGATTTCTCGCGCACGTCCTGCACTTCGTCGCGGCTGCGATATTTCGCCGGATCGGACATCGAGTGGCCACGATAGCGATAGGTCTTGAGTTCCATCAACACAGGACCACCGCCGCTGCGGACATCCTTCAACGCTTCTTCAACCGCGCCGCGAACCGCCAGCACATCCATGCCGTCGACCTGGACACCGGGAATGCGGAAGCTTTCGCCGCGACGATAGAGCTGGTCTTCGGCAGACGAGCGATTGACGCTGGTGCCCATGGCATATTGGTTATTCTCGATCACGAAAATCACCGGCAACTGCCAGAGCTCGGCCATGTTGAAACTTTCATAGACCTGCCCCTGGTTGGAAGCACCGTCGCCGAAATAGGCCAGACAGACACCGCCATCTTCCTTATATTTATGGGCAAAGGCGAGACCGGTGCCAAGCGACACCTGCGCGCCGACGATACCATGGCCGCCGTAGAAACCATGATCGACCGAGAACATGTGCATCGAGCCGCCCTTGCCTTTCGATATGCCCGAAGCCCGGCCGGTCAGCTCGGCCATCACGATATTCGGATCAATCCCGCAGGCAAGCATATGGCCATGGTCGCGATAGCCGGTTATCACGCTGTCCTTGCCGGGACTGATTGCCGACTGCAGGCCGGTCACCACCGCTTCCTGACCGATATAAAGATGGCAGAAACCGCCGATCAGACCGAGGCCATAAAGCTGCCCGGCCTTTTCCTCGAAACGCCGGATGAGCAGCATCTGTTCGTAAAACTCCAGCATTTCTGCTTTCGTTGCCTTGTAAATGGGAGCCTTCAAGCCTCCGGTCGACTGAACGGCCGACTTGGCTTTCGCCGGCGCGCGCTTCGGCGTCGCAGGCTTCTTGGCTGGGGTGGTTTTCCTGGGAGCTTTTGCCACGCTAGCGGGATCCTTCTTTTGACTAGCAAATAGCATAGCCAATAGTGGTCCGTTACCCAAGCACTTAGGTTCGGCGAACGATTAAATATTCAGCATATGGACGGAAACGGCTTGTCGCTATTTCAGAGGAACGATGATTTCGTCCGGATGGATGACGTTGACCTTCTTGCGCAACAATTCGCCGATCAGATCCGGATCGGCGCCTCGCGGATCGAGCAGTTCCACCCTGTTCTTCAGGGCGTCCCGCTCAGCCTCCAGCTTGGCCAGTTCAATGCCGCGCTGTTCCAGCTTTGCCTGATATTCCCCCCAGGCCAGCACGCCGGTTGGACCGAGCACGGCATAGCCGGCAATGGCAAGCAGGGTCATCAGGGCGAACCCCGGCCCGAGAGCCGCTTTGATCAGACCTGAAATTTTTTCGTGCTGCGCCATATTTCACCTTGAATCAGAAAAGTGATTCGCTGGCAAGGGGCTTAACACCCATTTTGGCAGATCAGCGCCCAAACGCCCCGCGGAAACGAGGAACCGGCGTTCAGCTGAAGATCGAGCGTCCTGCATAATGGGCGACATTGCCGAGTTCTTCCTCGATCCGGATCAGCTGGTTATATTTCGCAAGCCGGTCCGACCGCGCCAGGCTGCCGGTCTTGATCTGGCCGCAATTGGTCGCAACCGCGAGATCGGCAATGGTCGAATCTTCGGTTTCGCCGGAACGGTGCGACATCACCGCGGTGTAGGACGCATTATGCGCCATCCGCACCGCCGCGAGCGTTTCCGAAAGCGTACCGATCTGGTTGACCTTCACCAGCAGCGAATTGGCCAGACCGTCGTTGATACCCATAGACAGACGCTCGGGATTGGTAACAAACAGATCATCACCGACCAGCTGCACACTATCACCAACGGCATCGGTGATCAGCTTCCAGCCTTCGAAATCATCCTCCGACATGCCGTCCTCGATCGACTTGATCGGATAGTCCTTGCACAGTTCGGCGAGATAATCGGACATTTCCGCCGGGCTAAGCACCTTGCCCTCGCCCGAGATATGATATTTGCCGTCGCGGAAAAATTCGGTAGCAGCGCAATCGAGCGCCAGGACCACTTCGTCGCCGATCTTGAATCCGGCTTTTTCAACCGAAGCCATGATGAAGTCGAGCGCCTCACGGGTCGACCCCAGATTGGGAGCAAAACCGCCCTCGTCACCGACAGCGGTTGCCAATCCCTTTTCAGACAGTCCCTTTTTCAGGGTGTGGAAAATTTCCGACCCCCAGCGCACCGCTTCCGACAGGCTGTCGGCACCGACCGGCATGACCATGAATTCCTGGAAATCAATCGGATTGTCGGCATGTTCGCCACCGTTGATGATATTCATCATCGGCACCGGCAGAACATGAGCCGAGACGCCACCGACATAGCGATAGAGCGGCAGACCGCGCGCATCGGCTGCTGCCTTTGCCGCCGCCAGGCTGACGCCCAAAATGGCGTTAGCGCCCAGCCGCGCCTTGTTAGGCGTACCGTCGAGGGCGATCATCGCCGCATCCAGCTCTTGCTGGTCTTCGGCATCCAGATCGGTCAGCGCTTCCTTGATTTCGCCATTGACCGCCTCGATCGCCTTGAGGACGCCCTTGCCGAGATATTTGCTCTTGTCGCCATCGCGCAGTTCAACCGCTTCATATGCGCCCGTAGACGCACCGGAGGGAACCGCCGCGCGGCCAAAGCTGCCGTCTTCCAGCAAGATATCGACCTCCACCGTCGGGTTGCCCCGGCTATCCAGGATCTGGCGGGCATGAAGATCGATTATTGCGGTCATGATGGAGCTCCGAATGAAGGATAGATGTTGGCCACGGCCTTAATGCGATGACCGGCTTCTTGCAATCCATTGAACCGCTTTTCTGTCCGCTTTCCCCTTGTTTCATAGGCAAATGATACCATTTCGAGTAAACGGGGACCGCAAATGGAACGCTTTCCGCTTGTGGAGTGTTGGCAAGAGACAATGAAGAAGGAATAGTGATCATGGCAGAAGTCAAGAAATCAACCGCGAAGACCACTGCGAAGAAACCCGCGACGAAAAAACCGGCAGCCAAAAAGACCACCGCTACCAAGGACACGTCCGAGGTGCGCAGCACGAAAGCGCAAAAGGCAGCGCCCTTGAAAGCCGGCGCGACCAAGGCTGCGGCTGCATCGCCAGACGCCAGCGCCAATACCACCGGCGATTTCAAGGAACGCGCGATATCGAAAGCCAAGTCGGCCGCCAGCCAGGGCAAGGAGCGCACCGGCACCGCGATCGAAAATCTGAGCAAGATGATCGAGGATAGCGCCAAAACCATCGACGATAATGTCGGCGAGAAATATGGCAATTATGCCCGCTCGGCCGCTGACGCCGTATCCTCCTTTGCCGAGAAGCTGAATTCGAAGGAAGTCGACGAAATTGTCGAAGACGCGCGCGAATATGTTCGCAAGAGCCCGGCCGTGGCGATCGGCGCGGCAGCGGTTGTCGGATTTCTCGTTTCCCGTCTGATCAAATCAGGGATGGATGACAACGACGCATGAGTCTATTGTGGCCGTTGAACAGCCGCGGGTGACTGATGTTGCAGGACAAGGAAATTCCAGTTTTGGATGATGAACGTCTTTCCGAAGACTCCGCCGCTGCTTTTGCCGATGAAGCGGACGCCAAATCGCTGAAATCGCAGATCACCGGCCTGATCGATGATGTGCGCGTTCTGGCCCATGCCGAAATGGAATATTATCGCGCAAAATTGTCGGTCAACATGGCGGCGACCAAGCGCATAGTGACGCTGGCCGGCGTCGGCATCCTTTTCGGCATAATGGCTATCATTGCGCTGATTTTGGGAATATTGCTGGTGCTGGCGGACCATGTCGGTCCGCTGGCCGCAACCGCTATTGTCACCGGCCTTACCTTGCTGGTCGCGGCAACGACCATGGGCGTGGCCATAAAGCAGGCGAAAAAGCTGCCGCTGGATGAAACCGATGCATGAGATTGACAATGCCGCACAATAATGACGATATCTTCAGCCTGCGCAATCTGGCGATCAACCGCGACCAGGCGCGCGCCGACCTGAAACGGGACACGGCGGAGACCAGAGAGCGGCTGAAACCGGCCAATCTCGTGTCCGAAGCCAAGAGCAAGGCAACGCAGCGGATGCGCGACGCCGGCACCAGTGCCGTCAACGGTATTCGCGCCAATCCCGGCCTGTCCGCCACCGTTGCCGCCACCGCGACGCTGATCGCGATGCGCAGGCCGATTGCCAGACTGATCGCCAACCGCAAGACATCCGAGCCGGATCAAATCGAGGAATAGAGCATGAACAAATTGACCGACAATATCGACAAGGCCCGCGCGGCGTCCCGGGAACGGCTCGAATCGGCCAGGGATATTGCCACCGAAAGCACGGCGGCAGCGCGTGAGAAAATGTCTGAAAGCAAGGCCCGGGCCGCGGCACTGCTCGGCGAAGGCCGCGAGAAAGCGGCCGAACGCGTGGCAGCGACCAAGGATGTCGCCAAGAAGGCCGCCGCCAAATCGGAAGAAACGATCACCAACAGCCCGCTGGCGATTGTCGCGGGTGGTGCAGCGCTTGGCGTCCTGATCGGCGCGCTGCTGCCCAAGAGCAAGGCCGAAGGCAAATATGTCGGCGCCGCCGGACGCAAGATCAACGAAACCGCGAAAACCGCCTATGAAGCAGCCAAGGATGCCAGCCGCGACCAGATCAGCGAGATGGGCCTGACCAATGACAATATGCGCGAACAGTTCAAAGATATGTTTGGCAAAGCGATCGAGGCTGCTAAGACCGCGATGGCCGCGGCACAGGATGCGGTAAAAGAAGAACATCAGGGCAAGAAATGAAAGAGCAACGCAGCAAAATGCATCTGGTCATGGGCGGACGGGTCAAGGATCCGCGCGGTCTGGAATTTGTCAATCTCGACAAGATCGATCTGGTCGGCGTCTATCCCGACTATGACGAAGCTGAGGACGCCTGGCGTTCAAAGGCCCAGATGACGGTCGATGACGCCGAAATGAAATATGTTGTCGTCCACCTGCACAAGCTGCTTGAGCCGGATGTTCCGCTGGAAGACCAGACGCCTGCGCAAGACTAGGCGTTACGAAAACGCCACCTGAGCAACGGTCTGGTCAGCAGAAGACCGGCAACAAATCCGCCGATATGCGCGAAGATCGCGATCCCCTGCAAGCCGCCGCTGGCCGCGACCCCGATCATCAACTGAATACCGACCCAGGCCAGCGTCAGCCAGACAATGCGGACAATATGGCCCGGGATCGGGCCGACCGGATCAACCCGGTTGCGCGCAAACAACAGCGCATAGGAACCGAGCAGAGCAGAAATAGCGCCGCTTGCGCCCACCATCGGGACCAGCGAATCGCTGTCGACTGCATATTGCGCGAAGGCCGCCGCATAGGCACCGGCCACATAGATCAGCGCCGTTAGCTGCACGCCCATCGCCTGTTCGACAAAGCGCCCGCAGAACAGCAGCATCAGCATGTTGAAGCTGAGATGCAGCAGGCCGCTGTGCAGGAAGGCCGATGACAAGGGTGTCAGCCAAGCCGGCACCATCCAGCCATAGGCGGCAAGATCCAGAGAATCGCCGCTGAACCGGACCGGAAACATGCCGCCGCGCAGGAACGCCTCCTGCTGCCAGCCGAAAACCCAGACCAACAGGAAGATCACGACATTGGCGATGATCAGCCAGTTGGTCAGTTTTCCCGCCGGAATTTGCATCTGGTCTAGATGAACTCGATCTTGTCGAGCAGGAAATATTTGTCGCCCGCCGGCACCGTCACCTCGATTTCGTCACCGACGCTGCGGCCGATCAGGGCGCGGCCGATTGGCGAGTTATAGCTGATTTTGCCGGCTTTGGCATCGGCTTCCGCCTGACCGACCAGCTGGTATTTCACAGGCTTGTCGTCCTCGTCGAGCAGGGTCAGCGTCGCGCCGAACACCGCCTTGTCACCAGACAGGGTCTTGGGATCGATGATCTGCGCGCGGGAGAGCTTGTCCTCGAGATCGCTGATCGTTGCCTCGACCTGGCCCTGCCGTTCCTTGGCCGCGTGATATTCGGCATTTTCAGAAAGATCACCATGCGCCCGCGCGGTCTCGATCGCGTCGACGATGACCGGCCGTTCAGCCTTCAGCGCCTTCAGTTCGGCCTCCATCTTGGCGTGGCCTTCAACGAGCATTGGTACTTTTTCAACAGCCATTAGATTGGCCTTTCCTTACTGATACGCTGCCGATTTCTGCCGTGCAGCGTCAAAAACAGTTTTCCGGCGCCCCTCCCCGGAGAAGCGCCCGCAGTGTGACGAAATGTCGGAAAATTAAGTCTGCGAAGCCTTGTAATAGGACTGTAACGCGCGAACTTCAAGAGTCTCGTCACGCAAAGCCTCGATCGCCTGCATTACCGCATTGCTCGCGGTCGCGGTTGTATAGATCGGAATCTTGCCAACCAGCGCCGCCGCCCGAATCGATTTGGAGTCCTTGGTCGACTGCCAGCCTTCGGTCGTGTTGAAGATCAGGTTGATATCCCCATCCTTGATCCGGTCGACAATATGCGGGCGGCCCTCGGCCACCTTATTGACCTTCTCCACCGCGATCCCGCGCTCCGCCAGATAGGCCGCCGTTCCCGACGTTGCGATCAGCTTGAAGCCCAGCTTTTCGGCCAGACGCGCCGCCGGTACGATGACCTTCTTGTCGGTTTCCTTGACCGAGATGAAGATCGTGCCGCTATCGGGCAGCCGCGTATTGGCACCAAGCTGCGACTTGGCAAAGGCAATCGGAAAGCTCTGGTCAATGCCCATCACTTCGCCGGTCGATTTCATTTCCGGCGACAGCACCGGATCAATGCCGGGGAAACGGTTGAACGGGAAGACCGCCTCCTTGACCGCGATATAGTCGATATGCCGGTCAATTGTCGGCAAATCTTTCAGCTTCTCTCCGGCCATCACGCGGGACGCGATTCTGGCAATCGGCACGCCAATCGCCTTGGCGACAAAGGGCACGGTCCGGCTGGCCCGTGGGTTGACCTCGATCAGATAGACTTCGCCATCCTTGACCGCGAACTGGATATTCATCAGGCCGCGGACTTTCAGGCCGAAAGCCAGCGCCTCGGTCTGCCGCTCCATTTCGGCGATAATATCGTCGGGCAGGCTGTACGGCGGGATCGTACAGGCGCTGTCACCCGAATGCACGCCGGCCTCTTCGATATGCTGCAGCACGCCGCAGACCACCACCTGGTCACCATCGCAGATCGCATCGACATCGACTTCGACCGCGTCGCGCAGATACTGGTCGACCAGCACCGGCTGATCGCCCGACACCTGCACCGCCGTGTTGATATAATCTTCCAGCTGCGCCGGACCGTCGACGATCTCCATCGCCCGTCCGCCGAGCACGAAGCTCGGCCGGATCAGCACCGGATAGCCGATGCGCTCGGCAATCTTCACCGCTTCGTCGCGGGTCCGGGCCATACCGTTTTCCGGCTGTTTCAGTTTCAGCTTGTTGACCAGCCGGGCAAAACGCTCACGATCCTCGGCCAAATCGATGGCATCCGGCGAGGTGCCGAGAATCGGAATACCCGCGTCCTCCAGCGCCTGCGCCAGTTTCAGCGGCGTCTGTCCGCCAAATTGCACGACCACGCCGACCAGTTCGCCCGACTGTTGCTCGACGTGCAGGATTTCCAGCACATCTTCGGCGGTCAGCGGCTCGAAGTAAAGCCGGTCGGATGTGTCATAGTCGGTGGAGACGGTTTCCGGGTTGCAGTTGACCATGATCGTCTCGAAACCGGCGTCCGACAGCGCGAAACAGGCGTGGCAGCAGCAATAGTCGAACTCGATCCCCTGCCCGATCCGGTTCGGACCGCCGCCGAGAATGACGATTTTCTTGCGGTCAGACGGCTGCGCCTCGCATTCCGGTTCCCCGAAAATCGGCGCTTCGTATGAGGAATACATATAGGGCGTCTTTGCCTCGAATTCCGCCGCGCAGGTATCGATCCGCTTGAACACCGGACGGACGCCCAGCTTGTGCCGCAAGGCCCGGACTTCGGCTTCGGTGGTCGCGCCCGCCATCGCGGCCAGCGCGTCATGGACCAGGCCGTGGCCTTCGGCGACGGCGCGTCCGGTGCCGCCGGCAACATGAACCGAATCGATCGCCAGCTTGGCCAGCCGCTCGTCGGAAAAGCCCATGGATTTCAGCTTGCGCATGCCCTGCGCATCATTGGGCAGACCATTGTCCATGATCGCCTGCTCGGCATCGATGATTTCGCGGATCCGCGACAGGAACCAGGGATCGAAACCGGCGATATCGTGGATCTCCTGGTTGGAAAAACCTTCGCGCATCGCCTGGGCGGCAACCAATATCCGGTCCGGTGTCGCCAGCGCCAAGGCCGCAGCAATATCTTCCCGCGGCGCGCCGATCAGATCCTGCACCCGGTTGAAACCGTCAAGTCCGGTTTCCAGACCGCGCAGCGCTTTCTGCATCGATTCGTGGATATTCCGGCCGATCGCCATGACTTCGCCGACCGACTTCATCGCGGTGGACAGCAATGGCTCCGCACCCTTGAACTTTTCAAAGGCAAAGCGCGGAATCTTGGTGACGATATAGTCGATCGTCGGCTCGAAGGACGCGGGGGTGGCGCCGGTAATGTCATTGTCAATCTCGTCGAGCGTATAGCCGACCGCCAGTTTCGCGGCGACGCTGGCAATCGGGAAGCCGGTCGCCTTGGACGCCAGCGCCGAGGACCGCGACACGCGCGGGTTCATCTCGATAACCACGAGCCGGCCGTCCTTCGGATTGACCGCGAACTGGACGTTGGAACCGCCCGTTTCGACGCCGATTTCACGCAGCACCGCGATGCTGGCGTTGCGCATGATCTGATATTCCTTGTCGGTCAGGGTCAGCGCCGGGGCCACGGTGATGCTGTCGCCGGTGTGCACGCCCATCGGATCGACATTCTCGATCGAGCAGATGATGATGCAATTGTCGGCGCGGTCGCGAACGACCTCCATCTCATATTCTTTCCAGCCGATCAGCGATTCATCAATCAGCACCTCGTTGGTCGGCGAGGCTTCCAGCGAAGTCCGCACATAATGGACGAATTCCTCCCGGTTATAGGCCACGCCGCCACCGGTGCCGCCCATGGTGAAGCTGGGCCGCATAATCGCCGGCAGACCGATATCCTCGAGAATTTCCATCGCCTGTTCTTCGCTATGCGCCACGGCGCTGCGCGGGCTTTCCAGCCCGATCTTGTCCATCGCGTCCTTGAACTTCTCGCGGTCCTCGGCCTTGTCGATGGCTTCGGCATCGGCGCCGATCATCTCGACGCCATATTTTGCCAGCACGCCCATCTTGTTGAGCGAAAGCGCCGTGTTCAGCGCCGTTTGCCCGCCCATCGTGGGCAGGATCGCATCCGGCCGTTCCTTTTCGATGATCTTCTCGACGATCTCCGGCGTAATCGGCTCGATATAGGTCGCGTCGGCCATTTCCGGATCGGTCATGATCGTCGCCGGGTTGGAGTTGACCAGGATGATCCGGTATCCCTCTTCCTTCAGCGCCTTGCACGCCTGCGTGCCGGAGTAATCAAACTCGCAGGCCTGACCGATAATGATCGGGCCAGCGCCAATGATGAGGATGGATTTTATGTCAGTTCTTTTGGGCATTAAAATATCACCGCGATTAAAATCGTTACAAAAATAGCAACAGCAGTCAAAATGACACCCCACATCTGCCAGTTGATGCTCGACTGGTAGCCTGAAGGGTGCTGACGTTCGGAATACGACCGGTGCACGATACCGGTGCTTGGGTTTGTCGTTGTGGAAATCGAGTGAGTATTTTCAACCTCAGTGATTCCAGCTCGACTAACCCGATAGTGAGTGGGAGAATTTTGAACAGTTAATACCAAACCGGAATTGACCAGCGACGAAAGCGCATCTTCAACGGCCAAGGGATCTAACTTTGACGTAAAGCTTTCAGCAATTTCAGAAGCTGACAGTTCGGCTTTCAGTTCATCCAGTTGGTCGTGCAGCCTCAGCAATACCGCTTTTTGATTTTCATTTGCCAACATCAAAAAGCACTTCCGACTTTCCAATTTTCTTCGAAACCAAGATACTGACTCTGCCAACAATGATCTGCTGGGCCACCGTATTTCCCCAGATTCCTAAAGGCATTTCCCATCACGCCGGATTCTCGTCAGAAATCTCGCCATTTTCGTTGCAGGCAAAGCAGCCCCAGCCGTCATGGTCGATATCATATTCGCTTTCGATCTCGAGGCATTTGCGGGTCAGTTCGCGGATCGTGTCGCGCTTGGTGTCGAGGTCGATCTGCAGCTCGATCACCCACTCGTCATCCTCGTTGGACACCAGAGCCGAGCGAAAACCCCATTTCGCCGCGTCATTCTTCAGCTTGTTGAGATCGGCAACCGCGCCGACAAATTGCACGTTAATCTCGCGCACAACATGCGACAAATCGCCACCCGCTGCCATATTCTGCAGGATTTCGTCATCAATCGCCCATTCTTCGGCAAGATGGGCGGGGTCGATTGGTCCGCTCATCACTCCAACCCCCCGACAAATTTCTCGAACAGATAAAAACTGTCCTGCGGCCCTGGGCTGGCTTCGGGGTGATATTGAACGCCAAAGGCGCGCTTGCCGATGATTTCGATGCCGCAATTGCTGCCGTCGAACAGGCTCTTGTGGGTTTCGTGAATAGTGTCGGGCAGCGTCTCGCTGTCCACCGCAAAACCGTGGTTCATGCTGGTGATCTCGACCAGCCCTTCGGTCTCGGCCCAGCCGCCGCCGATCCGCTGCACCGGGTGATTGGCACCGCGATGGCCCTGATGCATCTTGACCGTCTTGGCGCCCGCCGCGAGAGCGAGCATCTGGTGGCCGAGGCAGATGCCGAACAAGGGTACATCCGCTTCCAGCAGCTTCTGGATCACCGGAACCGCATAGACGCCCGTCGCCGCCGGATCGCCGGGGCCGTTGGACAGAAACACGCCCGCCGGTTTCAAAGCCATGACATCTTCGTAGGAAGTTTCAGCAGGAACTACAGTGACTTTTGCGCCAGCCTTAACAAGGTTTCTGAAGATATTGCGCTTTGCGCCATAATCAATCGCCACAACATGCGGACGGGTCGAAGATGCTTCCAATTCTTCCAATGGCGCATAGCCATGACCGAGCCGCCACGCTCCGCCCTTGTCCCACAAATGCGTCTGGTGCCCGGTTACTTCCTTGGCCAGATCCAGGCCTTCCAGCCCCGACCAGGCCCGCGCCTTGCCGAGCAAATCGTCGATATCGAACTGGCCTTCGGGATCATGAGCGATCACCGCATTGGGTGCGCCGGCCTCCCTGATTCGCCGGGTCAAAGCCCTTGTATCGACACCGGAAATGCCGATCCGGCCCTGTTCGGCCATCCACTGGTCAAACGGCTTCTGGTCGCGGAAATTGGACGGTGCGGTAATATCCTCGCGGACGATACAACCCAGCGCATGCGGATTGTCCGCCTCGATATCCTCCTCGTTGGTGCCGACATTGCCGATATGGGGAAAGGTGAAGGTGACGATCTGCCCGGCATAGCTGGGGTCGGTCATCACTTCCTGATAGCCGGTCATCGCGGTGTTGAAGCAGACTTCGCCAACCGCAGAACCGGTCGCACCAAAGCCGCGTCCCCATATTATTGTGCCATCGGCCAATACCAATATCCCTGTTGCACCCTCGGGAGCGGCGGGATTATGGGCATGGGTCATGGGCGGTTCCTTCGGGTCGGTGACAGGCGCAAAATTTCACGGGACCTAGAACCAGATTTCTGGCGTCACAATCTATGAAAAATATTATCTTCCCGCTATGGTGGTAGCTTATTCCAAAAATATGAGGAAAGCCATGATTCGCGAGACCGTGAAAGCCGCGCAAATTGCCGCCATGAAGGCCGGTGACAAGGATCGCACCGCCGCGACCCGCAGCATATTGGCAAAGATCAAGGACAAGGATATCGAGCTGCGCACCAAGGATGCCGCAGCGGACGATGACGCCATGGTCACCGATGTCCTGCAGAAAATGGCCAAACAGCGCCGCGAATCGATCGCCATGTTCGAAAGCGGCGGACGCACCGAACTCGCCGCTGCCGAGAAGCAGGAACTCGCCGTGATCGAGGAATTTCTCCCCGCGCAACTGAGCGAGGAAGAAACCGCCGCCCTGATCGCCGGAATCAAGACCGAACTCGGCGCCGACAGCATGAAGGACATGGGCCGGGTGATGGGCGAACTGAAAAAGCGCCACGGCACGGAAATCGACATGAGCCAGGCCAGCGCCCTGGTGAAGGCGGCTCTAAGCTGAAAATCCCCCTCCCGCCTGCGGGAGGGGTTAGGGGTGGGACTGAAAAGAAAAACAGTGGTAGTTTTCAAACCAAGAAATACCGACCGCGCCAAGTCCCTGCGCAACGCAGCCACACCGGCTGAACGAAAGCTTTGGAAATATTTGTCGAAACGGCAGCTTGGTGGACGAAAATTCAGCCGACAGATGCCCGTTGGGCCCTATTATGCAGACTTCCTATGCCGCGAACTGGGATTGATCATTGAAATCGATGGATATTCGCATGAGACACAGCAAGACTATGATGCGAAGCGAACAAGGGCTCTTGTCAAGCACGGGTATAAGGTCATTCGATTCACAAATGATGATGTTTTGAACAATGTTGAGGGTGTGGTCGGGCGGATTGAGCGCGTGCTCGCTGATATGCCCACCCCTAACCCCTCCCGCAGGCGGGAGGGGGATTTATGACCCTCACCCCGCAATGGCTCGAAGAACTGCGATCCCGCGTCACGCTGTCGACGCTGATCGGGCGGACCGTGAAAGTGCAGAAAGCCGGCCGGGAGTACAAGGCCTGCTGCCCGTTCCATAACGAGAAGACTCCCAGTTTCACAATCAACGACGAGAAAGGCTTCTACCATTGCTTCGGCTGTGGGGCCCATGGCGATGCGATCAGCTGGATGACCGAACAGCGCGGCCTTGGCTTCATGGATGCGGTCAAGGATCTTGCCGCCGAAGCGCAGATGGAAGTCCCTGCCCCCGATCCCCGCGCGGCGCAGCGACAGGAGGTCCGGGCCACGCTGCATGACGTCATGGCGGCAGCGCAGGACTGGTTTGTCGACCGGTTCAACAGCGCCGAAGGCGCGGCGGCGCGGGATTATCTGAAGAACCGCGGCATTTCGGAAAAGACGATCCGCGAATTCGGTTTTGGCTTCTCTCCCGATTCGCGGGGACAGTTGAAGGATGCCCTGTCGAAACATGGCCTCGACCGGCTGATCGAGGCCGGACTGCTGATCAAGGTCGACGGCAAGGATCCTTATGACCGGTTTCGCGGCCGTCTGATGATCCCGATCCGCGATCCTCGCGGCCGGGTGATCGCCTTTGGAGGCCGGATATTGGGCGACGGCGAGCCGAAATATCTCAACAGCCCCGACACGCCTCTGTTTGACAAGGGCCGGACGCTCTACAATCTCGACAAGGCCTCGCCCGCTTCGCGCCAGACCGGACGGATATTGGTGGTCGAAGGTTATATGGACGCCATAGCCCTGGCACAGGCCGGGTTTAACGACGTGGTTGCGCCGCTCGGCACCGCGCTGACCGAGCATCAGATCGAACGCATCTGGAAGATGGTCGAGGCGCCGATCCTCTGCTTTGACGGAGACCGTGCCGGGCAAAAAGCGGCGATGCGCGCAGCCGTGCGCGCCCTGCCCATCTTGCGCCCTTCGCACAGCCTCACCTTCATTTCCCTGCCGGCCGGTCAGGATCCCGATGACCTGATCCGCTCGGAAGGCGCACAGGCCTTTGCCGCCCTGATCGCCCGCCCCCAGACGCTCGACGACAAGATCTGGCGGGTCGAGTTTGATGCCGAACCGCTGAACACGCCGGAAACCAAGGCGGGCCTGAAAAAGCGTCTGTCCGACCATGTCCGTGCTATCGCCAATCAGGATATCGCGCAGCATTATCGGCAAGCGTTCGACGATCGCTATCAGGAGACATTCTTCGCCAGAAAGGACAACCGTAACGAAGCGCGTCGTCCACAAAATGCAAACCGCAAATTCGCCTCGAAGTTCATTTCCTACAAACCGACCGACGATACCAAATCCTTCCTGGTCGAAGGCTATGACCTGCAAATCGCCAAGGGCATATTGGGTGGCCTGATCCGCCATCCCTGCCGGATTTCCAGCCATTTCGAGGAGCTCAGCGCGATCCGGCTGGCCGATTCGACAATGCAGTCCCTGCTCGGCGAACTGATCAATGTCGCCATGCGCAAAGAAACGCTTGATATGCAGGGCCTTCTTACCATATTGGAGAAGACAGATTGTTATAATGTCGCAAAAGGGCTGTTACGGGCCGATGCGCTGAATTTCACTTTCAACCGCAAACTGCCAGACGATGCCCCTTCGCTATTGATCGAACGGGCACATCGGGATTTGGCAGAAGCGATTAAAGTGGTGACCGCGCGCCCCGGACTGGAAGCGGCCCTGGCAGAGGCGACGCGGCGGGTGCAGGATGATCTTACGGAAGAAAGTTATGCCGAGCAGCAGCGCCTTCGCAAAGCGAAGCAGTTATTTCACGAGCGGTTGGTCGAACTGACCCAGATCGACGACACAATATAGTTTTTAATTAGGGGCCTGAGCCATTGGCAAGCAAAGCGAAAAATACCAAAGCCGAAGACGAACCGTTGATCGACCTCAACGACAGCGCGATCAAGAAGCTGATCACCAAGGCGAAAAAGCGCGGCTATCTGACGATTGACGAGCTGAACGAGGCCCTGCCCCAGGATCAGAATGAACAGATTGAGGACGTGATGTCCGCAATTTCCGAAATGGGCGTCCGCATCGTCGAGAATGACGAGGAAGCCGCCGAGGAAATGGGTGGTGACGAAGTCGAGTCGATCGACGGCAAGGACAAGGACAAGAAATCCGCAGCCGCCGCTCCGAAAAAAGCGACCGGTGACCGCACCGACGATCCCGTCCGCATGTATCTGCGCGAAATGGGTGCAGTCGAACTGCTCAGCCGCGAGGGCGAAATTGCCATTGCCAAGCGGATCGAAGCCGGCCGCGACACCATGATCTGGGGCCTGTGCGAAAGCCCGACGACGTTCAACGCGATTATTGAATGGTCCACCGCGCTGAACGACGGCGAAATGCAGCTGCGCGAAATTCTCGACCTTGACGCAATGCTTTCCAAGGATCCGGTTCCGGAGAACTTGGAAGACGCGGAAGATGACGATGATGGTGAAATCAGCGAAAAAACCGCCGGGCCGTCCTTCAAGGACGATGACGAGGTCGAAGACGAGGAATCGGCCGACGGCGAAGATGATGATGAAGCCGGGCTGACCGAACGCCGTGCCAAGCGTGTGGTCGAGGAAGAAGAGGAAGACAATACCCTCTCCCTCGCCCAGATGGAAGAAGCGCTGAAGCCCGACGCGCTGGAAAAATTCGCGCTGATCACGTCGGTGTTCAAGAAATTCTCCAAATTGCAGACGACCAGGCTGGAAGCGCTAGCGGCCGGTCAGGATTTTCCGGCCGCTTCGGAGAAGAAATATCACGATTTGCGCGAGGAATTGACCGCGTTGGTCGAAAGCGTGCAGTTTCATGCCAATAAAATCGAGTTTCTGGTCGACCAGCTCTACTCGTTCAACCGGCGCCTGACGACGCTGGGCGGACAAATGCTGCGGCTGGCTGAACGTCACAAGGTACCGCGGCGCGCGTTTCTGGATAGCTATATCGGCAACGAACTTGACGACAACTGGTTGGCAAGCATGGCCAAAGTCGACAAGAAATGGGCGGCCTTTGTCGAAAAGGAAGCCGATGCCGTCGACCGTATCCGGACGGAAATTTCCGACATCGCCAACGCGACCGGCACGTCGCTGGTCGAATTCCGGCGGATCGTCAATATGGTCCAGAAGGGCGAACGCGAAGCGCGTATCGCCAAGAAGGAAATGGTCGAGGCGAATCTCCGCCTCGTGATTTCGATCGCCAAGAAATATACCAACCGCGGCCTGCAGTTCCTTGATCTCATTCAGGAAGGCAATATCGGCCTGATGAAAGCGGTCGACAAGTTCGAATATCGCCGTGGTTACAAGTTCAGCACCTATGCGACATGGTGGATTCGCCAGGCAATCACGCGATCGATCGCCGATCAGGCGCGGACCATCCGTATTCCGGTTCACATGATCGAAACGATCAACAAGCTGGTCCGCACCAGCCGCCAGTTTCTGCACGAGCAGGGCCGCGAACCGACGCCGGAAGAAATGGCCGAGCGCCTTTCCATGCCGCTGGAAAAGGTCCGCAAGGTGATGAAAATCGCCAAGGAGCCGATCTCTCTCGAAACGCCGATTGGTGATGAAGAAGATTCGCATCTCGGAGATTTCATCGAGGACAAGAATGCGATTATTCCGGTCGATGCGGCAATTCAGGCCAATCTGAAGGAAACGGTAACGCGCGTGCTGGCAAGCCTGACCCCGCGCGAAGAACGCGTGCTGCGCATGCGCTTCGGGATCGGCATGAACACGGACCATACGCTCGAGGAAGTCGGCCAGCAGTTCAGCGTTACCCGCGAACGTATCCGCCAGATCGAGGCCAAGGCCTTGCGCAAGCTGAAGCATCCGAGCCGCAGTCGCAAAATGCGGAGTTTCCTGGACCAGTAGAACCGGATGGTCGCACCGGGCTGCTATGGTTTGTAAATCCCTAACAGCCGGTAAACCTACTCTTTAGGTATCGTTGGTATATTCCAAGAATGTTGAGAATGCTTCGGGCATTTTCGTAACTTCATTCGGATATCGGAAACGCGATGCTAGGACAAAACGCACAATTGGTGAGACAGCCAGGGTTCGCTGGCCTGATCGACACTTATGGCAGCGACGCCGTTCCCTATGTCCAGCTGATGGGTGAAGACCTATCCCAGCTGTCGGGGGCTGATATTGCCGATATCGTGCATTTCCTGTGCGTTTTGCACGGACGCCATCCCGGTGTCATCGACCATGCGGCGACCAAGACGGTCGATGATGCAGCGCGGGAATGGCTAATCCAGGCGACCGACGGCTTTGCTGCTGAACGGGCCTTGCTGACAAAATTGACCGTCGCCGCCGGCCCGATTTCGGGTGTGAGCCTTGATGACCAGAGCAATGCCGCGGTGCTGGGCCAGCGGAAGGCGCTGGATATGCTGTCTCAGTCGGAGCGCGCCGGTTGTGCAATCGGAGCGGCCATTGCCCTGGTGGCGGACTGGCATTGCATCAGACATATTCTGGAACAGATTGCCTTGCGCATCGGCGTGGAAGCACGCGCTTCCATTTTGCCGAATGTGGAACAGACAGCCGCGCTCAGCGAAGATCTGGCCGCGACACCGGCCCTGGAAAGAGCACTGAATTTCGGGGCCGAACAGCTGCTCAACCAGCATCGCGGACTGTGGCAACTACTGGAAGCGCGCCGGAATATGCGGCTTTCCCGCTAATCCCCCTGCGGATTCCCGAATAAATTAACTAAATGATTAACTTGCCTGGAACGGTAGTTTTCCCTATCGCCTTTGCTTTGACTATTAAGGCAAGGAATAGAATATCATGCGTTTTGACGGCACCAAAGACTATGTTGCAACCGATGATCTGAAGGTTGCTGTCAATGCCGCAATGACCCTCCGGCGCCCCCTCCTCGTCAAGGGCGAGCCGGGCACCGGCAAGACGGTTCTGGCCTATGAAATCGCCAAGGCGATGGGGACCCCGCTGATCGAGTGGAACGTCAAATCCACCACCAAGGCCCATCAGGGCCTCTATGAATATGACGCGGTCGCGCGGCTTCGCGACGGTCAGCTGGGCGATGAGCGTGTACACGATATTTCCAACTATATCCGCAAGGGCAAGCTGTGGGAGGCCTTCACCGCTCCCGAACTCCCCGTTCTGTTGATCGACGAGATCGACAAGGCCGACATCGAATTTCCGAACGATCTGCTGCAGGAACTCGACCGCATGGAATTTCATGTTTACGAGACTAAGGAAACCGTCAAGGCGACGGAACGGCCGATCGTGATCATCACCTCGAATAACGAGAAGGAATTGCCGGACGCCTTCCTGCGCCGCTGTTTCTTCCATTATATCAAATTCCCGGACCGGGAGACGATGCAAGACATCATCAATGTCCATTTCCCTGACATTCAGGGTGTTCTGGTCAAGAAGGCAATGGACATTTTCTACGATGTCCGTGACGTTCCCGGCCTCAAGAAGAAGCCCAGCACCAGCGAACTGCTGGACTGGCTGAAGCTGATCCTCAACGAGGACATGCCACTCGAAGCGCTGCAATCCTCCGACAGCAGCAAGGCGATCCCGCCTCTGCACGGCGCGCTGCTCAAGAACGAGCAGGACGTAATGCTGTTCGAGCGCCTGGCTTTCATGGCGAAACGCGAAGCACGCTAAGCAAGGGCAGATACGATGTTCTTCAACTTCATGGACGAACTAAGAGCCGCCGGTATTTCGGCGTCGCTCAAGGAACATCTGGTTCTGCTCGAAGCGCTTGAGAAAGACGTTATCCGGCGCAGTCCAGAGGAATTCTATTATCTGTCGCGCGCAACCTTCGTGAAAGACGAGGGCTTGCTCGACCGTTTTGACCAAGTGTTTTCAAAAGTCTTCAAGGGCATCGAAACTTCCTACGGCACCCAGGAAGAAGATATTCCGCTCGACTGGCTGAAAGCGGTTGCCGAGAAATATCTGTCTGAAGAAGAGATGGAGAAGATCAAGTCGCTCGGCAGCTGGGAAGAAATCATGGAGACGCTGAAAGAGCGGCTCGAGGAACAGCAGAAACGCCACGAAGGCGGGAGCAAGTGGATAGGCACTGGTGGCACATCGCCCTACGGCAATTCGGGCTATAATCCCGAAGGCGTGCGGATCGGCGGCGAAGGCGGTCAGAAGAAAGCGATCAAGGTCTGGGACAAGCGCGAGTTCCAGAATCTTGACAATACCAAGCTGCTGGGCACGCGCAATATCAAGGTCGCGCTCCGCCGGTTGCGCAAATTTGCCCGCGAAGGGGCTGCCGACGAGCTCGACATCGACCGGACAATCAATGGTACGGCCAAACAGGGCTGGCTCGACATCCACATGCGCCCGGAACGGCACAATGCAGTGAAGCTGCTATTGTTTCTCGACGTCGGCGGGTCGATGGATCCGTTCATCAAGCTTTGTGAGGAGCTGTTCAGCGCGGCGACCAGCGAGTTCAAAAATCTCGAATTTTTCTATTTCCACAACTGCCCCTATGAAGGCCTGTGGAAAGACAATCGCCGCCGCTTTTCCGAGCGCACCAACACCTGGGATGTGCTGCACAAATATGGCCATGACTATAAGCTGATCTTCGTCGGCGATGCATCGATGAGCCCCTATGAAATCACCCATCCGGGCGGATCGGTCGAACATTTTAATGAAGAAGCCGGGGTGACCTGGATGAACCGGCTGACCAACACCTATCCTGCCGCGGCCTGGCTCAATCCGGTACCGGAAAAGCAGTGGGGCTATTCCCAAAGCGTCAAGATCATTCGCGAACTGATGAATGACCGGATGTATCCGCTGACGGTGGACGGTCTGGGCGATGCGATGAAAGAATTGACCCGGAAACAGGGCTGATCGCTAGTCTTCGATTGCGAGCAGCGTCGTTCCGTCGTATTTTTCGGCCTGCGGTTCGAAAACATCGGACCGTTCGAAATGCTGATCTTCGACGAGCACATCCTTCAGCCCGGCAAGCTTGAACGTTGCCAGCTTGATCTCACGTGGCGGCTGACCGTCTTTTTCCAGCGGCACCGCATCGACATGCATCTCGTCGTGACGGGTGTAGAGGATATGGGGCGCCAGCTTGAAGGCCGTGTTGTTATAAGTAGCAGTGACGCATTTTTTCAGCGCAACGCCTTCGAAAAACTCTTTACTCGGTAACATGGCGGCCAATTACCAGATTCCGGACTGATTGCAAGCATATGTTGCAGTGCAGCATAGTCAGTAGAGAAAAAACTCTTTTGACCGTTCGTGCCACTGATTTTCATCGGGGTCCGCTATCGCATCCAGATCGGCTGCAATGGACGAGGGAGCCTCGATCCACTGCCGCAATGACGGACCGCCGTTGATCACATCGAACGCCAATTTATCATTCTCATATTCGTAGGGAAAATCCCGCCACAGCTGATAGCCGCTGTAAAGTTTGCCGATTGCCTTCAATGCCAGAGCCTGCAGTCGCCATGGCCGGAATGCGGAGTGGTCATAAGCCGGTCCCTCGGCATGGATATGGACGCCGTTGCACAGCAGGCCCTGATGCTTGTGAAAGGTCGGTTCGAACCAGATATCCCGCAACAGGCACCCCTCGAGCCATTGCGGCGCCATGTCCCGCATTGCCGCCATCACCGAGCGCGCATCGATATCCGGCGCACCGAAAAGCTCCAGCGGACGTGTCGTGCCTCGCCCTTCGGACAGCATCGTGCCTTCCAGCATCACCGTCCCGGCATAGGCGCGCGCCATATTGACATTCGGTGCATTGGGACTGGGATTGATCCAGATGCGATCTTCCGGCCAGCCGAATCCCGGGCCTTCGGGCTGCCAGCCCTGCATCTCGATAACCCGATAGTCGACGTCGAGATCGAAATGGCTGATCATCCAGCATCCCATTTCGCCCATGGTCAGCCCGTGCCGCATCGGCATCGGCCCTGCCCCGACAAAACTTTCCCATCCGTCTTCCAGCAACGTGCCCTCGACGGGTCTTCCGGCAGGATTGGGCCGGTCCAGCACCCACACGGTCTTGCCATGCTCTGCTGCGGCTTCCAGCATATAACGCAGGGTGGTGATGAACGTGTATATCCGGCAACCGAGATCCTGTAGATCGATCAGGATCGCGTCAAAACTCTCCATCGACTCCGCCGTCGGCCGGCGCACTTCGCCATAGAGACTGAACACCGGAATATTATGGATCGGATCGTTGTAATCGGGCGACTCGATCATATTGTCCTGCTTGTCTCCGCGCAGACCGTGCTGGGGACCAAAGGCGGCGGTCAGGTTGATATCGTCCAGAGCGGACAAGGCATCGAGACTGTGCACCAGATCGCATGTTACCGAAGCCGGATGCGCCAGCAATGCGATCCGCTTGCCCGCCAGCGGCCGGCGCAGTTCGGCGTTTTCGATCAGCCTGTCTATTCCGAATTTCATCAACCTTCCGCTGCCTCCATTTTGAGCGTAAAACCATCCCGGTGGTGGAAATCCGGCCTAGCGCCGGGATGCGCCAAAGCCCAGAGGGATTTCTCTCCATCCTGCGTTTCGATCACAGCCGACAGACCGGCGTCGAGTACGGGTGCTACCCATGGGTCCGGCAATGCCACCGTGGCTTCGAGCGCTATATGCGTGTCGCTGAAATCGATATGAATCTCGGGCGTTTTTGACAGGATGAGCGGCTTCATCCCGGCCCGATAGCGGTCGAACCCATAAGCCGCCCAGTTGCCCGACGGAGAAAAATTGAATTCGCAATATTGCTCGGCCGCCGGCTCGCCGAGGAAAAGTTCGAAACAGGTGGTTTCCCATAAATTGTCCGCCCGTGCATATTGCTCCAGATCATCCGGCAGTTTTATTTTCCCGGCCTCTCCGGAGACATGATATCGCAACCATATCGTACCGGTCTTTGCCATCGACCATTGGACTGCTATTCCCTCTATTGCCGAAACCGGCGTCGCGGGATGGCTTTGCAAGTTCAAACGCATATTGCGACTTTCGTTGTCCCCATGTAACGGACCAATCCATGACCCATTATCAATCCGATCTCCTGCGTCTACTGAATGATCGCGGCTATATCCACCAGTTAACCGATGCCGAAGCATTGGACTCGCTTGCTTCGAAGAGCATCATTCCCGGCTATATCGGATTTGATGTTACCGCCGATTCCCTGCACGTCGGCAATCTGGTCCAGATCATGATGCTCCGTCGGCTGCAGCAGGCCGGACACAAACCGATTGTGTTGATGGGAGGCGCGACCACAAAAATCGGCGATCCGTCAGGCAAGGACGAAATGCGAAAGATACTCGACGATGAAGGTATCGCGTCGAATTTCGCCAAAATTCGCGGCTGTTTTGAAAATTTTCTGACGTTTGGTGACGGTCCGACCGATGCGATCATGGTCAATAATGACGATTGGCTTGGCCAACTCGAATATATCCCGTTCCTCCGGGACATCGGCCGTCATTTCACGATCAATCGCATGTTGACCTTTGACTCTGTCAAACTCAGACTCGAGCGCGAACAGCCGCTTACGTTTCTGGAATTCAACTATATGATCCTGCAGGCCTATGACTTTGTCGAGTTATCGCGGCAATATGGATGTAAATTGCAGCTCGGTGGTTCCGATCAATGGGGCAATATTGTAAACGGCGTCGAACTCGGTCGCCGGATCGAAGGAGCCGAACTGTTCGGAGTCACCACGCCCCTGATTACGAAAGCGGACGGATCCAAGATGGGCAAATCCGTGGACGGCGCGATCTGGCTGAATGCCGAGCGGCTGTCGCCCTATGATTACTGGCAATTCTGGCGCAACACCGATGATCGCGATGTCGGCAAGTTCATGCGATTGTTCACCGACATTGATCTGGAAGAAATTGCACGACTGGAATCGCTTGAAGGGTCTGAAATCAACGAAGCCAAGAAATTATTGGCTGATGCCGCCACCGCGATGGCGCACGGTGACAGCGCGGCAGCGGATGCCGCCAAGACCGCGCAGCAGACATTCGAGCAAGGCACTGCCGGCAACGATTTGCCTGTTTTCGAGGTAGCGGACAGAGAGATTTCCATTCTGGACGCGCTTGTCGGAATCGGCTTCTGCGCCTCCAAGGGCGAAGCCAAACGTCTGGTGGCCGGTGGTGGCGCGCGAATTGATGATGATCCCGTGCGGGACGCGGGGGCAATGGTTGATCTGGCCGACGGCGACAGGAAGATTTCCGCCGGCAGGAAAAAACACGGTTTGCTTCGCAGCGCCTGACCGCGCGAGAATCTTGGCCCACCGACGAGGTCATTTACCAATTATTTTTGATCGACCGTTATGGTTGCGATGAACCATCTATGGAGCTCGCTGCGAATGAACGGTCTAACACCTCAAACAGCCACAGATATGCGTCGCGCCACACGTTTTTCGGTCGACTTCGAGACCGTCTGCGAAGTGCAGCCTGATAGTGAAATCCAGGTCCGGATCGCCAATATTTCTGCAAACGGCATGATGCTGGCCGACCCGATAGACATGGAAAAGGGCGACCGGGTCACCGTTCGCCTGCCGGTCGCCGGTCGAATCGAAGCCTATCTGGTCTGGTCTCATCAGGGCCGCCATGGCTTCAAATTCGAACGAGTCATCCGGGAGCCGGATTTCTACGCAATGCTCGACAAGATCAACGGCCAATAGGCTCTATCCACTGCGCAACAGACCGACGCCCCAGTCTCGTTCGAACAGATAAAGGGCAATGCGCGCCGCCTGCCCTCTTTCGCTGGCCAGTCCTCCGTCCCGGTCAAGCAACAGCCGGGCATCATCGGTGGCCGCTCCGATAAACTCGCTGACCTGTGTCGGCGTTGCCACGCGAAAGCCGGCGTCTCCGGATTGCCGGGTCCCGAGCAGCTCACCTGCCCCGCGCAATCGGAGATCTTCCTCTGCGATCCGGAACCCATCATTGGTTTCCCGCATCAGGCTGAGTCGCGCGCGTGCCGTTTCGCTGAGCGTATCGCCGCGAATCAGCAGGCAATTCGATTTGACACTACCCCGGCCGACGCGACCGCGAAGCTGGTGCAATTGCGCGAGCCCGAAACGATCGGCCGCTTCAATGATCATCAGACTGGCATTGGGTACATCAACGCCAACTTCGATCACGGTGGTAGCGACCAGCACCTTGATCTCGTTCCGCAGGAAGCGTTCCATCTCCCGATCTTTTTCGGGGCCTTTCATCCGGCCGTGAACAAGACCGACCTGATCACCAAAGCGCGCCTTCAGAGTGGCAGCGCGTTCCTCCGCCGCAGCCAGATCGCTTTTCTCGCTTTCGTCGATCAGCGGGCAGACCCAATAGGCCTGACCGCCTGAGCCGATATGGCGCGCCAGCCCGTCAACCACATCGGGCAAACGCCCGACAGAAATCACCCTGGTATCAATAGTCTGCCGCCCCGGGGGCAGTTCATCGATCCGCGACACATCCATTTCGCCAAATTGGCTGAGGGTCAGCGTGCGCGGAATGGGCGTGGCGGTCATCGCCAGCAGATGCGGTGTGCGGTCCGCTTTCTGGGTCAGCAAAAGGCGCTGGGAAACACCGAATTTATGCTGTTCATCAATGACCGCGACAGCAAGATTTTTATATTTCACATGCTCCTGGAATATCGCGTGGGTACCGATCAATATGTGGATGGACCCGTCCATCAGACCCATCAGTGTTGCTTCGCGTGCCTTGCCCTTGTCGCGACCGGTCAGAATTGCGATATTGACCGGTAGGCCGGTCAACAGTTTCTGCAGGCTCTCGAAATGTTGCCGCGCCAATATTTCTGTCGGGGCCAGAAATGCGCCCTGATATCCGGCTTCCACCGCCGACAATAATGCCATCAGCGCGACCAGCGTCTTGCCGGAACCGACATCGCCCTGCAGCAGCCGGAGCATCGGAGCGCTTTGACCGAGATCGCCTTCAATCTCTGCGATGCAGCGTTGCTGGGAGTTGGTCAGATCAAAAGGCAGCTTCAGCTGCTTACGCAGCCTGCCGTCTCCCTGAACGGGGATGCCTTTCTTGGCCCGGTTGTCCGCACGCACCAGCATGAAAGCCAGCTGGTTGGCAAATATCTCGTCATAGGCAAGACGGTCGCTGTTCCCCTCGTTTTCCGTTCGATGGACAGATTGAATTTCATGCTTCCAATTCTTCCAGCTTTTGGCCGCCAGCTGGCTCGGTTCTATCCATTCCGGCAGGTCCGGAGCTAGCGCTAGCGCCTGCTCGACCAGCTGCTTCATTCGTCCATTTCCGAGCCCGTCGGCCAACGGATAAATCGGCTCTAGTACCGCAATATTGTCGCCCTGCTCGGGTTCAAGGATCTGGTCGGGATGCACCATCTGAAGTTCGTCGCCATAGCGTTCGAGCTTGCCCGAGATTATCTTAGGTTTACCCAGCGGCAGCAGCTTCTTCGGCCATGCCGGATTGCGTCCGAAAAACGTCAAGCTGATATAATTGCCTGCCTCGTCCGTTGCGTGAACCCGCAGCGGGCTGCGCGGTCCGCCGGTGCGATAGTCGACCGGGGTAATCTGGATAATGATCGTCTCGCCAACATCGACTTCGTCAAGTTCATCAACTCGCTTTCGACGCATCCAGTAGCTCGGCTGATGATAGAGCAGATCCTTGATACGGGTCAGTCGCAACTTCTCGAGCGGCTTGGCCAAAGCCTTGCCGATGCCCTTGAGCGACTGGGTTTCGCCAAATAATGGATTGAGTATCTCGGGCCGCATGTCTATCCGCCTTTATACCCCCGCTGGCTCAATAAGCCAGCCAAGTTGGAGCAGTAAATATGGATCGCGAGACAAGGCTCAAACGGCTACAATTTCGCGCCTGGCATCGCGGAACGCGTGAAGCCGATTTCTTGATCGGCGGCTTCTTTGATCGCTATAGTCCGGACTGGTCCGGCGAGGAGATCGAATGGTTCGAACGGCTGCTCGTGGAAGACGATGTGGATGTCATGGCCTGGGCGATCGGCACCCTTCCCGTGCCTCAGGCTTTCCAAGGCCCGCAAATGGATAATATGCGGAAGCTCGACTTTATTGATGCCACAAAATAACCTTCCAATTCTGAGCCCAAAAGCGATCGCAAGTGTCTCATTTAGATAGATTATCAAGTTCAACCAGGAGCATGACCGTCGCCGGTGTGCCAGCTGGCTACCGCCCGCTGTTCCTGTCGGAAATTGCAACCGCATCGAACAGGCGGACGATGTTCATCGCCACCGACGACGCGGCGATGAGCGCAATTGTCGAAGCCGCCCGTTTCTTTGCCCCCGAACTGGACATTATCGAATTTCCGGCTTGGGACTGTCTGCCCTATGACCGGGCTTCTCCGGCGCTTCATATCACCTCGGACCGGCTGGCTGCTCTGGCAAGGCTGGCGCTGCCCTCCACGGGATCACAATTGGTAATCACCACGGTCAACGCGGTAACCCAGCGCGTGCTGGCACCATCACGAACCCAGGAACTGGTCACCCGCCTCGCGCCCGGTACCGTGGTCGAGCAGGAAAAGCTAATCTCCTTTCTCTACGCCAACGGCTTTGTCCGGGTTGATACAGTCGCCTACAGCGGTGAATTTGCCGCCCGCGGAGGCTTGATCGACTTGTTTCCACCCGGAGCGGAACTGCCCATTCGCATCGACCTGTTTGGCGACGAGATTGAGACCTTGCGGCAGTTCGATCCGGCCGATCAGCGGACGGTTGCCAATATCGGTGGTCTGGAACTGCTGCCGGTATCGGAGTTTCTGCTGGATGCCGAAAGCATCACCCGCTTCCGCACCGGCTATCGCGATCTGTTCGGGGCCGTTGCGACGAGCGACGCACTCTATCAATCGATCTCGGACGGACGCCGGCTGGCGGGCATGGAGCACTGGCTGCCGCTGCTAGAAGACAAGCTGGCGACGATCTTTGATTATGTCGGAGACGATTGTCTGATCCTGCGGGATACCGCCGTCACTGCCGCCGCAGAAGCGCAATTTGTCGCTATTGCAGATTATTACAAGAACCGTGTTGAAGCCGACAGGGCTAATTTGTCGAGCTACCGCCCGCTGCCGCCCGAGATGTTGTACCTGACGCCGGAAGAATGGCGAAGCCGCGAAATTGACGCTCCTATTCACGCCCTGAGCGAATTTGACGAACCGGAATCGGACACGGTGATGTCGATGGCGGTATCTTCTCCCCGCGACTTTTCCCCCGAACGGGCGCGCAACGAGAATATCTATCAGGCACTGGGCAGCCATCTCAACAGTCTGACAAAAGCCGGAACGACTGCGATAGTTGCGAGCTATAGTAAGGGTTCGCGCGCGCGTATATTTGACCTTCTTAAAGACCATGACGTCAAGGGAGCCGTTCTTTGCGATGATTGGAATGCCTGTCTCTCGGCTGCCCCCGCCATAGCGCTGACGATATTGCCCTTGTCTTCCGGCTTCCGGTCAGAAAGCCTATCTTTGCTCACCGAACAGGATATTTTCGGTGACCGGCTGGTTCGCAAATCCAAACGGCGCAAAAGCAGCGATGCCTTCATCGAAGAATTGTCCGCGCTCAGCCTGGGCGATCTGGTGGTCCATCTCGAACATGGCATCGGACTATATGAAGGCATTGTCTCGATCCCGGTCGGCGACAGCCCGCATGATTGCGTCCACCTCAAATATGCCGGCGGCGACAAGCTGTATGTCCCCGTCGAGAACATCGATGTTCTCAGCCGCTATGGCGAAGGTGGCGACAGCGTGGTGCTGGACAAGCTTGGCGGCGAAGGCTGGCAGCGGCGCAAGTCGAAGCTCAAGGAACGTATCCGCGCGATTGCCCATGAACTCCTGAAAACCGCTGCGGCCCGTGCCTTGCAACCGGCGACACCGGCCCGTGTGGAAGCCAGTGAAATGGCCGGCTTCGTCGACCGGTTCCCCTATCAGGAAACCGATGATCAGCAGCAGGCAATCGAGGAAGTCCTCGGCGACATGGCGTCCGGCAAGGCGATGGACCGTCTGGTCTGTGGTGATGTCGGCTTTGGCAAAACCGAAGTGGCAATGCGGGCGGCCTTTGCCGCTGCCATGGCGGGCATGCAGGTCGCAATCATTGCCCCGACAACTTTGCTCGCGCGTCAGCATTTTAACAATTTCGAAGAACGTTTCCGGCCCTTCCCGATCAAAATTGGTCGATTGTCTCGTCTGGTTTCTCCAGCAGAAGCCAAAAAGACCAAGGAGGGTCTGGCAAGCGGCGACGTTGACATCGTCATCGGCACCCACGCCCTGCTCGCCAAATCAATCGGGTTCGAGCGGCTCGGCCTGATCATCATCGATGAAGAACAACGGTTCGGCGTGACCCACAAGGAACGGCTCAAAGCAATGAAGGCGGATGTGCACGTCCTGACCCTAACCGCCACGCCGATTCCGCGGACATTACAAATGGCGATGACCGGCATGCGCGAACTGTCGGTTATCCAGACTCCGCCCGTCGACCGGCTGGCCGTGCGCACTTATGTCATGCCATGGGACCCTGTTCCGCTGCGCGAAGCGCTGCTGCGGGAACATTATCGTGGCGGCCAGTCATTCGTGGTTGTTCCTCGCATCGCCGACCTTGCCGATATCGAGGATTTCTTCAAGGAACATGCCCCCGAACTGACCTATGTCGTGGCACATGGGCAGATGCCGCCAGCAACCGTGGAAGAGCGGATGTCTGCTTTTTACGACCGCAATTATGACGTGCTGCTCTCAACCACGATCGTGGAGAGCGGGCTGGATATTCCCAGCGCGAACACGCTGATCATTCACCGCGCCGATCGTTTCGGTCTAGCCCAGCTTTACCAGCTACGGGGCCGGGTCGGGCGTTCTAAAACGCGCGCTTATGCCTATATGGTCACGCCGAAAGACCGGATTATTACCGAAAAGGCCGAGAAAAGACTCAAAATCCTCGGTGATCTCGACAGTCTTGGCGCCGGTTTCGAACTCGCCAGCCACGATCTGGATATTCGCGGTGCCGGCAATCTGCTGGGCGACGAGCAATCCGGGCATATCAAGGAAGTTGGCTTCGAACTTTACCAGTCGATGCTCGAAGATGCTATTCTGGAAGCCAAAGCCAAAGGATCCGGCCTGCAAGCAGCGACCGACAGCTTCTCGCCACAGATCACCGTAGACGCGCCGATCCTGATCCCGGAGGCCTATGTCCCGGATCTATCGCTACGGATGGGACTGTATCGCCGTATGAACGGACTGAAATCCCTGCAGGAAATCGAATCTTTTGCCGCGGAAATGATCGACCGTTTCGGCGACCTGCCGATCCAGACCGACAATCTCCTCAAGCTCATGCATATCAAGATGAATTGCGTGAAAGCGCGGATTTCCAAGATCGAAATGGGTCCGCGCGGGGCTTTGGTCACGTTCCACAATGACAGTTTCCCGAATGTTCCAGGTCTGCTTGATTATGTCGAGCGGCTGAAGGGGACCGCCAAGATCCGGCCAGACAACAAATTGTTCATCGAACGCAAATGGCGCGATCCCAAATCCCGCCTGCATGGCCTCACGCAGCTTACCACCGGACTGTCAAAACTGGCGCAACGGGTATCGGCCTAGTTGCTGCGCAAGGCGAAGGCTTCGAACTCGTCCGGCGACAACGCACCGGATCGCAGGAAACCCTGAAAAAACTCGCAACCTTGTTCAGCCAGAATATCCAGCTGTGATTCGGTTTCAATTCCTTCGGCAATCACACTGAGATCAAGGCTATGCGCCATGTCGATTATCGAGCGCACGACAACCTGATCCTTGGGAGAGCCTGAGATATCTCCGGTCAGGCCGCTGTCGATCTTCAGATAGTCCACCGGTAGCTCCTTGAGATAGGACAGGCTGCTGTATCCGGTGCCGAAATCATCGATCGCAATGCAAATGCCAGCCGCGCGCAATTGATGCAATTTATCCGCCGAAGCCGACAAATTGCCTATCAGTTCTGATTCAGTGATTTCGAGAGTCAGCTGGCCCGGTTCGAAGCCGGCTGCAGCGATCTCTTCCAGCATATCGTCTACAAAAGTTTTTGCCGCCAGATCACCCGCGGTGACATTCAGTGAAAGCCGCAAGAAACCGATACTTTCCGGCCAACTGGCAGCCAGTGTCAAGGCTTGCCTATGGATCTGGGACGACAGCGAATCCATCAGTCCAGCCCGCTCGGCCACGGCAAACAAGGTGGAGGCTCCCAGCAACCCATATTCGGGATGTTCCCATCGCGCCAATGCCTCAGCCCCGACCAGTTCTCCGGTAGCAACCTTTATTTGCGGCTGAAAGACAATGACGATCTCCCCCCTGCTCATCGCTCCGGGTAACTGGTTTTCCAGCTCCTCCTCCAGATGGACATCGGCTTCCGACATGGTGGAGAAATTGATCGGAAGAGCGTCTGCAGCGGTTGCTTCGGCAAGCGCCAGCACGGCTTTTCTGATCAATGTTTTCTCACTGGAATCGCCATCACCAATCGCAACCCCTGCCCGAACAACGGGATTGATCGGCCTTCCCTCCAGCTGCAGATCGTCAAAAATATTGCTGATCAGATCATTGACAAATTCGGAAATCTTGCCGGTCTGGAAATTGGCGAGTGCGATCAGGAAATTCTGGCCGGCGAGACGCGCTACCAGTTGTGCTCCCGCATATTCACGATGGGTTTGATCCATCAGCTTATGGCCCACAATCCGGAGCAGCTGGTCCCCGGCATTGCGTCCAAAAGCCGCGTTGATCATGCGGAAATTCTTGATACCGATCGCCACCAGCGTCAATTGGTTGCCATCTTCCAGCTGCCGTTTGATCCAGCTGCGGGCCGATGTTGTATTGCGTAGCCCCGAAAGCAGATCCCGCCCGGTCCAGTCCTCAACCTCGCCATTATTTGCCAGATATTCGATTCTACCGGAAATCACACCATCGGCCTCGTGCAAATGATGGATGACAGATCGGCCGTTAAACCGGTGCGGCACCGCCGCCTGCCTTGCTCCGTCTCGCAGTCGCCCCAGGGCCCCGCGCGCGCGGGACCGCTCTTCCTGCGACAGCGAGCGATAGACTCCAGTCACAGGATAGCGCTCGAAATCAATGTCTCCGGCTGCGGCGAGCAGACTGTCGCTTATCCAATATTCCCTGGTGGGCCCGACGGTCATCGACCACTGCAAATCCGCAAACGTCATCAAGGACTGTTCGTGACTAGCGCGCTCAGCTCCGCCTCGGAAGTTTTCAACATAGCGATACGCATAGTTGATCGACTGTTCGAGATTCGCGCCGGCATCGGCAAAATCCAGATAATGGGTTGCACCGGCATCGTAGCATTGCCTGATAATTTCCGCGCTTTGACTGCTGTCCGCCAGCGCCAGTATCGCAATCCCGCTCTCGGTTGCCGTGCGGGAAAGCTCGGCAATAGCCTTCAAGCCTTCCGGCTCGGCTTGACGGACATCGATCACCGCAATCATTGCACCGGCCGAGAAAAACCGGGCTCCCAGATTATCCAGCCTGCGGGCAGAATGGACCCGCCATCCCAATGCCGCGATTTCAGCGGCCAGCGGATCGCGTTCGTGCACAGAAAGCAAAAACAGGTTTCTGAACTCGGTCGGGCGCACAGTCGGGATGGATGATATTTTGACCTTGCAACTCCTTTGGCGCGGTGACTTGAACGACCTTTTGCGAGCGATGGACTATCTTTTTCCGTAGCAGCAAAACCTTTATAGGCCGTTGCCTGCCTATCGGGAAAGCGCTAGCCCTATAGCATTGAATCAACATGAGGCGCCCAATGCAAGACGGTTTCGGACGCAAAATTGATTATCTCCGTATATCGGTCACCGACCGGTGCAATTTCCGCTGCCAATATTGCATGTCGGAGAAGATGACCTTCATGCCGAAGTCCGAGCTGCTGACTCTGGAAGAGATTACCCTTATTGCCGAGCGCTTCATCGGACACGGCATCCGCAAGATCCGGCTTACCGGCGGCGAGCCACTGGTTCGGCGGGACATGAAAGACGTCATTCAGCGGCTCGGCAGAAAGGTCGCTTCCGGCGAACTGGAAGAACTCACCCTGACAACCAACGGATCGCTGCTAACCGAATATGCCGACCATCTCGCAAGCCACGGCGTGCGGCGAATCAATGTCAGTATGGATACGCTCGATGCCGGACGCTTTTCCGAGATCACCCGCGGTGCCGATGTGCATGTTGTGCTGGACGGAATAAAGGCCGCCAGCGACGCGGGCATCCGGGTCAAGATCAACATGGTTGCGGTTCGCGATTTCAACGAAGCCGATCTTCTTCCGATGGTCGAATATTGCGCTGAACAGGGACATGACCTGACGATCATCGAGAGCATGCCATTGGGCGATGTCGGTGCAGACCGGCAGCTCGCCCACATCTCAGCCGAGGCGTTTCTGGCGCCTTTGCGCGACCGCTATACGATTCTTCCGATTGCCCATCGCAGCGCCGGCCCCGCGCGCTATGTTTCGGTTGATCCGCTTGGTCTGCGTCTTGGCCTGATCACCCCGCTCAGCAACAATTTCTGCGACGACTGCAACCGGTTGCGGCTGACGACGGACGGCAAGATATTCATGTGCCTTGGCCACAACGCGCATGTCGATCTGCGTGCGGCGGTTCGCGAGAATGGCATCGCAGCCGTTGACCAATTGCTCCAACGGGCTTTAAAGCTCAAACCGCAGCGTCATGATTTCAATGCGCAGCTGGAGGGGTCCGCAGAGATATTGGAGCGTCACATGAACGTCACGGGCGGATGAACGACAAGAAATGGGCACTGATCGTGTCACCTACGCAACCGGCCCAGGAAGCGGCCGAGAAGCTCAAATCGCTGATTGACTGGGTTCCGGTCGAAGAAGCCGGTCAGGCCGTGGTTCTGGGCGGTGACGGCTTTATGCTGCAAACCCTGCACCAGATGCTCAACCGACGGAAGATCATGCCGGTCTATGGTATGAATCTGGGCACGGTCGGCTTTCTGATGAACAACTGGCATATGGAGGACCTGGAACAGCGTCTGCACAAGGCCCGGGCGTTCAAGGTCAAGCCGCTCAGAATGGATGTGGAGACCATTTCCGGCGCCAGCTTCACCCTGCCCGCAATCAACGAAGTGTCGCTGCTGCGCGAAACCCGGCAGACGGCGAAGCTCGAGATCGAGATCAACGGCCGGATCATGATGGACGAACTGGTGTGCGATGGCGTGCTGATCGCTACACCCGCCGGTTCCACGGCTTATAATCTCTCCGCAAACGGCCCAATTCTTCCTCTGACCTGCAATCTCCTTGCCCTGACGCCGATCAGCCCGTTCCGGCCAAGGCGCTGGAAAGGCGCAATCCTGCCCGACAAGATGGAGATTACCATCCGGGTCCTGAACCCCGAAAAACGGCCGGTCAGCGCGGTTGGCGACCAGCAGGAAGTCCGCGATGTCAGCTGCGTCAAGGTGGCGATCGACCGGAGCCAGTCTCTGACCATGCTGTTCGATCCGGAGCATGCCCTCGACGATCGCATCGCCATGGAACAATTTGTCGTTTGATGGCTTGCGGGACGCAAATGACATTGTTATAGGCGCGCTTCACCATGAAAGGCTCGGTCCAGAATCGAGCGTGTTCCCCGATAGCTCAGTGGTAGAGCATTCGACTGTTAATCGAATGGCCGTTGGTTCGAATCCAACTCGGGGAGCCATTTTTCTTCTTTTCCATTTCGCTTAGCGACCGCCGCCCGGTCCTGCGTTTGGCTCGACACCCTGCCGAGCGGCGCCAGACCCTGTGATGGAAGCGGCGCCCTATCCGCCTGATATCGCCGCAGGAATGCAGGAAAGCCGCCGCATGCGCACTGCCGTAATCGAGAATCAAGCGGCCTGCGCCAGGGCGACCTGGTTGCGGCCGTTCCGCTTGGCCTGATAGAGCGCCTGGTCGGCCCGATCCATTGCATCGTTCAGGCTATCGCCGTTAGCCAGCGCGACGAGACCGAAACTCGCGGTAACCTTGTGATCCGCAGCCAGTTCGGGATGGGCAACGAAGCGTAACGAATCACAGATATGCTGCGCCAGCTGCTGCGCCGAATCGAATGGAATCCATCCTGTCAGGATCGCAAATTCCTCGCCTCCGGTTCGGGCCACCTCGGCTTGTTCCTGGCAGAGGCCGGATGCCGTCTTTGCCACTCTTTGCAACACCTTGTCCCCTGCCGCGTGGCCATATTCGTCATTCACCCGCTTGAAATGATCGATATCGAACAAAATGACCGCTCGGGTAAGATCTCCGTTCGGGTGCTGGTCGGCGGAAGCGTTAAACAGCGCTTTCAGTCCACGCCGGTTGAGCAGGCCGGTTAACGGATCGCGATTGGACTGCCCGTGGAAATGCCAGACCATATCGAGCCCGGCCGCGTATAGGAGTACGACCGCCAAAGCGAGCGCGCAGATGCCACTGGTGAAATGGAATATCCACGCATATTCCGACTGCGAATAGCTTTGCTCGGTCAGGGACAGGCCGTGCAGATAATAGACGACCACAATACGCGCGACGAAGATGAGCGCCACCGTAGCGATGACGCCGAACAGCACGCCGTCGATCACCTTCTCTCCCGCCTTCCACAGAGGTGGCAGCGCCAATGCCAGCAGGATAGCTGCCACCACGCTGACCAGAACCGAACGGATGGAGATATCCGGAGCAACAAAGGTGAGTACGACAAAGGCCGTTATGGCGGACGACAGAATCAGGCCGACAAGCACCGAAGGAAAGGCCGCGTTACAGCGGACATAAATGGCCTTGATAATGGCCAGACTGAACATCCAGAACAGGCCGGTCGAGGCGAAGATAAAGCCAACATGCGTGGATTCATGTCGCGTGCTGTCGATGATATAGGCCCCCAGAGCCGCGGAATAGGCAAGCGCAACCCATCCGGGAAAAGGCTGACGCTTGTTGAAGAAATGAATCAGCCCGAATACCAGCGCGAAAATCGCCAATATCAATACCGTCTGGATATGAAAGCCGGAGTTTTCAGACATTTTGCTCAATCTATCCGCCAATCGTCAATGAAATGTTAACTGCGTCATTCTGGCACATTTTCTTCCGCCTGACCGGACCTGACATTCCCAAAGTTCGTCAAAGTTCGGGCCAAGGAGGCCTTTTTACGGTCGACATAGTTGGTCGTAATAAAGTCTGTTAATGTGCTGATAAACAGAAATTTTTTCGACGAAAACACCATCCAGGCCACACTGGTCACACACAGGGAAGCGGAACCAGCTTTCCGGCGGCAGCAATGATGGCGTAGCGGTCGGGCGTTCGCGCAGCGGTGCACAGCGCCCAAGCGCGCATCTGGCTATGAAACGGCATGGTCATGGCTCCAGTTTAACCAAAGGGGGATGCTGTAGGAAAGAAGAGATTATATTCTCATACAGGCGGATGCGCCCTCGCCGCCACGGACGCGGACAAGCGCGGCTGCTGAAGCGGTCGTGACCGCGAATGTAAGGGACCAGGCAAAGCCGCTAAGGCGCGAAGTGGGTGCGCTCTGTATTCCAGACCTTCTGCCTTTGTGCCTTGGTAAGACATAGTCCTGATCGCAGAAAAAAGTCTGGCTGCGCCAATGGCCCGCTGGGTTGCACGATGCGGGAGACCGGGAATGACATAGGATTAGTGCATTTGGTAAACTGTCACCGTAATTGGTAGCTGAGCCGGATCGTTCAACGGAGCATAACAGCGAGATACAATTGAGCGCTCGCCCTCAGTCGTCGAACGCCGATGCTCTCTTTTCGAGCAACCAATAGACCAAAGCTCCTTCAACCATACAAAACGGTATGATGATCCCAACAGAGAAAGAAACTTCAAAAGCGTAGATAGCGATAACTGCAAGCAAGTTAATCAGAACGAATGATAAATCCGGAGCGACCAACTGTTTGCATCCAATTTGCGAATCCAAATCGCGATTTGACCGCAAATCGGTCGATGCACTCCCGCAAAATGGCAAATAACACGCTGATCTCGCTCCACTTCCTACCTGCGGCGTGCTGCGTACGGTGTGCTCGCCAGATTCCAACATTGCGCAGGCTCGATCCGGTTACTGAGCCGGGACGGTCAATGAAGGGCATTGAAGCGATCAAGCGACGAAAATAAAATACGCAGCGCTGAGGAGAACCCACAGAATCAGGTGGATGAACGCAGCTTTGTACTGCTCGCTGCGATAGATATCTCCATAGCCAGCATGCTTCCACAGTCGGAACACTCTGAGCATCAGATAGATATTTACCACAAATGGCACGATCATCACCCATCGAACTATGGAGAGATCGAATAAAGCCATACTCGCGACAAGAACGGTGATCGAGGCAGCTGCAAGCTTCATCATCAAACAATTACGGTGACAGTTTACTAAATGCACCTAAACATTTCTAATCTGAATTTTCTTCGGCCCGCGCTTCTGCGCTTTCAGGGTCCGGCCTGTCTGAATTACGGTGGCACCTAAACCGCTCCTAAAAGTGCACTGTCACGGTAATTCGCAAGTTATAAACATGCTTGGCGATGGTAAATGGGGTGAGGTTGGCAATAACGGACAGTTCACACCGGATGAGTGCATTTAGTAAACTGTCACCGTAATTCCACACCCCAAAATCACGGCTTTCCCCAATAACATCAGCACCTTGCACCTGCGAAGCTTCGCGTATGGTGTGCCGGTCAGTTACCCATTTTCGGGTCGTGATCCGGTGACTAATCCTGAACTGACTGACGAGATCTCTCATCCCAGATGACCTGCGCCCATTGTTGGATCGTCATGTTTGCGACGTAAGAATTTCTCGCCGGTCGTACTTTGTAAGTGCGGTGCAGGAAATCGGCGAGTGCCATGAAGTCGTCGCCGTGCAGTCGAATCTCTTCAACGAGGGGCACGTCCCGGCGAATATCACCCGGGCTTGTTCCCTTACACTTGGACACCTCTGTGGTGATGAGGTCTTCAATCTCGCGAAGCGACACCATCTAATTGCCTCCTTTTTTATAGGTGCAATACGCGATGCTGCCGCCATCATAGAGTGCAAAAAGAGCGCCGGTCACGACATTGGCTCGGCCCAGAACCATCGCAATCCGAGCGCTTCGGAATAGGGCACTCGATACACGCGCGGCTCGTCCAGTGAAGAACGCGCGCGCCCCGACTCGGGTCTTAACACTAAGCGCATTCAAAACATTCGTTACACGCGAGCTTCCTGGGTGCCGATAAAAACCCGCGGCCTCTTTCGGGACTGGCGCAACCAGCACTTCAGAGGCTCCTCGCCCTGTGCCCGCTGCGGCATCACCAAGATCGTCTCCCTCTCCAAAGCCGTATTGTTCCTTTGTGCATTCCCACAGGTTTTCGACGGTCGAGGGTTCATCACTTTGCGGCAACTCATCTTCCCCAACGTCATACCTTGTGTAATTTCTTAACATCAATATTCCAACATCAGTTTGAGAATTGCCTGTTAACTTCGGGCCGATAACCACAATTTCACCATATCCCGGGTCGCTGCAATTTTCTCCGGTCGGACCACAAGCGGTATCCATTCCCGTCGGATCCCTGGCGTTCATCGGATCATTCCCGACATAAGCATAGAGATTGTACTGGTCCTCATACCCAATAGGATCGGTCTGCAGGAACCTTCCCAGATAGGGCGAATAAGCCCGCGCCTTGTAGTGATAGATGCCGATCTCGGGGACCAGGATCTGGCTGCGCGTGCCACCATGTCCCCCGGACACGGCGCATGCTCGCGTATACTGGAACCGGCCAAGGTTGGTGGCGTTGGGGATGCCATGGGCGTCATAGGCGTTGACCTGGACGACATTACCGGTCGCGTCGGTGATCGCGGTGATGCTGCCCTGCCAATTGGCGAACAGATGGCGGCGATTGGTCGCGTTCACCGGAATTACCGTGACAGTTGGAACAAACCCCGATTCCCCACCCTCAAACCCACAAGATTCGCACCGCCACATAGAGGATCAGCAGCGCCGTCAGCCGCCGGATCCAGATCTCGGGCAGCGCTTTGCTGGCCAACAGGCTGCCGACCTGCCCGCCGAGCAGCACGCCGAGAAATAGCGGCCAATAGGCGAGGATCGCCTCGCCGCCGCTGCTGAAACCCGACTTCATCAACTGTCCGGCCAGGCCGGCGATGGAATTGACGAGAATGAACACACTCGCGGTCGCGGCGATGCGGCGGCTGTCGGACCAGCGGGTGAGCAAAAGGATCGGAGCGAGGAAGATGCCACCGCCGATGCCGACCATGCCGGAGAGGAAGCCGATGCCGGTGCCGGTGGCGGGGGCGAACAGGCGGTGGCCGGTCCATTGTCCCGCGGGGGCGCTATCCCCTGCCCGCTTGATGAACGGTTCGATGATCAGCAACAGGCCCGCGGCCGCCAGCGAGAGGCCGAGCAGCAGCAGGAAGCTCTCCTGTTCCAGCACCATGCGGCCGCCGAGCCAGGCGGCCGGCACAGACAGCAACAGAATCGGCCAGATTTTCGGCCAGTCGATCAGGCCACGCGACTGGAAGCGGATGGTGCCGCCGGTGACGACAATGATATTGCAAAGCAGCGCAAGGACCGGCAGTGCCCGGTAGTCGAGCGATGCCAGCGCCAGCAGCGCAATATAGGTCGAACCGCCGCCAAATCCGACGCTGGCGTAAAGCGCAGCGGTCAGCGCAAACAGCAGGGCCAGGCCGAGAAGCGATATTTCCATCTCCGTTCCCGACCGGCTGCCTGCCGGTCCGATCAGAATTTGCCGTGGCAATGCTTGTATTTACGACCCGAGCCACAGGGGCAGGGCGCATTGCGGCTGATCTTGCTGCCATCGAAAGCATCTTGCGGATTGTCCATCTGGCCGGATTGCCGTGGCGGCAATGACGATGACACCGTTCCCAATGTACCGCCGTCAATGTCATTGCTGTTATCTTCGCCGGTCAGCGGATCAATATGCGTGGTCAGGAAATCCGGCAGTTCCGGCAGTTCCGGCACAACCAGCTCTTCCGGCTGGTTGAACTGGCTGATCGCGATAGTCTTCGTCACGCCTTCGCGAATGATTTCCAGCATCCGCTCGAACAGGCCAAAGGCTTCCTGCTTATATTCGTCGAGCGGTTTTTTCTGGGCATAGGCGCGCAGGAAAACCACCTGGCGCAGCGCGTCGAGCGTGGCGAGATGCTCCTTCCAGTGATGGTCGAGCAATTCGAGCAGGATCGATTTTTCGATATTTTCCCACATTCCGGGTTTCTCGGCGTCAACCTGGGCCTTTTTCTCTGCGAAATCGACATCGGCCAGCTCGGCGATCCGGGTCTCGATCATTTCGGGATCAACCGCATCTTCCTGCAACCAGCTGTCGATATCGGGAGTGAGGTTGAGCACGTCCTGGACGCGGGTCTTCAGCCCTTCGATATCCCACTGCTCGGGATAGCTTCCCGGCGGACAGGCATCGGCTACCATTGCGTTGACGGTTTCATGGCGCATGTCCTCGACGACGTCGCCGACCGTGTCGGCATCCATGATTTCCGAGCGCTGCTCGTAGATCACCTTGCGCTGGTCGTTCATCACGTCGTCATATTCGACAACCTGCTTGCGCGCTTCATAGTTGCGCGCCTCCACCTTTTTCTGGGCGGTTTCAATGGCTTTGGACAGCCATTTGCCACCGATTGCCTCGCCGTCCTCGAGATTTTTGTTCATCATCTTGGCAAACATCGTCTCGGTGCCGAAGATGCGCAGCAGATCGTCCTCTAGACAGAGATAGAAACGGCTGAGGCCCGGATCGCCCTGACGACCGGAACGGCCGCGCAGCTGATTATCGATCCGCCGGCTTTCGTGGCGCTCGGTGCCAAGCACGAACAGGCCGCCCGCCTCCCGCACTTCTTCGCGCAGCGCCCGCACTTCTTCCTCGATCTTGGCGATGGCCTTGTCGCGTTCCGGCCCCTCTTCCATGTCGGCAAGTTCTTCCTCGATCCGGAAATCGATATTGCCGCCGAGCTGGATATCGGTACCGCGACCGGCCATGTTGGTCGCGATCGTCACCGCGCCGGGAGAACCGGCCTGCGCGACAATATGCGCTTCCTGCTCATGGAAGCGGGCGTTGAGCACATTATGCTTCACCCCTTCCTTGTTCAGGAAGTTCGAGAGCAGTTCAGATTTTTCGATCGAAACGGTGCCGACCAGAACCGGTTGCCCCTTGTCGCTATGTTCCTTGACGGCTTTTGCGATGGCCGCGAATTTGTCGAGCGTATTCTTGTAGAATTCGTCATTCTCGTCGATCCGCTGCACCGGCTTGTTGGTCGGAATGGTGACGACGTTCATCTTGTAGATTTCGAAAAATTCAGCCGCTTCGGTCTCCGCGGTGCCGGTCATGCCGGACAATTTGGGATACATGCGGAAATAATTCTGGAAGGTGATCGAGGCCATGGTCTGGTTTTCCGGTTCGATCCGGACACCTTCCTTGGCTTCCACCGCCTGGTGCAGGCCGTTCGACCAGCGCCGCCCGTCCATCATCCGGCCGGTAAATTCGTCGATGATAATGACCTTGCCGTCCTTGACGATATAGTCGGTGTCGCGCTTGCGCATGACATTGGCCATCAGTGCCTGGTTCAGATGATGGACCACCTGGGTATTCTCGAAATCATAGAGATTGCTACCGACCAGCAGACCGGCCTCCTCGAGCAGGCGCTCCGCCTTCTCCGTGCCGTCTTCGGTGAGAGAAAGATTGCGGGATTTTTCATCCTTTTCATAATCTTCTTCGGTGATGTGCTGAACCACCTCGTTGACCGATATATAGAGATCGGACTTGTCATCGGTCGGGCCGGAGATGATCAGGGGCGTCCGCGCTTCGTCGATCAGGATCGAATCGACTTCGTCGACGATCGCGAAATTGAACGGCCGCTGGACCATCTGGGCACGCTCGTGCTTCATATTGTCGCGCAGATAGTCGAAACCGAATTCGTTGTTGGTGCCGTAGGTGATATCAGCCGCATAGGCTGCGCGGCGTTCCTCCTCGCCGAGATTCGGAACGATCACGCCGACTTCCAGACCAAGGAAATTATAGACCTGGCTCATCCACTCCGCATCGCGGCGGGCGAGATAGTCGTTGACGGTAACAACATGCACGCCCTTGCCCTCGATCGCATTGAGATAACAGGCAAGCGTCGCGACCAGAGTCTTACCCTCACCGGTGCGCATCTCGGCGATTTCGCCACGATGGAGCACGATACCGCCGATCAGCTGGACATCATAATGCCGCTGTCCCAGCGTCCGCTTGGCCGCTTCGCGAACAACCGCAAAGGCTTCCGGCAATATATCATCAAGCGATTCGCCGCCGGCGACCCGTTCCTTGAACTGCACGGTCTTGGCCGCCAGTTCCGCGTCGGAGAGCGGTTCGACTTCCGCTTCGAACGCGTTGACCGCATCGACCACTTTCTGCATGGATTTGACGTACCGGTCATTCGCTGACCCGAAGAGTGATTTGGCTAAACCGCCGAACATGACATTTTCCAATTTGTAAATTTTGCGGGCCGGTATCCGACCGCGAACAGGGTGAATTTGGGGAGAGTGTTTCGCCGTTCAATATCGGCGAAACAGAGAATGGCGCTAGGGCGCGCCTTCTTCATGCTCCAGCTTGTCGCCCGCTTCGCGAGCCATGGCAAGAACAGGCCAGACAGGCGCCTTGCGACCGGTCCTGACCATAGTCCGTGGCGCTAACAGGCAGGTCTCTGCGACCGCGCAATATTGCTGGTCCGATGCGGAAAAGCCTGCTGTTGCGACAACGGAGGATGACGCCGTCTCCGCTATTTCCGGTTGACTGGCCTGGCTTCCCAGTTCGGGCACCATGCGTTCTGCAGCCGCTGCCGACGCAGGCACGGCGAGGCCGACAGCGTTGAAAAGCAGCAACATTAAACTTGCAAAATATGCGTTCATGGACAAGGCCCCGTCAATATCAGCGCGTTCTATCAAAACAATGTATAAAGGCAAGTTAAGTGTCGGACAAACTTTCGCCCCTGGCGCCAGCACAATCTCCCGTTTTACCCGATATAGAGGGCGTATCCTGCCGCGTCGCTCGCGCGCGCTACAAGGAATGGGACCGCTGCGATCTGACCTTTGTCGAACTGGCAGCCGGCACAGCGGTCGCCGGGGTGCTGACGCAAAGCAAATGCCCTTCGCCGGAAGTCGAATATTGCCGCGAAGCGCTGAAAGGCGGCAAGGCGCGCGGTCTGGTCGTCAACGCCGGCAATGCCAACGCTTTTACCGGCGCCCGCGGCATGGCAGCGGTGCAGAAGATTTTGTCCCTGACCGCGGGCCATCTCGGCTGCGCGGAACAGGAGATATTCGTATCCTCCACCGGGGTGATCGGCGTGCCGTTGCCGCAAGACAAGGCGGAAGCGGGCCTGAAAGCGGTGTTCGCAGCGGAGCCTTGCAGTTGGGAAGAAGCCGCGGCAACGATCATGACGACCGATACCTTCCCGAAAATGGCGACCACGAGCGCTATTGTCGGCGGTAAGACCGTTCATCTGAGCGGCATCATCAAGGGCTCCGGCATGATCGCCCCGGACATGGCGACGATGCTCGGTTACATTTTTACCGACGCCGCGGTCGATGCGAAGCTTCTGCAGGAAATGCTGAGCGCGGCGACGGCAAAAAGCTTCAACTGCATCACCGTCGACAGCGACACGTCGACCAGTGATACCGTGCTGGCCTTTGCCACGGGGCAAAATTCCGCCCCTGCCCTGACGTCCTTTGGCGACAATGGCGCCGATGCCTTCCAGGCGGCGCTGAACGATCTGTGCATGCAATTGGCGCATCTGGTAGTCCGCGACGGCGAAGGCGCGAGCAAATTTATCGAAATCGCTGTGACCGGCGCGGAGAGCGATGACAGCGCCAAGCGCATTGCTCTCTCGATTGCCAATTCGCCGCTGGTCAAGACCGCCATCGCCGGCGAGGACGCCAATTGGGGCCGCGTCGTCATGGCGGTCGGCAAGGCCGGCGAACCGGCGGACCGCGACCGCCTCGCGATCAGCTTCGGCGGCGTCACCGTCGCCCGCGAAGGCCTGGTCGTGCCCGATTATGACGAGGCGCCGGTCGCCGCGCATCTCCAGGGCAGCGAAATCGACATCACGGTCGATATTGGTCTGGGCGAAGGCCGGGCAATGGTCTGGACCTGCGACCTCACCCACGGCTATATCGAAATCAACGCCGACTACAGGAGTTAGGTTCTTGCACAATCTCTATCAGCCCGTCCTCGACATTATCGAAAAGGCGGCGCGCGATATTGTGATGCCTTATTACCAGAATCTGAAGTCTCACCAGATTGACGAGAAAACTCCTGGCGATCTGGTGACGGTCGCCGACAAGCTGAGCGAAGAATATATTGCCGGAGCGCTGTCAAATTTGCTGCCGGACACCAAAATTGTCGGCGAGGAAGCTTTTGCAGCGGATGAATCGGTGCTGGACCAGCTGGCCGACGGCCAGGTCTGTATTATCGATCCGATAGACGGGACCGGCAATTATGCCGCCGGGCGGGGACCTTTCGGAATCATGATCGCGCTGGTCGAGGAGAATGAAACTGTTGCCGGCTGGCTTTACGACCCGCTGACCGGACGCATCTGTCACGCCGCCAAAGGAGGTGGCGCCTTTATAGACGGGACGCCGGTTGCGGTTCCGGAGGTGCATCCGGAGAGACCTGTTGCCGCGCTCGCGACCGGCTTCATGACGCCGGACGACCGGAACAGTCTGCTCGCTGCTGCCGAACCATTTTACGAGATAGTCGACATTCCCCGCTGTGCCGCCGAGCAATATCCCCGGCTGGTACAGGGATCCAACCATATTTCGGTGTTCCAGCGCACCCTGCCCTGGGATCATGCTTCGGGGGTATTGTTCCTCAACGAAGCGGGCGGCAAATGCGCGCGCTGGGACGGATCGGACTATCGCCCCGCAGACCGCAGGAAAGGCCTGCTCGGCGCCTCATCCCCGAAACTCTGGGACGAGGCAGCCGAGCGGCTCGGGGATATCTTCAGAAATTAAGCGGGCAATGACTGTTCGAGCCATTGCTTGAGCTGGCTTTTCGGAGCCGCACCCACCTTGGTTTCAACCTGCTCGCCATTGTTGAACAGAATCATGGTCGGAATGCCACGCACACCATATTTTGCAGGAGCATCCGGGCTGTCATCGATGTTGAGCTTGGCAATGGTTACCTTGCCGGCCAATTCATCGCTGATTTCTTCCAGCGCGGGGCCTATCATCTTGCAGGGGCCGCACCATTCCGCCCAGAAATCGACGAGCACGGGGCCGTCAGCCTTCAGGACATCGCCTTCGAAACTTGCATCAGTAATTGCTTTGGTAGCCATAACGAATCTCCAATTGTTCGGGACCTATTTAGGTATGCTGGCGTCTCGGCTCAAGCGCGCTGGCGTAAAGCTTTTTCATATCGGCTCAAAGCCGGGCTTGTGCCGGTCGATCAGATCCGGCGCAAGCTCGAGCATGAGCGGACCATGCGAATAGAGCAGCCCGGCCTTGATCGGCCGATCCGGGAATATCTTTTCCAGCGCGGCGACATAGGCCGCCATCTGGCGCAGATAGGCGACGGGCGCCTGTTCGGCACTGTCGGGCACCCAGCGACCGGTCTTGAAATCGACGACATAGATTTGGTCATCGGTGATCAGCAATCGGTCGACCGTGCCGGAGATGACATGTTCGCCGACGACCGCGGCTATCGGCGCTTCTGCGAGACTTTCCGGCGCGAAAAGCGCCGACCAGGCCGGATTGTCCATGACCGTCAGCACCGTCTGGATGATCTCTGCGCGGCGCGGCGGATCGGCGATCTGCTTCTGCTTTTCCAGCCAGCGGTCGGCGACATCCAGCCGGCGCTCCGGCGCGATATTGGGCAGGCGCTGGAACAGGCTGTGCAACAATATCCCGCGTTCGGCCGCATCGCGCATGGTCAGGTCCGGCGGCGGATTGCTGGCATCGTCGGGGCCGAGATGCGAGGGTGTCAGGGGTCGCGGCGGGCGCGATTCTTCCGGAGCAGCCCGGAACAGCCAGTCCGGTGGCGGCACATGATCCCCTGCCCCGTCAGCAGCTCTTTCGGGAGCCGCCGGTGCAGCGGGCCTGTTCCGGCTCTCCGTCCGATAGTCCCGCACAGCCTGCCAGTCCGGATCTTCGCGCCATTCGCTGCCCAAGGCCGTCAGACCGCGCTCCATCGCCCCATACCAGCTCAGTTCCGGCACTTCGCCTTTCGCTCTGGGTCCGAGCACGCCGGCAACGACCAGATGTTCTTCTGCCCGGGTCATCGCGACGTAAAGCAGCCGCCAATGTTCTTCCATCGCGACCTTGTCGGCATAAGCGGCATGTTCGGCCAATATGCCGACGCGCTCGGCCTTGCGGACCGGGACAACCGGATATTCCAGTTCGCGACCGGTCCCCTCGCCCAGTTTGATGCTGAAACCGCTGCTTTTCTTGCTCGCCGGGTCGAAGGTCGCATTGGCGAGGATCACAAGCGGCGCCTGCAATCCCTTGGCGCCATGGACGGTCATAAGCCGCACTTCATTGCCACCCTCGACCTGTTCGCGCTTGATTTCGACATCGCCCCGGTCGAACCAGTCGAGAAAACCCTGCAAGGTCGGAATATGATCCTGCTCGAAGGCCAAGGCCGTGGCCAGCAACTCGTCCAGCGGATCGACCGCCGCATGGCTGAGGCGGGCCAGCAATTTGCGCCGGCCCTGCATCGGACCGGACAGGATGGTCTCGAGAAACTGGTAGGGCGTGTTGAAATCGGCCATGGCCATCAGTTGCTGCAGTGGTTTGATTTGGTCGGCCAGGCCGTCCTGCCTGCGCAAGAACTCCCAGAGGCTTTTCTCTCCATTCTCCTTGCCGCGATGACCGCGCGCCAGAAAATCCTCCTGGCTCCAGCCGAGCAGCGGCGACACCAGCAGGCTGGCGAGATTGAGATCGTCATTCGGCTGCAGCACGAAACGAATGGCCGCGAGCAGATCCTGCACCACCAGCGGCTGGTTGAGGCGAATACGGTCGATCCCGGCGACTGGAACTTTCTCGGCAAACAAACGGGCGACGATGAGTGCGCTCAACTCATCGCGCTTGCTAACAAGGATCAATATATCCTTGGGTTGCAGCGCCCGGTTTTGCCGGTCCAGCCACAGCGGATTTTCCGGCGACAGCCACTGTTTGATCTGCACCGCCAGCTGCTGGGCGAAGACACGTTTTTCTTCGCTGGCCCAGGATTCCTCGTCCTCATCGTCGGCATCGCTTCTGCTGGCAATCGGCTTCCACAAGGTCACACTGCCGCTCGCATCCTGATAGTTGCTACGATGTTCCGGAACCCGGTGATCGAGCCCCAGTTGTTCGTGGCCCAGCTGTTCCAGCGTGGCATCGACCGCTTCCAGAATGGGCGGGGTTGAGCGGAAGCTCCGGTCCAGTGACAGATCGCCGAAAGGCTGTTCCGATGCCTCCGCCAACGCAAAAAATCCGGTTCTCGCACTGGCGTAATTATGCGGGCTTGTGCCCTGAAATCCGAAAATTGCCTGTTTGAAATCGCCCACCGTGAACAGCGTCCGGTGGCGCTCGGGTTCGACACCCATGCCGGCAAAAAATTCGTCGGCCAGCGCCCGTACGATATCCCATTGCGCGATATTGGTATCCTGCGCCTCATCGATCAATATATGGTCGGTGCGCTGATCGAGCTTGTATCGGATCCAGGCCGCCATATCGCTTTTCTGCAGGAGGCTAGCAGTCATCCGGATCATATCGTCAAAATCGACCACACCGTGCAGCTTTTTGGCATCGGCATAGCGATGGTAGAAAGCGCGACCGGCCTCCAGAGCGCCGGCAAACAGGTCGGCATATTCGAACAGCACCGCTTTCTCGAGCAGGCCGTTGCTCCATTCGAATAATGAACCGGCGATAAGATCATAGTCCGGCAGCGCTTTCAGCAGTCCCTTCGTAGGCTTCGGCGGTGCGCCGGTGGTCTTGGTTGCCCAAGCCAGATGAACATCGGCCAAGCCAGCAGCGCGCTCCTGCGGATTGAGGGTCAGCCAGAGGCGGATCGCCAACTGCCGCTCCTGCTCCTTCTTGCCACCGGCTTCGGCCATCGCATCGCGCAACCGCGTGATTGCCCGCAGATCAATTGCTTCATCGGTGCAGCGGCTGGCCAGCCACGACTGGGCATCCCCGTCGATCGGCAAACCAAGCAACTGACGGACGAAGGGCAAGGTTCCGGAAGGCAGCCCTTCCATCGCATCGGCCTTGGCCGCGCAAGTCATCAGAAACTGTTCGGTCGCTTCCTCGCCCATCCGGACGCTCAGGCGCTGGATCGCTTCGACAATCTGCGGACGTCCGGCCTGCTCCTCCTCGAGCAGCAGATCACCCAGCACCTCGCGCGCCAATATCTTCTGGTCGCGATCCTCGATCGGCTTGAACATCGAAGCGATACCAGCTTCTTCGGGAAAGGAGGCGAGCAGCGACTGGCAGAAGCCGTGAATTGTCATGATCCGCAAGCCCCCACCCTGCGCATCGAGAACCCGGGCAAACAGGGTGCGCGCCCGTTCGCGGGTTTCCGGTCCTGTTGATGCGCCGATCGCCGCAAGATCGTTGGCGAGCAGGGTGTCGTCCATCCGCACCCAGGCTGTAAGTTGCCGGTTGATCCGCTCTGCCATTTCCGCCGCGCCCGCCTTGGTGAAGGTCAGGCAGAGAATATGCTCCGGATCGACGGTCTCCGTGAGCAACAGGCGAAACACGCGGGCGGTCAGGACCTGCGTCTTGCCGGTTCCTGCGGACGCGCTTAACCAGATATGGGCGTCCGGCTTGACCGCATCGATCTGCCGGTCCTTGAGCGGGAAGATTTTCGGTTTTTCGCTACTCATGGTCCGCGGCCTCCGCCGGCGCGCGGCCATACCATTCCTCGAGCCGCATCAGCTGGTCATAATCGGCATAGCGGGCATATTCCGGATGCAGCATGGCGGTCATCGGTTCGTCGCCCAATATATAGCGGTCGGCGGCCTCGTTGAACCGGGCGACGGCATGGTCGACCATCGCGTCGGCCGGAATGATATTGTCACCGCGCCCCTTGGCGGGTGAGCGGATATAGCCGAATGCATCGACGCCACCCTTTTTCGCCAGCGACCAATATTCAAAGGCCACCGCCTCGCCTTCAATATCCTTGAAGCCGCCCAGTTCGGAGATGGCAGCGAGCAGGCCAAGCTGCAGATTATAGCCTTCGGCCACCGCCTTGTTGCTCGGCGCGCCGCCGGTCTTGTAATCGACAATGGCGAGTCCGCCATCGGGCATCCGGTCAATACGGTCAGCGATGCCCGACAGTTCGACACCGGTAATCTCGGCCTTGCCATAGATTTCCGAAGCCAGCGGTTCGCGACCCGTCTTGCGGCCCTCGGCCAGCGTGGCAGCGATCCAGTCCAGCCCTTCGAGCAGGCGCGGCGCCCACAGGCTGCGCATCAATGGGTGTAAGCCCGGGTCCTGCAGAAAGCTCTGCGCCCTTTCCCGCAACGCCGCCGGTGCATAATCATCCTGTTTGGCCCATTGCTCGAGAATATCGTGAATAATGGTCCCCCGCCAGGCGGCACTCGGATCCGCATCGATCATGTCGAGCGCCGCGAGGCCCATGACTTTCTTTGCGTAAAAAGAATAGGGATCGGCGATCAGGCTATCGACCTGGGTGACCGAAATCGGGATATGGCGCTGCTCTTTGCTCGGTAACGGAGCGGGGCGCGCATAAGGCTGGGGTTCGCTTTCCGGCTGGTCGATCGCCGACAACCAGGCGCGGGCTTGCGGATGTTTCTTCAGATTGTCGCCGCACATGCCCTTCAGCCGCAGCAGGAAGCGCGAGGCAATGGCCGGACCGGAATCATCCCGGTGCGCGCGGGAGAGAATGACTTTTCTGGCGCCCATCGCGCCGACGAGATCGTGCGCGGAAAGACCGATCTGCCGTTCCTGCGCCGGCAGGCCGAGCGACTTGCGGATCATTGGCGCGAGCCAGGGATCGGGCGTGATGGCCTGCGGCCAGCTGCCCTCGTTGAGGCCGCAGCAGATAACGAGGTCGGACTGTTGCAGCCGCGCTTCGAGCAGACCGTAGAGCGCGATCCGCGGGTGGCCGCCATAAGGCGGGCGCACGGATATGTCGGCCATCAGGGTTTCGAAATAGCCGGGCAGCTCATCCGCCTTTATCCGGATCGGCCCCATTTCCGCGCGGGTCTGCAACTTGGCCAGCAGGTCAGCCATTTCCCGGCCACCCGGACCGGCCCAGATCGCGCCTTCCGTCAAATTTTCGGCGAGTTGCCGCAACTGGTCGAGCAGTTTCGGCCAGTCGAGCGCAGCAACGAACAGGCTTTGCATCGGTTCGAATATGGTGCGCACCGATTGCCACCAGGGAATGATGGCTTCCCGCAGCTTCTTCGTCCGATGATTGTCTGCCTTCAGCAGCGCGTCAATGCCCGCCAGTCCCGGTGCCGGACGCGGTCCGCGCAGCAACAGGTCGAGCTTGCGGACATGGTCGAGCCATTGCAGCCGCCCTTCCCCGCGCTGCACCAGCGGATGCTTGAGCAAGGCCAGAAATTCCGCCGGCGGGAAACCGTCCGCGACCGCCGACAGCAGGTTCAGGAAAAATACACCCTCCGGCAGCTTCGCCAGCGGCTGGCCGGCCGTGTCATCCACCTGGATATCCCAGCGTTTCAGATGGGCGGAGATGCGGGTTGCCAGAGACCGGTCCGGCGTGACAATCGCCACCCGCTGATCCGGGTCTTCCAGCGCCTCACGCGCCAGCAACGCGATGACCTGCGCTTCCTCGGCGCTGTTGCGCGCCTCGACCGTCTGCACCCCGGCGAGACTGCGTTCGCTGCTGTCCAGCGTCTGCCAGCGCACCGTCAGCTTCGGGATCGCGAAGGCATTGCTCAGCGCCCGGCTCCGCTTGGCCGCCGCGCCGCTTTCGCCGGTGCGCGGCCAGCGCAATATTTCGCCCCGCGCAATCGACATCCGGTCGAGCAGCACTTTCATATGATATTGTGGATGGGTTTCTTGGGCGCGCTTTACATAGCCGCTGTCGGGGTCGGGCTGGAAGGGACCCAGCATATCCCATTCCGCGTCCGGCATGATCAGGTCGAGATCGGGCAGGACCGCCAGCCCCTGCGGCATGAAGGCTATGGTCTCGAGAAAACGGGCAATGGCCGGAGCGGAGGTGGTTATACCGGCCGCAACGACGAAATGATCGGGCGGCGACGTCTTCCAGCTTTTGGCGATATGATCGAACAAAGCGTTGCGGCGGACCGCCTGGTCCACCCGCTGCCATGCATCCAGCTGCTTTCGCCATTTCTCGGCAATGATCAGGAAGAAGCGATAGGAATCCTGCCAGTGGCGCGACAGGTCGAGACTTTCCGGCTCCGTCTTCATCAGGTCGGCCAGCGAGATTTCCTCGACATTCAGCTGGTCAAGCGTGCTGGCGAACTCGCGCGCCAGTCGCAGCGCATCCTTGGCCAGTATCGCGTCGTCGCGCAGCCGGACTTCCTTCTGGATCAGCTGCGCGAGCGTGAGCAAGCGGTCCATCGGGTCGACGGCGGCCGGAATATCCAGCGCCAGTTCGCCGGAGTCGAGCGCGACACCGATGGATTCGTCCAGATTGAGATCGCCGATCACCGCCATTTGCGGGAGCAGAAGCCCGTCTTCGCTCAGCCGGACGAAGGCATCCTGCAAGGCGCGCTGGGCGCGGTTATTGGGCAGTATGACGAGCCCACGGGCCAGCCCGAAAGCATCCTTGGCAAAACGGTCGATCAGCCCCTGTGCCAGCGCATCGGCGAAGCCGCCATGCGCAGCGATATTGTAGATGGATGGTCGCCGACGGTCAGACATTCGCCAGCGCGGCTTCTGTCGGCGCGATCGCCTGCGGCGTGCCGACCTCGAACCATTGGCCTTCGTGTACTGCCCCGAACAACCGACCGTCCCCGATGGCGCGCTCCCAGAGGATATTGGTAGAAAAGGGGCCGGCGGGTGCATCGCGCAACAGTCGTTTGGAAATCAGCTGGATGCCGGAGTAAATCAACGGTGCCGTCTGTCCGGGTCGCCTGCGCGAAATCCGCTTTTCGTCATCGAGATGGAAATCGCCGTCGCCCTTGTAATTGTTGGCCGCTTCCCGTTTGACCAGTAGCAGCAGGGCATCCATACGATCCCCGTCCCAGGCCTGCGCCAGTTGCAACAGGCTGTTGGTCGGCCCGTTGGTCCAGAGATTATCGCTGTTGATACAGAAAAAAACATCCTCTGCGATAAGTGGTTCCGCCCGGACCAGACCACCACCGGTCTCCAAGAGCTGCGCCCGCTCGTCGGACACAAGGATATCGACCGGATAGGGCACGGCGGCCAAATGTGCTTCCATCAGGTCTGCATGATAATGAACATTGACCACGGCCTTGCTCACGTCCGCTTCGACCAGCTTCTCGAAACAATGGTCGATCATCGCCTTGCCGGCCACCTCGACCAAAGGCTTGGGACGGCTATTTGTAAGCGGCCGCATCCGGGTACCCAGCCCTGCCGCCATGATCATCGCGGTTTCGACCCTGGTCATTTGATTGCCTTCGTCACCTGCATGGGACGGCTGCGGACCTCTTCGGGGATATTCCGGTCGAACCATTGCGCGACTGGTGCCAGCGCGGGGTGACGCAGGTCCTTTTCCAGCAGACGCCACATTCTCGGCAGGAAATCGAGATAGCGCGCCTTGCCGTCCCGCACGCAGAGACGGGTGAAGATTCCGATGATCTTGCTGTTTCGCTGTGCGCCCAGAATGGCGTAATGACCGCGGAATTCGTCCGCCGCATCCCTGTCATGATCGGTGAGATAATATGCCAGCATATCCTCTTCGAGTTCGTCCGCCACATCGCGCCGGGCATCCTGCAGCATCGACACCAGATCATAGGCCGGATGCCCCATCAGCGCATCCTGAAAATCCAGCAGGCCGAGCCGGCCGTCGTCCAGCAGCATGATATTCTCGGCATGATAGTCGCGCATCACGGTGACCGGCGGATCTTGCGCGGAAAGAACCGGCGCCAGAACCTGACGCCAGATCGCTTCGAAACCCTCCGCATCAACCTCCAGCTGCTGCGCCGGGCAATACCATTCGGTCAGCAAATTGGCCTCCCGCAAATATTGGGCCTCGTCATAGGGCGGCAGTGATGCCGCCGGCGCCTGATGCAAATCCCGCAGCAGATCCATTACCCGGCGGTATATCCCATCTTCGGCCGACGGATTCTCATCCAGATATTCGCGCATTCGCTGGTCGCCAAAATCCTCCAGCAGAACCAGTCCCCGATCGAGATCGCGAGCGTAAATCGCGGGTGCTGCAAATCCGGCACCGGTCAGATATTCGGCGATCGCGATAAACGGCCGGGGATCTTCATGCGGCGGCGGCGCGTCCATCAATATCGCCTGACGACCACCCTCCTCAACGCGGAAATAGCGACGAAAAGACGCATCTCCGGCAACCGGTGATATGCGGGCGTCCTGCCAGCCGTTCTGCTTCAAAAATTCTGCCGCCGTAGCAGGCGGTTTCATGTCAATGGCCATCGGTTGTTCCAAGCGTTGCCGGCAGTCCAAGTCAACCGGCGATTGCCTTCCACGGTTATTTCAAGTTCAAGATTGAGCGCATCATTCCAGAAACCGTCGGGCATCCGGTCGGGCCATTCGACGATCATCGCGCCGTCAACCAGCACCTCTTCGAGACCGAGTTCGGGAATTTCTTCGGGGTCGTCGATACGATACAGGTCGACATGAGCGACGGGAATTCTGGTGTCGGGCGGTTCATAGGGCTGGACAATCGCGAAGGTTGGACTGGGCACTTCCTCGCTATAGCCAAGCCCTTCCAGCATGCCTCTCGCCAATGTGGTCTTGCCTGCGCCCAGCGTGCCCCGCAGCGCGATCTTGTCGCCGGCGCGCAATAATTTGCCCAGTTTCCGTCCGGCGTCCAGAGTTGCCTGCTCGTTTTCGAGGATCATCATAGTATCAATGCCGCGGCAATTGCAGGGTGACCAGCGTGCCCTGCCCCGGTTCGGATGTGAGTGACAGATCGCCGCCATGGGCACGGACCAGCTGCCGCGCGAGAGGCAGGCCAAGGCCGCCGGATTTCTGTCCGGCCTTCTGATCCCGTGAACGGGCAAAACTGTCAAACACCTTGGACTGCTCGCCGGCGGTCATCCCGGGACCATTGTCGGATATATGGATCATTGCTTGCTTCACATTTCCCGATCCGTGGATGAGCAATCTGCCACCGTCATCAGTATATTTGATCGCATTGTCGACGATCTGCGAAATGGCCTGTGTCAGGCGCTTCTTGTCGGCCATTGCCGAACCGAGCGTTTCGTCCAGCTGCAGTTCCACGCCGATCGCCTTGGCGGAAGCATCATCGGCAAAATGACCGGCAATATCCTCTATCATCTTTTTCAGATTGACCTTCTCCTTGGCGATTGGCAACGCGCCGGCCTCGCTCTGGCTGAGGTCGAGAACATTTTCGATCTGGTTGCCAAGCCGTTTGACCGACTGCAGGATCGCCCGCACATAATCGTGCCCCTGGTCAGTCAGCGGCCCGGCAATGCCCTGGTCCAGAAGCTCGGCAAAACCGCCGATAGAAGTAAGCGGGGTCCGAAACTCATAGCTCATGTTGGACAGGAAACGACCCTTGATCGAGTCGGCTTCGACCAGCGCTTCGTTGCGTTCACGCAGCGCCTGCTCGATCCGGTAGCTGTCCGATATGTCCAGCATGGTGAACAGTGCGTTGCCATCGGGCAAGGGGATCGCGGCAAATTCAAACCGGCGGCCATCGGCGAAGTTGAGCCGCCCACCCTTTTGCTGACGTTCGGTGGTAGCGCTCCGCACCATTTCGCGCACTTCCGAAATTCGCGCCGGCTGCTTCAACTGGCCTGCCATTTTCTGCATCAGCGAATCCACACGCGGATGTTTCCCGAGATCGGTTTCCGCCAGTCCCCAGTTGCTGGCAAACTGGTGGTTCCAGATGTTCAATTTTCCATCGGCAGCGAACACCGCAAGCGACTCGAACAGATTGTCGAAGGTCGCGGTCCGCACCCTGAGCAATGTGTCGCGGGCGCTCGCCAGCTGGACCTGTTCGGTGCGGTCTTCGAAAATGACCAGCAGCCCGCCGTCCGGCGTCGGATTGGCCAGCACCCGCAAATGGGTTCCGTCGGCCAGCAGCCAATTCTCTTCCATCGCCCTGGCGGACTGGAACCAGCCGGTCCGTTCCTCGCGCCATTCCGGAAAATCACGGACTTCGGGAATGCGGTTCATCTCCCGCATGCGATCCAGTACGCGCGGAAATTCGGGCCGTTCCGCGATCCATTGCTGGCGCATGGAGAAAATGCGCTGGAACGGAAGATTACAGAATTTCAGCGATTTGTCCGCGCCAAACTGGGCCACACCGGCGGATATACGGTCAAGCATATCGCGCTGCGATTCCCCGAAACGCCGCTGTTCCCGGCGCGCATCTTCCAGATCCTGGATGTCGATCGCATAGCCGGCGATCCCCGATTTGCCGAGCGGCACATCGACCACCTGGGTCATCCGCCGTTCGCCGCCAACGGTTGTCGCAACGACCCGTTCAAGCGGTTCGCCCCTGTCCCGCGCCCGGGCCGCGGCATCGACGGGACTGAAACCGTCGACCGGTTCGACCAGTTCGACCCCATTGGCAATGACCTGCTCGCCATTCTCGGCATCGACGGCGGCAACATAGGCGCTGTTGACCAGTGTCAGGCGCAGGTCGGGCGAGCGGTGCCACATCGGCACCGGAGCCGCCTCGATCAGGGCGGAAAGCGCATCAAACGCCGCCCGTGCCGCCGCATTCTCCTCGCGTAGCTTGGCGATCTCGCCCTCGCTGTCGGTCGCGTCGAAAATCCAAAGCAGGGCACTCCCATTGGGCGCGATTTTCTGGTCCGCCAGCCCGCCACGGATCAGCAACGCCTTGTCCGACCCCCGCACATTGATCGCGCGGACGAAACTGCTTCCGGTTTTCTGGGCGAGATTGACATCCTGCATCAGCGCGTCGAGATCCTCCCGGACCATCCCCCGACTCTCCTCGGACAATTCCGAAATATGGGCCGGCAGATGATCGAAACCGAGCCAGAGCATCAGCCTTTGCGAGGCCTCCAGCTTGCCGTCGGAACGGACGAGCAGCGGCAGCGCCGGTGATGTTTCCAGCAATCGTCCGAGCCTGCCGGATTGCCGGAGGGTGGATTCCGCCTTGGCCTTCATTGCCAGACCGGTCCAGATGGCCCAGGCAGCCACGCCCAGCCAGGCCGCAAGTATGAGGCCCAGTATGACAGCCGTGAGATCAGGGACGTTGGACATTGACTAATCCGATTAGACGGATAGTTAACCCACGAAAACCCCTATTCTTTATGACTTGGAAATGCGCCGCAGACTAAGTTATTCTGGGCGTCTTACCAAAGCGGAGAGCAGCCATGCCAATCGACGAAAGCCGGACCTTCAAACCGATCAATATCGCATTGCTGACCGTGTCCGATACACGCTCGCTGAAAGAAGACACGTCGGGCGACATCTTGGCTGGACGGATCGAAAGCAAGGGCCATGTGCTGCTCTACCGGAATCTGCTGAGAGACGATAAATCCGTGCTGGTGGCACAGCTTCACCAGTGGATTGACGATGAAGAGGTCGATGTCATCATTACCACCGGTGGCACAGGCCTGACCGGACGCGACATTACGCCGGAGGCTCTGGATGCGGTCAAGGACAAGGATATACCGGGTTTTGGTGAATTGTTCCGCTATCTCAGCATCGCTCAAATCGGCACTTCAACGGTGCAGTCCCGCGCTTGCGCCGTGGTTGCGCGCGGAACCTACATTTTTGCGCTGCCCGGCTCAAACGGCGCGGTCAAAGACGGCTGGGACGGCATCTTGGACACCCAGCTGGACAGCCGTCACCGGCCCTGCAATTTTGTCGAGTTGATTCCCAGACTGCTTGAAAGATAGCGATTAAATTTATTTGTTCTTACTATGTTCTCATAGTATGAAGACGCGATGGTCGACAAGCACAAGGAATTTTACCTGGCCCGCAAGGGCAGAGGTGCACCAAGCAACGGGGTTTCACAGCGGTTCAATCTGCAGGACCGCGAGATCGACGGTGACTGGCTGGACGAACGGGAATGGATCGGCGACAGCCCTGCACCACTGCGGACCGACGTCACCACCGAATTTCCCAAATCGATCATTACGTACAATCAGTCACCGGACCTGCCCTTCGACCGCTCGATCAATGCCTATCGCGGCTGCGAACATGGCTGTGTCTATTGCTATGCCCGACCGACCCATGCCTATCACGACCTGTCTCCCGGCCTTGATTTCGAAAGCCGGCTGTTCGCCAAGCCCAATGCCGCCGATCTGCTGCGCCGGACATTGGCCAAACCCGCCTACCGGCCGGCCAGCCTCGCCATCGGCACCAACACCGATCCCTACCAGCCTATTGAAAAACGTTACCGGATCACGCGGCAGATCTTGGAGGTCATGCTGGAAACGCTTCACCCGGTGGTAATCACGACCAAATCCAGTCGCGTGGTCGAGGATTTCGACTTGCTGGCTCAGCTTGCGGTGCAGCAGCTTACGGCGGTGGCGATTTCCGTTACCTCGCTCGATCCGCAGACGGCGCGCCTGCTGGAACCCAGAGCGCCCGCTCCCGCGCGGCGGCTGGATGCCGTGCGGGCGCTCAGCGACGCCGGCATATATGCGCATGTCAATATCGCGCCGGTCATTCCGGGGATCACCGATCACGAGATTGAAGCGATTGTCGCGGCGGCGGCGGATTGTGGCGCCAAGAGCATCTCGTTCATTCCCATGCGGTTGCCGCACGAAGTGGCGCCGCTATTCGAACAATGGCTGGAAAACCATTATCCGGAACGCAAGGCCAAGGTGATGAGCATCGTCCGGCAAATCCGCGGCGGCAAGCGCAACGATCCCGGCTTCCACAGCCGCATGCGCGGCCAGGGACCATGGGCCGACCTGATCCGCACCCGCATAGGCATCGCGTCGCGCAAGGCGGGAATCGGCAAGGCGAATCTCAAACTCAGAACCGATCTTTTCCGGCGTCCGGTGATCCAGGGCAGCCAGATGGAACTGTTCTAGGCGTCCAAGAGGCTCTTCAGCTGATAATCTTTATATTCGTCCCGCAGCGAGCGCTTGAGGATTTTCCCGGTTGCGGTGTGCTGCAATTCGTCGACGAATTTCACTTCGTCCGGCAACCACCATTTCGCGACCTTGTCGCCGAGATATTCGATCATATCAGCTTCCGACACATCGCTGCCGGGTTTGCGCACGACCAGCAGCAGCGGCCGCTCGTCCCATTTCGGATGGTAGACACCAACCGCCGCCGCTTCGGCAACGCCCGGACAGCCGACAGCGGCATTTTCCAGCTCGATCGAGCTGATCCATTCGCCGCCCGACTTGATCACATCCTTGGCCCGGTCGGTAATCTGCATCGTACCGTCGGCATGCAGCACCGCGACATCGCCGGTATCGAACCAGCCGTCATCCGCGACCGCATCCTCATCCGCACGATAATAGCGCTGGATAATCCAGGGGCCCCGGATTTCAAGCGTCCCGCTGGTCTTGCCATCGCGCGGGGCGACATTGCCCTCCTCGTCGATCACCCGCAGTTCGACGCCGAATGGCGGCCTGCCCTGTTTACAGATAACATCTACCTGCTCGTCAAAGCTCAGCTCGTCCCAGTTGGCGGGAAGCGAACCGGCCGTCCCGATCGGAGAAGTCTCGGTCATGCCCCAGGCATGGGCGACGCGGATGCCGTTCTTCATCAGCCGTTCGATCATCGAGCGCGGGCAAGCAGAGCCGCCGATCACGACAACCGCCAATTTGCCGTAATCGCCACCATTTTCATCCATATCGGCAAACATTGACAGCCAGACGGTCGGCACGCCCGCGCTATGGGTCACACCCTCGTCCCGGATCAGCTTCCACAGGACATGCGCTTCATTGCTGGCCGACATGACCATTTTCGCGCCAACCGCAGCACAGGCAAAGGGCAAGCCCCAGGCATTGGCATGAAACATCGGGACCACCGGCAACATTACCGAGCGGGTCGCCAGATCCATCACATCCGGCTGCACCTCGGTGATCGCGTGAATGACGTTCGAGCGATGCTCGTACAGCACACCCTTCGGGTTCCCCGTCGTGCCGCTGGTGTAGCAAAGGCCGCAAGGATCATTTTCATCGACATCGACCCATTCGAAATCGCCATCTTCCGCGTCGACAAGCTCGCGAAAGGTCGGATAGTCGCCTTTCTCGCCATCGAACTGGATATAATGCTCAACCGTTTTCAGCTGCGGCTTGAGCATTTCGACAATGGGAGCGAACATCTTGTCGAACAAGAGCACGCGGTCTTCGGCATGGTTGATGATATAGACCAGTTGCTCCTCGAACAGGCGCGGATTGACCGTGTGGAGAATGCCGCCAATACCGGCCGAGCCGTACCAGCTGATCAGATGATGCGCATGGTTCATCGCGATGGTCGCGATCCGGTCGCCCCTGTTCATGCCGAGCCGTTGCAGCGCCTGAGAGAATTTGCGGGATTCGAGCCCTATTTCGGCCCAGTTGCTGCGGCTGATACTTCCGTCGGCCCAGTAGCTGACAATCTCGCGATCACCATGTTCTCTGGCGGCGTGATCTATCAAATTGGTAATCTTGAGCGCGCTCGCTTGCATCGCACCGGCCATATTATCTCTCCAGACTAGTTGTATTTGGCCGGTTTCTGGTATGTTTCAGGCTAGCTGACAAGCCTTAATTTGGGTTTCGCCACCCGCATCGGTCGCGCCGGCCCCAAGCGGACGTTGGCCAGGCCTTCAACCCGCTCCAGCATCTCCACCGTTTCAGCGTCGAGGCGGAAGGATCGTCCGAGGCAGACTTTGACAAGATCATCGTCGGGACCAGCCATGATTGCCACTATTTCGCTCTGGCCGCCAAGCAGCGGCGCCACCAGATTGGTCAACTCGTGCAAACCGGCAATATCGAGGATTTCCAGCTCCATCCGGGTGCGGGTGGTCTTCTCCAGACCGTCCAGCGGTTGCACCGTCCGGATCGCAACCCGCGGATTTTCATCTTCCGACTGCTGATCCAGTTCAACCTTGAGCAGGGCACAGCGCCCTTCCTGCGAGAGTTCCTCCAGAATCTTGCACTGGTCTTCGTCAAAGCAACTGGCGGAAAACTGGCCGCTGCTGTCCGACAGGTCGGCGAGCGCGAATCTCTTGCCCCTGCGGCTGTCCCGCCAGCGCACCTTTTCGATGAGAGCGGACATCACCGCCGGTTTGCGTATGCCTTCGCCGATCGGTTCCCCGCTGCACAGGGCCGCATAGGTCATGGCGCCAAGCGAAGAGGAAACCGCCTGAAACTGGGAAACCGGGTGCGAGGAAAAATAGAAACCGAAAGCATCGCGCTCCCGGGACATGATCTCGTTGAGCGACCAGTTGCTCCCCTCCGGCAATCGGATCGCCTGCATGTCCCCCCCGGCACTACCCTCCCCAAAAAGGCCGCCCTGTCCGCTTTCACGCGCATCGGTCGCACTGCTGGCCACCGAAAGGATCATGTCCGCACCATCATGGACCGCCGCGCGATTAGGCTCCAGATCATCAAAGGCACCAGCCGAAGCCAGGCTTTCCAGCTGGCGCTTGTTGAGACCATGCGGATCAATCCGGTTGGCAAAATCCTCTATCGACAAAAACGGACCGGACTCGGCGCGTTCGGTGACCAGCGCGTGCATTGCCTTCTCGCCGACATTCTTCAGACCGGCCAGCGCATAGCGCACGGCGAGTCCGGATTCCGGCTGCTCCTCGACCGAGAAATTTGGCCGGCTTTTGTTGATTGCCGGCTGCAGCACGGTGACTCCCAGCCGCTTCATGTCGTCGACAAAAATACTGAGCTTTTCCGACTGATGCATATCGAAGCACATCGAAGCGGCGTAAAATTCATGCGGGTGATGCGCCTTTAGCCAGGCCGTCTGATAGGCGAGCAGCGCATAGGCCGCCGCGTGGCTCTTGTTGAAGCCATAGCCGGCAAATTTGTCGATCAAGTCGAACAGTTCGTTGGCCTGATCACTGTTCAGACCGTTTTCCGCGGCCCCCGTCACGAACCGCTTGCGCTGGACATCCATTTCCGCCTGGATCTTCTTGCCCATGGCCCGACGCAGCAAATCTGCTTCGCCAAGCGAATAGCCGGCGATGATCTGCGCGGCCTGCATCACCTGTTCCTGATAGACAAAAATCCCGTAGGTTTCCTTGAGAATTTCTTCGAGCAAGGGATGCGGATAAGCAATATCGACGCGTCCGTTCTTGCGGTCCCCGAACAGCGGTATATTGTCCATCGGGCCCGGCCGGTAGAGCGAAACGAGCGCGATAATATCACCGAAATTGGTTGGCTTCACGGCCGCAAGCGTGCGTCGCATGCCTTCGGATTCCAGCTGGAACACACCGACGGTATCGCCGCGCTGGAGCAGCTCGAAAACTTTGTCGTCTTCCCAGCTCAGGTTTTCCAGCTCGACCGTTATGCCGCGTTCAGCAAGCAGTTCGACCGCCTTCTTCAGCACCGAGAGCGTTTTCAGCCCCAGAAAGTCGAATTTCACCAGACCGGCTTTTTCAACAAATTTCATGTCGAACTGGGTTACCGGCAGATCCGAGCGCGGATCCCGATACAGCGGCACCAGCTGATCGAGCGGACGATCGCCGATCACCACCCCTGCAGCATGGGTAGAGCTGTGGCGCGGCAAACCTTCCAGTTTCATGGCCAGATCGAACAGCCGCTTCACGTCCGCCTGCTTATATTCCTGCGCCAGTTCCGTAATCCCGTTGAGCGACCGCTTCAGATCCCAGGGATCGGTGGGATGATTGGGTACCAGCTTGGTCAGCCGATCCACCTGCCCGTAAGGCATCTGCAGGACCCGGCCGACATCGCGCAACACGGCACGCGCTTTGAGCTTTCCGAAAGTGATAATCTGGGCAACCTGCCGGTCGCCGTATTTTTCCTGCACATAGCGAATGACTTCACCGCGCCGGGTTTCGCAGAAATCGATGTCGAAATCGGGCATCGACACACGTTCCGGATTGAGGAAACGTTCGAACAGCAGTCCAAGCTGGATCGGATCCAGATCGGTAATGGTCAATGCCCATGCGACAACCGAACCGGCACCCGAACCACGCCCCGGCCCCACCGGTATATCATGATCCTTGGCCCATTTGATAAAGTCGGCAACGATCAGGAAATAGCCGGGAAATCCCATGCTGACGATCACATCCAGCTCGAAAGCCAGACGTTCAAAATAGACTTGCCTTTCCTCCTCGTCCGTCACCCCGGCAAACTCCAGCCGCCTTTCGAGGCCGGCGGTGGCGTCTTTGCGCAATTGTTCGATCTCCCCATCCAGATCGCCAGCGAGACTGGGCAGGATCGGGTTCCGCTTGGGCGGTGAAAAGGCGCATCGCTGGGCGATGACAATGGTGTTCTGCAACGCTTCGGGTATGTCGGAGAATAGTTCCTCCATCACCAGCGCGCTTTTCATCCACAGATGTTTGGACGGCTTCTCGCGCTCGTCATTTTCGACATAGGCCGACTGCGCGATACATTTCATCGCGTCATGGGCTTCGTGGAAATCGGGTTCGGAGAAACAACTCGGGTTGGTTGCCACCAGCGGAATATCCCGGTCCATCGCCAGCGCAATCAGGCCCTGCTCCGCGGCCATTTCGACCGGGTCCTCGCGGCGCGACAATTCGATATAGAGCCGTCCCGGGAAATATTGCTGCAACAGGGAGAGATAGGCTTCGGCTTCCGGTTGCTGCTCCTCGGCAATCAGACGGGCTAGCGCGCCCTCCCCGCCCCCGGTCAGGGCCAGCAGTCCGGCATTATGGTCGCGCAACATTTCCATGGGAACATGGGCATCGAGTTCACCGGGGCGGTCGAGATGGGAGGCTGAAACCAGCTTGCAGAGATTTTCATAGCCCTCGGCATCCTGGGCATAGAGCGCGACCCAGTCCAGCACCACTTTGGCCGGGTCCGCCCCTCCGGGCCGCGCTATCCTGAGAAAGCAGCCGGTGATCGGCTGCACGCCCTGGGAGCGACAGCCGTCATCAAACGCCATGGAAGCGAAAAGGCCGATCCGGTCGCATAGGGCGACGGCCGGAAAGCCGCGCTCTTTTGCCGCAGCACCAATGACGGCCGGCTCCATCGCTCCGTCAAGAATAGTATAGGCAGAAAAGGTTCGAAGAGGGACGAAGGGAGTCTGGGCCATGATACTCAGACTAGCGCTCGATCCTGGTCTTGCATATGGCGACGATCAGACCGGGAGAAACTATCGACCATTTGTCCACAGCATATTTGCCGGCAATGGTGCTGGATTGCGTCCGGGACAAAGGACAGAGCTTGGCTACAACAGCTCTTCAATCTCGTTTTTCAGCTGGTCGGGCTTTACAGCGGGACCGTAGCGCGCGACGACATTGCCTTCGCGGTCGACGAGAAATTTGGTGAAATTCCATTTGATCCGGGAGCCGAGCAGACCGGATTTTTCCGCTTTCAGATATTTCCACAGCGGGTCGGCGTCATTGCCGTTGACGTCGATCTTGGCCATCAGCGGGAAGCTGACATCATAGTTCAGCGAACAGAAATTCTTGATTTCGTCGGCATCGCCCGGTTCCTGATTGCCGAATTGGTTGCACGGAAAGGCCAGTATTTCGAGGCCCTTGTCATGAAATTCCCGATGCAGCTTTTCGAGCCCTTCATATTGCGGCGTGAACCCGCATTTCGAAGCGGTGTTGACGATCAGCAGCACCTTGCCCTTGTGCGCAGACAGGTCCTCCATCGAACCATCCGCCTGCTTCACCTGAAATTCCGTAACCTTCATATGCGCCCCGCAATGTTTGTTTCTAGATTTTCCCTGCCCCACAGATTGATACTCGCAGGAGAAAAGTCAAAGCCAATCTCGATTCGAGCCGAAAAGCCTAGGATAAAACACCTTCATGCAGCCGCACAACCCGATCCATTTTGGCCGCCAGCCGCTCGTTATGAGTGGCAATCAGGGCGGCGCTGCCTTCCTGCCGCACCAACGCAATAAACTCGGAGAGAACCAGATCGGCGGTCGCTTCGTCCAGATTGCCGGTCGGCTCGTCGGCCAGCACCAGTTTTGGCGAAGTCGCGAGGGCGCGGGCAACGGCCACTCTTTGTTGCTCGCCACCGGACAATTTGCTCGGATTATGATCCAGCCGCGCACCCAGTCCCAGGCTACACAGCAATGTTTCGGCTCTGGCCTCGGCTTCTTTCTGACTCGTCCCGGCAATAAGCTGTGGCATCACCACATTTTCCAGCGCGCTAAAATCGGGTAGCAAATGGTGGAACTGGTATACGAAACCCAGAAGATCGCGGCGGATCCGCGTATGACCACTGGAAGGCAGTTGCGCGGTTTCTTCACCGTTCAGCTTGATCGAGCCCTCAAAACCGCCCTCGAGCAATCCCACCGCTTGCAGCAATGTCGACTTGCCCGAACCGGACGGGCCGAGAAGCGCGACAATTTCGTTCGCGTGGATGTCGAGGTTGACGCCACGGAGCACCTCGATCCTGACATCTCCCTGGACGAAACTGCGCCGTACATCTCGCAATTCCACCGTTTTTGCATTTTCTCTGTCACTCATAGCGAAGCACCTGGACGGGATCGGTACTGGCCGCCTTATAGGCGGGATAAAGCGTCGCCAGGAAACTGAACAGCAGCGCCAGCCCGGCGATACCCACGACCTCCATCGGATCGGTTCGCGCCGGCAGTTCGGTCAGAAAGCGGATCGACGGGTCCCACAGATTCTGGCCGGTGATCATCTGGACAAAATTGATAACATTCTGCCGGAAATGGATTGCGATCAGGCCGAGTATGATCCCGGCGGCGATGCCGAGCGTTCCGATGGATGTGCCCACCGTGACGAAGATCCTAACCAAGGAAGCACGCGAGGCGCCCATCGTGCGCAGGATCGCAATATCCCGCGTCTTGGCGCGCACCAGCATGATCAGCGACGACAATATGTTGAAAACCGCTACCAGGATGATGATCGAGAGGATGACGAACATCACCACCCGTTCAACCTGCAGCGTTTCGAAAAGCGAGGCATTCATTGTCTGCCAGTCGGTAATCACCCCGCGATCGGCCACCTTGGGCACGAGAGGCGCGATTATCTTGCCGACATTGTCGGCGTCATTGGTCTTGATTTCGATCATCCCGATCTGGTCGCCGAGCAGCAGCAGGGTCTGCGCATCTTCCATCGGCATGATCACGAACGCCTTGTCATAATCATAGACGCCGACCTCAAAAATAGCGGCGACGTCATAGGCGATCTCGCGCGGTACCGTCCCGAACGGCGTCGAGCGCCCTTGCGGATTGATGATGGTGATCCGGCTTCCAACCTGCGCACCCAGCGTGGTCGCCAGCCGGCTGCCGATGCCGACCCGTCCCGATCCGGACTCGAGCTGCGCCAGATCGCCGGAGATGGTTTTTCCGTCGAGCGTCTCATTGTTCAAAATGTCCGGCACCTGCATACCACGCACCAGCACGGCTTCGACCCGTCCGTTGAACGTGGTCAGCAAGGGTTGCTCGATCAAAGGCGATGCCGAGATAACCCCCTCGGTCTCGCGGGTTTCCTCGAGCAAGTCGCGCCAACCGGGAAGACGGCCGCCATAACCCTGGATGACGGCGTGGCCATTGAGACCGACAATCTTGTCGAACAGCTCGGCGCGGAAACCGTTCATCACGCTCATCACCACGATCAGTGCGGCTACACCAAGCATGACCGCGACCAGACTGATGCTTGCGACGAGGAAAATGAATCCCTCCCCCTTGCCTGGCAACAGATAGCGTTTTGCGATGACCCATTCATAACGGGATAGGAGCATGACTTGCGACGACTTCCTTGGATCAGAATATCCTGCCTTTACGGTTGCAGGTCGGGGCAAGCAAGTGGCATGGCACGAAATATGCTGTTGCCAATATGCCACAAGCGGCGACCAATCTTCCAAAACCAACAATTTTGTCATGACAAAATTAAGTCAGTCGATCAGATATGCCTACAGAATCAAACATCTCGATAAACGGGTCATGGTTCAGGGATCCCTTCCGGTTCCGCCAAATGTTGGGGGACAAGCGGCGTTGAATAGGACGGGAAAACAGGGGACGAATTAGTTCGTCACCATTTTCGCCCGGGTGCTTAGCGGCATCCGGGCGTTTTTTTCACTGCGAAAACATCCAAGATATAATTATCCAAAGCATTGGTATTTCTGTCTTTTCTTCCCCTTGAAATCGGGAAAGTTGATCATATCTCTATTGATGTGGGGCGCCATATGGGTTCCACAATAACGAACCGGATGCCGCATTTGCGGGTCCAGATTTACATTGCTCAATTGCAGAGGATATAGATATGAATCGTTTAGACTTTACCCCCTACCGCCGCTCAACCGTAGGTTTTGACCGGCTGTTCGACCTTCTTGAAAATAATGCCCGCGCGCAGCAATCCGAGAATTACCCGCCGTTCAACATCGAACGCAGCGGAGAAGATCATTACCGGATCACGCTGGCCGTCGCCGGTTTCAAGGATGATGAAATCGAAATTACCGCCCAGCAGAATCTGCTGCTCGTCGCCGGCAACAAGAAGACCGACGAACAGGAAGGCAAGCAGTTCCTGCACATGGGAATAGCCAACCGCAACTTCGAACGGCGTTTCGAACTCGCCGACTTCGTCCGCGTGGAAAATGCCGCGCTAGCCGACGGGCTGCTCGAAATCGATCTCGTCCGGGAAATCCCCGAAGCGATGCGGCCACAGACGATCGCGATCAACAAGGGCGACAATGTCACCAAGATCGCGGACAAGCGAAAGAAGAAAGAAGAGAAAGCCGCCTAGGCAGCGCATTTCTTCGCGAATCAGGGGCAGCCGGAGCGATCTGGCTGCCTTTTTTACCGTAGCTGAAATGAAATGGGGCAGCCGGATGAGGATCCGACTGCCCCTGACACCCGCTTGGTGTCACTCTTGACGATAATTAGCCCGGGTCGCAAAAGGCCAATTTTCGTCAAGAATCTGCTTCGGCAATATGGGAAAGCATCGCGTGGTCCAAAATCCGGACCTTCCCGCTCTCCACTGCCACAATCCCGCTTTCCGACCAGGCGGACAGCTGACGATTAATATGTTCACGCGACATCCCGGCAAAATTGCCGAGCTCGCTCTGGCTCAGGTCCAGCTTCAGACGCCCTTCATCTGCCCCGGCCACGGATAGCCTCAAAAGATAGCGCGCCAGTCTCGGCCCCGAGGTATAGGCACGATCGCCTTCGATCATGCTGTTGGCCGAACGGATGCGCTTGGCCATGACCTTGAGCAAGCGCAAGGCCATATTCTTGTGCTTGGCCAAAATATCTTCAAAGGCTTCCCGCGTTATCGACAACGCCGACGTTGGTTCGATGGCGGTAACACTGGCGGTCCGCTCGCCACCATCCAGCAGTGCGATTTCGCCCAGAACCTGCCCGGCTTCCGCATAGTCAAGAACAACCTCATAACCATTGCTGGCGATCATGCTGGTGCGCGCATTACCTGATAATAATATCAGAAGCGAGTTGCCAGGATCCCCCTGCATGATCAATTCGTCCCCTTTTTTATATTGCACGAAATGTCCACGCAATATCAAGTCAGCCAGCTCAGCGTCGTCGCAGTCAGCAAATAGGCTGTGTTCAGCCAAAAGATCTGCTAATTCTTCGACTTTCACTGCACCCGCCCCCGGCCTAATTCGAAGTTTCCACTAACTTCTTTATGCCGCATAATTGTGACAATAGTCACATCTCGTAAAATATATTGGACAAATTCGACATGTACCGGAATCTAGCCAAAACTATAGCTTGGCGTCCCTAAACGAGACGGCTTTGCTGCAACGCTGCGGCTATGAAGGAAGCAAATAGCGGATGCGGATCAAAAGGCTTGCTCTTCAGTTCCGGATGGAACTGTACGCCGACAAACCAGCTGTGATCGGGCCGTTCGACTGTTTCGGGAAGCTCGCCATCGGGTGACATTCCTGAGAACATCAGACCGGTTTGTTGCAGCCGCTCGACATAGCCCTTGTTCACCTCATAGCGATGGCGATGACGTTCGCTGATTTCGCGGCTGCCATAAATTTCGCTGATTTTCGATCCCTGCTGCAGCACCGCGTCATAGGCGCCCAGGCGCATGGTACCGCCCAGATCTCCGCCGGCCTCGCGCTTCTGCAGGCCTTCTTCGGTCATCCACTCGGTGATCAGGCCGACCACCGGTTCATCGGTTTCGCCAAATTCGGTGGTCGATGCACTGGCTATGCCGGCCAGATTGCGAGCCGCTTCGACGCACGCCATTTGCATGCCCAGACAGATGCCGAAAAACGGGATATCGTTTTCGCGAGCGAATTTGACCGAACCGATCTTCCCCTCGCTGCCCCGTTCGCCAAAACCGCCGGGCACCAGAATCGCGTGAAGCGGCTCCAGTTTGGAAGCAAGGTCTTCTTCATTTTCAAACAGTTCCGCATCAAGCCAGCGGACCTGCACTTTAACCCGATTGGCGAGACCGCCGTGAAACAATGCTTCCTGTAGCGATTTATAAGCATCCTGCAGGCCGACATATTTGCCGACCACGCCGACGATGACTTCACCTTCCGGATGCTCGATCCGCTCCATTACGTCATTCCACCGCGACAGGTCCGGTTCCGGCGCATCGTCGATCGAGAAGGCGCGCAGCACCTCTCTGTCCAGACCTTCCTGATGATATTGCAACGGCACATTATAGATATTGCTGGCATCCAACGCCGGGATCACGGATTCCTTGCGGACGTTGCAGAACTGGGCGATTTTTGCCCGTTCGGAATCGGGCAGCGGATGTTCGCAACGGCAGAGCAGGATGTCCGGCTGGATGCCCAGCGAGGTCAATTCCCGGACGCTATGCTGGGTTGGCTTTGTTTTCAGTTCACCAGCTGCGGCAATATAGGGCACGAGAGTGACATGTACCGAAATCGCATTGTCCCGGCCGACCTTGTTGCGCAACTGCCGAATCGCTTCGATAAACGGCAGACTTTCGATATCGCCCACGGTTCCGCCAATTTCGCAAAGGACGAAGTCGATACCGTCGAGCTTGTCTTCGGCAAAGGCCTGGATCGCATCGGTGACATGCGGAATGACCTGGACGGTTGCGCCGAGATAATCGCCACGTCGCTCCTTGGTGATGATCGACTGATAGATTCGGCCCGAAGTCACATTGTCGGATTGCAGCGACGGAACGCCGGTAAAGCGCTCGTAATGGCCGAGATCAAGGTCGGTTTCCGCCCCGTCGTCGGTAACATAGACTTCGCCGTGCTGATAAGGCGACATCGTGCCCGGATCAACGTTGAGATAGGGGTCAAGTTTCCGGATTCGCACGGAATATCCGCGAGCCTGCAACAGAGCACCGAGGCTCGCCGCCATCAGACCTTTGCCAAGAGAGGAAACCACACCGCCGGTAATGAAAATATATCGCGCCATGGGAGGAGAGGCTTAAGGCCTGTTAGGCCCAAATGGCAATCCCGCGAATCCGGAAAAGCGAAATAAATATTATTTGACAGCGTTCATCATTTGCTGGGTGAGCGGCCATGTTCCGCGCGCACGACCAAAGGTCGCGATCTTCGCGAAAACAGGAGTGAAGATGCTGCTGGAAAGTCTTATTGGTCGAGCGGGACGGCCCCGTCGGGGCTGTCCGCCGGCGCTTCTTCTGCCGCAGCGGCAGCCGCTGCGGCCAATGGATCGTCACCGACCAGAGGCACATCGTCAGCCGGTGCAGATATTGGTGCCGTATCGCGCTGCAGACTCTGGTCGATCGTTTCAATCTTGCCTTCCGCAGCCGCCATAACCGCAAGGGTGATCGACAATGCGACAAATAATACCGCCAGAATGGACGTCGTTCGCGTCAGCAAATCCGCCGCGCCGCGCGCCGACATCATGCCCGATGGCGAGCCACCCACACCTAATCCGCCGCCTTCGGATTTCTGCATCAAAATGACGCCCACCAGCATGGCGGCGACAATGGCTTGAAGGACGGTGACAAAAAGAAACATGGGTTTTCCGAACTAATTTAACGAGCATGCGCTCCGACGTGCAGCGCACATAGCGATTGCCCCGCCGGAGTTCAAGCAATGATCCACTCCCCTTGTCGTCGCCAGAGTCTTGCAAAATACCGGCAAAAGAAGCGGGGACTTGCACGCTGCGGGAAAGCGTAGGCGAAAGAAAAAACTACCGATCCGGCACACTGGCCGGCACATTGGACAGCCCGTCCCCTCGCGGCCGCAACATTTGCCTTGCGTCCGGCGTGCCTGTCAGCTCGACGCCGCCGCTTCGATAATCGGCCCGAATTTGGCTGCCGTCAGGCTCGCACCGCCAACCAGCCCGCCATCGACATTGGGAATCGCCAGCAATTCTGCCGCATTGCCGCCGTTCATCGAACCGCCGTAGAGAATGCGCACATCGTCACTGCCCTGCCCCATCAATTCTCCAAGCTTCACCCGGATTGCGGCGTGCATTTCCTCGACATCGCTGGCGGCGGGGACGCGGCCGGTGCCGATTGCCCATACCGGTTCATAGGCGATGGTCAGCCAGTCGGCGCTGGCCCCAGAGGGAAAGGATCGGGCGAGCTGGATGGTGACGATTTCAATCGCTTGACCGGCATCGCGTTCCTCTTCGGTCTCGCCGACGCAGATAATCGCCCCCATGTCGGTCGCATGGACCGCTTCGGCTTTGGCTTTCACCTCGGCGTCGCCTTCCTGCTGGTCGGCGCGGCGCTCGCTGTGGCCGAGAATCGAATAGGTTGCGCCCGCTTCCTTGAGCATTGCAGCGGATAGACATCCGGTATGCGCGCCGCTTTCGGCAAAATGGCAATCCTGCGCACCGATGGCAAAGCCGGGATTGGCCTCGGCCGCTGCGGCGATCAGTGTGGCAGGAGGACAGATTCCGACATCGGCGCCTTCATTATTGGCGGCAATCGCGGCAATCGCGGCGATATCCGACAGCTGCGCGCGCAGCCCGTTCATTTTCCAGTTGCCGACAATATATTTGCGGTTTGCCATAATACCCTTAGCCTTTTCCGTTTTTCCAATCTGCGCCCGCTAACAAATATCCTCCCGCTTGCCAATTTCCTTCCGCAGTCTTTTGCTTGAACCGCAAAGCCAAGCCGCCTAAAGCAGGCCCAAATCCACCTCGCGCAATGGAACATTTCCTTCATGATCAGTTTTTTCCGCCGTATTTTTTCTTCGAAACTGGGCCTTTTTCTGACCTTCTGTTTCGTCGGTTTGATCGCCATTGCCTTTGCCACGGCCGACGTGTCGAGCAGCGGCACATTCGGCGGAGTGACCGGATCGGGTACGGCCGCCAAGATTGGCGACAGCGCGTTAACCAGCGCGGAACTCGGCCAGTCGGTCAACAATGCCTTCCGCGGCGAACAGCGCGAGAATACCGGTCTGGACCTCAAGACCTTCATCAATGGTGGCGGTTTTGACGATGTTCTCGAACGGCTGATCAACAGCTTCGCCATTGCCGATTTTGGCTCCAAATATGGCATGGCCGCAGGCAAGCGTCTGGTCGATGGAGAGATCGCCGGCATCCCCACTTTCCAGGGTGCCGACGGCCAGTTCAGCGAGGAAAATTTCCGCCGCGCCCTGCAGCAGCAGGGCATTAACGAAACCCAGTTGCGTGACGATTTTACCCGCAACCTGATGGCCGACCAGCTGTTGACCACAGCCGGTTTCGGCGCGGCGGTACCGCAAAAGCTTGTCACGCCTTATGCCTCATTGCTGCTGGAATCGCGTGAAGGGCAGATCGCAACCGTCCCTTCGGTTGCCTTCATCGAAAACAGCAAACCGGCGAAGGCCGCCGTCGAAGCCTTTTATGCCAAGAACGCGTCCCGTTACACCATCCCCGAACGGCGGACGATCCGCTATGCACTGTTTGAAAAATCGCGGTTCAATGACAAGATCAAGCCGAGCGAAAAGGAAATCGCCGGCTATTACAAGCTGAACAACGCCCGCTATTCGGCCAGCGAGACCCGCACTCTGGATCAGGTCATCCTGCCAACCGAGGCCGCTGCCAAGGCACTTGCCGACAAGATCAAGGCTGGCACCACGATCGAGCAGGCCGCCCAGTCGGTTGGCCTTTCTGCGTCGTCTGTGGGACCGGTCAACAAGGCCGACTTTGCCGAAAGCGCGTCGCAAGCCGTAGCCAATGCCGCCTTTTCGGCCAGCTCAGGTGCGATTGCCGGGCCGGCGCAAAGCGCGCTCGGCTGGCACATCGTCAAGGTTCGGAATATCAAGCAAATCCCGGCTCGCTCGCTGGATCAGGTCCGCGCTGAAATCGTCACCGAACTGACGCGCGAGAAGATCGAAGAAGCGATCGCGGAATTGACCGTCCGTCTGGAAGACGAATTTGCCGACGGTGCAACGCTGGGCGATATTGCCAAGGCGGAAGAACTCAAGATCGAATCCACGCCGCCGCTCCTCGCCAATGGTCAAAATCCCAATGACCAGAATTACAAGCCAATCCCCGAGATGCAGCGGATTTTGCCGGTGGCCTTCGCCGTCGATGAAGACAGCGATCCGCAGATTGTCGAAATCGTTCCCGGCGAGAAATATGCTGCCATCGATGTTTCGGAAATCACTGAATCCGCCCCGCCACCGCTGGCACAGATCGAGCAACTCGTAACCCGCGACTATATGCTGGATCAGGGTGCGAAAAAGGCAAAGGCGGTTGCGGACAAGATCGCCAAGGCGGTCAGCAGCGGCACATCCCTGTCGAAAGCGGTTGCGGATGCCGGAGTAAAATTGCCCAATGTCCAGAAGATCAGCGCCACCCGGGCCGAACTTGCCCGGCAGAGCCAGCAGGGACAGGTCCCCGCGCCGCTCAGCCTGATGTTCAGCATGGCGCAGGGCACTGCGAAATCGCTGGCAGCACCGCGCGACCAGGGATGGTATGTGGTCGTGCTCGACAAGCTTAATCGCGGTGATGCCTCGAAACGGGAAGATTTGCTGACTGCGACGAGGGCCCAGTTCAAACAGGTGTTCGGTAACGAATATACCGCGCAATTTATCAACGCGATGAAGGCGGATGTCGGCGTCGAGCGCAACGAGGATACGCTGACCGCGCTGAAACAGCAGCTGCTCGGCGGAAACTGACCCTGGATGACGGGCAGTTTCGGAACGGACGCGGCGCGCGCGGCGCTGGATAACGGCAAGCCGGCGCTGATCTGGCGGCGACAGGTGGCAGACACCGAGACGCCGGTGTCCGCCGCCCTGAAGCTGATGGAAGAAGGCCGCGGCGATTATCTGCTGGAATCGGTGGAAGGCGGCGAGACCCGAGGGCGTCATAGCATGATTGGCCTCGCCCCCGATCTGGTGTTTCGTGCCGATGGCGAGCAAGCCGCTATCAATCCGATATGGCTGCAGGACCGCGAAGCTTTTGCTCCGGAAAGCGGCGACAGTCTCTCCGCCCTGCGCACTCTGGTAAAGGCCTGCCGGATGGACGTGCCGGAAGAATTGCCGCGTGCCCTCGCCTGTCTGGTCGGCTATTTCGGCTATGAAACCATCGGTCTGGTCGAGAAGCTCCCCCGCGCGCCGCAGTCCGAGCTATACCTCCCCGACATGCTGTTCGTCCGGCCGACCGTGATCCTGATTTTCGACCGGCTGGCCGACGAGCTGTTTCTGGTGGCACCGGTGTGGCCGGAGACCGACGGGAATGGCGATGCAAAAATCATCGCGGCGGAAAACCGGCTGGATGAAGCTCAGCGGGGCCTCTCCAGACCCGTTCCTCCCGAACTTGCCGAAGGACGCTTGTCTGGCACTCCGAAGGCGGGGCTCAATCCCGGCGAACCGGAATTCATCCCCCAGGTCCCGGCCGAAAAATATGGCGAGATGGTGTTACGCGCCAAAGATTATATCGAGGCCGGTGATATCTTTCAGGTGGTGCTGGCGCAGCGGTTCACCACGCCATTCACGCTGCCACCCATTGAACTCTATCGCGCATTACGCCGAATCAACCCCTCGCCCTTCCTGTTCTTTCTCGACCTGCCCGGCTTTGCCCTCACCGGTTCCAGCCCGGAAATCCTGGTCCGCGCGCGCGATGGCGAAGTAACCATTCGCCCGATTGCCGGCACCCGTCCGCGCGGTGCCAATGCTGCCGAAGACAAGGCAAACCGGGAAAGCCTGCTGGCCGATCCGAAGGAAAGAGCCGAACACCTGATGCTGCTCGATCTCGGTCGCAACGATGTCGGCCGGGTAGCGAGCGCGCACAGCGTCGAGGTCACCGACAGCTATACGGTCGAATTTTACAGCCATGTCATGCATATCGTCTCCAACGTCGTTGGCGAACTGGCCCCGGACAAGGATGCGCTCGACGCCCTGTTCGCCGGCTTCCCCGCCGGCACGGTCAGCGGCGCACCGAAAGTCCGCGCCTGCCAGATCATCGCCGAACTCGAACCCGAAACCCGCGGCGCCTATGCCGGCGGCGTCGGCTATTTCTCGCCCGATGGCAGCATGGACAGCTGTATCGTCCTGCGCACCGGGATTGTGAAAGACGGCACGCTGCACGTGCAGGCGGGCGCCGGGATCGTCGCGGACAGCGATCCGGACTATGAACTGGCCGAATGCCGGGCCAAGGCCGGCGCATTGCTGGCTGCCGCAAAAGAGGCGGTGAGACGAGCGCAGGATGTCGGTTTCGGGCAATGATCAACCAGACCGTCGGTAACTGAAGCGGTATCCTGGCCAGCCGGTCCCTCCGGTCATCCGGTTTCCGTCCGGAAAGGCGGGGAAATCGTCAAATTGCTTTTGCGAGAGCAATTTCCCCTTCACTCCATTGCCGCGGCGATTCGCCGTACAAGCGCTTGAATTCCCGGCTGAACTGAGACGAACTGACATACCCAACCTCCATTGCTGCCTGGCTGACCGGCATGCCGGCCGCAATTTTCAACGCAGCATTGTTGAGGCGCATCGATTTCACGAACTGGACGGGAGACATGGTCGTCGCGGACTTGAACTTGCGATGGAATACCGCGCGACTCATGCCGGCACGGGTTGCCAGATCCTCGACGGATATTGGTTCGCTGAGCTGGGAAGAGACATGCGCGATCGAACGCGCGATGGCGTTGCCGACGCCGAACGCTTGCCTTGCAGAATATCCGGCTTCGCCTTTCAGCACAGCGAAATATAGCTCGCGCAAACGGGACTTTCCAAGCACGGCAATGTCCACTTCGCTATGCCCCAGCTGCAGGAGCCGCAGCAGCGAACCCATAAAGTCGTCATCCCATCTTGCCAGCCCGATCGCCGGCGCCTCCCGCCCGCCGGTTGCCGCTGGCCTGACAGGTTCTGCATTCTCCATTTCCACCGCCAGCTCGGTCATCATCCGCGGATCGAGCGAGATATAGGCGCCATAAAGCGGATTGTCCGGCGTTGCACGGGGGGTCCCTGCCTCCACCGGCATCGACATCGGACAACACAGATAGCGGCTATCGTCATAGATGAGCCGCCTGCCGTCCAGTGCGGCCTCTTTGGACCCGCTGACAATGGCTATGACACAAGGCTCATAAACTACAGGGGCGCAGGGTATCGCCTCGGTCGCGCGAAAGAGTTTCACCCCGGAAATGCCGGATTCGACCATGCCGTCGTCCCGGACACGATTTTCGATAATATCCCTGATCTGTTGCTTGCTCATGCTGTCAGCTCTAATGTCTGCATCGGGCCGCTGCAATCCAGTTGATACAAATAGGCAAGCATTTGCGACGATCTCGCCTGTTTTATCATCATTGCGAGATTTATATGCTCATTCAACCATTGTTACAACGAGCAATGCGATCCGCGGAGCGCACGCTGAAGGAGAATGAAGAATGACAGATACACAATTCGGTCCCGATGGCTGGACCCCCGCCAGGCTCGGCTCGCTCGAAGGCAGAACCTATCTGATCACCGGTGCCAATTCGGGCACGGGTTTTCAGGCCTCCCGCATTTTTCTCGCAAAAGGCGCGCAGGTGGTCATGCTGAACCGCAATGAAGAAAAATCTGCCGCCGCTATCGCGACGCTGAAACAGGAGTTCGGTGCCGATGCGCCGGTCAGCTTCATCCGGATGGACCTTTCTGATCTCGCCAGCGTGCGCGCGGCGGCCGGGCAGGTCCGTGACAGCATCTCGAAAATCGATGCACTCATCTGTAATGCGGCTATCGCGCAGGTACCGACGCGGCAACTGACCAAGGACGGATTCGAAAGCCAGCTCGGCACCAATCATTATGGCCATTTCCTGCTTTGCGGCGAGCTTTTCGAAACCATCGAAAAATCGGCAGGCCGGATCGTGGTCGTCGCCAGTCTCGGCTATAAGATGGGACTGCGAACGATCCAGTTCGAAGACATGAACTGGGGACGGAATTACAAGGCCAATCCGGCCTACAGCCAAAGCAAGCTGGCACAGATGATGTTTGCTTACGAATTGCAGGACCGGATCGCTGCGGCGGACCGTAATGTTACGGTTCATGTCTGCCATCCCGGATCGTCGGCCACTTCCCTGATCGAGACAAGCGGCGGGTTGCTCACCCGCCTCATATTCGGGCTGATGGCAAAATCTCCTCTGGTGCAATCGGCCGAAAAAGGTGCCTATCCCGAAATAATGTGCGCGACCGAGGAGCGGCTGAAGCAGCGCGCGCTTTATGGACCGACCGGGCGCATGGAATGGGTCGGTCCGGTCGGCGAGGGCACGCTCGAATCCTTCGCCCACGACAAGTCGGTCATGAAAAAGCTGTGGGATCGGTCAGAGCGGGAAACCGGCTATCATTGGAATATCTGACATCGTCCGGTGTAAAATGGCACCGTCGTTCCGGTTCTTGACTTCTCCTGTCACTCCAGCATCTTCGGCGCTTCCTTTATCAGCTTCGCCTTGATCTTGTTGGCGAACATCGCCAGCATCGGTGGCAGGTCGAGCACGGCATAGACCTCGTCATCGCGGACATGCATGTCGCTTTTGATGCGCTGACCGATGGCTTCCAGGGTGAAGTGGAGATGATCGCCTTCCCAGTGATGGTCGGTCAGATTGGCGCCGGGGATGATGTCGCCCAGCGTGTGGATGCCGCTGCCGATACGGCTTTTGGCTTCTTCGAGCCCCAGTTTGTGCGGGATATTGACGGTGACGGGCTCGGCCATGCTGATTCTCCAATCGGATATCTGGTTTTTACCGTTGATCCTGAGCCTGTCGAAGGGCATCGGTCGATGCGCCACGCTCTTGGTCCGGCTCAGTACCCACGGTCTGTTGTTGGCAAATTCCCTATCACCGCTCGCGCCCACGTCAAACCATTCGCGGAAACACTTGGCCTGCCGATAATTTCCGATTAGGCAGCATCGCATGATCCTCGTTATCGACAATTATGACAGCTTCACCTTCAACCTGGTCCATTATCTGATGGAACTGGGCGCCGAGGTTCGCGTGGAGCGCAATGATGCGCTGACCGCCAGCGAAGCTCTGGCCACCGGCGCGCAGGCCTTCCTGATTTCTCCGGGTCCCTGCACCCCCAATGAAGCGGGCATATCGCTCGATCTGGTGGCGGCCTGTGCCGATGCGGAGAAGCCATTGCTTGGCGTGTGTCTAGGCCATCAGAGCATCGGCCAGCATTTCGGCGGCAAGGTGGTGCGCGGCGGTCTGATGCACGGCAAGACATCGCCGGTCACCCACGACAGCAGCGGCGTCTTTGCCGGCCTGCCCTCACCCTATACCGCGACCCGCTATCACTCGCTGATCGTCGAGGATATTCCCGCCTGCCTGCCGGTCAATGCGACCGCCGACGACGGTTCGGTCATGGGCTTCCGTCACGAAAGCCTGCCGATCCACGGCGTGCAATTTCACCCCGAGAGCATCGCCACGGAACATGGCCATGCCTTGCTGGCCAATTTCATGGCGATTGCGGGGATTGAAGCGAAGGAAGCAGCATGACCTTGCCTGATACGGCGAGCGCCCTGTCGGAAGCATCGGCCCGCGCAGCCTTTTCCGCAATCCTGGACGGCTCCTGCTCGGCAGAGGAGATCACGAAATTTCTGGTCGCGCTGGCCGACCGGGGTGAGACAGCGACGGAAATCGCAGCAGCCGCCACCGAAATGCGCGCGCGGATGATCGGCGTCGACGCGCCGGCCAATGCGATTGATGTCTGCGGCACCGGCGGCGATGGCAGCCACAGCCTGAATGTTTCCACCGCCACCGCTCTGGTGGTCGCCGCCTGCGAAATCCCGATGGCCAAACACGGCAACCGCGCTGCCTCGAGCAAATCGGGGGCTGCGGATACGCTGGAGGCGCTCGGGCTGGATCTGGCCAAAGCGGCGAGCAAGGCCGAGCAGAGCCTGCACGATATCGGCATCGCCTTTTTCTTTGCACCCAATCACCATCCGGCGCTCGGGCCGCTGGGACCGATCCGCAAGGCCATCGGTCGCCGGACGATCTTCAATCTGCTCGGCCCCTTGTGCAATCCCGCGAAGGTCAAGCGCCAGCTGATCGGCGTAGCCTCTCCCGATCTGGTCGAGACTTATGCCGAAGCGGCGCTGCAACTGGGCTATGACAAGGCGATGATCGTCTCCGGCGAAGAAGGGCTCGACGAGCTCAGCATCTCCGGCCCCAGCCGCGTTGCCATGATCAGCGACGGCAGCGTCACGATCAGCCGGATCGCCCCGGAAGATGCAGGCCTGACCCGCCATCCGGCGGAAGCGATAAAGGGCGGTGATGCGCAATATAACGCCGCTGCGCTCAAGGCGCTATTGCAGGGCGAGAAATCGGCCTATCGCGATGCCGTGCTGCTCAACAGCGCCGCCGCGCTGATGGTCGCGGGCGAAGTCGATAGCTGGGAGGAAGGCGTCGAGGAAGCCGCCGAGGTGCTCGACAAGGGTCTTGCCAACGCCATGCTCAACTGCTGGATCGCCAATCAATGAACAAGCTTGAAGAAATCTGCGCAACGACGCGGGAATATGTCCGGCAACGCAAAGCGGATGTCCCGGCGTCGAAGCTGAGCGAGGACATCGCTCTTCAAAGCGCGCCGCGAGGCTTTGCCACAGCGATCCGCGCAAAATCGGCCACCGGTTTCGCCCTAATCGCGGAAATCAAGAAAGCCAGCCCCTCCAAGGGCCTGATCCGCGAGGATTTCGATCCCCCGGCTCATGCCCGCGCCTATCAGGCCGGCGGTGCGGCCTGCCTGTCGGTATTGACGGACCAGCCCTATTTTCAGGGCGCGGACGAATATCTGGTCGCGGCGCGCGCTGCGGTCGACTTGCCCTGCCTGCGCAAAGATTTCATGGTCGATCCCTGGCAGATCGCCGAATCGCGGGCGCTGGGGGCCGACGCGATCCTGATCATCATGGCGGTGCTAGACGACGCTCTGGCGGCGGAAATCGAGGCGGAAGCGCTGGCGCTCGGCATGGACGCGCTGATCGAGGTGCATGACGAAGCGGAGCTGGAACGGGCGCTGAAGCTGCAATCGCCCCTGCTCGGCATCAACAACCGCAATTTGAAGACCTTCGAAACCAGCCTCGACCAGACCGAACGGCTGGCGAAACTGTTGCCCGACGACCGGATCATGGTGTCGGAAAGCGGTATCTTCACCCACGAAGATTGCCAGCGATTGTCAAAATCCGGCGCCCGCGCCTTTTTGGTAGGTGAATCGCTGATGCGACAGGATAATGTCGAGGCCGCGACCCGCGAGCTTCTGACAGGAACCCAATGAGCAAATTGACCCATATCGACGGCGACGGCGCGGCCCATATGGTCGATGTGGGCGGCAAGGCCGACACGGTCCGCGAGGCCCATGCCGAGGGCCGGATCACGATGAAGATGGAAGTATTGGAAGCTATAAAAGCGAACGCCATGAAGAAAGGCGATGTGCTGGCGACGGCCCGCATTGCCGGGATCATGGCGGCGAAAAAGACCAGCGATCTTATCCCGCTGTGCCACCCGCTGGCGCTGACCAAGGTGGCGGTTGATTTCACCTTTCTGGAGGACGGCATCAAGGTCTCGTCCATGGCCCGACTGACCGGAAAGACCGGGGTGGAAATGGAAGCTTTGACAGCCTGTTCTGTCGCACTCCTCACAATCTATGACATGTCCAAGGCGATACAGAAGGACATGGAGATCAGCGATATCCGCCTGCTCTCGAAAAGCGGCGGCAAATCGGGAGACTGGACAGCGGAATGAGCAGCTTGCTGCCTCTCGACGAAGCCCAGCAGCGACTGATCGCACTGGCGTCCCGCCTGCCCGCCGAAACGCTTTCCGTTCATGAGGCGCTCGGCCGCTATATTGCCGACGACCTGATCGCCAGGCGCGAACAACCGGCCGCCGATATGTCGGCGATGGACGGCTATGCGATCCGCTTTGCAGACCGCCACGGCCCATGGACATTGGTCGGCGAATGCGCCGCCGGCAACCCGCCCTGCCGCGCGCTGCAACCGGGAGAAACCGCCCGTATTTTTACCGGTGCCTTGCTGCCCGAAGGCGCCGATACCGTGGTCATGCAAGAAAATGTCGAAGCCGATGGTGCCACCATCCGCCTGACCGCAGAACCCTCACCCGAAAAAGGCCGCCATGTCCGGCATCAGGGTGGCGATTTCAAGGAGGGCAGCGTCGGTTTGCCCGCAGGCAGCCTGCTCAATGCGGCGGCGCTCGGCGAAGCGGTAATCGCCGGCTATGGCGAGCTATCGGTCGGCACACAGCCCCGCGTGGCGGTGGTCTCTACCGGCGACGAACTGGTCGCGCCGGGCAGCGACACCCTGCCCCACCAGATACCCGCCAGCAATGACGTCATGCTGTCCGCCATGCTCTCCGGCCTGACCGCCGAAACCCGCAGCCTGAGCCGCATTCCAGACGATATGAAAATCCTCTGCAAAGCGCTGGAAAGCGCAAAAGACTTCGATATCATCGTCACCATCGGCGGCGCATCGGTCGGCGACCATGATCTGGTCGGCCCCGCATTCGAGCGGCTCGGCGCGGAAATCGACTTCTACAAGATCGCGATGAAACCGGGCAAGCCGGTGATGGCCGGAACGCTCGGCAAGACGGTGATCCTGGCGCTCCCCGGCAACCCGGCCTCGGCGTTCGTCGCGGCGACCCTGTTCCTGCTACCGCTAATCCGCTTCATGGCCGGAGCCGCGCATCACCTGCCAGAATATCAAAGCGCCCCGACCACCGAAGCCCTCCCCGCCAACGGCCCCCGCGCGCAGTTCCTGCGGGCGAAGGTTGATCAGGACGGGATTACGCCTTTTGGCAGCCAGGACAGCGCCAAGCTTTCGGTTCTGGCCGCGTCCAATGCTTTGCTCTTCCGGCCTGCTCATGCGGAAGCGACTGATGTGGGTGAGATGGTGCCTTATATTGAGGTTTAGTGACCAACAGCCGCGAGAGGATATTTCGTTAGCGGCAAATGAAGCCTCCTGATCTGTGGCAGTCCGCTATCAGCATCCTGCTGGAGCACGCTGAAAGGCTAATATTGGAGTGGGAAGCGGACTGGCTCCTTCAAGGCGGCATTTTGTGAAAACGGACCTTGAACGCCACCAACCCATATGCCATTCTGAAGTCATGGATACATCGCCCGCCATTCACGCAGCTCGCCAATTTCTGTCTATTGCGTGGGATGGTCCCGTTCCAACAGACGCTGAGCTAACGGCGGCTCTCGATCGCCTCATCACGGCTTACCATATAACTCCCAATGGTGGGCCCTCAGAGGGTGATTTTGAGGCACCCCGCGATAGCGGTCCTGCTTTGTTTCAAAGAGTTGCCGCCCGATTTCCAGATTACGGTCTTTATCCGTGTGCGGACCCAACTGATGGACCAAATGCGGAATTGGGTGGGGGTGACGCAATCGATGATCTTGGCGACATTACGCTCGATATGAACGAAGTCGTCTGGCTGGCAAATAACGTTAGTTTGGACGATGCTCATTGGTCATTTCGGCTTCTCTTTTTCCATTGGGGCACACACGCCCGAGATTTGTTGCGTTATTTGCACGGCCGCCAGTTCGGTTGAATGTCCGCTTCTATGAGCATTCAATTCTGAGTTCGACGGCGACAATTGGGTCGTGAGAAGACAGGCGGCTTTTGTCGAAAAACGTCGCAGAGCAGCCGGTCAGCTTTTAGGCAATGCGGCGAGGCGATCGAATGTCTGAAAATGGGTGGTAAGCGGACATTGAGTCCGACGAAGGCTGACGGCAAAAACTAGCCCGAAAGCGGACATAAGGATTGCTAACCAAAACTTTGGCGGACTAAGCGACAGCAACTGCATTGCCTTCAGAGTGCATCCTTAGCTGGGGTTGCATTATTCCAATCAACCTCCGCGCCTAAGCCACACATCCAGCCTCGTTTGCAATCAACTGCTTTGTCGATGATATCTCGCAGTTCGGTTGCTCTATCGCAATTCGGTGCGCCAACTGGATCATATACTGTCAAAGGTTCAGGAACCATGTTTCTTGTTTCTGCAAAGAAGCCAGTCAGTTGGCTTTCTTTAACCGGTACGCCGTTCCAAGTGATCGAGGAATCGGACCAAGCAACGATGTTCACCAATGCGAATGTTGGGACTCCATCTTTTGGTTGGCTCCAACCCGCCGAAAGTAATGGACACTTCTCGGCATTCTGTACGCCATTGCTGCAAGCGACCAGACTTCCAATAAAACTCAAAACAAGAATGGATCGAAACATGGTGGGTCACATAACTAGTTAAGGCGTGTCGGACAAGTCTAAGCTAGTGTCCGCTTTTGCGCCCTATTCTGCCGTTGGCCATCGTCAGGTTGAATGACTGCAATTGGGTCGTTAGCCGACTGACCGCTTTTCGACGGAAAATGCAAACAGCCGCCATCAAGGCAGCGGATCAATTCCGTCTGTGTTGCCTGTCGCTCCACCAACGGCCTAATCACTTCCCGCTTAGTGATTATCCCCCTTGCATACGTAAAGACGCGGGCGCCAATCTCGGAGTGCAATCATGATTGATTGTGATAAAGAGATGGGATGGTTAGAGAATACATCCTATTCGTTCTCAAAATGTCTTGGGCCAACGCGTGGCGAACTATGATCGCCCATAGTTGGGCAGATTTGGCTGGGAAGGGATTGTCAGCGGTTTTGATTCTGGGCGTGCTGTATTTCGCGTCAGACAGTCCTGATGGTTACAGAGCATTCGACGATGAATTGAGCATCACTAAAACAGTATTATACGCCGCCCTATTGGGATTCGGGCTTGTTTTTGCAATTAATCTACTTTTTGTGGCACCTTATCAGCTTTATCAAAATGCCTCTATTGCGCTCGACGAGAAGATGAAATTTCAAGTTGATGAGATCGCATTTGATGTCCATCAATGGGATGATGTGAACTGCCTACAGCTGTTCCAGGCGGCTAGCCTTTGGGCTGAGGTCTCACCACCAATGAGTCCCGACGCAATGCATCACAAGGCGCTGCCAATATTACAGAAACTTAAATTCGGCGTCATAAATAGCGAACTCGCTCTTTTTGATGACTTAGACAATAAAAAGAGGCAGTGGTTATTGATGGTGCCTGCGGTTTCATTTGGCATGAACTCAAAAGCTATTGAGATACCAGATACAACCGAAACAGACAGGCAATCATTGATTAAATTTGCGGAGAAAATAAATGAACGGCCGCGCTTCTTATTTGGCGATGATGTGTGAATAAACTCGCCAATTTATTTCTTTTGGCTATGTTTGCGAAATGCGCCATCCACGAACACACAAATTTCTACTATGGGCAGGCCCCACGGTCTTTGGAGGGTTTTGCACCGCATTACTCACTATCGCTGGCCTTGCGGCGGTATGGACCGAAGTCAAAATGTGGGCACAAGGGGTTTTTATAGAGGTATCTTCTCTTATGTCACCGCTCTGGTTCTTTGGTTTGTTCTTGTTCGCGATATTGGCGTATGTTGGCGCTTTGGTCTATACAGGGTCACCAAGGCCTTATCGTCCTTGGTCTGTAAAATCCCTCGATGGGCTTCTGAATGTTTTAGAGAGAGGGCAAAAAACTGACAATCAAGGTGACCATGACCACACTTAAAGAAGCCCGAGAAAAGGGCAAACTCAAAGAGTTCATCAAAGAACATGCGACCGACAATGACGGCGATAAAGCCGCCATTGAGGCCACGCTTAGGTCAATGGTTGGTAAGTCGAAACCAGTTCCGAAAACATCGTCTCGGGACGGTGGCGACGATTGAAGCGATATTCCGCTTCCTTGGCATATTTCCAAAGATGCTGCGGCGAAACGTGAATGTGAGTGCCAAAGATACCGCGCTTCAACTGTGACCAGAAACCCTCAATGCCGTTGGTGGTCGTGCCGGTAGGAGTTACCCATTGGCCAGCACTGTGATTGACCGTCTTGTGCCAATATTTGTGGCCGGTTCCGTCAAGGCCAGCATAGCTCATAAAATCGTCGGTGTGGATCTCGGTATGTGGCAGCACATTGGCAACGATATTGCCCTGTAGCGTCGATTTGCGGCGATTGGGGATGACAACCGTCATGACTTCGCCGTTACGCTGCATCATGCCCATGATCGCTGTCTTGCCGTCTTTGTTGCCCGGACCGCCGCCATGATTGACGCCGCCGATATAGGTTTCGTCCACTTCAACGATTTTCATAAAGCCGCCAAGGGGATTTTCACCGTCCACATCGGCCATATGTTCACGGATCAGGCCAGCCATGCGCCATGCCGTCTTGTATGTGACGCCTAGCTGGCGTTCCAATTCTTTGGCTGCAACGCCGTGGCGCGTGGTGGTGAACAGATAGATTGCATAGAACCAAAGCTGCAATGGCGTCCGGCTCTTTTCAAACGGAGTGCCCACAGTAGGGTGCAAGTGATGACCGCACCACTGGCAGGAATAAGCGCGCTCGGCTTTGATCCGATACCAGTTGGAAGCCTTTTCGCACTTTGGGCATTCGTAGCCCTGTCCAAAACGAACATCAAAGATATGCTGCAAGCAGGTTTCATCATCGGGAAACTGCTTAAAGAATTGAGCGATCGTGAGAGGTTTCTGTTTCATGTCCATTATGTAGCAGATTTGACTACGTATGGCAAGGGGATAATCACTTCCCGCTTGACTTCCCCCGTTTTGTTTCTTAATTGTTCTTTATTCGTTCCCAGAACAGGACACTGGACATGCTCACGCAAAAGCAACATGAACTCCTCTGTTTCATCGATGACAGGCTGAAGGATAGCGGCGTTTCGCCCTCGTTCGAGGAAATGAAGGAAGCGCTCGGGCTCAAGTCCAAGTCGGGCATTCACCGGCTGATAAGCGCGCTGGAGGAGCGGCACTTCATCCGCCGCCTGCCCAATCGGGCGCGGGCGCTCGAAGTGCTAAAACTGCCCGAGGGCGGCCTGCACGAAGCGGAACCCTCCAATGTTGTTGCGCTGCATCCGGAAACGCCGGTGCGCGAAGTGGTCTCCAATCCTGCTCCGGCAGCTAATAATGATGTGCTGGAAATTCCCTTGCACGGCCGGATCGCCGCCGGCGCGCCGATCGAGGCGATGGAAGGCCAGTCGGCGCTCAGCGTGCCGGCCGCCCTGCTTGGCCCCGGCGAACATTATGCGCTGGAAGTGTCCGGCGATTCGATGATGGAGGCCGGTATTCTCGATGGCGATTATGCGCTGATCCAGAAAACCGAAGTGGCGCGCGATGGCGAGATCGTCGTGGCTTTGATCCACGAGGAAGAGGCGACGCTGAAATATCTTCACAAACAGGGCGCACAAGTGCGGCTTGATCCCGCCAATGCCGCCTATGAACCGCAAATCTATGGTGCGGGTGAAGTGCGTATCCAGGGCAAAATGGCCGGATTGCTGCGCCGCTACTGATCGGGACGGGCGCTGGCCGCATTGCCTCTCGCGGCAACGCGATAGCGGGTCCAGATATGCCTGCCGGTCCAGCCGAGCGCCGTGGATATTTGCCGGTTTTCCAGATCAATCGTCATGCCGCCGACTTGCGATAGCAGGTTGCGGTCGGCTTTCAGCCAGCGCGGCTGACAGCCGTCCGGCAGCCGCCTTTCGCTGACCACGATATCGGCGCGGCGGCAAGCTGCCGACAGCGCAAGCGCCGGGATATAGTGACCGCTGCGCGTCGCCAATATCTGCCAGTCGCGCCCGCCTGCCGATACAGTCGCCAGGCAGCTGTCACCATTGCACGTGGCGTTGGGCCAGTCTTCCAGCGCCTGCGGCTCCCCCTCTACCCCGGCATTTTCGCGGACCATGTCTCGGATAAAGTCGCCGCTACGGTTGCGCAGCATCGCCAGCTCGCCCTGCTCGTTTCGGATGGCGACATGGCGCCCGTCGCCGGTGATATAGAGATCGGGCGCGCGGGTGGTGGCGATGACCAGCCCGCCGACCAGCATCGGGCCCAGCCCCCAGTAGCGCCAGGGCTCCCGCCACAGGCAAAGCCACAGACCGCCAAGCAGCACCAGACCGAAGGCGATCACCGGCATGGTTGGCAACATGGTCACCGCGCCGGGCCGGCTGGAAACAAAATGGGCCAGCGCGATCAGGCTGCTGAGGGCCTGTTCGCATAGCCACCAGACGGGCGCGCCGAGACCGAAGCCGTCGAGCACCAGGGCCAGCGCCTCCAGGGGCATGATCAAAAAGGTCGTCAACGGGATGGCGATGATATTGGCGAGCGCGCCATAGAGGCCGGCCTTGTGGAAATGGTAAAGCGCGATCGGCATCAGCGCGATTTCCACCACCAGTCCGGTGAGGAACAGAGCAAAGACGAACCGTCCGGCGCGCCGCATCAGGCTTTCCTCGCGCAGCATCAGCAGCGCCTTGATCCGCGGATGCTCGTGCAACGCGATGATCGCGGTCACCGCTGCAAAACTCAGCTGAAAACTGGGACCGACCAGCGATTCGGGCCAGAAAATCAGAACGAACAGCGCCCCCGCCGCGACCATCCGCAGAGTGATCGCGCTGCGCCCCATCATCAGCGCCACCAGCACCAGCAGGGCGGCCACGCAGGCCCGGATCGTCGGCACCTGCGCCCCGGTCATCAGCGTATAGGCAACCGCCGCCAGCGCCGCGCCGGCGGCCGCCACAATCGGCAGGCGGAAGCGCAGCGCCAGCGCAGGCGACAGGGCAAGCGTCTTCAATATCAGCAGATAGACCGCCCCGACCACTGCGGTGACGTGCAGCCCGCTGATCGATAGCAGATGCGCCAGCCCGCTGCGCCGCATCGCTTCGGCATCTTCTTCATCAATCGCGCCGCGATCTCCGGTGGCCAGGGTCGCTCCAATCGCACCGGCTGCACCGGCCATCTGCGACTGGACATGCGCCGAAAGCATCTGCCGGTATCGGGACAGCGCGAAAACCGGGTCCGCAGCGCGCAATATCCGTATCTCTCCCAGCGCCTGTCCGGTCGCGCCGAGACCCTGAAACCAGGCGCGCTCGGAAAAGTCATAAGCGCCTGGCAGCGCCGGCATCGCCGGTGGCATCAACCGCGCGCGCAGCTGGATCAGGGCGCCATCCTGCAAACCGGGGCTGGTGCGATCCAGTGGCACGTTCACCCGGACGCGCGGCGGCAACCCGGAATTGTCACCGGTACTCAATGTCAGCCGGACCATATCACGCGCCAACACCGGTTCGACTCGTTCGATTTCCGCATTGAACGTGGTGACGATCGGTCGCTCCAGCACTGGCGCGGCAACGCTCCAAGAACGCAGCCAGATTAGCGCGCAGCCGATTCCGGCCAACAGCGCGAACCAGAACAGGACCTTGCCGAGCCGCGTGCCGCCGCTCGTGACCGCGAACAGCACAATTCCGCCGCACAGGCTGATAAAGGCCAGCCACCGCGCGCCAGTGGCCAGATTGAACCAGCAGGCGATGCCGAAACCAAGCGCCACCGGCACCCATAGAGGCAGTTGGTCCCGCTCCTTTTCCAGCTGCCTTTCAATCAATTTGGAGAGTTGTATATCGCGCCAGAAATCAGACAATTGTCGCGGGTGAAACAGCGTGCTAAGGGCGGTGCCAGTCGAACCGGAACCGGTGCCTGTGGTGCCATTCGGGCTCAATCCATCCCGCATTTCAAAATCCTATCACAGGGATCATGCAAGCGTGAATTCAAATGATGCTGAACAGCCGAAAGAGACAAATATGGTCGTAACCCGCTTTGCCCCCTCCCCGACCGGCTTCCTGCATATCGGCGGCGCCCGCACCGCCATGTTCAACTGGCTGTTTGCCCGGCACCACGGCGGAAAAGCGTTGCTGCGGATCGAAGACACCGACAAGGCGCGCTCTACCCAGGAAGCAATTGATGCGATTTCCGAAGGGCTCGAATGGCTCGGTCTTGACTGGGACGGAGAAACCGTTTTCCAGTCCGAACGCGCTGCCCGCCACGCTGAAGTCGCCCACGAGCTGCTGGCATCGGGCAATGCCTATAAATGTTTCGCCACCCAGGAAGAACTGGCCACCATGCGCGAACAGCAGAGGGCCGAGAAAAAGCCGATGCGCTATGACGGCCGCTGGCGCGATCGCGATCCGTCGGAAGCGCCGGAAGGCGCGCCTTATGCGATCCGGCTGAAAACCGAAACCGCCGGCAAGGTCACCATTGCCGATATGGTCCAGGGCGATGTCTCGGTCCAGAATAGCGAGATTGACGATTTCATCCTGCTGCGTTCGGACGGCACGCCGACCTATATGCTCGCGGTGGTGGTCGATGACCATGACATGGGCGTAACCCATCTGATTCGCGGCGACGATCATCTCAACAATGCCTTTCGCCAGCTGGCGCTGATCCGCGCGATGGGCTGGGATGAACCCGCCTATGCTCATATCCCGCTGATCCACGGCAATGACGGCGCAAAATTGTCCAAGCGGCATGGCGCGCTGGGCGTCGAGGCCTATCGCGACATGGGCATCTTGTCCGATGCGATGTTCAACTATCTGCTGCGTCTCGGCTGGGGCCATGGCGATGACGAGATCATTTCGCGGGAACAGGCGATAGAATGGTTCGACATCTCCGGCGTCGGCAAATCGCCTTCGCGATTCGACACCAAGAAGCTGCAGAATCTCAATGGTCACTATATGCGGGAGGCCAATGATGCGGATCTGGTGCGGCTGGCCACACCGTGGATCGAACAGGATCTGGGAGCGCCTTTATCCGCTTCGGACCGCGATTTGCTCGGCCAGGCCATGCCGGTTTTGAAGAGCCGCGCAAAAAATCTTATCGAATTGGCGCAAAGCAGTCTTTTTCTCTTTAAAAAACGCCCACTTGGCCTCGACGAACGGGCAGAAAATCTGCTAGAGGCTGCCGCACGGACGCTGCTGAAATCGATTCACCTTGGCTTGACCGATCTGGAAGACTGGACGCTCGAGACAACGGAAGAAACCATAAAAGCGATCGCGGAGTCTGCCGAATTGGGGCTGGGGAAGCTCGCACAACCTATGCGCGCGGCCCTGACTGGAAGCACCAGTTCACCCGGAATTTTTGACGTTCTGATACTTCTTGGGAAAGAAGAATCATTGGGACGTCTTGCAGATCAAATAGAAAAAACCTGAGTTTTCAGGAGCAGAAAGGACAATATCGTGGGCGATAACGCAAAATTCAGCATCGATGGCGACAATTTCGAATATCCGGTTCTACAGGGCACCATTGGTCCCGACGTGGTCGATATCCGCAAATTATATGGCCAGACCGGTGCCTTCACCTATGACCCGGGCTTCACCTCGACCGCCAGCTGCGAATCAGAGCTGACCTTTATCGACGGCGGCGAAGGCGTTTTGCTGCATCGCGGCTATCCGATTGAACAGCTCGCCGAAAACAGCAGCTTCATGGAAGTCGCGCATCTGCTGCTGCGCGGCGAGTTGCCGACGGCGGACGAATATTCCGAATTTACCAACACGATCACCCGCCACACCATGGTGCATGAACAGCTGCGCGGTTTCTATCAGGGCTTCCGTCGTGACGCCCACCCGATGGCGATCATGTGCGGCGTGGTCGGTGCGCTCTCGGCTTTCTATCATGACAGCACGGATATCAACGATCCCGCCCAGCGGATGATCGCCAGCCACCGTCTTGTCGCGAAAATGCCTACCATCGCGGCTATGGCCTATAAATATTCGATCGGTCAGCCGTTCGTCTATCCCGACAACGAACTGTCCTACACCGGCAATTTCCTGCGCATGACCTTTGGTGTTCCGGCCGAGGAATATGAAGTGCACCCGGCAATCGAAAAAGCGATGGACCGGATTTTCATCCTCCATGCCGATCACGAACAAAATGCGTCGACCTCGACAGTCCGGCTGGCCGGCTCCTCGGGCGCCAATCCGTTTGCCTGCATCGCCGCCGGCATCGCCTGCCTGTGGGGCCCTGCCCATGGCGGCGCCAATGAAGCGGCGCTCAACATGCTGCACGAAATTGGCCATCCTGACCGCATTCCGGAATATATCAAGCGCGCCAAGGACAAGGACGATCCGTTCCGCCTGATGGGCTTTGGTCACCGGGTTTACAAAAATTACGATCCGCGTGCATCGGTGATGCAGGAAACGGTTCGCGAAGTGTTTGAAACGCTCAAGGTCAAGGACCCCGTCTTTGACGTAGCCTTGCAACTGGAAGAAATGGCGCTCAACGATCCCTATTTCATCGACAAGAAGCTGTTCCCGAACGTCGATTTCTACTCGGGTATCATCCTGTCGGCGATCGGCTTCCCGACCTCGATGTTCACCGTGCTGTTCGCCCTTGCCCGCACCGTCGGCTGGGTTGCCCAGTGGAACGAAATGATTTCCGATCCCGGCCAGCGCATCGGTCGCCCTCGCCAGCTCTACACCGGCCCGGCAAAGCGCGACTATGTACCGATCGACAAACGGTAATTTTGATTGAAATTTGCAAAAAGGGGGGCGTTTCGCTCCCCTTTTTTATGCTGGCTTCCGTTCCGGCAAGGACAGGGTGAAGGTCGCCCCCTTCCCGGCTTCGCTGGCCACGGTCAGGCTGCCGCCCATCGCGCCGGCCAGGCGGCGGGAAATGAACAGCCCCAGACCGCTGCCGCCGTCCCCGGACCGGCCCAGCCGTTCGAACTTCTCGAATATCCGCTGCTGGTCTTCGGTGGCGATACCGTCCCCCTGATCGCTCACGGCAATCCGGGCAAAGCCGTCTTCGGTTGAAACCCGCAGCTTGATCACCGAGCCGTCGGGTGAATAGCGGATCGCGTTACCGATCAGATTGACAAGAATTTGCAGCGTCCGGCGAAATTCACCACTGGCGGGGCATTTCGCGCCTTCGTCCGGAAGATCCAGACGAATGTGATGGTCCGCCGCCTTGACCGCCAGCAGGCCTGCCGCCCGGTGGGCCAGATCAACCAGATCGATTTCGTCCCCGGCGACGGTGAATTCGGGCCGTTCGATTGCCTCGAGATCGGACAGGTCATTGACGAGATCGAGCAAATGGCGCCCCGCCGAAGCGATATCCTTGGCATAGCTGGCATAGTCACCGCGTAGCGGACCTTCCAGCTTGCTGCTGATCGTTTCAGCGTTGGCGATGATCTTGCCCAGCGGCTGGCGCAGCGCCGGCCCCAGTTGCATGCCGAACAGGCTGTCGCTGATCAGTTTGCCGCCCGGCCGCTTTGGCTCTGTTCCCTGAGTCACCATATCAGCATCTGTATCATCCGGGGTCGCGGTGAATCGATAGCCGGCAAACGCCCCTGTCTTGTCGATCAGCGGATTGCCCTGCAACACGAACAGCCGCTGGGCACCGCCCTTCTGGCGCATTCGCTGATTGCGTATCGGCTGCCGCTCGGCCACGGCTTCCAGCAGTCCGGCATTGGCCGATGGCGGAATCACGTCATATATATCGAGCAGGGACTGGCCGATGACATCATAATCCTGGCCCGCCTCACCCGACAGTTGCTGGGCGATGATTCGTAGCGCAGCATCAGTGCGGATCGCCCCGCGACCTTCGAGCCGGTCGAAATCGCGCTCCCGCGCCGGGTCGATTTTCTCGCTCTCGTCTTGCGGATATTCTTTCCAGTCGATGATCGACAGGCTCAGCGGCTCCGCCTTTTCCGGCGTGCTGAGCCAGGTCTCGACCCACATTTCAATACGTGACTCATTATCCGAAGCATGAACCGGCCGAGAGAGATTCATTCCCAACCGCCGGCTGAGGCGGCATAATTCTGCCAATTCCGGAACGGCCAGAGGGCCGCCCTCCTTGCCACCGCAGTGCAAATGCAACCGCAAGAGCAGCGGATCAGCCGACAGGAGCAATCCGTCGGCGTCCACCTGTCCCTGCACCGGCGCGGTCAATTTACCATCCGTGGTCATCTACCGGGAATATCCGGAAAATCGTCGGAAAGCAGCCGCGCGGCATTCTGAAAAGCGTCGGGCGAGGCCCAGCGCGACACCAGGCCCTGACAGCGATCCTGGTCGGTCTCGCCATAGGTTGCGGCGGTCAATATATGGTCGCCGCCGTCAAGCGCGGCAAAAATCGACAGCGCTTCCTGTACCGGAAAGTCCGCCGCCCGCATGACTACAACAAGACGCACCATATCGGGTTCAGCGGTGAAGCTTATAATCTGGTCGCTGGTCAGGCCGGTCCGCCGGGCGAGGCGCGCCACGAACAGGGTCAGACCATCCGTCATCGGATGGGGAACCGACTTCCGGTCGGCGGGGGACTGGTCGAGCAACTGGGCCAGCCGCTCGGCCTTGCGGGCCACGCCTGCGCTTTCATCATGCGCGGCAAGCAGCCTCTCGGTTGCCTGCTGCAACTGAAGACTGGCATGGCCGGACCGGCTGGCGAGCGCGGCGGTTACCGGCCAGGCAAAGGCATAAGCGATTTCCGGCGGTAGATCCGCGAGACTGGCGGCGATTTCTCCGGCAGCACCGGTTGTTTTGGACTGGGCCACCAGCAATCCCATGGCGGCTTCGGCAACGGCAGCATCCTCGTGATCCAGATGGCGCGTCAACGTGGACTCGAGATCTTCCTGCGAAATTTTCTGCAGCAATCTTGCTGCCAGTTCGCTTTGCTGCGTCTTGACAAACAGATGCCGGACAATCTCGGGGGTCTTGAGCAGGCCGGATTGCTCCAGCATGGCATAGCTCTGGCCTTTGCCGCCCTGCGCGATGCCGAGCAGCACCTCTTGCCGGAGCCCCATATCTTCGGTCGCGATGGTACAGATACGCCTTTCAATCTGGTCCACGACGCTGCGCAAATATTGCTGCGCATTGGACCGCATACGGTCGTTGAAAACGATGTCGGTTCTGGGGAACAGGGCATGCGAAAAATCATCAGCCACGAACGAGGCCTTGTCGGCCATCGCGGTCGCGCGGCGGACAATATCGTTGTGCTTGCTTGGATCCATCGGAAAAACTCGCTCTGCCATAGCCAGGCTGTACCCTAATGTGGTTAACAAGCCGCTAAGTCGATTATTCCGCTATCCGCCTCGCCGATCCTTGGAAATCGTCGGTTTTTTCGCCGGATAGCGATCAAGAACGAGCGTCATGCCGGCGTAGAGCGCGGCGGCATATATGCCATAGCTGATCGGACCGAAAATAGCGGCAACGAGCAGCACCAGCAGCACCAGCCGCAGATCCGGCCGGATCAGTGCGAAACGGCAATTCGCTGATACACCCCGCAACAGCAGCAGATGGGCCAGCAACAATGCAAAAATCACCAGATTGGGCAGCAGGGTGACCGCGTCGGAAGCCTGCAGCATCAAGATGGCGACGCTAGCGGCCACGATCAGATCCAGCCCCATGGCGGTCCAGTCCCTACCCATTGCGGTGCCGTCAAATTGCAGCATCGTGGTTCGGGCCAATTGGGCGACGCTGCCGAAAAACAGCAGCCCGATCGCCGCAATTGCGTAGCCAAAGGTTGCCAGCCCGATAGCGGCAAGTCCGGCCACCAGCGAAAAAATCTGCAGATATTGCGGTGCGGCCTTTTTTCTCCACAACCGGGGAAGACTGCGCTTGATCAGGGGACGCAGCAGAAAGCGATTGAGAAAATTGTCCTTTCCCCAAGGCATTTCCTTCAATTTGCGCCGCGTATATTGCCCCGCGCTGAGGGCGCTCTGGATATGGGAGACCGCCCCTGCCCCCATCCGCCGGTCCGAGATGATTGCGCGCGGACAATCGGCCTGCACTGCGGTCCGCAGCAGCGCCGACCCGATCTCCCATTCATCCGGAATATCGATCATCGCCACCAGCCGCGATGCGTTGAGGGATAGAATGCCGAGCCACCGCTGGTTGAGATCGATGCGCTCGAATTCCTGATATTCCTCTGCATGCAACACGGTGAACAGCAATTCTTGCGGCGCGGCGCCCAGCTGGCCAATGATCTCGTCATTGGGGATGATGCCATCGGCCAAGTAAACAATATGATCCTGCTCGCTCGCATATTGCACGAGATCGCTGGGACTGCGGACATATTCCGCGTCGAAGCCCAGCTGCTTCATTTCGTCGATTTTCTGCAATAATGCGCCGTGGGTGGCGGGACAGAGGAAGACAAATTTTTCGCAACCGATGCGCTGCGCGGCCTGAATCTGCAAGTCCAGCAAGGTTCCGGCAAACAACGGCAGCAGGGCAATCGGCCCCTGTCCGTCAAGATCGTCTTTTGCCAGAGAAATCAGAGCCAGTTTCACAAGATTGGGAGTCCCGAACGAAGAAGTGCCGATAGGTTCCTGTCCATATATGGTGGCGTCGGGACATGCCAAGCGATAATCGGTAATGTTTTGGCTGGAGTTTGCTTCTGGCTGACTAGCGGTCGTCCGGATGTGGATCAAACTGCGCTTCCCCGATCTCGTCATCGTGCCGACTGGCGAACCGATATACCGGTAGGGCGGCAACCGCGGTCAGAACAGCAATGGCTAGAAGCAGGTTTAGATTGCTTGGGGATGAGAATTCATCGGCAAGGAATATGATCGCTGCCCCGCCGGTTGCCAGCACGACCCACGTGCCACTCCAAGCAGCGGATGGTTCCTTGTTGCCGCTGGCACGCCTGTTCTTCGACTCAACAATGGTTAAAACCGCAATGGAAAGCTAGGATCCGAACTGTATATAACCAGACAGATGTCCGGGATCTGCGATGAACGAGTTCTCAATAAGCAGCCACCAGCCAAACAAGACCAAGACAAGCGCCGTGAGAATTATCTTCGCATATTTCATCGGGCTTTCATGGCTGAAAGATGCGAACCGGGCAATATGTGCAACAAAGGCAGAAGCGAAAACTTGCCCCGTGACATTCCTCTAAATTCGGGCGATGCCGGAGAGTTCGACGTGCCGAAGCCAGGATTTCAGTCCCGGTGCGCCTCGACCGCGGAAACCGCACGTTCCAGTTTTCGCAGGATGACCGGATCGCCGGGTGCGCTATGGGCTGCCTCGTCCGCCAGTTGCAGGATCCTGGTCGCGGAGAAGCTCGCAGCCAGACCTTTCAGACGCCAGGCCGCATATTCCCAATTGGCATCACAGCGCGCTCTCCCTAGCAAATCAACCTGCCGCTTCGCGCTCTCCAGAAACGCCGCACGCAATTCTGCAATAAGGGGCTGATCGTCCCCCACCGCAGCCGTCAGAGCGGCATCCAGAGCTCCATAATCAAATGACATTCCAGCCGTTTACAAGCAATATGGTTAACTTATGGTTTCTAAGGCCCGATATTGTGTTAAATAGTCCCCATGGCAGGTGAATCAAAGATAATCGGGATGTGGCGCGACCGGGACGAAAGTGCCGGCGAGGACCAGACAAAATCAACCGCAGGCATCGAAAGCGAAGCGCCAGACCTGACCGCGGAACCGCATGATCTTTCAGAAGAAAACCGCGAAAACGACGATGGTTCACCGGATGACAACTGGGATTATTATGCCGATGATGCGGCTTCGGACCCTGCCCGGTCGCGCCTGCTGCCGCTGCTGCTGTTAACCATGATCGCAATAGGCTGGACCGCGTTTTTCCTCTGGGCCTACCGCGACATATTTACAACAATGGTGACTCCCAAGGCCGGAATTGACCTGTTCAGCCAATGGTGCCTGCCTATTGCCACGCTGGGCATTGCCTATCTGCTCTACATGCGTAACAGCACCCGTGAAGCCGGCCGCTTTTCCGATGTCGGCCTCTCGCTGCGCACTGAATCAGAATTGCTCGAAGCCCGATTGAAGACCGTCAATAATGAGCTTAGCGTCGCCCGGGAATTTCTCAGTCAGGAAAGCCGGGAACTGGAGTTTCTCGGAGAGCAGTCATCGGGCAAGCTCACCACCGCTGCTGGCCTGATCCGGAAATCGCTGGATGACGGGCTGGACAAGATGCAGAAACTGGATGATGTCGGTGGCGCTGCCTACAAGAATCTCGAGCAGCTGCGCGAACATCTGCCGGTGGTAATCAACACCGCCAAGGATGTAACCAACCAGATCGGCAATGCCGGACGTACCGCCCAGACCGAAATGGCGGCAATGGTTTCGACGCTCAGGAAAATCGGTGAGGTTGGCACGGCGGCCGAAAAGAGCCTGACCACCCTGACTGACAAATCCACGCTGTCGGTTGAAAATCTGGCCGTTGAAGCCGAGCGGATCAAGGCCAGCTTGGCGGAACAGTTGCAGGAAGCCGAAGCCGGATCGGAGCAGTTGGCAGCCCTGTTGCGGAAAACCACATCAGAAACCGTTGAAACCATCCACAAGACACGGGCACGCCTCGCCACGGAAGCTTCGGATTCCACCACAGCGATGCGGGCCGATCTGGACGCGCTGGAAACCGCTCTGGCAAGCGCGGGAAAAATAGCCGACGAAGAAGAAGTCCGCCTAAAAACCCTTGCCGAGACGCTCGATCGGAATATCACCGACATTGCCGAGAATCTCGCAAATCTCGACAATGAGAGCGGCGACAAGACGGCCAAGCTGGCCTTTGCCATGACCGCCATGGAACAGAATAGCGAAGCGCTGAAACAGTCGCTGGAAAATGGCTATGCCGTTGCCGATGGCATGATAGAAAGGATGGAGCGGCTGCTGGTCGCGCTCGACAGCAGCGCTCGGGAAATGGACGAAACCCTGCCCACGGCTTTTGAGCGCGTGACAGAGAAATCGCAGGAAAGTCTGGCACTTTACAGCCAGATCGCCCGCGAAGCCCGCAAGGCACAGGAAGATGCCGGCAGGGTCGCCCAGCAGGTTGCCCAGACCGATCATTCGATTACCAAACAACAGGAACAGCTGGGCAAGTTGCGCGACAGGAGCGACGATACCAGCAAGTCGGTGGTCGAGCAGATTGATGATATTGCAAAATCCATCGAAGCGGTGCGCGAACAGAATGAATCGCTAGCCGAGAGCGCCGGCGAGAAGATGATCACCGCGCTGTTGCGGGTGAAAGAGACCGCAAAACAGGCGTCGGAACATTCGCGTCAGGCGCTCGAAAATTCCATTGCCGGCTCGACCGAAACGTTCGAGAAAATGAGCGAAGAGGCGCTGAACCGGATTATCGACGACAAGATCGCCTCGATTGCTCCGAAACTGGAGCAGGCCGTTTCAAGCGCTGTCATGACCACCGAGTCGACCGCTGCCCATCTTGCCGACCAGCTCGCCGCCATCGAAGATATGACGACGAAGCTGGAACAGCGTATCCTGTTTGCCAAAGAGAAGGCCGAGCAGAGCAGCGACGAGAATTTCACCCGGCGGGTCGCGCAGCTGACCGAGTCGCTCAACTCGATTTCGATCGATGTCGGGAAAATTTTGTCGAACGACGTTACCGACACCGAATGGGCCGCCTATCTGAAAGGCGATCGCGGTATTTTCACCCGTCGGGCGGTTCGCCTGCTCGACAACCGGGAAGTGCGCGAAATCCTCGCCCAATATTCCGGCAATAACGAATTCCGCGAGCATGTTAACCGCTATATCCACGATTTCGAGGCCATGCTGCGCGGCGTGCTCGCCACCCGCGATGGCAGCGCAATCAGCGTGACCCTGCTGTCATCCGACGTCGGCAAGCTCTATGTGGCGCTGGCCCAGGCGATCGAGCGCCTGCGCAACTAGCATCGGTCGCCTAGCGCATCCGTTCCCGGCTGTTGAAAATATCGATCGTGTCGAGCGTGATCCAGCCATTGGCATAGTTGAGATAGAAGAGACCGAACGCCGCCGTTGCCAGCAATGTGGTCATCAGCAACACGCGCAACGGCCGAAAGTTGGCCGGCGCTCCATCCGCCTGTCCCTTGACCATCTCGACCCCGGATTCATGATGGTTCCGGATGCCGATGGGCAGCACGATGAAGGCTGCCGTCACCCAGAAAAGCACATAAATCGCAATGATCGAAGTGAGTTCCAAAGTCCGCTAAGCCTCCACCGTCAGTACCGAAACAATGGGCTTCTTGCCCGTCCACTCGGTTGCACTGCGGCGCACCAGCAGCCGGATTGCTTCGTTGAACTTGTCGATATCGCCGACCGGCTGGCTATATTTGCCAACAATCTTGTCGATGACCTCGTCGAGAAAATCTTCTTCGTCTTCCTCCAGCGGAACGCCGTTGAGTTTCAGCACCGGCTGGCCAAAAATTTTCCCCTTGTGGTCGAGGCCGATGGCAACCGAAATCAGGCCGTTATGAGCAGATTTGCGGCGCTCGTTCAGGGTTTTTCCGTCAGCCGGAATGATCACATCGCCGTCAACAACAAGCCGCCCGGTCCGCTCCTGCCCCAATATTTTCGGGCCATTGGGCGCCAGCCGGACGACATCGCCATTCTGCTGGAAGATCGCTTTGGGAATACCGTGCTCAAGACCAAAGGCGGCCTGGGTTTTCATATGGCGGATCTCGCCATGGACGGGCACCAGGATTTCCGGTTTGATCCAGTCATACATTTGCGCCAGCTCCGGCTGACCGGGATGACCAGAGACATGGATATGCTCCTGCCGTTCGGTGATCATAACCACGCCTTTGGCCGCCAGCTGGTTCTGGATTCGGCCGATGGCAATTTCATTGCCGGGAATCTGTTTCGAGGAGAAAAGCACATGATCGCCCTCGGAAAGCTTGATCTGGTGGCTGTCGCCGGCGATCCGGCCCAGCGCAGCCCGCGCCTCGCCCTGTCCGCCCGTGGCTATGATCATGATTTCGTCGCGCGGCAGGCTCATTGCTTCCTGGAAATCTACCGTCGGCGGAAAATTCTTGAGATAGCCGTTTTCGCGGCAATTTTCGATGATCCGGTCGAGCGAGCGGCCGGCCACGCAGAGCTTCCGGCCCGCGTGGATGGCAACCTCGCCCAAGGTCTGTAACCGGGCGGCATTGGAGGCAAAGGTGGTTATCACGACGCGGGTGTCGATTTCATCGACCACGCGCATCAGATTGCGACGGACTTCGCCTTCCGAACCGGAAGCATTGGTGTTGAAGACATTGGTCGAATCGCAAACCATCGCGAGGACGCCCTCGTCGCCTATTTTCTGCAATTCCTCGGGAGTCGACGGCACGCCAAGCACCGGCTCGTCATCCAGCTTCCAGTCACCAGTGTGAAAAATCCGGCCATAAGGCGTGTCAATCAGCATCGCATTGCCCTCGGCAATAGAATGCGCAATCGGCAGGTAGCGGAAACCGAACGGGCCGAGATCAAAACTGCCCTCATTGGGAATGATATTCAGTTCGACATCATTTTGCAGGCCAACCTCTTCCAGCTTGCGCCGGATCAGACCCGCCGTGAACGGCGTTGCAAACAATGGCACATCCAGATCGGCGGCAAAATAGGGAACCGCGCCAATATGATCCTCGTGCCCGTGGGTCAGCACGATACCGAGCAGGTCCTTCTGGTTTTTCTCGATAAATTCGAGATCGGGCAGGATCAGGTCGATCCCCGGATAGCTGGGATCGGCGAAGGTCATGCCGAGATCCACCATCACCCATTTGCCGTCACAGCCATAAAGATTGACGTTCATGCCGATTTCGCCCGAACCGCCAAGGGCCAGGAAGAGAAGTTCTTTTTTTGCTTTTGTCATGAAGCGCTGGTTGCTCGCTGATAGAGGAAATGCAGGCCCTGAAGAGTCAGGTCCGATTCCAGATGATCGAATACATCTGTATGTTCGTCAAAAAGTACGGCTAATCCACCGGTAGCAATGATCTTCGTCGGGCGGCCGATTTGTGCTTTCGTGCGCGCTACCAGACCTTCGATCATCGCGACATAGCCCCAGAAGATGCCGATCAGCATCTGGCTTTCGGTGGTTGTGCCGATCACATTGTCATCTTGCGGCGATTCCAGTGCGATCCGTGGCAATTGCGCGGTCTTGCCGACCAGCGCATCGAGCGAGAGATTGATCCCAGGGGCGATAACACCGCCCTTATAGGCGCCTTGATAATCGGCAACGTCGAAGGTGGTCGCCGTCCCGAAATCGATGATGACGATATCCTGTCCGTATTTTTGGTGCGCGGCGATTACGTTGAGCACGCGGTCCGCGCCTACGCTGTCGGGCTGCTCGACATCGAGCGCAATACCCCAGTGCGCAGCGTCACGGCCGGCAATCAGCGGGCTCACGCCAAAATATTTTTCCGAAAGAACCGTCAGATTATGCAACGCGCGCGGAACAACGGTGCCGATGATCACCGCATCGACGGCGCCCAGCTCCAGCCCTTCGAGCTCAAGCAGCTGCCTGAGCCAGACGACATATTCGTCCGCTGTGCGACGGGCATCGGTGGCGATCCGCCAGCGCGCACGAATGTCGTCGCCGTCAAACAGAGCGAACACGACATTGGTATTTCCGGCATCTATGGCCAATAGCATAAGCGACTCTTCTGTTCAGCCGATGGAAATATCACCGGCGCGTATTTCGATAAGCGTTCCGTCGGCTTTTCTCAAGCGCAGCGCACCGTCGGCGGTCAGGCCGGCGAACTTGCCGCTGATTTTGTCGCCACCAATGTCGCTGGTTGTGACCGTCATTCCAACCGGATGCGCCAGCATCTGCCATTCTTTCAATATCCGGGCCAGCCCCGCTTCGCGCCAGAGCGTCACCCAGGCCTCAAACTCTTTCGACAGCCGGTCCAGAAACGCAGCGGCGTCGGTGATCGCGCCCTCCTGTTTCAGGCTGGTCACCGCCCGTCCCTCGACCTGTGGCGCCTGGGCGATGTTTACACCGATACCGACCACCACCTGCTCCTTCACCCGCTCCAGCAAGACACCGCAAATTTTCGCGTCCGACACCAACACGTCATTGGGCCATTTGAGGAGCATCGGCGCATCGGGCAGAAAGTTGCGAAGGGTGGCATGAACGGCCAGCCCGGCAACAAAGGACAGCGAAGACGGTTCCGGATTCCCGGGCCGCAAATCCACGATCGTGCTGCAAAAGAGATTGCCTTGCGGGCTTTCCCATTTGCGGCCCCGGCGCCCTACCCCGCCGGTCTGCGTCTCGGCGCGCAGCCAGAAGCCTTCCGGTGCGCTACCGGCCAGAGCCAGCGCCTTCACATCCGCATTGGTCGATGCGGTCTCGGCAACAGTCTCTACGAATATAGTCAGAAAAGCGACGCCGCAGCAGCGTTGGTTATCGGCGCCATGAACGGGATTGCCAGATAGCCAAGCGGAGAGACAAACAATGCCATGAGCGCGATCAGACCGTTTTCGGTCTTGTGCCCGGTCGCGACAATCTCGCCCGATGGATCATCAAAATAGATGATCTTGACGACCTTTATATAGTAGAAGGCACCGATCACCGATGCCGCAATACCGATTACCGCGAGCGGCAACATGCCGGCGGCTACGGCGGCATCAAAGACCAGGAACTTGCCCCAGAAACCGAAGAGCGGCGGGATACCGGCAAGCGAGAACATGAACACCGCAAATGCGGCAGCCAGACCGGGACGCGTCTGCGACAGTCCGGCAAGGCTGGAAAGGCTTTCCAGCGGCCTGCCGTCCTTGTCGCGCATTTCCAGCACACAGATAAAGCTGCCCAGCGTCATCGCGACATAAATGGCGAGATAGAACATCATCGCCGAAATGCCCTCCGGCGTACCGGCAGCCAGGCCGATCAGCAGGAAGCCGACATTGTTGATCGAGCTATAGGCGAGCAGACGCTTGATATTCTGTTGTCCGATCGCGGCAACCGCACCGAGAATGATCGAGGCCAGCGCGACAAATATGATGATCTGCTGCCAGGCAGATGTCTGGCCGCCAAAGGCTTCGATAATGACCCGCGCCGTCAGCGCCACCGCGGCCACTTTCGGCGCGCTGGCGAAGAAGGTGCTGACCGGTGTCGGAGCGCCTTCGTAGACGTCGGGCGTCCACATATGGAACGGCACGGCGCTGATCTTGAAGGCCAGTCCCGAGAGAACCAGCACCAGACCGATCAGCGGACCGGTGGACAGATCACCGCTCAGCGTCTCGCCGATCACCGCAAAGCTGGTCGAACCGGCAAAACCGTAGACCAGGGAAATGCCGAAGAGCAGCATCCCGCTGGCCAGCGCGCCCAGCACGAAATATTTCAGCCCCGCTTCGGACGAACGCACATCGGTGCGGATGAAGCTGGCCAGAACATAGGCCGACAGGCTGTTCAGTTCGAGACCGATATAAAGGGTCATCATGTCGGTCGCCGACACCATCATCCCCATGCCGACGCAGGCAAACAGGATCAGGACCGGATATTCCGGACGATATTTGCCGCCCGCCTGAAAGAATCGCGGTGCGATCATCAGGGAGACAATGGCGGCGATATAGATCAGGAATTTCGCGGAACTGCCGAATGCGTCCATACTATACTGGCAGTCAAAGGCATACACCCCGCCCTTGAATTCGGGCATATGGGCCAGAACCATCAACAGGATCGAGGCGCCAAACAGCGCAGCGGCCGACAATATTGTCACCAGGCGCGCCGATTTTTCGCCGCCCCAGGCCGCAATCAGCAGCAGGATCAGACTGGAAACCGTGAGAAATACTTCCGGTGCAACCAGATAAAGGGAATTTCCGATATCCATCAGTGGGCCTCCCCATGAACTTCGTCCTGGGTCACGGCCTTGGCCTCTCCCATTTTAAGATGCGCATCGCCTTCCGGAGCCGCGCGATCGATACGCGCAACCAGCGCGCCAACATCACCGCGGATCGGCGCCATGAAGCTTTCGGGATAGACACCCATCCACATTACCGCAGCGGCGATCGGCGCGAGCAGCGCCATTTCCCGTGCGGAAAGATCCGGCATGGCTTTTACGTCCTCGTGGACAAGCTCCCCGAACGCCACCCGGCGATAGAGATAGAGCATATAGCCGGCGCCGAGGATGATCCCCGTCGTGGCGACCAGCGTCACCCAGCTGTTAACCTTGTACAGGCCGACCAGCGAGAGAAATTCGCCGACGAAACCGCTGGTGCCCGGCAGACCGATAGAGGCCATGGTGAACAGCATGAATAGAATGGCATATTTCGGCATGTTGATCGCCAACCCGCCGTAGCGATCGATTTCACGCGTATGCAGCCGGTCGTAGATAACGCCGACACAGAGGAAGAGTGCGCCGGATACCAGACCGTGGCTGAGCATCACGACGACCGCGCCCTCGATACCCTGACGGTTGAAGGCGAACAGGCCGAGCGTAACAATCGCCATATGGGCAACCGACGAATAAGCGATCAGCTTTTTCATATCCTGCTGCACCAGCGCCACGAGAGACGTGTAGACCACGGCCACCATCGACAGGCCGAAGACCAGCCAGATGAACTGCTCGGACGCTTCGGGGAACATCGGCAGCGAGAAGCGCAGGAAGCCATAACCACCCATTTTCAGCAATACGCCTGCCAGAATCACCGAACCGGCGGTCGGCGCCTGAACGTGCGCGTCGGGCAGCCAGGTGTGGACCGGCCACATCGGCATCTTCACCGCGAAGCTGGCGAAGAAGGCCAGCCACAGCCATGTCTGTGCCTCCGGCGCAAAATCATAGTTGAGCAGGGTCGGAATGTCGCTGGTGCCGGCATCCTGCACCATCCACAGCATCGCGATCAGCATCACCACCGATCCGAGCAAGGTGTAGAGGAAGAATTTATAGCTGGCGTAAATCCGGTTCGCGCCGCCCCATATACCGATAATCAGATACATCGGGATCAGGCCCGCTTCGAAAAGGATGTAGAAGAGGAAGATATCCTGCGCCGCAAAGACACCGATCATCAGCACCTCCATGAACAGGAAGGCTGCCATATATTCGCCGACCCGCGTCTGGATCGATTCCCAACTAGCGCCGATACAGATCGGCATCAGGAAGACCGTGAGCATGATCAGCATCATCGAGATGCCGTCGATACCCAGGGCCCAGGCAAAATTGCCGAACAGATCGGATCGCTCGACATATTGCCACTGCGGGCCACCAATATCATAATTGGCCCAAAGCACCACGCCGAGGCCAAACAGCACCAGCGTCGTCACCAGCGCCAGCCAGCGCGCCGCCTGTGCATTGAGGAACAGACAGATAATCGCTGCCAGCATCGGCAGGCCCATCATCAGCGACAGGATAGGAAAGTCAAGCTGGTTCATTAGCTGGCTCCCCGCATGATGACCCAGGTCGCTGCAGCCGCCAGACCCAGCAGCATGACGAGCGCATAGCTATAGAGATAGCCGCTCTGGAAGCGTTTCATCACGCCGGAGCCACTGGCGATCACCGATGCGATCCCGTTGGGACCGAAGCGATCGATCGTGCCTTCGTCCCCGGTCTTCCAGAATTTCCGGCCCAGCCAGAATGCGGGGCGGATGAAGATCAGATTGTACAACTCGTCAAAATACCATTTGTTGAAGAAGAAATTGTATAGCGGACTGAAGGTCGCAGCCAGTCTTGCCGGACGGTCTGTACCCCGGAAATACATGAAATAAGCGGTTGCGAGACCGGTCAGCATGGCCACGGTCGCGGACAATTTCACCCACAGCGGCACTTCGTGCATCGCGTGCATCAGGCCGGCGTCATAGGCAATGGATCCGTTCCAGAACGCGCCATCGTCGATAAAGGCATGGCTGAACACAAAGCCGGCAAAAACAGCACCGATGGAGAGAACGCCGAGAGGAATCAGCATAGATAACGGACTTTCATGCGGGTGATAGCCACCGGTCTGGTCAGCACCAGCCTCTTCCGGCGTCTTGTGAACGCTGTGCTGGATATGCTCGGACTGGATCCAGCGCGGCTTGCCCCAGAAGGTCAGGAACATCAGGCGCCAGCTGTAGAAGCTGGTCAGCAAGGCGGCGAGCACGCCGATGAAGAAGGCGAACTGGCCGGTTTCGCTGCCCGAGGCGAAGGCCGCCTCGATAATCGCGTCCTTGGAGTGGAAGCCGGCAAAGCCCGCGTGCAGCCAGTAGATACCGACACCGGTGATCGCCAGCGTACCGGCCATCATCGCCCAGAAGGTCAGCGGGATTTCTTTCCGCAGGCCGCCGTAATAGCGCATGTCCTGCTCGTGGTGCATCGCGTGGATCACCGAACCGGCGCCGAGGAACAGCAAAGCCTTGAAGAAGGCGTGGGTGAACAGGTGGAACATCGCCACATTATAGGCACCAACGCCGGCGGCAAAGAACATATAGCCGAGCTGCGAACAGGTGGAATAAGCGATCACCCGCTTGATATCATGCTGGACCAGACCGACGGTCGCGGCGAATATCGCCGTACAGGCCCCGACAACCGTCACGACAGTCAGCGCGACGTCGCTGGTTTCGAACATCGGCGACAGGCGGCAGACCATGAACACACCTGCGGTCACCATCGTGGCCGCGTGGATCAGCGCCGACACCGGGGTCGGCCCTTCCATCGCGTCCGGCAACCAGGTGTGCAGACCGAGCTGCGCGGATTTGCCCATCGCGCCAACAAACAATAGCAGGCAGATGATCGTCATCGTATCGAGACGCATACCGGCAAAGGTGATCGTGGATCCGGCCATTCCCGGAGCGGCTTCGAGGATTTCGGGGATCGAGACCGTTCCGAAGACCAGAAATGTCGCGAAAATACCGAGCATGAACCCGAGGTCGCCAACGCGGTTGACGACAAAAGCCTTGATTGCAGCCGCATTGGCGCTCGGTTTCTTGAACCAGAAGCCGATCAGCAGATAGGAGGCCAGTCCCACGCCTTCCCAGCCAAAGAACATCTGGACCAGATTGTCGGCGGTCACCAGCATCAGCATGGCGAAAGTGAAGAGCGACAGATAGGCGAAGAAACGTGGCTGGTCCGGATCTTCGTCCATATAGCCCCAGCTATAGAGATGCACGAGCGCGGACACGGTGGTCACCACCACCAGCATCACGGCGGTCAGCGTGTCGACGCGCAGCGCCCAGTCAAATTGCAGGTCCCCGGAAATCAGCCAGGTCAGGACCGGCACGACCTCGGCGGTGCTGGATCCGCCCAGAAAGCCTAGAAAGATCGGCCAACTCAGCGCACAGGACGCGAACAGCGCGCCGGTGGTGACGATCTTGGCCGGCACATTGCCGATGATACGATTGCCGAAACCGGCGACGATTGCTGCCAGCAGCGGCAGGAATACGATTAGCTGGATAGCCAAGGTCTTATCCCTTCATCCGGTTGACATCATCGACGGCAATCGTGCCGCGCTGACGGAAATAGATCACGAGAATGGCCAGCCCGATAGCGGCCTCGCCTGCCGCCACGGTCAGGATGAACATGGCGAAAATCTGCCCGGTCATATCGCCGAGAAAGGCGCTGAACGCGACAAAGTTGAGGTTCACCGCGAGCAGGATCAGTTCGATCGCCATCAGGATGATGATGACATTCTTGCGATTGAGAAAGATGCCGAGCATGCCCATCACGAACAGGATCGAGCTGACAACGAGATAATGTTCAATGCCGATCACAATTCCACTCCCTTGCCAACTTCTGGCTGTGTGTTGCGGGTCGCGTCTTCGGGACGCCGGGCGACCTGATCGGCGACATTCTGCTTGCGCACGCCGCCACGGGTTCGCAGGGTCAGCACGATTGCACCGACCATCGCGACCAGCAGGATCATGCCCGCGGCCTCGAACAGGAAGACATATTTGCTGTACAGCAAGGCGCCGAGCTGCTCGATATTCGACGGCGCGCCTTCGGGCAGGCCGACCGCAGCGGTGGCCTCGCCCATGCCCGCAGACTGCCAGGTACCGACACCAAAGATAATCTCGACCACCAGCACCAGCGCGAGCAACAGACCGAGCGGCAGGTTTTTCATGAACCCGGCGCGCAATTCGGCAAAATCAATGTCGAGCATCATCACGACAAACAGGAACAATACCGCGACCGCACCGACATAGACGATGACCAGCAGCGCCGCGATAAACTCCGCGCCGACCAGCAGCATCAGTCCCGCCGCATTGAAGAAGGCCAGGATCAGCCACAAGACGCTATGCACCGGGTTGCGCGAGAAAATGCACAGGGCACCACTGGCAAGCACGATGGATGCGAAGAGATAGAAAGCGAATATTTGCATTATACACTTCCTCCCTGAAACGAAGCTTTGGGGAGGTGGCGCGCCGAAGCCTTGGCGAAGGCGTGACGGAGGGGCCGCGAACGAAGCGAGCGCTGCGCACTCGCCCCCTCCACCAACCTGCGGTTGGTCCCCCTCCCCATGCTACGCATCGGGAAGAAACATACAGCGCAATTTTGCAAAAATGCCCCCATCTCAATCATCACAGCGCCCATTACCGATAGGGCGCATCGGCGGCAAGGTTTGCCGCGATTGCCCGCTCCCATTTATCGCCGTTTTCGAGCAGCTTCGACTTGTCGTAAATCAACTCTTCACGCGTTTCCGTTGCATATTCGAAATTCGGCCCCTCGACGATCGCATCGACCGGACAGGCTTCCTGACAGAAACCGCAGTAGATGCACTTGGTCATGTCAATGTCATAGCGCGTGGTCCGGCGCGAACCGTCTTCGCGCGGTTCGGCCTCGATCGTGATCGCCTGCGCCGGGCAGACCGCTTCGCACAGCTTGCAGGCGATGCAGCGTTCCTCGCCATTGGGATAGCGACGCAGCGCATGCTCCCCCCGGAACCGCGGCGAAATCGGGTTCTTTTCATAGGGATAGTTGATCGTCTTCTTCGCCTTGAAGAAATATTTCAGCGTCAGCAAATGCGCGCCGATAAATTCCCAAAGCGTGAAGGCCTTGATGGTTTGTGCAATACTCATAGCGGCAATCCAAACTTGTCAATCATCACATAGCCGCTGACCAGGAACACCCAGAGCAGGCTAAGCGGCAGGAATATCTTCCAGCCCAGACGCATCAGCTGGTCATAGCGGTAGCGCGGGACCGTCGCCATCACCCAGCTGAAGATGAAGAAGAAAAAGAACATCTTGCCGAACAGCCAGACGATACCCGGAATATCGAACCACGGAATCCAGTCGACATCAAGCGGCGGCAACCAGCCACCCCAGAAGAGGATCGCGTTGAGCGCGCACATCAGCAGGATATTGGCATATTCACCCAGCCAGAACAGGGCGAAACTCATCGAGCTATATTCGGTCTGGTAACCGGCGACCAGCTCGCTCTCCGCTTCGGTCAGGTCAAAGGGATGCCGCGCGGTTTCCGCCATCGAGGCGATCAGGAATACTACCGCCATCGGGAACAAGAGCGGGTTCAGGCCATAGGCATTAACGAGACCGAATATATGGCCTTCCTGCGAAAGCACAATATCGGAAAGATTGAATGTCCCCGCGAACAATACCACCGAGATCAGGATGAAGCCGATCGAGACTTCATAGGAAATCATCTGCGCGGCGGCGCGCATGGCGGAGAAAAACGGATATTTCGAGTTACTCGCCCAACCGGCTATAACCACGCCGTAGACGCCGAGCGAACTGATCGCGAGAATATAGAGCAGGCCGATATTGATATTGGCCAGCACCATGCCATCGCCAAACGGGATCACCGCCCAGGCCAGCAGGGCCACGGTAAAGGTGATGATCGGCGCCAGCAGGAACAGGCCCTTGTTGGCGCTCGACGGAATAATCGTTTCCTGCAGGAACACTTTCAGACCATCGGCAAATGATTGCAGCAAGCCAAAGGGCCCGACCACATTGGGACCACGCCGCAACGCCATTGCTGCCCAGACCTTGCGGTCGACATAGATGATCATCGCGACAGCCAGCATCAGCGGCAGCGCGATCAGCAGGATCAACGCCAGCGTGGCCACGAACCAGCCGAGCTCAGCGCCAAGAAATGTGGATTGGAGAAATTCGGTCATCTAATATTTCCTCCCTGAAGCGCCGCTTTGGGGAGGTGGCGCGCCGAAGGCGTGGCGGAGGGGCCGAACGCAGTGAGGTGGCGCGGTGCCCCTCCACCATCCTGCGGATGATCCCCCTCCCCGTGCTTCGCACAAGGAGGAAAAATGGCAGTCACATTATTCACTCTGCCGCCTCCATAATCTCGTCATCGGCGTGCAGCAGTTCCGCGGAACAGCGCTGCATGGTCGCGCTGGCGCGGGCGATGCTGTTGGTCAGGTAGAAATCCTTGACCGGATGGATGCCCTGCCCTGCTGGCTTGTCCGGCAAGCCGGTTGGCGGCGACCATGCGAGCGTCACCAGACCTTCTGCGGCCAGTTCGGGATGGTCCTTCGCCATATTGGCGCGCAATTCTTCAAAACTGTCGAACGGCAGCGTCTTGCCCATCACATCGGACAAGGCCCGCAAGATGCTCCAGTCCTCGCGCGCGTCACCCGGCGCAAAGATCGCCTTGTTCGAACGCTGCACACGGCCCTCGAGATTGACATAGGTGCCATTTTTCTCGGTATAGGCAGCCCCCGGCAGAATGACATCCGCCGCATGGGCACCGGCATCGCCATGATGGCCGATATAGACCTTGAAGCTCTTGTTGAATTGGGAAAAGTCGGTTTCATCCGCGCCCAGTGCAAAGACCAGCTTCGGCTGCTTCGCCGCAATCGCCTTGATCCCGCCGTCATAGGCATAGCCGAGCATGAGCCCGCCGGTGCGCGAGGCCCCGATATGCAGGACGTTGAAACCGTTCCAGCCATCGCGGACCAGCTTATATTTGCTGGCCAGCTTGAGCGCCGCGCCATGCGCGCCTTCGACGCTGAGCGCACCACCGCCGAGAATGATCGCGGGCTTCTCTGCCCCTTTCAGCGCATCGGTAAGCGCCTTGGGCAGCTTCGCCAGCAAGCCCATATCGTCGCCCAGCCATTCGACCGGATAGGTCTGGTCTGCTTCCGGCCCGATGCCGTAAACCTTCGCGCCGCGCTGGCGCACGGCCTTGCGGATACGGGTGTTGACCAAAGACGCTTCCCAGCGCGGGTTGGTCGAGACCAGCAGGATCACATCCGCTTCCTCGATACCGGCGATGGTAGAATTGAAATTCACTGCAGCGAGATTGGACACGTCATAGGAAAGCCCGGTCTGGCGGCCTTCCAGCATGTCCGATTTCATCGATTTCAGCAGCTTTTTCGCCGCATACATGGTTTCGCAATCGACCAGATCGCCGGCGATCGCGGCAACAGAGCTACCGGCCTTCACATCGGCGATTGCCTGAAAGGCTTCGTTCCAGCTCGCTTCTTCCAGCTTGCCGTTCTTGCGCACATAGGGCTTGTCGAGACGGCGCTCCATCAGGCCGTCAATCGCGTGGCGGGTCTTGTCGGTCGCCCATTCCTCGTTCACGTCATCGTTAACGCGAGGGAGCGCGCGCAGCACTTCACGGCCACGGCTGTCGATGCGGATATTGGTGCCGACGCCGTCCATCACGTCGATGCCGAGCGTCTTGGTCAATTCCCAGGGACGCGCTTCAAAAGCGTAAGGCTTGCTGGTCAGCGCACCAACCGGGCAGAGGTCGACAACATTGCCGCTGAGTTCGCTGTGCACCGCGCCTTCGAGATAGGAGGTAATCTCCATCCCCTCGCCTCGGCCAATTGCACCAATTTCCTCGACGCCGGCGACTTCCTCGGCAAAGCGCACGCAGCGGGTGCAGTGGATGCAGCGGGTCATCGCAGTCTTGACGATCGGCCCCATATATTTCTCGGTCACCGCGCGCTTATTCTCTTCGTAGCGCGAGCCGCCCTTGCCATAGGCCATGGCCTGGTCCTGCAGATCGCATTCGCCGCCCTGGTCGCAAATCGGGCAATCGAGCGGATGGTTGATCAGGAGAAATTCCATCACCCCTTCGCGCGCCTTCTTGACCATTTCGCTGTCGGTGCGGATTTCCTGCCCTTCGGCAGCGGGCAGCGCGCAGCTCGCCTGCGGCTTCGGTGGTCCCGGCTTTACCTCGACCAGACACATGCGGCAATTGCCGGCGATGGACAGCCGCTCATGGTAACAGAAACGTGGAATTTCCTTACCGGCCAGCTCGGCCGCCTGCAGCACAGTCGCGCCCTGCGGAACCTCGATTTCAACGCCATCTACGGTGACTTTAGGCATTAGTTTTGCGCCTCGGTTGTTTCAGTGGCTTCCATTCCCAGAGCCAATTTCATATCCAGTTCATAAGCAACTTCTGCAAGAAGCGTTCGCAATTCTAGACGGGTGAAACCGAATTGCTGGCCTTCGGAAACCGGCAGACAATGGCTCATTTCGGCTTGCAGGGATGCAAATGCCGCATCCTCGTCGTTCGAATATGGCTTTGTGCCAAAAAGCGCGAGCGTCTTGGCTGGAGCCATCCGGGAAACACATTCGGAGAACTGCTTCAGGGCGATGGCTTTTACGATCGCATCGCTCGTACCATCGGCTAATGTTGTGACCCGGTAGAGGGGCTCGACAGAAGAATAGTCGCCGACCGCATCACTGCGGTATTTCCGACTTAGCAAGGCACCGGACAAAGCAGCCCTGAAAAGCGACCCGGAAAATTTCATTTCCGATCCCGCCGGGATGCAGCCGCGATTTTTCGTGGCGAGCAACTTTGTCATTCTGACATTTTCGTCCGAGTTGTCCGCTTCAATCAAAATGTCCTCTGCGCGCCGGCGGTCATGTTTCGCCACACAATTGGCATATCTCCAGAAATGCGTAACAGCCTGCCGCTCGCTGGCCTGCGAAGTTTGCGCATAAGCCGGGTCACCAAACCCGTTGATTGCCATCAGGGCCATGAGTATGAATGCAAGGACCGGTTTCACGCGGCCGCCTCCAGCACAGCTGACCCGATCGGGTGGCCATGTCCCATGACATTTATGATGAGCCCAAACATTAGTCCTGCGCCTCTGGCGGAGTATTTTCTCCGGCTGACGGCGCTCCAACGACGAAGCGCTGCCACATTCCGTCGGCTGCAAAGCCGCGGATATTGGCGGGCTTGAGCTGAAGCTGCTGACCGGCGACGATGCAGGCGCTCAGGGCTGGAACCAGAGCGACGGCCGCATCCTTTTCGGCTTTCGTACCGGAAGCCGTGCGGAGCAGCTTGTCTGCATTTACCGGATCCTGGCTCGCAATACAGTCGGACATGATCCCCAGAGCCTTTGCCGTTGGCAACATATCGCCGCTCGTCACATAGTCGCGCGGCTTGGCTGCCCATATCTCGTGATTGGCCGGCACTTTGGGATGCGCGCGCAAATAGGCTGCTTCGAGCATCATGTAGCGGAAAGCCGACGGAGAAAATGAAATCGAGCTCTGGACCGCATCGCCCTGCATGACAAAACATTCGCGGATATTCCACTGGCGGAACATTTTTGATTCCTCGATCCCAGCGCCCTCGAAATCGACGGTCAACGGGTCGCTGATGACCAGCAGGCCATCAATCTGCTTCTGGTGCGGACCATAAGCGCAACTGACATAGCGGTCCCTGACCAGACCATCCCTGACCGGATCGGGCTTTTCCGGACGGACCGGTATCTTCGAACCGAGCTGGATGTCGGGATCGACCTGCGCAAGGGCGGGACTTCCGATGCCGACAGCCACGAGGGCACCCAATATTACCGATGCGATTTTCATTCCGCTGCCTCCAGCACGTTCGTGCCTTTATGTTCGTGTATCCGCCGCTCTATCTCGGGGCGGAAGTGTCTGATCAGTCCCTGGATCGGCCAGGCCGCCGCGTCGCCGAGCGCACAGATCGTGTGGCCTTCGACCTGCTTGGTCACTTCGTAGAGCGTATCGATATCCTCGATATCCGCGTCGCCATCGCGCATTTTTTCCATCACCCGCCACATCCAGCCGGTGCCTTCGCGGCACGGCGTGCACTGGCCGCAGCTTTCATGCTTGTAGAAATAGCTGAGCCGCGAAATCGCGCGGACGATATCGGTCGACTTGTCCATCACGATGACCGCAGCCGTACCAAGACCGGAACCGAGATCCTTCAGACCGTCAAAGTCCATTGGCGCGTCCATGATCTGCTCGGCCGGCACCAGCGGGACCGAAGAACCGCCTGGAATAACCGCGAGCAGATTATCCCAGCCGCCGGTGATACCGCCGCAATGTTTCTCGATCATGTCTCTGAACGGAATCGACATGGCTTCCTCGAACACCGCCGGTTTGTCGACATGGCCGGACACCTGGAACAGTTTCGTGCCGTGATTGCCCTCGCGACCGAAGCTGGCGAACCAGCTGGCACCGCGCCGCAGGATTGTCGGAACCACCGCGATCGATTCAACATTGTTCACCGTTGTCGGGCAGCCGTAAAGGCCGGCACCCGCCGGAAATGGCGGCTTGAGACGCGGCTGGCCCTTCTTGCCCTCGAGGCTTTCGATCATCGCGGTTTCTTCGCCGCAAATATAGGCGCCGGCGCCGCGGTGGACGAAGACGTCGAAATCATAGCCGGACTTGGCCGCATTCTTGCCGATCAGGCCAGCGTCATAGGCTTCCTTGACGGCCGCCTCCATGACCTTGGCTTCGAAAATATATTCGCCGCGAATATAGATATAGGCGGCGCGCGCGCGCATTGCGAAACCGGCGATCAAGGCGCCTTCGATTAGCTTATGCGGATCGTTGCGCAGGATTTCGCGGTCCTTGCAGCTGCCCGGTTCGGATTCATCGGCGTTGATCACAAGAAAGCTCGGCCGCGGATTGCCCTGGCTATCCTTGGGCGCTTCCTTGGGCATGAACGACCATTTCAGACCGGTCGGAAAACCCGCGCCGCCACGACCGCGCAGGCCGCTCGCCTTCATTTCCTCGATGATCTTGTCATTGCCGCGCTTGATGATATCGGCGGTATTGTCCCAGTCGCCGCGATGCTGCGCCTCTTTCAGCCCCCAGTGCTGGAAACCGTAGACATTGGTGAAGATGCGGTCCTTGTCCTGAAGGAAATCAAACGCCATTATTTTTTCCTCCAGCGACCCCACAGGCCGCCAAAAATACCAAGGATGACCACGGCGAGCCCGATCCAGCCTGCATATCCGTCGAGTAGCATGGCATCAACATCCTCCCTGAAGCGCAGCTTTGGGGAGGGAGACCGCGCGAAGCGTGGTGGAGGGGTAAAATCCGCAGAGCGCAGCGTGCGTCGCCGCCCCTCCGTCAGTCCTGCGGACTGACACCTCCCCGTGCTTTGCACAGGGAGGAAAATAGGAAACGCCCATCACCATTCCCCCCGGTAATCGTGATTTTCTTCAACCATCGCCTGCAGGTTGGTAGGCCCACCTTCCGCTTCGCTGGTCTTGCGACCGATCTGCGAGCCCACGGGGATTTCCTTGCCCGCTGCCAGATCCTCGAGGATCCGGGTCATGATGTCATAGTCGAGATCTTCGTAATTATCGTCGTTGATCTGGCCCATCGGCGCGTTCGAGCAATTGCCCATGCACTCGACCTCGGTCAGCGTGAACAGGCCGTCCGGCGTGGTCTTGCCCTTTGCCATGCCCTTGTTCTTGCAAGCCGCCATCACATCGTCGCTGCCGCGCAACATGCACGGCGTGGTTCCGCAGACCTGCACATGATAGCGACCGACCGGCGCGAGATTATACATGGTGTAGAAGGTCGCGACCTCATAGGCCCGCATATAGGGCATATCGAGATAGGCGGCGACATATTCGATCACCGGAACCGGCAGCCAGCCTTGTGTTTTCGTATCCGCACCGACCTGCCGCTGAGCCAGGTCGAGCAACGCCATGACCGCCGATTTCTGGCGGCCAGCCGGATATTTCGCGATCTGCCACTTGGCCAGCTTCTCGTTTTCCGGCGTAAACGCAAAATCGCCCCATTTGGCGCGGGTTTCGATTTCGTCAGGGATGGTTGGTGCTTCAGCCATTATCGGTCACATTCTCCAAATACGACATCAATCGCGCCCAAAATGGCGGTGGCGTCGGGCAGCATATGGCCCTTGGTCATGAAATCCATTGCCTGCAGATGCGAGAAAGCGGTCGGCCGGATCTTGCAGCGATAGGGCTTGTTTGTCCCGTCGCTGACCAGATAGACGCCGAATTCGCCCTTCGGGCTTTCGGTCGCGACATAGACTTCGCCCGCCGGAACGTGGAAGCCTTCGGTGTAGAGTTTGAAATGGTGGATCAGCGCTTCCATCGACTGCTTCATCTCGGCGCGCTTGGGCGGGACAATCTTGCGGTCGGTGGAGGCGACGGGGCCTTCGGGCATTTCATTGAGGCACTGGCGCATGATCCGGGCGCTCTGGCGCACTTCCTCTACCCGCACCATGAACCGGTCATAGCAATCGCCCTTGGTGCCCACAGGCACCTCGAAGTCCATGCGGTCGTAAACGTCATAAGGCTGCGACTTGCGCAGGTCCCAGGCGACACCGCTGCCGCGCAATACCGGACCGGAAAAGCCCCAGCGGATCGCATCATCCTGCGACACAGTGGCGATATCGACGTTGCGTTGCTTGAAGATACGGTTGCCGACGACTAGGCTCATCGCGTCATCGAACAGCTTTGGAAATTCGTCGAGCCAGTCGGCGATATCGGTGAGCAGCTTCAGCGGTACATCCTGGTGCACGCCGCCGGGCCGGAACCAGGCGCTGTGCATCCGCGCGCCGCTGGCTCTTTCGAAAAAGCCCATGCATTGCTCGCGAATTTCAAACACCCAGATATTCGGCGTCATCGCGCCGACATCCATGACATGGGCGCCGATATTGAGCATGTGGTTGCAGATCCGGGTCAGTTCGGCGAACAGCACCCGCAGATATTGACCGCGCAGCGGCACTTCCAGATCAAGCAATTTCTCGATCGCCAGCACATAGCTGTGCTCCATCGCCAGCGGCGAACAATAGTCGAGCCGGTCGAAATAGGGCAAAGCCTGCAAATAGGTCTTGTGCTCGATCAGCTTCTCGGTGCCGCGGTGCAGCAGGCCAACGTGCGGATCGACACGTTCGACCACTTCGCCGTCCAGTTCCATCACCATCCGCAAAACGCCGTGCGCGGCGGGGTGCTGGGGACCGAAGTTGATTGTGAAATTCTGGATTTCCAGATCGCCGACCGTCGGATCGGATTCGTCTGCGATATGATCCATTTCGTCGAGATAGTCAGACACGTTTATCTCCTTCGGAGTGAACGTGCCCCTGCGCAGGCAGGGGCCCATCCAGGACCATTGCGTCCAGCGGCACTGGCAGGAGATGGATTCCTGCCTTCGCAGGAAAACAGAAAGGAACGTTCATCACTTGCCCTCCCCCTTCTTCTGCGTCCCCGACTTGGTCCGCTTGGGAGCGGGTTTCTTTGCTGCAGCCTTCTTCCGCTTCGACGGCTTGGCCGCTTCCTTGTCGGCTTTCGCGCCCGCGCCGGTATCTTTCTTGTCGTCGGTAGTCTTGGGCGTTGGAGGTGGCGCTTCGCCGCCTACTTTCTCGTCACCCGGCAGGATATAATCCGCGCCTTCCCAGGGGGACATGAAGTCGAAACTGCGAAAATCCTGGGCCAGCTTCACCGGCTCGTAGATCACGCGCTTGTCTTCTTCGGAATAGCGCATCTCGACATAGCCGGTCAGCGGAAAATCCTTGCGGAAGGGATGACCCTGAAAACCATAGTCGGTCAGGATCCGGCGCAAATCGGTATTGCCGTCGAACAGAACGCCATACATGTCGAACACTTCGCGCTCGAGCCAGCCGGCAACTTCCCAGATATGGGTAACGCTCGGCACCGCATTGTCTTCGTCGGTCGTGACCTTGACGCGGATGCGATGGTTTTTCGTCAGGCTGAGCAGATGATAGCAGACCTCGAACCGCTCGGCGCGATCCGGATAGTCGACGCCGGCGATTTCCATCAACTGCTGATATTCATGCTTGTCGCGCAGCTTTTCCAATACCGTGGCAAGCTTCTTGCGCTCGACGGTAAAGCTGATTTCGCCATAGGCCTCGACTGTGTCGATCAGTGCCGCGCCGATCGCCTTGCCAAGCTTCGCCGCAACACCGGAGTTGCTGGATATTATAGGAGCAGAATGGGCCATATTAGCGCTCGAACGTTCCGACGCGGCGGATCTTCCGCTGCAATTGCATCACGCCGTAGAGCAAGGCCTCTGCGGTCGGCGGGCATCCCGGCACATAGATATCAACCGGCACGATCCGGTCGCATCCGCGCACGACCGAATAGCTGTAGTGATAATAGCCCCCGCCATTGGCGCAGCTGCCCATCGAGATCACATATTTCGGATCGGACATCTGGTCATAGACCTTGCGCAGCGCCGGTGCCATTTTGTTGCAGAGGGTTCCGGCGACGATCATCACGTCGGACTGGCGCGGACTGGCACGCGGGGCAGCACCGAAACGCTCCATATCGTATCGCGGCATGTTGACGTGGATCATCTCGACCGCGCAGCAGGCGAGACCGAATGTCATCCACCACAGCGATCCGGTCCGCGCCCACTGGAACAGTTCTTCGGTCGAGGTGACAAGAAAGCCCTTGTCATTCACTTCCGAATTCAGGTCCTTGAAAAACGCCTCGTCAGGCTGCGTATCAGGACGCATCGGCGTGCCGTCTGCGTTCAATATGGCCGAACCACTGGTGCCAGTTTCTAATCCCACTCCAGCGCTCCTACTTTCCAGGCATAAACAAAGCCGATGACCAGTTCGGCGAGGAAGACCATCATCGTCGTCCAGCCAACCCAGCCGGTCAGATCCAGCGACACCGCCCACGGAAACAGAAAGGCTGCTTCGAGGTCGAAAATGATGAACAGGATCGCCACCAGATAGAAACGCACATCAAACTGGCTGCGCGAATCTTCAAAGGCGGGAAAGCCGCATTCATACTCGGAAAGCTTTTCCGCATTCGGATTATGGGTTCCGGTCAGCCGGGAGACGCCCATGGGCAGAAACACAAAGGCTGTTGACAGGCCGGCGGCCACAAACAGGAAAAGCAGGATGGGTGCATATTCGGAAAGATCGACCACAAATGACTCGTTTCGCTAATATTCGGGCCCGCTTTTAGGCAGTGGCTTGCCATGCCGCAAGGGCGAAGTGGCTTAAATTTGCGGCCATTTGCGAGGCGTTCGCAGTTACAGCAGCGACTTGGCCAATATCCGGTGCAGCTTGCTGTGCAGCGCTTCGTTCGATGCCAATATCTCGCTCTGCCCGATCGGCTGGTCGCCGCCGGTATAATCGGTGACAAAGCCGCCGGCTTCGCGAACCATCAATATTCCCGCGGCAACGTCCCACACTTTCAGGCCAGCTTCCCAGAAACCGTCATAGCGGCCGGCCGCCAGCCAGGCGAGGTCAAGCGCGGCCGAACCATTGCGCCTGATCCCGGCAACCTGTGGCGCCACGGCACCGAAAATCCGCGCCCATTCGCCCAGATCACCATGCCCCTTGAAAGGAATGCCGGTGGCAATCAGCGCTTCCGAAAGATCGCGGCGAGCCGAGACGCGCAAACGGCGTTCGCCGAGCCATGCACCCTTGTCCATTTCCGCCCACCAGGTGAGATCGGTCAGCGGTTCGTAGATCAGGCCGCTGGTGATCTTGCCCCAGCCGCGCCCGTCGAGCGAGCGTTCCTGGACCGCGATCGAAATGGCGAAATGCGGGATGCCATGGAGAAAATTGGAAGTGCCGTCGAGCGGATCGATGATCCAGCGCGGCTTGCCTTCCTCGCCCTCGATCATGCCGCCTTCTTCGAGCACGAAGCCCCAGCCGGGCCGGACCTTCTGCAACTCGTCGTAGAGAATCCGTTCGGCGCGCATGTCGGCCTTGGAAACAAAGTCGGCAGGCCCCTTTTTGGATACCTGCAGATGCTCGACTTCACCGAAGTCGCGGCGCAGGCGCGATCCGGCCTTGCGCGCGGCGCGTTCCATGACGGTAATAAGGGCGGAATGTGCTGGCATTTCTTTATCTCCCCCCTCCCGTGTACGGGAGGGGCTGGGGGTGGGTCTATCTGTTTTTCAAAGAACGGGCGAGCGGTTTGGTCGTGCCCGCCCCGGATTCCTCCCGCAAGCGGGAGGGTATCGGGTCAGCTGGCCTTGCCAACATATTCGCGGGCATAGACATCGACGATGATCCGCGTGCCGGCCGAAATGAACGGCGGCACCATGACGCGGACGCCATTGTCGAGAACAGCCGGCTTGTAGCTCGACGAAGCGGTCTGGCCCTTGACGACGGCGTCGGCCTCGACGATTTCCGCTTCGATCTGGTCGGGGAGCTGAACGGAAATCGGCTTCTCCTCGTAAAGCTCCAGCTGCACGTCCATGCCGTCCTGCAAAAATTCGACCGCATCGCCCAGCAGATCCGCAGGCAGGGTGATCTGCTCGTAATTTTCCTTGTCCATGAAGGTCAGCATATCGCCATCGGCGAACAGATACTGGAACGTCTTGGTATCCAGACGAACCTTCTCGAGCGTGTCGGCGCTGCGGAAACGGACATTGGTCTTGCGACCGTCGACGAGATTCTTCATCTCGACCTGCATATAGGCGCCGCCCTTGCCCGGCTGCGTATGCTGGATCTTGGCAACCTTCCACAGGCCACCTTCATATTCCAAAATATTGCCGGGACGGATATCCACACCGCTGATCTTCATCGCTTGTCTCGCTCGATAGAATGTTTGATTGTGCGGCGCTGTAATCTGCTGGCGGTTAATAGGCAAGCCCGCTGACGCCGAAAGGCTGTGCAATCAGTCACAGGTCTTTTTCATACAATACGCCGCAAGGCCTAGCCGCTATTGTCAAATCATGGCCCAGACAGACCTCTCCCGCCTTCGTAGCGATCCCGAAAATCCGCCCTTGCGGCGACAATGCGCACTGGCCGCTGGCCTCTTCGGTTATTCGATTGCCGATGGCCGGGTGCATTCGTTCAAGGAAACCGAGGGCTATTTGCGCGATATGGAACAGATGCCCAATTTTGTCCCGCCCTCAGCCAGCAGTTTCGTCGCCCAATATCTGGCTTCCAATATCGGCAAGACGCGCAGCTCGTCCTGAACGGCCGGATCACTCTCCCAATATATCGGCAAATTTTCTGACCGCCGCGGCCGGGCCGTCCGGATCATTCCAAACCGCGCCGCTCACCGCCAGAAAATCCGCACCGGCCTCGACCAGCGGCCGGCAATTTCCCGGTGTGATCCCGCCAATCGCAACGCATGGTATTTCCATCATTCCCGACCACCATGCCAGCAGATCGGACTCCGGCCGATAGACGGTTTCCTTGGTGCTGGTGGGGAAAAAGGCCCCGAAGGCCACATAATTGGCACCGCCCTCACCGGCTTCCATCGCCAGATGGCGGCTGTCATGGCAGGTGATCCCGATCTGGACATCATTGCCCAAAGTCTCGCGGGCATTTTTCAGACTCTCGTCGCCCTGCCCCAGATGCACGCCATCCGCGCCCAGTTGCCGGGCCAGCGCGACATCGTCGTTAACGACGAAAGCCACGTCAAATTCGTCGCAGATCGCTTTCAGCGGGGTAGCAAGCCGGGTCGCCTCATCGGCGTCCACATCCTTGACCCGGAACTGGAAGGCGGCCACCGGCCCCGCCTCCAGCGCCTCGCGCAGGCGGTCGGGAAAGGAACCGCCGACGTCCAGCGGTGAAATCAGGTAAAGCTGGCAGGGGATATCGTTCATGGCCGGGCTTCCAGCGCTCCGTCCTTGCCGATCCGCCTGCCGACGATATCATCGTCGACCGCGGACCGGCCCGGATCGGTTGTGGACAAAACCGCGCGCCCAGTTCAGGCGATCGAAGCGCGATAAATCTGGTCGATCGCGCCGCCGAGCACGGCGTCAAATTCCTCGTCGCTCTGCGAGACCCGGAGGTCCTGCAGCAGGCCGCGGCTGAAGCTGGCGATCATGCCTTCGTTCTTCGCCAGTTCCGCGCAGGCTTCCTCGGTGGAATAGCCGCCGGAGAGGGCTACCAGCCGGACCACCTTGGGGTGATCGACCAGCGATTTGTAGAGATTGGCCTCGACCGGGATCGACAGTTTCAGCATCACCCGCTGGTCATCCGCCAGCGCGTCAAGATGCTTGGTCAGTTCACCGAGCAGAATCTGGTCGCATTCGGCCCGCTCGTCGCTCTTGATATTCACTTCCGGCTCGATGATCGGCACCAGTCCGTTGGCCAGGATCTGCTTGCCGAAGTCGAACTGCTGGGCGACGATCGCCGCGATGCCTTTCGCATTGGCCTTGTTGATCACCGAACGCATCTTGGTACCAAAAACGCCTTTCGACAGGGCCAGCTTGCACTGCTCGTCGAGATCGGGAATCGGCTTCATCAGCTGGACACCATCGGCCTCGTCCTGCAGTCCCTTGTCGACCTTCAGGAAAGGCACGACACCGCGGTCCCACAGCGCTTCGGGAACCGGCTTACCACCGGCGTCACCGTTCATCGTTTTTTCGAACAGGATCGCGCCGATCACCTTGCCATTGCCGAAGCTGGGCGAGGTGATGATGCGGCTGCGCATCTTGTGAATCAGGCCGAACATTTCGTCATCGTTGGAGAATGAATCCGCGCCGATGCCGTAACCGGCCAGCGCCTTGGGCGTCGAGCCACCGCTCTGGTCCAGAGCGGCAATAAAGCCTTGGCCATTCTCGATCTTGCTCATCATTTCACTATTCGCCATTTTTCATTTCCTGATATGTTCAATATTATTGGTTAAGCGCTTCGACGCCGGGCAGAGGCTTGCCTTCCATCCATTCCAGAAAAGCGCCCCCCGCGGTCGATACAAAGCTGAAATCATCGGCAACGCCGGCATGGTTGAGCGCGGCGACCGTATCGCCACCGCCGGCAACGGAAAGCAATTGCCCCTCTTTGGTGAGAGCGGCAGCGGTTCTTGCCAGCGCCACGGTGGCGCTGTCGAAGGGCGGCGTCTCGAACGCGCCGAGCGGACCGTTCCAGACCAGAGTCTTGCAGGTCTTGAGCACATCGGACAGCGCCTCGACCGCGGCCGGTCCGATATCAAGGATCATTTCATCCTCTGCCACTTCATGGACGTTGACCGTGCGGGTCGGCGGATCGGCGCGAAATTCCTTCGCCGCCACCACATCATAAGGCAGGTGCACGGTGCAGTCGGCGGCGTCCGCCGCAGCCAATATTTCGTTGGCGGTGTCGGCCAGCTCATGCTCGCACAGGGACTTGCCGACAGCAACGCCGCGCGCCGCCAGAAAGGTGTTGGCCATGCCGCCGCCGATGATCAGATGATCGACCTTCTCGACCATTTGCCGGAGCACATCGAGCTTGCTGGAGACTTTCGCCCCGCCGACCACGGCGGCCACCGGATGTTCGGGATTGCCGAGCGCCTTGTCGAGCGCGGTCAGTTCGCCTTCCATCGAACGGCCGGCATAGGAAGGCAGCAGATGCGCCAGCCCCTCGGTGGTCACATGCGCGCGGTGCGCCGCCGAAAAGGCATCGTTGACATAGAAGTCACCGAAAGCGGCGATCGCCTTGGCCATGGCCGGATCATTTTTTTCCTCGCCCGGCGCAAAGCGGCTGTTTTCCAGCACGGTGATGCTGCCCTCGGGCAAGGCATCGATGGCCGCCTGGTCAGGTTTCTGCATGAAGCCGACGTCCCGGCCCAGGACGGCCGCCAGAGGGGCGACCACGGGCTCGAGCGAATATTCCGCTACATATTCCCCTTTCGGGCGTCCGAAATGGGCGAGCAACAGCAGTTTCGCGCCCTTGTCAGCCAATTCGGCGACCGTCGGCATCAGGGCCTTCAGGCGCATGTCGTCGGTTACCTTGCCGTCCGCCATCGGGACGTTCAGGTCGACGCGGACCAGGCCGCGCTTCCCCCGAACATCACCGATATCATCAAGCGTTTTGAAGCTATTAGCTGACATTAATCAGAACCTTTGTGAGTTAGAGCAAGCCCGCCATGACCTTGGCAGTGTCGATCATGCGGTTGGAGAAGCCCCATTCATTGTCATACCAGCTGACGACGCGGACCAGCTTGCCGTCCATGACGGTCGTTTCCAGGCTGTCGACCGAGCTGCTGGCTGGCTGATGATTGAAATCGCTCGAGACCAGCGGCTTGTCTTCAAAGACCAGCACGCCTTTCATCGGGCCTTCGGCTGCGGCTTTCAGCGCGCCGTTGACTTCCTCGACCGTGGTGTCGCGGCTTGGCGTGATCACCAGATCGACCAAGCTGACATTCGGCGTCGGCACGCGGACGGACGAGCCGTCGAGCTTGCCGTTCAGTTCCGGCAGCACCAGGCCGACCGCGCGGGCCGCACCGGTGGTCGTCGGGATCATGTTGACCGCACCGGCGCGGGCGCGGCGCATGTCGCTATGCATCTGGTCGAGCATCCGCTGGTCATTGGTATAGCTGTGGATCGTGGTCATGAAGCCGCGCTCGATGCCGACCGTATCGTGCAGCACCTTGGCCACCGGAGCGAGGCAGTTGGTGGTACAGGAAGCGTTCGAAACGATGATATCGTCGGCGGTCAGCACATCATGGTTGACGCCATAGACAACCGTTTTCAGGTCACCCTTGGCCGGAGCCGAGATCAGAACGCGTTTCGCGCCAGCGTCGATATGCGGTTGCGCCGCATCCTTCGACTGGAAGAAGCCGGTGCACTCGAGCACGATGTCGACGCCCATGTCGCCGTGCGGCAGGTCGCCGGGATTGCGTTCGGAGGTGACGGCGACTTTCTTGCCATTGACCATGATATGATCGCCATGAGCGGTCACTTCGCCGGGGAAACGGCCGTGCACACTGTCATAGGCGAACAGCAGCGCGTTGGATTCGGCATCCGCAAGATCGTTGATCGCGACCAGTTCAAGACCATCATCATCGCGTTCCAGTATCGCGCGGGCGACCAGACGACCGATCCGGCCAAATCCGTTAATTGCTACTTTTGTCATCAATCTTGCTCCTTTGAATGCGAACTTTGTGGCTGTTTTCAGCCAATTTTATCTAAAATCTGCGGCGTGATGGCATCTGCGGTGAGACCGAAATGCTCGAAAAGATCGTCGATCGGTGCCGATGCTCCGAAGCTGTCGATACCGAAACGCAGTCCGTCAAGACCGGTATACCGCTCCCAGCCGAACGTCGTGCCCGCTTCGATCGAGACGCGCAAGATGTCAGAGCCACCCAGCAGATCATTGCGATATTCGGCCGACTGTTCGTCGAACAATTCGGTGCAAGGCATCGAAATGACATCCGCACCGGTTCCGGCGGCTTCCAGCTGCTCGGCAACCGCCAGTGCCAGCGACACTTCCGAACCGGTAGCGATCAGCACCACCCGCTTGCCATTTTCTGCTGCCTTGATGCGATAAGCGCCCTTTTCACAACGATTTGAGCTGACGTCATCGCGGATTGGCGCGAGCCCCTGCCGCGTCAGCGCCAGGGTCGATGGCCCATCGGCGCGCTTGATGGCGAGCGCCCAGCATTCCGCCGTTTCGATTGCGTCCGCAGGCCGGTAGACATGCATGTTCGGCATCAGGCGCAGGCTCTGTACATGCTCGATCGGCTGATGGGTCGGGCCGTCTTCGCCGAGTCCGATGCTGTCGTGAGTCATCACATAAATGGCCCGCGCGTTCTGGATCGCGGAAAGCCGCATGGCACCCCGGCAATAATCGGTAAACACCAGAAACGTGCCGCCATAGGGGATGATACCGCCGTGCAGCGCCATGCCGTTCATCGCCGTCGCCATGCCGAATTCGCGAATACCATAATAGATATAGCGCCCCGAATAATCATCTTTTGTCAAAGGCTTGGTCGAAGGAGTTTTGGTGTTGTTTGAACCTGTAAGGTCAGCACTGCCGCCAATCATTTCGGGCAGCGCTTCGGTGATCGCCCCCAGCGCCATTTCGGACGACTTGCGGGTTGCCCATTTCGGTGGATCCTTCGCCAGACCTTCCAGATAGGCTTGCATTGCCGTGCCGTCGGGGAGTTCGCCCGCCATTCGCCGCTTGAATTCGGCCGCCTCGGCGTGACTCTCCAGACGCTTGTCCCAGTCGGCGTGCGCGGCAGCGCCCTTTTCTCCCAACTGACGCCAAGCCGCCAGCACATCGTCGGGAATGACAAAAGGCTCCGCATCCCAGCCGAGCGCGACACGGGTGCCAGCGATTTCCTCGTCGCCGAGCGGAGCGCCATGGGTCGCCGAGGTGCCCTGCTTGGTCGGGGCACCATAGCCGATGACCGTCTTGCAGGCGACCAGCGACGGCCGCGGATCGGCCTCCGCTTCTTTCAGCGCCCGGCGGATATCGTCGAAATCATGGCCATCGCAGGAAACCACGTGCCAGCCTGATGCCCGATAGCGCGCCGGAATATCTTCGCTGGTCGATAATTCCGTTCCACCATCGATAGTTATGCCATTATCATCCCAAAGAACATTAAGTCTTCCAAGACCCAGATGCCCGCCCAGACCAACCGCTTCATGGTTGATTCCTTCCATCAGGCAGCCGTCACCGGCAATCACCCAGGTCTTATGATCGACCAGATCATCGCCGAAGGTCGCGTTCAGATGGCGCTCGGCGATCGCCATGCCGACCGCCGTGGCAAAGCCCTGCCCCAGCGGCCCGGTCGTCGTTTCCACGCCTTCCAGCTTGAAATTTTCCGGATGGCCGGCGCAGGGCGAGCTGAGCTGGCGAAAATCCTTGATATCCTGCAGCGTCGGCCGGGCGTAGCCGGTCAGATGGAGCAGCGAATAGATCAGCATCGAGCCATGGCCCGCCGACAGGACGAAACGGTCACGGTCCGCCCATTTCGGCGCTTTCGGATCAAATTTCAGGAAATCGGAGAACAACACAGTTGCCACGTCTGCCATGCCCATCGGCATTCCGGGATGGCCGCTGTTCGCCGCTTGTACCGCATCCATGGAGAGCGCTCTGATGGCGTTTGCCATGCTTTTTTCGGTTACGGTCATATCTAGTCTGATCCCTCGATTGGACGCGTGAAAAAACGCAACGGAATGCCGCGATTCGCTATTTTGCCTCCTCCTTTGATGATCCAGCGAGGCGGCGTCAAGGACCGCTTTTCATCATCCGGTGTTTACGGGGTCAGAATAGATTGATAGCAATGAAAGACAGCAACTGACCTGTTGGGAACAAGCTTTGGAAAATGCTCATGGACAATGAACGCGTCATCCTGGCCATCGGCCGGATCGAGCGGGCGCTCAGTCGCATAGAATCGTCAATCGACCGGTCGGCAAGCAAGAGCGACCCGGCGCTGGAGGCGCGCCACGAAGCGCTGAAAGCGGAGATGAAACAGGCGATCCGCACGATCGACGGGCTGATCGAGCGACAGGAGCACTGATAGCATGGCGCAGATGAAACTGGAAATCGGTGGCCGTTCCTTCATGGTCACCTGTCAGGACGGCGAGGAAGCGCATCTGACGAAACTGGCCGCGATGGTCGACGGAAAAGCGCGTGAATCCGGTGACCCGGCGGGATTGACGGAAAGCCGGATGTTGCTGTTCACCTCGCTTCTGCTGGCCGATGACCTGCACAGCGCACAGGGCAGCGCCGCGGCGCCCGCAGAAGCCAGCGCGCCGGCGAAACCCGACCCGATGGACGAACAGGCCATTGCTGCCCTGGAAAAACTGGCAGATCGTGCCGAACAATTGGCGAACAGCCTTGAGTAACACCCCCATCGCGCCTAGATAGGGTGTGACGGGTACTGTCTGGCACGAGCCTGATACGAACATCCCTGAGGCGATATAACTTCCTAGGGAGCTGTCCCTGCCCGGATTGCGGACTGTTTGGCAGTCGGGTCCGGTGCATATGGCGCCCACCTGACGTAATAGGCGTCAGAGGATTTTCCGGCAAACGACCAAGACGGTCCCGTCACCTTCCCAAAGAAAGACTTCCTTTTGAGTAACTTAAAAGAGAAAAAGCAGAAACTACGTAAAGAATATAGAAGACGGCGCGACAGCTTTGTCAGACAGATGGACGGGGCCAGCCGCAATCTGTCCTTCCGCCGGCCGCCCTCGCCTCTGGCCCGGCTGTTCCAGCCGCAGCAGACCGTTGCCTTTTACCGCAGCGTGGGCAGCGAAGCGCCAACCGAGCGGCTGGTCGAATATCTGACCGAGACCGGCGTGAATATTGCCTTTCCCCGCGTGACGGACAATGGCGCGATGGAATTCCGGCTGGTCACCGGCCCGGAACTGCTGGAACATGGATTCCGCAATATTCCCGAGCCGGGAGAATCCTGTCCGCTGGTCGATCCCGATGTAATTATTGCCCCGCTGGTGGCCTTTGACCGGTCGCTGCAGCGTCTTGGCCAGGGCGGCGGCTATTATGACCGCATCTTTGCCCGATATCCCGAGGTAACGCGCATCGGCCTGGCCTGGTCGGTGCAGGAAGCGGACGAGATACCGGCCGAAGCGCATGACCTGCCCTTGCAGATGATCGTCACGGAATGTGAAATCATAGAATGATACAGGATGAAGCCATGACCGCAGAAATCGACGGCAAGCCAAAAGATCAACCCAGCTGGCGCAAACCGGCAGGCATGATTCTGATATTGTTTCTGATCCTGCTGTGGTGCGGCATTGCCGTCACCCTGATCGAACAGATCGACGCGCTGCATTTCTGGCTGCAATTGCCAGTCTATGTGATTCTCGGAATTGCGTGGATCTTCCCGATGCGTCCGTTGCTGATCTGGATGAATACGGGGTCTTGGCGCCATTTCCCGGAAAACAAGGGAAATGGCGCGAGTGACGAGACTTGAACTCGCGACCTCCGGCGTGACAGGCCGGCGCTCTAACCAACTGAGCTACACCCGCTTATGTGCCTCTATAGGCGGTGGAGCAGCGCAAGTATAAGAGCGGTGCATTTCTGTCAACAACACTCTTTCGATTATTTGATATATTTCTTTCCGGGACCTGTCCGATCGCCATGCGGAGCCCTTTCCTGCTCCGATGCCGGCGCCTGATTCCTGTCCAGGCAAAAACAGCCATGAACGGTCATTGTTACAAAAAGTTACGCACCTTCATGGTAAACAGCGGGTTAACCGTTCCGGATCGGTGGCAATTTTACCGAGGAAAAAGGCCTGAAATCCGCAATTGCTGAGGCCCATGGCGGGCCAACATCATTTATCGCGCGTTTACCAAATATTTTGCTTTCCTTGGCATATGGCCTGCATGGAAAACGCACCAACACAGGATTTTCGAGGCCGGCCATCTTTGCCCGCCGCTTCCGGTATGAGTCGCCGTCTGGCGCTGGCGCTGGGCACGGCCGCGCTTGCGCTGGCATCGACCGCAGCGCAGGCAGCGGGGACATTGGCCGGGACCGACATCGTCAATGTCGCCCAGGCCACCTATGAATCGCCCGACGACGGCACGCCAATCACCATTGATTCGAACAAGGTCACCATCAAGGTCGACGAACTGCTCGATGTGACCGTGGTGTCCAGCGATCCGGGTGACGTGGCCACGGCCCCGGGACTGACCGCACAGGTGCTCACCTATCAGGTGACCAATAGCGGCAACGGCTCGGAAGCATTTACCCTCTCGGCCGACACCGCCCGGCCCGGTGACGAATTTGACACCGGCTTCGAACAGATGATTCTCGATAGCAATGGCAACGGAGTCTATGATCCGGGCGTCGACACTATATATGCGCCCGGCACCAATGACCCGGTGCTGGCTCCCGACGAAAGCATTGTGGTTTTCGTCCTGTCGACGATACCCGCCTCCGCCGAGGACGAGGACCGCGCCGAAATCGAACTTTCCGCAACCGCCAATACCGGCAGCGGCACCCCCGGTACGATATTCGCCGGAGAGGGCGATGGCGGCGGTGATGCCGTGGTCGGTTCCACCGGTGCGCGCGATGCCGACAGCGGCTATTTCGTCATCCAGACATCGGATGTCACCCTTACCAAAAGCGCGACGGTTATCGATCCGTCCGGCGGCGACCAGCCAATTCCCGGCGCGACCATCGTCTATCAACTGGTCGCGACGACGATCGGCTCCGGCGAGCTGACCAATCTGGTGATCAGCGACGATATTCCGGCCGACACCACATACAAGGCCGGATCCATCACGCTCGAAAACGCACCGCTGACCGACGCCGTCGATGATGGCGATGCCGGCAGCTTCGCGGACGATGCGATCGCCGTGGCGCTGGGCACGGTTCCGGGCGGGCAGACCCGCACCATCACTTTCCAGGTCACCATCGACTGAATGCAATCGGGGTATAGCAATATGTTTAAAGCCATTTCTCTCGCGATAGCGCTGATCATGCCGGGCACGGCAATAGCCGCCAATAACGTCAGCCTGTCGAGCGATGTCTTCGTCGAGCGCAAGGTAGCGAAGCCCAACGGCACCACCGCCCTTGTGCTCGAACCGCCGACGACCGTCACGCCGGGCGACAAGCTGGTGTTCGTCGTCAAATATAAAAATGTCGGCCGCGCGCCGGCTACGGATTTCTCTGTCACCAATCCGCTACCGAAGGCGGTGGCGTTCAATGGAACGTCTGATGGCACTGAAATTGTCTCCGTTGACGGAGGCAAAAGCTGGGGACCGCTTGCGGACCTCACCTATCTGGGCGGGAACGGTGAAGTCCGCCCCGCTCTCATGACCGATGTTACCCATGTGAAATGGACGTTCAATCGTGCCCTTTCTGCAGGTTCGGGAGGGAAATTGGTTTTTCGCGGCACCGTGAGGTGACCGCAACCGTACCGGATCGCCGCGGGGTTAGGCGATCCAATTAAGTGAAACAGGAGACAGTTATGACCAGTATACTGAAACTTCTCGTTGCCACTAGTACCATTTCTGTAGCGGCGCTGGGTGCAAACCCGGCGTTCGCTGCAGATCTGGGCACTGATGCAGGAACGAGCATTACCAATACCGTTAGCGTGGCCTATAATGTCGGAGGAACCGGCCAGACCGCGGAAACCGACAGCGACGTTTTCGTCGTCGACCGTAAAGTCAATCTTGTCGTCGCCAAAAGCGATGCCGTGAATACGTCGGTAGCGCCGAACGCCACACAGCAAGCCGTAACCTACACGGTCAGCAACCAGACCAACGACACGATTGACGTGTTGCTCAGCTCCGAACAACCGGCCACCGACGATTTCGACGTGACCGGCACGATCAGCTACTATCTTGACAATGGTACCACCGCCGGCGTTTTTGATGCCGGTGACACGCTGATCACCTATATCGACAACCTGGCCGAAGACAGCAGTGTCACGATCCACGCCGTAGCCAATATTCCCAACGGCGTCGTCACAGGCGATCTGTCTGACCTCATTCTGATCGGCCAGGCAGCCGCTCACGGCGGCAGCGGTCTTCCCGCGACCGGTTCGGGCGTGCAGGGTACTGCTTTCTCGGACGATTCGGGTGATGCCGATGATGCATCGCTGGTACAGAACGTCTTTGCCGACGCGGCAGGAACAGGCAGCTCGGATGGCGCCGGCGACGGCTATCACAGCGCAACCGACACCTATGAAGTGTCGGCAGCGGACATCACGGTTACCAAGACCAGCAATGTCCTGTGGGATCCGGTCAACGGCAGCGCCAATCCGAAAGCCATTCCCGGCGCGATTGTCGAATATTGTATCGCGGTCGCCAATGCGGCCGGCGGCGCAGCAGCGACCGGCGTGGCCATTTCGGATACGATTCCGGCCAATTTGGTCTATTATAACAGCCTGGCCACCGGTCCGGCGACGGTTCCGGCCGTCATTGGCGTGGTAACCGAAGGCACGGTCACCGGATCCACCTGTAATGCAGATGGTACCGGCACCGGTTCGGAAGCCTCCGGCGTGGTTTCGGGTAACCTCGGCACTGTTGCCGCGGGTACGACCGAAACGCTAGTCTTCCGTGTAACGGTTGAATAGCGCTTTGTGAAATTTGGTGGCAAGCCGGCATTTCCGCCGGTTTGCCGCCGAATTCCGGCCATTACCGTGGGTAAATTCACCACCTTTTTCAAGCCAGTCGGCCTGGCATTGGCTGCTTGCGTCCTCAGCGCGCCGGCCTCTACGGCACTCGCCCAACCCGAGTTTGCCGAGGAGCAGCCGCACGCGCCCGATTTCGCGATCGAAGAGGCGCAGGATCTGCCGCTGATCAGCAATATCGCGCGAGCGGAATGGGATGTCGGCGGCCAGCGGTTGCAGAAACCGTCCAACCGTTTCGATATCCAGGTCGAGCAGCCCCCTGCCGATCCGCTGGAAATCAAGATTTACCATTTTGCCGATCCGCCAGGGGCCGAGCAATTTCCGATTGGCCAGACAATGTGTCGCGGCACGCAAGGCAGCGTGCCGATCGAACTCAGCGGTGCCTTCGCCGGGACGTCCAGAAGCCCTGCTTCGGTCATGCCGACCGACAATATCCGGGCCGGCGAGCCACTGATCGTCTCGATCATGGCCGATTACCGCAATCTCAATCCGCTGGCGATCGACAATTTCGACATCTACCTGACCACGCCGAGCGGTGACCGGGAACAGATCAATATTGTCGAAACTGCGGTCAACAGCGGCCGCTTTGTCGGACTGATCAACACCGCTGCGGTTCCGCCCGCTCCGATTCAGGGCGATTGCGTCCTCTCGGTCAAACGCGGGGAAACCTTTGACATCACCGTCCATGAACTGGGCGGCAAGGCCATCGGCGTAGCGAAAGTCGGGATTTTGATCGATCCCTTCGGCGAAATATTCGACAGCGCCGACGGCACGCCGGTCAGCGGCGCGCGCGTCACGCTGATCGATAGCGCCACCGGCCTGCCTGCCGAAGTCTTCGGTGATGACGGGGTTTCGCTATTCCCGAGCACAGTCATTTCGGGCAGCAGCGTCACCGACAGTGGCGGCACCGTCTATGACTTCCCCGACGGCTATTATCGCTTCCCCTTTGCCAGACCGGGCCGCTATCGCCTGCTCGTCGAGCCGCCAGCGCCCTATAGTTTCGCATCGGCTGCCACACCCGCGCAATTGACGGGATTGCGGAGAACCGACGGTTTTCCCTTCACCATAGTCGACGGCTCCTATGGCGGCATCATCATTCTCGACGATCCGGCACCGGTGCGCGTCGACGTACCGCTGGACCGGCCCGGCGCGCCACTGTTGATCACCAAATCCGCCTCCACGACCCAGGCGGCGCCCGGAGACGCGGTGCAATATCGGATTACCGTGCAAAATTCCGATGTCCTGCGGTCCACCGGCCAGATTACGATCACCGACCAACTGCCCGCCGCTATGCGCCTGAAAGCCGGAACGGTCCGCTATAATGGCGAATTGATCACGCCAACGGTCGCGTCCAATGGTCAGGACTTCTCGGTCGCGGCACCGCCGCTGGCTCCGTCCGCGAGCGCGCTGCTGACCTATATTGCCGAAGTGCGTCAGGACGCCCAGCCCGCAGACGCGATCAATCTCGCCTCCGCGCGCGACGATCGGGGCACCACCAGCGACACTGTCGATGCTATCGTAAGCATTGTCCGCGACGGTATTTCCGAACGATTCACGCTTGTCGGCCGGATCACCGAAGGCGGTTGCAGTACCGATCCGCGGACTGCCGCGGGCATCGGCAATATTCGCGTGATGCTACAGGACGGGACCTATACGGTCACCGACAGCGACGGCCGCTATCATTTCGAGGGGCTGAAGCCCGGCCTGCACGTGGTCCAGATCGATCCTTCAACCTTTCCGGCCGATCAGGCTCCGGTTGACTGCGCCCGGAATACTCGCGCTGCAGGCAGCGCCATTTCCCGCTTCGTGGAAGGCCGTGGCGGCGCGCTGAAACGCGCAGACTTCCGCGCCAGAACAGTCGCTCCCAGAAAGATGGAATCGGCTGATGCCTATCACAGGCCGGAGATCCTCTCGGATTCCGAAGCCGCTGGCGCCGGCCGCGACTGGGTTTCCGGCGAACAGCCCGGCATTGCGTGGCTGTTTCCGGAAGCAGAGCATAATCCAAGGGTCAAGGCGCTGCGCGTCGCGATCAAGCATCATGCCGGCCAGCGGGTCGAACTGTCGGTCAACGGCAAGCCGGTCACGCCGCTTGCCTTTGACGGCACCAAGAAAAGTGCCGACGGCAAGGTCCGGGTCAGCACCTGGCGCGGGATCGAAATCGAGGACCGCACCAATATCCTGATCGCCCGTGTCGTAGACCGCGATGGCAGGCTGGTCCAGCAACTGGAACGCAAGGTCCATTATGCCGGTAGCCCGCTGCACGCGGAACTGCTCAAGGACCGCTCCATTCTCGTCGCCGACGGGGTTAGCCGCCCCGTAATCGCTGTCCGCCTGACCGATCGGGACGGCAGGCCTGCCCGCAACGGCATGGTCGGTGACTTCTCTGTCCCCGCCCCTTATGCGCCGGCGATCGAAATCGACGCCCAGCAGGCCAATCAGCTCGCCGGTCTCGAACGTGGCGGCCCCGTTTGGCGCGTCGAGGGCGAGGAAGGCATTGCCTATATCGAACTGGCTCCGACCACCGCTTCCGGTTCGCTGAGCATTTCCTTCCCCTTCCGCGATGGTGAAGTCGAACGCGCGCAACGGGTCGAAACCTGGCTTGATCCGGGCGACCGCCCATGGACCGTCGTCGGTTTTGCCGCCGGCACGCTGGGCTTCAACACGCTCGACGAAAGGCTGGAAGACCTTGCCGATGACGAAGACAATATCAACGTTGATGGCCGGGTCGCGCTTTATGCCAAGGGCCGGGTGACCGGCAAATGGCTGATGACGCTCGCCTATGACAGCGACAAGGAAGAAGATGAGACCGAGCTTCAGGGCATTATCGATCCCCGCCGCTATTATACGGTCTACGCCGACCGCAGCGAGCAACGCTATGATGCCGCATCGGTGCGCCGCCTCTATCTGAAGCTGGAACGGCCGCAGTTTTATGCCCTGTTCGGCGATTATGAAACCGGTATCAGCGAGCCCCAACTGGCGCGCTACCAGCGCGCCTTCAACGGTATCAAGGCGGAATATAAAAGCGATCAGGTACATCTCAACGTTTTTGCCGCGGATTCGCCCAACCAGTTCCGCCGCGAAGAAATCCAGGGCAACGGCCTGTCGGGTCCCTATGCTCTCGCCACGCGCGACATATTGGCCAATAGCGAGCGGATCACGCTGGAAACCCGCGACCGTTTCCGCTCGGAGCAGATTATCGAACAACGCGTGCTGACCCGGCATATCGACTATGACATCGATTATCTCGCCGGAACGATCAGCTTCCGCGAACCGATACTCAGCCGCAGCAGCGATCTCGATCCGCAGTTCATCATTGCCGAATATGAAGTTCTCGGCATTGGCGGACGCAATCTCAACGCCGGCGGCCGCGCCACCTACCAGACCGCCGACGAAAAGCTGAAGATCGGTGCGACGGCGGTGCACGACGAGGATGAAAGCGTCAAAACCGACCTGCTCGGCGTCGACGTCCGCTACCGGCCGGACCTGAAGACCGAATTGCGTGCCGAACTCGCCGTCACCGACAATGAAGCGAAAGATATCAGCGCCACCGACAGCGGCGGGGCGGCAACCGCCTGGCTGGTTGAAGCCGAACATCACGGATCGAAGTTCGACATTCTCGCCTATGTCCGGCAACAGACCTCGGGCTATGGCCTGGGTCAGTTGAACACCGCCGAGAACGGCACCCGCAAATTCGGCATTGATGGCCGGGTCGGCATAAGCGACAATCTCTCGCTTGCCGTAACCAGCTATCAGGAGAATTTCCTGACGTCCGACGCACGCCGTCGCGCCGCGACCGCCGAGCTGGAATATCGCGCCGACAACACCTCTTTCCGCGCTGGTCTGGTCTATGCCAATGACCGGCTGTCGGACGGCACGGTGAACGAATCGACCCTCGTCCGGCTTGGTGCCACGCAGCGGCTGTTCGGCGGCAAGCTGGAGCTCGATGCGCAGACCGAATTTGCGCTGGGCGGACAGGATGAAAGCATCGACTTTCCGGCTCGGCACAGTGTCTCGGCCCGTTATGCGGTAACCGAGGACATCAAGATTATCGGCACCTACGAAATTGCCGATGGCGAAAATATCGATGCCCGCACCGCCCGTATCGGCGTCGATGTCTCGCCGTGGAACGGCGCGCGCATCGTCAGCAGCATGAACCAGCAGGAAATTACCGAATATGGTCCACGCAGCTATGCGGCTTATGGCCTGACCCAAAGCATCCCGCTCGGCGAGAGATGGACCATCGATTTCTCGCTGGATGGCAATGAAACGATCAGCGGATTTGATCGCGCCGATGTGATCAACAGCGATCAGCCCGTCGCCTCGGGCGGTTTTCTGGGCAATGACGCGACGCTGACCGAGGATTTTCTTGCGGTCACCGCCGGCGCAACTTACCGGCACGACGACTGGAGCTGGAACAGCCGGGTCGAGTATCGCGATGGCGATATCAGCACCCGCTACGGGCTAACCACCGCCCTGCTGAAGCAAATTGGCGAAGGCAGCGCGCTTGGTGCCCTGGCAAGCATCTTTGTCGCCGAGGACGAAACCGGTGTCAGCTCCCGCGTCATCGAAGCCGAAGCCAGCTGGGCCCACCGTCCGTCGGACAGCCAGTGGTCGTGGCTCGCAAAGCTCGAGTTCCGGGAAGATCGCCTACGCAATGCAGTCGCCGGCGAATCCGGACCGATTGGCGGCGCAGCGCTGCTCGTCGATGGCGATGTCACATCGCGCCGGATTATCAACAGCCTGAGCGTGAACTATACACCGCTGGATTCAGACAACGGCATTTTCACCGAAGCGGGCGAATATGGCTTCTTCTGGGGCAGCCGCTATGTATTCGACCGCTTCGGCCAGGATGATGTGAAGGGCTGGAGCAATGTCGTCGGCGCGGATGTCAAATTCGATCTGTCGGACACGATTGACGTCGGCGGCCAGGCCACGGCGCGCGTCGGCAATGATTTCGACAGCATCGCTTATTCCGGCGGACCGAGCCTGGGCATCACCCCGTTAAAAGATGCCTATATTTCGGTCGGCTATAATGTCGTCGGCTTTGCTGACCGCGACTTTGAAGATAGCCGCTACACAAGAGACGGCCCGTTCGTCACCTTCCGCCTGAAATTCGACCAGGAAAGTCTCGGCAGACTCGGGCTTTGAAAGTCGGCTTCTTCTCCCTCAAGGGAGAAGGGCCGCATTTACCCCATTCCGTTCGCACTGGGCTTGTCGAAGTGTACCTATCGGCGCGCATTGTCCTTCGACAGGCTCAGGACGAACGGCGGTTCGCTCGCCCTCTTCAGTCCGCAAACAGCAAGACCGGCGTCTCGAGCAGGTGCTTGAGCGCCTGCACATAGCTGGCTGCATCATAGCCATCGACCACGCGGTGATCGCAGGAGATCGACAGGTTCATCAGCTTGCGCGGGTGAATCTCGCCGTCGATGATCATCGGGCGCTCGACAATCTTGTTCGGGCCGATAATCGCCACTTCGGGTCGGTTGATCACCGGCGTGGTCGCGATGCCGCCGAGCGGGCCGAGCGAGGTCAGCGTCAGGGTCGAACCGGTCAGCTCTTTCGCCGTCGCCGTACCGTCGCGCGCTGCCGCTGCCAGACGGGCTATTTCGGACGCCAGTTGCCAGACATTCATATCCTGCGCGTTGCGCAGCACCGGTACCATCAGCCCCTGCCCGGTCTGCGTGGCCATGCCGAGATGGACCGCACCATGGCGGGTCACGATTCCGGCCTCGTCATCATAAATCGCATTGAGCATCGGAAATTCGGGCAGCGATTTGCAGATCGCGACAATCATCAACGGCAACATGGTCAGTTTCGGCCGGTCGCCGCGATTGGCGTTCAGATCGGCGCGCATATCCTCCAGTTCGGTCATGTCGATTTCGTCGACATAGGAGAAATGCGGAATATTCCGTTTCGAATCGGCCATATTCTGTGCAATTTTGCGCCGCATTCCGATGACTTTTATCACTTCATCGTCACGTTTTTGCACGGATCCGGCCGGACGATAGCCCTGCCCCGCCCCATAGTTCAGATAGGCGTCGAGATCGCTGTGCCGGATATGCTCGCCCTGCGCCTTGACCTGGCCGAGATCAACGCCGAGATCGGCGGCACGTTTGCGGACGGCCGGCGTGGCGAGCACTTTCTGCCCGGCATTTTCGGTTGCGGGACTGTCTGAGGCCACGGGCGCATCAGCGACCTGCTCGGTCTCGGTCCGGGCTGTTGGATTTGCTGGAGATGAAGATTTTGCTTCTTTAATTTCAGCATCTTGCCTGTCATTCTTGACATCAGACTCAGCTTCTTCAGAGGCTTCCGCAACGGCGTCGGATGCTTCCAATTCTTCCAGTTTCTCGGCATCAACCTCGCCTTCGACTTCGATCTCGACCAGCATCGAACCGATCGCGATAATGTCGCCTTCCTCCCCGCCGATAGCAACGATCTTGCCGGAAACCGGCGCTTCCATCTCGACCGTCGCCTTGTCGGTCATGACATCGGCCAGCTGGTCATCCTCGGCCACGACATCGCCGACCTTGATATGCCATTTGACGATTTCCGCCTCGGCAATTCCCTCGCCGATATCAGGCAGATTGAATGTATATTTGCTCATGATTTCAAGTCCCTGACAATTTTCTCCAGCGCTTCACCGATCCGTACCGGTCCCGGGAAATAGGCCCATTCCAGGCTGTGCGGATAGGGCGTGTCAAATCCGGTGACCCGCTCGATCGGCGCTTCGAGATGATAGAAACAGCGTTCCTGCACCAGCGCCGACAGCTCCGCACCAAAGCCGCTGGTCCGCGTTGCTTCATGAACGATCAGACAACGTCCGGTCTTCTTCACCGACTGCTCAATCGTCTCGATATCGACCGGAACTAGTGTCCGCAAATCAATGACTTCGGCGTTGATCTGGTGCTCCTCGACCACCGCCTTGCAGACATGGACCATCGTGCCATAGGCCAGAACCGTCACCGCATCGCCATCGCGCACGATATTGGCCTTGCCCAGCGGCACGGTATAATGGCCCGCCGGCACTTCGGCCTCGGCAAATTTCGACCAGGGTTCAACCGGATTGTCATAATAGCCGGTGAACGGCCCGTTGTAGATACGTTTGGGTTCGAAAAAAAGCACCGGATCATTGTCCTCGATCGACGCGATCAGCAGCCCCTTGGCATCATAAGGCGTTGACGGAATGACGGTTTTCAACCCCGAAACATGGGTGAACATGGCCTCCGGCGACTGGCTGTGCGTTTGTCCGCCGAAAATGCCGCCGCCAAAGGGCGACCGCACCGTCAGCGGCGCTGTAAACTTGCCCGCCGAACGATAGCGCAGCCGCGCCGCTTCGGAGATCAGCTGGTCCATTCCGGGATAGATATAGTCGGCGAACTGGATTTCCGGCACCGGCCGCAGGCCGTAAGCGCACATGCCCACCGCCGCGCCGATGATCCCGCATTCCGAGATTGGCGTGTCAAAACAGCGCGTCTTGCCAAATTTTTCCTGCAGGCCGGCAGTCGCGCGGAAAACGCCGCCAAAATAGCCAACGTCTTCGCCCATGATCACGACATCGTCGTCGCGTTCCATCATCGTTTCGAGGCCGCTGTTGATAGCCTCTATCATATTCATGACGGCCATTTGATTTCCCGTTCCTTATTGGCCTGTTCGGCTTGTTCCTTGAGATGCCAGGGCATGTCTTCGAATACGTCCTGGAACATGGTTTCGAACGGCTGGTGCAGACCGTGACCCAATATGCCGTTTTTGGCGGCTTCCTTGACCGTCTCCTTGACCGCTTCCAGACATTCGGCATCCAGAGCTTCCTGCTGCTCCTCGCTCCACACACCGCGCCGGATCAGGTGCCGTTTGAGCCGCATGATCGGATCACCGAGCGGCCATTCCTCGCGCTCCTGCGCGCTGCGATAGGCCGTCGGATCATCGGAAGTGCTATGGGCCTCGGCGCGATAGGTGAAATGCTCGATCAGGGTCGGCCCCTGATTGGTCCGCGCCCGCTCCGCTGCCCAGCTGGTAGCGGCATAGACGGCCAGCGGGTCATTGCCATCGACGCGAAGAGCGGCAATGCCATAGCCGGCACCGCGCGCTGCAAAGGTCGTCCGCTCTGCTCCGGCGAAGCCGGAGAAGGACGAGATCGCCCACTGATTGTTGATCACATTCATGATCACCGGCGCGTTATAGACCGCGGCGAAGGTCATCGCTGCGTGAAAATCACCTTCCGCGGTCGATCCCTCGCCGCACCAGGCCGCGGCGATACGGCTATCACCCTTGCTTGCACTGGCCATCGCCCAGCCCACGGCCTGCGGATATTGGGTGGTCAGATTGCCGGATACGGTAAAGAAATTGAGCTCGCTGGAACTATACATGATCGGCAGCTGGCGCCCTTTCAGCTTGTCTGCCTTGTTCGAGAAAATCTGGTTGACCATCTCGATCATCGGATAGCCGCGGACAAATAAAATGCCCTGCTGGCGGTAGCTCGGGAAGCACATGTCATCGCCATGCAAGGCCATGGCGGCGGCAACCGAGGTCGCCTCCTCGCCAGTGCATTTCATATAGAAGCTGGTCTTGCCCTGTCGCTGCTGGCGGTGAAGCCGGTCGTCAAAGGTCCGCACCTGCACCATCGTGCGCAGCATCTTGAGCAATATCTCGTCATCCAGATTCGGATCCCACGGACCGACAGCCTTGTGATCATCATCGAGGACGCGAACCATGTCATAAACGAGGTGCTGCATATCCTTGGGGGCGCTATGGATGTCCGGCCTTGCCTGAGCGCCGGCTTCCGGAATCTGCAGATCGCTATAGTCGACCGTATCGCCCGGACGGAATTTCGGTTCGGGTATATGTAATGTCAGCGGCGGCAAATTGCTTTGTATATTGTCGTCAGCCATCGGGCCTCTCCAGCAAGAATCGCGCAATTGTTGCGCTGCAATATTCGTTCAACCGGCTGTTACAATATTACAAAACCCAAATTAGGTCAATCTCCCTGCCCTTTTCGCCGGTCAGACGGCTACCGGCGCGGAAATATGCGCCTGGGGACGATAATCCTGGACCTCGAAATCACCGATATCATAATCAAATATCGAATCGGGCCTGCGCAGGATTTTAAGTTTCGGGGCACCGGATGGCGTACGCGCAATCTGCTCTTCCACCAGATCGGCATGATTGAGATAGAGATGGACATCCCCGCCATTCCATACCAGTTCCCCCGGCTCCAGATCACATTGCTGCGCGATCATGCGGATCAGCAGCGCGGCAGAAAAGACGTTGAAAGCAAAGCCAAGACCAAGGTCGCAGCTGCGCTGATAGAGCAGTCCCGACAATTTTCCGCCAGAGACATAAAACTGGTAGGTCTTGTGGCAGGGTGGCAGAGCCATTTGGTCCAGCTCGGCAACATTCCAGCCGGTGAAGATGTGGCGCCGGGACCCCGGATTTTTCCTGATACCCTCGATCAGAGCTGCAATCTGGTTAAATCCCGTTTCCTCCCGCCGATATAGTCCCTCGCCCGCCGGTGTATAGCGCGGCCAGTCGACCCATTGCTTGCCATAGACCGGCCCCAGATCTCCCCATTTTGCAGCGAAACCATCATCCTCGACAATCCGCTGTTCAAATGTGTCGCGGTCCAGCTGCTCGCCGGTTTCCTTGCGATATTTGTCGAGCGGCCAGTCGGTCCAGATATGGACCTTCTGCTTGACCAGCTCGCGGATATTGGTGTCTCCGGTCAGGAACCAGAGCATCTCCCGAGCCGCCGTCTTCCAGAACACACGCTTGGTGGTGAGCAAGGGAATGGCCTCATCGGCGAGGTCAAAACGCATCGTCACCCCGAAAATCGCGCGCGTGCCAACACCGGTGCGGTCAATCCGCTCGTCCCCATGCGTCCAGATCTGCCGCATCAGGTCGAGATATTGCTGCTCATAATGCTGTCCGGGAATCAAACCATCAACCTCCTACCAATGCCCGGCAAACGCTAGACCGCAATGCTGATATGCTCAACCCAATCCGGCGGGAGATATTATCGGCACTGTTTGTTCGAGACAGGCTGAGGATGGCTTGAACCGCAAATCATCCTAGCATATAGGCAATATATCGCATCCGCAGCAGCGGATTAACAAGCGGATCGGGAAGTAGCTCAGTCTGGTAGAGTACTGCGTTCGGGACGCAGGGGCCGGAGGTTCGAATCCTCTCTTCCCGACCAATTTCCGCCCAGTTTTCCGCCATCGCTAAACTCAACCCTGTAGAAACTTGCAGGAACAAACCGCGAATTTCTTTCATCGGTCGTACAAATCCCGTACAGTTTGTTCTCCACATGTTTTTGCGACGCGGCTAGTCGGCGCGCTCTAAAAGAGGGATGTTCGAATGCAGAAACAAGCAACGGATCCGCGCACGACATCTTTTTTTGAGAATTCGAGTTGAGGAAACTCGGACACGGAACACTCACCTAGACAGAAATCCTTCGCGAATTCATGATGATTCGCAATTTCCACATGACTATCACATCTTATCATGGCTAGGTAAGCCTTCTAAGATCGCCCCATTCACATCAACCACCTCAACCGCCTTCCATGCGGAGATCAGGCTGGTCAGGTTCGAATAGTTATCAGCGCAAATCAGGGCGTCGGATTGAGAAATGACGGCCGCTCCGGTTCCTGACACAGCCCCTCCGGGCATGTCGGAAATGACGGGCAAGTCCGTTGTTCCGCCACCACTGATACCGACGCTGGTGGTTCGTACCGATCCGGCCCGCAGGCGGTCAGCGACAAGGCGGCGATTGCTATCGCGCAGTTCGATATTTTCATCTTCAATCTCCGATATTCTGGATTGGGCTTCCTTTTTGAAGCGTTCGACATTCTGCCGGTCGAGCTCGGCCGCGACCTTGCGCGCCAGTTCGACCTTGATGATTAATTCGTTATAGGCGCGCCGTTCTGCGACGAACCATTTGGCGAGGATATTCTTCGCGCCGGCCTGTACCGCTATCTCCCGGTCCTTGGCCGGTATGGTGCGGGTCTGGACCACAACCATCCATAGTGCCAGAAACAGGCAGGCCGCCTGCCACGGATGCTCGATCGCCCATTTCGCGGCCTTGACGATCATATCCTTGATCCACCCCAGACCGGCAGCGATAAGATTGAACGGTGGCGGCAGGACCATGCCGGCGAGTTTTGACACTATGGACATTTCAATCTCCTGTCAGACCGCTTCGCCGCTGTAGCATTTCTCGAATTTCACATTCCCGATCCGGGTCCGTACCCAGCCCACCATGAATGTTTCGAACTTGCTGTTGTTACGGCCGAGGCTGGCGTAGTGGTCGAGTTGCTTCCCATCGAGATATTTCATCATCAATTCGCAGGCCAAGGGACCGCGCTTCGATCGCAATATCCGGTACGCGCCGATGGTGGCCGGGCCAATGTCGCAATCGACCTTAACGTCCGGATATATCTCGCCGCGGTTGTTGAAGGCGTTGAGACCTTCCTGAAACCAGCAACTCGGTCGGCGGGGGCCGGCGTTTACCCCGCTGTCAATCACTTCATGGGCAAGAGCCGGGTCAATTTCGATCAAGGGCATGAAACCCGGCTTCTTGATATATTGGGATATCAGGATATCTTTTGCTGTCTCGAGCGGCAGCACGGACATTGCGCCCTCATATCCGTTAGCGCGAGCCACGGCTTCCGTGATGCCGTAGCGGGTTGCTCCACCGGGATCATTGGCGTCATCCACAAAACCGCCCTCATGACCGAATATCACCCCCAGGATGAGCAACACGGCAGCACCGGCGCCAACACCGGACTTTTTGGGAACACTATTTGCCATCGGACCCGTCCTTTGGAATGGTTATATCCTGCGGCCAGACCCGCGCGATGAACGGCACGAAAAAGACGACGCCGCCGACGCCAATCGAGAATACCAAGCGGATCCAAGGGTCGACCGGGATCACACCCAACAGGCCGACCAGCAGTTCCGGATTGGCGGTAAGGACGCCGGAAAGAGCGGCGATCAAGCCGGCCAGTTGAATGCTGCGCAGTTGCCACCACGCCTTCAAATCAGCGAGAAATTCTTCAATATTCATGTCGATCTCCTATAAAAAAACCCGCTCGGTGGCGGGTAGATTAGTCCAAATTTTCAAAGTCACCGGTTAGCGGCGAACGCCAATATTTATCTGTCCGGTCACTTCCAGTATGATCGCGATGAGAATGAAAAAGCCGATAATCGCCGGCCAGTTTTTCACTCCCCACTCGACTATTCCCATCGCGCCTTCACGGCGAAGGTTTGATGCTTCCAGATAAAGCACCCGCTTGTCCAGATTGGCGATTGAAACACGGTTCCTCTCGACTTCACGATCAAGACTATTGTTCTCGATCACGGTCAGTCGGTTATCCACTTTGTGCAGAATATTTCCGATATCATCCAATTTTGACTCGGTGCGATCGCCACGGTCGGCCGCGCGGTGGAGCGCGTCGGTTATCTGCCGCAAAACTTCAATTTCCAGTGTTTTTGTATGGCTTTCTGGCACAGGCATATTACTCACATTTGATGGTGGTAGACGGCTCATTCGAGCAACTCTATCCGCGCTTCAAGCGCAGATTGCCGGCGCGCTTGCGCCGCCAGCAGGAACATGGTGAGCTGTTCGGTCCGGATGCCATAACGATCCCCGGCTTCCCGGATCAAACCGCCCTGCTCGCCAGGAACAATATCACCTTTGTCATCAAGAACTTCAGCATATTCGGCTTCCCAGCTATCATAGCAAGCGAATGCGTAGTGATGCCACGCATCTTCACCCAGATGTTCGTCCAGAATCGCGAACACTCGCTGCGCACGAGGGCCGAAGTGGAAACGCGCGGCATCCTGCCCCTTTGCTGCGATGCTGTCGTTCCACTGATAGAAACCGAGTTCGTCAATGATCTGCAGCGCGGCCGCATATTCATCATCGGTCATCGCCCCGCGCCAGGTCTTTTCGCGCTCATCGGAGGTGCTTATCGAGCCGGTGGTAGCATAAACCGTATCGAAACGAGCATTAGTGAAGCCCAGATTGCCCACCCCGTCCGTCGACGGACGAAAATCTCCGTTCTGCATACTGGACAGAACTTCCTCCCATCCCGACCACGTACTATTTTTGATCCGGTAAAAGATCGTGCTGTTGGTCAAATATGGGATCGCAATCTGCGTCATCTTGGCATTGCTACCGTCCTTGGTGTCATATTCGAAAGTGAAGGGATGATAATAGCCGTCTTTTGGAGGGTGATTTGTATCACCAGTCCTCATCAGCCTTTTCCCGCTGCCGGAAATTGCATTCGAAGCATCATCCCAATCATCCACCCCACCAGATATGGTTTCAGCGCCAAACCCGCCCTGCAGCAATCCAGGCGCGTGAAACGGTTCGTCATCCCCGCGCCGGGCGACGATATGCTCGCCTGGGATTTCAACCCCGCCCCCACCCGATGTTCGGGCCAACAGCGTGTCATCTTCTTTCAGGTGATCCTGATCCGCGAATGCTGCCCAATCCTGTTCATCTGCCATAATATTATCCTTGCGTTCCTGTGATGGTTCCATTGTTGGTCACACTGACCGTGTTTCCGTTTTTGCGAATGGCATAGCCGGCAGCACCGCCGTTGGTTCCGGACGCTACGTTAGATCCGGCAGTGGCAAAGCCGCCGCCATTTCCGCCTGCAGATGAATAGGTGGCACTACCAAGCGCGCCACCGGCGCCACCGCCACCCGTTGTGCCCGGCGAACCGTTGCTGGCCTGTGTGCCGCCATCGCTGTTGCCGCGAGCTCCGCCCACGCCGTTCGGTGCACCACCGCCGCCACCACCACCGCCGTAAAAGATCGGCTCTTCGGCGACATAGATGGTTGTGCCTTTGCCGCCGCCGCCGCCGCCGCCGCCCGCCTTGACCTCACCGCCTGAGTTGACGGTGATATCGAGATCTTCCAGCGCGTAGACCGCATCGCCACCGGCTCCACCGTTCGTGCCGCCGTTATCGCCGCTCTCGCCATTGCCACCCTTGCCACCGCCACCATAGACCTTGCCGGTGACGCTCAGGTCGAGGTTTATCGTATATCCGCTGGGCCAAGTGCCAGTCGTGATGCCGTTCAATCCACCGGCGCCACCGGTGATCGTTACACCGGTCGGGACATTGAACGTGATTGTCGCGTCACTCATTCCGGTATAGCCGGCAGCATCGGCGAGGGTCCGGAGATTGACCGGCCCCGTTTGCGTTGTCAGGTCGATCGTGTCCGTGAATGCACTCGGCGGTGTGGCCGGCGTTCCCGGCGAACCTGGCGCGGCCACCACATACCAGTTCGCGTTGTCCTGATCAGTGCCGCTCGGCGCTTGGTTCGTGTTTTCTGTCGCCGCCGCATAGGTCCCGCCGCCATATTGGACGGTATCATCCGGATAATAGGTGTCGGTCCCGTTCCACGCACCCCGGTTGCGAAATGAACCTAGCTTGACCGGAACAGACCAGGTTGTCACTAGAGCTCCATCACTCGCCCGTTTTTCAGCCCTTGAATAATATCCGCCTTCGACAGGCTGATTACTCCATCCCGCAGGGCTGGCCCCGGTGGGCGTTGCCGGTTCCGGACCAGGCGGATAGAACAGAATATCGACATAATTACCCTTGTCTCCATTTTGTGCCATCAATGATACGGCCGCCCATTCTCCGGAAGCGATGGTGTCGGTCGCACTGTTTGAACTTGCTGTTGCGGTACTGACATAGAGAGGGTCCGTGCCGGCAGGAATGGTTGCCTGCCAGCCATTGTCCAAACCGGTTGTAGCGCCCGACGCAAATGTAAATGTCACGGTCGCGGATGGTAGAGACGGCTCGGTCGATTTCCGCTGATAGATGTAAACGACTGCGTTGTTGAGGCCATCGACTCCATTGTCGCCAGGCGGTCCATCTTCACCGATCAGACCGTCCCTCGCCATAATCGTCGGGCTAGCCCACTCACCAGCTGCGATCGTGTCCGTCGCGCCGGTCCCCGAAGCACTCGCAGTCGTGACATAGAGAGGATCCGTGCCGGCAGGAACCGTTGTGCTCCACGAGTTATTGAAGCCAGTCAGAACGCCCGTGGCAAAGGTATAGGTGGATGTGGTGCTCGGAAGGTCTGGCTCAGTCGCGCTGCGGCGATAAAGGAATACGGAAGCAGAATTAAGGCCGGAAGAACCGGTGTCGCCACGTTCAACAGTCAGTGCCCATTTTGTTTCATCAGAAGGCGATGTACCGGTGGTGGCCCCTGCCCCGATCCGGGTATAATTATGGCCAGTCCCGCCGCTTGCTACAGTCCAGACGACACTATCCCCGGGTATATACTCCGTCCCCGCCTCATAATTACCGCGCGCCTGGTTCCTGGTCGCGCCATCCTCTGGCCGACTATCGCCGCCAACATTCGCAAAATCCACCACCGTTGCATCACTGCGCCGTTCCCAGTCCGGATTGCTGTCGGATGGCGTTGATCCGGCAACTGGATCAACCCCTACAAACCGCCACGTGGATCCATCATCGGTGCTGACAACATCATCAAGGCGGTAGACCCTGGCGACGGCATAGGCACCGCGAAAATTATACTGGTAGGCTATATCCGCGTCACCATGGACAACCCATGTTTTTTCACATTCTGTCGCCAACCTCCAGAACGGGGGATCCACCGGCAACTGGGAAACATCCGCAATTGGTGGCAATGCACTACCATCCGCATTCAACGTCTTTACCGCGCTCGTGACCCCAACCGGTGCGACAAACAAATTGCCTGTCCAGTCGACCCCGGCAACCGCTTTTACGCTCGCGGCAATGGACTGGATCAATTCCCGCGCAGTAATCTGGTCGGTAATGGCCAGCGATAGATTATACGGACGCGCACTGTTGATCGCGGTCCGTGAGACAGATGAAAGCGATCCACCCGCGATGCTGGCGATCCGGGCGATAATATCCCCGGGCAGACGCGACCATCCTCCCACAGCGTCGCCGCTGACATGAAAACTGACCTGACCATCCGGCGGCGCTCCAAGCCGGACCAAACCCAGCACATTGCAGGTGGCCCAACTGCCATTGGCAATGTCCGCAGCCAGCAGCGCTTCAAGAGAGCCATAATCACCGCCAGCGGCCCCCAGGCTCGATAACCGGTCAAAAACCGCCTCGACGCCTTGGATCATGCCATATGCGGACAGTTGATAGACATTGTCCACTGCATCGATCAGGACACCAGGAACAAATCGCGGGGCCCCCAGCATTAACGGCTTGGCCTGCCCTTCCAGATCCTCTGGGCCCTCGATACCAGCGCCACCGGTATAGGTCTGCAACAATGGTTCATCCAGCCAGCGACTGTCACTCTCGAAGCTGACCTCTGCTGTGCCGTTTGAGAACCGGGGCTGGGACCTGACCCGTCCGGCAAATATCGTGGTCAGATTCATTATCTGACTCACCTGCAAGACCGGCCTGTAACCCGCCAGCACGACAATATGTCCGTCCAGCGATATCGCTCGGGGTGGTTCGAAATCGATAAAATCCATTTGAAAAATGGTCACCGTCGCATCGGACCAGATCGCCGACGCCATATCGGGATAGGCCTGCATCGACGCCGAGAAACTGTCCGACGGGTTACTGATATCACCCCGAAATCCGCCGTCAAAAAAATCATAGCTAAGCGACGGCAACCGCGCGATTGCTGGCCACCATGTATGGCCGCCATAATGGCACAACCCGGCGTCATCATGACTGGAGAAACGCATGGTCAGCGGGTCGCCTGCACTGTCCCGTGCATCGATCTGGATCAGATATGCTTTCATGGAATCAGTCTATCGCGACCAGGTTGATCTGCGCTTGAAAACCGTTGGGCCGGGCCCAGACGGTTCCGATATTACCTACCAGGAACCCGAAATACATCCGCGATTGCCGCTGCGCATGAGCATCCGGATCCGTAATTACCATGACCGGCGTGTCATTGCCCGACGCCTCCAGCAATGGCTGGACCTTATCCTCCACTTCATCCCGGTGGACATGGCCGAAACTGATGCCGATCGCCCGCATCTTGCTGCCACGCCGACGCAACGGCACACCATTGACCGAAAAATCAACATTCCCCAGCGCGTTTACACCAAGGGCGGCACCAAAGGAAAAATTGCGCGCCAGCTGGATTTTTTGCCCGATCACAATTCGGCCAATAGTCACTGGCATGCCGCTCAGAGAAGCAATGGTGAACCGGATATAACGGCCAACCGCTGGCGCACCGGACGGCGCCATCCACAACGCCTTGCAGCGCCCGTTTCGCGGTGACACCGTGCCAGCCAGAAAAGCCTCTGTGCTACCGGTCCATGCGCCGGCAAAGCCGCTACCCTGTGCAGCCGCTGCAATCTTCACTTGCAATGTCCACCCTGCCTGAGCCCCAACACAGCCGATCAGACATGCGGTATCGAACGCGACGTCACTGCCCATATCGACCGTCACCGTGACGCTGGAAAGCCCGCTTTCTGATCTCCACACCACTCCGATAAAGTCATTATCCAGATACCCGGCATCATAACCGGATGCGGTGTTGCTGGCGCTGATCGAAGACATCGCCAGCGGCTCGATGATCATGGCATTTGTCATCAGCCAAATAACTCCCAATCGGTGGTTTCGGTTTCCAGATCGACCACAACCCTCGATACCAGGCACGGCGTATCAACCTGTTGTTCGCTATCTATCAGGCGATAGGAAGGGATACCGTCGGACGCCGGGTCCAATATATCCATTTCCTGCGCCCGCACGGCAAAACGGCGTCGCGCGACGCCGGTCAATGCCCCTTCGATATTCAGCGCTGCCATCGCGTCACTCTGACTGTCAAAATATCCGGCAGACGGGCTCTCCAAATTGTCGCGCGCACCGGGATAGGATGATTTCGTCGCCGTATCTTCACGCTTCACAATGCGTGCAGCCCGCCGCGCGGCGACAATATCTGCTGCCACTGCGGTCATCGTGACACCGCATAGTTGCGCGAATCAAACGAACCATTGGTGCTGCCCGACAGATATTTGACCAGATTATCGTTGATGCTGTGCAGTAAATCGGTGTGATCGCTCAAAATATTGGCGGTCGCTTCGGTAAACGGATCCTGCGCCGCATCCCGGATTGGCACCGCATTGTCGATCAGCGAAATCGCGCTATTGGTAAGATCACGGATACGGTCAAACTGGGTGAAAAATCCGGCGCCGCTCGCATCAATCTGGCGGGAGATGTTGAGCAGCAATGACCCGCTGTCCTGGAACCCGCTCTGGTCGATTTTCTGCGCAGCGATTCGTGCCGCCGTTTCTGCTGCCTCGATATCGGACGCACTCCCGCCTGCCGCGCGCAAACGGTCCAGCTCGGCCTTGGCGGCCTCCGCTTCCCTGATCTGGGCAATATAGGGGGCCAAAGCGGCCTCTGCCTCTACCTGCTGCTGCCGCAAGGATAACGGGCTTCCCGATCCGGCGTTTAGCGACAACAGAAATTCCTTCAAACCGTCGCTAGCGCCGCCAATCGCGGCGATTGCATCTGCTTTTTCCAGTTCCCACAATTGTTGTGCCTGGGCAAATTGTTCTGCATTCGCTCCGCCCTCACGCAGAACGTCGGCAAGCTGCTTGTACTTGTCGTAAATCTGGTCCAGCTCATACCCCAACGGGTCAAGCCGCTGCTGCAACAGATCAGGCAACTGTTCGATCATCACGGCTTTTTCGATAGCAGTTTCTATTTCCTGACCACTGCGCAGAATTTTCTGCGATGCATCGGAAATACCCTCGATGACCCCGTCGCCTATCAGATCGGCGATAGCTGCACGAACCGCGGCCTCCTGATCTTCGCCAAAGTCCATGACATCGTGATATTTTGAAGTCTTTGTATATCCGCGACCCTGCGGGTCGACGCGATAGTTCCCATCCCTTATTCCTATGGAAACCAGTCCGTTTGCAGAATTTACATTGCCGCCCAGGGCCTCAGCAATAGACGAGATACTATCAAGCGCAGATCCCGCCAATCCGCCAGCAGCATCTTTACGGGAACTGCTGTTCCCGTAATATCCGGTAATTCCAAGACCATCACCAACACCACCGATAATGGCCGACCCACGCTTCGTGGATTTGAGCATTCCCCCGACGATAGAGCCCAGCAAACCACCAACAGCCGCGCCGATCGGACCCGCGCCAGCCCCAAACAATGCAGTTGCCAATGCCGACCCTCCTGCGCCACCGATCGCGCCGCCAGTGCTGGAACCATCGAGACCCAAAACCTCTGACAAAGAGGACACACCAAAACCGATACCCGCTCCCCCCAGAATACTGGAGAAACCCGCATTGATTGGCTCCGGCACATTAGAAGGAGCGCTATTTGGCTGATCACCCGGCAATATGCTCTGCTCATACCAACGCAGAGCCTCTCCACTTACCGGATAATTGTCATTTGCTGCCTGACCAGAACTACCTCCGGGGGACAAAGCCCCTAACAGGCTTCCCAATGGCGATCCGCCACCGGGGAACGGGCCACCCATCACATTGCCGGCGATGGTGGCCAAGGACGTATCTTTTCCGGCCAATAGCGCCAGCGTCCATTGCGCGGCGATATCGGAGATTACACCCAGACCCTGCCTCTTGAAATCCTTCCAGATATTGCCGGTGTTGCCGGAAAACAGATCGTAATAGAAATCCGAGATGTCGCGAAGCTGCTCCTCCTGAATCCGCCTCTGCTGCTCCGCGACACGTTTTTGCGATTCAATGATCTGCTTTTCAGCATCGGCTATCGCTTCATTGAAATTACTATCCTGCAGATCATACCATTTTTCCAGGCTAGCCTGTTCGGCCATCTGTTTGGTCAGCGCCAGATTGTCGAGCAGTTGCTGGCCCTCGGCCACCGTTATATTGTATCGCTCGGCCACTGCATCGGCGGACTTACCCACCAACGTCGGGAACTGCCGCTCGATATCCAGATGCTTCTTGGCAATCTCGGCGGCAAGTTCACCCTTGGTACGCCTTATTTCGTCAATTTCCGAGGCATCCTGCAACAATTCAACCTGTCGGTCGAGGGAACCCTCCAGGCGCTCATATTCCTTAGCCAGAGCCTTCGCCGCACGCTCCTGCTCACGCTGTTCAGCGGATGCTCCGGACTTGCGCGACCCGCGACCTCTAGATGAACCGCCGGGGGGTGTAACAGTTCGCGGGGTGTCGGATCCATATCTTACAGAACCAGGAGTCGTTCCGCCGAATATGCCCGATGCAGAACCGGCGACGGGCCCATCTAGATAATCTTGCCGCTGTTTGTAATGTAGCCTGGCAAGCGCCGCGGCCTCTCCCGGAGCCTCTTTACCGAGGACCGTCCATCCCTGCATACCATCGACTTTTTGACCGGCTGCGATCCAAAAACGTTTATAGGCATCATGCGCAGTTAAAAGCCATTTTACGAGATCGGCGAGACTATTGGATAGGGAAATAATGCTTTCTGCATTTTCGGCAACCGTGCTGGCAATATTAATTGATAATATCCGCTGCAATTCGTCGAACTTGGCGTTGGTTTCCTGAAGCTTTTGAATTTCCTCTTCGGACAACACCCCGTTCAAACTGTATAGCCGATCGGTCAGTTCGCTAACGCCGTCCGCGCCGAGTGCCAATATCGGTTCAAGCTGCTGATATTCCTCTCCCAGTAACTGGGTACCGATCCGCGCGCGCTCGGACGGATCCTCGATCGCGCCCAGCGTTTTAATAATATCCTGAAACACTTGATCGGTTGTGCGTCCGCGCCCCTCGGTATCGGTCAACGCGATACCCAGTTCAGCAAATCCTTCGGTAAACTTCCTGTTGCCGGACGCTGCCTCTCCGATAGTCAGGGTCAGCTCTTGCAGCGTCCCTTCCAATTCACTCTGCGACACACCAACCTGTTCGGCGACATATTGATATTCCTGCAGGGCATCTGTGCCGATCCCGATCTGCTGCGCCGATGCGGCGATATTGGCACCCAGATCGACCGAATCATTAACCGCCTTGACCAACAATCCAAAGGCCGCAGCCCCCGCCGCTGCAAATGCAGCATGTTTCGCGGTAAACCCCTTCGCCATCCGGTCACCGGCATCACTGCCGGCCTTCTCCGCTTCATCACCAACACCGGAAAAAGCATCCTTAACGCCCGCGCTAAACTCCTCACCCTTCAGGCGAAGGCGGACAAGAATATCACTTTCACCAGCCATGCCCGTTCTCCAAATGGTAAAAGCCCGCGAAGCAATCGCTCCGCAGGCTATTCTGCAAAAAATTCAAATATTCAGTCTTTTAGACGGCAATCCCGTCGCCAGCTTCCATTGCTGTGGAAACTTGCATATCCAAAATCGGTCAGGCACTTCCAGAATATCTGGACACCCTCCGCGCATACATCATTGGCCTCACACCAATTTTCATAATCATCGCGGAGCTCATGTGCCGCGATCCGGGCGCCAGGTTCGAATGCCAACCGCTCCTCCGCCCACCGGGCAATATTGCGGCTGCGCGGCGCGCTCAATTCCGGCACGCCATTCATGCTTATCCTCGGCGCTTCCGGCAACCCCAAGATAGGCCAAAGCCGCTTTGCCTTGCTGCGCCCGTGCACGATCCGGCATTCCCTGACCGCCGCCAGAGCCGACCGGAACCGGTCCACTTCATCGGCGGAATCCAGAAACGGCAATATCACCGGACGGTCATCATCATTCGCGACCGGCATCTGATATTCGCCCGTCCGCCGCAAGGTGGGCAGCACTTCCGATGTGACCCATTTGCGAAACCGGACCGCCGCCGCCTTCCGACTTTTAAAGATCAGAGCGTAAAGACCCGATTCAGAGATAATCGAAACTTCCTGCCTCCCTCCAAGGGTGTCACTAATAGTGACGCCCTTTTCATCGTCATCCAAACGAGAGACAACCTGTCTGTGGTTGTTTATTTCCAACACCGCACAAATATCCTGCGCGATGAACCACGGTGCACCAGCCTGATCGATCACTCTCACCAGATGATCCTCGAAGCCAAAGCTTTGCAATGCCAGGTCGCTCATAGTCCTGCCCCCGGCTGCTCGGCGATCAGACGCGCTCCATTCACATTCTCACCAATGCACATCAACAATGATGCCATTTCATCGCTGACATCCGCGTGGGTGATCAATGTGCCGATCAGGACGTTCGTATGGCGAAGCCGCCGTTCAATATCCTCCAACCGGCTTTTTGCCGGGGCGGCAAGAGAATGAATAATACCGGATGACGCGCATTCGGCATCTGTGCTAATTATCGTGATAGCTTGTTGCATGGCTTGCTCCATGTTGCAGGTTAGAGCCGGGTCAGTGTTTCAGCACTTGCCCGGCTTGTCTTTTTCTCGTATCAATAAAAAATGGTCACGTCAATAAATGATACGAGAAAAAAAAGAGGTCGCGGGCGACCCCGAGTAGATGCCACTCAACTGGCGGTTCGCGTTCCCCCTGAATTGCTAGCAAAATTGGACGCCTGGATATCTCACCAGGAAGAAGCTATTTCTCGCCCGGAGGCGTTGAGGCGTCTGGCAGTGCTGGCCTTGGATCATGACCAACTGAAATAAACGCCGCCAACATTGCAGAAAAATATTCTCCAGGGATATGGAACTGAAGATCATCGACAGCATTTATAGCCTTCAACTCCAACCCGGCCCTCAATGTTTCGTCTGAGAAAGCCACGCTGAATGGGATTTTCGCCGAAGTATGCAGTAAATAGTTACACTGTCTTCGACGACAGCTTATCACGTTACTCGACGGACGTCCGGACAATTCCAACGCTTCACCACCCCGCATATTAATTGAATAATATTCGGACCGGAAGTACGAGCTAGACCTGACGGTTAACGTCAAATATTTCCCAATTCCCTCTTTCGAATATAGTCCCATCAGATAATATTCTGGAGAATCCAGACCTCTATCGGCGATAACAACATTAGGACCAAGGATTGCATTGAATCTCTTAAAATCGTCGCGCTCTATCTGGACAGATCCCGAGTAGCTTGAAGAAGGCTGTTGAGCATAGCTGGAAATAGGCAGGATCAACAATAACAAAAATACTATCTTTTTCATGACAAAACCAAATATCCGATTTTCTGATTGTGAGCAACACTCCTTGCAATATCAATCCTCATTGTTCCGCGCACCTATCCGCCTCCTAAAATTCGTCACCAGATCGGCCCGTCCCCGCACGATTGCAGGATACAGGCTGACACTATTCGCATGATCCTGATCGGTCAGCAGCGCGAAAATCGGCACCGTTGCCCGCTTCAAATTCTGTCCGCCCCGCTGCTTGGCGCGCAACCGGCCCGGATCCATTGCCTGGAACGCGCCGGTCGATGTCACCGCCCCGTCCGCGACCAGCAACGGCGTTTCACCTGGCCGGAACAACGGCCGCAATTTCACGCCATTGCGCCCTTCCCATTGACGCGGACTGATATCCCGGCCCTTGGCCGTGTTGACCGCGGCACCCAGTGGCACCGCCAGATATTCGCCACGCTTTGCCCGATTGATGCCCGGCGTGGTAAAATACAGCACCATGCCACGCGACCGGTTGCCGCCGTTGATAAACACCGTACCAACCGGGTCATAGGCGCCGATATCGGCCTTGGGAAAGGCGGTGGACTTCCATGCCCGCCACGCCTTCCCCTTGACCTTTGCCCGGGTCAGCGCCTCGAATTCCCGCTCCAGCCCGCGAGTGGTCGCCTTGACCGCCCGCACACCGGATTTCAGAACAAAGCTGACAACCTCCCGCTCAACCTCGGTCAGTTGCCGTTCATCGATCTCTATCTCGATTTCGGCTTTACTCGACATCGCCTTTACCTTCCGCCGCAAACCCGTCCAGCATCTCGAACGCATCCATCAAAGCAGCGGGCTGATCCCCGAACCCGCCAGTACATGGCAACATGGGTTGGGACGCGATCAGCCCGCCTCCCCCGTTTCGCCGCAGCCGGAACCACAGCAAAGCGATATTGATGATATTTTTCGGCAGGATTATTTTGGGATTTTCTTCCCAGATTTCGCCGGCGATTTCCCACCCTTTGTTGATCCGCCGCCCGAAGTCGAAGTCTGCTGGTTTCCGGATGACTTCGAAAGCGGCGCGGAGTTTTTTGCCTCTCCGGATCCATATTGCATGGAATAGGCCTGCATACCGGTAACGTGCAGCATGATATGGGGAACCCGGCGCAGCACATCCTCGTCAATCTGGCCGAGCGCATTGGTTGCAAACTTCAGGGGCTCGCCATCATTGCCGGTGACGTCGCTCCAACCGCTACAAAATGTCATGAACGCCAGCGTCGGCAGCAATTTGTTTCGCCGGGAAACCTGCGCCTGGATGGCTCGATACTCGGGCCAGTGAAGGGACAGAACCTCCCGCAGCCCACGCAACAACGCGGCCTCCTCCGTTGAAAGCTCATCACCTTTGTCGAGAGCCGCCTCCTGATCCAGAAGATCGATCAACCGGCCCTGGTCATCTTCTGCCGCCAGCGCGCGGACACCGGCGATGGTGATTTCGCGGACGACGACGTCATAGACCGCCCCGGCATTGTGGACACCCTCCAGTTCCGCCTCGAACGCGTCACGCTCCAGCGTCGAAGCGGTGCGCAGATGAAAGGTTGGAGGGTTTTTCCGGTCGCGCAGCCATGGCGGCGAATAGGGCGTTGTTTTGCTTGTGCTGGTACCGATCATCAGCTGTAACACAGGATAGAGTCTGAATCACGAAGCGACGCATCCGGCCCGGCGGTCAATGCCCGCAGACCCAGCTGCTCGGTTCGCGCGATACCGCGCTGCCCAACCGCGGGATCTACCGGCAACAATTTCGGGAAGGTAATGGAAACGCGGTTTTGCGCGGTATTACCCATCCGGATCACGCCGCTATATTCCGTTCCCGCCTCCATTTCCGCGATCGTATTGCGATTTTCGACATGGGTGGTCAGCGGATCGATGGTGAGCAGCGGCGTCCGTCCGGCAATTTCCGGAGACCCGAAGCCGAATGGCGTGTTCGGATCGTCGATCACTTCCTTGTTGGCACTTTCCGATATTCCCCAATTGCTGATCCGCAATTCCTTGCGGTTGACCAGCAACGCCGGATTGATGCCGCCATTGCCCATAGCCAGCACCGGCGCGCTATGCTGCGGAATTGTCACGGTCGGGATAGCCGCCGTGGTCTTGCCGGCATAAATGCCCATCAGGTTGAACGTCATAAAGCCCGGGCGCGCCGTATTGCCGGACCAGTCGGATATGCTGCCACGACAGCCGACAAATTTATGCAGGGATCCATCCTCGTAAATATACAAGGTGCCGGTTGGATGGTCAGTCGCGCGCGAGGCTACATCCTTGGGCGATGTCCCGGCGTACGTCCAGTTCGCAGGAAGCGCAGCGGATCCCGCAACCGTGAGCGCCGAACCGAAAACGTCAGTCAAGGTAGCGACCTTCGCCGCGCTATAGTCTGCAACATGCACCGTGCGGCCACCACTGCTACCGCCCGACAGGATCAGCGGCATCCCGCGATAGGATTGCGCCACCGTCGCAAAACCGGTGCCCAGCGTCGCGCTGGTCGTGGTTCCTGCAGTCAGGGACGCTGCAGCAATGGCCGCTGTGAACACACCACGTTTTCCGCATGCTTCCAACAGGCTGTGATGCGGCGGCTTGATCGATGCAGAATAGGCAGAGCTTCCGCCGATACCTTTCATCCGGACACGGATACTGACTTCCGCTGGTTGCCCGACAATCAACGGAGCAGCATCGACCAGGGTGCCATTGACCTCGTTGCTCGCCTCGTTGGTGTAGGGCGCATTATAACTGTACCCGTCTGCCTCGAATGGAAAGGCATCACTGACACCGGGCGCAGCGTCCGTACCCTGCGTCGATTCCAGCTTGAACAGCATGGCCACATTGCGTGGGCGAATAATTGGATCAACCATCTTCTACTCCTCTAGGAAAAATTAAATCGCGTCCGGATTTCCCCGATTAGTGGGGAAATTCACTGTAAACTCTGCCGTGAAGGCAAGCCGTCTTTTGCTCGCGAGCGGCGCGATCGAAACGTTCATCACGCCTTCTGTAATTTCATCGACCAGGCCGCCGATCGGCGGTTCGGTCACTAGTGCCTGGACCATGCTGCTGTGGAGCGCGTTCAAAGCCGTGTGCGCTGCTGAACCACCCGCAGCCTGCACATAGCCGTCGATATTGAACGTCATGCCATATTCGGTCACGCCCGCCTCGGCTTGCTCGGGCCGCTGCCCTTCATCCCAGATATGCAGCGCCGGGAATGTCGCCGGATCACCCGAGGGCATCCGCTCGACTTCATTGACACCGGATATGGCATTCAGCAGCTCTTCGATTTTGGCGAATATTGCCTCGCGTGCCGCCGTCATGCTGCACGCTCGACGATCAGGTGCCAGGCCCCGATATCTTCGCGATCGGTAATATCAATCACCGACCAGTCGATACCGGACACCTCCACGATTTCATCATCCTTACCCGGCACCGAAGGCAGAGCCGACTTCAAGATCTCGAACTTGACCATCCGCGCGCTACTACCCGCGCCCTGGAACGGATCGGCGGGCTGGTCCGATTTGACGGCACTGATCACCGCTGCGCTCGGCGTCCACGAGGTCAAAGGGATATATCCGGCCAGAACGACAGCGTTTCCGTCCAACACCACCCCGACATCCGGCACGCGCAGCCCTTCGCCGGAATATTGCACAGTTTTTGCAAAGGCATTGTGGATGGCGATCGCATCGGCATCCGCGCCCGGCACATTGGTCATTGCCTAGTCGTCGGACTTTTTGGCCGAGGCCTTTACCGGATTGATTTCAACCGCAGTTCCGGCATCCACCATCGCCTTTGCGCGGGCCGCGGGGATTTCGGTCTTGCCGGACCCCACTTTCAAAAGGGTACCGCTCTCCTGCCGCACGCCGGTATTGTCCACCGCCGCAGTATAAATTTGTATCTCTTTCATGAGAATTTTTCCCGTTGGTTTTAGGTAGAACGAACGATCAGGCTTTGTTCGCCGTCACTCCCGGTGCTGCAGCCGACACTTGGCCGGCGGCGGAAGCATCCTTTGGAAGCTGCTTTTTCAATTCAGCCTCAATCAGGCCCGGCAGCATTTCCTTTAGCGCCTTTTCAGCCGCAGACTTGATACCGTCGCCGGCAAGCTTACCGACCACCTCGGTGACCAGTTCTTCGACGACAGGGCGGTGCTGAGCGCGCAGTCTGTCGAGCCGCGATTCTTCAGCGGCGCGTTCATCAGCCTCGCGATTTTTCTTCTGCTGTTTGATCTCAGCAATCAATTCCTTCGGTTCTTCGTCAACCACCTTTCCCGACACCAGAAGGTGCCCGTCTTCACTTTTGTCGAAGTCCGAAATCTTATCACCGGCGGTATAAGCGACGCCGGCAACCATGAGCGAGCAAGTTGCCCAAACCATCATTTTTTTGGCCATTTCAAGTTCCCTTTTTGTTTGCCGCCGAGCGGCAGAAAAAGACGGGCCGGCACTATGGCCAGCCCGTCTCTGTTTTTGACAATCGCAGTTAAGCGGTCAGCGCATCCACCATGGCGGAGAAGGATTCAGCATGGCGCACCGCCACATCAACATCCTGCAGGGCCACGATCCGGACCGTTCCGCTGGTCGAGCTCGTGAATGGATCAACCATCAGGTCAAGCCCGCCCCACATGCCGATCAACAGGTCAGCCCAGTTACCAAACATGATCGCCGAACAGACACTCGACGCGGTTCCCTTGGTCAGATTGGAAGGCACCTGATTGGAAACACCTGCAGTATATCCGTTCAGATTGTTTCCATCTTCCCACACCGGGTTACCGTTGGTGCCGGCAAATTTCTCAGTCAGCTTGAGCTTCCCGCGAACCGCGCTGTTGGTTAGATAGCCGAGACTACCAATCGCCGCATTATCGACGGCGACAGCCGTTTCCAAGCCAACAATATCGGCATAGTCTGGCGCGGCACCGTTGGTACCACCAACCACCGAACCAATGCCGCTGGTGTTCAACACGCCGCGGGGCTGGTTCGAGCTTCCGGATCCGTTGATGCCGGCCAGATCGATAGCAAGAGCCAATGTGACCGCCAGATCCTGACGGACAAACGCCTCCACATCGATCGAGCTTTGCAACAGCAATTTGCGGCTGATATCGGTATAGGCGCCAACCGTTTTCGGAGTCATCGACACCTGGTCAAACGCCTGCTGGCTTTCAGTCGGCGCGCCGGATTCAGCCACCCAATATGCCGTGGCGCCACCGGTCTGGCGCGGAATAGCAATATTACCGTTCAGATCGGTCAGCATCCGTGCTCCGAGACCATGCAGCGCCATATTGTTGCGCAGCAGATCAATGAACGATTCCGCCAGCAAATCCGTTGCAACAGTGTGCCCCCCTGCCGTGGTGGTGCCAACCACCAGATCACGCTGGGAACCTTCTCGCGACGGACGCAAGACATCGACCGGCACGGTATATCCGCGCATCTCGCCATCCGAACGCTGCGCCTGGGCGGCATTCGAACATTCAATTTCAAATGCAGCAGATTCCTGTGCCCGGCGGTCCTGGGGATTCGCGATGGCGTTGAGCAGGCGAACGAAGCTGTAGTTGTTCCGCTCGCTGCCATTCAATCCGATTGCCGGATCTTCCGCTGTGCGAATGGCCTGACTATCCGGCGACAGCGCATTGAAATCGCTGACGAACTGGTCCACCGACCGGCCATCTGCAACCGCAGCATCTGCCAATTCGGTGGCACCGACCCGCTGGCCCATGGCACGAATATTGGCAATGCGCGCCCGTTCGGCCTCCACGGCCGTCCGGTTGGAGGCGGCAACATCGACGGGGGCCGGTCCATTATCACCATTATCGCGCTGTGCGGTTGGCGCAGGGGCCGGCGCAGGAGACGGGGTTACAACTGGTGCCGGACCATTGCCCGAACCATCACGAGTTCCGTTAAACATATCTTCTTCCTCTTCATTGACTAAAGTTCGGGGATCAAAATCCTTGATTTCACCATCGCGGCCCACACCCACGGTGGTATCGGCGGGAACCGAAACCAGGCTGATTTCATAGGGTTCCCATTCAAGTGCGCGGTAGGTGCACTCACCATCTTCCTCTTTTTCAAGAACAAGTTTTTTGATGCGGTAACCGACGCTGACCAGCTTGCGGATGCCATCCTTGACATCATTGAAAATTTCATCGGCGCGGGCGGATTTTCCAAATCGGACCAGCGCGCGACCTTTTTTGCCCTTCAACCAGGCCTTTTCCACAACACCCACCTGATCACGGATATTATGGTCCATCAGGAGCGCAGCAGATCCGTTCAAGCGACCAAGCTCGACAGCGGATTTGCCATGATCCAGAATTTCTGTTCCCCACCACCGCTCATAAGGCTCTTCGGAAGAGAAGCTGAGCTCAACTGTGCGGGTGTTCTCATCAACCAGCTCGGCGCGAATATCGAAGGTAATTTCGCGCGTAATCGAATCTTTGGGATTTTCGCTATCGCGAGTCTGCGCGAATGCTGCTGATGTCATCAGTGATGCTGCCCCGGCGAGCATAATGGCTTTTGTCATCTCGATTTCCTCTGTTCAGTCTTCGTCTTCGGGTGGTGGACGCTTCGCCGCGCTGCTGGCGACTGCTGGCGCAGTAAAGCCGCGATCCGCCTCCGCATCTAGCTCATCCCACACATCCTGCGGATCGCGCCCATTGGCGCGGATAATGCTGGCCCGGCTCTTGACGCCCAGAGCAACCCCTTCTTTGGCTGCCAGCATATCGTTGCGTGGATCGACCCAGTCCCAGCCCCGGCCAAAAAATTCAGCCGCGTCATATTTTTCGAATTTTGTGAACGGCAGTTTCTTCAAGTCATCGTCGTTCATCAACGCCCGGGTCAGCCACCATGGGAAGATCATCATTTTCTTGGCATCGATGTACCAGTTCTGGATCACCTTCCACATTTCGCGCTCATCCAGCGTACCCGACCGGATAGAGCTGAAATTGACATCGGTCAGATCGCCTGAAAGACCATGGGCACTGACCAGCAATCCCATTGCCATGGTCCGCAACGTCGATTTTACGAACGGATCATAGACATCGTTAGGATAGGACGGGTTGAACTCCGAAAACTCATATCCGTCCGGAATGACGTTGAACGTGCCCGGGTCCGCTTCGTCGATAAAATCGCCTTCTCCACCATATCCTGCGTCATCCTCTTCACCATCCACACCCATTGGCGCGCCGGCTTCCGGATCCTTCTGCTGGAAAAAACCCATCTTGCCAGCACCCACGCGAGCATTCACCTGCGCCGATTCCTGAAATTCTTCCAGATGCTTGGCGCTGCGTAGCGCCGCAAAAGGCCACGGCACTCCGCGCCACTGGTCAACCTCTTCCGGTACAAACAGATGCAGCATTTCGTCTGCAGATACCCGCTCGTATCGCTGACCTGCCGTGCCGTGCATGTCGGCATTACCGTTCATAATCCGCAGATGATAGGCGACCGGTTTCATCCAGCGATTGAATTCAACCCCCATACGGATCCGGTTCCCGCCGGCCAAATCCATATTATGCTCTTCGTCCAGAAGATGCGCGGATAGCAGCTGCAGCTGGCATCCGTGGACGCCAAAACCGCGTCCGGTCACCTTGCGCACCAACACCTCGCCATCGCGGGCAATCATCGTCATTGCGAGCATGTCGAACATCGTCTCGCTCAACTTGCCCGTCACATCGAAATTACCGGGCTTGGCAAATTTCAGATAGGCTTTGCGGATCCGTTTGCTGTCTTCATGATCGCACGAACCGTCTTGGTTCAGGCAATTGACCTTCAATGTGAAACCGGCGCTACCAACCACGTTGGCCCGCACCATGCCGAAAAATTTTCGGCCATACTCATTGTTCTTGGCAAAATCACGGCTACGTGCGCGCATTGCCCGCAGGTTTTTGAGCAGCGACTGGTTGACCGTCTGATCGGCGACCGTCCATTTGCTCGTCAACCGGTCGGTGATACCCGACTGGAAACTACGCTTCTGTGCGCCCTTAGCAATATATTGCCGCTTGGCGGGCACAGCGACGTCATCCTCAGCGCGCGATCGACCAATCTCAAATCCCAAAATCCGCATGGTCTACAGCCGTGCCAGAACTTTTTTCGGACCGGTGCGGCGCTGATCTTCGGCCGCTACCTTGCGGACATATTCCCTGCGCAGTTTCAGAATTTCGCTATTCTCCATATGCTTTATCCTGCGCCCATCCTCGAATTCGACCTCAAGCTGTGTCGTCGTCGCGCGGCCTTCGATTGTTGCGTTCAGCGCATCCAACACCTTTCTGGCATGGCTGCGCGCGTCGACATCACTGCCCGCAGGGTCAGGCAGAACCTGAATCTGACCACTGTCCAGCGTCGTCCGCTCCCCGGCATTCACTGCCGATGTGGACCAGCGAAAGAGACCCGCCGCCAATGCTGCTGTCTGCGCCGATGAAACAGAAAAGCTCCAGTCGACCGAGCCGCCCGATCCGGTTATTTCCAACGGCATGCCGCCGGCAATAGGAACCAGCGTCAGTTTTGCCGCCCATCCAGCCCCTGCCGGATATTCCTGTGCCGCCTGCACCAGTGCCAGCGTCAGGCTGTCACCGGCAACCAGTCTGGAAGGCATGGCGGACAAGATATTCGACATCAAAAATTCCCTTTATGACTGGTCATCCATCCCTTTTTCCGGCGCGGCTTGCGCGGTCGGCGGGTCGGCTTCGCAGTCCGTGCCTTTACTTCCTCCGCAACAGGAGCAGCCAAGGCGTTGATTTCTTCCTTCTCGGCAGTCGGCTCGGAACCGAGCTTGGGCCAGGTGATGCTGTATCCGCGTGGGATCCAGCGCATATGATTCTGACTCTGCGCAAAAGGCGGCTTGAGCAGCGCCGCCTCTCCGTAAACCAGCAGATCGAGCGTTTCATTGCGCGCCCGGATTTGCTTCCACTTGCCGTCGACCATCTCTTCGGACGTCAGCTCATCAAAATGTTCGTCCGAAAAATCTTCCGGAAAATGCACATAGCCAGGGCCGGGCTTCGCCCGGCGCAGACGCGCATCGATAATATTCTTGATCTTGTGGACATTGGGTATCCACAATCTCGCGCTGCGCCGCTTTGCACCGCCACGCGTTCTTTGATCTGCAAACTGGCCTGCAGGCATGATCTTCGCTGTGACACTCGATCCACCTTTGACCAGAGTGATCCGGGACGGATGGATTCCAAGGGCAACCGCCGCCTGATAAAAATATTTCGCACCCTCGGTTGCCTGGTCACCCTTGCGACCAGACCCACCGGTGTCGATTGTCACCGACAAAACCGGAGCAAAACCAATCGGCTTGCCATCCGCGCCAGTTGCCGCGAGCGGGAATTTCCGGTCAAACAAAGGCAGCAAGACCTTCCAATGTTCCTTATGGATGAACGGCTGTACGCCGGTAAGTCCATCATCCAGCACATGGATCGCGAACCGGTCGATATACCAGGTTTCGCGGCCTGCAGCTGTTCCCAGACAGGCCAGCTCGAAACGGTCCTGCTGGACATCGATCGTGATATTCAGAACCTTCGGGCCACGGGGAACCGTCCCCATCACCCAGCCTTTTTCCCGTCGCGATCGCAGATCACTGGCCTTCACCGGTTTTTCCCCGCTCAACTGCGATCGATAATTCTGTCCGCCCTTGACGTTGAAAAACGTGCGCAGTGGATTTTCATCCTGCCGGGCTTCCCAGGCTATCTGGGCTTCCCGCCATTCCCGCGCCAGTTTCGGCCAACTGGTAAAAGCCAGCAGCCCGTCGCGGCGGAATGTCCGGCGGCGCCGTGAAGCATTTTTATTATGAGCGACAAATCCGCGCTGCGGCAGATCAATCATGCTGTCCAGCAACTGGCGCTTGGCCAGCGGCTCCAGAATGCACCCGTGCGCCGGGCAGATCACATGGGCGCTGGCTTCCGCTTCGTCCAGGCTGCCCTGGTCGAACTTCAAATCCCGTTTTATATTGAGCTCGATCCGTTCGCCGCATGAAGGACAGACCGGTTGCAGCCGTTCGTCTGTACCCTCGGCGATAAATACCTCGATCCCGCCACTTTCTTTTGCGGGAGAAGAGCTCACCAATTTCGTATCACGGCCCTCAAATGTCGTCTGGCGGCCGTCGAGCAACTTGATCGCATTGCCCTGCCCCTCGATATCATCATCAAACTGGTCATAATCATCCAGCCAGCCCCGCGGAACGGGCCTCGCCCGGAACTGCGATCCAACCGGCCAGATCGATGTCAGCAACATGCCCCTGAACTGTTTCAGGAAAATATTGTCCGCATTCGAAGCTGAAAGCATCTGCGCTTTTAACGCCGGTGTGCTCTGAATCAGCGGTTGTATCCGCCGCACCACAAAATCCTGCATCAGCTGCTTGTCGGGCTGGCAAACCAGAAAGTCTGCCGGGTCATGGTCGATCGACCATCCGATCCACGCCTCGCCAATCATTGACTTGCCGCCCTGCGCGGGACCCATGTCGCCGACCTCGGACGTTTCCGGATCCGAAAGCGCGTCCATGATCTCGGCCAAGAACGGCAGCGCCTGCGAGTCATAATGGGCCATGTTCCGGATGGCCCATTCGTTCACGGTCAGATGCTGCTTCGGTCTGGTCAGATAGGACAGCCGCGCCAACAGCGCCGCGCCGGTCTCAAACGGCGGTATTGCTGTTATTTTCTCCTGTATCATTTCCGTTCTGAACCGCGCGCTTCAATTCTTCGGCAAAAGCGTGCAGGTCCGCCTCCATCATTTCGTCGATCGCCGTCACCAGATGGCGGGGCACGTCATGTCTGCGGGCTAGCCGCGCTGAAAAACTTTTCGTCCGTTCGCTATTCTTGACCAGGGCGGAGGCAATCGCCTCCTCGACGCTATCCTTGCGGATCAGATCGCCGCGCTCTTTGGCGATCCGCATCGCCACCAACTCTTCCTCAAGAAGTTGCTTGCGCTCCTGGGCGCTCAGTTCCGCACGCTCATCACCGACCGCCCGGTCACCGCCGAACAGATCCAGCGCCTGTTCCTGAATTTGTTCCTGTCGGCGCCGGGCCGCTTCCTGCTCGGCTTCCTTCAGGTTGCCGAGATAGGCAGCGCCCTTCTCCATATCGATTTCATAGGAGACGCCGTTTTTGCCTTTGGACACCACCGGAAAATCCGGATGTTCGTTCAGGAACTTGCGAAGCCATGGCTCGCTCTTGCCGATCGCACTGGCAAATTCACCGAACGACACGATCATCTGACCGCCCCAATTGTAGCAAAAAACAAACAAAAACAACAGCTTCTGAAAAAATCAGAAACACTGCCACACGCCGTGCCTTCGGCCCCCGTACTCGCGAGGACGCCAGGAAGTACCTTCGATCCCATAGGGGCCACCGCTACTCGGTCGTTGATCGTTCCTGATATTTGGGTGATCGGCATAGGCAAGTCGCCAACATATCGTTTCGATAGCAGAATTTCGGCGATTAGTGGACAAACTATATTTGCGGTCATGACAATTCTAGGCCTTGACCGTGTCTACCTTCGCATTTCCGCCGATTGAGCGCATCGGCGATACCACCGATTGCGCGCGTATACCGCCGCCGAAGACCATGTGCGCCAATTTTCACACCCATCGGGCGTCGGAGCGCCATCCAGGACACGCGGGGCTTGCCGCTAGCCAACTGACCCAGCGCCATCACCACCAACTTGCGATCACGCTCCGGCACATAGGTTAGCCAATCGCTGGCCTGATCCCGCGCCGCGACATCAGCCCGTGTCATCGCTGCCGAGCGCAGCGGCACGTCACTCGATACGCCATCACCGCCCCGCGCGTCATAGTCACCAAGCCACGCCTCGCGCACCATCAGTTCCCATGGCCCATCACCGGCGTAAGGACCACGGCCCGGACCAACGCGGCCCGGCGTCCGCCACCAGATACGCACCGCCCCGACCATCCGCTCTTGAACCATGTCAAACGTCCAATTCCCCTGAGCGCTCGCCAAATCATCCGACCCCGCAACCATCAGTCCCTCCCCCCACGCAAAACTGGGAAAACTGGCCCCTCTCTCCGCACGATCACCCGAAATGGAGACCGCTCTCCATTTTCACGAACAGCCATATTTCCCCTGTATTTCATAGCGTTGCCCTTCTTTCCTAGAAAGATATTGATAATAATGGAGAGACTGGAGAGAGATTCACTGTCGTTCCAGATGTGCGCCCCTGCGCGCGCATATATGTGAAACCATGGCGATTTGCCCTCCACTCCCTCCAAAGGCGCACGGCTCCGCCCTTTTCTCCCTCCATTCCGGTGAAAAGCCGTCTCTCCGCGCCCTTCCATTCGGAGAGACGGTGGCCAGAGGAACTCACCTTCAAACCCGCCACCAGCGCCGGACACAGACCAATAAGGCCGATAAAGGAACTCACCGGCCATCAGTCATCAAATCCCGGCACAGGGTCGCCGCTATCATGGCCCGGAGGTCGGTCATCATCGGTCGAACTGTCGTTGACTGCTGTCCAGTTACCGCTCTCTATCTCGCTTCGATCGACCAGTATCTGCACCCCGATCCACTTGGTCCCGTCGCTATGTTTGGACTCAAATCCTTTGTCCCGCATCGCCGCGGCAAAGCCCTGGGTGGTCCATTCGGCCGCACCCGATTCCTTGCCCCAGGCAACGAACAGCTCGTATAGTTCTTTGGAGGCCGCTCGCTCGCGCGGCGGCACATCGGCACTGATCAGACAGCATTGCGCCAGAAAGCGGCCCAGCGGATCGCTGTCATCGCGATATTGCTGGGTAGCGGCGGTGATCTGGTCCGGCGTCTGCAGGCCGTTCTGGCGCAGGTCCAGCAATCCCATGATCAGCCGGCTGAATATGCCGGAGGCCTCGCCTTGCAGCTTGTCGCCGAGCTCCCGATCGACCTGATCCCAGGGGATCTGGACATTCCACGGCACCAGCTGCATCCGCCGCCAGATCCCGTCGCTATTATCCTTGATTTTCGGCTTGTGATTACCCGAGATTGTCATCTTGAACTCGGGAAGAAAGGTGAAGAACCCCTTGTTCAGGTGCCGCGCGTCGACCGGATCAGCGCCGGTGACCATCTTGACCAGCCCTTCATTCAGCGTTCCACCTTTGGAAGGCTCGGAAACGCGCAGGAACCGCACCCCGGGCAGACGGGCGATGTCGGGCGTCGCCTGATCGCCCCGTCGCTGCCCGCCACCGGACAGGAAACTCTCGATCGGAACGCTGCCGGCATAATCCCCGGCGATATAAGCCCATGTCTCGACCGTCACGCCCTTGCCATTGCGGCCCTGACCGTAGAAGAACGCCATTTTCTGTTCGCTGATATCGCCGGTCATCGACAGGCCGCCCCATTGGTCGAGGAATTTGCGCATCTCCGGATCGGGTTGGACCTGCTCCATAAACGCATCATATTGCGGACATTTCTTTGTCGGCTTCCACTCGACATTGGCAATTTTGGTGATCAGGTCACCGCGCGCATGCGGATAAAGCTTTGCGCCCCAGACCGTATGAAATTTCGACTTCCCCGCCTTGATATCGGCGTCGGGACGCTTTTTCGGCATCTGCTCGATCCGCAACGTGCCATTCAGACAATTGATCGCCATCCGGTCCTGGTCGAGTGATTCAGGCCGGATCACGATATCGTCGAAATTCTTGGCCAGACTGGCGATACAGTTGATCCGCGCATTGCCTTCGGACGCTCGCGCCCAGACTTTCAGCAGGTCAGCATGGATGATCGCCTCTTTGTTCGGCTTGATCTTGATCACCCGGTTCAAATGACCCAGCTTTTCAAACGCCGCCATCCGCTCCGGATCATCGGCCAGCGTGCGATCATAAAGCTCGGGATGCTTGCCCACCTCAGCCAACACTGCCTGTCGCCGATCAATGTCCAGCACCACCTGCTCCGGTGCCCCGAAGCCGGTTGCCTCAACCAGCTTGGCCTCGAACATAATCCCGCGTACGGTGGCATAGACCGCCTGCATCACGCGCGCCGGCAGTTTGTCCTTTTCCTCGCTCAGCAAAGCCCATCGGCGGCCGTCCCAGGCAAACCAGCCTATTTCTGGGCAAAAGCGGAAATCATCACCATAGCGTAGCCGGAACCGCTCGGCATTACCCAGGTCGGTCAGCGGCAGTAAGCTGGCGGCGTGATCCTTGGCGATATCGGGTGCGCAGCGCACCTTGTGAACCGCGCCGCCGTGATCAACAGCATCACGATCCGGAGCGGATCCGGCGGCGGAAGCATCCCGCTTCCCCGCGACCGGGTTGGACGTGGCTGCGCTCATGCCAGACCCAGCGCCGCCTTGTATGTGTCCAGTATCGCGTCACGTTCCGCCCGATCGTGCGCCTCCATTTTGCGGAGCCGGATCACCTCGCGCATGATTTTTGGTTCATAGCCCTGCGACTTTGCCTCGGAATAGACATCCCTGATGTCATCCGCCATGCCCTTTTTCTCTTCTTCCAGGCGCTCGATCCGCTCGATAAACAGACGCAGCTGCTCCGCTGCCACATTTCCCTCGCTCATAAGCCTGTCTCTCCATCATTAAACACGCTGGCCGAAAACCAACCAATCAACTCGACACACTCGACGTTATAACCGCCATAAACAGGCCAGCAGTTCCAATAAGCCAGCGTCCAGCTATTGTTGGCGTGCCACGAGCAATCATTGATCCTCCGATGCCCTATATTGAAAATCAGCCCTAATGAGCATCTTACCGAACGGAAAAAGGTCCACTCGGCGTCTCTGTTTCTCTGATACTCAATCACGCCATCAGACGACCTGACACGGTAAACAATCGCGCTAGCCCAAAGTGCCTTCAGAGCTTGCCAGCGCATCCGGCGATCGTGAATCCGCATTTCTTTGACAATTTCGCGCTCAACTTCTTCTGGGATATCATATAAGCTCATTCTGCCGCCTCCAATGTCATGATGTGTGCCGTCTGCACGCCCACTTCGGGCAAGACCGGCACCGCCTTGATTTGCTGCTCGATATGCTCGCGCAGTTCGTGGCTATCGGCCATCAACCGCACCTTCCCGCCCAGGAACATCAGATCGCGGATCGCCCGTTCATCCCATGTCAAAATGCAGATGCCTTCACCGCCGGCCATCATCCAGTCGAACGGTGTGGCAAATATCGGAATGTCCTCGACACCGGTTTCCCAGTCCGCCTGACCGGTGCCGGAACCCAACACCCGCCCGTCACCGCGCCGCAGATACCATTGGTCCGGCGACAGCGGGGAAAAGGCGACCATATCGACCAGCATCGGTCCATCAAGTACCGGCAAGATCAACGCAGGCGCGCCGCCAACATCGATCGGGTTCCAGAATCCGTCTCGGCCAAATTCGACCCGCATCCGGCCCAGTGCATACAGGCTCTGCCAGCGCAATATCTGACCAACATCCATCCCCATATCGCGCAGCGCGGTGATCGCGGTGAACTTCATGCCAAATGTGGCGCGGTCCATTTCGGCCGCCAGCTCCCGGTCCCAGTCAAAGGCCGCCGCCTTCAGCGACCAAGGGGCATCATCCTCATGCGCCTCGCACCAGGCATAGAATTTCAGGAAGTCGAACGTCCCCGCCCATATGGATTCAGCCATATGATCGCCTTTCAGCGAGTCCGGCAATGCTGGGCCGCTAGTGTCGAAGCGCAATCGAACGCCCATCACGCCGCCTCCCGGACAGTTGAACAGATTTCCGGCATATTCGCCCGCACCAACGCTTCCGGCATCGGCGGACAGACGCTGTTGCCGCACATTCTCACCTGGGAGGTCTTGGTCAGCGGCTTGATCCGGCCATGCCGATCCGCAGGGCCGTCAACCGCGATTTTATAGTCTGGCGGGAAACCTTGAGCCGCATAAAGTTCGTGTGCGGCCAGCATCCGCATCCCGATATCGGCGATCGCATACTCGATGCCCTCGATCGTAACAGTGACCAGGCCGAACCGGTCTTTCGTCGTCACCGTGCCGATCGGCGCATCCATGCCGTGCCCACCCTGTTCATTGCCGTAATATTTGACCATGAACGCACGGACCTCGGCGAAATGCCCACCACCGGCGGTCAATGTTCCAACCGGCTCATCGACTGACTGGCCGATCGCGTTATTGCGCAGCTTGATCAGATTGCTGGTGACCAGATTTTGCTGGGTGCCACGCTGGGTGATGGTGGAGAGTGGTTTTGTCGCGTCATGGCCGACCACACCAGTATTGTGCTGCGCCATAAAAGCGGTGACCAAAGCAGTTCTATTATGGGTTGTGATCGTGTTCAGCGGATCATCAGCTGATTTGGGCTTACCGGCGTAAATTGCGCCCCCGGCGCCGACCAGTATCGGCGCAATAACCGCGCTGTCACCAGAAGCCAGCACCGTTGGATAAGGCTCTTCCGGTCCGTGCCAGCCCCGCCCGCGCTTTTTACCGCTCTTATCCACATCTCCATGGGCCGTGCGAGCAAAATAGGGACTGACCAGCGCCATCTCGCCGCGATTGGCACCCGTCACCGTCGGTAAGGGTTTTTCCGGCCCATAGACACGCCCCTCGCCACCATGATGGGTCAGTGGGACAATGAAGGGTTGCGCCGCATCAATCACATAACGCTGGATCCCCACTGCAATCCGCCTGCAGGTTGCGTCTTTCAATGGACGCTTGCGGGCAAATATGCTGGGACAGGGTATCGACCAGTCAATGATTTCTGCCGCCGTGCGCCATGGATGCGGACGCCCTTCACCATGCGTGGGCTCTGGCCAGACAATCGGCTGCCCATCACAGCGAGCGATCAGGAATAGCCGCTTGCGCGTGGTCGGAGCGCCATAATCGCACGCACGCAGCTCGCGCCACTGGACGCGATAACCGTGCCGGCGCAACTGCCCTACCCATTTGTCAAACGTTTGTCCCTTGCGATCCGGACAAGGCCTGCCGTCATCACCGATCGGGCCCCAGGTGCGAAATTCTTCGACATTTTCCAGCATGATCACGCGCGGTTTGTTGGCCCCGAGCCGCTTTACCCAGTGGATTACAATCCACGCCAGGTCGCGGATATTCGCGCTGACCGGCTTACCGCCTTTGGCCTTGCTGAAATGTTTGCAGTCTGGACTGAACCACGCCAGATCAACGGGCTGACCGCCCGTAGCGTCCAGAGGATCAATCGCCATGATCGACTGACAAAAATGCCGGGTAGCAGGATGATTGGCCTTGTGCATCGCAATTGCTTCGGGATCGTGATTGATAGCCACATCAACCGAACGCCCGATTGCTGCCTCAATTCCCGTCGAGGCACCGCCACCACCGGCAAAATTGTCGATAATCAGCCCCATCACGCCGCCTCCGCATTGAATTTTCCAGTTTCATTGCCCCAGCAATCCCATCCGGGCTGCACCTGGCGCGCGAACATTTCGAGATAGGGGCCGTCGATCAATGCCTCGCAACGATCGTAAATTTCCTGTGGTTTGCGGCTATGCCCGCGGGTTGGCGCGATGATCAGCTGGCGCACGTCATGGGCCTTCACCTTTGGTTTTCCGCGGGTAAAAATATAGGCAGGCTCAAGCTGTTTGCGGGTATAATATCCCATGGAAATGCGCGGAGGAGCGATGTCGCCGGTGAACAGGTCTATCTGCATCGCGTCGACCAGTTTCTGTTTCAACCAGTAGAAGCCGTCTGTCTTGAACGTGAAGCCCCATGCCTTGCCGAGTTCAATCGCCTCTTCGATATGACTGCCCACCGCCCACATAACGAGCGCGCAATCCTTGGCAGCTATATCCGACACCGGCAGCGCCGCCATTTCATCAAAGGACATCGTCGGATAATGATCCTCCGCCTCATTGAATTTCTTTTGCGTCGGCGTGCGGTCACCGCCCGAATAGGTGCGGAAAGCCCAAGGTGGATCGCACAATATCAGGCCGAATTTATCGGCAAAACTGGGTGGGAAGACGCTCACTCTCTCAAAGTCCGATCGGCATTACAACGCCGGAAAATCCAGCATTATCGATCAGGCTTTCCCAAAGCGTCGGCGCGCGCGGATTGGCCAGCGACAATCGCGCGCTTGCCCCGGGCACCGCCCCGGCCATTTCGATCAGATATTGCCCGTTGATCCCAACCTCCATCGGATCACCGCTATATTCGATCGGCAACTCCGCTGCGGCTTGACCATAAGACGGATCATTCACCGATAACGTAAGTTTATCGGCTTCAAAATCACACCGGATCGTCGGCGTTTTTTTGCTGTTGAGAACCATCACCCGTTTGGCGGCGCTAATCAGATGATCGCAATCAACGGTAACAACCTGATCATTCTGTGTCGGAATAACCCGCACATAATCAGGAAAACGTCCATCAACTACCTTGCCGGTGACCTGCCAGTCAGCAAAGGAAAAGCGTAGCTTACTCGCTGTCACAAGCACTTCGACCACAATGTCATCGGCTACATCCGCCCATAGCCGTGACAGGACGGCTACCAGAGCCGATGGGATGATAGCATCCGGAATTTCGCCGTCACGCCGTGCCTGGACACCGCTCATCCTTATCAATTTATGGCCGTTGGTCGCGGCAAAACGGACAGCAGATGCGTCGTCGGCATCCATATGCATGAACAGGCCGCATAGATAATAGCGCGTATCCTCGGATGATTGAGCCACGGCCATCCGGGAAAAAACATCGCGGATATCACTCGCCCGAAACGTCAACAGACTGGCATCGTCTCCAAAAGGCATTTGAGGCATATCGGCTGCGGGAAGGCTTGGCAGATGATAACGATTGCGACCCGAAGTAATATTCAGCCGCCCATTATCACCCTGCACCAGCTTGACCTGCGCGCCATTGTCCAGATTCTGGAACAGGGATTGCAGTCGCTGCGCATCGACTGTGATATTCATTTCACCATCAAACTCGACCGGCGCGAGCGGCAACTTCACTTCGCGGTCCAGATCAGTGGCCATCAAATGAACCGTGCCGGATTTCTGACTGATCAGCACATTGGAGAGGATCGGGATCGTGTTGCGCCTTTGCACAACAGAAACCACCCCGGCGAGTGCCTTGGTAAATTGTGCGGCCTCAACCGTGATAGACGCGATCGGCGCGGATTCACCCGCCCGGCTCACGCTGCCACCTTCCCGGCTTGCTCGCGCCAATATGTCTTGGCTCGGTCAATATCTTCATCTTGGGAAAAACCGCCAAATTCACCAAAGGGCCGCGCTCCCGGCACCGGCAAGACTTCTGGAATTTCCAGATCAGGTAGAGGCGGCAACGGATTATTAATCCGCAGCGCGCGAGCTTTCAGCGCGCGCCATCGCTCCGATTGCAAGGCGAGCTCGTCAACCATTGGCCTGATTTGCCCACCGTTGGATTCATCCAACAGCAATACTGCCGCCAAAAACTCGCTTTCCATGTCCTTCATAATCCCTTCCCTTCATCAATTTCCATCCAGCGCCGCGCGCCACGCATCATTCCTCGCCCATGAACTCTGTAAGAAAATCATCCCACGCGGCGCCGAAAACGGACGCGCTGGCGGCGTCATATCGCTGATTGGGATGGTCAATGCGCCAGGCGGCGATATCGGTTTTCCACTGGACCTGGTCGACGTCACCGACGATTTCGACAAACAGCGGCAACATTGCCGGATCGAAATCCCTGACGTTCTCGCCGTCCTGCATTTCGCGCGCACATACGGCGGCGATTCCGGGAAACACCGTGCCGGCATAGCGCAGCACTTCACCATCGAATGCCTCGGCCAACACCTGCAGCGCGGTCGATGTGATTTCTGGCCCGTGCAATTTCCAGCTGCGCTCGATCCCGCCAATATTGGCGATCATGCCGGGTTTCCAGCTAACGTAATTCTGATGGCTGGCGATGCTGAGCCCCGCCGCCTCAATGGCCGCCGAAATAGCCAGGGCGGTCGTATCGCCGCTGGCCAGCGCCGCCTTGAATATATCGATCTTCGCGAGCGGGCGGCGTTTCTGGTTCAGCGCGACAAAACTGGCCGCTTCATCGGCCGCACTGGCATATTCTACCACCACCACCGGCAGCTGCTGGATATCACCACGCAGCCGTGCCGCAGCCAGACGGTGCTGGCCATCAATGATGTAGAGCTCGACCACACCGGCCCGTCGTGCCGCGACCAGGGGCTGACACAAATCCCAATTCCAGTTGACGGCGATATCGCGGATCAGTTTGCGAGACGCACCAGCCTCGATCGAGCGTTGATAATCAGGGTCTATCGCCAGCACATCGGGCGGCGCGAATTGCAGCGCCGGCATCCGGCCTTTTGTCGGATTGACTCTTAAACCGGCCATCACACCACCATCCTGTCCAGCGGCTTGCCAAAGGGCGCGCTGCCATATTTCCGGCGATGGTCCTGCAGGCATTTCTGTTCGTGAATCCGGTGCCTGCGCTCGGCCTCGCCACGCCGTGCGTCCAATTCATCTGCGCGCATCATCGGCTCGGGTGTCTCTCGCTTGTCTGTGGTGCGCAGCCACCCTTTTTTCAAGGCTGGCAGACCCTTGGGGAAGCGGCGCATCGCCGCGCGAAAGGCTTCCGCTGTGTCCCGGCACGGGTTGCGCGCAGCCAGAGCATTCTGGACGGCGGACGTGTGGCCCATCGCCTCCAGCGACAAGCGCACGCGTGCACTACCGGTCCGAACTATCCAGTCCTCCAGATCGCGCTTGAAGGCGATTGCTTCTTCATCGCCCAACCGGTGCGCCGGCACATTGCGCGCCGCCTCTTCACTGTGATGGGGATCCCCGCGTTTCCCAGCAGTAGTCTTACCTGTGGCCACGATCGTCACGATCCGTGACTGTTTGAACCGTTCCACCTTGATCAATCCACGAGCGACCAGCTTGTTCATGATCTGCGGTGGTGCGCCCACGCTGTTCATTCCCAACGTAGCGCACAGCGCGTCATTGGTCGGACAGACCTGCCCTGCATCCGCTGCGGCGGTCAACATGTCGAGCATCCGTTGCTCGCGCGGGGTAATAGTCTTCATTCGCCGCACCCCCGCCCAATCTGCCCGGGGTTTTCCGCCACGAAATCCTTCCAGTGGCGCCATCCCTGCGGACAAGCAAAACCCCATTCGCGAATCTTCGGCCCCGTAATGAACAGGGAAACCGCACGCCCCCCTTCGGCAATTTCAAGACGATGCAGCGCGGTTGCCGGGCGCTTGACAAAATCACCCGCCTTGCGATGCACGACACTGCCATCAGGAAGATGCTCCAGATATTCGCCTTCCAGCAACCAGCTGATATTTTCCCATGGATGATCATGCAGCGCACGATCATCGTCGCTGTGCAAAATCTCGTGCAGATACATATTATGCTGCTCGTTGCGCGGGACCACCCACCACCGGCGCAGATAATTATCGCCAATGATGAAATCCGGATCCCGCTGCATGATATCGGCCGCCCACATTTGCATTTCCGAAAGATCTGCAAAGGGCTGCAGGAGCGCATTACCGTTGAATAGGGCGGATGCCTCTTCACATTCACTACATTCCGGATGACCGTCCGATCGCTGAAATCCAATTCCGCAACCTTCACAAATCTGCGCAGTCATATTACCTCCTCGTCTACTTCCGAATCGGGCCTGTCACGCATCCGCTCTCGCGGGTTTACGTCTCTCTGCATGATGGGATTATCAAACCCGTCAATCATCCGGTTTTGCGGCGAACGCCGCGCGCAGGCCCGATCCCGCTCAACCGATGGGCACGCCGTGCGGCCGTCTTTTCCTTGACTCTCGCTCACGGCATCATCGGCAAAGCCGCCTCGGCCGTTTTCATGCCGGCATATTTCCCGGTTAATATGGTGATCACCCGCCGTCCGAACGGACTATGATCCTCGACCGCAATATAGCCCGCCTTAACCAGGCACCGCATCCGGTAGCTGGCTGATTTGTCATCAGAAAGATTGCACGCCCGGGCCAACTCTCGGTTGGTAGGGCACGGCCGATTGTGGCTGGCCGCATGACGCAATATGCGCAGCAGCACACCCTCGATCGACCGGCGCGGTTTACGACGGAAACGACCATCATTTCTGACCTGCGCCTGACGCCGCTTCACCCGCGCAATACGACCTTCGCCGCGCTTGGCCAGATAAACGCCCTCACCCCGATCGCGGGTAAACAGGGGGATGATGATTCCGGCATCAATCATCGGGCGTGTTTGTGCGGCAAGGGAAGGCGTGATATGATCACGGGCATAAGCGATTGTATCGCCCGGGCGTGCCCGTTCTGCCCATCCCATCAAATCCTCTCCGCGCATCAACAGCATCACTTAATCTCCTCTGGTCAATTGCGCGGTCCGGTGGATCGCAGCGGCAATATCCATCAACCGCGCCGCCCTCTCCTCCAACTTGTGCTGGTCCACCTCGCTTGCAGTGACCCCATCTCCATCCGCCACCGAAGCGGCGATGTCAGAAGTGATTTCACCTGCCTCGGATGAAAGCCGCGCGACATGGGTCAGCCAGTCATGCCCATCGGGCGTGTCGTCCGCAGCTGGCACAAGAACATATCCCTGCTCTCGTGCCAGTGCGCGGGTGACCGGGGGATGATCGGCCATACCCACCGTATTGGACTCCAGATCCATAACCTCGGCAATGGTCAGAAAATCTTCCGTATTGGGAAGACACACATCCGAATAACGCTGGTGGCGTTTACCAAGCTGCTCTCCAGCTGCGACCTGGCCACCAAAGGCACGGACCAATGCGCGGGAGGCAGATTTCAAAAGCTGCATTCGCGGGGAAAGTTGCGTGGTGCGGCTCATGCGGCAATCTCGCAGGATTTGCCGGATGACGCCGATGTTTCAGTCGAGATATTGTCGAGACGCGCCAACACATGAACAGCGGAGTCCGGAATGTTACCATTCAGCCAATTGTCTTCACCCCGGAAGAATGCCAGCAACTTTTCGAAGGTCGAAATGGTGCAGGACGATCCCGTCCGCAACCGGTCGAACAATTTGCTATCACCAGCCACTTTACTGCCAAGCGTGGCTTCACTTCGATTGTTTGATTCCGCCCATATTTCGGCGAGACGGCAAAGATGATCAGCGAGTTGCAAGACGAGGACTCCAAATTAGGCTCGCCCCTTACTGCGGAATTTTATCCGCCATTGTCAACGGAAATCTTTCCGCATGACGCATCGCGCAATTTGCCCGATAATCCACTCATGTCGGAAATCGCAGAATTCCTTAAAAGAATGGACGCCCTGCGCGTTGAAAAAAATTTAACCGACCGCGCTCTCTCAATAGAGATCACGGGCAAGCCAGATTTGATCCGCTCGATCCGTAAGCGCCAGGTATTGCCAAAAGGCGATAATCTGATGCGATTGGCGACTGTTCTCGGGACCACTACTGATTATTTGCTAGGCGGAACAGAAATCCGTTCCGATGCCGTAGTTCACGATGGACCGCTGGCGTTCAAGGACGTACCGCCACGCGCCGACCTCCCGGTACTGGGGACGGCTCACGGCGGAACCGTGATGATTACAGGCGGAGGCGATGATACCGAGGTGGAGCAAACGTTGTTCGAACCAACACAGATAATCCGCTATATCACCCGCCCGCGGGCGCTCAGCGACGCCAAGGACGCTTATGCCATTTATGTCGAGGGCGAGTCCATGTACCCGCGATTTGGCCCTGGTGAAATGGCGGTTGTCGACCCCCGGATACCGCCGCGCATTGGTGATGATGTGATTGTCCAGCTATCCGAAAATGGCGATGATGAAATCCACGCGATCCTGATCAAGCGCCTTGTTCGCCGTAGCGCCAGCTTCGTCGAGTTGGAACAATTCAACCCGCCCGCCACATTTCGCATCGACGCAAACAGGGTCAAGCGCCTTCACCGCATCTGCCCGTCCGGAGACTTGCTTGGCGGCTAGCCCTGCGACACAACGGTCGCGGAATATTTTCCGCATTTCGCCTTGACAAGGAATTATTTCCGCATTTATACCACTCCTCCTAACGCAGGAGTGACCCATGCTGAACACCGAATCACTTTTTCCTCACGCCGGCAGCTTCGCGATGCGACGCAATCGCGACAACGGCAAATATGACATTCCGGTCCGCATTTTGCGGCGTAATCCTGATGGTAGCTTATTGATCGGGGATCCCGTGCCCGGCGGCAAACGCCGCAATGCGGCCAGCATCAACTGCAATGTCCCGATCGCCGATCTACTGCCCACTTCGCGCCAGCGTTGTCTTCGCGCACGGCACAAGCATGCTTTTCAGGTGTCGGTATGATCCGCCGTCCAACAATAGATCAGAAAGCGGCCTTCACCCGCGACATGCGCAATTTCTGGGCCGACCACGGCCTCCGCGCGATTGACCACGCGATCATCATCCTGATCCCCACGCTGATCTTTGCGCCGGCCTATGTGGGGTACGCCTCATGAGAACGCAGCTTTTTGCCACATTCGACAAGCGCGGCTTCATCAAGGCGACAAAGGGGGCTTCCTCCGTCGGTCGCAAGGAAATCGGCGTCATGATCACCGTGGAAATCCCCGACAACGTCTTTGACGATGGCTTCCTCCACGCCACCATATCGGTGCCGGACAGCGCCTTCGTGTTGGCCAGCGACACAGATCTGGTGGTCGAATGCTTGGCCGCCCCGGACTGTCAATCATGACCGGCCTGCGCTTTCACTCCAACGGGCGCACCGGTGATGAACCGCCCCGTACATGGGCCATGCGCGCCAATGACGGCGCGTGGGATTTCGACATCAAACTGCAGCGTGCAGCCCGCCTGAAACGCGGCCTGCTTTGCGGAGCCCTCGCGGCGTTGGCTATCACCGCGCTGATCTGGAGGATTTCGCAGTGATAGCCATCAACTGGTTCCTATCGCCACCTGTGATTCTCCCTCCGCAGGTGGCGATCTACTCTCGAGGGGAAAAGGGAAATCATTATGGATGAAGTAAAATTGGGTGACAAGGTGAAGTGCAAATTGACCGGCATTGCCGGCGTCGTCGTGGCAAAGGCGGAATATCTGCATTCACCTCCTCGCATCGCTATTCCTGAACCAGGCAGCACCAAAAACGAGTGGGTCTGGCTGGAAGTGGCTCAGGTTGGACGTGCCTAGATGATCAAACCCGCGACAATAACCCGTCGTGAATATGAGAAGCGCCTCGCTCTTGCCGAAGCGCTTCTCAAAACCGCCGACTTCACCTACGTGATCGCCGAACGGCTGCACAATTGGCAGCGGATCGCGTGGCTGCTCGACCCGGCGGGCCGCAGCAGCGACGAACATCTATTGATTTTTCCCGAAGACTTACAGGCAATGGCCGATGAAGCGGCGCACTGCCGCGATATCTGGCTGGGCAAACATCGCGCCGATCCGGCGGACAGCGCGATTAACGCCCGCGCCCGCGCTCTGTGCCATATCACCCGTGCTCTCGAAATTCGGCTGAACAGCGCCCGCAGATACGCGCGGCCGATCGAACTGGAGAAAGCAGCATGACCGCCGCGATCGACCAGACACTCGCTTGGAGTAAGAAACAGGTCATCCAACGCACCGGCGCGCCCCGCCCTTATCGCGGCCCCTATCCCGACCTGACCGGCCCGAGCTGCGCTGAAATGGACAAAGTCGCCCGCATCGCGGACGCGATAGAAGGAAATCCGTCATGAAATTGTGCCATGCCGTAAAATCTGACAGTGCTACTTTTCCATCCATCCTTCGGCATGGAAAAACCCCAGAGCAATGGGCGGAAGTTTTGGCAGAACGTGAAATTCATGTATCACCTCGGACAATCCGGACCAAAGCACGGAAAATCGGTGCTTTCCGGCAAATCGGAAGGGCTGTGATTCTCCTTCCCGAACATATCGACAGAATATTTGCGGAGGGAACATGCTCAAATCATATAAAAGAGGGTCCGTCTGGTGGGTCAAAGGCAAGATCGAATATAATGGGCGACCCATCACCGGCTATTATAGGCGATCAACTGGAGCGACTTCGCAAAAAGGCGCGGAAGACTGGATCAAACAGGAAACAGACCGGCAGATCAAATGTCACATTGTTGGAGAAGAGGAAGTCCCGGTAACCTTTGCCGACGCATTGGAACTCTATGATCCAAACCCTGAAACCGCGAAGCACCTGATTCCCATCCTCCAGCATTTCGGAACCACGCCGGTCAAGGAAATTACGCCGAAAGCGGTCCGCGACCTGGGCGCAAAACTCTATCCCAATAATGCCACCGACACGTGGAGCCGCTGGGTTGTGGCTCCAACCCGGGCAGTGATCAACAATGCCCATGAGACATTGGGCGGTCGCTGCCCGCCGATCCGAATCAAGGCTTACAGCCGGGAAGATCGACTTAAGCAAGACAAGAAACGTGGGAAACGCAGCCGGGTAGAGAAAACCCCTGGTTCATGGGAATGGCTATTAAAATTTCGCGAGCACGCTGATCAACGCCGCCGGGCTCTCGCCCTATTCATGTTCATAACCGGCGCACGCATTGGCCAGGCGGTGATAATGCACCCCGGCAAACATCTGGATCTGCAAAACAGCCGAATATGCGTGCCCGGCGCCAAGGGCAGCGATGATCGCTGGCTGACTATTCCAATGGAACTGACTGTCGAACTCGCCAATCTGCCACCGCGCTGCCCCAGAGGATGGAAACGCAGCAAACAGAATCTGCGCGTGTTCGGATTTGCTTATCGACAGGGCGTGATGAAGGGTTGGCACCAGGCCTGCGATGCTGCAGGCATCGAACATATAATGCCCCACGCCGCCGGGCGGCACGGTTTTGGTCAGGAAATGTTGGTGCGTAGCGGTATCGATGAAAAAGCGGCAGGTAAGTTCGGTGGCTGGCATGATCTAGCCTTGATGCGCAAAACATATACCCATTCAGAGGATCACGAGGACAAAATATTGGCCGCTTTTCGTACAGGGCTCGTACAAGCTGAAATGGAAACTGGACTTAAGCTACTACATAATAATAAAAAATCAGCATAAAGAGATTTCCTTCGGGACGCAGGGGCCGGAGGTTCGAATCCTCTCTTCCCGACCAATGATTTCGCGAACATGCCTCCAATTTTTCCGATTTGACCGGTCATGGCAGCGGCTCGGTGAGGCACAAAACCGGAAAAATGATCTGATAAATCGACGTTAACCTTATCTTGATTATAGCCATGTAGTGCCTTCAATCATGAGCACACGTGTCTTGATAGTCGATGATCGGCCCACCAATCTGCGGATCTATGCCCAGTTCGTGACGCTGATGGGGGAAAAATATTCCGCCGTCACATTTGCCGACCCTGTGGAAGCGCTGGAATGGCTGCGTGACAACAAGGCGGACCTGATGGTGGTCGACTACCGGATGCCGCAGATGAACGGTGCGGAATTCATCCGCCAAGTCAGGCTGATGCCCGGAGCCAGCGAAGTTCCCGCCATCGTCATCACTGCGCATCAGGATCGCGAATGCCGGCTGGCGGCGCTCGATGCGGGGGCCACCGATTTCCTGCAGAGCCCGGTCTCGCACGTGGAATTCTGTAGCCGCGCCTTGTCCCTGCTGACCAAAAGCAAGAAAAGTGTGACGCTGCGCAAGCGCGCATCGGAAATCGGACGCAAGCACGCAGCCTTTGGCACAGCATCGTCGACCGAAGGTCCTTCGGGCAAAAGCATGCTTGAGCAAATCATCGACACGATCCCGATCATGATCAATGCCACCGATCGTTCCGGCAAATGCCTGTTCACCAACGCCTACCAATCTGCGCTGTTCGACAAGGATCCGGACGAGATGGTGGGCACAGACTTTGCCAATAATTATGAACCTGCATTGGCTGCGAACACGCGCCGACGCGATGCGATGGTGTTGAAATCGGGTCTGGCTATTCCGCATTTCGAGGAAAAGATCACCAGCGACGGCGTCGACCTGATTTTTCATTGCAACAAATCCCCGCTGCTCAATCACAAAGGTGAAACGATTGGTGTGCTGACGACGGCGGTCGACATCACCGCCCGGAAATTTGCCGAGGAACACAGAACCCACCTGGCTTTGCATGACATGCTGACGGGACTGCCCAACCGCGTTCTGCTTGCCGAAAATGTCAAATCGACCATTGCCAATTGCAAGACAACCGACAGCCAGGCCGCTCTTCTGTTGCTCGATCTGGATCGCTTCAAGATCATCAACGACACCCGCGGCCATCACAGCGGTGACGCTCTGTTGCGCGAGGTGGCACAGCGCATTTCGAAGGTCATCGCTCCCGAGGATTTTGCCGCGCGCATTGGCGGAGACGAATTTGCGGTCATCCTGAACCGGTTTGAGAATATCGATTCGATCAATTCCCGCTGTTCCAAAATATTGAAGGCAATCAGCGAGCCCTATGCGATCAGCGGCGTTGGCCAGGTCATCAGCGCATCCATCGGTGTCAGCCTGATCCCCGCTGACGGCGACGAATATGAGGAAGTGCTCCGCATGGCCGATCTTGCCATGTATGATGCCAAAGCCAATGGCCGCAATTGCTACCGTTTCTTCTCGGAAGACATGAACGAGATTGCCCAGGCCGATGCCGCGCTCGAGAACGAGTTGCGCGATGCGTTTAAAAAGAACCAGTTCGCGCTGGAATATCAACCGATTGTTGATGCCAAAACGCTTGAATATGTAGGCCTTGAAGCGCTTATCCGATGGGACCATCCGCGCCGCGGCCGCCTGCTTCCGATCCAGTTCATCCGGGTTGCCGACGAAAGCGGACTGATGGATATACTCGGCCGTTGGGTCATGGGCGAGGTCTGCCGCGAGATCAAAGCCTACGCAGACCGCGGCATTGATTTGCCACGGGTTGCCATCAACGTCTCTCCGCGACAGTTCCAGAACCAGAATCTTTGCCAGGAACTGTTGGAGAATATTGCAGCCAACGACATTGATCCGTCGAAAATCACGATCGAGATCACCGAAGAGCTGCTGATTGACAATAATGAGCAGGTCAGGGCCACGCTGCAGCAGATTCGCAACAGTGGCGTCGGGATCTCCATTGATGATTTCGGCACCGGCTATTCCTCTCTTCAATATCTCAGGGACCTGCCGGCCAACTGCCTGAAAATCGATCGCGCTTTCATTTCCCGGATCGAGCATAGTCCGGCCGATCGCGCCATCATCGGGACCATCGCGCATTTGGCGCATGCTCTGGATATGCGCGTTGTAGCCGAAGGCGTCGAAAATGACGCACAGCTTGATTTGCTGCGTGTTTCGGGCTGTGACGAAATCCAGGGTTTCAAGATCGCACGTCCGCAACGGGCCGAGGATCTCGGACGTTTGTTCGACGGGCGGAAGGATGATCCGGCCAGTCGTGCGGTTGAAGGTTAATCCACTTGCTTTTCGCCACCAAAAGGGCGCCGGCACGGTCGCATAGACACCACAGGCATCCGAAGGGCGCTCTGGATGGTCAGGCGCGTGACCGCGAACATGAGATGATCAAGAACCGGATCATCCTGGTCATATTGGGGTGGTCCGTCAGCGTCTGGCTTGGTGCAACCTCCGGACTGATCGTTGGCTTCAGCATTTATTTCACCCTGAGCCTCGCTCTTGCCGTGGCCTATCGGCTCCGCCCCGCCACATCCAATTTGCGGCGATTTCTGGGACTTTGCACCGATTTTGGCGTCGGCGCCTTCCTGTTTCAGGTCGGTGGAGAAAGCGTGGCGGCCGGCTATCCGCTGTTCCTCTGGGTCATTCTCGGCAACGGTTTCCGCTTCGGCATTCTCTGGCTTTTCCTGGCATCCGCGATGGCCACGATGGCATTCGGCTGGGCCATCTATTCTGTAGACTTCTGGCGCCAGAATTCCTCACTTTCGATCGGCCTGCTGATCGGCTTGCTGGTGATACCGGCCTATTGCTCGACATTGATCACCAAAATTTCCCATGCGAAAGAAGAAGCCGAAGCAGCCAACAAGGCCAAAAGCCTGTTTCTGGCAAGCATCAGCCACGAACTGCGCACACCACTGAACGCAATCATTGGCTACGGCACCCATTTGCTCGATATGAAACTGCCGGAAAAACAGCACCAGATGATCGCGACCAGTGTATCGGCAGGCCGTCACTTGCTCCACCTGATCAACCAGTTGCTGAATTTCGCACAATCGGATTCGCGGGAAGAATTGCCCGATCCGAAACCGTTTAGTCTCGTGGACATTCTCACCGAAGTGCGCGACATCATGCAAATTGCCGCCGATGAAAAGGATCTGGAACTCATTCTGCAGGCAGAGCCGGGCAGCAACCAGATGATTTCAGGCCAGCTGGACTTTGTGCGCAACATCTTGATCAATCTCACCAGCAATGCGGTAAAATTTACCAAGACTGGATCGGTTACGCTGCGATGTGGATTTTCTTCGGAGACCGGCCTGGACGAAATGTGGGTATCCGTCAGCGACACCGGGCCGGGCATCGCCAAAGAGGATCAGCAGAAAATATTCGACGTTTTCCAGCAGGCGAATGACAAGATAGCAAACGAATTCGGCGGAACCGGTCTGGGCCTGGCGATCTGTCAGAAGCTTGCCAACCAGATGGGCGGCGACGTTTCTCTCGATAGCGATATAGGTACCGGCAGTACGTTTACCTTGTCATGCCCGGTGGATGTGCTGGAAGCGGTCGAGGAGAGCGACGATGACAATATCGTCAGAATCCTGTCTCTCACGCAGGAAGACTATGCGCCAAATATCTGCAACGAGGAAAATCAGTCTGTCAGCATCGACCATATCCAGTGCAACGCGCCCGAGGATATCCAGGATGTTATCAGTCAACTCAATCTTGAGCATTATGACATCGCCCTGCTGGATGAGGCCCTTGCCAACGATCAGGACGACCAGTCCCCGCTGTGGTCCGCCTTTCAGAACGCTCAGTTGCCATCTGTGTTGTTGACGGAAGGCAAGGAGAAAACGCTCAGGGACATCCAGTTGCGTGCGGCCTTCGCAACTCTGCTGCCGTCCGGCTCGGATTTCAGCACGATCCGCAGCGCTGCCCAGATAGGCTGCTCCCTCGTCGGCGCGGGCCCGCGCCAGCAGAACGAAGCGATAGACAGCGAACCTGCATCCGAAGTCAAACCGGTTCGCGTGCTGGTTGCGGATGACAATCGTACCAACCAGATGGTGCTGGAGACGATCCTGTCCAATGTAGGCCACGAGGTAATTGTGGTGGACGACGGAGAAGAAGCACTCGAACAGCTCGAACACGGGGCCTTCCAGATTGTCTTCCTCGACGTGAATATGCCGGTCATGGGTGGCATTGAATGCTGCCGCCTATGGCGTCAGATCGAAGGTCCGCGCAATCATATCCCGATCATCGGCCTGACGGCGGATTCGACCGAAGAAACCGAAAAAAAATGTCTCGATGCCGGCATGGACCTGAGGATTACCAAGCCGATCGAAGCAACCGAGGTTCTCGAAGTGATCGCCACCCAAACGGGGCATCAGGTCAGCGAACAGCCAGCCGAGACATTCTCCGACCCGCTGGGCGTGGTCAGCAATTTCGACAGCAAGTTGCGACGGCCGGAGCCGCCTGCTGTCGACCCGACCCAGCTGGATTATCTGCTATCGATTGGCGACGAGGCATTTGTGAACTCGATCATCGAGGCCTATCTGGAAGATACGGGGGAGATACTGGCCGCCTTCCGGAAATCTGTCGAAGATGGGTCCGTTGAGGATTTCCGCTTTCACGCCCATGCATTCAAAAGCGGTGCTTCCAATGTCGGTGCAAGCTATCTGGTCGAAACATGTTCGAAGCTGGAGGTGATCGGCGAACCGGATTTCATAGAAAGACGCCAGGAATATCTGACGAAAATCGAACAGCAGGTTTCCGATATTCGCGCTTATCTTGATAGCAGGCTGGCAAGCAGCAACAGCCATGTGCCAACCGAACAGGCCGCGCACATCTAGAGAATCCTCAAACGGCCCGCAGCGACCGCATTATCCGTCGATCCTGCGCCGAGGCCAGCCGCTCCATCTTGCGAACATCGGCCTCTTCGAGATAGAGTGCGGTTTCGGCCCATGTGTCGGTGATTTCGAGCAACTCCTCGAGGCTTACCGGATTGGCGATTTTGCGGGCCCGATAGACGGCTCGCTCGGCATGGAAGCGTTTGCGGTTTTCCTTGGTATATTCGACAATGGCGGCCTCGCCCATTCCGTCGTCCGCCAGAATATCCACCACGCCCATGTCATATAGCTGGGCGCCGGTGTATAATTTGCCTTCGAGAATGAACCGTTCGGTTTCCTTGCGGCTAAGTCGCTGACGCAGAAAGCTGTAGGCACCCATTCCGGGGAAAAGGTTGAAGAGAATCTCCGGCAACCCCAGTCGCGCGCTTTTTTCGGCCACCAATATGTCGAACGCAAGCGCATGTTCGAAACCGCCACCCAGAGCGTCGCCCTGCACCAGCGCCATCGTGATGATCGGTGCCCCGAATGCGGTGCTGTTCTCATATTGCATGTGAACACAGGTCCGGGCATATTTTTTCAACGCACCGAGGTCGCGACGCCGGATACAATCGGCAAAATGCTTCAGATCTCCGCCAAGATTGTAAATCCCCGGCGTGTGGGACGCTGCAACAAAATAGCGCAACGGATCTGCGGCATTGGCGCTGTTGGTCGCATAATTGGAGTGGATCCAGTCCTGCACCTGCTGGATCTCTTCGCCAAGTTCATAGGTGTAGCTGGGACGGGATGTCTGGTTCATATAGCACCAGAAGATTTCGTCGGAACGGTCAAATCGCAAATCGATTTCGCGAAACTGTTTCGAGAAGATATCCTGTTCCGCAATCGGGGGTGTCTGGACCAGCATATCATTTGCCTCGATCGTCAAATTACGATCCAACTCGTTGGCAGCGCGACTGCGAAAGTCCATATCATACTCCATATCCGGCAAGATGTTCGACGATACTCAGCCTAACAAACCTCCTCACCTTATATGTAAAATTTTATGACATGCCCCATTTCAATGCAAGTTAAACCGAGAAGATTGGGTAACATGGTTAGCAAAATCAAAATTTTGCTTATCTTTGAGTCATTTGAGCCTGAATTTTTGCCACCCAATTCGTTAATATCCTGCGGAACAAGGCGGATATGCGGCCTCTCCCGCTGTGCCGTTGACCATGTTTTCACCTCTTGTGGTTCGGCAGGAACCGCGAATCTTCAACCCGCGTCGGACTCTGCACCAGCCGATTGATTGACCAGTCCGCGAAATGCGCGAACGGCCGACCGCTTGCCTTTGGTGACTTCGAATACATCCTCGGCGATCGGCATTTCGACGCCATATTTTCTCGCCAGCGCGATCACCGTCGGCGCGCTTTTAACCCCCTCGGCAACCATGTGCATATCGGCGATGATTTCATCAATATGCCGCCCCTTACCCAGTTCGACTCCGACATGGCGATTCCGGCTCAGCGGACTGGTACAGGTCGCGATCATGTCGCCCATGCCGGTGAGGCCGGCGAATGTTTCGGGCTTTCCGCCCATGGCCACGCCGAGCCGGGTGATTTCGGCGAGCCCTCTGGTGATCAAGGCCGAGCGGGTATTGTCGCCGGCCCCCAGGCCATCGCCCATGCCCACCGCGATCGCGATGATATTCTTGAGCACGCCCCCCAGTTCGCACCCCAGCAGGTCGGTATTGGTGTAAACACGAAACAGACCGGAGTGGAAAAGCTGCTGCAATTGCTTGACGATAATCTCGTCTTCCATCGAGATCACGCTCGCCGCCGCCTGGCCCGCCATGATTTCCCGGGCCAGATTCGGACCAGTCAGAACGCCGACCGGATGCCCGGGAAGCACTTCCTCTATTACCTCCGTCATCCGCATGCCGGTGGCCAGTTCGAGGCCCTTGGTAAGGCTGATGACCGGAACCCAGGGTCTCAGATATTGTTTCGCTTCTTCAAGAACGGCGCGAAAATTGCTGGAAGGGATGCCCATCACCAGCACATCCGCGCCGGAGACGGCCTCCCCTATCTCCGACGTCGCGGTCAAGGCGGGCGGTAATTTTATATCGGGCAGATATTTGCTGTTGCGATGATCATTGTTGATATCGCTGACCGTTTCGGAATCCCGCGCCCAGATCTTTATCGGCGCATTGCGCGACACCAGAGAAGCAACTGTCGTGCCCCATGATCCACCGCCGAGCAATCCTACCTTCAATTCCATATCGACCCTCCATCGGCGACTCCTCTAGCGGAAGCCCAATCTGTTCAAACTGCAGGGAATTTCAGTATTTTGCAAGAAACTCGAGATGATGCTTGGCGGTGCCCTTCGGATTTTCGATCATCGGGATATGACCAACTTCTTCGAACACCACCGATTCCGCATTGGGGATGCCATCTTTCAATACATCAACACAGCTGACATCAATCAGCTGGTCATGACGGCCCCAGATTATGAGGGTCGGGGCCTTTACCTGTCCGAGCTGATCGTTCAGCGGCTTGACCGTTCCGTCTTCCACCAGTGTCCAGAATATCTTGTCGAGCAATTCACGATGGACGGCAAAATCCTCGTAGAAAATCTTCCGGAACTGGCCCGGAACCTTTACCGGCTTGTGCGCGACAAAAGCCATCATCCGCTTCACATCGTCAGGGCTATGGATCTCCAACGGGTTTTTGCCCGACTGAGCTTCCTTCTGAAGCTTGCTTTCATTGGCCCCGACGACACCGGCATTGTTGAACAGCGTCATCGACAGCAAACGTTCGGAATAATCCAGCGCAAAGCGCAGAGAGACAAAACCGCCCATGCTGTTGCCGCCAATATGGCATTTTTTGATGCCCATCGCGTCCAGAAAATCACGTACCCGCGCTGCCTGCGTCGCCATGTCATAATCACGGGAAATATCGCGAATATTTTCGCCAAATCCGGGCAGGTCCGGTGCAATCAAACGATATTTGCCGACAATTTGCGGCGCATATATCGCCCAATTATCCTTGTCGCCGCCAAAACCGTGGAGCAGTACCAATGGCTCGCCATCCGCCGCCCCGCCTTCAAGATAGGGCCAGATCATATCCCCCACTTTGACCGACTTCGCCGTCAACTTGCCCTTGCGTCGCAAACTGTTGCGCAAGAAGCCGTACAGAGTGCGCGGAAACAACACGTAGAGCGCGATCAGCGACACCATCAGAATGCCAAGGATGGTCAGGAAAATTTCGACGGTTCCCACGTTACGCTCCTCTTGTCGCCAGCTGTTGGTCCAGCCAGTCGGTCATGTCGTTCAAGACCAGATCTTTTTCAGGCTCATTGAAAATCTCGTGAAACAGTTCAGGATAGATTTTCAGCTGTTTTTCGCTCGAGGAAATATGCTGATCCAGAAATTCAGAACCTTCGACACCGGCGAGGCTGTCCTTGCCGCCATGAAGCAGGAGCATCGGCAATGAAATCTGCCCGGCATTCTCCTGTACCGATGTCATATTGCCCAGCATTTCAGCAGCCAGCCTCGCCCCCATCTTGCCGTTATAGACCAGCGGGTCGGCAAGATAGTCAGCCACCACCTTCGGATCGCGACTGACCCCGTTTGAATCGAGAGCAAGCACGCCAAGTTTCGGGAAGAAGCGGGACAGAAAACCACTGATCGCCTTGAGGACCCCGGACGGCTCTTCGGCCGCCTTTATCGCCGGACCGGAAAGCACGCAGGCGGCAATTTTGTCCTGCCCGGCAAGCAGATAGGACGCGCTGATCAATCCGCCCATACTATGCCCGACAAGCATGACGGGCAAATCGGGAAAATCCTGCTTCGCCTGCGCAATCAGTTGATCCACACCGTCGCGGAATACCGAAAAGTCCGGAACGAAGCCGGGCGTACCGTCCGATTTCCCGTGCCCCCAGTGATCCAGTGCAAACACTGCATAGCCTCTGGCCACGCAATGCTTGGCAAAATATTGATAGCGTCCGCTATGTTCTGCGTAGCCGTGCACCAGCACAATGATTGCTTTGGGATCGTCGTCCGGCGACCATTGCTGCCAGTAGAGACTGGCTCCGGCGGCCTTGGAACCCGGCGCAAGCGTCAGAGTGCCGTCGCGATGGTTCAAGCGATTTTCCTTTTAACGACCAGTTCGTGATCATGCGCCAGTTCATTTTCATATTCGAACAATATCCTGTCCAGCGTCTGGCTGATTTTGGTCTGGGTCCGGACCATTTCAATTTTCGGCCAAGTCGTGCGCTCGCCGAGCTGGATCAGTTCGGCAATATCCTCGACCGGCAGGTTGCTCAGAAGCTTGGACGGGCTCCAGAACATGGTCGGCCGGATAATATTGATGTCACCGGTATAGTCCTGATTGATCACCGACAGCGCCATATTCGCCATGCTGTTCAGTCTTGGAAAATAGGACAAGGGTTTCTGCATGATCTCCACATTGGCGTTGAGCCAGGCCTTCATCGTAGCGGTTGAGGCATTGCGGATAGAGGAAAGCGGATTGCGGGACTGGCTGACATCCGTCGCAAACGGCGTGACCAGCGGATTGGCCTGGCTGACGATATGATGATTGACGCCGTAAAGCCGCGCCAGTCTTTTGACCGGCAGATCGTGCGTAACCGAACCATCGACCCATTTGCGGTTGGGCAGATAGGGGACCCGCTCGCCGCGGTGATCTTTCGCCGCCAGAGTCACCGGCGGGTAAACGCCCGGAACCGCACAGGAGGCCAGGACCGCCTCGCGAATGAACACATTGGGTGATGCAATGGCATTGAGCAGGCGCGAAGTCTGGTGTTTTTCCGCCGGCGCAATCGATACGTTCAGATGCCGGCCGGTCAGCTCATAGGCTTCCTGAAACGTAAGATCGGGAAGCATGTCCGACAGTCGCTGGCGTATCTCGTCGGCCCGCATCCGGCTGGGACCGCCCAGAAAACCATCGCTTTCTTCATGCTCCGGTCCGATAATCAGATTTTCCGGTTTGAAGAATGGCGGAATCTCCTTGTCCGTGTGGGTGCTGATCAATGCACCAACAACCGATCCGCCGCTGGAGCCGGACATGATATCAGGCAGCAGTCCCTCTTCCCAAAGCGCCTTGGCCACCCCGACGTGAAAATAGAGATAGGCGCCGGAGCCGCTCATCAGAAAGGCGGACCGTCCGTAGCAATGCTGGGCCCGGCGAAAGAAATCGAGTTTTTCCTCGAACGGGATATCGGTGACCTTGTCGCTCGCCAGATATTCGAGCGAATTGGCGATCGCGTCGACATAATCTTGGATCAGCTGTTTGGTGCCGAATTTGGCCTTCTGATGGAGCCGGGCGTGCCCCATGCCATCCATATTGCCGTGAATGCCCTCGTTCAAAGCATATAGTAGCCCAGCATTGTCCTGCTCTTTCCAGAGCCTGGAAAGACGCTTCAGTCGACGGCGGATGGAGGCATGATCGAAATGCTTGCTTTCATCAGATGCCTTCCAAATATCGACTCCGGTGGATTTGTCGTGCGCTTTCGCCGCTTTCGACCATTCGGAATAGCTGTTGGCCTGGGCCATCGCTTTTTCCATCTTCAAAGTCGTGTTCAGGATCATATTCTATTCACTCTTTCACCAAGATTACGCATGGTATCGCGCGTCGCCCGTCCATCGTGCGACGCAAAAACAATCCGCTCCCTAACTTGCTTTCGATCTGGCTCCGCCGGGCTGTTTCGAAACAACCGCCCGCGGCTTTTTCGCAACCCGCCGGTACATCACCGAACCATCCGCAGAAACAGGCTGCTTTTTCGGAGCCTCGCTCGCCTTTCTGGGTTGCTGGACGACCTTCCCCGGCTTCGCATCGCGTAGTTCATTGAACGCCTTTTGCAGGCATTCCCTGAAAAACTCAATATCAGGCATTATCTTTCGATCCGAGATGATACTGAACGAGATCGTCCCGTTATAGCTCGGCGTGGCAATAAACAGGCCCATTCCGTGAGCCAGAGGGGCCAGACCATATTGATGGGTCAGCTTGGCACCGTTCATATAGAGCTGTATTTGCGGCCCCGGAACGTTGGAAACCATGAGGTTGCTCATTTTCGGAGCGAAACGCTCGTCGGTCAATATCCGCGAAACACCGGCCATCGTCACGCCGGGAATATGTTTTGACAGATCGGTCATGATCCGCGCGCTGAGCCCGGACTTCGCCGCTTTGGTTTCGCGAGTCGTATCCCGGATCGCTTCGAGCCGTTCGATCGGGTCCTCGATATTCGACCAGATCTTGATCGTCATTGCCGATATATTGGTACCCGGATTGGATTCTTCACCGGACCGGCTGCGAGCATTAACCGGAGCGACGGCAACCAGCGGCTCGTCCGGAAGTTCCTTGTGCTTGGTCAGATAATGGCGCAGCGCCCCGCTGCAGATTGCCAGCACTACATCATTGATTGTTGCCTCTTGCACCTTTCGGCGCATTTGCTTCAGTTCTTCTAGATCAAAAGTAATCGCATCAAACATTTTGTGCGGCGTAACCGCTGCATTGAATCGCGTTTGGGGAACGCCGGATTCGGTCTTGTCGGCACCGCCCGTGAGACTTTTCTGTGCCGAGGAAAGCAGAGCCGGCGTGAATTTCATCAAAGCCTGAGTCAGCTTTACCGGCGAGGTGACGGTGCTGTTGATCGCCCGATTCAGGATTTCGGCGGTGGTTGGCAGGGCATTGGCACTGGCCTTGGTCTTGGGCAATGGAATGGCCGGCGTGCCATGCGGATCCTTGTCGGAGATCGCGGCAAAGAAATGCGCCCCGGAAACACCGTCAATGGTGGAATGGTGAATCCGGGTCAAAATGGCATAGCTGCCCTTGGCATAGCCCGGGATATTATCAAGCCCTTCCACGACATACATGTCCCAGAGCGGCCGGTTCATATCCAGTGGTTTGCTGTGATGACGTGCGACATGGATGCAGAATTGCCGCCAGTCGCCCGGTTCCGGCAAACGGCTGTGTGAAATATGCGCCTCGAGGTCGAAATGCTCGTCTTCGACCCAGTAAGGATGATCGATATCCAGCGGCAGGCGGTATAATTTCCGTTTGAACATCGGCGAGACATCCATCCGCTTGCGCATATGTTCGATGATGTCCTTGAATCGCACCTTCCCCCCGGGAGCGGTCGAGGGATCATAGATATAGACCGCCATCACGTGCGTGAGATTGGTGGCGGACTGGATATAGAGAAACTGGGCATCCTGGGCGCTCAGTTGGTTTATATTGCTCTGCTCAGTCATCGATCAGGTCCTTTCGACAGCACGATCATTCAAATATCTTGTCGGCGAGAACAAGCAGCTCGAGCCGGGACTTTTCCATGCGCCGCGACAGCGCTCTGAATTTTCGCAACAAAGCCTTGCGTTCGGCTATCGTCTCGGGAGTGGTCTCCCCGGTCAGCCCAAGCCCCGCCGCCATTCTGAAGCCGTTCTCAAACAGGATTTTTCCGATCGAAGATTCGCTGGTGATGCGGCGGAGAAGATAGGCCTGCCGACCTTCTTTCAACGCCGTTTCCACACAGCTTTTCTTGTCGATGGCATCGCCGGGCTCCAGCCGCGACAAAATATCCAGAACGATGGTGTAGGCCTCTACAAATGGCAGAAATACGGCGTGACCGATCAGCGGCTGAAAACGGTTGGTAAGACTGGTCAGCTTGACGCCTCCTTCCTCCAGTTTCGCTTCCCAGTCCGGGTCGGCACGCTGCAGTTCGGCTTTCAAATTCTCGCGATATTGCTGCTTCTCGGGGTAAAAGAATTCAAACTTGAACAGATCGCGAAGTCTGTCAGTTTCTTCCCAGAACACCTCGGCAGCGTTGCGATCGCTGACCTCGCGCGCTTTCAGGACCGACAATTCAATGATCGCCTTGTCGAGAAAATGATGAATGATCGTATTTCGATAATAGCTGGCAATCGGATGCTGGGCCGGCTCGATCGCGTAAACCAGCGTCGAGCCCTTGTCGTAGCGCACAAGCAGACCGTTGTTGACCAGCGTCTCGATAACGCGTTGCACCCCTTCCAGATTTTCATCGGTCAGATCTTCGCTCATGCGAATATTCCGTTCCCGGGCCCAGCCGACCAGAAAGTTGATCACCGCACGCAATTCTTCTTCCGTCATCGCGCGCGGCGCAGTGCCCAGCAGGCACAGGCACATCAACGAAGTCAGGGTGAGCGGCGTGGCCCGGTTGGCCTGCACCGCGACCTCAAACGCCATTTTCGACAGAGCCAGCCGGTCGTTGGGATCCGGCGCCTTGCTGACCACGACGGGTTCGCCAAAATCGACATAGACCTTGCCCATCGGTTCGCGCAGGCTACGGAGATAGCCGATGAACCAGCTTAGTGATTCCGGCTTCTTGATCCGGCCGGTCTGCTCGCTGGCATATTCCTCGACATCCCGGATCAGGTCGAAACTGGTGACCACCGGGATGATATGGACGTTTTCGATGTCGTTACTATGTGCGCTGTCCATGACATATTTCAGGAGACCATAACGCGGCGGCATCAGCTTGCCGAGCCGCGAGCGCGTGCCCTCGAAAGCCCAGGTCATCGGGAAGCGTTTTTCCAGCAGGTAGCTGACATAATAGCGAAGAACGAGCTTGTAGACCGGATTATTCTCGAAACTGCGGCGGATGAAAATGGTGCCGGCACGGCGCAGCATGAAGCCCAGGCCGAAAAAGTCCAGATTGATGCCGCCGAACAGATGAATGAGCGGCAAGTCATTCTGGTAGGCCAGGTCGGTGGCGGTCACACCGTCGATATAGGTCTTGTGGGTAAACAGCAGCAAAGTCGGATGTTCCCGCATGGTCTGGCGCAAGCGGGTCAGTTCCTTGCGGTTAAAGACCACCTCGTCGTCATAGCCCTGCGACAGCATGAACCGGTCGAGCTTCGCCTTCATGTCGATAAAGAGCGGGCTGGGCCGTGCGATCAGCTCCTTCATATATTTGGCGGCTTGCTCATGCAGTACCGCTTCGCTCTCGCCGCGCTCTCTCGCCAGTTGTGTCATCGCGGCGCGGAAGCGCGCATCACTGCGCAGGCCGTCTGCGACATGCCGCGGCACCTTGTAACGCCGGCCGCGCAATCCGCGCTCGGCAATATCCAGAACCAGGCCGGCCTGACGCACGACAAAGGCAGCGAATTCCCTATTGTCGGTCTGGTCATAGTCCTTGCTGAGTTCGGCAAAATTCTGGTTCAGCTCGCCGATGGTTGCGGGTTGTCCGATCAGGCATTGGGCCCGGCGCTTGTTACGCAAAAGGATGGATCGGGCGCGAAAAGCGCCGGGATTGCGCGGGTCTCCGAAAATGACATGGCGCATCTTGACGGCACGACTTTTCTCGAAATCGGGAATCCGCCATGCGATACGGACGGGAACGACGAGCGTATCCGGACTTTCCCTTAGCTTTTCCTCGAGACGGCCGAGGCGCATTTTGGCCCGTTCGTCGGATATCGGCAAACTGACCCAGTTGAGCGCCTCGTCTGGTCCGATGCCGGGCATCGTGGTCTTTATCCAGTTGAGCAGATAGCGCCGCTCGACGCCATTGCGCGCGTCAATGACAAATAGCTTGGATCCTTGCGCCAGCAGCGGACCGGAATTTGCTATTTGCGCTGCTTCGTCCATCCCCACTCCTCGAATTGAGCCTATTCAGCCGCTTTCATTTTTTTTGACGACTTTCGGGCTGCAGGCTTGTCCGACGGGGTAGATCGACTGGCGGGCCTCTTGGCAACAGGCTTTTTTGTTACCGTCTTTTTGGTCCCGGCCTTGCGGCTGGCGGGTTTCTTTCGCGCCACCGTCTTTTTTTGAGGCGCCCGCTCCTCATTCACCAGTGCCTCCAGCGCATCCTCTTCTTCCGTCTGCCCGAGAGCTTCAAGGAACATGCCCCGCACCTCCGCAACATGCTCGTTCAACGTCCGGCTCGTCCATTTGCTGGTATCGACGGCCGGCAACACGTCGACGCGGACCTTGGCGGGACGCATTAGAAATTCATTCTTGGGGGCAACATCTCCCGCATTGTGGATGACAATCGGCACCATCGGTACACCCGCCTGGATCGCCATATGAAAAGCGCCTTTCTTGAATGGCCCCAGCTTCGGCGAAAGCGTGCGCGTGCCTTCCGGCGCGATTACGATGGACTTGCCATCAATTTTCACCGCGTCGATCAATGGTGCCATCGCCTTGATCGCGCTACCGGCATTGGCCCGGTCAATGAAAACCGTACCCGCCAGTTCCATCAGCTTGCCGATCACTGGTGTGTCACGCACCTCTTTCTTGGCCACACCGCCCATGTCCCGGCGAATAAGCTTGGCGAGGATCATGACATCCGCCTTGCTCTGATGGTTGAAGACAAAGATGCAGGGTCGCGAGGTCCAGAGATTCTCCTCGCCGGTCACTTCCAGCTCGCAGCCGGTCAAAGCGGTGGCAATATCGCCAAAGAGACCGGTTGAAAAATTCACCGCTTCCCGCTTCGATCCGGTCAGCGCCCAGATGGGCAGCGAAGCCATGACTGAACCGACCAGCGAACCTGTCGCATAGACCGTGCGAAGATAATCCACCGGCTTGCCCTGCCCCCGGCTTTCATATTTTTCCAGCGGCCAGCCATGTTCCCTAGCCGCTTCGCGCAATTTCGTGTTGGGGTTCAGCGGTCGCGGCTTGCCGACCCGCTCGAGCAGTTCGATATCGTCATAGCTGTCGGAATAGAAATAGCTCTGATCCAGATCCAGACCATATTCGGCGGCAAGCCCTTCCGCTGCGAGGACTTTGCCTTCGCCAAAGCACAAGGGGCGGATGATATTGCCGGTAAATTCGCCATTCTCGACTTCATATTGCGAACAAAGCACATGTTCGATGTCGAGGTCTCGCGCGGTGGGTTCGATCTGGTAGATGGTGGCAGAGGACACAATCGCGATCGTATGCCCCTTGGCGCGATGGGCTTCGATCAGCGCCCGGGCTTCGGGATAGACCTTGCGCGCGATATGTTTTTCATAAAGCTCTTCGCCAAATTCGAAATAGCTGTCCTCGGTCACACCCTTCATAAATTTCGCCGCGCCTGACATCAGGCCGGAGAAACCCATGTTGCCGGTGCTATACTGCGCCATAACATTGATCGTTTCGACGACTTCCTCGGCGGTCATTTCCCGCCGTCTGATTTTTTCCCACAACATCGCGGTAGCTGAATAGCCAGCGATTATGGTGCCATCGAAATCGAAAAGCGCAGCGATATGAGGACCTTCCGGAGCGTCCAGCACATCTTGTAAATGGGATTGATATTCAGCCGTTTTAGTTTTGGTCATGCAGATGTCCTTCGCCGAAAGTCTATCGTGCCAAAAAACAACAGCATTTCCCAGCTAATATTGGTGAAAAATCCGATTCACCATACAATCGGTGGTCGAAGTCCCTTTATGGTTCAACTATGACCGAAGGATGAAGATCATCTGAGCCTGTAGCAGAAGCCAACCGCCCCTCTCCAGACGCCCGCTGGCCGATCAGGGAAAGTCCATTTTCGCGGCAATCGTCCGCTGAACCACGGTGATCACGCACATAAACGAATAGACCGCTGCAATCGCGCCAAAATAGTGCGGTAGCAAACACATCAGCACGAAGGCTGCAATGGTTTCGGTCCCCTCTGCGAGGCCGCTATTGTAGAAGAAGCTCTTCTTGCCATGCGCCTCGGTTTCGCGACCCGCTTTCGCGGCCATTACTGCATAAGCAAGAAAACTGATCCCGGTGAGGGTGAAGCTTGCGATCAGGACCATCGCTAAGGGGAGATTTGTCGGGTCAGCAAAGCCGAAGCCGAGCGGGACCGCGACGTAAAAGGCAAAATCAGCGACGATATCAATATAGCCGCCAAAATCGGACTGGCTTGTGGCGCGCGCAACGGCGCCGTCGAGACCGTCGAGGATACGGCTCAAAAGCACCAGCGCGAGCGCCAAAAGATAGTGCTGATAACCGATCGCGATACCGGCGGTGACACCCAGCAGCGCGCCGGCAAGAGTAACCTGGTTGGCAGTAACGCCCCCTCGTGCCAGATTCTTGCCTATTGCATTGAGCGGTGGATCTATCAGCGGTCTTATCTTGGAATCCAGCATCTCCGTTCCTTAGGAAAAGGTAATCAGGCCGATCACCGCGCCAGTCATTGCGGTGGCGCAATTGCCGGCGATCCAGCTTTTCATGCCCAGCCCCGCGACCTCAACCCGGCGTGATGGCGCGAGCGTTCCGATCGTCGAAACGAGCAGGCCGACGCTGGCAAGATTGGCGAAACCGCACAAGGCATAGACGACAATCAACTGGCTGCGCGGATCGAAGGTTCCTTCCGGCAGCGCGGAGAGATCGAGATAGGCGACATATTCGTTGAGGATGGTCTTGGTGCCCATCAACGCACCGGCAGCCGGCGCCTGATCCCAAGGCACGCCCAACGTCCACATCAGCGGTGCGAACAGCCAGCCGAAAGCGCGTCTGATCGTCACCGCCTGACCGTCGACATAGGGCAATATCGTCAATATCTGGTCGACCAGCGCGACTAGCGCAAACACCACAAGGATGATGCCGATTACTGCCAGAAACACCTGCACACCTTCCATCGTGCCGCGCACAATGGCATCGATACTGCCGTCATATTTGAGTCCCGGCTGCTCGTTACCAGTCTCAGTCTTCCCATTGCCCGGTACCATCAGGCGAGCCAGCAATATCGCGGCCGGCAGCGAGATCAGCGATGCGGAGATCATATGGCCAACCGCATTGGGCACGGTGGCGGACAGGGTCGAGGCGTAGAGAACCAGTATTGCGCCAGAAATGGTCGACATGGCCAGCACCATCACCATGAACAGCTCCGCCCGGCTCATCTTCTCGAAATAGGCGCGCAACACCAGCGGCGATTCTACCACGCCGAGGAAGATATTCGCGCCGCCGCTGAGGCCGACCACGCCGCTGACCCCCATCGTCTTGCGCAGCGCCCAGGACAGGCCGCGGACGATCCAGGCGAGCACGCCCCAATGCCACAGCAAGGCGGACAGCGCCGAGAAAACGATGACGAGGGGCAATATCTGGAAGGCGATGATCAGCGGCGGCTGTGCGCCTTCCTTCAGGACAAAAGGCAATTCGGCCCCGCCGGCATAGCCGAACATATAAGATGATCCGACCAGCGTGGCCTTTTCAATTGCCATCACGCCCTGATTGGCGAGACCGATGATATCCCAGACAAAGGGCACCCGGACGATCACCAGCGCAATGGCAAATTGCAGCAACAGCGCCCCGCCGATCCATTTACAGCTCGGCCGGGCCTGCCGGTTTTCCGACAGCAGCCAGACGAACAGGAGGATCAGCGTCAGGCCGATCAGGCCCTGGCCTTGCTGCAAGATTGCCATCATCCGCGCATCCAGTCGTGATAACGCTCGACCCAGCGCAGCAGGCCTTGCGGCGCATGCGCCCGTTTCCATTCGCCGGCGGCATATTTATTTGCCTCTGCCATGGTCGGATAGGTATGGATCGTGCCCAAAATCTTGTTGAGGCCGAGCTTATATTTCATCGCCAGCACATATTCGGCGAGCAATTCCCCGGCATGATCGCCGACAATAGTGACGCCCAGAATCTTGTCCTTGCCCGGTGGGGTCAATACTTTGACAAATCCCGTGGTGGCGCTGTCCGCAATCGCGCGGTCCAGCTCGTGCATCTGGTAGGTCGTGACTTCATAGGCGATGTTCTGCGCCTTGGCGTCCTGCTCGTTCAGGCCGACCCTCGCAATTTCGGGATCAATGAAGGTGGTCCACGGGATCACCCGATAGTCGGCCTTGAACTTGCGGAACTGGCCGAACAGGGCGTTGACCGAAGCAAACCATGCCTGATGCGAAGCGACATGGGTGAACTGATAGGGGCCGGCCACATCACCGGCGGCAAAAATATTGGGATAGAGGGTCGCCAGATAATCATCGGTGACCACCGTTTTGTCGGTTTCAATGCCCAGCTCTTCCAGTCCAAAGCCGTTCAGACGCGCGCTGCGTCCGACCGCAACCACCAGCGCGTCGAAGGCGACGCTCTTCTCTTTGCCATCTGCAGAGAGGATCAGCCGTTTCTCGCCGTCCACCAGCTCACAACGGATCGCGTCATGGCCGGTCAAGACTTCGACGCCGGAGCCTTGCTGAGCACCGAGAGCCAGTTCCGCGACTTCATCATCTTCGCGCGCCAGCAGGCGGTCCGAACGCTCCACCTGCACCACCTCGGCACCGAGCCGGGCAAAGGCCTGGCTCAATTCACAGCCAATCGGGCCGCCGCCGAGTATGATCATGCGCTCGGGAATATCGTCCATCTGCGCGAATTCTTCCCACAAGGTATCGCTGGTCACATAGCCGACCTCATCGAGGCCGGGCAGATCGGGCACAAACGGCCGGCCGCCGGTCGCAATGACGATGGAGCGGGTGGTGAGCCTCTGCATCTCGCCGTCCTCGCGCTTGATCTCGACCGTCCACGGATCGACAATCGTCGCATAGCCCTTCACCACATCGACACCGAGATCGGTATAGCGCTCGACGCTGTCATGCGGTTCGATATCCGCGATAATGCCGTGAATGCGCTGCATCACCGCCTTGAAACTATAGGTCGGTTCGACCTTGTCCAGACCATAAACATCGCCGTGGCGCATCTGCTCGGCAACCTTGGCGCTCTTGATCAGCGCCTTGCTGGGCACACAGCCGTAGTTGAGGCAGTCGCCACCCATTTTCGATGCTTCGACCAGCGTCACCTTGGCTTTGACCGTGGCCGCAATATAAGAGGAGACCAGACCGGCCGCACCTGCACCAATCACCACCATATTGCGATCATATTTTTTCGGTCGGGTCCAGCGCGCATAGACTTTCCGGCGCTTGATCAGTCCGACGATCCACTTGCCGATCCACGGCGTTATGCCGAGCGCGGCGAAGGACAATAGCAGTCCCGGCGAGCCGATATCGCTGACCTCGTCGATATTGGCGAGCTGCGTCCCCGCGTTCACATAGACCACTGTGCCGAGCAACATGCCGATCTGGCTGACGATATAGAAGGTGCGCGCCTTGATCGCGGTGAGCCCCATCAGCAGGTTGATCAGGAAGAAGGGGAAAATCGGGACCAGACGGAGCGTCAGCAGATAGAATGGCCCGTCTTTTTCGACGCCGTCGTCGATTGCCTTCAGCCGGTCACCGAAACGCGCCTTGATCGTGTCACGAAACAGATAACGCGACGACAGGAAGGCGATGGTCGCGCCGATTGTCGAGGCGAAGGATACGATAATCGTGCCGGCTAGAACGCCGAACAAGGCGCCCGCCGCGAGCGTCAGAACGAGCGCGCCCGGCAGCGATGCCGCGGTCGCCGCCACATAGATCAGGAAGAAGATGCCGATAACGAGCAAGGGCGCCGCCCGATATTGCGCGTCAAAGGCGGCTTGCTGTTCCTTCAGATTGGCGAGCGTCAGCTGCGAGCCCAGATCGAAATAGAAGAAGCTGGCGATGGCGATGCCGAACAGAACAAGGATCAGTATTTTTTTCATGGAAAACTTTCTGCCCGGCGGGGCGTCGTTGCATTGACTGGCTTTGAATGTTCCTTGCTATATGAAGCTTCTGACCGCTTTGGAACCTAGCCTATTTTCCGGCTCAGGTAGAATTTCTTTTGTAACTTTTGACCTTGTTCGACCGATAGCCTTTCCGGAACGGAAGCGCCAAGCTCCACCATAGATCAGCCGGACTGTCAGTCTGATATTCTTCGAGACCGATGATCATATCATCATGTCCGGCTTCCGGCTGCGCGATATAGGTGCCGAATAGGCGGTCCCACAGGGCGATGCTGAAACCGTAATTGCTATCGGTTTCGCCGGGCACGGTCGAATGGTGAACCCGATGCATGTCCGGGGTGACGAGGAACAGGCGCAGCCGTCGGTCCAGCCAGCCGGGCAGCCGCAAATTGCTGTGGTTGAACATCGCGCAAAGGTTGAGGATGAGCGCGAAAACAAACACCGCCAGCAAGCTCGGCCCGATCAGCAATACCAACAGGCATTTGTACAGCATCGACAGGATGATCTCGACCGGATGAAAGCGTATTCCGGTCGTTACATCGATGTCGCGGTCGGCATGGTGAACCTGGTGAATGGCCCATAGCAACGGGATCTTGTGGGTCGCGATATGCTGCGCGTAGATCGCCAGATCGAGCAGGATCAAGGCGAATGCAATTTCCACCCATGCAGGCCAGTCTGTCCAGTTGAACAGCCCGATATGATTTTGCGCCGCATAGCCAGCCACGGCGAGCGCGGCGACCGGCCCCGTCAGCCGGAGCGCAACGCTGTCCAGCAGGATGATCACTATATTGGTCCGCCAGCGTCTGGCCCGTGACAGCAAACGCTTGCGGCGCGGAAACAGCGCCTCGCTGACGGCGAGAATCACGAACAGCAGCACGGACAGGAGCAAGCCATATTGAGCGAAATTGTCTGTCATGGAAGAGGTCTGTGCTTTGCCATTCGGCTTCTCTGGCTCCGGAAAGTTGGTGTCACCGCCTATAGCAGAGATTGCAAGGACAACAGCCCTTTCCAGTTATCCGCAGTTTTGCAATAGTTTCAGCCGGCCCGCGAAATGCCCCCCTGCCCGATTGTCCGGCGATTTTTCCCGACATCCCAATATGGGTTGCAGCGCTGCGCGATGATCGCTAGATGCTGCCCCGTCTATGAGGTGCGTTGGCTGAGTGGTCGAAAGCGCCGCACTCGAAATGCGGTATGCCAGCAATGGTATCTAGGGTTCGAATCCCTAACGCACCTCCACAGACACTGCGGCTTTCATCGTAAGTGCCACTGCCACCATCCAGACATCCAACCGCTCCATTTTCAGCAGCCCGAAAGCTGCGCGCAGGCAGGGTCGCCTGGCTGGCATGTAGTCCGACCAGAAAACGGACATACGGCAATTGTGTTAGCGGCCTGTGGCGGCCGCTGGCCGGCCTCACCAGCGTCTATGGTACTGGTGCAGAGAAGCCGCGGGAATTGCTTTTGCCGGCGTTACCGACATGACGCATATTCAGCGAGGCCATATACAAGGGGCAGCGTCCGCAGCCTGTAATTCCGATCTTTTTCGCGGACGATGGATGGAAAACGGATTTTTCATCGTTCTCCTTGCGCAATCAATATGGAGATATGGAAATGAGAACCGCATTTTTGACAACCGGTTTCGCCGTCATCGCAATTGCCGGCAGCCCGCTGGCCGCCCATGTCGGCCAGGAAAGCCATGTGGAAATCCGCAAAGAGCCGATTGCCGGTCAATATGACAAGCATTGGTATAATTATCTGGCGGATGTGCTGGAAGCCGACAAGGAGCTAAAAAGCGATCTGCGCCGCGCGACCGATGCAGAAGACACGCGTGATGCGTGGGAAGAATATGAAAATGAACTTGTCGATGCCGACAAGGATTATGTCGAGGAAATGCGCGATCGCAATTTCCGGGCGGGGCGGGTCACGATCGGCAAGTAGAATGACACCATCGCCAGTAAAAGAGGCGGGGATCAGTCCCCGCCTCTTTTTTTTGTTTGTGGGCGGACAGGACCAGCACAGCAGAAGCTGACCGTATGGTGCGGCATTCTTTGCCGGCGCTATTTCCAGCCATTTTCCATCAATTGGCGCTCACCTTCCGCATCGACTGGCGCATCGGCCATCATCGCCGCGGCGCGGGCATTGATTTCACTGCTCGAGGCCTGTCTGTAACCGCTGGTCGCTTTGCCGGGAATCATCTCCTCCAGTTGCCAGCGGCCGTCGGCCTTGCAGGCGATACCGGCAACCGCTTCGCCGTCAAAGCTGCGGCAAATCTGATCCGACCTTGAACGGAAGGTCAGACCGATGCGATAGCGGCTGTCTTCGCTCTGGACCGAGGCAAGCTGCTTTTCCAGAGCGGTTTCGAGTTGGCCACTGGCGATCAGCGCGCCCTCCTGCTGGGCAACCGGACCGGCATTCTGGCCGAGGCCGAACTGGCCGACCACGATGCCCAGAACGAGTGTTGCCGCCATCGCGCCCCATTGCGCGATGCCGAAACCCGCTCGGCCGGCGCGTTTCCGGTCTTTCCCGGCTTTTCGCTCGGCAAAGCTGTTATCGACATTATTTTCCATCGAAGCGGTCAACAGCGCGGTCAGGCGATCCGGCACAGGCTCTTGCGCGACGGGATCATAATGGGCGGCGATCCGGCTTTTAAGGGCCCGTTCTCTGGCGATGCGATCGGCCAGCAGATTGTCCGTCTCCATCGCCTTTTCGATCCGCCTGGCGGTCACCGCATCGCATTCGCCATCGACATAGGCGACGATCGTTTCGTCATCAAAGGTCATGCCGCTTCTCCCAGTCCGCGTTGCAGCGCTTCTCGTCCGCGAACCAGTCGCGAGGTCAGGGTGCCGATTGGTATGTCAAGCAACTCTGCCGCTTCCTTATAAGCAAAGCCTTCGACCAGGACGAGCACGATGGCTTCGCGCTGTTCGAGCGGCAAAAGATCCATCGCCCGGTCAACATCGGAAAGTTCCATCCGCTCTTCCATGCGCTGGTGATCGTCACCCGCAACATTCTGCATGGCGTCATCATCATTGGCGACATGCTCCCGCCGCCCTGCCGCGCGGACCGTATCGATCCAGATATTCCTTGTAATCCTGTACATCCAGCTATCCAGTCTTGTTCCCGTTTGCCATTGGTCACGCTTGTTCAGCGCGCGTTCCAGGGCCATCTGACACAGATCATCTGCATCATCGATATTGCGCGTAAGGCCGCGGGCGAAACGCCGCAATTGCGGGAGCAGTTCCAGCAAATCCTGTTCAAATGCCATTCAGCGCGGATATCCTTTATTGATGGTCTATGGATGAAACGATGGAGCCGGTTCGTTTAATCCATGAACGCAAAAAAAAGCAAACGGGCAATGGCCTGTCGCTACCGGAAGGATTGAAGGCATGAAAGCAGCGCGATACTTGTTGATGATCCTGATCGTCTTGGTTCCGGCCGCGGCATGGGCCCAGCTATCGCTGCCTGGCGTCGGGCCGGGCCTTCCCCTCCCCGACCGGACTGTCGGAGAGGCAACCAGCAAGACGATAGATCCGCTCACCGGTGCGCTCGAAGGAGATCTGCTCGACCGGCTGAGCAGGTCGGAGCTGACAGCATTGCTCGACCGCCTGCGTATGGACCGGACCAGCCGGTTCCTGCGAGACAATCGGGCGCATGTGGAGCGAGACGAAAATGGCGATCCCGCGGTGCGCGGCATATTGGTGGCAACCGACATCTCCGAAGCATCGGTCAGCAAAGCCGTGGCCAGTGGTTTCGCCGTGGTTGAACGCGGCCGGATCGACGGGCTGGACCTGAGCTTCGTGAAATTTTCGACGCGACAAGGCAAGAGCCTCAAGTCGGAGCAGAAGAAGCTTCAGAAAATCGCGCGCGAGGCCGACATCAGCGGTGACAATATCTATTTCACCAGCGCCACACCGTCGCCCTGCGGCAGTTGCGATGCCCTGCCCGCCGCGTTGCTGGCCGGAGGTGCTGCCAAAGCCGCGACCATCGGTCTGATTGACGGAGGCGTCGCCAGACATGGTCTGATAAATATCCCTGTCGAACAGCGCGGCTTTGCCAAAGGAGCACCGGTAGCGAGCGCGCACGGCACAGCCATCGCGTCGCTGATTTCCATGAGCGGAAAAAACAGTGGAACCGGACTAGTGGCGGCGGACATTTATGGCAGCGATCCAGCGGGCGGTAATGCAACCGCGATAGCACGTGCGCTCGGCTGGATGGCGACGCGGAAAATTTCTGTCGTTACCATCAGCCTTGTCGGCCCGGACAATGGCTTGCTCCGCCGCGCAATCCGGTCCGCCCAGGGCAAGGGCATGCTGATCGTGGCTGCCGTGGGCAATGACGGGCCGGCGGCCCCGCCGCGCTTTCCGGCTGCCTACAAGGGCGTCCTCGGCGTGACGGGCGTGGATCGCCGGAACAAGGCGCTACCGGAAGCCGGAATTGCCACGCCGGTCGATTTCGCTGCCCCCGGCGCAGATATCAGGGGCGCCTCTCCGGATGGCAAGACCGTGCCGTTGCGCGGCACTTCCTATGCCGCTCCCCTGGTAGCAGCGCGTCTTGCCGCGCATTATCCTGCCCCCGATATAGCAGCGATCGAAAAGGCGGTGAGCGCGCTGATCGGCGAAGCCCGGGATCTCGGCAAAAAGGGCACGGACAAGGTCTACGGCCATGGCCTGGTCTGCGAAAACTGCGCCGCCCGATAAATATTCTGATTTTTTTTTGCACAGGACGGATTAATCCGGAACGGCGGCTCGTTCTCTTGGCAGATGGCGAAAAACTGCATCGCCACAGAAGGAGAAACATCATGAAAAAGTCGATCACAAATATCTTCACCGCTACATTCACCATTGCGCTTTTGGCGACAGCGCCGGCATCGGCCCAGCTGCTCGGCGGCAGCGGCGGTCTCGGAGGCTCTTTGGGCGGTTCTCTGGGTGGCAATCTGGGCGGTAATATCGGTTCCGGAACAGACACGATCGGTCAGACGGGCGGAACCGTTACCGGACGCGGCGGGGTGACCAGCTCCACCCAGATTGACCGCACAGTCGACACCAAGACAGGCCGTGTGGCAACCGACGCCAGCAGCAGCTCGAGCGCGAATGGCTCGCTGCTTGGCGGCGTCACTAGCTCGAACGAGACAGTCAACGGAGCCGTTAACAGTGCCGCCAGTGGCTCTGCCTCCGGTTCCGCCAATGTCGGTACTGACACCACTTTGATCGGCACCGACGCCCTGCGCTCGACCACCGGACAAGCTGTCGGAACAGTCCGCGATAGCGTTGCGGGGGTAAAATCAACCACCAACGGCGCTGTTTCAACAGCAACCGCAACTGCCGGGAATACCGTCAACAGCGCTCAAAACACCATATCCCTCGGCGGCAGCATCGCTGCCAGCGGTAGCGCCTTGGCGATGGGTAATCTTGGCCAGCTCGCCGCTTCGGGCAGCACAGCGGCCAATGCCGATGGCATGTTTGCCGTTTCACCCGGAATGCCGATCGAAAACCCGAAAGGACGCGTGGTCGGCTATGTCCAGGATGTCCGCCAAACCGGTTCCGGTGTGGTCAGCGCGGTGGTTGTTGAAGCCGGAAACCGCACCGCCACCCTGCCCGCAGCTAATTTTGCCGGGTCGGGCGACGTGCTGGTCACCGGCATGAGCAAAGGTGAAATCAAGCAGGCTGCCAAGCAACAGGAACAGACGCCGCAAAGCGAAAGCAGCCAGTAAAATAATTGCTGGCGGGCTGTCCATGAGCGGAAGCCTCCACCCCCACAGACATCCGGCCGGCAAAGGGCGCGTCAGATCTTGATCTGGCGCGCCCTTTTCCATTCTGGACCGGTTTCAATCAGCCGCTTTGCGTTTTATGATTTCCGCGCAAGCAAATATCGCAATCATCAGCCCGATCCAGAAGACGATTGGAAAGGGAAAGGCATTGCCGAAAAGGAAACGCGCCATCAGCGTTAACGTCAGGGCGAGCGGCGTGCCGATGATGACGCCGTGCCAGGCACCCCGGAGGCGGGGCTCCTCAATGCCTCTGCGTCGGCGCTTGCCCAGCCAGATATAAGTGCCGGTGGCGCAGATTGCCGTCAGCGCCGCGCCGAACAAAAGATAGGCAAGCTTCACCGGCAGACCGCCAAAGGTTCCGAAATGCAACTGATAGGTTGAGGCTGCGGCCTGCTGTCCCCAGTCCCCGTCCGCAAGACCGGCCGTATGTTCAAATGTGCCATCGGCGCTGAACGCATAATATTCACCGAAGATCAACCGCCGGTCATGCTCGCCGACAATCTGGATATGCTGGCCCTTGGTCATCGGGTCGTGGAGAATGGCATAGGTCAGGTTCAGTTCGGGATAGGCTTCGGCCATATGCTCGAGCGCAGCCGCTACATCGGGGACTGGCGCGGGCCGCAGATCGGCTTCGCCCTCCTCGCCAAAGATCGGTCCGTAAACCGCTTCGACATCCCCCTGATAATCGTCAGCGGCGATAGCATAAGCGGTGATGCTGGCCAGTCCGATGAGCGCGCCGGTCAGCGCGATCGCAACGGAAAAGGGCAAGGTCCAGACGCTCAGGCGATTATGCCAGTCGGCCAGCCCCACGCCGCTGTCGTTGCGGGCATGCAAGCGAAAAGCGTCGCGAAAGATACGCGGATGGGCAACAACGCCGCTGACCGCGAGCGCCAGCATCATAACGCCCAAGATTCCCACGATCGTGATCCCGACCAGCACTGGCAGGTTGAGCGTATAGTGGAGCTTCACGACAAAGTCCGACCAGGCGATCTCTTCGGGTCCGGAAATGCTGCCATCCTGCGCCAGATAGACCGCCTGCGTATCCGTGGTAACCGCCGTGCGCGGTAGTTCCTTGTCCGGGAGGTGCACGTAAAGATGGGTCGTGCTCGGCTGGCCTGCCTCACTGGCGAGAACAGCCTCGACGCCGCGCTGCACCGCTTCGGGCGTTATCGACGCCATTTCCGGTGCATTCGGTTGCTCGACCCGTTGCAGTTCCTGATAGAAAACCGCAACCGTGCCGGTCAGCGACACAATATAAAGCAGCGCACCGGCGATCAGACCAATGGCTGCATGGGCGGAGAGAGACTTTTTAACCGTCCCCGGTTCGATGGTGAGGCTCATAGCGGGCTCCCTGTGACGAAAGCCGGAATGGCAGTGGCGATCGGAATAGAAAGAATGGCCAGCTGGCGTCTGCGGCCGTTGGTCATCGGGATGAGAAAGGCCAATATCGTCCAGCCGAGCGGCGCCGCGAACAACGCAAGCACGTTGGCATTGCCTTCACTGGCCCCCATCAGCAGCGCGAGCCATCTCGTGGTGATGGCCAGAGCGATGGACGAAATCATCGCGCCGAGCACGATCAGCAGAAAGGTAGTCACCCGGCCCCCGAGCCGTAACGGCTCACCGGCCTCGGGCAGCATCCCTGCCCTGCGGCTGGACGCTTTGCGTCTGGCTGGTGGCGACTTCCAGGCAGCGACGGCGAGCAGGACAAACGCCGCTCCCATCGCCCAGAGCGCCACGACCGATATCCCCCACGCGCCGGCCACAGCCGATCCCGCGGCAACAGAAGTCGCGAGGAGCAACCAGCCGGCGGCGTTCAGAAGCCACGAGCGGCCCGGTCTCGCCCAGGAAAAGCGCAAGACCAATAGGGCGGCAACCGCGCTTGCCGATCCGGCAGCGAAAAGCATCTCATCCGCCATCAGAAACGGTAGCTTACCGTGCCCATGATATTGCGTTCGCTGCCCACAAAACAATCGCCGCGCGCCAGACAGGCCGAATAATGGCGCTTGTCGAACAGGTTGGTGGCGTTGAGCGCAAAGCTCCAGTTGGCGTAGGTTATTTCCGCCAGCATATCGACCAGCGTGTAGGAGGGTGTCAGAACGCCGTCGGGAAAGGCCGGTCCGAACGACCGCTGCTTGCCGACATGGCGCACACCGCCGCCGAGCAGCAGCCTGGTGTCATTGCCCAGCGCGAAGCCCTTGGTCGTCCAGAGCGAGGCGTTGAATTTCGGCACATTGTCGAGCTGGTGCCCCGTGCCGTCCACTTCCGCCTCGTTATAGCTGGCGTTGGCGATCACGGTAAATTCGCCTGGCAAGGAGACATTGCCCTCGAACTCGACACCCTTTGAGGTCATTGACCCGATCTGGATCTGGTCAAACGGGTCGGTCGTGCTGTCATCCGAGACCGGCCGATTGCTTTCCTTGATATGATAGCCGGTGACGGTCATCAGGATATTGTCGGCCGGGTGGAATTTGATCCCCGCCTCGAACTGGCGGCCCGCCTTGGGAATGAAGGCGCTGCCGTCGCTGGCGGTTCCGGCGATCGGTTCGAAACTCTCGGTGTAGCTGAAGAAGGGCGAGACGCCTTCGACAATCTCGGCAATGATCCCGGCGCGGAAAGTCGTGGCCGCATCTTCCCGGCTCGCGCCGCCCATGCTCTGCGCGGTCGTCCAGTCACGCCGCGCACCGAGCACGATCGACACGCGGTCAAAGAAGCGCATCTGGTTCTGCACGTAGATGCCGAGCTGGTCCTGATCGACATCTTCCGAGACATAGGTCGGTGTCGGCAAGCCGCCACCATAATCGGAGAGCGCGTCATAATCGATATCGTAAATATCGATCGCCTCAAATCCGAAACCGCCCGTCTTGTGGACCGAATTAAAGCTGAAATCGACGCCGGCGAGCACAGTATGCTCGATATTCGAACCGGTGTTGAAGTTGAACTGGACATTATTGTCGGTCGAAAAAACTTCCATCCGCGCGATACTGCCGTCGACATAGAGGCCGATTATTCTCTGGTCTGCGTCCAGATAGGGGTTGGTCGGGTTGGAATAATTGTTCGGATAATGGGTGAAATAGGTCAGATCGCTGTCGATATAGCGCGCCTTGAGGTTGAGCTTTGCGGTATCCCCGAAACGATGTTCGAACAGCGCGGTCCCCTGCAACAGGCGGCCGTCATAGCGATCCCAGCCAGGCTTGCCGACAAACAGGCTGTTCGAAAGCTGGCCATTGGGATTGGGCAGGATTGTCCCCACCAGCGGCAGGAATTGCGATGTCGAACCGCTGTCATCTTCCTGGTACAGGCCGATGAACGTTATATCGGTATCGGGGGACGGCTTGAAGGTGATCGAGGGCGAGACCATCACGCGGTCATCCGGCACATAATCGGTTTGGGTGTCAGCGTCGCGAACGCGCGCCACGATCCGGGCAGCAACCGTATCACCGAGCGGACCGGTAACGTCGATCAGCGCTTCCTTGCGATCGAACGAGCCGTAGCGCAGCGACACTTCCCCGCTCGCCTCGAATTCGGGCCGCTTCGAAACAAGATTGATTATACCGCCCAGTGCACCTTGGCCGAACAGAACCGAGGCCGGACCACGGACCAGTTCCACCTGATCGAAATTATAGGGATCAGCGCGGATGCTGGCATAAAAACTGTAAATATCGCGCATGCCGTCGCGGAACTGGAGCGCATTGATCCCACGGACAAAGGCCCCGTCAACCCGGCTGTCGGGTCCGTAGGGATTGGCCGTCACACCGGACACATAATTCAGTGTGTCTCCGATGCTTATCGCGCCCTGAGCGAGAAAAAGCTCGTCGTCGATCACCGTAATCGGTTGCGGCGTCTCGATTACCGGCGTGTCAGTCTTGGTCGCGCTAAAGCCCTCTTCCTGCGCTCCGGTAACGATGATTGTCCGTTGTTCGGCATCTGCGTCTTCACTGGCAGCCAGCGCTGGCAATGGAGAAAGCGCGCTCGCGCACAGGATGGCAGTCTTCAAAAGTCGCATTGGTATCCCTCACATTACAATGTTCGAGATACTTACTATTGAGAATCATTTGCATTTGCAATAATAATTGAGTGGTTATTTCAACCGGTTGATATCTCTGTTCATTTCATGAGTTGTGAAGACATATTAGCAAATAGAAAATTGGACGACGAAGGACGAAAGCCATCCCGCAACTGACGATTGCCCGAACCGATCTCTCCATGCAGCAGAAAGGCACGCGTCCGAACCGGTGCAGCCCACCCCCGTCCGATCCCACCGAAGCAGTGCTTGCATATGATCGCAAAGCGCCTAAATTGTCAGCATGAACGCAGCAGACCCCTTCAAGTCCGGCAATCCCCTGCCGCCCAACACGCCCGATATTCTCGATGCGCGATTTGCCATTGGTGATGTTGTAAGACACCGGATTTTCGATTTTCGGGGCGTTATTTATGATATCGATCCGGTCTTCGCCAATAGCGAGGAATGGTATGAGGCGATTCCGAAGGATCTGCAGCCGCCGAGAGACCAGCCTTTCTATCACTTGTTCGCGGAAAACGCCGACAGCAGCTATGTTGCCTATGTCAGCCAGCAAAATCTATTGTGGGATGACAGCGGCGAGCCGGTTGGCCACCCCGATGTGGCGCGGCTGTTCCAGGCAACCGAGAATGGCAAATACAAGCTGCATCAAATCCACCGGCACTAGGCTTTCCGGCAACCGTCAGCCTCTGGTCAGGACTTGATCTTCCAGCCCGATTTCAGCAGAAAATAGCAGATCAATGTCAGGCCGATGTTGATCGCCAGCAGAATCAGCGCGCCGAGAATGACCGGCGAATCGGCCTCGGCGAGAAAGCCGTAGCGGAAACCGGATATCGCGTAGAAGAACGGGTTCGCATGGCTGACAGCCTGAAACGCCGGCGACAGGCGCTCGATCGAATAGAATGTGCCGGAGAGCAGCGCCAGCGGCGCGACCACGAAATTGGTGACCGCAGCAGCATGGTCGAATTTTTCCGCCCAGATCGAGGTCAGCACGCCGAGCAGCGAAAGCATCGCAGCCCCCATCAGGCCGAACCAGATCACTGCCCACCAGTGGGACACACCGACATTGACGCCGGGCCAGAAGAACATTGCCAGCCAGACCGCGAAACCGACCAGTATCGCCCTCGTCATCGAGGCTGTGACCAGCGCCGCCAGCAATTCTCCGACCGACAATGGTGGCGTCAGATAATCGACGATCGTCCCCTGGATCTTGCCGACCAGCATCGAAAAGCTGCTGTTGGCAAAGGCATTTTGCAACATGCCCATGCAGATCAGGCCGGGCGCGATAAAATCGGCGAAGGGTACACCCAATACGCTATGATCACCGCGCCCCATGGCGACGGTGAAGATGACCAGAAACAACAGGGTCGTGATCGACGGCGCCCACACGGTCTGCAACTGGACCTTGAAAAATCGCCGGACCTCTTTCCAGTAGAGCGCAAGAAAACCGGCCCAGTTGACACCACGGATGATGGGCGTGCCGGGTTCGGCAAATTGTACCGTGCGGACAGGGCCGCCGGTCGTCAGATCTTTTTCGGGTTGGTCGAGCATAGGCACATCGCCTATCGGCTCGCAGCGTCAATCACAACCCCATATCGTGCCAAAACCGTGCCGGCATCAGGCCATTTTCATGCCAATATCATGGTTGTATAATCACCCTCTCGACCCTATATCGCCTGTAACTCAAGATAATTAGGACTTTGCATGGCTTGGACTGACGAGCGGATCGATTCGCTGAAGAAAATGTGGGAAAAAGGCCTGACTGCCAGCCAGATCGCGGAAGAACTGGGCGGCGTCAGCCGCAATGCCGTGATTGGCAAGGCGCACCGCCTTGGCCTGAAATCCCGACCGTCTCCGGTGAAAGCAAAGCCACAAGCCAAAAAAGCCGCCAAACCGGCACCCAAACCGAAAAAGCCGCCGACGAAAAGCCCGACCACGGCCAAGCCGAAGGAAGAACATGTGGCGCGTCGCGCCATGCCGCCACCAACGCCGGCAGCCCGGACCCATGCTGCACAACAGGCGCGGCAGCCCAAGCATGACGGACCGAAAATCGTTTCCGTCGGTCCTGGCGGCTTTCTGCGCCAGGGGCCCGGCGACCAGCAGGCGCCGATCCCGCCCGCACCGCCACGTCGGCTGGTTCCGGCCAAGCCGAGCGAGGAAATTGCCGACAAGACGAGCCTGCTCGACCTGAATGACAAAATCTGTCGCTGGCCGATCAACCATCCCGGCGAACCCGATTTCCATTTCTGCGGCGAGGAAGTGAATCCCGGCTTCCCCTATTGCGTCGAACATTGCGGACGGGCGTTCCAAGCACAATTGCCACGTGGTGCTCGCCGTGCCCCCCCACCGCTGCCGTTCGGTGGCCCGCGGGTCCGCTGAACCGGCATCCAAATTACGAGAATTTTCAACGCACTGGCCAGAGACATCATAAGTCTCTTGCCAGTGCGAGTCCTGCGCTCTTATAGGATCGAACATGTCTGATGATCTGTTCGGTTCCAACCCGCCAAGCCAATCCAAATCCGGTGACTATGATGCCTCGGCCATCGAGGTTCTCGAGGGGCTGGAACCTGTCCGCAAACGCCCCGGCATGTATATTGGCGGCGTCGACGAACGGGCGCTTCACCATCTCGCGGCAGAAGTCATCGATAACAGCATGGACGAGGCCGTTGCCGGTCATGCCAGCCGGATAGAGATCACTCTGGACGCCGACAACCGCCTGACGGTCAGCGACAATGGGCGCGGCATTCCGGTCGATCCGCATCCGAAATTTCCCGGAAAATCGGCACTTGAGGTGATCATGACGACGCTCCACTCGGGCGGCAAATTTTCCGACAAGGCTTACGCGACATCGGGCGGCCTGCACGGCGTTGGCGTGTCCGTGGTCAACGCCCTGTCGTCCGAAACAATCGTCGAAGTGGCGCGCAACAAGACGCTGTATCGCCAGTCCTTTTCCAAGGGTATCGCCACATCCACACTGGACGAAGTCGGCACCACCCCGAACCGTCGCGGCACCAGCATAGCTTTCATTCCAGACACCGAGATTTTCGGCGAAGGAAACCGGTTCAAGCCCTCGCGGCTATTCAAGCTGGCCCGTTCCAAGGCCTATCTCTACGCCGGCGTCGAGATCCGCTGGAAATGCGACGAGAGTCAAGTCAGCGATGATGTTCCCGCAGAAGCGGTGTTCCAGTTCCCCGGCGGTCTGTCCGATCATCTGCGTGAACAGCTTGCCGGACGCGAATGCGTCACCACCGACTTTTTTGCCGGCAATCAGGATTTTCCCGACAGCCAGGGCCGGGTCGAATGGGCGATCACCTGGCCGATCTGGACCGACGGCAGCTACAGCTGGTATTGCAACACCATTCCGACTCCCAATGGTGGCACCCACGAAACCGGCCTGCGCAACGCTCTCGTCAAGGGATTGCGCAATTTTGGCGAACTGGTGCAGATCAAGAAGGCGTCCCAGCTGACCGCCGACGACATTATCTCCGGTGGTGAAATGATGCTCTCCGTCTTCATCCGCGATCCGCAGTTCCAGAGCCAGACCAAAGATCGCCTGACCTCACCGGAAGCGTCAAAGCTCGTCGAGAATGCCGTCCGTGACCATTTCGACCATTTCCTCACCGACAATATGGACCGCGGCAAGGCCTTGCTTGGCTTTGTCATGGAGCGGATGGACGAGCGGCTGAAACGCAAAGCGGAGCGCGAAGTCAAACGCAAGACCGCAACCTCGGGCCGCAAGGTCCGTCTGCCCGGCAAGCTGACCGATTGTTCGATCGGCGACCCCGAAGGCACCGAATTGTTCATCGTCGAAGGCGACAGCGCCGGCGGCTCCGCCAAACAGGCGCGCGAACGCAAGACGCAGGCGATCCTGCCCATCCGCGGTAAAATCCTCAACGTTGCCTCCGCCAATAATGCCAAGATCATGGCCAACAGTGAAATTGCCGACCTGATCCTCGCGCTGGGCTGCGGCACGCGCAAGGATTGCCAACCCGACAATCTGCGCTACGAGCGGGTCATCATCATGACCGACGCCGATGTCGACGGCGCTCATATCGCCACCCTGCTGATGACCTTTTTCTTTCAGGAAATGCCGGAGTTGGTTCGCCGCGGCCATCTTTACCTGGCCCGGCCACCGCTTTATCGCATCAGCGCCGGCGGCAAGAGCCTCTATGCGCAGGATGATGCGGCGCGTGTGAAAATCGAGAGCGGACCGTTCAAGGGCAAGAAAGTCGACGTCAGCCGTTTCAAGGGTCTCGGCGAGATGAACCCTTCGCAGCTACGCGAAACCACCATGGACCCGGATACAAGGTCGCTGTTCAAGGTCACCTTACCGCCGGAATATGAACAACGCGCGGGGGTCAAGGATCTGGTCGACCGGCTGATGGGCAAGAATCCCGAACATAGGTTCAATTTCATCCAGCAGAACGCGGCCAGCCTTGATGAGGATGTGATCGACGCCTAGGGAACAGGGTCTGAGCCAGAACAGCAGCGGGAGATGATCGTGCGGTTCCTATATGTTTTCGCACTCTGCCTGCTTCCCGTTTCGCTTGCACAGCCGTTAGGCGCAGCAATAGCCCAAACAAAATCTTCGCTCTCTCCCCAGCTATCCAATCGGGCCAATGATGTGTTGCGCCTGTTGCGGAGCGAGCCCATCGAGACCGTGGTGTTCGACGAAAATTTCCGCAACGCCGTGCCCCCTGCCCGGTTTCGCGCCATCGTGCAGCAGGTGACGGAGCAGCACGGGCAGCCGCTTGCAATATCTTCGATCGATGCGCGAAACGCCAATTCAGCGGTCCTCACGGTCCGTTATACGCGGTCTATCGGAACGGTGAATATCGATCTGGAGACTGGTTCACCGCATCGCATATCGGGGCTGCAACTGACCGGATTCGAGGCGATCGGCGATAATATCGACGAGGTCGTGGCCGCGATCGATGCCCTGCCCGGGCGTCAGGGTCTGCTGGTACAGGCGCTGGATGAACCCGCCCGCCCGCCAATCGCCGCGCTTGATCCCGACGGCCGCTTTGCCATCGCTTCAGCCGTCAAACTCTATATATTGGCAGAACTCGACCGGTCGATACAGGCGGGCGAACGGCAATGGTCAGACGTCGTGGAGCTGGGGCCCAAATCCCATCCCTCGGGCATCAGCCAGAATTGGCCCGACCGGTCTCCTGTCACGCTGCACACGCTGGCCACCCTGATGATCTCGATCAGCGACAATAGCGCCACCGACACCTTGATCCGTGTCATCGGACAGGACAATCTGGCCGCGATCGTACGCGCCGCCGGACACCACAACCCAGACGACCTGCGCCCGCTGCTGATGACACGCCAGGCGTCGGCCCTGAAAATGCCGGTCCATGCACATAGGCGGGAACAATATCTGAACGCCAGCCCCGCCGAGCGCGAACGGCTGCTCGCAGAGTTCGACAGCGCCCTGACCCTGGACAGCCTCGATTCCCGCATATTGACCCACAAGCCCGCTTTCATCGATCAGCTGGAATGGTTTGCCAGCCCGGCGGATATCGTCAGACTACTCGACTATCTGCGCGTGAACGCGAGCGAGGAGAGCAAAACAATCTTGGCGATCAATCCCGGAATTGGTCCGGATGCAGCGGAAAAATGGGATTATTTCGGCTATAAAGGCGGATCGGAACCCGGCGTACTATCCTTCAATTTCCTTCTGCGGTCCAAGACGGGGGAAAATTACGCCCTTTCCGTTAACTGGAACAATGTGGAACTGTCGGTGCGGGAAAGCGACTTGCTCACCCTGACCACGCGTCTGGTCAATCTGCTCGCAGAACAATAGCCAAAAGGCCGGAAGGCTATGCGTTGGCCAGAGCCTCGACCAGCGCTTTCACCTTTTTCTGCCGCCATTGCGGAAGCGGCGCCATCAGCCAGTAACCGCGCGACGACACGCTGTCTTCGCCGATAATCTCGATGCGGCCCGCCGCCAGATCGCGCTGAACCAGCATTTTCGGTACCCAGGCATAGCCGAAGCCATTGGCCGCCGCCTCGATCGCAAGACCGCCATCGGCAACCCGCATCAGGGTTTCTTCCCCTTCGGAAATCGGGCATCCCGGCCAGTCAATCTTGTTGCCGCCCTTGAGACCCGGCGCAGCAACCTTCACGAATATGGTATCGCCGAGCATCTTGCCCTCATGCTGTCCCGGCCCGTCGCCCAGCCAGATCGCCACATCGAGATTGGCTTCGGTAAAATCGATTTCATTGTCCGCGGCGACCAGGGCGAAACTGGTATCCGGATTGTCGGCAGAAAAGGCGGATAATCGCTCGTTGAGCCATTTCTGGGTAAAGTCGCGCGGTGCTGCGATGGTCAGCTTGTGCGACGACTGGCCCGATTGCATGGCGCGGACGGCTTCCTCGAACTGCAGGAAACCGGAGCGCAGGGCATCCAGCCCTGCCGCCGCTTCGTCGGTCAGTTCGAGCCCCTTGGGCGTCCGGCGGAACATGACCACGCCGAGCATGTCCTCGAGCGCCCGGATCTGCTGGCCCACAGCCGCCGGCGTGACGGCCAGTTCATCGGCCGCCTTGGTGAAGCTGAGGTGCCGCGCAGCCGCATCGAGCACGCGCAGCCCGTTTAATGGCAAATGGGTGCGCTTCATTGTTCGACCGTCGGTTCGGTTAGCGGGAATTGGGGAATGCGAACTTCAAAGGCCGGGGGCGTGCTGCCGACCATGACAAAATGTCCTTCCATCGAACCATTTGGCGTGTTGAGTGGGCATCCGGACACGTAGTCATGCGATTTCCCCGGCTGGATAACCGGCTGTTCACCGACCACACCATCCCCGTCGACCATCTGCATGCCACCCCGTGCGTCGCTAATCTGCCAGTGCCGCGTCAGCAGTTGGACCGCAGTGTCCCGATGGTTTTCGATCCGCACATGATAGGCCCAGAACCAGCGGCTGCCCTCGATATCCGACTGTTCGGGCAGATAGGTCACCGAGACGCGCACGGTAACCCCGTCGGTGGTTTCGGCAAAAGGGAAGAATGATTCCATGCGCATGATATAGAGTTAAAGCCCGACCGACGAAAGGGCCTGATCCAGGTCAGCGATCAGATCGATCGGATCTTCCAGTCCGACATTGATTCGCAACATGTCCTCTGTGATACCGATTTCCACTCTGGCCTCTTCACCCAGCCCGTGGTGGGTGGTCGAAGACGGGTGACACATCAGCGACCGGCTGTCGCCGATATTGTTTGAAATATCGATCAGCTTCAATGCGTTGAGAAGAGCATGCGCCCGCGCGCGACCGCCGCTGACATAGAGCGAGAAGATCGGACCGGCGGCCTCCATCTGGCGCATCGCGAGATTATGCTGCGGGTGGCTGGGCAGACCGGGGTGGAGAATTTTCTCCACCCGCTGCTCCAGAAACCTGCCCACTTCCTCCGCATTGTTGCTCTGCCGCCGGATCCGGAGGTCTAGCGTTTCCAGACCTTTGAGCACAACCCACGCGTTGAACGCGCTCAGGGTCGGCCCGGTATTGCGGGTAAAGGCGAGCAGCGGGCCTTCGATAAATTCTTCGGTACCGCAGACCGCGCCAGCGAGAACACGGCCCTGCCCGTCCATCATCTTTGTGGCGCTATAGGCGACCACGTCGGCGCCATATTCCATCGGCCGCTGCAGCACATTGGTGGCGAATGCGTTGTCGACGACGCTGGTGATGCCCTTGGATCGTGCCAGATCGCAGACGCTGCGGATATCGATAACATCCATCGTCGGATTGGCCGGCGTCTCAAAGAAGAACACCTTGGTCTTCGGGGTGATCGCCTTTTCCCAATTTTTGATATCGCGGCCGTCAACCACGGTCGTGTCGATCCCGAATTTGGGCAACAAGCTGTCGGTCAGCCAGCGGCAGGAACCGAAAAGGGCGCGGCTGGCAACGACATGGTCTCCCGCTTCCAGCTGACAGAGCAAGGCGGCGGTCATCGCCGCCATGCCCGATGCGGTCGCGCGGCAGGCCTCGGCCCCTTCCATGATCGCAATCCGCTCTTCGAGCATCTGCACCGTCGGATTTTGCAGGCGGCTGTAGGTCATGCCCTCCTGCTCGCCGTTAAAGCGGGCGGCGGCATCCTCGGCGCAATCGTAGCTATAGCCCGATGTCAGGAACAGGGCTTCGGATGTCTCGCCAAATTCGCTGCGCATCGTGCCGCTGCGGATCGCTTGCGTCGCCGGACGCCAGTTCTTGGTGGTTTCGCGGTTGCGGCCGGTATTTCTTTTCATGACCCTGTCCTAGCCGCCCGTCAGTTGCGCGACAATAGCGTCGCCGATTTCGGCGCTGGACGCCGATCCGCCCAGATCGTGGCCCAGAACGCCCTGCGCGAGCACCGCCGCAACCGCTGCTTCGATCCGGCTGGCTTCCGTTTCCATTCCGAAACTGTGGCGCAACATCATCGCAGCCGACAGGATCATTGCCGAGGGATTGGCGATCCCCTGCCCCGCGATATCCGGCGCGCTGCCGTGAATCGGTTCGTAGAGCCCCTGCGTTCCTTCGCCAAGCGAGGCGGATGCCAGCAGGCCGATAGACCCGACGCACATACTGGCCTGATCGGACAGAATGTCGCCGAAGAGATTACCGGTCACCACAACATCAAACTGGCCCGGGTTGCGCACCAGTTGCATCGCAGCATTGTCGACATACATATGGCTAAGTTCGACTTCCGGATAGTCCGCAGACAGCTCGATCATCACGTCGCGCCACAATTGCGACGTTTCCAGCACATTTGCCTTGTCGACCGAGCAGAGCCTTTTGCCGCGCCCCATGGCGGTCTTGAAGGCGACATGGCCGATCCGCCGGACTTCATTCTCGTCATATGACATGATGTCATAGCCTTCGCGCAGGCCCTCGGCGGTCTGGCGGATGCCTTTCTCTCCGAAATAAACGTCGCCATTCAGTTCCCTTACGATCACGACATCGATGGTCCGCGCGATCTCTGCTTTCAGACCGGAAGCATCTTCCATGCCGGGGAACATTTTTGCCGGACGCAGATTGGCAAAGGTCTGCATTTCCTTGCGCAGGCCGAGCACCGCCTGTTCAGGGCGCAAATGACGCTCCAGATTGTCACACGACGGGTCGCCAACCGCACCGAACAACACCGCGTCCGCGGACTTCACCAGCTCCAGCGTTTCCGGTGGCAGCGGGTGACCATACTTGTGATAGGCCATACCACCTACATCTGCGTGATCGAGACAGAGACCCGGGAGGTTCATAGCCCCCAGCACGCGCAGCGCCTCGACCATGATTTCCTGACCAATGCCGTCGCCGGCGAGCACTGCAATATGCATAAGAGTTCCTTCCTGTAAGCGCGCCGCTTCCTGCCGAGAATCGCGCGATTAGGCAACCACCCTTTTCAACCGATCGACCAGCACGGTGCGCGCCGCCATCACATCCTTGCGCCGGTCTTCGAAAAAATGACGTTTCAGGAAAAATCCGGTGACCCGCAGACCAGCAAAAATATCGTCCCATTCCGGCGATGCGGGCTGTTTCAGAAAGGGGGGGAGCGGGAGCAGGCGCTGCTTATATTCCTGCCCTGCAAAGGCGCTGACCGCAGTCGCACTCTTCGGGCTGATATAGACCAGATCCTCCTCCGCCCCCGTCACCGCGCATTTGTCCAGCGTCAGACCGAAGCCCAGTTCCGAGAGCAGCAGCAGTTCGTAGCGCACCAGCGCCACCGCCCAGCCTTTCGCGGACGGAGCGCCGCAAATCGCATCAAGCAGGGCGGACAAGGCAGCATAAAGTTGGGGATAGCTATGCTCTTCCGGCAGGATCGCTGCCGTCAAAGCCGTCACCCAGTCCAGCGCGGCGCTCGCCAATGGCTCGCCCAGAAAGGGCCCGCGGCTCAGTTGCAATTCCGCTGTCATCGAGGCCAGCTGCTCCTCGGTACGGGACCGATAGTCAGCCTGCACAATATTGGAGGGGATCAGTACCGGCCGCATCGTCCCCGAATGCGCGCCGCGCACATAGCCGGAGACCAGGCCATTTTCGGGTGTCAGCGAGCGCACGACTGCGCCATGCTCGCCATGGGAGCGCACCGAACAGATAATCGCGGATGTCCGGAGACTACCCATGAAAATAGTCGTAAATCTTTTGCGCCACGGTCGCCGATACGCCCGGCGCGCCCTGGAGGTCGTCGAGCGATGCGTTTTTGACGGCCCGCGCGGTCCCGAAATGTAGCAGCAGCGCCTTTTTCCGGGCCGGACCGATGCCGGGTACATCGTCCAATGAGCTATGGCCGACGGCTTTGGCGCGCCGCGTCCTATGTGCGCCGATGGCGAAGCGATGGGCTTCGTCGCGAAGCCGCTGGAGATAGAAAAGCACCGGACTGTTCATCGGCAGGTTGATTTCGCGACCGTCGGGCAGATGAAAGGTCTCCCGCCCGGCGTTGCGGTCCGGCCCCTTGGAGACGCCGATCATCATCACATCCTCGACACCGATTTCGGCCAGAGCCCCGCGCGCGGCGCTCATCTGGCCCTTGCCGCCATCGATCAGCACCAGATCGGGCCACTCGCCTTTTTCCCGATCCGGATCTTCCTTCTGCGCGCGGGAGAAACGCCGCTCGAGCACTTCGCGCATCATCGCGAAATCGTCACCCGGCGCAATATCCGGATTTTTGATGTTGAATTTGCGATAGGCGTTTTTGCGAAAGCCCTCGGGCCCGGCGACAACCATCCCGCCGACCATATTCGTCCCCTGAATATGGCTGTTATCGTAGATTTCGATCCGGTCGGGCACCGCTTCCAGTTCCAGCAATTCGACCATCTCACGCATGATTTTCGCTTGCGTAGACGTTTCCGCCAGACGCCGGGATAGCGCTTCTTCGGCATTGCGGCTGGCCTGGGCCAGCAATTTCCGTCGATCCCCGCGCTGCGGTTTGGAAACGCTCACCTTATAATCCGCCTTGGTGCTCAGCGCCTCGGCCAGCAATTCCGCATCAGGCAACTCGCGGTCGAGCAGCACCAGCTTGGGTGGCGGCATCTGTTCGTAAAATTGCATCAGGAAGCTGGAAAAGACCTCGTCTATCGCGACATTGCTGGTGTGGGCGGGAAAGAAGCTGCGATGCCCCCAGTTCTGGCCGCCGCGAATGAAAAAGGCCTGGATACAAACGCTGGATCCTTCCGATGCCAATGCGAAGATATCGGAATCCGGCAGCCCCTGCGCGTTGATCGCCTGACTGCCCTGGATGAAGGTCAACGCTTTCAGACGGTCCCGGTAGACCGCCGCCATTTCGAAATCGAGAGCATCGGAGGCTTTTTCCATAGCCTCGCCCAGCTTGTTCTGCACGGCTGTGGATTTGCCGGACAGGAAATCCCGGGCATCCTCGACCAGTTCGGCATAATCTTCCTTGCCAATCCGGTCGACACAGGGTGCCGAGCAACGCTTGATTTGATAGAGCAGGCAGGGCCGCGACCGGTTGTTGAAGAAACTGTCGGTGCAACTGCGCAACAGGAACAGTTTCTGCAAGGCGTTGATCGTCCGGTTGACCGATCCCGCGCTGGCAAAGGGTCCGAAATATTGCCCCTTGGTCCGCTGCGCGCCGCGATGTTTGGTGATGCGCGGAAAATCATGATCTTCGCGCAGCAGGATGAATGGAAAGCTCTTATCATCGCGCAACAACACATTGTAAGCTGGCCGGAACTTCTTGATCAGCTGCGCTTCGAGCAACAAGGCCTCTGCCTCACTGCCGGTCGTGACGATAGTCATCGAACGGGTCTGCGCAACCATTCGCATCAGTCGCTGCGGCAGCCGGTTCAATTGCACATAGGCACCAACCCGCGCCTTGAGCGAGCGCGCCTTGCCGACATAGAGGACGTCGCCACGCTTGTCCTGCATCCGGTAGACGCCTGGCCTTGTCGGCAGGGTGTTCAGAACCTCGCGGATTGCCGCCATGCCGGCTTCAAGATCGGGCGTATCCCCCTCGCCGCGCACGGCATAGGTCGCCTTGTCCTCGTTGAACCGGGACGCGGCATTGGGTTGGTCGGGACGGTCGGCTTTGGACATGAGGCATATCTAGGATGACCGGCAGGGCTTTGCCAGTCACAAGATATAATCCTTTCCCGCTCACGGGAAAGGAAAGGATTAGTTCAGGGTTTTGCCAATGTCGCCGATGGCTTTGTCGATCAGGCCCTTGTCGGCTGCGGCATCGTGCCGCGCAGCGATCAGCGATTCCGCCGCCTGTGTCGCAGCGGTTGCCGCCTTGGCGCGGACGGCAGCGATTGCGGAGCGTTCGGCAGCACCGATCTTCTCTTCGGCCATTTTCTTGCGACGCGCCACCAGTGCCTTGGTTTCCGCTTCAGCTTCCTTGACCAGGATCGCGGCTTCTTTTTCAGCGCTGTCCATCAGCGCTTCGATTTCCGCCTGCGCACCGGCAGTCTTGGCTTCATATTCGGCTTTCAGCGCTTCCGCTTCCTTGCGCAGATCAGCGGCTTCGTCGAGCGTCGTCTTGATCTCGGCAATCTTGTTGTCGAGCATACCGCCGACAAGCTTTGGCACTTTCGTCCACAACATGATCGCAAAGACGACCAGAACACCGACCGCAACCCAGAAGGTTGGATCCTGAAGTGGACCGCCAGCGCCTGCGCCCTCTGCCAAAATCGTCAATAGCATATTCTATCTCCTTCAGCAGGCGCTCAGAAAGCCGCCTTGACCGCCTTCTTTGCGTCCGTTGCCGTGACCTTGGCACCGGATACCGTCTTGACGATAGCCTGGGCGGCTTCTGCCGCAACGGCTTCGATTTCTTTCATTGCTTCGCTTTGCGCCGCCTTCAGCGCAGCATCAGCCTCGTCCGCTTTCTTTGCAATCGCGGTGTCGGCCCGTTTGATGGCTGCCTCGTTTTTCTTGGCAACCTTGGCTTTGGCTTCGTTGACCTTGCTCACCGCATCGGCCCGTGCATCATTGATGCTCGCGCGATAATCGGCTTCGATCTGCTCGGCCTTGTCCTGCCCGGCCTGTGCCGCAGCAAGGTCGTCGGAAATCCGCTTTTGCCGGTCATCAACGGTTTTGCTGATCTTCGGCACCATATTCTTGGCGATGCCAAAATAAATGATACCGATGACGATCAGCAACCAGAAAAACTGGCTGCCATAGACTTCCATAAGCTGACTAATTTGAGGCATTATTCACCCGATGTTTCGAGACGCAAATAGGCAATTTTGGGGCGGGCCGAACCTGTCGGCCCGCCGTCAAATCATTCAGCGAGTTCGGCTGCAGGAGCTTCTTCAGCTACTGGTGCTTCAACGGCAGCTGCTTCAACAACAACTGCTTCAGCTGGCGTAGCGGCTGGTGGAGCGTACAGAATCATCATTGCAACAGCGAAAGCGATCAGGCCGAGCAATTCAGCAGCAGCAAAGCCGATGAACAGACGTCCCTGCTGGCCGTCAGCAGCAGATGGGTTGCGCAGAGCGCCTTCGAGGAAGGATGCGAAAACATTACCAACACCGGATGCAGCAACACCGATACCGATTGCAGCGATACCAGCGCCGATTACTTGTGCAGAAGCGAGATCCATTTTTTAAACTCCGTATTGAAAAATTAGGATTGAAAGTGACTTAGTGAAGATTTTCCGCATCGCTGATGTACAGAGATGTCAGAAGAGCGAAAACATAGGCCTGGATGGCGCATACCAGAAGTTCCAGTGCGCTGACAAATGCGATGAAGAGAATGCTCAGCAACGCGATACCCCAGCTGGCACCGCCGGCGTCAATGGCCTGAACCACGAAGCTTGCGAACACCTTGATCAGAATGTGACCCGCAATCATCGCCACGAACAGCCGCAGCGCGAGGCTGAACGGACGAACGAGGAACGACAGCAGCTCCACCGAGAAGATCAACGGCATCATCCACACCGGCGTACCGTGCGGGATGAACAGGCTGAAAAATTTGAAGCCGTGCTTCCAGAAACCGACAATCAACACGATCGAAAAGCTGATGGCAGCGAGCAGGCCGGTAACGGTAAACTGGCTGGTCACCGTGAACGGGTGGATGCCCGGAATAATCCCGAACGGCATCATGCCGAGAAGGTTGGAAAACAGGATGAACATGAACAGGGTGAACACCCAAGGCGTATATTTCTTGCCGTTGGGACCGATGCTGTTGGCGATGATATTGTCGATAAAGCCGACCACACCTTCAACCATGACCTGCCAGCGTCCGGGAACCAGTTCCCGCTTCATTCCGCCCATCATGAAAACATAGAGCAACACGAGGACGACAAACATCCACAGTGCGCTGTTCGTGAAATCAATCTGCTGACCGAACAGAGTGAAGCCATCAAAGATGGGCTGCACTTCAAATTGGTGCATTGGATCAATTTTGCCTTCGGTCGCCACTAATATAACCCCTGATCGTCAATCGTCATCATCTGGTAACGCCGTACCGATGTCATCCACCGGCTGGCTCGAAATCATATAAATCTTCCTGAATGCCACGCCCGCTCCAAGAAGGAAGAACAGCAACAGGAACAATGGCGTCGTTCCCAGCCAGGTGTCAAAAAGCCACCCGAGAAGAAAACCGGCGGCCACGCCCCCGATCAGATAGCTTAGCACCCTTGCGCCGAGCCGCTGACTTTCGTCTGGCCCTTTGTTCCGGTGCCCTGCTTTGATCCTCTCTCTATTCTGTGCCAATTCCAGTCGCTCTTCCAGCGACGAAACCCGCACATCCTCTTCGAGGGGATCCCGATCAGATTCGCTTGCTGCCATTACAACCCCCTTAAAGCCCCAAATAGCGCCGAAAAGAGCCTTGAACAACAGCAGGCCGACCCGCCAAGGCGCGGTCCGTTTAGGAAAGCAGCGTGCCCAAGTCAACAGCAATGCTGCGACGCAGAAACTTGGTTGTTTTGGCGGCCGGATATTCGGCTGGTCGACACTGAAATTCCATACCGCTCAACCGCTGCAGCCGGGCTTTTGAACAGCGTTTCGCCGCCTGCCGGAGCGCGCCCTTCTCCCGCCAGTACCGGAGATCATTGGCGGAACAATGTCGCTTTTACGGCCTGCTCCTGTTTTCTCGCCCTTCCCGCAGCGCTATATGCTAGCGCGGGCACCATGCAAGCAGCCGGGGACGACATGTGACATTTGATCTGAAGAATCTCGACCTGTTCGTGCGTGTGGCAGCGCTCGGGGCGATTGGCAAAGCCGGTGCCGAGTTCAATCTTTCGCCGACCAACGCCACCCAGCGCATCCAGGCGCTCGAGTCCGATCTTGGCGTCAAGCTGCTGAACCGGACCACGCGCTCGATATCGCTGACCCCCGACGGCGAGGTGTTCGTCGATCATGCCAAACGCATTCTCGACGCCGCCGAAGAGGCTCGGCAGGTGCTCTCCCAATCGACCAATTCGGCATCCGGCCTGCTCCGGGTCACCGCATCGGCAACATTCGGGCGCGCTCATATCGTGCCGTTTCTTTCGGATTTTCTCGAGCGGCACCCCGATGTTACGCTCGACCTCAATCTGACAGATGCGGTTATCGATATTGTCGAGCAAGGCTATGAACTGGCCTTCCGGATCGGCGAACTGGCGCCTTCCTCTCTGCTCGCGCAGAAAATTGATGCCAATCCCGAATGGCTGGTCGCCTCACCAGCCTATCTGGAGCGCGCGGGAAGACCTCAAAAACCGGCAGATCTTGAAGATCATGCCTGCCTGCCGCTCGGCAATATGCGCCATTGGCAGTTGACCGGTCCGGATGGCAAGATTCACGACGTGACGGCGACAGGGCCGGTGGCCGTGAACCATGGCGAAGCGATGAGCGTGCTCGTCCGCGCCGGCGTCGGAATCGGTCTGGCGGCACTTTGGCATGTCGGACCCGATATCAGGTCCGGCCGGCTCGTCCATGTGCTGCCAGACTATCGGGTTGCGCGGGAACCCAATATCTGGGCCGTGCGTCCACCGGGCCGGGTTATGCCTGCGCGGGTCAAAGCCTTCCTCGATTTCATGCAGCGGCGAATCATCGAGACCAACCGGCAGCGCTACGGCGGCCTGATCTGAACAATTATTTTGCATTACAAAATAATGAATTTCATAATTGGAAGATAGCACCAATAATCAAAACTGTTATGATCGTGCCCAACAACAAAGGAGCTATTATCATGACTTTGACATCCACACCCCCGGCATCCTCTTCCGATACGTTCGACAGCATATCGCAGGACGAGAATATCATCCCGGCCAATGGCGACCGCAACCCGGACGGACTGAATGGCGTTCACGACATCACCTTTTATGCCAAGCACCGGCACACCGTTAAGGTATTCGATCCGGACCGTAAAATCACCCCGGAGAATGTCGACAAAATTCGCGACCTCTTGCGTTTCAGCCCGTCGAGCACCAATGCCCAGCCGTGGAAGTTCATTCTTGCATCAACCGAGGAAGGCAAGAACCGGGTCGCCAAGGCGACTGACACACACTATCCGTTCAACAGCCCCTCCATCCGCAACGCATCGCATGTCGTCGTCTTCGCCAGCCGCCTCGCGATCGACGAAGATTTTCTGTTTAAAGTCCTCGACCAGGAAGAAAAAGACGGCCGGTTCGAAGCCGACCCCGAAACCTTCCGCGCCCAGATGCACGGTGGCCGCAGCATGTTCGTCAATCTTCACAAGCAGGATATGAAGGACGTCCAGCACTGGATGGATAAGCAGGTGTATCTCAACATCGGCCAGTTCCTGCTCGGTGTCGCGACGCTCGGCATTGACGCAACCCCGATGGAAGGCATCGAAACCAGGACCCTCGACGAGGAATTCGGACTGCGTGAGCAAGGCTATAACAGCCTCGTTGTGGTCGCCCTGGGCTATAGCGACGAAGAAGCGGACTATAATGCCAAGCTGCCAAAATCGCGTCTGCCGCTTTCCGAAATTCTGACCGAAGTCTGATCCCGGCCGATCGAAAACCGAAAGTCAAAGGACACCCGCATAATGACGAAAAAGACTCTTGCTTCGATCGCCACCGCACTCTCCGCGACCCTGGTGGCCTGTCCACCGGCGGTTGCGCGAGATACGGCCCCCGCCGCAGATGCAGCACCGGCTGCCGAGATCGTCCTGCCCGACGATGTCCGGTGGGGACCACTTAACGCCGCCCGTGGCGATGCCAGTCCGCGAGCCGGCAACCTCTGGGGTGATCGCACCACTCCGGGCGCATCCGGTTTTCTGGTAAAATTCGAAGAAGGCTTTGCCTCGCCGCCGCATATTCACAATGTCACCTATCGCGGTCTCGTCATCGAGGGCCTGATGCACAATGACGATCCGGACGCCGCCAATATGTGGCTGCCCCCCGGCTCCTTCTGGACCCAGCCGGCCGGTGAATCCCATATTACAGCGGCAAAAGGCTCCAGCAATCTCGCCTATATCGAGATCCAGGACGGCCCCTATCTGGTCAAACCGGCCGACGAAGCCTTTGACAATGGCGAACGGCCGATCAACGTCGCCCCCTCCAACCTAGTCTGGCTTGATGCCTCTGATATTGATTGGCTAGAGCTGCCGGAGAGCGCGAAAGTCGGCAACCCTCCCCAAATGGCGTTTCTCTGGGGCAACCCGCAGCCGGGGGCATTAAGCGGGACCTTGCTGAAACTGCCCGCCGGTTTTTCCGGCGAAATCCGGGGCAACGGCTCGCCCTTGCGCGCTGTTGTCATCCAGGGGGCGATCAGCCATAGCCTGAGCAACAGCGGCGTCGCCCAAACTCTGCCTCAGGGCAGCTATTTCGGGTCCGAAGGATCATCAGGCCATCAGATCACCTGCTCCCCGGACAGCGAATGCATCATCTATTTGCGCACCACCGGATCGATCGTGCTCCACTAAATGAAGCGGAAACGATCAACCGGATCGGGAGAGGGAATATGACGTACGTCAATTTCGCCACCTTTGATGATGCCAACGAACAGGACATCCGCTGATGACCGCCCGCGCTATCGTGAACTATTATGTCGCGGGTCCGCAAGACCTGTCGGTCTATATTGACCCCGACGGTACCGCCGGCCGGGTGGATAGCCCCGAGCTTCAACCGGTACAGGTTGAGGTCGAAGATGCGCGCTCCGGGATACGGCCGATATTTGCGCAGGACAGCCTGGCCTTCCGGCACAGCCCCTCTGCGGTTTTCGACTTCGGAGAAAATGCCGGTTGGCACGATGATTATGAACGGGAACTGGAGGCGCTGCTGGCGCGCGAGATCGGTGCAAAAGAGGTCGTCATTTTCGATCATACGGTACGCATCGACGATCCGGATTCGACCCGCAGGCCGTCGCGCAACGTGCATAGCGATTATAGTGCGGCTGGTGCCCATCAGCGGCTCCGCGACATATTGGGCGATGCCAGAGCCGCAATATGGGAAACCGGGCGTTTCGGCTTCGTCAATGTCTGGCGCCCGATCGGCAAGCCGGTGGCCAGCGCACCGCTGGGCTTCGTCCGTCCGCGATCGGTCTCGTCCGGAGACTGGTTGCCGGTCCGGCTGGTCTATCCCGATCGCACCGGCGCAATACTGGGTCTGGCAGCCAACGATCAACACGAATGGATCTATTTTTCCGCCATGGCCCCAAATGACGTCGCCATATTCAATATTTACGACAATAGCGGACTAGCACCAATCGCGCACAGCGCGCTGGATATCGTCGACGACAGGACTTCGAAATCAACCCGCACCAGCATCGAGAGCCGGACCCTGGTACGCTATTGAGAAAGGACCGCATATGCTCATGACAATATTGATAACCGGAGCAACCGACGGAATCGGGCTGGAAACCGCCAAGGCGCTGAGCGCAGCAGGGCACAATATCCTGCTGCACGGGCGTAGCGAAGAAAAGCTGGTCGCTACCAGAACCGTGCTCGACGCTGTGCCCGATCATGGTGTCACCGAGACCTATGTTGCCGACCTTTCCGATATGGCTGCAGTCGAAGCCCTGGCGGCAGCGGTGGCGACGCGACACAAGCGGGTTGATGTTCTGATCAACAATGCAGGGGTCTTCGCGGTTCCCGACGGGCGCACGGCGGACGGCCTCGATATACGTTTCGTGGTCAACACCATCGCCCCCTATCTGCTGACGAGGCGGCTTTTGCCCCTGCTGGACAAGTCCTCCCGGGTGGTGAACCTGTCGTCGGCGGCGCAGTCACCGGTGGATCCGGATGCACTGTCCGGCAAAGCGAGCCTGTCCAACAGCGCCGCCTATAGCCAGAGCAAACTGGCGCTGACCATGTGGTCGCACAGCCTCGCCCAAGAACTGGCGCCAGACGGCCCGATGATCGTGGCAGTCAACCCCGGTTCGTTTCTCGGCACGAAAATGGTGCGAGCTGCCTATGGGGCAAAGGGCAATGATATAGGGATCGGTGTCGATATTCTGGCGCGCGCGGCTTTGTCCGAGGAATTTGCCGGCGCTTCCGGCCTCTATTTCGACAATGACAGTGGCCGGTTTGCTAGACCCCATCCGGACGCGCTGGACCCGAGCAAATGCGAGCAGTTGGTGAACAGCCTCGATACGATCCTGCAGAGACTTTTCAAGCGATAGAATTCGACGTTCATCAGGAGAAGCTGGCTGACTATCATCATTCACATCAGCATCCCCACAAAATGATAACGCGACGATCCACTCGCTGTCGCGAAATGCCGAAAGACCGGGGACCGGGCCAGTGTCTTCCCAAGACACGTCGCTACCGATGACGGCCAGCGCGTTGTTACTTGCTCCGGCTGATCGCAATCAACTGACAGGACTGTTGAGCTTTCAAGCAAAAATCTTCAGGAGGCGACTATGATTTTCGCAACCCTTGTTCTGCTGTCACTCGGTCTGGCGATGGATGCCTTTGCTGCAGCCGTCGCCCAGGGCGCAGCCAGTCGCCCCAGCCGATCCACCGCCTTGCGGATGAGCTTTGCTTTCGGTTCTGCCCAAGCGGTGATGCCCCTGTTGGGCTGGACGTTGGGAATGGCATTTGCCGCTGTCATGCAATCAGTGGCTCACTGGATTGCGTTTGTCCTACTGGCGATATTGGGTTTGCGGATGATCCGGGAAGGATTTGATCGTGATCCGGAGGCCCCCAGCAAGGATCTGACGCTCTGGCCATTGCTCGTCATGGCGATTGCTACCAGTATCGACGCGGCCGTAGCCGGGATCACCCTGCCAAGCTTTGGCGCGCCTATCCTGCTGGCCTGCCTTCTAATCGGACTGACTACTTCGCTGCTCGTCTATCCCGGGGTCTTTCTCGGCGCACAGCTAGGTACAAAGGTCGGCCAATGGGCCGAGGTGCTGGGTGGATTGATACTGATCGGCCTGGGGGCAAAAACCTTTATTGCCCAACAGTATTTTCCAGTGTGAAGAAAAAAAGCGCACCAATCTGATCGGCACGCTTCTTATTTTCGTGTGGGTGCAAGGGCGCTCAGGGGCAGCGCGGATCCCGGACCGGGTCGCTCGCATCGCGTGTGTTCCAGGTTCCGGCCGGCGTCTGGTATTTCTCGCCCGGTGCCGTCCGCATGATCAGGTTACAGCCCGACGTAAAAGCAAATTGTTCAACCGTCGAATTGGTTTCCTGCGCCTTGCGGGTATAGGCCGCCTTGCGCTTGATATTGATATCCTCGACCAACGCCTTGATCGCCGGAGACGGCGACGTCACATAGCCGAGATAACCGTCAGGCTTTTCGCCGATAGCACCCGATGCCCGTGCCGCGGCATAAGCGGGATCGCGCTGGGCGATAGCCGGTACGGCCACTGCTGCGGTTAAAACCAGTCCGCCGACTACGGCCAAGGCCTTGTTTTTCTTCATATAGTCAAACATTAGAAAATATCCGCTTCCTCGTTGATTAGATCTTTCGCATCGCCGTCGAGACGATAGACCACTTCCTGTTTTATATTGATATTCAGATTGATCACGATCGGTTTGTCCGGCGCAGTCACCTGCACGCAGCCGGAAAACCCGATCAATGCCCCGAAAATCAGGCCGGCAGTGGTTAAGCTCCTCATATTATGATGAATCGCACCATATGTGCGATCCGTCAATTGGCTTGTCTGATAAAGCATCTTCGCTTTCCCTCGGCTGAATGGACTATTCATCTTCTTCCAGAACTTTCACGGCCGCCTTTGCCCGTGCTTCTTGCGCGCGCAGCAAGGCAGGCAGGTTCTGGCCGACCAGTATCTCCGGCTCATAATAGGATTTTGCGCTGCTCATCAATTGCATGAACGGTGCCTGGATACGAACGTTGAACTCGAGCGGAATCCGCGCAAGCTGTTTGGTGATGAAATTGCGGCTGGCATCCTCGCCCTGCTGCAGTCCGGCAAATTTCACCTCGGTAATGATTTCCCCGGCAATATCACCGTCCATTCCGATGGTCAGGTTGCGATATCGGATCGACTTCAACGCGTTGAAGGCAAAATTGGCCATGGTGCCCATGTCTTCGTAGCTCAACTCTCCTACATAGGCGAGCGTACCGCCGCCTTCGCGCGCCACCAGATAGCCACCGACAACCCGGCCCCCATCCTGATCGAACACCATTGGCAGCTTGCCGTCAAAAACACCGGACGCGGTCATATTCTCAAAATCAAACTGGGTCAGGAACTGGGCGGCATCAACCCCCTCGACAGTGAATTGCAGCCGCCGCTCGGCCTCTTCGCTCAAATCCAGAATTGTCGGTTCGAGATAGAGCTTGCCGCCCGCGAACGGCCATTCGCCAGCTTCCACCTGCAATTTGAAATCGGGAAGCAACCGGTAGCGGATCTGGCCATTGAACACCGCTACGCCGGGGTTGACTTCGGACAGGGTCACAACCTGCCCCGGTCTGGTTTCCAGCCCCAGCAGATCGGAAAATTCTATCTCTCCGGCAAGGCCGGTCACCGGTCCGAAAGCGGCCGCCAGATTGAGGCCGTGCGAACGGAAGCTTCCCGTGCTCTTGATCCCGTTCTCAGAGGCATCCCAGTCGATCCGGCCAGTGCCCGATATTTCTCCCTGAACATTGGCGATAACGCCCAGAGTCAGCGGCGTCAGCTGTTCGGGCTGCAACCGGTCGTTGAAGATTAGCGACTGGACGTCGATCAACGCCCTGCCCTCGCTGTCATCCAGACCATGGGCAATATCAATGGTCGCCACGGACGCCAGGCTTTCCGGTTCGCGGAGCAGACCGGTTGCGGTAAGATCATTGCCGTCAAAACCGAGTTTCACATCGTTGCTGATCAGGGGCCGGAAACGTTCCACCGGCTGCTCGTCACGGACGAGCAGGCTGGCATCGGCCAGAAATGCGCCATTCTCATAGCGCCAGTCGCCCTCTATTTTTTCCATCAGCAAGGGCACATTGGCGACCTTGCCAGAGGCCCCTTCTATCCGTCCGTTGATCGCACTGCCGAAGGCGGCGTTCAGCACTGCCATGTCGAGCCGGGTCATGCTTTCCGCCGTGCCCAGGCGGACGCCGACATTTCGCGCTGTCAGACCATTTGCAAGGGAAAAGCCGAGCGCACCGCTCGTAATGGCAAGCGGCGTGCTGCCGACCGCACCGTCCAGTTTGAGCGACGGGGCACTGGCCGCAATATTCACGCCCGTTCCGTTGCCGGTGACGATGGCGCTGCCCTGCGGACACAGGCGTGCGCTGGTTGGACCGGCGGTCAGCGCTGCCGTGCGCAGGCTGGCAAACTGCAAGTCGACGCAGCGACGGAACAGAGCGAAATCGCCGTTACGACCGATATTGCCACTGACCGGTATCTGCAGTCCGGTCAGCTGGCCATCGCCGAGCGGCCCGGTCAGGATGATCCGCCCGTCTATACTGGTCCCACCCTGACGCGTCGGTGAAAAGGTCATGACCGGGATTTTCAGCTGGGCCGAACCGACTTGATAATTGGCCATTGCCAGCGCTCCGGAAAAGCCCCGTGACAGGCTGCCGTCGTCAAGTTGCAGTCTGGTGCTGGGAAAGCCGCCACCGGCCAGCCGGACCGGACCGTCGGCCAGCATCCGGATATTCTTGTCGGTAAAGACCAGCAGCAAGGGGTCGCTCAGGCTTATCGAAGCACCGGAGCGCGAGCGGGCTGCTGCGGCATCAAAAGATAAGGTTGTCCGCTCGGCGGTGCGGGAAAACTCTATATCACTCGACAGGTCAAAGCGGCTTCCGGCGCGCTGGACCGCATGCGATAACCGGCTGGCGATCGGACCGAGTGGCGTCCCGGCAAAAGAGGCGGAGAGGCTGGCGGTCTGGCGCAAATAGCGTTGTGATACTTGCACACCGCGGATCTCGGGCTGGCCGGAAAAACGCGCAGTCATCGGGGCACTGCCATAGCCCAGAGTGAACGGCCCTTTGATCTGCGAAATATTGGCTTTGCCATAAGGGGATTGCAGTCCGCTTGCGGTCAGATCGACCGCGCCGCTGCTCTGCTGCAAGTCGCCGGCCAGATCGAGAGTGGCCCTGATTTCCTGACTGCTGTAGCCGGCATAGCGAAGCGGCCCGCCGATCAGGCCTATATTACCCGTCCAGCTCGCCAGATCGGCACCAAGATCGATCGCAATCCGTGCGGCAAAATCCTCGGCGCCCAGATCAAGACTGTCGCAGGTGAAGGCGGGCAGTCGCAGCGGCCCTTCCAGACGGGGTTTTTTATCCCGGATCGCGATTTCGCCAAAAAACGTCGGTTTCTGCAAGGCGCAACCGCCGGCATTCAGCTGGCTGGCAATGGCAGCAATTTCGCCGCTGAAGCCGTTGTGCAATTCGCCCTGCCCGTTAAGCGCCAGGCCGATCGCCCCATATTCGCTGTCGATCCGCAATTTTGCATCGTCCAGGCCCATCCACATATCCGGCAGCGCCAGCGGACTGTCATCTTCCGGATCGGAGAATTTGTCGAGCTCGCCAAAGCTGAGCTTGCCTTCTTCCACGCGCCCGTAAAGCTTTACGCCGCTCGCACGGACCCAGTTGATCCCGACCCCGCCCAGCGACAGGCTGTTGCCGACCTCGACCAGCTCGGCCGTCAGATCCGGTCGTTCCGGATCCCCGATTACCAGATTGCGAATGACCTGCTTGCGGAGCCCTATGTCGTCAATCTCGTAGCTGGCCGCTACATCCATCTGGTCCAGCTGCGATTGGACGAAATTGTCGGCCAGCGTCGTACGGCTGATCCACAGGACAATCAGGCCGAGCAGAAGCAGAACAAGCAATATCCCGCCGAACAGTCGAAACCGGGACAGGCGACCGACGGGGTCATTGGCGATTTCTTCTTCCATCGCAGATGAAATGCAGAAGTCTGCCTTAAGTTGCAATGTACAAGTGTTGCCCAGCGCGGTTTTTCTGGCCCTGCAGAAAATTGGACATTTTCGGTCTTTTCTCCGCTTATCCGCGAAGTTCCCGATTTGTTCTGCTAACGAAGAACCCATGACTATTGGACATCCATCGCCGTCAGACGCACCTGGGAAGAGCAGCGGACATCGCTCGCGGCTGCGCCACCGCATCCTGACCGGTCAGGGCAGCGGGCTGCACGATCATGAACTGGTCGAATATCTGCTCGCGCTGGCCATCCCGCGCCGGGACACGAAACCACTGGCGAAGCAGTTGATCGGCGAGTTCGGCGGCTTTTCCCGTTTGCTGGTCACCGACGCCGATGCGCTACAGAAGTTGCCCGGCATGGGTGAAACCAGCGTGGCCGCGCTGAAAATCGTGCAGGTGGCGGCTTTGCGCCTGCTTTCCGAGCCGGTGCGGACCCGGCCGATCCTGTCGAGTTGGCAGGCCTTGCTCGACTATCTGCGCGCCGATATGGCGCATCTTGCCCATGAGCGGGTGCGGGTCCTGCACCTCGATAGCAAGAACCGGCTGATCCGGGACGAACTGGTCAGCGAGGGATCGATTGATCAGGCGGCCATCTATACAAGAGAAGTCATCAAGCGCGCGCTGGATCTGGGATCAGCCGCGATCATATTGGTGCATAATCATCCCAGCGGCGACAGTACCCCCAGCCGGCAGGATATTGCGATCACCCGCGACATTTGCGCCGCCGGGGCGACATTGGGCATTGCCGTTCATGACCATATCATCATCGGCCGGGACGGCCACACATCCTTCCGTTCGAAAGGACTGATTTGACGGCCGCTTAGATCACGCCCCCGTTGACGCGCACTATCTGGCCATTGATCCAGCCGCCGTCCGGCCCGACCAGCACGGAAACGGCGCGGGCAATGTCATCGACTTCACCCAGCCGACCAAGCGGAATCATCTGCTCGAGCCGCTCAATCATTGCCGGGGCCTTGCCTTCGAGAAACAGCTCGGTCGCGACTGGCCCCGGTGCCACGGAATTGACCGTAATCGACCGGGGTCCAAGCTCCTTCGCCAGAATATGCGTCAGAGCCTCCACTGCCGCCTTGGTCGCCGCATACACCCCATAAGCCGGCAGATATAATCCGACGACGCTGGTAGAAATATTTACAATACGACCACCATCTCGCAGCCGCTTCGCAGCCTCCCGGAGCCCGTTGAACGTGCCCTTGAGATTGACCGCCATCATTTCGTCGAAATCTGCGTCATCGACTTGCGCGACCGGCGCGAGCTTCATGATGCCGGCGTTGTTCACCAGCACATCGACACCGCCAAATTCCGCCTCGGCGGTATCGAAAAGATTTCTGACAGCCCGCGGATCGGCGACATCCGCCTGCGCAGAGATCGCGCGTCCCCCTGCGTTTACGATTTCGTCGACCAGTTCGGCCGCGGCTTTTTCGCTGCCGGCATAGTTTACGACAACTGCCATACCATCGCTTGCCAAACGGCGGGCTATGGAAGCGCCAATGCCGCGGGACGCGCCCGTGATGATTGCGACGCGTTCGGATGAAATGCTCATCATGCTGATCCTGTTAAAGTTAAGTTGGTCCGGGCCAGACTATCGATGACAGCGGGTCGCCGGTATCAGCCCTTGGACCGACACCGTCGCCGATAGATAGCGGGCCCCCTCGTCTATATAGGAAGGCCTTCAATAAAGGAACATTGGCATGCCCTCGACCTGGATCAGGTTGGGGCGATACAGATTTGCGTCATAGAGGCCCGACACATTGACGCCCTTGCTATCTTCCAGCAGCGTTCCGATCGGCACGACATCGTAATTGCCGTCGGTCAGGCAGACCATATTGGCCATCCGGTCCTGCTCGATCAGCTGCACCGCCAGCGCGCCAAAGGCAAAGCCGACCATCCGGTCCATCGCGTCCGGCTCCCCTGCCCGCATCAGATAGGCCAGTTCCTGCACGATCGTGCGCTCGTCGCTGCGCGCCTCGATTTCCCGCGCCAGCTGGGTGCCGATATTGAGGCCGGTGCGACTGGTGTTCGACTTGTTGATCTCGTCGGCAAATTCCGTCGCGCCGGACAGCCTGGCTCCTTCGGATACCAGACAGATCGCATAGGATTCCGGATTGGCCTCCTTGTCACCGAGCAACAGCGGCAGCAGCACATCCATGTCCGCCGGCACCTCGGCAATCACGGTCCGGTCGGCCTGCGAGAGGAAGCCGGACAACAGCGCCGTCTCGCCCGACCGGCGACCGAATAATTCTATGACCGCAATCCGCTCATGGCTCGCCGCCGTGGTGCGCAGCGAGTTGATTGCCTGCACCGAACGGGTGACAGCGGTCGAGAAACCGATGCAATAGTCGGTGCCATAGACATCATTGTCCATCGTCTTGGGCACCGAAATGACATTGCGACCGAGGCTCGACAGATAGGCCGAGAAACGCAGCGTCCCGTCTCCCCCCATGGTGATCAGGACATCGACCGCGAGAGCATCGAGAATATCGAGCACCTTTTGTGTCTGGTCGCCCTGGTCGGTCACCCGCGGATCACAGCGGGAACTGTGCAATATCGTGCCGCCCTGCCGGTCGATGCCGCGCACCCGCTCCTTGTCGAGCATCATCACGCTGTTTTCATTGGCCCAGGGATCGGCCGGGTCGATTTCCAGCACCCCTTCCCAGCCGCGCCGCAGACCGACCACGTCCCAGCCACGCTGCCAGGCCGAAGTCGCAATCGACTGGATACAGGGATTGAGCCCCGGGACATCACCGCCGCCGGTGAGTATAGCCAGACGCATTTTATTCTCCCTGTTTCCGCGGCTGCATTGCCGACTCAATTCGTAGGTGCTAGCGGGGCCGCAAATCAAGGCAATTCATTGCCGCAATCATCCTCTTTGCCCAAGGACCAAAAATGATTCCACGCTATTCCCGCCCCGAAATGGTTACCCTCTGGGAACCCGAATCGAAATTCCAGATCTGGTTCGAGATTGAAGCGCACGCAACCGACGCGCTCGCCGAACTGGGCGTGGTGCCCAAGGAAGCGGCCGAAGCGATCTGGGCCAAGGGGAAGTTCGACGTTGCGCGGATCGACGAGATCGAACGCGAAGTGAAGCATGATGTCATCGCCTTCCTGACCAATGTTGCGGAAAATGTTGGCGAAGAAGCGCGCTTCATGCATCAGGGCATGACTTCCAGCGATGTTCTCGACACCTGTCTCGCGGTGCAGCTGGCGCGCGCCTCGGATATACTGCTCGCCGATATCGACGCATTGCTCGCCGCGATCAAGAAGCGCGCCTACGAGCATAAGTTCACCCCGACCATCGGCCGTAGCCACGGTATTCACGGTGAGCCGGTGACCTTCGGTCTGAAACTGGCGCAGGCTTATGCCGAATTCGAGCGCAACCGCGAACGGCTGGTTGCTGCGCGCAAGGAAATCGCCACCTGCGCCATTTCCGGCGCGGTCGGCACCTTTGCCAATATCGACCCCAAGGTCGAAGAACATGTGGCGGAGAAGCTGGGCCTCGAAGTCGAGCCCGTTTCCACCCAGGTCATTCCACGCGACCGCCACGCCCAATATTTCGCGACACTGGGCGTGATCGCCTCTTCGGTTGAACGACTCGCTGTCGAAGTCCGCCATCTGCAGCGCACCGAAGTGCTCGAAGCCGAAGAATATTTCTCGCCGGGCCAGAAGGGTTCAAGCGCGATGCCGCACAAGCGCAACCCGATCCTGACCGAAAACCTGACCGGTCTCGCCCGTATGGTCCGCAGCTACGCCCTGCCAGCGATGGAAAATGTCGCGCTCTGGCACGAGCGCGATATTTCGCACAGCTCGGTCGAACGGATGATCGGCCCCGACGCGACGATCACGCTGGACTTTGCCCTCGGACGGCTGACCGGTGTTATTGAAAAGCTGCTGATCTATCCCGAGCGGATGCAGAAAAATCTCGATCGCATGGGCGGCCTGGTCCATTCGCAGCGCGTGTTGCTCGCCCTCACCCAGGCGGGCATCAGCCGCGAGGACAGCTATCGGATTGTCCAGCGCAACGCGATGAAAGTCTGGGAATCGGACGGCGAAATCGCGCTGCTCGATCTGCTCAAGGCCGATCCGGACGTTACCGCCAAACTGTCGGACGCTGAACTGGAGGAACGGTTCAACCTCGATTATCATTTCAAGCATGTTGATACGATTTTTGCCCGGGTTTTCGGAGAATAGGGTCTTTTCCGCGACGGTTGCATAGCATCTGGCCACTGGCCTTTTTTAGGACTAGGATAGGCTCGAACACGGCATAAAGGGTGCGGCATGCAATTCATCAAAATCCTCTTCTGGGTCCTCCTGCTGGTGGCGACGTTCATCTTCTGGTGGACCAACGAGGCGCGCGCTTCGCTGGATCTGGGTGCGGCGGTTGTCGAAGCTCGGGTTTCGACTTTTGTCGTCGGCGCTTTCCTGCTCGGTTTTCTGCCGACATGGCTGCTGCTGAGAGGTTCCAAATGGCGGCTCTCCCGCCGGATCAAGACGCTGGAAGAAGCCGCAAGACCCACCACCGCTCAAGCATCCGCTGTCAGCCGGACACCAGCCCCTGCTCCAACCCCAGCCACCACCGCGGCCCCGACGCCAACACCCGCTGCCGAACCCGCTCCGGCAATCTCATCCATTGATAACAAGAAAGCGCCCGGCGCATGACCAACCCGATTTTCGTCGCAATCGACACACCCGACCTCGACCGGGCCATCGCGATTGCCCAGTCGGTCAAGGGCCATGTCGGCGGCCTGAAACTCGGTCTCGAATTTTTCTGCGCCCACGGCCACCATGGTGTGCACGAAATCCAGAAGCTCGACCTGCCGATCTTTCTCGATCTCAAGCTGCACGACATTCCCAATACCGTCGCCAAGGCGATGCAGGCAATCAATGTACTCGAACCGGCAATCGTGACCATTCACGCCTCCGGCGGACGCGCCATGATGGAGGACGCCAAGGCGGCGGCGAACGAGCATACCAAGGTGGTCGGCGTCACGTTGCTGACCTCGCTGGACGGGAATGATATGACGCAGATCGGCTATACCGGCACCCCGCATGACCAGGTTGAGCGGCTGGCGGGACTGGCCCGCGAAGCGGGCCTCGATGGCATTGTCTGCTCCGGCAACGAAGTCGAGGCCGCACACAGGATCTGGAAAGACGGCTTTTTCGTCGTTCCCGGCCTGCGTCCCAAGGGCGGCGCGATGGGCGACCAGAAACGCGCGGTGACGCCGAGGCAGGCGCGCGACAATGGCGCGAGCGTGCTGGTCATTGGCCGGCCGATCACCGGAGCGGAAGACCCCAATGCGGCGGCGCGGGCGATCGAGGCGACGCTTTAATATTTCATCGTCATCAATATTCATCGTCATCCTGAACTGGTTTCAGGACCCCCACCGGCAATGCATAATCTCAAGAGATCCTGAAACAAGTTCAGGATGACGAACATATTTTTTTGCCTCGCTAATGACGAATATATTTTGCCTCGCTAATGACCCCTCCCATGAAAACCCAAATCAAGATCTGCGGCCTCTCCTCCGAAGCCGCCATTGACGCCGCCGTCGAAGCGGGTGCCGACTATATCGGCTTCGTCCATTTCGAGAAAAGCCCGCGCCATGTGTCGCTCGAACGGGCCGCCGCATTGCGCAACTATGCGGCACAGCGAGTCAAAACGGTGCTGCTGCTCGTCAACGCCGAACCCAAGGCCACCGGTATGGCAATCAGCGTGGTCAAACCGGATGTGATCCAGTTCCACGGCAGCGAAACGCCAGAATGGCTGAAGCTGGTGGCCGACAACAGCGGTCTCGAAATCTGGAAGGCGCTGGGCGTGAAGGACAAGCCGACGCTGGCGAAATCCAGCCGCTATGTCGGCGCTGCCGACCGGCTTTTGTTCGACGCACCGGCCAAGGCGCTGCCCGGCGGCACCGGCACCTCGTTCGACTGGTCCCTGCTCGCCGATCACAAGCACAAGATAGACTGGGGCCTCGCCGGCGGCCTTGATCCCCACAATGTGGCCGAGGCGCTGCAGGCCACCCGTGCCCCGCTGGTCGACGTATCCTCCGGCGTCGAATCCGCGCCCGGCGTCAAACAGGTGGACAGAATCGCCGCCTTTTGCCAAGCGGTGCGGGACTATGACGAAGCCGGATAGCATCCGTTCGTGTCGAGCGCAGTCGAGACACAGACCACCCGCAGATGCATCTCGACTTCGCTCGATGCGAACGGAAATATCGAACCCATGAACGACACACCCCCCAACAGCTTCCGCAACATGCCGGATGACCGCGGCCATTTCGGCGAATTTGGCGGACGCTATGTCGCCGAAACACTGATGCCGCTGATCCTCGATCTGGAAAAACAGTATCGCGCGGCGCAGGCCGACCCGGCGTTCGAGGAAGAGTTCAACGACCTGCTGCAAAATTATGTCGGTCGCCCCTCGCCGCTCTATTATGCCGAAAGCCTGACCGAGGAAGTCCGCAAGGATGCGCCCGAGGGCAAAGGCGCGCAAATCTGGTTCAAGCGCGACGAACTCAACCACACCGGCGCGCACAAGATCAACAATTGCGTCGGCCAGATTTTGCTCGCCATGCGTATGGGCAAGACGCGGATCATCGCCGAAACCGGCGCCGGCCAGCATGGCGTGGCGACGGCAACCGTCTGCGCCCGCTTCGGCCTGCCCTGCACCATTTTCATGGGCGCGACCGATGTTGCGCGGCAGAAACCCAATCTGTTCCGGATGAAATTGCTCGGCGCGGAAGTGGTCCCTGTGACCAGCGGCGCGGCGACGCTGAAAGACGCGATGAACGAGGCGCTACGCGACTGGGTCGCCAATGTCCACGACACATTCTACATCATCGGCACCGCCGCCGGCCCCCATCCCTATCCCGAACTGGTCCGCGATTTCCAGAGCGTGATCGGCAAAGAAGCCCGCGCCCAAATGCTCGACCGCACCGGACGCCTGCCCGATATGCTGGTCGCGGCAATCGGCGGCGGCTCCAACGCCATCGGCCTGTTCCACCCGTTTCTCGATGATCCGGACGTCAAGATGCTCGGCATCGAGGCGGCGGGCCATGGCCTCGACAAAGAACATGCCGCAAGCCTCGCGGGCGGCGGTCCGGGCATCCTCCACGGCAACAAGACCTATCTGTTGCAGGACGAGGACGGCCAGATCACCGAGGCCCATTCGATCAGTGCCGGCCTCGACTATCCCGGCATTGGTCCCGAGCATAGCTGGCTGAAGGAATCCGGCCGCGTCGACTATGACAGCGCCACCGACACCGAAGCCCTCGACGCCTTCCAGCTGCTCTGCCGCACCGAAGGCATCATTCCCGCGCTCGAACCGAGCCATGCGATTGCAGCGGTGGTGCGCGAAGCGGTGAAGATGGATCGGGACCAGATCATATTGGCGAACCTTTGCGGACGTGGCGACAAGGATATTTTTACCGTCGCCGAGGCGCTGGGGACCGAGATTTGAAAAGACTAGTGAAATGGATTCATTTCCATCGGATAACGGATCAGGGGGACATTAAAGTTCGCTGGACGGGTGTTGGAGTTTTTCTACTCGGCTTTACTTCAATCCATCTCTTGGTAAGAGCTGCTGCCCACTGGGCTCAAGATTATGACGATCTCCTAGATTTTGGAGATTATGTTTCAGCAACCGCACTTTCTATAGCGCTTGCTTTATACGGAATTTGGAACGTCGTTAGGGATAATCATGACTGATCGCCTCTCCTCATCCTTCCCCGCCGACCGCGCGGCCCTGGTCACCTTTGTCACCGCTGGCGATCCGACCCCTGCCGATACCGGTGCCATTCTCGATGCGCTGGTCGAAGGTGGCGCAGATATCATCGAACTCGGCATGCCGTTCACCGATCCGATGGCCGATGGTCCCTCGATCCAGGAAGCGGATATCCGTAGCCTTGCAGCGGGCACCACGACCGCAAACATCTTCAACATGGCGAGGGAATTTCGTCAGCGTCACCCGGACACGCCGCTGGTGCTGATGGGCTATGCCAATCCGATGACCATCCGGGGCTCCGAGTGGTTCGCCAATGCCTGCGTCGATGCCGGTGTCGATGCGGTGATCTGCGTTGATATTCCGGTCGAGGAAGACGAAAGCCTTGGGGACGCGCTGCGCGCCAAGGATGTTGCGGTGATCCGCCTTGCCACCCCGACCACCGATGCGGAGCGCCTGCCACAGATATTGAGCAATGCCAGCGGCTTTCTGTACTATGTATCCGTCGCCGGAATCACCGGCCAGCAACAGGCGGCCCAGGCCAGCATCGAGGAAGCGGTCGCCCGGCTGAAAGCGGGCACCGATCTGCCGGTCGCCGTCGGCTTTGGCGTGCGTACGCCCGAACAGGCCGCCGATATCGCCCGCGTCGCGGATGGCGTCGTCGTCGGCTCGGCGATTGTCGAGATTGTCGGCGAATATGGCAAGGATGCCGCGCCCCATGTCAGGGACTATGTAAAGTCGCTTTCCGATGCTATCAGAGTGGCTAGACACGGGTGAATTTGAAAAACCGTTCGCATCGAGCGAAGTCGAGATGCCTGCGTACAAAAAGTCTCTCGACTACGCTCGAGACGAACGGAACAGAAGATAAGGGTAAATCATGTCCTGGCTAAGCAATGTCCGCAAAAAGATCGCGTCGATCACCAAGAAGGAAACGCCCGACAATCTCTGGCACAAGTGCAAGAAATGCGAAGCGATGGTGTTTCTCAAGGAATATCAGGACAATATGTATATCTGCCCGAAATGCGACCATCACGGCCGTATCGGGCCGATGGTCCGCTTCGCCCAGATCATGGATGAGGATAGCTGGAAGCTGATTCCCTGGGCGAAGGTCCAGGAAGACCCGCTGAAATTCAAGGACCAGAAGAAATATACCGACCGGCTGAAAGAGGCCCGCGCCAAGACCGGCGAACAGGATGCACTGATCAATGTCAAGGGAACGATCGAGTCGATCCCCTGCGTCGTCGGTGTTCAGGATTTCTCGTTCATGGGAGGCTCGATGGGGCTGGCTGTGGGTCAGGCCTTTGTCGACGGCGCCAAGCGGGCGCTGAAGGACCAGTGCCCCTATATCATCTTCACCGCTGCTGGCGGCGCGCGGATGCAGGAAGGCATTTTGTCGCTGATGCAGATGCCCAAGACAACGGTGGCAATCTCGATGCTGCGCGAGGCGGGTATCCCGTTCATCGTCGTGCTGACCGATCCGACCACCGGCGGCGTCACCGCCAGCTATGCGATGCTTGGCGATGTCCATATCTCCGAACCCGGCGCGATGATCGGCTTTGCCGGTCAGCGGGTGATCGAAAATACTATCCGCGAGAAACTGCCCGAGGGGTTCCAGACCGCGGAATATCTGCTCGAGCACGGCATGGTCGACATGGTGGTACACCGCAAGGAACTGCGCGAGAAGCTGGCCCATGTTATGGGCTATCTGATGGCATGGAAAGACGCGGCCTAACTCCCCCTTCCTGCTCGCGGGAGGGGTTAGGGGTGGGAGCATCCTCCATGACCATGGCAGCTTATCCAAATATTCGGGCCCACCCCCGGCCCCTCCCGCGAGCGGGAGGGGAGTAGATGGCAGACGGCGCCCGTTCCGATTCCCCCGCGGTCCAGAAACAGCTCGACCGGCTGGAAATGCTGTCCCCCGGTCGCGATATATTGGGGCTGGAACGGATCAGCGAAGTCCTGAACCGTCTCGGCAATCCCCATGAAAAACTGCCGCCCGTCTTCCACGTCGCTGGCACCAATGGCAAGGGATCGACCTGCGCTTTCCTGCGCGCGGCCATCGAGGCGGAAGGGCTGAAGGCCCATGTCTATACCAGCCCGCATCTGGTCCGCTTCAACGAACGGATCCGGCTGGCGGGCAAGCTGATCGAGGATGACACCCTCGCCACCCTGCTCGACCGGGTGCTCGACAGCAGCGAGGATATCAACCCGAGCTTCTTCGAGGCGACCACCGCCGCCGCCTTTCTCGCCTTTGCCGAGACACCCGCCGATGCCTGCATCCTGGAAGTCGGTCTCGGCGGCCGGCTCGACGCCACCAATGTCATCACCGACCCAGTTGCCACCGGCATAGCGGCGCTCGGCATCGATCATGAAGGTTTTCTGCTCAGTCCCGAAGAGGACACGCCGGACGATCCGATGACCCGCATCGCATGGGAAAAGGCGGGCATTGCGAAGAAGAACGCGCCTTTGCTCACGCAGAAATATGCTGCGGAAATGCTGCACGCCATCGCCGATCATGCTGCAGATGTGGGGGCGCAGCATTTTCCCCGCGGCGAGGAATGGGATGCGGCGATTTACGAAGGCCAGCTCCATTACAAAGACGCCGCCGGAAAACTCAACCTGCCCCTGCCCGCGCTGGTCGGCGCCCATCAGGCGGACAATGCCGCGCTCGCCATCGCGATGCTGCGCCATCAGGACAAGCTCTCCATTTCCGACGCCGCGCTCAAGGCGGCCATGGGCTGGGCGCAATGGCCGGGACGGATGCATTTCCTGATCGCCGGACCCATTACCCATTTGCTGCCAAGCGACGCCGAGGTCTGGGTCGACGGCGGCCATAATGTCAGCGCCGGCCTGGCCCTCGCCAAATATTTTGCCGACTATGAAGCGGGATCAATCGATCTGGTCATCGGCATGCTGTCCAACAAGGACCCGGACGCGATCATCGCGCCGCTGCACGAAAAACTGGCCAGCGTGACGGTGATCCCCGTCCCCGGTCATGAATCGCACGCGCTGGACGACTATCCTGACGCGGCTGCGCCCATGACCGAAGCAGGCGATATCGCAGCCGCGCTGCAGTCCCTGTCCCTTGGCGCCGGAAAGACGGTGCTGATCGCCGGCTCGCTCTATCTGGCGGGCGAAGTGTTAAGAGCGAACCAGCAGGTCCCGGATTAATCGCCACCGAGTTTGTCGGTAAACGTGCCCCGGCGCAGGCCGGGGCCGAGAACGGTCACAATGCTGCTATCCCTGCAATATCCTGGCGGATACAGACCCGCCTCCGGCGTTGACCGCAGTGCCGCCCAATCAAGCTTGACGCCTAATCAGGACGGCGCGCTTGCTTCCGTATCCTCGGCATGTACCGATCCCGCCGTGCCCAGCGACCGGTCAACCAGACCATAGCGGATCATCAGCCAGAACATGATAACGCCGGGCAAGGCGGCCACGGTGGTCAGAAGATAGAAGTTCACATAGCCCATGCCCTCGATCAGCGAACCCGCCGTCGTTCCGGTCAGGAACCGACCCAAGATACTGGCCGCCGCCGAAAGCAGCGCAAATTGCGTCCCGGTAAACTGCAGATTGCACAGCGCCGAGAGATAGGCGACCACCGCGACGCCGCCGACACCGCTGGCGAAATTCTCGAAGCCAATCGCTCCGGCCATGCCCCAGTTGCTGTGACCAGCAGCGGCGAGCGCGGCAAAGGACAGATTGCTGATCGCCATCAGGATCAGGCTCAGCATCACCGCCTTTTTCATGCCCAGGCGCGAATAGACGATACCACCGATGAAAATACCGATCAGAAAGGCGAAAAAACCTAGGCTGACATCATAAAAGGCGATCTCGTCATTGGTGAAACCCAGATCTTCGAACAACAGCCGGAAGGTCAGATTGGCCAGAGTATCGCCGATCTTGTGAACCAGGACGAACAACAGGACGAGCAGCGCGCCGGACCGTTTGAAAAATTCAACCAGCGGACTGACGTAGGCTTTTGCTGCTTCCAGCGGGCCTTTCAGCGCCATCGGTTCCTGCCGGCGGCTCGGTTCGCGCATGATCAGGCCGACGATGACGGCGAACAGGGCGAAGAGCGAACAGACATAATAAGCAATCGACCAGTTGGTCCGCGCCGCGACCACCAGCGCCACCGCGCCGGCCGTGGCCGCGCCGATGCGCCATCCATATTGCGACATGCCGGAGCCGACACCCAGCTGTTCGGGCTCGAGCAATTCGATCCGATAGGCATCGATCACCACGTCAAATGTCGCGCCCGCTATGCCGACCATGATCGCGGCAACCGCGACAGCGGCGATGTCCCGAGACGGATCGAGCGATCCGAGATAGATGATCGACAGCATCGCCAAGACCGCAGTCACGATAAGCCAGGACAGTCTTTGTCCGACGCGACCGATAATCGGCAATTTGACGACATCGATGATCGGCGCCCACAGCCATTTGAAATTATAGGCGAGAAAGGTCAGCGCGAAGGCGGTGACGGTCGATTTCTCGATTCCCGCCTGGGCGAGACGCGTGGTCAAGGTCGCCGCGATCATGGTCAGCGGCAGGGCCGAGGACACTCCGAGGAACAAAGCCGCCAAAGGAGCCGCTTCACTATAGGGCCGGACTCCCGCCGGAAGATATCCGCGCCATCCCGATACTGCTGCCTGCTCACTCACGCCATAATCTCCCTCGAACTCGGGGAATCATTAGCGCCTATTCACCTGAATGCCAGCTTGATTTTGCTGCCGATCAGATATCGAGCAACTTGGCCGCGACAATCGGCCCCGCCCCCGGGCGCTGTACAACAATCGCATATTTGTCGGCGCCGTTGACGGCCAGATCAGCGGGCGTCAGGGCAAAGCGCGCCGGCTTGCCGCGCCAGCTGCCCAGCTTTCGCTCCGCCTTCACCACATTGACATAATGCATCGTCCGGCCACCATTTTCTCCATTACCGATCCGCACCGTTTCCGAGGAACTGAGCGCGATCAGCGATACGCCGGCCATATAGGCTGACTTGCCGCTGATCGTAACCGTCATCCGGCCCTCGCTGTCGGTGGCAGCGCTGATCCGCGGGCCGCTGCGGTCGGCGCGCCGGACCAGCGAGCGGATGTCATTTTCCCGCGAACCGATTGCGCCACCGCCGCCGTTAACAATCATCTGCGGCGTGTAGACGCCCGATCCTTCCTTGCCCTTTGAAGCATAGGCCCGCTGCAAGCGCGTATTGTCCTCGCGCGCCAGCGTGTCCTTCCAGCCGAGCCGGTCCCAATAGGTGACCGGTCGCGTGATCACCAGCAGGGAGCCGTCTTTGGCCAGCCGTCTGGCCAGCAAATCTGCGGGGGGACAGGACGAGCATCCCTGGCTGGTGAACAGCTCGATGACCACCGGATTGGATCCTGCGCGATCATCCGTCACCCGAACCGCGCTGGCTGCAGAGACGGGCAGCGATTGTGTGGCGGCCGCACCGGCGAAGGCCAGTGTCGCCAACAGCACAGCGATGACAATTTTCTGCATTTTTAGCTCCAGATGGGTGACAATATCTGTTCGCGCCCGTGACACCAGAGGTTACAGATTGCAGCGAGCGCATTTTTCCGCCATGGAACCGGCCCATGACCGAAGAGAAACCAGCCAAGATCTATCGCGCAAAACCGACCCGTGGCGCAAAGGCTCCGGCGGCGGCCAAAGCGCCTGCAAGCGATGTCCGCGAAGGGCAGCGCATTGCCAAGCTGCTTGCCCGCGCCGGTGTGGCGTCACGGCGCGAAATCGAGCGGATGATCGATGCGGGACGGATCGAGCTGAACGGTGAACCGGTTGAACATCCCTCGCTGTTGCTCAAGAATCTGACCGGCATCACCGTCGACGGCAAGCCGGTGGCGGAGCCTTCTCCGGCCAAGCTCTATCGCTTTCACAAGCCCAATGGCTATCTGACCGCGGAACGCGACTTTTCCGGCAAGAAGACGATTTATGACGTGCTTCCCGAAATGGAGCGGATCATGCCGATCGGCCGGCTCGACATGAACACCGAGGGCCTGTTGCTGATGACCACCGATGGCGAGTTCAAGCGGCAGATGGAATTGCCGAAAAACGGCATTGAACGGTCCTACCGTGCGCGGACCTTCGGCGACATTACCCAGAACCAGCTCGAAGAACTCTATCGCGGCATCACCATCGAGGGCATGCATTATGGCCCGATCACCGCCAATCTCGAACGGCGCACCGGCCGCAACCAGTGGATCGAAGTCACGCTGACCGAAGGCAAGAATCGCGAAGTCCGCCGGGTGCTGGAACATTTCGGTCTCGAGGTCTCCCGCCTGATCCGTACCCGCTATGGCCCCTTCGTCCTCGGCGATCTGCAAAAGGGCGAGATTGAAGCGGTGCGCCAGCACGACCTGGTCCAGTTCCGGAAGACGCTGAAATGATGGGGCGCCTTACCAGATCCGTTCGTGCCGGGTCTGTCAAAGCCCATGGTGCCAGCGCGCACGGTCCTTTGACAGGCTCAGGACGAACGGAATAAAATGCGCATAATTGCAGGAAACTGGCGCGGCAGAAAGATCATCGCGCCCAAAGGCGAAACCACCCGCCCAACCGCCGACCGCACGCGCGAGCGGCTGTTCTCGATGCTGACCAGCCGGCTGGGCGACTTCGAGGATTTGCAGATACTCGACCTGTTTTCCGGGTCGGGCGCGCTGGGCCTGGAAGCGCTGTCACGCGGCGCGGCGCACTGCACCTTTGTCGAGCAGGATCCCGATGCGGTTCGGGCGCTGGAAAAGAATATCGAAACGCTCGGCGCCGAAGCCGATGTGCGGATCGGATCGGTCCTGCATCTCGGTGCCGCCCGCAAGCCCTATGACCTGATCCTGATGGACCCGCCTTATGAATCGGGAGCCGGCGCGGTGGCGCTGGACAAGCTGGGCCGGCATGGCTGGTTCGCGCCATCAAGCTGGATAGCGGTGGAAACATCACGCCATGAAAATGTCGAGGTCAAGGGCTTTGATCTGGATTGCGTCCGCGACAGCGGCAAGGCGCGAATTCATCTCCTGCGCCCCGCTCGAACGTCACAAGCGGAGGATTAGCCGCCCATCATCGTCAGGACCGACGCCGTTTCGTCATGATCCTGATGGACCGTCGAATAGATGCTGACGCCAGCCATCATCAGGGTCGCGATTACCGCGCTGGTAAAAAGTCTCTTGCTCATCTTCTGCTCCATCGGCGTATCGTTAGCCGCCCTTGATCAGCAGATGGTGCGCCGCAGCATAAATTACAACCTGCCCTTTCGGTCATGTCAAAAGTGATATTGGCCTTGCCGCCCGCGCCGATGTTCCCTAACTGTTCACCCATGTCCGAACCTGTCAAACAACCGCAAGAGAGTGATCCCCCCTATGTCCGGGGATTGAACGCGCCACAGCGTCAGGCCGTCCTGACCAGCGAAGGTCCGGTGCTGGTGCTGGCCGGTGCAGGCACGGGCAAGACCGCCGCCCTCACCCGCCGGATTGCCCATATCGTCTATTCGCGCAAGGCCTGGCCGAGCGAGATTCTGGCGGTGACCTTCACCAACAAGGCGGCCCGCGAGATGAAGGAGCGGATCGCGACGATCGTCGGCGAGAGTTTCGAGGGCATGCCGTGGCTCGGCACCTTTCACAGCATCGGCGCGAAAATGCTGCGCCGCCATGCCGAGATGGTCGGCCTGCAAAGCAATTTCACCATTCTCGACACCGACGACCAGATCCGTCTGCTCAAGCAGCTGATCCAAGCCGAAGAAGTCGATGACAAGCGCTGGCCCGCCCGGATGCTCGCCGGTCTGATCGACCAGTGGAAAAACCGGGGCCTCAATCCGCAGGACCTCGATGCCAACGAGGCCGAACGCTATGACAATGGCAAGGGCCAGCATTTTTACACGCTCTATCAGGCGCGGCTGAAAGCGCTCAACGCCTGCGATTTCGGCGACCTGCTGCTGCACTCGCTGAACCTGCTGAAGACCAATCGCGAGATTCTCGAGCTTTACCAGAGCCGCTTCAAATATATTCTCGTCGACGAATATCAGGACACCAACAGCTCGCAATATCTCTGGCTGCGGCTGCTCGCGCAGAGCCACAAGAATATCTGCTGCGTCGGCGATGATGACCAGTCGATCTACAGCTGGCGCGGCGCGGAAGTCGCCAATATCCTGAAATTCGAAAAGGATTTTCCCGAAGCCACGGTGGTCAAGCTGGAGCAGAATTACCGCTCGACGCCGCATATTCTCGCCGCCGCATCGGGGCTGATCAATCACAATAGCGGCCGCCTCGGCAAGACCCTGTGGACCGAAGAAACCGAAGGCGACAAGGTGCAGGTGATCGGCGTCTGGGATGGTCCGGAAGAGGCCCGGCGCACCGGCGACGAGATCGAGGCGCTGCAGCAGATCAAACAGGTTTCGCTCAACGATATCGCAATCCTCGTCCGCGCCCAGTTCCAGACCCGCGAGTTCGAAGACCGCTTCATTTCGATCGGCATGCCGTACAAGATTATCGGCGGTTTCCGTTTTTACGAGCGCGCCGAAATCCGCGATGCCTTGGCCTATCTGCGCGTCATCACGCAACCTGCGGATGATCTCGCTTTCGAGCGGATCGTCAACACACCCAAGCGCGGCCTTGGCGACAAGACGGTCGAAAAAGTCCACCGCCTTGCCCGCGCACAAGGCATTCCGCTGGCCGCGGCAGCGCTCAACATCTGTGATACCGACGAACTGCCACCGCGCGCGCGCAACACTTTGCTCGAGCTGATGCGCAATTTCGGCCGCTGGCGCGAAATGGCGGCGGATACCGATCATGCCGAACTCACCCGGATCGTGCTCGACGAATGCGGCTATACGACGATGCTGCAGGCCGACCGCTCGACCGAGGCCGCCGGCCGTCTGGAGAATCTGACCGAACTGGCCAGGGCGATGGAAGAATATGAGACGCTCGGCGATTTCCTTGAGCATGTCTCTCTGGTCATGGACAATGATGCCCGCGACGACGAGCCCAAGGTTACGATCATGACCATGCACGGTGCCAAGGGCCTGGAATATGACCATGTCTTCTGCGCCGGTTGGGAAGAAGGCGTATTCCCCTCGCAGCGCAGTCTCGACGAGGGCGGCAATGCCAGCCTCGAAGAGGAACGCCGCCTCGCCTATGTCGCGATCACCCGCGCCAAGATAAAATGCACGATCTTCCACGCCGCCAACCGGCGGATCTACGGCCAGTGGACCAGCTCGATTCCCTCGCGCTTCATCGACGAGCTGCCGAAGGACCATGTCGAGCATGAAAGCAGCATGAGCGGCGGCGAAAGCCTGTGGCGCGCCAACTGGAGCGAGAATAGCGATCCCTTCGCCCATCTCGCCGCGACCAACGCCACCCGAGCCGGCAAACGCGGCCCCGGCTGGCAACGCGCCGCCTCCTCAGGCTTCGACAAGAAACCCCGCGTCATCAAGGAAGCCCGCCGCAGCGCCGTCTCTCTCGGCAACAAGGGCCGCGACGATGTAAAGGTCGGCATGCGCGTCTTCCACACCAAATTCGGCTATGGCGAAGTCAAGGTGAAGGAAGGCAACAAGCTGGAAATCGCGTTCGAGAAGTCGGGCGACAAGCGGGTTCTGGACTCGTTTGTCGAGGTGGCTTGAACCGGACTCCAGTCCCTGACTAATAGCCGCCGCGCTTCGCCTTGCGTTTCTTGCGGACAATATAAACGCCCGCACTCAGCCCCGCCACCATCAACGCAATCAGTACATAAGCAATCACCAGTCGAATCTGCATATCAAGCCCCGTCCTGCGAGGCGTCGGCCTCTGTCTCTTCGGCGAATTCTCTTGTGATCTCTGCGTCAGTCCGGTCTTTCAGGTCGATATGACCGGCCTCGCGTTTCTCGGCCTGGATCGCTTCCAGCCACCAGGCCTTCGCAGCAGCGGCCGCGACCTTGCGGCGGCTTTCGAGCGGGTCATTGGCGGCCAGATCGAGCTGGCGCGCTTCCTGTTCCCGGCAGGTGGATGCTTTTACACGCATGAGGGGTGCCCTTCCGGTCCGGTCATTTCCCGCGGTTGCTCTTGATATTCTCAAGACCGGCGACGACACCCGCCTTGCCCGACGGGTTGGAAGCGTTGTTCTTGACCTTGGCGGCCTTGGGCTTGCGGATTTCCTTGTTCGATTTCTTCTGCGACTTGGCCATGATATTTCCTTCCAGAGGGTTTTGCGGACGGCAGCCGCCAGCTTCGCTCCAACAGAGGAATCGGCGGGTCGGCTGTCGGCGAACAACGTCAAACAAATGGGCTGTGAATAGGTCCTGCCTCAGGAAAGCCGCTCAGATGGATTTCTGATCGTGAAGAGGCAATGCCGGTGCGGATCGCGATAGCGTGGCCGCAGGGGCCTATATTCCATATAGGAAGGGATGAAGGCTATTGTAAGGCGCGATGACGGAAGCAGCCCGTCCGGGACCGAAAAACTGGTGGAGCGAGGCAGCTGCCAGCAATCTTACAAAATCGCGTCGCCCAGGTTCATCATCCTGCCATTGGTGACGATCACCCGGTCGCCGAGCTTGGCCTGTTCGAACAGGCGCCGGGCAAACTCCATCGGCACGCCGATGCAGCCGCGCGTGCCCCAGCCCCATTTGACATCGGAAGCGTGGATCGCCACGCCGTCATTGGTCAGTCGCAACATATAGGGCATGGGCGAGCCATAGATGTTGGAGACATGGTCCTTGCTCTTCTGGGTGATCGGGAAGACCCCGGTGGGGGTTGGCTTGCGGGAATCGCCAAAGGTGATCACCGCCGCGCCAATTTCATAGCCGGCGCGGAAAACGGAGATACTCTCGGCCTTGAGATCGACGGTCACGACCAGTTCGCCTTCCGGCACGCCTTCGTCATCCCATTTATAATAGCCGTGCACGAAAGGCTCGTCGATCTGGAGGATGCGTTTGACAACAAACTTGTCACTCAGCGGCAGTTTTTCGGCAATTTCAACCGTCTCTATGTTTTCGTTCGTGGGCAGGGAGGCATTATGGACCACCGGTTCGGATGGCGCGTTTTCGCCCAGTTCCGGCTGCGATTGGACCTGCGCGGTTTCGGTGCCGGCCCGGGTCAGGCCCATTAGCAGCATGGCGAGTATCGCAAATGCCGCCAGCAGCAAAACCGTCATACTCACCCGATAGGCTATTTTTTCAACCATCGCTCTGTCTCCTTGAATTAACAGACTGTTTACCATGGATCGGCTTCGAGAAACGGTCGATTTTTCCGCTGTCCCGCAGCGGAACGGTGGTTGTGCATCTGTTAAGGGGAAGCGTTAATGACCGGATTCGGCGCGATCAAAATTCCGCCGCCCGTGCACGAATTGATTGCAGCACCCTACGGCAATCGCTAGCAGCATGCGGTGAGCAGTTCCGCACCCCATCCCTTCACTATTGCCAATTATCGCTACCTCTGGTTTTCGCGACTGGCGTCGATGTTCGCGCTCTATGCAATGATGCTGATCCTCGGCTGGCAGGCCTATAATCTGGCACGCGAAAGCATGGGGGTCAGCGCTTCTGCCGGGATTCTGGGGCTGCTCGGGCTGCTGCAGTTCGTCCCGCTGTTCATTCTGACGCCGCTGGTTGGCTGGGTTGCCGACCATATGGACCGCCGCTGGATCGCGCGTATCGTGCTGGCGGCCCAGGCACTGATAGCGCTGGCGCTAGCCCTGCTGACCATCACCGGCAGCATTACGCTCTGGACCATCTATATCATCGCGGTGCTGCTCGGCATCTGCCGCGCCTTTCTCGGCCCGGCGATCAGCTCGCTCGCCCCCAACCTGGTCCCGAAAGCGTCGTTGCCGCGCGCCATTGCGCTTTCGACCATCGCTTGGCAGGTCGGCGTCATTGCCGGTCCGGGCATGGCTGGGCCGCTCTACAAGGTCGATGCTGCCCTGCCCTATTTCGTCTGCGCAGGCCTCTACAGCCTGGCAACGCTGGCGATGTGCATGATCGGCCCGGTGCCGCGGCCGGAAGCGGACAAGACCAGAGGCCCCTTGCAGCAGGTCAGCGACGGCATGGCCTATGTCTGGACCAACAAGCTGGTGCTCGGCGCAATCACGCTCGATCTGCTGGTCATGTTCCTCGCCGGCGCCACGGCGATGATCCCGGTCTTTGCCAAGGACATATTGAATGCCGGAGAAATCGGCCTGTCGCTGCTCGCCGCCTCGCCGGCGGTCGGCGCGGTCATAGTCGCGCTGATCTTCTCTTTTGCCCCGCTCAGCAAGAATGTCGGCAACAGCATGCTCGTGGCCATGGCGGTGTTCGGTCTCGGCACGATCGGCTTTGGCCTCAGCACCAATCTCTACCTGTCGATGGCCTGTCTCGGCCTCTGCGGCGCCGCCGACATGTTCGGCGTCTATGTCCGCGGCTCGCTGATCCAGCTGCACACGCCGGACGCCAAGCGCGGACGGGTCGGCGCGGTCAGCCAGATGACGATCAGCGCATCCAACGAACTGGGCGATGCCTTGTCCGGCGGACTGGCGGTACTGGTCGGTCCGATTGCCGCCATTGTAGCGGGCGGCGCCGGTGCTATAGTGGTCACCGGACTCTGGTCGCGCCTGTTCCCGCAATTGGGCGCTGCCAAGACTTTTGATCCACCGGAAGACCTGCAAAGGGCATCGGAAAACAAATGAGAAGAGAAACAGGAGCGCAGGATAATGATTGCCAATAATATTCTCGAAACCATAGGAAACACACCGCATATCAAGATGCAGCGGCTGTTCGGCGACGCCAATGTCTGGATCAAGTCCGAACGTTCCAACCCTGGCGGATCGATAAAGGACCGGATCGGTCTGGCGATGATCGAGGCGGCGGAGAAATCCGGCGCGCTCAAGCCCGGCGGTACAATCATCGAACCGACATCGGGCAATACCGGCGTCGGCCTCGCCATGGTCGCAGCGGTCAAGGGCTATACGCTGGTGCTGGTGATGCCCGAGTCGATGTCGCTCGAACGCCGCCGGCTGATGCTGGCCTATGGCGCGACCTTCGATCTCAGCCCGAAGGAAAAGGGCATGAAAGGCGCGATCGAACGGGCCCAGGAACTGGTCGACCAGACGCCGGGCGCGTGGATGCCGCAGCAATTTGAAAATCCGGCCAATTTCGAGGTGCACAAACGCACGACAGCGATCGAAATTCTCAACGACTTCAAAGACAACCCGCTGGATGCGATCATCACCGGTGTGGGCACCGGCGGCCATATCACCGGCGTGGCGGAAGTGCTGAAAGAACATTGGAGCGGCCTGAAAGTCTATGCGGTCGAGCCGACCTCATCCCCGGTGATCAGCGGCGGCCAGCCCGGCCCGCACCCGATTCAGGGCATTGGCGCCGGCTTCATCCCCGGCAATCTGCACACGCAGAGCATTGACGGTGCGATCCAGGTCGATCCGGCCAAGGCCAAGGCCATGGCGCTGAGAGCGGCCAAGGAAGAAGGCATGTTGGTCGGCATTTCCTCCGGCGCAACGCTGGCGGCGATCGCGCAGAAGCTGCCGGAACTGGGCGATGGAGCGAAAGTCCTCGGTTTCAACTACGACACTGGCGAACGCTATCTGTCCGTGCCAGAGTTTTTGCCCGAAGAATGAGCTCGATCGAGGTCCAGCAATTCACCTACCGGCATGGTGATGTGGAATTGGCCGGCTATATGGCGCAACCCAGCCGCTATCCGCGCGCAGCCATATTGATCGTTCCGACCATTGCCGGACCGACCAAGCTGATGCATGATCGCGCCCGCTGGCTCGCCTCTCTGGGTTATAGCGCGATGGTCTGCGACCTCTATGGCAAGGGCCATGTCGAGGACATGCGCGAAGCCCGCAAACTGGCCGACGAACTGCGCGCCGACGCCGAATATTATCGCGACCGCTTCCGCTGCGCGCTGGCAGAATTGCGCACGCGGTCGAAGCTGGCGAACAACCGGATTGCCGCGATCGGCTATTGCATGGGCGGCGAAATCGTCCTCGAAATGGCACGCGGCGGCGAGGATATCGCGCTGGTGGTCAGTTTTCACGGACTGCTGGCAACGCCGCTGCCGGCCAAGCGCGGGACGATCAAGGCGCGCCTTCTGGTCTGCCATGGCCGGGCCGACCCGCTTGTTCCGCCAAAGCAGGTGCGGGAATTTCTGGAAGAAATGGACATAGCCGGAGCCGATTGCCACGTGCACATCTATTCCGGCGTGCTCCACGGCTTCACCGACATCAGCAGCAATAGCCGATCGATTGAAGCGGTCCGCTACAATCCTTCGGCCGACCGGCAAAGCAAGGCCGCCATGCTCAGCATGTTCGACGAACTGTTCGAGAATGGAAAAACACCGGACCATTAACAGGCCCGGTGTTTCACCGCGTTGCGGAATATTTGTCTAGTCCGGTTCGCCGTCGCCGTCATTGTCGAGCAGGTCGGGCTGGCCGTCACCATCGCTGTCCCAGGCATCGGGCTTCCGGTCGCCGTTGCGATCCCAGGCATCCATCGATCCATCACCATCGGTGTCAATCGTCGGTGCCGGAATTTCCGGCGGCGCTTCGTCCGTGGTTTCGGGTTCGGCCGCATGGGCTGCAACCGACAACCCCAATCCTGCGCCGATCAGAAACGGGGTCAACCGGCGTAGGCGCTTCTGGCTATTGTTGGAATGCATTGCATATTCTCCTTATGCATATCATTCCCCTGTCACGAAATGTGCTGACGGATTTCTGCCGATCGGTCCAGCAACCTTCGACCATATGAGCGAAATGGACGCTAAATAGCTGATTTCAGTCATCTATCTACAGAAAAACACGACTTGGCGCGGGGCAAATGCCGATCCGGACTTTGACAGAATTTTGGCAACAGTTTGTCGAATTGCCGTCACATTCTGCGTTATAATCCCCAAATATGGGTCCGGAATTTTTCAATTGAAAGATTGCTCGCCATGTCCAGTCAAGACCAGCGCCCTCCCTCGACCACCAGCAAAACGCAGTCCGATCGCCCGCTTGTCATCCGGGTTGGAAAACGGCTGCGCGGCACGATGAACCGGATATCGACGGACCAGTCGAAAATCCCGACCGAGCCGGTCCTCCCGACCAGCGCCTTTCCGTGGACCGGCGGATTGACCGACAAATGGCAGGCTATCGCGGATGAGGCCGCCGCAATCCTGCGTCACCGCGATGCCGTGCCACCGCTCAGGGAGATTTCACCCGACCATGCGCGCATCGCCGGCGACGGCAACTGGCGCTCCTTCTTTCTGATCGGCTATGGCTATGAAGTGGCAGAAAATTGTGCCCGCGCCCCGGTAACGGCGGAACTGGTGCGCCGGATCCCCGGTCTCAACTCGGCCTTTTTCTCGATTCTCGAGCCCGGCGCGAAAATCCCCCGGCACCGCGGCGTGACGCGCGGCCTGGTCACCTGCCATCTCGGACTGATCGTCCCCGACAGAGCAGAGCGATGCACGATGCAGCTGGAAGATATTGATCTGCACTGGCAGGCCGGAAAATGGCTGATCTTCGACGATAGCTATTTTCATCAGGTCCATAATGCCACCAATCAGCGCCGCGTGATCCTGCTGTTGCAGGTGAAGCGCCCGATGCGTCTGCTCGGGCGGCTGGCCAATGATCTGGCATTATGGGGCATTCGCCGGTCACCCTTCGTGCAGGATGCCCGGCGAAACCTTGGTATGTGGGAAGAAGCCTATCGGCAGGCGGAGCAGAATGAAGCCGCCTGATCAGGGCGCTCAGGCAACCGCGAACATTTCCGGGTCGAGCGCCATGATCGAGTCGGCACCGCCTTCGATCTTGCGGCGCAGCGAGCCCGCATCCGGCAGGAATCGCTCGGCATAATATTGCGCCGTCACCAGCTTGGCCTCGTAATATTTCGGATTGTCGGTGCCCGCGTCGAGAGCAGCTTGCGCCGCCTTGCTCATCCGTAACCACATCAGTCCGAGCGATACGATACCCATGATGTGCATATAATGATAAGCACCGGCGCCGGCATTGTTCGGATTGGCCATCCCGTGCTGCATGAACCACATGGTCGCCTTCTGCAGCTCGCCGTTGGCCTTTTCCAGCGCTTCGGCAAATCCCGACAGTTTCTCGTGTCCCTTGGCTTCGGCAATTTCTTCGGCAACCACCTTGAAAAAGGCCTGTACCGCACGGCCACCGTTCTGGCCGAGCTTGCGACCGACCAGATCCATCGCCTGGATACCGTTGGTGCCTTCATAGATCATGGCGATCCGCGCATCGCGTACGAACTGTTCCATGCCCCATTCCTGAATATAACCGTGGCCGCCATAGACCTGCTGCGAATCGGTGGCGACCTGATAGCCCTTGTCGGTGCCATAGCCCTTGATGACCGGGGTCAGCAGGCTGACCAGATCATCGGCCATCTGCCGTTCTTCCTCGGTCTCCGCCTTGTCGGCCAGATCGACCTGCAACGCGCCCCAGAGAACCAGTGCCCGCATTGATTCGGTAAAGGCCTTGCCGTCCATCAGCATCCGGCGAACGTCCGGGTGGACGAACAGCGTATCGGCTTTTTCTTCCGGATCCTGGGCACCGGTCAGCGCCCGGCCCTGCCGGCGGTCCCCGGCATAGATCACGGCATTCTGATAGGCGATTTCGCCCTGCGCCAGACCCTGCAGGCCAACGCCCAGCCGCGCCGCGTTCATCATGATGAACATCGCGCGCAGGCCCTTATTCTCTTCGCCGACCATATAGCCGGTCGCGCCGTCATAGTTCATCACACAAGTCGCATTGCCGTGGATGCCCATTTTTTCCTCGATCGAGCCGCAGCTCACACCGTTGCGTTCGCCCAGCGAGCCGTCTTCGTTGACCAGGAATTTCGGAACGATGAACAGCGAGATGCCTTTCGAGCTGTCGGGAGCGCCCGGGGTCTTCGCCAGCACGAGGTGGATGATATTTTCCGCCATGTCATGTTCGCCGGCAGAGATGAAAATCTTCTGGCCGGTGATCGCATAATGGCCGCCCGGCATGGGTTCGGCCTTGGTCCGGATCAGTCCCAGATCGGTGCCGCAATGCGCCTCGGTCAGGTTCATCGTGCCGGTCCATTTGCCGGAGATCATCTGGGTCGCATAAGTCTGCTTCTGCTCTTCGCTGCCCTCGGTGAGGATCGAGGCAATCGCGCCCTGCGTCAGGCCGCTGTACATTTCCAGCGCCTGGTTGGCCGAGATCATGAATTCCATGACCGCGTTGCCGACCACGCGCGGCAGGCCCTGGCCACCGAATTCTTCCGGCGAGGACAAGGTCGTCCAGCCGCCATCGGTCAGTTGCTGATAAGCTTCCTTGAAACCCTTTGGCGTGGTGACCGATCCGTCTTCATGACGGGTGCAGCCTTCCTCGTCACCCGACTGGTTCAGCGGGTGCAGCACTTCGGTCGAGAATTTCCCGGCCTCGGTCAGAATAGCCTCGACCATTTCGGGGGTCGCATTTTCAAAGCCGGGAAGGTTCGCGTAATTTTCGAGGCCAAGCACCTCGTTCAGGATGAAGCAGACTTCGCCAACCGGCGCGGTATAACTGGGCATGATATTCTACTTTCTACTCAAATGGGACGGCCGGATATTGCCGGCATCTATTTTCTACTGATTCTGCGCTTCGGCATCCGCCATGACTTCCTTCACGGTCTTGATGAAACCGGTCAGTTCCTTGATCGAGCTGTCGATGTCGGCCCGCTGTTTCTTCAGCGAGTCGACCTTTTCCTGACATTTCGCGACGGTGACCTGCATCTGTGTCTTCCGGCCGTCGCCGAGATCGTAAAGATCGATCATGTCGCGGATTTCGGTCAGGCTGAACCCGACATTCTTGGCCCGCATGATCCAGGCAAGGCGCGCGCGGTCGCGTTTGGTATAGATGCGCGACAGACCCTTGCGGTGCGGGGCAATAAGTCCCTCATCCTCATAGAATCGCAAGGCACGGGCGGTTACACCAAATTCGTCCGACAGGTCGGATATCGTGTAAGTCTCCCGGTTTTGCAGGTCGGGCGTGTCAATTTCGGCATGGTTTGGTTGCTGCGACATGGACACTGTATAGCTTACGCTAACGTAAACGTCAATGTCAGCCGCCGGGGCAGAGATTCTCGAAGTCGCGCCCGCTTGTCGACCGCGCAACCGCATCGCCTTCGCCGATCATATAAAAGCTGACGCCTTCAAAGCCGGCGCGGGGGCTGCAATAGCTTGCACAGGCTTCCGGCAGACTGCCCGGCAATTCCAGCTCGACTCCGTCAAACCGCGCCGAAAAGCTGCAGTTTTCCTCGCTATTCAGGGTGATCCGGACCGTTTCCCCGTCCCGCTCGGCCTCCCCCAGCCCTTCGCATTTGGTCTCCGGCCCGAACACCGCGATCATGCCGATCTGATAGCCGTTCTCGTCATTGCCGACGGCGCAAAACCGGTCCGTCCCCAGATCGCTGCGCCGTTCAAAAGCGCCGGACAGCGTGACATTACGGACATCGGGAATAACGCCGGCATCGATCGCGGCCTGCTCAAGCGGTGGCAGTTCCGCGACGTTTTTCTTTTCCTCCGGCTGCTGCTGCCCGCAACCCGCCAGCAAAAGAGAAACCAGCATGGCCGCGATGCGACTCAATCGACAGGCTCCAGCTTGCCATCGACAATCTTGCGGTAAAAACAGCTTCTCTGGCCTGTGTGACAGGCCGGACCTGCGGGCACAGCCTTGATCCAAAGCGCATCCTGATCGCAATCGATGCGCAGTTCTGTTACCGTCAATATATTGCCGGACGTCTCGCCCTTCTTCCAGAGGCTCTGGCGACTGCGGGAATAGAAATGCGCGATTCCGCTATCCCGGGTCAGCTGCAGGGCCTCGGCATTCATATGGGCGAGCATCAGCAACTCGCCTGTCGAATCATCGGTGACAACCGCGGTGATCAGGCCTTTCGAATCATATTTCGGTTGCAGCAGACTTCCGGTTTCCGGATCATTTTCGATATTGCTCATAGAGGTGGATTAAGAGCCGATCCGGTCGCGCGCAACGGTAAAAGGCGCAATTGCCACGGCCTCCCCGCGCCCGATCGTGCAATATTATGATTTTATGACATTGGGGGCAGACAAAGCGACCTTTCAAACCTATATGGCAGGCATCGCGCGCCCGACCCATTACATGCCAGGTGAGATATGCTGACAACCCACCCGTTTGAAGATGACAAGCTGCGGGAAGAATGCGGCGTTTTTGGCGTCGCCGGTATTGACGACGCCGCCGCCATGGTCGCGCTCGGTCTGCACGCCCTGCAGCATCGCGGTCAGGAAGCCGCCGGCATCACCTGCCGCAATGGCAAGGAATTCTATAGCCACCGCGCACTAGGTCCGGTGGCCGGCAATTTCGACAGTGAAGAAGTGATCAACCGTCTGCAGGGCGATTCGGCCTGCGGCCATGTCCGCTATTCGACCACCGGTGCCGGCACTTTGCGCAACGTCCAGCCGCTCGAGGCCGACCTCGCGTCCGGCGGTTTTGCGATCGCCCACAATGGCAATATTTCCAACGCGCTCGCCTTGCGGGACGAGCTGGTCCGCCACGGTTCGATCTTCCAGTCGACCAGCGATACCGAAGTAATCATCCATCTCGTCGCGACATCGAAATATCGCACCCTGCTCGACAAGTTCATCGACGCCCTGAAGCAGGTCGAGGGCGCCTATTCGCTGATCTGCATGACCGCAGAGGGCATGATTGCCTGCCGCGATCCGCTGGGCATCCGTCCGCTGGTGATGGGCCGGATTGGCGAGGCCTATGTCTTTGCTTCGGAAACCGTAGCACTTGATCTGGTCGGTGCGGAATATGTCCGCAGTGTGGAACCTGGCGAGTTGATCGTCATCACCAACGGCGAATTGCGCTCCCATCGCCCGTTCAGCAATGTACCGGCCCGCCCCTGCATTTTTGAACATGTTTATTTTTCCCGTCCCGATTCGATCGTCGACGGCAGCTCGGTTTACAGCGTGCGCAAGGGTATCGGCGCACAGCTCGCCATCGAAAGCCCGGTCACCGCCGATTATGTCATCCCGGTGCCCGATAGCGGCACCCCGGCAGCGCTGGGTTTTTCCGAGGAATCGGGCATACCGTTCGAACTGGGGATCATCCGGTCGCACTATGTCGGTCGCACATTCATCCAGCCGGGCGACGGCGTCCGTCATCTCGGCGTCAAGCTCAAGCACAACGCCAATCGGCCGCTGGTCAACGGCAAGAGAATCGTGCTGGTCGATGACTCGATCGTGCGCGGAACCACCAGCCTGAAAATCGTGCAGATGATGCGCGAAGCCGGCGCTTCGGAAGTCCATATGCGGATCGCCAGTCCGCCGACCATGCACAGCTGCTTTTACGGCGTGAATACGCCCAAGCGGGAAAAACTGCTTGCGGCCCGCAAATCGATCGAGGAAATGCGCGAGTTCATCCAGGCCGACAGCCTGGCCTTCGTGTCCATTGACGGTCTTTACCGCGCTGCCGGCGAAGACACGCGCCACGATCTGCAGCCACAATATTGCGATGCCTGTTTCACCGGTGCCTATCCGACTGTCCTCACCGACCGCGACGGAGAGGAAGAACCGGATCAGCTGACCATGCTCAACGAACGGTCCGACTCCACCGGCACGGCGCGCGACCATGAACCGTCCGGCGATCTGCCCCGCCTCAAGCAATCAGCGAACTGACCATGAAATTTGAAGGGCAACTGGCGCTCGTTACGGGTGCAAGCCGCGGTATCGGTGCGGCAACGGCGCTGGCACTGGCGCGCGAAGGCGCCCATGTCGTGATCACCGCGCGCAGCGCCGATGGACTGGAAAAGATCGAGGAGCAGATTCACAACGCCGGCGGCAGCGCTACCATCGCGCCGCTCGACCTGACCGATGGCGATAGTATCGGGCGTCTCGCAACCGCCATTGCCGGCCGCTGGGATGGGCTCGACATTCTCGTCCTCAACGCCGCCATGCTGGGAACACTGACACCGGTGCCGGCGATCGACGGCGAGGAATTCAACAAAGTCCTGACGCTCAACCTGATCGCGCAGCAGGCGCTGATCGCCGGATTCGATCCGATGTTGCGCAAGAGTAACGATGCCCGGGTTGTCGGCATGACCAGCAGCGTCGGCCGCAAGCCGCGGGCATTTTGGGGCGCTTATGGTGCATCAAAAGCCGCTTTCGAGACACTTTTGACCAGCTATGGCGAAGAAATGCGCAATTTGGGCAAGATTCGCACAGCCATTGTCGATCCCGGCCGGACCCGCACCGCAATGCGGGCCAGCGCCTATCCCGGCGAGGATCCGGCCAGTGTCAAACTCCCCTCGGTCGTCGCCGACCGGCTGGTGGAAATACTCGCCAGCGATTTCGAAACCGGCGAGCATTTTCAGGTCAGCTGACGGGTTCAGATCAGCTCAGCGGCGGCTCGGCCGCCACGTATTTTTTCACCGCTTCGAAAAAGGCGATCCGCTGGTTCTTCTGTTCTTCGGGTGACGCGCTCGGCCAGTTGCCGTTGGTCGCGATGACCAGCTTCTGCGCCGGATCGATGAAGATCCCTTGGCCAAAAATTCCCTGACCGGCAAAACTGCCGTCGTCAAACGTCCACCACTGATAGCCATAGCCGCGCCCCGGGACGCCGATGTCCGCCTGTTTCATGCCGGCCTTTTCGAACCAGCCTTCGGGCACGACGGAGATCTGGCCGATCTTGCCGCCTTCCATCGCAAACTGACCGAACAGGGCATAATCCCGCACCGTCGCGGAGATGCAGCAGCCGCCGATTTCCTTGCCTCCCTCGTTGAGCAGCCATTCGGCATCCTGCCCCATTCCATAAGGTTTCCAAACCTTTTCGGAAAGATACTCAGACAAAGTCTTACCTGTTGCCTTGGCCACCAGCACGCCGATCAAATTGGTTTCACCGGTATTATATTGCCAGCGGGTGCCCGGCGTCGCTTCATTCTCCAGCGTCTTCATATAAACGATGATCGGATCCATCCCGTCGACCGGCTTGGTATTGTTGAACAGCGCCACATCGGATTTCGGGTCGGCATAATCCTCGTTCCACTTCACGCCCGATGTCATAGTCAGCAGCTGCAACACCGTTACCCCGTCATAGCCGCTGCCTTTCAGCTCCGGGATATAAGCGGTCAGCGGATCGTCGATCGACTTGATAAAACCATCCTTGATCGCCGCACCGACCAGCGTCGAGACCAGCGATTTGGCCACAGAGAAAGAAGTCCAGCGTTCGTCCTGTTCAAAATCGCGGCGATATTCTTCTTTGCGGATCTTGCCATCCTGCAGGATCACCATGCCGGCGAGCCGCTGCTGCTTCATATAATCGTCGATCGTCAGCGGCGCTCCGGAGACCTCGAAACTGTCCGGCAGCGGATTTCCCGCCTCCAGTGCCCGCGGATTATCGCCAGCGGCGATGGTGTTGGAAGGCACCAGCATATCCATCACCCGGAACGCCTTGTCCCGCTGCGCATCGGTCCAGAACAGAATATTCTTGTCCGTCGGCAGACCGGCGGCATCGGCCGCAACTTTCTGCACCTGCTCGCAGGCTGTCAGACTGATACAGGCGACGCCCAACATCGCCAGCTTTCCGATGAATCGCATTATTCCGCTCTCCCATTTTCATTATTCTTTATCAGCGTGACCTGACCGACATCGATGCCGCCGCCGCGAAATCCGCCTTCGCAATAGGTCAGATAGAAACGCCACAGCCGGACGAATTTCTCGTCAAATCCGGCCGGCAGATCACCGCTCTCGACCGCGTCGTCAAACCGCTCGCGCCAGATTTTCAGCGTGCGCGCATAGTCGAGACCGAAATTCTTCTGGTCGGCCCATTGCAGGCCGCGTTCCACGGCCAGCGCCCGGAACCGGCTCTCCGACAGCAGCATGCCGCCGGGAAATATATAGGTCTGGATGAAGTCTGCGCTGCTCGCATATTGTTCGAAAATATCGTCGGCAATGGCGATATATTGCAGCGCCGCCCGGCCGCCGGGTTTCAGGTTGCGGGCGATGCAATCGAGGAAGTCGGGCCAATATTGCTGGCCGACCGCTTCCACCATCTCGACGCTGGCAATGGCATCATATTGGCCGTCGACGTCGCGATAATCCTGGATCAGATAGCCCGCCTCGGGATGATGCTCCCGCGCCCAGGCGGTCTGTTCGTCGGACAGTGAAATACCGGTCACATCCAGTCCGTGATCGCGCGCCAGACTGCCCGACAGCGCGCCCCAGCCGCAACCGATTTCGAGAACGCTGTCACCGGCCCTGGTCGACAGTCTTTCGGCAATCGCGGCGATCTTGTTGCGCTGCGCCTGCTCCAGACTCTCCTTCTTGTTGCGAAAAATCGCGCTGGAATAGATCATGTTCACATCGAGCCAGAGCCGGTAGAAATCATTGCCCAGATCATAATGATATTGGATATTCTGCCGCGCCCGGCGTTTGTCATTGCCCCGTTTTGAGTGCCGCCGCCGGACCACCCAGTTGAACAGGCCGGAGGCCCGCCCGGTGCTCTTCAGCCCGTCGCGGTTGCGGGTGAACAGGTCAAAAACCGGCACCAGATCGGGACTGTCCCACTCGCCCAGTTCCCACGCCCGGTACCAGCCGACCGAGCCGCTGTTGATCAGCCGCAGCAGCGCGTTCCAGCTGCGCAGTTCGACCTCCGCCATCGGTCCTTCGCCGCGCCCGCCCAATATCCGCGTCGTCCCGTCGGGCAGCTTGCCCTCGAACGTGCCATGATCCAGCCCGGCATCGATCCGGTCGAGAATATGGTGAAAGCCGGGCGCGAACAGGCGCGCGAAAAAGCCCCCGCCAGTGGCAAATCTTTTACGCCTATCCAGCAGATGCTGGCCGCGTTTGGGGGTTTCGACGTTCATGCGCGCAAATATGGACCAGCGCTAAGCGCTTGGCAACGTAGAACTAGTCCCCATTGCCCGCGATCAATCAGCTTCCCGGCGCGGCAGCCGAACCCGCCAATATGCCGCCATCAATATTCAGTTCCGATCCGGTGATATAGGTCGCTTCGTCCGATGCCAGCAGCACCGCTATCGCGGCTACTTCGCTGTCCTTGCCGAACCGCTGCAGCGGCGTATCGCGGACCAGCGCCTTTTCGGACTGCTCCCGCGCCTCGCCCTCGCCCAGCATCGGCTCCCACATCGGTGTCAGGATCGCTGCGGGGTGGATCGAGTTGCAGCGGATCTGCCAGCCCTGCTGCGCGCAGTAAAGCGCGACCGATTTGCTGTGGTTGCGGATCGCGGCTTTGGACGAAGCATAAGCGGCTGCCCCCGGTATCCCGACCAGCCCGGAGCGCGACGAGATATTGATGATCGATCCCGCGCCCTTGTCCTTCATCGCCCGGATCGCGTAGCGGCAACCGAGGAAGGTTCCGTCGAGATTGACCCGGTGCACCGCGCGCCAGTCCTCGAGCGAGGCATTTTCCGGATCATGCGGCCCGATGCCCTTTTCGAAGCCGGTGATACCGGCGTTGTTGACGACGACATCGGCGGCAGGATGCAAGCTGGCGAGCCGGTCCCAGTCCGCTTCCTGCTCCACGTCCAGCAAAAATGTGTCGCAGCCCAGTTCCTCGCCGGTCGCCTGTAAGGGCCCGGCATCGCAGTCGGTGAGCAGAACCGCCGCTCCCTCTTCAACGAAAGCCTTGGCAATAGCCTTGCCGATGCCGCGGGCGGCACCGGTAATGATACAAAATTTTCCTGATAGTCTGTGCATAAGAGGTCCTGAATATAGGTGTCAAAATGACCAACCCGGCGGACTGGAGAGCTTGTATTTTGATAATGCCTGACGGCGACCTACTTGTTCATCGACCTGATATCCTTTGATTTGCGCGCCAATAATATCGGCTTGCGACGCGCATTTCAATCCCCGGGATTATTTCACCCTGGCATAAGCCTCGAGCGCCCGTTCGCGCGCTTCCTTGTGCCCGATGAGCTTGGCCGGATAATCCTGGGGCTTGCAACCGTGATCTTCCGGATCGTGAATATAGGGATCGTCGATATCGGCCAGTTCCGGGACCCATTGGCGGATATAGTCGCCTGCATCGAATTTTTCCGACTGGGTCAGCGGCGCCATGATCCGGACGAACATATTGCTGTCAACGCCGGTGCCCGACACCCATTGCCAGTTGACGCTGTTGGACGCGTAATCGGCGTCGACCAAAGTGTCCCAGAACCATTGCTCGCCCTCGCGCCAGTCGATCAGCAGATGCTTGATCAGAAAGCTCGCGGCGATCATCCGGACCCTATTGTGCATCCAGCCGGTGGCCCAGAGTTCGCGCATCCCGGCATCGACAATAGGATAGCCGGTCTTCCCGTGGCACCAGGCGTCGAAGTCGGCTTTCACCCTATCGTCACCCATGTCGCGCCACGGCAGCGCCCGCATTTTCTCGCGATAGCTCTCGCCGCCATATTGCGGGAACTGGTCGATGACATTTTGCGCATAGTCGCGCCAGACCAGCTCCTTGAGATAGGTTTCGACCTTGCTCCCCTGCCCCGCCAGCCGGTTCCAGACGGTCGCCGGGCTGATCTCGCCAAAATGCAGATGCGGCGACAGGCGGGAGACCAGTTCTTCCGAAGGCAGATTGCGACCCTCGTCATATTCTGCTGCCTTGTCGGCAAACTCCTCGAGATTGTCTTCCGCTCCGGCACTCCCCGGCTGCCAGTGGTCACCAAAAGTTGCAGCCCAGTCCGGTTTGGTCGGTAACAGGTCCCAGTCGTCCAGCGTATCGCTATCCGGCCAACTGTCAGGCGCATCGAGGCTTTCAGGTGCGGGAGCGGCTTCCCCCGGCGGCATATGCTGGCGCAGCGCCTTCCAGAAGGGTGTGTAGATTTTATAGGGCGTACCGGAACCCGTGGTCACCGTACCCGGCGGCAGCAGATAATTGCCATCATGCAGGATCAACCGCGCCGCATCACCGAGAGACTTTTCCAACATTCGTTCGGCATTGCGCCACCACGGCTCGTAATGATGCAGCGCATGGACCTCATCCGCTCCGGTCGATTTGACAATTTCGGCCAAATGCTCCGAAGCCGGCCCTTTCCGGAGGATCAGCCGCGACCCCCTATCTCGCAAACATGCTTCCAACTCTTCCAGTGACCGGTGCAGCCACCAGCGCGAAGCCCCGCCCATGATACGGTGTTTCGGCGTTTCATTGTCGAGAATATAGACCGGAATGATGGGGCCGTTTGATGCGGCGGCAGCGGCTACGGCGGCTTGATCGGAAAGGCGAAGGTCCCGGCGGAACCAGATGATTTTGGGTTTTGTCATGCCCCACCCATCGCTCAGGGAGCTGGTTGCTCCAACCTGTCTTTTCGGGCATTCACACGAACAGAAAAGCGGTCTCCCACCAGCGGATCCATGAAGCGCTGGTCTCTGATAATTAGCTCGGCCTGATCCCGCTCAACCACCGGCATCCGTGACCAGAACAGAAAAGCCGCAGCGTCATCGCTGGCCGTTGCGAGACCAGGAAGCGGCGTTCGGCCGGGTTGGGCCATAACCTGCTTTTCATTGAGAACCAATCCGTCAAACAGATCATAAGCACCTGACCCGTAAGCGGTTTCGTTCCGCCACAACATCTCCCGTTTCCAGAACTGGAGCGGCACCGGGTTGGCTACGACCATATTGTCTTCGACCTTCGCTTCGACCTGATGAGCGTTGCGCGAGAGCAGCGACTTGGTCTCCGCTTCCGCCTTGCCGGTGATCATGCCATTGGCGAAAATATAGGCGCCGACGGCAGCAAAGCTGATCCACGCCGGTCGCTGCCAACTCGGGCCACCCCTCTTCTCCCGTCGCCGCGAAATCCAGACACCAGCAATCAGCGCCGCCCAGATCCAGATATCGATAATAAAAATACTGTCGCCGTAGAACCATTGCGACGAAAAGGGTTCGAGCAGGCGGATGCCATAGCTGTTGAGCCAGTCCAGCGCCGGATGGCTCAGACAGCCGATATAGGCCAAAGCCAGCAGCCAGCCCTTGTGGATAGGCAAGCGATCCGCAGGTCGTTTGCCGCGCTTCGTCTGCCAGCGGTCAAACCCGATCATGATCCCGGTCAGCAACAAGGGCAGAACCAGCATCGCGATCGGCCCATGGGTGATCCCGCGCCGGATCGCCAGATGCTGCACCCCGTCGAGCAAGGTCGCCACCGCGTCGATATCGGGAATATTGGCAGCGATGATCAGCGTCGCCATGCCGAGACCGGTTTTCTTTTTCAGGCCCATCTGGCCGAGAACGGCACCGGCCAAGCTGTGGGTCAGATTGTCCAAGATTTTTGCTCACACGAAGACACGAAGGCACAAAGAAAGAGGTGCTTAGATTGCATAATGGTCATTGGCTATCCGTTTTACGCCTTCTTTGAAAGTGGCTGCGCCAAAGTTCATCAGGAAACCGAGCGGCAAATCCATCAAACGTAGATAGGTCAACAATTGCTTGGCGTGAACCGGTGCGTAGCGTTCGGTAGACTTCAACTCAATCAACAGTCTGTTTTCGACGATCAGGCCAGCCCGAAATGCCTCGTCCAAAACTCGCCCCTTGAAGACAATAGGAATGATCCTCTGTCTTTCGACAGAAAGACCTTTCTCTTTCAAACTCTCGCAAAGCAATATTTCATAGGCGGATTCAAGCAGTCCCGGGCCCAACTCCTTGTGCAGCCAGAAACCACAATCAACACAGACTTTGGCGAACTCTTCAATACGTTCCACGCCGACATCTTAGTGCCTTCGTGTCTTCGTGCGAGTCCAGAATCTTTACAGTTCCGGCCCGCCCTCAGCCACCGTCCAGGTCTGCCCCTTGCTCAGCAAGGCCTGCAAATCCGGCTTTTTACCAGCCGACGCCGCCTCATTTTGCGCGACAACAGCCGCTTCGAACGTCGGACGCGGATCGTCATAGAGCACGCCCAGAGCCATCGGGAATTCGCCAAACTGCATTTCGATCAGCATATGCGCGACCGAGCGGTTGGTGACATCATGAACAATCACATCGGCCGCTTCCCAGTCACCATCGACGACGTCGACCACTTCCAGCTGCAGGGTCTTGCGGTTGAGCGTGATACCCTTGGTGCCTTTGCCAAACAGCATGGGCTCCCCGTCGACCAGATGCAACTGCGTGTCGGCCGCGGTCTTCTTGGCCGCAAATTCCTCGAACACATCCTTGTTATAGACGATGCAATTCTGGAAAATCTCGATGAACGACGTGCCCTTGTGGGCGTGGGCTGCCTTGAGAACATCGGGCAATCCCTTGTGCACATCAATGCCGCGGGCAACGAAGCGCGCACCGGCACCCAAAGCAAAAGCACAGGGCGAAGCGGGCCGGTCGACCGAACCATATGGCGTCGACGGGCTTTGCGTGCCCTGTCGGCTGGTCGGCGAATATTGGCCCTTGGTCAGGCCGTAAATCTCGTTGTTGAACAGCATCACCTGGCAATCGAGATTGCGGCGCAGCAGATGCATCGTGTGGTTGCCGCCAATCGACAGCGCATCGCCGTCGCCGGTGATGATCCACACGTCGAGCTCCGGATTGGCGAGCTTGACGCCCGTAGCCACTGCTGGCGCACGCCCGTGGATCGTATGGAAGCCATAAGTCTCCATATAATAAGGAAAGCGCGAGGAGCAGCCGATACCGCTGACAAAGACCGTCTTGGACGGGTCAGCCCCCAGATCGGGCATGGTGCGCTGTACGGCCTTTAAAATGGCGTAATCGCCGCACCCGGGGCACCAGCGGACTTCCTGATCGGTTTCCCAGTCTTTCAGCGTGGTCGTGATTTTTGTCATCTCGTTCATGACAGATTCTCCTCAATCGCCGCTTCAATTTCGGCAATGGTAAAGGGCTGGCCGGATACCTTGTTCACCGGCTTGGCATCGACCAGATATAGGTCGCGCAACACGGTTTTCAGCTGTCCGGTGTTCATTTCGGGTACGATCACGCGGTCATAGCCTTTCAGCAAGTCGCCGAGATTTTTCGGCATCGGCCAGATATTCCGAATATGGATATGGGCAACATCCTTGCCCGCTTCGACAGCCCGGCGCACCGCCTGATGGATCGGACCGAAAGTCGAACCCCAGCCGACCACCGCCAGCTTGCCGCTCGTATTGCCGAGCGCGACATCCTGGTCGGGAATGCTGTCGGCAACGCCGAGCACCTTGTCGCGACGGATTTCAGTCATCTTCTGGTGATTGGCCGCGCCATAATCGATATGGCCTGTATCGACGCCCTTCTCGATGCCGCCAATCCGATGCATCAGTTCGGGCGTGCCCGGCTTGATCCAAGGCCGTGCGAGTTTCCCGTCGCGCGCATAAGGCTTCAATCCGTCGGCCGGCATGGTTTCGAGGAAGGTTGTCGGGAACGGCTCCAGACCGGACACATCGGGAATCTTCCAAGGCTCAGCCGCATTGGCAATATAGCCGTCGGTCAGCAGCATGACCGGCGTCATATATTGCACTGCAATCCGCACCGCCTCGATTGCGCATTCAAACGCATCGCTTGGCGAACGGGCGGCAATGACCGGCATTGGCGCATCGCCGTTGCGGCCATAGACAGCCTGATAGAGGTCCGATTGCTCGGTCTTGGTCGGCAAGCCGGTCGAAGGGCCGCCGCGCTGCGAATTGACAATCACCAACGGCAATTCGGTCATGATCGCCAGACCGATTGCCTCGCCCTTCAGCGCAATGCCGGGACCTGAAGATGACGTAATGCCAAGCTTACCGGCATAGCTGGCGCCAATGGCCGCCGCGATCGCGGCAATTTCGTCTTCTGCCTGGAATGTGGTGACGCCAAATTCTTTCAGGCGTGACAAATGGTGCAGAATTGCAGAAGCCGGGGTGATCGGATAGCCGCCAAAGAACATCGGCAAGTCCGCCAGCTGCGCACCGGCGACCAGTCCCAGCGAGAGCGATTCCGCGCCCGTCACCGTGCGATATTTACCCGGCGCAGACGGCGCCGCACCCACTTTGCGCGTGGTCAGATGGCCGCTGCCAAGACCTTCACCGGATAGTTCGGCAGTTTCGCCATAAGCATGGCCGGCGTTGAGCGCCGCGATATTGGCTTCTGCAACATCCGGCAATTTGGCAAATTTACCCTTCAGCCAGTCGATGATTGGCTCCCGGTCGCGTTCGAACATCCACAATGCCAGCCCCAGCGTCCACATATTCTTGCAGCGCAGCGCTTCTTTATTGCCAAGACCGAACGGTTTCACCGCTTCGAGCGTCAGCGCGGAAATATCCAGCTTGAGCAATTGCCATTTGGCGAGAGACCCGTCTTCCAGCGGATTATTCTCATATTTCGCCTTGTCGAGATTCCGTTTTCCGAACTCGCCGGAGTCGGCGATGATCAGACCGCCGGGCCGCAAGGCCTCGACATTGGTTTTCAGCGCGGCAGGGTTCATCGCGATCAGCACATCCGGCTGGTCGCCGGCGGTTTCGATCGCGCGGCTGCCGAAATTGATCTGGAAAGCGGACACGCCGAACAGGGTCCCCTGCGGCGCCCGGATTTCAGCCGGAAAATCGGGGAAGGTCGCAAGATCGCTGCCCGCCAGCGCGGTCGACAGCGTGAACTGTCCTCCGGTCAGCTGCATCCCGTCGCCGCTGTCTCCGGCAAAACGGACGACGACATTTTCTGCGCCATCACTATTGGGACTATTCGGTTCTTCCTGCTTCAATGCGGTGGCCATAATGGATTTTCCGTGCCTTAATTATTATTACGCATCCCGCCCTAGAGCAGCAATGTGCCCCGCTTCAAACCACAAAAACTAATAGGGATAAAGCATTTGTTTGGGACGACCTTCCCGATTAGCGCTTGCCTAGTGCGCGCGGCCTGATCTAATCGGTTAGTTAAACGCTAGGAGAAGAGAGATGACTGACGCTTATGTGCGCCCCGATGTGCAGATGATTCTGACGATGATGGCTCAATCCGACCAGCCGCTGATGTCGGAAGTCGAACCCGCAGCGGCCCGCGAAATGTACAATGTAATGGCGGCGATGCTCGAAGCGGACGCGGTTGAAATCCCGCGTATCGAAGACTTGTCCTGCCCCGGCCCCGCCGGCGATATCGCGCTGCGGCTCTACGACAGCCAAGCCGAACGCAGCGCGGAAACACCCGTCATCATCTTCTATCACGGTGGCGGATTTGTGATCGGCGATCTCGATTCCCACCATAGTTTCTGCACCTATATAGCACGCGAAATGGATATGCCGGTCATCGCCGTGGATTATCGGCTGGCCCCGGAAGCGCCCTTCCCGGCTGCTCCCGAGGACAGCCTTGCCGCGACGTGCTGGGTCGCCGATAACCAGGAACAGCTCAACTTGCAGATCAGCGGCATGATCCCGTGCGGCGACAGCGCCGGCGGCAATCTCACGCTGGTTGTCGGACAGGTGCTGGCCAGCGAACCGGCGTCCGTCCCCGTGGTCGCGCAATTCCCCATCTATCCCGCCAGCCGGATGGATGCGAAGGGCGGATCGATGGACGAATTTGCCGAAGGGTTTCTGCTGACCAGGGACAGTATGGACTATTTCAACAGCCATTATGCGGCAAAGGATGACGACATTCGGGTGTCGCCCTATCTTGGTGATCTGGCAAAATCACCGCCGACGGTGCTGGTCACCGCCGGCCTCGATCCGCTGCGGGATCAGGGGCGTGATTATGCCGCCGACCTGATCCGCCACGGCGTGAACACGACTTTCATGGAAATGGCGGGCAATGTCCACGGCTTCATCAATATTCGCAAAGCCGTGCCCACCGCCCAGCAAGATGTCGACAAGATGATCACCGCCTGGAAAACAACGCTGGCTTCGCTGCAGTCATAGGCCGGACCGGCTGCTGACGGAACACTTCGGTCTGCGGCCCTTCCCGCTATTGCCGTCCGCCCAGCGGATAATTAGTTTCGCTGGCAAGACTCGCTAGCTGGCCCTGCGTTTATGCGCTAGAGGCGCGCCGGAACATCACGGCTGCCAGACAGGACCGTGCAGCACATGACTTTGGAAAGGTAAACATCATCGACTTCTCCCATCTCCCCTACCGCCCCTGCGCCGGGATCATGCTCGCGAACCGGTCGGGTCAGGTATTTGTCGGCCAGCGTCTGGATGCGGCGGACAGCAACTATCCCGATGCCTGGCAGATGCCGCAAGGCGGGATCGATAAGGGCGAAGAGCCGGAAACGGCAGCCTTGCGCGAGCTGCGCGAGGAAACCGGCGTGGTCGAAGATTTCGTCCAGATCATCGGTCGCAGCACCGAGGAATATCTCTATGACCTGCCCGACGAGCTGCTCGGCAAGATATGGAAGGGCAAATATCGCGGCCAGCGGCAGAGCTGGTTCCTGATGCGCTTCACCGGCGAGGATGATCATATCGATATCCAGACCGAACATCCCGAGTTCAAGAACTGGAAATGGACCGATCCGCAGGGCTTGCCAGATCTGATCGTACCCTTCAAAAGGGACCTGTATCGGGCGGTTTTGAAAGAGTTTCTGCCGCTGATCTAGTAACAGTAAGCAGGAATTCTCTATGACCAGACCAGCAGTAGCGGCCGCAATTCTCGTTGCGGCAAGCGCCTCCACGCCAGCCGCCGCAGCGCTGCCCGACCCGGTCAGAGAAATGATCGACGCCGCCATAGCATCGGACGACAAGCAGGACGTTGCCGCCATTGTGAAAATCGCCAAGGCAACAAACCCCGATGACCATGCCGAGATCGATGCTTTGATGGCCGACTTCAATGCCCGGCAGGCGAAAGCGGCGGCCGTGGCTCTGCGCGAAAAACAGCAAGCCGGTTTTTTCGAAAACTGGAAGGGACAAGGCGAAATCGGCGGTTTCCGTTCGACCGGGAACACCAGAAATCTCGGGATTTCAGGCGGTCTGAAACTGGTCAAGGACGCGGTCAAGTGGCGGTTGAACATCAAGGCGCGCGCCGATTATGAACGCAGCTCTGGAAGCACAACCCGCGACCAGTTGAGTGCGACCATCGAACCCAATTACAAGTTTGACGAAAGCCTCTACGCTTATGGTCTGGCCCAGTTTGAACGGGACCGGTTCCAGGGATTTTCCGCCCGCTACACCCTTTCCGGCGGGCTGGGCTATGAACTGGTCAAGACCAAAGACATTCGGCTCGCCATAAAGGCTGGGCCCGCATTTCGTACCACGAATTTTGCAGGCGGTGGATCAAAAAGCAGTCTGGCCGCGCTGGCCGGTATCGATTTTGACTGGAAGATTTCCGATCATCTGAAATTTTCACAGGATGCTGGTGGCACCTATGCGAGCGATGCGCAGGGATTCAGTTCGGCTGTGGTCGTCATCGACAGCGACAATACCAGCCTGACCGCGACATCAGCGCTCGACGCAAAACTGCTCGGATCGCTGTCTGCTCGCCTGTCCTATACGATTGAACATGAAACCAATCCGCCGACCGGCCGGATCAAGACCGATACGCTCAGCCGCGCGACCTTGGTCTATGATTTCTAGATTTTAGCGGAAGCCCGCTTCACGGTGTTTCGGTGGCCGGTTCTTCGTCCCCGATTTGCGGCTTGGGCGTAACCGCTTCGGCCGACAATACCGGTTTCTTTTCGGCTATCTTGATCGCCGAAGCCAGCTGGTCGTTTTGCGCGCAGCGCGAACGGCACAGGGTTTCGATCCGCGACAGATTCACCCGCGCCTTTTCCAGTGCTCCGCGCTGGATCAGGGCCTCGCCCTGACCGGCCAGCGCATCCAGATTGTTCGGATCCAGTATCAGCGCCTCGCGATAGAGACGGATAGCCTTGCCGGGCAATTCCTGCACCCGGGCAATTTGCGCCAGCGCGATGAAGGCAGAGCCGTTGCGCGGATCGACGACCAGCGATGTTTCGTAAAGATCGGCGGCCAGATCGAGTTCGCCGCGCTTCTGCGCCGCCTCACCCATTTGCATATATTCGATCGAGCGGGGCTTGATCTCGACATCGGCGGACTGGCCGAAACTGGCGCTGGAAACAGTGGCAAAGACGAGAGACAAGGCCACGACAGCCGGTGAAAAACGCATAATCAGCTCCAATAAAGTCTCTCGACCATAGCCAGACTCATCTGCATGCTGGCTTAACATGCTTTGCTATCACAATTTTTCGAGACAGGTAAAATAAAAGCCATCCGTTCCGTCATGATGCGGTGAAAGAAGAAGGCCTTTACGATATGGGCGGCCAATCGGCAAATCAATCGATATTTCCCGCCACCCCGTATGGCTTTCGAGAAAGCGGTCGGTCTGGTCGCCGCCCTCTGCATCAAGAAGCGAGCACACGGCGTAAATCAGGCGTCCGCCCGGTTTTACCAGCGCGCTGCCGAGCGCGAACAACCTTTGCTGCAGTTCTGTCGTATGTTCCAGTCGCTTCGGCGTCATCCGCCAGCGCAGTTCGGGATTGCGCCTCCAGGTTCCTGTCCCGCTGCAAGGGGCATCGACCAGAACCAGATCACAGCGGCCTTTCAGATGGTCCAGCGATTCCATTTCCTTGCCCGGACCGAGCAAAATCGTCTCGATATTGCGCGCGCTGGCCCGCCGCTTGCGGGGTTCGATCCGGCTAAGCCGATTGCGATCGGTATCCGCCGCGATCAGCTTGCTTTCGGCCGGCAGCATGGCCGCCAGCGCCAATGTTTTTCCACCGGCACCGGCACAGAGGTCCAGCGTCAGCGCCGGTTTCGCAGCGGCGCCCGCCATTGCAATCGCCTGACTGCCGAGATCCTGGATTTCCACGGTCCCTTCGCGGAACAGCGCCTTGTCTTCCAGCTGGGTCCCGGCGGGCAGTTCATAGGCGTGCGGCAGCGCCAGGCCGACGGCTTCCGGCCACGCGGCCTCGACGTCTCCATCCGCGGCGCGCTGCCCATTGATCCGGATATGCAACGGCGCGCGGTCAAACAGCGCCTTGCGTTCATTCTCGTCGATCGGACCGGCAAACCGGTCGGTCAACCACGACGGAACCTGTGGGCCGCTGGCGACCGGTTCGTCCGCTGAGATCACTGCGGGACCATAATGGGCTCCGCTAAAGAACTCCCGTAATTCCGGCTGTTCATCGACCAGTCCCAGCATCGCCTGCCTGCCGCTTTCCGGCCGGTCGCCCCAGCGCCGGATGGCGGAATAGACCAGCTCGCGAATGGCCCGGCGGTCACCCGATCCGGCATAGCGCCGTTCCTTGAAGAATTTCTTGGCGATATTGTCCGCCGACGCTCCATTGTCCCGCGCGGCGGCGATGATCCAGTCCAGCATCTCTATCGCTGCCTGCAGTCTCGCTGCCGGGGTCATGCGTCCACCCGATCGTCCAGATGCATGCAATGATGCTCCATCCGGGTGGCCGGTCCGTATTTCGCGCCAATTCTGGTCTTCAGCACCACAGCATCCTCTTCGCAGCTTGCAACGGTCAGATAGGCGTCGCTTGTCCAACGCGGCGTATCGGGCCCCGGCCCCGCAGGCCAGATGAATATCATCAGGATTATCTTGGCCCCGATCATGAGAGACCGCCCGAGGCGCTATCGGGTGGGATAATTGGGCGCTTCCCGGGTGATCGCAACATCATGGACATGGCTTTCCTGCAGACCGGCATTGGTGATCCGGACGAATTCGGCCCGTTCGCGCAAATCCTCGAGCGTGGCCGAGCCGGTATAACCCATCGCCGCTTTCACGCCGCCAACCAGCTGGTGAATGACATCGCGTGCCGGCCCCTTGAACGGCACCTGCCCCTCGATCCCTTCCGGCACCAGCTTCATCTGGTCCTTGATATCCTGCTGGAAATAGCGGTCCGCCGAGCCGCGCGCCATCGCGCCGACCGATCCCATGCCGCGATAGCTTTTATAGGCGCGGCCCTGATAGAGAAAGGTTTCGCCCGGGGCTTCTTCGGTTCCTGCCAGCAAGGACCCGATCATTACCGCCGACGCGCCGGCCGCCAGCGCCTTGGCGACGTCGCCCGATGTCCGCAGGCCACCATCGGCGATCACCGGGATGCCGGATTTCTCTGCTTCTTCCGCACAATCCATGATCGCGGTCAGCTGCGGGACACCCACACCGGCGACCACCCGCGTGGTGCAGATCGAACCCGGCCCAATGCCGACCTTGATACCGTCTGCGCCTGCATCAATCAGCGCGCGCGTGGCCGCGGCTGTCGCCACATTACCGGCAATGATCTGCGCGCTGTTCGAGCGTTTTTTCACTTCTTCGACGGCCCGCGCGACCATCGCGCTGTGGCCGTGAGCGGTGTCGATGACGATCAGATCGCATTCCGCATCGATCAACGCCTGCGTCCGCTCCAGTCCGCTGTCGCCGACGGTCGAAGCCGCGGCGACCCGCAGCCGGCCGGATTCATCCTTGGTCGCGTTCGGATAGGTCACGGCTTTCTCGATATCCTTGACCGTGATCAGCCCGACGCAGCGATAATCATTATCAACGACGAGAAGTTTCTCGATCCGCCGCTGGTGCAGCGTCCGCCGCGCCTCTTCCTGGCTGACGCCCGCCGGGACCGTCGCCAGATTGTCCTTCGTCATCAATTCCGAAACCGGCTGCTGCGGATTTTCGGCAAAGCGGACATCGCGGTTGGTCAATATGCCGACCAGCTTGCCCGACTTCTCGACCACCGGAATGCCCGATATCCGGTTCTGTTCCATTGTCGCCTGTGCTTCGGCCAGCGTTGCATCGGGCGCGATGGTGATCGGATTGACCACCATGCCGGATTCAAAACGCTTCACCTGTCGAACCGCGGCGATCTGCTGTTCAACGGTAAGATTCCGGTGCAAGACGCCGATTCCGCCCATTTGCGCCATGACAATGGCCATGTCGGACTCCGTCACCGTATCCATGGCAGAGGACAGGATCGGGATATTCAGGCCGATAAGCTTCGACAAGCTGGTCTTGGTATTGGCCTGACTGGGCACGATTTCGGACGCCGCAGGCTGCAGCAGGACATCGTCAAAGGTCAGTCCCAACCGAATTTCTTTATGCTTGCCTGACCTGCTCATGATCGCCACTTTCCGATGTCGTGAATTTGATTCTGTGGCGGCCCATGTAATCAGTTATCCGGCTCGCCGCTAGAGGCTTTTCCCGGATATGTCGCCGTCGAGGCAAAATAACGGCCCAGCGCCACGTGGAAATCGGCATCTGCCGCCGCCCCCGCGAGCAAAAGACTGTCGTTCACTTCGTCGCTAACGTCATGATAAGGCCCGTTGATGAAGGCTGTGACCCGCTCTTCGTCGGCGAAGGCACTGGTGATCATATAGGCGGGAATGCCTCGCTCCAGAAAAACATAGCCGTCCTGCCGCTCGAGATAGACATCCGCCTTGCCGCTACGGTCGATTTCGCGTCCCTCTTGCGCGGCGACGATCTCGATATCCCGGTCCAGCTCATTTTCGCCCAGCCCGATCACCGCAATTCGCTTGCGATTATCGGAAAGGGCGACGCTATCCGCATTGAAGGCAACGACAAATTTATCGAGCGCAACCGGCGGGTCCCGGACAAAGGCCCGCGCGCCCAGAAGTCCCTTTTCCTCTGCAGTTGTGGCGAGAAAATAGATATCGCGATCCGGGCGCTGACCCGCCAGGCGCGCGGCGGTTTCAATGAGCAGCGATATGCCGCTCGCATTGTCGACGGCGCCATTGCAGATCCGGTCCCGCTCCAATTCCTTCGGGTCTTCGGTCCGGCAGATGCCGAAATGATCCCAGTGCCCGAGATACAATATGGCTCCGCGCGCCGGATTGCTGCCGGCAATCTTTCCGATGACATTGTGCGATAGATAGCTGCGGAGAGCGGTATCGACCGCGGCATTTGCCTGCAGGTCGAGATCAATAAGGTCGATGCCACCGCTCGTTAACAGCAGCTTTTCGGCATCCCGGCCAGAGCGCAGGAGCAGTTTCCGGAACTGGTCGTATCGCATTAACCCCTCGACCGCCGCGTGTTGCTCCGGGCCGGCCAGCATCGTCGTGCCGCGCTCGAAGGACCGTCGATATCTCGGCCATAGCCACTCATCCGCAACGATGCCGATCACCCCGATTGCACCCTCGCGAATCAGTTGCAGCTTGCGGTCGCGATAATCCGGCAGTTCCTCAGCGGACTCCGGTGGATTACGCGGCAGGAACACCAGTTTACCGGCAATCGAAACGCTACCCTGACCGGAATCCGGACCGGCATAGCCGGCGAAGACCATCGGCATATCCAGCTTGCGGAACGACGCATCGCGGCTGCGCAAGATGATCTCATCCTGCGCCACGCGCACGAACTGTCGGGAACGGCTATCAGCGACCTGAAGGCGATAGATTTCCGGCGTGCGCTCGACCAGAGACACCGGCGCGTACCACGAGCCCTCGTCGCCTGCGGACACCAGCCCGGCCGCTGACCATTGGCTGGCGATATAGTTGACGGTCTTGTTTTCGCCGGTCGTCCCCGGTTCTCGTCCCTCGAACTTATCGCTGGCCAGTATCTCGATATGCCGGAGCAGATCAGCCTCGCCGATCGGCTGCGCGCCGGCACTACCTGCGGAAAAAATAGCCGACAAAAGCAGAACTGCAACAAAACGCATCGCAACCACAATCCCTATATTAACCTGAACAATTCGCTTTTTCCTTGGCAATATACCGCAATTAATCAATGATAATGCGACGGTTTGCGGAGGAGAATGGAAATGGACGTTTCACTATTGTTATTGGTGCTGCTGGTCACCATCATCTATCTGTTTGCAAGCATCAAGATCGTCCGGCAGGGCTATCATTATACAATCGAATATTTTGGTCGCTTCACGACGATCGCCCAGCCGGGGTTCAACTTCTATCCGGCTTTTCTTTACCGCGTCGGCCGCAAGGTCAACATGATGGAGCAGGTGCTGGACATTCCGGGCCAGGAAATCATCACCAAGGACAATGCGATGATTTCCACCGACGGCGTGGTATTCTTTCAGGTCCTTGAAGCGGCCAAGGCGGCCTATGAAGTCAATGACCTGTATAATGCGATTCTCAATCTCGTCACCACCAACCTGCGCACGGTCATGGGCTCGATGGATCTCGACGAGACCCTGTCGAAACGCGACGAGATCAACGCACGGCTGCTGACCGTGATCGACGATGCGACCACGCCCTGGGGGATCAAGATCACCCGCGTCGAGATCAAGGACATCCGTCCGCCGCAGGATATCGTCAATGCGATGGCGCGGCAAATGAAGGCCGAGCGCGAGAAACGCGCCAATATCCTCGATGCAGAAGGCGCCCGCGCCTCAGAAATCCTGCGCTCGGAAGGCGAGAAACAGGGTCAGATCCTGCAGGCCGAAGGTCGCAAGGAATCAGCCTTCCTCGATGCCGAAGCCCGCGAACGGGAAGCCCAGGCCGAAGCCAAGGCGACCCAGATGGTGTCCGAAGCCATTGCCGGAGGCAACGCACAGGCGATCAACTATTTCATCGCCCAGGACTATGTGAAAGCGGTTGAAAAATTTGCCACCTCGCCCAATGCAAAAACCATATTATTCCCGGTAGAGGCAACCCAGCTGATCGGATCACTCGGAGGCATCGGCGCGCTCGCCAAGGAAGCGTTGGGCGAAGATGGCCACGCCATCACGCCACCTCCCCGGCGCAAGGGACCGTTCGACAATCAGGATCAGTGAGACCGGCAACCGGCGGAGCAAGAGCCATGGATGATATCGCACTGAACAACCCGGAATATCTCTGGCTCGGACTGGCCGCCTTGCTGGCGCTGGCGGAATTGTTCGTGCCGGGCGTTTTCCTGATCTGGGTGGCCGCTGCGGCCGCGTTGACCGGCGTCCTGTCGCTCTTTATCGATATGACTGTCGCCGGTCAGCTTACCGTATTCGGACTTGCCACCATTGCCGCTGTGCTCGGCGGGCGGCGCTGGTATCTGGCGCACAAGGTCGAAAGCGAAAATCCGCTGCTCAACAATCGCGCGGCGCAGCTGGTAGGCAGAACCGTGACCGTTGTGGAAGCGGTTTCAGCGACCAGCGGGCGCGCAAAAGTCGCCGATGGCGTATGGCCGGCGCGAGGCCCGGATATGGAAGAAGGCACGGTCGCCAAAGTCATATCCGTAGAAGGCGGGGTTCTGGTGCTGGAAGCGCGGGAGAGCCCCGTTCAACTGGAAAACAAAACTATTTCCTGAAGAAACCCTTCGCCATATCGGTGAGGTCATTGATCGGATTGCCATCACCGTCGCGATCCAGAAAGCCGGAAACCTTGCCGAGCAGCCCCTCGTCACCGCCCAACTTGTCCATCAGACCACCCTCGCCATCCAGGCCTGCTTTTTCGGCCATGGCGGGCAACAGCCCCTTCAGCTTTTCGGGATCGACACCGGCTTCGGCAGCGGCTTCCTTGATCGCGGTCATATTGTCGGTGCTGCCGTCGCGCAATTTTGCGAACAGCGCTTCCCCGCCTTTTTTCGCTTCGTCCGCCGACATTCCGGCCTTTTCGGCGATTTCCTCAATGCTGAAATTCTCGGGCAGCATCGCCATCACTTTATCAAGCATGCTCATAATCCTTTTCCTTCCAATCAGATAGATTCTAGCGGACCAGTTTGCCGGCCATGCCAATGATATCATCCAGCGGGTTGCCGTCACCGTTCAGGTCGAGCAGCGAACCGATGCCGCCCATCCCACCGGAAGAGGCATTGTTGCCGCCGCCAAGCAGACCGCCGATCAGTCCACCAAGTCCGCCGCCATTGCTGGCACCGCCTGTGCTGTCCCCGCTTTGCTTGGCCATATATCCGGCCACCATCATCGCCACGACCGGCAGCATCTTCTTCAGCAGGTCGCTGCTGATCCCGGTCTGTTGTTCCGCGCCTGCGGCAACCGTCCGGCTGACTTCCTTGGAACCGAATATCTGGCCGAGCACTTCATTGCCCTTGCTAACAGGGGTCGGCTGGGTGCCAAGCACGCTGTCGAGCAGTCCGCCCCCGCCGAGCTGACCGAGCAATCCGCCCAACCCGTCCAGACCGGCTGGCTGGGCCTGGGTTGTTTTCTTGAACCCGCCCAAAATGGCGGGCAGCAATGCTGCGGCTCCGGCTTCGGCGACATTTTCGTTGATGCCCAGTTCCTTGGCCATAGTTCCGATGCCGCCCGACTGTTGCAACGCATCCATGATATTCATCGTCGATCTCCTTGTTCGCCACATTGGCACGTTCTGATTCTTCGCTTGCGAAGTCCCTAGCATATTTTCCGGCCAGAAACCGACTAAACGGAGGCGTTACCAGTGTTTACAAGGAATTGGCGGCTTATAAGCGTGCCAACAGAAGAAGGACAATTGACTCGCAGAACACTTGCTCCGAAACGATTAGCAAGGGTGTGGCTGGACATAGCCAAATTTAAAGTCCCCGCAAAAGTATAGAGGAGCATAATATGAGTATTTTCGGAAAGATTAAGAACGCGATTTTCGGTGGCGAAGCCAAGGCCGCAGAACCGGAAGTCAAGCCGGCGGCTGAACCCGTTGCAGCCGCGCCGGCCAAACGCGCCGCAATCAGCGAAGTAGACGTGGCATCCCGGCTCGACAGCATCCCGGGCTCCGACAAGCTCAACTGGCGCACGTCGATTGTCGACCTGATGAAGCTGGTCCAGATCGATGCCAGCTATGGCAACCGCAAGGAACTGGCGCAGGAACTCGGCAACAGCGATTACAGCGGTTCTGCCGAAGACAATATCCTGCTGCACAAGCAGGTCATGAACAAGATTGCCGCCGCTGGCGGGATCGTTCCGGCTGATCTGAAAGACTAAGCCGCTGGACGATATGTCCGTTTGAATTTAGGCGGGGGCTGTGAGCGATCATCGCCCCCTTCTTTTTGCCCCGCTTCCCGCTGCGGAAGCCCCGAAAGGCTGCCGGCGCTGTCCGCGACTGGTCGGCCTGCGCAAATCCTTGCGCAAGGACCATCCGGACTGGTGGAACGCCCCGGTTCCGGCCTTTGGCGACCCGGAAGCATGGCTGGCCATCGTCGGCCTCGCGCCGGGCACGGAGGGCGCCAACCGGACCGGCAGGCCGTTTACCGGCGACGCATCGGGCGAAACGCTGTTTGCCACTCTCACCAAATATGGCTTTGTCGACGGTGTGTTCGCCAATGACCCCGCCGACGGGATCACATTGAACGGCGCGATAATCCTTAACGCGGTCAAATGCCTGCCCCCGGAAAACAAGCCGACCGGGGCAGAGATCAACAATTGCCGCGATTATCTCAAGAAATCCATCCGCGCCCTGCCCAAACTACGCACGATATTGGCTCTGGGAAAAATCGCTCATGACAGCATCATCCGGATGGAAGGGCTCAGACTAGCGGATCACAGGTTCGCGCATGGCGCGGAGCATAAGCTTTCTGGTGGCCGTGTGCTGATCGACAGCTATCATTGCAGCCGCTATAATCTGAATACGCGGCGCCTTACCGTGGCAATGTTTGAAGAAATATTCGACATGGCCATCGATATGCCGCCTGATCAATAAACCTCCGGCCGCCAGTTTCGCGTCACCAAAACCTTGTCGCCCTTCCGCACATTGGCAAACAGCTTGCGCGCAAAGTCCAGTGGTACGCCGATGCAACCGTGGGTCGCCGAGACGCTGTCCACCTCTGCGCCATGGATCGCGACACCCTTCCAGGTGAGCCGCAGATTATAAGGCATCGGAGCATTGTCATACGTGCTGCTATAATGGTCCGCGTCTTTTTCGAGGATCGGAAAAATGCCGGTAGGCGTGTCATATTCTTCCCATCCGCGAGTAATTCTCGTGCGGGCAATCTCGATGCCCTCGCGATAGACATAGAGCTGCTCCGCCTCCAGATCGACGACGATCTGTGCAGAACCGCGTGCGTTGTTCGCCCGGGCAAAACTTTCGTCCCAGAAATGTTCACCAAAATCGAGCGGCCGGTCGAGTTCGATATAATGCTTCACAGCAAACAGCGAGCGCGGTTCTTCCGGAGCAGCAGCGCGGGGCGTCGTTACCAAGCTCCCGGACTCATATTCAATAATAAATTCAGTCTGCGCGAAGGACGGCGCAGAAAGGGCGATCATGGCAAGAATGAGGGCTGCGACCAGACCATGAAGCCGTATCCGGGCGCGCATGCCTATATATCCTCGGCCAGCCGCCCATAGAGCTCCGGCCGCCGGTCCCGGAAAAATCCCATGCCGGCGCGATGCTTGCGCGCCTGTTCCAGATCGAGTGATGCCGTCAGAACGCCCGTATCCTGCGAGCCATATTCGGTTACCAGATCGCCCCATTCATTGGTGATGAAACTGTGGCCGTAGAAAGCCTGCCCCGCTTCGACGCCGATGCGGTTGCTGGCGACCACCGGCATGCAGTTGCTCACCGCGTGGCCCTGCATCGCCCGGCGCCACATGCGGCTGGTGTCGAGGTCCGCGTCATAGGGTTCGGACCCGATTGCGGTGGGATAGAAGAGCACTTCCGCGCCCATCAGCGCCATTGCCCGCGCGGTTTCCGGATACCATTGGTCCCAGCAGATGCCGACGCCGATCCGCGTGCCGCACACATCCCAGACCTTGAAGCCGGTATTGCCGGGGCGGAAATAGAATTTCTCCTCATAACCGGGTCCGTCGGGAATATGGCTTTTGCGATAGACGCCCATGATCTCGCCATTGGGATCAATCATTGCGAGACTATTGTAATAATGCTGGCCGTCGCGCTCGAAAAAGCTGGCCGGGATCGCCACTCCATATTGCTTGGCGAGCTTCTGCATCGCCAGCACCGGCGCACTCTCGCCAACCGGCTGCGCCAGCGCGAACAGCGCTTCTTCCTCGGTCTTGCAGAAATAGGGACCGGCAAACAGTTCCGGCGGCAGGATGATCTGCGCGCCCTGTTCCGCTGCCTCGGCAACGAGGCCGCTGACGGCAAAAATATTCGTCTGTTCATCGCCGCCCAGAGGCAGCTGCAGGGCCGCTACGCTTAAATCGGTCATAGCGGCCCTGATAGCGGTTTAAGGAAGCTTCTTAAACAATAATGTCATCCGGTCGGATTCGCCGATCGCTTCATATTTCGCTTTGTCGGCATCACCCTCGGCAAAGCGCGGCGGCAGGGTCCAGACGCCTTTGGGGTAATCCGCGCTATCCTCGGGATTAGCGTTCACCTCGGACTGTTTGACCAGTTCAAAGCCATGCGCTTCCATGAAATTTACCACCGTATCGGTCCGGAGATAGCCGCGACTGCCATTGGCATAGCTGAATGGTGCATCATCCTTGGCCCGGTGCTGGACAATGCCGATTGTGCCATCCTCTTTCAGCAATCGGCGCAGCGCCTTGATCTCGCTGTCGGCGACATTCCAGCGCATCAAATTATGCATCATCCGCGGGATGAAGACAAAATCGACACTGCCCGCCAGTTCGTCGCTAATCTCGCCCGTGGTCAGGCCCTTGAATTTGTCTGCCGGGATCCCGGTCATTTCGGCAACCTTGACCGGGAATTCCGCTCCCCATTTGGTCATTTCCGCCTTGCGGTCTTCCGGAAAGGGAAGCGGAGCCGGATCATAGTTGATGCCGATATATTGTCCTTTATCGGCCAGATAAGGCGCGAGAATTTTCGTATACCAGCCGCCGCCCGGAGCATATTCCGCGACCGTCTGATCCGCTGTGACACCAAAGAAAGCGAGCGTCTCGGCCGGGTGACGATAGATATCACGGGCCTTGTCGTCCGCGCGCCGTTCATGATCCAGAACTGCCTGCAGGCTGGCGTCGGTCATTGCAGCGCTGTCTTTTTCATGATCATTGGCGACAGCCGGAGCAGCGGCGCCCAGCATCGCCAGTGCCGCGCTTGCCATCAGTAAGTTCTTCATTTTGTCATTCCTCTCTGATTTCCGATACATTTCCCAGCCTTCAATCCTAAGCGAGGCCGATCAGGACACAATATATATTAACCGGTATTTTCCATAGACCGCCTGTATTGCGGCAAAATGTCGGGTCGCGGATAGAGCTCGTCATAGGGCACCGACCTGCCGGTATCCTGGACGATCCGGACATGCTTCCGGCCCAGCTTCCGCGGCTCGTCGACACCGCAGCTATGGGCAATCACTTCGACCTCGTGAACGATATTTCTGCAGTAATTGGCCACCTTGACTTTCTTGTCCTGCGGATCGAGCCCGCGCTGCAGCCGGGGATTGTGCGTGGTCACACCGGTCGGACAAGTGTTCATATTGCATTTCAGCGACTGGATACAGCCGAGCGAGAACATGAAACCCCGGGCGGTGTTGACGAAATCGGCGCCCGCACAAATCGCCCATGCCACACTGGACGGAGTGATCCGCTTGCCCGAAGCGATAATCTTTATCCGGTCGCGCAGTCCATAGCGGTGGAAAATATCGGAGAGCATCGGCAGGCTTTCCTTTAACTGCAAGCCGACATTGTCCATCAGCGGCATCGGGGCAGCGCCGGTTCCGCCATCCCCGCCGTCCAGCGTGAAGAAATCCGGCGCGCTCTCGATTCCGCGCCTGTGGATCGCCGCGCACAAGTCTTCCAACCAGCCATAGGCGCCAACCACCGCCTTGATCCCGGTCGGCTTTCCGGTCACCTCGCGAACATGATGGATGAAGTTGAGGAGATCATCGACATTCTTCACTTCGGGATGGCGATTGGGCGAGATGCTCGGCTGCCCTTCAGTGATCCCACGGATTTCCGCGATCATCCGGTTTACTTTCTCACCGGGCAGTATCCCGCCCTTGCCCGGCTTGGCCCCTTGCGACAATTTTATCTCGAACATCCTGACCTGCTCGTGCGCCGCCACGGCGCGCAGTTTCTCGTCGCTCAGACTGCCGTCGGTATCGCGCACGCCATATTTCGCGGTGCCGATCTGGAAGACGATATCGCAGCCTCCCTCGAGGTGGAAAGGCGAAAGGCCACCTTCCCCGGTGTTCAGCCAGCATCCGGCCAGTTTGGCTCCGTGCGACAGGGCCCGGACCGCGGGTACCGACAAGGCGCCGAAACTCATCGCGGAAATATTGAAAAAGGAGCGTGCCTCGTAGGGGTTGCGCGAGTGAGGCCCGATCGTGGATGTTGTGGTGGCAGCAGCATCGCTGTCCAGTTTCGGGAACGGGGCATTGACAAAAATCGCCGTGCCCGGAGGGTCGAGATTCTTGGTTGAACCAAAGGCAATCGTATTGTCGATGCCCTTGCCGGCGCGCTCGACCCACTCCCGCTCGGCCCGGTTGAAGGGCATTTCCTCGCGATCCATGGCAAAGAAATACTGCCGGAAAAACTCGCCCTGTTCGGAGAATATGTGCCGGAAACGTCCGATTACCGGATAATTGCGGCGCACCGCGTCCTGCTTCTGGTTGATGTCGATGATGAACATGATGACCACAGCGGCCAGCCCCAGCCCGAGCAGCAGGATGAATATATAGGTCAGTGCGCTCAATACGCCCAAAATTCCGTCGGTCATCAAACATCCCTTCGCTAGGCGTCCGAGACTAGCATCTTGCACCGCCCCGACAAGGGTTCGTACAAATTGGAGCTAGGGTTACACGGACAGCGGAATCTGTTGCGAGATGCAGTGAAAACTGCCTCCTCCGCGCAGCAACGCCTGACTGGACAGGCCAGCAACCTTGCGGTCGGGAAATAGCGCCGCAATCTGTTCGACCGCCCTGGCGTCATTTTCGGCCCCATATTGCGGCACCGCCACTATTTTGTTGCCGATATAGAAGTTCATATAGCTGGCAGGCGCAATATCGCCATCCACCTCATATCTGCCGGCCGAGGGCAAGCGGATCACCTCGAGACCGGATGAGCGGGCGCGCCGCGCCGCATCTTCGAATATCACCCTGTTCGGATCGTCGGCGCTATCGGCCTCGGGAATGACCACCGTGCCAGGGGCAACAAAACGGGCGAGATTATCGACATGGCCATCGGTGTGATCGGCGACCAGCCCGTCTCCCAGCCAGCAGATATCCGCCGCCGCCAGAGCTTTGCGCAACCGCTCGGCGACCTGCTCCCTGATCAGATTGGCATTGCGATTGGGATTGAGCACGCATTGTTCGGTGGTTATCAGACGCCCCGCACCGTCGCCATCGATCGCGCCACCTTCCAATATCCAGTCCTCGTCACTGATCGGCAGATTGAAGCGCTGCGCCAGCCGCTCCGCGATATCCTGGTCGCCCGCCATGTCGAATTTTCCGCCCCAGCCATTGAAACCGAAATTGCGGCCCTCAGGACCACCCGGACCCATGACAAAAATCGCTGCCGTATCGCGCAGCCAGACATCGCCGAAAGGCTCGACCACGACCTCCACACAGGATGGCACCAGATCGCGCGCGATCTCCGCGTCGGCAGCGTCCCGGCACACCAGAACCACTTGCTCTCCAGCGCCCTCGGCAGCGACGGCATCGGCAAAGGCAGCCACTTCCTGCTGCGCTGCAGCCCTGCCCACCGGCCATTCCGCCGGATCACCGGGAAAGCCGATCCAGACCGCCTGATGCGGTTCCCACTCTGCGGGCCATCTTGTCATGCGTGGCGTCCGGAATCAGTTGCCAGCGCGGCTTTCGTCCCGCGCTGCGCGGAATTCGTCGCCTTCATTCCAGTTCGGCCAGTCTTCGGTCATCGCCAGCATCCGCGCGACCGTATAATAGATTTTCAGATCGCTCATCACGCCGTCCCAGTTCCAGTTCGGATCATATTCGTCCTTCGGACCGTGATAACGGTTCTCGCCATAATCTTTCGAAATGGCTTCCCCGGCTTCCCGGCCACCATCGACCAGATCCTCGCCGCCTTCGAAATAGATCATTGGCACGCCCAGTTTGGCGAAGCTGAAGTGATCCGAGCGGTAATAGAATCCCTTTTCAGGTGTCGGCTCGGCTTCGGCCACCCGGCCATCACCGGTCAGCGCCGCTTCGAGATAACGGTCCAGTTCCGATTTGCCTTTTCCGACTACGATCACATTCTTGGCGGGGCCTGCCATGCCGAACGCGTCCATGTTCACACCGCCAACGGTCTGGCTGAGCGGATAAATCGGATTTTCCGCATAATATTTGGAACCCAACAGGCCCGATTCCTCGGCCGTCACGGCGAGGAAGATGAGGCTGCGGTCCGGTGCGCCGGCTTTCACATGGGCTTCGGCCAGAGCGACCAGAGCAGCCGTGCCGGTAGCATTATCGACAGCCCCGTTGCAGATATCATCCCCGTCGGGTGCCGGCTTGCAGCGGCCAAGATGGTCCCAGTGCGCGGTGTAAAGCACATATTCGTCGGGTCGGGTCTTGCCCTTCAAGATGCCGACGACATTCTTGCTGTCCATCTTGCTGATCGTATTTTCAAGCGACGTCGAGACTTTCAGACCGAGGTCGATCGCCTTGAATCCCTTTTTCTTGGCCGCTTTCATCTGTGCTTCGAGATCCTTGCCGGCAGCGGCAAAAATCTTAGCCGCGACATCCTTCTGGATCCAGCCGTTGATTTTCGTCTGGTCGGCTCCGCCATTGGCCGACTGCGCGTAGAATTGCGGCCCGCTCCAACTCGATTCGACCACGTTCCAGCCATAGGCTGCGGGGTCGGTATCGTGAATGATCAGGGCCGCCGCGGCACCCTGGCGCGCCGCTTCTTCATATTTATAGGTCCAGCGTCCATAATAGGTCATCGCCCGGCCACCGAATTCGCCTTCGAGACTTTCGGTACCGAAATCGGGGTCATTGACGAGAATGACGACGGTCTTGCCCTTGACATCGACGCCCTCATAATCGTTCCAGCCGCGCTCCGGCGCGTTCACGCCATAGCCGACAAAGACCATATCGCTGTTGGCAATGTCTATTTTCGGTTGCTCCTGATAGCTGGTGACCACCATCTCGGAGCCGTAGGCAAAACTGAGATCCTCGGTTCCGCCGGTCACCGTCAAAGGAGAAACATTCTTGGCTTCAATTGATACAAGCGGCACATCCTGAAACCAGCTCTCGCCATTGCCCGGCGACAATCCGGCCTCTTCGAACTTGCTGGTCAGCAGCGCCAGCGTCTTTTCCTCACCCGGCGTACCGGGTGCACGGCCTTCAAAGGCATCGGAAGAAAGCTCTTCGGTGATAGATTTCATCGTCTCGACCGACAATTCCGGCGCTGCGACTTCGGGGATTGCTACCCCGCTATTGCCCTCTTCAATCTTCGTGCAACCGGACAGTACCAGCGACGGTACCAGCAGCATCCAAAGAGACCGTTTCAACATCATGCTTTTCCTTCTGAAATCTTCAGTTCCGAAAATCCTTCTGTACTCAATGGCAGACGATATTCGGCAAGGCAAGGAGCGTTAGGATGCGCGCTCTTGGGCTGGCACTAGAACCGACATGTCACCAAAACGCCGGGCAAAAAAAAGGCGGCTGTTAAAAGCCGCCTTTTTTGAAACTGGTTTGAAACCAATCAGCGCGAATAGAATTCGACGACCAGATTGGGCTCCATGGTCACCGGATAAGGCACTTCGTCCAGGGTCGGAACACGGACATAAGATACTTTGTCGGTACCTTCAGGGTTCACATATTCTGGAATTTCACGCTCTGGCAGGCTCTGTGCCTCGATGACCAGCAGCATTTCTTTGGCCTTGTCGCTGAGCGAAATCTCGTCGCCCGGAACAACTTTGCGCGATGCGACATTACATTTGACACCGTTCACGCGAATATGGCCGTGGCTGACAAGCTGACGGGCAGCAAAAATGGTCGGCGCAAATTTTGCGCGATAGACTACCATATCGAGACGCTGCTCGAGCAGGCCGATCAGATTCTGGCTGGTATCGCCTTTCATCGCAGCGGCTTCTTTATAAGCGCGACGGAACTGTTTTTCCGTCACGTCGCCATAGTAGCCTTTCAGCTTCTGCTTGGCGCGCAGCTGGATACCGAAGTCGGACAATTTGCCCTTGCGGCGCTGACCGTGCTGGCCCGGACCATAGTCGCGGCGATTGACGGGAGATTTGGGACGACCCCAGATATTCTCGCCCATACGGCGATCAAGCTTATATTTGGAACTGGTACGTTTGGTCATATCAATGACTCCTAAATTTGCTGTTTCTAAGTCTTCCCGGAGCGCACCATCAAAACCTCTTGTCGTCCGGAGGTATGATGCGGCCGCCGCTTCACCGGGATGCGGGGCCAATTGCTGACGCGCCTTGATCAGATTTTTTCAAATCTGTCAAGGCGCGTGAATCTATATAGTCTGGAAAAGCCGAAGCTGACCAGATAACCTGTCAGGGGTCGTTGCGGTTCTGCGTGCCACGGCTGTAGCTTGAACGGTTCTCCAGCTGACGGGCACTTTCCTCTTCATACTGCTTCCATTCCCGCGTCGTACGACAAATACGCTCGGGAATCTTTGAACCGAGAACCGCCTCAGAACGGCAAACAACTTTATCTTCTTTTGCAGACCGCTCATCGCTCGCCGCTGCCGACGCATCGCCAGCCAAGGCCAGTGATAAAAATAGTGTAAGCATGATTACTCCAAAAATATGAATGTTGGCCAGAATATAGCCAGCGGCGCTCTGAAAAGCTACTTGAAACAGCCTTCCTGCTCGACATTTTGATCATAGTAAATTATCGGCCCTGCCATGACCATAAGCAGTGAATCCATCAGGACAATCGACGATATGACGCAATTGCGGGAGTCTGTCGACCGACTCGACGCCGAGTTGATTGATCTTTTCCGGCTCCGCTTTGCCTGCATGGATGCAGCTGCGCGAATCAAGCAAGACCGCGGGGCAGTCAGGGACGAAAAACGCAAGGCTGAGGTTCTGGCGAATGTGAAACGCCTGTCAGAAAAGGCGTCGATCCCGGCACCAACCATGGCGGCGATCTGGGAATTGCTGGTGGAAACGTCGATCAGTTATGAACTGCAGAAATGGGACCAGCTGCGCAAATAGCATATTTGTGGAAATAGCAGTTTTATGGGCTATTTTTCCGCCTTGTCTTTACGCGGCGGACGTTCGAGCGACGAGACAATCCCGCGCCATGTCTTCACCTCTTCATTGGTCCATGCCGGCTTGGTCAACATGTTGCGCAGAGTGACCTTCGTCGCTGCGGCGCGCTCTGGCGGATAGAAATAGCCGTTCTTGTCCAGCGCCTGCTCGAGATGTTCGTAGAACATATCCAGCTCTTTCTGCGGTGCCGGTTCGGCCTTTTTCTTTTCCAGTGTCGGCTGGACATTGGCGGCGCTGTCCATTTTCGATATTTCATAGGCCACCAGAATGACCGCCTGCGCCAGATTCAGCGACCCGAACTCGGGGTTGATCGGCACCGTGATGATCTTGCGCGCCAACTCGACATCGGAAACTTCGAGACCGGACCGCTCCGGGCCGAACAATATCGCGCATTTGCCGCTGGCCTGCGCCATATCTTCCGCCGCTTCCCACGGTGCCAGCACCGGTTTGGTCATGCCGCGTTTGCGCACGGTAGTGGCGTAGACATGGGCACAATCCGCAACCGCTTCGGCTGTGGTCTCGAACACCTGCGCCTCTTCCAAAATCTGATCCGCACCGGACGCCGCCGGTCCGGCATCGGGATTGGGCCAGCCATCGCGCGGCTTGACGAGACGCATTTCCGTTAGCCCGAAATTCAGCATCGCGCGCGCCGCCTTGCCGATATTCTGACCGAGCTGCGGGTTTACCAATATGATGGCGGGCTGGTTGCTCACGCGCCGCCGACGTCTTTGACGCTGCCGGCAAATTCCTTGAAATCCTTGGCTTCGGTGAAATCTTTATAGACTGACGCAAAGCGGATATAGGCGACGCTATCGAGCGTCTTCAGGCCTTCCATCACCATCTCGCCAATTCTCTGCGAGGGAATCTCGCTCTCGCCGCTGGTTTCCAGCTGACGCTGGATTCCGGACACGAGCTGATCCATCTGCTCCTGCGCCAGACCGCGCTTGCGACAGGCGAGCGCCACCGACAGATCAATTTTCGACCGGTCGAACGGTTCCTTGCGATCCTCGCTCTTGACCACCGTGATCTCGCGCAGCTGCACCCGTTCAAAGGTCGTGAAGCGCGCGCCGCAGCTTTCGCACTGCCGCCGGCGCCGGATCGTCGTATTGTCCTCGGTCGGACGGCTGTCCTTCACCTGGCTATCGTCATGGGCACAAAAGGGGCAACGCATGGCCTGGCTTTCCGATCAATCCTGATAAATCGGGAAACGGTCGCAAAGCTCCTGCACCCGTTCACGAACATCGGCTTCCACAGCCGGGTCGCCGGCCTCGCCCTTTTCGCGCAGTCCGTCGAGCACATCCGCGACCATGTCACCGATCAGCCGGAATTCCGCCGGGCCGAAGCCGCGGGTGGTGCCGGCAGGGGACCCAACGCGTATGCCGCTGGTCTTCATCGGCGGCTGCGGATCATTGGGGATGCTGTTCTTGTTGCAAGTGATGCCGGCCCGCTCCAGCGCTTCATCTGCATCACGGCCGGTGATACCCAGCGGCGACAGATCGATCAGCGCCAGATGAGTGTCGGTGCCACCGGCGACCACATCGGCGCCGCGTTCCTTGAGCGTCGCCGCCAGTACTTTCGCATTTTCAATGACCGCCGCACAATAGCTCTTGAACTCTGGGCGCAACGCTTCGCCAAAGGCAACCGCCTTGGCCGCGATCACGTGCATCAGCGGACCGCCTTGCAGTCCGGGGAAAACCGCGGAGTTGATCTTCTTGGCAATGGCTTCGTCATTGGTCAAAATCATGCCGCCACGGGGCCCGCGCAATGTTTTGTGCGTGGTGGTGGTAACAACATGGGCGTGATCCAGCGGGCTGGGGTGCAGGCCAGCAGCGACCAGACCGGCGAAATGCGCCATGTCGACCATGAAGATCGCACCGACAGCGTCGGCAATCGCGCGGAACTTGGCGAAGTCAATCTCGCGCGGATAGGCAGAGCCACCGGCGATGATCAGTTTCGGCTGATGTTCCTTGGCCAGCGCTTCGACTTCCTCATAATTGATCAGATGATCATCATCATTGACGCCATATTGGATAGCGTTGAACCATTTGCCCGATTGCGCCGGTTTCGCGCCATGGGTCAGGTGACCGCCCGCATCCAGCGACATGCCGAGGATCGTATCGCCCGGCTTGACCAGCGCCAGCATCACCGCGCCATTGGCCTGCGCGCCCGAATGCGGCTGGACATTGGCGAAGCCGCAATCGAACAATTGCTTGGCGCGTTCGATCGCCAGCGTCTCGACATCGTCGGATGGCGCACAGCCCTGATAATAGCGGCGGCCGGGATAGCCTTCGGCATATTTGTTGGTGAAGACCGACCCCTGCGCCTGCAGCACCGCCCGGGAGACGATATTTTCAGAAGCAATCAGCTCGATCTGGTTCTGCTGCCGGGCCAGTTCGGCGTTGATTGCTCCGGCAACCGCAGGATCGCTCTCGTCCACCGAAAAGTCGAAGAAACCGGTCTGGCGGATATCCTGAATATCGGCGACGTTGCTCATGCGCTTGCTCCTTGGGCTTGGGGGGCGGACAATTTATCGACCCGGCGCTGATGCCGGTCGCCGCCAAATGGGGTATTCAGAAAGATGTCGAGACAGTCTTTCGCGATTTCGATGCCGACGAGCCGCGCGCCCATGGCGATGACATTGGCATCATTATGTTCCCGAGCCAGCTTAGCCGACAGGCCTTCGGAGACCAGTGCACAGCGGCAAGCAGGATTGCGGTTGACCGCCATCGAGATGCCGATGCCCGAACCGCACAGCGCGACGCCGCGCTCGACCCGGCCGGAAGCCACTTCATCAGCCAGCTTATAGCCAAAATCGGGATAGTCCACGCTGTCGGCGGTCATCGGTCCGAGATCGCTGACTTCGTGCCCTGCTTCCTGCAACCAATCCACCAGCGTGGCCTTCATATCGAGGGCGGCGTGATCGGAGGCAATGGCAACGCGCATGGGCTGTTCCTGTCGTTAGAATCGAATGGCCGCTATTTAGTAGAGACTTCCCGGATAGGCCACCAAATATTTGACACGCCGCGTCTTGCGCAGCGTGACGAAGCGTCAACCCCGGCGAAGGCTGGGGTCCCTTTCCGGCAGAAAAATATATGCGGCCTTAATCACGTCCAATAACGTCCTGAAATAGCATCAGGATACCGGTCTATCCACCGGTCAGATTTCCATCTGGCTGCCAAGTTCCACCACGCGGTTGCTGGGCAGTTTGAAAAATTCCATCGCAGTCGCGGCGTTGCGCAGCAGCCATGCGAAGAGTTTTTCTCGCCAGATCATCATCTCCGGTTTCTTTGACGGCAACAAGGTCTGCCGCGACAGGAAGAAGCTGGTGGTCATCATGTCAAATTCCATGCCACACTCCTTGACCTGTTTCAGCGCCTCGGGAACGTCGGTTTCCTGCATAAATCCGAAATGGAGGATGAGGCGATAGAAGCCATGACCCAGATCCTTCACCTCGCAGCGCTTGTGAGCCGCAACGGTCGGCACATCCTTGATATTGACGGTCAGGATCACGACCCGCTCGTGGATGACTTTGTTATGCTTGATATTGTGGAGCAGCGCCGAGGGCACGCCTGCGGAAGAGGAGGCCATGAAAATGGCTGTGCCCGGCACGCGCGTCGCGCTATTTGCGGCTGATTTTGTAAAGATTTCGATCGGCATCGCCGCTTCCGCCATATTCTTCCGCATGATCTGGCGCCCCTTGGCCCAGGTCGTCAGGATGATGAAGGCAACGCCGCCAACTGCCAGCGGGAACCAGCCGCCATCGGGAACCTTGGTCAGATTGGCGGCAAAATAGGCACCGTCGACGATGAAGAATACCGCCAGCAACGGGATGGTGAACCATAATTTCCATTTCCACAGCACGATCATCACGATGGCCAGCAGGCAGGTGTCGATGAACATCGCGCCGGTGACCGCAATGCCATAAGCCGAAGCCAGATTGCTCGAGCTCTGGAAGGTCAATACCAGCAGGATCACCGCAATCATGATCGCCCAGTTGACGAACGGAATGTAAATCTGCCCGGCTTCCGACGCGCTGGTATGCTTGATCGTCAGACGGGGAATGAAACCGAGCTGGATGGCCTGATGGGTGACCGAAAAGGATCCGGATATGACCGCCTGGCTGGCAATGAATGTCGCCATGGTCGCAAGGATGACAAGCGGCAGGCGAAGCACTTCGGGCGCCATGATGAAGAATGGGCTTTGAATAGCGGCGGCCGCTCCGGCGGGATCGAGCGAAAGGATCATCGCGCCCTGCCCGAAATAATTGCACAGCAAAGCCGGCATGACGAAGCCATACCATGCAACGCGCATCGGCTTTTTGCCGAAATGGCCCATATCGGCAAACAGCGCTTCCGAACCGGTAACAGCCAGCACCACTGAACCGAGCGCCAGAAAGGCCTTGATACCGTCGGTGATGAAAAACTGCACCGCGTACCAGGGGTTAAACGCCATCAGGATCGAGGGGTGGCCGATAATCTGGATGACCCCCAATGTGCCGATCACGGTGAAATAGACGAACATCACCGGCGCGAACAAAGCTCCTATTTTGGCGGTTCCCCGCGACTGCAGCAGGAACAGGAAGATCAGCAAAGCAAGCGCGATCGGAATGACCAGATGGCCAAGACCCGGCTGCACTACCGTCAGCCCCTCGACCGCCGAAAGCACCGAAATGGCCGGGGTAATCATGCTGTCGCCGTAGAACAAGGCGGTTGCGAAAACGCCGAGCAGAATCGCCAGCCAGCCGAATTTCGATCGTCGCATGGCGCCGGAAATCAGCGCCACCAGTGCCAGACTGCCGCCCTGCCCCTTGTTGTCCGCGCGCATCGTGATGCTGACATATTGGATCGTCACCACGAGGGTCATCGACCAGAATATCAGGCTGACGACGCCCAGTACATGGATACGGTCCAGCTCGAGCGGATGGGCGCCGACAAATGTTTCCCGGAAAGCATAAAGCGGACTTGTGCCGATATCGCCGAACACAATGCCGATTGCACCGGCCGCAAGCTTGGCAATCGCCGTGTTGCGCTGGGGTGAGCCATGGGTCTGCACCGTGTTCGGGGCATCTGGATTTTCGGTTGCTTCTGCGGACATTGGTGGGCCGGTCAGGCTTCCCCGTTCATAATGGACACAATAGTCTGTTTACTGACATTGCTTTCAGCAAGCGCGTGCGCTTAGCACCAGCATTTAGCAGGTGCAACAAAGCGACAAGTCCGGAATATCAACCCATTCATATTGCAAGACTTTTACTCGGCTTCCGGCTGATCTGGTACCATCGGCAGCGATGGTTGAGCCCGTTCCATGGCCGCCAGCCGCGACTCGAGATCGGCACGCCATGGAGCGTCCTCGCTGCTTCTTTCCAGCAATTCTTTCCAGATCGCCCGGGCCTGATCGATCTTGCCCGACTGTGCATAGGCCAGGCCGAGAAAAAACGGCGGACCGGGATGCTCGGGCGACAGGTCAGCTGCTTTCTGGAAGGCGAACTGAGCGGCGGGCGTGATCACGCCATCGGCGTGGACGACCAACGCGTTGCCCAGCCCGACCCACAAATCGGGATCTTCGGGATGTTCTTTCACCCCGTTGCGCAGATAATTGGCGGCCGCACCGTGCTTCCCGGCGCGATTAAGAGAATCGGAAAAGACCAGCCAGTCGCGTGCGGTGCCGAAACGCTCGCCCATCTCGTTGCGCGCCTCGATGCTGTCCCCATCAAAACTAATGGGTTTTTCCGTCGGCTCGACCGACACGCCCGCCATGCCGGGATGGCCCTGCCAGGCATAGCCGGCGACGCCGAGCAACAGCGCGGCAGCGGTAATTTCAAAGGTTTGCCGGGACAATTTGCCCAAAATGATCAACGCACCAGCGCAAAGCAGCACCAGCAAAAGAAGGATGATCCAGCCCATTATTGCTCACCCCGATATTTGCGAAAACGCCCGCGCGCCAGCCACAGGGCCGCCAGCAACAAAATAATGGGAGCAATCCACAGCGGCCAAGTAACCGCAGAGGATATCGGCGGGTCATAGGATACCCAGTTGCCATAACGCTCGATCAGCCAGCTTCTAACCTCTTCCGGCGTTTCGCCGGCGGCGATGCGTTCCCGCACCTGGCTGCGCATGTCACCGGCCATCGGCGCATTGCTGTCGGCAATCGACTGGCTCTGGCATTTCAGGCAACGCAATTCTTCCATCAGGTCGCGGGCGGCCGCTTCCTGCTGCGGATCGTCCAGTTGCCGGTCGGCATAAGGAGCAGGCGGCAGGCCGGTTTGCGCCGCGGCAGGAGCAGCAAGACATACAAGCAGAAAGACCAGAACTCTCTTCATTCCGCATCCTCCAGCAGTTTCAGCAGCATATCGACATCTTCCTGCCGGATATCGCCAATATGTTGATGTACGATAATGCCATTGCCATCGATGACGAAGGTTTCCGGCACCCCGGAAGATCCCAGTTCGAGTTGCACCTTGCTGGTCGTGTCGGTGCCGATCCGTGCATAGGGGTTGCCCCAGCGGTTCAGGAAGTTGGCGATATCTTCCGGTGTGTCGCGGCTGGCGATCGCGTTGATTTCGACACCGGCCTGCTGCAGCGCCAGCAATTGCGGCGCCTCAGCGATACAGGGCAGGCACCAGCTGGCGAAAATGTTGAGCAAGGTCGGCTTGCCCTTCGCCAGATCGGCGCTACTCAAGCCGGGTCGTTGTTCGATGGCCGCTGGCAGGGCAAAATCCGGCATCGGCTTGCCGACCATCTTGCTCTCGATAATATTGTCTTTCGGCAGGATAAGGCCGGTCGCGAAGGTGGCGAAAAGCAGGCCGAACAGCGCAAGCGGCAACCAGAGCAACCAGCGGTTCATAGCATCATCTCGGCATATTCGCGTTGTTTGCGCTGCTTGTAGCCACGCTGCAACCGGCCGATCATCGCCAGAAAGCCACCCAACGCAACCAATATGCCACCAAACCAGATCAGGGTAACGAACGGCTTCCACCAGACGCGTATCTGCCAGCGTCCTTCGCTGTCGCCTTCACCGAGTACGACATAGAGTTGCCCGTTCCAGCGGGTCAGCAGCGCGGCTTCGCTGGTCTGCGTCTGGGCCGCGGCAAACATCCTGTTCTGCGGGGTGATTTCGTGAATCACACCATCGCCATATTGCGCGGTCATCCGGCTTTCAAGCGCGGTCCAGTTGGGTCCTGCCATCGGTTCGATCGCCTCGAACTGCAATCGCCAGTTGTTGACGACAATCTCGTCACCCGGCTTTGCTGCCACAAGCTTCTCCTCGGTAAAGCTGCTTTCGCACGCCATGCCGACAAGCGCGACGGCAATGCCGAAATGGGCAAAGACCATGCCATAGATATGCAATGGCGTCCGGCGCAGATTGCGCTTCCACAGCGGCGCGAAACTGGCGATGGCGACACCGACCGCCAGCGCCAGGCCGAGCAGGGCCAGAATCGACATGCCGGTTGTGAACAACACCAGTACGAAAAGCGTTGCGGCCGTGAGGAGGATCGGGATCGATATGCGGTTCAGCAGCGCCTTCGCATTATCGCGCCGCCAGCGCAGCAGGGGCCCGGCCGCCATGACCGCGACCAGCAGCAGCGCCAAGGGTCCGGTTGCCAGATTGAAATAGGGCGGCCCGACCGACAGCTTGTCCCCGGTTACCGCTTCGACCAGCAACGGATAAAGCGTGCCGATAAAGACCAAAGCCAGGATCACGGACAGCAGCAGATTATTGGCCACCAGCGCGCCTTCCCGGCTGACCAGTTCGAACCTCTTGCCTTCTTTAACCGTGCCAACCCGCAGCGCGAACAAGGCCATCGCACCGCCGATATAGAGGGCGAGCAGGGCCAGAATGAAGCTGCCGCGTTCGGGATCTACAGCGAAGGCATGAACGCTCGTCAAAATGCCGGAGCGGACCAGAAAGGTACCGATCATTGACATGGAGAATGCGACCACCGCCAGCATCAATGTCCAGGCGCGCAGGCTGTCGCGCGTCGCCAGGACTGTTACAGAGTGCAGCAATGCCGTCGCCGCCAGCCAGGGCATTAGCGAGGCATTTTCAACCGGATCCCAGAACCACCAGCCGCCCCAGCCGAGCTCGTAATAGGCCCAGTAGCTGCCCGCCGTGATACCCAGTGTCAGGAATATCCACGCGCCCAGCACCCATGGCCGCATTGCTTTTGCAAAAGCTGCGCCGACATCGCGGGTGATCATCGCGCCGACCGCGAAGGAGAAAGCCACGGACAGTCCGACATAGCCGAAATAGAGCGTCGGCGGATGAAAGGCGAGACCGGGATCCTGCAACAGCGGATTGAGACCCTGCCCGTCTGCCGGCACCGGGAACATGCGCTCGAACGGATTGGACGAGACCAGCAGAAAAGCATAGAATCCCAAGCTGATAAAGGCCTGTGCCGCCAGTGTTGCCACCAGGGTGCTGGTGCGCAACGACCGTTCGAACAGCGCGATAAAGGCACCGGCCAGGCCCATGACCGTAACCCAGAGCAGCATCGATCCTTCATGATTGCCCCAGGTTCCGGCAAATTTATACAGCAGAGGCTTCACCGAAGCGCTGTTCATTACCACCAGCTTGACCGACATGTCGGAGCGCAAGAACAGCCATATCAACAGCAGGAAGGACAGGCTGACAAACAGGCCCTGTGCTACCGCGACCGGCCGGATTGCGGCGTAATAATCGTCCCGCCCCATCCGCAGGCCAATCGCGCCCAGCGCAAATTGCAGCAGCGCCAGCGCGGCGGCCAGCCAGAGCGCGATCAGACCGGTTTCGGCGATCATTGGACCAGCGTCTCGGTTTTATGCTTGCCCGATGTCATATCAATGCCTTCCAGCTCGCGCGGGATGTAATTTTCGTCATGTTTTGCCAGCAAGGTCTCGGCACCGAATATACCATTGGCATCCAGCCGGCCATCGGCCACCACGCCCGATCCCTCGGCGAACAGGTCCGGTGTAATGCCGGTATAGGTGACCTTTTGCCGGGCTCCTGCATCCATGACCACAAATTGTACCGTGACCCCGTCGGCCGATCGCTGGATCGAACCTTCCTCGACCATGCCACCGAGACGGATGGCTGTACCCGGCGCAGGCTTCTGTTCGACAATATCCGACGGCGTATAGAAATAGCTCGCCTGATCCTGCAACGCATAGGCTGCCAGCAGGCCAGCGCCAACCAGCGCAACCACCGCCAGCAGCGCCAGCGTCAGCCTTTGATGTTTTGCCTTCATTTCCGTTTGCTCAACTGTTGTGCCTTCGCTTCCGCCTTGCGCATCGCCAGATAGCTATGCGTCACGACCAGAGCTGTGCCCAACAGCACAAACGCGTAGGAAGCAATGATAAAGGACCAATGGTTCATTCTGCTGCCATCCTTTTCAGCCGGGCATCGACCTTGGTTTGCGCGAGGCTTGCCCGCATCCGCATAAGCACAATTGCGCCAAAAAGCAGCGAGAAACCGACCGCCGAAATCAATAGAGGCCATAAATAGAGCGGATCGATCGTCGACTTGCCCAGAATATTGATGCTGGTGCCCTGATGCTGGGTCTCCCACCATTCGACCGAAAAGCGGATGATCGGCAGATTAACGATGCCGACAACTCCGAAAATGGCGGCAATACGGCTCTGCCCCCTGCCCTTGCCGGTTTCGTTGGCCAGCACGATATAGGCGAGATAGAGAAAGAACAGCACCAGCATCGAGGTCAGACGGCCATCCCATACCCACCAGGTCCCCCAAGCCGGTCGTCCCCAGATCGATCCTGTCACCAGACACAGAAGCGAAAACAACGCTCCCGGGACCGCAATCGCGCGCGCTGCGTGTGAGGCGAGCGGATGCCGCCAGATCAGTTCGGAAATGCTGGCGATCGCGATGCCGGACCATCCTGCCATGCCGAGCCATGCCATCGGCACATGGACGAAGATGATCTTCACCGTATCGCCCTGCAAGCGCTCGGCCGGCGTCGCCAAAAGTCCCCAGATGCAGGCAATCGCTACCATGGCGATACCGCCGAACAGCAGAAACGGCGTCAGCGGCCTGGCGAGCGACAGGAAGCGGGTGGGGTTGGCATAGGCGTGCATGGGTAAAGCGATATTGCCTCGGTTGCGGATGTTCAACATCAATCGCGGCTTTCGATGGCAGAAGCGTGGCAAGGCGACAAGCATTTTTCCGAATTGCAACCCGTCGTGCGGCCGCAGGTCCGTCTTAGGGCCGTTGCCCACAGGCCATCCGCCGCGGCTGTTCCCAAGCGCCTAGTGAATGGTGACCAGTGTTAATTTTTCGGCGAGTTCAAGCGATGCCTTGTAATCGGCTTCAAAATAGATGCCCGCGACATCATTCTCGACCAGACCGATCCGCCCGAGCATTTCGCGCGGCTGTGGCTGCACGCCCGACAGGATGATCTTGGCGCCGGACACGCGGGCCTGCTCGATAAATTCCTCGATCATCGTCACCCCGCTGGCGTCGAGCATCGGCACCAGTCGCATGCGCAATATGATCACTTTCGGCGTCCGTCCGATCTTGCGCATCGCATCGAGCAATTCACCGGCGACGCCAAAAAACACCGGGCCATTGATCCGGAACACTTCCACCCCGTGGGGAAGATCGTCCCGCTGGCTCGGATCATCGCCGGCAATTTCCGCATCGGGATCGGGTGCATTGCCGTTTTCCAGCTCTACCGTCTCGCTCATCCGCGCCATGAACAACAGCGACGCCAGCGTCACCCCGACACCGATGGCCACGGTCAGATCGACCAATATCGTCAGCCCGAACGTGAGCAACAGAACCGCGCGGTCGCTGTTTGGCATGCGCAGCAGCGCGATGAACCGGTCGATCTCGCCCATGCCCCAGGCAACCACGAACAGGATCGCGGCCAGTGCCGCCATCGGCACATAGGCCATCAGGCTGCTGCCAAACAGGATGAACAGAAGAACGAACAGCGCGTGCATCATGCCGGCTACCGGAGTTTTTGCCCCCGCCTTGATATTCGTCGCGGTCCGCGCGATCGCCCCCGTCGCGGGCAGGCCGCCAAAGGCAACCGAACCGAGATTGGCAATCCCCTGTCCGATCAGTTCCTGGTTGGAGCGGTGGCGGGTACCGGTCATTCCGTCGGCGACTACCGCCGAAAGCAGCGCCTCGATGCCGGCGAGAAAGGCAATAGTAAAGGCCGATGGCAACAGTTCGACCATATGGGTCCAGCTCAGGATCGGCAGCGATGGCGCCGGCATCGTCACGGGCATATCGGGGAAGCGGGTGCCGATCGTGTCGACGGGAAGCTTGAGCAGCGCGACCACGATCGACGCCAGCACTAGCGCAATCAGGAAGCCCGGCAGTTTCGGCGCGTATCGTTTCAGCGCGATGATCACGAAAAAGGCGCCGACACCGACCAGCAGGGTCGCTAGCTGCACCGTCGATATGGCTCCGAAATAGGCCTGCCATTTCGGCAGGAACTCGGAAGGGACCTCATCGAGCGACAGGCCGAGAAAATCCTTCACCTGGCTCGAGGCAATGATCACCGCGATGCCGGCGGTAAAACCGGTGACGACCGGATGCGGGATGAACTTGATCAGCCGGCCGATCCGGAACGCGCCGGCGGCGATCAGAATCAGCCCCGCCATCATTGTCGCGATCAGCAGGCCGTCATAGCCATGCTGGGCAATGACATTGAACACGACCACGACAAAGGCGCCCGTCGGCCCGCCGACCTGCACCCGGGATCCGCCGAGAAAGGATATCAGGAAACCGGCGATGACTGCGGTGATCAGCCCCTTGTCGGGAGAAGCCCCGCTGGCGATTGCCAGTGCCATGGAAAGCGGCAGGGCAACTATCGCTACGGTCAGTCCTGCGACGGCATCGGCCTTGAACAGGGCGAGGTCATAGCCTTCGCGCATGGTGGTGATGATCTTGGGCGTTAAACTGTTCATGGCAGGCAGCCTATTGCCTTTCCGGATCCGAGCCTGCCTGGTCAAACAGGATCGAACCCACACCCGTTGCCGCCTTACCTTCTATGGTCTCCCGCATCCGGACGCCGCGCCCGATGCCGGTACTGGGAGCATTTTCTCCGATCAGTTCGATCCCCGCGCGTTCAAGCGCGCCGATAACCTTGACCAGAGTGTCGACCACGCCGCGCACCTGTCCGTCCGACGCTTCCATACGCTGAATCGTCGGCAATGACAGGCCGGCCAGTTCGGCCAGCTGCCGTTGGTCAATCCCGAGCAGGGCCCGCGACGCCCGCATCTGTTGTGACGTGATCATCCATCAATCTCACATGATATATTAAACATCAAATATCAGTATTAACAATTTACCTTGATGGTGTATAGAGAATATTCAATGACGATGGCTTATTCGGCCCCGCGATCCTGATCGACCAGCGGACAGAATATATATCACCACCGAGACAGCGCCTGCCCGAAACCGGCGCGCTCACTTTCCCGGGGCCTGCTGACGGAATTTTCCGAGCGGCTGCAATCGAGAGGCGGCCGTGTTGGCGGCCTGGATATCCAGAGATGATTGGACAGGACAAAAAGACAGATGGCCGGATTTGAAACCTTGCTCGACAGGATCGTCGACGACATGGGCACCAGCAAAGGTGCAAAGGAACAGCGGATGGACAAATATAGTGCTCCCAGTCTGCCGAAATCGGCGTTCGAAGCCTTTATCCGCGGCTTGCTTGGCCGCTGCCCCAGCTGCGGCAAGGCCAGGCTGTTTCCCCGCCTGCTCAAACCGGTCGATCAATGCCCGCTATGCGGCCAGGACTGGACCGCGCAACAGGCTGACGATTTCCCAGCCTATGTGGCGATTATTGTTACCGGTCATATACTCGCGCCGATCATCATCTTCATGATCAACGAACTCGGCCTGTCAATGTGGACCAATCTGACGATCATAATCATCATGGCGCTGATCCTGATTGCCGCCCTGCTGCAGCCTGCCAAGGGCGCGATCATCGCCATGCAATGGTGGATGGGCCTGAACGGGTTTGAAAAGCCGGCAAGGCCGGCCGCGCACCCATTGCCCGAAAATCGCCAGGATCACTGAAAGCGGGATTGCTCGCCCGGCAAAACAAACATCTGCGCAATGATAGCGGCGCCCCGCCCCTGTAATGAAACCGTCAATAAAGATTCACCCCGGAGTCTTCAAAACCGGCAATTCCCTTCACAATTCAGGCCTAGAGGCCCGGTACATCAGATTTACCGGAGGGCATCATGGCCAGAATATCTAAGTTTCGCAAAGAGTTACTAATCGGATCGGCGGCAATTCTACTTGCTCTTCCGGGCGCTGCATGGGCCGGTACGGTCAGCGGCGTGATCAGTGACCCCAGCGACACCAGAGGATTGCAATCCGCCCAGGTCCGCATCGTAGAACTGGACCGCGTGGTTACCACCGGTCGCGACGGCAGCTATCGTTTTCCCGATGTTCCCGCCGGCACCTATACGCTGGAAACGCGCTATATTGGCGCAGACACCAGCCAGACCAGCATCTCGGTTAGCGAGACCGCCCCGACTGTTACCAATATCGTGCTGAAGAGCGGCGGGGGTTCGGAAATTCTGGTGATCGGTCAAAGCGCCAACCAGGCGAGTTCCCTGTCCCGCAAGCGTGAAGCGGATGGCGTTTCTTCGGTCCTGACCCGCGACTCAATCGGCCAGTTTCCCGACCAGAATGTCGCCGAATCGCTCCGCCGCGTCCCGGGCGTCAATATTCTCAATGACCAGGGCGAAGGCCGCTTTGTATCCGTCCGCGGGCTGGACCCCAATCTGAATGCCTCTTCACTCAACGGCGTGCGCATCCCCTCCCCCGAAAGCGATGTTCGTTCTGTCGCTCTCGACGTTATTTCCAGCGACCTCATCGAATCGATTGAAATCAAGAAATCGCTGACTCCCGACATGGACGCCGACACCATTGGCGCATCCATCGAAATCAAAACCGTAAGCGCTTTTGACCGCAAGAAAGACCTGCTGACCGGCAAGCTCGAAGGCAGCTATAATGACTATGCCGACCATATCTCGCCAAAGGGTAGCATCGATTTCTCCACCCGCTTGACCGACAATATCGGCGTCGCCGGCGGCCTGTCTTATTACAAACGCAAGTTTGAAACGGATAATATCGAAGCCGACGGCTGGGACATCAATGACGATGGTGTCGTCTATGCCGAAGAGCTCCAGTATCGCGACTATGATGTCGAACGGGAACGGATCAGCGCTTCGCTCTCTTTCGACTTCCGCGCCAGCGACAGCACCGAACTCTATGTGCGCGGCATCTACAGCCAGTTCGACGATCAGGAATTTCGCGGACGCACGACCTTCAAGCTCGACGAGGAAGCGAGCAGCGGTGATGCCAACAGCGCCCTGTTCGACGACGCCGATGGCGAAATCGAGATCGAACGGGACATCAAGGATCGCATGGAAAGCCAGAAGATCCGCTCTGTTGTGCTCGGCGGCAAGACCGAAACCGGCCCCTGGAAAATCGAATATTCGGGCAGCTGGTCGAAATCGAGCGAATATGAGAATGGCTCTCTCGATCCCAGCACCTTTTCCAACAAGTTCGAAGATGACGGCGTCAGCGTCCTGTTTGACTATAGCAACCCCCGGGTCCCGCTTTACAGCTTTGCCTCAGGTGGCGCGATGGCCAATGATGCCAGCGTCTACGAACTGGACGATGTCGAGCTGACCAGCTTGTCGGATGCCCAGGACGAAGAATATTCGGCCCGTCTCGACGTATCCCGTATTTTTGCCATGAATGGCGGCGATTTCACCGTACAAGGCGGCTTCAAGGGGCGCTGGCGCGAAAAGAGCCACGACAATAATGTCGAATTTTATGAAGACAGCACCGGCAATTACACGCTGGCCGATGTGCTAGGCACCCAGACCTATCGCATCACCAATCTCGGTCCGGTTGCCAGCCATACCGGTCCGACCGAATATTTCCGCTCCAATTTCGGCGATTTCGAATTGCAGGAAATTGACAGCCAGTTTGATTCCGCTGTTTCCGACTATGTGAACCAGGAAGATATTTACGCCGGCTATCTGCTCGGCCGCTGGGACAGCGACAAACTTCGCGTGATCGGCGGTTTGCGCTTCGAACGCACCGAAAATGTCATCTCGGCCAATACGGTGACCCTGGTCGAGGAGGATGCCACGTTCGGCGGCGTGCTGTTTACCGAAGACACGGTGGTCGTTGCCCCCAACAGCTTCTCACGCAGTTATGACCACTGGCTGCCGAGCCTCAACATCCGCTTCGAACCACAGCGGAACCTGGTCCTGCGCGCCGCTGGCTATCGCAGTGTCGTGCGCCCCAACCTGTCCGATCTGGCCCCCCGCTTTGCGGTCGAGCAGAATGATGACGATGAGCGCGAAGGCGAATTCGGCAATCCGGACCTGCTGCCTTACGAGGCTTGGAACTTCGACGCTTCCGCCGAATTCTACTTCAGCTCGAACGGTGCGCTGACAGCGAATATCTTCTACAAGGACATCAAGAATTTCATTGTAGATTCGCTGGAAGAAAACGGCACCCGCTTCGGCATCGATTTTGACGAGGCGACCATACCGATCAACGGCAGCAGCGCCGAAGCGTTCGGTATCGAACTGGGCTTCGCGCAAGCACTCAACTTCCTGCCTGATCCGCTCGACGGCTTCCTGGTCAATTTCAACTATACCTATACCGATGCCACCGGCACGGTTCCCACCGACGGCGACATCACGGACCTGCGCAGCATCTCGCTGCCAAGCAGTTCCAAGCATACGTTCAACGCGGTGCTGGGGTACGAGAAGGGCCCGTTTGATTTCCGTCTGGCAGGCACCTATCGGGATCGCTATCTGGATGAACTCGGCGCGGAAGCCAGCGAGGACCGCTATGTCGACAATCATTTCCAACTCGACGCCAGCATCAAGTTCAAGCTGAACAAGAATGTGCGGCTGTTTGCGGAATGGATCAACATCAACAATGCCAAATATTTTGCCTATCAGAGTTTTGAATCGACCCAGCGGCTGCTGCAATATGAAGAATATGGCTCGACTTTCAAATTTGGCGCAAAGATAACGATGTGATGAAACATATAGTCTCTCCTCTCCTGCTCGGCAGCCTGACACTGTCCGGTTGCATGACCACCACTGCGACGGTCTCATCGGCACCGACCCTGGAACTGACCGCTGATGCGGAAACGGTTCCGGTCGGTACGGTCAACCGCGACGCTGCGGATGATCCGGCAATCTGGCGAAATGCTGCAGATCCCGCGAAAAGCCTGATCATCGGCACCGACAAGCGTGCGGGCCTCTATGTCTACGGGCTGGACGGATCGAAAAAATCCTTCCTTCCCGAAGGCGAGCTCAACAATGTCGATCTTCGTGAAGTCGTGATCGGCGGCGAAAAGACCGTTCTGGTAGGGGCAAGCATCCGCAACGATCGCGCCAATGCCCATGTCGGCCTCTACAAGCTCGACACGGAAACCGCGGAACTGTCGCTGCTGGGCAAATATCCGGCGGGGCCCGGCGAAGCCTACGGCTTCTGCTTCGGACAGGACAGCGGCGGAGAGACATTTGCCTATATGATCGAAAAAAGCGGTTTTGTCCGCGAAATCACCCTGTCCTTTGACGGCGGCACGCCAGCCGCAACCATCGGCCGGGAACACAAGTTGGCAACCCAGCCGGAAGGCTGCGTCGTCGATGACCGGACCGGGCGGCTCTATGTCGGTGAGGAGAATAGCGGCATCTGGCTGTTCGATCTGAACACCGACAATTTCGTCCCGCAACGCTTCGCCAATATCAATGGCCGCGAGCTGGTCGCCGATGTTGAGGGTCTGGCCCTCGCGCCCGAAGGCGTCAATGGCGGCTATCTGGTTGCCTCCAGCCAGGGCGATAACGCGTATGTCCTCTACGATCTGACCACAGGCGCCTATGTGAACCGCTTCCGGCTGGTCGACGGCGCCATAGACGGCACGTCGGAAACGGACGGCATCGAAGTCATATTGGGTGACTTTGGCCCGGCCTATCCCGAAGGGCTGATGGTGATGCAGGATGGCGCAAACGAAGGCGGCACGCAGAATTTCAAGCTGGTAAGCTGGTCGAAGATCAAGGCTGCCGTAGCGCCATAATATTGACCAATGATACGGAAGGGAGCGCATCTGCAGCCCCTCTTCCGTCTCGCGTCAAAACCATTTTCCTACAGCCGACCCTTTCCTCTATCGTCCGGCCTGTCCTTCGCCATGCGCGGGACAGGTTGTTTGATATTTGAACGGAAGGAGGACGCTCATACAAGCTTTGAGATCCCGCGCATCGGGGCGGAAAATCCAAAGGTTACACTAAGCGCCGGCATGGCGGCCAAAAAATGGCAGAAACCTGAGACTCTCAGGAAAAGGTCACAGAAAATAAAACCATTGAACTGTGTAAAGTTCGGCCTGGGCCTAGCCCCGGCCGATCAACGCCATGGCCATATTGTCGGCGACATCTGAATCCGGCAGTTTCTGTGCCGCGCTCTGTTCCCAGATCTCGGTCAGCCGCTGTGGAATCATCGCGACCCGGCGATTGACTTCCTGGACATCGCCTTCGCCGAGATATTCCAGCCCAACGCTGATGATGCCGCCCGAGTTGATGACATAGTCCGGTGCAAACAGGATGTTGCGATCAAAAATCCGCTGTCCGTCTTCGGGAGTCGCCAGCTGGTTGTTGGCGCCACCGGCAACGATCGGAACATTGAGATGGGCGATAGAGACTTTGTCCAGTATAGCGCCCAGGGCATTGGGACTGAACACATCCGCCTCGATCCGCATGACCTCGTCCAGGCCGACGACCGTTGCACCAATCTCTCCGGCCAGTGCTGCTGCATGGTCCTTGTTGATATCGGCGATGCTCAGCTTCGCGCCATCCTTGGCGAGCAGGCCGGCAAGACCGCCGCCGACACTGCCGACGCCCTGGATCGCGACATGGACGCCGTCCATGGATTCGCGGCCCAGCTTGTGCGCCACAGCAGCTTTCACGCCGAGATAGACACCCATCGCGGTAAAGGGCCCGGGATCGCCGCCGGCTTCGCCGCTGTTGCTGACCGGCAGGCCGGAGACATATTTGGTTTCCTTGGTCAGAGCGACCATGTCCGCCGCGGTGATCCCGACATCTTCCGCGGTCACATATTGGCCGCCGAGTGATTCGATCATCCGGCCGAAAGCGGTGAGCATTTCCGGTGACTTGGTACGGTTGCGGTCGGCCAGAATCACCGCCTTGCCGCCGCCCAGCGGCAGACCGGCCATGGCGTTCTTGAAGCTCATGCCGCGGGAAAGGCGCAGCGCGTCGGTTACCGCGGTTTCGCGATGTTCATAGTGCCAGAAACGTGTTCCGCCGGCACCGGGACCAAGATGGGTGCTGTGCAGCGCGATAATCGCACTGAGGCCACTGTCGGCATCATGGAAAAAATGGACCGCTTCATGGTCATCAAAATCCGGCAAATCCCACATCACGCTCATAGCGGTTATCCCTGGCAATTGGAGTAATTAAATATCCCATAGCTGTAATTTAATTACAAATAAAGAAAGACTTTGCAGCCCGGCCATGTGGTGATGGCCTGGTAACGCATCGTCGTCTTCAGGGAAAAATGGGGCGATCGAGGGGTCTCGAACCCCCGACCTCCGGTACCACAAACCGGCGCTCTAACCAACTGAGCTACGATCGCCACAAGCCGCGCACTATATAGCCGCATTGCGATGGGGTCCATAGGGATAGGCGGTAGCAATCGTCAAGCATTTAGCGGACCGTTCGCCAATTAAAACGCATCACCGCGCTGGCGATGGACAAGACGGGCCGGTCGCAGCGCAGCATCGATCAGCGCGCGCTCCTCGACCAGTGCACTTTGCATCTCGACGGCCAGATCGACACGGAACCAGCGGGTGGTCAGCTTGACCTGGCTCTGGACTTCGGAATTGGCGGCCAGACTCGCCGGATAGGACTGCGCCCAGAAATCATTGAGACTGGCATAGCCCAGTTCCGGCCGGCGGCCGAGAAACTGGCGGGCGGGCGTCAGGTCGGACGGCATCTCGCCGAGCATCGCCAGCAATATTGCCTGCTCCGGCCGCAGCGTATTGATATTGATCGGCGACAGATCTGTGGTTGGCAGAGCGCAAAGCCACGGCGCGATCCGGACATAGACATCATCGGTCACGCCCTTGATGGTGCGCAATTCGCTGATATCGACGATCAGCGCATTGGCCGTGCGGTAGGGAGCCTCCTGCTGCATATAATATTGATCCTCCGCGCCACGGGGCGCGGCCACCAGATCGCTGTCAATCCAGTCCGCAACCGACTCCGCAATATCGGCCGCATCGCCGTCCAATAGGCCCAGCATGACCATCAACCGCGAGAATTGCGCCAGCCCTTCCGGGCGTGCCGTCAGGACCTCCTGCTGCTGCGTGACCAGACTATTGATATTGAAGCAATTGCCTCCGTCGGACAGCGATGCCGTAATGATTCCGCCCGGTACGGGAAAACTTTGCTCTTTGCCGTTCCAGCCGTCCAGGTTGATGGTCCGGCCCGGTGACAGAGACACGATATCTTCGGCCGACCGCATGCCGATGGATTCGGCCGCGATCAGATAGGCCTTCGCCTGTGACAGTTCGCGCGCGTTGGAGGCCAGCTTGGTCGCGCCAGCCAGCCGGTCGATCCCGTGCGCCGCCAGTATCGCGATGACCGCAACCAGCAGCAGGACCGTCAGCAGCGCGGCCCCCCGTTCCCTGCCGGCTCCTATTTTCCGGATCTCGCTCACAAGTAACCCGCACCGACCAGAAACAGATGGCGGTAGCGACGCCCTTGCTGCTCGAATCGGATCTCGATCGCCCGGGGCAGGTCCGCCAGTCGCTCCGTTGCCCAGCGATCCGACCACAGGCCCCGCTTGTCGCGGATGCGAACCGACAGCGTTTCGACATTCGAAACCAGAACTGCCGGCTGGTCGATCGAACCGCCATCGGTCATCCGGTATCGCCAGCGTTCGAGACTGCCATTCGACAGCCGGTATTCGACCCGTTCCAGATTTGATCGGGCCTGCCCGTTGATATTGCTCTGGCCACCGCGCGTGAACTTCAGAAATGCCGCCTTCGCTCCGCTGGTCTCGCTCGCAAAGGCCGGCATCCGGTCACCGCGATCATCACGATAGGTCCGTGGCAAGGCCTGACTCAGATCGGCCTCCATCAGCGAAACAAAACGCTGCATCTCTGCCATCTGCCCCAGATTTTCTGCCGTTATCTCATCGCTGTTGACCGCAGAGCGGAGCATGATCACACCGGCCACCGACAATATCGCAAAGATGAAAAGCGCCACCATCATCTCGACCAGAGTGAAGCCGTTGCGATCGCGGGAATTGGCGGCAATTCTGTCCATCGTCCTCGCTTATATTGCAATTGGCAGAACCCGCAAACAGCGGTTGCGATCAACGCGGATTCATTTATCGTGAGTCAGGTCGGTTAGGTACAATTTTGGACGGTGTTATGACAGAGGCCAATAATACTTCGGCTGACTATCTTGTCGCATTGGGAAAGGTGCAGCGCTTTCCGCGCAAGGAAATCGAATTGTGCATTGTCAGGAATTTCCTGCACCCTGACGAATGTCGCAGACTGATTGCATTGATCGACGATCAGCGGCGCCCGTCGACCATTGCAGACCCCAATGGGGATGACTATTTCCGGACCAGCGAAACCTGCGACCTTGATCATCAGGACGATTTTGTTGCCGAGATTGATGCAAAAATCTGCGGGTTTGCCGATATCGACAAAAAATTTGGCGAACCGCTGCAGGGGCAACGCTATGCGGTCGGACAGGAATTCAAGGCCCATACGGATTTTTTCGAGCCTCAGGGTCAGGATTTTGAAAAATATTGCGCAACCTCCGGCCAGCGCAGCTGGACGTTCATGATATATCTGAACGAGCCCGACGCTGGTGGAGCGACACGCTTCACGCAGTTCAAGAAAAGCTTCACACCGGAAACCGGAACGATGCTGTGCTGGAATAACCGCAACCCCGACGGTTCGGTCAATAATGCAACTTTGCATCACGGCATGAAGGTCCGCAAAGGGACCAAATATGTGATCACCAAATGGTTTCGCGAGAAACCCTGGCCATGGAGTGGGTGAAGCCATTGCCTCGAAGACGATGAAGCTCGCGCGCTATCACCCCGGCCCCGGCATGATGGTTTCCGCCGCCTTCATCGGTCCGGGCACTGTAACCGCCTGCACTCTGGCCGGTGCAAATTTCGGATTCGCCCTGCTCTGGGCGCTCGTTTTCGCTACCATCACGACGATTGTCCTCCAGTCCTTCGCAATCCGGATCGCGCTGGTCACTCGGCTGGGTCTGGCCGAAGCCATGCTCAAATCTGTCGATTCACCAGTCATCCGCGCGCTTGCCGCCCTGCTGCTGATGTCCGCGCTGGTCCTTGGCAATGCCGCCTATGAAGCTGGCAATATGTCGGGTGCAGCGCTCGGTCTGGAAGCTGTATATGGCGGTTTTCTGCCCTTCGGCTCGCCCCCCCGTGATCATCGCCATCGCGCTGTTCGCATCAACCATGCTGATATTCTCGAAACCGAGATGGGTGGAGAATGTCCTGATCGCACTGGTGCTGCTGATGAGCGCGGCCTTCATCCTGACCTTTCTGCTCATCAGACCTGATTTCGGGGACGTGCTGGCGGGATTTGTGCCTTCCATTCCCGACGGCGGTCTAATGACTGCGATCGCGCTTATCGGCACCACCATCGTACCCTATAACCTGTTCCTGCACGCCGGCAGTGTGCGCAACCGCTGGGACAAGGAATATTTGCCGGAAGCGCAACTGGACAACACGGTGTCGATCGGAATTGGCGGTCTGGTGTCGATGACGATTCTGGCAACCGCAGCAGCGAGCCTGTTTGGCAGCGGCAAGACGATAGAAAATGCAGTCGACATGGCACAGCAGCTCACCCCCCTGTTCGGAAATATGGCAACCGCCACTCTCGGTGCCGGCCTGTTTGCAGCGGGTCTGACCTCGGCGCTCACCGCGCCTCTGGCCACAGGCTATATCGTACAGGAAATTTTCAACGCCCCCGCATCGCGCTGGCCCTTCCGGATTGGTGCCCTGATCGTGATCCTGTCTGGAACATTCGCAGCCCTGCTCGGCTATCGCCCGGTTGAGCTGATTTTTGTTGCCCAGATCGCCAACGGATTGCTGCTCCCGATCATCGCGATTTTCCTCCTCAGACTAGCGAATAGCAGCAAGTTGCTCGGAACATATGCCAATGGCCTCAAAGCCAATATCCTCGGGGTGGTAATTTTATTGATCACAACCACTTTGGGTTTTCGGTTGATTGCCCGCGCGCTAGGATTCTGGCCATGACGCAGAAGATCGATTTGAATGCCGACCTGGGCGAGGACGAAAGTCCCACAGGTATCGCGCGCGATATCGCGATCATGGATATCGTCTCCAGCTGCAATATCGCCACCGGCGGCCACGCCGGCTCATCGGAAAGCATGCGGACGATGCTTATGGCTGCGCAGACCAATGCCATCGCGCCCGGTGCCCATCCCTCGTACCCCGACAGGGCCGGTTTCGGCCGGCAATCTCTCGATATCGCACTGGCGGATCTGGCAACCAGTCTGACAGAGCAGTTGCACGCCATTTCAGCAATAGCGGCAGAGACCGGCGTTTCGCTCACCCATATCAAGCCGCACGGCGCATTGTATAATGATGCCCAGGACGATCCGGAGCTTGCCGGCCTGCTGGCCGAGATCGCGGCACGATATAGACTTCCGCTGGTCGGCATGGACGGTTCGATTGTCCAGCAGAAGGCCTACGCAAGAAAAATCGGCTTTATCGCAGAAGCTTTCATTGACCGACGGTATACCGATACGGGCAGACTGGTTCCTCGCAGCGACGAAGGGGCGGTAATCGCGGAAGAAGAGCAGCGGATCCGGCAGGGCCTCGATCTGGCAAGCGGAAAGGCATTGACCACGCAGGAAGGATCATCACTGACGGTCTATGCGCAAAGCCTCTGCCTCCATTCGGATAGCGACGGTGCCCTCGAAACCGCAAAAAGGATGCGCATCGCGCTGGAACAGGCCGGTATCGTGATCGGACCAGTCCGGTCGTGACAGGCGAACTACCATCCCTTCATATCTGTGATGACTGGATCAGTATACCATTGTCCGACTGGGAAATGGTTCTGGCCGCGCAGACAGTCTTTGGCGCCAGCAATGACTGGACGGAAATCGTCCCGGGTCGCGATAGTATAGCGCTACAATTCGACCCTGCCGCTGTGACACCGGACCAAGCCGGGCAAATTGTCCTCAAACATCTGGCTAATCTGGAGCGCGCGAGTGGCACCTCATCCGCAACGGTGGTGATTCCCGTCTGTTACGACACGGTCTTTGCTCCGGATGGCGAGCATGTCGCCCGGAAACTCGGGATCGCCGTCGAAACATTGCCTGCCTGGCATGCATCCCAGGTTCAGCGGGTTGCCATGCTCGGTTTCATGCCCGGCTTTGCCTATCTCGAAAGCGAGGCAGAATGTAACGAAATCGGGCGACTGGCCAATCCGCGGCAGTCGGTCGGAGCGGGGTCGATCGGTATCATCGGCCGGCAAAGCTGTATCTATTCCTTCGACAGTCCGGGCGGTTGGCCAATTATCGGCCGCACACCGCTACGCCTGTTTGACCCGGTCAGAGATCAGCCGGCGATACTGTCCGCCGGAGATATCGTCCGTTTCGAAGCCATTGCGAAAGATACGTTCGACCATTGGCTGCAGGACGCGACCAAATGAGTATCACGATATTGAAAGCCGGGCTGCAAACGACTTTGCAGGGCGCCCCCTTCTCCGCTCATCGCCATCTGGGCATGCCCGCTGCTGGCGCTGCTGATTGTCTTTCGCTGGCCTTGGCCAATTTCCTCGTTGGCAGACCATCGGGTGCCATCGCATTCGAAATCACTCTTTCAGGCGCTCTTTTCCGGTTCAAGGGACCATGTTCCATCGCGCTTGTCGGTGCAGCTGAATATCTCCGGATCAATGATCAGCAACAGCCCCGGCATCAGACCCTCACAGTGAAGGCGGGTGACATGGTCGATATCGGCCCGAATCGCCTGGGATGCCGGACCTATCTGGCAATATCGGCTGCTTTGCAGGCCGATAGCTTGCTAGACGGCCAGTCTACCTATCTTCCGGCAGGGCTCGGAGGCTTTCATGGTCGGGCTCTGAGAGATGGTGACAGCGTGCCCTTCGTGCCTGATTCGCCGGTCACGGCATTGCAGCGTACCACGCCGGAGAGCCTCCGACCGCATTTCAGCAATGACTATATGTTGCGGATCACGCCGGGTCCGGAAGCGGCCGAAAGAAACGAAAGCGCCCTCGATGCTCTGTGTCTCGCACCCTACGCTGTAGGCATGCGGGCCAACCGCATGGGACTGGCACTTGAAGGAGAGCCACTGAGCGCATCTGATTCGTCAAATATGCCGAGCGCGCCGGTTTTCCCAGGCACAATCCAGCTGCCGCCCAGCGGTAACCCTTACCTGCTCGGACCGGATGCGCAGACGACCGGCGGCTATCCCCGGATTGCACAAGTCATCAGGGCCGACCGGCACCTGATCGGACAACTGCGTGCGGGTTCCCGCATTCAGTTCGTGCAGATCACAACCGACCGGGCCACGGAAATCTACAGGGAAAAGCTATCCCTGCTAACGTCCTGGCTGGGCCAGATTACAATGTGGTGAGGTATCGGAACTATCTGATAGTCCCGACAGCCATCAGCTCTTTTTGAGCGACAGACCACCAAAACGCTTGTTGAAGCGCGCCACCTGGCCGCCCTGATCGAGCAGACGCTGATTGCCGCCGGTCCATGCAGGATGCGAGGTAGGATCGATATCCAGTTGCAGCGTGTCGCCTTCCTTGCCCCATGTCGAACGGGTCTCAAAGGTCGTGCCATCGGTCATCTGAACGGTGATCATGTGATAGTCTGGATGCGTATCGGATTTCATTTTCGGCTCCTAAACAGGCTGGTTACCGACCAGACCCAAAGCGAATAAATTTAACGGAAGCGGCCCATTAACCGCCGAAGGACAAAAGGGCAAGATTCTTTTGCAAAAGCCTATGCTGCGGGAGGATCGGCTATCATTGCAGTAAAGCTTGCTTCGGCCGCCAGCTTGTCACCAATCATCGCCTGTCCTGAAAATTTGCAGACACGCGCGCGTTTCTGCTCGAATTTCACGTTCAGGGACAGAAGACAGCCCGGTTCCACCGGTTGCCGGAATTTCGCTCCGTCAATCGCCATGAAATAAACCAGCTTGCCCGACCCCACCATGTCGAAGCTTTCCATGGCGAGAACGCCGGCGGCTTGCGCCAGCGCCTCGACAATCATCACCCCGGGCATGATTGGCCGCCCCGGGAAATGACCCTGGAAGAAGCCTTCGTTGATCGTGACAGCCTTGACCGCACGAATGGACTCGTCCTTTACGAGCTCTTCCACCCGGTCAACCAGAAGCATGGGATAGCGGTGCGGAAGCACCGCCATCACCTTGGTTACATCATAATCGAGAAGCTCGGTCATCAGCGGTCAACTAGCGGCTGGCTGGCTGGGCTGCCGGAGGCTGTTGCTGCTGCTGAGCTGCCTGATTACGGGCACTGGCAACCAGCAGTTGCTGTAGTTGCTGGTGAAGCGCCACGGTGTTGCGCTGCGGTTGCCAGTCGGCGCCAGGGGTCGTGCTGACCGACGGAAGTCTCGCATCCAGCGCAGCGGTGATGTCATTGGTAACGTCAGCCTGAGCCGGAGCATAAAGAAAGGCTTCCGGGTCGAGAATCACACTGATCTTTTTGTCCGAAACCACTTTCTGCTGGGCATTGCCATATTCGGCAAAAATAGCTTCCACTGCAAACATCTGCGCTTTTACAGCCGGCGTCTGCAGTCTCTGGATCTCCGTTTCCTCAGTCTGGATGCTCTGCAAAACGGGGTTTTTCGCTTTTACCGCAGCATCAAGCTCTTCCTGCGTCAGTTGCTTGTCATTGTTGGTGTCCAGCTGCGCGCGCAATCCGTTCAGGGTTTTGTTGCGGGCATCAATCTGGTCAAAATAGGATTTGAACTGCGTGCCGATCTGCGAATAGGCAGTCGAGAAAGCCTTGGATTTCGCAATGGCCAGGGTCGGGTTTGCGGTTGCAATGCCGGAAACCTGAGCCTGCGCAACAGATCCAGAAGCCAATGGCGCAGCGGTAACGGCGAGAACAGCGAGTGCGGTTTTGAAATAACGTTTCATCAGAATTGTGTTCCTACGTTGAAAGTGAATAATTTGGTGTCGTCGCCCGGCTCTTTCAACAGAGCCTTGGCGATATCGATCCGGAAGGGACCGAATGGTGAGTTCCAGTTCACACCGAAGCCCACGGACAGCCGCGGACTCATTGTATCACCAAAGAAGCGTTCGGTGAAGCTGGTAGCAATCGGATTGGCAACCCCGTTGGTTGACGCATCGAATGTAGTTGCCGCGGCACCGGTACTATCGGTGGTGAGGTAAAGCGGTGCAGAAGCCCCGGTCGGTGATGCGTTGCCCTGACTGTCAACGGTGCTGAATGCCTGAGTCTGGGCATCGGTCAGCAGCAATGGCTGGGTTACATTGAAGACCGCACCGACATCAACGAAGATCGAAGGCCGCAAGCCAAGTTCGCTGGCACCGGAACCGAGCGGAATCTCCAGTTCTGCGCGGCCCAGATAATAGGCACGGCCACCGATTGCATCGTCCGTCTGGGTGCCGTTGGTCAACTCAACAATCTCGTTGATCGGATTGCCGTTGGTATCCAGTCCCGGAATGGTGGTTGAACGCACGACGCGTGGCCCGACACCGCGGATGTCGAAGCCGCGGATCTGCGGTTCTCCAAGAAAGAAGCGATCGGTCAACCGCACATCGTCAATGCCGTCCGCTGCGCTGCCGCGATTTTCCAGCGGGTAGATATATCCGCCTTCTGCCTTGGCCGTGAAGATGAAGTCACCCAGCACGCGCCAATGTTTGGAAGCATTCAAACGGCCGCGAAGATATTTCACGCTACCGCCCAGACCAGCAAAATCGACGCTGCCAACGATAGTCTGGCCGCGGGTCGGTCGGATACGATTGTCGCGATCATCATAGATCAGCGACGCCCCCAGCGAAGATGTCGTGCGGGTACCGAGCGCGTCACACAGGTAGCGCCCTGCCAGCAACGGATCGCAATCATCCGCTTCGCTGTTGCCACGGATGCCGTCCGAATTGCTGTCGGTGAAAAACAGGCTTGGCTCCAGCGTCACGTCATCCTGGCTGAGGCCATAGCGGAGCGATGCAGACAGATACTCGGTAATCGGCACACCGGCACGGATCTGGAAACCCGTGGTGAGCTGCTCGAAGGTGGTTTGCCGGTCGCTGTTGACATAGTTGAAGCTGTTCAGATCGCGCCGGAAGATGTCCGCACCAACGGCAATATTCCGGTCAAAAAGATAGGGTTCGGTAAAACCAAGCTCTATCGACTGGGAATAGCTCGAATAGCTGACGCTGGCGCGCAGTTCCTGACCCTTCCCGCGGAAGTTTCTTTGCCGCACGGATGCCTGGAGAATGAAATTCTCGACACTGGAGAAACCCGCCGAAAGCTGCAGTTCGCCGGTTGCCTTTTCCTCGACATTGGCTTCCAGGATGATGCGGTCCGGCGCGCTTCCCTGCTTCTGCTCGATTTCGAGATCTTCCTGGAAGAACCCGAGCGACTTGATCCGGTTGGCGGAACGCTTGACCTGGAAGCTATTGAACGCATCGCCTTCGTTCAGACGAAATTCCCGACGCACGACCTTGTCCTGGGTCAGGGTATTGCCGTTGATATCAATCCGCTCGACATAGACCCGGTCGCTCTCCGCGACCTGGAACAGAATGTCCATGGTTAGCGTTTCTTTGTTCCGCGTGAATTGCGGGCGGACATCGGCAAAGGCATAGCCGAACAGGCCGGCGGTTTCCGACAAGCGTTCGACCGTGTCTTCGACCTGCTTGGCGTCGTAAAAGTCTCCGGTTTTCATCGGCAGCTGTGGAGTCAGGAACTCGGGGGTGAAATCACGGATATCGCTTTCAACCGACACATCGCCGAACTGGTAGCGTTCGCCTTCTTCAAGCACATAGGTGATGATGAAGTCGCGCTTGTCGGGTGTGAGCTCGGCCACTGCCGAGATCACGCGGAAATCCGCATAGCCTTCGGTCAGATAGAATTGACGCAGCTTTTGCTGGTCGAAGGCCAGGCGATCCGGGTCATAAGTGTCGCTGGAGCTGAAGAAACGGTAGAAGCGCGACTGCTTGGTGACCATTTCTCCGCGCAGCTTGCCGTCGGAAAATTCTTCATTGCCGATGATGTTGATCTGCTGAACCTTGGACTTGGGTCCTTCGTTGATCTCGAAAACGATATCGACGCGATTCTGGTCCAATTGCACCATTTTCGGCTCGACATTCGCCGCAAAACGGCCCTTGCGCTTGTACAGCTCGACAATCCGGGCCACATCGGCGCGGACTTTCGAACGGGTGAATATCTGTCGTGGAGCCAGCCGGATTTCAGGATAGATCTTGTCTTCCTTGATCCGCTTGTTGCCTTCCAGCAAGATACGGTTGATCACCGGATTCTCGACAACTTCGATCACCACAGCACCCTGGTTGTTCCGGATGCTGACATCCTTGAACAATTCGGTCTCGAACAAGTCCTTCAAAGCCTGATCGGCAGATTCCTGCGTATAGGGCTGGCCGGTCCGCAATTTCATGTAGGACAGGACCGTGGTCGGCTCCAGTCTCTGGGCGCCGGTAACCGCAATCGAGCGGATAATATTATCGGCGGGGGCCGCCGGAACGGCTTGCGCCGCTTCCTGCGCAAGCGCTTGCGAAGAAACCGCTGCGCCACTCAAAATCGTGCCGCACATTAACAAGGGCAAAAGCCGCTTTTTATGATTCACAGACAAACTCGCTTTCACACCATAAACCGAAATAAAAATGAAACTGACACCAAGGCATCAACTTCGCCAACCCCCTGCCCCAATGCGGCCTGTCAATCAATGGCCAATCAGCCAGAGATAGCCCGGAACAGGCCAAATGACGTTAAATCGTTGAATGTCACCACCAGCATGAACACCATGACCAAGGCAAAGCCGGAACGGAATGCCCATTCCTGTACTTTCGGGCTGGCAGGCTTCCTCCGAACCGCTTCCAATGCATAGAACATCAAATGCCCTCCATCGAGCATCGGAATTGGCAGGAGGTTGATGAACCCCAAGTTAATTGAGATCAGCGCAACAAAAAGAATGAAACTTTCCAGACCCAGCTTGAACTGTTCGCCGGAAGCCTGCGCAATCTTCAGCGGACCGCCGAGTTCCTTGATCGAACGCTTGCCGGTAATCACCTGCCCGAGCGTGGTAATGATCTGGTCGACGATGCCGATTGTTTTTTCGACAGCTACGCCAGGTGCTTCGAGCGGCGTGACTTCGCGCCACTCTACCTTGCTCGATGACATGCCCAGCATACCGAGCCGATATTCATTGCCGAACCGGTCTTTCATCATATGGACACCGATTGTGGCCTGCTTGGCGATCTGCCGGCCATCTCGTTCATAGACAATTTCGACAGTCTCTTCCGGGATCATGATCATTTTCTGCCGCAGATCCTCGAACAGGTCGATCTTGTCCCCGTCGACCGAGATGATCCGGTCACCCGGCTCCATACCGATCGCAGCGGCAGTCGAGTCAGGCGCGATGGCACTGGCAACCGGGAGGGTTGCGCTGGTACCATAAGCGATAACGAAACCCATGATGATCAATATTGCAAAGATGAAATTGATCGCCGGCCCGGCAAACACGATTGCGGCGCGCTTCCAGAGGGGTTTGGACTGGAAGGTCTGATTGCGCTCCGCCGCCGGCAGGCTGAGCCATTCCTTGCTCTTCGTCCCGGCCGGATCCATGTCTCCGGCGAACTGGACATAGCCACCGAGCGGTAACATGCCGATTTTCCAGCGGGTCCCGCGCTTGTCGGTCCATCCCGCGATTTCCTTGCCAAAACCGATGGAAAAAGTCTCCGCCTTGACGCCACACCAGCGCCCGACCAGATAATGTCCCATTTCGTGCACGAATACGAGCACGCCGATGACAATCAGAAAGGAGAATAAATAAATCAAAAAACCGGGATTGTCCGTCAAACCTTCAATTCCTCAACCAGCTGTTCGGTGCGAATGCGGGCTTCCTTGTCTATCGCAAAAATATCCGCCAATTCGCTCGGATCTGGCGGGCTATAACTGTCTAGCAGACGCGATACAATCTCTGTGATGTCCAGAAACTGAACCGTTCGGTTAAGAAATGCCGCGACGGCCACTTCGTTGGCCGCATTGAGCATCGCCGGCTTGGCACCACCCGCCACGATAGCAGCCCGCGCAATCCGGGTGGCCGGGAAGCGGGTTTCATCGGGTTGCTGGAAATCCAGCCGGCCGATTTCTGCCAGATTGAGCGGTTCGCAGTTGCTGTGCATCCGGTCAGGCCAGGCCAGCGCGCTGGCGATCGGTATCCGCATATCCGGAGACCCAAGTTGCGCCAGTGTTGAGCGGTCGTGATATTCGACCATCGAATGAATGACCGACTGCGGATGTACCAATATCTCGATCTTGTCGAGACCGACCGGGAACAGATGATGGGCTTCGATCAGTTCCAGCCCCTTATTCATCATCGTCGCGCTATCGACGGAAATTTTGGCACCCATGTCCCAGTTGGGATGGGCAACCGCCTGCTCGGGTGTGACACCGGCCATTTGTTCGTGCGTCCATGTACGGAACGGGCCGCCGCTGGCAGTCAGGGTAATCTTGCTGACCTGATCGATCCGTCCGCCCTGCAGGGCCTGAAATATCGCATTATGTTCGGAATCGACTGGCAACAAGGTTGCACCGGCTATGCGGGCCTCCGCAATCATCAGGGCACCGGCGGAAACCAGCGCCTCCTTATTCGCAAGCGCGACCGTCTTGCCACAGCGCAGAGCCTCAAGGGTTGGCGGTAATCCTGCACAACCGACAATCGCTGCCATTGTCCAATCGGCGCCCAGCGCCGCCGCCGCAATCAGCGCATCGGGACCGCTAGCCGCCTCGATTGACGTCCCCGCCAGTTGCTGCTTGAGTGCGGGATAGGCGGCATCATCTGCCACCACAGCGATCCGGGCAGAGAATTCCTTGGCCAGAGCGGCAAGCTCCGCTGCGTTTCCGTTGGCAGTCAGAGCGAAGACCTCATATTGATCACGATGCTGACGAACAAGATCCAGAGTCGACAGGCCAACCGATCCTGTCGCACCGAATATGGAGATGGATCTGGTCATGACAGAGTGGACCAGCTATCGACCAGCATGATCAGCGCAACGACCGGTGCGACCGGAATCAAGCCGTCGAGCCGGTCCATTACACCGCCATGTCCCGGAAATATCGTTCCGCTATCCTTGGCACCGGCTTTTCGCTTGAGCCAACTTTCGAACAGGTCGCCCATTTGTGCCAGCACCGCCAGAGGGATGCTGAGCAGCACCATATAGAAAGACAGTCCCCAATGGACATGCAATGCGAAACTGAGCGCCGCTGTCAGGATAACGCCGCCAACCAAGCCAGCCCAGGTCTTGTTCGGACTATATTGTGGTGCCAATTTGGGTCCGCCGATCGCGCGGCCGGAGAAATAGGCACCTATGTCCGTGGCCCAGACCAGCGCCAGCGTCCACAGCATGACAAGAATACCCTTATCAATCTCGCGTAAATAGAGAACCGCAAGAGCTGGAAGGCCAGCGTAAACTACCCCTGCAGCAAGCTTGATCGACCGATCAAATACAGCGACGAACATCGCCGCGCCCAAGATCAGGCCGAGCGCCAGAAACGATGGCCCCGCTGCCCAGGGAGACATGATCGCTAGTGGAACCGACAGCGCATACATAGCCAGCAACCGTTTGTCGCGACGACCGGTCAGCCCTGCCCATTCGCTCATGATCCCCAGCGACATAAGCACCGCCAGCAACCACAGAAGCATGCCGCCGAAATAGCCCGCCAGCAAAGCAACTCCGATCAGGAGGATGCCCACGATAATGCGGGTTTGCAACTCGTTGGCCTTTCCGGGCACCGGTACAGCGGGATCATTCATGTTCAGCGCCCACCAAAGCGGCGTTCGCGTTCACCGAAGGACTGCAGCGCTTTCTCAAGCTCGGCCTTGTCGAAATCGGGCCAGAGCGTATCGGTAAAATATAATTCCGAATAAGCCGCCTGCCATAGCAGAAAGTTCGACAGACGCAATTCGCCGGAGGTTCTGATCAGCAGATCGAGTGGCGGCAGATCGACAGTATCCAAGGCCCCCGCGATATGCTCGAGACCGATCGCCTCCGGCTCCAGTTCGCCCTGCTTTACCCGGCTCGCGACATGCTGAACCGCGCGGCGCATTTCATCCTGCGCGCCATAGTTGAGCGCAACGGCCAGCGTCATCTTGTCATTTCCGGCCGTTTTCCGGATCGCATTATCGATCATCGTGACAATATCGGAATCGAGCGCCCGGTAATTGCCGATGACCTTCAAACGCACGCCGTTTTTGACAAATTCGTCAATGTCCGACTGGATATATTGCCGCAGCAATCCCATCAGGTCGCTGATTTCTTCTTCCGGACGGCTCCAGTTTTCGGATGAAAAAGCATAGAGCGTCATCGCTTCCATTCCCATTTCACCGGCCACACGGACGATGTTGCGAACCGCTTCGACGCCCTTCTTGTGGCCCAGAGCACGGGGAAGATGCTTGCGCTTGGCCCAACGGCCGTTGCCATCCATGATGATGGCAATATGACGCGCCCCATAGGTCGGGTCTGATTTTCCGGCGGCACCTTGCACTGCCGCTCCGGAACCGATTTTGGAACGCGAAAGCTTCACTGGGTCAGGATTTCCCGCTCTTTGGCCTCGGACAATTTGTCGGCCTCGGCAATCATATCATCGGTCAGCTTCTGGACTTCAGTCTCGAGCCGCTTTTTCTCGTCCTCGCTGATTTCCTTCTTATTCTCGTCGGCCTTCAGATCATCCATGCCGTCTCGCCGGACATTGCGAATGGCTATACGGGCTTTCTCGGCAAACTGACCGGTTAGTTTCGCCAGATCCTTACGACGCTCTTCCGTCAGATCTGGTATTGGAAGCCGGATATTGGTGCCATCGACCATCGGGTTCAATCCGAGATTGGCCGACCGGATCGCTTTCTCTACGGGCTGGATATTGCTTTTGTCCCACACCTGTACGGACAGCATGCGCGGTTCCGGCACCGAGACCGTAGCGACCTGGTTCAGAGGCATATTGGATCCATATACTTCCACGGTAATCGTATCCAGCAGGGCAATATTGGCCCGGCCCGTCCGAAGTCCGCTCAAATCATGTTTGAGCGCCTCGAGGGTGCTATTCATTCTCTTTTCCAGATCGGCTTTGTCATATTTTGCCATTGCTGTTTCCTCTAGATTTTATTTGGTTGTCCCAACCATGGTCGCGGTTCCGCCGCCCCCCAATACGGTTGCGAGATTGCCCTGCTCGCGGATCGAGAAGACCACAATCGGTATCTTGTTTTCCCGGCACAGCGCCACTGCACTGGCGTCCATGACCTGCAGATTATCGCTCAAGACCTGGTCGAAGCTCAGTTCATCATAGCGCGTCGCATCGGGATCAAGCTTCGGATCGGCATTATAAACACCGTCGACACTGGTGCCCTTGAAAAGGGCTTCACACCCCATCTCGGCGGCCCGCAGTGCAGCGGCGGTATCGGTGGTAAAATAGGGGTTTCCGGTGCCCGCGGCGAAAATGACGATCCGCCCTTTTTCGAGATGGCGCACCGCCTTCCGGCGGATATAGGGCTCGCACACACTCGCCATCGGGATCGCCGAAAGAACCCGCGTATCGCAACCCATCTGTTCGAGCGCATTCTGTACGGCCAGCGCATTCATCACCGTGGCCAGCATGCCCATATAATCGGCACTGGTCCGCTCGAAGCCTTTGGCCGCCGCCGCGAGCCCGCGGAAAATATTGCCGCCGCCAACGACCAGACAAAGCTCGAATCCCGCCTCCTTGGCAGATTTTACTTCGGTGGCGATGCGGTTGACCGTCTCCGGGTCGATCCCAAACTCGCTGGAGCCCATCAGGACTTCACCGGAAAGTTTCAGCAAAATACGCTTGAAGGCGGGTCGTTTCATGCAAATCCTATCCCGCCGGAATCAATGCCCGGCCCCAAAAACAACAATGGCGCAGACCATAGATAGTCCGCGCCATGCTGCCAAGCGTTACCGCCTGAATTATTCAATCGACCGCTCGATTAGCCGGCAACTGCGGCGGCTACCTCTGCGGCGAAATCATCTTCTTTCTTCTCGATGCCTTCGCCAAGCTGGAAACGGACATATTCCGTAAGCTTGATTTCCGCACCGGCATCTTTGCCGGCCTGCTCGACAACCTGGGCAACAGGTGTCTTGTTGTCCATCACGAAAATCTGGCTGAGCAGCGCATTTTCCTTGGCAAATTTTGCCATCGCGCCATCGACCATTTTCTCGACGATATTTTCCGGCTTGCCCGATTCAGCAGCCTTTTCAGCAGCGATAGCGCGTTCACGCTCAAGCATCTCCTGATCCAGACCGTCGGCGTTCAGCGCCAGCGGGAATGCCGCAGCGATGTGCATGGCGATCTGCTTGCCGAGGGGCTCCAGAACATCCGCGCCTGCGGTGCTTTCCAAGGCAACCAGAACACCGATCTTGCCCATCGAAGGGGTGACGGCGTTGTGGATATAGGGAACGACAAGACCGCTGGAGACCGCAACGGTCTTCATCCGGCGAATGGCCTGATTTTCGCCAATGGTAGCGATATTGTTGGTCAGAACTTCCTGAACGGTGCCGCCGGCAGGGTAAGCCGAAGCCGACAGCGCTTCCACGTCGTCGCTGTCCATGCCAAGAGCGACCTGCGTCACATTGGCGACAAAATCCTGAAACTGATCGTTTTTCGCAACGAAGTCGGTTTCGCTGTTCACTTCGACGGCAACGCCGCGAGTGCCTTCGACGGCGACGCCGACAAGACCTTCGGCAGCCGTGCGGCTCGATTTTTTCTGCGCCGCGGCAAGGCCCTTGGTCCGCAACAGGTCAACCGCTGCTTCCACGTCGCCATTGGTTTCGTTCAGTGCTTTTTTGCAATCCATCATGCCCGCACCGGTGCGTTCGCGCAGTTCTTTCACTGCTGCTGCTGTAATAGCCATTGTTCGTTCCTCAATTTCTTGATCGGGAAATTTGAAATCGGGGCGACAAAATGCCGCCCCTTATATTCTATTACGGTCAATATATGACCGCAGAAAGAAGCTTCAAGCTCAGGCTTTTTCGTCAGCCTTCGGTTCTTCTGCCGCGATTTCCGCGATATCGGCAACTGCCGCTTCTTCACCGGACGTCATTGCGCTTGCATTGGCTTCGCTCGAAACAATCTGTTCGACCGGAGGAGCAACTGCTGCGCCGAGATCTTCGCCGGCTGCTACCGAAGCGTCCTGGCCGCCCTTGGTTGCTGCCGCAGCAACGGATTCACAATAGAGACGAATGGCCCGTGCGGCATCGTCATTGCCCGGAACCGGGAAAGCGATGTTGCTGGGATCGACGTTCGAATCGAGAATTGCGACAACCGGAATACCCAGAACATTGGCTTCCTTGATCGCGAGTTCTTCCTTGTTCGCATCGATCACGAACATGACGTCTGGAATGCCGCCCATGTCGCGAATACCGCCAAGCGACAGTTCGAGCTTGGCATGTTCGCGGGTCATCTGCAGGACTTCTTTCTTGGTAAAACCAGCGGTGTCGCCACCAAGCTGCTCTTCCAGGGTCTTCATCCGGCGGATCGAGTTGGAAATCGTTTTCCAGTTGGTCAGCATGCCGCCGAGCCAGCGATGGTTTACGAAATGCTGGCCGCTGGCGCGCGCTGCTTCAGCGATAGGCTCCTGCGCCTGACGCTTGGTTCCGACAAACAGGACCTTGCCGCCGGCCGAAGTGGCATTGGCGATAAAATCGAGCGCCCGTGCGAACAAAGGCACGGTCTGCGAGAGGTCAAGAATATGGACGCTGTTGCGGGCGCCGAAGATATATGGTTTCATCTTCGGGTTCCAGCGGTGGGTCTGGTGGCCGAAATGCGCTCCGGCTTCAATCAATTGCTGTAGGGTGACGACAGGGGCCGCCATAATATTTCTCCTTATCCGGTTATGCCTCTGGAAAGCTGAGAACCTCGAACGACCTGAAAGACCGCTGTCAGCACCGGTATGGGCGCTTTCCATGTGGAATATCGGGCGCGTTAGAGATGTCGCTCCGGAAATGCAATGAAAAAATCATGGCGGAGGACAGTCTGCCCGAACGATCTGCCATTATTTGTGCCGCAGGCAAAGATTGTTGTTGACAATGAGAACAAATATGGAACATTAAGGGTTCATCAAAAGAACAAACGGGATCGTCACATGCTTGCTATCGCCATCTCAACCTTTTTTGCCCTCGCCTTTCTGGGCGCCGTCGCCGTCATTGCAATGATGTTTTCCCAATATCGCGGCAGGATTTCGCGGGTCATCCAAAGCGAGTTTCGTGGCAAGCGCCCCGCCACCGTTATCCGGACGACTATCTGTCACCAGTGTTCGGTCAAGGCGCCGCAGCCTACGCTCCGGCACTCCCCGATTCGGCCCGTTCCGCTGCGCGCTGCCGCTTGACTTTGGCATAGCTTCTGATGCTGAACGGAATGAGTATCAGATAGCCAATGCTTATGGCCGAAAGCATGATCCAGGGTGAATTGATCAAGGCAACACCGACCAGCGCCACCACGGCAATCCCTTCCAGCCTGATATTCTTCCGCAAACGCAGCGATGACCAGCTGAAAGTCGCCGTATTCGATATCATCAGAAACGCGATCAGCACAATCCACGGTGCCACAAGCGCATAGTGACGGAAAATTTCCTCTCCCGTAATCATCCACAGATACAGCGGCAACATCGCCAGCCCTGCACCCACCGGCGCCGGAATGCCCGTAAGGAAGCCAGCCGACTTGTGCGGCTGGTCCTGGTCATCGATCAACGCATTGAAGCGCGCCAGCCTGAGCGCGCAACCGACCACCATCGTCAGCGCCAGCACCCAGCCAAATTGTGGCATATATTGGGTCGACCATAGAAACATGACAAGCGCAGGCGATACGCCAAAGGCGATTACATCGGATAGAGAATCCAGCTCCGCGCCAAACCGGCTCTGCGCGTTCAGCAAACGAGCGATCCGGCCATCCAGACCATCCAATATTCCTGCCAGAACAATCGCCGCTGCTGCCAGCACCCAATTATCCAGATAGGCGAAGCGAACGCTGCTCAGGCCAACGCACAATGCTAGCGCGGTCACCGCGTTCGGAACAAAAGCGCGCAGCGGAATACCGCGTTCGGGACGCTTCATCGAACCTTTTCCGGCCATCAGCGTTGCTCCATCAGGCAAGGGGGCAGTGCGGAGATCATTGCCCTACACCCTCAATTTCCTTCGTCTGGCCAATCACGGCAAGAATTGTTTCGCCGGCAATGGCCCGCTGGCCCAGCACGACATTCGGCTCCGTTCCCTTTGGCAGGTAGATATCCACCCGGCTACCGAAGCGGATCAATCCGATTCGCTGTCCGGCGGCGACAAAATCGCCTTCCTTGACGAAGGCCATGATCCGTCGGGCGATCAGCCCTGCTATCTGGGTGAAGCCAACCTTCAGTCCGTCATTGCGCTCAACCATGAAATGCTGCCGTTCATTTTCTTCACTCGCCTTGTCGAGGTCGGCGTTGAGAAATTTTCCGGAAATATAGGCCTGACGCCGAACCGTTCCCTCGATCGGTGTGCGGTTGATATGAACATCGAAAACGCTCATGAAGATCGAGACACGGATCAGCTCTTCGCTACCGAGGCCCCCCTCGCCCTGCAACTCTACCGGCGGCGTGACCGGCATGATCAGATTCACCAGCCCGTCTGCGGGCGAAACGATATAATTTTCACCCAGCGGCGTAACCCTTTTCGGATCGCGGAAAAATGCCAATACCCAAAGGGTGATACCAGCCATTGGCCAGGCCAGCGTCTCCCATGCCATGACCGCAAAAAGCGCGGTGATCGCTCCGGCGATGACAGCAAATTTGCGCCCCTCGGGATGGATCGGCGGGAAAGACCATTTGGCTTCACCCAGCCCCTTGTTGGAATATTTTTCGATTGCCATGACCGCTACTTAGTGGCGGGCCGTTGGTCTGACAACTCTCCCGTTGATATATCGGAAATTCTATATCGCGATTAGCCAAGCCACATCAAATCATCCCCCGCAACTCTGGGTTGAACAAATGGCAATCTTTGCTAAGAGGCTCGCAACATCATTCCTCCCTATTGTTCCCGTTTCAGGAAAGAAATATACGATATGTCGAAAATTAAGGTCAAAAACCCGGTCGTCGAAATTGATGGCGACGAAATGACGCGCATCATCTGGCAATGGATTCGCGAACGGCTGATTGAACCTTATCTCGACATCGATCTGCATTATTATGACCTCTCGATCGAGGTCCGCGACGACACTAACGATAAAATCACCGTCGATGCAGCCAATGCAATCAAGAAACACGGCGTTGGCGTCAAATGCGCCACTATCACGCCGGACGAGGACCGGGTCGAAGAATTCGGTCTGAAGCGGATGTGGAAATCGCCGAACGGCACGATTCGTAACATTCTGGGCGGCGTCGTATTCCGTGAACCGATTGTCATCGACAATGTTCCCCGCCTCGTTCCGGGCTGGACCGACCCCATTGTCGTTGGCCGTCATGCCTTTGGCGACCAGTATCGTTCAACCGATTTCAAGGTTCCCGGCCCCGGCAAGCTCCGTCTCGTCTGGGAAGGCGACAATGGCGATTCGATTGACGAGGAAGTGTTCCAGTTCCCGTCCCCCGGCATTGCCATGGCCATGTATAATCTGGACGATTCGATCCGCGATTTTGCCCGTGCGTCGATGAACTACGGACTGAACCGCGAATGGCCGGTGTACCTGTCGACCAAGAACACGATCATGAAAGCCTATGATGGCCGCTTCAAGGATCTGTTCGAAGAAGTCTTCCAGGATGAATTCAAGGCCAAGTTTGACAAGGCCGGCATCACTTATGAACATCGTCTGATTGATGACATGGTCGCCTCTGCGCTGAAGTGGAGCGGCAAATTCGTCTGGGCCTGTAAGAATTATGACGGTGATGTTCAGTCGGACACGGTTGCACAAGGCTTTGGTTCGCTTGGTCTGATGACCTCGGTGCTGATGACCCCGACCGGCGATTGCGTCGAAGCCGAAGCCGCGCACGGCACGGTTACCCGTCACTATCGCCAGCATCAGCAGGGCAAGGCGACATCGACCAATCCTATCGCATCAATCTTTGCCTGGACCCGCGGCCTTATCTATCGCGGGAAATTCGACGATACGCCGGACGTCACGCGCTTTGCCGAGACACTGGAGCGCGTCTGCATCCAGACGGTTGAAAGCGGCAGCATGACCAAGGATCTCGCAATCCTTATCGGACCGGACCAGTCATGGATGACCACCGAGCAGTTTTTCGAAGCGGTTCGCTCCAATCTGGAAGCGGAAATGGAAAACTGGCAGAAGTCATAACGGTTTAGAGGGCATTTCGGGCGATTGGATATCCTCTCGCCCGAAACCCATGCCGATGATTCGTCCGGGAATGCGGCGCAACAGCGGCGCCCGGTCCAGCAACTTCAGCGGAAAAAACGGCCTTGCAATCGGTTTGCTGCGACGCAGCAACGGTTCAATCACACGGTCCTGTGCCAATTTCTGAAAAGCCTGCATGCGCCTTACCGGCTTTATTCTGCGCGCCTGGACCTGGCCCAGCCGCGAATCGGGATTATCCCCTTTCAGCATGGCAGCAGCCAGAACATTGGCCGCTGTCACTGCGTCCTGCACCGCGATATTAATCCCAACTCCTCCAATTGGTGACATGGCATGAGCCGCATCAACTATGGCCAGCAGCCCCGGTCGATGCCAGCGATCCAGCCGGTCAAGCGCCACTTCCAGTATTTTCACCCGGTCCCAGCTGCTTATCGGATTGAACGCCTCGCTCAGTTCGGGGACCAGCGATCGCAAACCGGCGCGAAAGGCCTCCAGACCGGCGGCTTTCACTTCATCAGCCTGCCCCTTGGTAAATATATAGGCGCATTGATAATAGTCCCGACGATCGATCATTACCATGAACCGGCCTGCTTGCACTGTCCCGAAGACGTCACCGCCGGCATTTTTTGGCTTGGTGACGCGGAACCAGAATACATCCATGGGTGCGCCGATATCCTGCAGCGGGAGCTCCGCCTTGCCCCGCAACACCGATCGCCGTCCATCGGCGGCAACGACCAGACGAGCGTTCAATATGTTGCCCTGCCGGGTATGAACTCCGCACACGCGTTCATCTGCGTCATAGACAAGATCGACCGCCTCGGTCTGCATCAACAGCTCGAACCCGGGATATTGCCCAGCCCTGGTCGCGATAAAATTCAGCAAATCCCATTGCGGCATCATCGCAATATAGGGTGCCACCAGAGGCAGATGGCTGAAATCCAGGATTTTCATCTGCTGTCCGGCAATATGGATCGAGGCCTGATCGATCCTGCTATGCGGCAGCTTCAACAGATCGGCGAGCATGCCAAGTTGATGGAACAGTTCCAGCGTTGAAGGATGAACCGTGTCGCCCCGAAAATCGCGGAGAAAGTCCGCATGCTTCTCCAGTACGGCCACTTTCAGTCCGGCCCGGGCAAACAGCAGTCCGGCCATCATCCCGGCAGGACCGCCACCCACAATCACGATGTCGCGCTGATTTTCCGACATTCTTCTTCTCCGTCATGTAAGCTGCTGACAAATAGCATTGTTCGCGTATAGAGTCGCCCCATGCACAGTCCGCTTGAGAATCCAGCCTTCATCGATGCCATCGTAATCCTCGGCGCCGCCGGGATCGTTATTCCGGCCTTCGCCCGATTTCGCATCACCCCGATCATCGGCTTCATTCTGGTCGGCGTTCTGCTCGGTCCTTCCGGGCTCGGGTCACTTGGAGATCAATATAGCTGGCTGCAATATGTCACGATCAACGATCGCGAGACCATCGAACCATTTGCTGAAATGGGGATCATATTATTGCTTTTCTCCATCGGGCTTGAACTCTCGTTCAAGCGTCTATGGTCCTTGCGCCGTCTTGTTTTCGGCGTAGGCGCGGCGGAATTGCTGGCTTCCGGTCTGCTCATCGGCTCCGTTCTATATCTTCTCGGCCAAAATTCTGCGGGCGCACTGGGCCTCGGGCTGGCCCTTGCCCTGTCCTCGACCGCATTGGTCCTGCCGATGTCGGGCACCAAAAGTCCGGTCGGACGGGCCGCTCTGGCCATGCTCCTGTTCGAGGACGTCGCCATTGTTCCGATCATCTTCCTGCTCGGCGCCATTTCCCCGGCGATCACCGCCGATGGTGGGTGGGACGATCTGGGGCGCACGCTGCTGATGGGCGGTGCCGTGATCATCGGCATGCTGGTGCTCGGCCGGCTGCTGCTGCCGCGCATATTCGCGCAGGCCGCCCGAACCAAGAGCCCGGAACTGTTTCTTGCGGTGAGCCTGCTGGTGATCATTCTCGCCAGTCTTGCCACCGGTGCAACCGGATTGTCGCCGATCGTGGGTGCCCTGCTGGCCGGCCTGCTGATTGCGGAAACCGAATATCACGGTGAAGTGGAAGTCATTACCCAGCCCTTCAAGGGCCTGGCATTGGGCGTCTTCCTGATCACGGTGGGCATGCAGATCGATATAAGGGTGATCATGGCCAACTGGTCGGATCTGCTGATCGCGGTTGTCGGCGTCGTGTTGATCAAGGCCATCGTCACCAGCAGCCTGTTGCGTTTTGCCGGCGCGCGACCGGGCACTGCAACCGAAGCCGGCGTCCTGATGTCCAGCCCGTCCGAAACGACCCTGATCGTTCTCGCCGCAGCAACACAGGCGCAGCTGATCCAGCCACAGACCGCCGCCTTCTGGCAGATCGTGACCGCCATCGGACTGACCATCACCCCGCTGCTCGCCCGCTTTGGCCACGACATCGCTCGGCGGATGGAAATGCGCAGCGACGGCGGTGCAGCGGCCGATGAAAAACCGGTTGAAGCGCAGCAGACCATCATCATCGGCTTTGGCCGGGTCGGCAAGCTGATCGCCGATCTGCTGACCACCCATGACCAGAAATATCTCGCCGTTGAAACCAATATCGATACGGTCGCGAAAGCACGGCGCGAGGGCTATCCGATCATGTTCGGCAATGTGGCGCGCAACGAAATGCTCGACCGGTTGCGGCTGGGCCACGCCAAGGCGCTGGTTCTGACCATGGATGAACCGGTGCTGTCGGTGCAGATCGTCAAGAAGGTGCGCGCCTGGGTACCAGACCTGCCAATCATCGCAAGAGCGCGGGACATTGAACATGCCGCTGAACTTTATCAGGCCGGCGCAACCAATGCCGTGCCCGAAGCGCTTGAGGGCTCGTTGCAACTGTCGGAGGCGGTTCTGGTTGAAAATGGCGTGGCCATGGGCCCCGTTATCGCCTCGATCCATGAAGTCCGGGACATTTACCGGAAAAGAATTCAGGAAGAAGGTGACCTGGAATATGAACCCAAGCTAAAATCTATGTCGACATCAACCGGCCAGGCGACCGCCGACGATCTGGTGCCCGACGGCCTTAGCCCGCAAGAACAGACCTGATAGCAGCGATCGCGTCATCGGCCTTGGCACCATCGGGACCACCGCCCTGCGCCATGTCCGGACGGCCACCACCGCCCTTGCCACCAACCGCAACCACGCCAGCCTGAACCAGATCCACCGCGCTGAAACGGTCGGTCAGATCTGCAGTTACGCCGACCGCGACCGTCGCCCGGCCATCGTTCACCGCCACCAGCGCGCTCACGCCGCTCGACAGTTTCTGCTTCGCCTGATCGACAAGACCGCGCAATTCCTTGGGATTTAGACCCTGAATGACCTGTCCGGCAAACGCGATATCACCAATGGTTTCCGTTTCCGCTGCCTTCGCGCCGCCGCCATCACCGGCCAGCGCCAGCGCTTTCTTTGCTTCGGTCAGCTCCCGTTCCAGCTTCTTGCGTTCGTCGACCAGAGCCGCAACACGCTCGACCGCCTCGTCGGGCGAAGCTTTCAATGTGCCGGCAATCGACTTCAGCTTGGCATCGCGATCCAGCAGCCACAGCCGTGCGGCCTCGCCGGTCAGCGCTTCGATTCTGCGCACACCGCTAGCGACCGCGGATTCGGAAATGATGGTCATCAGGCCGATATCGCCCAGTGCCTGGACATGGGTGCCGCCGCAAAGTTCGACCGAATAATCGCGATCGACATCCCGCCCCATCGACAGCACGCGAACCTCGTCGCCATATTTTTCGCCGAACAGGGCCAGTGCGCCCGCCGCCACCGCATCATCCGGACTCATCAGTCTTGTGGTCACCGCACTGTTGCCCCGAATCTGCGCGTTCACATCCGCTTCCACGGCCTGTATCTCGGCCTCGGTCAGTGCCGAGACATGGGAAAAATCGAAGCGCAGGCGATCGGGCGCAACCAGACTACCCTTTTGCGTCACATGATCACCCAGATGATGGCGCAGGGCCTTGTGCAGCAAATGGGTGGCGCTGTGATTGGCGCGCAGCGCGCTACGCCGTTCTTTATCAACAACCAGATGGACGCTGTCACCGACCGACACCGAGCCCGAACGGATTTCAATCTGGTGGGCGTGCAGCCGTCCCAGCGGTTTTCTCGTATCGGTCACGTTCGCTGCGAATCCGTCTTCACCGGATATTTCGCCAGCATCGCCCATCTGGCCGCCGCTTTCGCCGTAAAATGGCGTCTGGTTGGTCAGCAGGGTGACTGTGTCACCGCTCTGCGCGCTTTCGATTTCGGCACCATCCCTGACCAGAGCGACAACAACGCCCTCGCCTTCCTCGGCTGTATAGCCGGTAAATTCAGTGCTGCCCTCGCGCTCGGCAATGTCGAACCAGACGGTGTCGGACGCCTGGTCACCGGAGCCTTTCCACGCGGCACGGGCAGCGGCCTTCTGCTCGGCCATCGCCTTGTCGAAACCTTCACGGTCGACGCCCAGCGATTTGGCGCGCAGCGCATCTTCGGTCAGATCATAGGGGAAGCCATAAGTGTCATAGAGCTTGAACGCCGTTGCGCCGGGCAGGACATCGCCCTCGCCCATATCGACGATTTCCGCGTCAAGGAGCTTCAGGCCATTGGCCAGTGTCTGTCGAAAATTGGTTTCCTCGCGCAGCAACGTCTCCTCGATAAGCGGTTGCGCGCGGATCAGTTCAGGGAAGGCATTGCCCATTTCGCCAGTCAGCGACCCGACCATCCGGTGCATCAACGGATCCTGCGCGCCGAGCAAATGGGCATGGCGCATCGCTCGCCGCATGATCCGGCGCAGCACATACCCGCGGCCCTCGTTGGATGGCAGTACGCCATCAGCGACCAGAAAGGACGAGGCGCGCAGATGATCGGCGATCACCCGGTGGCTGGCCTGGTTTTCTCCGGTCGTGGCGGTGCCGGTGAGCGCGCCGGATTCGGCGATGAGCGCCTTGAACAGGTCGATGTCATAATTATCGTGCACGCCCTGCATGACCGCGGCCACACGTTCCAGCCCCATGCCGGTATCGATCGACGGTTTGGGCAGATCGACGCGGTCACCCTCGCCGCGCTGGTCATATTGCATGAACACGAGATTCCATATCTCGACAAAGCGATCACCATCCTCGTCGGGACTGCCCGGAGGACCACCGAATATATGCTCGCCATGGTCGTAGAAGATTTCGCTGCACGGACCGCACGGGCCGGTATCGCCCATCGACCAGAAATTGTCATTGGTCGCAATCCGGATGATCCGCTCATCCGGCAGGCCGGCAATTTTCTTCCACAGATCGAAGGCTTCGTCGTCGGTGTGATAGACGGTCACGGTTAACCGGTCGGGCGATATACCCCAGATCTTGGTGACCAGCGTCCAGGCATGGATGATCGCCTGTTCCTTGAAATAATCGCCGAAGGAAAAATTCCCGAGCATTTCGAAAAACGTGTGATGCCGCGCGGTATAGCCGACATTGTCGAGATCGTTATGCTTGCCGCCAGCACGCACGCATTTCTGGCTGGACGTAGCCGTCGCATAAGGACTCTTCTCTGCGCCGGTGAAGATATTCTTGAACGGGACCATCCCGGCATTGATGAACATCAGCGTCGGATCATTATAGGGAATGAGCGGCGACGACGGCACAATCTCGTGACCTGCGGCCGCGAAATAGTCGAGAAAAGACCGTCTTATATCATTGGTTGTTTGCATGAAATCGACTTAGGCGACCGATGTGCCGTTGACAATCCCGAGAATGGATCAAAAGCTAATCGCGCCAGCAGGTAACCCGCGTGGTCTCTCCGTCCGCCGGCGATGGACTGATACCGATTGAGGCATATCCTTCGAGACCCTCGATATCCCTCGCCTCGCCGATCGGAGGCAAATTCCACCCCCGCTGGTTCCAGACCGCTCGCACCTCTTCCGGACTATCCTGAAAAACAAGAGAAAAATTATACGGTCCCCGCTCTATCCCGAAATAGAGATGAAAGCCCGAGAGCTTCAACCCGTGCCAGTTGACCGGTACATCGAGTTCCAGATGATGTTCGATATTCCCCGAAACCGTTTGCAGGATGGACAGATCCAGATTCTGGCCCGCCATCATCTCGACGATCTTCTGAAACCCGTTGTTCGGCGCACAATCGGGAGAAAAGCCAATCTGCTCTGCCCGGAATATATTTCCGCTGTCCGGCACTGGCTCAGCGCCGGTCCCGGCGAGCGACGTGAGACCCAGAAGCAGTAATCCGTCAAGCATAAGCATAAGGCCCGCCCTTCTCGAGTGCCGTCTGATATTGTGGACGGGAATGTATGCGCTCGAGATAGGCCATCAGATTGGGATAGCGCCGATCCAGCCCGGCCCGCGATTGACACGCTTCGAGCGGGAAGCTCATCATAATATCCGCTGCGGTCAACTGATCACCTGCGAAATAGTCTCGGTTCGCCAGTTCGCTTTCCAGCCAGACCAGAATGTCGGTGACCATCTGTCCTACGGGCTTGCGCGCCGGCAAGCCCAGCAGGCCAAGACGTCCGACCACCAGCAAGCCGTAGAGCGGCGGCATCATCGATCCTTCAGCAAAGTGGAGATACTGGTTATATAACCGTGCCCCCTTTTTATCAGCAGGAGCGCCTAGTTTTCCGCCAGCCTTCTCTACCAGATATTCGGCGATAACCGCAGTCTCGATAATGACCTCGGCGTCATCCTCGATCATCGGGGATTTGCCGAGTGGATGAATGGCTTTCAGACTATCCGGTGCTTTTTGGGTTTTGGGATCGCGCTCATAGCGCTTGATTTCATAAGGCAGGCCGAGTTCTTCGAGCAGCCAGAGAATTCGCTGTGACCGGCTATTTTCGAGATGGTGAACGATGATGGTCATTGGCAATGGCCTTCCGATAGGTTTGGCATCTGTTTAGGCTAATGCGATGAAGCGTCTTTATCGACGAGATGTCAACCGTTTCGCCGTGAGGCGCCCGTAGATGTATCGGCCATTCCAAATATAAAAACGGGCCGTCCTAGCAGTCGGGGGACAGAAGGACGGCCCTATGCCAGAGATCGCCTCGGGGGAGAGTGATCCGGCAAAACCTGTGATAAATTTAATTCTTCGTGCCGGCATCAACCGGAGACGGCACGACAAGAGGCAGGTCCGTCAAATCGGCGGCCACAGACCCCGGTCTGACGGCATAATCACCTATTTTCCATCATCGCCGTCATCGGCCTTGCCAATCGGACCGGTCATCATTTCTTCCGCCACTTCTTCCTGTTTGCCGCGAATCTGGTTTTCCAGCTTCGCCATCATTTCCGGATTCTCCAGAAGGAAGCGCTTTGAATTCTCGCGTCCCTGCCCGATGCGGACCGAGTCATAGGAGAACCATGCACCGGATTTTTCAACCACACCGGCTTTCACGCCAAGATCGATAATCTCGCCAACCTTGGAAATGCCCTGGCCGTACATGATGTCAAATTCGACCTGTTTGAACGGCGGCGCAACCTTGTTCTTGACGATTTTGACGCGGGTCGAGTTGCCGACAATGTCGTCGCGTTCCTTGATCTGGCCGGTGCGCCGGATGTCCAGCCGGACCGATGCATAGAATTTCAGCGCGTTGCCGCCCGAGGTGGTTTCCGGATTGCCGTACATCACGCCGATTTTCATACGGATCTGGTTGATGAAGATTACCATGCATTTGGAACGGCTGATCGAGCCGGTCAGCTTGCGCAGCGCCTGACTCATCAGGCGCGCCTGCAGACCGACATGGGTGTCACCCATTTCACCTTCGATTTCCGCGCGCGGTACCAGCGCGGCAACCGAGTCGACCACCAAAATGTCAATCGCATTGGACCGGACCAGCGTATCGGTGATTTCCAGCGCCTGCTCACCGGTATCTGGCTGGGAGATGATCAGTTCGTCGGTATTGACGCCGAGCGCCTTGGCATAAACGGGATCGAGCGCATGTTCCGCGTCCACAAAAGCGGCGGTGCCGCCGTTCTTCTGTGCTTCGGCGATGACGTGCAAAGCCAGCGTTGTCTTGCCCGAGCTTTCCGGCCCGTAAACCTCAATCACGCGTCCTTTAGGCAATCCCCCGATGCCCAGCGCGATATCCAGTCCCAGACTGCCCGTGGAAATGGCTTCCACTTCCAATGCCTTGCGCTGGCCCAGCTTCATTGCCGAGCCCTTTCCGAAAGCGCGGTCGATCTGCGCCAATGCTGCGTCTAGCGCCTTTTGTCTGTCTGATGAGTTCAACTGATTTTCCGATTCTACGACTTTTAAATTGCCGGCCATTTGCCTGTCCCCTTCGCTAAATGCTTAACCATCATCAATCAATGATTGAGATTATGTACCGCATTTGTTCTTAAAGAACAAGAAGAGAACATGTATTTTTAACGACAACAATAATATACTGAAAAGGTTAGAAAATATTCCGGATCTCTAGTCCTGTTTGGCATGTTCGGCCAATGTTTGTCCGACCGCTTCGGCAATTTGTGCCACCGAAAATGGCTTGGGCAGAAAATTCACCTTGTCGAGATCGATTGATTTGCGCAATTGCTCCTCCGCATAGCCCGACATGAACAGGATCGGCAACGCCGGGAAATTTCTGCGGACATGCTTTGCCATCGTCGGGCCGTCCATATTCGGCATAACCACATCGGAAACGATCAGGTCGAACTGCTCGTCCTCGTCAACCTGCGCCGCAAGCAGGCCGAGGGCTTCTTCACCCTCGCTGGCGGTTACAACCGTATAGCCTTGACGCGTCAGGGCCCGCTCGGCGACAGCGCGCACCATATCCTCGTCCTCGACCAGCAATATATGCGCGCTGCCCCACAATTCCTTTTTCGCCGTTGCCTTCACCGGCTGCGAATCGAGCGTTGCCCGGTCCAGGCCTTCCTTCGTCGGTTTGTGAACCGGGAAATAGATCGAGAAGGTAGTGCCCTCGCCCGGCTTCGAGTCAGCGAATATATAGCCGCCTGACTGCTTGATGATTCCATACACTGTCGACAGGCCGAGACCGGTCCCCTTCCCGACCGCCTTGGTGGTGAAAAACGGTTCGAAAATCTTGCCGATCACATGCGGCGGGATACCGTTGCCGGAATCGGAGAAGATCAAAGCCGTGTAGTCGCCCACCGGCAGGATATCGCTTTTCAGCTCCTGGACATCGGTGGCCATCACTGCCTGGGTCGAGATCGAGATCTTGCCGCCATTGGGCATAGCGTCGCGGGCATTGACGCCAAGATTGATGATCACCTGCTCGAGCTGTCCCGGATCGGCGCGCACCAGTCCGAGATTGCGGCCGTGCCGCACCTCCAGCTCGATCGTCTCGTCGAGCAGCCGCTTGAGCAGGTTGGAGACATCGGCAACCACGTCGGGCAGTTGCAGCACCTGCGGCCGCAGCGTCTGCTGGCGCGAAAAAGCGAGCAATTGCCGGGTCAGGCCGGCCGCTCGGTTGCTGTTATTCTTGACCTGCTGGATATCGTCATAGTCGCTGTCCCCCGGCGCGTGGCGCAGCAGCATCAGGTCGCAATGGCCGATGATGGCGGTCAGGATATTATTGAAATCATGAGCGACGCCACCGGCAAGCTGGCCAACTGCCTGCATCTTGGTTGCCTGCGCCACCTGGCTCTTCAGCTTTGATTCCTCGCTATTGTCGCGGATCGAGAGCAGCACCGCCGCTTCGCCAAGCCCCCGCACACCGGCAATACCCAGCGCCACGGGTTCCTCGCCGCCGTTGCGCAGCCGTACCGCCAGATCGCCGGCCAGCGGCGGGCCGCTAGCATAGCGCCGCACCGCATCGGAAACCGCCGACTTGTCATCGCGGATCATCAGGTCGCCGGGATAAAGCGGCTGCTCCTTCTCGCCTATACCGGCGGTCTTGGCAAATGCCTCGTTGAGAAACAGGAAACGCCCGTCGCGATCGGTCAGGGCCAGACCCAACGGCAGCAGCGACAGCATCGATTCCACCTGTTCGAGCGCCTTCCCGCGTTCGACCATGCCGCCGTCGTCGTCGATCAGCAGGATCAGCGCCGGTCCCTTTTCCTTTTCCCGGTCTAGTGGAACGTGGAAAAGGCGCACCGGCGTGCCATGCCGTCCCTCGCGCTCGAAAAAGATCGTGCCCTTGTCATCGGAACGCAGGAAATTGATAAAATTGCGGCCGGTTATATTGGCATCCACCTGGCCGGTTGCGCGCAACGCAAAAGCCTGGTTGGAGGCCCTGATCCGTCCTTCGCCACCGATCACGCTGGCCAATATGCCGACTTCCGAAAAGGCCCGGCCGCCGCCACCACTGACGAGACTGATCATCTCGTCGAGCAAATCCGCCCGGATTTGCGGTATCATCTGCCAGAGCAGATATTCCTCGCCCTGCCCCGCGCGGACAACTTTCGCGTTATATTCCGCCACGCCGCGCTTCAGTCCCTCGGCATAGCCGCGGCCATCGCGCCAGGCCGTCCGCCCGGCCGCCGCGAGCAGTTCGTTGCCCCCCGCCTGCAACGGCAGTTCGGGTGGAATCGCTGCACCATTGAACCATTTGGTAAAAAGCTCGTTGGCACAGACCAGCCGGCCGGCCCGGTCGGTAATCGCCAGGCCAATAGCCGACTGATCGGCGACCATTCGGGTAACCGCCCAGTCGTCGGGATCCGCCTGATCCTGATCGGTGGCGACATGTTCCGGGCGCAGGACATAGGCCACGCCGGCCAGACTGAGCACCAGCGCCAGAAACGCGATCAGCAGCGTGATATTCTGTACCTGCCAGTAAAGGAGTCCTGCGGACGCCAATATTGCAATCACCAGAACGAGGGCCCGCATCCGCACGTCATTCTGCATCTTGCGCGTGCTGGGGTTCAGCAATCCCGACTTGTGCTGCGCCTTACTCGCCATCATCCGTCCCGTCGGCGATGATCTTGCTCAACCGCCCTTTCCGTTTCCGGCCGATCCACCAGCGCCAGCCAAAGGAACTCACGAGATAGCCGACAGCAGCAAAAAATATCGCAAACAACAGAAACCCGAACGCGGTCACCCCTGCTTCGCGGCCCAGCCAGCTCAGCCATTGGCCGAACTCGCTCTGGATATGGGTGTTGATCGGCTGGCTTGACGTGAGGGCATCTATCTGCAGGGCAAATTTGCCGGTCTGGTTGGCCGCAGCGATCCAGAACGGATAGGTCAGTGGATTGGTGATGAATGTCGTTATCGCCGCAATCGGGACATTGGCGCGCACGGGCAACGCCAGAAAGACCGCCGCAAATATCTGCCCCACCGGGACCAGAAAGGCTGCCAGCATTCCGAGGGCAACCCCGCGCGGTACCGAGCGACGGGTGAAGCGCCACAATTCCGAACGCAAAAAGCGGTGGGCAATCGGCTTGAGATATTTGTTCCGCTCCATCGCCGCGCGGGTCGGCATCTTGCGCTGGAACCAATGGACCACATACATGATCAAACGCGCCGCAAAATCCTTGTCTCGGATATTGGGCCTGGGATCAGCCATGATCGCGCATCAGCCGGCCCTGCTGCCTTTTCCAGTCGCGATCCTTTTCGGTCTGCCGCTTGTCCGGCGCTTTCTTGCCCTTGGCCAGAGCCAGTTCCAGCTTCGCCCGTCCCTTGCTGTTGAAATAGATGGACAGTGGCACAATCGTCATGCCCTTGCGCATGACCGCGCCGTGCAGCTTGTTTATTTCGCGTCGGCTGAGCAGCAACTTGCGCGGCCGCGTCGGTGTGTGATTGTGCCGGTTGCCATGGCTCCATTCCGGAATATTGGCGTTGACCAGCCAGACTTCTTCGTCCTTCACCTCAGCATAGCTTTCGGCAATCGACCCCGACCCGAAGCGCAGCGATTTTACTTCCGTACCGGTCAGCATGATCCCGGCCTCGAACTTGTCTTCCAGAAAATAGTCATAACGCGCACGCCGGTTCTCGGCGACGACCTTCTGCTTGTCAAATTCTACCGGCCGCGGTTTTGCCATCAGACCAGCCCAGCCCCTTCCAGAGCAGCGTCGACAGCGTTGCGGCTGGCTTCGGACGGCGGCGTCATCGGCAAACGCAGATCGGTCGAGAAATCCTCGAGCACCCGCGACATGGCATATTTGATCGGACCAGGCGAAGCATCGGAGAACAGCGCCTTGTGCAGGGGATAGAGTACATCGTTGAGCTCGCGCGCCTTGGCATAATCGCCAGCGGCACAGGCAGCCTGGAACTCGGCACATAATTTCGGCGCGACATTGGCGGTCACCGATATGCATCCGATACCGCCGGCGGCGTTAAACGCCAGCGACAGCTCGTCGACACCGGACAGCATGACAAAATCATCGGCACAGCTTAACCGGTGCGCGGTAACCCGGTCCAGATCGCCGCTGGCATCCTTGATCGCCACCACACCGGGCAGTTTCGACAAGGCCGCGACCGTGTCGGGCATGATATCCGTCACGGTGCGCGCCGGAACATTGTAGAGCACCAGAGGCAGATCGGTCTTTTGCGTCAGCGTGGTAAAATGCGCGGTAATGCCCTCCTGATTGGGCCGGTTATAATAAGGCGCAACCACCAGACCCGCTGTTGCGCCGCATTTCTCCGAAAAATTCAGGTGGAGCAGTGCGTTGGTCGTATCATTGGAACCGCAGCCGGCGATAACCGGCACCCGGCCGGCTGCCTGTTCAATACATATTTCGATCACCCGGTGATGCTCCGCATTGGACAATGTAGAAGCCTCTCCGGTGGTCCCGCAGGGCACCAGGGCACTGCTGCCCTGATCGATTTGCCAGTCCACCAGAGCGCGAAACTGATCTTCGGCAAACGATCCGTCGCGAAAGGGAGTCGCCAGAGCCGGTATTGAACCCGAGAACATCTATTAATCCTTTATATTTGCCTTGGAAATGGGCAAAGCTGCCACCAAGTCATTTTCATTATTAACGGTGATATAGTTCGCCGTTCAGCGCCTGATAAGGAGCCTAGCCGTAAAATGTCCAGCATGGTATCAAGATTTGTTATAGCGGCACTGCTTTTCAGCCCCGCCACCTGCATGGCCGCCGACAATATCGGCGAACAGATGGGCTGGCAAAACGAAAGTGCGGGCCTGTCCGATCCGACTGGCGGCAATGCGGTTCTGGGGCTGCAGCGTTGGCGTGTGCTGACGCAGTCCGACAATTATTCCTTCGAGGATTATGCTGGCTTTCTGGTAACTTTCCCGGGCTGGCCCGAAGACACGAGAATGCAGCGTAACGCCGAACAGGCAATCAATATCAACAGCTTTTCCCCTGCCCGCGTGCTCGCTTTCTTCAGTCGATTCGAACCGATAACCAATGCCGGCGCGGCCAAATTTGCGGTTGCCCTGCAGGCGACCGGTCAGCGGGAGCTTGCCGAAAAATGGGCCAGAACGGCCTGGCGTGGCGGCACTCTGACTGACGAGGACGAGGCAGCACTGCTCTCGCGTTTCAGTTCGGCGTTCAGCATCGAGGATCATGACGCGCGCATGGACGCGCTATTATGGGCCAGGGCGACACGCGATGCGGCGCGACAACTTGGATTTACCTCGCCCGCACGCCGCCCGGTGTTCCAGGCGAGACTGGCCCAGCTCACCGAATCCTACGATGCCAATGACCAGGCCAGCGCGGTTGGCGGCATCGCTCGCGACGACGCCGGCTATCTGGCCGATCGCGCCCGCTATTTGCGCAATCAGGGACAAAGCGCGGCGGCGCGCCAATTGCTTGCCATCCGTCCGCCACTGCGCGTCAAACCCGCCTCGCCGGAAACCTGGTTCGAGGCAATGCTGATCAATGCCAAAGCCGCTGCCAATGACCGGCAATGGTCGACGGCCTATAATATCGCCTCGAAGATCGAGGATGCCTATGCCGTGCCGACACGGATCGCTGACGAGAATTCGCGTGTGCGGGACAAATATTCCGATCTCGCCTGGATTGCTGGCACAGCGGCGCTGAACGGTCTGCGCCAGCCCGCCATGGCGGTACGGATGTTTGATCTGTACGCGCAATCCTATGACTCGCCGAATATAACCTCCAAGGGCTATTACTGGGCGGGCCGCGCCGCTGCCGAAGCGGGCCAGGCCGAACAGGCAAATGCCTATTTCGAGAAAGCCGCAGCTTTTCCGGACTATTTCTACGGCCAATTGTCGCTGGAACGGCTCGGACGTCCGCTGCCGGAATTCAACCGCAAGCCGGCGATCGAAATAACCGAAGAAGACCGCAAGGCCTATGACAGCGAGCCACTTGTAATCGCGGCCAAGGCTTCGATCCGCACCGGTCCGTGGAAAGAGCAGATCCGGTTTCACCGGGCACTCGCCTATAATGCCAAGACAGCCAAGGACTATCTGCTGCTCAGCGATCTCTCAACCCGTATCGGGGCCCGAGATCTCGGCGTGATCAAGGGCATCAGCGCGCTGAGCGCCGGTGTCGGAGCAATCGACGAGACATCCTTCCCGACCATGCCGGTGCCGTTTGGCCATGAAAGCACCTGGACGCTGATTCACGCGATTACCCGGCAGGAAAGCCAGTTTGCCGAAGGCGCGATCAGCCATGCCGGCGCGCGCGGCCTGATGCAGCTGATGCCCGGTACCGCCCGCGAACAATCCGGCAAGGCGAACCTGTCCTATAATCTCTCGTCGCTGACCGATGATCCGCAATATAATATCCAGTTGGGAAGCGGCTATATCCAGAGGATGATGGACTATTACGGCGGCAGCTATCCGCTCGCGATTGCAGCCTATAACGCCGGCCCCGGCAATGTGAACAAATGGCTCCGCGCCAACGGCGACCCGCGCACGGGCGGCATCGACTGGATCGAGTGGATCGAGGACATTCCGATTTCCGAGACCCGCAACTATGTCAAACGCGTGCTGGAAAATGCAGTCGTTTACGACACGAAAAACCCTCGAGGCCCGACGATCCGCAGCGACACGCCACTGACACGCTATATAGGCAAGAATTACAAGGGTTGAGCGATCGGGCACGCTCGCAAGCTTCTATGGCCGATTCGGCCCGTAAACCAGCATCGGATCATGCGGCAGGCAGCACCGGCATGACATTCGGAATATCGCGCGAATGCAGGACCCGCGAATTTCGGAATCACCTGTAACCTGCCCGCCTGTCTTCGCGAATAGAGTGCAGGTTCAGATATTTTGGAGAATTCATGCCCCAGACGTCCCGCGGAATAGCGATATCGCTATCCATCATGCTGCTGCTCAGCGTAGCAACGCAATTGCTCTATATCATAACCCTGAAGGGCGTCGGGATTGTCGAAGGCTGGCCGCTGCGATCAACCATCTGGACCACGGAAATCCTCCTGTTTACCGGTATTACGATCGCTTCGCTTGCCGCTCTGGTGCGATCGCCATCCATGCAATGGGGCTGGGCCGCTCTTGCCGTGGCCGGGATGATAAATATCGTCCAGTCCGGTATCGGCCTGTCGATGTTTCTGCCAGCCGCCAAAGCCGGTCCCGAGTTCGCACCGCTGATGGGCACGCTGCTCGCCGGGTCTTTCCTGTTCTACAATCTCGCCAAGGCGATAATCGGACTGACGGCGTTTCTTTTCGGACTGACGCTGTTCGGCAGCGACAAGACGAAAGTTCGGGTGGTCGGCCTGATCGCAATGGCAGCCGGAGCTATCGCAACCATCCTGAACATAGCCGCGGTCTATCTGGGGCTAGGCGCAGTGCCTTTGGCCGGAGCCAGCGGCGCTATTGCGACATTTTTGGCAGCTGGAACAATCTGGCTGTCGGCGCCCGCGGCGGAATGAAACCGGTCGCGACATAGTCCAAGGAAAATTGGCGCGACAATCGTTATTCTTCCACCGCGTAGCCGAAGGCCTTATGCGCCAGTTCGACCAGCTCCGGATCAGCCTCCGGCAAATGATCCGGCAGCGCCGCTTCCAATGCATCTGCGACATGGGTCATGGCTGCAATGCGGGCGGACTTCTTGTCGTTTCCGGCAATCACCTTCCATGGCGCCCAGCGGGTGTCGGTATATTGGAACATGTCGTCCATCGCCTCAAGATAATCGTCGCGCCTTTCCCGGTTGCGAAAATCCTCGGCGGTAATCTTCCAGCGCTTGTGCGGTGTGTCGAGCCTTTTGGCCAGACGCTTGTCCTGCTCTTCCTGCGTGGTGTGGAAGAACAGCTTCACCAGATTGGTGCCGCCGTCGATCTGCTGCGCTTCAAATTCGTTGATCTCGTCATAGGCGCGTTTCCAGTCGGCCGGATCACAAAAGCCCTCCACACGCTCGACCAGCACCCGGCCGTACCAGCTGCGATCAAACACGCCGATTTCGCGGCTGCCCGGCAATTTCTGCCAGAAACGCCAGAGAAAGTGACGGTCTTTTTCTTCCTTGCTCGGTGCGCCGATCGGCCAGACATCATAATAGCGCGGATCCCATTCGCCGGTCATCCGGCGGATCGTACCGCCCTTGCCCGCTGCGTCCCATCCCTCAAAGACGAGGATCGAGCGGCTGCCGTGAATGATATGCTTGAAATGGACATGCGCCAGCCGGTCCTGCAGCGCTTTCAGCGCCTCGCTATAATCGCCGTCAAACTTCTCGTCGGATTCATAGTCGGACAGATCTATGGTCATTCTCACTCCGTTCGCCATATATGTACCAGAGCCGGGACGGCGAGGCACGATCGGTGGTATCTTTCGCATTTGAAGAGCCTTTGACAAGCTCGGTCCAGGCAGGTCAATCTATATCAGACGCGCCCACAGGGCCATTCGCTTAACCACAACCATCGGTGCTGATGTCACAAATCTCCGGTCTGACGCAATTCCCAATCGCCCAAGGCTTGCCGATGATCGTTAACGCGCCGCAAGGCTTCCGTCACTTCCGACTTTCCGGGCGAGATCCGGCCCGCCTCATTATAGAGGTCCAGTGCGGCCTCAAGATCGCCGCGCTGTTCCGCGCAAAGACCGCGGTTGAAGCCGAGCGAGATATGCACCTGTCCGTTTGCCGCTGCCTCGTCCCACATCCGGCAGGCTTCGGCCGGATTGCTCTTGGTCATCCTGATCGCAGCCTTGAAGAAATTGCTTTCGGTTTTGGTCATGCCTTTGCGACTCTCCAATATACGAATGTCCCGCCGATATTGTTTGGGCGCCAGATCAGCACGAACCGCATTGGCCGTCGCCGAGACCATGTTTCGGATTACCGACTCGCTGCTTGCAAAATCCTCGTCATCGCCGAAACATATCGTCTGTTCATCCGTTTCCGGAAAGCGTTCCGTATAGATTCTCCGGCCATCATCATATCGTGTCACACGCACCTGCGCCCGATAGTCAATGGTCCGGGTCAGGCAGTCCGTCTTGATATTCTTGTGAGTGACGCATCTTCCCTTGTCGTTCCGCTCGACACAACGCCGCCGTTTCGCAGTCGTTTCATATTGCTCGACGCCGGCGGTTACATTGCCGGTAAGCAAGGCATCCGATCGCACCGCCGATCGTCCGTCAAGGATATCGAAATAGGCCTTTCCGAACAGCGTGACCGCCAAAAGACGATCCTCCAATTCAAAGGCCAGAGCCCGGCCGTCACCGCCACCAAAGCGTTCGATGGCGATCGACTGTATTTGCACAAAATCGGGCGAATTGGCTGGTGTCAGGCCCTCGATGGTGAGCACCTCTGCCTGTGCTGCACCTGACAGACCCGATAGCGCCACCAAAGCGGCCATTGTGGTGCTCAATAATCTGATCATGTCCATCCCCGCGCTGCATCTGTTCACAAATATCGGTGTTATTATGAACAGGTCATTAGCCGTTGATGATCAGCTCCGCAATCCGTTTCGGTTCCTGCATCGGCATGAAATGGGTCAGATGGGGCAGATAGACATCGCGGCCTTTGGCAAAAGCGTCGGCCAGCCCGGGAGGTGTTGGTGAACTGGCAAAATCAAACGCGCCATCGCGAGCGAGCTGCGGCGCCCGCAGAACAGTGACCGGCTGCGTGATTGCGTCGATCAGGGGCCACGGATCCACCGTGCCGCTGGTTGCATAGACCGATGCTTCGGTCTGCGGCGGACAGGCTAGGCGATAGCCACCCTGCCCGTCCGGCAGCAAGCCATGCGCGCAATAGTCGCGCAGCACCGCCGGGTCCCACAATTTATAGGGGTGCCGGTCCTTGAACCGCTCGAACATTTCCTCCGGTCCGGTCCAGCTGTTGCGGCGTCTGGCGACCATTTCGTTGGTCGCACTATAATCGGGCGGATTCTGATAGACCGCCCGGTCCATGATGACCGGATCGATCAGGACCAGCCGTTCCAGCAGATCGGGATGGCTGGCCGCAACCTGGACCAGACAATGACCGCCCATACTGTGTCCCGCGCCGACCGCGAAGCGAATGCCGAGCGATTGCACCAGTTCGGCGGTTGCTCCCGCGACAGCGTTCCAGTCGATGATGATTGGCGCGGCGCTGCGGCCGTGACCCAGCTGGTCGACCGCGATGACATGGGTGCCATCGGGGAAGGACTCGATCACCTGATCCCAGCAGCGTGCATGAAAGCCGGTCGCATGAAGCAGCAGCACCGAGGCCCCCTCGCCCCGCTGGCCCCATTCAAAATAGCAGATATCACCATGGGAAGACGCGAAATGATGTTGTTCGGGGATGATACTGGTCAATTCCTAACTCCGTCCGTCTCCGGCATAGCCAGAAGACATGGCCTGCTTCCCAGCGTGTCTCGACTAGGCTTAACACGAACGGAACTGGCTATAATGTTGAGGCTAGCCTTCCTTTGGCGGCTCGACCACCCGGATATGCAGTTCGCGCAACTGTTTCTGCGACACGCCGCTCGGCGCGCTCATCATCAGATCTTCGGCCTTCTGGTTCATCGGGAAGAGGACGACCTCGCGGATATTCGGCTCGTTCGCCAGCATCATCACGATCCGGTCAACGCCCGGCGCGGAGCCACCATGCGGCGGCGCGCCATATTTCAGCGCGTTGATCATGCCGGAAAATTCGGTGTCGACCTGCTCCTTGGTGTAACCGGCGATTTCAAACGCCTTGTACATGATGTCGGGCCGGTGGTTCCGGATCGCGCCGGAGGACAGCTCGATGCCGTTGCAGACAATATCATATTGCCAGGCAAGAATATCGAGCGGGTCCTGATTTTCCAGCGCTTCCAGCTCGCCCTGCGGCATCGAGAACGGGTTGTGCGAGAAATCCAGCTTCTTCAGCTCTTCGTCATATTCGAACATAGGATAGTCGACGATCCAGCAGAATTTAAACGCATTTTCATCGATCAGGCCCAGCTGTTCGGCAGCCCGTGTGCGCGCCAGACCGGCCAGCCTTGCCGCTTCGGCTTCCTTGCCAGCCGCAAAGAACACGCCGTCATCCGGACCACAGCCGAGATCGGCGAGCAGCTTGGCCGTGCCTTCCTCGCCATGATTCTTGGCAATCGGCCCGCCGGCCGCGCCTTCCTTCATGTTGATATAACCGAGGCCCGCGAACCCTTCGCTGCGCGCCCAGTCATTCATCGCGTCAAAGAATTTGCGGCTGTTCTTGCCCGCTTCCGGCGCGACAAAGGCGCGGACGGTGCCGCCCGTAGAGGTAATCTTGTCGAACAGACCGAAGCCGGAGCCCTTGAAATGCTCGCTGACGTCCTGGATGATGATCGGGTTGCGAAGATCCGGCTTGTCATTGCCATATTTCAGCATCGATTCCTTGTAGGGAATGCGCGGAAATTCACCGGCCGGGGTGACCGAGCGGCCATTGGCAAATTCCTCGAACACGCCGGCCAGAACCGGTTCCAGCGTCTGGAATACGTCTTCCTGAGTGACAAAGCTCATTTCAAAGTCGAGCTGGTAAAATTCCCCCGGCGAGCGGTCGGCGCGGGCGTCTTCGTCGCGGAAGCAGGGCGCGATCTGGAAATAGCGGTCGAAACCGGCGACCATCAGCATCTGCTTAAACATTTGCGGTGCCTGCGGCAGCGCGTAGAATTTGCCGGGATGGACGCGGCTCGGCACGAGATAATCGCGCGCGCCTTCCGGGGAGGACGCGGTCAGGATCGGCGTCTGGAATTCGGTAAAGCCCTGCTCGGTCATCCGGTTGCGCAGGCTGGCGATCACCTTGGAACGCAGCATCATATTGGCGTGAACGCTTTCACGGCGCAGGTCGAGGAAACGGTAACGCAGACGGATATCCTCGGGATATTCCTGTTCGCCAAACACCGGCATCGGCAGTTCTTCGGCCGGGCCTTGCATGGACACCGTATCAGCGACCAGCTCGACATCACCGGTCGGCAGATTCTTGTTCACGGTTTCCTCATCGCGGGCGACAACCTTGCCGGTGACCGTCACAACCGATTCAACCCGCGCGCTGTCAAGCAGCTTGAAAGCTTCGCTGCCGGTCTCGCTGACGATCTGGGTCAGACCGAAATGATCGCGCAGATCGACGAACAGCAGATTGCCATGATCGCGCTTGCGATGGATCCAGCCGGACAAACGGACTTCCTCGCCGACGTGCGAAGAGCGGAGCGCGGAACAATTATGGGTGCGATATGCGTGCATGATGGGCCTTTGGAATTGGGTGCTTTCCCAGATGGAAAGATTGCTGGCGTAACACAGGTCTGCGCGCCATTTGTCAAGGCTTGAGATTGTCCGAACGGACCGCAGGCCGCAGGGCATATGGCCTATCGGCCGGGAAGAGACCCAAGTCACCCAAAACCCAGGTTCGCCGGTAAGGCGTCACCAGCGCGGCCAGGGATCCCGACAGGCTCAGGCCTGGCTGTCTTTCCGATCCCTCAGCGGGTAGTCTTCGGGCCGCACCGTCGAGACATTGGGCCGGTCGCCCACTTCTTCCGGAGATTGCCCTCCGGGCGTGCCGTCACTTTCTTCATCCTCTGGAAAACTGTCGGCCTCACCGTAAGTCCCGCCCGCTTTCCCGGTATTCATGCCGTAAGACGTCTCCGGCCGGTGCGGCGTCCCGGGCGCTGCGCCGGGGTTCTGCCGTTCATATTCGTGGGAATGTGCGGTTTTTCTCTTGTCACTCGTGGTCATGGCGGATTCTCCATTGTCTGAGGTCATAAGGGCATTACGCTGTTGTTGGCGGATGGTTCCCGGACGATGGAAACCGCCGCTCGACTTGGCAGGAAGGTCGGCGACGCGACCACGGAATATGACCCGCAGAACCCCGGATCTTTGGTCGCCACCATCGGAGAAAAATATTGATTAGTGCTGCTCGTCGGCCACAAAACACTGTTCCCGACCTGGTTGTTTGCTTCGGCGAGTAGTCTCAACCTGGACTGACCGACCAAGATCACGGGACAGTTTCGCGTATCGATAAGCACAGAATCGATAGAGCAATGATACGGTGTGACCAAAACCGGCGAACGGTCAAAGGCTGGCTCGACTGTCCGCGCTGATCGGAATTGATACCGAGATATCACTGCGGCCGCTTAGACCGATCTTCCACCGCTCAGCGCTGCCTCGCACCAAGCAATTCCGCGATATGGCATTCACCGATCCGTCCGCTATCGCACGCGTCAAGACGCTTTGACTAATCTACGCGCAGCCATGTCAGGTCAGCAATTTTGCGGTTTGCATAGATCATATGGTCGGGGACCAGTGCATCGACACCTCCGCATGGCTGGTCATCATCGCCCGCCAAATCCAGTTACGAGTTCCCCCTGAGCCATGCCGGACCCGAGATCGAATAAACGCCGGACAAGGATCCGCTTCGTCAGATGTGCGAATGGAATAATCACGCTAGTTCGTATCGGTCCGCTCAACTGCGGACAATATGCTTTCGCGTTCGTAACTGCAGATGGTTTCGACCTTGATTTTCGTCGCCTTCGGCAATTCACCGATAAGCAGATATTGACCCTGTAGTAGCTACAGGGTGCATAGGGTTTTGCGACTCGAAACTACAGGAGACGCAACTCATGGCAAAGTCGTGCTGCGACGTTCCCGCCGATTCGGGAAATAGCCTCAACGACCCGCTGTGGCGCCGGATATTGTGGTTCGCACTATTCGCGAATGCCACGATGTTCGGGGTGGAAATAGCCGCAGGCGTGGCAGCGGATTCGCGCGCATTGCAAGCTGATGCGCTCGATTTTTTTGGCGATACTGCCAATTACGCGATCAGCCTGTTTGTCGCCGGTATGGCGCTGAGCTGGCGAGCCCGCGCGGCGCTGGTTAAAGGTGCGACGATGCTTGCCTTTGGCCTGTGGGTGATCGGTTACGCAATTTACGGTTTTTTCGCCGGGTCCGAGCCTGAACCGCATATGATGGGAATAATCGGTGCAGCAGCGCTGGTTGTTAATATCATTGTGGCGCTGATGTTACTTCGGTTTCGCAATGGCGATGCCAATATGCGCTCCGCCTGGATTTGCTCCCGCAATGACGCGCTCGGAAATATCGCAGTCCTCGTTGCGGCGCTGGGCGTATTTGGCACAGGCAATGCGTGGCCCGATTTGCTGGTCGCATCTATCATGGCCTGGCTGGCGATATGGGGAAGCATTGACGTGTTCTCCCAAGCCCGGAAAGAACTTGCTCAGACATGAAATACGCGCCGAAATTTTTCTCCACAATCAAGAAAGAATTCTAATGACCCGCTCCCTACTGCATTGGCGGCTTATCGCCACTGCCGTCCCTATCGTCCTTGCGGCTCCGGCATTCGCTCAGGATTCTCCCGCCGCTGACCACCCGGAGGCGAACCACGCGGACGATCATCACAGCGGGGAAGCTGAACAAGTAATCATCGTTCAGGGAACCCGCAACCGTCGCCGGGTGCAGGATGAACCGATCCGCGTCGAAGTGATTGTGGGGGAAGAGATCGAAGAGAAGGCGATCATGCGCCCCGGCAATATTGCCATGCTGGTTGCGGAAACCGGCGGTGTTCGGGTGCAAGTCACCTCGCCTGCGCTGGGTGCTGCAAATATCCGGATTCAGGGTCTGGAAGGGCGATACACCCAGCTGCTGGCTGACGGCCTGCCGCTTTACGGCGGCCAGGCCGCATCGCTCGGCTTGCTGCAGATTCCTCCAACTGATCTCGGGCAAGTCGAAATCATCAAGGGCGCGGCTTCCGCATTATATGGTCCGTCCGCGCTCGGGGGCGTCATCAACCTTATCTCCAAAAACCCCGGTGATGCGTTTGAAGCCGAGATACTGGCGAACGCAACTACGCGCGACGGGCAGGACCTGACCGGATATATATCTGCCCCGTTAAGCGACAGCCTCGGTGTGTCGCTAACCGCTGGCGCGCATCGCCAAACCGGGCAGGATATCGATGGCGACGGTTGGTATGATATAGCCTCATATGATCGTTTCACCGCGCGCCCTCGCTTTCAATGGGACGATGGCAGCGGCAGTTCCCTATATCTGACGCTCGGCGCGATGACGGAAGAACGGGTTGGCGGCACGCTGACCGGCCAAACCGTGCCCGATGGCACATTCTTTCCACAAACGCAGGATACGGAGCGTTTCGATGCCGGCCTCGTCGGCGAAACACCGATAGACGATAGCATGATCTTGCATTTTCGCGCTTCCGCCATGCAGCAAGACCATCTGCACCGTTTCGGCACCACATTGGAGGATGACCGGCACCAAAGCGTGTTCGCTGAAGCATCCGTCTCGGGCGGGAGCGGGGCCACCACTTGGGTTGGCGGGATCGCCTTCCAGTCTGACGCCTTCCGTTCGGAAAGCTTCCCGGCGTTTAATTACAGCTACGACGTGCCGGGCATATTTGCGCAAGTGGAACATGAGATAAGTGCTGAACTCACTCTGGCGGGGAGCGGACGTGTGGATTTTCACGATGAGTTCGGAACCCAGTTCAGCCCGCGCCTGTCGGCGCTTTACCGTCCGGGTAACTGGACCATCCGGGGATCGCTCGGAGGCGGCTTTTTTGCGCCCAATCCCTTTGTCGACGAAATTGAGGCAGCCGGGCTTTCTCAGCTCGAACCCCTCGGGGATCTCGAAGCTGAAACCGCCGCGACAGCATCACTCGATGTCGGCTATGCCAGCGGACCATTTGAAGCCAGCGTGACATTGTTCGGTGCCGACATAGACAACGCAACGCGACTGCAGGAAATTGCGCCGGACCGGGTACGCCTTGTCAATGTCGACGGAACGACCAAAGTGCGTGGATCGGAACTGCTTGTCCGCTATAAGCAAAACGGTTTTACTGTGACGGGCAGCTACGTCTATGTCGACGCCACTGAACCCGATGCTTCCGGCCTAGGACGGCGCGAAGTTCCGCTGACACCGCGGCATACCGCAGGGTTGGTCGGCATGTGGGAAGAACATGGCAAGGGACGCATCGGGGTTGAAGCCTATTACACCGGCGCGCAGTCGCTTGAAGACAATCCCTTTCGCACGCGCAGCCGCCCCTATGTGCATTTGGGTATATTGGGCGAAATCGTCTTGGGCCGGATCAGTCTGTTCGCCAATGCGGAAAATCTGCTCAATGTGCGGCAGACTCGCTATGATCCGCTATTACGGCCGCAGCGCGATGCAAGTGGACAATGGACGGTGGATGCATGGGCGCCGCTCGACGGATTTACCCTGAATGGAGGAATCAGGCTTCGGTTCGGTGGAGAATGATGAATGTTGTTGCGATGGCAATGGGCAAGTGGAGACTGATTGCCTCTGGCCCTGATGCAGCATGCCTCCGCTCAAGCAAGTCGGGATATTATCCGAATGACCGAGATCGGGCGCTAAGCTGATATTGAATCTGGCTAAGCTGCGAGACCGCAAATAAGGCGGTCAACGGATAACAGCCAGAACCATTTCAACGCCTTCACATATTTTCTATCGGAATCTGCGATCATTCAAGCCGTCGATACCCCGCCTTGTCCGATACCTCACTCCAACCCTCACAATCTCAACGCTGATCCCGCAAACCGCCTATATCAAACCCAGCTTGCGAAGTTCCTCATTGGCAAAAACCTGTCGGTCCGCCGGGTCCGGCATGACCTGTGCCTGGACCCATTTCCAGTCGGCGAAATTCTGGCCATAGTCGCGCTTCACCCGCTGCTCGTCGAGATTGTTGGTCTTGCCCCAGTGGCGGGTGAAGGGAATCCCGGCCTCGTCGAGCGCCTCGATCACCTTCTTGTAACCCTTGTGGCTGGATTCGACATTGGGGCCGTCAAAGTCGATCACGACATTGTCGGGCCAGTGCGCGGGGGCGAGCAGACCGGCGGCCTGCCGGACGAACCGCAGGGTGACGACCGTGCCACCACCGCCTCGTTTGAAATTATCTATAACCAGATCAAAGACCTCTCCCAGCCTGTTACGATCAAGTGTAACCGATCCGTTGAACAGACTGGCGATCGGCGCATGCTCTTCGGTGGTATGCCCCCAGGTGGCGATGGCCGGCGGATCATCGACATCGCGGTTGTCGGGATAGCCCTGCTCCATCGCAAATTGCATGATCGCGCCCTTGAACAGATCGCTGTGCGCCATCGCCTTGCCGAGCAAGGTCAGCGCGTCATAGCCGGCTCCCATGTCACGCGGGGGCGGCGGCGGGATATTGGGATCAAAGGGGCGCTTGTAGAGGAAGCGGAGCAGGCATTTCTTGTCGAAAGGATCAAAAGGATTGATAATAAGCTGCTGAAAATAGGGATTTTCATTCAGTCCGAATTCGCATGAAAATTTCCGGAACTCGCCGCGCGACAGCCAGTCGATATGCTCGCGCCTTATCTTCGTCGCTTTCTGGATATTCTGCACCATATAGATCGGATCCGTCTCGATAAGCATCGCGGTGACAAAGCCCATCGCGCCGATGTGCAACTGGGCTGCGGCAAATACCCGGTCGTCGCGAATGATTTCGGAACCGGTCTGGGCGATGAACGCGTCCGACAGCACGGGCTTTTCAGGCGAAATCCACAATATCCGCTCGGGTGTCACCATTTGCACCGCCCGGACATGGTCCTGGATACCGCCCGCCTGCCAAACGCTGCCATGGGTTCCGGTGGCGCAGGCGCCGGCAAAGCTCTGTCCGTTGCTCGCCCCGCCGGTTCGCAGCGACCGGCCGATTTCTTCGGCACTTTCGTAAACTTCGTCGACGGTCGCGCCGGCCTGCACCAGCAACAGCGCTTCCGCGGCAACTTCGCAATCTTCATGCAAATCTTTCGCCGCCACTGTATAGGTCCGGTTCAGCCGCAAGGTCTCGACCAGCCAGCCGTCTTCCACCACGTTGATCGGCGACGGTGACCAGCCCGCCCCGATCGGTCGCACCGGGATCTGATACTGCCTCGCCTCCCCGAGCAAATCCCGGACAGTTTCGGCCACGCCTTTCAGATGCGCCCGGCCGTTTTTCTCGTCGCTATTGACCAGCTCGATCCGGCTCTTGAGGTTGCATTCTGCGGTCTGGTGATAATTGGTCCAGACCTGTTGTCCGAGATTCACGATCCGCGCCATCAGGCTTCTCCGACGCCATGATCGCCAGCATAGCAGCGATAGGCGATGCTGACCTTTCGGACAAACCCGAAGGTAAACAGGCAGACCAGAACCGCTTTGCCAGTCATGAAGAAACGCATGTCGTTGATACCGAGCTGATAGCAGTCATCCACCTGCAGAGACCGCCCTCGCCGCGCAGCAAGGCCCCAGGCCAAGATCGTAATCTCGATTGTCTTGCCGCCAATCGGCCGGGGATCGGCTACCGCCAGACAGGCGTCACCCCACTGTGCCATAATCTGCCCCAGCAACAGCAATACCAATAAGCTGATCAAAGCCAGTGACCAAAATGTCATGATTTCCCCCAAATTTTAATCCTGCGCCCACGAATTGTTTGCGGGACGAGCCACCCGCTGTATAGCATAAAAATGCACATCCATAATTTGCTGACGACCAATCAGGACATCGCCGATATTTGCGCCCGCTTTGCTACTGCCGACTTTGTGGCAGTCGATACAGAGTTCATGCGGGAGAACACCTATTGGCCTATCCTCTGTCTCATCCAGATTTCCGATGGCAAGGAAGCCGCCGCAATTGATCCATTGGCCAAAGATATTGATCTCGGACCGCTGATGGAATTGCTGGTTGAGAATGAGAATGTACTCAAGATTTTCCATGCCGGCGGGCAGGATGTCGAAATCATCCACAATATGACGGGCAAGACCCCGCACCCGATTTTTGATACCCAGATTGCAGCCATGGCAATCGGACAGAGCGAGCAGATCGGCTATGCCAATCTCGTGGATAGCTGGCTGGGCATCACCCTGGACAAGGGCGCCCGCTTTACCGACTGGTCACGCCGTCCGCTCAACGCGCGCCAACTGGAATATGCGGTGGCCGATGTTACCCATCTCGCCAAGATCTTCCCGATGATGCTGGACAAATTGCGCGAAACCGGCCGGGGCATGTGGATCAATGCCGAGATGGAAAAGCTCGCTGATCCCGACAATTATGTCAATGATCCGGAAAGGTCCTGGCTGCGGGTCAAATCGCAGGGCCGTAATCTGGAGATGCTCGGCAGGCTGAAGGCGCTGGCCGCATGGCGGGAGCGCGAAGCCCAATCCAAGGATTTACCACGCGGCCGGATCATGCGCGACGAAACGCTGGCAGATATCGCAGCGCATCCTCCCAAGGATCAGTCCAAGCTGGGACAGGTCCGCGGACTGTCGGCAGGCTGGAAGAATAATGATATCGGCGCACGATTGATGGAAGTAATCGAACAGGCGGAACCGCTGTCACGCGATGATCTCCCACTGAAGGTTGGCCGGCGTCCCAAAAACGGGAAATCCAACGCACTGGTTACGGATTTGCTCAAATTATTGCTAAAAATCCGGTCGGCAGAGATGAATGTTGCATCGCGACTGCTGGCACGGGCCGATGATCTGGAACGGATCGTGGCCGGAGAACGCGAAAATGTGCCGCTGCTCGAGGGGTGGCGCTATGAGGAATTCGGCCGTGACGCACTGGATTTAATCGAAGGCCGCGTCAGCTTCACGGTGAAGGACGGAAAATTGAAGATGACGCACCAGCAGGAAGGCGATGCGGAATAGCTAAACCGCAGTCATCACCGGCTCAAGCCCCAGCATATTTGCCAGATGCCCGTGCCGCTTGGCAACCACATCGCCATAGAGATGAACCAGATCACCCGCGATCGTGAGTTCAAGCTTCTTTCCGGACTTGCGGATTTGCGTCTGCTCCAGCGGGGTTCGGGTACCGCCACTAAGCCGTTGCCCCAGCCGCATCGCAAGACCCCAGGCGATGGCCCGCCGTGTCGCCGCAGCGCTAGCCAGTTTACCGCCGCCAGGAAAGACGTCGTTGCCGCCTCCGAAACTGGTAAACAGCGCTTGTCCCAGCATCTCCCTTTCCGGCCCGGTAATGCCGACCCAATTGCCATGCAATCCGACTTCCAGTCCTCGCTCCGCGCGAAAATTGGGATTGGCGCGCCAGGCGACATCACCGAGATTACAGGCAGCCTGACGGATGCGGTGCCATTCAACCGGATCATCCGAGAAAATATCGGCAATCCATTTACCCAGCAACTTGCTATTTGCCGGGAACCGAGCCTGAGCCGCACCGGTATCTTCGGTTGCCAGTAAAAGCGGATCGCGCGCGGCTTCCTGCTTGCTGACAGTGTGGAACAGCATGCCTTCCCGCACGCCATAAGCGGACACCACCATTTTGCTGCTATTCAGATAGCGGACCAGCAGCGACAACAGCCATGCGGCGTCCTTAAGCGTTGGTATCCGAGAGGTTGATAATCCAGGGACATTTTTCAACTTGTCCCTGTTCAGTTGGGCCAGGCGACTGACGAGCCGGCGCGCGCGTCTGGGTTCCATCTCGTAATTGTGGATGACCGGCAGCGGATACTGACTGTCAAACATGTCCAGACGGGCCAGCGAACGCCACGAACCGCCGACGAGATAGAAAGGGAGGTCTTGCCCCTGCTTATCCCATCCGGTTTTCTTTAGCATCTTGCGCACTTTGCTTTTTAGCGCATCCTGCCCCTTGGCGCGCAGGTCAGCCACCCTCAGTACGCCTAGAGGAAAGGAAAACCGCTCCAGCACCCTGCCCTGATCGACCATGGCCAGCTCCAGACTGCCTCCGCCAAGATCGCCGACTATTCCACTAGCGTCGGGAATTCCGGAGATCACTCCGAGCGCTGCCAGCTCCGCTTCTTCTTCGCCTTGAAGCACCGCAACATCATAGCCGATCTCGCTGGCAATATTCAGCAAATCCTTGCCGTTGCTGGCGTCCCGGACCGCTGCGGTGGCAAAACTCTGTACATTGTCGACGTCCATTTCGATGCAAAGTCGGTAAAATCGCTTCATTCCACGCGTAGCAAGCGCAATTGAATCCTTGCCGATTGCGCCGGTCGTCGACAATTCTTTACCGAGTCCGGCCATGACCTTTTCATTGAACAGAATTGCGGGAACTCTCGCAGGCCCCTGATAGACAACCAGCCGGATGGAATTGGAGCCGATATCAACAATTGCCGTACGCCGACCAGATCCCCGCTTTTTCTTCTGCGCCAGTCCGGACGCGCTATTTTTGTCTCCCGGCAACCCGCTCACACCCTTTTCTTCCGACGTCGCAAGCTGAGCCGCGGCACCGCGTTGCTCTTCTTCAGCGCCTTGCCGCGTCCGGAGAGTGAGGGATTCGTCATGAAATAGCGGTGCAGATTGAACGGTTTGCTGGATGGCTTTACACGGGTGTAACTGCCATCGGCGTTGAGTTCCCAGCTTTGCTCGTCATCGATCAGATTGGCCACCATAACCTGATCCAATATCTGGTCATGAACGGTGGGATTTGTAATCGGCATCATATATTCCACCCGCCGGTCCAGGTTGCGCGGCATCCAGTCCGCCGATGAAATATAGAGTTTCGCACCGTCATTCGGTAATTCCCTGCCGTTGCCGAAAGCCCAGATACGGCTATGTTCAAGAAACCGGCCCACCACCGATTTCACGCGAATATGATCGGACATGCCCGGTACATCAGGCCGGAGACAGCAGATTCCGCGGACCACCAGATCTATTTCCACACCGGCATTGCTCGCCTGATACAGTTTCTCGATCAATGCCGGATCCACCAGTGAATTCATCTTGGCCCAAATCATTCCCGGATTGCCGGCGCGGACATTTGCAATTTCCTGATCTATCAGTCCCATCAGGTCGTTACGCATATCGCGCGGTGACATGGAAATAAGCTCCAGCGCCTTGGGTTCGACATAGCCGGTGATATAGTTGAACAGTTGCGCCGCATCGCGTGCGGCCCTCGGATCAGCAGTGAAGAAACTGAGATCAGTGTAGATTTTGGCGGTTATCGGATGATAATTACCGGTTCCGAAATGGCAATATGTGCGATAGCCTTCCTGCTCCTTGCGCACGACCATCGATATTTTTGCATGGGTTTTCCATTCGATAAACCCGTAGACGACCTGCACACCGGCGCGTTCGAGCGCACTCGCCCAGAGCAGATTCTGCTCCTCGTCAAAACGCGCCTTGAGTTCGACGATTGCGGTGACCGATTTGCCCGCTTCAGCAGCATCAATCAGCGCCCGGATAACAGCGGACTGCTTGCCGGCGCGATATAAAGTCTGCTTGATCGCCACCACATCGGGATCGGCAGCCGCCTGACGCAGGAATTCAATAACCACCTCGAAAGACTCATAGGGGTGATGAACCAGAATGTCCTTATCGCGGATCGCCGCGAAACAGTCACCGCCATGATCGCGAATACGCTCTGGAAAACGCGGACTATAGGGCGTGAACTTAAGATCTGGACGATCTTCATCGACCAGAATATCGAGATCACCGACACCGACCAAGCCGTTGATCCGGCTTTCCGTAGCACCGTCATCAAGCAGATTTTCGCGCAGCAATGCAGTCACGGGTTCGGCAAGATTCGGCCCCATTTCGAGCCGGATCACGTCTCCGCGACGGCGCCGTTTGATGGCGCTGCGGAAATAGCGCACCAGATCTTCCGCTTCTTCTTCCACCTCGATATCGCTATCGCGGATGATCCGGAACAGTCCGCTATTTTTCACCGCATAACCGGGGAACAGAATATCGGAAAACTCCTGAATGACCGTCTCGACCGAAACATAGATCGCCGACTCACCGGGCAAGCGGATAAATCGGGGCAAACCAGACGGGATCATTACCAGTTCCCTGATGCCCTGATTGTCCGATTCCCGGACCAGATCAAACACGAGACTCAATCCCTTGTTGGGAATGAACGGGAAGGGATGCGCCGGATCAAGCGCCTGCGGAGTCAGCACCGGGAATATCTGGTCAATGAAATGCTGTCTCAACCAGGTTTTCGACGGCTCGGTGAGATCATTCACAGCCGACACAATAATGTCTTCGTCGGCGAGCGTCCGGGATAGAGCTGCCCAGACCCGTTGCTGATGTTCAATAAGCGAATCCGTGCGAGCTGCTATGGCTTCCAGTTGCTGTGTCGCGGTCAGGCCATCGGCCGATCGTTCCTCGATATTCTGACGATATTGCCCGACCAGTCCGGCGAAACGAACCATGAAAAATTCGTCAAGGTTGCTGCCGGATATCGACAGAAAGCGCAGCCGCTCGAGCAATGGATGCGCGCTGTTCTCGGCCTCCTCGATCACCCGTTCGTTAAAGCCCAGCCAACTGATTTCTCGATTGAAATATCGTTTGCCGTTATCCTCAGGCAATGCGCCGGTGACAGTATCTACGGCCGAGATATCCCCTTCCCGCGATTCTACAGCAGAGTTTTCCATGGGCTAGGTATCCATTTTTTCATCACCGGCATCGAACAAACCAAGCGCCGATTTCGCTATAGCCAGATTTATCGGCTTTCTGGTTTCAATCGCTAGCGAGTCCATTTTCTGTGCCAGTTGACGTACCATAGCATAGGTGCGGACCATCCTCTTTTCCAGATAGCGCAAGGCATCTTCGGAAATTGTCAGGCCGCGTATCGCGAAATATTTCTGGAACAGGCCGTCGATCATCGCCTGATCGGGCGTTCCAATTTCCAGATGCAGCGACGCGGCAAGGCGGGATTTCAGATCTGGAAGCAAAATTCCCCAATCCGCAACCGGTTTCGCGGCCAAGAGCAGAAGCGGTTTTTGCTCTTCATTGGCGCGATTCCATAAATGGAATATTTCAGTATCTTCGTAGTTTGCAGCATCATCGACGCAGAACCCGCCGCTTTCCGCTTCAAACGCTGCAGCCATCGTGGTTTTACCGGAGGCTTCGGGGCCGGTTAGAATTAACGTGTTATGCGCCCAGTCCTGCCAGTTTTGCAGATGTCGATGCACTTCGGCATTGGCAGCAGTCACCAGATACCCTCGCTGTTCTGACGACGGCTTCTGTTCAAGAGGAAGGGCTATCTGACTCACGGTCTCGCTTCGTTACTGTCCGGAGCGACTGATACGCAAGGCGCCCGCTCCTTGCTGCACTTGCCAGCCTTGCGCCCGAAGGGCTTGGGCCAGTGTGGAAATATCGCCTTTGTAAGTCACGCTCATGACAGACACACCACCCAGCGCGAGGCTGGACGTGGAAGCGGATGTGACGCCCGGTATCGCACGTACCGATGCTTCGCCGCGGCCGACAGCGCCAACATCCGGCGTGTCGAATTGCAGCGAGATACTGGTAGCTGCCACCGGTGCGGCTACCTGCGCTTCTGCGGCCGACTCTGATGATTCGGCATTTGCCGGGGCTGAACTATTATCGCCCGTATCCGTCTCGTCTGCCAGTTCGACATCTAGATCGAAATCATCAAGATCAAGATCATCGAGATTGAACGGATCTTCAATGATAAGCGACTTGTCGGTTTTCAATATGCCGCGCGACAAAGCACTCGAATAAATATTGTCCAGGCGAACGATACCTTGGTCCATCATTTTGGGGATATCTTCGCTGCGGTCCACTTTCAGGGTAAAGCTGTCGATATAGCGATTATCCGGACCATAGCGCGCGGTAAACCGGGCGGTGACAGGACCGCCGGGATATTTATAGGTGAGCCTGACGATCGGAACGATAACATCCGCTGCGCCAAACTGGTCAAGAATATTGCGCCACCAGCGCCGACTCGGACGATTGGCCTGCCCTGCTGTCAGCACCAGCGATTCGCTGTCCGACCCATAAGGCCGCACATAGTCGATGGCGCTGTCACCGGACCGGAATCGCGCCCAGGCTTTTTGCCATTCGGTCCGATTCTCGAATACCTGGGGAGATCCTCCGCTCCACATAATCGGCAGCACCAGCAAGGGCGGAGATCGCAATCGCCGACCACCTACACCGAGAATCGAGCCTGTTCTTGCACGATCGAACATAACGCCGAGCGTGGCAATATAGCGTTTGGGGCCGATCTGCTCTTGCTCGACAATGATAGCCGAGACGATCGTGTTGAGCGTACCGTCAGGCAGACCGGAGGTCTCGCCCCCCTGCGTCCGCTTGTACAGCATCTTCCATGCCTTGCGCTGGGCCTCTTCCCAGCCTTTTTTCCGCGCATCGAAAGCATTGTCGCCATGGACGTCGACTTCCACCCCCATCACTTCGAAATCACCGGTGCTGGCGAGCGGTGCCACACCGCGCTGGGTACCTTCAAGCTGGGCATAGACGACCGTTCCCGCGAGCACAGTCACGAGGGCAATGGCGGCGGCTATCTTGGTTCGGAAGTCACTCAAAAAACTCATTTGCGCCCTTTTGACGATTATGGCGTGGAAATCCAGCCGCGACTTGTCTAATCGCTCAATCTATGAGTGAAAAGCAAAATGAGCCGGATTCTTACACCTATGCGAAAGCCGGTGTGTCTATCGAAGCGGGCAATGCCCTGATCAAAGCAATCGCACCGCTGGCAAAAGCCACTGCACGTGCGGGTGCAAACGCCGAACTAGGCGGGTTCGGCGGATTTTTTGATCTGAAAGCGGCAGGCTATCAGGATCCGTTGCTGGTCGCGGCCAATGACGGCGTCGGTACGAAACTCAAACTCGCGATCGATTATAACCGTCATGACACGGTCGGCATTGACCTTGTTGCCATGTGCGTCAATGATCTGATCGTGCAGGGAGCAGAGCCCCTGTTTTTCCTCGACTATTTTGCTACCGGCAAGCTCGAGAACGGCATTGCCGAACGGGTTGTGGCGGGCATCGCCGAGGGCTGCAAAATGTCCGGCTGCGCCTTGATCGGCGGAGAGACCGCGGAAATGCCGGGCATGTATGCTGACGGTGACTATGATCTTGCTGGCTTCTGCGTCGGCGCGGTGGAACGCGAAAAGGCCGTGACCGGAATGACGATCGCGCCGGGTGATGTGCTTCTCGGTCTCGAATCCTCGGGCGTGCATTCCAACGGATTTTCTCTGGTCCGGCGTCTGGCTGCCGACAAAGGCTGGAAATTGGACCGCCCCGCCCTATTCAATCCAGACATATTGCTGATTGAGGCTTTGATTGCGCCCACCCGAATCTATGTGAAGTCGCTGCTGCCACTGATGCAGTCCGGCCGGATCAAGGCGCTTGCCCATATCACCGGCGGCGGATTACTGGAAAATATTCCTCGCGTGTTGCCCGATGGTACGCACGCCCACGTCAATGCTTCGAACTGGGATCAGCCCCGCTTGATGGCGTTTCTGCAGGCACAAGGCAATATCGAACCGGAAGAAATGGCGCGGACATTCAATTGCGGAATCGGAATGGTGCTGGCGGTTTCCCCCGAAGAAGTTCCTTCCATTACATCTGACCTGGAAGCCGCGGGCGAGACAGTCCACAAAATTGGCGACGTTCGCACCGGCACCAGAGGCTGTACGGTAAGCGCTGCGCGCGGCATATGGTCAGCTACGGATGACTGGACCGCCACGCACAATGGCTGACAAAGCCAAAATCGCTATACTGCTTTCCGGGCGCGGGTCGAATATGGCGGCGATGGTTTATGCCGCAAAATCACCCGACTGTCCCTTTGAGATCGTTCTGGTAGCGTCCAATGATCTGAAGGCGCCGGGCCTGAAACTGGCAGAAGCAGAAAGCATCGCAACCTTCGCCCATTCGCACAAGGGACTGACGCGCGAGGCCCATGATATAATCATGCACGATGCCATCGTCCGATCCGGCGCCGAATATGTGGTACTAGCCGGCTATATGCGCATTCTGAGCGACGGTTTTGTCAGGAAATGGGCAGATCATATGCTCAACATTCATCCCAGCCTGCTGCCCAAGTACAAGGGTCTCGACACTTATCAGCGCGCGATTGATGCGGGCGACGTTGTCGCTGGATGCAGCGTCCATCTGGTCACTGCCGAACTGGATGATGGTCCCATTCTGGCGCAAACGGACGTTGCCATTCTGCCCGATGATGATGCCGACAGTCTGGCCAGCCGGATACTGATCGCGGAACATCAGCTCTACCCCTCCACCCTGGCCAAATATGTCACTCGCGAAGCGGATCCTGACTGGATTCTTGGACAGGTACGTCAACGGGCGCTGGCACTTGCAGAAACCCACGAACGCCCCAGCTTCGGCGCCCCGGGCTGGCGCGTGGGCAGCAAAACGACAGGGAAATATTTCGCCTATTTTGCGCAGAGCCATCATGGAGAAGCCAGTATTGCTCTGCTCGTCAAGACCACCGGGCTGGACGAACAGGCCGCGCTGATCGACGCCGACCCCGACCTGTATTATATACCCAAATTCTACGGAAAATCCGGCTGGATCGCCATTCGGCTGGATACGGGCCGCACCGACTGGGACCATATTTCCGATCGGCTGTACGCTAGCTGGCGCCAAGTCGCGCCAAAGCGGCTCACCAAGATGATTGCAATCGCCGACCAATTTTAAACCAGTCTGCATCGCGGGCTGAATATCTTCGGATAACTAGGAGGAGGGAGAACTGTTATCCAAAAATGATTTGCGACCCGAAGGGAAATAAAGATTTCAGCCCGCGATGCATAGTTAGGAATAGATTGTGCCAGCTTTGAAATCGATACGGCCCTTGGACCGTATCTCCATCCACCTACATTCCCGCTTCTACAGCCAGCCGGACCATGTCCGCCGCACTCGGTACGTCGAGCCGTTTCATCAGGATCGACCGATGCATTTTCACAGTCCGCTCGCTCAGGTTCAACTCGTGGGCGATCTGCTTGTTGAGCAGGCCCTTGGCAATGAACTGAAGCACTTCCCGCTGCCGCTTTGACAGGCCTTTGACAATCTCGACCGCTCGCATCCGGCGTGCTTTTGCCAAGGTAGGGACATCGGCATCGATTTCCACCTGCGATCCCAGAAAATATTCCAGTTCGCCTTCTTCATCAAACAGCGGCGCGACCAGCACCGCATTCTGGAACGGCGTACCGTCTTTCTTGTAATTGAGTATTTCAACCAGCACGGACTTTTGCTGCCGCACACCACGCCGGATCTCCTCGGTCAGCCATGGTTTCGTTTCTTCCCCCGACAGAAAGCGGCAGTTTCGACCGATAATGAAATCCCGGTCATAGCCGGTCAGTTCCACGAACGCATCGTTGACCGCCACAAGCGGGTTGTCTGGCAAACGCGGATTGCTGACCACCGAGGCAATCGGACTTTTTTCGATCAGCCCCATGACCGAGGCCGTTGGCAGATCGGATCGGGAAATCTCGATCTGCTTTTTCATGCTGGAATTCTCTTGGCGCTCCATCGCTTCAGGCTACTCTACATATATGGTCCAAGGCAAGCGCAGAGCGCAGCTCTCGCTTATACCGCAGGCCGCGACCAATTCCGCCCTGCCCGATATTCCATCCGACAGCTCTAACGTGCTGCTAGCGGTTTGCACCCATATCCAGACCGTCCGACTTAATCAGGTTAGCAGCGAGACATTGCCTCCCGCAGCGGTTGTATCGATACACACATGCCGTTCGACCAGACACTGCTGGCCGAAATTCTCTTCCGTGATGATCGGGATCAACCGCCCGTCACGTTTTGCAAGAGCCTTGCGAATGGCGCGGATGTCCTCGCCTTCACTCCAACAAACAACGGCATCGAACCCGGTCAGCCGAGCCAGTGCTTCGCGCGGGACAAATCCGTCAATCGCCTGTTCTCCGGCCGCGCCCGGGACACAGATCAAGGCCACACAGCCCTGCTGACGCGCCGTCTCGGCCTGCCTTCCAGCGGCTTCCGGTGTTGGGCCGAGGCATAATATCGTTCCCCGCGCATAGGTGAACAGCTCGTTTGATTCCCCGGTGGGTCCGGGCATGACCTCGGAACCGCGCGGTCGCATATCGCCTTCCGGGAGATTATCTAGTGCCGCCTGGACCTTTTCGATGGTCAGGGCATTGCCGCTCTCCAATGGAGAGACCGGCCTGGAACCGGCGTGAAAGCGCGGCAGATAATGCGGACCACCGGCCTTGGGGCCGGTGCCGGAAAGGCCTTCTCCACCGAAGGGTTGCGAACCGACTACCGCACCGACCTGGTTACGGTTTACATAGATATTCCCGACTTTCAACGCACTGGTCAGCTTGTCGATGCGGCGCTCGATCCTGGTCTGCAGGCCGAACGTCAACCCGTATCCGCGATTGTTGATATCCCCGATGATATCGTCGAGTTCGTTATTTTTGAATGTCGCTACATGCAGAACAGGACCGAAGATTTCCTCTTCTAGGTCGTTAATTCCATCGACCCTGATGACCGCCGGTCCGACAAAATAGCCGTCATCCGGGCAATCCAGCTGCTTCAGCAACCGGCGCTCCATTCTGGCGGTCGCGATATGGTTGCTGATCTTGTCATGGGCCGCCTGATCAATGACCGGCCCGATGTCGGTGGACAGCCACCAAGGATTGCCCATTTCGGTCGCGTCCATGGCACCGTAGAGCATGTTCAGAAACGGCTCGGCGACATCTTCATGCAGATAGAGCACACGCAAGGCCGAACAACGCTGGCCGGCGGACTGGAATGCCGATGTTATGATATCGCGAACCGATTGTTCCGGCAAAGCGGTTGAATCCACGATCATGCAATTCAGGCCGCCCGTCTCGGCGATCAGCAGTGAGTCCGCCTGCCCATTGTCGGCGATATTCCGGTTTATCGTCTGCGCCGTTGCGGTCGAACCGGTAAAACAGACACCCTGGATCCGGGCATCCCCGCTTATTGTTGATCCCACGGTCGCCCCGGCGCCTGGCAGCAACTGAAGCGACTCCATGGGAACGCCGGCTTCGTGCAACAAGTTGGTGGCCAGCGCCGCAATCAGGGGTGTCTGGTCGGCCGGCTTAGCCAACACAGCATTGCCGGCAGCGAGGGCCGCCGCCACCTGGCCGGTAAAGATCGCCAGCGGGAAATTCCAGGGCGAGATGCAGCTGATTATGCCACGGGGCTTGCCGTCAGGATATTTTTCCGCCTCCTTAGCATAATAGCGCAGGAAATCGACCGCCTCGCGCAGCTCCGCGATCGTATCGAACTGGGTCTTGCCCGCCTCCCGCGCCAGCAGCGCGAAAATTTCGCCGTGATGGTGCTCATAGAGATCGGCAGCACGGCGCAGGATCGCGGCCCGCTCGGATACCGGAGCATCCCAGGCACGGGCATCTTCTATCGCCTGTAGCGCCTGGCTCTCGTCCGCCTCGATCACTTCGCCAACCTGACTGTCCACACGCGCCGGATTGAATATCTTGCGGGTGGTTCCGCTGGTGACCGGCCGTACGGTGAGCGGCGAGGAGCGCCACAGTTTCTCGGCAAAGGGTGCGCGTTCGCCGACATATTCGTTCATATCGGTGCGATTGGCCAAGTCCCAGCCACGCGAGTTGACGCGTTCCGGCTGATAAAGATCCGCGGGCTTGACGATTTTGGTCTGGCTGGATTGCTGATCGGCTTTCAGCGTATCGAATGGATCGGTAGCGATCATTTCGGCCGCTACCGCATGATTGGCCAACTGGTTGACAAAGGACGAGTTTGCCCCATTTTCCAGTAATCGCCGGACCAGATAGGCGAGCAGTTCGCGGTGCTTGCCAACCGGAGCGTAGATCCGCGAACGCACTTTTTCATTTCGCAGCAAGGCTTCGTGCAAGGCTTCCCCCATGCCATGCAACCGCTGGAATTCGAAGTCCTGCTGATTGCCCGCCATTTCAAGAATGGCGGCGACGCTGTGCGCATTATGCGTGGCAAATTGCGGATAGATTCGGTCGGTCATCTTCAGCAGCTGTGAGGCACAGCAGATATAGCTGATATCGGTCGCCGACTTGGTCGTGAATACCGGAAAGTCAGGCACCCCGTCCATCTGTGCGCGCTTAATCTCGCTGTCCCAATAGGCGCCCTTGACCAGGCGAACCATGATCTTTCGGTCCAGCTGCGTCGCCAGCGAATAGAGCCAGTCGATCACGAAGCTCGCGCGCTTGCCGAAAGCCTGAACGACAACGCCGAAGCCGTCCCAGCCGGTCAGGCGGGGATCGCTGAGCACCATTTCGATCATGTCGAGTGAGAGCCCCAGACGATAGGCTTCCTCGGCATCAATGTTCAGGCCGATATTGGCATCCCGTGCGGCCCGTGCCAGTTCACCGACACGATCGGCAAGCTCCGGGACTGCCTTGGCCTGCTGGCTCATCTCGTAGCGCGGGTAAAGCGCTGACAATTTGATCGAAAGTCCCGGATTTTCCCGCAAGTCATCAGACACGGCTACCTTGGCAATTTCCTGAATCGCGTCGGCATAAGCGGCGAAATACTCATCCGCCCCTTCCTGTGTGATCGCGGCCTCTCCCAGCATATCATAAGAGTAAGTCGCACCCTTGGCTTTCCATTTCTCCGCCCGCTTCAGCGCCAGCTTCATGTCCTCGCCGAGCACGAACTGGTTACCGAGTTCCTTCATCGCTTGCCGCACGGCCACCCGGATCACCGGCTCGCCCAGGCGTTTAATTGCGCCGCGCAGAGCATCGAGCGGCCCGCGGCTTTCCGGCTTGTTGATCACGCTACGCGTCATCTCCAGCGCATAGGTCGATGCATTGACCAGCGAGCTTTCCGACTGGCCGACATGTTCGCGCCAGTTGGATGGCCCGATCTTGTCCTCGATCAGCGCGTCAATCGTCTGGTTGTCCGGTACCCGCAACAGAGCTTCTGCCAGTGTCATCAGCGCCAGACCCTCGTCGGTCGACAGCCCATATTCACCCAGAAAACTTTCCGTAAGCGTCGGCCCCGAAGCGCTCCGCACATCGCGTACGACCTGAATCGCCCGCTCCTGAATCCGCTTGCGGGTCTGCTTGTCTGGCGCATAGTTGGAAATCAGATAATCCAGCACCGCATCTTCATCGCTGCGGTGATGCGTACGGATCTTTTCCCGGTAGTCCATCAGGGTGTTCATGGGGCAACGGCTTCCTAATAATTGTGGCGATATGTTTTCGATCGGGGGAACAATGTCATTGTGAGGCCGGACAGCGAACGATCACATGATCGTGTTGATCGGTTCGGCCGGGTGGCACCGAATATCTCACTTCCGGTTGCAAACGCAACCTTTGTGAAATGGCCGGAGCGAACCTTACACAAACTTCCACTTTTATTTTTTGCCAACCTTGTCCCGAAGCCCCAGATTTACTGGCTTCTCGCTCCAGCGACAGTACATCGACTGTAACCTTTCGATTTAGCGCGACAATCGGTCCCCTTCAATTCCGGGGGTGTGCGGAGGGGTTTTCGTCATATCCAGATTGTCAAAGAGCCCAGCCCGCATTTCGTGGAAAGCCGATGGAGAGGATAAACGATTGGCAAATGTGTAGGAAAGGTCCGCCTACTGCAAAACGCAAGATTGCATGGTGACAACGCGCTGGGTCCAGCCCTGAGGCACGCAGACCGCTTGTCCGGTGCAGCACAGGTTCAGAAAATGCGCTTTTCGCGTAACATAAAAGCGCTCCCGAAACGGTCAGGGAACCACGCCCTCCACCACCGACTTCGCATTATCGACGCGGATGGCCGCACCGTTGATGAACTTGCTTTCGTCGGAGGCCAAGAACAGCACGGTGTTCGCAATATCATCCGGTTCGCCGAGCGCGCTTGGTGCCGGGCCTTCGCTGGAAGGGCGGAGATCGTCACGGCCCATGACCTTGGGGCCGATCCCCTCGACCATCGGTGTCAATATGCCGGCCGGATGGACGCTGTTGCAGCGGATGTTGTATTTGTTGTTTGCGCAGTGGACTGCGACGCTGCGCGTCAGACTTTCGATCGCGCCCTTGGCCATCGAATAGGCGACGACAATCGGTTCGCCGATGATCGAAGCGATAGAGCACATGTTGATGATCGCACCGCCGCCGGAAGCTTTCATCGCCGGCACCGCATATTTGCAGCCGTAGAAGGCACCGTCCGCGCTGACCGCCATCACGAAACTATATTCTTCCGCAGTCTGCGTCTCGATCGTGCCTAGTTCGACCACACCGGCATTGTTGACCAGTATGTCAAGCCGGCCATGACGCGAGACGACATCGGCGATAAGGTCTTCCCAGCCCTGTTCATCGCGAACATCCTGCAACTGGAACTCCGCCGCGTCCCCGATTTCACCGGCAACCCGCTTTCCGTTTTCCTCGTCCATGTCGGTCAGGATGACGGTTGCGCCCTCGCGTGCGAATATTCGTGCATCGGCTTCACCCAGTCCCTTGGCCGCACCTGTTATTATTGCCACTTTGCCTTGCAGTCTGCCCATGCTTTATCTCCTCAACGACATTGCAAGGAAAGCTAGGGCCAGAGTCAAATTATAACGACTGGCAAAATTAGGAGATATCAGGAATGTACAATTTGGAACAGCTTTCGGCACGCGAAGAAATCCGGGATGTCCTGCACCGCTATTGCAAGGGAATCGATCGTCGCGACTGGGCGCTGGTCCGCTCCTGCTTTGCTGATGACCATGTCCACAAACATGGTGATTATGAGGGGTCCCCGGACGAGTTTATCGGATTTGCCAGCGAGACGCTGAAAAATATTCCCGGCACCCATCATTCGATCTCGAATGTCCATATCACCCTGTCCGACGACGGCAAAAGCGCCACCACCGAAGCCAATTTTGTCGCCTATCACTATATCGAGCCCGGCAATCCGGACTTCCATGCATGCCACGGCAGCAGCAAAGCCATCGACTGGATCGTCGCCGGCCGCTATTGCGATACACTGGAAAAGCGCGATGGTGCCTGGATCATTGTCCGCCGGAGCGCGGTCCACGACTGGGAACGCTCGGAAGAGGCAACCGCCGCTGCGATCACCGAAGGGCATCACGCATTGTAATCGCAATGCCCTATTCCGCCGGGGCGGTCAGGCCTTTCAGATAGCCCGCCAGCCAGTCAGCTTTCGGGTGCGACCTATATTCATAGCCGGCCTGCATCGGGCTGACCGCAATGGCAGTCTTGTAGACAACCGATTCGTCCAACATTTGATCCGGCGACGGTTTGGCATCGTTGAACCCGAAAGAGATGCCCGGCAAGTCGGGTAATTCCATGCCGCGTGCCTTGGCCATCGCTGCCATCGTCGGGGACGCCTCTTTGACCATGCTCTGTACGAAGCCCATTTTGTAGGCGTTGTAGGTTCCGATCCGCGAAACTCTCCACACCGGATTGTCCAGATTGTCCGGAAAATTCACGTTGAGCGCAAAGCCGTCCGGCAGCATGGCTCCCCCGTCAGCCCGCTTGTCCAGCACCGATACCAGCTGCGCCGTCAGCGTGCCGACCTTGGCCGACTGCGGACCGTCCAGTTCATCGTCTTCCGTTGCTGGCCCGGCGCTGAGCGCGATGGCCGGCAAGCCGCTCACGGCGGCATATTGTGCCGCGCTCACTGTACCGGAGCTGAGGATGATCGCGCCGACATTCTGTCCTTCATTGGGACCGGACAGCACCAGATCAGGCTCCTTGCCCCAGCGCTGTGCGGCGACGATATCCAGCCCGTAAACCAGCGCCATCACCGGTGTACCGTCGACATAGTAGAAATCCGCATCCATGCCCTTGCGAGTCATCGATCCGGCACCTGCATCACCCGCTTCGGCCGCTGCGTTCAGGCACGCATCGGCCAGCGGCGCGAGCGGACGAGCGATCAATATTGCCGCTCCCATGCCGCTCTGGTTTTTGCACGGCACAGACACGATCACGTCGTGACCGTCCTTTTTCAGCGCGTCGTAGAGCGCCACCACATTGCTGGTCAGCCCGTCATCATTGGTGATCACGATGTTGCGGGCCTGCGCGGCCGTCGCGATACAGGTTAGCGATGCCGCGACCAGGGCGATGGTTAGTTTGCGCATGAAAACATCCTCTCTCAAATCATTGCCGCTAGAAATCGAAGCGTAGCCCGAACATGTAGCGCGCGCCAATCTGCTCAACCTCGACCGGGAAATCCGACGTGCCGTCAAAGGCGGTATAGATTTCATCGGTCAGGTTGGCCAGATCGGCATAGACGGTAAAATTGTCATTGATCTTGTACCGCAGGGTCACATCGAGATTTTCATAGGCGCCGCGGAACTCGCCATCGCCGATGCCGAGACCGCCCACCGTATCGATATAGTCCGATCGCCATTGGTAGGATACCCGCGCCGATATGCCGTATTTCTCATAGAAAACCGAAGCATTCACGATCGTGTCGGAGAGGCCAGGGAAGTCTGATGTGACGACCATGCCGCCTGCATCCAGCGCGTCAAATTCGCCGTCGAGCAGGGTCAGCCCGCCCTGCACACCGAAGCCGCCCAGCGCACCCGGCAGGAAGTCGAACTGGTGCTGGACGTTGAACTCGACCCCGGATACAGTCCCACTCTGGCCATTGAAATTGGCGCTCAACAGATAGTTGGAGCGGTCTATGCCGTCACTGTCAAAGGCATCGCTGTTGACCCGCTGCGTGCCGGTATAGAGGACATCGTCAACCCAGCGGTGGAAAGCGGCAACCGAAAAGATGCCGTTGCCAGGCAGATACCATTCGAAACTGGCGTCCACGCCCCAGGTATATTCCGGCTTCAGCGCCGGATTGCCGGATTCGATCACTTCGCTTACATCGTTGATTGCCGAGCCAATCCGCACCGCCGCATAGGCCGGACGCGCCGTCCCGCGGAGGCCGGCAAGGCGCAACACGATATCGTCGCTGACATTATAGCGCAGATTTACGCTCGGGAAGAGATCGAAATAGTCATCCTCGAAGGTCAGCGGGGTCAAGATACCGCCGGTCGAGGCCGTGCCCGAATTGCGGACCTTGTAATATTCCGCCCGCGCGCCGGCGATGATCTGCAGATCACCCAGTTCGAATTCCCCCATCAGATAGGGTGCAAAAATCGTTTCCTTCTGATCGAAGAAATCCTGCGGCGGATTGAGATCGCTGAGATCAATCCCGGCCTGTTCGAGCAGGCGTTGCTGATCATCGTCGAGCGCTTCGTTATCGGTATAGGTGAACGAAACACCGAGCGGAAAGCCGGTGTCCCAAGGCGCGCTACCCGCATAATCATTCACATTCTGGCCGATAACGGCGAGCGGGACGATACCGGCGTCATTGAAAATGTTGCCGGAAATATCGCGCTGCTGGAACAGGCCGCCGAAACGAACGGTAAAATCATCCCATTGTTTGTACAGGTCGACCTTGGCCGTCATCGAATCCGATACAGTCTCGGTGACGATCGGCAGGATGAAGTTGAAACCGTTGAACGAGGTCGGGTCGAACCGGTCGATGGCGGCGCCCCGTCGAGGGTTGATCAGATCGCCGGTGATCGGGTCGACATCGAAGTCGGTCGCGTAGAGTCCGGTGATGACCGGGAAATTGGGATCGCTGCGGTCGTAGGTCAAGGAGACGTTATTGGCGCCGCCGGTGGTAGCAAGCGTCAACGGCAAATAGGTGCTGTTCTCGGTCCGCGTATAGCCCAATTGCGCACTCAAGCCCCAATCGTCAAATTCCAGATCCGCTCCGGTGGACAGGATCAGGTTACGGTTGCGATATTTGGCGTCATTGAAGGCACCATCAACCGGTACGTTGACCAGGTCTCCGCCGGTAGATGTGCGGGTTCCTGACGAAGCTTCGTCAAGTTCGAACTGATAGGCATTGCGCTGCTCGTCGTCCTTGAACTCGGTATAGATTCCGCGAACATGGAACACTTGACCGTCCACCGGCTGAAACTCGATATCGCCGTACAGACCGTTGGTTTCGCGGTCGAGCAGATAGCTGCGCACGTCGATATCGGTGGGCGCGATTGTGCCGTCGGTGCCGGTCGAATAGCCATATTCCCGGTTATCCGTGACCTGCTCACGCTTGTAATGCGATCCGCCGAGTACGATACCCCAGGTGCCATCCGACCAGCCAAGGCGAAGCGAACCCTGACGCTGCTCGCCATCTCCGAGATCCATCATGCCGTAGCCGACGTCGCCGCTCGCGGTAAAACCTTCGTTGCCGAGCGCGGAATAGGTCAGCAGGTCAACATTGGCGGTCACCGCCTCGGCGGTAATATTCGGGGTCAGCGACTTGTTGACGCGCAATTCAGACAAGAGCACGGCGGGGACAGCGTCGAAACGATAGGCGCGGCCGGCGCTGCCTTCGTCGGTCCCGGTCTGCGGGATGCCGTTGATGCTGACCGAGGTCCAGCGGTTGGGTGCGCCGCGCACCTGAATGTAGCGCGCCTGCCCCTGGTCGCGCTGCACCGCGACACCGGGCAGTCGGGTCAGTGCGGCTGCAATATTTTCATCGGGAAAACGGCCAACAGAATCGGCGGAAGCGACGTCGACGACATTTTTTGCTTCGCGTTTCTCTGCAATCGCGGCCTGCTGGGCTTCGAGAATGGAGCCGGTAACGACGATCACATCCCCTTCTTCGATATCATCTGTACCGGTCTGGGCAGAAGCCGGGCCCGCCAGCGTCGCAGGCGATAGCAGCGCCGTTCCGATGATCAACTTGTGTTTGAAGGATAGGCCAGCAGAATTTCTTGTCATTTTCAGTCCCCGTTTCGATGCGTTGGTCGCCCCGATAGGAGTGGTCCGCGTCACCTGTGCTTCGGCTTGGTGACTGCTCTGAGAATCTTATAAAAACCTTTTGTGACAGGGCTCGGCCAAGCCAATGAAAAACGCCCGGCTGCATTTCTGCAACCGGGCGTTTAAAACGCTAGAACCAGACGAGAGGCCTAGCCGACGATTTCGTCTTCGTTGAAAAAATAGGCGATTTCAATCGCTGCATTTTCTTCGCTGTCCGAACCGTGGACGGTGTTGGCTTCGAGGCTTTCGGCCAGTTCCTTGCGGATCGTGCCCGGAGCGGCGTCTGCAGGATTGGTCGCGCCCATGATGTCGCGGTTCGCCTGCATCGCATTTTCGCCTTCGAGCACCTGTACGACGCACGGGCCGCTGATCATGAAATCGACCAGCTCGCCGAAGAAAGGACGGTCCTTGTGCACCGCGTAAAAGCCTTCGGCCTGTTCGCGAGTCATGTGGATGCGCTTGGACGCGACGACGCGCAGACCGGCTTCTTCCAGCATCTTGGTGACAGCGCCGGTGATGTTGCGACGGGTCGCATCGGGTTTGATGATCGAGAATGTCCGTGTCACGGCCATGATAAAGCTCCATAAATGTAGGGATAGTCAAAAGTTGCGCCGCCCTTAGCCGCTGCACTGCACCATGGCAAGTTTTCGATTCGGCCTAGTTTTGCGCACCCGCCACAATCGTACCGGTGACACCGCCGTCCGGCGATTTTGTGACGGAAACATGCAAGCCCTCGTCTTTCGCCCGTTCGCCGCCAATCATCTGCATCTCGCCGGACTTGATCTCTGTTTTCACCGCGATTCCCCGGGCCTCCATCTGCTTGCGATAGAATTCTATCACTTCATCCGCACTGTCCCCAGTCCGGAACACAAGCATCGCACCCGATTTGCCCTCACCCATTCCGGACATGCTGGTCTGGATATCGGCACCGGGATAAAGTTTAATATCAAAAGGCAGGTCGTTGGCTGCCTTGTCGCCCGTGGCGATGCGCACCTCTTCCTCGCCAGACCTGATCACAGTCTCGCTATTTTCCTCGTCGCCACGGATCGAATAGCTGCCCTTGTTGCCATCGCCATCGTCGAAGGAACCGGCGGCTCTTTCGTTCTCATTGCTGCCGCAGGCGGCAAGAACAAGGGTCACGGACAGAATCAGAAATCTACACATGGGACAGGCTCCGGTTTGCTGGTGCGACCGGTCCGCAAAATAGCGAAGATCCATGCTATTGGCAAATCACGGCCCTTCGACCCAGCGTCCTCCGTCCTGTTTCCAGTAGCGCGGGATGACATCTTCCTTGGCCTTCAGCTCCCGCCAGACGGTTCGGGCATGATCAATCTGATCGGGGACAAACAGGAAGAAGGCCCGCTCGAAATTCAGCGCACCGTCCCGCCACAAGCCGTCCGACAGAATGATATAGGATGCGCCGTTCGCTGCCGCGCACTGATCGGAAATCAGAATCGGTTGCTCGGCCTCCCTCCCGGATCCGGCAAAGTCGTGCGCGAGAAAGCTGGCCGGGTCGGTGCTCCAAAGCGCATCGCTGAGCGCCCTGCGACGGCTTTCGTCCTGCGCCAGCAACAGCAGCCTTTTGCCCACGTCCAGCGACTTGCTCGCCAGCATCGGTACCAGCTGGTCCGCCGGATCGCGGGTCAGGTGATAGAAATCAACCTGCACCGCGCGCCTTTCCAGCCTGGGCTTGTCGCATGGCTAAACCGCATCAGTCTTCGAAATTGTCGGCGACATACTGGTTCAGCAGCCGCACGCCGTAACCGGTCGCGCCCTTGTCCCAGACCGGGCTCGGCTTGTCCGCCCAGACCATGCCGGCAATATCGAGATGCGCCCATTTCACGCCATCCTTGACGAACCGCTTGAGGAATTGCGCCGCCGTGATCGAGCCGGCACCGCGCGGCCCGACGTTTTTCATGTCGGCGATCGGCGAGTTGATCAGCTTGTCATAGGCCGGACCAACCGGAAGCCGCCACAGCGGATCACCGGCATCCTTGCCCGCATCGATTAGATCTTCTGCGAGATCATCATCATTGCTGAAACAACCGGCATGTTCATTGCCGAGCGCGATTATCATCGCACCGGTCAGGGTCGCCAGATCGATCAGCACGTCCGGTTTGAACATTTCCTGGGTCCAGTGCATTGCGTCGCACAGCACCAGCCGCCCTTCGGCGTCGGTGTTGATCACTTCGATGGTCTGGCCGTTCATACTGGTGACAACATCACCGGGACGCTGCGCCTTGCCATCCGGCATATTCTCGACCAGTCCGCAAACACCGACGACATGCGCCTTGGCCTTGCGCCCCGCCAGGGCCTTCATGGTTCCGGCCACGGCGCCAGCGCCGCCCATGTCCCATTTCATCTCTTCCATGCCGGCACCCGGTTTTAGCGAAATCCCGCCGGTGTCAAAGGTAACGCCCTTACCCACCAGCGCGAGCGGTTTCTCCTGTTCGCCATTGGTACCGTCCCAACGCATGGCCAAAAGCCGTGGAGGACGTTCGGACCCCTGCGAAACCCCGAGCAGCGCGCCCATGCCGAGCTTTTCCATTTCTTCCCAGCCGAGCACGGTGAATTCGACACCCAGTTCTTTCAGTTCTTCGCAACGAGCGACGAAACTTTCGGGGTAGATAGCGTTGGCCGGTTCGGCGACCAGTTCGCGGGTCAGCGCGACACCGTCAGCAACTGCGGACAAGTCCGTCCAGGTTTTGGCGGTCTCCAGATCCCGGTCGAGCACAGTGATTGTCTGCAGTGTAACCTTCTGCTTTTCCGGCATGGTTGTGCGGTATTTGTCATGCCGCCAGCTGCGCAATTTCGCGCCGAAGAGCAATTTGGCGAGCCGCTCCTGATCGAGACCCGACGGTTCGATGACCGCATGTTTCGCGCCGGATGCCAGGATTTTGGCAATGGCCGAACCACCGGCCGATTCGGCATTATTGGCCTTGCCCTTGCCCAGTCCGGTCAAGATGATCCGCTGGACGGTGCCCGCCTCGGTAACGAAAATCTCGAAAACCTCGCCCAGCTTGCCGGAAAACCGGGCGGCTTTTGCCCCCGCCTTGACGGTATTTGCTTGTTCAAGCCTGAGCTCGAAATCGTTCAGTCCATTCTCGGCGATAGCAAAGATAATCGCATCAGCATTCGCGGGGCGCTCGTTGGCAAAGTTGAAATTCATTGGAAAACTGTCCCTATTTTCAAGTTTTGAGGAGTGAAGCATCTGATTGGCTCACTCGTCGATCCGACTCAAAGACGAATGGACCGACATTTATCCTGTCGTGAGCCGTTGCTGCACCGTCTGGGTTTTCCGGTCAAGCATCTGTTCATCAGATTATGGCAAAGAAAATTTGCAGACAAGGCAAACTGGTGCAATAGGCGTTCGGAAGGTGGACAGTGCAATATTCAATGCCGTCCGAAATGGGGCTAAAAAGCAGGTTGAGCCAGTCGATGAAATCTTCATTCGCCCTTGTCACCCTGGGTCTGGCTGCTGCAATTCCGTCTGCTGCCATAGGGCAGTCGCAAAATGACGAAGCGGTTGCCTCTGACCAGCAAACCAATGAAATCGCATTTAGCGCCGACAGCATCGACTATGATTTCGAGAATGATCTGGTCACGGCCAAGGGCAATGTCCTGCTCAACCGGGACGGATATCAACTGCGTGCCGATCAGGTTCTGTGGAACCGGAACACCGGCGCCGTCGTAGCTGAGGGAAGTATAAAGTCGACCAGCCCCGATGGCGACGTCGCCTATGGCGATCGTATCGAGCTGACCGACAGCCTGCGGGATGGTGCGATCGACAATCTTCTGCTCGTTCTGGAAGACGGCAGCCGTCTGGCGGCGCAGCGCAGCGAACGGTTCACTGACGGCTCGATTGCGCTGCACAGCGCTGCCTACACCGCATGCGCCGTGACAACAGAAGAAGGATGTCCGAAAAATCCAAGCTGGCAGATCAAGGCCGTCAAGGTGCTCTACGACCCGGTTAGGAAGCGGGTCAGGTATCAGGGCGCCCGGATCGAGATTTTCGGACTGCCGGTCATTCCCCTGCCCGGTCTTTCCCATCCGGTTAGCGATGAAAACCGCAGCGGCCTTCTTGTACCGGACATTAAGTTCGACACGGTCAACGGCGTGGGAATTACCGTGCCCTATTATTTCAGCATCGCGCCCAATCAGGATGCAACGGTTACCGCCCAGGTCTTTACCGATGTAGCCCCGCTGGTCAGCGGCACTTTTCGCAGTCTGGATGACAAGGGCGCTTTCCAACTCACCGGATATGCCACCTATGGCTCCCGTATTCCGACCGGTGCAACCCAGGCGGTGCCGAACGCCGAAAAGGATTTCCGCGGCTATTTCGCGACCAGCGGCCGGTTCCGGCTGGATGACGAATGGACGATTTCGCAATCCGCCCGCATCGTGTCCGATCGTACCTTTCTGCGGCGCTATGACATTAGCGATGACGATAGCCTGCGCTCGACGATCAATGTCGAACGGATCAGCGACAGCAGCTATTTCTCTCTGGCTGGCTGGGCCTTCCAGACGTTGCGGGTGAATGACCCGCAAAATCGGGTTCCAGTGGCCCTGCCGGTAATCGATTATCGCAAGCGTTTCGACGATCCCGTTCTTGGCGGCCGGCTTGAAGTGCAGGCCAACAGCCTGGCAATCGGGCGCTCCGAGGGTCAGGACACACAGCGCGCCTTTGGTTCTGCCCGCTGGGACATGCGAAAACTGACCGACTGGGGACAGGAAATCACCTTCACCGGTCTTGTTCGCGGAGATGTCTATCATAGTGACGACAATGCCCTCAACGACACCGATATCTATCGGGGCCAGAGTGGTTGGCAGACCCGTGCCATTGCAACGGCGGCGATCGATGTTAAATGGCCACTGATCGGGGAAGCTTTTGGCGGCACCCAGACGATCACCCCACGGTTCCAGATTGTAGCGACACCCGGTCTTTCCAATCTCTCGGTTCCTAACGAGGATTCCCGCGCCGTTGATCTGGAAGATTCCAATCTTTTCTCGCTCAACCGTTTCCCCGGCTATGATCGCTACGAAGATAATGTCCGCGCGACTTACGGAATGGAATGGGAAGTCAATCGGCCCAATCTGCAGGTAAATATGATCGTCGGTCAGAGCTACCGGCTCGAAAACAACAATAATATCGTGCCAGAAGGTACCGGCCTGTCAGACCGTTTTTCCGATATTGTCGGACGCACCAGCGTGCGGTTCAAGGATATCGTCAAGTTCACCCACCGTTACCGGCTCGACAAGGATAATCTGGCGATCCGGCGAAACGAGATCGATGCTACCATCGGTTCAAAAGAAACTTATGCTCAGATCGGCTATCTGCGCCTGAACCGGAATATCGGCCTTGAGCTGGAAGATTTGCGGGACCGCGAGGAAGTGCGCGTCGGCGGACGCTATCAGATTGACAATTACTGGTCGGTTTTCGGGTCGGCGATCATCGACCTGACCGATCGCAGCGAAGACCCGGTCTCGGTAGCCGATGGCTTTGATCCTGTTCGGCACCGGCTCGGCATCGCCTATGACGACGGCTGCCTTTCGATGGGCGTGACATGGCGCTATGACTATGAAGATACCGGAGACGCGCGAAGTGGCAGTACCTTCCTGTTCCAGCTAGCCTTGCGCAATCTGGGTGTGTAGAGGTCTTTCCGGCGGGTCGGTCCACTCATATTCGGTTCAGCAGATATTTGCTATTTGCTTCGTAAAATTTACTCTGTGTAGTTGAGAAGAAACAAAAGATGAATGTATTGAGCATGAAAATCCAGGGCTTGAAGACCAAGGCTATCCTGACCGCAGCGCTTGTCGTCGCAGGAGCGTCTCCATCCGTCAGCCAGACGGTCGCAGATACATCGCTACCACAGAGCGGACTGGATATTCCGGACGAACTGACAATATTCGGCAATAATGATCCGAATGTTCGCCGCGCTACCGCGATCGTCAACGGAGACATCATCACCGGTACCGATGTTGGCCATCGTCTCGCCCTGATCGTTGCAGCCAATGGCGGCGAAGTTGCGGAAGAAGAAAAACAGCGGCTGCGGCTCCAGGTATTGCGCAATCTGATCGATGAAACGCTGCAGATCCAGGAAGCAGAAGCCAATGAAATCGTCATCGCGCCCGAGGAAGTGGAAGCCACGTTCCGCCAGGTTGCACAGCAGAATTTCAAACAGGATCTTGGTGCATTCGATCAGTATCTGCGCTCGCAGGGTTCGTCTTCGGACACATTGAAACGCCAGATCAAGGGCGAGCTGGCCTGGAGCCGCCTGCTACGGCGCAATATCCAGCCGTTCATCAATGTCGGCGATGAAGAGGTCAACGCCATTATCGAACGGCTGAATGCTTCAAAAGGCACGAGCGAGTTTCGCATCGGTGAAATCTACATGTCGGCAAATCAGGAAACCGCCGAGCAGGTTGCCGGCAATATGCTCAAGATTCTGGAGCAGATCCGCGCCGGGGGTTCCTTCGTTGCCTATGCACGCCAGTTCTCGGAAGCTTCAACCGCTGCAACAGGCGGCGATCTGGGCTGGGTGAGGCCGGCGCAATTGCCACCGACCCTTGCCCAGGCAGCAGAGCAGATGCAGGTGGGACAGGTTGTCGGACCGATCGAAGTCCCGGGAGGCTTCTCCATCCTTTACCTAATTGATTCGCGGCAAGTACTAACCGCGGACCCACGCAACGCGCTGCTCAGCCTCAAACAGCTGGCGATCGAATTCCCGCCGGGCATTACCGAAGAACAGGCGTCTGCGCGAGCCGCAAAATTTGCTTCGGAGACGCAGGCGATCAAGGGCTGCGGCGCGGCCAACGAAGTGGCTGCCAAGCTCGGCGCCAGCGTGGTCGATAATGACCAGGTAAGGCTCCGCGATCTTCCGGCCGCCTTGCAGGGCACCATCGGACAGCTGCAAATCGGGCAAGCAAGCCAGCCATTCGGCTCGGTCGAAGACGGTGTCCGTGTGCTCATCCTCTGCGGACGCGATGACCCGCAGAGCGCGGCTGCACCATCCTTTGATGCAATCATGTCCCGACTGGAAAATGACCGGGTCAACAAACGGGCGCAGATTTATCTGCGCGACCTGCGACGCGACGCCATTATCGAATATAATTAATGGCAGAGTGGAACGCCAAGCCTTTCGCCGTTTCCTGCGGAGATCCGGCTGGCGTCGGTCCCGAAATTATCGGGAAGAGCTGGCAACGGCGATCGGAAGCGGGTCTCAAGCCCTTTTTTGCAATCGGGAACATCGCCGACTTCGAGAAACTTGCCGGCATTCCGGTCCGGAAAATTGAACAACCGTCGGAAACAATTGGCACATTCGGAGAAGCCTTGCCGGTGTTTCATATCCATGACGCCGCCGCGGCCATTCCGGGCAAGGCGACTTTGGACAGCGCGCAATGTTCGCTGCACGCGCTCGAGATTGCCTGCGGATTGGCGCGCTCGGGCGATGCCGGCGCGGTCATCACCGCTCCTGTATCCAAGACGCAGTTGTACGAGGTGGGCTTCCGCTATCCCGGCCAGACCGAATTTGTCTCGGAGCGTTGCGGCATCGCAAGAGAGAATGCCGTGATGATGCTGGCTGGCCCCAGCTTGCGGGTGATTCCAATGACGACCCATATCGCCCTGAAAGACGTGCCGGAGCAGTTGACGGGCCCGCTGATCATCGCCCGCGCCCGGGCGGCCGAGAAAGCGCTGATCCGCAATTTCGGCATCGAAAAACCCCGCCTCGCGGTGGCAGGACTCAATCCGCATGCTGGCGAGAACGGCAATCTCGGCGACGAAGAACAACGGATCATGCAACCGGCAATCGATACGCTGCGCAACGACGGCATGGATATCACCGATCCCATGCCGGCCGACACGATGTTCCACGAGGAAGCGCGCCAGCAATATGATGTCGCTCTGTGCCCCTATCATGACCAGGCCCTGATACCGCTCAAGACCCTGCATTTTTTCGACGGCGTCAATATCACGCTCGGCCTTCCGATTGTCCGCACCTCGCCCGACCATGGCACAGCCTTTAACATCGCCGGCCAGGATATTGCCGACCCGCGTTCGATGATCGCGGCGATCCAGATGGCCGCAACCGCGGTTGCCAACCGACAGATGCACGACCATTGAACCAGCCTGCTGCCCTGCCCCCGCTGCGGGAGGTGATCAGGAAGCACGGCCTGACCGCGAGCAAAGCGCTGGGCCAGAATTTCCTGTTCGACATGCAGCTTCTCGACCGGATCGCTGCGGTCCCGGGCAGTCTGGACGGCCAGTCCGTCTTTGAAGTCGGCCCCGGTCCCGGCGGCCTGACCCGCGCCCTCTTGCAGGCCGGTGCCCATGTGACCGCGGTGGAACGGGACGAACGCTGCCTGCCCGCCCTGTCCGAACTGTCCGATCATTTCCCGGACAAGCTGACGCTGATCAACGACGATGCGCTCGCGCTGGACCATGGCAGCCTGTTTGACGGTCCGTTCCATATCCTGTCCAACCTGCCCTATAATGTCGGTTCGGCGCTGCTCGTGAAATGGCTCTCCGCTCCGCAATGGCCACCGCAATGGCAGTCGCTGACCCTGATGTTCCAGCGCGAGGTCGCCGACCGGATCGTCGCCCGGCCCGGCTCGAGCGCCTATGGCCGCCTGTCGATCCTCGTCCAGTGGCGCAGCACGGCCAAGCTCGCCATGACCGTCCACCGCTCGGCCTTCACGCCGCCGCCCAAGGTCATGTCGGCGGTCGTCCATATCACGGCCGCGGCGCAGCCCGAAGGCGTCGACTTCGCCAAGCTGGAAGTCCTGACGCAGACCGCCTTCAGCCAGCGGCGCAAGATGCTGCGGCAAAGCCTGAAGAAACTGCCCGGCGGCCTCGAAGCGCTCGAACAGGCCGGGATCGACAGCCAGCGCCGGCCCGAGACCCTTGCCGTGTCCGAGTTCGTCGAACTCGCCCGGCGGCTCTCCTAGCCCGCCGCTTTCAGCTTCCGCCGATAGGCATGCAGCAAGGGCTCGGTATAGCCGCTCGGCTGTTCGACACCCTTGAACACCAGATCGCGCGCCGCCTGGAACGCCAGACTGTCGTCCGGATTGGGCGCCATCGGCCGGTACAGAGGATCGCCCGCATTCTGCCCGTCGACCTTGGCCGCCATGCGCAGCAGCGCGGCATCGACCTGCTCGGGCGAACAGACGCCGTGCAGCATCCAGTTGGCCATATGCTGTGAGGAAATCCGCAGTGTCGCGCGGTCTTCCATCAGGCCGACATCGTTGATATCCGGCACTTTGGAACAGCCGATTCCCTGATCGATCCAGCGGACCACATAGCCCAAAATGCCCTGCGCATTATTGTCCAGCTCGTGCTCGATTTCGGCATCCGACCAGTTGTGGCCATCGGCCAGCGGAATGGTCAGCAGCTTGTCGAGCGGCGCAACGCCGTCCGCCGCGACTTCTTTCTGCCGGTCGAAGACATTGACCCGGTGATAGTGAATCGCGTGCAGCGTCGCCGCCGTCGGGCTGGGCACCCAGGCGGTGTTGGCGCCAGTCATCGGATGGCCGATTTTCTGTTCCATCATGTCGGCCATCATGTCGGGCGCGGCCCACATGCCCTTGCCGATCTGCGCCTTGCCGGACATGCCGCAAGCCAGGCCGATGGCGACGTTGCGCTGTTCATAGGCGGTGATCCAGTCGCTTGTCTTGATATCGCCCTTGGCCAGCATCGCGCCCGCCTGCATCGAGGTGTGGATTTCGTCGCCGGTCCGGTCAAGGAATCCGGTGTTGATGAACACGACCCGGTCCTTCACCGCATGGATGCAGGCGGCGAGATTGACGGATGTCCGGCGTTCTTCGTCCATCACGCCGACCTTGATCGTGTGACGGTCGAGGCCGAGCAGATCTTCGACCGCATCAAAGAGATCATTGGCAAAGGCGCATTCTTCCGGTCCGTGCATCTTCGGCTTCACGATATAGATGGATCCGGCGCGGCTGTTGCGCAGTTCGCCCAGTCCCTTGAGATCATGCATCGCGATCAGGCTGGTGAACACGCCGTCGAGCAGACCTTCCGGCGCTTCCGATCCGTCGGCCAGCAGGACTGCGGGGTTGGTCATCAGATGCCCGACATTGCGGACAAACATCAGACTGCGGCCGGGTAATGTGAAAGCCTTGCCGTCGGGATCGACATAGTCGCGATCCGGATTGGCCTTGCGCTCGACCGTCTTGCCACCCTTTTCGAAGGAGGCGTCGAGATCGCCGCGCATCAGGCCGAGCCAGTTTGTATAGGCCAGAACCTTGTCTTCGGCGTCCACAGCCGCGACCGAATCTTCCATGTCGATGATCGTGGTCAGCGCCGCTTCCATGAGGACATCGGCGATATGGGCGGGGTCATCCTTGCCGATCGGGTGGGCCGGATCGATGACGATTTCGGCGTGCAGCCCGTTATGCTTGAGCAGCAGCGACTGGCCGTTGCGGCCAACCAGTTGCGACGGGTCTGCCAGTACAAGCTCGCCACCGGCATAATCGGTCCATGATCCGCTCGACAGAGGGAAAGCTTCATCAAGGAAGGCCTTTGCCGCCTTGATAACCGCCGCTCCACGCTCCGGATCATAGCCACCGGGTTTGGCCGGTGGCGCGTCCAGCGCATCGGTACCGTAGAAAGCGTCGTACAGGCTGCCCCAGCGCGCGTTGGCGGCGTTCAGAACGAAACGGTCGTTGAGCGAGGGCACCACCAGCTGCGGTCCGGCCATGGTCGCGATTTCCGGATCAACATTTTCCGTGTTGATGGAAAAAGCAGCCGGTTCTTCAACCAGATAACCGATGTCTTTCAGAAAGCCTTGATATTCCGCCTGATCAATCGGCTGCCCCTTGTGGTCGAGATGCCAGGCATCGATCTGCGCCTGCAGCGTCTCGCGCTTCGCCAGAAGCTCCGCATTGCGCGACGCGAATTTTCCGAGGAGATCGGCAAATCCGGCCCAGAATTTTGCCCCGTCCACCCCGGTTCCCGGCAGCGCGCGATCGTTGATAAAATCGAGCAGTTCCTGCGCGATCTGGATATTGTTCTGGCTGATATATTCGGACATGATAATTCCTCGTTCACATGCGTTTTCCCGCAGCATAGAAACTACACCGGGGGCGTTCAAATTGTTCCGGGGAGGACTCGCTGCCGTCTATGACGGCTCTTTTTCGCCCTGTAAATGGGATGGCCCATCGGAGCGGCGAAAAAGGATAATGCCGGAAATGAACTTGACAAACTTTACACTGTTATGAATATTTTTCCTTTTCCTGCGATCGCTTATTAGAGGCCATTGCAAACCAACTGAATTTCGGTCCATTTTTTGCCATTGACGGAATTTGTGACAAAGGAGAAAAAGGACGAACGGGCGAGATTGATCACGGGACACTCCTTTTGAAACGGCACGGCAAGGCCTCTGCGGACTTCGGATTGCAACCATAACGGTGCCCCGCACTGTAGGACAGCGTTTTTCCCCGTGACAGAGCGACTGGCATGGACTCACGACAAATGCTATCGGTTTCAAATGAAAGCAGATTCCTCCTCCGAGATGACAATATTGGAAAAGGCCAACGACCTGCCGCTTTTGCCGCGCACGCTCCAATGGGCGGAGGTCAATAGCGGCACCACCAATCTCGATGGCCTGGCGACCGTCGCAGCCATGCTCGCGGACGCTTTTTCAGTGTTGCCGGGAGAGACCAGCCTGATCGATCCCGAACCGGTCGAGGCTGTGCGCGCGGACGGCTCGGTTGACCAAGTCCGGCGCGGCCGGCATCTGGTCACTTCGGTGCGACCCGAAGCGCCGGTGCGTCTGCTGTTGACCGGCCATATGGACACGGTTTTTGCGGCGGATCACCCGTTCCAGCAGATCGTCGAGCTGGAAAGCGGCATTTTGAACGGCCCGGGCCTCGCCGACATGAAGGGCGGTCTTTCCGTCATGCTCGGCGCGCTGCAATTGCTCGAGCATAGCGAATATGCCAGCCGGATCGGCTATGACGTGATGATCAACAGCGACGAGGAAGTGGGTTCCGGATCTTCGGCAGCGCTGATCAGGCGACTGGCGAAGAGTAAAACCGCCGCCCTCACCTACGAACCCGCCCTGCCCGACGGTACGCTGGCCGGAGAACGCGGCGGCAGCGGCAATTTTTCTATCATCTTCACCGGCAAGAGCGCGCATGCCGGACGCAATCCCGACGAGGGCCGCAACGCACTGGTCGCGGCAGCGGACATGGCGGTGCGGCTGAAAGCGCTGCACCGCAAGGGGTTGAGCGTCAATCCGGCGAAGATCGACGGTGGCGGACCGAATAATTCGGTTCCCGATCAGGCCATATTGCGCGTCAACTTCCGGCCGAAGACGCTGGAAGATCAGGCTGTAGCGCAAAAGGCTCTCGACCAGATGGTCTCAGATATCGCGAAACTGCATGATGTCGGCGTTCATTGCCATGGCGGCTTTGGCCGCCCGCCCAAGCCGATTGACCCGCAGGCGGAAAGGCTGTTCGGCCTTGTGAAGCAATGCGGCGCAGAGTTGGGTCTGGATATCCGCTGGCGCGGCACCGGCGGGGTTTGCGACGGCAATAATATCGCGGCCTGCGGTATCCCGGTTGTGGATACGATGGGCGTGCGCGGCGGGGCGATCCACAGCGCCGACGAATATCTGATCACGGACAGTCTGGTCGAACGGACACAATTATCGGCGCTGACGATCATGCGGATCGCCGAAAAAGGAGGATTATGAGTTTCCGGATACGCGCGGCGCGGGTCGATGATCTGCAGCATCTCTACGAAATGGCGAAACTGACCGGCGGCGGCTTTACCAACCTGCCGGCCGACCGGGATTCGCTGACCCATAAGCTGGAACGATCCGAACGCGCCTATCAGAATGACAGCAATGAACATGGCGATGACCTGTTTGTCATGGTGCTGGAAAATGTCGAAACCGGCGCGGTGCGGGGCACCTCGCAACTGTTCACCAAGGTCGGGCAGACCTGGCCCTTCTATTCCTATCGCCTGAGCACCCTGTCGCAGACCAGCAAGGAGCTTGACCGGACGTTCAGCGCCCAGATGCTGAGCCTGGTCACCGATCTGGAAGGGGCCAGCGAAGTCGGCGGTCTGTTCCTGCATCCTGGCGAGCGCGCCGGCGGTCTCGGCATGTTGCTGGCCCGCAGCCGCTATCTGTTCATCAAGGAACATCGCGCGCGCTTCGGTGACAAGATTTTTGCCGAACTGCGCGGGATCATTGACGAGGCGGGCGGCTCGCCCTTCTGGGACGGTCTTGCCGGCCGCTTCTTTGGCATGAGTTTTCAGGAAGCAGACTATTTCAACGCCATCCACGGCAACCAGTTCATTGCCGACCTGATGCCCAAACATCCGATCTATACCGCCATGCTGAGCGAATCCGCGCGCGCCGCGATCGGCGTGCCCCATCCCAATGGCCGGGCTGCCATGCGGATGCTGGAGAACGAGAATTTCTCCTATGACGGCTATGTCGATATTTTTGACGGTGGCCCGACGATGATCGCCCGGACCGAAGATGTCACCAGCGTTCGCAATGCAAAATCGGCAATGATTAGCGCGCTCGGTGAAGGCGAGACGAAAGCGATCATTTCACGCGGCAAGCTCGGTGATTTTCAGGCGACCTATGCGATGCTGGGCGAGAATGACGACGGCGTGGTGATCGACGAACAGGCTGCCGCCAATATCGGCCTCTCGGTCGGCGACGAAATCCGGTATATTCCGCGATGAGCCGGATGGTTGAAATCAATTTTGACGGCATTATCGGGCCGAGTCACAATTTTGCCGGGCTGAGCCTCGGCAATATCGCCTCCTCGACCAATGCCGGCGCGACCGCCTATCCGCGGGAAGCGGCGCTGCAGGGTATCGCCAAGATGCGGCACAATCTGGAGCTTGGGCTGGCGCAGGGCTATTTCATGCCGCTGGACCGGCCGAACAGCGGCTGGCTGGAAGCACTGGGAACAGATGTTGCTGCCGCTGAACCGCATTTGCGCGCCGCGGCCTTCTCCGCTTCGTCGATGTGGGCGGCCAATGCCGCGACCGTGTCCCCCGCGCCGGATGCGCCCGACGACAAATGCCATCTCACCGTCGCCAATCTGCAGACCATGCCGCATCGCAGCCATGAATGGCCGGGCACGCTGGCGCAATTGCAGCTCGCCTTTGCCGATCACGAGCATTTCGCCGTGCACGCGCCGGTTCCCTCGCCATTCGGCGACGAGGGCGCGGCCAATCATATGCGGCTCTGCTCCGGCCATGACGCGCCGGGCCTCGAGATCTTTGTCTATGGCAAGAGCGGCGGCCCCTTCCCCGCCCGCCAGCATATCGAGGCGAGCAAGGCGGTGGCGCGCAAGCATGGGCTGCACGAGCAGCGCGTGATTTTCGCGCAGCAGGCGGAAATGGCTATTGCTGCGGGGGCCTTCCACAATGATGTCGTCGCGGTGGCCAACGAGCGGGTGCTGTTCACCCACGAACAGGCGTTCGAACAGCCCGATGCGCTTTATGAGGCGATCCGGGCCAAGCTGCCGGAGGCGGAGATCATCATCGTACCGGCCGACCGGGTCAGTCTGGCCGACGCGATAACATCCTATCTGTTCAACGCCCAGCTAGTGAGCCTGCCGGACGGCGGCGGCATGGCGCTGATCCTGCCGAGCGAGGCGCACGAAAATGAGGCCGTCTGGACCTATCTGACCGACCTGGTGGCGGGCAATGGTCCGATCCGCCGGCTCTGTCCGGTCGATGTCCGCCAGTCGATGGCCAATGGCGGCGGCCCGGCCTGTCTGCGGCTCCGGGTGGTTGCGGATCCGGCTACGGTCGATCCGCGCTTTATGGCAACGCCGGAGAAGCTGGATATGATCGCGCGGGTGGTGAGCGAATATTGGCCGGAAGCGATCAGTCCCGATCAATTGCAGGATCCGCCGCTGGCAGATCTTGTCAGGCAGGCCCGAAGCCGCTTGCTCGACGTCTGCCGTCTGGCCGAACTCGAAGACTGATCTTACCGCGCGACTGTCGGGTTAACTTACAGTTTACCATATTTCACAATAGAAAGCGCCGGTTTTCTGGGCTTGGCACAATGCTTGCTATGCAATCGTCATGTGGAAAAAATTCAGACGGCTGTTCGTTATCAAGACCAAGTTCGAGGCTTTCCTGATCATCTATGCGCTTGCGACCGGTGCGGTCCAGCGCGGCCAGCATTATCTCGTTGAATATCCCGGATGGGGCGGCAAGTTGCTGTTTCTGGCGGTGACCGGAGCGGTGTTCATGGCCGGGGCCAAGATGATCGAGGCCATCGACCTCAACCGGATCTACAGCTCCGAATATTGAATGCGCCGCGCAGCAGAGCCGTTTTCGCGGCGCCACTGGACTGAGGCTATGCTTACATCTTTGCGAATGAAGTGGAAGGCTTCTGTTGCCCGGTGCCTTCCAAACCGCTGAATTCCCTTCTGTTGCCCGGTGGGTTCAACCGCGCGTAGCTTTCTAACTTATGACCGTGAGGTCAATGGGTTAGGCAGCAATAGCGAGTGCTTCGTTATCGTTTGCACTTATAGGTTTTGAGCAATCACGGCATACTCAGGCCGGGTAAAAATAACGCCTTTGAACACCCGTCGATCCTGGTTCGGCCCCATCAGCAAAAGCGCTTCGCATCGCTGCAAATCGCCTGAAATGGTGGAGCCGCCGGGTACTGCCCCCGGGTCCGTAGTGTCTATTACACATCACAATTTATCACCATAGTCCGTCGAAACGGACGCTTCCTATATAGGGATATAATTCTGAATGAACAGTGCACAGACAAGAAAAAGGGCCAACCGGCCTCCCGGTTGACCCTCCTCTAGTTCCCCAAGGGGAATTCGTAATGGCTGGGCGAATTACTGGGCGAGAACGCCTTCTTCGGCATCAGCCTTGTCTTCCAGCACATCAGCCTTGTCTTCCATCGCGTCCGCCTTGTTTTCCAGCGATTCTTCAGCCGACTCGGTCATCGCATTGTCAGCAGCTTCGTCGAGACGGTCTGCTTCCATTTCGGCTTCCTGAGCCTGCACCTCGGTTTCGGTTTCCGCACCGCTAGTGTCTTCCTGTGCACAGGCGCTGAGTGCCAGAGCTGCAGTAGAAGCGGTCAAAATCATCAATTTACGCATATTAATCCCTCGTCAATTGGAAGGAGCGAAAAAGGCTCCTCGGTCCCATCAACCCGTCGACCATCAATTGGTTCCCGCGTTTCAAAAAAATATAAAAAAAGGGTCAACCGGTTGCCCGGTTGACCCTTCTCTAGTTCCCCAGAGGGAATTTCGGTTGTTGCGAGCTTACTCGGCAACAGCTTCTTCAGCTGGTGCAGCAGCTTCGTCTGCAGGAGCAGCTTCAGCGGTTGCTTCTTCAGCGACCGGAGCAACTTCTTCAGCAGCCATGGCATCTTCAGCAGGTGCTACTTCTTCGGTAGCAACTTCGTCGGTGACAACAGCATCTTCAGCTGGAGCATTGCAAGCAGACAAAGCGAATACAGCTGCGGATGCAGCCAAAACAGCGAATTTACGCATAATAATTAGTCCCCATATCGTCGTTCAAATTGGCTGAGAATCAATCCAGCCGAGCGAGCCTATAGGATTGAAAATTCCGAATGTATCTCAAAAAATGCAGATGCCCGTTATAACATTGTAATATAACGACTATTATTACAAATTTGCGGCATTTCGAATGATTTCAACCGGCCGTTTTCCGGCTACAGACATAAAAATCGTCCCCTTTGCCATGCCTGTTGTGCATCGCACAAACCAGGCTGCAAAAGGGACGATATCGCCAATCGCGAGCGTTACTTCTTCAGGCTGTCCCGGATTTCCTTCAGCAGGTCAATTTCGCTCGGACCCGGATCTGCCGCTTCTTCTTCGGCCTTCTTCATCACCTTGTTGGCGTAGCGGACAATCATGAAGATGATGAACGCCAATATGACAAAGTTGATCACCACGGTCAGGAACTGGCCCCAGCCGAGCATCGGTACGCCGGCTTCCTTCAGCGCTGCATAGTCGGTCATCGCACCGCTATAATCGGCTGGCGGCGAGCCGAGCAGGATGAACATTCCCGAGAAATCAGGCATCCCGAACAGGGCGCTGACAACCGGCATGATCACATCTTCGGTCAATGACGTGGTAATCGTTGCAAAGGCGGCGCCAATGATGACAGCGACCGCCAGATCGAGCACATTGCCCTTCAGAATAAATGCCTTGAACTCGTTTAACATAAAAATTCCCTTCCCGTTTCTAAAGCCGTGTAAATGTATGAAAAATCCAAAATTGTCGAGGGAAGTCGTTGCAAAGGCGACCATTGATACCTATTTTTACAACGTGGTGCGGCGTTTCGCCGTGTGGATGGAGGGTTTCAAAAAAATGCTGAACAAGTTGATCAAAATTCTGGTGGTGCCGGCCGTGGCCCTGTCGCTGAGCGCCTGTGGAATCAACAGCGTGCCGACAGCGGAAGAAAATGCCAAAGCCAAATGGGCTGATGTTGAAAGCACCTATCAGCGCCGCGCCGATCTTATCCCCAATCTCGTTGAGACCGTCAAAGGCTTTGCTACGCAGGAACAGGACACGCTGACCGCCGTGGTGGAAGCCCGGGCTAAAGCAACCTCGATTCAGCTCAGCGCCGATGATCTCGGCGATGCCGCGAAGGTTCAGGAATTTGCCGCCGCACAGGGTGCCCTCTCGCAAGGGCTTGGACGTTTGATGGCAACGGTGGAAGCCTATCCCGAGCTCAAATCCAACCAGAATTTCCTTGCCCTGCAAAGCCAGCTCGAAGGCACGGAAAACCGCATCAACGTAGCGCGGCGCGATTATAATGAAGCGGTCCGCGAATATAATACGACGATCCGCACCTTCCCCGATATCATCGGCGCGAAGATTATCCACGGTGCCGAACCGATGGAGCCCTTTGCTGCCACGACAGAAGGCGCGGACGAAGCGCCTGAAGTCAGCTTTTAAGAGTGAAAGCTCTTCGGCCCCTTTCGCCGCTAAAGACTACCATCTTCGGCTTGGTTATCGCCTTCATGGCGGTAACCAGCCCGGCTTTTTCCCAGAGCTTTCCCGAACTCACCGGCCGCGTTGTCGATCAGGCGGATCTGCTCAATCCTGCGCAGGAAGCCGAGCTCACTGCGAAGCTTGCGGCGCTGGAAAGCCAGTCCAATCGCCAGCTGGTTGTTGCAACGGTCAGCAGTCTCGAAGGCTATGATATCGCCGACTATGGCTATCAGCTTGGCCGGACATGGGGCATCGGACAGGATGGAGAAGGCGAAGCGGAAAAGGATAACGGCCTGATCCTGCTGGTCGCGCCCAATGAGCGCAAGGTGCGCGTCGAAGTCGGCTATGGCCTTGAAGGCATCATGACCGACGCCCTGTCGAGCATCATCATTCAGAATGATATCCTTCCCCAGTTCCGTAATGGCGATATGGCCGGCGGCATCATTGCCGGCGTCGACCGTATTTCGAACCAACTGGTGCTGCCGGAGGAAGAAGCGCTCGCGGTCGCGCAGCAGGCCAGTCAGCAAGCCAGCAAAGGCGATGGCGAGAATATTGGCCTGATCATTTTCTGGATATTCGTCCTGATATTCTTCGTCATCATCCCGATGTTCTCCAACCGCGGTGGCAAACGCTACCGGCGTGGTGCCGGCCCGGTCGTTATCTGGGGCGGCGGCAGCGGCGGTTCCGGCTTCGGCGGAGGCGGCGGCTTTAGCGGAGGCGGCGGCAGCTTTGGCGGCGGCGGCGCTTCGGGAGGATGGTGATGGCCAAAGTCAATCAGTTCACCCCGGACGATCACAAGATCGTCACGTCCGCAGTCTCGCAGGCGGAGAAATCGACCGATGGCGAAATCGTCACTATCGTCACCGGCGAGTCCGACCATTATGGAGACGTCGCCTGGGCGATATCCGGTCTGGTGGCGCTGACCGCCCTGCTGGTGATCAGCCTGTTTCCGGAAATCTATCTGGGCATCGTCGACTGGCTGGCCGGTGGCTGGAGCGGCATCACCGCCCTGCCCTATTGGGCGCTGTTCATCTTTGCGGCGCTGAAATTTTTCGGTACGCGGCTGATCCTGATCTGGAAGCCTCTGCTCTTCCTGCTCATCCCGCCACCGATCAAGAAATCACGGGTGCGCAAGCGGGCGATATCCCTGTTCCGCGTGTCCACGGATCATCGCACGGTCGGACGGACCGGCATCCTGCTCTATCTGTCGATGCGTGAACATCGCGCGGAAATCGTGGCTGATGAGGCTATTGTCGCCAAGGTGGAACCGGACGTCTGGGGCAACGCAATGGTCGGCATGATCGACCTGGTACGCGCTGGTACGCCGGGCGAAGGCATGGCCGAAGCGGTCCGCCAGATGGGCATCGTCCTGGCCGAACATTTTCCCAAATCCGACCAGAATCCCAACGAATTGCCCGACCGGCTGATTGAACTTTGACTTTCCCTTCGCCCTGAGCTTGCCGACCGGCCGTTTTTGCGGCAGGCACATGTCCAGACGCACAACAGGCACGGGATCAATATGTTCGACAATATCGAGATCATGTGGGAAGGCCGATTCATCACGGCCAAGCGCGAGGGCAAATGGGAATATGTCTCCCGCAGCCGCGGCATCAAGGCCGCGGTCATTCTCGCCGTCGACGATGGCCATGTGCTGCTGGTCGAGCAATTTCGCGTACCGCTGGGCAAAAACTGTATCGAACTGCCCGCCGGACTGGTCGGCGATCATGATGATAATGCCGAGGAAAACAGCGCTGTCGCGGCGATCCGCGAACTGGAGGAAGAAACCGGATATCGTGCGGAAGTGATGACGGATCTGGGCGAATTTTATTCATCTCCCGGCATGGTTTCCGAAAGCTTCTCGCTGTTCAGAGCCGAAGGATTGACCAGGACCGGCGTAGGCGGTGGCGTGGATGGAGAGGATATCACCGTTCATCGTGTCGCATTGCACGCGTTGAGTGATTTCATCGACAGGAAGCGACAAGAGGGCGCCGGCATCGACGTCAGGCTGATGATGTTTCTAAAGCTGGCCTGAGCAGCCGCCTGCACCGGTAGCCGTCGGCGGGGCCAGAATATTAGCGAAAATTATCCGCGTAAGCCTGGATTTTCAGGGTTTTGTGCGGTGTTGGAATGACCGCATAGGCAATACCATATTTTTCGGCATAGGCCTTTGCCGCATCGCAGCTGTCAAAGGTCAGCTTTACCTGCCGCTGGGTATCGCCGGATCCGGCCCAGCCGGTCAGGGGATCGGGTTTTCGGGCTTCTGCCGGTTCGAATTCCAATACCCATTTGTCGGTCAGTGCCCTGCCCGACTGCATCGCATTTCTGGGCGTTTGATAAATTCGTGCGGCCATATTCTGTTCCTGTGTTGAACCGGTTCAATAAGCGCGCGAAATGGCAAATTCAACCGCTTCGGTCATCGCCTCCTTCGCTTTGCCCGCAGCGAATATACCGAGTGCGTCAATTGCCCGCTGACCATAGTGGCGGGCCCGCGACATCGTGTCGTCCATGGCTCCGGTTGCGTGGATCAACGCAGTCGCCCGGGCCAGATCGTCATCGGACGATTTATGCCCGATGATCGCGTCTTTCCAGAATTTGCGCTCTTCGTCATTGCCGCGGGCATAGGCCAGTATGACCGGCAGCGTCACCTTGCCTTCGCGGAAATCGTCGCCGGCATCCTTGCCCATGGTTTCGCGATCGGATGAATAGTCGATCGCGTCATCGACCAGCTGAAAGGCTATGCCCAGATTGCGGCCATAGCTGTCCAGCGCCAGTTCGACTTCGTCGTCGCATTCCGCGACCACGGCGGAAATCCGGCTGGCCGCTGCGAACAGGGCAGCTGTCTTGGCGCCAATGATATCGAGATAGCGGTCTTCATTGGTTTCGATCTTGCGCTGCGCGGTCAACTGGTTGACTTCGCCTTCGGCGATGACAGCAGAAGCATTGGACAATATCTTCAGCACTTTGAGCGAGCCGTCCTCGACCATCAGCTCGAACGAGCGGCTGAACAGGAAGTCACCGACCAGAACGGTCGCCGGATTACCGAAAATGAGATTGGCGGCGGTTTTTCCGCGCCGCATGTCTGAGCCGTCGACCACATCATCATGCAACAGGGTCGCCGTGTGAATGAACTCGACCGCTGCCGCGAGCTTGAAATGGCGGTCTCCAGGATAGCCGATCAGCTTCGCCGCGGCCAGCGTCAGCATCGGCCGCATCCGCTTGCCGCCACCGGCGATCAGATGCCCCGCCAGTTCGGGAATAAGCGGAATTTCCGACTGCATCCGGTCCAGAATCACGCTGTTGACCTGGTTCATGTCGCTGGCGACCAGAGACATGATGGGTTCTAGTGAAGGCGCGTTATCCCGCCCGATATGATGGACCGTTGCTGACATGTTGCACCGGATGTGGCAATTCACTAGGGATAAGGCAAGTGAAATCAGGCCATATTCGGTTGCACCTCGTGCATGAGATGCCGAAATCGAAACAGGTGCAATTGGGGCAGCGTAAAATGGACGAAAAGCTTAAGCAATATCGCGAAAGCATCAACAATATCGACGCGGCGCTGGTGTTCATGCTGGCCGAACGGTTCAAGGTGACCCAGGCCGTCGGTGAATATAAAGCGAAAAACAGCCTGCCGCCTGCCGATGGCGCCCGCGAAAAGGAACAGATCGCCCGGCTCCGCCAGCTCGCCATCGACGCCAATCTCGATCCGGAATTTTCGGAAAAATTCCTGCGTTTCATCATCGACGAAGTGATTCGGCACCACGAGCGAATCCGCAGCGAGGCTTAGGACTCGACAATCTCGCTCTTCGGCAGTCTGAGCCGCACCAGCAGACCGCCCAGATCCTCGCTTTCTTCCAGCGATACCGAGCCTTCGTAGATTTCCGCGACGTCACGGACAATGGCAAGCCCCAGACCGGTGCCCGGCTTGCCGCTGTCGAGCCGGACGCCGCGGTCGAATATCCGCTGGCGCTCTGCTTCGGGAATGCCGCGACCGTCATCCTCAATCAGCAGTTCCACAAAGTCGCCGTCGCTTTCGACCGTGATGAAGACGCTGCCGCCGCCATATTTAGCGGCATTTTCAACCAGATTGCCGATCATTTCATCGAGATCTTGGCGCTCGACCGAAGCGACCGCATCCTTGTCGCCGTCAATATCGATCCGGACATGCGGATAAAGCCGGCCGACCGCCCGTTCGACCGCCTGCAGGCTTTGCCACACTCTCGCCCGGCTGTGCGCGTTGCCGCGCCGGCCGACGGCCCGGGCGCGGGCGAGATGATGGTCAACCTGCCGTCGCATCACGCCGGCCTCGCGAATCACCGTATCGGCGAGATCGTCGGCCTTGGCGGTGGCGCTGTTCATAATGACGGTAAGCGGGGTTTTCAGCGCATGGGCGAGATTGCCCGCATGGCGGCGCGCTTCCTCTGCCTGCTTCTCATTATGGTCGAGCAAGGCGTTGAGTTCGTCAACCATCGGCGTGACCTCGATCGGCATCGGTTCGACCACGCGGCGCTGCTGGCCGGTCCGCATCGCGGCGATGGCGCTGCGGATCTTGCGCAATGGCCAGAGACCGTAAAGCGTTTGCAGCGCCGCCATGCCGATCAGACCAAGCGCGAGTATCAGGAAACTGTTAATCAATATCGAGCGGATCGTGGCGATCTGGGCATCGAGACCGTCGCGGCTTTGCGCCACCTGAAACAGCCATCTGGTGTCGCTATCGGGCAGAATGATCGTACGCTCGAGCACCCGCAGCGGTTCGTCCTCAAACTGGTTGCTGTCGTAAATATGGATTTCACGGTCGTCATGGGTGATGTTGGAGACCAGCGTCCGGTCCCACAGGGATCGTGAGGGGAAATCGTCATGCCCCTTGCCGCTGATTTGCCAGTAGAGACCGCTGTTTGGCTCGAGAAAGCGCTGGTCGCCAAGCGGCCGGTTCAGGAACACCTCGCCATCCGGACCGATTTCCGCCGACGCGATCATCGCGGTCAGCACATATTCCAGCTGATTGTCGAAATTGCGGGTAACCGCATCGTTGAGCACCCGGTCCAGCGCAAAGCCGCCACCGAACAGCAGGATCATGATCCACGCCGCAGCAATACCGATCATCCGGCGACTGAGCGATCCGGTGGTCTGCGTGCCTAGCCGAGATTGGGTTGCCGGTGCCTTTTCTTCGAGCGGACGATCTATCTGGGCCGGTTCATTCAGGCTTCGGGATCCTCTAGACTATAGCCAAGTCCCCGGATGGTGGAAATGACATCGGCCCCCAATTTCTTGCGGATGCGAGTGACAAAGACTTCGATCGTGTTGGAATCGCGGTCGAAATCCTGATCGTAAATATGCTCGATCAATTCGGTCCGCGACACGACTTTGCCCTTGTGGTGCATCAGATAGGACAGAAGCTTATATTCCTGGGCGGTGAGCTTGACCGGACTGCCGTCGAGCGTGACCTTGCCCGATCTTGTATCTAGACGCACATTGCCGGCGGTCAGCTCCGACGAGGCATTGCCCGAGGCACGGCGGATGAGCGCGCGCAACCGGGCAATCAGTTCTTCGGTCTGGAACGGCTTGGCCAGATAGTCATCGGCACCGGCGTCGAGCCCGGCAACCTTGTCGGACCAGCTGTCCCGGGCGGTCAGCACCAGCACCGGAAAATTGCGCTCTTCCTTGCGCCAGCGATCGAGCACGGTCAGGCCGTCGATTTCGGGCAGGCCGAGATCCAGGATGACCGCGTCATAATCTTCGGTCGAGCCCATGAAATGGCCATCTTCACCGTCGGTCGACAGGTCGATCGCATAGCCATTGGCCTCCAGTGTCGATTTGAGCTGCTGACCCAGCGTAGGTTCGTCTTCAACGATCAAGACGCGCATGCTTGTCCTCCGAAATAAAGCCTGGTTTTCTGGAACAGCCTATATCACCATCCCCCACAGGCACAATGCTATTAGAAAATCGCGACAAGTGCAGTGAATCAGCGGGACTGGCGCAGGATCGAGCCGGTGCGGCCATCGACATCGACAAATATTACCCGGCCATCGCGAATGAACTTCAGCCGGTAGACCTGCGCACCGGGATCGAATTCGGGGCCGATATATTCGCTGTCCCTCATGCGCGGCAGAATCCGGTTCTCGATCGAACGGATCGATTTCACCTTGCCCGCCATCATCTGGGCCCTCGCCTCATTCTGCTCACCGCGACGGTCCGCAGCCGAAGCCTGCGGTGCGACAACGGACACACCGAGCACCAGGAGGGGGAAAAAGGCTGTTAATTTCAACATCAATACCCTCCTAGCCCCGGTGGTTTTAACATCACGTGAATAAGATTTCAGCGAACATGCAGTGATTATCGCGTCATTTCATAGGTAATATTGAGCGAAACGACGGTTCCGACCTGTCCCGGCGCTACCGGAGGCGCTGAGGGGGATGCCGATGCTTCCATCCGCATCATTGGCGCTTCGGACTGACGGGACATGCCCTCGCTGATCGAAAGCACCCGGACGCCGCTATATCCCTCGGCCCGGGCATAGCTCATGGCGCGCGCCTTGGCGTTGGCCAGCGCCCGCTCGCGCGCAACATCCTTCAGCTTGCTGTCATCGCTGATCGAGAATGACGGGCCGTTCAGATTGGTTGCGCCGCTGCTGACAATCGCATCGAGAATTTCGCCCAGCTTTGAGATCTCGTTCACGGTCGCCGAGACCTGATTGGACACGACATAACCGACGAAGCGGTTCTGCCGGCTTTCCTGATCATAGTCATAATCCGCCCGCAGGTTGATGCCGCTGGTCTGGATATCCTTCTCGGCGATCCCGAGCGATTTGAGCCGGTCCATGACCGCCCGGGCCTGCACCGAATTCTGGCGCAACGCTTCGGTTGCGGTTTTTGCCCGCGTCTCGACACCCGTGCTGAAAGTGGCTGTGTCCGGCGCGCTATCGACCTGTTCCGATACGCTCAGCTCGATCACGGGGTTTTGCGCGACAATTTCTACATTTGCGGCTTGCGCGATATTGATCGGGCTCAGAGCCAGGGCCGCACCGGCCAGTATAACTGGGAATTTCATAATCTTCTCCATTGATTCAGTTCGCTGTAGACGAAGCACTCTGAACGGCGGTTAAATAGTTCTGCCGGATTATTTCCGTTCTTGCCCCCGGCTGTCCGTTTCCGATCTTGTGGCCATCAATCTCCACGACCGGCATGACCAGCAGGGTAGAAGACGTCACAAAGGCTTCCGCCGCCCGCTTCGCTTCGTCTATGGAGAAAGCGCGCTCTTCGATCGTTAGTTCCATCGCCTTTGCCTGTTCGAGCATTTCAATTCGGGTGACGCCGGGTAAAATGCGCCGGTCAAGCTGGTGCGAGACCAGAGTGCCGTCCCGAGTGATGATATGGGCATTTTGCGATGTGCCTTCGGTGATCATATCATCGCGCGCCATCCAGACATCGTCGACACCAGCTGCCATGGCCTCCATTTTCATCAGCGATGCATAGAGCAGCTGGGTGGTCTTGATGTCGCATCTTTGCCAACGCAGATCGGGTCGTGTGATGATCTTCATACCGCGACCGGCCATCGGATTGGCGATCAATGCGCGAGACTGGGCAAAGGCAAATATTGTCGGGGCGGTATCGGGAGCAGGCCAGCGATAATCCCGCTCTTCCATCACTCCACGCGACACTTGCAGATAGACCATGCCTTCCTGCAAATCATTTTCCGCCACCAGATTCTGCGCTATTGTCGACCAATCGGCAAAAGCGTTGATCGAAAGTTCGCCCAGGGATCGCTCCAGCCTGGCAACATGGCGCTGCATGTCGATCAACCGGCCGTCGATCACCGAAATTACCTCATATACCGCATCGGAAAACAGCAACCCCCGGTCAAATACGGAAATTCTGGCAGAGGACCTGGAAACATATTCGCCGTTCAGATAGACTGTGTTCACGCTGTTACCGATCTCCAAAATGCCATATCCGTCCCTACAATCCGATATGGCGCGACAGGTCAATGGCCTTTGACCTGAAGAGAAGGCTTGAGCCGGAGGCCGCTTGGCCCTAACGCCCGGGAACCATGGCTCAACCCCCGATCTTTGCATATGAGAATCTCTCGCTCCATCAGGGCGAAGGCTGGCTTTTCGAAAATCTCGATCTCCACGTCGGTCCGCGTGACCGGCTGGCCCTGATCGGCCGCAATGGCGCTGGCAAAACCACGCTATTGCGCCTGATCGCCGACCAGATCGAAGCGGACAAGGGCCAGCGAATGGTCCAGCCCGGGACCAATATCGTCTATCTGGAACAGGAACCGGATTTTACCCGGTTCGAAACCCTGCGCGACTTTGCCGTATCGGGCGAGCAAGGCCCTGCCCTGCACGAAGTGGAGGCCATAGCGGATCAACTGGGCACCGATCTTTCCAAGGGGGCTGCGAAAGCCAGCGGTGGCGAGAAACGCCGCGCGGCGATCTGCCGCGCACTGGCGTCCGATCCCGACCTCTTGCTGCTGGATGAGCCGACCAACCATCTCGATCTCGGCGCGATTGACTGGCTGGAAGACTGGCTGGGGCGATACAAGGGCGCATTCATTACGATTTCGCATGACAGGACCTTTCTGACCCGTCTGACCAAACAGACAATCTGGCTAGATCGCGGCGCCTTGCGGCGGCAGGAAGTCGGATTCGGCGGCTATGATGCGTGGATGGAGAAAATTCACGCGGATGAAGCCCAAGCCGCCAGCAAGATCGACGCCAAGCTGAAGCTCGAAGCGCGCTGGCTCGAACGCGGCGTGACCGCACGCCGCAAGCGCAATCAGGGACGGCTTGAGAAACTGTGGGAAATGCGTGCTGCGCGCGCCGCGATGATCGGCCCTGCGGGCACCGCCAATCTCAAGATCCAGAATGACGACAGCCGGACAAAATCGGTCATCACCGCAGAGCATATTTCGAAATCCTTTGGCGAAGGCGAAAACAAACGCCAGATCATCCGCGACTTCTCTCTGCGCATCCAGCGCGGGGACCGGATCGGTATCGTTGGCGCCAATGGTGCGGGCAAGACGACATTGCTGAAGATGCTGACCGGAGAACTGGAGCCGGATAGCGGCACCGTCACTCTCGCCAAGACACTCAACGGCGTGTTCATTGACCAGCAACGCAGCCTGCTCGAAGGCAACAAGTCTGTCCGCGACGTGCTCGCCGACGGCAGCGACTGGGTGGATGTGCGCGGCGACAAGAAACATGTGCAGGGCTATCTCAAGGAATTTCTCTTTGCGCCGTCACTGATCGACGCCAAAGTCGGCACCTTGTCGGGCGGCGAACAGTCGCGGCTACTGCTGGCGCGGGAATTTGCGCGAATGTCCAACCTGCTGGTGCTCGACGAACCGACTAACGATCTCGACCTCGAAACGCTCGATCTCCTGCAGGAAGTGATCGCCGATTATGAAGGCACAGTGCTGCTGGTCAGCCATGACCGCGATTTTCTCGATCGGACGGTGACCGTGACACTCGGCCTGGATGGCAGCGGAACCGTCGACATTGTCGCCGGCGGCTATGCCGAATGGGAAGCCCGGCGCAAACCCCCAACCCGGACCCCGAAATCGGCGCCGAAACCGGTCCAGAAAAGCAGCAGCGACAACGCCAGAAACGCGAGTTCCAGCAAAAAGCTGAGCTACAAGGACCAGCGGGACTATGACCTTCTGCCAGCGCGAATCGAAGCGATCGACAAACGCATGGGAGAAATTGAACAGCTGCTTGCCGATCCCGACCTCTACACCCGGGACTTTCCGCGTTTCGAGGCGTTAACCAAAGAGAATAGCGCCCTGATCGAGGAAAAAGACGAGGCCGAAATGCGGTGGCTGGAACTGGCGGAAGAAGTCGAGCGTCTGGCTGGCAGCTGATCACCCCGGCAACCGATAATATCCTGCCAGCCGGTCCAGCGCGATTCTCAGCACCAGTTTGCCGGACCGCGCCGGCCAGCCGAGACGTTTCTCCGCCACCGGCACCCCCTCGCCGCCACAGATGATCCGCCAGGCGATGTCCGACAGGTCGCTTCCCAGATCGTTCATGGCCTTTTCGAAGCGCAATCTGGCTGCGAGCTGGGCTTCGGTCTCGTTCAATATTTGCGGTGCCCCACGCTTGCCGCCGGCAACCGGCGCGGCATCCCAGCGCATCGTCACACTCGGTGCCAGATTGGCGCGTTCCCAGTCGGCCCGCAGCTTTTCTCCCGCGTCGAACTGGCGGTCGGACAAATGGCCTCTCGCGTGCAGCCAGCCCAGAGGCGATTCAGCGAGATTGACCGTGACACTTCGCACCCGCCTGCGCGGCGCTTCGCGTCCCTTCCGTTCCTCGCCATCCTGCGGCAGCGCCCGTTCGGCAAGCAGACGCGGACCGGATAATGATTTGTCTCTTCTGGTTCTGCTGGCGGACATATAATCTCCTCTTTGGCTTGCAACCCTCTTGCCATTTTGGCAATATTGTAGGAAAGGATAAAACCATATAGGTTTGGAGATTTATATGATCAGCCGTATCAGAGAGGTTCGCAAGGCCAAGGGACTGACGCTGGACGATGTTGCTGGCAGGTGTGAACCGCCGACCACGGCGCAGACCATCGGCCGGCTCGAGACCGGCACGCGGACCCTGTCGCTCGGCTGGCTGAACCGGATAGCCGATGCGCTGGGCGTCGACAGCGCCACGCTTCTGTCCCTGCCCGATCAGGAGGAACTGCCCGTGGCTGCTGTTCTGGACCACAAGGGCGCGCACGCTCTGGGCAAGGTCGAACATATCTATCAGCCCGCGATCGAACCGGCGATGGTGGCGCTGCGGGTCAAGAGCAGCGTCGGCGACTATCGCACCGGCGACGATGTCTGGCTGTCGCGACGCAGCCCGGACCAGTTTGGCGGTGCGCTCAACCGCGATGTGCTGGTCCCTCGCCCCGCCGGGCGCTATCTCTTCGGCCGTCTGATCGGTCGCCAGGACAACAAGTTGCAAATCCTGCCTCTCGGCAGCGGCGCGCGTCAGCAGATTGTCAGCGATCCGGAATGGATCGGCGTCGCGGTGCGGCTGGTAAGAGAGCTTTAGGAACCGGGTGCGAGAATATTTGCCATGACCGAGCCGCTCCGCATTCTGACCCTGTCGACATTATTCCCGAACGCGGCAGCACCGAATTTCGGAATATTTGTCGAACGGCAGACGGCAGAACTGGCGCGCCGACCGGAAGCCAGCGTGACGGTTGTCAATCCGGTCGGGATACCGCCATGGCCGCTGAACCGGCTTGCCCAATATCGGTCGCTGGAAAAATTGCCGGATCATGAAATGTGGCGCGGACTCGACGTGCATCGCCCCTGCTTCCGGCTGATTCCGAGGATAGGCGGCCGCTATAATCCGGGCCGTATCACCAAGGCAGTCCTGCCGCTGGTAAAAAAGCTGCACGAAAAAACCCCGTTTGACATCGTTGACGCCGAGTTTTTCTATCCCGACGGACCAGCGGCCATGCGCATTGCCGAGGCGCTCGGCATTCCCTTCACAATCAAGGCGCGCGGCGCGGATATCCACCACTGGGGAAGCGATCCGAAATGCCGCGTTCAGCTATTGCAGGCAGCGGAAAAGGCCAGCGCCTTGCTGGCGGTATCCGGGGCACTGAAGCAGGATATGCTCGCCCTTGGAATGGCTGGAGGCAAGATTTCCGTCCATTATACCGGACTGGATCAGGACAAGTTTGTACCGGTCGACAGGGTTGCTGCGAAGCGGCAGCTTGGTGTCAACGGGCCACTGTTCATCTCCACCGGCGCTCTGATCAAGCGCAAGAGCCAGGATCTGGTAATCCGCGCCCTGCGTCATATTCCCGATGCAGAGCTGCTGCTCGCCGGAGCAGGCGAAGAAGAACAAAATTACCGCGCCCTTGCCGATCAGCTCGGCGTCACCGGCCGCGTCCGTTTTCTCGGCAGCGTGCCGCACGAACAGCTGCCACAACTGACCGCCGCTGCCGATATCGCTATTCTGGTGTCAAAGTCCGAAGGGCTCGCCAATGCCTGGGTTGAGGCACTGGCCTGCGGTACGCCTGTCATCATCAGTGAAGCCGGCGGCGCGCGTGAACTGGTGACCAGCCCGGAATCCGGCCGGATCGTCGACCAGAGTGTCGAGGCCATTGTAGCGGCCGCCAGGGCCGTTCTCGCCGCTCCGCCGGCGCAGGACATCGTCCGTTCGTCGGTCAGCCGGTTCAGCTGGCAGAATAACGGCGATCAATTGCTGGAAATCCTGGGTCAGGCGGCGGGCAGGACCTAGGCGAGCGGAAGAAGCGCGCCGATGATCCAGCGTTCCTCGGCCCGCAATACGCCCCAGGTCCGCGCCGCAGCGCGGCTGTCCATGACCTCCAGCCCCATGCCGGCGGCTTCCACTTCCCGCCGGAACGCAGCCGGCGGTTGCAACATGGCAGGGCCACTGCCCAGCAACAGGAATTCCGGTCGCGGCGACAGGTTGAGACTGGACAATATCTCTGCGAGATTGAGGCTATCGAGCGCCGATCCTTCCCAGCCAATGACCTGTTCGGGCGAGATCAGCAGGCCCTGTTCAAACCGCCGGTCACCGCTCTTGAAACCACTGGCCGTAAAGCCAGTGATGATCGGGCCGGCAAACTCGACATCCTTGCGCAGCTCTACCAAGGATCAGCCAATCTGTTCCGGACCGCCCACTTTTTCCGCTGCCGGATTATCCTGCTCGGCCGGGACAAATGTATCCGGGCCAACCTTGAGCCAGATCAGGATCGGGGCTGCCATATAGATCGAGCTGTATGTGCCGACGAACACGCCGAAGAACATCGCCACGGAAAAGCCGAAGATCACATCGGGACCCGACAGGATCAGGGCACCCAGCGCGATCAGCATGGTCAAGCTGGTCATCACGGTCCGGGCCAGGGTTTCGTTCACCGACAGGTCAAGCAGGCCGATGATGTCCATCTTGCGATATTTCTTCAGATTCTCGCGGATACGGTCGAACACCACGATCGTGTCGTTGAGCGAATAGCCGATGATTGTCAGCAGCGCGGCAACGATATTGAGGTTGAACTCCATCTGCGTCAGCGCGAACAGACCGAAGGTGAGCGCGACATCGTGCACCAGTGCAAAGAGCGCACCGACACCGAACTGCCATTCGAACCGGATCCAGATATAGATGGAAATTGCGATAATCGCGAAAAGCAGGGAATAGGCCCCGGTTTCAAACAGTTCCGACGACACCTTGCCGGACACGGACTCGACGCCATCGATGCGGACATCGGGATGGTCCGCCTTGATCGCAGCAACGATCTTTTCGGTCATTTCATTGGCCGCTTCCGGGCGCGATTCGGCTTCAGCGGGCAGACGCATGCGAATCGACACTTCATTGGCATCGCCAAAGCGCTGGATCGTCGCTTCGCCATAGCCAAGCGCGCCGACGCTTTCCCGCAATTCGGTGATCGGTGCCGTTTCGGTCTCGGTAAAGGTTGCCTGGATCATCTGGCCGCCGATAAAGTCGACGCCAAAGTTGAGGCCCTTGGCCGCGACCAGGCCAATCGAGGCGATGATCGTCAAAATGCTGAACGCCATCGCGATATTGCGCCATTTCAGAAACCTGAAATTGGTGTCGTCAGGTACGAGTTTCAGCAATTTCATATGATCAACTCCTGCGGCCGGGCTCTTCTGGCCCAGAGCGCCACGAACATGCGGGTGACAACCACGGCAGTGAATACGGACGAGATGATGCCGATCATCAGCACAACCGCAAAGCCTTTCACCGGTCCGGAGCCGAACATGAACAGCAGCACACCGGCAATGACGTTGGTCACGTTAGCGTCCAGAATGGCCCGCGAGGCTTCCTTGTAGCCGACTTCAATCGCCTGGATGACACGCCTGCCCCGTTTTCGCTCTTCGCGTATTCGTTCATTGATCAGCACATTCGCGTCCACCGCCGAACCGACGGTCAGCACGAAGCCCGCAATACCCGGCAGCGTCAACGTCGCGTTGAACATCGCCATAACGCCGATGATGATGAACAGGTTCAATGCCAGCGCGATATTGGCATACATGCCAAAGCGGCCATAGGTGACCACCATGAAGGTCAGCACAGCGACCGTACCGATAATCGCGGCAATCGTGCCCTTGTCGATCGAATCCTTGCCGAGATCGGGACCGACGGTGCGCTCCTCGACGATCTTCAGCTCGACCGGCAGCGCACCGGAGCGCAGTGCAATCGCCAGCTGGTTTGCACTCTCGACTGAAAAATTGCCTGAAATCTGGGCCGAACCGCCAAGGATCGGTTCATTGATATTGGGGGCGGACAGCACCTGTCCGTCCAGAATGATGGCAAAGGGACGGCCGACATTATTCTGCGTCAGCCGGGCAAATTTGGCGCCGCCCTCGCTGTCGAAGGTGATATTGACCACCGGCGCGTTGGTCTGCTGGTCGAAGCCCTGCCCCGCATCGGTGAGCTTGTCGCCACTGATCCCGCCGAGACGCTTGACTGCGATATTGGGCAATCCGGACGGATTATCGGGATAGGGGAAAATCTGGCTGCCAACGGGCGCGCGGCCGGCGGCGACCATATTGGGATCGGCCTCGAAATCGACCAGTTTGAATTCCAGCTTTGCCGTCTGTCCGAGCAAGGCTTTCAGCGCTTCGGGATCATCGAGACCCGGCACCTGCACCACGATCCGGTTATCACCCTGGCGAATGATCGTCGGCTCGCGCGTACCCATTTCATCGATCCGGCGGCGGATCACGTCGGTTGCCGTTTCCATCGCATTCTCGACGGCGCTTTCCAGACCCGCAGCGGTCGGCGTCAGGACAAAGCGTGTGTCGTCGCGCACCTCGATATCCCAGTCGCGCTGGCCGGTCAGACCGGCACCGGTGGTAAGCGGAACAATCGCGTCGCGCGCGGCATCGACCTGGGTGCTGTCGCGCACCATGAAGCTCAACACGCCATCGCGCCGGGAAATATCGCCGATGCCGATCCGCGGCTCGGCGCGGCGCATTTCCGCGCGCACCGATTCTTCCATCGTTTCAAGCCGGGCGGTCGCGACATCGGCCGGGTCCGCTTCCAGCAGAATATGGCTGCCGCCCTGAAGATCCAGTCCCAGGTTGATCGTTTCATTCGGCAGAAAGCTCGGCCAATATTGCCGGCCATTTTCACCCAGCAGGCTGGGAATGGACATCAGCACGCCAAAGGCCAGCAACAGGGAAATGGAAATGACTTTCCAGCGCGGGAAATCGAGCATCGAAACTAACTTTCTATATCACCGCGATCAGTCGTTCGCAGGTTTGGCGCCGCCGCGTGGCATAACATCCGTCAGAGTGGCCTTGATCGCCTTGACGCGGACGCCATTGGCGATTTCGACTTCAACATATTCATCGTCAACCTTGACCGCTTTGCCGACCAGTCCGCCGCCGGTCACGACTTCGTCATTCTTCTTGACCGAACCGACCTTTTCCTGATGCTCTTTCATCTTCTTCTGCTGCGGACGAATGAGCAGAAAATAGAAAACCGCAAAAATAAGCACCAGCGGCATGATCGATATCAGAAATCCTCCGGCCCCGCCGGCGCCAGCTGCTGCAGATAATATAGTGATTGATGTCATGAATTCGTCCCGGTTGTTGCAATGTTCATGTGTGATGCCCGGGTTCTTGTTTCAAGTCCCGGAACAGCCGCCCCAAATGTTGCGCGCGCCTATCACGGGCTTGTCACAGGTGCAACGAAATCTGTAATCCGGAAAGGTGGCACGCATGACGCAAACGACTTGCCAAGCACCGCCGACCTCCATATATGCGCAGCCTCGGTCGGGACGTAGCGCAGCCTGGTAGCGCATCACACTGGGGGTGTGGGGGTCGGAGGTTCGAATCCTCTCGTCCCGACCAATTAAACATTTCTCCCAACCAATAACCACGGTCTTCCTCGACTTTGAGGACGTTCCAACATGTGGTTGAGAAACCAGAATCCCCCATTGTGCCCCTACCTGCGCATTTTGATGTGCGCATTTTCCAGACACATGCGTTGCCGCTCAGGTTCGGGCGATCGGCCGCGATTGTTTGTCGGCGGGACCCAACCTGCTGGTCTTGGTGTAGCTCATGAAAATTGGACCGAGGCTGTTTCAGCGGGAATTATATTGAACGATGGCACATCGGTCCGGCTCGAAGATATCCACATTTATTGCAGGAAAAATCTCGCAGGCTATAAGCGCCCGCGAAATAGATATTTTCGCCGAAAGCCTGGTAAAAAATGCTAGCGGCAAAATTCTGAAGCGAGAATCGCGGGAAAGCTACGAGGATACGGCTTGATCGGCATGGGCTTGCAAAGCTGGAGATTATAATATGGATATGGGAATAAAGGGCAAACGCGCCCTCGTTTGTGCATCGTCAAAAGGATTGGGCCGCGGCTGTGCAGAGGCTCTGGCGACTGAAGGCGTTGACCTGATCATCAATGCCCGGAGCGCGGACGTGCTCGGGGAAACCGCGCAAGCCATTCGCGAGACTTATGGCGTCGAGGTGGAGGCTATAGCCGCGGACGTTACAACCGAGGCAGGGCAGCAGACGTTACTGTCAGCCGCCCAAGGCGTCGATATTCTGGTGAACAATGCCGGCGGCCCCCCGCCCGGCATGTGGAGCGACTGGAACCGTGAGGACTTTATTGCAGCCCTGGACGCGAATATGCTCGCGCCCATCGCGCTGATCAAGGCTCTGTTGCCCGCGATGATCGACAAGGGCTGGGGCAGAGTGGTCAATATCACCAGCGTCAGTGTGAAATCGCCGATTCCGATTCTCGGCCTTTCCAACTCGGCCCGTGCGGGTCTCACCGGCTATGTCGCCGGCACGGCGCGCCAGGTGGCCGGTTCTGGCGTAACCATCAACAACCTGTTGCCGGGCCTGCACGCGACGGACCGTACAATCTCGCTCGACAACATGGCGGCTCAGGCACAGAACAAGGGCCTGGATGACATCCGTCAGGACCGTTTCCGGGACATCCCCGCCGGTCGCTATGGCACGTCGGAGGAATTCGGAGCAGCCTGCGCCTGGCTATGTTCGCAGCATGCCGGTTTTGTCGTCGGCCAGAATATTCTGCTTGATGGCGGCGCATTCAACAGCACCTTCTGAATCGGTCACGACATCCGGACGACAATCTTTCCTTCGACCTTGCCTTTCGCGATGTGCGTTACGGCTTTGTGCGCGGCGTCACCCCGGTGCCTGAGCTCTCCCACGGCCGCCTTCCGGAAATCTTTTTCGGTTTTGTGGTGATAGTGAATGCTCGCCTGCTTGAAACCGGGCTCAATTCTCGAAGGGCCCCATCCAAGAGCCGGCGCCGGTAAAGCAGCCAAGGAAGCGGACGACGCACTCCATGCAGCTATGCCCGGATTGTGGGAAAGGCGTATAGGCGATTGCACAAGCGTAGAATATTGCAGCGTGAAACAGGTCGGGGATTCAGACGCAATGTCGGTTCCGAGAGCGATTCAAGGAATATCGTCGCAATTCAGGCTGTTCAGCAGCCGGCCTCTAATGTCCGCGACTGTCTCAGGAAACGGCCCTCAGCCCCTTCTTCACCTTGAGCGAATGATCCGCCCCATCCTGCCCAGCGACGGTGCGTTTTGGCATGCCAAATATCGGCGCTGGTTTCGCCCCCGCGATCTGCTGTGCATGTTCCAGCAGCAATGCGGTCGCGCTTTCGCGCGGAACGGCGGCAGAATATAGATAGCCCTGCCCCAGTGCGCAGCCGATTTCCTGCAGAAGTTCGGCCTGGCCTTCGGTCTCGATCCCTTCTGCGATCACCTTTATGTCAAGCTTTCGCGCAATATTGAGCAGCCCTTCGATGATCGCCATTCCCCTGTCCGCCACGCGCAACTGGCTGACAAAGGACCTGTCGATCTTGATGATATCGACCGGCACCGTCAGCAAATGCGTAAGCGAGGCGAAGCCGGTGCCGAAATCATCCAGTGCTATACGCAGACCATGGGCGCGCAGCGCCTTGATCTCCTGCGCGACAACCGGTTCATTCTGTCCGAGATAGACCGATTCTGTCACTTCCAGCACGACATGTTTCAATGGCACATTCTCGCGACCGAAAGCCGTCTTGATGCGTTCGTAAAGCGTGCCGCTATGGAAATCGGCTGAAGAGATATTGATCCCGACATGCTGGAAGGGAATCCCGCATTCCAGCCATGTACGGACATCGGCAGCTACCAGCGCCAGCATGCCCTCGGTCAGCTTGGCGGCGACGTCGACATCCGTTGTTGCCTGATGAAAAGACCCCGCGGAAACGATATTGCCGCCGGGCCTGCGTAGCCGGCAAAGCGCTTCCATACCGACGATCTCGCCGGTGTCGATCCGGACTACCGGCTGATAATAGGCCTCGATCCGCCCTTCATCCAGCGCGACATCGACATCCTGGATTACCTCGATCCTTCGCTTGATCGCCGTACCGATACCGGGCCAGTAGCGGACAAAGCCGCCCCGCCCCGTTTCCTTGGCATGATAGAGTGCGAAATCGGCGTGGCGGTGCACTGTTTCCGCATCCTGGTCGCCGGGAGAAAGCGCCGCGCCGCCGATTGTCGCTCGCGGCTGGATCATATGTCCACTGCAACTGGTAACAACACCTACCGCATCGAGAATGTGCGAAGCAGTTCCGCTAAGGTCAGCGACCGCCCCGGCTTCCTGCAGAATGACGGCAAATTCGTCGCCGCCCAGCCGGAATGCGTGATCGGGCAGGACACTGGTGCGGATCCGCTCTGCGACTCTTTGCAGCAACTCGTCGCCGGCCTGATGGCCGAACGTATCATTGATCATCTTGAGATTGTCGACATCGACCACCAGCAAAGCCCAGCTACCCGGTTTCTCACAGGACAGGCGGCTCAGTGCCGCGTCAAATCCCGATCTGTTTGGCAACTGGGTAAGGGCGTCAATCGACGCTCGCCGTTCCCGCTCCAGCACCCGATAATGCCCTTCGAGCGCAATGGCGCAAAGGTGGATGCTGGCGCTGACTAGCTGTTTCTCGCGGGCGCGCGGCATCCGCCTTTGCTTGAAATATAATGCAAAAGTTCCGAATACCACGCCTTCGGCGTTAAAGATCGGCACCGACCAGCAAGCCTTGAAACCGTGTGGCAGAACATGTTCCCGGAACGCTGCCCACCGGGGATCATTGTCAATATCGGTTACCACCACCGCTTCGCCCAGATAGGCTGCGCTGCCACAGGAACCGACATTCGGGCCGATCATCAAGCCGTCGATCTCTTTCGACAGCTTTTCCGGCAGGCTGGGTGCGGCTAGCGGATAAAGCGTTCCGTTATCCTCTACCCGCAAGACGGAACATGCCACGCCTGGCAATAGAAGCTCGAGTTCCAGACACAACCGCTCCACCGTTACATCCAGTGAGACGCCCGTAGCTATCATCTCGAGAATCTTGTTTTGGAACAGCAGCAACCCGCAATATCCTTTTCGCTCGAGCCAAATTTCGTTCAGATTTACCTGACCCGAGTAAACAGAAGATGAAATATTTCCGAAACGGGCCTTCACAGGGACGTTTACGGCAGGAGGGCCGGTGGATTAAGATGGAGCTGCCTTTACACGCCACTGGGTGGCAGATATCCGCCGGCGGATTCCGGAAAGCTAGATCGCCCGTCGTTCTTCATAGGCGAGCACGTCGGCGCGCAGCCGCACCGCATCCTGTAGGGCATTGTGCGGCACCGCGCTGGTTTCGCCTGAGCTGACAAGTTCGGCATCAACCAATAGAAACCGAATGTTGCGCACCGGTTTCATCAGGCCCGGGCCGATGACCAGCAACCGCGCCGCGTGGGAAATATCTTCGGGCCAGTCTGCGACCAGGACCGGTTCGGGATCATCGCCCAGATAGTCCGCGAACAGGTCCGAGACACGGTCACGCGGCACCGGCTCTATATCCAGAACCGGGATGACATGTTCGACAACCCATTGGGTCGGGTTGGTACATTCGACTGCCGCATAGAAGGCAGCCCGACCTTCCTCTTCGGGGACCAGGGCAATGGAAATGAGGTCACCGCAAAAGCCGTTGAACTCCGTATCCAGAAAATAGCGCATCTGCGATCATCCCTCCATGTTGATAGACGACACTGCCGCTCCCGCATCGCAAGGCCGGTCGCGAACCCGTCACCCTAGCCGAACGGCCGATAAATATCCGCTTGCGGCCGGGTAAACCATTGCGGCCCGGACGCTGTCATATAGAAATGGTCTTCCAGCCTTATGCCATATTGCCCAGGCACAACGATCATCGGTTCGTTGGAAAAGCACATGCCCGCCGCCAGCGGTGTCTGGTCGCCCTTCACCAGATAGGGGCCTTCGTGGATATCCAGCCCGATGCCGTGGCCGGTGCGGTGGGGAAGCCCCGGCAGGTCATAGTCGGGACCGAGGCCGTGGCTGACCAGCATATCGCGGGCGGCCTTGTCGACGTCTTCGCAGGGCGTGCCGATGGCGGCGCGGTCGAAGGCGGCCTGCTGCGCCTCTTTCTCCACGTGCCAGAGCCGTTCGATCTCGCTGTCCAGTTTCGACAGGGCATAGGTGCGGGTGATGTCGCTATTATAGCCGTCGATCGTGCAGCCGGTGTCGATCAGGATCAGCTCGCCCTTCTGCAGCGCCGGGTCGCCCGGGACGCCGTGCGGGTGGGAGGTCGCTTCGCCGAACTGGACCGCGCAAAAGCTGTTGCCGCCATCGGCGCCGCCAGCGCGGTGCAGACGGTCGATTTCGGCGATCACTTCGCTCGCCTTCATGCCCGGTCTGATCCATTCAAAAATCTTTTGATGCACTGACAGCGTGAGCTGCATCGCATGGATCATCAGGTCGATCTCGGCCTGTGATTTTATCGCGCGCAGCGGCGCGATGACATCAGCTGCAGAGCCACAGAGGACCGGCCTTTCCAGCTGCACCAGCGCATCGAACAGGCGCGCGGCGTGGCCGTAGGAACATTCCGGATCGAGCGCGCATCGCTGGTATCCCGTTTCCGCCAATAGGGACGCGATCAGCGCGAAAGGGCATTCATGCTCTTCCCAGAAGGCCATTTCCGAGGCCATCGGGAATTTGGCGCAGATCGCGGATTCCTCGAATTTCGGGCAGATGAAGATAGTGCGGTCCGCCGTGAGCAATATCCCGACAAAGCGTTCGCTCTCATAGAAGGCCTCGGCGAAGAAATAGCGCATGTTGCTGCCCGGGGTGATCAGGATCGCATCAAGGCCGTTTGCGGACATGGTCTGGCGCAGAGTGTCCAGCCGCTGCTTGCGTTCGGCATTGCCGATCGATGGCGGTCGCGATGCTGTGGTCATGGTCAAATCTCCAAATGGGGCGGGCCGCCTCCACTATAGCGGAATTGACCGACCATCAAACCAAAGCGGAAGATATTATGTCCGCTGATAAGCCGCCGATTCCACCTCTGCCAGAACATGCAGGGCGTCCGGGTCCGCAAAAGGGAGAAACTGCATCAACACCAGGCCTGCGATATTGCTCGCGGGATCGATCCAGTAATAGCAGTTGGTCAGCCCGGCCCAGGTCAGGCTCCCGGCCGCACGGCCATTTGGCCCCTCTTCCGGATTGATCAGAAAGCCGAGGCCCCACCCGCAATGCATGTCGGGAAAAGCGTCGAAGGAGTTGGCAAGCAGCGGCACCACGCTCTCCATCTGTCCCGCTTTCATCCCGCCAATCTGGTTTTTCGACATGGCCGCCACGGTCTCGGCGCTGATGATCCGGGCACCGTCGAGCGAGCCACGGTTCAGGATCATCCGCATGAAACGCATATAGTCCGCCGCCGTCGAATAGAGCCCGCCGCCGCCAGACTGATATTCCGCCGCATCACCGCCACCGATTTCGAGGGGAAAGGGAACCAGACCACCGGCCTGGCGGGAGAGCAGCGGTACCCGGCGCTCGATCTTGTCCGGTGCAACGGCAAAGCCTGTGTCCTGCATCGCCAGGGGCGCGAAAATATGCTCCTCCATATAGGCGCCGAGCGTCTGGCCGCTGGCGGCCTCGACCGCGCGACCGACCCAGTCGGTACTCACGCCGTAGAGCCAGTCGGTTCCCGGTTCGAACATCAGCGGCGTCGTAATACTGGCGATGCTGGCGGGAGCGACCTTGCCCTGCGCTTTGGCCATATCCGCTCTGGTGAACGCATAGCCCATACCGGATGTATGGGTGAGCAGATGCCGGAGCGTGATCGCGGTTTTCGCGGGTTCCACTATCGCCTTGCCGTCCCCGTCAAAGCCGGTCAGCACATCGGGGTTGGCCAGTTCGGGCAGGACCGGGTCAATCGGCTCGTCCAGCGACAGCAGGCCGCGTTCGACCAGTTGCATCGCAGCCACCGATGTGATCGCCTTGGTCATCGACGCGATCTGGAAGATACCATCCAGCGCCATCGGCTTGCCGGTAGCGGGGTCAGAAAAACCCGCTTCGGCCGATGCAAGCACCGTATCGGCATTGCCAATCATGGCAACCGCGCCAGCCACCTGCTGGTCGGCCAGCGCCTGATCCAGGGTTTTTTGTAATTCCAGCTGCTGCAATTCAATCATCCTTTTGTGAGAATATTTTTATGTTGGAAGGCTGCGGCTATCGGGCACCCAGCCGTTCGGCGTGCCAGCGCAGATGGCCTTCCATAAAGGTGGAGATGAAATAATAGCTGTGGTCATAGCCTTCGCGCATATTCAGGCTGAGCTTTATGCCCGCTTTGTCGCAGGCTTCCGCCAAGAGTTGCGGCTTCAGCTGTTCCTCTAGGAAATTGTCGCTCGTTCCCTGATCGACCAGGATGTCGGCAACGCGCGCACCATCTTCGATCAGGGCGCAGGTGTCATATTCGCGCCATGTCTGTTGATCGCTGCCCAGATAGCCCCCCAGCGCTTTTTCACCCCAGGGGCAGTTGAGCGGCGAAACAATCGGCGCAAAGGCCGACACGCTTTTATAGCGGTCCGGATTGCGCAGCGCGATGGTCAGCGCGCCATGGCCGCCCATGCTGTGCCCGAATATGGCTTGTTTTTCCATATCGGCCGGAAATTCCTTCGCGATCAACGCGGGCAATTCTTTCTCGAGATAGCTGCGCATGCGAAAATGTTTCGCCCATGGCTCTTCGGTGGCGTCGACGTAGAAGCCGGCGCCCTGTCCCATGTCATAGGCCTCGTCATCGGGCACGCCTTCGCCGCGCGGCGACGTGTCCGGCGCGACGATGATCAGGCCCAGTTCGCTGGCCGCCCGGCGATATTCGCCCTTTTCCATGACATTGGCGTGGGTACAGGTCAGGCCGGACAAATACCAGACAACCGGCAGTTTCGCGCCCTTTTCCTGATCAGGCACATAGACCGCGAAAGTCATCTCCGTGCCCGTTTCGGCGGACGCATGGGAATAGACCCCCTGCGTTCCGGCGAAACTTCTGTTGGTGGAGACGGTCTCCATCAAAAGACCACCACGCTACGGATGCTTTCGCCAGCGTGCATCAGGTCGAAGCCCTTGTTGATCTCTTCCAGCGACAGCGTGTGGGTGATCATCGGGTCGATCTCGATCTTGCCGTTGACATACCAGTCGACGATCTTCGGGACATCGGTCCGGCCGCGCGCGCCGCCGAAGGCCGTGCCTTTCCAGACCCGTCCGGTAACCAGCTGGAACGGGCGCGTCGCGATTTCCTTGCCAGCTTCCGCGACGCCGATGATGATACTCTCGCCCCAGCCGCGATGACAGGCTTCCAGCGCCTGACGCATGACGTCGGTATTGCCGGTGCAGTCGAACGTATAATCCGCGCCACCGTCGGTCAGCGCCACCAGATGCTCGACGATGTCACCCTTGATCTTGGTCGGGTTGACGAAATGGGTCATGCCGAACTTCTTGCCCCATTCCTCGCGGTCGTCGTTGATATCGACGCCGATGATCTTGTCCGCGCCTACCATCCGCGCGCCCTGCAGCACGTTGAGGCCGATACCGCCGAGACCGAAGACGATGACATTGGAACCCGGCTCCACTTTCGCCGTGTTGGTCACCGCGCCGACACCGGTGGTGACACCGCAACCGATGTAGCAGCTGGTGTTGAAAGGCGCGTCGGTGCGGATTTTCGCAACCGCGATTTCCGGCACGACGATGAAGTTGGAGAAGGTCGAGCAGCCCATATAGTGATAGATCGCTTCGCCCTTGTAGGACATGCGGCTGGTGCCGTCCGGCATCAGGCCCTGCCCCTGGGTTGCGCGGATCGCGGTGCACAGGTTGGTCTTTCCCGACAGGCAGCTTTTGCACTGGCGGCATTCCGGCGTGTAGAGCGGGATCACGTGATCGTCGGGCGCTACCGAGGTAACGCCAGCACCGACTTCGCGGACGATACCGGCGCCTTCATGGCCGAGCACGCTGGGGAATTTTCCCTCGCTGTCCAGTCCGTCGAGCGTATAGGCATCGGTGTGACAAATGCCCGTTGCCATGATCTCGACCAGCACTTCGCCCGCCTTCGGACCCTCCAGATCAAGCTCGACGATCTCGAGTGGCTTTTTGGCTTCAAAGGCTACGGCTGCGCGGGTTTTCATATATTCATTTCCTCATTATCGACCTGTTGATCACAATTGTAGTCCCCACCCGTGGCTGTTCGCAAGACAAAGCTCCCGGCAACTGGCAATTGCTGGACAGATAAAGCTTCTGGATCGGAGGGGCGCTATCTCTGGCCCTTTGCCAGAAGGAAATCACCGATTGGTCATTGGCATTTTTACCGTTGTCCGGACGCACCACGACTGGCTAGAGGCAGTTACCATCCTTTTTCAATAAATGTCTGGCAACACCCAGCCATAAATCGCATGTACCCCGCCCAGCCCCGGGATTGAAAGAAACGCTATGTCGACCGAAAAACAGATTTTGACTTTATCCTGCCCGGACCAGCCCGGTCTCGTGGCGAGTGTCGCCAAGATACTGGCCGACAACGGCGGCAATATAGTCGATTCGCAACAGTTCAATGATAGCGAGACCGCCCATTTCTTCATGCGCGTTGTCTTTGACCTGGCCGAAGGTCCGGCGCTCGGCGCCATCTCCGACGCGATGCAGGCGTTTGCCGCGGAAAAACAGGTGGAGTGGAAATTGCGAAACAGCATGGAACGGACCAAAGTCGTCGTGATGGTGTCCAAATTCGACCATTGCCTGATCGACCTGCTCTACCGGTATCGGATCGGGGAATTGCCGATGGAGATTGTAGGCATTGTCTGCAATCATCCGCGCGACGCGCTGAAAATTTCGCTGATCGAGGATGTGCCCTTCTATCATCTCCCGGTCACGAAAGACACCAAGCTGGAACAAGAAGCGCAGATCAAGCAACTGGTCATCGACAGCGGAGCGGAACTGGTTGTCCTGGCGCGCTATATGCAGATTCTCTCCGATGATCTTGCCGGCTTTCTGTCCGGACGCTGCATCAATATCCACCACAGTTTCCTTCCCGGGTTCAAGGGTGCCAAGCCTTATCATCAGGCCCATGCCCGCGGCGTCAAAATGATCGGCGCCACTGCCCATTACGTAACCGCAGATCTCGATGAAGGGCCGATCATCCACCAGGATGTGGAAGCGATAAGCCATGCCGATACGCCCGAACAGCTGGTGAGCAAAGGACGCGACATCGAACGCCGGGTCCTCTCGCAAGCGGTGCATTACCATCTGGCCGACCGGGTATTCCTGAACGGTCACAAGACTGTGGTGTTCAAAAACTGAGCGTCGTCACTGCTGTGACTCGCCGCATGACATGGCAGTAGGATGGAAGCGGGCGGTAATGCGCCAAGCTTGCAGACAATGGTTAGGCCGCGATGACGGATTCGACCATGCCATGATTGGCAGTTGATTCCCCAGCCAAGTTCGTTTCAATCATCACGCAAGACCGCAGCCAGAACGCTGTCCGGTGCCGCTGTCTTTTGCAGGCGCTGCCGAAGCAAAGCTGGGTTGCCATGGGGGACGAGAACTAAGGATAGATATGCATGCAGGATTATAGTGACATAAGGGACGAAGTCGCCAAGCTTTGCCAGAAGTTCCCCGGCGAATATTGGCGCGCACGGGACAAGGCGCGCGAATATCCGAGCGATTTTGTCGCTGCTCTCGGCGAGGCCGGCTATCTCGCCGCCCTGATCCCCGAAGAATTTGGCGGCGCCGGATTGCCGATTTCGGCAGCCGCAGCAATCCTCGAGGAAATCCAGGCGCAGGGTTGCAATGGCGGCGCCGTGCACGCGCAAATGTATATCATGGGCACAATGTTGCGGCATGGATCGGACGAACAAAAGTCTCAATATCTGCCAAAGATCGCCACTGGTGAATTGCGGCTGCAGGCCTTCGGCGTGACCGAGCCGACCAGCGGCACCGATACGCTGGCCCTGAAGACCACCGCCAAGCGGGACGGCGATGATTATGTCATCAACGGGCAGAAGCTGTGGACCAGTCGCGCCGAGCATAGCGACCTGATGCTATTGCTGGCGCGCACCACACCGCGCGACCAGGTTGCCAAGCGCACCGATGGCCTGTCGGTCTTTCTCGTCGACATGAACGCGGCGCTGGGCAACGGCCTGACGATCCGGCCGATCGACACGATGATGAACCACAGCACCACCGAATTGTTCTTCGACAATATGCGCGTGCCCGCCGCCAATCTGATCGGCGAGGAGGGCAATGGTTTTCGCTATATCCTCTCCGGCATGAATGCCGAGCGGCTGCTGATCGCGGCGGAATGTATCGGCGATGCCAAATGGTTCATCGAAAAGGCGACGGCTTATGCCAAGGAGCGGGTCCTGTTCGGCCGCCCGATTGGCCAGAACCAGGGCGTGCAATTCCCGATCGCCCGCGCCTATACGCAGATGCGCGCGGCCGAACTGCTGGTCCACGAAGGCCTGCGCAAATATGAAGCGGGCGAAAATTGCGGTGAGGAAGCCAATATGGCCAAGATGCTCGCCGCCGATGCCAGCTGGGCTGCGGGAGAGGCCTGTGTCCAGACGCACGGCGGTTTCGGCTTTGCCGCCGAATATGATGTCGAGCGCAAGTTCCGCGAGACAAGGCTCTATCAGGTTGCCCCGATCAGCACCAATATGATCCTCTCCTATGTCGCCGAACATGTGCTGGGTTTGCCGAGGAGCTATTGATGGCCGACTGGGCAGACTGGATCGGCAAGAGCGAGACGCGCCATGACGTGATCACGCCGGGACTTCTTCAACGATTCTGCGCGACCATTGACCAGCCGGTCACGGACGACATTCCACAGGGATTGCACTGGTGCCTTTGCCTGCCCGATACGCCGACTGCGGAACTGGCAGAAGATGGTCATCCCGCAAAGGGCGGTTTCCTTCCACCGATCCCCCTGCCCCGGCGGATGTGGGCTTCGAGCAGCGTCTCGTTCGACTGCCCTCTGCAACGGGGCGACGAGATCACGCGCGTGTCAACCGTGGCCAGCATAGACGAGAAATCGGGCAAATCTGGTGATCTTGTGTTCGTCGCTGTCGATCGTGAAACCCGCGTTGGCGAGCTTGTGGCGATCAGGGAGCGGCAGAACATCGTCTATCGCGAGCCAGCAACGATCGCAGAACCGGCCATTTTGCCCAGCAACGAAACGCCAGACCTCAGCGACTGGGCCTGGCAGCAGACAATCCTGCCAACCGAGCCGCTGCTGTTCCGCTATTCCGCCCTGACCTTCAACAGCCACCGCATCCATTATGATCGCCCCTATGCGATGCAGGACGAAGGCTATCCCGGGCTGGTCGTGCAAGGTCCGCTGATGGCGACAATGTTGCTCAATCTCGCCGCAAGCGAACTGGGCGCAAACAGGCTCTCCAGCTTTTCCTTCCGGGGACAGGCGCCCGCTTTTGCCAATGCCGCGATCTATCTCGTCGGCAAACCGGAAGGCGAGACGATGACGCTCGCCGTGATTGGCCATGACGGCAAAGAGGTCATGAGCGCGCAGGCCCGGATTTAGACGTCACATCATATTCCGTTCGCGCTGAGCCTGTCGAATCATGATCGCATAAAAAAGCCCGGCGGCTGCGGGTCACGCGGCCACCGGGCTTGTCAGCATTGAAAGCGATCTAGAACCGGTCGGCGTTCATCACCTTGGTCCAGGCCGCAGCGAAATCTTCGACAAATTGCTGGTCGGCATCATCGGAAGCGTATACTTCCGAAACCGCCCGCAATTCCGAATTGGATCCGAAAATCAGATCCACCGGCGTCGCGGCCCAGGTCAGTTCGCCCGTCTCGCGGTCGCGGCCCTCGTACAATCCGGGATTTTTGCCCGACTTCGACCATTTGGTCTTCATGTCGAGCAGATTGACGAAAAAGTCGTTGCTCAGCTGGCCGGGACTATCGGTGAACACGCCGTGGGACGACTTGCCCGCATTGGCGTTCAGCGTCCGCAGCCCGCCGACCAGCACCGTCATTTCCGGTACCGTCAGATTGAGCGCGTCGGCCTTGTCGACCAAAGCCGCCGCTGGTGCCAGATCGGCACCGGAAGCATAATAGTTGCGGAAGCCGTCGGCCTTGGGCTCGAGATAGGCGAAGGACGCCGCATCGGTCTGAGCCTGCGTGGCATCGACCCGGCCGGGCGTGAACGACAGGCTGACCTTGTGGCCAGCCTTGCTGGCCGCCTGCTCGACCGCAGCATTGCCGCCAAGAACGATCAGGTCAGCCAGCGAAACCTGCTTGCCGCCCGAAGCGCTGCGGTTGAAATCCTTCTGGATCGCTTCCAGCTTGCCCAGCACCTTGGTCAGTTCCGCCTTGTCGTTGACGGCCCAGCCGCGCTGCGGATCCAGCCGCAGCCGCGCACCATTGGCCCCGCCGCGCATATCGCTGCCCCGGAAGGTCGAGGCCGAGGCCCAGGCCGTCCGCACCAGTTCGGGCGTGGTCAGACCGGACGCGAGGATTTTCGACTTCAGCTGCGCGACATCCGCGTCACCGATCATCGCATAGTCAGCCGCCGGCAACGGATCCTGCCAGACGAAGCTCTGGCTCGGCGCATCGGCACCGAGATAGCGGGCCGAGGGCCCAAGATCGCGATGGGTCAGCTTGAACCAGGCGCGGGCGAAGGCCGCCGCGAATTCATCAGGGTTCTGGTGCCAATGCTCGGCGATCTTGCGGAAACCGGGGTCTTCCTTGATCGCGATATCGGTGGTGAACATGATCGGCGCATGGGTCTTGCCCGGAATATGCGCGTCGGGAACCATATTGGCGGCGTTCGGATCGCTCGGGATCCACTGCGTGGCACCGGCCGGGCTCTTGGCCTTGACCCATTCGAACCCGAACAGATTGTCGAGATACTGGTTGGTAAACGCGATCGGATTGGCCGACCATGCGCCTTCGAGACCGCTGGTAATCGTGTCCTCGGCATTGCCCTTGCCGCATTTATTGGCCCAGCCGAGACCCTGTGCTTCGATACCGGCGGCAGAGGGTTCTGCATCCATGCATTCCTCGGGCTTGTGCGCGCCATGCGCCTTGCCGAACGTATGGCCACCGGCGATCAGCGCCAGCGTTTCTTCGTCATTCATCGCCATATTGCCGAATGCGCGCCGGATATCGGCAGCGGCCGAGATCGGATCATGATTGCCGTTTGGCCCTTCCGGATTGACGTAGATCAGGCCCATCTGGGTGGCGGCAAGCGAGCCTTTGAGATCGCCTTTGCCGTCGCGACGATTGTCCTCCAGCATCTTCGCCTCGGGGCCCCAGAACACCAGATCGGGCTGCCAGGCGTCGACACGGCCGCCGGCGAAACCGATGGTCTTGAAGCCCATATCCTCGAGCGAGACGTTGCCGGTCAGCACCATCAGGTCGCCCCAGGACAATTTCCGGCCATATTTCTGCTTGATTGGCCAGACCAGACGCCGCGCCTTGTCGAGGCTGACATTGTCGGGCCAGCTGTTGAGCGGCTCGAAACGCTGTTCGCCGCCATCCGAGCCGCCGCGTCCGTCACCGACGCGATAGGTGCCGGCGCTGTGCCAGGCCATGCGGATGAAGAACGGACCATAATGGCCATAATCGGCCGGCCACCAGTCCTGAGACGTGGTCAGGACCTTGCGGATATCTTCCTTGACCGCAGCGAGATCGAGCGTGGCGAACTCGGCCGCATAGTCAAAGTCCGGTCCATAGGGATTGGATTGCGCCTCATGCTGGCGAAGCGCCGCGAGGTCGAGGCTCTGCGGCCACCAGTCCTTGTTGGACATGGCGCCCGGCGGGTCCTGAACGACCGTTTTTTGCGCCTGTGCCGGGCTCGCGATGGCCAGCGGCGTCATCGACGCGGCGAGCAAGGCAAAAAGTGAAACCTGTGACTTGAACATCTCTCTCTCCTGTTTTTGTCTCATCGTGACGCGGGAATTTTACGTCCAACCGGACAAATGGCGAAACCGGTAAATTTCCTGAGAGTAATTGAGGATATCGATCAAATGCGCAACGCGAGAGGCTCGAGCCGTTTGCCCGACCATCGGCAGGGGTCCGAAGCATAGGGCGGCGCGGTGCTTTTCGCGCACAGCAAAAGAAGCCCGACGGCCGGGTCGCTAAACCGCCGGACTTCTCCTGTTTACCCTAAAAGGGCGGGATACGGCATCAGCTTCGTATTGAGTGAAATAGTTCATCAGATCGATGCCGCAGGATCTTGTTAACCGAGTCTTTTCATGAGCGCTGTGATCGCCATCACGGCCAACAGGAAAAGCGAAGACTTTTTGCCTTGCCCGTCCCGAGAATGCGTGCGCCCTTCCCTTTATTAGGCCGTCTCGGAACAGAATTTTCGCCAATGTCCAGATGACCCTGTCGGATCGTTTTCCTTGCGATTCAGGCGATTTGCGCCGCCATATCCAGATCTACGATAAGGAGACAGCGGATGAGTTATCCGACGGGACAAGAAGGCGGGGCGGGATTCCCCCGCTCATCGAACCGCCGCAACCGGCCAAAAAAAAACGGGAGCTTACCCGAAGATAAGCTCCCGCTGCGCCTCTGTTGGGGCAACCTTCCTCTTGCGATTCCGGTCGCCGCTTGTTTGGCGTCCGGTTTCCGGTCCAGTGCGTTAATGGTCAGTGGTTATCCACGAATATGCTTGCGCTTATCCGCTTCGGTTGCCGACCCGCAATTGGTCCAGTCACCTGATGATCCTCGTCAGACTGATCCGTTCCGGCTTGCGCCTTCCCTTTTCGGACTGTCTCCGATCATCGACCGAGAGATCATTTTCCTCTTCTTGCGAAAAACAAACTGCTCGTCTCGACCATCTTCCGGTTTCCGGGCTGTCCTGCGGGTCATTGCTGACTGATCGCTGGTTCGTCCGGTTGCCTTCCGATGACCTATATATGACTCTCCAGGCCGAGTCGCACCTAGAGCATAATCACAAGTTATCCACAGCACAGGCATTCAGTGGTGGAAAACTCCTGCCGGAATGGTGGATAAAAGTGGAAAGCAGGATTTTCGCCTGTTCAGCGGAGAAATCGTCCGCTGGTCCGGCCTTTCACTCGGGAGGGGGTGGTGAAAGGACCGGACCGTTGGACCAATCCCGGCGCCTTTTTGGGAGGAGGATGCGGCAGCCGGGATTGTAACTTTTTTGCCTCAGACCTGAACCGTCGAGAACAGCACGATGCTGCTGACGGAGAGGGCGGCGACAATATTGAAAAGCGTTTTCATGGATTTTCTCCTTATTACAAACGCCTATCAAACATCTCTTTTCCTGCGTAACTTACAGGCTGCAAATGGTCGCATGGCCATTAGGTTTCAATTGAAAATGGAGTAATTTCAGTTGCGCGTTTTGCAACTGACTAACCGGCTTGCATTGTCGCAAAATACCAGACAACTACCTGATTTCCTTAAAAAATACCCTTGAGCAAAGTCTTGCCCTTGTCGAGCGGATCGCTGCGGAACTTGGCTTCCTCATTGCCGATATAGGTGAATATGCCATCCATTGCTTGGTCGGTGACGCTATCGGTGAGACCATCGCGCGAAATATCAGCCCCGCCAAGTCTGGCCAGCGACGAGATCGATCCGAGCTTTTCAACCTGCTGGTACGCGCCAAGCTCCGTCAGCGCTTTTTCGACCAGCGGACGGACCTTTACCGCCAGCTCTTCGCCAGACGTGCGTCGCAAATAGTCCGAGCCAGCCTCATTGCCCCCGGTTACAATCCCGACTCCGTCCTGCAACGTGAGATTGTCGATCGCCGAACGGAACAGCGGTTTGGCTTCGAGAGCCGCCCGACCGGCCGCCTCGTTGAGCGTCTTGGTAATGTCCTTGGTCAGCCCCGCCTTGCTGGTGAAACGCAGGATGCTCGTTGCCTTTTCCAGCGGACCGGGCAACAGCACCCGCACCGCCTTGTCGGCATAGAAAGCGCCCGGCTGCGACAGTTTGTCGAGCGCGCTGTCCGACGCATCGGCCAATAGGCTTTTCACGCCGGTGGACTGCGCCATAGCCGGTGTGGCCGTAAAGGAAACGATTGCCAGCGGCGCTCCCGCCAGCGCAAGCGCGGCGATTATTTTTGCCGAAGTTTTTCCGTGACGCATGACCATGTCTCCTGTTTTCACTCAGGCGATCATAGCATATTCCGGTGGCCGGCCCCTGAACAATCAGGACGATCGGGTAAAATCATGCAAATCCACAGTTGTACTCTGACCTATTTCTGTTCGGAAAACTCCAGAACGCCCTTGGTCTCCTTGCCCGACAATCCGGTGAGCGCCAGCGCGAACGGATCGCCTTCGTCGGTCTGCCCCGACAGGCTGGTTCCCTCGCGTGCCACCCTGAAATCATTGCCGGTCAATTGCTTCTCATACCAGTCGGCCAGTTCGTCCGCTCCTATGGGGGATTTGAAACCGACCCTGACCTTGCCACCTTGCTCGTCCTTGTCTTCTATATCGAAGCTGGTGATGCTGCTGCCGGGGTAAAGATCGACATCTTTCATGTCGAAATTATCGCTGTCCAGCGTGATCGACGGCAAGTCGATCTCCATCGAGAACCCTTCCGCCTTGATCGACAATTTGCTGTCTTCGCCGTCGCCGCCGATGTTGATTTTTTCGCTGTCTGACTTGTTTTCGTCGCTGAAGTCGATCGAAACCGAGGATCCGTCAGATGATTCGTCCTCAACCTTGCTGCAGGCAGTCAGACCAAGCGGCAGGGCCGCCACCAAGATCAGATATTTCATCGACACGGGCTTTCTCCATACTGTATTAGTCGATCAATACAGTATGGAGATTATCCGGTCAAGCGAAAGCCCGATCAGCCGTCTATAGACGCTCCGGGATTGGCGGCATTGACGATGCCGCCATCAACGGGGATGGTGGTCCCGATGACATAGTCACCGGCGGCACTCGCCAGATAGACAGCGGCGGAAGCCATGTCCTCGGGTCGTCCTATGCGCTTCGCCGGAATGCCTTTTTCGACCGCGTCTTCGTGGTCGCGGGCCGCCTTGTTCATGGTCGAGGCGAAGGCGCCGGGTGCGATGCCGGTCATGATGATATCTTCCTGCACCAGCTTGGAGGCCATTTTGCGGGTCAGATGGATGACCGCCGCTTTCGAAGCCTGATAGCTATAGGTCTCCCAGGGGTTGACCTTCATACCGTCAATCGATGCGATATTGATAACCTTGGCCGGGCGCTCGAAACTCGCCGCCGCCTTCAGTTGCGGATGCAGCGCCTGGGTCAGGAAGAACAGGCCTTTGACATTGGTATCCATGACCTTGTCCCAGCCGGATTCGGGGAAATCGACATATTCCGCGCCCCAGGCGACGCCGGCATTGTTGACCAATATGTCCAGCTTTTCTTCGCGCGCAGCGATTTCTGCGGCCAGCGCCTTGCAGCCCTCATAGGTCGAAATATCGCCCTGGATATAGGTGCAATTTTCGCCGAATTCGGCAGCGGCCGCTTCGCCCTGATCCGCCTTGCGACCGGAAATATAGACTTTAGCGCCCTGTGCCAGAAAGCCTTCGGTAATCATTGCGCCAATACCGCGCTGTCCGCCGGTAACGAGGGCAACGCGGCCTTCGAGCGAGAAGAGTTTGTTAAAATCCATAATCCTGTCCTTTAATAGCCGTGCATTTCGGCAACGAGATTGGTGTGATAATTCGCGTCACCCATGAATTCCTGCAGCGCGCGGTCCCGCTTCATGTAGAGGCCGATGTCATATTCATCGGTCATGCCGACCCCACCATGCATCTGCACGCCTTCCTTGACCGAAAGCGCGGTTGCCCGGCCCGCCTTGGCCTTGGCCACCGACACCATCAGCTCCGCCTGGGATGATCCTTCGTCGAGCATTTGCTGGGCTTTCAAAACGGCAGCGCGGGCTATTTCCATCTCGCTGTACAGATGCGCCATGCGATGCTGCAGCGCCTGGAACGAGCCGATCAGTTCGCCAAACTGTTTGCGACCCTTGATATAATCGACGGTGATATCCATCGATCCCGCGCCCACGCCAAGTGTTTCGGCAGCGGCGCCAGCGCGGCCGGCGTTCAGCAAACGGCGCAGCACAGTGTCACCATCGTCCACCTCGCCGATCACCGCGTCGGCATCAACCGTCACGCCGTCAAATTGGACATGGGCCGCCATCGCGCTGTCGACCAGCCGCGCGCTGTCCCGTGAAACACCCGCCGCATTGGCATCAACCGCGAACAGGGTCAGGCCTTTGTCGTCACCGGCCGCACCGCTGGTCCGTGCAGCAACGATCAGCATATCCGCAGAGCCTCCCTGCACAACAAACTGCTTTTTGCCGTCCAGCTTGAAGCCATTGCCCTCGCGGGTTGCGGCCATGCCGATCTGGTCCGGGCGATGCTTCGCACCTTCGTCAATCGCCAGACCGAGAACGGTTTCGCCTGCCAGAATGCCCGGAAAATATTTGTCGCGCAGCGTCTTGCCACCAGCATTGAGCGCTTCCACGCCGGCAACCGCAGTGGTCAGAAAGGGCGACGGCGTCAGATTGCGACCGATTTCCTCGAGCACGGTTCCCGCTTCGATATGGCCAAGACCGAGCCCCCCCTCGTCTTCGCCAATCATTATGCCGGTAAAGCCCATTTCCGCGAACTGCTTCCACAGGGCGTGCGAGAATCCGTCCTTGCACTGCCTGTCCCGAAATTCGCGAAGATGCGCTACCGGCGCCTCGCCCTTCATGAATTCGGCTGCGCTGTCGTGGAGCATCTGCTGGTCTTCGTTCAAATAAAGCGGCATGTTCTAGTCCTTGTCTGAGATTGTACGCGGCGGGGTCGGGCACGGGCCGGGTCCGCCATCATCGCTATGGGATATGGCCTGTCAGGCGCCGGGCAGTCGCAATATCTGTTTGGATATGACGTTCAGCATCACTTCGCTGGTGCCGCCTTCGATGCTGTTCGCCTTGGTCCGCAGCCAGCTGCGTGCGGTCATCCCGCCATTGCTCGCATCGCTTTCCCACTCCAGCACTTCGCTGCCGCCGGCCGCCATGATCAGCTCGTGGCGGCGCTTGTTGATTTCGGTGCCGGCATATTTCATCATATTGGGCTGCGCCGGGTGGCAAAGCCCCGCCTTGAACGTATCGCCAAAGCGCTCCGCCATGGCACGGAAAGCCAGGACTTCAATGTCCATCTCGGCCATTTGCGCGCGCAGCATCGGATCGTCGAGACGACCCATTTCATCGCGTCCGACCTGGTCGGCAAATTTGGCGCCCAGCGATGTCGCGCCTTCCGAACCGCCGCCGGAAATCATGCTGCGCTCGTGACCCAGCAGATATTTGGCAACGTCCCAGCCCTTGTTGACTTCATAGACGACCGAGGAAACGCCCTCGCCATATTCCTTCGGCACCTTCACATCATCGAAAAATGTTTCGCAGAAGGCCGACTGGCCGGAGATCAGAACGATTGGCTTGGTCGTCACACCCTCGCTGGCCATGTCGAACAGCATGAAGGAAATGCCCTTGTGCTTTTCATTCTTGTCGGTCCGCGTCAGACAGAAGATCCAGTCGGCCTTGTCGGCATAGCTGGTCCAGATTTTCTGGCCGTTGATCAGGAAATGATCGCCCTTGTCGACCGCGCTGGTTTGCAGCGAGGCCAGATCGGAACCGGAACCCGGTTCGGAATAGCCCTGGCACCAGCGGATTTCGCCGCGCGCAATCGGCGGCAGAAAATGTTTCTTCTGCGCTTCGGTACCGAAATGCAGCAGAGCGGGGCCAAGCATCCAGATGCCGAAGCTCGACAACGGCGACCGGCATTTGAGCCGCGCCATTTCCTGGCCGAGGATCTTGGTTTCGGCCCGCGACAATCCGCCACCGCCATATTCTTTCGGCCAGTCCGGAACCGTCCAGCCTTTCGCCGCCATGACATCCAGCCATTCCTTCTGCCCCGGTTTGAAGGTCGCATTGCGTCCGCCCCAGACGGCATCTTCTTCGCCGGTCATCGGCTCGCGCATCTCCGGCGGGCAATTGGCTTCGAGCCATGCTGCGGTCTCCGCGCGGAATGTTTCCAGATCGGACATCACGATTTTCCTTTTAATTGAACAATTAAAGTTGGACTATCATATTTGCGCAGATCGATTCAATGATTCCCTTCGCCTGACGGAGAAAAAAATCGGAGAATGCGGCGCAGCATTTGACACGAATAATCCGGCCTCGTGATTTCCGTAACGGAAACGGAGGGTGGCGGCACTGGCGATTGACGCTGACGGGCTTCGCAGCTTTAATGCCGGAAAAAACAGGAGCGGATGAAGATGAGATTCAAGGGCAAGACCGCCGTAATTACCGGCGGTTCGTCGGGTATAGGGCGCGCCAGCGTCGAACTGTTCCTCCGCGAAGGCGCCACCGTCATCATGGGTGATATTGACGAAGCGGAAGGCACCGCAATGATGTCGTCCCTTGGCGAGGGCTTTTTCTTCAAGACATGCGATGTCACCCGGGAAGAAGAAATCCGGGCCTTGATGGATTATGCTGCCGAAGAGACCGGCGGCATCGATATCGTCTTCAACAATGCCGGCGCCGGTGGCCCCCGTGCTCCGATAGACGAAATCAGCGGTGACGAGTGGGACTTCGCCATGGCGCTGTTGTTGAAATCGGTCGCCATGGGCATTCGCCACGCCGCACCCCATCTCAAAGAGCGGGGCGGTGGAGCGATCGTCAATACTGCGTCCATCTGTTCGTTTCAGGCAGGTTACGGCCCGATCGCCTATTCCACCGCGAAAGCGGGCGTATTGCATCTAACCAAGGTTGCGGCAGCCGAGCTGGCGCAATATAAAATCCGGGTAAACGCAATCTGCCCCGGGTTCATCCAGACCAATATTTTTGCGGCGACCGTCGGGGCCAACAAGGAAGAAACGCAGGCAATAAACACGGTGCTTGGTCAAGCCGCTGCCAGTGCGCAACCGGTAGCGCGTCCCGGCGTGCCCGACGATATTGCCGAAGCGGCAGCCTATCTCGCGTCCGACGCAGCGGGTTTTGTCACCGGCACCCATATACTGGTTGACGGCGGCATGCTGGTCGGCACCGAAGGCAGCTGGAATCCCGAGAAACCAGGCATGCTGGACGCTATTCTGCCGGAGCATTTGCGTTGATCGAAACCTCCGACGAGCTGCCGCTCCGAACCAAGATACTCTATGGCTTCGGTGCCTCCGCCTACGGCATCAAGGATAATGGTTTCTCCGTTTTCCTGCTCTATTATTATAATCAGGTCGTCGGCATGCGCGCCGACGTCGTCAGTCTGGCGATTGCCATTGCCCTGTTCGTCGATGCCTTTATCGACCCGCTGATCGGCCAGATGACCGACCGGACCCGAACCCCGATCGGGCGTCGTCATCCCTGGCTCTACGGCGCCGCCATTCCGATCGCCATTGCCTGGCTGTTGTTATGGCACCCGCCGGAGACCAGTGCCACGCTGCAATTCTTCTATCTGCTGACCATGGCGATGCTCGTCCGGATCACCTTGTCCGCCTACGAAGTCCCCTCGCTGGCGCTGCTGCCGGAACTCAGCCGCGACTATCATGACCGCACCAGCACCCTGCGCTATCGCACCCTGTTCGGCTGGGCCAGCGGCCTTGGCATCATGGTCTTTGCTTATGGCGTATTGCTGGTACCGAGCGAGACATATCCCGTCGGCATGCTCAACGTCGACGGCTATTCGACATTTGCCATGGTCGGTGCCTGCATCATGGCCATGGCCGTTCTGGTGTCTTCTGCCAGCACCCATAAACGGATCGTCGGGCGCTACAAGGCAGAGAGCAGCCCGCCGAAGACGGCCGAAGGCTTCGCCGAAATGCTCGCCACATATCGCTTTTCACCCTTTCTGTTGCTGATGTTTGCCGGTGTTTTCGCCTTCACCAACCAGGGCCTGCTATTTTCGATGACGCCGTATCTGCTCACGCATGTCTGGGAATTCGGCTCGGCCGAAATGACCCTCTATTCGGCCGTGCTTTTCATCGGCGTCATATTGGCATTTCTGCTGGTCACTCCAATCTCCAAGCGTACCGGCAAGCCAAAAGGCGCTGCCTTGCTGACGTTTTTTGCAGTGATCATGGGCACGGCGCCGTACTGGCTGCGGATGATCGATCTGTTTCCGGCGCCCGGCTCACCGAATCTGATTCCGCTGCTGTTCTTCTTTCTCGTCATCGGCATAGCCGCCAGCATCTCGGCAATGATCCTGACCATGTCGATGATGGCCGATGTTACCGACGCTTATGCCTTTGAAGTTGGCAAGCGCACGGAGGGCCTGTTCTCCTCCGGCATGTGGTTCATGCAGAAAATGGTCGGCGGCATGGGCATTTTGCTGTCCGGCCTGATCATTTCCTCCATCCAGTTGCCTGCACAGGCGGTACCCGGCACGGTCGACCCCGCGATTGTCGATAATCTGGCGCTGATCTTCGTCGCGATGGTGACCGTGATCGGTCTGGCCGGCACATGGGCCTATACCCTGTTCCCGCTCGGTGAGCAGGACCATAGCGACCGCATCGCGAAGCTTTCCGCTACAATGCCGAAGGTGAAATGAAGCCACATGAATAAAACTCCGCCGGCTGGTTGTTTTCACGGTGGCAAAGCCAGACGGCCTCTGATACGTTAATCGCATAGTTAAAAAGAAAAGGATTTGGGCATGGATTTCGATCTCACAGAAAAGCAGGAATATTGGCGCAACCGGGTCCGCGACCATATCGAGACTCACCTTCGTCCCCGCATGGCCGACTATCACGAGGAAGAATCGACCGGCGAGCGCTGGAAGGTTCTGCAGGTGATCGAGGAAGAGAAGAAAAAGGCCAAGGAAGCCGGCATCTGGAACCTGTTCATGCCGCCAGCCAATCCCAATCTGACCCATATTGACGACGTCTTCGAATTCGAAGGCCCCGGTCTCACCAATCTCGAATATGCGCTCTGCGCCGAAGAAATGGGCCGCGTCGGTTTTGCCTCCGAAGTGTTCAACTGCTCGGCTCCCGACACCGGCAATATGGAAGTGTTCCACCGCTACGGCACGCTGGAGCAGAAAGAACAATATCTCCGCCCGCTGATGAACGGCGAAATCCGCTCGGCGTTCCTGATGACCGAGCCAGCCGTGGCATCATCCGACGCGACCAATATCGAAACCGCGATTGTCCGCGATGGCGATGAATATGTGATCAACGGCCGCAAATGGTGGTCTTCGGGCCTCGGCGATCCGCGCTGCAAAATCGCCATCGTCATGGGCAAGACCTCGTTCGAGGGCAGCCGATACACACAGCAGTCGCAGATTCTCATGCCGACCGACGCACCGGGTGTGAACATCATCCGCCATCTGCCCGTGTTCGGTTATGACGATGCCCCGCACGGTCATATGGAAGTCGAGATGAAGGATGTCCGCGTTCCGGCATCAAACATCATTCTCGGCGAAGGCCGCGGCTTTGAAATTGCCCAGGGTCGCCTCGGGCCTGGTCGCATCCATCACTGCATGCGCACCATCGGCGTGGCCGAAGAAGCGCTTGAAAAAATGGTCAAGCGGCTGCAATCGCGTGTGGCCTTTGGCAAGCGCATCTCCGAACATAGTGTCTGGGATGAACGCGTCGCCCGCGCCCGTATCGACATCGACATGAGCCGCCTGCTCTGCCTGAAAGCGGCGGACATGATGGACAAGGTCGGCAACAAATATGCCAAGGCCGAAATCGCGATGATCAAGGTTCAGGCACCTACCATGGCGCTGAAGATCATCGATGACGCAATCCAGGCGCATGGCGGCGGCGGTGTCACCACCGACTTTGGTCTTGCTCAGGCCTATGCCCATCAGCGGACCCTGCGCCTTGCCGACGGACCAGACGAAGTGCACAATCGCACGATCGCCAAGATGGAATATGGCAAATATGCCGAATCCGCCGATGGCAGCAAGATGAAGGAAGATTTTTCATCCGGTGATCTCGCCGTCACCCGCTAGGAGATTATGATGAAAGCCGCTGTTCTGGTCGAAGCGGGGAAACCGCTTGAAATTGAAGATGTGGTCATTTCCAAACCGGGACCGCACGAAGTGCTGATCCGGACGGCGGCCTGCGGGCTTTGCCATTCGGATCTGCATTTTATCGAAGGCGCCTATCCACACCCCCTGCCCGCCATTCCGGGACACGAGGCGGCGGGCATTGTCGAGGCTGTCGGTAGCGAGGTGCGTACCGTGGCCGTCGGCGATGCGGTGATATCCTGCCTTTCGGCTTATTGCGGACATTGCGAATTTTGCGTGTCCGGCCGGATGTCCTTGTGCCTCGGCGCAGATACAAGGCGCGGCGAAGGTGAAGCGCCGCGGATCACCCGGCCAGATGGATCGGCCGTGGGCCAGATGCTCAACCTGTCGGCTTTTGCCGAACAGATGCTGATCCACGAACATGCCTGCGTTCGGATTGATCCGGACATGCCGCTGGACCGTGCTGCCGTGATCGGCTGTGCAGTGACGACCGGAGCGGGGACGATCTTCAATTCATGCAAGCTGACACCAGGCGAAACCGTTGCCGTCGTCGGTTGCGGCGGGGTCGGCCTAGCCACTATCAACGCGGCAAAAATAGCTGGCGCAGGTCGGATTATCGCCGCCGATCCGATCAAGGAAAAACGCGATCTGGCGATCAAGCTGGGCGCGACCGATGTGGTTGACGCCATGGCCGACGATGCCGCCGGGCAGATCGTCGAAATGACCAAGGGCGGCGTCGACCATGCCATCGAAGCTGTAGGCCGTCCGGCCTCCGGCGATCTCGCGGTCGGATCGCTGAAACGCGGCGGCACCGCAACGATCCTCGGCATGATGCCGCTCGATCACAAAGTGGGGCTGAGCGCGATGGATTTGCTGTCCGGCAAGAAACTGCAGGGCGTGCTGATGGGCGAGAATCGCTTCCCGATCGATATCCCTCGGCTGGTGGATTTCTACCTGCGCGGGATGCTCGATTTGGATAGCATTGTCGCGGAAACCATTCCGCTAGAGCAGATCAACGATGGTTTTGAAAAAATGAAAAAAGGCGATGCGGCGCGGTCTGTCATCACGTTTAACTAAAGGAATAGAAACTTCGATGAATCCACAGGACGATATGACCGGCACGATGGAAGTGCCCGAGAAAGACAAGCTGGACGAAGCAAGCCTCGCCCGCTGGATGGAAGCCAATGTGGAAGGTTTCGCCGGTCCGCTGACCCTGACCAAGTTCAAGGGCGGACAATCCAACCCGACCTACAAGATCGACACGCCGACGACATCCTATGTGCTGCGCAAGAAGCCGTTCGGCAAGCTCCTGCCCTCGGCGCACGCCGTGGATCGTGAATTCCGGGTCATCGCGGGTCTCTATCCGGCCGGCTTCCCGGTCGCCAAGCCTTATGGCCTGTGCGATGACGACAGCGTCATTGGTACGATGTTCTATATCATGGGCATGGCCGATGGCCGGACACTCTGGGACGGCACCCTGCCCGACAGCGATCCCGCCGAGCGCAAGGCCATCTATCACGAGATGATCGACACGCTGGCCATGCTGCACAGCTATGACCCGGCTGAACTGGGCCTGGAAAAGCACGGCAAGCCCGGCAATTATTGCGAGCGGCAGATTTCGCGCTGGACCCAGCAATATCGCCTGTCCGAGCTGCAGGAAATTCCCGAGATGGACAAGCTGATCGAATGGCTGACCAAAACCATTCCGGAACAAAAAGGTTTCGCGATTGTCCACGGTGACTACCGGCTCGACAATATGATTTTCGCCCATGACGAACCCAAGGTGATCGCCGTTCTCGACTGGGAGCTTTCGACCCTCGGCGACCCGATTGCCGATTTTGCTTACTGGCTGATGGCCTATGAAATGGAACCCGAAGGCCGCAGCGGCATCAAGGGCGTCGATCTGGACGCCTTGGGCATTCCCTCTCGTGAAGAAGCCATTGCCCGCTATTGCGAAAAATCGGGCATGGCGGAGCTACCACCGATGGACTGGTATCTGGCCTATAATCTCTTCCGGATTGCTGCTATTCTGCAGGGCATACAGAAGCGTGTTGTCGATGGCACCGCAAATAGTGCCACAGCCGCCGAAATGTCGGACCGCGTAACGCCATTGGCACAAGCAGGGTGGGCAGTCGCACAAAGAGCAGGAGCCTGAAATGGATCTCAAGGACAAAGTCGCCATCATTACCGGTGCCGGAAGCGGAATTGGCCGTGCCGCGGCTTTGCTCTTTGCCGAACATGGTGCCAAGGTCATCGCCAGCGATGTCACCGATGCGGTGGAAGACACCGCCAAGGGATCCGAAGGCAATATCATCGCGATCAAGGCCGATGCCGGATCGGAAGGCGATGTCGAAATGCTGGTGGAAGCCGCTGAACAGCGCTTTGGCGATCTGCATGTCTTCTTTGCCAATGCCGGTATCGGTGGCGGCTTTGAAGGCATTTTCGACAGCAGCGTTGCCGAATGGCAGGAAGTTTTGCGGGTCAATCTGATCGGGCCGTTTCTCGCCTGCAAATATGCCGGCAAGGTGATTGCGGAAAGCAAGCACGGCGGCTCCATCATCTGCACCGCCAGCGTCGCCGGCATCCGGTCGGGCGCCGGTGGTCCGGCCTATTCCGCGTCCAAGGCCGGCGTCATCAATCTGGTAAAAGTCGCCTCGCAGCAATTTGCGACATCCAATGTCCGCTGCAACGCCATTTGTCCCGGTATCACCGAGACCGGCATGACCCAGTTCATCTATGACAAGGCACGCGAAAAGGGCAAGGAAGACCGGCTCGGTTATCTGAACCCGCTACGCCGTGGCGCGGCGCCTTCAGAGATGGCAGAAGTGGCGCTGTTTCTGGCCTCCGACCGCTCCTCCTATGTCAACGGACAGGCGATTGCGGTCGACGGTGGCCTGAGCGCATCGCACCCGGTCACCCGTCAGGATTTTGGCAGGACTGCTGTCTAGGATCGGCCGCTAGTTCGCAAAGGCCAGGTCGCCGTTGCCCAGCTGCACGAAATCGACGCGCCCTTGGCTGGCACCACATAAAAAGGTGCGCTGATTGCTGTTGGTCAACGTGCCTTCAACACGCCAGCCGGCACCATCACGCGACACCGCCTGAATTTCGGAAACGCGCGTATCGCGGCCGGCTTGCCGCTCTGCCGCATCGGAACAGGCGCTGATGGCCTGGTCCATATCGCCGGTGCTGCTGTCATATCGATTGTCGGAGCGGCGGTCATCATAGCGCGGGGCGGTATCGCGATAATCGCGATCGTCATAGCGGCGGTCGCGATTGCTCTGAGAGGCTGCGCTGGCGATCGCAGCGATACCGCCAATCACCAATATGCCGGCCAGAACGTCGCCGCCATCAATCCCGCTGCGATGGCGCCGGTGTCCTCGATAGCCCCGATAACCACGATAGCTGCGCCAGCCTTCTACCGTGTCATTTTCGGCACTCCAGCCGAGCGGACCGGTATCAAGCGGGGTGGCAACAGCCGCAACGCTAGACATTGGCGCAGCCATGGCTGGCGCAAATCCGGTAAAAATCAATGCAGTGGAAGCCGCAATCGCGGAAATTCTGGTCATCTTGGTCATGTCGTCACCCCGTTTTGTGCAAATCCCGCACATGGAGATCCGCCGTTCCCTCATTCATAGTTGGCCCAGCCTGTCGCCAGGCTGAACCATCATTGCCGGTCTGGACTTGCGCACCGGTTCTAGCGGCGGGCATATTTGAGCCCGCTATATCGAATGTCGCTCACCCGGTTGCCTTCGACATAACACGTAAACTTCCCGCTATCGGAATAGCCGTTCCGGTTATAGCGACCGCGATTCTGCTCGACCAGGATCTTGCCCTTGACGCGATAGCCATTGCGGGTCCGGTCGACATCGCGAATATCGGTTACCGATGCACGGCCCCGATAGGTCGCGCCATTTTCGGCGGCACGGACGCAGCGGTTTACGGCCTGGCGCTGGTTGATCTGGCGATAGCGGTTATTGGCATATCGGTCGCCGCGATAATCCGTATCACGATAGTACCGATCCTTGCTGCTCGAACTCGCAATCGCGGCGATCGCGCCGATGATCGCGACACCGGCGATGACTTCACCGGCACTCGGTCCGCCATTTCCGTTATCCTTGGCCATTGCGGGGGTAGCAGAAACGGCCATTGCAGCAGCAGCAGCGGTTCCGACAAGAGCCTTGTTCAACTTGTTCATGTCCACTTTCCTTTCTCACTGCCCGAAACCTTTTCCCGAGCTTGCAAAGCCCTTTTAGGAGATTCGGCTTGAGTGAAGGCTGAACTGGCCTGACAGGCTTTGTTCATATAAAGTGGTATTTTTATGAACGACTATTTATCGAGATGCAATCCGGTCGCGTGCGCCAGAAACCCGTAGATATCCGAATATTCCTCGATCACCTTGTCGGTCGGCTTGCCGCTGCCGTGCCCCGCCCGGGTCTCGATCCGGATCAGATGCGGAGCATCCCCCGTATCCAGAGCCTGCAAGCGCGCGGTATATTTGAAGCTGTGGCCCGGCACCACCCGGTCATCGGTATCGGCGGTCGAAACGATCAGCGCGGGGTAATCGACTCCGTTTCTGATATTGTGATAAGGCGAATAGCCAAGCAAGGTCCTGAAATCCTGTTCCTTGTCCGGATAGCCATAATCATCCACCCAGTAACGGCCGGCAGTAAAGCGGTCGAAGCGGAGCATATCCATCACGCCGACCGCGGCATGACCAGCGGTGAACAGATCCGGCCGCTGGTTCATCACAGCGCCGACCAGCAAGCCGCCATTGGAGCGACCTTCTATGGCCAGTCCGTCTTCCGGTGTGATGCCTTCAGCAATCAGATATTCGCCGGCGGCGATAAAATCATCAAAGACATTCTGCTTGTTCTGCAAGCGGCCGCCATCGTGCCACAACTTGCCATATTCGCCGCCACCCCGCAGATTGGCCGAGGCGAACACGCCGCCCGCCTTGATCCATGCCATCCAGGCCGGTTTATATTGCGGCAAGACCGAGATATTGAAGCCGCCATAGCCGTAGAGCAAAGTTGGCGCGCCCTGCGAGAGATCCTGACCCTTCATATGGACAAGGAACATCGGGATTTTCGTGCCGTCTTTGCTTTCGTAGAAGCGCTGCGTCACTTCAACCGTTTCGGGATCAAAGGGCAACGACGGTTCAGCCCAGATCGTTGGCGCTGAAGCCGACTCATAGCGGAAAACCGTGGTTGGCCGATTGAAGCTTCCGAAGGTGAAAAAGCCTTCATCACTCTTCATCGAACCACTGAGTCCCTCTATCTGGCCCGGCCCGGGCAGATCGAGCTTACCATATCCTTTGCCCTCGAGATCGAATGTCGAAAGCTGGCTCTTGGCGTCCACCAGATAGCTGATGACCAGCCGGCCGCCGACAATCGTCGCACCGTCAATGACGGCATCATTTTCCGGGACCAGTTCGGTAAATTCCGAATCTTCCGCGCCCAGATCGATTTTCACCACGCGCAGTCGCGGCGCGTCCTTGTTGGTCGTAAAATAGAGCGTGTCACCGGCACCATCGATCAGCCGCCAGTCATGTTCGAATCCGCTGACCAGCTTGCGTGTTTCCAGTTTCGGCGCATCCACCTTGATCAAGGTGATTTCATAACGATCGTCGGTACCGGAGGAGGAGGTAATTACCACCCACTCCTTGTCCGAGGTCAGTTCTGCAGAATGATTCAGTTCCGGCTGATCGGGCGTTGCAAAGACCTTTATGTCCTTGGCCTGATCCACACCGATGGGGTGGAGATAGATTGCATGATTCTCGTTCAGCGACTGGAACGCCTCGCCTTCCTCCGGTTCGGGAAAACGGGAGTATAGAAATCCGACATTATCCGGCATCCACGCCAGGTCGGTGAACTTCGCCCATTCTATTGTATCCGCCTTGACCTCGCCGGTGGCGACATCGAGCACTTTCAACGTCCGCCAGTCCGAGCCACCATCCTGCACAGCATAAACGAGCAGGCTGCCGTCGCCGGATGGTTTCCAGCCGGCCAGAGCGGTAGCGCCATCATCCGACCAGCCGGCCGGGTCGATCAGCACCCGTTCTTCACCGTCCGCGCCATTGCGGACATAAAGAATCGCCTGGTTCTGACCACCACTTTTGCGCTCGTAAAAATATTGTCCGCCTGCTTCGACCGGGATGCCGAGATCGTCAAAATCGAACAGCCCTTCCATCGACTCGGCAAGAACGAAGCGGCCATCCAACTGTTTCAGATAGGCGTCGGTAACGTGGTTCTGCGCCTTCACCCAGGCGGCGACCTCGGCATCCTCGCGCACATCATTTTCCAGCCAGCGATAGGGATCGGAAATATATTCGCCAAATTGCTCTTCGACGACATCAACGGTTCTGGTTTCGGGATAGGTCAGCGGGATTTCCTTGTTTTCTTGCTGGACTGCCAGCGCGGGGGAAGTTGCGGCCAATCCCATGGCCAATGTCAAGATCGTCAAATTCAAACTGCGCATCGCTACCCCGGACAAAAAGAAAGAGGCCGCAAGCTTATCGCTCACGGCCTCTCATATCAATTGAAACTGTATCCCGGATGAAGGAACTTAAGCGTCCTCGTATTCATCCTGTGCGCTCTGGTCCGGACCACTGTCCTGCCCCTTCGCATCCACGTCACGGTCGACCAGTTCGATCACCGCCATTGCGGCAGCGTCCGATGCACGGAAACCGGCGCGAACGATACGGGTATAACCGCCGTTGCGATCGCTGTAGCGATCAGCCAGAACATCGAACAATTTCTTTTCCTGAGTCTCGTCCATCAAACGCGCATGCGCAAGACGGCGGTTGGACAGGCCACCCCGTTTGCCGAGCGTGATCAGTTTTTCAACATAAGGACGCAGTTCTTTGGCCTTGGGCAAAGTTGTCATGATCTGCTCATGCTTGATCAGTGCAGCCGCGAGGTTCTTCAGCAGAGCCTGACGGTGAGCACCGGTCCGCTGCATACGGCGGCCCTTCATTCTATGACGCATAGATATTTCCTTCGTTCGTTATGGGGCCGTATGAGGTACCCCGCAGCAGGTGATTTATCGGGGGCATCACCAGTGAACCCCTTGTCATTCCGGACTGTGCCGGGATGACGAATGATTTACCCGAGCAGTTCCTGCTCAAGCTTCTTGGCCATTTCCTCGATATTTTCAGGCGGCCATCCGGGGATGTCCATGCCGAGACGCAGCCCCATGCTGGACAGCACTTCCTTGATTTCGTTCAGGGACTTGCGGCCAAAATTCGGGGTGCGCAGCATTTCGGCTTCGGTCTTCTGCACGAGATCGCCAATATAGATAATATTGTCGTTCTTGAGGCAGTTGGCGGAGCGGACGCTGAGTTCCAGTTCGTCGACCTTCTTGAGAAGATAGCGGTTGAGCTGGTTGGCATCGCTTTCTGCCTGGCTCTGCTGGGCGGCCATGCCGATGGGCGAGGACACCTGTTCCAGCGCTTCTTCGAAATGGACGAAAAGCTGCAGCTGGTCCTGCAAAATGCGGGCTGCGTAGGCAATCGCATCTTCCGGGGTCACCGTGCCATCGGTTTCGATGGTGAGGTTCAGCTTGTCGAAATCCAGTTCCTGGCCAACGCGGGCATTGTCGACCTTGTAGGACACCTGACGGATCGGCGAATAGAGCGAGTCGATCGGAATCAGGCCAATGGGTGCATCGGCTGGACGGTTGGCGACAGCAGGAACATAGCCTTTGCCGACATTGACGGTCAATTCCATGTTCAGCGAAGCGCCTTCGTCGAGATGGCAGATCACCATATCGGGGTTCATGATTTCGATGTCGCCGGAGACAGCGATATCGCCCGCTTTGACTTCGGCCGGACCGGTTGCGGAGAGCTGCAGACGCTTGGCGTCTTCGCTTTCCATTTTCAGAGCGATCTGCTTGACGTTGAGAACAATGTCGGTCACATCTTCACGAACACCTGGCAGCGAGGAAAACTCGTGCAGGGCGTTTTCGATCTTGATCGAGGTAACTGCCGCACCCTGAAGCGAAGACAGAAGGACGCGGCGCAATGCGTTGCCCATGGTAAGACCAAAACCACGTTCCAGAGGTTCTGCAATGAAAGTCGCCTTGCGCTTCGGATCTCCGCCGGGCTTGATGTCGAGGACGTTGGGCTTCTTCAGTTCTTGCCAGTTCTTCATATTGACAGTCATGGACTTCCCCTAGTGGTTCAAAGAGCGGGTGTGGACGTCATTACCGCTCTGAATTTTAAAAAAGTGGGACCGGCCCATCGACCTGTCCCAGAAACGCACGCGGTTTTAGACGCGGCGCCGTTTCGATGGGCGAACACCGTTGTGCGGGATCGGAGTAACGTCACGGATCGAGGTGATCGTGAAGCCAACAGCCTGAAGGGCGCGAAGAGCGGATTCACGACCGGAGCCGGGTCCTTTCACTTCGACTTCCAGCGTCCGTACGCCGTGGTCGGCGGCTTTCTTGCCAGCGTCTTCCGCTGCAACCTGAGCGGCATAAGGTGTCGACTTGCGAGAGCCCTTGAAACCCATCATGCCGGCCGAGGACCAGCTGATTGCATTGCCCTGGGCATCGGTGATGGTGACCATCGTATTGTTGAAAGTGGCGTTGACGTGCGCTACGCCTGCCGAAATGTTTTTGCGCGCACTTTTCTTTATGCGCTGCGGTTCGCGTGCCATGTGATCAATTCCTACCTAATATCTTGAAGATACTTGTCAGACGACAAGTCTTATTTCTTTTTGCCAGCAATCGCCTTGGGCTTGCCTTTGCGGGTGCGCGCATTGGTATGCGTACGCTGTCCGCGAACGGGAAGGCCCTTACGGTGACGCAGGCCGCGATAGCAGGCCAGATCCATCAAACGCTTGATGTTCATTGCAACTTCACGACGCAGATCGCCTTCAACCGTATGTTCGGCGTCGATCGTTTCGCGAATGTGCAAAATTTCCTGATCGGTGAGGTCCTGAACCCGGCGGGTCGGATCAATCTTCAATTTTTCAACAATTTCAGCCGCAGCGGTGCGTCCGATACCGTGAATGTAGGTAAGCGCAATGATTACGCGCTTGTTAGTGGGGATATTTACCCCAGCAATACGTGCCAATATATTTCTCCATGCTCCACAGGGACCGATTCGCCGGGACCTATCTCATAGCCAAGTCGTTAAAAACACACCCGAAACGCACAAAACCAGCGCGCACCACAAAGGGTGTTGCCGGTTCAAATTGGTTTCGAATGAAGCCGAAATAGGGAGAATAGCCGCCGCTGTCAACACTGGAATAGCCGGCAAACCAGCTCGTCCCTGCCGACGCGAACCGGTGCCTCATTCAAGCAGAATATTGGCAGGGTCAATTGATCGACCCTCTTTATCGGGCACAGCGACGCACATGTCGGCTGGCCCGTTCCTGCTCGATCTGCAACCATCCCGAAAGTGGCGGGGGGATCGGGAACAGCATCTCGATGATAGACGCAATATGGCCGCTCGAGGCCTGCTGCCCCTTTCGTCCGGGCCCGGCACCAATGCAGGCTGAATGCCGGATCCGTGGCATGCGTGTTCATGCTTCGCTTTCCCGTCAAAATGCCCTAGCATTCGCCGCATTGCATGGGGGGCCAATTGACCAATAGAGATAAAGATGACCTGTTCGAAATCGGCGGACAGGCGATTGCACCGGGCCGGACCGGGGACATTGCCATCCCGGTGAGCGACCTCTCCGCCGGTATGCAGGCCAATATGGAAGTCCGCGTATTTCATGGCAAACGGGCCGGGCCGACAATCTTTGTCAGCGCGGCGATCCACGGCGACGAAATTATCGGGACCGAAGTCATCCGCCGGTTAATGAAAAAGCTCAACCCGGCGCGGATGGCGGGAACCGTGATCTTCGTGCCGGTAGTCAATATGTTCGGGTTCATCAACCACAGCCGCTATCTGCCCGACCGCCGCGACCTCAACCGGTCTTTCCCGGGTACCGAGCGCGGCTCGCTGGCCTCGCAGCTGGCAAATATCTTTTCGACCGAGGTCATCGACCGCTGCTCGCTGGGCATTGATATCCACAGCGCGGCCCAGCACCGCTACAATCTGCCGCAGATCCGCATCGCTTCCGGCAATCCGAAACTCAAGGAACTGGCGCTCGAATTCGGACCGCCGGTTGTCATCGAGGCAGACCTGCGCCCCGGCTCGCTGCGCGCGCTGGCCCGGGAAGCCGGTGTCGATATGCTGCTCATGGAAGCCGGCGAAGCCCTGCGCTTTGACGAATTTTCCGTCCTCGCCGGCGTCAACGGCATCTTGCGGGTGCTGAAGAAACTGGGGATGATCGATAGCAAAAGGCTCGGCAAACGCGGGACGCCCCCTGCCCAGACCACCCGCACGGTCTGGCTGCGCTCGACCAGAGGCGGAATCTGCCGGCTGATGTCACCCTCGGGCAGCAAGGTCCACAAAGGCGACACGGTCGCCTGTATCAGCGATATTTTCGGCGATGGCGAGGAAGCGATACTCTCTCCGGTCGACGGCATCGTCATCGGCCACAGCAATCTGCCGGTAGTCAACCAGGGCGACGCGCTGCTCCATATCGCCGAAGTCAGGGTATTCGATACGGTGGAAGAGCGGCTCGGACAGATCGAGGATGCAATCACGAGCAATCAGCTGCTGGATGAGGACGAGGTTATCTAGGCAGGCTGAAGCTTGGCGTTCGTTGGTCCGCCGGGTCTTGCCCCGGCTCCGGCGGACTGATCGACGGCGGCGCCAGGCCTAGCCCTTGCCCCGCGTCTTGGTTTTTCCGGGCCTGGCATTTTTCTCGACAAACTCGATGATCAGCCCCGCGACATCCTTGCCGGTGGCATTTTCGATGCCTTCGAGCCCGGGCGAGCTGTTCACTTCCATGATCACCGGGCCGTGATTGGAGCGCAACATATCGACACCGCACACATTCAGCCCCATATGCTTGGCCGCGCGCAGCGCGGTCGAGCGCTCCTCCGGTGTGATTTTTACGATCTGGGCGCTGCCGCCGCGATGCAGGTTGGAGCGGAAATCGTCCGGTGCACCGGTGCGCTTCATGGCGGCGACCACCTTGCCGCCCACGACCAGCGCGCGGATGTCGGTGCCGCCGGCTTCCTTGATGAATTCCTGCACCAATATATTCACATTGGCACCGCGAAAGGCCTCGATCACCGACTTGGCGCTCGACATGGTTTCGGCAAGAACCACACCGATGCCCTGGGTGCCCTCCAGCAGCTTGATCACCACCGGCGGACCGTTCACCGCCCGGATAATCTCTTCGGCCTGTTTCGGGTCGTTGGCATAAGCCGTCAGCGGTAGCCCGAGGCCATATTTGGACAATATCTGCATCGAGCGCAGCTTGTCACGGCTGCGGCCGATGGCCACGCTTTCGTTGAGCGGCCAGACTCCGGCCATTTCAAACTGGCGCAGCACCGCGGTGCCGTAATTGGTGATCGACGCTCCGATCCGCGGGATGACCGCCTCATAACCCTGCAGCGTATGCCCGTCATAGGTGATCGTCGGCCGGTGGCTGGCGATATTCACCGTACAGCGGGTCGTGTTCAGGATATCCAGTGAATGTCCCCGTTCTTCTGCTGCCTGCACCAGCCTTTTGTGCGAGTAGAGATTCGGGTTTCGCGCGAGCATGGCGATCTTCATATCTTATCTTTCCTGGTGCCGGCCCAGCATCCAGCGCTTGGCACTGTTGACGAGAAACCCTCTCTTCAGCGCCCGGCGACCGATCAGGACCGGAAAAATCATCGATTGCCGGTTGGCAAGGGTCATATGCCCGACCCAAGTCAGCGGCCCGAGCTTCATCACGGTTTCTATCACATAACGGGTCTGCATGACACCATTGCTGCTCTTTATTCTGCGCTGTCCGTAAACCAGAGCTTCGCAATGATAGTCGGCAACCCCCTGCCCCATCGGGATCGTAAAACGGACAAACGGTTGCCCGTCCTTGGCAAACGGCTTGATATGGGTAGCATGTAGCGAGGAGGTAGCGGCCCCCGTATCGATCTTGGCGTGGAGATTACTGACCCCGAGCCCCGGTATGTCCACCAGCTCGCACCAGCCTATTTCGCACGGCTCTACAAGCTTCTTCGGGAGCGGCTGAACCATCGAATTATTTGCTTGCGCCATCGACCGGATATCTGGCCGATGACGCATTTTTGCGCAAGATAATTATAATCTAGACGACACCATAAGCGAGCATCGCATCGGCGACTTTCTTGAAACCGGCGATATTGGCGCCTTTCACATAGTCGACATAGCCATCCCCCTGATCGCCATATTCAACACATTTGCCGTGGATGCCTTCCATCAGCTCGGTCAGCATCTGGCCGAGCCGCTCGTGGTTCCAGCTGATCCGCTCGGCATTCTGGCTCATTTCCAAGCCGGATACCGCGACGCCGCCGGCATTGGCCGCCTTGCCCGGACCATACATGATCTTCGCCTCGTGGAAGACGTGGACGCCATCCAGTGTGGTCGGCATATTCGCGCCTTCCGATACGGCGATCACACCATTGGCGACAAGCTCCTTGGCTTCGGCTTCATTGAGCTCGTTCTGGGTCGCACAGGGCAAAGCCAGGTCGCAGGGCACGCTCCATGGACGGGCGCCTTCGTGATAGGATGCGCCGGTGAAATGATCGGCATATTCGCTGATCCGGCCCCGCGTATGGGTCTTGTGATGTTTGACCCAGTCAATCTTCTCCTGATTGATTCCCTCGGGATCATGGATGAAGCCGCCGCTGTCCGACAGCGTCAGGACCTTGCCGCCCTGTTTGGTAATCTGCTCGGCTGCGTGGGTAGCCACATTGCCAGAACCGGAAATGACCGCCGTCTTGCCATCAATCGCATCGTTGCGATGCCTGAGCATATTTTCCATAAAATAGACCGCGCCATAGCCGGTTGCCTCGGGGCGCATCTGCGAACCGCCATATTCCATGCCCTTGCCGGTCAGCACGCCTTCCCAGCGGTTGGTGATCCGCTTGTACTGGCCGAACATATAGCCGATCTCGCGGCCGCCGACGCCGATATCACCGGCGGGCACATCCGTGTCCGGGCCGATGTGACGGTATAGTTCGGTCATGAACGACTGGCAGAATCGCATGACTTCAGCGTCGGACTTGCCCTTGGGATTGAAATTCGCCCCGCCTTTGCCGCCGCCCATCGGCAGTCCGGTCAGCGCATTTTTGAAAGTCTGCTCGAAGGCCAGAAATTTCAGCACGCTTTCGGTAACGCTGGGGTGAAATCGGATGCCACCCTTATAAGGACCAATGGCATTGTTGTTCTGAACGCGGAAGCCGCGCTGAACCCGGATGCAGTGGTTGTCATCTTCCCAGCAAACCCGGAAGGATACCACCCGGTCAGGCTCGGCGATCCGGCGCAAGATCTGCGCGCTGTGATAGGCTTCCTTGTCCTCGATGAAATCGAAAATATCCATCGCGACTTCCTGGACCGCCTGAACAAATTCAGGTTGGCCCGGATTGCGTTTTTTGACGCCCTCCATGAATGTCGGAAAATCCACATGATCGGAAACGGCCATAGTCTACCCCCTCTAAAATTCGATATCGGTACGACCCGTTCCCCGCTGACGACGCCTCGAGTCGACAACAAGTAGGAACGCACAATAGAACTATTGGACGGGCTTGGTAAAGTTTTGAGATTGAGCCGGAATCAGGGAGACTCTTCCGCTTCGGCAGCAACCGGCGCGTCGGTATCCACGGATGTTTCATTTCCAGCTTCGGCAGGATCGGCGAATATTGCCGACAGTCGTGCCAGCTGCTCGCCGATCACGCCATCCACTGCCGGTGCGATCTCGTCGACGGGAAATTCCATATAGCCGCCCACTTTATAGGTGAAACGGACGACGGTGCTGTCACCCTGCGGCTGCAACAACATCGTCAGCGTGCCGGTTACAGCCTCGCCCTGAAGCGGACCGAGAGCGCCGGAGAGCCGGAGCATCTTGTTGTTTCGCGCATAAATCACGCGCATATGCTGGACACTGCCCTCGGAACTTTTGATATTGTCATCCGACGTCGACCGGATCAGTTCGCAGAAGCAGCCGCCGGCCTGCGGCACGAGATAGAAATTCTCGGCATCACCCGACCAGCTATGATCGGGGTTCCAGTATCGGGATGGCGCGATCATAGCTTTCCACACGGCTTCGGTATCGCCGGCAATCACACTTTGATGCTGTACGGTAAAGCCATTGTCGGCGGTGTTGGTCACTTCCGCCTGCACCGCGGACACGCTGCACAGCGCTGCCATTCCCGATATTGCGTGAAATGCCAGCTTCGCCATGCCCTGTCTCCCGTATGTTCAGTTCAAAGCGACAGCGCCGCCTCTATCGCTTCGTTTACTTCCGCCATGCTGCCCATGCCATCGACTTTCCGGACGATGCCTCGCTTTTCGTAGATCGGCAGAATCGGTGCTGTTTTTGCGCGATATTCCTGCATCCGGGTACGCACGGTTTCCTCATTGTCGTCCGGACGCCGCTTGAAGTCGGTGGAACCGCAGACATCGCAGACACCTTCCTGAGCAGGTTTCTTGAACTTATCATGATAGCCCTCACCGCATTTGCCGCAAGTGAAGCGACCAACGATCCGCTCGACCAGCGCGTCTTCATCGACCACCAGTTCGATGACATGGGAGAGCGTCCGGCCTCTCTCGGCCAATATCTCGTCCAGTGATTCCGCTTGCGCAGCAGTCCGGGGATAGCCATCAAAGATAACCCCCTTGTCGGGACCGAGTTCATCCAGCTTGTCGCCGATAATGCCGGAAACAACTTCGTCGGGAACCAGCGCGCCGGCATCCATCAATGCCTTGGCTTTCTTGCCGACTTCGGTGCCGGCTTTCACCGCTGCACGAAGCATGTCACCGGTGGACAGTTGGACCATGCCATGCTCATCTTCAAGACGACTGGCCTGGGTCCCCTTCCCGGCACCCGGAGGTCCCAACAAAATAATGTCCATGATTGTCCCCTGAAAATTATGATGAGTCAGATTAACCGGCCTGTCTAGCGTTTTCGCCGGCCACCCTTGAGCTTGGCCTTCTTCAGCAGATCACCATATTGCAACGCCAGCAAATGGCTCTGGATCTGCGTCACCGTATCGACGGTCACATTGACAACAATCAACAGACTGGTGCCGCCGAGAAAGAAGATCGGAAGGCTGGTCTGGGCCATGACATATTCCGGCAGCACACAGACGAAGGCGAGATAGGCCGCACCGACCACGGTAATCCGGGTCAGTACATAATCGAGATAGTCGGCGGTGTTTTTGCCGGGCCGGATGCCGGGAACGAAACCGCCATTCTTTTTCAGATTTTCTGCGGTTTCTTCCGGATTGAATACAACCGCGGTGTAGAAGAAGCAGAAGAAGATGATGCCGGCGGCATAGAGCGCCATATAGAGCGGCTGACCATGGGCCAGATACTGGTTCAAAGTGATGACAAAATCGCCGAACCAGGTTTCCCCTGCAGTCGCGTTTCCGGCAAACTGGCTGACCGTCAGCGGCATCAGCAGAAGCGAGGAAGCGAAGATCGGCGGGATAACGCCTGCGGTATTCACCTTGAGTGGCAAATGGCTCCGGTCGGCCTGCATGACACCATGCTGGGTAGCCCGCTTCGGATATTGAATCAGCACCCGTCGCTGGGCGCGTTCCATGAAGCTGATGAACAGGATCAATCCGACAACCATGGTAATCAGGCCGACGATCGTCAGCGCGCTGATCGAGCCGGTGCGGCTGCCTTCCATAAGATTGGCAACAAAAGTTGGCATCTGGGCAACGATACCGGCCATGATGATCAGCGAAATGCCGTTGCCGATACCGCGGCTGGTAATCTGTTCGCCCAGCCACATCAGGAAGAGCGTGCCGCCAACCAGACTGATAACCGCGCCAATGCGGAACATATAGCCCGGTTCGACCACCGCCTGCAGACCGGACTGGGAAGCGAAGCTCTCGAGCCCGACAGCAATGAAATAGCCCTGCACGGCGGTCAGGCCGACCGTACCATAGCGGGTATATTGGTTGAGTTTCTTGCGCCCGGCTTCGCCCTCTTTCTTGACCGCAGCGAGTGTCGGCGAAAGCGCCGCCGCCAGCTGGACCACAATCGAAGCGGTAATATAGGGCATGACGCCCAGGGCGATAAGGCTCATCCGCTCGAGCGAACCACCGGAAAATGTATTGAAAATGTCGAGCACGCCGCCGCGGGTCTGATCATAGAGATCCGCCAGTACAACCGGATCGACACCGGGCAACGGAACGAAGCTGAGCAGCCGGAAAATGACCAGCGCCCCCAGGGTAAACCAGATACGCTTGCGCAGCTCGGTGGCTTCGCCGAATTTTGATAGGCTTAGATTAGCTGCGACCTGATCGGCTCTTGATGCCATGCTTGACTTCCCTGCCCCAATATTAGTTTGCAACGCGCCCCTGCGGAGGCAGAGGCCCATCCCCAACTATTGCGCCTGTTGCAATCTTCGGAGATGAACAGCTGCCGGTGCAGCTATGCAACCCGCCCCATATCGGATGTTCGCGCATCAAAAACAAGGGGCCAGAAAAAGAGGCGCTAAAACTAGCGCCTCTTGAAGATCAATCTTTGTTTTTCGCCCTGTTGGCGGCTTTTTTCTCGCGGGCAGGTTTGGAAGGCACCGCTTTTTTCTCGCCCTTCGGACGACGCTCGCCACCGGCAGCAAGAATTTCTACCTTGCCGCCCGCTTTTTCCACCGCAGCAACTGCAGCCTTGGAAGCACCGGCAACCGCAATCGTGATTTTCGCCGTCAATTCACCCTTGGCAAGCAGACGAACGCCGTCTTTGCCGCCACGGGCCAGGCCAGCGGCCTTCAGCGTTGCATGGTCGATGGTGCCTTTTGCATCGAGGCTTTTGTTGTCGATGAACTTCTGGATCATGCCCAGGTTTACTTCCGCATAGTCGGTTCCGAACGGGTTGTTGAAACCACGCTTCGGCAGACGCATGTGGAGCGGCATCTGGCCGCCTTCAAATCCGTTGATCGAAACACCGGAACGGGATTTCTGGCCTTTTTGACCGCGTCCGCCGGTTTTGCCTTTGCCCGAGCCAATGCCGCGGCCAATACGCAAGCGTGACTTGCGCGCGCCATCGTTGTCTTTGATTTCGTTGAGTTTCATATCGGGTACTCGCTTTCGCTTTTATTCGCACTGTCATTACCGCCCCGCGACGCGAGACGGAGACGGGTTAATCCAGAACTTCTACAAGATGATGGACTTTGCCGATCATGCCGCGAACCTCTGGTGTATCTTCCAGTTCGGATACGCGGTGCATCTTGTTGAGACCCAGACCGATCAGCGTTTTGCGCTGAACTTCAGGACGACGGATCGGTGAACCAATCTGCTTGATCTTAATTTTCGCCATCAGAGATTACTCCGTAACTGCAGCGGCATCGGCTGCCACTTCAGCGGCCGAGCCACCAGCACGCGCCAACAGGTCAGTAACCTTCTTGCCACGTCGCTGGGACACGGCTTTCGGGCTGGACTGATCGGCCAGTGCGGCAAAGGTTGCGCGGATCATGTTATAAGGATTGGCGGTGCCGTTGGACTTGGTCACAACGTCGGAAACGCCAAGGCTTTCGAATACGGCACGCATAGGACCGCCGGCAATGATACCGGTTCCCGGAGGCGCCGAGCGCACGGTCACGTTACCGGCACCGAAGTGGCCAGTACCGTCATGGTGCAGTGTCCGGCCTTCGCGCAGCGGCACACGAACCATCGACTTTTTCGCTGCAGCGGTTGCCTTGGTAATGGCTTCCGGCACTTCGCGCGCCTTGCCCTTACCGAAGCCGGCGCGGCCCTTGCCGTCGCCAACCACAACCAGCGCAGCAAAGCCAAAGCGTTTACCGCCCTTGACCGTTTTCGAAACGCGGTTGATGTGAACCAGTTTCTCGATCAGCTCTTCGCCGCCGTCATTGTCGCGTCCACCACGACCACCACGGCCACGGCCGCCGCCACGATTGTCACGTCCGCCACCACGGTTATCGCGACCGCCGCCACGGTTTCCGCCGCGCGACTGACGCTCCGGACCACCGGTTTTGGCTTCGGGTGCTACAGCTGCTTCAGGCTGATTGCCTTCGCCAGTTGTACCCGGCTGCGCCGCGCCTTCTGGTGTTGTTTTGTCATCAGCCATATTAAAACTCCAATCCGCCTTCACGTGCTGCGTCGGCCAGAGCCTTCACACGTCCGTGAAACAGAAAACCGCCACGGTCAAAAATTACTTCTTTAACGCCCGCCTTCTGGGCTGCTTCGGCAACGCGCTTGCCGACATCGGCCGCAGCTTTGCTATCCGCGCCGGTTTTGACTTTGGACGCCTTGTCGATGGTCGAAGCGGAAGCCAGCGTTTTGCCCTCGGCATCGTCAATAACCTGGGCATAGATATGCCGGCTCGTGCGATGCACGGACAAACGAGGCTTTGAGAGCCCGCGCTTGCGCAATTTGCTGCGTACGCGTTGCTGGCGCCGTTTGAACTGAGAAATATTCGCCATGGCTTATTTCTTCTTCCCTTCTTTGCGGAAAATATATTCGCCGCGATATTTGATGCCTTTGCCTTTATACGGCTCGGGCTTGCGCCAGCGCCGAATTTCGGCTGCGACCTGGCCAACCTGCTGTTTGTCCATGCCGGAGATCTCGATCGTCGTCTGATCCGGTGTCTTAACCGTGATACCGTCCGGGATCGCGAAATTAACGTCATGGCTGTAGCCGAGTTGCAGGTTCAGGGTCTTGCCCTGGACCGCGGCACGATAACCAACGCCGTTGATTTCCAGCACCTTGGTAAAGCCGTCGGTAACGCCTTCGACCAGGTTCTGGACCAGAGTGCGCTGCATGCCCCAGAAAGCGCGTGCGGTTTTCGACTTGTTCGCCGGCATAACCTGCAAACCGCCATCGCTCAATTCATAGGTCAGGTCATCAACCATCGGGGTCGAAAGCTCGCCCTTAGGACCTTTGACCTTGACCAGACCATCTTCCATGACAGCGGTGACGCCGTCCGGAATAGCCACTGATTTTTTGCCAATACGGGACATGATTAGAATACCTCAGCCAGTACTTCGCCGCCGACCTTCGCCTGTCGCGCTTCCGCGTCAGAGAGAACACCTTGTGGCGTCGATACGATTGTTATGCCCAAGCCGTTGCGCACCCGTGGCAGATCTTCCGAACCGCTATAGACACGACGACCAGGCTTTGAAACACGAGCCACGTGGCGAATTGCCGGCTGGCCTTCAAAATATTTCAGTTCAATCCGCAGACCGGGGTGCTTGTTGACCTCTTCTTCGCTGTATCCGCGAATATAACCTTCGCGCTGCAGCACTTCGAGGACGGCACCGCGCAATTTGGACGCAGGCGTAACAACGCTGTCCTTGCGAGCCTGTTGTCCGTTACGGATACGGGTGAGCATGTCACCCAAGGGATCGGTAAAAGCCATATTATCTCTCCCTTACCAGCTTGATTTCGTTACGCCGGGAATCAGACCTTTATTGGCCATGTCTCTCAGCTCGATGCGGCACAGGCGGAACTTGCGATAGTAACCGCGCGGACGTCCTGTGGTTTCACAGCGGTTGCGTACGCGGGTTGGGTTCGCGTTCCGCGGTATTTCCGCCATCTTGAGGCGCGCCATCAGACGATCGGTCTCGTCGAGAGACTCGTCTGCTGCCATCGCTTTCAGTTTCGCATAACGGCCGGCGTATTTTTTCACCATCCGCTTGCGTTTTTCGTTTCTGTTAATGGAACTCAGTTTCGCCATGACTTAAGTTCTCGTCCTTCCGTATAATGAAGCACGCTTACGCGGCTTCTTTTTCTTCCGATTGTTCCTCTTTGGGGAACGGGAAACCAAACAACGCCAGAAGCGCACGCGCCTCGTCGTCTGTTTTTGCTGTAGTCGTCACAATCACGTCCATGCCGCGAACAACATCAATGTTGTCATAGGCGATCTCGGGGAAAATGATCTGCTCTTTCAGGCCCATGGCAAAATTGCCACGTCCGTCGAAGCTCTTCGGATTCAGACCCCTGAAATCCCGGATGCGAGGCATGGCAACGGTTACCAGACGATCGAGAAATTCGTACATCCGTTCCCGACGCAGATTGACCTTGCAGCCGATCGGCATACCTTCGCGCAATTTGAACGTTGCGATCGAGTTTTTCGCCTTGGTGATTACCGGTTTCTGGCCGGCAATCAGTTCCATTTCGGCTGCAGCACTGGCAACCTTCTTCTTGTCCTGACTACCTTCGCCAACACCCATGTTGATGGTGACCATGGTAATCCGGGGGACTTCCATAGGGTTGGTGTAGTTGAACTTTTCCTGCATCGCCTTGACGATTTCATCGTCATATTTCTTGCGCATGCGGGGGATATATTTTTTATCAGCCATCGACTTTCTCCCCGGACTTTACAGCGATACGCTGCATCTTGCCGTCTTCTGTCTTTTCAAATCTGACGCGGGTCGGCTTGCCGTCTTTCGGATCCGCCACAGCCACTTTGCTGATGTGCATCGCCGCTTCGCGTCGCTCGAGGCCACCCTGGGGATTAGCCTGGGTCGGCTTGCGGTGACGAACAGCGATGTTCACACCGGAAACGATGACCTTGTCATCTTTCGGCATCACTTTGGTGACTTCGCCCGACTTGCCCTTGTCCTTGCCGGACAGAACAACGACGGTATCGCCTTTTTTGATTTTTGCATTGGCCATGATTAAAGTACCTCCGGCGCAAGGCTGATGATTTTCATATGCTTTTTCGCACGCAGTTCACGAACCACGGGGCCAAAAATACGGGTGCCGATTGGCTCCTGGTTGTTGTTCACCAAAACCGCAGCATTGCTGTCGAACCGAATGACAGAACCATCCTTACGACGGATGTCCTTCTTGGTGCGAACGATCACCGCGCGGTGAACGTCGCCCTTCTTGACCTTGCCACGCGGCGCTGCTTCCTTGATCGACACGACAATGATGTCGCCGACGCCGGCAAAGCGACGCTTCGAGCCGCCCAGCACCTTGATGCACTGCACGCGTTTGGCGCCACTATTGTCAGCGACCTCCAGGTTCGATTGCATCTGGATCATGGATCCAATTCCTTCTTCATATACCCGGCTAGCCAGGCGTTTCCTACTTCGTCATCCCGGCAGATCCGGGATATTCTAAATTATTCGCCCGCGGCCGCTTCAGCTTCCGGCTTTTCCGGAGCCTTGACTTTCTCGTCCTTGGGATCCCCGGCCGTAATTTCGCTCACGGTCGGCGTTGCGACGCCGGCTGCCGCGCCGACCCGCTCCAGTACTTTCCAGGTCTTCAACTTGGAAATCGGACGGGTTTCCTCAATGCGCACGGTTTCCCCCATGCTCATCTCGTTGTTCTCGTCATGGGCGTGATATTTCTTCGAACGCCGGATGATTTTCCCGTAAAGCGGGTGCTTCACCTTGCGCTCGACATTAACGACAACGGTTTTGTCGCCCTTGTCTGACACGACCGTGCCGGTGAGAATACGTTTTGGCATATCGGTTCCTTACGCCTTAGCTTCTGCAGCAGCCGCGTTTGCACGCTCGGTCTGCAATGTTTTGATCCGGGCAATCGTGCGACGCACTTCCCGCGTCCGGCTTGGTTTTTCGAGCTGATTGGTCGCAGCCTGAAAGCGCAGGTTAAAGGCCTCACGCTTCAGTTCGCCCAGTTCGGTCTCGAGCTGATCGTCGGTTTTGGTCCGCAAATCTTCAGTTTTCATGCTCATCTAGCTTAACCTTCCAGATGTGACGTATCGCCGAGGCGAGCCACAACCTTTGTCTTGATCGGGAGCTTCATCGCCGCCCGCTCGAAAGCAATTGCTGCAATCGGTCCGGGAACGCCGTCCAGTTCGAACAGAATCCGGCCTGGTTTTACCCGAGCAGCCCAATATTCAACCGAGCCCTTACCCTTACCCTGACGAACTTCGGCAGGCTTCTTGGACACTGGCACATCCGGAAATACCCGGATCCACAACCGGCCCTGACGCTTGATGTGACGCGTGATCGCACGGCGAGCCGCCTCGATCTGACGCGCGGTAATCCGGTCAGGCTCCATGGCTTTCAGGCCATAGCTACCGAAGTTCAGGCTGGTGCCACCAGGGGCCTTGCCTTTAATCCGGCCTTTGAAAGCCTTGCGGAACTTATGTTTCTTGGGTTGCAGCATGATGCTCTACCTATTCCTCAAAAATCAACGTTGGTGCTGCGGACGGACGCCGGACGTCTGTGCTTCAACATTCAACCGGTCCTGAGCCATCGGGTCGTGACCCAATATCTCGCCTTTGAAAATCCAGACCTTGATACCGATGATGCCGTAAGCGGTGAGCGCTTCATATTCAGCATAGTCGATATTGGCGCGCAGCGTATGCAGCGGCACGCGGCCTTCACGATACCATTCAACGCGGGCAATTTCTGCTCCGCCAAGACGACCACCGCAAACGATCTTGATACCTTCGGCGCCGAGACGCAGAGCCGACTGAACCGCGCGCTTCATGGCACGACGGAAAGCAACGCGGCGGATCAGCTGATCACCGATGCCCTGCGCTACCAGCTTTGCGTCAACTTCCGGCTTGCGGATTTCAACGATGTTCAGGGAAACGTCGCCAGACGACATTTCGCTCAGCTTGCGGCGCAGCTTTTCAATATCCGCGCCTTTTTTGCCGATGATAACACCGGGACGGGCAGCGTAAATGGAAACGCGGCAGGTTTTGGCCGGACGCTCGATCACAACCTTCGAGATCGCTGCCTGAGGCAGGGTTTCGAAGATATATTTGCGCATCTTGATGTCTTCCATCAAGAGGTCGCCATAATTGGAACCTTCCGCGTACCAGCGGCTGTCCCAGGTCCGGTTGATCTGCAGGCGAAGCCCGATAGGATTGCTCTTTTGACCCATGGTTACGCCTCTTCCTCTTCATGCTCGCGGACAACGATGCGAACGCGGCTAAATGGCTTGATAATCTTGGCTGAACGGCCACGTGCCCGCGCTTTCCAGCGCTTCATCGTGATCGACTTGCCAACGCTTGCTTCGTGAACGATCAAAGCGTCGACATCCAGATTGTGATTATTCTCGGCATTGGCGATAGCTGAAGCGAGAACCTTGCTGACATCCTTGGCCATCGCCTTTTTGGAGAAGGACAGAATGTTCAGTGCGTCTTCCGCTTTCTTGCCACGGATCAGTTGCGCAACCAAGTTGAGCTTCTGGGCAGAACCACGGATGGAATTGCCTACAGCCAAAGCTTCATTGTCGCCAACACGGCGGGGTGATGATGCCTTACCCATTATTTCTTGCCTTTTTTGTCAGCGCCGTGGCCGTAGTAGTTCCGCGTTGGAGCGAACTCGCCAAGCTTGTGACCGACCATGTCTTCATTGACCGAAACCGGAATGAATTTCTGACCGTTGTAAACGCTGAAGGTCAAGCCGACGAAGTCAGGCAAAACGGTTGAACGACGCGACCAGGTCTTGATCGGCGCACGTGCGTTGTTTTCCTGCGCAGTCTGCGCTTTTTTCAGCAGGTGGAGGTCAACAAACGGACCTTTTTTGATGGAACGAGCCATGCTTACCTCTTCTTCTTCGCGTGACGCGACCGGATGATCATCTTGTCAGTCGACTTGTTGCTACGGGTACGAGCACCCTTGGTTGGTTTGCCCCATGGGGTAACCGGATGACGACCACCGGAAGTCCGGCCTTCACCACCACCATGCGGGTGATCGACTGGGTTTTTCGCAACACCGCGGGTAAGAGGACGACGTCCCTTCCAGCGGGTACGGCCTGCCTTGCCGAAATTCTGGTTCGAATTGTCCGGGTTGGAAACCGCACCAACGGTCGCCATGCAGTCGGAACGAAGATAGCGCTGCTCGCCGCTTTTCAGCCGAACGATAACCATACCGCGGTCACGACCGACGATCTGGACATAGGCACCAGCCGAGCGGGCAATCTGCCCACCCTTGCCTGGCTTCATTTCAACATTGTGAACGATCGTGCCAACCGGCATCTGCGACAGCAACATGGCGTTGCCGGGCTTCACGTCGGTTTTCTTGCCGGCAACCACGCTGTCACCAACGTCAAGACGCTGTGGCGCGAGAATATAGGCCAGTTCGCCGTCGTCATATTTGATCAGCGCGATAAAGGCGGTGCGGTTGGGATCATATTCGATCCGCTCTACCGTCGCAGCCATATCCCATTTGCGCCGCTTGAAATCGACGAGACGATATTTCTGCTTATGGCCACCGGCGATGCCGCGCGAGGTGACATGACCCTTGTTGTTCCGGCCACCCGTCTTGTTCTTGCCTTCAACAAGCTTCTTGACAGGCTTGCCTTTCCACAGGCCGCTCTTGTCGACCAGGATAAGACCACGCCGGGCGGGGCTTGTCGGTTTATAGGATTTTAATGCCATGTGCCCTTAAACTCCCGTGGTGATGTCAATGGTCTGGCCTTCAGCCAGGGTGACAACAGCCTTCTTGATGTCGTTGCGAGTGTAGGGACGCCCCTTCCACTTCTTGGTCTTGCCCTTTTGCACCAGCGTATTGACGTTCTTGACTTTGACATCAAACAACGCCTCGATGGCTGCCTTGATCTGCGGCTTGGTTGCGGTGTTCGCAACCTTGAACACCACAGCATTATGTTCGCTGAGCAAGGTCGATTTCTCGGTGATGTGCGGGCCGACAATTACGTCATAATGACGGATATCGACAGCTTCTTTTTTAGCCATTGAAGCGCGCCTCCAGCTTTTCTACCGCTGCGCGCGTCAGCACCAGGGTTTCATGGTTCAGAATGTCATAAACATTGGCACCGGCAGCAGGCATCACATTGACACGGGGAATGTTGCTCGAAGCTTTCGAGAAAGCGTCGTTAACAGTGTCACCATCCATGATCAGGGCCGACTTGCCGAAACCGAGCTTTGCGATATTGGCCAGGAGCGCCTGTGTCTTGGCTTCCTTCAGCTCGATATTTTCAAGCACGATCAGATTGTCGTTCTTCAGTTTGTCGCTCAGCGCCATTTTCAGACCCAGCGCGCGAACTTTCTTGTTCAGCGAAGGATTGAAATCACGCTTGCGCGCACCGTGAGCCTTACCACCACCGATGAAGATAGGGGCGCGACGATCGCCGTGACGAGCGGTACCGCCGCCCTTCTGATTGCCGAACTTCTTGCCGGTACGGGCAATGTCCGAACGCTCGCGGGTCGGACGAGCCGTTCCGCGCGCTTTCTCACGCTGCCAGTTGACGACACGGTGAAGAATATCTGCACGCGCTTCGATGCCGAATACGTCATCGTTCAATTCGATGTCGCCCTTGGCCTTCGCGTCGAGGGTTTTCACTTTCAATTTCATGGCTTAGCCCTCCTTCCCTGCATCATCTGCGGCATCGGATTTCTCGTCAGCAGGCTTTTCCGCGGGAGCGTCGGCTGCCGCCGCTACTTCTGCATCGGTTGGACCAGCAGGCGCTTCAATCGCTGCATCCGCCTCGATCATGCCGGCAGGCGCATCTTCGGTCGCCGTTTCATCCGCATTGCGGCGCATGGCACCGGGGAATGGAACGCCTTCGGGAAGAGCAACCTTGACGGCGTCCTTGACCAGCAGCCAGCCACCCTTTGAACCGGGGACGCTGCCGCGCACAAAGATCAGGCCGCGATCAGCGTCTGTCCGGACGATTTCCAGATTCTGTTGCGTGCGATTGCGCGCACCCATGTGACCGGCCATCTTCTTGCCCTTGAACACCTTGCCCGGATCCTGGTTCTGACCAGTAGAACCGTGCGCACGGTGAGAGATGGAAACACCGTGAGTTGCACGCATACCGCCGAAACCCCAGCGCTTCATCGCACCGGCAAAGCCCTTGCCCTGGGTAACACCCTGGATATCGACCATCTGGCCGGCAATGAAATGGTCAGCAGTTACGGTAGCACCGATGGGGAGCAAAGCGTCTTCGCTATCGACCCGGAATTCGGCAACCCGTGCTTTTGGCTCGACTTCCGCCTTGGCGAAAGCTTCACGCTGTGGCTTGTTTACATTTTTCGCTTTACGGGCACCGGCACCAAGCTGAACGGCAAAATAGCCATCACGTTCCTGATTGCGGGCTCCAACAACCTGACATTCTTCCAGGGAAAGAACGGTAACCGGCACATGCCGACCATCTTCCTGAAACAAGCGGGTCATCCCCATTTTCTTCGCGATCACGCCTGTACGCACGATCAATCTCCTTCACAGAGGCCGAACGAACCATTTCGTCCGGCTTGCCAGCCCAAATTGTCATGCGTCACCCCGTCCGGGCTGTAATTGTTCCGGAAAGTCCGGAACGAGACGGAGGACGCTGCCCGGTTAAATCCGGCGGTATCCTGTCGCTGTCCATTCTCCGCCTGGGCGGAGATGCCAGATCAGCTGGCTCAGGCCAGTTTGATCTCGACGTTTACACCAGCAGCGAGGTCAAGCTTCATCAAAGCATCGACCGTCTGCGGCGTGGGCTGCACGATGTCGAGCAGCCGTTTATAGGTCCGCACCTCGAACTGCTCACGCGACTTTTTATCGACGTGCGGTCCGCGGTTAACGGTGAATTTTTCAATGTGCGTTGGCAAAGGTATCGGTCCACGGATGAGCGCGCCAGTGCGGCGAGCGGTGTCAGCGATATCGCCGGTCGCTTGATCGAGAACCCGATGATCGAATGCCTTCAAGCGAATGCGAATATTTTGCGTTTCCATGTACCTGTTACCAATGTCAAAGAGCCAAAAATAAACCGCTCCGATTTTCTACTGAAAACGGCCGGAGCGGCGAAAAAACTGGCTGCCCGAATCACCGATCCGGGCAGCGAGGCGTTCCTATATTACTTTGTTACGTTGCTGACAACCCCTGATCCAACGGTACGTCCACCTTCGCGAATAGCGAAGCGGAGACCTGGATCCATGGCGATTGGAGCAATGAGTTTCACGCCGATGGTGACATTGTCACCAGGCATGACCATTTCGGTGCCTTCGGGAAGGATCACTTCGCCGGTCACGTCAGTCGTGCGGAAGTAGAACTGCGGACGATAGTTGGCGAAGAAAGGCGTATGACGGCCACCCTCGTCTTTCGACAGCACGTAAACTTCAGCCGAGAACTCGGTGTGCGGGGTAATCGAACCCGGCTTGCAGAGAACCTGGCCACGCTCAACCGCATCACGGTCAACACCACGGATCAAAGCACCAATATTGTCGCCAGCCTGACCGGAGTCGAGCAGCTTGCGGAACATTTCTACACCGGTAACAGTGGTCTTCGTGGTATCCTTGATACCGACGATTTCACACTCGTCGCCAACATTCACAATGCCGGTTTCGACACGGCCGGTAACAACCGTACCACGACCCGAGATCGAGAACACGTCTTCGATTGGCATCAGGAAGTCCTGGTCAACCGGACGCTCTGGCTGAGGAATGAATTCATCAACGGCCTTCATCAGTTCAAGGATTTTTTCCTTGCCGATATTGTCGTCGCGGCCTTCCAGCGCAGCCAGTGCAGAACCAGCAACGATTGGAATATTGTCGCCGTCAAAATCGTAAGACGAAAGCAATTCGCGGATTTCCATTTCAACCAGCTCGAGCAGCTCTTCGTCGTCGACCTGATCAACCTTGTTCATGAAAACAACCAGCGCCGGAACACCAACCTGACGAGCGAGCAGGATGTGCTCGCGGGTCTGTGGCATCGGGCCGTCGGCAGCGTTAACCACGAGAATGGCGCCGTCCATCTGCGCCGCGCCGGTGATCATGTTTTTAACATAGTCAGCATGGCCTGGGCAATCGACGTGCGCATAGTGGCGAGCTTCGGTTTCATATTCGACGTGCGCGGTCGAAATGGTGATGCCGCGCTCACGCTCTTCAGGAGCCTTGTCGATATTTGCGAAGTCCACTGCTGCACCGCCGGTGGTTTCAGCAAGAACCTTGGTGATCGCCGCGGTCAACGTCGTTTTACCGTGGTCAACATGACCGATGGTGCCGATGTTGCAGTGCGGCTTGTTGCGCTCAAACTTCTCTTTAGCCATTTTATATTACCTCTGATTTTCTATCGTCTTGATAGTCTGCGCCGCGCTTTGGCGAGACTCTCTAATTCTGTCAACACCCTTTTGCCGGTCGGGGGAATTTCCAGCCAGACCGGAGCAAAAGGAAAGCGCGTTACCTCGAAAAGGAGTGGCGGTTAAGCCATTTTCTCCTTGATCTCTTCAGCCACGTTGCTCGGCACTTCTTCATAATGCGAGAATTGCATCGAATATTGCGCCCGGCCCTGCGTGAAAGAACGCAGCTCGTTCACATAACCGAACATATTGGCCAGCGGCACCATGGCGTCCACAGCCTGGGCGATACCGCGCGTGTCGGTACCCTGGATCTGGCCACGGCGCGAGTTGAGATCGCCGATAACGTCACCAAGATATTCTTCCGGCGTAATGACTTCAACCTTCATGATCGGTTCAAGCAGCCGGATGCCGGACTTCTGTGCCGCTTCGCGCATTGCTGCACGAGCCGCGATTTCAAAAGCCAGCGCCGAGCTGTCGACGTCATGATAGGCGCCGTCATAGACACGGATGTTGAAGTCGATGATCGGGAAGCCGATCAGCGAACCGGTTTCAGCGGTTTCGCGCATGCCTTTTTCAACCGAAGGGATATATTCTTTCGGAATATTACCGCCCTTGATTTCGTCTTCAAAGGTAATGCCCGATCCACGCTCGCCTGGCGTGACTTCAAACTTGATACGCGCAAACTGGCCGGAACCACCGGACTGTTTCTTATGCGTATAATCGATGTCGACAGCCTTGCCGAGCGATTCGCGATAGGCCACCTGCGGCGCACCGACATTCGCTTCGACCTTGAATTCGCGCTTCATGCGATCGACGAGAATGTCGAGGTGAAGCTCGCCCATGCCCTTGATGATCGTCTGGCCCGATTCGTGATCCGTCGAAACACGGAAGCTTGGATCTTCAGCCGCCAGACGGTTCAGGGCAACGCCCATTTTTTCCTGGTCGGCCTTGGTCTTCGGTTCCACCGAAAGCTCGATCACCGGCTCGGGGAATTCCATCCGCTCCAGAATGATCGGGTGCGCAGCATCACACAGCGTGTCACCGGTGGTGGTCGTCTTCATACCCGCCAGAGCGACGATGTCGCCGGCGAATGCTTCTTCAATGTCCTTACGGTCATTGGAGTGCATTTCGAGGATACGTCCGACTTTTTCCTTCTTGTCCTTGACCGAGTTCAGCAAGGTGCCCTTTTCCAGCTTGCCGGAATAGATGCGGCAGAAGGTCAGCGTGCCCACGAACGGATCGTTCATGACCTTGAACGCCAGCGCCGAGAATGGCTCGTCATCGGACGATGGCCGTGTATCTTCGGTCTCGCCGTCGAGCTTCACGCCCTTGATGGCCGGAACGTCGAGCGGGCTTGGCATATAGTCGACAACCGCGTCGAGCAGAGGCTGGACGCCCTTGTTCTTGAACGCGGAGCCGCACAGCACAGGCACGAAGCTCTGGTTCAGCGTACCCTTGCGGATCAGCGCCTTCAGGGTCGCGACATCAGGCTCGTTGCCTTCGAGATATTGTTCCATGACATCATCGTCCTGCTCGACAGCAAGCTCGATCAGCTTCTCGCGATATTCAGCCGCTTCGTCGGCCATGTCCGCAGGAATGTCGCCATAGGTATATTCGGCACCCAGATCTTCGTTCTTCCAGGTAATCGAACGCTGGTTGACGAGGTCGACCAGACCAACCAGATCCGCCTCGATGCCGATCGGAAGATAGAGAACAGCCGGAGTCGCGCCGAGACGCTCTACAATCGAATCGACGCAGAACTTGAAGTTGGCGCCGGTGCGGTCGAGCTTGTTGATGAAGCACATCCGCGGCACTTTATATTTGTCAGCCTGCCGCCATACGGTTTCGGACTGTGGTTCCACGCCGGCAACACCGTCGAAGCAGGCAACCGCGCCATCGAGCACACGCAGCGAACGCTCGACCTCAATGGTGAAGTCAACGTGGCCCGGGGTGTCGATGATGTTGATCCGGTGCTCGGGACCCTTGCGGTCTTCGGCATTCCAGAAACAGGTGGTCGCAGCGGAGGTAATGGTGATACCACGCTCCTGCTCTTGCTCCATCCAGTCCATCGTCGCCGCGCCATCATGCACTTCGCCGATCTTGTAGGACTTGCCCGTATAATAGAGAATACGTTCGGTGGTCGTTGTCTTGCCAGCGTCAATATGGGCCATAATGCCGATATTGCGATATCGTTCGAGCGGATGGCTGCGTGCCATAGTCTTTACTCCAGTATGTGGGGAACCAAATTCTGGCCGCCCTATAGTGAAATGGGCTGAACAATGCCAGCCCTGTTTAATTCGTAACCAGTTTTAAAATCCGTTCGTACCGGGCCTGCCGAAGCGCCCGTTGGGGAAAGAAACTTTCCGGCGGGGAGCGCCCTTTGTCAGCCCCGGTACAAACGGTTTAAATTATCTACCAGCGCGAGTTACCAGCGCCAATTACCAGCGGTAGTGAGCAAAGGCACGGTTGGCTTCCGCCATCTTGTGCGCATCTTCCCGCTTCTTCACCGCGTTGCCACGATTGTTGGAAGCGTCAAGAATTTCACCCGACAGACGCGCTGCCATTGTGGTTTCGCTGCGACCGCGAGCGGCGGCAATCATCCAGCGGATGGCCAGAGCCTGCGCACGTTCGGGACGCACTTCGACGGGAACCTGATAGGTCGCACCACCGACACGGCGGCTGCGGACTTCAATACCCGGCTTGATGTTGTTGAGCGCATCATGGAACAGCTGAAGCGGGTCTTTCTTGGCCTTGGCTTCAACGCTGTCAAATGCACCATAAACAATCCGTTCTGCGGTGGATTTCTTACCATCCATCATCAGGTTGTTCATGAATTTCGAAAGCACCAGATCCTTGAATTTCGGATCGGGCAGGATCACCCGTTTTTCGGGACGACGACGACGTGACATATCTTATAACTCCGAAACTGGATTATTTAGGACGCTTGGCGCCATATTTCGAACGGCTCTGCTTCCGGTCCTTGACACCCTGGGTATCGAGAACGCCGCGCAGTACGTGATAACGCACACCGGGAAGATCGCGAACACGACCGCCGCGGATCAGGACAACACTATGTTCCTGAAGGTTGTGGCCTTCACCGGGAATATAGCTGATGACCTCGCGCTGGTTGGTCAGGCGAACCTTGGCAACTTTACGCAGAGCGGAGTTTGGTTTCTTTGGAGTCGTTGTGTAGACACGGGTGCAAACGCCACGCTTCTGTGGGTTGGCTTCCATGGCCGGCACCTTGGACTTCGTCTTCTGGGGCACCCGCCCTTTACGGACGAGCTGGTTAATCGTTGGCATAAAGTCTTCACCTTATAGTAGAAATGGTCCTGCATGATGCAGGGGTTACTCTCACCGCCCAATCTGGCGGCAAGTGTTTTGCCTATGTAAGTTTTCTGCGGCGTCGAGCGGAGCCCGAAGAAGCGGAAGCGCGGCCCTTAGACGGGATTCGGGTTTGGGTCAAGGGTGTTGGCGTGGGGGAGCTCTGCCGGCTATTGCTGCACGGTAAATTGATTTATCGCATCAGGAAGCTCGCTCAATTTGCGTACGACATTGCCAGAATACTCAGGAGATGTCATTTTCAAAGCTGCGCTAGTCCTCCGGTCACCACGCCACAGATCAACGGACGGAAGATACATTGCGTGCACGATGTCACCGCCAAAACTCTTCTCCAATTTTGCCTTGGGGCCATGCAAACCTAACGCTTGTTCCACATACCTTTGAAAGAGCTTCGAGCAGACACCAATTGAGGGAACACTGGAAAGAAGTTTTGCATCATTCTGAATATGCTCAATAGGAACTTTGGAATCTAGGTAAAGGGGAATGCTATCGGATGCCAATTGAAACAGCGCCTTTTCATATTTTGATAGCTGTTCCTTCATCAAATTTCTCGCCATCTCTTCGACCCAGCCCTCAATTGGAAATTGCGCGACCTTTTCCAAAGCTACACTTAAACTCCGATTTAGATCTTCTCCGAGATTACGGATCCAGAAGGGTAAGCTACGATCAGTATCAAGCCTTTCAAAATAATATTCTATAAAACGCTCCGGCTGTGCAACGTATTCGAATAGCTCCGTTACAGCTTCTTCCGGGCTCATCTTCTGGTTGATCAACCCAGTCATCACTCGCTGAACAAGGCTGTGAGGAAGACCAAGCTCGTTATCCAAGCTGCCCTCACGTAGCGATTTCAAAATGGCTTTGCTCGTGATCTTCTTTCTTAGAGTTTTAGCACGCTGACGCTGCCAACGCGCCTCAAGGTTGATTTTAGCGAACTCTTTATCGATTGCAGCATTTATTTGGTTTTTGATATTCGAAAGAGCATCAGAAACGTCGGAATACCATCTTCTAGATTGATTAAATTTTCCATAGTTTTCGATTAAGTTTCCGTAGTTGAACTTTGAAGCTGCCTCGGCAACTTCGATTGCCATCAATTGTGACGGAAAGACTATGCTGTTTTGACCACAAAGCTTTTCTACTGCCTTCGCTTTCGAAACCGCTAGTTCTCGTCTGTCTGGATGGTATTGAAGCAACTCAGAAAGAAGCGGCATCGAAACAACAAACGTTGCCCGATTAGTGCGTTTAAATTCGAGTAATGCTCGATAAATTTCAGCAACTAACGCATCAGTCGGATTGCGTTCCTCATCACCAAACCTTGAGAAATCTTGAGTATCCAAGTAAACAATTGGACGAGCCATCCCTTCTAAGGGCGTTAATTGCGGGCCATGTCTTTTAATCGGCATCAAATCAACGAATAGCCTTAGGCACAGCAGCAAAATAATTCCGCTTTACAAAATGGATTGCGATTCCTCCCAACTTCCAATGCTGGTCTACAGACCAAGAGAGCGCGCCCCAATCGCCCGTTCCTAAACACCTCAACAATCGGTCCCTCACTACAAAAAGTCCAATACTACGTCGCGAAGGGCTATTAAGTCGAAAGGTCCGGCAAGAGAACACCCTTAGCATTGTAGTACAGTCATTGTTTTCTAAATATACCAGATTTACGCCCCGGACCAAGAGCGCCCTGACCGGCACGTCGAAAATCGCCATTTCCCGTCAGATATTCGCAATTTCGGTCATAAACCCGTCACGCCTCGCGCATTTTCCGCCGAAATTTGGCACAATTTTGCCCCACCTTCCGGCCGGCAACACCCACGCCAAAGACATTCGCGCCCCTCCTCGCGGATGCGTCTGCCCCTCCGCGGGAAACATGCTTCCAATTCTTCCAATTGGGCATTCTGACAGGTTTGGATTTTGGGGGAACGTTCCCGTGGCACCGGGGCGGGTCACGGGCGGGATGGTGGGTTGGCGGGGGGACGCCCTTACAGGTTCGTTATCACAGGTTCGTCATCCTGAACTTGGTTCAGGATCCCTCTGGATAGCGCGCATGCGGAGGGAGATCCTGAACCAAGTTCAGGATGACGGGGGCTCCCTCCGGTGAACTATTGCGCGCCTTATTGCGCGAGCGATTTCTCGATATCGGCGACCGGGCTGTTGGTCAGCGTCTTGGCCTGTTCCAGCACGATCTTGTCGCTCACTTCCTGATGCAGCAGCGGGCGGATTTCGCCCAGCGTGTCGGGATCGGCGACCAGGATCAGCCGCTTATAGGCGCCCTGGTGGGCCAGGTTATAGAGCTGCTCGGCGATGATCTTGGAAAAGGTGGCCTCCATGCTTTCCCGGTCGGACTGCTCGGGCGGTGATTTGCCGGATGGCCCCTGATCGGCGAGATCTCCGGGCGTCCAGTCACCGTCATGCTCCAGCGATCCGTTCCTGATATAGAAGGTCTTGGCCTCCCGGCCCGTGGCAACGACGACAAATGTTTCTTCCGGAAAATTCAGCTTACCCATATGCATGTCCTTTTTTGGTTTTTTCAGTTTCGGACAATCAACGCGGCACGGCGGGAAAGGTTGCTTGCGGGGGCGGATGGCGGAGCGGTGATCCCCTCCCCCTCGTGATCCTGAACTCGTTTCAGGACCCCCATCGGCAGCGCGCAATCTTTGGGAGGTCCTGAACCAAGTTCAGGATGACGATCCTTCCCCCCGCCACCGCGCCTTTGTCACAATGGAGTCGCGCATAATTCTCCAAATTGTCACGCGGCGACCGTCAGCCTGTCACAGCCTTGCTGCACTGCACCATCCGTTCCCGTGTCGCACCGAAAAAGGCTGAAAAACTCCATGAAAAATATGTCCGTCGCCCTCGCCCGCCCGTCCCTGAGCGCGCTTTCAGCCGCGCTGTTTATCGCCGCCGCCAGCCCGGCCGTGGCGCAGACCGGCACCGATGATATCGCCGACGACAGCGACGGCGACGTCATCATCGTCACCGCCCAGAAGATCGAACAGAAATCCACCGATGTGCCGATCACCATCTCGGCCAACAGCGGCGAACGGATGAAAGAGCTGGGCGTGTCCGATCTCGACGAGCTGTCCAACTATGTCCCCGGCCTCAATATCCAGGAGCAGAGCGCCAATAATCCCGGCGTCGTGATCCGCGGCATCACCTCGGACAGCGGCTCGGCGCAACAGGCCGCCCGCGTCACGCTCTACTATAATGGCGTCGATATCTCCCGCTCGCGCGGTTCCTATCAGGATATCTATGACGTCGACCGGATCGAGGTGATCAAGGGGCCGCAGGCAACGCTGTTCGGCACCGCCTCCGCGGTCGGCGCGATCAGCATTATTTCGGCGCGTCCTGAACCGGGCTTTTCCGGCGAGATAAGCGCGAGCTATGGCAATTATGATGCCTATACGCTGAGCGGGCATCTCAACACCAGCAATGACACAGTCGCCCTGCGGCTGGCCGGGGCCTACAAGAAGCGCGACGGCTATGTCACCAACCTGGCCCCGAACCAGGAGGACCTCTACGCGCAGGACCAGCTGGGCGCCCGCGCCTCGCTTCGCTTCACGCCGGACAGCACCTTCAGCGCAGACCTGATCCTGACCTATGACCGGCAGCGCAACTCGGGCACGCCGTTTATCTCCGGCACATTGCCGACCAGCGCCGGACCGGCCGACCCGTTTGGCGCCGCCGACCTGCGCGGTTCGCCCTTTTCCGCCGCCGTACTGGGCGATGCGGACCTTGGCCTGACCCGCGATGTCTATGACGCCAATCTGACGATGAGCTGGGACTTTGCCGACGACTGGAACATCACCATGGTCAACGGTTTCCGCAAGTTCAACTCCAACGAGGTATTCGACGCCGATGGCTCCGCTGCCTATTTCCTGGAATTTGCCGAGGAAGCCAATGGCGAACAGGGCAGCCATGAAACCCGCTTCACCTATAATAATGGCAGCACGTTTCGCGGCAGCTTTGGCTGGAACCTGTTCCGCGAGGACAGCAACCAGCGGGTGCCTTTCTCGACCGACGAAGTGACCTATTTTCAGTGTGTCGCCGGTATCGTCGTGCCGGGCGTGCCTTGCGTCGATGCCAATGGCGTGCCAGCCGGCGACGCGATCAACGCCCTGACCGGCGGCGCGGTCGGGACGATTCCCTATCAGGCTGACTTCGAGAATCTCGGCAAGAATGACAGCTATTCGGTCTTTGCCGACGGCACCTGGATTCCGGCCCCCAGCCTCGAACTGACTGCCGGTGTCCGTTTCCTGATCGAGAAACGCCGTTCGGGCTATCGGGCGACTGCGCCGAGCTCCGTTCTCAATCCGGGCAACACGCCCTTTCCGATTACCGATACTGCGGGACAGACATTCCGCACCGAGGACAGCTTCTCGGCCGTCTTGCCGCGCTTCAACATTCTCTACCGCTTTTCTGACGCGATCAACGGCTTTGCCACGGTATCGAAGGGCCGTCGCTCGGCCACTGTGAACGCCGGTGCAACCAGCACCGCGACCGGACCGGTCGGCGATTTCACCGATATCGCGCCGGAGATTGTGTGGAATTACGAAGTCGGCCTGAAAGGCGCCGCTGGCCCGCTATCCGGGTCGCTGGGCGTCTATTACCAGACCTATGACAATTTCCAGGTCACGATCAACGATCCGGCCAATCCGGGCACGACGACAACGCTCAGCGCCGGCAGCGCCACCAATTTCGGGGTCGAGGCCGAAGTCGCCCTACGCGCGGCGGACTGGCTGAACCTGTTCGCCAATATCGGCTATATTGACGGCGGCATTGACGACAAGCCGGGCAACGGGAATCTGGCCGGCTCGCGCTTTCGCCTCCAGCCGGAGGTGCAGGCAGCCGGCGGTTTCACCATCGATTACCCGGTCAATGACAGCACCAGAATTTTTGCAACGCCCAGCGTCACCTTCCGCAGCCGGGTTTATTTTGAAGCCCCGAACAATATCCTGACCAGTCAGGCAGCGGTAACACTGGTCAATCTGCGCGCCGGCATGTCCTTTGCGGACGAACGGTTCGAAATTGCCGGTTTTGTCCGCAACCTGACCAATAAGGATTATCTGCTCGACGCCGGCAACACCGGGGGCGCTTTCGGCATCCCGACCTTCATCCCGGCCGAACCGCGTTTCTACGGTATCCAGGCCAGCGCCAAATTCTAGATTCCGTCAGATGGAACAGGATCCTGTTCCCGGCTAAACCTCGGTTTTCACCGGGCACGGGCCAAGCATCAACTGTCTTCGCGGGGCAGCGCATCGGCCGTCCGCGAACCGGCTGATAACCGCCGGCTTGCCCGCCGGGCGCAAAGATTTGTTAACCATATTTTTACATCAGCCATCTAGGCGGGCCGTCATATATTTACCCGCGACTGCAGGATGGCCCGACGACATGGATCTAGCGCCGCTATCAGAAAAAAACTGGCAGGCATCCTGGCAAGCCCCGTGGCGGTCGCCCAAAATTCCGGCAAAAATCCGTCCTTCGGTCGAGGCGATGCAATTGCACCGGGCGATGACCCATGTGCCGATGATCTATCTGGTCGCGATATTCAATCTGATCGCGGTGATGGTCCTGTCGGCCCACGAAGGGGTCGAGCCGATCTATTATAGCTGGATGGGGCTGTTGGCGGTTGGTTGCATCGGGCGGATGGTCATGTGGATCCGCTATCCGAGAGATCCGGACTCCCTGACCCACACGAAGAAGATACTCAGGAACTTGTCCCTGCTCTCGGTCGGCATCGTGTCGTTTCTCAGCATCTGGTCCGTATTCATCATAACCACCGGCATGTTCGCCAACCAGATGTTCATTCCGATGTCGCTGGTATTCGGGTCGACCTGCATCGCCCATTGTCTGGCCTGCATCAAAAAAGCAGCCGTCACGATCGTGTTTGTCGGCATCATTCCCTCGGCACTGGCAATGATCCTCGTGGGCGACTTCGACGATATGATCATGGGATGGAGCATGATCACCATAGCGCTGCTCATGATCCGGTTCATCATCGACAGCTATAACCAGATCATTTCCGGTCTGATCATGCGCCACACCATCTGGAAGCAAGCGCATAGCGATCCCCTGACCGGACTTGCCAACCGCCGGGCGATGATGAACTATCTGGCACTGGCCGAACAATCTTTTGCCAGAAACGGGCGCGGCTTTGCCGTCGCCCTGATCGATCTGAACCGCTTCAAGCTGGTCAACGACAATCTGGGTCATGATATCGGTGATCATCTGCTGGTCGAGGTTGCCAACCGGCTGAAACATAGCTGCACGGAAGAAGAAATTGTCGGTCGCCTTGGCGGTGATGAATTTCTGATCCTGATGCCCGATGTTTCCGATCATGAGCAGGCACTAGCGAGAGCGACTGCCTTTCTTGCCGGTCTCGCTGCGCCAGCCGAAATCGACAGCCATGCCCTGACTCCTTCGGCATGTGTCGGCATCGCCGTCCAGGCGCTCGACGGAAACGGCACCGAGCAATTGCTCAAGGCCGCCGACAGCGCGCTCTACAAGATGAAACGCAGCGGCAAAAATACGAACCGGTCAGGAAAACCGGTTTTGCGCAATATTGCCTGACACGCGCGATCCGGTTGACGGCAAAGATCGTTTGTCATCTTCCGTGCGATATCACGAGATTTGCAACCAATATCGGCCTGCCATGTTTTTCCCTGACATGATCATGCGCAATCGGACAGTCCCACCTGTCTGAAAACACGTACTGTGTGAGGCGGGCGATCATCATATGCTCCGCTGGAAAAAAAGTCAGGAACAGGAAACCATGAAAGCCATTATCGTCCTTGTCGTTGCGCTGGCCTTTGCCATGGCGCCGTTTCTGTCGCCCGAATTTGGCGGAATCGATCCGGACCGCTACCCGGTGCCACAGAACAATCCGCCGGTTCAGCCGGTCAGCTGGGCTTTCAGCATCTGGGGCCCAATCTATCTGTGGCTGGTTGCCCACGCCGCAGTCGGCACATTCAAGTTTAGCCAGGATGCGGAATGGGACAAGGGACGGATCGCTCTGGCGCTGTCGCTGGCGGTCGGTACGATCTGGCTTCCGGTCGCGCTGGTCTCGCCGATCTGGGCAACAATCCTGATATGGATCATGCTGATCGCCGCCTTGATAGCAACCTATCGGTCGGAACAGGCCTCGCCCGCCTGGATCGCCAAATGGCCGCTCGCGCTCTATGCGGGCTGGCTCTCCGTAGCCTCCTTCCTGTCCATCGGACTCCTGCTAGCGGGATATGGGTTTGTCGGTGAATTCATGGCTGCGGTGATTGCTCTTCTGCTGGCAGTCCTCTTTGCCGGCTATAATGCCGTCCGCCTGAAATCCTGGCCTTACGCCCTCGCCGTGTCCTGGGGGTTTTTCGGCATCGCCGTGGCCAATATGGGTTTCACAATGCCATTGGCGGTTGCGGCCGTGTTGGCCGCGGTCGCGATCCCGGGTCTGACGGCCCTGACCAGACAATCTCTGGGGTAGCGCGGCTCTACCAGCAACCACTCGTCATCCTGAACTCGGTTCAAGCCCCCTTGAGGTTGGGCACCGCTGCCGGTGGTCCTGAGCCATGGGCCACCGGGGGTAAACGCGCTCGGAACGACGGAAAGCGCTCATTGCCGCGTCTGGCTCAACGGTAAGCACAGCAACAACAGCCCGATGACCGCAGGCCCGGCCTGCACCAATGCGATATCCGGTGACACGCGCCAGGCACCGAAAATACCCGCTGTGGCGACGAACAGCAAGAAGCCGCTGGCAACCTTCCGCTGCCATTCGGCATTGCGGATGAACAGCGACCAGATCAGGCCGGCCGCCACACAGAGATTGTAGACGCCCTGATTGGCGGCCATCGCGGTTGTCGGTTCGAACAGGCTGGCGGGGAGATCGGGAAAGGTTGCCGGCCCCTGCGCCTGCCAGGCAAATATCCCGAACCAGGCGATATAGAGATGGAGTATGGCAACCAGCGCGATCATGATCCTGGCAAATATAGACATGCAACGACTCCCGGTTTTTCCGGTTCTTATAGGCGGTAAATCTGCAGGCTCAACACGGCTTGCCCGTCGGCATCATCTGGTTACAATCGCAAATTGCTTTCCTACATCGCCGGATTTTGATAAATGGCGCTTAGCTTTTTTGGCATTTTGCGCCGCCTTGTTTTCGGCCGCTGGATATGCAGCGACACCAGCCGCAGGCCCCGGATTTTCTAAGGCCTTAACACTGTAAAGTTTGTAAAGTTCGATCCGTGCGACGGGATTGCTTTTTTCCTTGGCGGGGCCAGTTCAGACATAGTCTAAAGTCCTGACAAAACCCGCTCTTGGCCCGAATTTTCACGAACTTTGGGCTAGCCGCGCTCGCCGAGCACCGCATTTTCGATGCGGATGCGGTGGCGCAGCAGGATCGCGTTGAGGACAGAGAAGACCAGAGCCACCCACGGCAAGCCGAGCATCAGCGGTACGATCGCGATCTCCAGGACCACGACGAGATAATTGGGGTGGCTGAAATATTTATACGGCCCGCGTTTGACCCGATCAAAATGCGGCGCAGAGATGATTCTGGTCGTCCACCAGCGGCCGATGCTCGCCAGCGTCCAGATGCGCAAAAATTGCGTACCGACGAATAATGTCAGCATCACCGGGTGGATCATGCGCAACGGATCGACCAGCAAGGCGATGACGGCGATCCAGGCGCTGTGGAGGAAGATGAAATAGTGATAATGATCCGCACCATGTTCCTGCCCCCCTTCGCCGAGCAATCGTCTGGTGTTGCGGTTGGCATGGACCAGCTCGCCCAGTCGCTGGATCACAATATAGACCAGCACCCAGGTCACCAGTGTCGGACTGGCCGTGAAAATCGCGCCGAGTGGATCGTTCATTCTGCACCCTGCGGATCGAGGATAGCAAGCGCTGCGGTAAAGCCGGGGCCGAGCGCGGTCAGCAATATCGGTTTGTCGGGCTTTTCCGCCAGCAACTTTTCGAGCACGAACAACACCGTTGGCGAGGACATATTGCCATGTTGACGCAGCACGTCGCGGGTTGCCGGAATGCCCGCTATACTGGGCGCAAAATATGCTTCCAATGCTTCCACCACCCTGCCCCCGCCCGGATGACAGGCGGGTTCGGAGAGATCGGGCATGCGCAGATCCTGAGCCGCCAGAAAGGCGTCGCAAAAAGGCGCAAAATCCCTGGCGACAAATGTGGGAATATCGCGCGCCAGCACCAGATCAAAACCGGTCGTGCCGATCTCCCAACCCATCATGTCACGCGTGTCCGGCCAGGTCTTCTGATCAAAAGCGCGGAAGGAGGGAGCCATTGCCCGGTCTGGCTTGCCGCTGATTATTGCCGCCGCGCAGCCATCGGCGAACAAGGCGGTGGCGATCATGTTCTTCTTGTCAAACTGGCTATAATCGTAAGACAGGCTGCACAATTCGAGCGAAACCAGCAGGATATTCTGCCCGCCCGCTGTGGATGCCAGATCATTCGCCAGCCGCAAGCCGAGGACACCGCCAGCACAGCCATTGCCGAACACCGGGATTGTCTGGGTCGAGGGATTGAAGCCCATCATCTCGATCATCCGGCTGGGCAAGGAAGGTGTCATTGTCCCGGTGGTCGAAATCAGCACAATCGCGTCGATGTCAGAAGCATCCAGTGCGGCCTTCTCGAGCGCCTCCGCAGCAGCCTTCCGCGCAAGGCCGGTCCCGACCCGGTTATAAATCGCCGCCCGGCGGGTCCAGCTGCGCGGTTCCAGATAATAGGCTGCCTCGCAGGCAAGATAGCGTTGCTCGATCCCGCTATTGCCGAGTATCTGTTCCAGCCGGGCCGGAAGCGCCGCTCCCCTCGCCTTGGCCAATATGGCCAGCACTTCCGCCTGCGTTATTTGGTGCTCGGGTAGCGCAGTGGCGATGGATATCAGGGCTGCCATAGGGAGATTTCTGTCATCATTCTGCTTCTGTTACAGCAGATACGGCATCGACACAGGAAAAACTGGCGCATCGCATCATTACCCGGCAGTTTTTGCCAAGAACTTTCCGGAAGGGAAGAAAAAGATCGGCTGATAAATACTTTGATTTCTGTTAGTTGCCGTGCTTCTACCGCGTTATTGTGCACTGCACCATTTTTCTTGACATCAGCCGTCAGATACCTTATTTGTGCGCTGCAACATAGAGGTAAGACAACCGATGGCTGATACGAAGAACGATACATCCTCTGCTCCGGCAGAAAAAGTGACTGGCTCGCTTTCCGCGGAGGCGGCCTATTCTGCAGCCGCGTCTGCAGTCAGCGTTTCTGATAAAACGGCATCGGCAACCGTACCTGCCGAGAAAGCTGTCGCCGACAAGGCGCCAGCAGCAACCGAAACCAAGAAGCCGGTGGCTCCCGCTGCTAAACCGGCAACAGCAGCAAAGCCTGCTGTCAAGAAAACCGCAGCGTCCAAACCGGCAGCGAAGAAGCCCGTAGCAAAGCGTAAAGTTGCTGCGAAGCCGGCTGCCAAGACCACATCGAACAAAACGACCAAAGGAACCAAGAAAATGGCTACCACCAAAACCACCGCAACCAAGCGCGTTGTGAAGAACACCAAGGCCGCCAACACCAAGGCTGCCAACACCGCCAAGAAAACCGCTGACAAATTGGGTTCGCGCTTTGAAAAGCTGACCGCCGATGCGCAGGCTCGCGCCAAGGAAGCGGCTGATCGCGCCGTCGCCCTGTCGAAAAACGCTGTCGAGTTCAACCGCGAGAACATCGAAACCCTGCTCGAAAGCGGCAAGATTGCTGCCAAGGGCGCACAGGAAATCGGCCAGACCAACGTCAAATACACCCGCGAGAATTTCGTTGAAGCCAGCCGCGCCCTGCAAGGCCTGTTCAGCGTTGCAACCCCCAAGGACATGTTCGCCAAGCAGGCTGACTATGTCCGGAGCGGTCTGGACCGGGTGATGGACCAGACTTCGAACAATGCTGACGCTGTGGTCAAGCTGGCTGGCAAAGCCTATCAGCCGATTGCAGATCGCGTCACCGAAATCCGCAAGGAGCTGAAAGCCGCTGCTTAAGGCGAATTTTCAGTCGATCATAAAAGGGCCGTTCCGCTGGAGCGGCCCTTTCTATTTGGGCTATATTGCTACCTATCGACGCAAAAGCATGCGAAACTATCAATCCGCCACTTGCCCTTCAGGGTAAAAATACCATATCTTGAGACTGATGATAAAAGAGCAGATTCTTTCTCCCTTTCCCACCTTCCCTCGGCGACCTTCCGCCGGCAGCCGTCCATTAATGGCTGATGATCCGGACAATGGCTCCGGCGATGATGGCGACGACACCAATCTCGGCATTGCCACCAAGACCAGAGCCAAGACCAAGAAACCCAGTCCGTATAAGGTGCTCATTCTCAACGACGACTATACGCCGATGGAATTCGTCGTCCTGGTGCTGAAACGATTTTTCAATATGGATATTGATGAAGCGACGCGCGTCATGCTGCACGTTCACCAGAAAGGCGTCGGTGTCTGTGGTACGTTCAGCTACGAAGTCGCTGAAACCAAGGTTACCCAGGTGATGGATTTCGCACGCAAGAACGAACATCCGTTACAATGTACGCTTGAGAAAGCCTGACCTATAACAAGGAAAACGCCATGACCGAGACGCCAGTGATCACCGTGGATATCGTCTCCGATGTCGTATGCCCTTGGTGCATCATCGGCTACAAGAAGCTTGAGAAGGCCATGGAACAGTTTGAAGGCCAGGCGCGCTTTGAACTGTCTTGGCATGCCTTCGAACTGAACCCGTCGATGCCACCGGAAGGTCAGGATATCGGTGAACATATGGCGCAGAAATATGGCGCCACTCCTGAGCAGAGCAAGGCCAACCGGGACCGGCTGCGTAGCGCTGGCAGTGCGCTCGACTTCGAGTTCAACCATGGCGAGAAGATGCGCATGGTGAATACATTCGATGCCCATAGATTGCTGCACTGGGCCGGAGAGACAGGCAAGCAAACTGCGCTAAAGTTGGCCTTGTTCAAGGCACATTTTACCGATGGCCGGAATGTCAGCGATCATGAAACGCTGGTCGAGATCGCGACATCCGTGGGCCTGGACGAAAAACGTGCCCGTGACCTGCTGGCCACGGATATGTTCGCCGCCGAAGTGCGGGCCGTTGAAGCAGAATGGCAGGACCGGTTCATTACCGGCGTGCCGGCTTTTATTTTCAACAAGAAATTCATGGTTCCTGGCGCGCAGGAGGTAGATGTCTTCGCCAATATTATCGAGAACAAGCTACTTAAAAAAGCCGCCTGAAGGTCATGCCTCCTCGAGCAGTTCGATAATATTGCCAAACGGGTCCCGGCCATAGATCGCCTTTTGCGATCCGATATCGACTGGCGGTCCGACAAAGGTCATCCCCGCCGCAGAAAGACGGCTATGTTCGGCTTCGATATTCTCGACAGCCAGCGCCATATGCGGATAGCCAAGGTCGGACGGATCACTGCACATGTCCCGCGGTTCGGGTCTACTATATTGCCATAGCTCCAGCCTGATATTGGCACCTTTCAGCATCGCCATTCTGGCCTCGAAGCCGGGGAGCCCGACAACCGCACCCGCCTTGACATTGTCCGACGGTATATCACTGCGCCAGTCCAGATCGAAGCCGATCACGTCACGGTAGAAGGCAAGGCCCTTCTCGATATCGGGAACACCGATAGCGATATGGTGGACACCCTTGATCAATTGCTAGCGTGTTTCTTTGGCGGCATCGGGAAAAATCCGGAAGTGCGCTTGATATAGTCCGCATAATCCGGCCGGTTCTGTTTCAGACTTTTTTCCAGCAGCGGCGCACCACTCCATTTCATCAGGGTGAAGCTCAAAAACAGAGGGCCGATGACGGCCAGCCATACCGGCCAGCCAAGCGGCGCTGCCGCCAGCCAGATGCCCCACCACGCACAAAAATCGCCGAAATAGTTTGGATGACGGGTAAATTTCCACAACCCGCTATCCAGCACCTTCCCTTTGTTCGCGGGATTCGCCTTGAAGGCCTTGAGTTGCATATCCCCAATGGTTTCAAAACCAATACCGACAAGAGCTATTATGGCTCCGACGATCGACACAAGGGAAAGACCATTGGCACCGGCGAGCAATATCCCGAGCTGTGCGGGCAGGCAGACGAGGAACAATAGCGGAATTTGCAACGCCCAGGCTTTGAGCAAAGCCGCTTTCGCGAAGCTCATCCCCTGCTTCTCCATCGCGCGGCCCATGATCTTCTTGTACCGGGGATCCACGCCTTCCTTGCGCCAGCGCAGAAACAGATGGGTTCCCAGCCTGATGCCCCAAGCTGCTGTCAGCACCCATATTGTATAGGCCAAGGTTTCCGGATTATCGGCTTGCAGGAAGGAGGCGCTGGCCATGATCGCCATGCCATAGGCCCAGAAGGCATCGATGAAAGAGACGTCACGGATCCGTACCGATATAAGCCACAACGCGACCATGATGATCACCAGCAATCCAAAGTTCAGTCCCAATGCCGGAAGCAAGCTCATCTGCCTTCTCCTTTTTTATCCCGCTCACCCCTGGGTTCGATCGATACGATATCCCGCATGGCTTTTTCGGGATATTTTGGCGTAACGCTATGATAAAATTCGCTGAGCTTTTGCATATCGGCGGTATAGTCACCCGATGGCATGAAAGAGGGCCCCAGCCCGCCCGTCCGCTTTGAATAGTCCATCAGGCCGATAATCAGCGGCACCTTTGCCTTTAGTGCGATATAATAAAATCCTGTCCGCCATTCCTTCACGCTTCCGCGCGTACCTTCTGGCGGAATCGTCAGCAGAAAATCATCGCGCCGGTCAAATTCCCTGACCATCGCATCGACCATATTCTGGGATTTTGATCTGTCTACCGGGATGCCGCCCAAACGCCGCATCATGCCCCCCCAAGGCCATTTGAACAGAGTATTTTTGCCGATCCAGTAAGACTGGATTTTGAGCTTGTTAACCAGTCCGAAGAAATAGAGGAAATCCCAGTTGCTAGTATGCGGCGCGGCGATAATGACGGCCTTTCTGGGCGGCGGATTTTCCTGCACGGCCGTCCATCCGTTGATGGTAAACACGAACACAGAAAATCGACGAACAATTTCCGACAGCCAGTTCGGTCTGATTTCGTCGTGCACGCATCCTCCCACTCGCGGGATTGAACGCCGCGTTTGACAACGGACCATAAGTCTATTTTCCCGCTGCGCAACGAAAGATGTCCGTTGGTACAGTCAAGCCGTCCGCGCCACGTTCATTCAGAACTGATATCCCGGCGCAGCGAGGACATGTCGTGCTGACGGGCTATTGCCGTCACAACGAGCAAATCACCGCAGTTTTTCTCCGCTACAATCGGTCCTGCACATATCGGCTTCCTCATCTTCAAGCTCGATCTGGATGGTAATATGATGAATGGAGAAGCGTTTTCTCAGTTGCTGCTGGACATCGGCCAGAAAACCTCTGCCGGGATGTCCGCCCGGCAGCACGAGATGGGCGGTCATGGCTGTCTCGCTTGTACTCATTGGCCAAATATGGAGATCATGAACCGTCTCTACACCCGGCAGGCTTTCCAAAAATGCCATTACATCCTCGACGTCGATATCGCGCGGTACACCCGCCAGTGACATACGCACAGCCTCCGACAGCAGCCCCCAGGTACTCCAGAAAATCAATGCGACGATCAACAAGCTGATCAACGGATCGATCCAGTTCAAACCGCTGAAATAAATCGCGACACCGCCAATTACCACGCCCGCAGACACGCCGGCATCGGCCATCATATGCAGGAAGGCGCCCCGAATATTAATGTCATCCTTCTGCCCGCTGGCAAAAAGCATCGCGGTGACGAAATTAATGAGAACGCCGACCGAGGCGACGATAATGACAGTAGTTGAAGCGATTGGACTGGGTGCGCTGAACCGCTCAATCGCTTCCCATGCAATAGCACCGCATGCCACCAGCAAGAACAGGCCATTGAGCAAGGCGGCGAGAATCGAGGATCCACCGAAACCGTAGGTAAATCGTTTGTTCGGCGGACGCTTGGTCAGTTCCGCTCCGGCCCATGCGACAGCCAGCCCTAGCACATCTGACAGATTATGACCGGCATCCGCCAGCAGTGCCATAGACCCGGCCATAAGGCCGAATATGACCTCAACAATGATATAAATGACATTAAGCGAGATACCGAGCGCGAAGGCACGGCTGAAATTTGCAGGCATGTGGCCATGCGGGCCTTGGCGATCGTGATGACTATGGGTAAAATGGCCGTGGTGATGATGGTGACCGGCGGACATCTGCGCTCCGACTATTGCAATGCGAATATTCTTATATTCGATTACACGGAATAGTCAGAGCGGTCTATGTATATTGGACTGTATTTTCCGCATGTTATATCATTTGGTGCACTGCAGATATCTGCATCAGTCCACGATCAGGCCAATCGCGAGATAGATGATAATCGCGGAACCGAATCCGAAGATCGTCGCAAGTACGAATATTATCCGCAACAAGTTGGCATCCATTCCGCTCCAGTTAGCGAGGCCCGAGCAGACGCCCATCAGCTTGCCATTGGCTTTGTCGAGTTTAAGTTTGTTCTTCATGGGTCGATTGCTTTCTTTGCGAGATGGGACGGGCTCCGGCCAGCTACCGGAAACGGGGTCTGAGCTTTTGTTCTTTCCGGCCATCAGATCACCACCGATGATGCATTGTTGATGGCTGGCAAGATGCTGGCGCCGACAAACAGAGCTGCTGACACAGCTGCGGCAAAAGCGGCGGAAAATGAATTCTGGAGATTGAGTATCATGAGATTGGCTTTCCTGGATTTTAATGGGTTAAGCGACGACCGAAGCAGCGTTGCTGAAGGCTGGTCCAACGCTCGCGCTAACCAACAGGGCTGCAGAGAAAATCGCAGCTATGGCAGCAGACAGGTTACTTGAGACATTCGAGAACATATTGGTTTCCTTTCAATTTGAATTTTTTTCGCGTCATTGCGAAGATGTCTGAGACTTTGCAGGACGCGTGCCAATTTGAGTATATGTAGCCTTTTCAGTATTTTAATCGAGTTCGTCGCCGCATATGAAATTACGCACCACCGATGATTGGTTTTTTTCACCAACTGTTGGCAGGGCGCCAACGGGAAGCGGTCTGAACAGATCTGTCATCCGAATTTGCTTCAATTCATCGGGCCCGAAAGCTAGTGACCAGTTCAGTCATGACCCTGTCACAACTCACTCTGCACAATTTCCGCAACTATCGGGAATTACGTCTCGAAGCCGCGCCCGGCTTTATGGTGTTCAGTGGTGCCAACGGTGCGGGAAAAACCAATATTCTGGAAGCGGTCTCACTGCTTGCACCCGGTCGCGGTCTCAGACGGGCACCGCTCCGGGACATCGCGCACCAGAACGGCCCTGGCGATTTCGCTGTCGCCGCACAACATGATGATGTGCATCTGGGAAGCGGCACTAGTATCGAAGCGCCCGAACGACGCAAAACCCGGATTAACGAAGCGTCCGTCCCGACCAATGACCTGGCTGAATGGTTGTCGATTTTGTGGCTGACGCCCGCGATGGACCGGCTTTTTACAGAGGGCGCATCCGGACGCCGGAATTTCCTTGACCGGCTGGTCACAGCGTTGGAGCCGGCCCATGCTCGAAATTGCGCCCGCTACGAAGCCGCGCGACGTGAACGCAACAGACTTCTCGCAGACAGCCATCCGGCGGATCAAAGCTGGATCGACGGCCTGGATACCCAGTTGGCGCAATTCGGCGGATTTGTCGCAGAAGCCAGAGAGCGTATGGTTTCTGCGCTGAACCAACGGTTACAGCAATCGGAAAGCACAATATTTGCCACGCCGGCAATGGAGCTGGCGGATGGGGACATGCGCAGCGAACAGCAACTTCTCCAGATGTTGCAACAAAACCGCGGTGTCGACCGGGCAGCGGGACGAACGACAAGAGGCCCCCACAGGGCTGACCTCAAAGTGTTACACGCCGCGAAACAGCAGCCAGCCGAAAAATGCTCGACCGGGGAACAGAAGGCGTTGCTCTTCTCGATCATTCTCGCCCATGCTGATCTGGTCGCTGAGCGGCGCGACAAGCGACCAATATTGCTGCTCGATGAAGTCGCTGCCCATCTCGATCCGCAGCGCAGGGCAGCCCTGTTCGACAAGCTTGCAGAACGGGGCGGTCAAGTGTGGCTTACGGGTACGGAACCTGAACTGTTCGGAGATGTTCCGGATGATGCGCTGCATTTCGAAGTCTCGGACGGAACCGTCACCCGCCGGTAGCAATGGGCGCAGCCCGGAAATGGTTTACGGGTCATTAACCATGATCTTTAGCGCTGTCTTTTTGCCTGACCGTTATGCCTGTCCAGATGACCGGAACGGCCGTTAAAGACATATTGATCACAATTCGCAACGCGATCATTCCGTTGCTGCTGGTTCTGCAGGCGATCATAATGCCAGCTCCGGCCCGCGCCAACGATTATCTGCAATGCGTTCCCTTTGCCCGCGAACTCAGCGGCATCAGAATCTACGGCGATGCCCACAGCTGGTGGGATCAGGCGGAAGGCAATTATCAACGCGGGGCTTTACCCGCTATTGGAGCAGTCCTGTCTTTACCGAGCCATGGATCAATGCGGCTCGGCCATGTCGCAGTGGTGCGGGAGATTGTCGATGACCGCACGATTCTGATCAGCCATGCCAACTGGTCGCCGATCAACGGGCGGCGCGGCCAGATCGAACGCCGGGTCAAGGCCAAGGATGTTTCGCGGAGCAACGACTGGAGCAAAGTCCGCATCTGGTATGCTCCTATCGGCAAACTGGGCACCACGGCCTTTCCGGTTAACGGCTTCATCTACCCCGTCAAACCCGGACAACAGGTCGAGCGGCAATGGGCATCTTCCAAACCCCCACGTAGCAGCGGTCAAACGAGCCGACCGCTGTTCGACCGCAGCCTCAAAGCGGATCTAGCCCGCACCGCTGATGAAGAGCGGCCGGCTGAAACCAGGCCAAGAGACCTGATCGGGGAATTGCTGGACAGAGTCGGTAGCTGAGTGCAGATTGAAGCACCAAGCTTCAACCGGACATTCTGACGTGACCACAGTTCCCTCCTCCTGCCTTGTCATCCTCGCCGGTGGCCGGTCCACCCGGATGGGTAGCGACAAGGCGGTCATCCCCTTTGAAGGGCAACGGCTGATTGACAGACTGGTCCGCCGGTATAGCGGTATTGTCGACCGCATTTGGCTTTCGGCACGAGAAGATTACGGGACCGGACTGCCGGTGGTTTGTGATGATCCGGAAGCGCCGGCCGGTCCGGTGGGGGGCATCTTCTCGCTCGCTGCTGCCCTTCAGGCGCTGAAACCGGCGGTCGAGGGATTTGTTACCGTACCTGTCGACGCGCCGCACGCGCCGGAGGATTTGATCGCGCAACTTTCGGCGAGCGGCCGCTGTGCCGTCGCACAGGATCCGCAGCGCATTCACCCTACATTCGCCTATTGGCGCTGTGACACCGTCACTGCTGTACGAGCGGACTGGACAACGGGCGCGCGAGCCCCTTCCCTGCAATGGCTAGCCCGTCAATGCCAAGCGACATTCGTGACTTGGCCAGACAGCCAGCCATTCATCAATATCAACCGGCCGGAGGACCTGACCGCCGCTGCGGCCATCAAAAAAGCCGGCGCTTGAGGGGAAGCGCCGGCTCTCGGGCAGTGACGATCACTGCGAATTTGTTTGGCAGCGATGGGCCTAGTCGAGACGACGGATTTCCGTCTTGGTCAGGCTGGTGACCAGCTTGCCGTCGGTGTTGGACAGGGTCGAGGCTTCGATCCGCCGTACCTTGCCTTTGTAAATGACCAGAAGATCGCCGGAGTCCAATACCCGGTTGACTTTGGCAACGCTGGCGCCGGTTGCATCAAACAGGCGGTCGTTGCGCTCTGCTTCGGCAGCCGAAGCAGCCGGAACGGTAATGGACAGCGCGGTGGCTGCGAGGATCAGGGAGGTAAGTTTACGCATGGTTTTACTCCATTGGTTTTAAATTGTTCCGTAACTATGAACGGGTGATTTTAAGTTGCAATATGAAATGCTGCACTTGCGAATTGCATTTTTGCAATTGACCCTCGAACACCTGCAAAAAGCGCAACCGGAAGCCTGTTGCTCCATCGTGCCGCCTGTGCGATCCTCTACCCAATTTGCTAGTCCTATGAGGTTTTCATGATCCGATATGCCGTAACGCTCGCCTTGGCGACTCTTCCTGCAGCCACGCAGGCCCAGCAAAAGGACGTGATGGCGGATATATCCGCGCTGATCGATGCCCGGTCTGCAGAATCGGCGCAGACCGCCCGGCAGCTTTGGGAATGGGCGGAAGTCGGCTATCAGGAACAGAAATCCAGCGCGCTGCTGCAGGACCAGCTGCGAGCCCATGGATTTGAGATTACCGCCGGAGTTGCCGATATCCCGACCGCCTTCATCGCCGAATATGGCAGCGACGGTCCGGTGATCGCTATATTGGCGGAATATGATGCGCTGCCCGGGATCAACCAGGACGCCCTCGCCACCCGCAGCCCGATTGAAGGCAAGACGGCCGCCCATGCCTGCGGACATAATCTGTTTGCTGCCGGATCGCTCGAAGCGGCGATTGCGGTGAGCAAATGGCTCAAACGGAGCGGCACGCCGGGACGCGTCCGGCTTTATGGTACGCCAGCCGAAGAAGGTGGTAGCGGCAAGGTCTATATGGTCCGTGCGGGTCTGTTCAACGATGTCGACATCGCGCTGCACTGGCACGCCGCCGACGAGAATTCCGCAGCCGCCCGCACGACGCTGGCCAACCGCTCGGCCAAATTCCGTTTCCGCGGCGTCTCCGCCCATGCCGCCGGCGCGCCGGACAAGGCCCGCTCTGCGCTGGATGGTGTCGAGGCTTTCAACATGATGATCAACATGATGCGCGAACATGTCCCGCAGCAGTCTCGGATCCATTATGTGATCACCGAAGGCGGTACCGCGCCCAATGTTGTGCCCGACTTCGCCGAAGTCTTCTATTATGTCCGCCACCCCGATCCGACCGAGGTCGACGCGATCTGGGCCCGGCTGGAAGATGCAGCGCGCGGCGCGGCGATGGGCACCGGCACCACGGTCGACTGGGAAGTGATCCACGGCAATAATCCGCTGCTGGTCAACGAACCGCTGGCGAAAATGATGGACGCAAAATTGCGGCAAGTCGGCGGCATCACCTATAGCGCGAAAGAACAGAAGTTCGCCGAGGGCATCTATGCCAGCTTTGACAAGCCGGGCCTGCCGCTGGGCAGCCAGCAAGAGGTTCAGCCCTATAATATATCGCTCGGCTATGGCTCGACTGACGTTGGCGATGTTTCTTACGCCACGCCCACCGTCGGCTTGCGCACCGCGACATGGGTCCCCGGCACTTCGGCGCACAGCTGGCAGTCTTCTGCGGCGAGCGGTATGTCGATTGGCTTCAAAGGCACTCAGGTTGCAGCAAAGACGCTGACGCTGGCAGCGATCGAGCTCTACACCAATCCCGAATTGCGGGAGGAAGCCAAAGCCGAGTTCGACAAGGCACGGGGGCCGAATTACCAGTATAAATCTCTGCTCGGGGACCGCGATCCGCCACTGGATTACCGGAAATAGGAAACCGGTCGGGAGGATAGATGACCGGGCCGCCTGTAGGACAGGGGTCTTGCGCGCGCAGTCCAGTTCATCATTGTGGGACAAGGGCGGTCCGGACAAACGGACCACCCCATCGAGTCTTTCGAATATGCGACGGATTTAGCTGAATGCAGGCTCCAATGATCGCGTCACTTCCGTTCCACCAGATATCCGTGGGCGGCTTTCGCGAGACAGGGCGTTCAGCGCGGCCAGCTTGCCGTCAAGAAAGCGGGCGCGCTTCAGCCGGTTCTTACGGGTCAAAAAAGGATTCTGCGGCGTCGGCATTGCGTCGACATTGGCCGTGAAATAACCGGCAGTGCGCTGCAAATCTGCCTGTGCAAGATAAGGCTTGGGTGCCGCTGCAACTCGTCGCTGGCCCAGCGGAACGTTACGGTCCGGCTTCCCCGTCAACATCTTGAACGACGACAGCGTTCCGACAAAGGTGGCAAAATTCGTGCTGGTCGTAGTCCTGCTGCCAAAGGGGGTGGCTGCGGGTATTCGCTGTTTTTCGCCAGCCGGAGCTATTTCTTCCTGCATGGAATTACGGCGTTCGTCGGGTACAGCGATCGCGGTCGGTGAAGCAGGAACAGGATCGGTGCCGCGCATGGCCGCCTCGTCTTTGTTCCGGCGGCGACTGGCCGCATAGGCTCCCGCTCCGCCAATACCGAGCAAGGCCGCCAGCGCAGCGAGCAAACCCCAGTCAGCACCGGGCTCACTCGATTGTACGTCGGGTGTTGCGGTAATTTCAGGCGCGGGCTGGAAAGCGGAGGTGGCCGCAACCGGTGCGGCCAATCCTACAGCCTCGGATACGGCAGCGTTATTATAGGAAACCGGCTCCGCAACCGGGTTTTGAGCAGGGACTTCCGTGGCAGAAACATTGGCTCTGCTGCTGGAAGCCCTGACGGAAGCCGCCTTCGCGGCTGCAGCGTCAGCTGCTGCCTGACGCTCCAATTGCTCCTTTTCAATCTGAACCAGCGCTTCAGGGGCGACAGTTTCCGCGTCGAAGCCGCCCTGGCGTGCCAGCTCATCGGCCTGCTCCGGTGTAACCTGTGGTGCAGGTGCCGCTTCAACGGCGGGCGGTCTGCCGGCCTGGGGCATGGCGATCGTCGGACTGATTGTCGGATTTGCCGCTGGTACAGGCTGCGGCGAAGCTACGGGTGGCGCCTGGACCGGGGGAATGATATCCGGCGCAGGGATATCCTGCGCCTGCGCGGGTGCCGCGACCATACCGACCGCAATCGCAAATATGCTGATCATAGACAGGCTGCGCGTGGAGCTTGCCGGCAATCCGTTGTTTAGCCCCTTATCGATGCTACTTGTCATCTTGCTGCTCGTGGTCATCTCATTTCTCCTAATGTGGTGAGTAATAAACACCGGAAAATGAGACTGGTATCCCGTAACAGGGACAGAATGAGCCAAAAAGGACGACCAACCGAGTTCCTGAACGCTCTATTCAGGAAGCATTCAGCGAAATCCTACATCTGTTAAACGGAGGTTCATTTCAATAATGAAAATTTAGCGGAATGATTAAATAGTGACCATGTTATTATTCCATTCTTGGGAATTTTCATTTGTCACTTCAGTCCGAGATCACCGGATATAAGGGCTCCCGACCAGGTATTCGCTCATTCCCACCAATAGGCTGCACGCTTCCTGGCCCCTGTCACCAACTCGTTCATCGACAGCGGATCGTAAAGCCTTCCGTTCAGCATGACACGCTCGATCTTGTCGCTGTTACGGATATCCTCCGTCGGATCTGCTTCCAGCACTAGCAGATCGGCGAGCTTGCCGACTTCCAGAGACCCGATTTCACCTGCCATGCCGAGCGATTTGGCCGACACAATGGTGCCAGCCGCCAGTGCCTCCACCGGGCTCATGCCGCCACGGACGAAGGACCAGAGCTCCCAGTGGCTGGCGATACCGGCTTGCTGGCCATGGGCGCCGATCGAGACTTTCACACCAGCATCGGCCAGCTTCTTGGCTTCCCGGGCATTGTCATCATCAACAAAATTATTGTCCGGCGCTTTGGTCCGGCGAACGGTCTCGGCGGCCAGGATTTTGGGCGGCGTGTGCACCAGCAGAGGGTTTTCCCATACATTGGTGGCCTGACGCCAATAGGGATCGCCGGCCAGCCCGCCGTAGCTGACAACCAGCGTTGGCGTGTAACTGGTGTCGGATCGGGAGAACATCTGCACGACATCGTCATAGAAGATATCGAGCGGGATATTATGTTCCAGTGTCGAGTTGCCATCGGCGACCAGCGCCATGTCCATACCGAACAGGGAACCGCCTTCGGCTACAACAAGCATATTTTCCTGACGCGCGGCTTCGACCACCTGCTGCCGCTGTTCGCGGCGCGGCTGGTTGTAATTTTTGACGCTATAACCACCTTGCGCCTTGAGCCGCCGGACATGAGCCAGCGCATCATCGAGACTATTGATTTCGGCATAGACGCTCGCAGCCTTTGCACCATAGACGATCTCTCCGGTCGAGAATATCCGGGGGCCAAGGATCATTCCTGCGCGCTGCATTTCGCTGGCCACGAATATTTCGCTGGCACGGCTCGACGGGTCGTGGATCGTGGTCGTACCAAGCGCGAGATTCTGTATCAACGACCAGTTTTGCTGCGGCACCAGTTCGTCGCTGCCCTGCGGCCCGTGGGCGTGGGCGTCGACCAGACCGGGTATGATGGTCTTGCCGGTAACGTCGACGGTGGCGGCACCAGCGGGGATGCTGACCTCACCGCGCGGACCGACCGCGGCGATGCGATTGCCCTGAATGACAATCACACCGTCATCGATGATCCCGCCGTCGTCATCGGACATGGTGACAATTCGCCCGCCGGCAAGCACAACCATTCCGGAGGGCTTGTCCGCTGCAATCGTTCGTTCGAGCGAAACGCCGCTGGTTGGCGGCTGATATTTGGGCGCATCCTTCGCCGCTGGCGCGTCGGAGAACAAAGCGTTGGTAGCCGCCGAATAGACCGTTGGCCCGATACTCCAGTGGAGCGTCTGCCCATTGCCGGACCAGTTGATATAGTCGGCACCATTGGCGCTGACCCGCGTGACCGGCAGCGATGTACTGCTCGGGCTGACCTCGACCGCCTGGGTGCCGGGCATCAGCGGCATGACATAGGCTTCATAGCTTTGCCGGAAAGCAACATTCAGGCCGTCGGGCGAGACGATATAATCGTTGGTCAGAGCGCCTTTGGCGTGGGTGCGTTTTGCCTCGCCGTTGAGATCGGTGCTGATCAGGACGCGCTGGTCATCTTCGTTCTGAAGCATGAAAATCCGGTCGCTGCTCGCGCCATATTGCGGCCCGGCTGCACCCCTGACAACGCGCACGGGGGAACCACCGCCAGCCGGCACGCGATAGACACCATCCTCGACCGACCATGCGGGCGAGGTCATATAGCCGCCTTCCTTCATCTCGAAGACGATGGTCTTGCCGTCGGGAGAAAAATGCGGCCGGGCATAATGGCCGGACCGGTTGGTGACGGTGCGCGGCGAACCGCCGCCTGCCGAAACCGTCTTGATCTGGCCCAGTCCGGCGTCGGTCCAGCCGACAAAGACGATCGAACGGCCATCGCGCGACCAGGAAGGGAAAAGCTCGCGTTCCGAACCGCTGGTCAGCCGCCTCGCCGCCCCGCCGCTCATCGGTTTGGAGTAGAGCTTGCCGAGGCTTTCGAAAACAACGGTCCGGCCGTCCGGCGACACCGCGGCAAAGCGCGGCATTTTGGTCGTGAAACTGTCAGGCGCGACCGGAATCGTCGGGTGCGGGGCATCGGCGACGCCCCGGCTGTCGCTGACCTGAAACGGGATCACCGAGGAGGCACTACCGTCAGCGGCCACCCGCCGGATCTTGCCGCCGGCCCAGAAGACGATCTCGCGGCTGTCAGGAGTCCAGTCCATATTCGGATAGACGCCGGTGACAGCCCAGGTTTCCTGCACATCCTGATCGAGATCGTCATAGACCTTGCGCTCGACCCCGGATTCCAGATCCTTCACATAAAGCTTTGAACGCGTCATCTCGCGGCGGACAAAGGCGATCTTTTTGCCGTCGGGGGAAGGATTTGGGCGCACCGATCCGCCAAGGCCCGATACTGCCGTGGTAACCTCTCCGGTTTCCAGATCATATTTTTCAATGTTGAACAGGTCGCCGTTGCTGTCCTGCGCATAGATGAACATCCCGCCCGGCGTGACATTACGCGTGTAAAAGACTGCCTTCCCGTCCGGGGCGTAGATCGGCTCGCCCAGCTCCTTCTGATGCGTTTCGCTCGGCCTTTTGACCAGTTGTACCCCCGCGCCACCGGAGACATGATAGACCCAGATTTCACCGGTCCCCAGCGATCGCTGGGTGGTAAAATGCTTTTTCGCTACGATGAAGCGTCCATCGGGGCTCCAGCTGGGTTGGTTGAGCAGACGAAATTCTTCCTTCGTCATCTGGCGCTTGTCGCTGCCATCGCGGTTCATAATCCAGATATTGTCGCCGCCGCCTCGATCGGAAGTGAATGCTATGCGCCTGCCATCCGGCGAGAAACGCGGTTGCACCTCCCAGGCCAGACCTTCAGCGATCCGGATCGGCTGGCCGCCGGCCATCGGCATGGTGTAGATATCGCCAAGCAGGGCGAATGTCAGACTTTGGCCATCGGGACTGACGTCGACATCTATCCAGCTGCCCTCGTCGACATTAATCGGCACCTGCTTGATCGTCGCTCCGGCCGGGGCGTTGACATCCCATGCGGTCTCGTCGGACTTGTCCTGCGCCAATGCGGTCCCCGACAGCAAAAGGGTCGCAAGCACCGAAACCAGACTATATTTCATATCAATCCCCGGAAAAGAAAATCGTCGATCGGGCCACTCTATTCCAGATTGCAGCCGTAAGGAACATGGAACTTTCTCCGCCAGCTACTGCCTCGCCCCGAAACATTGGTGATAGCGCTCCACCACCTGCGCGAGCGTTGACAAGGCCAGTGTCGCCGGATCGCGGGTCGAGGGAATCAGGCCGATCGGCGCGATCATCCGCTCGCTTTCCTCTGCCGAAACGCCGATGTCGGCAAGATACTGCAAACGTCGCGCATGGGTTTTGCGGCTGCCCATCGCCCCGATATAGAAAGCGGGCGAGGCCAAAGCCTGTTTCATCAACGCCGCTTCCCAGTCATGGTCATGGAAATAGAAGATGCAGGCGGTCCACGGATCGGGATCAAGCAGCGGCGTCGGCTCCGCTGTTTTCAGCAGACCGGCCGCGGCTCCCTCGCCAGTTACCGTGTCGATGATGCCCGCATCCGGCGACAGGACAGCACAGTCGATGCCATAGCTGCCGGACAGACGGACGAGACTTTCCACCGATGGTCCGTGTCCCAATATGCAGATTTTGGCGGCCGGAATATGATGCACGAATATCTGCGAACCGTCCCTCTTCACCAATTCCCGGCACTCCGTCCCGGCCTCGCAGCGGATGTCGGCGCCCTGCCTGTCGATCACGAGTGTCAAAGGCTCTCGCCGCCCGATCCGGTCAAAAATGTCAGAGACCACCGACAGTTCGGATATCGGCGTGAAGAGCAGATCAATGCCGCCGCCGCAGGGGAGACGGATATCGAGATAGGGAGAACCGGCGCCAAACCGGACCTCTCGCGCCTGGTTACCCCCAATCACGTCCAGCGCTTCGGCGACCACCGCGGCCTCGACGCATCCCCCGGAAAAAGACCCGGTTGACGACCCGTCCTCTGCCACTGCCATATGCGCACCGGGATTGCGGGTTGACGCGCCGGTCACGGCGATCAGCGTAATCAGGACAATTTTCTGCTTCTCCGCCACTTTTTGCCGCAGAAATTCAAAAATGGGCGCGATATTGTTCAAAGGAGACTGTCCCGCTATTGTCTTGGAGAATTGCCGGATATATTCATGCCGCAAACGGCCTATTTGGGCAATCACCATGCAGTCAGCACGGAGGAAATGACACCGCGCTCCGTCTTTTGACAGGGTGCACATCGGCAAAATCGTGACATATTTCATGAAGATTACCCCTTCAGCCGTAGCGGCAACGGGTAGCTGCGCAATGTTTCTTTGCACCCCTGCATAAATCTTATCTTCAAAATGCGTAAAAACCCATCTAGGAGCATCTAAATTACAAAAATCCTATCGAAATATGAGGACGGAATATGAGTTTCCCGCCACCGCAAGGCCTGTATGATTCAAAGAACGAGCATGACGCATGTGGCGTCGGCTTCGTCGCGAATATCAACGGTGACAAATCGCATCTTACAGTCAAGCGTGGCCTGGAAATTCTGGTCAATATCGATCACCGCGGTGCTGTTGGCGCCGATCCGCTGCTGGGCGATGGTGCCGGCATATTATTACAGATTCCCGATGCTCTTCTGCGGGATTGGGCGGATTCACAAAAACTGACACTGCCCGCTATTGGCGACTATGCGGTGGCCATGTGCTTCCTCCCGTCGGACCCGGCAGAAGCGGAGTATGCGACTACGCATTTCGAACGTTTCATCGCCAAGGAAGGGCAGGATTTTATCGGCTGGCGCGATGTGCCCATCGACACCACGGGCATCGGCAAGGCCGTGCTCGAACAGATGCCACTGATTCGCCAGGCGATCGTCGGCAAGGGTGAAACGCTGGCCGACCAGGATGCGTTCGAACGCAAAATCCTGGCTGTCCGCAAGCAGATTCACAATCCGCTCGATGGGATCGCGGAGAAGAACAACATGCCGGGCCTGTCCGAATTCTACATGCCCTCCTTTTCGACGAAAACCATCGTCTATAAAGGTCTGCTGCTCGCCGATCAGGTCGGCTCCTTCTACAAGGATCTCGACAATCCCCTGACGACCTCCGCTGTGGCCATGGTCCACCAGCGCTTCTCGACCAATACTTTCCCGTCCTGGAAACTGGCGCATCCGTATCGTTTCATCGCGCATAATGGCGAAATCAACACGGTCCGCGGCAATGTGAACTGGATGAACGCCCGTCGCCGGACCATGGAGTCCGACCTGCTGGGCGCCGACCTCGATAAGATGTGGCCGCTGATCCCGCACGGCCAGTCCGACACGGCCTGTCTCGATAATGCGCTCGAGCTTCTGGTTGCCGGCGGCTATTCCCTGCCCCACGCCGTTATGATGCTGATCCCCGAAGCCTGGGCCGGCGATCCGACGATGGATGCCGACCGCCGGGCCTTTTACGAATATCATGCCGCGCTGATGGAGCCGTGGGACGGCCCGGCAGCGGTCGCCTTTACAGACGGCCGTCAGGTCGGCGCCACGCTGGACCGCAATGGCCTGCGCCCTGCCCGCTTCTGCGTCACTGACGACGGTCATGTCATCATGGCGTCGGAATCTGGCGTGCTTCCGGTCAAGGAAGACAATATCGTCCGCAAATGGCGCTTGCAGCCGGGCAAGATGCTGCTCATCGACATGGAGCAGGGCCGGATCATCGAGGACGAAGAAATAAAGGCCGATCTCGCCAAGGCCAAGCCCTATGCAAAATGGCTCGAATCAACCCAATATAATCTGAAGGATCTCGATCTCGACGATCTCGACGATGTCGATGCGCCAAAGAGCAGCGGGCTCGAAGATCCTGCCGCGCTGCTCGACCGGCAGCAGGCATTTGGCTATACTCAGGAAGATATCACCAAATTCCTGGAGCCCATGGCGAGTGACGGGATCGATCCGATCGGATCAATGGGCACCGACACGCCGATTGCCGTTCTGTCCGGCAAACCGCGCCTGATGTACGATTATTTCAAACAGAATTTCGCCCAGGTTACCAATCCGCCGATTGATCCGATCCGGGAAGAACTCGTGATGTCGCTGGTCTCGATGATCGGGCCACGCCCGAATCTACTGGGGCACGACGCCGGCACACACAAACGGCTCGAAGTCGATCAGCCGGTATTGACCAATGCGGACCTGCTGAAAATCCGCTCCGTCGAAGAGGCGCTGGACGGTGCATTCCGCACCGAGACAATCGATATGACCTGGGATGCCGCTACCGGTGCCGCAGGTCTGGAAATGGCGCTAAAGGAAATGTGCTGGGCAGCGACGGAAGCCGTGCTCGCCGACCGCAATATTCTGATCCTCTCCGACCGGGCCAAGGGGTCAGACCGGATCGCGATGCCGGCCTTGCTGGCAACCGCAGCCGTCCACCATCATCTGGTCCGCCAGGGCTTACGGATGCAGACCGGCCTCGTCGTTGAAACCGGTGAAGCGCGCGAAGTGCATCATTTCTGCGTGCTCGCGGGCTATGGCGCGGAAGCGGTCAATCCCTATCTGGCCTTCGAAACGCTGGAGGAAATCCGCACACGCCGCGAATTGCCGCTGACCCAGCAGCAGGTCGAGCAGAATTATATCAAGGCTATCGGCAAGGGTATTTTGAAGGTCATGTCGAAAATGGGCATTTCGACCTACCAAAGCTATTGCGGCGCGCAGATTTTTGACGCGGTCGGCCTGTCCACTGAATTTATCGAGAAATATTTCACCGGCACGGCGACGATGATCGAAGGCGTCGGTCTGGCGGAAATCGCCGAAGAAACCGTGTCCCGCCACAGCGAAGCCTATGGCGACAATCCGATCTATCGGAACATGCTCGATGTCGGCGGTATCTACGGCTACCGGATCCGCGGCGAGGATCACGCCTGGACGCCAGCCAATGTTGCCAATCTGCAGCATGCCGTACGCGGCAACGACCCGAAAAATTATGAGGAATTTGCGCGGTCGGTCAACGAGCAGAGCGAACATCTGCTGACGATCCGCGGATTGATGGAACTGATCAAGGCGGACGAACCGCTCGACATTAACGAGGTCGAACCGGCATCCGAAATCGTGAAGCGCTTTGCCACCGGCGCGATGAGCTTCGGCTCGATCAGCCGGGAGGCGCACACGACTCTGGCCATCGCGATGAACCGGATTGGCGGCAAGTCCAATACCGGTGAAGGCGGCGAAGAGCCGGATCGCTTCCTGCCCATGGCCAATGGCGATTCGATGCGATCGGCAATCAAGCAGGTTGCAAGCGGACGCTTCGGTGTAACCGCAGAATATCTGGTCAATGCTGACGATATACAGATCAAGATGGCCCAGGGCGCCAAACCGGGCGAAGGCGGACAGCTGCCGGGCAGCAAGGTCGACAAGAATATCGGCAAGGTCCGCCACTCGACACCGGGCGTCGGACTGATTTCACCGCCTCCGCATCATGACATCTACTCGATCGAGGATCTGGCACAGCTGATCCACGATCTGAAAAATGTGAACACCGGTGCCCGTGTTTCGGTCAAACTGGTTTCCGAAGTAGGGGTCGGTACGGTTGCCGCCGGCGTATCCAAGGCGCGCGCCGATCATCTGACCATTTCCGGTTATGACGGCGGCACCGGCGCTTCGCCGCTGACCTCGCTCACCCACGCCGGTTCCCCGTGGGAAATCGGCCTCGCGGAAACGCAGCAGACCCTGCTGCTGAACGGACTGCGCTCTCGTATCTCGGTACAGGTCGACGGCGGCCTGCGGACTGGTCGCGATGTGGCGATCGGCGCGCTTCTCGGCGCCGACGAATTCGGATTTGCCACCGCGCCGCTGATTGCCGCTGGCTGCATCATGATGCGCAAATGCCATCTGAACACCTGCCCGGTCGGGGTCGCGACGCAGAATCCGGAATTGCGCAAGAAGTTCACCGGACAGCCGGAATATGTGATCAACTATTTCTTCTTCGTGGCCGAAGAGCTGCGCCAGATCATGGCCGAAATGGGCTTCCGCACGATCGAGGAAATGGTCGGCCGGGTCGACCGGATCAACATGAACAAGGCTCTGCGTCACTGGAAAGCGGAGGGCGTCGACCTGTCGCGCCTGCTGCACGAAGTCGTGCTGCCGGAAGGTGAGACCCTGTATCAGACGATGACTCAGGACCATGGCCTCGATGCAGCGCTGGACAAGGATCTGATCGCTGCTGCTACACCGGCTCTCGACAACGGCCAGACCGTCAAGATCGAGCGCAAGGTCAAAAACGTCAACCGCACCGTCGGCGCGATGTTGTCGGGCGAGGTCGCGAAGAAATATGGCCATGCCGGCCTGCCGAACAACACGATCCAGCTGCAGTTCGAAGGCGTGGCCGGACAGAGCTTCGGCGCTTTTCTCGCCCATGGCGTGACCGCCGAACTGGTTGGCGATGCCAATGACTATGTCGGCAAGGGACTGTCCGGGGGCCGCGTGGTGGTCAAACAGCCCACCCATGTCGATCGCAATCCGACCGAAAATATCATCGTCGGCAACACCGTGCTCTACGGCGCGGTTGCTGGCGAAGCCTATTTCAACGGCGTCGCCGGCGAGCGCTTCGCGGTCCGCAACAGCGGCGCCGTTGCCGTCGTCGAAGGCACCGGTGATCATGGCTGTGAATATATGACCGGTGGCGTGGTTGCCGTGCTCGGCAAGACCGGGCGCAATTTTGCGGCCGGCATGTCCGGCGGTGTCGCCTATGTATATGACGAGGACGGGCTGTTCCGCCAGCGCTGCAACATGGCGATGGTTGACATCGAGACGATCGATGCCGATGCCGAGGATGGAAAAGACACGGCATTACCGCAGCAGCTTCCCGTCGATGTGAACGATTATGGCATGGGTGATATGCTTTATCACGACGCGGCGCGGCTGCGGATCCTGCTGGAGCGTCACAAGCTCTATACCGGCAGCGCGAGAGCGAGCGAAATTCTCGACAATTGGGATGAAGCCCTTGGCCGTTTCGTGAAGGTCATGCCGCGTGATTACGCGTCGGCGCTGAAACAACTTGAAGCCGAACGTCTCGAGACGATCGTCGCTGCAGAATGAACGAAGATATTGGAGTAGACCGTGGGTAAAGTAACAGGCTTTCTCGAGATTGACCGCAAGGACGCGACATATACCGATCCTAAGGAACGGCTGACGCACTATAAGGAATTCACGATACCGCTGCCGGAATCCGAAATCAGGGACCAGGCAGCGCGTTGCATGGATTGCGGCATTCCTTATTGCCACAACGGCTGTCCGGTGAACAATATCATCCCGGACTGGAACGATCTGGTTTATGAAGGTGACTGGAAAACCGCGCTGGAAACACTCCAGTCGACCAACAATTTCCCGGAATTTACCGGACGGATATGCCCGGCACCGTGCGAAGCGGCCTGCACCCTGAACATCGATGATGTGCCGGTGAATATCAAATCCATCGAATGCGCGATTGTCGATCGCGGCTGGGAAGAAGGCTGGATCACACCCCAGATCGCCGAGAAGAAGACCGGCAAGTCAGTCGCCGTCGTCGGTTCCGGGCCGGCAGGCATGGCCTGTGCCCAGCAGCTGGCGCGCGCCGGCCATAATGTCACCCTGTTCGAGAAAAATGACCGGATGGGCGGCCTGCTGCGTTACGGCATTCCCGATTTCAAGATGGAAAAGCATCTCATCAACCGGCGTCTCGTACAGATGGAAGCCGAGGGTGTCGAATTTCGCACCAGCACCGAAGTCGGCGTCTCCGTTTCGGTCGAATCGCTGCAGGAAAATTATGATGCGGTGGTCATGTCCGGCGGTGCGGAGAAACCGCGTATGCTGGATATCCCGGGCTATGAAATGTCCGGTGTCCGGCTCGCGATGGAATTCCTCACCCAGCAGAACAAGCGCAACGCCGGCGATGATGAAATGCGCGCCGCACCGCGCGGCACGATCAGCGCAACCGGCAAGCATGTCATCGTCATCGGCGGCGGTGACACCGGTTCCGACTGCGTCGGTACCTCCAATCGCCAGGGCGCCGCGTCGGTTACCCAGATCGAAATCATGCCCAAGCCTCCGGAAAAGGAAAACAAGACTTTCTCATGGCCAGACTGGCCGCTGAAACTACGCACCTCGTCCAGCCATCTCGAAGGCTGCGAGCGCGACTGGGCGATACTGGCCAAACGGGTCGTCGGTACCAACGGCAATGTCGAGGGGCTTGAATGCATCCGGCTGGAATGGGTGGATGGGCAAATGCAGGAGATCGAGGGCAGCGAGTTCACTCTGAAAGCCGACCTGATCCTGCTGGCCATGGGTTTTGTCGGACCGCGCCAGATGGGCCTGGTCGACCAGTCCGAAGTCGAGCTGGACGCACGCGGCAATGTTGCTGCCAATGTCGTCGACTATGCCACCAGCAAGGACGGTGTCTTTGCCTGCGGAGACATGCGGCGCGGCCAGAGTCTTGTCGTATGGGCGATCCGCGAAGGCCGCCAATGCGCGCGGGCCGTGGACCTGCAACTGATGGGCGAAAGCTCACTCCCACGTTAGCCACAGCGGGAACAGGGCCCGATCCGCGCCTTGCCTCTCACAAAAAAGCCTCGCTAGCAACTAGCGAGGCTTTTTTTGTGCGGACGGTGATGGGCTATGTGGCGGCCCGAGGGCCCTGCCCAGCACTGATCCCACAGCGCGACCGGCAAAGAATCCGGCTGACCGCTTCTCCGTCCCGGCGAATTTTATATTGCGGACCGTTTTGAGTGTTGGTTGCGGGAGTAGGATTTGAACCTACGACCTTCAGGTTATGAGCCTGACGAGCTACCGGACTGCTCCATCCCGCGCCAACATGTCTGGAGAGGCTAATGCGCTGGTCCAGACAGTAAAAAAGCGGCCGGCCCTATGAGGGACAGGCCGCTTATGAAAAGGTGAATGGGTTATTTCCACGTGGGTACAGATTAATGCGCCTGCTGCAATGCCTGGCGACGACCTACTCTTCCATGCCTTGAGACAAAGTACCATCGGCGCAACCTGGTTTCACGGCCGAGTTCGAGATGGGATCGGGTGGGGCACAGGCGCTATGGCCACCAAGCAATGAAGCAGGCGCATAAGCTGTAATCACGGGTCTTTTAATCGATGTGGCAAGATGATGCACGGTATTTGATGCCGTGCATATTGACCATGGGCCGAGCCTAATTGTCCGTTCATCTGGCAACATGCTGTTTCCAACATTGTTGTTGATGGCGGGATTCTACAAGCGCGAATTGAGTAATTAGGACTGGTTAGCTTCATGCGTTACCGCACTTCCACACCCAGCCTATCAACGTGGTGGTCTTCCACGACTCTATGATAACTTATCTCGAGGGAGGCTTCCCGCTTAGATGCTTTCAGCGGTTATCCCGTCCATACATAGCTACCCAGCAGCACGCCTGGCGGCATGACTGGTACACCAGAGGTATGTTCAACCCGGTCCTCTCGTACTAGGGTCAACTCCTCTCAATTATCGACGCCCACGGCAGATAGGGACCAAACTGTCTCGCGACGTTCTGAACCCAGCTCACGTACCACTTTAATTGGCGAACAGCCAAACCCTTGGGACCTGCTCCAGCCCCAGGATGTGATGAGCCGACATCGAGGTGCCAAACGATTCCGTCGATATGAGCTCTTGGGAATCATCAGCCTGTTATCCCCGGCGTACCTTTTATCCGTTGAGCGATGGCCCTTCCACGAGGGACCACCGGATCACTATGACCGACTTTCGTCTCTGCTCGACTTGTCAGTCTCGCAGTCAGGCTGGCTTATGCCATTGCACTCTAACAGACGGTTTCCAACCGTCCTGAGCCAACCATCGCGCGCCTCCGTTACTCTTTAGGAGGCGACCGCCCCAGTCAAACTACCCGCCACAGAGGGTCCCTGATCCGGATAACGGATCTAGGTTAGACACCAGAAAACAATAGGGTGGTATTTCACATTATGGCTCCACTCGGACTGGCGCCCAAGTTTCAAAGCCTCCCACCTATTCTACACAATTCTTTCCTAATGCCACTCTGAAGCTGCAGTAAAGGTGCACGGGGTCTTTCCGTCTAACCGCGGGTACTCCGCATCTTCACGGAGAATTCAATTTCGCTGAGCATATCCTGGAGACAGTGGGGAAGTCGTTACGCCATTCGTGCAGGTCGGAACTTACCCGACAAGGAATTTCGCTACCTTAGGACCGTTATAGTTACGGCCGCCGTTTACTCGGGCTTCAATTCAAGACTTTCATCTCTCCTCTTAACCTTCGAGCACCGGGCAGGCGTCAGACCCTATACGTCGTCTTGAAGCCGACTTAGCAGAGTCCTGTGTTTTTGCTAAACAGTCGCTACCCCCCAGCTTGTGCCCCCTGCCAAAAGTTGCCTTCTGGCAGGGCCTCCTTCTCCCGAAGTTACGGAGGTAATTTGCCGAGTTCCTTCAGGATACTTCTCTCAAGCGCCTTGGTATACTCTACCTGACCACCTGTGTCGGTTTCGGGTACGGTCTATATGGTGGAGCTATTTCCTGGATCCACTTCGAAGCCTGATCAATCCAATAAGATCAGACAACACACGTGAACCGTCACATTCCACCAGGTCACGGAATATTAACCGTGTTCCCATCGACTACCCCCTTCGGGCTCGTCTTAGGGGCCGACTCACCCTGCTCAGATTAGCTTTAAGCAGGAACCCTTGGTCTTTCGG
>NZ_LR732707.1:202500-205000 GCF_902506555.1 Sphingorhabdus sp. 109 | reverse complement strand
GCCCGCCATCCCAAAAACGGCTGTTCCGGGAGAGTTGGAACGCCTCCCAATTTGCGTGATCGCGGTGTCCTTTTAAAGGAAGAGTTTCAAGCAATGACGGCAACGATACTCGAAGGCTCGTAGCACCGGTTTCAGAACGACCGCCTCCGCTCTCTCAATCAGCTGTCAAAGCGTTTTGCGTCGCAACCTTCGTGCTGACACTTCCACAAGGCACAAAAGACAATTCAGACCCCTGAGAATCGCGGTCTGCACCTGTGGCAAATCCAAAAACAAAGGGGCTAGCCTTTCGACTAGCCCCTTGATTGGTTTGGTTGCGGGAGTAGGATTTGAACCTACGACCTTCAGGTTATGAGCCTGACGAGCTACCGGACTGCTCCATCCCGCGCCAACATGTCTGGAGAGGCTAATGCGCTGGTCCAGACAGTAAAAAAGCGGCCGGCCCTATGAGGGACAGGCCGCTTATGAAAAGGTGAATGGGTTATTTCCACGTGGGTACAGATTAATGCGCCTGCTGCAATGCCTGGCGACGACCTACTCTTCCATGCCTTGAGACAAAGTACCATCGGCGCAACCTGGTTTCACGGCCGAGTTCGAGATGGGATCGGGTGGGGCACAGGCGCTATGGCCACCAAGCAATGAAGCAGGCGCATAAGCTGTAATCACGGGTCTTTTAATCGATGTGGCAAGATGATGCACGGTATTTGATGCCGTGCATATTGACCATGGGCCGAGCCTAATTGTCCGTTCATCTGGCAACATGCTGTTTCCAACATTGTTGTTGATGGCGGGATTCTACAAGCGCGAATTGAGTAATTAGGACTGGTTAGCTTCATGCGTTACCGCACTTCCACACCCAGCCTATCAACGTGGTGGTCTTCCACGACTCTATGATAACTTATCTCGAGGGAGGCTTCCCGCTTAGATGCTTTCAGCGGTTATCCCGTCCATACATAGCTACCCAGCAGCACGCCTGGCGGCATGACTGGTACACCAGAGGTATGTTCAACCCGGTCCTCTCGTACTAGGGTCAACTCCTCTCAATTATCGACGCCCACGGCAGATAGGGACCAAACTGTCTCGCGACGTTCTGAACCCAGCTCACGTACCACTTTAATTGGCGAACAGCCAAACCCTTGGGACCTGCTCCAGCCCCAGGATGTGATGAGCCGACATCGAGGTGCCAAACGATTCCGTCGATATGAGCTCTTGGGAATCATCAGCCTGTTATCCCCGGCGTACCTTTTATCCGTTGAGCGATGGCCCTTCCACGAGGGACCACCGGATCACTATGACCGACTTTCGTCTCTGCTCGACTTGTCAGTCTCGCAGTCAGGCTGGCTTATGCCATTGCACTCTAACAGACGGTTTCCAACCGTCCTGAGCCAACCATCGCGCGCCTCCGTTACTCTTTAGGAGGCGACCGCCCCAGTCAAACTACCCGCCACAGAGGGTCCCTGATCCGGATAACGGATCTAGGTTAGACACCAGAAAACAATAGGGTGGTATTTCACATTATGGCTCCACTCGGACTGGCGCCCAAGTTTCAAAGCCTCCCACCTATTCTACACAATTCTTTCCTAATGCCACTCTGAAGCTGCAGTAAAGGTGCACGGGGTCTTTCCGTCTAACCGCGGGTACTCCGCATCTTCACGGAGAATTCAATTTCGCTGAGCATATCCTGGAGACAGTGGGGAAGTCGTTACGCCATTCGTGCAGGTCGGAACTTACCCGACAAGGAATTTCGCTACCTTAGGACCGTTATAGTTACGGCCGCCGTTTACTCGGGCTTCAATTCAAGACTTTCATCTCTCCTCTTAACCTTCGAGCACCGGGCAGGCGTCAGACCCTATACGTCGTCTTGAAGCCGACTTAGCAGAGTCCTGTGTTTTTGCTAAACAGTCGCTACCCCCCAGCTTGTGCCCCCTGCCAAAAGTTGCCTTCTGGCAGGGCCTCCTTCTCCCGAAGTTACGGAGGTAATTTGCCGAGTTCCTTCAGGATACTTCTCTCAAGCGCCTTGGTATACTCTACCTGACCACCTGTGTCGGTTTCGGGTACGGTCTATATGGTGGAGCTATTTCCTGGATCCACTTCGAAGCCTGATCAATCCAATAAGATCAGACAACACACGTGAACCGTCACATTCCACCAGGTCACGGAATATTAACCGTGTTCCCATCGACTACCCCCTTCGGGCTCGTCTTAGGGGCCGACTCACCCTGCTCAGATTAGCTTTAAGCAGGAACCCTTGGTCTTTCGGCGACAGTGCATCTCACACTGTTTATCGCTACTCATGTCAGCATTCGCACTTCCGATACGTCCACCGTCGGTTACCCTTCGGCTTCATCCGCTTACGGAACGCTCCGCTACCGCTCAGAATAAATTCTGAACCCTAAGCTTCGGTGCATATCTTTAGCCCCGTTACATCTTCGCCGCAGGAACCCTTATTTAGACCAGTGAGCTGTTACGCTTTCTTTAAAGGATGGCTGCTTCTAAGCCAACC
>NZ_LR732707.1:0-197500 GCF_902506555.1 Sphingorhabdus sp. 109 | reverse complement strand
CGGTGATGACGCTGCAGATATTGTTCACCCCGGCGAACAATGCGCTCGGCCGTCCGAAAATTACCGCCCGCACCAACATGTTCGGGGCAATCCTGATGCCGGTCACTTTCCTGATCGGCATACAATATGGTGTCTATGGACTGGCCTGGAGCTGGGTCATCGCCTTTCCGTTGCTGACTTTGTTCACCTTTTCCCAGTCGAACCGCCATATCGGCGTCACCGCCTGGGAGATCGGCAAAGCGGTATGGCCGGGCCTGTCGGCATCGATCGCCATGGCTGCGATCGTCTATCTGGTCGATCAGTTGCTGCCGGAGATGATCGTCTACGCGCGGCTGGCATTGCTGGTCGCTACTGGCGGGCTCGCTTATGCCGGACTATTGTATATTCTTGCGAGACCGACCTTGTTCGAGGTGATCCGGCTGATCGTCCGGCGCAAGCCGCCGGAACCCGTACCGGCCGATCTGGAAGCGGAAACGATATAGGCCGATTCATGCGCGCGCCGGCCGCGCCCCCGTGACCGGCCGGCGGCCAAATCCCCCCTGATCAAAATGGCCATTGCCCGATGGCGACGAACCCGCCAGCGTGCAGCCATGGCCCATATCCTATCCCTCGCGGCGGGCAGCTTGCCCGAATTTCAACCGGCAGATGTGGCGCAGGCCGCGGGACGGGCTGGCTTCAGCCATGTCGGATTCACGATCGAGCCTGAGCAATGGACGGCAGAACGCCGGCGGGCGACGCGCGATGCCCTCCGCGCCCATGATCTGTCGGTGCTCGATGTCGAAGTCGTGTGGATTGCGGAAGGCGGCCAGTTGACCGACGATCACAGACTGATTGTCGACGCGGCTCTGGAACTCGGCGCAGCCAATATACTGGTGGTCAGCGCGGAACCCGACCGGGGCCGGACCGCCGATGCCCTGCGCCGGCTGTGCGAATGGGCCGCGCCCGGCCAGATCCGGGTGGCGCTGGAATTTCTGATGATCACCGCGGTGCAGTCGATGGATGACGCGCTCGCCACATTGCGCGAGACCGATCATCCGGCGGCGGCGCTGCTGATCGACACGATTCACTTCCAGCGGGCCGGCCACAGGCCCGAAGAACTGGAAGAATTGGAAGCATGTTTGTTGCCCTACACGCAAATCTGCGATGGCCATACGGATTGCGCCGCAAATTTCGAAGCCTATCTGGAAGATGCAGTCGATTTGCGCAGCTGTCCGGGTGAGGGAGAGCTGCCCGTGGCCGATATTATCAAGGCCTTGCCGCAGGACATCCCGCTCAGTCTGGAAGTGCGGTCCAAAGCCTATCGGGACCGGTTCGCCGACGCAACCGAGCGTGCAAAAATGTTGCGCCAGGCGAGTCTGGCCTATCTGGGGCAGCACGGCATAGACCTCGCCGGATGACAGGCTCTAGGCTGACTGGATATAGTCCCGCATCGCCGCCGCTTCGCTTTCGATCTTGTCGATCCGGTATTTGACCAGATCACCGATCGAGACAAAACCGACCAGCTTGCCATCCTCGACCACCGGCAGATGGCGGATCCGCCTTCGGGTCATCAGCGACAGGGCCCCCATGACGCTCTTGGTTCGTTCGACCGAAATCACATCCGCTGTCATCACATCGCGAACCGCATGATCCATCGCCGCATGCCCGAATTTGCGCAGGCAGTGAAGGACGTCGCGTTCGGAGAATATGCCAGCCACGCTGTCTCCATCCAGCACCGGCAGCGCGCCGATACTCTTTTCCGCCAGAATCTCCACCGCCTGCGAGACTGTCATGTCGGCGGTGCAACTATATATTTCGCCGCTGCGTCCCTGCAAAATTGAATTTATGGTCATTGCGCCTCTCCTCGGTTCTGATTCTGTTTAGTTCACGCCTTTTAACATATTTTTGAAAGTGATTGGGCTTGATGGTAACAGGATTCCCGTTCAATGCACTGAAAACCACCGGAGTCCCTCCTTGCCCCAGCCTTCCCGCCTTGACGATCCGCATTATGCCAGCTTTGCATGGGCCCGATACTGGCGCCTGATGCGCGGAATGGCGCTGTTCACCCTGGCCTGCGTCGCCGTGTCTCTCGGGATTCTATTCTACCTGCACGGCTTCGTCTCGATCCACATGTATCTCGCCACAGCGGCCGGCATCGCCTTCGCGCTGATGCTGATGGCCGGCCTGATGGGGCTCGTGTTCCTGTCGAGCGGCACCGGCCATGACGAATCGATCGACGACCCGGTATCAAAGGAAATTTCGCCCGATGAGTAAGGATGATCTGGACGCGCTGGCGAAAATGCAGCCGGTATTGCGGGTTGCTCCACAGCCACGCGATCTGAACAACAATGGTCATATTTTCGGCGGCTGGGTGCTGTCGCAAATGGACATCGCCGGCGGTATCATGGCGGCACGCGTCGCGCAGGGTTCCACCGCCACCGTGGCGATCGAGGCGATGGAATTTATCGCACCGATCCTGACCCGCGACCTGATTTCGGTCTATGCCCGGGTCGACCGGATTGGCAGGACATCGGTTGCGATTCGGCTGGATGTTATCGCGTCGCGCAATCTCGGCGAAGAGCGCGTCCCGGTAACCAGCGGCCTGTTCACCTTCGTTGCCCTAGATGAAAATCACAATCCGCGCGTGATCCCGGAGACTTCCAGAGAAAAATATCTCGGCTAGCGGCTATTTGCGCCGCTCGACCCGATAGGTCAGCACCCGCTCGCTATTCGGCGGCAGGGTCACCTTCCAGAGATCCACGCCGTCTTTGCGCGTGAGCCTGTGACTGGTTTTCCTGAACCGCTCGCTATCGCTGCGCAACAACTTGATTTCCACCTGCGCGGGTAACCGGGACGCATTGGTCAGGGTCAACCGCATGTCACGCGCCTGTTTTTTCTCGTCATCAACCTGCGCCAATTGCTCGACAATGGTCTTCACCTGGTCGCTTGAACCAATGGTGACCTCGACCAGCTCGTCGATCGCCTTGTCGTCAAAACTGCCTTCGCCGAGCAGCATCCGCGCACCGTCAACATTCCGGAACGCGATCAGTTTCCCCGCAGGTAGCGGCACGCCCAGCTGGTCCCGCTTGCGGTTCTCGAAACGCAGGGTAGTCGCCAGTGATCGGGCCGGTTGGGCATTGGTCGCCCGTATTATAGTTTCATATATTTGCGTAAAGGGGATCGCCGATTTCTCCAGAAACGCAACCTGCTTCTGGCTTTGCGCTGCCACTGTGACCGGCACCGGTATCCGATAGAGCTTGAGATCACCGAGGTCCTCCTGCTTCGCCATCACCTTGCGCGCCGTGACCGTTATATTATCTGCCATCATCGCCGGGGCAGGTGGTGGTGGAGGAGGTGGTGGAGCAGCGCCAAAGGCCTCGCGCCGTTGCACATATTGCGCGATAATATCGCTGCTTGTTCCGTCGGGCCAGCAAGCCAGGTTCACGCTTCCGCCACTCGCCGGTGCTATATTGTCGCGCCCCTTATTGGGTTGGCCCGCCACCGTCTGGGTTTGCGCCTGGACAAAGGATGTTTCGTCACCATTGGCCAGCGTCACCCAGGAGAAGAGGTTCAGGTGCGAGCCATCGTCAGAAATATCGGCGACATAATTGGCCTGCCAGTCGAAGCCGGTGGCCAGATAGGATAATGTCACCGTTGCGCGGGTTGCTGTCTTCACCCTGCTTTTCACTGACAATGTCGGTTTGGCCGAAAGACCTTCCGGTATCGCCGGGTAGACAATGGCCTCGTTCAACCCGGTACATTGTAATGCCTCGAATCCATCGGCCGTCTGTATCACCATGCCGCCACCGGCATCGGTCCGGATCGTCGCATCAAATATTTCGGTTTCGCCGGTTGCGCCGCTGCTCCGCCGGATCGTGACGCCCTGCCCCAGATAGCTGTTGAGTAAGGCCGAAGGTGAAAGCAGCGCCGCATCCCGGTTTTTCTCGATGATGTCATCCGGCAGACCGGTAACGATCGCCGATTGCGGAATAATCCCCCCCGCGACACCTTCGAACCGCAGGTCCACCTCGCCCTCCGGCAAGTCAATCGTGCGCTGTTCGGTGATCAGCGCATAGCCGCCAAGATAGCGAAGGTTCATCGCATTGTTCGGCGCGCGGTCGGGATTGCGGTAGACGGTCACCGAGACCGATCCTGGCCCCTCGGATGTCACGACCTGATGCGCGTGACCGGATTGCGCCGCGGCGGGAGCCGAGACGGCAAGGATCAGGAAGGCGAAAAATGTTCGCCGCACCATATCAGAACCGGGTCTCGAAAACCGCTGTTACTGTCGTTCGCCCATTGGCGGGCACGGGCACTTTCCAAACAAGCGAATCGGATGACCGCCGCTTACTCGTCATGCTCTCGCTCACGATACGCGTGTCATCCCAGTAAAAGTCGAGGCCGTTCTGGATCAGCGACACCGTAACCGCATCGGGCCGCGCATTGCTGATTTCATAAGTCATACTGGTGCGCCATTTCGATGCGGACAGGCGCTTGCGCTCGGTAACGGTTGGTTTGACTTTGACATCAAAGGCCTCGCCGGTCTTCAGTCCCAGTTCCGACCCCATGGGTGTGTGGCCGATATTATTCTCGCCGATAAATTGCGGCTGGCCGGAGGCATCTTTCATGTAAACCCGGACGGTTCCTGCAGGCAACGCATCCCCCAGTCCTCCGTCGCTGGAAGAACTGAATTCCAGTACGGTGTCCACGCTTTGCGGTTCATTCTGCGTACCTAGCCAGCGATTGCTATATTCATAAATTTTCTGTGCCGAGGCGCCCGTCACATCAAGAAAACTGACCTGTTTGGTCTGGGCATTGGCAATCGTCGTACGAGCCGCCAGTGGATAGAGATAAAAATCACCAAGCGATTCCCGGTCGGCAGTATCGATTCCGGCATTGCGAAGATTGCTACGGGACGGATAATTGCTGCGACCATTCACATTTGGCGTACCGGCGACCAGCAAAGTTTTGGCATTGTCGAAGGTCGTACCGGTATTGTTGGTCAACGTAACCCAGCCCTGCACATCCATCTTGCCGGCCTTCTCATCGAACAGGGCGACATAGTCGGCCTCCCAGCCGAGCCCCGATGTCAGGTAGCTCAGCTGCGCAGGTCGTGTGCCTGCGCGCGAACTGTTCAGGGTCACCGACAGGGTTGGCCGGGCCCGCAAATTCTCCGGAACCTTGTCGAAAATCACCCGTGTCGGCAAGCGATCATCGCGCAACACCTCAATCCGGCTGCCGATTTGCAGTACCACGCCGCCATTCGCGGCCAGCACCTTGGCCCGTTCGCGGGTTTCTGATCCGGTGGCCGGGTTGATCCGGACGATCGTGACCGTTTCGCCAACCGCTTTTTCCATCAGCTTGGAGGGAGACAAAAGATCATAGTCGAAATTCTGCTCGACGATGCCGCTATTCGGAGCGGTGAAACTGACGGTTTCCGCGCGGATCTGTCCGGAAACGCCAGGAAAGGCCTGAACCGACCGGCCTGCCGGAATATTCAGCTGCCGGACATCCTGGACCAGCGCCAGATTGCTGTTGTAGATGGTAACCGAAACGTCACCCTGACCCGAAGACTGGCTAATGGCCGGTGACGCTGCTGTGGCCATCAGCAATCCAGCAAGAACAAAAGGTCGCATATGGTCTCTCCCCCTATCGAAACAAAATGCTAACGCATTGAAAATGAACCTCGTCTAAATGGCTATTGCTCAAGATCGCTGCTTTCCGACGGCGCCAGCCAGCGAAAACTTGTACCAGCGCCCGAAATACCGCGGTCGAATTCTTCAGCCACAGCAATGTTCCTGGCCATGAGAGCCTCCCTCGCCACAGCCCGGTCGGCGGCTGACCCGCTCATTCCCAGAGGCAAATCGATCCGTTCGGATGCCCAGATTATCAAATCCAGATTCTTGCTCGAGGCCGGGTCCACCGAACCATTGGCAATCTTCACTCCCGGCAGCGCAATGGCCGGCGGCTGCAATCTGATGCTCCAGTCCTTGGCTCCTGAAGCCACTCGCTGTTCCAGCGCATGATACGATGCAAGCGTTGCTCCCGGCAACGGCTTGGCCACCACCACGGCCCGCCTTTTGTTGCTATCGAGCGTCACATCATCAACCGGAACCCCGGCGATGAGGGCAAGATTTTCCCGCAATCGGGTCAGCTGAATTTCGGCTTCCCGGGCCTGCGCCTGGGTCTTGGCCGCGGCAAGCTCGGCCGACTGGGCATCCTCGCCGGTTTCGACCTTGAACTGGTCGACATTGACAATGATCGAACGGCCCAGGGACCTGCTCAGTACCCGTGAACTCTGTTCGGCCGCACCAGCGATAATCGTGGGCGTGAATACGGTGGCGTTAACCGTTATCGGATCGGCATCGAAATCTATCTCGATCTGCGAAACGCTGGCGCGCTTGCCGAACTGGTCCTTGATATAGCCGTTGGCGGAGCGCGAGACATTGGCTTCCCAGGCAATCTGGCGCAGCGAAAGACCAAGCGGGATCGCCAGCGCAATGAAAACGATCACCATGGCAGCAATCTGGAATTGCGACTGCCGTTCGGAGAGATAGGAGCGGAAGCCATAGAGCCAGGCCATCGCGGTGGCGGTCAGCGCAATCGTCATCAGGTTGGTGAAAAACAACAGCAGGGAGCCACCGAACACGGCCCAGTTGAAGGTTGCGAGTCCGAAGCCGACAACCGCGAGCGGTGGCATCAGAGCGGTGGCGATGGCGACGCCGACGATCGTTCCCATCCGGCCGCGGATCATCGCATAGGCACCGGCCAGAGCAGAGAAGAGCGCGACCAGCAGATCGAACAGATTGGGCCGCGTCCGTGCAGCGATTTCGGCAGTGACCGTTTGCAGTGGTGACATGGTAACGACCAGACCGGCGAACAAGATCGAGATAATGCTCCCCAGAATGATCGCCTTGCCGCTTTCTTTCAGCCAGGCAGAATCACCAACCGCGAGCGCGAATCCTGCGCCCATGATCGGTCCCATCAAGGGCGACAGCAGCATGGCGCCGATTACGACGGCGGGAGAAGACAACAGCAAACCCAATATGGCGATGCCGGCCGACATCGATGTCATAAAGGCAAAATGGGGCGTGAATCCGCTGTCTTCCCGGACCTTGTCGATCACCGCCTGTTGATTGACATCAGCGCGGACAACCATCCGCCACCAGCGACGGAACAGGCGGATACTGCCGGTGACCGGATCCAGCAAACCGGATGGTTTCTTGGGTGTTAGAGTTTCCGGACTTGCCGTGTTTTCCTGATCGTCTTTCATCGCGTCACTTTAGCCGCGAAAAATGACGACGAATAGATAAAGATTACCTCCGGCGTAGTTGAAAAATGAAGGCTTTCGTCTTTTATCATAAAACTGTATCACCTATATATATCACGCGGCTATATCGCCGTGTCATATATCCTGGGGAGGAGACAGTCTATGCCACGTCCCGAAACCGACATTGCTGCCACGCGAGCGAAAATAATCGCTGCCGCCGACAAGATGATCGAAGAACGCGGTGCCATCAGCTTCACAATGAGCGACCTCGCATCCGCGGTGGGCATGTCGCCATCGAACCTGTATCGCTTTTTCGAAAGCAAGGACGCGCTGGCGGAAGCCATGGCGGGAGAATGGTTTGCCGAATTGCTGGCGATCATGGAGGAGCTGGTAACTGCAGACATGCCGGTGGAAGAAAAGCTCTACCAGTTTTTCGCCCGGCGCGTTGTGATAAAGCGGGAGCGTTACGAGGAAGACCCCGAGCTTTTCGAATCCTATATGGAACTCGGCAACGAGCATTTTGACGTGATTAAGGGCTATGTCGATCTGGCCGATCACTATATGGCCTCGATTCTCGCCGAGGCGATGGACAAGGGCTATTTCAAGGGGCTGGACCTCGACACGGTCGTGTCCCTGGTCAACACCATGATGCAGCCCTTCTGCAATCCCCAGCTCATGATGCAGATGATGCATCTGGCGACCGAAGATCGTCTCCGGATCGTGATCAACACGATCCTGACCGGACTGCAGGCGAACAGCGAATCTGCCAGCGCCAAACCGGAACTTTATGTCGCCAGCTAAGCGTCTGTGGCCAGCCACTGTTTCATCATCGCCGGTGGCGGCGACGGTTTCATTTCGCTTTCGTCCAGCGCAGCCAGAGCGCGCTGGCGGTCAGCATCAGTGAAGCTGCCGGTGGTCAGGCAGAATTCCACCATATTGCCATTGGGATCGCGCGTGTAGACGGAGTGGCACCAATTATGGTCGATCTCCAGCACGTCGAGACCGGCGGCGTTCCACTTCTCGCGCCAGGCGATGAGTTCCTCGGGCGTATCGACGGCAAAGCTGTAATGGTTGGTGCCCTGGGGCGTTCCGGCGGCTTCGTTGAGATCGAACTTATATCCGACTTCTCCGGGTGTATCATTGAGCTCCCAGAAAGCGATGAACCGGCTGTCATCGCCATCCATCCGATAGAAAAAATGCTTGCCCCAGCCGCCGCCCATCACCGGCGCGATTTCGACCTTGACTAGTTCGAAGCCCATCACCCCTTCGTAAAAGGCGTGGATGGCTTTCATGTCCTTCGCCGCGAGGGCGAGATGGTGATAGCTCATGGCTAGGCTCCTTTCCGTTTGTCGACCATGCCCATGACGTCGGCGGTTGCACCATCGGGGGCTGGCACTTCGACCACGCGTTCCGGCACATCGTCAAATTCCAGTTTCAGCGCCCGGCTCATCACCGCGTGCATCATATAGGTGCAGGTGATGTAGGTCAGTTCGAGTATCTCGACTTCGCCCAGATGCTTTTTCAGCGCCGCGAAAACACCATCGGGTACCCTGCCCCGTTCGAGCACCAGACAATCGGTATAAGCGAGCACCGCCCGCTCGACATCGCTGAAACAGTCGGCGACCTGCCAGTCGGGGATCGCCTGGACCTGCTCCTCGGAATAGCCCTCGAAGCGCATGGCCTTGCTGTGTTGGGAATAGACGAATTGTGATCCCACGGCATAGCCGGCGCGGATCTGGCCAAGCTCGCGCAATTTGGGGTCGAGTTTGCGATTGGGCGAACGGTAGAAACCGAAACCCTCGCTGCTATGTCTGAAAGCGTCGGGGACCTGGGCGAAGACGGTCCACCAGTTGCCCGGTGTCCCGGTTGCCGTGCCGGGTTCCGCCACCGGATCGCGATCGCCGAACAATATATTGTAAAGACCGAGGACATAGTCGTCGGTGACTTCGGCTCGCGGTATTTCGCGCAGTCGGGGCATAGAGTCTCTCTCCTATGCCCCGACTATGCACAATTTGATGCGGCTGACTAGCTCGCGAGATTCCGCAGCACATAATGCAGGATGCCGCCGTTGAGGAAATATTCCATTTCATTGGCGGTATCGATCCGGCAAATCGTCCGGAAAGTCGAGGTCGTGCCGTCGGCGCGGGTCATTTCGACTTCCACTTCCTGCAGCGGTTTCAGCGTTGCGACGCCCTTGATGGAGAAGCTTTCGCTGCCATCGAGGCTGAGAAGTTCGCGATCAAATCCCTCGGCGAACTGCAAGGGAAGAACGCCCATGCCGACAAGGTTCGAACGGTGGATCCGCTCGTAGCTTTCGACGATAACAGCGCGGACGCCGAGCAGGTTGGTGCCCTTCGCCGCCCAGTCACGCGAGGAACCGGTGCCATACTGTTCACCGCCGATGACGACTAGCGGCGTGCCGTCGGCCTTGTGCTTCATCGCGGCGTCGTAGATCGGCATGATCTCGCCATTATATTTGGTGTAACCGCCCTCTTTTCCGTCGGCCATTTCGTTTTTGATTCTGATGTTGGCGAAAGTGCCTCTCATCATGACTTCGTGGTTGCCGCGGCGGGAGCCGTAGCTGTTGAAGTCCTGCTTGCTAACCTGATGATTTTTCAGATATTCTCCGGCAGGGCTGTCCTCCTTGATCGCGCCGGCTGGCGAGATGTGGTCGGTGGTAATGCTGTCACCCAGCAGGGCCAGCGTCTTCGCCGCGATGATATCGCCGACCGGTTCGGGGGTCATCGTCATGCCGTCGAAATAAGGCGGATTGGCAACATAGGTCGAGCCCGCGCGCCACTGATAGGTATCGCCGCCGGTGACGTCGATATCCTGCCAGGCCGCGTCGCCCTTGTACACATCGGCATAGCGGCTCATGAACATTTCGCGGTTGACCGCTCCGCCCATCGCCTCGTTGACCTCTGCGTTGGTCGGCCAGATATCCTTGAGATAGACGTCCTGCCCGTCGCTGCCCTGGCCAATCGGCGTTTCATACATGTCCTGGCGGACCGTACCCTTCAGCGCATAGGCGACCACCAGCGGTGGCGAGGCGAGATAATTGGCCTGCACGTCCTGCGACACGCGACCTTCAAAGTTGCGGTTGCCCGACAGCACCGACGCGGCGACAATGCCATTGTCGTTGATCGCCTTGCTGATCGGCGCCGGCAGCGGGCCGCTGTTGCCGATACAGGTGGTGCAGCCATAGCCGACCAGGTTGAAGCCGAGATAATCCAGATCATCCTGCAATCCCGCCTTGTTGAGATAGTCGGTCACGACCTGCGATCCCGGCGCCAGCGAGCTTTTCACCCATGGCTTGCGCTGCAGACCCTTTTCCCGCGCTTTCTTCGCGACCAGACCGGCGGCGATCAGCACGCTCGGGTTGGAGGTGTTGGTGCAGCTGGTAATCGCGGCAATCGCGACATCGCCATGGGCAAAGCCGTGATCGCTGCCCTCGACATCGACCCGCTTGCCATCATCCTCGACACCGAAGACCTTCTGCAGGTCGCGGTTGAATTCCTCGTCCAGCTCGCTCATCGACACGCGCTGCTGCGGCAGTTTCGGACCGGAGAGCGACGGCACGACGCTGCTGATGTCCAGCTCCAGCGTCTTGGTGTAGATCGCGTCCTTGGTGGTTTCGTCATAGCGCCAGAAGCCCTGCTCCCGCGCATAGGCTTCGGTCAGCGCGATTTCGTCGGCGCTGCGGCCGGTCAGTTCGAGATATTCCAGCGTCTTTTCGTCGATCGGGAAATAGCCGCAGGTCGCGCCATATTCCGGCGCCATATTGGCAATCGTCGCGCGATCGGCGAGCGAGAGTTCCTTCAGCCCCGGACCGTAAAATTCGACGAAGCTGCCGACCACGCCGACTTCGCGCAGCATCTGCACGCAGGTCAGCACCAGATCGGTCGCGGTAATGCCCTCGGCCAGCTTGCCGGTCAGCTTGAAACCGACCACCGGCGGAATCAGCATCGAGACCGGCTGGCCGAGCATCGCGGCTTCCGCCTCGATTCCGCCCACGCCCCAGCCGAGCACACCGAGACCGTTGATCATCGTGGTGTGGCTGTCGGTGCCGACGCAGGTGTCGGGATAGGCGACCAGATTGCCGTCGGCATCTTTCGACGACCAGACCGCTTTCGCGATATATTCGAGATTCACCTGGTGGCAGATACCGGTTCCCGGCGGCACCACGGAGAAATTGTCAAACGCCTGCGAACCCCATTTCAGAAATTCGTAACGCTCCATGTTGCGCTGATATTCCAGCGCCACATTATTTTCAAAAGCCTGCGGCGTGCCGAATTCGTCGACCATCACCGAGTGATCGATGACCAGATGCACCGGCACCTGCGGGTTGATCTTTTCAGCATCCCCACCCAACGCCTTGATCCCGTCGCGCATCGCCGCGAGGTCAACCACGGCGGGCACACCGGTGAAGTCCTGCATCAGCACGCGGGCCGGGCGGTACTGAATTTCCGCCGCGCTCTTCGCTTCCTTCTGCCAGTCCACCACCGCCTGCGCATCCTTCGCGTCCACGGTAAAGCCGCCATCCTCGAATCGCAGCATATTCTCCAGCAGCACTTTCAGCGTATAAGGCAGCTTGTCGATATTGCCGAGCTTTTCGGCGGCCTTGGCGAGCGAATAATAGCTATATTCGGTGCCGTTGACGCTGAGCGTCGAGCGGGTGCCGAGTGAGTCTTTGCCGGTGGTTGTCATGGATTTTTTGCTCCGTGTTTTATCGTTGGTTCAACCGAATGGGGAGAGCGCTGCGGGCAGCGCGAAACGGTTGGTGAGTCGGGTTTGGGTGGGCTTTAGCGCAGGGGGGTTAAAGGCGCAACGGTCAGATACCCTCCTAGAGTAATGGAGTTATGCACAAAATCTCAACTAGAACTTGAAGCCATTGTCCACTCAAGGACCGATTTATATTGATAATCAGAGCACCGGTCTTCATACAATTTCGATATATTATGTCTTTGCCAAACAAATTAGCTGGTGAACCACTTAGAGAGACCTCTGGATCTCTGACTCAAGCTCGCTTTGATTTCCAAACCTATTGGGGCCTGGCCCTCATCTGCAAGCAACATTTGAGCGATGAGAATTATGCTGTTTTGTTTGAATTTCATGACGATATAGTTTTGCTCGATGATTTCGAATCCCCAAAAACTGCCGACTTCTTCCAAGTAAAAACAAAATCGTCGACAGCACTGTGGTCACTCGCCGATTTAAAATACCGGAAGAAAAAAGCAGTTAAAAAGAACGTTGAACAAGATCCAGAAACTGAAACGCATCTGCCATCCATCTTAGGCAAAATGTTTGATAATATCGAAAAATTTGGAGATTACATTTCGTCGGTATGTTTTGTTTCAAATGCTCCGTGCGGCTTGAACATCTCGTCGACAAATTTTCGTTTCAAAGATTGCAATCCAAGCGACTTTGCGAAAATCGCAGAAGCAGTAAAATCCGAATACCCGAACGCAACTGATGCGCAGATTTCGCTTTTGGGATTTGAAAAAACTGAACTGAGTTTGGAAGACCCAGCAACGCACGCCAAAGGCAAACTACATGACCTTGTGACAGTAAATTTGGGTGCGACTGAATTTGACCTTGAAACGCTTTTCAAAGCAATTGTGAGCGAATGTCGGAAGAAGTCCATATTCAAAGACCAGTTAAATTCATTCGAACATATCGTTCAGAAAAAAGGAATTTCTCGATCAGATGTGCAGTCTTGGCTTGACAGTGTTCAAGCCACATCGATGATGCCAGCTTGGTCTGAAATTGCACCAGAACTTCATTGTGGAATTTTGGAAAAACTGAAAATTCGGGATCAGTGGCAATCATATAGAGCTCAAGCGCTTGATCCGGGGAATGAGTCTATTCGACTTGCGCGGCTATACATTCGAAAGCAATTGGAAAAGGCATCGTCTGATATTTCATCATTGACGATTCTTGTCGACGAAACAGCAGAAGAAATAAAAGAAGTATGTGCTCCCCTTATTGTACCGTTCAGTAGTTACAGACTTAAAGCGATGGTGATTTATGAAATATATTCGAGAGACAAAGACTGAAAATTTCAAACGCTTGATTAGAAGTCTCAGGAAGAACCGACATGAAAAACTTAAAATTTCAACAGCTCTCTCTGTTATCGCGAAGAGAAAAGAAGGCGAGAGTTGAGACATTTTCGGAATTCGATAACGCAGTAATTGGACAGAATGACACAGGGAAATCGTCTTTCATAAAATCCATTTATGCTGCTTTCGGGGCAGATCCAGCAAAAAACAATGACACTTGGCGTACTGCCCAAGCCAATATATTGTTGGATTTCACAATCGACAATCAAGCTTACAGGATATTGCGGTCTGGAAACCTATTTGGCATATTTGATCCTGACAACAATCTCTTAATTTCAGGATCCAGCGTCACAAAGGTAATTGGACCATTTGTGGCAGAACTTCTCGATTTTAAACTAAAATTAAGTCCAAGGTTCGGATCTCCAGTTGTTCCTCCACCAGCATTTTGTTTTTTACCCTTCTATGTTGACCAAGACTCTGGGTGGCAGAAAACTTGGTCTTCCTTTGAATCCCTTCAAATGTTCACGAAACATGCGGACACAATGTCAAATTTCCATACGGGAATACGCCCGAAGGAATATTATATCGCCAAAGCGGCCAGAGATGAGGCCCAAAGGTTACTCAAACAGCTTGAAGAAGAGCGTTCAGCGTTGGAACGAGCAGCAAAAAGGCTCGAGGGTTCACGTGATCCAATGGGTATTGCTTTGGAACCAGAGTTGTTTGAATTGCGTATCAAAGCGTTGTTAGAAAAAACCAATACGCTTCAGGAAAAATATGACGAAATCAAAGAGCGGTTAGGACGAAAAAGCTCAAAGAGGTCTTTGGTCGTCGAAGAAATTGAGATCACAAAATCTGCGCTCAGGGAGCTCGACTCAGATTTTCAATATACTGATAAAGTTATCGAGGACATAGTAGTCTGCCCGACTTGCGGTACTGAACATCAAAACGATTTCGTCAATCGATTTGGTTTAGTTGCAGATGCGGATGCTTGCCGAACTTTCCTTTCTGAAGCGCGTGAAGCCTTAATAAAAATCGAAAAAGATATGAACTCGGAGTTGGCTAGGCTCAAAACTTATGGCGATCAAATTTCAGAAATTGACGAGATTCTGGAGGAGGCACGGGGTGAAGTGACATTGAGAGACATGCTCAAGGACGAAAGTGAAAGGCTCATTGATGGGACCATCAAAGAGGGATTTGCTGAACTTGATGCAGATATCCGAAGTCAGCAATCTAAAATAGAACGATCAGAAGGAGAAATGGCGACCATTTCAAACACCAAGCGTCGAGCAGGAATAGTTGATTTCTATGCGGATAAATTAGCAAAATTTGTTAAAATTCTTGATGCTGACACGTTGAAAAAGCGCGACTATAAAACGGTAAATCCAACAATCCATGAAACTGGAAGCGATCTACCACGCGCCCATCTCGCCTACTATTATGCCATTCTTCATACGATAAAGGAATATTCTACGAGTTGTATGTGTCCGATCATAATTGATACTCCAATCCAACAAGATCAAGATGAAGCAAACGCCAAGAAAATGATCGACTTTGCGTTTTCACAGAAACCTGAGGGAGCCCAAGTAATATTGGGCACGGTGAGTTTGCATGGTGTCAAAATCGAAGACAAAGTTATTAGCATGAAAACGAAAAAATCACTACTCTCGAGCAATGCCTACAATCTGGTGTTAGAGGATATGGATCCGCTTTTGGATAAATTGCTAACCGCAAGTTAAATTACGGTGACAGGCGCAACAATCCCCAACGAGGGAATTGATAAAACCCCTAAACCTCCCTGTCCTGATGGCAGAATATGCCGACGATATTCACGCTGGCTGCTGTCACCTCATAGCCGATGGTAAAATGATATTTGAGCGTGGCGATCCGGCGAAAATCTTCGCCATCGACTTGCTGACCCAGATTAATTATGTAATTACGGTGACAGTTTACTAAATGCACTAATTACCGATCCGACAGGACTGTTCTGGGCGCCGCCCTTCGGCGGCGAACAACCCGCTCAACCCACCACCGAGTTACGGTGACAATTTACCAAATCCACCAATTAACACTCGAACGGGGGATAGGCTCGTTTTGCTGAACCTCGTCATCCTGAACCTGGTTCAGGATCCCTTGAGATTATGCTGTGCCGGTGGGGGTCCTGAAACGAGTTCAGGATGACGACTCATGTAATGACGACGGTGAATATGGCAAAGAAACCCAGGAACCCACTCACGAATAGCCCTCGCAAACCCCGCCACGACGGCTGGACCGAGGCGCGGAAGAAGACGTTTCTGGCGGTGCTGCGCGAAAGCGGCTGTGTCGCCGACGCCTGCCGGGTGGCGGGGATTTCGACGACCTCGGCCTATCGGCTGCGGCGGCGCGATCCGGCGATGGCGGAGCTCTGGGACGCGGCGCTGGCCGACGGGCTGCGCGGGCTGGTCGCGGTGGCGCACGAACATGCAACCATCGGCAAGGAGACGGTGATCTACCGGGGCGGAGCGGAGGTCGAGCGGCGGGTGGCGCCGTCGGATTCGCTGATGGCGCTGCTGATCAAGCGCGGCGATCTCGGCGGGCGGATCGGATCGCGCACCGCCGACCAGGTGATCACCTGGGAAGAATGGCAGGACGGCGTGCGCTTTGACGCCGAGGGCAAGAAGATCGACGAGCGCGAGGAGGCGGAACAGGTGCGCGCCTCGCTCGACCGGAAGCTGGACGCCATGCGGCGGGGATTTCTGGCGCGGGACGCAAGGGAGCGCGAGGCGGAGAACGCGCGGCTGCACGCGGCAGAGGAGCGGATCCGGGCGGCCGAACAGCGGGCGGCGGAGCTGGAGGCACGAAATGCGGCGGGGCGCGGCGGCCGAGGGGAAGCAAGCGAGCGGCACTCGGCATCCTGAACCGGGTTCAGGATGCCGTGAGATCGGGCGGTGCCGGTGGGGGGCCTGAGCCGAAGGCCAGCGCGAGGGAAACGCGTTCAGGATGAGGATGACAGGCCCCTTGAAAGGGGAACCGCTTTCCTTCCCCTCCCCGCATCCATCCCGAAAACTGCACCGCCGGCGCAACCTCCGCGCGGGGGCGGCGTTTCATGGGGTGGCAATAATATTTTGATGGAGGCCGATATGGCAAAGCAATCGGACGGGGGGACGAAGGGGAAGAAACAGGAAGCTGCGGCCAATCGGCGTCGCGGGACGCTGCGGCTGGCACTGATGCCGGCGCGGGCGCGGGCCGACGGCGCGGCCGGTCGGTCGCCGCTGGCCGGGCGGCCGGTGATGGCGCCGCGGGGGGCGGGCTGATGGCCTTTACCCAGCTTGACCCGCCGCTGCCGGTGTTTGTTGTCGATCGGGGCAACGGGCTGGCCCACGGGGTGATCGACTATGGGCCGGAACATAATCTGATCTGGGTCACGGCGATCGACGACAGCGGCGAAATCTGGTGCGCGCCGAACCCGATGGTGCGGATGCAGAATAACTGGACCATGGGCCGCAAGCACCGCGACCGTCCGGCTGCGACCGGAGAGCGGCGCGGCGGGGCGGGGGATGTGACGCCGATCTCGCCGGGGTTGTGAGCCGGGGGTGACGTGCAATTACGGTGACCGGGGCAAGAATCCTTTGATTACCCTCTCCGGCTCCCCGCATCGCCCATCGCCCCGATCCAGCGGCCTTTCCTGCACGCTGGCGCTTCCGATATGGGTTCGGCATGGCTGGAAAAAAGCGAGCGGGTGATCCTACGATATCCTGAAACACGTTCAGGATGACGAAGGGAGACGGGAAAGGCCGTTCGTCTCGAGCGCAGTCGAGAGACGGGCCCTGGGCGCCTAATGGTGGATTTGCGCACGGATTCAAGTTTTGCATGCAATCTTGGCTAGCCCTCTCGCCGAGCAAGCAGAGATAGGCCCCTGTCTGCGCAAGGGCACGCGCCCAGCCCGGCCTAAATCCCGCCGTCGGTGACCTCGTAGCCGGCTTCTTCCAGTCCCGCTTTCAGCGCAACGCGGCAGACTTCCAGTTCGTGCGGGTCGGTCGAGCGGACGACGAAATTGGCGCCGACCGTGCCATTGCGGAAGAAGGGGTAGCTGCCGATGACGCAGCTTTCGTGCGCCTTTTCCGCCGCGCGCAGCACATCGGCAATCTCGCTTTCCGGGGCCCAGGCGCCGAGCGTCACGCTGAGCAAGGGCGCGCCGCCCTCGAGCGTGCCGGTGAGGGCGTCGAGCATGCCGGCGGTGATATGGGGCACGCCAGCCATCAAGAACAGATTCTCGATGCGGATGCCGGGCGCGCCGGACATGCGGTTCTCGATCAGTTCGGCGCCCTCGGGCACGCGGGCCATCCGCAGCCGGCCTTCGTTGAGGCCGCCGCGGGTGGCGTAATATTTCTCCAGGATCGCGCGCGCCGTGGGGTGGATCACGACTTCGACGCCCAAAGCCTTCGCAATCGCGTCGACGGTGATATCGTCATGGGTCGGGCCGATGCCGCCGGTGGTGAACAGATAGTCGTTGCGCGCGCGCAATATGTTCACCGCCTCGGCGATATGGTCCATGTCGTCGGCGACCACCCGGACCTCGGCAAGGCGGATGCCCTGGACGTTGAGCCAGCTGGCGATCTGCGCGATATTCTTGTCCTGGGTGCGGCCGGAGAGGATTTCATCGCCGATCACGATCAGCGCGGCGGTCCAGATTTTTTCTTTGCTCATGCCGCTGCTATAGAGCGATGCCGGGCGCTTTGGGAATATGTTATTTGGTGCTGCCTGTCGCCGGCGCCCGATAGTCGGAGAGCGGCGGGCGGGCGATCTTGTCGAGCGGCACGTGCAGCCACACCGGCTCGCTGCCCAGCCGCGCGTTGAAGCGGGTGTTGAAGGTGAACGGATCGGGTGCGGCGGAAAAAAGATCGGGGCCATAGAGCGGCTCGACCGCGTCCGGCGCATAGCCCATCAGACCGAGCAGCGTCGGGAAGATGCGATAATGCGACCTCCTGTCCCGGCCCGCTGCCGCCGCCTCTGCCCAGCGCGCGCGCGGCTCTCCGTCAGCCACGCCGCCGATCACCACCAGCGGCACAACGCCTTCCTCGATCTGCGGCGCGGGCGTGCAATGGGTCGCCTCGCCGCCACCACCGCGCTCGTGGAAGCTCTGGCCATGGTCGGAGGTGTAAAGGAGCGTCGCGCCATCCGGTCCCATTGCCGGCCCGGCCTGCGCGAACAGCCGGTCGAAAAAGCCGCCGACGCTCCACAGCAGCGTGTTGCGATAGCTGTTGCGATAGAGCCGCCAGTTGGCCGCGCGGCCGTCCATCCCGTCCCGCCCCGCCATATCGCTGACATCGGGCATCAGCCCGCGCTTGAGCATCGGCTGATATTTTGCGTGACTCAACGGGAACTTGTCACTGACCGGAAAATGACCACCGACCTTGTTGACCAGAATCAGCTGCGGCTCGCCGTCCTTGAGATAGGCCGCGAGCCGGTCGGCCACCGCATGGTCGCGGTTGACCACCGGCACATCGGCAAATTGCTCCCAGACATCGATCTGCGCGCGTTCGGCATCGTCCATCCGGTTCTGGTAGCGGCCGCCGGTGCGCTGGGCGTCGAGATAGACGGTGCCGAGCCCGGCGCGCCTGGCATAGGCCCAGATCGAGGGACCGCTGCGCACGGTCTCGCGATAATTGTCGCGGGTGCCGCCAAAGCGCAGGGTAACATTGCTGCCGACGCTGCAATGGTTGATCGCGGTCGCCAGCCCGAAATTGTGGACCGGAACATCGCCCGCCGCGCCGTCCGTGCCCAGCCCGGAATAGACACCGTGCGCGCTGTTGATATCGAGATAGGCGCCGGCGATGCTCTCGTCGATGATCAGCACGATATCGCCGCCCGCCTCCCTGCCCTCAGGCTGCAGCGTCACCGCGCGGCGCGGGCTGCGGTCGGTGGTCGCCGTGTCATAGGCATAGAGCAGCGCCAGGCTGGCGCCGCTGTGCGAGGACGGCAGGCCGCTGCTCCCCTCGCCACCGCGGAAGAACAGCAACACCGACAGGCCCAGCATCACCGGCAGCGCCGCCCATCGCGCGCCGCTTGCCCAAAGACCGCCCCCGGCCGCCGGCTGCAGCCCGACGGCGAACAACAACAGCGCCGCCCGGCCCGTCGCCAGCGCCAGCACCCCGCCCTGCTGCGCCACGGCGCTACCGATATCGCCGGCGCTTTCGACCATCGTGACGAAGCTCTCGTAATCCATGAAATCGCCGACCGCCCATTGATAGCCGTCAACCAGCAGCGACCCGGCCGCCAGCAGCAGCGCCAGTGGCCAGCGCAGCCAGCCGTTCCGGACCAGGGCAAAGCCGGTCAGGCTGATCGTGCAGAGCACGAACAATCCGGCAAAGGCGACCAGCCCCGCCGGCTGGATCTCCGGCCTCGCCAGCATCGCCAGCCGCCGCCAGATTTCCCCGGCTCCGGCCAGCAGGAACAGGCCCAGCAACAGATATTTTAGGCGGTTTTGCATCAGGCCCCTGAAATCATATTCATAACTGCGCCGGAGCCATAGACCGATCCGGTTAATATCATCCAAAAATCAGCCATATTGGGGTATCGCCAAACCGCGCCGCGATGCCTATATAGACCGCATGACAGACTATATGACCGTAGAAGACACCACCCCGCAATCCCGCACCGGCGCGATCAAGCTGCACGGCCCGGAAGGGTTCGAAGGCATGCGCAAGGCCGGACGGCTGGCCGCCGAGATCCTCGACAGCCTCGTCCCCCATGTCGTCCCCGGCGTGACCACCGGCGCGCTCGACGACATGGTCCGCCAGCAGGCCTTTGCCGCCGGCGCGGTCCCCGCGACGCTCGGCTATCGCGGTTTCACGCATAGCTGCTGCACCTCGATCAACCATGTCGTCTGCCACGGCATCCCCGGCGACAAGAAGCTGAACGAGGGCGATATCGTCAATATCGACGTGACCGTGATCGTCGACGGCTGGCACGGCGACACCAGCCGCATGTATCTGGTCGGCAAGACCCCGATCAAGGCGAGCAAGCTGGTCCAGGTCACCTATGAATGTCTGATGCTGGGCATCGAGCAGGCGAAACCCGGCAACCGGATGGGCGATGTCGCCCACGCGATCCAGAGCCACGCCGAAGCCCACCGCTATTCGGTGGTCCGCGATTTCTGCGGCCACGGGCTCGGCCAGATGTTCCACGACGCCCCCGAAGTCGTCCACGCCGGCCGCCCCGGCACCGGCCCGGAACTGCGCCCCGGCATGTTCTTCACCATCGAGCCGATGATCAATATCGGCAAATATGCCTGCAAGATGCTCGACGACGGCTGGACGGCGGTGACCCGCGACCGGTCGCTGACGGCGCAGTTCGAGCATAGTATCGGGATTACCGAGGACGGGAACGAGATATTTACGAAGAGCCCGACTGGACTGGATTGCCCGCCTTATTAGGTTTTGGGCTTGCTGAGAGGTGGCTTTAAAGGCGTTGGTGGATCCAAATAGCCATTGATCTAGACCCGGCACACTATTGCTGTTGTTGTCTACTCGACCAAAGCGATGAGCCTGCGAAACTCCGGAGGTTCCCTGACTCGGGGATCTGTCTCCCCGAGAACGCTTAGGGCGTCCGCAAGCCCAAAGGGTACCGTAATCCGATCGTCACCTGTGATCGCATCAAGTAACTGTATTGCCTCCATTGAATGCTGTTTGGCGTTGCTTTCTTCGGCGTCATTCTCGCGCGAAAGCCTATAGGTAACTTGCCGATGGGACTATTAATTGCCTTTCCGTTTGAAACCTCAGAAGTGACCTGGACCTCTCCAGCAATAGTTGTTTCACCAATGCTGCTTTTCGTGAATGTTGGAGCGGCGTTGAGAAACGGACGTAGGAACCCGTCAAAAATACTCAGTGCCTCAGTCGGCCTTACCCGGTATAAAACCGCTAGATTGGACTGGAGCCAGTCGGCCGAATAATAGCGAAGTTCAAGAGCTTGCTCATCGGTCAAACTTACAATGGTATGAGCAAACATCCGAAACGACAGGGTGGATGCGCAGATTGTCGAAACGCTGCGGCCCTGGCTTTTCAATGCCGCTCTATATCTATGCTGTGCTGCAGGATGCGCACGACCAGCATCCCGTTCTGTGCATATCTGCAAGATACGGCATGCGCTCGGTGGCGGCGCGTCTGCTCACCGCCCTGTCCTTTCACCCCATCCATAATCTCTCCACAATGCGCGGCTAACCCGTCAATAGGGAGGCGACGCAGCAGAGCGGCAAATATGGATGGTGGAAAATACCCCAAGAATTCTCCCCCGAGAACCATCCCGCCGCTTCTCCCTTTGTTGCTCGCCTCCCACCCCCTCCCAATGCCGCCGCGGAATCTATTACGGCGCACGGCTCAATGTCGCGATCCGGCGACAATTTACGACAGTTTTTGCGGCGACGGGCGGACACCCCGCGCCTATCATGATCCCGTCACTACCCCCAACAAGAGGACATATTTATGAAAAAGACGATCTCCACCCTGTGCGCCCTGGCGCTTCTGGCCCCCGCCGGCGCGCTGGCCCAGAAGCAGGACCAGCGCAACGACCACGGCCAGAACACGCAGAGCCACAGCGCCCAGGATGGCCGGCAGAGCAGCCAGCAGTCCGGCCACAACAGCCAGGCCGCTGGCAACAAGACCAGCAACAGCAAGACCAGCGGCAGCAACACCGGCAGCAGTCGCGCCACGGCTACGCCCCCGAAATCCGCCAGCTCCAGCCATGGTTTCTCGAAGGGCCAGCGGTTCGTTCGCTCCAAGGCGCCGAATTACCGGCGGATCGACTATCGCCAGCACCGCCAGCTGTCGGCACCGGCGAGCGGCTATGTCTGGGTGCGGGCCGGCAATGATGCCCTGCTCGTGCGGCTGAGCAACAATCTGATCGTGCGGATCGTAGCCAATATCTACTGAGTCGCGCGCAACAGTCCGGCGGGGCGCGGGTCGCCAGCACAGCGCCCCGTCGGAGACAGCGCAGCAACGGCCACAGGACAACGGCGGAGAGCCCATCGCCAATTTACATTTATCCGATTAATGTAATTGAGTAAATGAATTGGAAATTTCCGGATCGGGGCGGTACAAGCGCTCCACCATCAGAAAGGAAATGGCATGACATTGCATATTGGAGACACCGCCCCGGACTTCACCGTCGACACCCAGAATGGCGAAATCAGCCTGCACGACTGGGCCGGCGACAGCTGGGTATTTTTCTTCAGCCATCCGGCCGACTTCACCCCGGTCTGCACCACCGAAATGGGACGCACCGCGCAGCTCGCCGAACAGTTCGCCGCGCGCAACACCAAGCCGCTCGGCCTGTCCACCGATACCGCCGAGGAACATCGCAAGTGGATTGCCGATGTCAACGACACGCAGAATACCAACCTCACCTTTCCGATCGTCGCCGATGCGGACCTGTCGATCGCCAAGATGTACGACATGATCCACCCCGACGAAAGCGAGACCGCTGCAGTCCGGTCGGTGTTCATCATCGATCCCGACAAGAAGATACGGCTGACCATGACCTATCCGATGAGCGTCGGACGGAATTTTGACGAGATCCTGCGGGTCATCGATGCGCTGCAGCTGAGCGACCGCAAGCGGATTGCGACGCCGGCCGACTGGCAGATCGGCAAGGAAGTGATCATCCCGCCATCGATCAGCAACGAAGAGGCAAAAGGCCTGTTCCCGCAAGGCTGGACCGAGCACCGGCCCTATCTGCGGACCACCGACGTCAGCTAATTGCGCTGACCTGCCCTCCCGGGACAACGCGACGTCAGCCCGGCGGCCTCGCCTGGCCCATCACCCGGGCTGACGGCCGCCGGGCATGCTTGCCGCAAGTACGCGGCTTCGCAGCGCCGGCAAACTTATGGTTTACAGTCTGCAATATTTAGAATAAACTATTGAAAGGTCGCATATATTTGTTCAGGGGGAGCAAAGGATATGTCTAGCAGAAATCCAGCCGACGGATCGCCCGCCGACCGCCGCCAATTGGATCGTCGTGTCCGCGACGACCCGGACTATAAAGGACCGGAACGCCGCAACGACGAACGGCGCAAGGGGGAGCGCCGGCGCCACCAGCGCTAGGGCACAGGACCGGTCACAGCGCCCGTCGCACCGGCATCTTTCCCCACAAGACAGAATGAAAGCGGGGCAGACATAGCCGCCCCGCGCTATCCGTCAGCCCTGCTCAGAGGCCGTCGAGGCCCTTGCTGACCAAGATGTTGACCGCAACACGACGGTTCTGCGCCTTGCCGCTGGCGGTGTCGTTGCTCGCCATCGGGTCGGCCTCGGACATGCCGGTCGGGGTCAGCATGCGATAGGGCTTCCAGCCGCAATTTTGCTGGATATAGTTGACCACGCGGCTGGCGCGTTTCTCGCTGAGTTGCTGGTTATAGTCATAGTCGCCGGTAGAGTCGGTATAGCCGACCACCAGGATCAGCGCGTTGTCCATGTCATCGGCTGCCGCCGTGGTTGCGCACAGGTCGGCCTTGCCATTTGCAGACAGCGCCGCCTTGCCAGTGTCGAAATAGACATTGGTCGTACCCTTGACATTATACTGGTCAATATCGCTGACCCGGCTGCGCAGCGCTTCGGTTGCGGCAGTTTGCTCGGCAAATCCCTGGGCGGTGGCATTGTGGATCATATTCGCGGTCTTGAGATCACTGCCCTTCAGCTTGATCTGGCGCGCGACCAGATCATTGCCCAGCTGCACCGTCTTCACGGTAACCGGCAAGCCATTGAGCAGCGCCTCGCCGCCCAGACTTTCCCGGGCGATGCCGAACAGGCCTTTGCTGGCCCTGATCTCGGTCACTTCATTGAAGCCGATAACCGTCCGCACGCCGTCTTCCGCGGTGACCTGCAACCGGTCGTCGCGGCGCGCCGAAATGACGCCTTCAATTTCGGGACCTGCGGGCGCTTCTGCCATAGCCGTGGCAAAGTCGATTTCCTGCTGGCCGGAAACGACAATATCGCCGGGCGCTTCTTGCTGGGCCAGCACGCTGGCCGGGGTCAAGAAAGCAGCGGAAGCGAGCAGCAGGCTGGCGGTCGCTGGATGGAAATTCGTGCGCATGATTTTCTCCTTCGGTGGAATCTGTCCGGCCTCGCCGTGCCCGTGGCTTTCAGGCTGGCCGGACCTGGGATGATGGGATGCCGCCTGTCAATCTTCCTTTCGGTTTGCGGCATGATCGGGACGGCGCGGACGCCGCCTGTGAACAAGCAGCCGCCGGACTGGCGCGGCCATGCTGTCGCCTCGATGAACATGGCCGCCGGAATCGCCCTTTCTGCGGGCAGCCCGAGCGGGTCCTGCGGCGAGTCGTTATCGGCGGAGCGGCAAAAGCCGTCGAAATGGTGCTGACCGCAACCGGCCCAGCCCGAGCCATTGAGTGAAAAATGCAGCGCGCATGTTTCGCCGGCGCCGGAGTCCCTTCCTTCTCCCAACCGATATGCTATCAGCAAATGATGAAGCCCGAACTCCATCCGCAAGAAGCCGAGCGGCTGCGCGAACTGCGCCGCTATGGCATACTCGACACCGAGCGCGAGCAGGCATTCGACGAGATCGTCGAGCTGACCGCGCAATTGTGCGACGCGCCGGTATCGGTAGTCAATTTCATCGACGAGGGAAGACAGTGGTTCAAGGCCGAGGTCGGTCTGGGCGTGCGATCGACACCAATCGACACCAGCCTGTGCGGCCATGTGATCCTGCAGGGTGATTTTGTCGAAATCCCAGACACGCTCGCCGATGAACGGATGGCCGACAATCCACTGTGCACCAGCGATCCCGGGTTCCGCTTCTACGCCGGAGCGATATTGCGAGCCGCCAACGGCCTGCCGCTGGGCACACTCTGCGTGCTCGACAACAAGCCGCGCGTGCTCAGCGACCAGCAGCGCAAGGTGATCCGGATCCTTTCGCATCAGGTGATGCGGGAACTGGACCTGCGCCAGGCCTTGGAACGCGAACAGGTGCTGCGCCGCGAAATCGACCATCGGGTGAAAAATTCGCTGGCCTCGATCGGCTCGCTGTTTTCAATGAAGGCGCGCGTCGCGCCGGATGAAAAAGTGCGGCTGGCGCTCGAGGATGCAAGCCTGCGGATCCGCTCGCTCTCGTCGCTGCACGCCGAGTTGCACGATCTGGAACAGGGACAGCTGGTCGATCTTGCCTCGCTGTTCCGGCGCGTCAGCCTGGACCTCCAGCAATTGCTGCCCGAGGGCATATCACTTGCGACCTCGGTCAGCGGTGATCACGCCACCCCGCATCTCGCCAACGGCCTGTTGCTGATTTTCAATGAGTTCGTATCGAACAGCGTCAAGCACGGCCTTTCGGCTGCCGGCGGTGCAATCGAATGCGAGATTGCGATAGAGAATGACCGCTGGTCCATTGTCTGCAAGGACAACGGATCAGCCGGACCGCAGGACGCTGAGCGGGCGGCCGCCAATTCGGGCCTGGGAACCAAGGTAATCAGTTCGCTGGCCACCTCGCTCGGCGCATCGATCGATTGGCGCGCCGAAGGGTCGGGTATGGAATTGCGGTTAGAGAGTAGTGACGGCTAGCGACAGCCGCGGTATCGGAACGGTGTTGGCACAGGCATGAACCGCCGCTTGTCACTCCATTGTCCTTGACCAGCCGCCCAAAGTTTAGCTAGTCAGTTAAATTGCACGGACGGCAGACCGTTCGGCGACTTTTAGGAGACGGGTTATGCGCAGGCTGGGATTTTTATTGGCTCCTCTATTGCTGGTGGCTTGCCAGAGCCAGACCAGCGATCCCGCAGCAAGCGACGCGGTCGTCAACGCCGACTGGGACAATATCGGCTTTGACGCCAAGGAACAACGGCACAGCCCGCTCAGCCAGATCAACGACAGCAATGTAAGCGAACTCGGCATTGCCTGGTTCAAGGACCTGCCCGACGCCCGTGGACAGGAAGCGACCCCGGTCGTCGTCGATGGCAAGCTCTATATCTCCACCGCATGGTCGAAGGTCTTTGCCTATGATGCGAAGACCGGCGAGGAACTCTGGTCCTATGATCCCGGCGTGGCTGGCGAAAAAGCGGTCGATGCCTGTTGCGACGTGGTCAATCGCGGCGTTGCCATCAATCGCGGAAAATTGTTTTTCGGCACCATCGATGGCCGGCTGATCGCGCTTGACGCGAATACCGGCGCGCGGCTCTGGGAAACCCAGACCACCGACAACAGCAAGCCCTATACGATCACCGGCGCCCCGCGGGTGGTCAAGAATATGGTCATCATCGGCAATGGCGGCGCGGAATTCGGCGTGCGCGGCTATGTTTCGGCCTATAATGTCCGCGACGGACTGCTGAAATGGCGCTTCTACACGGTACCCAATCCGGAAGGAAAGCCGGACAATGCGGCCAGTGACGAGATTTTCGCCAAGGCGGCGAACAAGACCTGGAGTGATGGCGAATGGAAGGAATCCGGCGGCGGTGGCACGGTCTGGGACAGCATCGTCTATGACGAGGACCTCGACCAGCTCTATTTCGGCGTCGGCAATGGCAATCCGTGGAACCACGGGCTGCGCTCGGGCGGCGAAGGCGACAATCTGTTCCTCTCCTCGATTGTCGCGGTCGACCCCGACACCGGCAAATATCTCTGGCATTATCAGGAAACGCCGGCCGAGACCTGGGACTATACCGCGACCCAGCATATCATCCAGGCCGAGCTGCCGATCGACGGCAAGATGCGCAAAGTGCTGTATCACGCCCCGAAAAACGGCTTTTTCTTCGTTATCGACCGGCTCGACGGCACGCTGATCAGCGCCGAACCCTTTGTCGAGGGAATCAATTGGGCGGAAGGCTATGATCTCGCCACCGGCCGGCCGATCGAAAATCCCGCCGCCCGCTTCTACAAGACCAAGGAGCCGTTTGTCGCGATCCCCGGCGCGCTGGGCGCGCATAACTGGCATCCGATGAGCTATAATCCGAAGACCGGCCTTGTCTATATTCCGGCCCAGCAGATTCCGCAGGGTTATGAAGTTCCGGTTTCGGAGATTGACAAGAAACGCGAACGGCTGGGCTTCAACGTCGGAATCGGCTGGGCCATTGGCCAGCTGCCCGATGACAAGGATGTCTACAAGGCCGCGATTGCCGCAACCACCGGACGGCTGGTCGCCTTCAACCCCAAGACCGGCAAGGTCGAATGGGGCGTCGATTATCCGGCGGCCTGGAACGGCGGCACGATGACGACCGCAGGCAATCTGGTCTTCCAGGGTACCAGCACCGGCTTCTTCAAGGCCTATTCGGCCGACAAGGGCACCGAATTGCTGAGCCTGCCGATGCAGTCCGGCATCGTCAGCGCGCCCTCCACCTATATGATCGACGGCGAGCAATATGTCGCTTTCCTGACCAGCAAGGGCGGTGCCTTTCCGCTGGTCGCGGGCGTTGCCGGCGGGGTTACCCGCCAGCTACCGAATATTCCCCGGCTGGTGGTGTTGAAACTCGGCGGCAAGGCCGCCTTCCCGCCGCTCCCTGAAAAAGGCGAAGTGACCTGGGATCCGCCGGTGCAGACCGGCACCCCGGAACAGATTGCCGCCGGCAAAGGCCTTTACGGACGCAATTGCCTCGTCTGCCATGGCGACAGCGCGATCGGCAACGGCTTCACGCCTGATCTGCGGATCAGCGGCGTGTTGCCCGACACCCAAGCATGGGCCTCGATTGTCACCGGCGGCGCGCTCAAGCAGCACGGCATGGTGGGCTTCGGATCACAGCTCAGCGACGCGCAGGTGGAAAATATCCGCCACTATGTCGTGAACCGGTCAATCTGGACGAAGGAAAACCTGCCCGAGATGACCGCGCCAACCCCGCGCTGATCTGGCGGCAACTGCCTGCCCAAATATTGGTCATGCATCGCGATAAATGCCTGTTTTTTGAGCAGCATTGTCAGTCGTCCGATAACAGATTAGCAACGTAATCAAGCATTCCGGCGATTCTGTTCGCGAATCGATTCTGGCATGGTAATTGAATAGCAACGGGCAATTGTGCCCGGCCAAGGCGGTCCACTCCTGTTCGGGGGAATTGTCAGGGTAGCGGTACACGGGAACGTAAAAATGAAAAAAATCGAAGCCATCATCAAGCCCTTCAAACTGGACGAGGTCAAAGAAGCACTGCACGAAGTCGGTGTGTCCGGAATTACCGTGACCGAGGCGAAAGGCTTTGGCCGGCAGAAAGGCCATACCGAACTTTATCGTGGCGCAGAATATGTCGTCGACTTCCTGCCCAAGGTGAAGCTGGAAGTCGTCGTTGACGATAATCTGGCCGACCGTACCGTCGAGGCGATTGCCGCAGCGGCCCAGACCGGTCGCATCGGCGACGGCAAGATTTTCGTCATTCCGGTTGAAGCGGCGCTGCGTATCCGGACGGGCGAGCGCGACAACGACGCCATCTGATCTTTCTTTAACAATCATCCAATCACCGAAAAACCAAGGGATTACAATATGGGCAATTCAGCATCCGACATTATGAAAATGATCAAGGAGCACGAAGTCGAATGGGTCGACGTGCGTTTCACCGACCCACGCGGCAAATGGCAGCATCTGTCGATGTGCGCCGAAGTCATTGACGAGGATGTTCTGGAAGAAGGCTTCATGTTTGACGGCTCTTCCATCGAGGGCTGGAAGGCGATCAACGAATCCGACATGATCCTGCGTCCCGACCTCGATGCGGTCTACATGGATCCGTTCTCCGCGACGCCGATGATGATCCTGGTCTGCAATATTGTCGAGCCCGGCGACGGATCCCTCTACAGCCGCGACCCGCGCTCGACCGCTGTCCGCGCCGAAGCCTATCTGAAATCGACCGGCATCGGTGACACCGTCTATGTCGGACCGGAGCCTGAATTCTTCATGTTCGACGATGTGAAATTCGAAGACGGCTATGACCGCTCCGGCTTCCGGATCGACGATATCGAGCTGCCGACCAACACCGGTCGCGATTATGATGTCGGCAACATGGGCCACCGGCCGCGCGCCAAGGGTGGCTATTTCCCGGTTGCGCCGGTTGACAGCTGCATGGACATTCGCGGCGAAATGGTTGCGACCATGCTGGAAATGGGCCTGCCGATGGACAAGCACCATCACGAAGTGGCCGCCGCACAGCACGAGCTGGGCATCACGTTCGGTACGCTGACCGAAACCGCCGACCGCACGCAGGTTTATAAATATGTCGTGCAGCAGGTTGCCCATGCCTATGGCAAGACCGCAACCTTCATGCCGAAGCCGATCAAGGAAGATAACGGCAGCGGCATGCACACCCATATGTCGATCTGGAAAGACGGCAAGCCCCTGTTCGCCGGCAATGAATATGCCGGCCTGTCGGAAATGTGCCTCTATTATATCGGCGGTGTGATCAAACATGCCAAGGCGATCAACGCCTTCTCCAACCCGACGACCAACAGCTACAAGCGTCTGGTCCCCGGTTTTGAAGCGCCGGTGCTGCTCGCTTATTCGAGCCGCAACCGTTCCGCATCCTGCCGTATTCCTTATGGCGCCGGCGACAAGGCGAAGCGCGTCGAATTCCGCTTCCCCGATGCACTTGCCAACCCCTATCTGTCGGCTGCAGCGCTGCTGATGGCGGGTCTCGACGGCATCGAGAACAAGATCCACCCGGGCGATGCCATGGACAAGAATCTCTATGACCTGCCACCGGCAGAGCTGGCCGAAGTACCGACCGTTTGCGGTTCGCTGCGCGAGGCTCTGGAAGCGCTGGAGGCCGATCACGAATTCCTGCTCAAGGGCGATGTCTTCTCGAAAGACCAGATCGACGCCTATGCCGAGCTGAAATGGGAAGAAGTCAGCCGCTTCGAAACCACGCCGAGCCCGGTCGAGTTCGATATGTACTATAGCAGCTGATCTTTTCGATCAGACTGGAAATACAAGCCCGGGGCGTAAAATCGCTCCGGGCTTTTTTGTTACGGCATGAGCCGCGAGCGACGGCGCGTTTGCCTCCGGAAAATATGTGCGGACTTTGACATCGCGCAGCCGCTGACGGTGACCGGCTGCGCGTTTCTACCGGCGTGAGCCGCCGTTCAACGCCCCATCGCAATCCTCATAATTCTTCCACAATCCGGATTAATGAAGCCTGTTGAATCCCCCATTCAACATGACATCAGGATTGATCCCATTATGCGTATTATCAGAAGTACGACCTGTGCCCTGGCCATTGCAACAGCACTCGCCCACTTGCCCGCCCGCGCCGACACCACCATCGACAGCGAAACATCCGATCCGATCCTGACCTCGATAGACGGCGATATCATCATAACCGACGGCGGCATTCTCGCGATCGATTCGGGTGTGGCGATCACGGTGGACAGCGACAATGACGTGACCATCGAAGGGCTGGACGAAGACGATTCGACCGTCGTCGTCGGCGAGATCAACGTCGGCGACGCGGATGACGCGATCGCCATCCTGGTCGAGACCGGTACCAATGCGAATATTTCCAATGTCGGAACGATTACCGTGTTGGAAGATTTCGTTTCGGAGGATGAAGATGCAAATGCGATTGCCGATGGCCCGATTGCCTCTGCCAGCAACCGTTATGGTATCTACGTTGCCGGCGGTGGCACGGCGAGCGGATCGATCGACAATAGCGGTATCATCACCGTGGAAGGCCTGAACTCCGGCGGTATCGTGGTCGATTCCGCCTATGACGGCTCGATCACCAACACCGGTACGATCACCGTCATCGGCGACAATAGCTATGGCATCAAGGTCCAGGACGTTTCGGAAGACGTCACCGTGCGCGGCAATGTACAGGTGGCCGGCGAAGGCTCTGTGGCCTTTTCCTCGCAGGGCGATATTGACGGGGCGCTGACGTTCCAGGGCGCGGTCCGGCAACTGAGCAGCTATACCAATGACGATAGCGTGACCACAGCTCTGTCCCGGACGGACCTGAGATCCGGCGCGGCGGCGGTCGAAATCAGCGGCAATGTCGGTGGTGGTATCATGGTTGCAATCGCACCCGATGATGATGACGAGGACAATGACGACGAGGATGGTGACGGCATAGAGGATACGCTGGAAGGCACCGGCTATATCGCTTCGACCGGCAACGGTCCGGCGATGCTGATCGGCGGCGCCGCCGACACCGTCATCGGCACGGTCGCGGACAGCGATGACGGCTATTCACTCGTGATCGACGGGTCGATCGTCAGCAGCGCCGGTTACAGTTCTACCGACTCATTCGGGCTGGTGATTGGTGGACAAGGCGGTTCAGTGGACGTTGCAGGCGGTATCGAACTGAATGGCACGCTGAGCGCCACCAGCTATGATTCCGCGGCCACCGCCCTGCTGATCAACGAGGATTCTGTCGTGGACCGCATTGCGGTTACCGGCTCTCTGTCTGCCAATCTCACGTCCACCGGCGAAGGCGAAGTCTATGCGATCAGGGATCTGTCCGGATCACTGACATCGATCGACAATTCCGGGTTCATAACGACTTCGGCGTCGAGCGAGGACATCCGCCAGGCGATCGCCGCGTCGAGCAACACCACCGGACTGACGATCATCCAGTATCTCAACGACGAGGATGCCGAAACAAAGGCGGATATCGAAGCGGAACTCGAAGACGGCGAGACCGATGATACCATCTATACCGCGATCATCGGCGATATCGTAACCGGATCGGGGAATGACCTGATCAGTGCCAGCGCCGGCATCATTACCGGCGACACCTATTTCAACGCGGGCAATGATACGCTCACCCTGTCGGACGATGCCGTCTATACCGGCGACGTCTATTTCGGCACCGGCACCGGGCTTATGACCTTGTTCGGCGAATCCGCTTTCGTCGGCGATATCGACGGGGCCGGACAATCCGTGCTGGTAACCCTGAACGACAGCGCGGTCTATACCGGTACCGTGCAGAACGGATCGGGCGTGTCGGTCGTCGTCAACGGCGGAACATTCGGTATCGGCGCCGCCGAAACATCAACCTTTGACAGCCTGACCGTGGGTGCGGACGGTTCGCTCGGTGTCTATATTGACGGCGAGGAAGGCACCAGCTCGCTGTATGACGTGAACAGCGCCACCTTCGAAAGCGGCGCAAAAATCGCCACAACGATTTCCTCGCTCGAGCAAGCCGACGGAACCTACGTGGTGCTGACTGCATCGGAAATCACCGGCACCCCCGACTTTGATTCCGCAACGACGGAGCTACCCTTCATCTTTGCCGGCGAGACCAGCCTGTCCGGCAATGATCTGGTCCTCGACATCCGCCGGAAGGAAGCGGAAGAACTGGGGCTGAGCGGCGCGGGAACATCGGCCTATGACGCCATCATCACTGCGAGCGCGGCCGATGAGACGCTGGCAACGAGCTTCCTGCAGATCGAGGATGCCGAGACACTGCAAAACCAGGTCGATCAGTTCCTGCCGGATCATTCCGGCGGTATTTTTGACTTTGCCACCCGCGGGTCGCGACTGGCCGCGCTGCATATCACGGATGATTCCTCCCTCTACGACGTCAGCGATGTCGGTGGATGGATCGAACCGATATTCTGGGGCAATGACAAAGACGCCGGCGATGCCGCGTCCTATAAAACCAGTGGCTGGGGCGTATCCATGGGCCTCGAACGCTGGTCAAAAATAGGAAATCTCGGGCTGTCCTATGCCTATACCAGCGGCGAGATCGAGAATAATGACGGCACGGGTATCGTCGACGCGTCGCAGCACGAACTTGGCGCATTCTGGCGGATGGATAGCGGACCGCTCTACGCGTTCAGCCGGATATCGGCCTCCTATCTCTCCCTGTCCAGCACCCGCACATTGACCGCGACAGCGGATGATACCGAGTATAGCGCCAGCACGACAGCCGACTGGAACGGTTGGATGCTTTCCGGCGCCGGGGGTGTTTCTTACGATCTGGATGTCGGCAGTCGGCTGACATTCCGCCCCAAGGCCACTTTTGATTATTATCGCCTGCACGAAGGCAGCTATGACGAAACCGGCGGCGGCGATAGTCTGAACCTGTATGTCGACGGCCGCACCAGCGACTCCCTAACCGCGGCCACGACCGTGGCCGCTGTCTATCGGCTCGGGAGCAAACGGAAGGATTTCACGCCCCTGACCTTTGAACTGGAGGGCGGGCGCCGGCACCATCTGGCCGGATCTCTCGGCACAACCACGGCCAGTTTTCTTGACGGCGAGGAGTTCAGCCTGACCGCCGACGGGCTGGACAGCAGCTGGCTGGGCGAAGCCCGCATATTGGCGGGCGGGCTGGACTTTACCTGGCAGCTGTCGGCCAGAGCCGAGAAAACGGAGGATGATGTCGGCTATTCCGCCCGCGCCTCGCTAAGCCTGGCATTCTAGGATCCCGCATCGGACAATCCGCCGCGCCTGTCATCATGCATTCACGATGCCCGCTGATGCGCCGGGCCTGCGCCGTCTGATCTTACGATCTGCCGACCTCTCGGGGTCTATATTATCGGAAAGACCAGCCGGGGCGGCCGCGCGGCGTGGCAAGCATATTTCGTGGCATGCTTCGTTTCGCCGCGCGCCGATCTGACGGGTGTCGCGCTTTCCATTCCATCCCCCGTTCCATTGGAAGCAAACCGGCTCAATAATCCTTGCTTACCCGCAAATTGGCGCTGCGCCGGCCGAGCGTCGAGATGCTCGAGAGGATCGATAGCCAGCGGGTGATCTGGAATTCGAGCTGGGTGGCGCTATAGCCCTTGCCGTCGGTGATCAGTTCCACATAGACGCGGCGGGTAATATATTTGCCCGCGGCAATCGAAGTACCGGAACCGGTATCGGTATCGGACGGCAGGATACGCAGGCGATCGAGACCCACCGCCTTGCGCAATTGATTGATCGGATCGAGTCCGCCACCGCTGTTCAGCGAAGCCACGGCAGCAGCCAGCTGGACCGCCTCCGGGGCGGACAGGTCGGCAATCGAGGCGCCGAACAACACCCGCGACAGCAGTTCGTCTTCGGGCAGGGCCGGAATGCTGGTGAAGGCGATTTCCGGCTTGTTTCCGGTCCCCGTGACATTGATCGTGGCATTGAGACCGGTCAGATCGGCTTCGGCTTCGATATCCAGGGTCGGATTGACCGGCTGGTTGCCGACAAAGCGGATGACACCGCGCTCCAGAGTGAATCGCCGTCCGGCAAAGGTATAATTGCCGCTGATCAGATCGGCGGTGCCAACCATCGCGAAATTGTCGACCGGTCCGGAAATCCTGAGATCGGCCCCCCATTCACTGTCCAGCCCCAGCCCCTCGACCCGTAGACGGTTGGGTGCCTTGGCGGTCAGCGCAAATCGCCAGGGGCGGCTGCGGGTCACGACCGGCCGCTCGTCTGCCCGCCGGTTGATCTCGCGGGTCTTGATATCAGGCAGGCTGGCGGTTGCGCTGGCCCTGCCGAAACGGAAGAAGCTGCGATTAAGCAGCACATCGCCCGAGATCAGTCCGCCGTCGGCCGAGCTGCGGATCTTGATCGGCCCGGTTACCGTGGCGGCAAAATCATCCCGCGCAATCAGCGCCGCCTGCTCGGCATTGACGTCCATCGTGATGCCAATGCCCTCTCCCGGCGCCACGGCGAAATTGAAACTGCCGCTGCCGCTGACCGTACCGCCCCGCGCCGTATTGCCCGTCAATTTCGGCAGCACCAGGCGCGAACCGTCAAACTGGCCCACGGCCTTGATATCGGAAATGACCGTGCCGGTGAGCGGACTTTCGAGCCGCGCGCTGCTGGTACTGACCTGCCCCTTGATTTCGGGATTGGCGAGGCTGCCGCTGACATCGGCGCTGGCTGCCACCGGTCCGGTCAGATCGAAGGTTTCGACACCGGTGAGACGCCACAGGCTTTCTGCACCGCCGTTGAAACGCGCCTGGGCGAACAACGGCCGGCGCATCAGTTCATCCTGCCAGTTGCCGCTGCCCAGACCGCTCACCCGCCCCTGGAACCGCCCAATGGTCTTGCCTTCGGGCGATTTGATGATTCCGCGTGCTGCAGCATTGCGGCTTGAGAGAGCCATGTTGAGACCGAGATCAACCGGTGTGGACGTCAGGATCAGGCCGGACCGTGTCAGCCCCTTGACCGTCAGCCTGGCTTCACCAACCGGCATCCGGCTGCCCGACTGTTCGAGCTTGACGGTGCCATTAACACTGCCGCCCAGTCCGAGATCGGGATAGCCGATGTCGACGAGCGACAGCGGCATCTTTGTCATCGACAGGTCCAGTCTCGACCGGCCGCTGCCCCAGCGACCGGACAGTCTGGCGCTGCCTCGGCCATAGTTGACCGTGGTTGCCGAAGCGGTCCAGCCATCGCCATCACGGCGTAATTCGAGCGGCTGCGCGAGACGAAGGGTGCGGCCTTCAAACTGGCCGGTTCCCGAAATCCGGTAGCGATCCGGACTGATATCGGCTTTTGCCTGAAACTCGAAGGTGCTTCCGCGCGTCCCGGCGATGGTGAAGGTCGCGCCGCCGCTGCCGTCGGTCAGCTTGGCATTGGCGGCCACCCGGCCGATCATCAATTCGCCGCGGCTAATCCCTTGCGCACGCAGGGTAGCGTCGATATCGGACTGGCCGTCGATCAGCACGATATCAGCATCGACCACGGCCGTCCGTATGTAGATCGGCGGATTGCCGTCGAACCGCGCATTTTCCGCTGTTAGACTGGCGCGGATCAGCTGTTGCCCTGCACCGGGGCGAAACAGGACATCGCCATTCACGCCGCCACCGCTGACGTCCAGCCTTCCGGCAAGGCCATTGGCGGTCGGCCTGATTATGCCGCTGGCCAGCGTGTCGGAGACCAGCAGGCGGTCTACCCGTACCGCTGTGTCCTGACCCGGCGTGGTCAGGATCATCCCGTCACTGCTGAACGGCCCGAGCGTCGATCCACCGGACGCGATATAGGAAAAGCCGCCCTTGGACGGATCGAGCTGCAGGCTGACGGCAGAAAGCCCTGCCGCCGGCAGCGGACTGTCTAGCAATAACGCGATCTTCGGCCGGTTCAGCGCACCGTCGAGCTTCAGATCAAAACGGCCATAGCTGTCCTGCTTTCCCGACCCCCGGAAGGCAAAGGTCGCCGCGCTGGTCTGACGCCCCGAACCGCGAAAGGAGATTTTCGGAGCAGACAGGTTGAGATCGGTGAACCGCAGCAGTCCGTCCGGACCAAGCGCAAGACCGGTCTGCAACTGCGGCAGACCGCCAGCCAGCTCGCGCAAAAAGCCGATATCGAAGCGGCGCAACCGGGCATTGACCTGTCCGTCCAGCGCGATTCCGGTGGATGCCGGCCCGATATTGATGGCGGCGATAATATCGGCGATCCCGACACCCTGCACCGCGAAACCGGGCGCGTTAGCGTTGACATTGATGGCAAAATCGCCGGTTGCGGGGCGCAATTCCAGATCCAGGGTGCCCTGCGCCGCATCGGTCGCAACCTTCGCCCGCTCCGCAAACAGCAGTTCCTTTTCATAGCGGAGCAATGCGTTCGCGCCGAAACCGGAGAGCAATTGCTTGAGCAATTCGCCATTGCCGATCACGGTTCCGACCGAAAGCGCGACGGGAATATCCCAGCCGCCGGTATCGCGCTGCCCCTCGCCTTCGCCGCGCACATTGGTCAGCAGCGTCTTGCCTAGTGCCAACTGCGGCGCGGTCAGCAGATATTGATAGCGCAACCGGGATATTTTGCCGTTCAGCAACGCTTTCAATTCGAAATCCTGCGCCTTCATATTGGCGGACAGCGCGGACGGATCAACCAACCGTGTTTCCAGACGCATCGCATCCAGACTGTTGCGGGCCAGATCGATCCCGCCGGTCGCGGTCAGAAACAGAGCAGCGGAACGCGCCTCGAGGTCCAGCGCCACCAGCCGGTCTGCGAGGCTGGCCGTACCCTTTATCCGGATTTCCGGCGATCCCAGCTTCTGTGCCAGTCCCCCCGGCAACGCCGCGGCGGTCAGCCTGCCGTCATAGGAGAATAGCCCTTCTTGTGCTTCGATCGTGGCTTGCGTCAACATCTCCTCGTTGCCGAGCGCGATCAGTTCGCCATTCCATTTCTGCCAGCTGCCATCGCCTTTCAGGGTCAGCGCCAGAGCGCGATCCATCCCGAGAGCATTGGCTATTACTCCACTGGCAGGAGCGATAATTTCCGCATCGATATCGAGCTTCTGCCGGCTCGGCTCGGCATTCAGCGCAAGCAGCAATTTGTCGCCGCTGCGCGTTGTCGCGGCATCGAGACGCAGCATCGCGCGACCGGCACGGATGTCGGCGGAGCCGGACAGGTCGGCAAATTGTTCGCTGCCGGCAATGGCTTTTCCGAGCGCAAGATTCTCGGCATGGAAAGCGCCGACATAGATGTCGAAACCGGGGAGCAAGGGATTGTCTTCCCCGCTATCGATCAGTTCGGGCAAACGGTCGAGCCGCGCTTTCAGGACCAGCGCATCGGCAATGTTCAGTTCGTTGAAAATCCAGGCCAGCGGATTCCAGTCGACCGCCACAGTACCGGCGGAGAAAAACGCACCCTCGGGATCAAGCAGCTGCAGTCCCTGCACCCTGGCCTTGCCGTAGATCGACCCGTCGATTTCCGCGATCCGGATACGCAGACCATCGTCCGGTTCCAGTGCCTCAACCTGGTTGATGATGAAACGATGGCCCGAATCGCTATCCAGCCACATCGCCCCGCCGAACAATCCGAGCAAGACCAGCGCCGCGAGGCCGAGCAGGCTGCGCATCGACCAGCGCCAGATCAGTCGCCTGGGACCGGGCCTGTCATTGGACCCGGCCACCTAGAATGCCTGCCCGAGCGAAACATAGACCGCGATACGCGAATCTCCCGATCGCCTGTTTATCGGTGTACCGACGTCGATCCGGATCGGGCCGAAGTCGCTATAATAGCGGATGCCGAGACCGGCCCCATATTGCAGATCGGACAAATCCGGTGTGCTGCTGGTGTATACATTGCCGGCGTCGATGAACGGCACGACACCGAAATTGCCACCCAGAAGTCCGGTACGGACGCGCGCCTCGAGCGAAAATTCGACCAGCGAACGGCCGCCCACAGGATCATCATTGGCATCCAGTGGTCCGACGGTCTGGTAGCTATACCCGCGCACCGAGCCACCGCCACCGGAATAGAGCCGGCGCGAGGGAGCGATGCTGTTGGTACCGGCACCGGCAATCGTGCCGATACGCGTACGGCCGGCCAGCACGATCTTATCCGAGACCGGGAAATAGGCGCTGCCGTCGACCTGGCCGCGGATATAGAAGAAGCTGCCGCCCTGCAGCGATGCTTCGGGAGCAATACGGGCGCTTAGCCGGAATCCACGGGTTGGATCGAGCAGATTGTCGCTGGCATCATAGGTCACCAGTCCCGGCAGGGAGGCGATGAAATAGGTTTCCGGATCGGTCGCGCCAATGTCTCCGGTGACATCGGTTTCCCGCGATGCAATCAGTTCGAAACCGCCCGACCAGTTCCAGCGCTTCTGATAGATCAGATTGCTCTGCCGCTCGATATTCGCGGCGATCGACAGGGTTTCGGCATCATAGGCGGCGCTATCGACCAGACTCAGTGCCAACCGTCCGTTCAATATATTGTCGCGTCGGCGAAAATTGTTGCGGCGGTAGACAATGCTGCCCGATTGTTCCTCCGTGCCGAGCACGCCGGTTAGCCGGATCAGTCCTTCCGGCGGGAACAGATTCCGGTGCTCCCAGCTCACTTCGGCGCGGGCGCCCTCGCCTGTCCCGTAACCCAGTTCGCCAGCCACGGTTCGCAACGGTGCCGGCGTCAGTTTCACGGCTATATCCACCGCTTCGGGATCATCGGCCTTCACCGGTTCGATGGCGATGGTCGAGACCAGACCGGTAGCGACCAGCGCCCGGCGCAAATCCTCCAGATCGGAGGCCTGATAGAGATCGCCCGGATCGAAGCGGGCGATCATCTGGACATGGTCTGCATCAAACAGCGCGGTCGGCGCGAGATCGATCGAACCAAAATTATAGCGCCCGCCCGGCGTCACCGCCACGGCGAGATCACCCAGCCGCGTCGCGTGATCGATTTCCAGTTCCGGTTCGGCGGTACTGGCGAAAGGATAGCCATTTTCCGCCATTGTGCCGTCGATCCGACTGATCGCTTCCATGATCCTGTCGCTGTTGACGACATCGCCGGGCTGCAGTCCGAAACTTTCTCGGAAACTCGCTGGATCGGGCGCAACCGCCGTTTCGATTCCGGGCAAGGCAATGGCGTCCAGCTTATATTGCGGCCCAGCCTGCACCCTGATCACGACATTGACCCGCTCCGCTCCGTCGCGCTCGAAACGGGTCTGCACAACCGCATCATAATAGCCTTCTATGCGCAGCAACCGCTCGACCAGATCGGCATCGCTTTGCGCGCGCCGCCGAATCTGCGCGAAATTGGCATCGTCGCCGCGATATTGTTCCAGCACCGATAAAATTTCGAAGCGCGTGTCAAAAGCTTCTCCGGTCTCTTCGGGCAACCCTTCAAAGCTGATCCCGTAGGCGGTTTCGGCCAGCGCATCGGTCGGTCGATATTCGTTGAGCGGCAATTGTTCTGCCAATAGTTCGGAAGCGGGCTGGACATCCTGGTCGCCGGTTCCGTCTCCGGCGGGAGGGATCGCAGCGCCGGCATCGGCGTTTCCGTCAGCCTGCGGTGCCGCTTCTTCCTCTAGGTCCGGCCATTCGACACCAAAATCAGGAAATTCGGTCAGCGGCTGATCGGGATCGAGCGGCACGTCAAAACCGGGCTCGTCCACCGCACCGCTGGCGGGCTGTTCTGCCGTTTGTGCATCGACCGGCCCGACGGGCAAACCCGTCAGCAACACAACCAGCATGCCAAGGCAGCGACAATATGCGGTCAGACCCATCACCAATCTCTTTAGCTGTGGTTGAATCGCGATGCCAACGAATAAGCGCCTTTTTCCGAAGGGCATTCGCTTTCGCTTAATATTCGGTCCGCCAGCATCAAGCCGCCAATTTCACAGATGATTTTAACCGTATATTAACCATGATCGGCAATATTCTGTCCGGTCAGCACCAGATGCTTTATCTGGTCGGTAATTGTTCAACAGGATCGTCAGAAATGTCCAATATGCGCGTTATTTTGCTCGAAGCGGCTCTGGTAGCCGGTGTCTTGATGACCGGATTGTCGGCATCCCAGATTGCCCGTGCGGCAACATCGTCCGATAATGGCGCAGAAGCGGCAACGGATCCGCGGTCGAATGTGAAAATCGACAGTTCGATCATGATCGAACGCACCACAATATCGGAGAATGGCGAGTCTGTGACCCAGCTTATCAGTCCCTCGACCACCAAGGTTGTTCCCGGCGACAAGCTGCTGATCACCAACAGCTATCGCAATATGGGCGACGAGGCTGTGACCGGCTTTGTGCTCAACAACCCGGTGCACCAGGCTGTTGCCTTCGTCGAAGCGCTTGAAGACTGGGCGCTGGTATCGGTTGACGGTGGCGAGAATTTCGGCACCCTGTCTAAGCTGAGCGTCGAAGATGATACACAGGGCTCCCGCCCCGCCGTGGCGGCTGATGTCACTCACATTCGCTGGGTGCTGCCATCACCTATCGAACCCGGCGCCACCGGCGAACTGCGTTTTCGCGGCACCGTCAAATAGGCGAACAGACCGCTACGACCGGCCTTCACATTCCCAATGGACATCTGCAATATCAATCAGCCGGGCCAGCCTGATCAGCTCTGCTGCCAGCTTGTCTTGTCGCGTGGCTGACCGGCGCACGCCAGGTTCGGGCCAATGTTGCGTGACCCGCAAATGCCCCGCTGCCCGGTCCGCCTTGATCTCGATCCGGCCGACAAAGCGGTCGCGTTCCAGTAGCGGATAGACATAATAGCCCCATTGCCGCTGCGCGGCGGGCACGAACATTTCATTACGATAGTGGAAGCCAAACAGGGTCAGAAGGCGTTTGCGGTCGCGGACAGCCGGGTCAAACGGATTGACGATCCGCAGCCGTACGGTTGGTCGGGACAGCTTGGCCAGACGGACTTCGATATCGGGCGGTACCAGGGCCTTGAGCCACTGGCCCTTGTAATTTTCCACCTCGACCGGCACGATGTCGCTGGCCGCATCGGCCCAGGCCCGCGTTTCCTTTGCGTTCACAGCATCCCAGAAACGCTGAATTTCGCCGAGCGAGCCAAAGGCCAGCCGGTCGAGCGCGTTACGGCAGAGCCAGTCGATCTGGCCCTCGTCGTCATGAATTGGTTCACGATGATGCGGGGGAATCACCCGCTCGCTGAGGTCGTAATATTTGGTGAAATTGACGCGATGGGAGGTCGCCAGTTCGCCGGCATACCAGAGCTGGTCCATCACCCTCTTGTGCGGCGGGCGTTCCCACATCTGTTTCTTGCCGCTGACCCTAGTGTCAAAGGCCTGGGTTGACAACGGGCCCTCCGCTGCGATGCGGGCCTTGATCTCGTCGGCCCCGATTTCGCGCGCTGCTTTTTTAAAGGAGGCATGGCCCGCCACCTTTGCGCCGAGCCGCCGGAACTGGCGCTGCCACATCGGATAGAATTCCATCGGCAGGACCGAAGCATCGTGGGTGAAATGTTCGAACACCCCCCTGTCCTCGCCCAACAGCTTGTCGAGCATCGGCTCGCGGTAATTCTGGTTGCGGCTCCACAAGATATGATGGTGGGCGCGGGTGACATTCTGGATCGTGTCGAGCTGGACATAGCCGAGGCGACGGATCGTCTCCGGCAGGTCGAGCGGACCGGTCGGGGTTTCGGACAGGCCCTGCGCCTGCAGCCACAGCCAGCGCGCCTCTCGATTGCCGATGCGCAGCGCCATCGCGATCAGACCGCGGTGGTTTCGATATGCGCAACTTTCCGCTCGCGCCGCGTTGCCAATATGCAACCGACGACGATCATCGCCGCGCCGACCACGGTGATCAGCGTGATTGGCTCGCGGAAGAATAGCCAGCCGAAAATCGCCGCCCAGATGAAGGCGCTATATTCAAGATTGATCAGATTTTGCGCTTCGGCCCGCGCATAGCCCCAGGCGATGAACAGCGAGGAGATCAGCGAGAATATCGCCGCGGCCCCGATATAGGGCAACGATTCCGCTTCCGGAACGACCGCAAAAAAGGGTGCGAGCAGTAGGAAGGACGACCCGACCACGAGATTCTGGGCAAAGCTGATCTCGATAGGCCCGGCGAGCAGCGCCTGTTGCCGCTGGATCACCAGATTGCCGGCATAGAGCACCGCCGACACAAGAATGGCTCCGATGCCGAACAGCGCCTCTTTCTCGAACTCGCCGCTCGCCCTGCCCCATGCGATCACCAGCACCCCGGCAAAGCCCAGCGCCGAGGCGTAAATGGCGTTGCGGTGGATGGTCTCGCCAAGGAACACGGCGGCGAGATAGAGCGCGATAATCGGCGCGATGAAGGAGAGCGCGATGGCTTCGGCCAGCGGCACCCGTGCCAGGCCCCAGAAGAACAGATAGGACATGAAGACGATGATGATGCCGCGCTGCAGATGGACCTTGCGGGCGGCCTTGCCCGGCATTCTCGGGCGGCGCACGAAGAAAACCACCGAAACGATCACCAGAGCGAGCAGCACCCGCCAGAGGATCGCGTTATAGGCGCCAATCTCGATCGACAGGCTTTTCATCGCCACGTCCATCATCGCGAAGGTGAGCAGACCGAAGAGAACCGACCCCGCCGGCAGCAGGATCGGGCCGTTTTCTGGCGGGCTATTGGCGGATATAAGATCGGGCATATTATATTCCATCAGCCTGATGCTGTTGCCGGACGCGCTGCTGCGACAGGCTCAACGCGAACGGATGACAAGAGGCTCTGCTTATCGCCCGCCAACCGAAAATGGCAAGCGCGATCAGAGGCCCATTTGCCGGACCGCGAGATCGCGCATGATTTCTTCCGAGCCGCCGCCGATCGCCATCACCTTGACCTCGCGATAGAAACGTTCGACCGGATTGCCGCGCAGATAGCCGGCGCCGCCGAGTATCTGCATCGCTTCGCTGGCGCAGAACTCGAGATCCTTGGTGGCGCTGAACTTGGCCTTGCAAATCTGCGCGACCGGCATCTCGCCCTGATCGGCGAGCCAGCAGATCTGGTTGAGCCAGCCGTCGAGCCGGTCGACTCGCGCCGACATGTCGGCGATCTTGTGACGGATCACCTGGTGCCTGATCATCGGCTTGCCGAAGGTCTCGCGCTGCTGCGCATAGTCGATCGAATATTCGAGCAGCACCCGCATCATGCCGAGCGACTGGGCAACCATGCCGAGCCGCTCGTGGTTGAAATTGTGCATGATCTGGATGAAACCGCGGCCTTCCTCGCCGAGCATATTTTCCGCCGGGACGCGCACTTCATCAAAATAGAGCGAGGCTTGGTCCGAAGCCCACCAGCCCATTTTCTTGTCGAGCGCGGTGCGCGAGAAACCCTCTGCATCGGCGTCGACCAGAAACAGCGAGATACCGTTCAGTCCCTCGCCGCCGGTGCGCGCGCCGATGACATAATGGTCGGCCGTCATGCCGCCGGTGATGAAGGTCTTGGCCCCGTTGATCACCCAGTGATTGCCGTCCTGCCGCGCCGTGGTCTGCATATTGGCGACGTCCGATCCGCCACCCGGTTCGGTAATGCCAAGGCTGGAACCCTTTTTGCCGAGCACGATATCCTTCAGGATGCGCTCCTTGATATCCTGCGAAGCCAGCTTGTGGATCGGGCCGATGGAAATCGAGCGGCCACCGAGCGCCGCCAGCGTGCCGCCATTATGCGCTCTTGCCGCTTCCTCGCCCCAGGCCGCGCGCATGAAAATATCGTCCATGCCGAGCCCGCCATATTTTTCGTCGACGCCAAAGCCCCATACGCCAAGCGCCCCGGCTTTTTCGTGAACCTCCCAGGGGATTTCGCCCGCTTCATCCCACTCATTGGCGAACGGCTGCAATTCGGTCTCGGCAAAGCGCCGGCAGGTTTCGCGGAATTGGCGGCGCTCGTCATTGTCAAAGGGGCGTAGCATCTGTGTCTCTCCAGCAATTTAATCGTCTGGTTAAACTTCTATCGCTTCCAGCGCCGAACGCAAGGGAGATGGAAGAGAAACTGGCCGGCGGGAACCGCGGTCGACATAGACGTGGGTGAAGCTGCCGGCCGCGGAGGCAATATTCTCTTCGCCGCGAAACAGGCCGACGCCATAAGTCACGCTGCTGTTGCCGAGACGGTCGACGCGAATCCGCGCCATGACCTCGTCGGGAAAGGCGATCGGCGCGAAATAGTCGCAGCTCGTATTGACCACCAGACCGATGGTCTCGCCACCGGTAATGTCGAGCGTGCCCTGCTCGACCAGATAGCGGTTTACCGCGGTGTCGAACCAGAAATAATAGATGGCGTTATTGACGTGGCCATAAGGATCATTGTCATTCCAGCGCGTGGTGATCGCCGAGCCGGTGCGATAGTCGCTGCGAACCGGCGGCTGCGCCCGGGGGCTTTTACCAAGCGGCATCATAGATCCTTTGCGCGTCAGCCAGCGTGACCTCTCTGGGATTATTGTCGAGCAGACGCGTCTGTAGCATTGCCGCTTCTGCCAGTCCGGTCGTCGCATCCTGTGCGATACCGATCTCGCGGAGCTTGCGCGGTGCCTGGACCTTGACCGCCAGAGCCTCAAGATAGTCGATCAATTGCTGCGCCCGCGCTTCGCTGCTGTTCTCGCAGCCGCGCGGCAGGTCGAGCGCATCGGCCAGCTCGGCATAGAGCGGCGCGGCGGCTTCCAGATTAAATTGCATGACAAAAGGCATGACCAACGCGTTGGAGAGGCCGTGCGGGATATGATAAATGCCGCCGAGCGGATAGGCGAGCGCGTGGATCGCGCCGACCGGACTGTTGGCAAAGGCCTGCCCAGCGAGCATCGAGCCGCGCAGCATCGCTTCGCGCGCCTGCATGTTATTTCCGTCGGAACAGGCGGTTTCGATATGCGTGGTGAGCAGTTTCAGCGCCTCGATCGCCAACATGTCGGAGACCGGGTTCTTGCCGTTTCGGCTGGTGTAGGATTCGACCGCGTGAACCATTGCATCGATGCCGGTCGCGGCGGTGACGCTGGCGGGGAGCCCGGTCGTCAGTGCCGGGTCGAGTAGCGCGACATCGGCAAAAAGATGCGGCGAGATGATGCCCGCCTTGGTGGTTTCGCCGGTGGTCAGGATCGAAATGGCGGTGACCTCCGATCCGGTGCCCGAAGTGGTCGGGATCAAGATGGTCGGCAGGCCCTTGCGCTCCAGCAGGCCGATGCCGTAGATATCGGAAAGCGGTTGCGCGCCATCCACCGCGAGCGCCGCAACCACCTTGGCGGTATCGAGCGAGCTGCCGCCACCCAGCCCGATGACGATATCCGCGCCCGCGGCTTTTGCCATTTCTACAGCCTGCAGAACAATCGCCTCCGGCGGGTCGGCGACCACCGCGTCAAATATCGCGACATCAAATCCGGCTTGCCGCAATGTCTGTTCAACCGGCGCGATCAGCCCCGCCTGGACGATACCCTTGTCTGTGACGATCATTGGCTTTGATGCGCGCAAGGCGGTGATCTGTCCGGGAAGTTCGGCGAGGCAGCCGTCACCGAAGTGGAGCACCGGTACAGTCTGGAAGAGAAAGTTTTTCATAATGGCAATCCTTTGCACCAATGGTGCAGCCGCGCAATAAAAAGGGGCCGGAAAACCGGCCCCTGTCCATCTGGTGACTGTTCGTCACCGATATTTCTGTCAGCCTAGAATTTGCCGCGCAAGGTCAGGCCGTAGCTGCGGGGTTCCTGAACGAAGGCCGAGCGCGAACCGGACCGGAGCACGGTATTGAACGTCACACCGCGCGTTATTTCGTTGGTCAGGTTGGTCACGAAGGCCTCAATGCCCCAAGTGTCTTCCTGGCTACCGATACCAGCGCGCAGATTGATCTTGATATTGCCATCCTGGGTGTCGAACGGAACCGGAATGTTCGCAGCGAGGTCGGCAGGATCAATGGCCTGGGTTGAAGTCCTGCGATCGCTTTCAAAACGCATCTGGGCATTGAGGAAATATTTCAGGTTGCTACCAATTTCATTGGTATAGGTAGCGCCAGCAATACCCACGAGATCCGGTGCGTTGGTCAGCGAATTGCCGCAAAGCGCGACAACGTTCGCCGCAGTCTGCGTACCGGCGCAATCGTCCGGATAATTGGCATCGGTGATCGTCAGAGCAGCGTTGACCGTGAAATGTTCGCTCGGACGGATCGTCGATTCGATTTCAACACCCTGTGTTTCCGCTTTCGGAACATTGAAGGTCTCAAACTGAGCCCCCGTGAATTCCAGAACCTGGAAGTTCTTGAATTCCTCACGGAAGGCAGCCACGTTCAATGTCACCGCATTGTCGAGGAATTTGGCTTTCAGTCCAATTTCATACGCGTTTACGGTTTCCGAAGCAAAGCGCGGATCGGCGCCGCCAGCCGCTGCTGTCGAGTCAAGGTTGAAGCCACCCGATTTATAACCATGGGTAAAGCTCGCATAGATATTGACCGGATCGGCAAAAGCATAAGAAACCTTGCCGGTGTAGATCAGTTCGTTGTCCTTGAACTTGCTATTAAACGTCCGAGGTGAAGGCAACACGGCGGCATATGGCGCATCGGCTGGCGAGGTGAAGGCAAAGCAACCCAGACCAAAGAATGCGTTCTGCAGAGCCGCAGGCAGGCCGCTCAAACCACCGCCGGGAGAAATCTGGCCGACAATTGCCGGGCAAACCGGGTTGTTGTTTCCGCCGCTAGCGAAGCTGCCATCCTTGCTTTCATCCGAATAGCGCAGACCAACGGTCAGCTCCAGGTCATCGGTAACTTCAAGCGTGTTGTGCGTGAAGATCGACCAGCTTTTGCTGTTTTGCGCATAGAGATTGGTGTTGGTGATCGTCGACGGGTCAAAGCCGGTGATGTTCTGAAGTGGAGTAGCGCCAAAGAAAATCGGGCTCAATGGGTTCAGGCTGGCACCGCCGGTTGCACCGGCAAGGATTGCTCCTACGAGCCCGTCATAATCTGCGCCAAGCGCGAAAGACACGTCCTGAGCGATATCTTCCTTGGAATAATATCCGCCCACGAGCCAGTTCAAAGCCCCGCCAAACGCTTCACCCTGAACGCGCAGTTCGTGGGTCATGGTTTCGATTGACGTGCCGTTGTTGGTCACATTGAAGACATCAAGACCGGAGAAATCGGAATCATAAGCTTCGACCGCATCATACTCACGATAGGAACCGATATAGATCAAGTCGACACTGTCACCCAAAGGCACTTCGATTTCACCGGTGATGCCCCATTGGTCAAATTTCGTCTGTGGAGCAAAACTGGCTGTCGCGATGCGGTTGTCGGCCGCGATTTCAGCATTTGTTGTGTCGAAAGGATCTGTCGGGACAACCGGCGCTGCCATGCCGCCACGGACACCCAGTCCCACGGCTGCGAACAGACCTGACGTTTCAAGTGGTGATTTCAGGACTTCGACGGCTGCACAGCAACCAGCGGTGCTCTTGGCATAATCGCCTATCAGACGGCCGCGGATGCCGCTGTCAGTTTCAAAACCGAGCTGCGCACGAACCAGATATTGGTCGGTGCCGTTCGATTCGCCGACTTTGGCACCGGTCTGGTCGACCACGGTCACATAACCATCACGCTCGCGATAAGCGCCGGTGACGCGGAGAGCGAGATAGTCTTTCATGATCGGCACATTCACTGCACCCTGAACGCTGTAGAGATCGCGATTGCCATAAGTGGCATTGGCGAAGCCGCCAAATTCGTTCAGATCGGGGCGGACATTGGTGATGTTCAACGCGCCGGCGGATGTGTTGCGACCGAACAGCGTACCCTGTGGGCCACGCAACACTTCGACGCGTTCGACGTCGACAAATTCGGAAAGCGCAACACCCGGACGGGACTGATAGGCACCGTCAATAAAAATACCGACAGCCGATTCAAAACCAATATTGTTGGATGTCGTACCGACACCGCGGATCCGCAGCACCACGGAACCCGACGCCAGCTGGGCGTTCGAGGTCGAGAAGCTGGAAGATACATTGGTGATCTGGCCAACATTGACGACTCCCTGGCGTTCCAGCTGGACCGGACTAACCGCGGTTACGGCGATGGGAATATCCTGAACATCTTCTGCGCGGCGGGTCGCCGTCACGATGATTACATTGTCGTCGAAGGTTTCGGCTTCCTGCGCTGCATCCTGCGCAAAAGCGGGGGTGGTCATGGCCGTGCTACACAGTGCGGCCATGAGGATTTTGTTGATCATTTTCACATTTACTCTCCCGTTATACTCGCTGCCGCGTCCGCCAATTTCCTGGGGGGATGGCTTGTTTTTCTCGGCAGCTGCGTTTGCGTCAGTCGATTAATTGATCCATTAAATCAAGCGGTGACGGACAGCCACAGACCGATTTCGCGAAAATCGTTGCAATTATGTAACAATCATAGCGGATCGACGCGACCGGAAGGCAGGATGAACGGCTCGGTGGCCAGGTGTAAGACCGAACAGGCCGGGCCCCCGCACATCGCTATCACGAAACGCCGGATATGCTGCAATCCTAGAACTGGCTGCGCAGGGTCAATCCGTAGCTGCGCGGTTCCTGGACGAAGACCGACTGCGAACCGGAGCGCAGAATCGTCGCAAAAGTGACGCCCCGCGTCACTTCGTTGGTCAGATTGGTCACAAAGGCCTCGATGCCCCAGCCCTTGTCCTGACTGCCGATACCCGCGCGCAGGTTGATCTTGATATTGCTGTCCTGGACGACAAACGGCAGCGGGGTTGCCGCGGCCAAATCCGTGGTATCAATGGCCTGGGTCGATGTCCGGCGATCACCTTCGAACCGGACCTGCCCGTTGAGGAAATATTCCAGATCGGTACCGATATCATTGCTGTAGGTAGCCCCGGCAATGCCGACAAAATCCGGCGCGTTGGTCAGCGAATTGCCACATAGCGCAACCACATTGGCTGTGGTCTGGCTACCGGCGCAATCTTCCGGATAATGGGCATCGGTATAGGTCAGCGCGGCGTTGACCGAGAAATGGTCACTGGGCCGCAACATCGTTTCGATCTCGACACCCTGAGAGACGGCTTTCGGGACATTGAAGGGCCGGAACTGCGTACCGATAAATTCCAGAATCTGGAAATTCGTGAACTGCTCCCGGAATGCCGCCAGGTTCAGCGTCACGCTGTCCTGCAGGAATTTTGCTTTCAGTCCCATTTCATAGGAATCAACTTCCTCCGACTGGAAGCGCGGATCGCTGCCCCCGGCGGTAGCGGTGGAATCAAGATTGAGTCCCCCCGATTTGTAGCCATGCGTGAAGCTGGCATAGATGTTGACCGGATCGGCAAATGCATAGGACAGTTTTCCGGTATAGATCAGTTCGCTGTCGCGGAACTTGCTGCTGAACGTGCGCGGTGTCGGCAGAACAGCTGCGAAGGGCGCATCGGCCGGAGCGGTCAGCGCGAAACAGCCGAAACCGAACAGCGCGTTCTGCAGGGAAGCCGGCAGTCCGCTCAGCGATCCGCCAGGAGAAATCTGCCCGACGATCGCCGGGCAAACGGAATTGCTGGTGCCGCCACTGGCAAAGCTGCCTTCCTTGCTTTCATCCGAATAGCGCAGGCCTATGGTCAGCTTGAGCCCGTCGGCCACTTCCAGCTCATTATGGGTGAAGATCGACCAGCTCTCGCTATTTTGCGCGTACAGATTGGTGTTTGTGACGGTGGCCGGATCGAAACCCGTGATATTCTGCAGCGGCGTCACCCCCAGGAAGACCGGACCGAGCGGATTCAGCGTAGCTCCGGCGGTTGCGCCCGCAAGCGTGGCACCAACCACCTGATCATAATCCTCGCCCAGTGCCAGCGACAGGCTCTGGTCAATATCCTCGCGGGAATAATATCCACCGACGAGCCAGTTCAGCGCGCCGTCGAACACATCGCCCTGAACCCGCAACTCATGGGTCATGGTGTCGATCGCGGTGCGATTGTTGGTCACGTTGAACAGATCGAGGTCCGAGAAATCATTGTCGTAAGCCTCGGTCGCATCATATTCGCGATAGGACCCGATATAGATCAGGTTTGCGCTGTCGCCGAGCGGTATTTCGATCTCGCCGGTGACACCCCATTGGTCAAAGCGCGTCTGAGGCGCAAAGCTGGCAGTGGAAATCAGATTGCCGGCAGCGATTTCCGCCGTGGTCGTATCGAACGGATTGACCGCGACGTCGGGCCCGGCCATGCCGCCACGCGGCCCCAGCCCGACAGCGGCGAACAGACCAGCGGTTTCGAGCGGTGATTGCAGCACTTCGATTGCAGCGCAGCAACCGGCCGTGCTCTTGGAATAGTCGGCGATCAGCCGTCCCTTGATCCCGCCATCGGTTCCAAAACCCAGCTGTCCGCGAACAAGATATTGGTCAGTGCCGTTTGAATCGCCGATCTTGCTGCCGCTGCCATCGACGACGGTTACAAATCCGTCGCGTTCCCGATAGGCACCGGTGACACGCAGCGCCAGTTGCCCCTCGACGACCGGAACATTGACCGCGCCCTGCACCCCCATCAGGTCACGATTGCCATAAGTCGCATTGGCAAAGCCGCCGAACGCATCCAGATCGGGCCGGACATTGATAATATTGAGGGCGCCGGCGGAGGTATTCCGGCCGAAAAGCGTTCCCTGCGGGCCGCGCAGAACCTCGACCCGCTCGACATCGACCAGCTCGGAAAGCGCGACACCCGGGCGCGACTGATAGGCGCCGTCGATGAAAATGCCGACCGCCGATTCAAACCCGATATTGTTGGACGTCGTGCCGACGCCGCGGATTCTCAAAACCACCGACCCGGAGGCAAGCTGGGCGTTGGAGACCGAATAGCTGGCGGAGACATTGGTTAGTTGCCCGACATTGACGACGCCCTGACGTTCGAGCTCCGTTGGATTGATCGCGGTAACGGCGAGCGGAATATTCTGGACATCCTGCGAACGGCGGGTCGCCGTCACGATAATGACATTGTCATCGAAGGTCTCGGCTTCCTGCGCATTATCCTGCGCGTAGGCAGGAGTCGTCAGGGCGGTGGCGCAAAGCGCTGCCGCAAGCAGTTTGTTCACTTCGTTCACTAATCTTCTCCAGTTTGAAGCACGGTCGTCATTTTTGATTGCACAGAGAGTTTGGGGGATGACTGTTTCCCGCTTACTCCCATTTCCTTGACATAAGTTTACGATTGGCGATCAATCTGCTGAAGGGGGCGGGACAAAAAAAGGGGGCAGCAGCATCTGCGCCATGCCAGCCTGATGATCTCTGCCCGAAATCGCTCTTGGCGACCTCCGTCATCGCCGCTAGAGGAAGGGGAAACATAAATTTAAGGACCTTCAATGCCCCAACTCATTCTGCTTCGCCACGGCCAGTCGCAATGGAATCTCGAAAACCGTTTCACCGGCTGGTGGGATGTCGATGTTACGGAAAAGGGCATTGAGGAAGCCAGAGCGGCTGGACAGCTGATGAAGGAACGCGGCATTGATCCGAATGCCTGTTTTACCAGCGTCCAGACCCGGGCGATCAAGACGCTCAATCTGGCGCTAGAGGAAATGGATCGCCTGTGGCTACCGGTGGAAAAAAACTATCGCCTGAACGAGCGCCATTATGGCGGTCTGACCGGTCTCAACAAACAGGAAACCCGCGACAAGCATGGCGACGAGCAGGTTCATATCTGGCGGCGCAGCTTTGACACGCCGCCACCACCCATGGCTTCGGACAGCCCCTATCAGATGTCGAGCGATCCGCGCTACAAGGGGATCGAGGTGCCTGCGACCGAAAGCCTGAAGGACACCATCGCGCGCGTTCTGCCTTACTGGAAAAGCCGGATCGCACCGGAATTGCAAAATGGCAAGAAAGTGCTGATCTCGGCTCATGGCAACAGCCTGCGCGCGCTGGTCAAGCATCTCTCGAAAATTCCGGATGACGAGATTACCGGTCTGGAAATTCCGACCGGCCAGCCGATCATCTATGAACTGGACGATGATCTGAACGAGATCGAGCGCTATTATCTTTCCGAACGATAGGCTGGCGGGGCGATGGTCACGCGCCTTGGCCCGGCTTGTCTTTTTCCCGGTACATCGCGGCATCGGCGCGGGACATAAGGCCGTCGGCCGTGTCCTTGGGCCCGACGAAACAATAGCCTATCGACGCACCAAGATGCAGCTTTCTTCCTTCATGGACGAGATTTTCCCGCGCCAGTTTCTGGAGTAGAAAGCCGATTTTGTCCGCGACCTGATCGCCGTTCATATTGTCGAGCAACAGGCCGAATTCATCGCCGCCAATTCGCGCGACCACGTCGGTTGTGCGAATATTGGATTTTAGTATTTTCGCAAGGCGCACCAGCAACGCATCCCCGGCAGCGTGGCCATATTCGTCGTTGATCGTCTTCAGCTTGTCGACATCAAGAAACAGCACAGCACAATTGTGTCCATATCGCCGGCTTCGCGCGACGCGATCCTCCAGGCTTTCCACAAATAGGCGACGATTTGAAAGCCCGGTGAGTACGTCGTTATAGGCGTGCTGCTTCATTTCAGCCAGCTGCCTCTGCAGAAAAACTATTTGCTGCTTCAATATATTACATTTTGCGCAATGTTGGTTACCGGATTCACGATGCTTTTGCATTTTATTTGATATCCCCAAATCCTGCTTCCATATATATTTATATCTATTTGCCAGCACAACCGGATTATTCGGACGACCAGCGGCAGATATCTTTTGTCGATATCCGGTTTTTCCTGCGCGGAATCATTGCGTCGCTCTCGCCAGGCGCCGGTGACAATGAAAATTGCTGACAACCATATGTGTCATTGCGTCTGCACGATTTCATGACTAAACCGCATTGCTTCCGTAGCATTTGTCAGGGACGAAAATGGCCGAAGCATCTCCTCCTGTTGGTATTATCATGGGCAGCCAGTCCGACTGGGCGACGATGAAGCTCGGCAGCGATATATTGGATCAGCTGCAGGTGCCCCATGAACAGAAGATCGTGTCGGCACACCGGACGCCCGGCCGGCTCGTTGACTATGCCACCTCGGCAGCGGATCGCGGACTCCAAGTGATTATCGCCGGCGCTGGCGGCGCCGCCCATCTGCCCGGCATGGTGGCCTCGATGACCCGGGTACCGGTGCTCGGCGTGCCTATCCAGTCGAAGGCTCTGAGCGGCATGGACAGCCTGCTCTCGATCGCGCAAATGCCTGCGGGTATCCCGGTCGGCACATTGGCGATCGGCGACGCGGGCGCGAAAAATGCGGCGTTGCTCGCAGCCGCCATTCTGGCCAATGGTGACCCGGCCCTGGCGCAGCGGCTGGATGCATGGCGCGCGGCCCAGACCGACGCCGTCGCCGACGAGCCGGAATAAGCAGACGCCATGAAGACACTCGCTCCCGGATCCACCATCGGTATATTGGGCGGCGGCCAGCTCGGCCGGATGCTGAGCGTAGCGGCAGCCCAGCTCGGCTATCGCTGCCATATCTATGCGCCCAATGCCGATAGCGTGGCAGCGGAAGTCTCGGCCGAGTTCACCTGCGCCGAGGACGACGATGTGGCATCCCTCACCCGCTTTGCCGAAGCCTGCGACGTGCTCACCTTCGAATTTGAGAATGTTCCGGTGGACCCGCTCCACCAGATAGAAGACTGCGCCCCATTGCACCCGCCGATCGCGGCACTGGATATCGCGCAGAACCGGGTTGCGGAGAAAAATTTCGCCCGCGACCATGGCGGCACAACGGCGCCTTTTGCCGAAGTGACCGACCGGGACGGGTTGGACAAGGCGATTGCCGAAATCGGCGCACCGGCGATCCTCAAGACAATCCGCATGGGCTATGACGGCAAGGGCCAGTCGCGGATCCGGCCCGGCGAGGATCTTGACCAGCATTGGGAAGCCGTGGCGCAGCAACCCTGCGTCGCCGAGGGCTTTGTCACCTTCGACCATGAATTTTCGGTGATATTGGTGCGCGCCCGGGATGGCGAGATCCGCTTCTGGGATACGCCGCACAATATCCATGTCGACGGCATATTGTCGGTTTCCAGCGCACCCGCTCCAACAGAGATTTTGGCACAGCAGGACGACGCCCGCGCGCTCGCCGCCAAAATGGCCGAGGCGATGGATTATGTCGGCGTGCTGACCTGCGAATTTTTCGCTACCCAGGATGGTCCCGTCTTCAATGAAATGGCGCCACGCGTCCACAACAGCGGCCACTGGACGATCGAGGGTGCGGTCACCAGCCAGTTTGAAAATCACATAAGGGCGATTTGCGGATTGCCGCTGGGCGACACCGGACTGGCGGCGGCAAAGGTCGAGATGCACAATCTGATCGGCGCGCAAGCCGACGATTGGCAAAACCTGCTATCCGATGGTGCAAACCATCTTCATCTCTACGGCAAGGGCGAGAGCCGGCCGGGTCGCAAAATGGGGCATGTCACCAAATTATATTTCTAATTTGCAGTGCGCCGGAACTGCGCTAGGCATCGCGCATGAATCATCCTGAAATCATCCTCTTTCTTGCCCGCGCCGACAATGGAGTGATCGGCGATGGCGACCGCATTCCATGGCGTTTGCCGGAAGACCAGCGGCGTTTCAAAACGATGACCATGGGCAAGCCGATGATCATGGGCCGCAAGACTTTTGACAGCCTGCCCGGACTGTTGCCCGGACGGCGCCATATCGTCATCACCCGGGACCCGGAATGGGAGGCCGATGACGCGGAAATCGCGGACAGTGTGGAAAGCGCGCTGAAAATCGCCAATTCACCGCATATAGCGGTGATCGGCGGCGCGGAAATCTACAAGGCCTTTCTTGACCGCGCAGACCGGATCGAACTGACTGAAGTGCATAGCGAGCCAAGGGGCGACATCAGCATACCAGCCTTTGACGATAATATCTGGGAAGAAGTGGCGCGCGAGGATCATGCCCCAAAAAATGAAAGGCCCGGCTTCAGCTTCGTCACCCTGAAGCGAAAACTTCCATGAAGAAATTCGCGCTGGCACTTCTGAGTATCGTCGTGATTGCTATCGTCGCCTTTCTGATTTTCGCGCCGGCCGAGTTCGAGAAGCAGACCAATATGGTCGACGGAAAGCCGCTACCGGCGATCCGCCCCGAGGCGCAGAAATTGCACGACAGCCTGATGATCGTCGATCTGCACGGCGACACCTTGCTGTGGAAGCGCAAGATTACCGACAGCGTCGATCGTGGCCATATCGATCTCGACCGGCTGCAGGCGGGCAATATCGGGCTGCAGATTTTCTCCAGCGTGACCAAGACGCCCAAGGGCCAGAATTACGACAGCAACAGCGGCGATACGGATAATATCACCCTGCTGGCGATCACCCAGATGCAGCCGGTGCGGACCTGGTTCTCGCTGCTCGAGCGGCAACTCTATCATGCGCAGAAGCTGGACCGCGCGGTGGCCGTGTCGGCGGGCGCGATGATGCCGATCAGCCAGCCTGGCCATCTTGACACGCTCGCGGCTGCGCGGAATCAATCAGACGGCCCGATTGGTGTATTATTCTCCGCCGAAGGCCTGCAGACGCTGGAGGGCGAGCGGGCCAATCTGGAGAAACTCTATGCCGCGGGCATGCGCATGGCGGGGCTGGTGCATTTTTTCGACAACGAGCTGGCCGGATCGATGCATGGCATGGAAAAAGGCGGGCTTACCGATTTTGGCCGGACCATTGTCCGCGACATGGAAGACATGGGCATGATCGTCGATATCGCCCATAGCAGCCACGCGACCGTTGCCGACATTCTAAAGATGGCGCGGCGTCCTGTGGTCTCCAGCCATGGCGGTGTTCAGGCGGTGTGCGGGGTCAACCGCAATCTGACCGACGCAGAGATCAGGGGCGTGGCCGCGACCGGCGGGATCATTGGTCTGGGCTATTGGGACGGCGCGATGTGTGACACCAATCCCGCAACCGTGGCGAAAGCGGCGAAACATGTCCGCGATCTGGTCGGCATCGAGCATGTCGCGCTGGGCAGCGATTTTGACGGCGCGGTGACGACGCGCTTTGATACCAGCGGAGTGGTTCAGATCACCCAGGCGCTGATGGACGCCGGCTTCAGCGAAGCGGAAATCCGGGCGGTGATGGGGCTGAATGCGTTGCGGGTGATCAAGGCTGGACTGGTGCCATTGTCGAAGACCGCAGCCCCGGCGCAGGCCGGGGTCCAGCCCGGTGGTAATACCCGCACTTCGCGTGCGGGTTAGGCGTCAGCCTTCACTGACATGACGAATTTGTTGAATGATACGCAAAATCCCGCAATAGCGATTCGATGATCAGACTGAACGGAAAAGACCGGATCGAAGGCGAGCTGCGCGGGGCGATCATTGCGCTGGGCAATTTCGACGGCTTTCATTTCGGCCATCAGGCAGTCGCCGGCAAGGCGCTGAACTGGGCGCGGGACGAAGGTCGTCCGGCGATCATTGCGACTTTTGATCCGCATCCGGTGCGCTTTTTCAAGCCCGATGTGGCTCCCTTCCGGCTGACCAGTCTCGATCAGCGCCAGCGGCTGTTCGCCGATGCGGGCGCGAGTGCGATGCTGGTCTTCGCATTTGACGCGGGTCTGGCAGCCACCACGGCAGAGGATTTCATCGCCAAGCTGCTGGTCGAGCGCTTTGGCGCAGCCGGTGTGGTTACCGGCGCTGACTTCACCTTTGGCAAGGGCGCGAAGGGCAATATCGACGTATTACGCGAAGTCGGCGCTGAGCACGGGCTGAAAAGCGAAGCGGTCAGCGCGGTCAGCGACAGCGACGACATTATCTCCTCCAGCCGCATCCGCGCGGCGCTGAAAGAGGGCCATTGCGAGGAAGCGAACCGGCTGCTCACCCGCCCGTTTGCGATACGGGGCGAGGTCATCCACGGCGACAAGAATGGCCGGATATTGGGCTATCCGACCGCCAATATCGATATCGGTCAATATCTGCGTCCTAAATATGGCATCTATGCGGTCAAGGGCCGCCTGCCCGATGGCCGCGTGCTGAACGGCGCGGCCAATCTGGGCATACGCCCCAGCTTCGACCCGCCCAAGGAATTGCTCGAGCCTTTTTTCTTTGATTTCAGCGAAGATCTTTATGGCCAGACGATCGAGGTCGAACTGCACCATTTCCTGCGCGGCGAGCAGAAGTTCGATGATCTCGACGCGCTGAAGGTCCAGATGGAAAAGGATTGCGAGCGGGCGAGAGCGTTGCTGGCGTGAGCCACCGTTCGTCATTGCAAGCGCAGCGAAGCAATCCGTAACGCCACTCCCCCGCACTGGATTGCCACGGGCTTTCAGCCCTCGCAATGACGGGTAGATTGCAGGGCTCGCGCGTGGCACAAATCCCGCTTGCACCCAAGGCCCGCGTCCCCTAATCCCCGCGATCATGACCGATCCCAAAGCAGATTATAAAGACACGGTTTTCCTGCCGAAAACCGATTTCCCGATGAAGGCTGGCCTTGCGAACAAGGAACCGGCGATATTGGAGCGCTGGCAGAAAATTGGTCTCTATGAAAAGCTGCGCGAAGCCCGCGCCGGCCGCGAGAAATTCATCCTGCATGACGGCCCGCCTTACGCCAATGGCAATATCCATATCGGCCATAGCCTCAACAAGACGCTGAAGGATCTGGTTGTCCGCTCGCAGAGTCTGCTCGGCAAGGACGCGCCTTATGTACCGGGGTGGGATTGTCACGGCCTGCCGATCGAGTGGAAGATCGAGGAACAATATCGCAAGAAAAAGCGCAACAAGGACGAGGTCCCGGCCAGCGAATTCCGCGCCGAATGCCGCGAATATGCGGACAAATGGGTCGATGTGCAGCGCGAGGAGTTCAAACGGCTCGGCGTGATGGGCCAGTGGGACAAGCCCTATCTGACGATGGACTATGACGCCGAGGCGGCGATTGTTACCGAATTGCTGAAATTCGCCGAAGCCGGCCAGCTTTATCGCGGCGCCAAGCCGGTGATGTGGTCGCCGGTCGAGAAAACCGCGCTGGCCGAGGCCGAGGTGGAATATGAGGATATTGTCTCGACCCAGATTGATGTGGCGTTCGAGATTGTCGAGGCGCCGAATGCGCCGGAGCTGGTCGGCGCACATGCGGTGATCTGGACGACGACGCCTTGGACGATTCCGGTTAATCAGGCTTTGGCTTACGGGGCGGATATCCAATACGCACTTCTTCATTTTCAAGATCGAAAGCTGCTAATTTGCGCAGATCAGATAACAGAAGTATTCCTTCGAATTTCTAGCCAAAAAGACGGCAATCTCTACGAACCGAAAGATGAGGTACCTGACCCCAATGACTGGAGTTGGGGCCAAGATCCTAAATTGTACAGTGGCTCCCAACTCGCCGGAGCCACCGCCAAACACCCGATGGCCGACAGGTTCCCGGACAGCGAATTCTATACCAAACCGCGCCCGTTCCTCGATGGTTCGCATTTTGTCACCACCGATGCGGGTACGGGACTCGTCCATATGTCGCCCGACCATGGTGAGGATGATTTCGATCTGTGCAAGGCTAATGGCATCAATCCGGTATTCGCGGTCGATGCCGATGGCGTCTATCGCGACGACTGGGAATGGCTGCCACGCGGCGACGAGCGCGCCGGCGGAGTGATCAACAAGAATTTCAACGGTCCGGACGGACCGATCTGTTCGGACCTGCGCGAGGCGGGCGCGCTGCTCTCGGCCAGCGCCGATTTCAAGCATAGCTATCCGCACAGCTGGCGTTCGAAAGCGAAGATTATTTACCGCTGCACACCGCAATGGTTTGTGCCGATGGATGCGCCGCTTACGGCCCCTCCACCGCCTGCGGCGGTCCCCCTCCCCACGCCTTCGGCGCAGGGAGGAAATGGGGAAGCATCCTCCCTGGCGCGCAGCGACGGGGAGGGGGACCATGCGCAGCATGGTGGAGGGGCCACCCTCCGCGATGTCGCGCTCGACGAGATCCGCAACAAGGTCCGCTTCGTGCCGGAACGCGGGCGGCGCCGTCTCGAATCGATGGTCGAGGGCCGTCCCGACTGGGTGCTCTCCCGTCAGCGCGCCTGGGGCGTGCCGATTGCGCTTTATGTCGACCGCAAGAGCGGCGAATATCTCAACGATCCCGCCGTAAACGCGCGGATCATCGCAGCGTTCAAGACCGGCGGAGCCGATGCCTGGTTCAACGCCGATCATCAAGATTTTCTCGGCAACGCATATGCGCTCGACGATTATGAGGTGATCACCGATATTCTCGACGTCTGGTTCGACAGCGGCTGCACCCATGCGTTCGTGCTGGAAAGCGGCAAATGGCCGGAGCAGCAGAGCCCGGCCGATCTCTATCTGGAAGGCAGCGATCAGCATCGCGGCTGGTTCCAGTCGAGCCTGCTGGAAAGCTGCGGCACCAGAGGCCGCGCGCCCTACGAGGCGGTGCTGACCCACGGCATGACGCTGGACAAGAATGGCAAGAAAATGTCGAAGTCGCTCGGCAACACGCTTGATCCGAAGAAGATCATCGATGTGCAGGGCGCGGATATCTTGCGGCTGTGGGCGGCGAGCGTCGATTTTACCGAGGATCACCGGATCGGCGATGAAATCCTGAAAGGGGTTTCGGACAGCTACCGGAAGCTGCGCAACACCTTCCGCTATATGCTCGGCGGTCTTGGCGACTTTACCGATGCCGAGCGCGTGGCGGTGGCCGACATGCCGGAGCTGGAACGCTATATCCTGCACCGGCTGGCCGAGGTCGATGCGGAGCTGAAGCAGCACGTCAACGACTTTGCTTTCGGTCCCTATATGCGGACATTGAACGCCTTTGCGCAGGAGGATCTCAGCGCCTTCTTCTTCGATATCCGCAAGGATTGTCTCTATTGCGACGCGCCGGATGATCCGAAGCGCATGGCCTATCGCACGGTGATGGACATTTTATTCCACGCGTTGACGCGCTATATCGCGCCGGTGCTGGTGTTTACCGCTGAGGAAATCTGGCAGAGCCGGTTCCCGGATGAGAATGACTCGATCCATTTGAAGATATGGCCCGAGGTGGATGCCGGGTGGATGGACGGCGATCTGGCTGGAAAATGGCAGACCATCCGCGATGCCCGTGAAAAAGTGACCGAGGCGATTGAACCATTGCGACGGGAAAAGACCATTCGGTCAAGCCTGGAAGCAGAGATTGCCTATCCAATGGCCGACCTGCCGATCAGCACCGAAGAATTTGCCGAGCTGGCGATTGTTGCGGATGTCACAAATGGTGCGGAAATCGCCGTCACCAAGACCGACAACCACAAATGTGGCCGCTGCTGGCGGTTGCTGCCGGAAGTAGAAGAAGACGGCGCGCTGTGCGACCGTTGTGCGGAGGTGTTGGCGTGATCGCTGCTCTCTCGCTCGTCATCCTGAAGCGGAAGCTCGTCATCCTGAACTCGTTTCAGGATCTCCCGCGGCAGAGCGCCAAGCCCGGCGGGATCCTGAAACAAGTTCAGAATGACGACGCCCTCTCTCACCATTGCGCTGCTCGGAACGGAATTTGATATGACCGATAGCAAGCAAGTCAAATACTACCGCCGCATCGGCCTGGTCATCGCCTTTCTGATCTTCATCCTCGATCAGGCGAGCAAATTTGTCGTGATGCAATTGCTGCAGCTGCCGTCCAGAGGCCAGATCGAACTGATCCCCTTTTTCAACCTGACCTGGGCGGAAAATTACGGGGTGTCGATGGGATTTCTGACGGCGTCGTCCGAATTCCAGCGCTGGGCCCTGGTCGCGCTGACCGGACTGATCGGTTTTGCGGTCTTCATCTGGATGAACCGCGAAAAGGCAAAATGGGACATTATCGCTTTGTCCATGGTGCTCGGCGGGGCGTTGGGCAATATCGTCGACCGCGCGCGGCTCGGTTATGTCGCCGACTTTGCCGATCTGCATATCGGGGATTTCCGGCCGTTTCTGATTTTCAATCTTGCCGACGCCTCTATCAGCATCGGTGTGGTGATCCTGCTTGCACGCGCGCTGTTAATCCGCGAAAAGAAGGCCGAGTGAAAAGACGACGTTCAGCTTGACGAAAGTTGACCTGTGACAGGAGCGCGCTATCAGGCTCCGTAAGAGATTTTTGAGGGACAATAAAATGCGTAAATCGACCGTCGCCATCAGCCTTGTTTCGCTGGCCAGCCTGACCGCCTGCGGTTCAAGCGGGCTGTTCGACCGCGAGCGGCCGGATGAATTCGCAGTTTCGCGCCAGCCACCGCTGGTCATTCCGCCCGATTTCACGCTCACCCCGCCCCAGCCAGGCCAGCCGCGCCCGCAAACCGGTGGTTTGCAGCAACAGACGCTGGAAGCCCTGTTCGGCGGGCCACAGGCGCGCAGCGTGACCGAAAATGCGGTTGTTGGCCTGGCCGGTGAGTCCGATGCCGGGATTCGTTCTTCGGTCGGCGATCCGGACACTTATACCGTTGACAAGGGCAGCGTCACCCGCGACATCATCGCCGCTCCCGAAGGCGACGGCCAGAACGCCCAGGCCGCTACGCCGGATTGATGTTGGTGCTCCGCCCTTGAGGCGGAGCTTTTTGACGACCTGTCACGCTTTATAATACAGGGCTCCGCATCAAGTGCGGAGCACAGTGGTGAAGTGATTGTTCCCCTGCGCAGGCAGGGGTCCACCTGTCGCCCTACCGACTACATATCCGGGCAGCGAAAACAGCGCGCTGCTGACTCGCGCGCTTGAACGCTCCATCCGTTGTCATGACCTAGAATTCAGGAGATGGGCCCCTGCCTTCGCAGGGGCACACCGCCCTCTCCCGTAAAGGAGAGGAAATGTTCAACCAGGAACCGAGATTACCTTCGTTCTTGCATTGCCGCCCCGCACAATCTCCAGCGATGTCCTGGGCAGCCCGAGCGCTTTTGACAGCAGTCTCAACACGGCGGCGTTGGCCTTGCCATTCTCCGGCGTAGCGGTGACGCGGACCAGCAGCACGCCGGCGGGCCCCGTTGCGCCCGGCAGGCTGATGCTATTCTCACTTGCATTGGGCGTGACTTTCACCGTCAGTTCGCCACTCTCTATGAACGAGAACATCTCGGACCGGGGCGGGAATGATGTCTTTCTTGCCATTGTCTAACTATTTCCCTTCTCCCATGAGCGAGAAGGATAGGGAGCCTTATGCGCGAAGTGGATTAGGCGGACTTGGATGAGGGTGTTTTTCAATCTGAAGCGCAATACACCCTCACCCAGCTGCGACTAGCAAACAAGTTTGCAAGTCTGCGCAACCCTCTCCCTTAAGGGAGAGGGAAGAACACCTAGTGCCGGAAATGCCGCATCCCCGTGAACAGCATCGCCAGACCCGCTTCGTCGGCCGCCGCAATCACTTCGTCATCGCGGATCGAACCGCCGGGCTGGATCACTGCGGTTGCGCCCGCCTCGACAGCAGCCAGCAGGCCGTCGGCGAAGGGAAAGAAAGCATCCGAGGCAACCGCCGAACCGATGGTCCGGGCTTCGTTCCAGCCGGCTTTTTCCGCTGCATCCTTGGCTTTCCACGCGGCAATGCGCGCCGATTCGAGCCGGTTCATCTGCCCTGCGCCGACGCCCGCTGTGGAGCCATCCTTGGCGTAGACAATGGCGTTGGATTTGACATGTTTGGCGACGGTCCAGGCGAAGAGGCAATCGGCCATTTCCTGCTCGGTCGGCTGGCGCCGGGTGACGCACTTCAGATCAGTCTGGGAAATCTGGCCATTGTCGCGCGACTGCAGCAGGAAGCCGCCGGCGATCGATTTGAAGCCCATGCCGGTGCGGGCCGGGTCGGGCAACTCGCCGGTGAGCAGCAGGCGCAGGTTTTTCTTCTTGGCGAAAATCGCCTTGGCTTCCTCATTGGCACCGGGTGCGCATACAACTTCGGTGAAGATGCCGGTCATCGCTTCCGCGGCCGGGCCATCGAGCGGCCGGTTGACCGCGATGATGCCGCCAAAGGCCGAAACGCTGTCACAGGCCAGAGCCGCTTTATAGGCGTCGAGGATATTGTCGGCGCTCGCCACTCCGCAAGGATTGGCGTGCTTGACGATGACCACGGTCGGCGGACCGTCGCGGAATTCGCTGACCAGTTCGAGCGCGGCATCGGCGTCATTATAATTATTATAGCTGAGCGCCTTGCCCTGCAGCTGCTCTGCCTGGGCAATCCCGCTCGCGGACGGGCCGTCGGGCAAATAGAGCGCCGCGCTCTGGTGCGGATTCTCGCCATAGCGCAACTCGACCGGGCGGCTCATCGTCAGCGGTAGCGTGTCGGGGAACATCTTGCCCTGATCGGCAAAGCCGAACCATTGGGCGATCATGCTGTCATAGCTGGCGGTCGCGGCAAAGGCCTTGGCGGCCATGTTCTTGCGGAAGGCCAGCGATGTGCCGCCGTCATTCTGCTGCAGCTCGGCCAGCAATGTTTGGTAGTCGGAAGGATCGGTGACGATCGTCACGAAATCGTGGTTCTTGGCCGCGCTGCGCACCATCGAAGGCCCGCCGATATCGATATTCTCGATAATCTCGTCGCGTTCCGCTCCTTTGGCGACGGTCTGGGCGAAGGGGTAGAGATTGACGATCACCAGATCGATCCCGGCGATATCATGTTCTTCCATCGAAGCGACATGGCCGGCATCATCGCGCCGGGCGAGCAGGCCGCCGTGGACCTTGGGGTGGAGGGTCTTGACCCGGCCGTCCATCATTTCGGGGAACTGGGTGACATCGCTGATATCGGCAACCTCGAGACCCGCTTCGCGCAAGGCCTTGGCCGTACCGCCGGTCGAGATCAGCGCGACACCCATCGCCGCCAGCTGCTTGCCGAGATCGGCGAGGCCGCTCTTGTCCGAAACCGACAAAAGCGCGCGTTTGATTTTGATATTCTCTGTCATTCTTACCCCATATGTTTGAGCAGCCAGCCGGTGGCGCCGCCGCCCCTGCCCACTGCTCCGGAAATCACCATCTGCATGACATCATGGCCTATGCCCATGCCGTCGACCCAGACGCTCTCTTCCAGTTTGATTTCTCCGCTGGTCGAGCGGAATTGCCACAAATTCCCGTCCTTCAGACGCAACAAGACGCCCTTTCCTTCCGAGATCAGGTCGGTTTCTATATCAGGCCCGAGATGGAAGCGCAGCGCATATTCGATATCATTTTTGCGCCGCCTCCGTTTTCTGCCATCCGGGATTAGCATATCCTCGCCGCGCAGCTCCAGCCCGTCCGAGCGGACCAGCAGCAACCGTTTGTGGAGCAAGCCAAAGCGCCGAACATAGCCATCGTGGCTGGCCTCAAGCCTGGTCGCATTTTCAACGTCGCGGCGGAACAGTTCGACTTCGCTGACGCCGCGGCCGAGCTTGCCGTCCGGAAGGATCGAGGTGCTGTTACTGTCGGCGATACATAGGGTGCTGTGAGCAGCAGTGGTGCGCAACCCGCGCGCGAGCGCCGCCGGGATGGTTGCCCCAACCAGCCCCGCCCCGCCGCAATTGCTGATGATCCGGCAGTCGCCGTTGGAAAATTCAAAGGCCAGTGTCGAGGCGCAACCGGCCACCGCCATGCGCGCGATCGGCGGCGGCGCGGCGTCGAGAACCAGCACGGAACGACCGGATGAGACCCGCTGATAGCCCCATTCATGCGCCTGCCGTAGCGGTCTGGCCCGAACACCGCTGGCTTCCACCACTTGCGCGATCTGCCCCGCCGCGGTGGCGCCGCTGCCCTGCCAGTTGCCGAGGGTTCCGTCAAAATGGGTGAGCGCGGTGAGCGGCGGTACTGCCTTGTTGAGCGCTTCCTCAAGAAAGGCCGGGGCGTCTTCCTTGCGCGCAATATAGACCTGTTTCAGCATCGACAGCAGGATGACCGCATCGATCTGGTTGAGCGGCGAACGCGAGACAGAACCGCCGTCGGCAAAGAAAAATTCACCCATCGCCTTTTCCAGCCCTGCTTCTCCGACGATCTGGCGGACCCGTCCCTCGGGCAGCAGCAGCGATGCCGCAACGACACCGCTCCACGCAACCAGCCTGCCGAGGCTGCTGTTGGCCTTGTCCGCGGTCCGGTCGAGATGACGGGCGGTGCGAGCGATATTGTTGAGCAGCTTGGAGCGGTAGATCAGATCCCGCGAGGACAGGATGAGCGGCGCATGACTGGCCCAGATCAGCAATCGCCAGCCGCAATTGTCGGGCCGCCAGGCCGGCTGGCGAATCGTGTCGCCATTGGCATCGAGCCACTGGTTCATAAGCATTTCCGCCACCGGCACTGCCTGATCGCGGGACGCCGCCGTGTCGAGATCGCGCAGCCACTGGAAGCGGTGGACATAATCCTCGAATTGCGGCGGCAGCTTCAGTTCGGCAAAATCGATCTTCTCGTGTTTTTTCTTGAGGCCACGAAAGAGAAAGAAACCGGCGCGCACCGCCATGCCCTGGACCCGGTCGCCCTCGACCGGATCGACCGGCACCGCCAGCAGCCGCAGGGGCAGTTTTCCCGAAAGACGGAGCCGGTGCAGCGGCATCCGCCAGGTCATCCGGTAATAGAGCATTGTCGCTTGCTGGGCGAGCGACTGGCCGCGGTCGCGGTCGTGGCGCAATGTGAGGCTACGGCCTTCGCCTATCGTATCATTCTCATCTTCAATTTCTGGCTGTTCCGGGTCGCCGTCACCCAGATCCAGCCGGTCGGATCTGCTGGTGGTCATTCACCCCTCAAGCCGCGAATATTGGCGGCATATTGATCCGGGCCGCCGCGGAAGGTTGCGGTGCCGGCAACCAGCGTATCGGCCCCCGCTGCAATCGCTCTCGGTGCGGTCTTGAGATCAATACCGCCGTCGACTTCCAGCCGGATATCCCTGCCGGTGGCGTCGATCCGCTTGCGGATTGCCTCGATCTTGCGCAATTGGCTGTCGATGAAGCTCTGGCCTCCGAAGCCCGGGTTGACACTCATCACCAGAATCAGATCGAGATCGTCAATCAGATAGTCGAGAATATCCAGCGGAGTTGCGGGATTGAGCACCAGACCGGCCTGCTTGCCGAGCGACTGGATCGTCTGCACCGTACGGTGCGGGTGTGGGCCGGCTTCCGGATGGAAGGAAATGATGTCCGCGCCCGCCTCGGCAAAATCCTCGAGAAACTGGTCGACCGGCGATATCATCAGATGGACGTCGAATGGTTTGGCGCTATGCGGTCGCAGCGCTTTGACGACCGCCGGCCCGATGGTGATATTGGGAACGAAATGGCCATCCATTACATCGACGTGCACCCAGTCGCAGCCGGCCTTGTCGATGGCCTGCACCTCTTCGCCCAGCCGGGCGAAATCGGCAGAAAGGATGGAGGGGGCAATACGAATGCTGTCGGACATGGCGCTTCCTTAAACTATGCCCGGCAGTAGAATTTTTGAACCGGGCAAGCAAGACGCTATTATGGCAGTGCCACAGTCCCTTGTGGACAGATTGGGGACAGGTTCACAATATATAGAAAATCAGCTTTTGCGAACCAGCCGGGCAATGAAGAACCCATCCACATGGCCCTGTTCGGCGAGCGTATCGGGCAGCGTCCGGACACAGCCGGATTCGGCTGGCGCGACACCCGCGGGCAGCTCTTCGGCACGGACGGGATCTATTGAAAATTCGTCGTGGCGCTCGAGAAAGGCTTCGATCTGCTCCTCGCCCTCTTCCGGCTCGAGCGAGCAAACGGCGTAAACCAGCAGCCCACCAGGCTTCACCCAAGCGGCTGTGCGGTCGAGCAAGGCGCGCTGCACTTCGGCGCGGTCCTCGATCTGGCGGGAGCCGATGCAGTGCAGCACATCCGGGTGACGCCGGTAGATGCCGGTGGCGCTGCACGGCGCATCGAGCAGGACCGCGTCGGCGGGCTCCGCCGGCTCCCACCGCATCAGATCGGCGATGATTTGCTCGGCCTGCAACCGGGTGCGTTTCAGATTGTCCTGAAAACGCTCCATTCTTTTGGCGCTATTATCGACCGAGACGGTTTTCCAGCCGGCGCTGGCCAGCTGCATGGTCTTGCCGCCGGGGGCTGCGCAGAGGTCGAGAACCGTGCTCCCCTCGCCCTCCCCGAGCAGACGCGCAGGGATAGAGGCGGCGAGATCCTGTACCCAGAAAGCGCCGTCATCAAAGCCGTCGAGCTCGGTAACTGGAACAGTTGGAAGCATCCTGAGATGTTTCGGGGCAAGCTTTTCACCCTCCAGCGTGCCGATATCACCGGACCGGAAGCTGAGGTCGAGCGGCGCAGGCTGTGCCCAGGCCCGGCACGCGGCATTGGCCACATCTTCACCCCATTTGCTGGTCCAGCGGTCCAGCGTTTCCCCAGGAATTTCCGGATATTCCGGCAGTTTCAGCTTGCCCGATTCGATCCCGCGCATGACGGTCGAAAAGACACCGTGCACCAGCCGGCGCGGGCCGCCATGAACCAGCGGCAGGGCGGTCGAAATCGCGGCATGTTGCGGCGTGTCGAGGATCAGCACCTGCGCCAGCGCGATGCGCAGCGCCATCCGCGCCTTCGCGTCGTCGGCCAGCCGGTTGCGGGTCGCGCTGTCGATCATCGCGTCGAGCGCGCTCATCCAGCGCAGCACATTGGCGGCGATATTATGCGCCAGCGCCTTGTCCGACGGATTCGACAATTTGCCCGTAGCCGCTGGCATCGCCTGATCCAGCGTCTCGCCGCGCCGGCAGACGGCGTCGAGCAGGCGAATGGCGGACTGGCGCGTAGCGAGGCCGGGGACTTTATTGTTGGGCTGGTTCATGTTCATTCCGCGATAATTGGGCTTGCAGAACCCGGATGGTTCGCTCTGCCCCACCGCATAGACCTTCCCGCGTTTCGATCAAGCTTTTGGGTCGAGCGCAGCCGCACCGATAGAACGCAATGATGAATAGACGAAGCTAGAAATCAGCGATGAGAGCGAGTCCGTCCATCCTTGTCGGAACATCACGATACACCTTGTCCATGAGGTTGTGATCTACATCACTCTCCCGTTCGCGAGTCACGCTAGGTCGACATCTGGATTGGTTCAGGGGGCCTGCAACGATGACTATCTCGCTCAACGCGGCTGCACCGCGTTCGACCGCAAGCGTGCCGCGAGAAAATTATCGGGAAAGGCAACGGATGGGCCGATCCGCAATCTCGCCGATGCAAAATCAGTGAACAAACCACGTCCGTTGCCGGAATCTGGCGCGTTGCCAGCAAAGGCGGCACTTCATTCAAAAAATAGGAACCACATATGAAAAATTCAATTGCGACCTTGACAGTTTTTGCCAGCGCTCTGGCTCTCAGTGCGTGCGGTAGCAGCAACGAAACTTCGGAAGCTTCGGAAACTGCCGCAACGGAAGAAACTGCGGAAGCAGTGACCTCGGAAGCTTGTAGCCAGGACGACATGATGGCCAAAGCCACGAAACTGGGCGAGAAAATGCAGGCTCTGGCGAGCGATCCGGAAGCGATGCAGGAAATGACCGGCAAGATGCAGGAAGTTCAGGAAAAGTTGCAAAAGGGCGCGGCGGACGGAAGCTACGGTATTGCTGAAGCTTGCGCCGTCTATGACGAGATGCTGGCCGAGTAGATCATATCAGGCGATCTGACAGGGCGGGCCAGCAGGGTTCCTCTGCCCTGCATTCGCTGAACACGGGAAAAGGGCCGGATTTCTCCGGCCCTTTTCTGTGCGTGCAGAGAACAGCAGCCAGACAATGCGATCGGCCTGTTTAGCGCGCCGCCCCGATAGACGGTATGGGCGCCCACCGATCGACGCTGATTGAATATGCCGATCAATGTGATCGCCATAATCATCCAGAAAGCCCGCGATTGGCTGTTGAATAGTGGTCCGCCACAACATATTTCAAACATCTCAAACAGAAGGACAATTGCACGTCGAAACTGACATGCAACAAACGCTCAAACGAAAGAAAAGGACCACCAATGGCTACCATTAACAGCAAGATTTTGCCTTTCTCCACCGAAGCATTTTATCGCGGTGAATTCGTCAACGTGACGGAAGAAGATGTCGCCGGCAAATGGGCCGTATTCTTCTTCTACCCTGCGGACTTTACCTTTGTCTGCCCGACGGAACTGGAAGATCTGGCCAACCAGTATGACGCGCTGCAAGCCATGGGCGTTGAAGTTTACTCTGTCTCGACCGACACGCATTTCAGCCACAAGGCATGGCACGCAAGCTCCGACGCGATCGGCAAGATCAACTTCTATATGCTTGGCGACCAGAATCACACGATCAGCAACAATTTCGGCGTATTGCGGGAAGGCCAGGGCCTTTCGGACCGTGCGACTTTCGTTGTCGATCCCGACGGCGTCATCCAGGTCATGGAAATCACCTGCGAAGGCGTTGGCCGGAACGCGGCTGAACTGGTCCGCAAGATCAAGGCAGCGCAATATGTTCGCGCCAATCCCGGTGAAGTTTGCCCGGCAAAATGGGAAGAAGGCGAAAAAACACTCGCCCCTTCGATCGAGCTCGTCGGCAAAATCTAACCGCGACCCAATACCAACGAAAAATGCAGTGACCGGCTTCGTGCCGGTCACGCTCCCCCTTGGCTTCGACCTAATGCCAGCGAGCCTATAGCCCTGCCCTGGTCATATGAAGAGAGATACCATGCCCATCATCGATCAATCCACCGCCGATCAGCTGAAAGCCTATCTGGCCAACCTGCGCCGCCCGATCCGGCTGGTTGCCACTCTGGACGACAGCGCGAAATCGGCCGAGATGAAAGAATTGGTCGAGACGATTGCACCGATGTCGGATCTCGTGGAAGCGGATTTTAACGGGACGTCAAAGCGTGTGCCCTCCTTCCTGATTTCAGCCGATGACGGCAAATCGGAAGTCGAATTTGCCGGACTGCCGCTGGGCCACGAATTTTCCTCGCTCATTCTCGGCTTGCTGCATGTCGGCGGCCATCCGCCGAAAGAGGAAGAAGAACTGCTCGACAGCGTCGCCTCGCTGAAAGGCGAATATCATTTCGAGACATTTTTCTCGCTCTCCTGCCAGAATTGCCCGGACGTCATCCAGGCGCTCAATATCATGGCGGCGCGCAATCCCAATGTCAGCCATGTCGCGATTGACGGCGCGCTGTTTCAAGACGAGGTTGAAGAGCGCAAGGTCATGGCGGTGCCGACCGTCTTCCTCAACGGCGAGCCCTTTGGTTCCGGCCGCATGAATCTGGCCGAAATCATGGCCAAGGTCGACACCGGCAGCGCCGAAAAAGCGGCTAGCAAACTGTCGGCCAAAGATCCCTATGATGTGCTCGTGGTTGGCGGTGGTCCCGCCGGCGCGGCAGCGGCGATCTATACCGCTCGCAAGGGCATCCGCACCGCCATCATCGCCGAACAGTTTGGCGGTCAGCTGATGGATACGATGGGTATCGAGAATTTCATTTCCGTGCCTTATACCGAGGGTCCCAAGCTGACTGCGGAATTGCAGCGGCATGTGAACGAATATGATCTGGAAGTGTTCAGCCAGCAGCGTGTCGCGGATCTGGCGCGTCCGGCGAGCGACGGCGATCTATTTTCTCTTACGACCGAGAGCGGCGGGTCTCTCAAGGCAAAATCGGTGATCCTGGCGACCGGTGCGCGGTGGAAGACCATTGGCGTGCCCGGCGAAGCGGAATATCGCAACAAGGGTGTCGCCTATTGCCCGCATTGCGACGGCCCTCTGTATAAAGGCAAACGGGTTGCGGTCATCGGCGGCGGCAACTCCGGCGTGGAAGCGGCGATCGACCTGGCCGGCATTGTCAGCCATGTCACATTGATCGAGTTTGACAGCGCGATGCGCGCCGATGCCGTTTTGCAGAAAAAGCTCCAGAGCCTGCCGAATGTCACCGCCATTGTTTCGGCGCAAACGACCGAAATCTCAGGCGACGGTGAAAAGGTCACCGGCCTGCGCTACAAGGACCGCAACAGCGGCGAAGAGCATGATGTCGCGCTGGAAGGCGCCTTCGTCCAGATCGGTCTGATGCCGAACAGCGAATGGCTCGGCGATGTGGTCAAGAGATCCCCATATGGAGAGATCGAGATCGATCATCGCTGCGAGACCTCGGTTCCCGGTATTTTCGCGGCGGGCGACGTTACCACAGTGCCGTACAAGCAGATCGTCATTTCGATGGGAGAAGGGTCGAAAGCCGCGCTGTCGGCCTTTGACTATCTCATCCGGGCGGACGGCTAGGCCGGAGGACAATTCTCTTGTATCCTGCCCGAGACTGGCGCGTCGAACCTAGCGCGCTGGGTTCGGGACACGGACAGTGAGGATACGATAGCGCCATGGTTAGACACTCCCCAATAGCGGTCGCTAGGACACCGGCGGAAGTTCGCTGACGAATTTGCTGATCTCGATTCGAGCAATCTCGTCGTAATTTTCTGCCTCAGCCGTCTCACTGACTTCTAAGGCTAGGTAAAACTTCCAGAAGTATTCTGGTTCACCAATGTGCCGACGGCGAGTGCGAAACTCCATCAGTACCCCAAAAAGGTCGTTGGCCGCTGAATCACAAAAGTCCCAGTCCAGAGTGTTCTCCAAATAGGCGCGGGCAAGCCCTATGCCGATTTGATCGAATGTGTCATTGATGTTGAGATCGCTCTCTTTGGACCATAGCAATATATCCTCTTTCCGTACGCACCCTCTCCATCCGGTGCGGGACACACCGCCTTCATAAAGATTCCGTAGATCTCTGAGCACGTTGTCTAACATCAGCGAAGCCTATGGGGTTTCTCTTGGTGTATCAAGAGCCCCCCTCTCGACCCTATGGCCGACATAGAGTAAAACCCGAGTATAAGTGAACTCCAGTCCACATGCGGGATAATTTCTAGATGAAAGATTTTTGAGCGGCTGCCCTCCCGAACGCCGTGCGACCATCCCTGTCGAACTCGGCTGTTCACCAAAAGTGAATGCTAAGTCGGACGTGCGTTGCAGCAACTTCACCTAGTCGGATCAAGCGCGCTCGGTTTGCGCAATCGGCCCCTGTCGCCCAATTCATTGGGCCCGTCTGACCACCCGCTGCCGCCGCCACCCTGCGCCATTGCCTCCAGCGCCGCGATCCGGTCTTCGGTGGCGGGGTGGGTGGAGAACATCTGGCGGACGCCGCCGGGCACAATATAGAGCTGGGATGCGGCCGGATTGCGCTCTGCAACCGGGTTGGGAATGCGGGCGGCCTGGCCGGAAATCTTGGCCAGAGCGGAAGCCAGCGACAGGGGCTTGCCGCTGATCTGCGCGGCGGCGGCATCGGCACCGAATTCGCGGGTACGACTGATCGCCATCTGCACGATCATCGCGGCAAAAGGCGCGATCAGCACGGCCATGAGACCGGCAACGCCGGCGTTGCGGTCACGGAAGAACATACCGAAATTGGCCAGCATCGAGACAGCGCCGGCGATCGTCGCGACCATCGTCATGATCAAGGTATCACGGTTCTTCACATGGCCCAGTTCGTGGGCCATCACGCCTTCGATCTCGTCATGGCTGAGCATCTGCAGCAGGCCGGTGGTCGCCGCCACCGCCGAATGTTCGGGGTCCCGGCCAGTGGCAAATGCGTTGGGCTGGGCCTGGTCGACAATATAGACTTTCGGCATCGGCAAACCGGCCCGTTTCGACAAATCTTCTACCATTCTGTAGAATTCGGGGTGACTTTTGCCATCAATCTCTACCGCATTGTGCATTTTCAGGACGATTTTGTCGGCGTTCCAGTAGGTGAACAGGTTCATCCCCGCTGCCACCATCAAGGCGATGATCGCCCCGCCGCTGCCGCCCAGCGAATAGCCCAAGACCATGAACAGCGCGGTCAGCGCTGCCAGCAGCATGGTTGTCTTCATGAAATTCATCGTCTCTACTCGCTTGAATATGATCTTTATGGTCTCAATATAGGGTCTGCAGCGGCACGATTCAATTTGACGGACGAGCGAAAATATGACCGATAGCGATAGAAAACCCGGCGAACGCCCTGCCCATGTCAAGGCGCCCGCCTATCTCACCCCGAGCGAGCCGGTGCCGGAACCCGATCCACTGGAAAAGGCCGACGAAATTGCCGCCGACAAGGGCCCCACCCGCTATGGCGACTGGGAGCACAAAGGTATCGCGGTCGATTTCTGACGGGCCGCGGGGCTGCCCCCGGACGCTGCATCCCGTCCCCTTCGCCATTTAACCCTTTGCCCCACCGCGCTTTTATGGAAGGATTGCTGGCCGAAGACGGATGCGGAGCGGGAGCGATAATGTGAGCAAGGACAAGCCGGGCGCGGAGGGTGCCGAAACCATCGCCCCGGAAAACAGAAATGTCCCGACCGATGTCGCGCCGGACGCTGCCACCGAGGCGGGCAATATCGATATCAGCTTCTCGCCGGGGCTGGCTTCCTTCCTGAAAAGCAACAATATCTCCATCGGCTTTACCTCCTACCAGACCGGACGGCTCTATCTGATCGGCCATGGTCCGGACGGCAAGCTGGCGCTGCACGAAGCGGTCTATCCGCAGGCGATGGGAGTGACCGGCGATGCCAGCCGCATCTATCTCGGCACGCTGACCCAGATCGTCCGGATGGAAAATGTTCTGGCTTCCGGCCAGACCGCCAACGAGGTGCACGACAAGGTCTATGTGCCGCGCAATCTGCAGACAACGGGCAATGTCGACATTCACGAAATCGGGATACAAGAGAACGGACGGATCCTGTTCGTCAACACCCGCTTCAACTGCCTGTGCGAGCCCAGCCTGACGCACAGTTTCAGGCCGGTGTGGAAGCCCGATTTCATCAGCGAGATTATCGCCGAGGACCGCTGCCATCTCAACGGCGTGGCGATGGTTGGCGGCCGGCCAAAATATGTCAGCGCCGCCGCACGCTCGGACACTGCGGGCGGCTGGCGGGATCACCGGGACGATGGCGGCCTGATCATCGATGTCGAAAGCCATGCCATCATCGCCGAAGGCTTGTCGATGCCGCACAGCCCGCGCTTCCACGACGGAAGGGTCTGGCTGCTGAATTCGGGCAGCGGTGAACTGGGCTGGCTGGACCCGGCCGATAACAGCTTCGTGCCGCTGGCCTTTTTTCCGGGTTTCTTGCGCGGCCTCGCCTTCCACGGAGACCATGCCTTCGTCACCCTGTCGAAACCGCGCAAAGGCCATTTCGAGGGACTGGCGCTCGATGAACGGCTTGAGAATGAAAGCGAACCAGCCTGGTGCGGCCTACAGATTGTTTCGCAGGCAACCGGCGCGCCAGCGCAATGGCTGCGTTTCGATGGTGCGATTACCGAACTGTTCGATGTCTGTGTCCTGCCGGGGGTCAGGAACCCGATCACCCTCGGCCCGAATTCAGTCGAGATCCGCGATTTTCTCACGGTCGAACCGCCAGCAGGCTAATGCCCGCAGCACCGCGTGACTGACGCGCGCACCATTTCTCAATAGCAGAAAGTCTCGACCTGACCGCGCTTCGGGCGATTCCCGAATGACAAATTTACGGGATTATGGTGCCAAGAGATATTGGGGGCACGCGCCCTGACGGTCCGAGTTTTTCTGGCAAATATGCGGTGCATATTTGTTTTTAATCCGAAAAAATGGAGCGGGCGAAGAGATTCGAACTCTCGACCCCAACCTTGGCAAAGTTGCATAGGCACTATTCCAAGATACGCCACCCCGCGCTATTCTACGATTAACGGTATGATTTTACGTTTCTTTTCTTATCTTTCTACGCTATACAGGGCCGAGAGGAAGCCCGCTTTTCCACTTTGGCGTTGTAGCCCGGTTGTAGCCTGATAAATGGCAAAGGCCCGCAGAAAGACACAGAAAAATGGCAAAGCAGTCTGAAATAAAGCTCACAAAAACGGTGGTGGACGCCGCTGAGCCAGGCGCAAAGCGTTATGTGCTGTGGGATAGCGATACCAAGGGCTTTGGTATTCGCATCGGAGTGAGCGGGGTCAAAACCTTTGTGGTCAAGTATCTCGCCGAAGGCGGCGGCCGGAGTGCGCCGCAACGCTTCTTCACGATTGGGCAATTCGGCCCGCTTACCGTCGAGCTGGCGCGTAAGCGCGCGAAGGAGATCGTGGCTTCCGCGCTGATGGGCAAAGACCCCGTTTCGGAGCGTAATGCCAAGCGTAAGGAAATGCGGATTAGTGCGCTGATCGACCTGTATGAAGCCGAGGGTTGCTTCATCCAGCGCGGCAAGCGCCAGGGTCAGCCGATGAAGTCGTTGACCAAGAAATACACCATCGCCCGGCTGCGCCATCATGTCGTGCCGCTGCTCGGCCGGAAGCGCGTGACGGAGATCGGCGCGGCCGACATCGAGCGGTTCTTCCGCGATGTCGAAGCTGGCAAGACGGCGAAGAATGAGAAGACGGGGCCGCGCACGCGGATCATCGTCAAGGGTGGCGCTGGTGCGGCGCGCAAGGTGTTCCGCGATCTGTCGGCCGTATTCAGCTTCGCCAAGCGGCACGAGATCGTCGCAGCCAACCCCTGCGAGAAGGCCGTGGTGAACAAGTCCGACAACAAGCGCACACGCTTCCTTACGCTTGAGGAAGTCGCACGCTTGGGCGCGGCCTGTGACGCATTGGAAGCGGAGGGCGTCAACAGCAAGGCGCTCAACATCACCCGGTTGTGGGTGCTGACCGGCTGCCGCCGCAATGAAATAGCGGAGCTGAAATGGGATGAGGTCGATCTGGATAATGGTCTGCTCGTCCTCGACGACAGCAAGACCGGCAAGTCGATCCGTCCGCTCTGCCTCGCCGCGGCGACCTTGCTCAAAAGCGTCGAGAAAGTGGACGACACAGACTATGTGTTTCCCGCCGATGAGGGCAACAGCTATTTCCAAGGCACCAAGAACATCTGGCCGAAGATCGTGAAGAAGGCCGAACTGCCCGGCGTCACCCCGCATACGCTGCGTCATACGGTGGGTGCCACAGCCACCTCGCACGGCGAGGCGCTGGCGCTGACCGGCGCAATCCTCGGCCATGCAAATCTACGTTCCACGATGATCTATGCCCATGTTCAGCATGATCCATCGGTGAAGGCCGCCAATCGCGTAGGCCGTCGTATCGCCTCGGCACTGGCCGGTGAAACCAAGCCTGCGCCCCGCAAGCGTCGCAAGGCAGCCGAGCCCATACCAATCAAGGAAGCGGCCCCAGCCAGCAATGGCTTACTCCCTGATGCCGAATGGGAAGCGTTGGTCGAGCTTGCCGCGTTGTCCGCTGAGGACAAGGGATTTCTGGCTTCGGCCAACGATCCGGCCCTCGCTATGCTTGCCAGGCGGGGCTTCGCCATCGCTGATATTGGCCCCAGCGATTTGCTGGCATGGTGGACGATCAGCTCTGTTGGCCGGGCGCTGGTCGATGCGTTAGCTTCGCATCGCGCCGCCGCATAGAGCCTGCTTCGTCCGGCTATTGGGGCGTCATCCTCGTGGGCTGGCTGGCGCTGGGCATCGCCTATTCGAACAGCGCCGGGCGGACGGCTGCTGCGTCGATCATCGGCGGAGGAAGATCGCCCCGCCTTGTTCGCCGCGCAATTCGCGCTCAGTCATGTGTGCTGGCTCATCGCCTATCCACTCGCCGGACAGGCCGGCGCAATTGAAGGCATGGGGACAGCTTTCGGGGCAGCCGCCGCGCTGGCGCTGATCGGCACAGTGATCGCCTTCTGGATTTGGCCGGCGGCAGATGTTGAGGTGCTGGCGCACACGCATGACGATCTGCCACGCGATCATCCCCATCTTCTCGAAGGGCATCCGGGCGGTCGCGCACGCCACGCTTTCGTGATCGACGAACTGCATCCACGCTGGCCCATTGCATAATATATTGACATCTATCATATGAACACATATTCATATGTTCATTCAGTATAGTATGAAAGCTCTATAATGGCCCATTCGCACGCCGATCATGGTCACGGCCACGATCACGACCACGATCATTCGCACACGCCGACCATCACCAGCGATAATGAGCGCAAGGTGCTGCTGTCGTTCGGCCTGATCTTCACCTTCATGGTGGTCGAGGTCGTGGGCGGCCTGATCTCGGGCTCACTCGCTCTGCTGGCAGATGCCGGGCATATGATGACCGACGCAGCGGCGCTGGCACTCGCCTATGCGGCCTTCCGCTTCGGTCAGCGCGCGGCCGATTCCAAGCGCACCTTCGGCTATCTGCGCTTCGAGGTGGTCGCCGGTTTCGTCAACGCCGTCACCCTGTTCGCGATCGTGGGCTGGATCGTCTATGAAGCCTGGGAACGCTTTCAGGAGCCGCAGCCGATCCTTGCCGGGCCGATGTTCGGCGTCGCGGTCGCGGGGCTGCTGGTCAATATCCTCGTCTTCTGGATTCTGACGCGCGGCGACAGCGAGCATGTCAACATCAAGGGCGCGGCGCTGCACGTCATGGGCGACTTGCTCGGTTCGGTCGGGGCCGTGGGCGCGGCGATCGTGATCTATCTGACGGGCTGGACGCCGATCGACCCCATCCTCTCGGTCGTCGTCTCCCTACTGGTCCTGCGTAGCGCGTGGAAGTTGGCGGCCAAGTCGCTTCACATCCTGCTCGAAGGTGCGCCCGACGGCGCGGCGCCGGAGAAGATCGAGCGTCATCTTCTGGAGCATGTGCCGGGCGTCGCTGCGGTCGGTCATATCCATGTGTGGTCGATCACGTCAGGCCGCACGCTGGCAACGATGCACGTCCGCCCCACAAGCGACGCCGAGGCCCGCGTCGTTGTGCGCGCCGTCGAGCGCGAGCTGGAGAACCATTTCGAGATCGAACACGCGACCGTGGCGGTCGACTGGAACGAGGAAGGCGAAACGTGCAGCCTGGCTCCCGGCAACAAGCGGGACAATGGGCATGACCATGACCACGATCATTTCGGCCACAGTCACGGCGCGTCAGGAAAGGCTTGCTCCCACTGACAGGCCGTCAGCGCAACCGATCCGCGATGCTCTGCATCTGCTGGATTTCTTCGCGCTGCGCCTTGCGGATCGCGTTGCACAGATTGGTCAGTTCGGGATCGCTGAGCCTTGCCTCCCGGCACATAAGGATGGCTCCCGAATGATGCGGGATCATCGAGGCGATGAACTGACGGTCATCAATCGCCGCCTGCGCGCGGGTCGCCCAAAAAGACCCGGCGGTCAGCACGGCGAACAGGACGTAGAGCGCGATATTCATTTTCCTGTCGGGAAACATGCCGGGCATGGTGGCGAGCATGAAGATGCCCATCGGCGCCCACATCGTCACCGCCATGTAGAGCATGTTCAGATTGTTCCTGAAGTCATGCCAGCCGTCGATCATGGTGAACATGACCGCATACATGACCGCAAGGCCAAGGATCATGTTGATCCAGAACATCAAATAGGGGCGGCCGTGGGCAGTCTCTTTGTCATGCCCGCCGCCATAGGATTGGTCAGCCTGTGACATCGCCTATGCAATCCTCTGTGCGGCCGTTCGGTTCCCTTCGGGAAGGCGCTTAATGGGGCGGCCCTCGACGCCGAGTGGCGATAGAAAAGACCATATATCTACACATCGTCATATCTTCATGTATGAGTGTTCCAATGTCCGACCCCACTACCTCTGACGATCATGGTAATCCCGAGCATTCGTTGGGATTATCGAGCCACGGTGTTACGATCCTGGCCGAAACGTTCCGCTTGCTGGGTGACCCCTCCCGCCTGCGTATCTTGCTCTATTGCCTGAAAAGTCCGCGATCGGTGGGGGACATCGCCAAAAGCCTCGATCTGTCTCAAACGCTGGTGAGCCATCATCTGCGCCTCCTGCGCGGCGCGCGCCTGGTCCGTAGCGAGCGGCAAGCCAAGCAGATATTCTATGAAGTGGCCGATGCCCATGTGAGCACCATGCTCATCGACATGGCGAGCCATATTGGAGAGGACCACGGCGACGATTGATCGCCGCTGGCCGCGCCGCATTCGGCTCGACCGTTTCCTCTGTCAGAACAAAAAAGCCCCCGATGTCGTGCATGACATCAGGGGGCTGTTCTTGGTGGCGCTGGCGCGCGAGGATCGATCGGCCAGCTATATCGGGACAATCACTTGCCCCGATCGGCCAGCCATTTCTGCATCATCGCGATCTCGCCTTCCTGGGCGGTGATGACGTCCTGGGCCAGCTTGCGAACCTCCGGGTCTTTCCCATGCTGGAGAACGACACTCGCCATATCAATCGCGCCCTGGTGGTGCGGGATCATGCCGCGCATGAAATCGACGTCGGCGTCGCCGGTAAACTCGATTCCCATGTCGGCGTGCATCTTGTCATTGGCAATCTGGTAATCGCGAATGACCGGATTGGCCGAGCGTTCCGGGCTGGCGTGTCCGCCATGTCCGCTTTGTGTCGTCGCAACGCTGGTCGTTTGCGGGCCGATGCCGGATTGCGTGTATGCGAGAACGCCGACGGCCAACAGCGCGCCCGCGATGAAGATAGGCGTCAGCTTGTTCATGCCTGTCTCCTATACCTGTTCAATAACGCGCGCGGGATAACCGTCTTCAGCGAGCGCCGCTTCGATGTCCTGCGCGCTGGCGACGCTATCGACCGTGACTTTCTTGTCCGCGATATTCACGTCGACCTTTGCATTGGGGTCGATCGCGGCGATCGCTTGCGTGATGTGCTTGACGCACGAACCGCAGCTCATGTTTTCGACGTGGAATTGCATTGAAAATCTCCATTTTTCCTAACGACGAATCACAAGCTAACCTTTCCCATCGTTGGAAGGTCAAGGCCGTTTTCGCGATTGCTGTCGGAAAGGGAAAATGCGGCTCCCGCATTCACCCATGCGTTTTCAGATGCAGGCTGGCCATATTTGGCCGGCATATATTTTGCCTTGACCTTCCCACGATTGGAACCTGCATCTTGATGCAAATTCAATCGAAAAGTGTGGAGTATCGAGCAATGAGAGCCGCGGAAATCCAGGGAAACTTGGCGGATCGCGCCGATTCGGCGATCAGCCTGCCCATTGAAGGCATGACCTGCGCCTCTTGCGTCGCGCGCATCGAACGATCGCTGAGCAAGGTCGAGGGCGTGCAGTCCGTCAGCGTCAATCTGACGACCGAGCGCGCCGACATTCAGGCCAGCAACTCCGTTGACCGGAAGGCGCTGGTGAAGGCCGTCGAAGACGCCGGCTATAATGTGCCATCTGCCACCGGCATCGAGCTGGCGGTGGAGGGGATGACCTGCGCCTCCTGCGTCGGGCGGGTGGAACGGGCGCTCAAAGCCGTCCCCGGCGTCACTGAGGCGACCGTCAATCTGGCGACCGAGCGTGCGAGCGTGCGCGGCACGGCCGATGTGCAGGCGCTGATCGCGGCAATCGCGGGCGCGGGCTACACCGCGCGCCCGATCGAAACGAGCGTCGCCGGTGATGAAGAAACGGCCGAACGCAAGGATGCTGAGCGCCGCGATCTCAAGCAGGATTTCTTCATGGCCGCAGCACTGGCGCTGCCGGTGTTCCTGCTCGAAATGGGCAGCCATGTCATTCCCGGCGCCCATGCACTGATCGACCGCACGATCGGCATCCAGACAAGCTGGTATATCCAGTTCGTCCTCACGACGCTGGTCCTCGCCTTCCCCGGCATCCGTTTCTACGAGAAGGGTCTGCCCGCGCTGGCGCGGCTGGCACCCGACATGAACTCGCTGGTGTCGGTCGGCACGCTGGCCGCCTATGCCTATTCGCTGGTCGCGACCTTCGCGCCCGGCCTGCTGCCCGCAGGCACGGTGAACGTCTATTATGAGGCGGCGGCCGTCATCGTCGCGCTGATCCTGCTCGGCCGCTATCTGGAAGCCCGCGCCAAGGGCCGCACGTCCGAAGCGATCAAGCGGCTCGTGGGATTGCAGGCCAAAACCGCCCGCGTTCGCCGCGATGGCTCCGTGGTGGAGGTTTCCATCAACGAAGTCGTCACCGGCGACATCATCGAAGCGCGCCCCGGCGAACGCATCCCCGTCGACGGGGAAGTGATCGAAGGCGAGAGCTATGTCGATGAGTCGATGATTACCGGCGAGCCGATCCCGGTCGCCAAGGTCGCGGGCGCCACGCTGGTCGGCGGCACGGTCAACCAGCAAGGCGCGCTGGCCTTCCGCGCCACCGCTGTCGGCGGCGCGACGATGCTCGCGCAGATCATTCGTATGGTCGAACAGGCGCAGGGGTCGAAGTTGCCGATCCAGGCGCTGGTCGACAAGGTGACGATGTGGTTCGTTCCCGCCGTGTTCGCCGTGGCGGCGCTGACGTTCGCGGCGTGGCTGTGGTTCGGCCCGTCGCCCGCGCTGACCTTCGCGCTGGTCAATGCCGTGGCGGTCCTCATCATCGCCTGCCCCTGCGCGATGGGCCTCGCGACGCCGACCGCGATCATGGTCGGCACAGGGCGCGGCGCGGAGCTGGGCATATTGTTCCGCAAGGGTGAAGCCCTCCAGCTTCTGAAGGATGCCAGGGTCGTCGCGGTCGACAAGACCGGCACGCTGACCGAGGGACGCCCCGCGCTCACCGACCTTCAGGTGACGGACGGCTTCGACCGGGCGGCGGTGCTGGGTCTGGTTGCCGCCGTCGAGAACAAGTCGGAGCATCCGATTGCCCGCGCCATTGTCGACGCCGCGAAGGCGGAAGACATCGCGCTGCCCGCGATTGGCGACTTTGAATCGATCACCGGCTTCGGGGTAAAGGCCGTGGCGGGCGGCGAGTTGGTCCAGATCGGCGCCGATCGTTTCATGCGCGAACTGGGGCTGGACGTCGCCGCCTTCGCCGACACGGCCGCGCGGCTGGGCCAGGAAGGCAAGTCGCCGCTCTACGCCGCGATCGACGGCAAGCTCGCCGCAATCATCGCCGTGGCCGACCCGATCAAGGAAACCACCCCGGCCGCGATCGCCGCATTACACGCGCTTGGCCTCAAGGTCGCGATGCTGACTGGCGACAACCGCATGACGGCGCAGGCCATCGCCCGCCAGCTCGGCATTGATGAAGTGGTGGCCGAAGTCCTGCCTGAAGGCAAGGTGGACGCGATCGCCCGGCTCAAGGCGGATCATGGCCGTGTCGCCTTCGTTGGCGACGGCATCAACGACGCGCCCGCCTTGGCGGCGGCCGATGTCGGCCTTGCGGTCGGCACCGGCACGGACATCGCGATCGAGGCGGCGGACGTCGTGCTCATGTCCGGCCATCTGAACGGCGTGGCGACGGCCATTGCGCTCTCGCGCGCGACGATCGGCAATATTCGCCAGAACCTGTTCTGGGCGTTCGCATACAACACGGCGCTGATCCCAGTCGCGGCGGGTGTCCTCTATCCGAGCCTGGGCATCCTGTTGTCGCCGGTCTTCGCGGCGGGTGCTATGGCGATGTCGAGTATCTTTGTCTTGGGCAACTCGCTGCGCCTGCGCGGTTTTCGGTCAGGCACGATTGAGGCAGGAGCAGCATCATGAATATCGGGCAAGCATCCAAGGCATCGGGCGTCTCCGCCAAGATGATCCGCTATTACGAGCAGACCGGCCTCATTCCGAAAGCCGATCGCAAGGACTCCGGCTACCGCGATTATTCGCCGTCGGATGTCCACATGCTGCGGTTCATCCGGCGGGCGCGCGATCTCGGTTTCTCGGTCGCGGAGATCAACGACCTTCTGAGCCTCTGGCGGGACACGTCCCGCCAGAGCGCCGACGTGAAGCGGATCGCCCAGGCGCATATCGCTCAGCTTCAGGAGCGGATCGAAAATCTGGAACAGATGGCCGCGACGCTCAGCACGCTGGTCGACTGCTGCGCGGGCGATGATCGACCTGACTGCCCGATCCTTGCCGATCTGGAAGAACCCAGCGGGGAGCAGGAAGTGCCGAGCCCGGCTACGGCTGGAACAGGGCGCCTCCGACATCGCCCCTGAATGAACTGGCTATTCGGCGCCGCTTCGTGATGCGACGCCGTCCCCACTAGAACGGCGACCGCCGCACACTTGAGGCGGCTGATCCGGCTGCAAGCCACTGGCTTGCGGTTCGGATCGACGCGCCATGCGGGTGCGAATCTCTCGATCCTCCGCCAATCGTTGACATATTACATATGAACACATATTCATATGAATCTGGGTGACATAAAAGCCTTGACCTTGCCAACGTTGGAAACCGCAAACCGCACAAGAATCAATCAGACGCCGCGGAACAGATGAGCAGGGCGCGGCACCGTTGAAGGGCAAAATCATGCGAGCAAAAAGCGCACTTCTCCTGGCCTCCGTGGCCTTGGCTATAGGTGGCCTTACTTCGGCCTGTAGCGAATCGGGCAGCGATCAGGGCGCGCAGGCGGCTGCCGCCGCGCCGCAAGTGCCGGTGGCGCAAGTCGTGGTGCGCGAGCTTGCGCCCTCGGCCGAGTTCAACGGTTCATTGGCCGCGCCCCAAAGCGTCGAGTTGCGGCCTCGCGTCAGCGGCGCGATCGTCTCCGTCCACGTCCCTGAAGGTGCGATCGTCAGGAAGGGGCAGCTTCTGTTCCGCATTGATCCGCGCCCCTTCCAGGTCGTGCTCGATCAGGCGCAGGCGCAGCTTCGCCAGGCGCAAGCCTCGGCCGCACTCGCGGAAAGCAATTTCAGCCGCTCGGAACAGCTCGTCTCGACCGGCGCGATCTCGCGCAAAGCCTATGACGACGCCGTGGCGCAGCGGAACGCCGCCCGCGCACAGGTTCAGGTCGGCAACGCGGCCGTCGCCGCCGCGCGTCTCGACCTTTCCTTCACCCAGGTTACGGCGCCGATCAACGGCCGGGTCGATCGCGTGCTTGTCACGGCGGGCAACGTCGTGGGCGCAGGCGCCAGCGCGACACCGCTCACCACCATCAAATCGGTCAACCCGCTCCATGTCCTGTTCGACATCGACGAGGCGACCTATCTCAATTTTGTCGAGCAGGCCCGACGTGGCGGTTCGACCGCGCCCCTTCCGGTCGAAATCGGTCTGATGACCGAGCAGGGCTATCCGCACAGCGCCACGCTCGACTTCCTGGGCAATGGCATTGATCGCAGCGCAGGGACCATCCGTGCCCGCGCCATCATCGCCAACCCCGGTGGGGACCTCGCGCCGGGTCTGTTCGCTCGCGTGAGGCTCACGCTCGGCGCACCCCAACAGGCCATCCTCATCAACGATCAGGCTGTCGGAAGCGACCAGGGCAGGAATTATGTGCTGGTCGTCGGCCAGGGCAACAAGGCCGAGTATCGGCCGATCGAACTCGGTCCGGTGGTTGATGGCCTTCGCGTCGTCAAATCGGGACTGAGGCCGGGCGACAGCATCATCATCAAGGGTCTTGTGCGTCCTGGGATGCAGGTCACGCCGCGCAGGGGGCCGATGGTCCAGGGCGAGGCTTCGGGTGCGGGCAACCGTCCCGCCGCTGAGGCTACTTCTGCGGAGGCGGGTCAATGACATTTCCACGCTTCTTCGTCGACCGCCCGATCTTCGCGGTCGTGCTATCGGTGCTCATGCTGATCGCCGGGGGCATCACCCTGTTTCAGCTTCCCTTGAGCGAGTATCCCTCGGTCACGCCTCCAACGGTGCAGGTCACGGCCGCCTATCCGGGAGCCAGCCCGGAGGTCATAGCCGAAACCGTCGCCGCGCCGCTCGAACAGGCGATCAACGGCGTCGAGAACATGCTCTACATGAGTTCGCAGTCTGCGACCGACGGGCGCATGACGATCTCGATTTCCTTCAAGCAGGGAACCGATCCCGATGTCGCGCAAATTCAGGTGCAGAACCGCGTCTCGCGCGCGCTGCCCCGACTGCCGGAGGAGGTGCAGCGCATAGGCGTTGTGACGGACAAGACCTCGCCCGACATCCTGATGGTCATGCATATGCGCGCCACCAGCGATCGTTACGATCCGCTCTACGTGTCCAACTATGCCTCGCTGCGTGTGAAGGATGAACTGGCGCGCCTTCCAGGCGTCGCCAACGTCATCATCGGCGGTGAAGGCGAGTATGCGATGCGCGCGTGGCTCGATCCTACCAAGGTGGCGGCGCGCGGCCTGACCGCCAGCGACGTCGTCGCCGCGATCCGCGAGCAGAATATTCAGGTCGCCGCCGGTTCGATCGGCCAGCAACCCAATGCGCAGGCCGCCTATCAGGTGTCCGTCAATGCGCTGGGCAGGCTGACCACCGAGGAGCAGTTCGGCGATATTGTGGTCAAGAGCGGCGAAGATGGGCAAATCACCCGCCTGCGCGACGTCGCCCGCATCCAGATGGGCGCGGACAATTATACTCTGCGCAGCATGTTGAACGGCAAGCCCGCCGTCGGCATGCAAATCCTCATGAGTCCCGGCGCCAATGCGCTCGACACGTCGAGTGCGGTGCGGGCCACGATGGAACGCCTCAAGGCCGATTTCCCGGAAGGCATCGGCTATGAGATCGCCTACGATCCCACGATCTTCGTGCGCGCCTCGCTCAAATCGGTGGCGGTGACGCTGCTTGAAGCGACGCTGCTCGTCGTTCTCGTCGTGGTCATCTTCCTCCAGAGCTGGCGCGCGTCCATCATTCCGCTGGTCGCCGTGCCGGTGTCGCTCGTCGGCACATTCGCCATCATGTATCTGTTCGGCTTCTCGCTGAACACGCTGTCGCTGTTCGGACTGGTGCTTTCCATCGGCATCGTCGTCGATGACGCGATCGTGGTGGTCGAGAATGTCGAGCGACACATCGCTTTGGGTCAGTCTCCCAAGGAGGCGGCCCGAAAGGCGATGGACGAGGTGACGGGGCCGATCCTTGCGATTACCTCGGTGCTGGCGGCGGTATTCATCCCCTCGGCATTTCTGTCAGGATTGCAGGGTGAGTTCTATCGCCAGTTCGCGCTGACGATCGCGATTTCAACCATCCTGTCGGCCATCAATTCGCTGACGCTCTCCCCCGCGCTGGCCGGTATGCTGCTGAAACCGCATCACGGCGACACGCCGCGCGATCGGCTTACCCGCTTCATCGACCGTGTATTCGGGGGCGTCTTCGCGCGGTTCAATCGCTTCTTCGACAAGCTGTCCGACCGCTATGTGGGGACGGTGCGCCGTGCGGTGCGGGCGAGTGGAATCGTTGGGCTGCTCTATGCCGGCTTCCTGGGGCTGACCTGGCTGGGCTTCCACCAAGTCCCCGCAGGCTTCGTGCCGATGCAGGACAAATATTATCTGCTCAGCATCGCCCAACTTCCTGCCGGAGCCTCGCTCGACCGCACGGAAGCAGTGGTGCAGCAAATGTCAGAAACCGCGCTTGCGGAGCCGGGCGTCGAAAGCGTCGTCGCCTTTCCCGGCCTCGACGTGAACGGCGCGGCCAACCTGCCCAATTCGGCGGTCATGTTCATCATGCTCGACAGTTTTGAGGATCGGAAAGGCGCGGACCTCTCGGCCCACGCCATCGCCGGCAGGCTGATGGGCAAGTTCAGCCAGATTCCCGACGGCTTCGTGGGTGTATTCCCGCCGCCGCCTGTGCCGGGCCTTGGCGCAATGGGCGGCTTCAAGCTGCAAATCGAGGATCGCGCGGGACTTGGCTTCAACGCGCTCGCGCAGGCGCAAGGGCAGATCATGGCGCGCGCCATGCAGACGCCTGAGCTGGCCGGGATGCTGGCGAGCTTCCAGCCCAACGCGCCCCAGGTCCAGATCGATGTCGATCGGGTGAAGGCGAAGGCGCAAGGCGTGCCGTTGACCGCGATCTTCGAGACGATGCAGGTCAATCTCGGCTCGCTCTATGTGAACGACTTTAACCGCTTTGGCCGCACTTACCGGGTGATGGTCCAGGCCGACGCGCCGTTCCGCCAGCAGGCCGAAAATATCGGTCAGCTCCAGGTCCGCAACGCGACGGGCGAGATGATCCCGCTGTCGTCGCTGGTGACGATCACGCGCAGCACGGGGCCGGATCGCGTCATGCACTATAATGGCTATCCGTCGGCCGACATCAGCGGCGGCCCTGCGCCGGGCTATTCGTCGGGTCAGGCGACGGCGGCAATCGAACGCATCGTCCAAGAAACGCTGCCTCCCGGCATGACCTATGAATGGACCGATCTCACCTATCAGGAGAAGGCCGCAGGCAACACGGCGCTTATCGTCTTCCCGCTGTCGGTGCTGCTCGCCTTCCTGATCCTGGCGGCGCAATATAATAGCTGGTCGCTGCCGTTCGCCGTGCTGCTGATCGCTCCGATGGCGCTGCTCTCCGCCATCGGCGGCGTGTGGATTTCAGGCGGCGACAACAACATCTTCACACAGATCGCGTTCGTCGTGCTGGTCGGCTTGGCCGCCAAGAACGCCATCCTGATCGTGGAGTTCGCCCGCGCGAAGGAACAGGAAGGCATGGAGCCGCTACCGGCGGTTTTGGAAGCGGCGAAGCTGCGATTGCGGCCGATCCTGATGACGTCGATCGCCTTCATCGCCGGCGTCATTCCGCTGGTGATCGCGAGCGGCGCGGGCGCGGAAATGCGTCACGCCATGGGCATCGCCGTGTTCGCCGGGATGCTCGGGGTTACGCTGTTCGGCCTGATCCTCACGCCCGTCTTCTACGTCGCTGTGCGGCGCTTTGCGGTCCGCCGCGAGGCACGTCAGCCATCGGCCCCGCTTTCGGAGCAAAACGCATGAACGCTCGACTGAATGCCCTGAGTGGCAAGCTCATCCTTCTGCTCGGCTCGGCGGCGCTCGCCGGTTGCTCCATGGCGCCGAAATATGTGCGCCCGGAAGCGCCGGTGAGCCCATCCTTCCCGACCGGCGCGGCGTATGAGGGCGTGCAGCCTTCCGAGGCGAGCGCGGGAGCGGACATCGGGTGGCGCGACTTCTACGACGATCCGCTGTTGCACGAGCTGGTCGAAAAGGCGCTGACGAATAACCGCGACCTTCGCGTGACGGCCCTGAACGTGGAAGCGGCGCGCGCGCAATACCGCATCCAGCGATCCGAACTGCTGCCGACCATCGCCGTCGGGGCGGAAGGGACAGCCCAGCGCTTGCCATCCGACCTGTTCTATAACCGCCGCAGCTATCAGGTGGGGGCGATGGCTTCGGCCTGGGAGCTGGACCTGTGGGGCCGCGTCCGCAGCCTGAGCGATCAGGCGCTGGAGTCCTATCTGTCGCTGGATGCCACCCGGCAGGCTTCGCAGATGAGTCTCGTTGCGGAAGTCGCCAACGCTTATCTGACCTTGCGCGCCGATCAGGAACTGCTCCGCCTCGCCAACGAAACGCTTGCCACCCAGGAACGCAGCTATGCGCTGACGAAGCAGCTTGCCGAAGTGGGCAATCTTGCCCGGCTCGATCTCGAACGCGCCGAGGTGGCGCTCCGCACGGCGGAATCGGATCGCGCGACCTTTACTCGTCTTGCCGCACAGGACCGCAATGCGCTGGTTCTGCTGCTGGGTGAGCCGTTGTCGCCGGAGCTGACCACCCGGCTTGATGCGGCTGACACGTTGCCCGACGGGATCATGCCCGCCGATCTGCCCGCTGGCTTGCCCTCGGACCTTCTCACGCGCCGTCCCGACATTCGCGCGGCCGAACATACGCTGCGCGGCGCGAACGCCAATATCGGCGCGGCCCGCGCGGCATTCTTCCCGACGATCAGCCTAACCGGCTCGGCGGGAACAGCGAGCGCCAGCCTCGACGATCTGTTCTCGTCGGGGTCGGGCGCGTGGAGCTTCATGCCGCGCATCACCCTGCCGCTTCCCATCTTTGGCGGCGGCGCGCTCAGGGCCAATCTCGACCGTGCGGAAGTGCAGAAGCGGATCGAGATCGCCAACTATGAAAGGGCAATCCAGTCCGCATTCCGCGAAGTGGCCGATGGCCTCGCTGGCAAAGGCACTCTGGACGCTCAAATCCGGTCGGAAACGCAGCGGGTCGATGCGAGCCGTAACGCCTATGCGCTCGCGGAACAGCGGTTCAAAGCAGGAGAGGACGACAATCTCGCCCTGCTCGAAGCCCAGCGCACGCTCTACGGATCGCAGCAAGCCCTGGTCCGCTCCAAGCTGGTGCGGCTTAGCAATCTCATCAATCTCTACAAGGCGCTGGGCGGCGGCTGGACGGAGTTCGCGGCACCGCCTGATGATCCGTTAACCCGGTGATCGAGCTGCGCCAGCTTCGCTACCTGATTGCGGCCGCCGAGGCTGGCAGCTTCAGCCGCGCGGCGCGCAGCATCAATATCAAGCAGGCAACGCTTAGCAGGCATATCCTCGAAATCGAGAAGCGGCTGGGTATGGCGCTGTTCGACCGCAAGACGCGCGGTGCCACGCTGACACCGAACGGCACAACCTATCTGCGGACGGCGCAGCGCATCGTCAGGGAGTTCGAGGAGCTGAACGCTTGGGTTCGCGCCACGAACGACGGCCATGCCGGCAAGCTGGCGGTGGGCTTCTATACGTCCTTCTCTGCCGGCAACTTGCGGGCGACGCTGAGCGAGTTCGGCGAACGCTATCCCGAGGTGAAAGTGTCCGGCTTCGAGCGCGACCGGGATATGCTGCTGGCCGGGATCGAGAACGGCCTGCTCGACATCGCGATCATGACCGGCGAGACACCCTATCGGGAGTTGATGAGCCGCCCCTTGTGGAGTGAGCGCATGTTGGTGGCGATGCCGGAAGGCCATCAGCTTATCGCGCGCGAGCGTATCCATTGGCCGGACCTGAGCGGCGAACGCTTCCTGCTCACCGAGCGCGATCCCGGCCCCGAAACCCGTAACATGCTGCTAGGGAAGCTTGGGATGCCGGGCTACACGCCCGAGATTGCAATGGACGACATCGGCCGCGACACGGTGCTTAGCGCCATCGCGCTGGGCGGCCATATCTCGATCGTCGCGGAATCCGCGCTCGGCATCCAGATTCCAGGCGTCGTGTTTCGCGAGGTCCATGAGACTGGCAGCCACATACGGATAGGCTTTTCGGGGTATTGGCGGGCTGACAACGAGAATGCGGTCCTGCGCCGGTTTCTCGATTTCGTGGCCGTTCGCTATTCGCTGCCACCCATTCCCACGCCCCAGCCATCACATCACCAACCGGAGAAAAAATAGCCATGACACAGAGTAAGACACTCATCATCGTGCTGGTCATCGGATTCGGCGCGGGCTTCGTCCTGCGCCCGGTGATCGTGCCCGTCGACCAAGCGGCGATCGTCGCCGACCCGCCTGCCGCCGCGCCGACGCCGGCCGAGCCGCGCGCGATGCAGTATTTCGCGGCGCATCTCGATGAAGCCCGGCAGGTCGTGGCGCAATGCGCGGAAGGAACGGCCCGCGGCGACGAGTGCGCCAACGCCGAGCAAGCGGTGATCGAGGCGGAAGGCCGCGAGCGGTTCAAGAAGTTCATGGGCAACTGACGGCAGGCGGCGCGCTCTCACTTCCGCTGCGCGAGCCACCGGCGAAAGCCCCTGTCCGTCGCCATGAGCTGAATGGCCATCGGCACTAGCAGTTTCTCGGGCGGCACAGGCGAACTGCCCGTCTCGGCCGCGTGTGCCTCCGCATAGGCGGTCAGCTCGCGATATACCGCAGCGGGAATGTCCACCGTGGCCTTTATCGGCTTCTCGTCGGGAAGCGGCCCCAGCTTCAATTTGCTCATCGTGCGCCTCCAACCGGCTCCAATACGAGGTCGCGGGTCAGAACCACGCGCAACGGATGCCCCGGCCGGATGGTGAGCGTCGGCTGCACGTTGAGCTGCCGACGCACGATCTGCTGGCCGGTCTGGTTGATGGTGTCCTGCGATCCGCGGCGCAGGGCGCGAGTCAGGTCATCCTCGCTGTCCGCGCCCAGCTCGGCCCCCACGCCAAGCAGCGTCGAGACGGCGGCGGCTTTCAGCAGGTTGCCCCAATGCTGGTTCACGCGATCCTGCAATCCGGCATAGCCGGCCGCATCGGCGCCGGGCTGGCGCTCGAGAACGATCGAGCGGCCGTCCGGCATGATGAGCCGATCCCATGCCAGCAGCACGCGCGTCTGGCCGGCGGCGATTTCGCTGTCATACTCGCCGATCAGCCGCGCCCCTTGCGGGATGAGCAGGATGCGGCCCGTAGGGCTGTCATAGACGTTCGCCGTCACCTGGGCGGTGATCTGGCCGGGCAGGTCGGAGCGGATGCCGGTGATGAGCGCGGCCGGAATGATGCTGCCGGCCTGCACGATGTTGGGCGAAGCCGGCGCGACAAGCCGCTCGACGCTCACCGTGCGCTGGCTGGACGCCTGCGCCATGAAGGCGCGTTTGGCGGCCTGGTCGCCCTGCGCGGAATCGGCTGGCTGCGGAGCGGCAGCGTCGGGCGTTGCGATTGCGAGGTTCGGCAGCGAAGGCATGGCAGCGGCCCCGGCGCTACCGCCGCCGAGAAACACGCCGCTCATGCGCGCCGCGTCGCGCTCCTGGCTGATGCGCTGGCGGGCGGCTTCCTCGGCCTGGGCGCGCGGATCGGGCTGGGCGCCGACCGGCGGGACCGGGACATTCTCCCCGCGCTGTTGCGCCGAGACGATCGGGCCGCCGAGATCACCGGGAAGCGGCGGGCCGAGTTTCGGCGCCTGACTGTAATCGCGCGGTCCCGACGTGATGGTCTCGGAGGTGGCGCGGCTGTCCGTGCTGTAGAGTTCCTTTGCTTCCTTCTCGCCTGCCGGCTTCAGCGCATAGATCAGCGAGCCGCCGATCCCGAGGCTGGCGACGACGCCGATCGCGGCCAGAGCCTTGCGCGACAGGCGCATGACGCGCGGCGGGTCGCCGCGAAGCTGGAAGGCTTGAGGATCGGGGCGCGGCGCTTGCGGTGCGGCGGCCTCGGGCGGGGAATTGTCGGCCGGATCGGTCACGGCCGCCCCCTGCGTCCGTCGTCGCGCACGATGCGGACGCGCTGCTCGCTGCGCCGGTCGCCCAGGCGCAGCTCAGCGGCGGCGAACAGCCGGTCCACCACCATGTAGCGGCCCTGCACACGATAGTTGACCAGCTCGGCGTCGCCGGCCGCGCCGGTCGCGAACAAGGGCGGCATCTCGCCCTGCGAGATCCCGGCCGGAAACTCGATGAACACCTGGGCGGAATCGTCGAAGGCGCGAACGGGCTTCCACGGCACGCGGTCGCCCTCGATCCGGTAACGGAAGTTGAGCGCCGCGAGGTCGAGGCCGGTCGCGACGGGGGCCGAGGCGGCGGCTTCGGCATTGGCGCCGCGCAGCGCGATGAGCTGGTCCTGCGGATAGGTCCACGAGACCGACGCCATGTAGGTCGAAGCCGTCGCGCGCAGCTCCAGATGATAGGTGCGCCGGGAAGTGTTGATGATGAGGTTCGTGGAAAGGTCGGGCCGCGTCGGCTTCACGAGGATATGCACGCGCGCCGTCGCGCCGCTGCCGCTCACCGTGTCGCCAATGATCCACCTGACCGTATCGCCGGCCGCGACCGGCCCCGACCCCACGAGCTGCTCGCCTTCCTGCAAGGCGATGTCCGTTACCTGTCCGGGCGCGGTATAGACCTGATAGAGCGCGCCGTCCGTCCAGGGATATTGCTGGATGGCGTTGAGGAAACCGTCACGCACCGGCTGCACGCGGGCGGCGGCGTTGGCGGCCCCGACGCGGCGGCGCGGATCGGCGGGCTCGGAAGTCGCCGCTCCGGCCGCGACCGGCTTCAATTGGCCGGGGAGCGGCAGGGGTTCGGGGATCGTCACCACCTCGACGGGGCGCGGCGGTTCCGCAGCCGGCGTCGCCGCGATCTCGCGCGGCGGATCGTCGTAGGCGATGGCGGGCGGCTTCGCCGAGGTGGTGGCGCAGCCGGCGAGCGCGGTGGCGGAGACAAGCAGGACCGCCGAGGCGGAACGGCGAAATGGCGTGTGCGTCATTGCGACAGCTCCCTTGACCAATTCAAAGCGTTGACGAAGACGCCGAGCGGGTTCTTGCGCAGGGCGTCGGGCGTGCGCGGCGGCTGCACGACGATGGTGAGGATCGCGGACCAGCGTTCGGTGGCGGCGAGGCTACCGTCCTGATAGCGCCGCTCGGTCCATGCGACGCGGAAGCTGTCGGGCGATGCCCGGATCACGCTCGACACGTCCACCGCGACCTGCACCCGGCCGACATTGGCGAAGGGGTCGTTGGCGCGGGCGTAGTCGTTTAGCGCCACCGCTCCCCGATCGGTCGTGAAGTCGTAGGCGCGCAGCCAGTTCTGGCGGACGATAACCGGATCGGCCGGGATCGCCCTGACCTGCTCGATGAAGCGGGCGAGATGGAACGCGATCTGTGGATCGGTCGGGCGGTAGCCGGCTTCGGCGGGGGCGACGGCCTGGGCCTCGCCGAGCCGATCGACCTGCACCACCCAGGGCACGATATGCCCACGCGCCGACTGCCAGACGAGGCCGGCGGAAAGACCGCCCGAGAGCGCCAGCGCGCCGAAGAAGGCGAGGCGCCAGTTCTTCGCCTGCACGCGGGCGGAGCCGATGCGGTCGTCCCAGACTTGCGCGGCGCGCTGATAGGGTGTGGCGGGTTCGGCGGTCTGGCCATAGCGGATGGTGGGGCGTCGGAACATCGGAGGTCAGTCCTTCTCTTTGATGTCGGGACCGGCTCCGCCGCCGTGGCTGTCGCCGGCCTTCATGGTGTGGGCGAGGACGGTCGCGCCGTGGCTGACGGCCTGGCGGCGTTTCATCGCGGCGGCCCATTGAGGCTGGGCCGACGAGCCGGTCGATGCGGAACCGCCAGCGGTTGCGGCGGCCGGGCCGGCGGGCGCGGGTCCGCCGGTGATCGTGCCGCCGGTGGCGGTGAACCCGGCACGGGCGCCGGAGCGGAAGTTGGACTTCATTGCCGCGCCGCCCTTGGCGGCGGCCGCGCGCAGCGGTGAAAGGACGGCGCTCGCCGCGCTTCCCGCCGCCGCCTGGCCGACCGCGGCCATGCCGCCCGCGACAGCGCCCGCGCCGCTCTTGCCCAGCGAGCCGAGGCTGTAGGCGCTGGTCGCACCGCCAGCCATCTGAGCGCCGCCACGCGCGGCGGCGCCTGTCATCCGACCGGCCGTGCCGAGCGCGGAGCCGGCGGCCCCGACGCCAAGCCGTGCGGCGGCTGCGCCACCGACCAGCGCGCCGCCTGCTGCCAGCGCGGTCCCGGCCGCCGCACCCGCGCCGAGCTGCGGGCCGCCCGAGACGATGCCGTTCGCAATGCCAGGACCGAAGATCGACAGGCCCAGGAGCGACAGCGCGGCGAGCGCGATGGCCATGACCTGATTGATGTCGGGCGCGGGGCCGAGGGCCGCGCCGGTGAACTGGCTGAACAGGGTGGTGCCGATGCCGGTAATGACCGCAAGCACCAGCACCTTGATGCCGGTCGAGACGACATGGCCCAGCACCTTCTCGGCCATGAACGCGGTCTTGTTGAAAAAGGCGAAGGGCAGCAGGACGAAGCCGGCGAGCGTCACCAGCTTGAACTCGATCAGCGTGATGAAGACCTGCACGGCGATGATGAAGAAGGCGAGCACCACGATCACCCAGGCGAGCAGCAGCACGAGGATCAGCGCGAGGTTCGAGAACACAGCCCAAAGGCTGGAGAACTGCCCCGCCGCATCGAGCAGCGGCTTGGCGGCTTCGAGCCCCTTCGCCGCGATCGTGCCGGGCTTCATGAACTCGTCGATCGTCATCGCCCCGCCGCTGGCCTGGAGGCCGAGCCCGGCGAAGCTCTCGAACACGATGGTCGCGAGCAGCGCGAAATTGCCGATGATGAAAGCGAAAGTGCCGATGTAGAGCGTCTTCTTGACGAGGCGCTGAAGCACGTCCTCGTCCGCACCCCAGGCCCAGAACAGGCCGGCGAGCGTCACGTCGATGGCGATCAGCGTGGTCGAGAGGAACGCGACCTCACCGCCGAGCAGCCCGAATCCGCTGTCGATGTAGCCGGTGAAGACATTGAGGAAATTGTCGATAACGCCGGTGTCGTTCATGGCGCGGCGCCTTCATCCGGCGCCGTGTCGCCGCCGCGCTCGATCTCGGGCGCGGGCTCGTCCTGGCGGAAGAAGCGGCGGCGGTTGGCGGCCCAGGCCGCCTCGCAGCCGCTGTCCGGCATGGTGAGCGAGGCGCAGCGATCCAGCTCGCGGGCGAGCCTGGCCTGGCCATCGTCCGCCGACAGGACAAGCGGCGGCGCGGGCGCAGGCTCATCGGGCTGGACGGCGGCGGCGATCGCCACCGTCATCATCAGCCCGGCCAGCGCCGCCACCCCCGCGATCTTCGCCGTGCGCGGCATTGGGCGTCTCAGTTGCCCATGAAGCGGCGGAACCGCTCGCGCCCCTCGGCCTCCTCGGCCGCCTGGCGGGCGGATTGCAGCGCCTGCGCCCGGCCCTGCGCCGCCACGGCGGCGGTCAGGTCGGCGAGCTGCTGCGATTGCAGCGCGAGGAGCTGGTTGCCCGCCTGCGTCGCCTGGAGCGCGCCGGTCGCGGACTGGCTGGCCGAGACCAGGCTGTCCATCGTGGTGCGGGCGCTTTCGATGTTGCCGACGACGCCGGCCTGCACCTGCAAGGCGTCCTGAAAGGCGCCGACGCTATCCTCCCAGCGGGCATTGGCGTTGGCGACCATCTGCGCGTGATCGCCGGTCAGCGCCGCGCCCTTGTAGCGGCCGTTGAACGCCTGCTGGATGTCCTGCACGTCGTAGGCGATGCGCTGCGCCTGGCCGAGCAGTTGCTGCGTCTGCTGAATCTGCTGCTGAAGCGTGCTCACCGTCGAGAGCGGCAAGCTGGCGAGGTTGCGCGCCTCGTTGATGAGGCTCGTCGCCTGCTGCTGGATTTGCTGGATCTGATTGTTGATCTGCTGAAGCGACCGGGCGGCCGTCAGCACGTTCTGCGCGTAGTTGGTCGGGTCATAGACGATGCCGCCGAACTGCGCGTAGGCCGGCATGGGCGCGATCATCGGCACGACGGCCGCGCTGGCGAGGACGCCGGCCAGGATGGCGCGGCGCAGGGGGAATCCGGTCATAGAGGTAGCTCCTGCTGAGGTTGGCGTTGGGGATCGGGGGGAAGAAGCTCGACGGCCCAGGCGCAGCCGCGATGGCGCAGCCATTCGGCCGCGAACCCGGCTTGGCCGTAGGTCTCGATGATGTCGGTGATGGCGAGCTGGTCGGTCTTCGACGACGCGGCGGCGAAGGTCAGCGCGACCTCACCCAGCCCCAGTTCGAACAGGCGATTGCCGCGCCTGCTTTGACAGTAATAATCCCTCTTGGGTGTCGCCCGGCTGAGGATTTCGATCTGTCGGGCATTGAGCCCGAACCGCTCATAGATCACCGCGATCTGCGGCTCGGCGGCGCGCTCATTCGGCAGGAAGATGCGCGTCGGGCAGGATTCGATGATGGCCGGCGCGATGCTCGACGTCTCGATGTCGGCGAGGCTCTGCGTCGCGAAGACGACGCTGGCATTGCGCTTGCGCAAGGTCTTCAGCCATTCGCGAAGCTGCGCGGCGAAGTCCGGACTATCGAGGACCAGCCAGCCCTCGTCGATGATGATGAGCGTCGGCGAGCCGTCCAGCCGCCCTTCGATCCGGTGGAACAGATAGGAGAGCACCGCGGCGGCCGAGCCGGCGCCGACCAGGCCCTCGGTCTCGAAGGCTTGCATGTCGGCTTCGCCCAGCCGCTCGGCCTCGGCGTCGAGCAGCCGGCCCCACGGCCCGCCGATGCAATAGGGCGCGAGCGCCTGCTTGAGATGCTGGCTCTGCAACAGGACCGCGAGCCCTGTCAGCGTCCGTTCTGCCGGCGGCGCGCTGGCGAGGGAGCCCAGCGCCAACCATATATGCTCTTTAGCTTGCGGATCGACGGCGACGCCTTCGCTGGCGAGGATCGCCGCCAGCCATTCGGCCGCCCAGGCGCGCTCGGCCGGATCGTCGATCCGAGCGAGCGGCTGCAACTGCACACCACCATCGCTGTCGTCGGACAATCCGCCGCCGAGATCCTGCCAGTCTCCGCCGCAGGCGATGGCGGCGGCGCGGATCGAGCCGCCGAAGTCGAAGGCGAAGACCTGGGCCTTCTCGTAGCGACGGAACTGCATCGCCATCAGCGCGAGCAGCACCGACTTGCCCGCGCCGGTCGGCCCGACGATCAGCGTGTGGCCGACATCGCTGCCGTCGGGGTGAAGGGAAAACCGGAACGGGGTCGAGCCTTCGGTCCTGCCATAGAGCAAGGGGGGTTCACCGAAATGCTCGTCCCGTTCCGGCCCCGCCCATACCGCTGACAGAGGGATCAGGTGGGCGAGATTGATGGTGGAGATCGGCGGTTGCCGGACGTTGGCGTAGGTGTGGCCGGGCAGGCTCCCCAGCCATGCCTCGATCGCGTTCATGCCCTCGGGGATGACGGTGAAGTCGCGGCCCTGGATGACCTTCTCGACAAGCCGCAGCTTCTCGGCCGCAATGGCGGGATCGCGGTCCCACACCGTCACCGTCGCGGTGACGTAGGCCATGCCGGCATAGTCTGCGCCCAGCTCCTGCAGGGCGGTGTCGGCGTCGGCCGCCTTGTTCGAGGCGTCGCTGTCGAGCAGCGTGGACGCCTCGTTGGTCATGACTTCCTTGAGGATGGCCGCGACCGATTTGCGTTTCGCAAACCATTGCCGCCTGATCCTGGTCAGCAGCTTGGTCGCGTCGGTCTTGTCGAGCATGATCGCCCGCGTCGCCCAGCGATACTCGAAGGCGAGCCGGTTCAGTTCGTCGAGCAGGCCGGGAAACGTGACGCTCGGGAATCCGACGATGGTGAGCGTGCGGAGGTGATGATCGCCCAGGCGCGGCTCCAGCCCGCCGGTCAGCGGCTCGTCGGCGAGCAGCGCGTCGAGATGCATGGGCGTCTCGGGGACGCGCACGCGCTGGCGCCGGGTGGAGATCGTGCTGTGCAGGTAGGTCAGCGTTTCGGCGTCATCGAGCCAGCGGACCTCGGGGACGAAGCCCTCGACCAGATTGAGAACGCGGTCGCTACGATCAGCGAAGCCCTTGAGCAGCTCCCACGGATCGACGCCGGTGGTGGACCGGCCCTCGTAGAGCCAGCTTTCGGCACGGGCGGCTTCCTCGGCCGGCGGCATCCACAAGAGCGTCAGATAATAGGCGCTCTCGAAGTGGGCGCCTTCCTCGCGGAATTGTTCGCGCCGCTCCATGTCCACCAGCGCCGAGACGGGATCGGGGAACGCCGATTTCGGGTAGTCGAGCGCGGGTGTGCGCTGCGCCTCGACGAAGATCGCCCAGCCCGAACCGAGCCGCCGCAGCGCATTGTTCAGCCGCGCGGTGGTGGCGACCAGCTCGGCGGGCGTGGCGCTGTCGAGATCGGGGCCACGGAATCGCGCGGTCCTTTGAAAGCTGCCGTCCTTGTTGAGCACGACGCTTGTCCCGACCAGGGCGGCCCAAGGCAGGAAGTCGGCCAGGTGGGCGGCGCGATTCCTGTATTCGCGCAAGGACATCATGGCCGCATCCACGCCGGATAGCGGAGGTGTCGGCGGGCCACGTCCACGAACTGCGGATCGCGGCGCGCGGCCCAAACCGACAGCGCGTGGCCGATCGCCCAGATGACGAGGCCGGCGATCCAAAGGCGCAGGCCGAGTCCGATCGCGCCCGCCAGCGTGCCGTTGACGATGGCAAGCGCGCGCGGAGCGCCGCCGAGCAGGATCGGCTCGGTCAGCGCCCGATGCACCGGGGCATAAAAGCCCGCGATCGGCTCGACGGGATCGGCCGCGCCGGTCATGCGATCAGCGCTCCGCCGCCGAAGCTGAAGAAGCTGAGGAAGAAGGAACTGGCTGCGAACGCGATGCTGAGGCCGAACACGATCTGGATCAGCCGACGGAAGCCGCCGGACGTATCGCCGAACGCCAGGGTCAGGCCGGTCACGATGATGATGATGACCGCGACGATCTTCGCCACCGGCCCCTCGATGCTTTCGAGGATCGACTGGAGCGGCGCTTCCCACGGCATCGACGATCCGCCCGCATGGGCGGGAGCCGAGATGGTCAGCGCGATCACGCTGGCGGTGGCGGCGAGCATGGCGCGGCGTGCGCCATGCGACAAGGCATGGATCATGGCAGGTCTCCGGTCTGGGGGGTGGTGAGCGGCGTGAGGCGGTAGTCGCCGGTGGCGGCGTCGAGTCCTTCGACGCGGGCCAGCTCGGCGAGGCGGCGGCCGTGGCCGTCGCGGACGAGCACGGCGATGAGGTCGATGGTCTCGGCCAGCAGCGCGCGCGGGACCGTGACGACGGCCTCCTGGATGAGCTGCTCCATGCGGCGCAGCGCGCCGAGCGCGGTGCCGGCGTGGATCGTGCCGATACCGCCGGGGTGTCCGGTGCCCCAGGCCTTGAGGAGATCGAGCGCCTCGGCGCCGCGCACCTCGCCGATCGGGATGCGGTCGGGACGCAGGCGCAGGCTGGACCGCACGAGATCGGACAGCGTGACGACGCCATCCTTGGTCCGCATGGCGACGAGGTTGGGCGCGGCGCACTGAAGCTCGCGCGTGTCTTCGATCAGGACGATGCGGTCGGAGGTCTTGGCGACTTCGGCCAGGAGCGCGTTGACCAGCGTGGTCTTGCCGCTGCCGGTCCCGCCCGCGACGAGGATGTTGGCGCGGGCAGTGACGCCTGTCCGCAGCGCCGCGGCCTCGGCCGGCAACATGATCCCGGCCGCCGCATAGTCGTCGAGCGTGAACACCGCGACGGCGGGCTTGCGGATCGCGAAGGCGGGCGCGGCGACGACGGGCGGCAGCAGCCCCTCGAACCGCTCGCCGCCTTCGGGCAGCTCGGCCGAGACGCGCGGGGACCGGGCGTGAACCTCGACGCCAACATGGTGCGCCACCAGACGGATGATGCGCTCGCCATCCGCCGCGCCGAGCGTCATGCCGGTGTCGGAAATCCCTTCGCCCAGCCGATCGACCCACAGCCGGCCGTCCGGGTTCAGCATCACCTCGATCACGGCGGGATCATCCAGCCAGGACGCAATCGACGGCCCCAGCGCCGTGCGCAGCATCCGCGCGCCGCGTGACTTCGCCTCGGAACGGATCGGGTGGACGGTCAAGAAAAAGCCCCTGATGAGGGCCGGGCGAACCGCCGCCCGGCGTCAGGGGCACATCAAGAGAGACAGAAAATGCCGTGCTTCAACAAGTAAATGTGGTCGTCGTAGTCTGGCGTAGAGATACAAGAACTGGCGTAGTCAGCTCATTCTTCTTGGTGCGGAAAGTCCTCGCCGATTTCTTGTCTGACCTTCGGACCTTTTGCGAGTCGGCGACCGAGCGCCTCCATGAAGGCGTCGTAGCGGTCGCCGCCTCGCCGGCGCATCGCGGCCCGTTCGCTCTCGGGCGGCGGCGGCGTGTTCGACAGCCAGAAGCGCACGAACAGCGCGATCATCTCGACGCCGATCCCGACATCGCGCTCCATCCGGGTCATGCGCCGGTCCAGCTTGTCGAGCCGCTTGGCGATGGCGGCCTCGCGCTGCTCATCGGCGTCGGGCGACAGGAAGGAGGCGATGGCCGCCTCGGCGATCAGCGAGCGCGACTTGTCCCTCCGGTCGGCATAGGCGGCGAGCGCGCGCATCAGCTCGGGGTCGAGATAGACCGACAGCGGCGTCTTGGTCGTCATAGCTCGATGCCGTCATCGGGATCGAGCGACGCCTGCCGGGCCACGCGCTGCATCTGGCGGCGCACCGTCGCCTGCCGTGCCGCATCGCTATCGGGGTCGGGCTCATCCAGCTCGAACTCATTGGCGGGCGCGGGCCGGGGCGTCGGCGCAATGTCGATATGGCGCTCCAGCGCCGGCTCGCGGAGCAGGTCCGCATTGGCGGCATCGTCCTCAGCATCCGCCTTCTTGGCGGCCTTTTTCTTCTTCGGCTTCTTCGGCGCGTCATGCTCGATCGGCTCGGGCATCGGCGGCGCCTCGATTGGCGCCAGGCCGCTCCAGTCGTCGGGCCGCGGCGGGCCGCCGCCGACATTGCTGTCGGGCGGCGACATCACCCGCTGCGTGAACCGCCGGTCCTTGAAGTAGCGGACCTTCTTCGCCCGGATCGGCGGGATGCCCGCGACCATGACGATCTCGTCGTCGGGCGGAAGCTGCATGATCTCGCCGGGGGTGAGGAGCTGGCGGGCTGTCTCGGAGCGCGACACCATCAAATGCCCGAGCCAGGGCGAGAGACGGTGGCCGGCGTAGTTCTTCATCGCCCGCATTTCGGTGGCGGTGCCGAGCGCGTCCGAAATGCGCTTGGCGGTGCGCTCGTCGTTGGTGGCGAACGACACGCGCACATGGCAATTGTCGAGGATCGCGTTGTTCGGCCCGTAAGCCTTCTCGATCTGGTTGAGGCTCTGGGCGATGAGGAAGCTCTGGATGCCGTAGCCGGCCATGAACGCCAGCGCGCTCTCGAAGAAGTCGAGCCGGCCGAGCGCCGGAAACTCGTCGAGCATTAAGAGCAGCCGGTAGCGCGACTGCCGCGCCTTCAGGTCTTCGGTGAGCCGGCGGCCGATCTGGTTGAGGATGAGGCGGATGAGCGGCTTGGTGCGCGAGATGTCGGACGGCGGCACGACGAGGTAGAGCGTCACCGGCAGCTCGCCCTCGACCAGATCCTTTATCCGCCACTCGCAGGTGCGCGTGACCTGCGCGACGACGGGATCGCGATAGAGGCCGAGGAACGACATGGCGGTCGAGAGCACGCCCGATCGTTCGTTGGCCGATTTGTTGAGCAGTTCGCGCGCGGCCGAGGCGACGACGGGATGCACGCCCGCCTCGCCCAAATGCGGCGTCGTCATCATCGCCCATAGGGTGCTTTCGATCGGGCGGCGCGGGTCGGACAGGAAGGCGGCGACGCCCGCCAGCGTCTTGTCGGCCTCGGCGTAGAGGACATGGAGGATCGTGCCGACCAACAGGGCATGGGAGGTCTTCTCCCAGTGGTTGCGCTTCTCCAGCGAACCTTCCGGGTCCACCAGCACGTCGGCGACGTTCTGCACGTCGCGCACTTCCCAGGCGCCCTTGCGGATTTCGAGCAGGGGATTGTAGGCGGCCGACGCGCCATTGGTCGGATCGAACAGCAGCACCCGCGCGTGCTGGGCGCGAAAGCCGGCGGTGAGCTGCCAGTTCTCGCCTTTGATGTCATGCACGATCGCCGAGCCCGGCCAGGTGAGCAGCGTCGGCACGACCAGGCCGACGCCCTTGCCGCTCCGGGTCGGCGCGAAGCACAGCACATGTTCGGGGCCGTCGTGGCGCAGATAGTCGCGCCCGAGCCGGCCGAGCATGACGCCGCTGTCGCCCAGCAGCCCGGCGGCGGCGATCTCGCCGCGGGTGGCCCAGCGCGCCGAGCCATAGGTCTCGGCGTTCTTCAGCTCGCGCGCACGCCACACCGACATGCCGATGGCGACGACGATCGCGGCGAACCCGCCCGACACGGCGATGAAGGCGCCGGTCTGGAATATCTCCGGCGCGTAGGCGTCGAAGGAGAACCACCACCAGAAGAAGGCCGGCGGCGGATAGATCGGCCAGTCGCCGAGCATGAACCAGGGCGCCCCAAGCTCGGGCTGATAGGCGAGCGCCGCGGCGGTCCATTGCGTCGCGGCCCACACGGCTGCGAGCACGATCAGGAAGACCGCGAAGACCTGACCCCAGAGGATTTTGGTTGCCGACATGGCATCGAAGTCGATGCGTGCCGGACGCCAAATCAAGTCACTGTTATCATGGGGGAAAGTCTAGCGTAGAAAGACAGGGAGCAGCGTAGTTCTGCCTGCTATATTTCCGATCGTGATCGTCGTTACTCGACCGCTATTCGCTCGATAGCCGGGTCGCCGCCCGAGTCTCTGCGCTCCGCCCTACAGGCCCAGCCCCCGGCCGCGTCCGAACGACCAATCCACCCCGCCGCCCGCGCGCATGACGCCGGAGATGTGCTTGCCGATCTGACTGTCGAGCGACGGGGACCAGGGCACGAGCTGGAAGCTCAGCCCGTTGTCGATCATCGCGAAGCGGCCCGAGGCGAGCGTCAGGCGCTGGCGCACGGTGCCGGCGACATATTCGCCGGCCTTGGACGGCGTGTGCGGCAGGCCGGTCTCGGCCGACAGCGCCTTGGCGGTGGCGTCCAGTTCGCGCCGCTTGAGCGTGTCGAGCAGGTTCCGCGCGAAGATCACGCGCTGGCCCTGCCGCCGCGCCAGGCCCTCGTCGGCGAGATGCTCGGCGCGCGCTTCCATCGCGGCGCGCACCTCGGTCCCGAAGCCACCGCCGAGATCGCGGCCGTCGCTCGCGAGGTTGCAGCGGTCGAGCCAGGTGGCTCCCGGTGCGCGGACCTGGGCGTCGAGGTCCATGTCGGAGCGCACGGCGAGCGCCACGCGCTGCCGGCCCTTGCGGTCCTCGAAGCGGCGCAGCTCGACGATCGCGCCTGGCCGGCAATCGCCGGTCGCCTCAATGTTGGGAAGCTGGACGTGATGGGTGCGCCCGTCGATCCCGTCCACGATCGCATAGGCCCGGCCGGTCAGCTCGTCGTGGAGGCCGCGATCGACCAGCTTGCCGATGACAGGTTGGGCGGGGTCGAGGTCCAGCACATAGCTGGCGGCGCCCCGGTCGATGCCGCGATCGGTCATGGCCTTGTGCATCCGCTTGATGATGTCGTCGCGGTTGCCCATCTCGCGCAGGGCCGCCTGGGCGTCGTCCGCGAGCGTCCATTGTCCCGGCGCGATCTCGCTGGCGAGGCCGAGGCCCTCCAGCTTGCGCAGCCGGCCCATCCGCAGCGCATGGTCGCCGTCCGGCCGCACGCCCGGTTCGGGCGCCATGTCGATGATGCCCTCGCGCTGCAAGGTGCGCGACAGGTCACGGTCGATCTCGGTCCAGCGCTCGGCTTCGACCTGGCGCACCAGCGACGCCCGGATTTCGAGGTCGGTGCGCAGCCCCAGCTCGCGGGTGACAATCTCGCGGGCGACGGCGCGCATCCCTTCGCGGATATAGTCGCGCGAGATGACGAGGTTCTGCCCGTCCTCGCCGACGCCGCGCACGATGATGTGGACGTGGGGATTGTCGGTGTTCCAGTGCTCGACGGCCCGCCAATCGAGCCGGGTGCCGAGATCCTTTTCCATCTGCGTCATCAGTTCGCGTGTGAAGGTCTTGAGGTCGCCCATCTGCGGCGCGTCCTCGGGCGAGACGATGAAGCGAAAATGGTGCCGGTCGTTCTCGCACGTCGCGGCGAAGGCGTTGCGGTCGAGGCCCTCGGCCTCGGCGCCGAACAGCACGCCCTTCTCGCCGTCGCGGGTGACGCCATCGCGTTGCAGATAGTTGAGGTGAGCCGCGAGCGAGGCGCGGCCGCCATGTTTGACGACGCGCGCCTTGACGACGACCTGGCGCGAGCGGTGGCCGAGCCGGTGCGTGGCGCGCAGGCTGGCGACCCGGCCGCGCCCGAAGGTCGAGCGGCCCGGCGCGATGATCCGGCCGCTGCGCGAGACGTGGCCGCCGGCCCGCTGCGCGGCGACGAGCGCCTGGGTGATGATGGGCAGCACCCGCTGACTGCCGCGCGAGCGGATGCGCCCAGGCCGGATGCGGAAATCCTCGTCGCCGCTCATGGCGCGGCGCTCCGCAATGTGCGGAAAACCCTTGCGGCTGCTGGCGTTTCGCCAGCGCCGCACAGTGCGGGCAATCCGCACACATTGCGCAGCAATGCCCGAAAGCCTTGAGAATCAAGGCCACAACCGGGGCGCATGGGCTTCGCACATTGCCGCCCTTTATCTTGCCCTCGGCCTTCCCCCTGCAAAATCAGGGCCTTCCCCCCTTCCAACGCTGCGAAAGGCTGCGAGGGAGCCCGCCACAGCGCGCCGGGGCCGCTCATCGGGGCCGCTCGCCGGACAGGGGGACGAACAGGCCGAGCGAAGGCGAGGCGACGGCGGCCATCGCGACGGAGGAGCGGTCGGCCGGCGAACGTTCGGACAGCGTGGGCGTGGCCCCGCTTTCGGCGCTCGCACCGCGATCCGAAGCGGCGTCCGCGCGCACCGGGAACAGTGCCGCACGACGCCAGGCGTAGGGATCGGACGGTGGCGCGGCGGCAAGCTGCGTGTCGCCCGCCCCGCCGGTGATCGACGCCAGCTTTGCGAGATAGGCGCGCGTCTCGGCGGGCAACGGACGGCCGCGCGACAGGTGCTCGTCATAGCGGCCCGGTCCCGCGTTGTAGGCGGCCAGCATCGCCGTCACGTTGCCGTAGCGGTCGTGCATTTCGCGCAGGTAAGCCGCGCCCGCCATGATGTTGTCGCGGGGGTCGAAGGGATCGCGCCCGAAGCGATAGCGAGCGCGCAGCCCGGTCCATGTGGCGGGCATGATCTGCATGAGGCCCCGCGCGCCAGCAGACGAAACGGCGCGCGCGTCGCGGTTGCTCTCGACGCGCATGACGGCCCATATCCACGCTTCGGGGAGGCCGAAGCGCCGTGCCGCGTCGGTGACATGAACGGCATAAGGATGACGCGCGGCCGCTCGCTCGGCCGGCGCGTTCTGCGCCAGCGCCGCGCCCGGCGAGACCAGCAGCAGGACCGCCAGACCGACAGCCGCCCCGACCCCGCTCCGCCGCCAGCCTGCCAGCGTGCTCGCTCCGGTAAAGGGTGCGCGCGATGCGCCGGCCGGGGGCCGCCCTTGACCTTCGCTGTGCGCGCTGGCCGGCCTGCGACCGAGCGGGACGAAGGGATGAGACGGCTTTTCCGCGAACAAAGGGATGATCGGGACGGACACCGATCAGCTCCAATCGTCGCGCGGCCGGGGCCGTTTCCACGACAGCCTGAACGTCCGCCCATCGTCGTCGGCGCGGAACAGGACGGGCCGGAACACCGCTGAAAAGAGCGGGCTGTCGATCTCCAGCGCGATGTAGTTGCCGGCGCGTTCGCCGACCCGTTTCCACGCGCCGCCGACTTCGGGGCCGTCCTCGTCGTCGAGGTGGATGCGATAGTCAGGCGCGTTCTCGGTGTCGGTCGGATCGAGCGCAACAAGCACGATCGCCTCGTTGATTCCGAACAGCCGGGTGCGCCCGGCATAGCCGTCGCCGGTGGGTTCAAAGATATTGGTCGGCATGGCCGATCTCCTTTTCGCTGGGGGGTGAAGGCGGTGCGGCCGGCGCGCGCAGGTGCAGCGGCGTCGCGCGGCCGATGACGGCGGAGGCCGGAAGCGGGCCGAAATAGCGGCCGTCCAGGCTGTCGGGATGGTCGGGATTGAGCAGTAGCAGTTCGCCCGTGCCGAGCGTCCGGCAGCCCTGCCAGACCGGCAGCGGACGGCCTCGGCCGTCACGCTCGCGGGCGCTGGCGACGGGCTGACCATCGACGCTCACCACGTCGCCGCTGCGGCACACGCGCTGCCCGGCTTTCGCTGCGACATGCTTCAGGAGCGGCAGGCCCTCGGGCAGATAGCCGCGCGCCGAGAGCCAGCGCGCCAGCCGTTCAGGCGGCGCGACGGCGACCAGCGCGCCGGTGGGCGGGTCGCGGTCGGGATGGATGCGGTAGAGTCCGATCGGCGCGCTGGCGCTGGCGTTCCAGATGACGCGCGGGAGCGGATCGGCGACGGCGATCACGACGAACGACACGGCGAAGGCCAAGGCGACGAAGGCCGTCGCCATGACATAGCGGCGGCGCGTCATCCTTCGATCTCCCGGCGCTTGAGCCAGGCGCTATGACGCTCGACCGTGTAGAGGCGCGGCTGATGGCCGGCGGCGATGCGGTTATGGATGTGCCGCCAGTGATCGGGCGCGGCGTCGCAGGGATCGACGCCGGCCGCCTCCACCGCGTCGATGGCAGCGAGCACCTGCTGGACTTTGGGCCAGCCCTCTATCTTGAGCAGGATGTCGCCGCCCGGCCGCACGAACGGCAGCGTCGTATAGGACTCGTTCGCCGCGACCGCGCGCACCACGTCGATGCGCGAGACGATCGTGCCGAAGTCGTTCGACGCCCAGCGGACGAACGCGAAGACGGCGCCCGGACGGAAGCCGACGACGCGGGTTCGGCGTGTCAGGATGCGGTCCTGGGCGACGCGGCCGAAGCGTATCCAGTGCTCCAGCTTCTTCTCGATCCAGGTCAGCTCGACATGGGTGAGGCCGTCGCTGGCGAGCGCGCTGAACGCGCCGCCGCCGCGCACGGCCGGGGGCCGGTCGTCGATCATGGGAGGTCTCCGGGGATGGGGGTCGCGATGGGTGCGGTGCGAGGCCGGCGGCTCGTCCGTCGAGCGAGCGCCGAGCCCTCGAACGGGGCCGCGCTGTCCACAGCCGCGCGCGCCGTTAGCAAGAATCCGAAGGATTCTTTTCTATTAGCACCGTTAGAGGGGGGACGATTCCGCGAGGATTTCTGCGGGTTTGCGAAGCCCGCGCGTTCCCGATAGTCCGTGTCCGGCGTTCCTGATGGTCCGAATCCGGCCGTTCCCGATAGTCCGAACCTCATGGCCAGTTCTCCACAGGCTTGAGGCCGACGCGGCGCATGGCGGCGTCGAGTGGATCGACGGGGATCGGAGCGAAGTTCAGCCGGTCGCGGCCGAGCGCGTGTTCGAGCGTGAGGACGTAGCCGGGGAGCGGTTGGCGGGCGACGATGGCGCGCAGCTCGAACGCGAAACGGCGGAGCGGCGAGAGCACGCCGGATTTGACGTGAAGGTGCGGAACGTCGAAGCTCCAGCCGCCTTCCTGCCGGCCGCCATGCTTGCGCACGATCCGGTAGAGCCAGCGTTCGAGCCCGCCGGTCAGGTCGAAATAAGAGCGGTCGATCGTCAGCACGAGCGCGCGATCGAGCACGCCGGCATAGAACCAGTCGGGCAGGATCAGCTCGATGCCGAGCGCCCGGCCTTTGCCGTCCGCCAGCTCGCGCCACTCGTTGATCCACGAGAAGCGATGGCGGCGGCGCTGATGCTGCTGCCGGATCGAGGTGGCGACGGTGGTGGATTGCAGCCGGTCGAGCGCAGCCTTCAGGCGCTCGTAGCTGGCCTTGCCGGTCCCGCGCCGCGTGAACGCCAGAATCTCGTGCGGCGTCGTCACCATGAGGCGCGAGGTCAGCCGCCCGGCGTCACGCGCCTCGATGAGCTGGCTCGCCGCCCAGATCAGCACGTCGGCGTCCCAAATAGTCGCCATGCCATGCTCGGGCACGGCCTCGACCGAGATCCATGTCCCGCCCATGCGGAAGTCGATGGGTGTGACGCGCCTGGTCTTGGCGAGGCTGAAGAACGGCCAGGCCATCAAATCCTGCGCGTCCCGCGGCGCAAGATCGCCGGGCACGGAACGGAACAGCTCTAGCTGCGTCCGCTCGACGCTGGACCGGCTGGAATGGGAGGGTGCGGTGCGCATGTGACGATCAGCGGCGCACGCAATCGCTGGGCAGGCGCTTGGCCGGATGAACCACGCCATTGCCGGGATCGGAAGTCGAGCGGCGCGTGCCTAGCGCAGCCCAGGCGTCAAGGTCGTCGATCGCATAGACGATCCGGCCGCCGAGCCTGCGGAACACCGGGCCGGTGCCGAAACAGCGATGCTTTTCCAGCGTCCGGGCCGACAAACCGAGATGGATCGCCGCATCGGGCGTCTTGAGATAGCGTGGCGTGGCAGCGGCAACAGGCTCGGCCATGATGATCCTCCTGATGATGGCCGGCCCCCGAAAAGTGGGACCGGCGGACAGGAGGCGATGGTGGCGAAACCACCCCCGGCCGAAGAAGGGACGCCGGCAAGGGGGTCGGAAATGTCCCCCTCAGCCGCCGCGCAGCAGCCGGATGTAGCCGCCGTCGCGCAGCTCGACGGCCTCGGCGATCCATCGGTTGATGCGCTTGCGCTCGCGGCTGTCGGCCCATTCGGCGGCGCTGTAGTCGCGCACGTCATCGTCGATGAGCGCGGCGGCCAGCTCGCGGCGGGTGGCGCCAGCACGGTGGCCGTCGAGCACTTGCAGGAGGGTGAGAAGGTGCCTGCGCCGGTAGGGCGGCGGGCGCAGCGCCGGCGGGCCTGCCGCCATGCCGTTCAGGCGGCGGCACAGGCGCTCGGCGGATGCGAGGCGCGCGAAGGGATCGGGGCCGATCGGCAGCATCACGGCCATTGGTCCCTGGCACGAGCCGCACATGCACAGATGCTCGTCGCCATCGCTGTCGGCGAGAATGACGTGCAGGAAGTCGCCGATCCTGATCCGCGCGCGAACGTCGCCCAGCGCCTTCATGTCGAGACATTCGGCGCCGATACCGGCGCGCGCGGGCGCCAGGACGATACTGGCCGGCGACAGGTCGGGTTGCGCGACCGCGAGCCTGGGATCGAAGGCGGAAGCTGGCGCGGCGTGGAAACTGACGCCCCAGCGCCGCACCAGGGCGGCGGTCGCCTCGTCGGCGGTGATCGCGCCGCGCTTCACGCGGCCGAGCGCACGGTAATAGTCGGCGCGATAGCGGGGGTTGCGGCGGAGATAGCCGATGGCGATGTCGGAATAAGCAAGCGCGTCGTTCCCGGCCTCGTCCGGGGGCGCGCGCCAGTCCTTCTCAGGCGGCATCGAAATCCTCCCAAGCATGGCCCTCTGCGGAGCGCGTCAGGAGATGTTCTCAAGCCCGAGACTGTGGAGAAGCCCTGCCGAGCGGGCCGGCGCATAGCGGATTCAAGTCAGCGTTCTGGATGGTTTTCCCGCGCGGTCGCGGGGTCGCCGGGATCGGCTTCTACGACCCGGACGGACGCAGGAAATGACGGTAGCCGGTCTCGGTCATCCATCGGGCGCGGGCGAGATGGGAGTCATAGACCATGCGCGCGCGTTCCGGCTCGGCCGCCGGGTCGATCCCGAAGATGATCCAGACGGCCTCGCGCCAGTCGGCGTTTTCAGCCGCCGCATCGAGCAAGCGCCAATAGGTTTGATGGTGGCGCTCGTCATAGTCGGTGACATGCGGCGCGTCGGGCGCGCGATCCTCGAAAGCGCCTATCGCCATCGCCTCGTCCCGTCTGCAACTATTGCTTCCTGCACGCGCCGATTTACGGAACATACACCATAATGGAGGGAAGTAATCATACCATGCTCGCTATGACGCCATGATGACGACAGGATAATCCGGCGAGCGTGACGGCGTGTTACTTTCGCGATTCGCCCTGAGCATTGCTCACCAGCAGCACGCCCTGGCCCCGATCCGAATCGAGAAACACGATCCCCGCCGCCTCCAGCGCCTTGGCCACCTGATGCCGGGTATCCTCGCGCACAGGCAGTTCGTTCTCTGATTCGAGCCGCTTGAGCGCGGTCAGAGCAACAAGGGCCTCGTCTGCAAGCATCTCCTGCGTCCAACCAAGAAGTGCGCGAGCGGCCCGCACCTGGCGGGAAGTGATCATGCACGATCACCTCCACAACCCACGCGCCATTCGCCATGAAAACGACTATTATAGTCGTCTTGGTATAATGGGAATAGGCTAACGGCGAGCCGGGCGTTCGCCCGGCGAGCCCGCCCTGCGGCCGCGCGGACCATCGGGACGCGCGGCCGCCGCCGATCCGAGGGAACGGATCGGCGGCGTCATGCGGGCGATGGGAAGGGAAACCGCAGGGCCGGACGGTCCAGCCCTGCGGCAATGGGGTTCAACCCGTCTTGAGGCGCTGCATCCCCTCGGCCAGCGTCCAGAGCGCGCGATTGAGCGTCACGTTCTGGTCGATGCCGTTGATCGGACGCGAACGGCTGCGGCGGATACGGCCCTCGGCGTTGCGCTTGCGGCCATGCAATCCGCCCCGAATGACGTTCTCCTGTATCACGTTGAACGTGGTCCACAGGCTATCGCCCCGATCCTCGTAGCGGCGTGGCTCGATGATCTGCTCGGGGGTGAGCGGGCTTTCGTCGTCGCCGTAGCGGGCGACAAGGCTGACCTCGCCTAGCAAGCGCTGCTCATCCTCGGAAAGCCGAACCTCCTTCATCGTCTCGCTGGCGTCGATCAGCCGGGGGAAGTCTTCGGCCACGGTGTAAACGCCCTCGATGATGTCATGCTGGATATTGCCCTTGTGCGGCACGCGGACCTCCTCGAACCGCTCGCCTGCGATCATGGAATTGGTGCAGACGAAACGCAGCATCCCGGCGAACATCTGATAGGCGCTGGTCCCGTCATGGCTGTTGACGATGATGACCTCGGCGGCCTCCGGCTTGCCGATGCCGTCATCCCGGCGCAGGCGCAGCATGTGCTTGGCGTGGCCGTGGCGGCTGCCGTCGCGGGGGACAGACTGCACCGCGAAGAACGGGAACCATCCTTCTCGGCGCAACCCCTCCACTATGTCGATGGTGGGGACATAGACATACCGCTCGGAACGGCTGTCGTGCGCCTCGCGGGCGAAGATGGACGGGACGTGGCGATACAGCGCCTCGTTGTCGAGCGCCTCATAGCCGCCGATCTGATGGCTGTTGCGGCCGAACCGGGTAGCAAGGTGATGGATGCTCATAGGTCTTTCCTTCCTTGGGTCTGGGTTTCCGCGCAGCGGGAAGCGCCGCGCTGAAACCCTGCCCGGCGGCGAGCCAGGGGTAGCAAAGGGCAAGGGCGGCCGGGGCGGAGGGGGATCACCCGGCCTGCACAAGCGAAGCGCGGAAGGCTGGGGATACCGCCCCGGACGGTTCCACTTACCTTGCCCGGCGCGAGGGCAACGCCCTTAGCAACCCCGCGCCGCGTCTGCGGCGCACAAGGATTCTCGCTCCTTGCGCTCGGGGTTGTGATGGCGTGGAGACATCTCGCCAGCTAAGACTAGCCTATGGTGGCAACGGATCTTCTGGACGATGCGCAATTGCTGTTCGAGCGTGCCCAGACGCACAAGCGAGAGCTTGGCGGTCTCCTAGGTGCCGGTCCCGGCCTCCTGTGGAACATCGGACGCTCAATCTCGGCCGATGGCCAACATCGCGCCGAGCTGAGGATCGACCGGGGCGCACAGCGCCGGGCCAAGCCGATCCTGGCTGATGTTGCCAACAATCTCGTTCACGCGCTCGACCATGTTACGGCTGCGGCGCGTAAATCTGCTGGTCTCCCCAACCCGAGGAACCTTTATTTCCCGATCGAGCGCGACGACGACGATTATGCCAAGGCCATCGAAAAGAAGGTCGCAATTCACATCGACCAGCCTTGGATCGACATCTTCGCTGCCGCACGCGAGGCGCACCGCCCCTATCTCCATTATCTCCAATTGGTTCGGATTCTTTCGCGCGAGTCGAAGCATTGGGAACTGATCGCCGGGACCGCCGGAGCGCTCGCCGTTCAATGGTTCCCGCCTGGATCGCAACAGCACCGGATCGTAGAGATGCCAGCAGATCATTTTTCCGCGAACGACAGCTACACGATCTGGGAGGCCCCCGAGCCCTTTCCAAACGTCGGAGTCCAAATCCTCACGAACTACCGCGTAGCTGGCGAGGACATTGAGGAAGTATCGCTGGAGTCGGTATTGGCGACCAGCTTCACCTTCGTGGCCGGCGTGATCGCTGCAAGTCGAGAGCATCTGGCGGCCCTTTCCTAAGAAGCTGGAAGGAAAGAGAGCGCCCCGCCCATTTCGGGCGGGGCGCGGAGCCGGTCAGCTTGCGAGCAGCTCGTATTCGCCGGCCACCGTCTCGGACTCGAAAAGCCGGAGATAGACCGGCTGAGCAACGACGGGATTGAGCTTGAACGAGATGTAGTCGCGCTTCTCCTTGCTGGTTTTCCGCCAGGCGGCGCCGAACTCGATCCGCTCGTCGTCGGCTGCGACGATGCGGAAGTGTGGGGCCTTCTCGTTGTCCTGGCCCTCGATCGGGAGGAGCACGACCTGTTCGCGCTTGCCGAAGAACCGGATTTCGCCGGAGAAGCCGTGGTCGGTGGTAGTGAAGTTTCCGCAGATCATAACGTCAGTCCTTTCTTGCCTCGGAACCGCGCCTGTCGCGGCCTCGATGGCTGTCGATCGGACGGGGGACGACCGGCCCGCACCCGCAGGGCGGAACGGAGTGGCTGGCGGCGGCGGGCGGTTTTTTTGCTTTCGCGATGCAAAGCCGGCATGGCCGGCGGCGGAAAAAAATCGCCCGGCGCCGTTGCGGGAAGACGGGCGGGCTTCGGCCAGACAAGCCTTTCGAGAGGCCGCGTGGCGGCGGCGACGTGCAAGATCATGGCGCTGACGGGATGTTCTGCGGCAGCTTTGCCGCCGCCGGCCGTGGCGGCGCCGGCGATGGTCTGGTGCCCGAGGCAGGCGTGATGGGCGGGTTTCGCGCGGGCGAGGTGCAGGGCGACGTGGCGCCGGCTTTCGCGTTGTTGCGGTCGATGCAGCGGAGCGCGGCGGCGTCTGGCGGAAAACCAGCGGGAGGGGCGCGGCCTACGTTTCAGACAGGCTCAGGCCCGGTCGATGCGATGCCGGCCTGGCGCCGGATTCGGGGCCGGGACTGCTGGCGAATATGGGTTGACCGCGCTGGTCGGCGCAGCGTCTCGCCCGGAATGGGCGGGGCGCTCCCTTCCCCGCCATCCGACTATGGCGACACTTCACATTGCATGATGTTCGTCCTTTGTTCCATACTGCACCTTTCCGAATCGAGATCGAGGAACGGCGTATGAGCGTGATGATCCGCGGCCAGGGCCGCACGAGATTGAAGGTCATGGGCGATGTGGAAGCCGATCTGGCGGTTCCGGCCGACAGCGCCGGGCGCTGCTGGCTTAGCTTCTCGGACGGGACACTGATCGAAGCGGCCTATGGCGAGGATGATGATTGCCGGTTCGCTGTCAGCGAGGAAGGCGCCGGGATCGTGCGGATTCAGCGCGACGGCGACAGCGATGTGCTGCGGCTCGACTGGAGCGTGGAATGGGTGACGGTGGCCGCGCCCGGCAATGCGGCGCGTGCGATGGCGCACGGCGAGCCCATGCCGGAGTTGCCCGGCCTGTTCGCGTAAGGCTGCGGCGAGCAACCTTGAAGATTCGGACGAATAGGATTAAATCCTACCCGTAAGGAGTGCTATCCATGCGGACGACTCAACAGTTCAGCGTAACGCTGCCGAACGACATGGCGGCGCAGGTCCGTGCCAAGGTGGCGTCGGGCGAGTATGCCAGCGAAAGCGAAGTGATCCGCGACGGGCTGCGCGCGCTCCAGGCGCGCGACCGGGCCGTCGAGCAATGGCTGCGCAATGAGGTCGTCCCCGCTTATGACGCCTACAAGGCCGATCCCTCGCGCGGCATTCCGCTCGACGACGTGCGGGCCGGTCTGGCCGAGCGACACAAGCGAGCCGTCAAGCGCGGCTGAACGTGGGACATTCCATTATCCTCACGCCGGAAGCGCGTGACCATCTCGATGCCATCTACGATTATATCGCTGCCGCCGCGTCCCCGGACATCGCGCAACGCTTCACCGATGGCATCCTCGATCATATCGGCAAGCTGACCAGCTTTCCCCGGCGCGGCACGATGCGCGACGATCTGCGGCCCGGCTTGCGAACGACGGCCTGGCGGCGTCGTGTCACCATCGCCTTTGCGGTGGAAGACACGGCGGTCGTCATTGTCGGGATCTTCTACGGCGGTCGGGACTTCGAGAGCCTGCTGAGTGAGGATTCATAGACGCGAGCCGGGCCATGCCCGGCGAGCGACGATCATCCCATGACAGAGCGGCCGCGCCCGGTAAGGGGCGCGGCCGCGAATTGTCTGGCCGTGGGGAAAAGGGAAGCCGGAACCGCCAGAGCGGCCCCGGCTCCATCACCTATTCAGCAGCAACCGAGTAGGCGGCTTCCTCGTCCACCGCTTCGGGTTCGGTCGGCAGCTCCACCGCCTCGACCTCCACGGCCTCGCCGTCCTGCGCTCCGGTATCGCGGGCCTCCGCTTCGGACGGCTGCGCGATCCCTTCGGCGTCCTCCGTCTCGACGGGTTCGGCCTCCGGTTCCGGCGTCCACAACACAGCGGGAAGCCAGCCCTTCCCGGCAAGACGCTGCTCGGCGGCTTCGGCCATGTCCGGCTTCTTCTTGTCCGCGATACGGCGGGCCGCATCCTCCGACACCCCTTCGGCCACGGCCTCAAGGATATGCGCCTTGGTGACACGGCCAAGGTAGCTGCCCACGGTCGGCGTCCAGTCCTTCGCCATGTCCAGCGCCAGCGCGCTCGCCAGCCTGTCCGCCGTTTGCAGCGTCCGGGGCTTGCGATCCCACGGCAGGCGCAGGGCGTTGACGGTGCGGGACGCGCAATGCGCCAGCAACGCCAGCCGCTGCTCATCGTCCAGTGCGACGATGAAGCCCCACAGGTCGGCCACGTCACGCGGCATGCGCTCGGCCCATGCGTCATGCGCCTCGCTCGCCCGCGCCGCCAGCGGCGTATCCTCGATCCCCGCCGCATGACCACCAAGCGGGGTCACGGTCGGACGGATTTCAAGGCAACCGGCCTCGGCGTAGCTGTAGAACAGTTGCGCCGTGAGCGTGTGGGTCAGGGCGATCAACGCAATGCCGGGCTGCTCGCCAAGCGCCACGCGAAGGGCCAGCGTCCGGTGGGCGGACAGGTCGCGAATGAGGCTGTCGGAAATGGGCTTGCCCGGTTCCTCGTCCTCATCCTCGAAATCCTGAACGTCCTCGTCGCCGTCCTCGGCCTGCTCATCCTCCACGGCCTCCGGGTCGATGGCTTCCACCTCGTCCTCGGGCTGCGGATCGGCAAGCGCCTCATCCTCGGGACGCACGAAACCCCGCTCGATCCTGACCGTGCCGTCATGGTGAAGCACCACGAACGCCCCGCCATGTGCGATCACGTTGGCATCGTAGGCGTAACGCTTGGCCGAAATGGCGTCGATCTCATCGGACACTGCTTCCAGCTTCGCCGCCACGTCCTCGGGCATTTCGTCATAGGACGAATAGCCTTCGGCAAGCTCGTCATGCTCGGTGGACAGGGCCTCAAGCCGGGCCTCGTCCTCGTCGGACAGGTCCACGGCCTGCGGATAGAAGCGCCGCATACCGTGGGCGTGGGGATAGTCGATATGGGCCTCAACCCATTTCCACCCCTCGGCCTGCACTCCGTCCGCGACCTCGCGCAGCTTCTCGACGGCAAGCATGTCGAGCAAGCCCGCATCCTCGAAGAAACCGCCTCGATCCTCGCTGAACAGGTCGCGGATGATGTTGCCGCCCGCCTCGATATAGGCGTCGGCCCCGACGAACACCGCACGGCGATCATCGGCGGGCACGTTGTTGGCGGTCATGTCGCGCCGAATGATCCACGGCTCCCGGTTGTGGTGCAGGTTCTCGAACACCTGCTCCTGCCGGGCGTGGTCCTCGGTGATGGCGAAGGCCATAAGCTGATCCAAGGTCAGCCCGTCCTCGCGATAGACCTGCAACAGCTTCGGACTGACAGCGCCAAGGCGAAGCCGCTGCTTCACCACACCGCCCGACACGCCGAACCGCGCGCCGATTTCCTCCGCGCCCCATCCCTTGTCTTCGGAAAGCTCGCGGAACCGCTCGAACTGATCGGCGGGGTGCATCGGGGTCCGGGTCACGTTCTCGTCCAGACTGATCTCGGACGGGTCGTTCTCGGTGTCGAGGCGGCAGCGAACCGGGTGGTTCTTCCTGATCTGCTTGCGCTTGGCGCGCAACAGATAGGCCAGCCTGCGGCCTTCGCCAGCAGTGACGAAATAGGCGCCGGTCGGCTTCTCGCTCTTCATTTCCGGTTCGATCACAAGGTTCTGGATCAAGCCCTTATGCTCGATGGAAGCGGCCAGCGCCTCGATGGCGGCCTCGCCATGCGGCACCTTGCGGGCGTTCTTGGGGGACTTCTTGAGCTTGTTCAGCGGCACGAAAATCTCGATGCCCGACACAGGCTCAACAGCGGTCGTTGGGGTAACAGCGTTCATCTTCCTTACTCCTTCAAACCGCACTCACCCCGGAATGGGGTGGGCGGCGAAAGAGCGACCGGCAGGCCCGCCGGCGGAGCCGGGGCGCACCCGAAGGGCTGGAACGCAGAGGAGGTAAGCGCGGCTTGCCGCGCGTTGCGCCCCGGCGCGGCGGGCCTAAAGGACGCGCCCGCCCACCCCACCGACGGGGAGAGTCACAAACAAACGCGATCGGGCCGGCGAACGCCCTGGCCCGATCTCCGAAGATTCAGGAAAGACGCAAATCCGCCCAAACGGATTTACGGATCGGCGCGGAGGCGCCGAACGGGGCGTTGCGGGGTGTCCCCGCTCGAAGGGGTAGCGGGAGACCATCGGGCTCCCGATCAGGGGAACGCTTTCCCCTCACGCCCATCGTGTTTTCAATCGGACGCGAACCGCCGTTGCCGGTTTGGGCCTACCGTCAGCGACCCGAGCCGGATAGAAGCAGGCATGTCCGCAGAATTGGTCATCAAAGAGATTCAGCGATTCCTCGCCAGCAAGGATGCTGAGGTTCTGTGCATCAAGGGGCGCTGGGGTGTTGGCAAGACTTACGCTTGGCGCCATTATCTCGAAAAGGCCCAGGAAAGCGGCGATCTCTACCAACAGGACTATGCCTACGTTTCCCTGTTCGGCCTCAATTCACTCGACGACTTGCGCTATGCGATCTTCGAGAGCACGGTTTCACCCGCACAGGCGCTTACCGGCCCCGATGCCGAAACATTCGGGGCGCTGATCAAGAAAGGAAAATCCGTCGGGCGGCAGGCGCGGGGCTGGATCGGCCCGGCTCTCAGTGCCGTGGGATTTGGCGAGATTGGAAACGCCCTGGCGCGATCCGCCTTCCTGCTGGTGCGCGACCGGCTCGTTTGCCTCGATGATCTCGAACGTGCGGGCGTGGATCTGACGCCGCGTGATGTATTGGGGCTCGTTTCCTTTCTGAAGGAGCAGCGCAACTGCCGTGTCGTGCTGCTGCTCAACGATGAAGCGATGGAACAGGAGAAGCGGAAGGATTTCGAACGCCTGCTGGAAAAAGCGATCGACACATCCATCGTGTTCGCCCCGACCGCTGAGGAAGCGGCCAGGATCGCCATCGTCGATGATGAGCCCGTGAGTGCCCTGCTACGGGGCGGCGTTGTCGCGCTCGGCATCACCAATATCCGCGTCATCAAGAAGATCGAACGGCTCGCACATCGGCTCGCCGGCTATCTGCAACCCTATCGCCCGGAAGTTCTGACACAGGCTGTCACAGCTTGCCTGCTGTCCGGCTGGGCAGTGTTTGAGCGCGATCACGCGCCGCCGATGGAGTTTATCCAGAGTTACAATGCGCTCATCGCAGCCATGCAAGATCGCGACAACGACCCCACAGATGAGATAGTGCGATGGCGCGATCAGCTCTCCGCGCTGCCATTCTCGCACCCGGACGATTTCGACCGAACGATCTTCGAGGGCGTTTCGGCCGGCTATTTTGACGAAGCTCGCTTGCTGAAAGAGGCGAAGATCCTAGAGGAAGCGCTGAACCGCAACAGCCGCGACAACAGTTTCGCCCGAGCTTGGGACCGCTATCACGAGTCATTGACGGACGACGACGAAGTGGTGCTCGATACGCTTTACCAGAGCGCAATGGAAAACCTAGCCACGATCGACTCTCTTAACATCAATGGCACCATATTGTTCTTGCGCGAGTTCGGCCGCAACGATGAGGCTGATGAGCTTGCTCGTGCTTACACTGCGGCACAGCCTGACGATCCCCGCTTCTTCGATTTGAGCTATCACCATTTTTCAACGGACGCGCCTGTCGATCCGACATTGAAAGCCGCGTTTGAGGCACGGCAGTCGAGCTTCAAGGATGAGCGCGATCCCAAGGGGGTGCTGCTGGCCATTGGCCGAGGCGAGCCTTGGCGGGATGAGGACGTCAGGCTTCTGGCGAATGTTACCATCGACGCCTTCGAGGCCATGATTGAGGAAACGGAGGGCAAGGATTTGCGTCTGGTCGTCCAAACGGCGCTACAGATCGCCGCACGCCACGAGCACGAAGACCCGTCCATGAAATCATCGCTCCAGGAGGCTCTGACGCGGATCGCGGGCAAGTCACCCATGCGTGCCCGACGATTGCGGGCGTGGGGCTACAGGGCTTCGGCTCCCGAAAAGGAAATCTGATCCCAGCCGGGCGAGCGCCAGAAGTTTAGCGTTCCACAGCCGTTCGGCGCTATATGTCCGAGGCAAAGTCCGTAGGATAGCCGCGCCCGATCTGGTCGAAGATCATGTCCCCCTCACTGTGGACGGCAAGGATTGCCTCGGGACCGAGTGGCTGTGTCACATAGAGGTCGAAGGAGGGAGTGTCGGTCTGGCAGCCGAGCGTTCGAGCGAAGCTCGCCACCAGCGCGCAACTCGCGTCATAGCGATGATTGGTCAGGGCAAGTGGCACCGCGGCCTCGATCACTCTTGGTCGGCCGAGGGTTGCGAGTTGCGCCTGGAGCATCTCGTCATCCTGCCAAAAATAGACGGCTTCGCCACCCCAGCTTGAGAGCAGCAGTTCGACACCGCCATCGTCGATCGTCCTTGGAAGAGACGTCAACCAGAATTTCCCCGCGCGGGCATCGTGCTGGCTGCCGTGAAAGGGGCTGGCAGTGAATAGGGCGTCGGCCATCTCGGAGGTGAACAATCCGGCGCCGACCTGGCGGTCGAGGCGGGCCTTGATTGTCTCTAGCGTCGAGGGCACCGCACCGCGCACGATGATTGCGTCAGCCTCATCATCCATCAGGCGCGTATAGTGCCAGGCTCGGATCGTCCGGTCAGCGATCTGGGCCGACAACTCCTCCTGAAATTTGAGGAACCCGGCAGCGAAGGGATTGCTCGGGGGCGGGCCGCAATGGTGCGACAGGGTGCGTTCGCGCTGCTGGCGCCGGTCGGTCTCAAAGTATTTGCGTATGAGGTCGGACGCTCCCCGCAGCCTTTCGTTAATGCCCTGGTCGAAAGTTGCGACGTTCCACACGTCGATCGGCGTGGCGATCATTGTCCAGCACCCCCGGCGTTGCTATCCGCTTCGGGTTGGACGATGCCGTCGAAACCAAAGGTCGCGGGCACCTTCTCGCCGCGAACCGTTTCCCGCCCTGTAAGGTCGATGGTGTTCACCCTGGGGCGCCCATAAGCCTTCGCGTCGAACGATCCCGGTGTCGGAAATGGCACCAGACTCAGCGGTTGTCCGTTGATGCATTGGTCTTGGGAGAGCGACGGGATGAAGACTTGCAGCACCTCGTTGCCGAGGCCGATCACATAGAAGGCATAGGGGACCGTGGTGACGCCCGACCGGCGGCGCAGCAACATCAGCGTCACCTTGTCGTTGGGCATCGGACCCGAAATGAAGGTGCGGATGATTGGAAATTCCGCGACGAAACTCTGACTATGATCGGGGTTGCGTATCCAGTCGAACGTCTCGGAGAAATGGGCCAACTCGACTTCAGGAAGCAGGGTCAGGCCGATTTTCACGAGCCCCTTGAGTGCGGCGACCGGGATATAGGGATCGCGGTGAAGCTCGAAGCGGAGCTGCTTTGCTTGTTCGTCGATCGTAAAATGGGGGTCGCCCTCATACTCGCTGAGCTGGAAGGCTCCAGTGGAGTATTCGACTCGCCAACCCTTGCCACCGCCAGGCTCCTTGATGGTCGGAACGCCGCTGCGGCCCTTAATGCGCATGAGCGTCCGCATGGGCTTGGTCCAGTTTCCCAGATCGTTCTCGATTCCCTTACCGAAATAGCTGTTGCAGGCGTCGCACTCGTAGTTGCTGAACAGGCCGATCCGGCCAAAGGCTGCCGGTAGCGCATGGGCATCGGTCTTGAACTGAACCTCGGGTTCGCTGAGGCCACAGAAGCGGCAGTGCTTCGGACGATCAGGGCTACCGAGTGTGCATCTCATTCCGGGTTCGAGGAAGAGAGGTTTGCAGCAAGCGTAGTGCTGGTCGTAGAAGTCGGCGGCGGCCGCAGTTGCTGGATCGAGATCGGTCATCGCTGTTCTAGATGCAGGACTCACGCTTGAATGGCGAGAGGTTGAAGGGTGGGTGCTGATACCGCCGCCTCATCAAACGGGAATCGGTCAGCTAAACGTGGGCGATCCCATCGAAGCTGCACCTCGCTCAATTCTCGCGATAGCCACTAGCCGAATTTTCGGACATCAAAGCTTCCGCAATCGGTTGTAGCCCGGTTGTAGCCCGAGCTTTTTTAGCCCGAGAGGCATTTTTGAATGCCCTAGCAAGTTACTGATTTTCTTAGAAAATCTGGAGCGGGCGAAGGGATTCGAACCCTCGACCCCAACCTTGGCAAGGTTGTGCTCTACCCCTGAGCTACGCCCGCTCGGCGTTGCTGCGACACTCGGGTAATCACTTGGTCAGCAGCAGTTGAGGCGCGCGGTTAGCATGGGTTTTTATACCCCGCAAGCCCCAATTCACCTCTCTATCGCTACAAATGCAAAAATATCCTTGGCTTTGCCTCCTCTGACCCCACATAAAGCGCACAAGTTAAACGATTTGGGCGCGAGTCCGGGCATTTGGTCCCGCGCCATAACAGGAGCAAGATGTGGCAACAGCAGGACTGACGGTTGAAGAACAGAAAGCGGTAGAGGTCTTCCAGCGGGAGGTCGTGACACCCAGCATGGACAAGCTGGTGATTCTCGATTTCTGGGCGGAATGGTGTGGTCCGTGCAAGGCGCTGGCCCCGATGCTCGAAAAGGTCGCCGCCCAATATGCGGACAAGGGCGTCGTTCTGGCCAAGATCAATGTCGACGAGAATAAATTTATCGCTGCCCAGTTCCAGGTGCAGTCGATTCCCACCGTTTATGCGATTTTTCAGGGTAAGCCGGTGGCAGATCTGACCAGCGCGCGTTCGGAAAGCCAGCTGACCGGCGCACTGGACCAGCTGCTCGCACAATTGCCGGTCGGCGGCGGCGAAGAGCCGAAACAGGATATCGCGCCCCTGCTCGCCATGGGTGAGGACGTGCTGGCCGAAGGCGACGCCGAGCGCGCCGCCGGGGTGTTCGCCCAGATTGCCGACATGGCGCCGGACAATGTCGAGGCGGTCGGCGGTCTGATTCGCGCACTGGTCGCCGCTGACCATATAGAGCAGGCGGAAGCCGCGCTGGCCGGCCTGCCGGAAGAGTTGCGCAGCGATCCGGCGATCGAACGGGCGCAGACGACGCTGCAACTGGCCAAGGACAAGCCGGACGCCGGCGCGCTGGAGGCACTGCAGGCGGCCGTAGCAGCCGATGAGAAGAATCATCAGGCGCGTTTTGATTTGGCCGGCGCGCTGATCGCCAACGGCGACCATGATGCCGCCGCAGAGCATCTGCTGTCGATCATCGCCGCCGACAGGGACTGGAACGAGGGCGCCGGGCGCCAGAAGCTGCTGTCGCTGTTCGAAATGGTTGGCCTGGAAGACGAATGGGTCGCCGCGACCCGCCGCAAGCTCAGCGCCGTGCTGTTCGGATGAGCGAAACCAAAAGGCTCTCGATTTTTCCGCTGGCCGGAGCGCTGCTGTTTCCCGGCATGCACCTGCCGCTGCATATCTTCGAGGAACGCTATCGCGCGCTCATCAATGACGCGATGGCGCGGGACCGGCAGATCGGTATGGTCCAGCCGAAAGAAGCGGGCAACCACCCGGCTTTGTTCGACGTTGGTTGCCTCGGCAAGATCATCGACATCGAGGCGCTTGACGACGGGCGTTTCAATGTTGTGCTGGAAGGGGTGGCACGGTTTCGCATCACCGAAGAAATCGATGCATCCACGGCTTTTCGTCAGGTCCGGGCCGAGATTGAGGAAGATCTCGAACGCGGCGAAGTTCTGGCGAGTGCGGAACGCGCTGCGCTGGAACTCGAATCGCGCCAGTTTGCCGAGCTGCAGGGCTATCAGGTAGACTGGGACAGTATCGGCCGACTCGACGATATGGCGTTCGTCAACGGCATTGCCCAGATCGCGCCTTTTGATGCGGCGTCGAAACAGGCCTTGCTCGAAGTCGACGGGCTGGCCAACCGCGCCGAACTGATCATCCAACTGCTGCAGTTTTTCGGACGGCAGGACGGCGACGATGACCGGGTCACATTGCAATGAACAACCGTGCGCCTGCACCCTCCGGCGACCGGCAGCGGCGTATCGACCCCGAACTGCTTGAAATTCTGGTCTGCCCAATGACGCGGACACCGCTTGTGCATGACAAGGAGGCAAGCGAACTGATCAGCGAAGCCGCCGGGCTTGCCTATCCGATTCGCGATGGCATTCCGGTGATGCTGGTGGAAGAGGCGCGCCGGCTATAGACCGGCCTCAAACCGGCTAACTTTTGGCCGCCAGTGAATATTCGAGAATCGATCCGGACATCAGCCCAGCTCTGCGCTGGACAAGGCTGTTCGGCGGGTTGCGAATCGCTTCGATCGTGAAATGGGTCAGGGGCAGAGGCTGCCTGCCCTAGATCATCCTGCCGAAAGTCAGCTCTGGTCGCTGTCCGCTTCCAACTGATGGGCTTCGGCGCTGGAGGTGAGCGCATTATGTTCGGTTTCCGCCGCAAGCAAGGGAACAAAGGCAATCGCCAGTGCCACAGCCGAAAAGATGCAGCCCCAAGTCACCAGATTCCCGAGAATCAGTTCTCTTTCTCTCTGGCTCAATGCCTTTTGCTGCAATCTATTCAATACGTTCATATTCACTACACTACTCTGAACTGCCAAACGCCAAGCTATCTGGTCCGCTCGGTACGGACCGTTAATCCATCTCCGGGTTGATCCACTTCATGGGAGGTAATGGATCAACCCGGACTGGAATGTCTGAACGAAGCCAAACGGGTGAAAAAACTTCCTTCAAACTGGCCCGAAACCCTGATGCAGCGAGAGAATATTGACCAGAATATTCCATTCACTCCATCCGATGACGGATTTGGTGGGAAACAGATTCGAAATCCGCAAAGCGAGACTCAAATGTTGCCGTTCCAAACCAGCCACCGCCAGGGGCTCCTTGCCGAACGCCTATGAATATGCACCGCTGGACGGATAAACATGAGTTTCAAACCGTGTCACCGTCCCCATGGCGTAACACGTTAACGTTACCCGCCGGGAACCGGCAGAAATTCGGGGGAGTTAATGCTAAATTAGTGAGTTTCGTTTACGCTTTGTAGCGGTAACATCGGCTTTTACCCCTCCTTAACCCGGTGGAATATATTTGTTACCCAATGAGATCGGACAGTTAGCCATCTAGCCGACCAATCTTTTTGCCAAATGATCGCCCCTGATTTAAGATTGTAAAATGACAAAAGCCGCTTGCGACAATTTGAACGATAAAGAAAAGGAGGTTCTTCACCTTCTTTTGCTGGGCCATGATGCGAAAACCGCGGCCCAGGAGATTGACGTGACTCCCAACGTCATCAACGAACGGCTACGCTCGGCGCGGCAGAAACTGCAGGTTACGAGCAGTAAGGCGGCGGCCCGGATGCTCGCCGATCATGAAAATCTGGCACCCAAATTTTTTGTGCCCAAGAATATTGGGATTGTGCAAAAGCCGAAATCCGACGCAATTTATCCCTTGCCTGGACAACAGGCAGCGACACCGGACAGGGTCAGGGAAGTGCAATCGGCTTATCAGTCATATTCCACTTTCTCCAACTCGTTACTTTCGGTGCCGTTCCGCAAGCAGGGAGAAACGAGTAACGATCTAAGCAAGGAAGCGCGAATCTGGGCAATTGCCGACCTGTCGGTCAAACTTGCCTTCTCATTTGCCTTCGTCTGTCTCGCCGCAATGGTTGTGAGCAGGTTGCTGGATCCGAGCTGAATCTCTGTATGTTTTGTCACTATTAAGCGCCGGTACCCGCCGGCGTCCGGAGATTCACATGCTGAACCAACGTATTGAAGCCGCCCGTCCGATTGCCACCAAGATCAAGGAAGTCGAAACATCCCTCAACCTGACCATGGTCCAGATGGGCGAGCTGATGAGCAACATCGCCGCTGCTCGCATGGCCCCCGGCACCCGTTTTTCGCTGACCGCAGGCGTTGATGCTTCCGAGAAGCTGATCGCGGCCGCCGCCCAGACGGCCCGGTCGTACCGCGAAGTCGTCGAGGCGCATGCGCATCTTGCCGCTGACCGCGAAGAAGCTGGATTGCGCACGGTAAGCTGGGGTGATTTTGCCGAATGCCCACCTAACCCTGCTTCGGCGTCCACCGAGACCTCGGCACCGCTCCGTGTCGTCGAAAGCGCGTAAGCAAATCAAGCAAACCTTGACCGTGCCAGCATAATTTGGTCCGGTTAGGGAATAATGGGTCGGATCGAATTCTTTTTCTCCCTCTTAATTGTCGTTTGTGTTTATTCGACAATCAAAGGCGGGGCGCCTGAAAGACGGGCCGTGATTATCTTCATCGTCGGAATAGCTTTGTCGATGATCGCGGCCACCCTTTCAAACCTTCGATTCACCCAGCTTGAAATCGGCATATTGACTAGTGACATGGCAATGCTGGCCGCGTTCGTTGGACTGGCATTACATGCAGAAAGATACTGGACGTTATGGCTATGCTCCATGCAGGTAATTCAAGTGCTCTCGCATATACCCCTGATGATTATTCCGGAACTTCTTCCTCAGGCCTATTATGTAATAGCGGCTTTCTGGGCCTATCCGATGCTGATTGTGCTGGCGATCGGCACCTACCGTCATCAGCAACGGCTTCGGCAATTCGGGGCCGACAGATCCTGGAGCGACTTTTCCAGCTTGCCAAAATAGACAATGCATCGGCGGTTGCATCGGCACTGATTGCCGAGTTCGGCTCTATTGGTGCGGTTCTGCATTCCGATTCGCGGCCGGCCAAAAGCGCGACTGCCCAGGCCATTCTGTCGCTGGTCCGCGAGGCCATGCTGGTTTCTTCGAAAGACAGGATGCTGGACCGGGTTTGCCTATCCAGAGCCGATGACGTGATCGAATATCTGATCGTCGCAATGGCACGCCTCCCGGTCGAGGAAGTCCGGGTATTGTTTCTCGACAGCAAGAACCGCCTTATCCGCGACGAAGTCGTCAGCAGAGGCACAATATCCGAAGCCCCTATCTATCCCCGCGAAATATTGAAGCGCGCGCTCACCGTGGATGCCAGCGCGCTGATTCTTGCTCATAATCATCCATCTGGCGATCCCGAACCGAGCGAAGGCGATATCGACGCAACCCGCAGGCTGCTCAAGGCCGCGAAGGAACTGGGGCTGACCGTGCACGACCATATCATTGTCGGCAGCGAAGGCTGGATCAGCCTGCGCGACTGGGTGTCGTTCGAGTGACCAAAATGATGGTGCAGCTGTCGAACCGCTCTGATAAGGCCGCGATCAAAGGGAGACCGGAGTAGTGGCCTCACCGATTACGGAAGAGCAACGGGTAAAGCTGCTCCGCGCTGAAACGCATAAATTGTTGCAATCGCCGGATTTCATCCGCTCGCCAGTCATGTCACAATTGCTGAGCTATCTGGTCGAAGAATCAATTTCCAACCCGGACACCCCGCCCAAGGCCTATCAGGTTGCCGTAGACGGACTCGGTCGCAGCGAAGATTTTGACGTCCAGGCCGACAGTTACCCGCGCGTACAGGTCGGCCGGCTGCGCAAGATGCTCGGCACTTATTATAGCGCGCACAAGAGCGCGACCCGGCTACATATCCCGATCGGCCATTATGCCGTAAAAATTGCGGTTGATGAGGGGCCGCAGCCGACGGATGGGAAAAACTCCGCCCCCGACAAGCCGTCGCCCACCGAGCGCGGTCGGGACCGCTGGTTCGACAATCGGCTGATCCGGATCGCGCTGGCCATCCTCCTGCTGATCGCAGCGGCAGGCCTGATCTGGCTACTGAAACCGACCGACCCGGACGACAACCGGACGGGTATGTTAACGGAACACAACACCCTGCCGCCGAAAATATATATCGCCGCCTCAGATGCCGAACCCCGCATAGCAGAAGACGACAGATCCGCCGGAATCGAGGAATTTTTTGAAGGGACATTTGCCCGTTCCTCACAAGTGCGGCTGGCGGCGGCTGTCGAACCGGATGTCGCTTCGATCAGGGGGCAGAATGCCTATCTGTTTGAAAGCCATATCGTCCCGGGCCGGAGCGGCCCGGAGATAAAATTTCAGCTGACGTCGTTGATCGAGGGCGAGACCATCTGGTCAACGACCGTGAAAATGCCGGATTCGCCGGCGGATTATCCGGACCAGCTCGGCCCTGTTTCCAGCCGGATCACCGGCATTTTCGGATTGGTAGCGACCGACCAGCGTAAAAGACTGCCGGATAGCGCGATGATCGGTTATCCCTGCCTGCTTCGCTTCGACAGCTATCGGGCCAACCGCGATCCCGACCTGTTGCCGGTGGTAGAATCCTGCATCAGGCAATCGCTGGCGATCGACCCGTATGACAGCGAGATTCTCGCGGCCGCCTCGTTCATTGCCTTTCTGCGGAAAGAAGCGACCGGCAGAGAGCCCGATCCCGAGCAGGGCCTGGAATATGCGCGGCGCGCCATGGTGCGCGGCAGGGAGAATGCGTCGGCCAATTTTGCGCTCGCCCGATCGAGCTTCTTCAATGGCAATTGTATTAGGGGCAAGGAATTCGCCGAGAAGGCCGTGGCACTGGATCCATATGAAGCCGCGATACAGGCACAGGCCGGTGCTTTTCTTTTTGCTTGCGGGGACCCCGACGCCACCCGTTATCTGAGACGCGCAATCGCGCTGGATCCCCGCGGGTCGCTTCTGGCCGAAACGGCTCTCGTGCTGATGCTGCTGGCGGAAGGGAAGGATGCACAGGCGTTGGAAGTCGCGGAAAAAATTGTCCCGTCCAGCACGGGCGTCGGGCCTTTTTATGACGTCGCAATGGCCATGGTCTATGCCAAAAACGGCCGGATCGAGGATTCGCGCGCATCATGGGACCGGCTGGTTGCAACCTACGGCAATGATTCTGATGAAAGCCAGGAACAGTTGCTCAAGCGGCTGATCACCAATCCGGTGCTGGCCGAGCGGGCTTTTCAGGTGCTGGTGCAGACCGGGGTGATCAACAAATGACCGGCCACTCCTAGCCCGTCACCATCGCCTGTCCCGTCAGAAACTGGCGTTCAGCCCGTCGACGACAAATTGCACCGCGAGCGCGCCAAGCAGCACACCGAGAACACGCGTAATCACCGCCTCGACCTTGTTGCCGAGAACCCGCATCAACGGGCCGGCTGCAAGCAGACCGAACAGGGTCAGCAACAGAACCGTGACCAAGGCACCGAGGATCACAAGCGCATTGTCGATACCGTCATGCTGCGACGTCAGCAGCATCACGGCGGCAATCGACCCCGGTCCTGCGATCATCGGCATGGCCATCGGGAAAATAGAGACATCCTCGATCTCGGGCTGTTCGATAATTTCCTGCGCCCGGTCTTCGCGCCGCTCGGTGCGTTTTTCGAACACCATTTCCAGCGCGATCAGGAACAGCATGATCCCGCCGGCGATGCGGAAACTGTCCAGACTGATGCCCAGCGCGCTCAGCATCTGCTCGCCGAACAGGGCAAAGACCAGCAATATGATCGCGGCAACAAAAATGGCGCGAATGGCCATGATCCGGCGATCGCGCGGCGGCGCGCTGCTGGTCAGGCTGGCGTAGATCGGTGCGCAGCCGGGCGGATCGATCACCACGAAAAAAGTGATGAAGGCAGAGATGAAGAGTTCGATCATGGTGCCGGTGCGTCGACCTTATATTCATGCACGCGCTTGAAGCTGCCGTCATCCTGCGCAAGGTCTACAAAAACGATGCGCCCGCCGCCATCAACAGACGAAGCGTTCCAGATCAGGCTGCCGTCGGCAGACCGTCCTGACCGACCCGCACCGGCTTGTTCTGTCGGGGGGAAGCCGGCCGGAACCTTGGTCTTGCACGAAGCGACCTCGGTCTCGACATAATCCGGTTCTGCCAGCGGCGCGGTCAACGGCACGCCATCATCAAATATCCATTTCCACTCCACATCTTTTCCGGGCTTGCGCTTGCCGAAATTCTCCTGATGCCAGATGGTGGTGAAATGGCCGGTGGTTCCGCTCGCGCTTTGCCAGGCACCGGTGGACACACCGATGCTGCCGTCGCAGGACATATAGATTTTATGCGGTTGCCAGTCGACGGCCTGCGCCGGATCGGCCTTGCCTTTCAGCCATTGCTGCGCGTTGACCAGACCGGGCGTGAACATGATCGCCTCGTCGGCAGCGGTTTTCCGAAAGGCGGACCACTGCCCCTCTTCCTGCGCCAGTCGGGCAAAGGACAGTTCGGCCTTCACGATGGCGCTGGGATTGGCGACGGCCTTGCCCATCACCCTGTCATAGCGTTCCCGGTCGCTTGGACGCCCGCCACCACTCGCACAGCTCGTCAGGATCAGCGCGATTCCGATAACGGCAAATATTCGCATTAGAGACCTTCCGGTTTTTCCAGTCCGGCGCGCGCAGATGCAGCGACCAGCGTATTGCGCAATAGCACTGCAATCGTCATTGGGCCAACCCCTCCCGGAACCGGCGTGATCGCCCGGACATGATCGATGGCTTCGGCTGTGGCGACATCGCCGACCAGACGCCCCTTGTCCTTGCCCGGTTCGGGGGCGAGTCGGTTGATACCGACATCGATAACCACGGCACCGTCTTTCAGCCAGTCGCCCTTGACCATTTCGGCCCGGCCAACGGCGGCGACAACGATATCGGCACGGCGGACGACTTCCGGAAGATCGCGAGTCCGGCTATGCGCCATGGTGACGGTGCAATTTTCCCCAAGCAGCAGCTGCGCCATCGGCTTTCCGACCAGAATCGAGCGGCCAACGACGACGGCATCCAATCCGGTGAGGTCACCCAAAGTGTCTTTCAACAGCATCAGGCTGCCCAGCGGCGTGCAGGGAGTCAGCGCATCTTCGCCATTGGCCAGCCGGCCGGCGTTGATTACGTGCAGGCCGTCGACATCCTTGTCCGGATCGATCGCCATGACCACGGCTTTTTCATCGAGACCTTCGGGCAGCGGCAATTGCACCAGGATACCGTCAACGGTCTCATCGGCGTTAAGACGCTCGACCAGCGCGATCAGCTCTTCCTGCGCAACATTGGCGGGCAGCCGGTGTTCGAAACTTTCCATGCCGGCGGCGATGGTCGCCTTGTGCTTGGAGGCGACATAGACCTGGCTGGCGGGGTCTTCGCCGACCAGTACCACCGCCAGACCGGGCGCGCGGCCTGTCTGTTTCACAAAGGCCGGTACGGCATCCCTGATCCGTTCGCGAAGGCCGACGGCGAACGCCTTGCCGTCTATGATCTGCGCGGCGGTCAACCGAGAAGCGCCTGAGCGATTGGCGGCAGAATGGCGTCCTGCAGGATGATGATACCGATGATCACTACCATCGGGGTCAGATCAATGGCTCCGAAATCCGGCATGATTCTACGGATCGGGCGGTAGATCGGCGCGGTCAGCGCATCGAGGGTGGTCCAGATCGCCCGGGCGATGTCATTTTGCAGATTGATCACATTGAATGCGAGCAGCCAGCTCATGATCGCCTGCACGATGATCACGGTGATCGCCACATTGAGCAGGATGGAAATAATTTGGAGAAGTGCGAATGCCATGGTCGGACCCTTTATCGATAATCTGCCATAGCGACTAGAGCTTTGTCACCATCTATGCCAGAATTTTACTGTGTCACCAATATAAGACAGCGGGCGGATTATTCAACCGGCAGAAAATCGTCCTTGACCAGCGTACCAGCACCCTTGCTGGTGAAGATCTCGAGCAGCATCGCGTGCGGAATCCGACCGTCGAGCACGACCGCCGCATCGACCCCGCCCTGCACCGCATTGACGCAGGTTTCCAGTTTCGGGATCATCCCGCCGGAGATCGTGCCCTCGTCGACCAGCGCCCGGATCTTTTGCGGGTCGAGATCGGTCAGCAACTCGCCCTGCTTGTCCAACACGCCGGGCACATCGGTCAGCAGGAACAGGCGCGCCGCGCGCAGAGCCGAGGCCACGGCTCCGGCCATGGTGTCGGCGTTGATATTATAGGTCGCACCATCGTCACCGACGCCGATCGGCGCGATGACCGGGATCATTCCGGCAGCGGAAATCCGGTCGACCACGCTGCGATCCACTCTTCTGGGCTCGCCGACATAGCCGAGATCGATGATCCGTTCGATATTGCTGTCCGGATCGCGATTGGTGCGGCGCAGCTTGGACGCCTTGACAAAACCGCCATCCTTGCCGGAAATGCCGATGGCGCTGCCGCCGGCCTGTCCGATCCAGCTGACCAGTTCCTTGTTGATTGCGCCGGAGAGCACCATTTCGGCGATTTCCGCGGTTTCCTTCGTGGTGACCCGCAGACCGTCGACAAATTCGCTTTCCACGCCGACCCGCGCCAGCATCGCCCCGATTTGCGGTCCGCCACCGTGTACGACCACCGGGTTGATCCCGACCGCCTTGAGCAGCACGATATCCTGCGCGAAATTGCGCGCCAGCGTCGCATCGCCCATGGCATGGCCGCCATATTTGACGACAAAGGTCTTGCCCGCATAGCGTTGCAGATAGGGCAAGGCATCGGTGAGCGTTTCCGCTTTGGCGAGCATGGCGGGATCGGGTGCGTGATCAGTCATGGGCATCTTTCAATCCAGGCGCAGCGCAAATGCAAGCGTTAAATCAGCTTTCGGAAAGGGCTTTCACTTTTTCCAGCGTGCCGGCCACATGGCCGTGCGGCTTCGTCGCGCTATGGACAAAGACGATTTTCCCCTGCCGGTCGATAACATAGCTGGTCCGATTGGTCATCGCGAGGCCGGGTGCCATGCGAACCTGATAGCCGTTGATGATCTTTTCGTCCGCCGGGGCAACCGCGAACTTGTTGCGGCATTCGGAAACGGAAAATTTCTTCAAGCCCTCGATATCATCGCCCGACATGCCGATGACCGTTGCGCCCGCAGCATTGAAGTCGGCGGTGGCCTCGGCAAACATATTGGCCTCGATCGTGCAGCCCTCGGTAAAGACCTTGGGAAAGAAATAGAGCACAACGGGCCCGTTTTTCAGCTTGTCGGACAGCGAAAATTCAAAGGCTTCGCCAGCCAGGGCACCCGTGGTGGTGAAATCCGGAGCGGTAGCACCGATTTCCAGCGGTTCTGCGTTAGCGCTGCGGGTGTTGTAGACAAAGGCAGAGCCGCCGATGATCGCCACGGCGAGCAGGATTACGATCCATTTTTTCATATCTTCATTCCTGTTCGAGCTGCGACTTGAGCGCATAGAGCTGGTCCAGCGCCTCGCGCGGAGACAGCGCGTCTACATCGATCGCGCCCAGAGCCTCCCGCAAACCGTCGGACTTTTCTTCCCCCTCCGCAAGACTTGCGGCAAATAACGGCAGATCACCGAGACCCGCTGCAAGGCCGCCGGTTTCCGCCTTGCCGGCCTCGAGCTTGTCGAGCACCGCCTTGGCGCGGTTGAGGACCGGCCTGGGGATGCCCGCGAGCTTCGCCACCGCCAGGCCATAGCTTCTGTCCGCCGGGCCTTTCGCCAGCTCGTGGAGCAGCACCAGATCGCCCTTCCACTCACGCGCGCGCACATGGTGCAGCGACAGCGAATCGAGCCGGTCTGCCAGCCGGGTCAGTTCGTGATAATGGGTGGCGAACAGGCAGCGACAGCGATTGGTCTCGTGCACAGCCTCGACCACCGCCCAGGCCAAAGCCAGACCGTCATAGGTCGATGTGCCCCTGCCCACTTCATCGAGAATGACGAAACTGTTCTCGGTCGCCTGCGACAGAATCGCCGCTGTCTCGACCATCTCGACCATGAAGGTCGAGCGGCCCTGCGCCAGATTGTCCGATGCACCGACGCGACTGAACAGACGGTCGACCAGACTGAGCCTCGCCGAGGCTGCCGGCACATAGCCGCCGGCTTGCGCGAGGATGACGATCAGCGCATTTTGGCGCAAGAAGGTCGATTTACCGCCCATATTGGGGCCGGACACCAGCCACAGCCGCTCGTCCTGTGCCAGACAGCAATCATTGGCGACAAAGGGATCGCCCTTGGCCGACAGCGCCGCTTCGACCACCGGATGACGACCGGCCCGGATATCAAGCACATTGCCATCGACAAATTCGGGACGGCACCATTGCCCCTCGGCGGCGCGTTCGGCCAGCGCCGCCGCGACATCGATCCGGGCCAGCGCGTCGGCGCTTTCGCCAATCTCCTGCTTGCGGGCCAGCACCTTGTCGACCAGTTCCTCGAAATGGGCCGCTTCTGCCGCCAGCGCATGGGCACCGGCCTGCGACACGCGCACCGCCTCTTCGTGCAGATCGGTCGAGTTAAACCGCACCACACCGGCCAGCGTCTGGCGATGGGTGAAACCGGAATTTTCCGCCATCAGGCTGTCGCCATGACGGGCGGGCACTTCGATGAAATAGCCGAGCACCGCATTATGCTTGATCTTGAGCGTGTTGATGCCGGTCGCCTCGCGATAGCGTGCTTCGAGCGTGGCAATCGCCTGCCGACCGTCGGAACCGGCGCTGCGCAGTTCGTCGAGCGCGGGATCGAAGCCCGTAGCAATATAGCCACCATTGGTCATATCGGTGGGCGGCGCCTCGACCAGCGCCTGCTCGAGCAGATCGACCAGCGCGGCATGGCCGTCCAGCGCCGGCAATATATTGTCTAGCAGTTCGGGCAGACCCGCCAGTTGTGCCAGGCGTTCGCGCAACAGCCGCGCCCCGGCCAGTCCATCGCGAATCTGCCCCAGATCGCGCGGACTGCCTCGCCCTGCCGACACCCGGCCAAGCGCGCGGCCGATATCGGGCAAAGCCTTCAGACCTGTGCGGACATCGTCGCGGATCGCCGAGCCGTCATGGAACCACTGAACCAGTCCGAGCCGACGATTGATCGGCTGTTCGGCAAACAGGGGCGCGGACAGATCGCGTGCCAGCAAGCGGGCGCCAGCGGGTGTAACCGTGCGGTCGATGGCATGGAGCAGACTCCCTTCGCGCCCGCCGGCCAGCGTCCGGTCGATCTCCAGGCTCGCCCGCGTCGGGCCGTCGATCGAGAGAAATTCCCGCGTTTCCCGCCTTTTCGGCGGATGCAGATAGGGAGCATGGCCTTGCGAGACATGATTCACATAGGCGACAAGACCACCGGCCGTGGCCAGTTCGGCCCGCGAAAATTCGCCCATGCCATCGAGCGTCGCCACTCCGAAATGTTCGCGCAACCGCTTTTCGGCCCGGCTACTGTCGAAATTATCTTTCGCCCAGCCGGTTGCCTTGTGCAGCCGTGGCAGCAGCGATGGCGGACAGATTATTTCCGATGGTGCGATCCGGGCGAGTTCCGCATCAAGCGCATCGTCGGAAATCGTCGCCAGTTCGAAATTGCCGGTCGAAATATCCGCCGCGGCCAGCCCGATCTCGCCCTGCACCTCGGCCAGCGCGACCAGCATATTGTCGCTGCGCGCATCGAGCAGATTGTCTTCGGTCAGGGTACCCGCGGTCACATAGCGGATGATATCCCGCGCAACCAGCGCCTTGTAGCCGCCCCGTGCCTTGGCTTCGGCCGGGGTTTCTGTCTGTTCGGCGATCGCCACCTTGAATCCGGACCGGATCAGCTTGGCCAGATAGCCCTCGGCCGAATGTACGGGCACCCCGCACATCGGGATCGAATCTCCGGCATTTTTGCCGCGCGAGGTCAGCGCGATATCGAGCGCCGCCGCAGCCAGCTTTGCATCCTCGTAAAACAGCTCGAAAAAGTCGCCCATTCGGTAAAATAGCAGGCAATCGCCGGCCTTTTCCTTCAGCCCGAAATATTGCTCCATCATCGGCGTGACCTTGGCCGCTTTCGGCGCGGGCTCTTTTGCCTTTTTGTCTGCTTTGTCCCGAGTCTGGATTGCCATGGCCCTGCGATAGCGGACTGCGGCTGGACATAAAAGAGTAGCGATCGCATCCTATTGATTTTTACTTGATATTGCGGCTCAGGGACAAAAAGAGTAGGTCCCGAACGAAACTTGAACCTGTGATCGGTACTATCGAGCCGCTCTCAGCATATCCGGAGACAGAATTTGGCCGACCAGAACGACAATGATCTAGAATTTTCCGAACGGGAAGCTTTGCTCTTTCACTCCCACGGTCGTCCCGGGAAAATCGAGATTATTGCCTCCAAGCCGATGGCCACCCAGCGCGATCTCAGCCTCGCTTATTCACCCGGCGTTGCCGTCCCGGTCCGCGCCATCGCCGAAGACCCGTCGAAGGCCTATGATTATACCGCCAAGGGCAATCTGGTCGCGGTGATCTCCAACGGTACTGCTATCCTGGGTCTCGGCAATCTCGGCGCGCTTGCTTCCAAACCGGTAATGGAAGGCAAGGCGGTATTGTTCAAGCGCTTCGCCGATGTCGATTCCATCGATCTGGAACTCGATACCGAAGACGCAGACGCGTTTATCAATGCAGTCCAGCTGATGGAGCCCAGTTTTGGCGGCATCAATCTGGAAGATATCGCAGCGCCGGACTGTTTCATCATCGAACAGACATTGCGCGACCGGATGAACATCCCGGTCTTCCACGATGACCAGCACGGCACCGCAATTATCGCCGCCGCCGGGCTCATCAACGCCTGCCTGCTCACCAACCGCAAGATCGAGGATATCAAGGTTGTCGTCAACGGAGCCGGCGCCGCAGCCATTGCCTGCGCGTCGCTGATCAAGAGCCTCGGCGTACCGCACGACAATCTGACCATGTGCGACCGCAAAGGCGTGATCTACCGGGGCCGCGACGATGTTGACCAGTGGAAATCGGCGCACGCCATAGATACCGATGCGCGCAGCCTGACAGACGCGTTGCAGGGTGCCGACTGTTTCCTCGGCCTGTCCGCTGCCGGTGCGCTCAAGCCCGAAATGGTGAAGGAAATGGCGCCGCAGCCGATCATCTTCGCGATGGCCAATCCCGATCCGGAAATTACCCCGCCCGATGCCAAGGCAGCGCGTCCCGACGCGATTATCGCAACCGGGCGCTCCGACTATCCCAACCAGGTTAATAATGTCATCGGCTTCCCCTTCATTTTCCGGGGTGCGCTGGATGTCCGCGCGACCCGGATCAACGAGGAAATGAAAGTCGCGGCGGCCCATGCCATTGCCGAACTGGCGCGCGAACAGGTTCCGGAAGAGGTGGCCGCGGCCTATGGCGGAAAAGCGCCGACATTTGGCGTCGAATATATCATTCCCGCCCCTTTTGACCCGCGCCTGATGGACGTGGTATCCGCCGCCGTCGCCAAGGCCGCGATGGACAGCGGCGTGGCCCAGAAACCGATCGAGGATCTCGACGCCTACCGGCAGAGCCTGAAAGCGCGTCTCAATCCGACCACTTCGGTACTGACGCAGGCTTATGAAGCCTGCCGGCTGTCTCCGAAGCGCGTCATTTTCGCCGAGGCCGAAGAAGCTGTCGTATTGCGGGCAGCGATCCAGTTCCGCGATGGCGGCTATGGCACGCCGGTTCTTGTCGGGCGCGAAGATCGCGTTCGCCAGCAGCTTGCCGAACTGGGCGTCAGCGATCCGGACAGTTTCGAGGTACACAACAGCCGCAACAGTCCGCTGGTTCCAGACATGGTCAGCATGCTTTATGAACGTCTCCATCGCCGCGGGTTCATGGAGCGCGACATCAAGCGCATGGTTAACCAGGACCGGAATATCTTCGGTTCCGCGCTGCTCTCCATGGATCAGGGCGATGCGATGATCACCGGCGTAACCCGCCCCTATTCGCAGACCTTCCGCGATGTCGCCAAGGTGATTGATGTCGAGAAGGGTCGTACGGCGCTCGGCATCCATGTCATGGTCGGCCAGCATCACACGGTATTCATGGCAGACACGACGGTCAATGAACGGCCCTCTGCGCATGAACTGGCGGATATCGCCGAACAGACAGCCGCGGTTGCCCGGCAGATGGGCCACGAACCGCGCGTCGCTTTTCTCAGCTATTCGACCTTCGGCAATCCCGAAGGCCGCTGGCTGGAAAATCTGCGTGAAGCGGTTGCGCTGCTCGACCAGCGTCGGGTCAATTTCGAATATGAAGGCGAAATGGCGCCGGACGTCGCGCTCAATCCGAAACTGATGGGCAATTACCCGTTCAGCCGTCTGTCGCAGCCGGCCAATGTGCTGGTCATGCCAGGACTGCAATCAGCCAATCTGTCCGCCAAGCTGTTACGCGAACTGGGTGGGGACTCGGTCATCGGACCGATGCTTGTCGGTCTGGAAAAATCGGTACAGATTGCCACCATGGCATCGGCGGCGTCCGAACTGGTAACACTCGCCGTGCTGGCTGCCAGCGGTATCGCGAAATAGTAGCGACCGCCGGGTCCCAGACCCGGCGGGCCCGTCAGGGCATGGTGGGATCGTTGCTTGCGCCTTGCGCGCCGGGCGCGCCAACTGCACCGATATTGCCGAACAATTCCTCGAAGAAGGAGCGGTCGCGGCCGAGCGTCGGCGTCTTGTCGCCATCCGGGCTGATACTCGCAACCAGTTCCAGACCGGTCCGGTCGACCGCAGCAACATTGCCGTCTGCATCGAAAATTATCCGCATAACCTGCTGTTCGCGAGGGCGCGGGTTGTTGAAACCATATTGCCGGGTGTCGCGGGACAGATAGTACCAGGTGCTGTCGTCAAACTGGCCGGTGAAAGTCGGCCGGCCGAGCGAAGCTTCTACCGACTGGCGATTGTCGACGCCAGCCTGAACGGCGGACATCAACACCTCGTCGGCGATATATCCCTGATGGCCCCGCACCTGCGTGCAGCCGGCGATCGTCATCGTGCCGGCCATGAGCCCCAGCCACAGACTGTATTTCTTGATATTGCCGACCATCAAACTCATTCTCCACTATCCAGCCAGCACCGTATCGGTGCCTGACTCATCATCGCCCATTGCATCTCGCGCCATAAATATCAATATGCCCTGTATCCAGACTTAACAACCGGCCCGATCGTCCATAAACTTGCGATCCAACCAGCGGAACCAGCAATGTCCTTTTTCAGCAAGATTTTTTCCCGTGACAACCCCAATGCCAAGATGCAGTCATTATATAATGCGATCGTCAGCGAGGGGCGGCAACTGGCCTGGTATGAAGAGGCGCAAGTGCCCGACAGCATCGATGGCCGGTTTGACATGATCGCGGCGATATTTTCACTCGTATTGATCCGTCTGGAAAAGGACGAGTCCCGGGGTCAGGACATCGCCTGGCTGTCAGAGATTTTCATCAGTGATATGGAAGGACAGCTGCGCCAGATCGGTATTGGTGACATGGTTGTGGGCAAGCATGTCGGCCGGCTGATGGGCGCGCTTGGCGGCCGGGTCGGCGCCTATCGTGATGCGCTGGAAAATGATGCCGATCTGAAGGACGCAATCGTGCGTAATATTTTCCGCGGCGAGAAACCGGATGACGAGGCCCTGGATATTCTTGCCCGCCGCCTCGCGGCCTATCATGCCGCGCTCGGTGCTTGCGGCACCGAAGCGATCATCGCAGGACAACTGCCCGCCAGCGGGACGGCCATATGATGGAGCAACCGGAATTCTCGCGTATCGTCAGGCTGTCGGAAATTGGATCCACCGCGCGCAGCGGCGAGCTGTCTGCCGACGAGGAGGAACGCAAAAAGCTGGCACGACGGTTTGATCTGCCGAAGATCAGCAGGCTGGAAGCCAGCTACAGCCTGCTCGCCGGCGAAGACCGTATCGGCTTTACCGGGCAACTGGAATCCGACCTGCAGCAGCGCTGTGTCGTTACCGGGGAAAGCTTTCAGGTCCGGCTCCGCGAGGATTTCGATATCGCCTTTGTGCCTGAACTGGACATCGCCAGCGCGGAGGAAGAAATCGAGCTGACCGAAGAAGATTGCGACATCATCGAATATGAAAACGGCCAGCTCGATCTCGGCGAAGCGATCGCCCAGACGCTCTACCTTGCGCTCGATCCCTTTCCGCGCGGCCCCAATGCCGATGCGGTGGCACAGGAAGTGCTCAAATCGGAAGAAGAAGCCGGGCCCTTTGGCGCGCTGGCAGCGCTGAAGGACAAGCTGCCCTAGGCTGTTTCCTTGTCATCCTTGATCGCCGCTGCATTGATCAGCCGCTTCTGCAATCCGTTCAGCCGCTGTTTGCTGGTGATCTTGCTGCCGAGAAGGTCGGTGATATAGAATGTATCAACCGCCCGCTCGCCATAGGTGGCGATATGCGCGCTGTGCACGGTGACCTTTGATTCGAACAGCGCATAGGCCAGTTCGTTGAGCAGCGCCGGGCGATCCTGGGCATTGACTTCGATCACGGTAAACCGGTTGGAAGCTTCATTGTCGACCAGGGCAAAGGGAGTGATCTTGAACGCCCCGGCCCGCGAATGGGCCAGCGGGCGTGCCTCCAGTTTGCTGGAGAGCTTGGCCCGGTTTGCCAAGGCATCCTCGACCGCCTGCTTGATCCGCTCCAGCTGCGCCTTTTCCGAAAAGGCCTTGCCATGCGGGTCTTGTACCAGAAAATTGTCCAGCGCCATGCCATCGCGGGTGGTATGAATGCGCGCGTCGATGATATTGCCGCCCGAGACATGGATGCCCCCGGCGATCCGGTAGAATAGCCCGGGATGGTCAGCGGCATAGACGGTGATCAGCGTCGCGCCGCGTTCGGGATAGACATCCGCGAAAATCGCGAGATCCGTATCACCGGCTTCCAGGACCAGCTGGGCGTTTTGCACGATGATATCGTCCGGCTCGGCAATCCAGTAGGCATCGGTAAAGCGCGCGGCCAGATCGTTGAATGTGGCTTCCGGCAATTTCAGCGCCTCTGCCAGAACTGCCTTTTTCTCCTCGACCCGATCCTTGCGACCACGCTGCTTGTGGCCGAGCAGAAGCATTTCCTGCGCGGCTTCAAACAGGTCGGTCAGCAACTGCCGTTTCCAGCTGTTCCACACGCCAGGCCCTACCGCGCGAATGTCGACGACAGTCAATACCGTGAGTTGGCGGAGCCGTTCGACGCTTTTCACTTGGCTGGCGAAATCCTGGATCGTCTTGAAATCCGAAAGATCGCGCTTGAACGCGACCGCCGACATCAGCAGATGGTTGCGGACCAGCCAGGCAACCAGTTCGGTTTCATGCGGTTTCAGGCCCAGTCGCGGGCAAAGCTCCATCGCCACTTCCGCACCCAGCACGCTATGATCGCCGCCTCGTCCCTTGGCAATGTCGTGCAACAGGGTCGCAACGAATATCACCCGCCGGTTCTGCAATTTCTCCATCGTCGCCGTACTGTTCGGATGATCGTCCGCAAGATCGCCCCGTCCAATCTTTGCCAGTAGGCCAATGGCACGGATCGTATGCTCGTCGACCGTATAATGGTGGTACATGTCGAACTGCATCTGCGCCACAACCCGGCCAAAGTCGGGAATGAAGCGGCCGAAGATTGCAGCCTCGTTCATCCAGCGCAACACCAGCTCGGGATCCCGCGGCGAGCAGAGTATGTCCAGAAACAGTTTGTTGGCCCGCGCGTTTTTGCGGACTTTATTATCGATCAGCTTGGCATCCCGGCGCGCAGCCCGCATCGCCATGGGATGGACTTCCAGTTCATATTTGTCGGCGAGCCAGAAGATTTCCAGCAACCGCAGCGGGTCTTCCTCGAAAAATTCCTCGCTGGGCAAGGCCAGCCGACCGCGATCCAGCACGAACCCCTTGAGCTTTTTCGGCTTGCGGGTCAGCGACGGCAGGAAACGCCGCACGCCGGCGTTATGGGTTTCATCGAGATGGGCGAGGAATACGCCCGTCAGATTGCCAACGACCTTCGCGTTCAGGAAATAATATTGCATGAACCGTTCGACCGACGATTTGCCGGGCCGATCGGCGAAACGCATCCGGCTCGCCACTTCGGGTTGCAGATCGAAGGTCAGGCGGTCTTCCGCCCGACCGGTGATGTCGTGCATATGGCAGCGTACCGCCCAGAGGAAATTGGCGGCCTTGCGAAAGCGCTTGAATTCATCGACGGTGAGCAAGCCGACGTCGACCAGCTGTTCGGCGGATGTCACCCGATGGATATATTTGCCGATCCAGTAGAGCGTCTGCAGGTCGCGCAAGCCGCCCTTGCCTTCCTTGACATTCGGTTCGACGACATAGCGGCTGTCCCCCATCTTGACGTGCCGGGCATCGCGCTCGGCCAGTTTTTCGGAGACGAAGGCACTATCGGTACCGGCGACGACATCGCTGAAAAAACGCTGCTTGGCTTCTTCGTAGACGCCGGTATCGCCCCAGATATAGCGGCCTTCAAGCAAGGCGGTCCGGATCGACAAATCCTCTTTTGCCATACGCACCATTTCGTCGATCGAGCGGCTGCTCTGCCCGACCTTGAAGCCGAGATCCCAGAGCCAGTAGAGCATTGCCTCGACCGCCTGCTCGGTCCAGCTGTTGGTCTTGTGCGGTGTGAGAAAAGCGATATCCACATCACTGTGTGGCGCCATTTCACCGCGGCCGTAACCGCCGACCGCCATCACCGCGATACGCTCGCCGGACGATGGATTGCTTACCGGATATTGGTGATAGACGGCGATATCGTGAATCAGGCGGACCAGCTGGTCAACCAGAAAGGACTGGGCCGCCGCCATTTCGTGCCCGGCCGAGGGCTTCTTCAGCAGCCGCCTGCTGATTTCCGCGCGCCCCGATGCCAGAGCATCCTGCAGGACCGGCAGAATCTTCTCCCGCGCCTTGGGCATGCCATATTCGGCAATCAGCGCGTCAATCTCTTCCGCCAGCTCACGCCGGTTGACGATATCCCGCTGCCGGACGATCCGTTTGCCCGGATCTGCTGGCGCTGCCGGAATATCAGCCCGAATATTCATCCTGTTGCCGCCAGTTCGTCGCGATGCTTTTTCGCCAGCACGATTTTCGCGATTTTTGCAGTGCCCAGTTTCGGCAGCGGCTCGTCATATTGCCAGATATGGACGGGCAGCTTGAACGGTGCGAGCTGGTGTTTGAGAAACTCCATCAGTTCCTCGTCGGTCAGGCTGTGTCCATCCTTGGTGTGATAGACCAGAGCCGGCACCTCCCCGAACCGTTCGTCGGGAACACCAAAAATACAGGCTTCGGCCACCGCCGGATTGGCATAGACCGCCGCTTCGACTTCCTGACAGCTGATATTCTCGCCGCCGCGGATGATGATTTCCTTCTTGCGGTCGACGATGAACAGATAGCCCTCGGGATCGAGATAGCCGATATCGCCGGTGCGGAAATAGCCATCATCGGTGAACGCGTCCTTGGTTGCCTCTTCATTGTTCCAGTAGCCGGTAAAATTGGCAGCGGTCCGGATGCACACTTCGCCGCGCTCGCCCTGCGACATCTTGTTGCCGTCATCGTCGAGGATCGCGACATCGACGATTGGCGGGGTCGCGCGGCCGGTGCTGTCCGGCTTGGCGAGATAATTTTCATTCTGGTTGGAACAGCCGACACCGTTGGTTTCGGTCAGGCCATAGCCGATCACCGGATAGCCATCGCCCATCTTCTCCTTGATCCGCCGGACATGTTCGACCGGACGCGGCGCGCCACCGGCGGCCATGGTAACGCAGCTGCTCAGATCATATTTGTCGAAATGCGGGTGGGAATAGATTTCCATGCTCATCAGCGGCACGCCGACAAAATAGGTTACGCGCTCTTTCTCGATCAGACGCATCGCCTCTTCCGCGTCCCATTTGTTGAGGAACACCAGCTTGCGACCGATCGCATAGCTGACCAGCACCAGTGGTACCGACGCGGTGACATGGAACAACGGCACACAGACCATCGCGGTCGGCTGTCCCTCGGGCATCGTGCCCTGTTTCTCCATGATATGGACCAGCACCAGCACGGTGCCGACAAAGCTCATCGCGCCCTGCACCACCGAGCGATGCTCGGCATAGGCGCCCTTCGAGCGGCCGGTCGATCCGGAGGTAAACAGGATGGTCGCATTATCTTCCGGCGCCATCTGCGGCAGCGGCGTTTCTGCCCCACCTCCTTTTTCCAGCATGATTTTCAGGCCTTCGAGCGGCATCTTGTCATGTTCGAAAATCAGCAACTCCGCGCCGTGATCGCGTTTGGACTCCACCAGACGCTGCGCTCTCTGGTAATCGGCAAAAACATAGGAACAGCCGACATCCTCGATCCCGTCGGCCAGTTCATCGCCCTGCCACCAGCCATTCAGCTTGGTCGAGACGCCGCCCGCCATGGTGATGGCCATGTCGAGAACGACCCAGTTGGCCGAGTTGCGCGCGGCGATACCGATCCGGTCGCCTTTTTGCACGCCATAGCCCTCGACCAGTCCGCCGGCCAAAACGCGGGCGGCCTTGTAAGTCTCGCCAAAGGTCAGCCGGATATCACCGTCGACCAGAAATTCCTTGTCCGCATGTTGATTGCAGAAATAGGCGAAATAATCCGAAACATTCTGTGGCGCGTTTTTGAAAATCGGCATGTCGACGCCGAATTTGTTGATCGTGTCCAGTTCCAGTAACTGACCAGGCTGGGTCAGCGCTTCCAGCGTTTTGTCGATTACCAGATCCAGTTCAGAGGTCGCCATTATTCAAGTCTCCCGTTGTTCCCTCTTGGTAAAGGGGAATTTCCCTTTATATGGACAGGAAACCACGCGGGGAAAAGAGTTGATTGATATTATATTGGCCAATGCGGCACAGTTTACGCAGTTTACAGAGCTTGGCCTCTCTCCCAATGCGCTCGATCTCGGCTTCTTTCAGCTCAAATGGTATTCGCTGGCCTATCTCGCGGGCATTTTGATCGGCTACTGGTATCTCACCAAATTGGTCGACCAGCCGGGATCGCCCATGGCCCGCCGCCATGCCGATGATATGATCTTCTGGGCAACGCTCGGGATCATCGTCGGTGGCCGTCTCGGTTATGTGTTTTTCTACGCACCCGAAATCCTGCTCGAACCGGTCAGGATATTGCAGGTCTGGAACGGCGGCATGTCGCTTCACGGCGGCACGATCGGCGTTGTGCTCGCCCTGTGGTGGTCCGCGCGGCGGGAGAAGCTCGATTTTCTGCGTATGTGCGATTATATCGCCTGTGTCATTCCCTTTGGCCTGTTCTTCGGGCGGCTGGCCAATTTCGTCAATGGCGAGCTGTGGGGCCGCGCGACCGATGTGCCCTGGGCTATTGTCTTCCCGATGGGCGGCAATGTCGCGCGCCATCCCAGCCAGCTTTATGAAGCGGGGCTTGAGGGCATTCTCTACTTCATCATTCTCTCCTTGCTCTTCTGGAAAACCGATGCCCGCTACCAGCCCGGCAAGCTGGTCGGCACCGGCTTGCTGGTTTACGGATTCAGTCGCTTCTTCGTCGAGTTTTTCCGCCAGCCCGACGCCCAGTTGATCTGGCTGGTCGAGCAGTTCGGTTTCAGCATGGGCCAGTGGCTGACGGTGCCGATGATATTGCTCGGCGCGTGGCTGGTGCTCACCGCGAAGGGGCGGCGCAAGCGGGTTGAACCGGTGGCTGGAGACAAGAGCGTTGCCTGACGGCATAAAGGCAGATTTCCCCAGCGCAGCGCATGTAATCGCGGACAGGATCGACCGTGAAGGTCCGATCCCGCTCGGCGACTATATGGCGATCGCCAATGACCATTATTACGCCAGCAAGGACCCGCTGGGTGAAGAAGGCGACTTTGTCACCGCTCCGGAAATCAGCCAGATGTTCGGCGAAATCATCGGCATCTGGCTGGCTGATTTATGGTTACGCAAGGGATCGCCCGGCCATTGTCATTATGTCGAACTGGGCCCGGGGCGCGGTACTCTGGCCAGAGACGCGCTGCGCGCTATGCGCAAATTCGGCTGTCATCCTTCGGTTCATTTCGTCGAAACCAGCCCGGTTCTGAAAACCCGGCAGGCCGAGTTGCATCCTGACGCCACATGGCATGACGGCATGGCCAGCCTGCCGGACGACGGGCCATTGCTGATCATTGCGAACGAATTTTTCGATGCGCTGCCGGTCGAGCAGTTCGTCGCGACATCGAAGGGTTGGCGGCGGCAGATGGTCGCGCGGGACCGCAGCAAATTCGTCGCGGTCCTGAGCGAGGATGTAGCCGAAGAGCGGGTGGGTGGCAGTATGAGCGGATTCCCCGAAAACACGATCATCGAGCGTTCTCCGGTCAGTGTGGAGATGACGGGCCAGATCGCCAGCCGGGTTGCCAAACAGGGCGGTACCCTGCTGGTCATCGACTATGGCTATGCAAAACCAGGCACCGGCAGCACATTGCAGGCAGTGAAGGACCATATGCCGATCAGCCCGTTCGACAGTCCCGGTGCTTCCGACCTGACGGCCCATATCGATTTTCATACCTTGGCCAATATCGCGCGCACACGAATGTTGAAAATCCACGGACCATCGGAACAGGGACAATGGCTGAAATCGCTGGGTATCGACCAGCGCGCCGAGGCTCTGATGGCAGCCTCGCCGAAAGAAGCTGACACGATCGCTGCCGCTCACCAGCGATTGACCCATGTGGACGAGATGGGCCGTTTGTTTCGCGTGATGTCGGCAACCTCGATCGACTGGCCGGAGCCCGAGGGTTTCAGCTACGGAGAGGAATAGCCGAACTTGCTAGTGTGCTATCCGACCCACTCGGCAACTTCCGCGGCTACGGTATTGGCCGCGCGGTTCAAGCCTTCCCCGACCGGATCGGGTTCGGCGGCAAAGACGGTTTCGCTAGCCTGAAACCGCTTTTTCTCGACCGGCTTGTCCGCGACCATCTTGACTGCGTCATAGGTGACGGTAACTGTCAGGCTAGGACCGTCGAGGCCGAAATCAACCAGTTCGCCTGTGATATAGATTTGCGCGTTGCCGCCCGCTTCCGTTGCCGTCAGCACCAGCCGGTCGTTTTTGGCGGCAATGGTTTCGCTCAGCAAATCCTGAAAGAGGCGCGCCGGCTTGTCGACCCAGACAGCATCCTTCAGATAGGCTATGCCCGTGCCGGTCGTCTGTACCGGCACGCGGATCGTGTTCAGCTTCTGCGGTGCGGCGGGCAAGGCCACCACCAGCGAGCCGGCCTGCGGTCCGCTGCGCACAGCTCCAGCCGAGAGTTTATGGTCCGGCGAGAGCGATAGCAGCGATGGCGGCGGCTCGGTCCCGCCAAAGCTGACGCAAGCGCTCAACGCAACGGTGGCACCGAGCAGACCGACGGATTTCCAGATTGTGCTCATCATATCGGTCCCTTCATTTTCCTGGCTCATAATCGGGCAGCGCCGGTGCCGAGAGCAAAGATCCTGCCCCGCCCTGATCCAGCCGTTCGGTCACGTTGGTCATCGACTTGGTCAGCGCCTGCATATCTTCGACCAGCTGATCGATTTCCGGCAGTGTCTTTTTCGAGAACCGTTCCGCACCGGGCTGCGCATTTTTCAACACGCCTTCCAGCGCAAGGAGACTTTTCGAAGCGGAGTCCAATGTGGTCGCAAGATTTTTTGCTATAGGCTCGCCATTGTCGGTCAGGAAAGCATTGGTGTTATCCGCTACCAGCCCCAGTTTCTCGGCTGTCTGTCCCGCGTTGCGAATGGCAATACGGGATTCTTCCATTAGCGCTTTGAGAGCCGGCGCCTGCTGCGCGAGGCTCCCGGTAAGCTTGTCGGTATTGGCCAATATGCCGGTGATTGATTTCTGGTTTTCGTCCGACAGCAGCAGCGTCAGCCGGTCTGTCAGCGTCGCCAGTCGCTCCACCACCAAGGGTGCGCTGTTGAGCAATTCGCCGAGCGCGCCCGGTTTGGTCGGGATTACCGGCACCCCTTCGGGGCCAAGATCGGAAATCGGCGGCGCACCCTTTTTGGCACCATCCAGCTGGATATTCGGCGGAGCGGTAAAGCTGACGCTCTGGATCGTGGCGGTGGTGCCTTCCAGGATCGGCGTGTCTTCGCTGACAGCGATGCGGACGCGAACGAAATTCGGATCTTTTTTCCAGAGCTCGACCTTGAGCACCTGCCCGGACGGTACGCCGGCAAAGGTCACGCCAGTTCCGGACGCCAGCCCGCCCACCGATTGCGCGAAGAATATATCATATTCCTTCGTCGTGCCGTCGCCGAAGCGGACGATCCATACGAGAAAGGCGGCCACAAGGGCCAGCATCGCCAAAGTGACAACACCGACAAGGGTATGGTTGGAGCGCGTTTCCATCTATTTCACCTCTATGACGGGCCGTGCCGCCAGCTGCAACGATTCTCTGACCCGCTTGCCCGCTCTCATGCCGGCACCTTTTTACCTGCAAAGGCCATTCGGCCACGCGGGCCGTTGAAATATTCCTGGATCCAGGGATGGTCCAGCGCGAGCAGCTCGTCGATTGTGCCAACCGCGATAACCCGCTGATCGGCAAGCACCGCCACCCGGTCGCAAATGGCGTGCAACGTGTCCAGATCATGGGTAATCAGAAACACCGTCAGGCCGAGGGTCTGCTGCAATTCCTTGGTCAGGGCATCAAATGCGGCCGCGCCGATCGGGTCCAGACCGGCAGTTGGCTCATCCAGAAACAGCAGTTCCGGATCGAGCGCAAGCGCCCGCGCGATGCCGGCCCGCTTGCGCATGCCGCCGGACAGTTCGGACGGATATTTCGGGGCGGCGTCGGGCGACAGTCCGGACAGGCAAACCTTGTATTTGGCCACTTCGCGGCGGAAATCACGGTCCATATCCGGATAGAATTCGCGGATCGGCACCATTACATTTTCCGCCACCGTTAGCGTCGAAAATAGCGCGCCGCCCTGGAACAACACGCCCCAGCGCTTGCGGATCTCGATTGTCTCGGCATCGGACTTGCCCAAAATCGGTTCGCCGAACACCTTGATCTCGCCTTCTTGCGGCGTCTGCAGACCGATGATCGAGCGCATCAGCACCGACTTGCCGGTTCCTGACCCGCCGACCACACCGATAATTTCGCCACGCTGCACATCAAGATCGAGATTGTCATGCACAACCTGCTCGCCAAAGGCGTTGCGCAGGCCGTGTACACTGACGATCGGGCCTTCATAATCGGGATCATAGGCGATGGTTTGAGAGTCGAGCATCAGTCCCATCCGATCCAGGTAAAGAAGACAGCAAAAAAGGCATCAAGCACGATCACAAGGAAAATGGCTTGCACCACGGCTGCAGTGGTCCGTTTACCGACATCTTCGGCATTGCCCTTGACCTGCATGCCCTGGTAACAGCCGGTCACCGCGATGATCGCGCCGAAAACCGGGGCCTTGACCAGCCCGACATAGACATCGGTCAGCGGGACCACTTCCCGGATGCGGGAGAAAAAGGTCGCAGGCGGAATATCCAGTTCGACCCAGCTGAGCAGGCCGCCGCCGATGATCGCGACGATGGATGCGTAAAAGCCGAGCAGCGGCAACATGACGATGGCGGCGATAAACCGCGGCAGCACCAACGCCTCGATCGGTGATACTCCGATCGTGCGCATCGCATCGATTTCCTCGGTCAGCTTCATCGTGCCGATCTGGGCGGCAAAAGCGGAGCCCGACCGGCCCGCGACCATGATCGCGGTCATCAGCACGCCCAGCTCACGCAAGGTCAGCCGGCCGACGAGATTGACGGTAAATACTTCGGCGCCAAATTGCCGCAATTGCACCGCGCCCTGTTGCGCGATCACCAGACCGATAAGAAAGCTCATCAGCCCGATAATCCCGAGCGAGCGGACGCCGACCACGTCGAAACGCTGGATCACCGCATTCCATCTGATACGACCGGGATGCCGGATGAGCCGCAGGAAGCCGATCATGATCGCGCCAAAAAAGCCGATCAGTCCGGTCATCGTGGTAAAGGCAATCGTCGTCGCCTCACCGACTTCGCCCAGCACCCGGATCACCGGATTGGCCGGTTCCGGACGGATTTCGGTCGGCTGATCGGCGGAGGCGACCGCGGCGATGAGCCGTTCCGCATCATCATTGGCGCCGACTATCTCGGCGTGCCAGTCGCGCGCGGTGCGATGGATCAGCCATGCACCAACGGTATCGACATAGCCGGTCGCGGAAATATCCAGACGCTGCGCATCGCCTTCATATTGCCTGAGCCGTTCCGGTAGATCGTCAATGCTGGCAATCGACAGGTCGCCGGAAAAATGCAGCGTAACCGCACCATCTTCGGCCGTCTCTTCGACAAAATCGCTCGCTATCGACATCGCATCCATAGGTGACGGAAATTGCGACAAAGCTCAAGAGATTAAACGGTTCAAATATTTGGCGCATTTGCCTGCGGACTGCTATGGGCGGCGCAAACGGAACTATCGGGACACCATGCAGAAAATATCGCTTTACGACATGGACCGCACGATCACCGTGCGCGGAACCTATACACCGTTTCTGTTCCACATGGTTTTCGCCCTCGCCCCGTGGCGCCTGATCTTCCTGCCGATCCTGCCGTTCGGTTTTATCGCCTATGCGCTCAAGCTGATCAGCCGCGGCCAATTGAAGACCTTCAACCAGCGGTGGCTGCTCGGCAGCGCCCCCAGGCTTTCGACGTTGCAGCCGCATATCGAACGGTTCGCCGACGGTGTCTTGCGCCACAATCGACACCGAAAAGCGATCAATCAGATAGAGGCAGACCGCGCGGACGGACGGAAACTGGTGCTGGTGACCGCCTCCTACGAATTATATGCCGGGGCCATTGCCCGGCGTCTGGGGTTCGATCATCTGATCGGGACGCAGCTGGTGGTCGACGGAGAGGGGCGCGTGTTGCCACAGATCAACGGCGAAAATTGCTACGACGATGCCAAGATCGGCCGGATCAAGCAGCTATTCTCCACACAGGGCTGGCAGCGCGGAGAGGCTCATGTCCGCGCCTATTCCGATCATGTCAGCGACGAGGCAATGCTGGAATTTGCTGACGAGGCCATCGCCACCACCCCGACCCCCAAATTGCGCCGTCTGGCCCGGCTGCGCGGCTGGAAAATCGTCGACTGGCGCTGATCCGGGGGGAACGAATCGCCCGGAGCGACAGACGAAAAACTGATCTCGCCACAATCAGCACCCCGATTCCGGTGGACAGACAAGCAGCGATGAACCAGATCGACAGGATGACCAGCTGACCCTGCTTTTTCGGAGATAACAACATATGTCATTCACGCAACTGCTCGTACCGACCTATACACAAATGCTGCGGGCTCTCCAGGGCTGGCTCGGGAAGGCACAGGATCAGCTTCCGGAAGCGGACGCGAGTGCGCTGCTGTCCGCGCGTCTCGCACCCGACATGTTTCCCCTGTCCACCCAGATCCGCTTTGCCTGCGTGCAAGCGCAGGAGGCCGTATTCCGTCTGCAGGGGGAAACATTCCCCTCTTCGCTAGGCGCGCTTGTCGATGAAGGGCGCAACGCAGGAGAACAGCCCGGTTCGTTCGCCGATGCCGAGGCGCGGATTAACGAAACCATCGCCTTGCTGGAAGGTCTGATCCCCGGCGCGCTCGACAAAGACCCGGGCGCCCCGGTCGCGCACGAACTTCCCAATGGCATGGTGCTTGATCTCACCGCGGAGCAATATGCCCGGGACTGGACGCTGGGACAGTTCTATTTTCACCTGATGACCGCTTATGCGATATTGCGCAGCGAGATGATCGAACTCGGTAAAGCGGATTATATCCCGCACATGTTTCCCTATATTCGGCCAGATACGATCCCAGCACACTGATCGTTTGGCTTCCGGGCGTCAACCGGTGGTTGACAGTTCTGCCCTGCCGTCGCAGGTGGCGCGGCATGGCAATTATCGCAATCATCATGAACAGCAGCACAGGTCAACCGATCCAAAAAATGACCTTTGGCCGCATGCCCAAACCCTGGGCCTCCTTCAGTCTCGAGAGCGGCGAGCTGGTGACCGCCGAACGGATCGATGTCGGCACGCCAGCGCACGGCAAATTTGTCGCGCCGATCTCAATCTGGGTTACTCCCAAGGCAGAGAAAGCCTGAGTGATGAGCGTTGCTTTCCGCAGAGAAGGTGATGACGAGCATCTCGAGCCCAAGTTCGAGCATCCGATCCCCGTCGGGCCCAATCTGGTTACCGCGCGCGGGTTACGGCAAATCAAGCAGCGCGTCGTGGAATTGCAGGCCGAGGTCGCCGAACTGACCGACGAGACGACCCGCAAGATTGCCAAGCGCGACCTGCGCTACTGGAGCACCAGACAATCAACGGCGGAATTGCCGCCGAAACCGAGCGGGGAACGAGTCGAATTCGGCACCAGGGTCACTTTCCTTCTCGATGGCAGGGAAAAGACTCTCTCGATCGTCGGGGATGACGAAGCCGATCCGGCCAGCGCGCGAGTCTCCTTTTCCGCGCCGGTCAGCCGTGCCCTGATGGGAATGGAGCCGGGCGATTTCGGCGATTTTGCCGGACGAGAGGATGCCATCGAGATACTGTCCATTGCGGTGTTCCCGCAGTCATGAGCCGGGCCAGCGGACAAAAGCCGCGGAAAAATGTCCCGGTGATGGATCGCCACCCGCCTGACACAATATGCCGTTTTTATTTTCTGTGATTTATGCGCCGGAAACCGCAGATTTTCCGGTCGATATGTCAATGAGCCGGCCCGAGGACAAGCGATCCCCGCCACTGTAGAAGAGTCCGGTTCAGCCGACGAGGATCACTCTCAAATCGTTCACATTGGTGCCTGAAGGACCGGTCATCAACAGAGCGCCCGCCTTTTCAAAAGCCAGATAGCTATTATCCTGTTCGAGCAGATGGCGCGCCTCGCCTGCTCCCCCCATCAGCTCGACGATTCCGGGCCACAAAAAGCCTCCGGCATTGTCTTCCGAACCGTCGATGCCGTCGCTGTCGGCGGCGAAGCCGCAAATATCCGGTTCGCCGTTCAATGCCAAGGCACAAGCCAGCAGATAAGCGGTACAACGGCCACCGCGACCATCCCGGTTGCTGATCATCACCGTCGCTTCGCCACCGGATATCAGGGCCGCCTTGCGACCACTTGCCTTGATCGCCAGCGCCTGTGCGGCGTGGTCGCGCCCGAGTTCCAGCGCGTCGCCCTCCAGCGCATCGCCGAGCATCACCGCTTCATAGCCCATCGCCTGAACGGCTTCGACCGCTGCTGCGCACATGTCGGCAGGCCGGGCGCAGAGATCGGCGGTCACGCGTTGCATCTTCGGATCGTCTGCTTTCGGCGTTTCCAGAGCGCCGGAACGCAACTGGCTGCGGATCGCGGGCGGAAGGACAATGTCATATTTTGCGGCAATCGCCAGCGTATCGGCGCAGGTTGAGCTGTCCGCGACCGTCGGGCCCGAGCCGATCATCGCGATATCGTCGCCGGGAATATCGGAGATGGCAATCATATGGGTTGCCGCTGGCCAGGCACGAACGGCCAGCCGTCCGCCCTTGATCGCCGAAAGATGCTTGCGGACCATATTCATTTCACCGATCGGTGCACCGCTGCGCAGCAGGGCGCGGGTGACGGCCTGTTTCCCGACCAGCGATATGCCCTCGGCCGGCGCGGGCAGCAGCGCGCTGGCGCCGCCGGACATCAGCACCAGCAAGAGATCATCTTTGCCAAGTGCGTCCGCTGCCTGCAGGGCGCTTTGCGCAGCTTCGGCGCCAACCGAATCAGGGACCGGATGCGATGCTTCGACAATCTTAAAATTATCCGGCGCAAAGCCGGCTTCGACATAGCCCTGGCGCGTGACGATCAGGCCCTCGACATTTTCCGGCAGGCGATCGAGGATAGCGGCGACCATCTGGGTGGCTGCCTTGCCGATGGAAAGCAGATAGGTCCGACCGGGCACTTTTGGCCAATCGACATGGCGCATCGCATTGGCCGGCAGCGCGGGTTGCAGCGCCTGCAAATAGAGATCCTCTAAAAAAGCTTTTATTGAATCGGGATTTGTTGTTTGATGCACTGCACAATAAGGGCCCGATTGTTCCGCCGGGGTCAAGAAGATTTTCGGAGTGACAGAAGAAGCCATGAATGATCGCGCCACTATCGACCACCTTCTGCAACGGCTGACGGCGCATCTGGGTGCGGTCTATCCCGATTACGATTGCGAGGCACTGGCCGAGCGTATTGTCGACCTGTTCTGGCCCGACAAGAGCAAGATGATCCCGCGATCGGAAATCGCCGACAAGCATTTGTGGGACGAACGCGATATCGCACTGATCACTTATGGAGGCACGATTCGGTCGGATGGCGAGCGGCCCCTGCGGACGCTGCACCGATTCCTGAAGCAGCATATCGGACAGACCATCGGCGCCGTTCATATCCTCCCTTTCTTTCCCTATAGCTGTGATGACGGCTTCGGGGTGATCGACTATCTCGCGGTCGACGAGGATCTGGGAGACTGGTCCGATATCGAGGCGATTGCCGGCGACTATCGCCTGATGGGAGATCTGGTGATCAATCACGGATCGAGCAAATCCGTCTGGTTCCAGCAATTTCTGTCCGATGAAGCACCGGGCAAGGACTATTATTATACCGCCGATCCAGCCGCCGATCTCGGGCAGGTGGTGCGTCCGCGGGCGCATCCGCTGCTGACACCGTTTCGCACCGTCTCCGGCGACCGCCATGTCTGGAGCACATTCAGCAGCGACCAGCTCGATTTCGATTTTACCAATCCCGAGCTGCTGATCGAATTTGTCAAGATCATCGCCGCCTATATCGACCATGGTGTCAGGATTTTCCGGCTCGACGCGGTCGCGTTCCTGTGGAAGAAAATCGGCACGCCCTCGATCAATCTCGACGAAACCCACGAGATCATCCGTCTGCTTCGGACCCTGATGGACCATCATGCCGAGACGCTGGTCATCATCACCGAAACCAATATCCCCAATCACGAGAATCTGACCTATTTCGGCAACCAGAACGAAGCGCATGTCATCTATAATTTCTCGCTGCCGCCGCTGCTGGTCCATGCGCTGCTGACCGGCAACGCGCTTTATCTGAAGCGGCTGACACGGAGCAATCCGCCGGCATTGACCGGTTGTACCTATCTCAATTTCACCGCCAGCCACGACGGGATCGGTCTGCGTCCGACCGAAGGGGCGCTGCCACAGGGCGAGGTCGACCAGATGCTGGCCTGTATCCAGGGCTTTGGCGGGCGTGTGTCGATGCGGCGCGGGCCGGGTGGCACCGAGAAGCCCTATGAGATGAACATCTCCTTTTTCGAAGCGATGCAGGGCACGCTCGACGGACCGGACGAATATCAGATCGACCGGTTCATGGCGGCGATGGCGATCATGCTGGCGCTGGAAGGTATTCCGGCCATCTATATCCACAGCCTGCTGGCGACGCCGAACGGCTATGAAGATGTTAACCGGACCGGCCATAACCGGTCGATCAACCGGTCGCAGCTGGACTATGACACGATCAGTGCGAAACTCGGCGATCCGGAAGCCGTCGAGGCGCAGGTCTTTTCGCGTTTTCTTGCGCTGGTTGAAACCCGCAAACGGCAGCCGGCTTTTCACCCCAACGCGGTGCAATTCACGCTGGCGTTGCCCGAAGGCCTGTTCGGCATCTGGCGCCAGAGCCGCGAACGGACACAGAGCATCTTCGCGATCACCAATGTAACCAACGAAGAAAAAATGCTGTCGCTGGCCGACGTCAATCTGATCGCCGGGGACAGCTGGTGGGACCTGATCTCAGGCCATATCATTGCCGACATCGAGGGGGATTTCAGCCTGTCTCCCTACCGGACCGTCTGGTTCAGCAACGTCGCGCCCGACCCGGCCGAGACGTCCCAGAGCTAGTCTTCGTTATCCAGGCGGACCGCTTCCTTAAACCGGTCGGTGAAATCCGGAATGGCGCTGTTGATCCGGTTCCAGTTTGCCATGAAGGGTGTTTCGTTCGGCGATTCCAGAAATGTTTCACCGGCGGTCATGATATTCTGCGCGAACAGTTCGACCGTCGTCTCCTCTTCATGCCGGTCAAGCGTCAGGCCGTTCATCACCGCGTCGTTATAGAACGTCTCGATCCGGTCGAGGGCGATCCGGAAATAGGTCGCTTTCAGCGTGCGGAAGGTGCCTGCGGAAAAGACCTGACCGTCGGTGGCAAGCTTGCGGAACAGCGACTTGGTAATGTCGATGCTCATTTTCGACAGACCGCCTTCGGGATTGTCATGCGAAACCGACTGGTGCTTGTGGTCATAATTGTCGGCGATCTCGACCTGGCAGATCGACTGGGTCGACTGGTTGCGCCAGACTTCGGACAATACCCCGACCTCCAGACCCCAGTCGGACGGGATTCGGATATTCTTGACCACCTGCCGGCCCATTGCGAACTCGCCGGCCAGCGCGTAGCGGAAGCTGTTCAGATAGGTGATATAGTCATTGGGTTCGCAGACTTTCTTGAGCGCCGCCAGCAACGGCCCGATCAGCAGACGCACGACACGGCCGTTGAATTTTTCCTCGGTCGTCCGTGCATAATAACCTTTGGAGAAGACATAGGGGAAAGTCGGATTGGCCACCGGATACATCAGCCGCGCGAGCAATTCCCGGTCATAGGTCAATATGTCGCAATCGTGCAGCCCGACCACTTGGGCGTTGGTGGCTGACAGGAAATAGCCAAAGCAGAACCAGACATTGCGGCCCTTGCCCGGTTCCGCCGGTGACAGGCCGCATTCTTTCAGCTCTGCGTCGAGCGCAGTCAGCCGGGGGCCGCTGTTCCAGAGGATATGATGGCGTTGCGGCAGCCGCGAAAAATATTGTTTCGCATATTCGAACTGCTCCTTGTCGGCGCGATCCAGCCCGATGATGATGTCGTCGAGATAGGGCACCTGGCACAGTTCATCGACGATATTTTCGAGCGCGGGGCCTTCCAGTTCGGAAAACAGGCTGGGCAGGACCAGTGCCATGGGATTGGCTTTGCGAAAGCCCATCAAATCGGCTTCCAGCGAATCGACCGAGCGACCGGACAGATTGTGAAGCGTGGAAATTGAACCGTTTTGATGAAAGTCAGCCATAGATGTCCCTGTGTTTGCCGAGAGACGAGCCTAATCAGCTTTGGCGCAGGTTTAAACCCAATTCTGCCAGAATTTCCGTGACCGCGCTCACCCAGCCCTCCGGGCCCGGCGCCGGGGCGGTGCGGACACTGGGCTTGACGGAGACAATTGTGACGCCCTGCGGATTGGGCATGATCACGCCAAAATCGGCCGCCTCTATCATCCCCAGGTCATTGGGCCCGTCGCCAAGAGCGATCGAAAGGATGTCGCAGTCCGGTTTTCGTCCGGCGATGGTTTCGATGATCCGGGCCATCGCTTGCTCCTTGGTCGCGTGACCGGTCAGATGGTAAAACCGTCCGCCGCGCTGGATCCGCAGACCGGATTCGGCGACGACGGACGCAAGCGATTCCAGCTCGCCGTCTGTGCCAGACCAGAGGAAGGGTTCGGTCGCCTGACGGTCCTTCGCCCGCCGCGCATCGCCGTAGGCCAGCCCGGTCGCCTCGACCACCGCATCGACAGACATGTCGGAAAATCCGCGAAAATGGCGGCGCAACGAGGCCGGCAGCTTGCCGATCTGGTCCAGTATCGCCGGATAGGCGACTCCCATGGTGATCCTGCCGGAGGGGTCGTCCTCGCCGGTAATGAAGTTTTCGGGACCATGTAGGACGGACCCGTTCTCGGTCACGCAGAGCGAGAATGGCAGGGGCAGTGTCTGCTGCAGGTGAATCAGTTCCGCATGGGTCTTGCTGGTAACCGGAACGACTTCCGCCAGCGATCGCCGGGCCAGATCAGCGACCAGCCCGTCCGCGGGCTTGGCCGAATAGCTGTGATGATCAAGCAGCGTGCCATCCAGGTCGGTGCATATCACGGGGTAAACGGGTCGCTTTGCCATAGCCCCGATATAGCAGTCCGGCCTGAACCGGAAAGCGCTTATCTGTAGAAAACTCTACCCCGTGACCAAAGCGGCTTGGTTCCGCCGCTTTGGCGAGAAGATCAGACGGCGGCCAGCGCCTGGTCGAAGTCGGCTATCAAATCGTCCGGGTCTTCGACACCGATGGAAATGCGGACCAGATTGTCGGTGATGCCGAGCGCGGCGCGGCGTTCGTCAGGAACCGAGATATGGGTCATCGCAGCGGGCAGGCTGGCCAATGTTTCGGTACCGCCGAGGCTAACCGCCAGCTTGGCGATCTTCATCGCATCGAGAAAGCGGAAGGCCTCCGCCTCGCCGCCCTTGATGAACAGCGAGAAGGTCGAACCGGCGCCGCTGCAATGGCGGTCGTAGATATCCTGCTGGCTTTCGTCGTCGATGAAGCCGAGATAGCCGAGACCATCGACCTTGGGATGGTCGCGCAGGAAAGCGCAGACCTTTTCGGCATTTTCACCAGCCCGGGTCATGCGCAATTCCAGCGTCTCGAGGCTGCGCATCAGCATCCAGGCGGTATTCGGATCGCAGATCGTGCCGATGGTGTTCCGGATCGCGCGGATCGGGTCCATATGCGCCTTGCTGCCGAGCACGCCGCCCGCGACCAGATCGCTGTGCCCGCCGACATATTTGGTCAGGCTGTAGATGACGATATCCGCGCCGTGTTTCAGCGGCTGCTGCCAGAGCGGGCCGAGGAAGGTATTGTCGATAGCGATCTGTGGCGCGGCTTCATCCCCAAACACCTGTTTGCGCGCGTCAGCCACGCCTTCGATATCGACCAGAGCATTGGTCGGATTGGCCGGGCTTTCGAGATAGATGATCGCGACCTTGCCGCCGTTGGCTGCGGCCTTCGCTCTCGCCTCTTCGAGCATCGTGGCGACTTCCGACGGGCTCGCGCCGGCGGGGAAGTCAAGGAAAGTGACACCGAAGCGGCCGAGTATCTTGTTGATCAGCGTTTCGGTCGCGGCATAGAGCGGCCCGCTGTGGACGACGACATCACCCTGATTGACATTGGCCAGCAGCACCGTGGTGATCGCCGACATGCCGCTGGAGAAAACCAGCGCATCCTCGGCCTCGTCCCAGATGCTCAGCCGGTCTTCGAGAATTTCCTGATTGGGGCCGTTGAAGCGTGAATAGACCAAACCGTCCGCACCGCCGGGCCGCTTGCCGGTAATGCCTTCGAAAAAGCGTTTGCCGGCGGCGGCATTTTCAAAGGCAAAGGTCGAGGTCAGGAAGATCGGCGGCTTGAGCGAGCCTTCTGAAAGCTCCGGATCATAGCCATGGCCCATCATCAGGGTAGCCGGTTTCAGCTTGCGGCCACCGATTTTCTCGATCGGCGCCTTGGGCATACGGCGGGTCACCGGGACGGCTGCGTTGGGATCATCTTGCTTGGCCATGTCTGTCTCTCCACATCAAATATTTGCATGAAGTCTTGCCTGAAAATCTAACTGGTTACAACGGAAACCATCCAGATGCAGCCGATTATGATCGGGATGCCGGCAAGGTCGAGCAGCAGGCCGGATTTCAGCATTTTCGGCAGCTCGATATGACCGGTCGACCAGGCAATCGCATTGGGACCGGTACCGCTAGGCAGCATGAATCCCCAACTGGCGGCCATTGCGGCAGGCACAGCGAGCAGCACCGGATCGACGCCGGTGGCGAGGATCAGGCTGGCGACCACCGGCATGATGCCGCTGGCGGTGGCGACGTTGGAGGCAAATTCGGTGACCAGAATGACCAGCGCGACCAGCGCGATGGCGATGATCAATACCGGAACCGACTGCAGCGGTTCCAGCGCTCCGCCCAGCCATTCGGCCAGACCGGACTCGATGATCCCGGCGGCCAGCGCAAAACCGCCGCCGAACAGCATGATCACGCCCCAGGGCGCCCGGTCCGCTTCATCCCAGTTGAGCAGCCGCCGACCGGTCCCGTCGGGCAACGAGAATAGCAGCAGTCCGCCGAAAATGGCGATACTGCCATCGTGCAGCGCCCCTTCCGGAAAGATCGTCTTGAGTTGCGGCAAGAACAGCCAGCCCAGCACGACGATAGCGACGACCGGAACGAGGCGCTTTTCCGGCACGCTCCAGGGGCCCGGCGAACCGATTGCCAGCTTTGCCTTGACGCCATCGAAACTGTGACGCCCAACCTGTTGTACCGCGATCAGAATGGCGGCGAGGACGGGGATGCCGATAAGCACGATCGGGATACCGAATTTCAGCCAACTGAGAAAATTGAGATCCATGCCCAATGTCTTGTTGATCAGGCCCGCAGCAATCGCGTTGGTCGGACTGCCGACCAATGTGCCGAGGCCGCCGATAGAGGCGGCAAAGGCCACGCCCATGACCAGCGCTCCGGCGAACCCTTCGGTCTCGCCATCCCGGACCCCGCCAGCGACCAGTACCGCCACCGCAATCGGGATCATGATCAGGGTCGAGGACGTGTTGGAAATCAGCATGCTGAGCAAGGCGGTGGCGATCATGAAGGCAAATAATATGCCCCAGGCGGTCTTGCCGGACAGGCCGATGATCGCCAGAGCCAGCCGCTTGTGCAGTCCGACCCGCTCGATGGCCAGCGCCAGAAAGGCGCCGCCGAGGATGAGGAACAGGATCGGCGAATAATATTGGCTGGCGGTTTCATTGACCGACATGACATCCATCGTCGGCAGCGCCAAGAAGGGCAGCAAGGCCGTGGCGGTCAGCGGCACCGCCTGGGTCATCCACCAGGTCGCCATTAGCAGGGTCAGCGCAGCCACCTGCCAGGCCGGCGTCGACATGGCTTCCGGAGCGGGCACGAGCAGCATGATGACAAATCCGGCGAGCCCCGCCCATAGACCGATGCGTTGTGCGTTCATGCCCTATCCCCCCCGTATCCCGTTCTCCCAGTCTGCGCCGGCGTGCAAACCGGCTGGCCTTTGTTAATGGCCAGATTGGTTCAGCCCCCAGCCTTCGCTGGGGTGACGGGGGAAATCAATAGTATTCCGCAAGGCCGATCAGCGAAACCTGCCTGCCATAGCCCGCTTCATCGCGGTGACAGGAGCGGCGGTAGCTGAAATAGCGGTTCTCGTTGGCATAAGTATCGAGACCGAGTTTATCGAACTTGTTAATGTCTGCTGCTTGCAGTCGGGCAGCGACATAATCCTCTATATCAAACTGGAAATGGTCCGCTTTGCCCGCAGTGAAGAAGCGGTCATTATCCGTATCGGCTTCGAGAAACCGCGTCCGGAAGGCCGCATCGACCTCATAGCTGGGCTGCGCGATGCAGGGCCCGATGGCACAGGCAATATTGCCGCGATCCGCGCCCAGCTTTTCCATCGCTATGAGTACATTGTCGGTAACCCCGGCCAAAGCGCCCTTCCAGCCGGCATGGGCGGCGCCGATCACTTTGGCTTGCGGGTCATAGAACAGCACCGGCACGCAATCAGCGGTCAATATCCCGAGCAGCAGGTTTGGCTTGACCGTCACCATCGCATCGGCCTGTGGGCGCTGGTCGAGCGGCAGGGGTTCGGTCACGGTGACAACCTCTGCGCTATGGATCTGGTGCACGGTCACCAGTTCGCTACCCGGCAACACGCCTTCCGTGGCGCGGCGGCGATTTTCCATGATCGACTCGCGGTCATCATCACTGCCCAGACCGATATTCAGCCCGCTGTAGATTCCTTTCGAGACACCCCCTGCCCGGCCGAGGAAACCATGTTCCACGCCCTTGAGCAGTGGAGAGATCGCGATATCAAGCAAGGCTCTTGTGCACCTGTTCGGCGACATCTTTCGACAGGCCCGGCTGCGCCGCAATCTTCTCCAGCGCCAGCCGCATCAGGTCCGAACGACCCCGTTCGTAGCGCCGCCAGCGCCCGAGCGGCGGGATGAATCGGGCCGCAGTCTGCGGATTCTGCTTGTCCAGCGCGATCACCATGTCTGCGATCAACTGGTAACCTTTGCCCGACGGATCATGAAAGCGGACTTGATTGCCCGTAAACGCTCCATAGAGCGCGCGCACCCGATTGGGATTGGACAGAGTGAAGTCGGGATGGCGCGACAGGCTTTCGACCCGTTTCAGCGCATCGGGGCGCTGCGACATTGCCTGCAGGCTAAACCATTTGTCGAGAACCAGCGCGTTGTCCCTGAATCTCTTGTAGAAATTGTCAAAGGCCGCGGACCGTTCTTCGGATTCGAGATTGGACAATACCGCCAGCGCCCCCTGCATGGCGGTCATATTGTCCGCATCGCGATATTGGTCAAAGGCCAGCTCAGCTGCATCTTCGGCAAAGGATGCGGCCAGATAGGCCAGAGTCACGTTGCGCAATTTACGCTTGCCGCGCGCCTCGGCATCGAGCGAGAATTCGCCGGGCCAGCAGCTCTTGTAGAGCTTGCGGAACTGCTTTTCGAACTGCACCGCGATCTTGCCGCGCAATTTCTCGCGCTCCTCATGGATCGCCTGCGGATCGACCTCGACCATCTGGTCACCGAGAAAGGCTTCGCTGGGCAGCTGGATCAGCTCGGCGAGAAAGGCAGGATCGATTGACGTGTCGGCGAGTATTTTCGCGACCGCCAGCAGGATGATATCGCGATCAACCGGCGTGCCCGAAACCCTAGCCGTCAGATAATTGGTCATCAGTTGCTGCATCGCCTCGAACCGGGCGAAAGGGTCGTCGTCATGCGCCGACAGAAAGGCCAGTTCCTCGGCGGTCTGGTCGCTGTCCAAGATGATCGGCGCGGAGAAACCGCGATTGATCGACAGGATGGGCCGTTCCTTATGGCCTTCAAGCGCGAAGCTTTTCTCGGACTGGTCGAGCAACAGCAGCTGTTCGCCCTGGTGCGCGCCGGTTTCCGGATCGAGCAGCGCCGTGCGCAGCGGTATCAGCAGTTCGGACGGCTTCGGCTTTGCGCCATTTTGCGCAATTCTCTGCGTCAGCCGGATTGTGGCCGTGCCGGTTTGCGGGTCGTGGGACAGCGTCGCGCTTACCCGCGGCGTGCCCGGCGTCTCATACCATTTGCGGAACTGTTTCAGGGCGATGTCGCCGCCGTCTTCCATCGCGGTGACAAAATCCTCGCAGGTCGCCGCCTCGCCGTCATACCGGTCGAAATAGAGATCGGTACCCTTGCGGAAATTCTCCGGCCCCATCAGCGTGTTCATCATCCGGATGATTTCCGCACCCTTGTTATAGATGGTCGCGGTGTAGAAATTAGAGATTTCCTGATAGCTTTCCGGACGGATCGGATGGGCCAATGGCCCCGCATCCTCGGGGAATTGCGCTGCCCGCAATATCCGCACATCCTCGATCCGCTTCAGCGCCGCCGAACCCATGTCGGCAGAGAAGCTCTGATCGCGGTAGACAGTGAAGCCCTCTTTCAGGCTGAGCTGGAACCAGTCACGGCAGGTGACGCGATTGCCCGACCAGTTGTGAAAATATTCATGCGCGACCACGCCCTCGATGCCGTCAAAATCGGCGTCGGTGGCGACTTCGGGATCGGCGAGAATATAGCGGGAGTTGAAGATATTCAGCCCCTTATTCTCCATCGCGCCCATGTTAAAATCGCTGACGGCAACAATGTTGAACAGGCCAAGGTCATATTCGCGGTCATAGGTTTCTTCGTCCCAGCGCATCGAGTCCTTCAGCGCCTGCATCGCATGGCCGGTACGATCGAGATCGCCGTCGCGCACCCAGATATTGAGTTCGACCGGCTTGCCCGAACGGGTGGTGAAGCTGTCGCTGTTGGCGACCAGATCGCCCGCAACCAGTGCGAAAAGATAGCTCGGCTTGGGCCAGGGATCATTCCATTGCACCCAGTGGCGGCCATTTTCGCCATCGCCTTCGGCAATCTTGTCGCCGTTGCACAGCAATATGGGGAATTTCGCCTTGTCGGCTTCCATCCGCACCTGATAGCGGCTGAGCACATCGGGCCGGTCGGGAGCGAAGGTGATCCGGCGGAATCCTTCCGCTTCGCACTGCGTGCACAACATCCCGTTCGATGCATATAGTCCCATCAGCTGGGTGTTGGTCGACGGGTCCAGTTCAACCTCGATCTCGACGCTGTGCGATGCACCGTCCAGCGGCAGCACCAGATCGCCTTCGACCAGTTTCCAATCGGTAAACGCGGCGCCGTCCACCCGGACTGCCGTCGGCGAAATATCATCGCCTTGCAGCACCAGCGGTTCGCCAGCCTTCGCGCTTTTTGACCGGCGGACATCCAGTTTCGAACGGACCAGCGTGTGCTCCAGACCGAGCTGGAAATCCAGGTCGACTTCCGGAATGAACCAGGCAGGCGGGCGATAATCCTCGCGGCGGATCGTCGCGGGATCGTGGGGTGCTGGCGCGGCATCGGCCATTTCGTCGTTCGATGTTTTCTGAATATCAAGCATGGGCCTTGCCATAAGAGCCATTTGCACCCCGCGCAATTGCGTTTATGGCTGGAACGAAAGGGAGTGGGTCATGTCCAGAATATTGTTCATCGTCTTTGCCGGTCTGCTGGTCGCTGGCTTGCCAGCGGACATTATTTTTGCGCAATCCGGCAGCGCGCCTTTTGACGTTGAGCAGGCCAGCCGCGCCTATATCGACACATTGCAGGGCGAAGAGCTGGAAAAATCGAACAATTATTTTGAAGGCGGCTACTGGCTGATCCTTTGGGGGGCCCTGATTGGTATCCTGGTCGATTTCGTCATTCTACAGTCCCGCTTTTCTGCCCGATTCCGCGACTGGGCCGAACGGGTCACCAAGCGACATTGGCTGCAACCGGCGCTTTATGCCTTGCCTTATGTCATCGCCGGATTTCTGCTCACCCTGCCATGGACAATTTACACCGGTTTTTTCCGGGAGCAGCGATATGGCCTGATGAGCCAGAGCTTCGGCGACTGGTTCGGCGAGCAGATGATCGGTCTTGTCATCTCGCTGCTCATATTCCCGCTGCTGGTCATGGCGATTTTCGCGGTGATCCGGCGGGCGCCCAAGACATGGTGGCTATGGGGCACCGGGGTGGTTTCGATCTTCCTGTTCATCGGCATGATGCTCGGGCCGGTGTTCATTTCGCCTTTGTTCAACGATTATCACGAGATGGCGGACGGACCGATGCGCGACAGGATTGTCGCGATGGCCGCAGAATATGATATTCCGGCGGAGAATATCTATGTGTTTGACCAGTCGAAGCAGCATAAGAGAATATCGGCCAATGTTTCCGGTATCGGACCGACGATCCGGATATCGCTCAACGACAATCTGCTCGAACGGACCGATCCGGACGAGGTCGCAGCGGTAATGGGGCACGAACTGGGCCATTATGTCCTCGGCCACACGTGGCGCACGATCTTCATCCTGGCGCTCATTATCGGACTGGGACTGTTCCTTGTCGCACGGCTCGCGCCGCGGCTGATCGAACGCCATGGCGCGAAGTGGGGCGTTCGTACCATTTCCGATCCAGCAGCGATTCCGATACTCAGCCTTATCCTCACGGCCTATTTCTTTGCCGCAACGCCGGCACTGAATAGCCTCGTCAGGATTACCGAAAGCGATGCCGACCAGTTCGGGCTGGATACGGCCAGAGAACCGGACGGCTTTGCCAAGGTGGCGATGCGCTTGTCGGAATATCGCAAGATCGAACCGGGTCCGGTCGAGGAAATGCTGTTCTTCGATCATCCTTCCGGCGCCACGCGTGTCCGGATGGCGATGCAGTGGAAGGCAGACAATATCGAGAATCCGGTGATTCAGAACCCCGGCAAGCTGGAACAGGAATAGGTGACGATGCAGCGCGTCTTGATCTTCGGCATGGGCTACACCGCCTCGCGGCTGGCACACCGGTTGCGGGCGCTGGGCTATGAGGTGATCGGCACCCGCCGGGAACCGCAGGATGGCGCGTTGGCTTTTGATGACAGGCGCTCCGTGCTGGCGGCGCTGGAATCGGCGAGCCATGTCCTCTCCTCGGTTCCGCCAGCGAGCGATGACAGCGAACCGGTGCTTGAGCAATATGGCGAGGCGATAAGGGCCGCTTCGCTGCAATGGTGCGGCTATCTCTCCGCAACCGGCGTCTATGGCGATGTCGACGGCGCCTGGGTGGACGAAAGCGCGCCAACCGGCTCGGGTCGCCGCAAGGCGCGCAGCAAGGCCGACCAGCGCTGGCAAAGATTGCGCGAGGATGTGCATGTTCTGCGCCTTCCGGGCATATATGGTCCGGGCCGCAGCCCACTCACCCGGGTGCGCAGCGGCAAGGCCCGGCGGGTCAATATGCCCGGACAGGTGTTCAGCCGTATCCATGTCGATGATATCGTCAGCGCGGCGATCGCCTCGTTCGACGGGCCGGCGGGCGTCTATAATATTTCCGATGACCTACCAGCGCCGCAACATCAAGTGATCGCTCATGCCGCGCGCCTGCTGGGCATGGATGTCCCGCCGCTGCTATCGCTGGAGGAGGCCAATCTGTCGCAGGCCGCGCTCGGTTTTTATGAAGAAAACCGGCGCGTTGCCAATGGCAAGGCGAAGCGATTACTCGGCTGGCAACCGCAATATCCGGATTATAAAGCGGGGCTGCAGTCGCTGCTCGAGTGATGGTCAGGCCGCGATCCGCGGCGTCTTCGGCTTGCGCGCGCGCAGCGCGACCAGCAATCCGGCCATCGCCAGAAGCGCGCCAACGGCGGGCAGCCAGGTCCAGACATAATCCTCGAAAACCGTCGACAATATCATCGCCACCACCGGCACCAGCACGCTGGAATAGGCCGCCTTGCCCGGCCCTATTTCCCGGATCATCGCAAAATAGAGCGGGAAGGTCACGACCGAGCCGATTACGCCGAGATAGACGATCCCGCCCCAATAGGCGGCGCGCGTTTCATAGACCGGCGGACCGACGGTGACCCAGGACAACAGCACGTTGATCAGCGCCCCGAACAGCATCGCCCAGGCGAGGACGGTGATGATCGGATAGGATTTGAGCCGCTGGCCCGCCTGCATGACATTGGCAATCGAGGCCGACATGATTCCGCCGAAAGCCAGCGCCGCGCCGATCAGCACCTGTTCGAGGCTGGCAGGAGAAGCTCTATATTCGTGCCAGAACAAAAGCGCGATTCCGACCGCGGCAATCGCTGATCCGCCGAGAAAGGGGCCGGATATCCTGTGGCCGAGGAAAATACGACCCATGATCGCGTTGGGGACCATCAGCAGCGCGAACAGGACCGCGACCAGCCCCGAGGTGATGAACAGCTCGGCATTGTAGACAAAGTTGAAATTGAACGTGAACTGGAACAGGCCGAGGATTAGCGCGAACAGATAGCCGGTACGATCGAGCCGGAAAGACAGGCGCTTGTAGGCAACCAGCACGAACATCGCCGCAGCCGCGATCAGGAAGCGGTAGCTCACCGACCATCCGGGTGGCACTTCGGAAATCTGGTCCTTGATCACCAGCCAGGTCGATCCCCAGATCAGCGAGACCAGCAGGAACGGAATCAAAATTCGGGGAGCGAGCAGGCTTGGTTCGCTCTCTTCACCTGTGTTCATAGGGATGCGATCGCTTCGGCCAGCGGGCGGATATTTTCCGCGCTCTGGTTCCAGCTGGTCACCAGCCGGGCCTGCCCCTCGCCCCAGTCGTAGAAATCAAATCCGGCGCCGCGCAGTTTCTCTGCTTCGTCTGCCGATAATCGGATAAAAATCTCGTTCGCTTCAACCGGGTAGAGCAGCCGGTCACCCGCGGCTTCGGCGATGATCTGCGCACCGGCGTTGGCCACCCCGGCGTTTTCGAGCCACAGGTCATCCTCCAGCATGGCCAATATCTGGGCCGCGAGAAACCGGCCCTTCGACTGCAAATGCCCAGCACGTTTGCGGCGATAATGGGTGTCGCCCGCCATTTCGCGATCGAAGAATATCAGCGCTTCAGCGCTCATGCCGCCATTTTTGACGAAACCGAAGCTGAACGCATCGACGCCAGCCTTCCAGGTCAGCTCGGCGGGCGAACAACCGAGCGTCGCCACCGCATTGGCAAAGCGCGCCCCGTCCATGTGCAGACTGAGCCCGCGCGCCTTGCAGACTTCGGCAAGTCCGGCGACCTCGTCCGGCCGGTAGACCAGACCATATTCGCTGGCGTTGGTGATCGAAACCGCCGCCGGCTGGACCTGATGGACATCGTCGCGGATCGCCCTGCAACAGGCTTCCACGCTTTCCGGCGACAGTTTGGCGCCCTCGCCGTCGAGCAGCATCAGCTTCGCCCCACCGGTAAAGAAACCGGGCGCGCCGGCCTCGTCTTGCTCGATATGCGCTTCGCGATGGCAGATCACGCCTTGGTGCGGCTGGCACATCGCGGCGAGCGCCAGCGAATTGGCCGCCGTGCCGGTCGCCACCCAAAGCGCCTCGACCTCGGTTTCAAACAAATCGGAAAAGGCGGCATTCAGCCGCCCGCTCAGGGCATCGCCATCATAGGCCGTATCCGGCCCATTGGCGGCGGCGAGCGCTTCCAGAACTTTCGGGTGCACCGACGCGGCATTATCAGAGAAAAATCGCATCGCCAGCGCATGGCTCACGGGCTCTGACGCGTCAAGACGGGATGGTGGACAGGATAGGATTCGAACCTATGTACGCTTACGCGGGCAGATTTACAGTCTGCTGCCTTTAACCACTCGGCCACCTGTCCATATGGGTACCCAAGGCCGCCATCGGCGACAAGAGCGGCTCAATGACGAAGGGATGGCAAACTGTCAATGCCTGCCCTTTGAAATTTGCAGAAAAAAAGGCTGTCGGCAGCAGCCATAGCGTCTAGAGAGCCAATATGGCACGCAAGAACAGATCTATTAAGAAAACCGGCGGTGGTCTCAAATTCTGGGGACGGCACGCGGTCGAAGCCGCGCTCGACAATCCGAGACGGGTGATCAAGAAAATCTCGATCACCCGCGAGGCCTTGGCAACGCTGGAGATTCCCGACGATATCCCAGTGGTTATCAGCGATGTCGCCGATCTCGGCCGGGTGATTCCGCGCGATGCGCCGCATCAGGGCATGGTCGCCGATGTCGACCCCCTGCCCGATATCTGGCTGGGCGACATTCTCGACCAGCAGAGCGACCGGCCGTTGCTGCTGCTTGATCAGGTGACCGATCCGCATAATGTCGGGGCGATATTGCGCTCCGCCGCGGCCTTTGACGCAGCGGCCATCATTACCCAGGACCGCCATGCGCCGCCCGAATCGGGCGTCGTGGCGAAATCCGCCTCCGGTGCGCTGGAAATTGTGCCGTGGATACGCGTGGTCAACCTGTCCCGCGCACTCGACGACATTGCCGAAGCCGGATACTGGCGAATCGGGCTCGACGGCGAGGCGGTCGACGAACTTGAACCGGCCATGGGGTCCGGCAAGATCGCGCTGGTCATGGGCGCGGAAGGCGAAGGCCTGCGGCAGAATGTTGCCGGCCATTGCGACACATTGGCCCGGCTGCCGATAAGCAGCAAGATGGAAAGCCTGAATGTTTCCAATGCCGCCGCGATTGCGCTATATGCTGAATATACAAGGAAAAAAGGGGAATAGTCGTGGGGAAATATAGCAAATGGCTGCTGGCTCTGGTCGCGCCGCTGCTATTGGCCGGCTGCTTGCTCATTCCGGGCAAATTCGAATCAGAACTCCGCCTGATGAACGACGGCACTTATAGCTTTGTCTATAACGGACAGATGCAGCTCGCTGAAGGTGGTGATGATGCCATGTCTTCGCCGTCCGGCATGGCGGATGGCGAGCAGGCTGGAAGTGGTTCAAGCGAGGAAGACCAGAAAAACGCCGCGATGCGCTCGATTTTCGGAGGCGCGGTGCCCGGCGATGATGAAGGCCTGAAGCTTTTTGCCGCGAAGCTCGCCAAATATGATGGCTGGAACAAAGTCGAATATATCGGTGATAATATGTTCGAGGTCGAATATGCCATCAGCGGCAAATTCGACCGGATGCTTGCTTTTCCGACGATACCGGGGGCAACGATGCAATTTCCCTTCGTCCAGGTCATCAGGCGCAACAAGGGCGAACTCGAGATACTGACGCCGGCCATGGCAAGCGCTGGCGGACTGGTGGGCAATTTGCGCCCGCCTTCGCTGGGCGGTCCATCGGACGAATCAAAAGCGCAACTGATCGACGGAACCTTCACCATCGTCACCGATGGCACCGTGTTGTCCAACAATACCGAAGATGGCCTGACCGTCGATGGTTCCCTGAAAAACATGCACTGGAAGGTAGATGCGACGAGCGGCCCGGAAGGAAGCCCGCGCGCGATTGTCAAACTGGCCAACTAGATTTTGAACCAGACAAAAAAAGGGGCCGCTGAAAAGCGGCCCCTTTTTTTGCAATCGGTCAGAAGAAATCAGTCTTCTTCGGCGATCCGAACTTTCAGGCCATCGAGTTCGTCGGAGAGCTCAATCTGGCAGCTGAGCCGCGAGAACTCGTCACGATGGTCGCTGCTTTCCAGCAAATCATCTTCGTCTTCGCTCATTTCCGGCAATTTGGCTTTCCAGTCCGCATCGATGTGGACATGGCAGGTTGCGCAGGAGCAGCAGCCGCCGCACAGAGCAAGCAATTCGTCAAAGCCGTTGTCGCGGATCGCTTCCATGACGCTGACTCCGGCATCGACGGAAACTGCTTTTTCTTCGCCATCGCGGCCGGTTACGTGAATCGTTGGCATAGCTACCCCTTAGTGACTGTTCATTAAAAATCCCGCACGCTATGTCTGGACCTTCAAAAAGAATCAAGGGCCGAAACGAGGACCGATATTCGATGGGCCTATCAAAAGAAGGAATCAAAGCCGGGCTGGACCATGCCGCTGCCCTCGAGCCTAGGCTGGCAGCCGCCATCGAAACGTCCGGCTATCCCGAGCCGCGCATCCGGCCGGAAGGCTATGAAACATTGCTCCGCACCATCGTCGGCCAGCAGGTCAGCGTGGCTTCGGCGGCGGCGGTCTGGACCAGGCTGGAGGCACGACTGGGTGACGGTTGTCCTCCTGAAGCGCTGATTGCCACGGAATTTGACGAACTGCGCGCCTGCGGGCTTTCACGGCAGAAACAGGGCTATGCCAGAAGCCTTGCGGAGCTGATTCTCTCCGGCAGTGTGGATCTGGAAAATCTGCCAGAGGATGACGAAGAGGCGATTGCTCTGCTCACCCGAATCAGGGGCATTGGCCGCTGGTCGGCGGAAATCTATCTGCTGTTCGCGCAGGGCCGCCCGGACATCTGGCCGGCGGGCGATCTGGCGATACAGGTCGGTGTCGGGAATTTTCTCGACCTGCCGGAGCGGCCTTCGGAAAAAGAGCTGCGCGATATCGCGGAAAGCTGGTCCCCGCATCGCGGCGCCGTGGCGATCTTCACCTGGCATCATTATCATGTCATGGTGATGTAGCGGCTAGAGATCGACCGGATGATTCCACCAGGCGGCATCGGTGAACGCGCGCATGTCGAGCTCAAACGTCCAGGCCGAGCGGTGCTGGTGGGCGATATGGAAATAGGTGTCGGCAATTGCCGAGGGTTCCATGATCTCGTCCTTGCCGTTGCCCTTGGCTTCGCGCAACTGGGCAAAACGTTCCGGCCCGAGCAGCTTGCCCAGCGTATCCGGCGCGTTGACCGCGCTATCGATCAATATATGCGCGACATGGATATTCTGCGGTGCGAACTCGGCGTTGAGAGTCTGGCAGAGCATCCGTCGGCCACCCATGGCGGCGGCATGACTATGTTGCCCGGCATTGCCGCGCATCGCCGAAGTCGCGGAGGTCACCAGTAGCGCCCCTCCCCCGCGTTCGACCATCTTCGGAAACAGTTTTTGCGCTACCCGGAACACACCGAGCGTGCCCATCCGCCAGCCCAGTTCAAAGGTCTTTAGCGGCGTGTCCGCCAGCGCCCGGTTGCCGATCTGCGCGCCGAGATTATAGACCAGTACATTGATCGGCCCGATATCGGCCTCGACATCGTCGATCAGCTGCTCGATCGCGCCCTCGTCCACCGCGTTGAGCAAATGGCCCGAGGCCTCACCGCCTGACGCTTCAGTTTCCGCGACCATCTTGTCGAGCCCATCCTGATCGCTGCGACGGCAGAGCGCGACATGATAGCCATCCTTTGCAAAACGCCGGCCGACATGGCCGCCTATACCGGCCCCTGCCCCGATTATCATGCAAACATCCGTCATAGTGCGCGCCTTGTCATTTGAGGAAAGGATTGAGCTTCATCACTTCTTCCATGAAGGACCGCGGCTTCTTCCAGTTGGCGGTTTTCAGATTGGTCTTGAGGTCGAGCGTCTGAATCACATCATTGATGAAATGCACGCAATTGCGCTTGTTAAGGCTGTAGCTTTTTTGTGGAATAGCCTGCCATTTCTGCACCACGGCCAAAAGGTCGCGATATTTCTTGTCGCTCACTTTCACGGTGAAATGCGGGTTGCTGCTGGCGACATAGTCGGCGGACGGAGCCTTCACATGGCCTTTGACCGAGCCGAACAAAATGCCCGGCGAGACATTGACCGCGGTGAAACCAAAGCCGGTATCGACTTTCTTGCCATCAGCCATTTCTCCCTTGGCGACAAAGAATGCATGCGGAAAATTCTTCCCGAAATCGTGCGAATAGAAAGTGACCGTCACTTCCGCGCGCGCCGTGACCGAGAAGCTTGCCATGAACAGCAGCGCGGCCAGACCGGCCATTCTCAACAGATTTGCAAAAGCAGATTTCACGTTCATTCCCTCAGTTTTTCGTTCAGCCAGCGAGCGGCCTGCCGGGGGGTTTTCTTGTCCCCTTCGCGATCGACCATATAATTGGCCTCGCGCATATTATCCACCGTGATTGCGTCGATCAGCGGATTGATTGCGGCGACAAATTTCTGATCACCGGCCCGGGCAGGCGCCAGCAACAGGATCGCTTCATAAGATGGCACCGCGCCCTTCGGGTCTGCAAGCACGACCAGTCCGTTGGCCGCGATCCGTCCGTCGGAGGAAAAAGCGGAAATCACGTCTACCTCGCCGCTGACGAGCGCCGGATACATGAATGTCGGACTGAAGGAGCGGGCATTCTTGAAGCGGATCGGATAAGCGTCGCGCACCATTTGCCATTCCGGCCGTTCGAGAAATTCGACATCGGTGCCGAAATTGAAATCGCTCGACACCCGCGCCAGATCGTCGAGGGTGCGCAGCGACTTTGCCCGGGCGTCTTCCGGCCGGACGGCGAATGCATAGGTATTTTCAAAGCCCAGTGCGCCAAGCATTTTGACCCCGTGACTGTGACTGCTCCATTGCGCGATCGCTTCGAGCATCTCCGCTTTCGGAAGATTGTCGCTGCGCTGCATCTGGTTCGTCCAGATCGTGCCGGAATAATCGACATAGACATCGACATCGCCCTCCGACAAAGCCTGATAGACCACTGCCGATCCCAACCCGTCGCGATAACGCACGGCATAGCCAGCTTCTTCCAGACGCGAGCCGATCAGCCGCGCCAATATATATTGTTCGGAAAAGCCCTTGGCCCCGATCACCACAATATTGTCGCGGGCGATCATCAGCGGCAGCGTCGCGACCAGCAGCCCCGCGGCGATCATCGCCAGCCCGGCCCATGCCCATATCCGGCGCCGTTCGCGGATGCCTCGCTCGATCAGTCCGAGCAGCAGGTCGACCGAAATCGCCAGAGCTGCGGAGAACAGGCAACCGGCCAGTACCAGGGTCCAGTTCTGCGTCTGCAATCCGGCAAAGATCAGATCGCCCAGGCTGGGCTGGCCAACGGTGGTGGACAGCGTCGCTGCGCCGATGGTCCAGACCGCGGCGGTGCGGATACCGGCCATGATCGTGGGCGCGGCCAGTGGCGCTTCGACATAATATAATTTCTGGCTGCCGGTCATGCCGAGACCGTCTGCGGCCTCCTGCGCCGCCGGGTCGACACCCGTCAACCCGGTCACAGCATTGCGCAGGATCGGGAGCAGCGCGTAAAGGGTGAGCGCGAGCAGTGCCGGAAGGAAGCCGAAAGCGGAGATGCCGCCGCCAATCAAGGCCGACACCCCGAGCAGCAGCGGATAGAATAGCGCCAGCAACGCCAGTCCCGGGATCGTCTGGATCAGGCTGGCAATGGTCAGCGTGACGGCAGCCACTCTCGGCGAGCGCGCGGCCCATATTGCCAGGGGCAGACAGATAAGCATCGCCAGAGCCAGCGCCGAGACACTGATCTGCACATGGGCTGCGAGCAATTCCGGCACCCGGGACAGGGCCTGTTGCCAAGCCTCGTTCATGATTTATTGCCCAGTGCGATCAGATGGGCGGCCTGCGCGCGGGGAATGGCGACCAGCGCCTCGGCTTCCTCGCCAACATTGCCGGACACCAGCTCGGCGGGGGTCGCATCGGCCCTGATCCGGCCGGCCTCCATCACGAGGATGCGGTCAGCGAGGTAGAGCGCTTCGGCCATATCATGGGTGACGATGATCGTGGTCAGCCCGAGACGCTGGTGCAGCGCCTTATATTGATCGGTCAGACTGTCGCGGGTCACCGGGTCAAGCGCGCCGAAGGGTTCGTCCATCAGCATCAGTCCGGGCCGGGTCGCCAGAGCCCGCGCGACACCTACGCGCTGCTGCTGGCCGCCGCTCAGCTGGTCCGGCATGCGCGAGGCCATCTCCTGCGGCAGCTCCACGAGTTCGAGCAGTTCGGCAATCCGCTCTCTCCTGCCCTCTGTCTCGCCCGCCAGCTCCAGCCCGATGGCGATATTGCGGGCGATCGTCATATGCGGAAACAGGCCAATATTCTGGAATACATAGCCGATGCGGCGACGCAAGATATGGGGGTCGACCGAGTCGACGGGATCGGCGCCGATGATAATCTCTCCACCGTCCGGCTCGACCAGCCGGTTCATCATCTTCAGCAGGGTCGATTTTCCCGAACCGGACAAGCCGACCAGGGCAACCATGCTGCCCGCGGCAATATCCAGCGAAACCCCGTCAACAGCGCACACATTCCCGTAATGGCGACTGATATTTTTCAGCCGGATGGAAGGACCGGAGACAGGCATAGGCCGATATAGTGACGCGCTTTGCCGCGCATGTCCAACTTCACTTGACGTTCGCGTCAAAAACCGCTCGAATGAACATCAATGTTAATAACGACGTGGGAGCGGATTCATGGGCTATCAAACTGGGCAAAAGACGATCTTCATCACCGGCGGCGCCTCCGGCCTTGGTCGCGAAGTCGGTCGCTATTTCGCCGAGCGGGGCTGGTTTATCGGAATTGCCGATATCAATGATGCAGGCATGGCCGAAACGGCAGCGCTCCTCCCCGAAGGACAAAGCTCGACCCACAAGCTGGACGTCACCGATCGCGCGCAATGGAAGCAGGCGGTTGCCGAATTTGGCGCGATTACCGGTGGCCGGATGAATGTCCTGTTCAACAATGCCGGCATTGGCGAAGGCGGCCCGATCGAGCAGATGCCGGACGAAGATATCGATCTGATGATCGCGATCAACCTGACCGGCGTTATCAGCGGGACACGTGCCTGTTTCGAGATGCTCAAGAACACCCCGGACAGCTGCATTCTCTACACCGCCTCGGCCGCCGGCATTTACGGTGTCGCGGATCTGAGCGTCTATAGCGCAACCAAGTTTGCAGTGCGCGGGCTGGCTGAATCGCACGATATCGAATTGCGCAAACATGGCATAAAATCCCGGTCGCTGATGCCGGGCTTTGTCGACACCAATATCATCTCGAACGTCGTTGAAGGCACCAATCAGACCGGCAAGGAACGGCTGGAAGAGGCCGGCGTGATGGTCAGCCCCGTTTCGATCATCGGTCCGGCAGCCTGGGAGGCCGTGCACGGCGAAAAGGTCCATACGCCGGTCAACAAAATGGCCAAGCAACTGGCCTTTGCCGCACGCTGGATGCCGGGACGTTTGCGCAAGCAGCAGGCCCAGCTCGCCGACATGGGGGATGTGCTTGCCGGAGCGGAATCCAAAAACTAGAGCATTTTTTCGATTGTCCGGGCCAGTTCGCCATCGCGCTGCGACAATCCGCCATTGTTGCCCGCATCATGTGTCGTGAGCAGGATATCGACCCGGTTATAGACATTGAACCATTCGGGATGGTGATCGGCCTTTTCCGCGTGCAGGGCAACGCGGGTCATGAAAGCAAAGGCCTCGGTGAAATCGGCAAATTTAAACGAACGGCTGATCGCATCGCGTTCCTCGTCATATTGCCAGTCCGACAGCTCGGCGAGCAGCGCCTCGCGCTCGTCTTCAGTCAGTTGCGCCACCATAATTATCGCTCCTTGCTTGGCTTTCTTACCAATTCATGTCTTAAGTCTGTGCAATGAGCAAGAGCCAGTCAACCGGAAGCAATAATCGTCTGGTCGCCGAGTCCCTCGACTGTGTGCGCGGCGAGCGCACATTGTTTCGCAATCTGAATTTCACGCTGGAACCGGGCCAGGCAGGATTGCTGACCGGCCCCAATGGTGTCGGCAAATCGAGCCTGTTGCGACTGCTCGCCGGGCTGCTAGAGCCAGTGGCAGGAATCTGCAATGCGCCGGAGACCAAAGCCCTGTGCGACGACCGGCTGGCGCTGGATGAACATTTGCCGCTCGAGCAGGCGCTTGGCTTCTGGGCGAAACTGGACGGTAAGGACAGGGCAGCTACGGCAGGGGCGATGGAGCGCGCAGGCCTAAGCCATCTGGCGGAAGTGCCGGTGCGCTATTTTTCCACCGGACAGAGGCAGAGAGCGCGGCTGGCGCGCACCTATCTGGCGGATGCGAAACTATGGCTGCTCGACGAACCGGCCAATGGACTCGATACCGCTTCGGTAGAGCAGCTCGGACGGGTGCTGCAAAGCCATCTTGACCATGATGGGATCATTCTCGCGGCCAGCCATATCCCTTTGCCGATTGCCTTCGATTGCACGCTGGCGCTCGAGCCACTGGAAGAACTGGAGGCATATTCGTGACCGGCAGCATCGCCTCGATCATTTGGCGCGATGTCCGGCAGAGCTACGCCAGCGGCGGGACCTGGCTGCCGGTGATATTCTATCTCTCGGCCGCGACGCTATTTCCCTTCGCCGTCGGCCCGGACCGCGCATTGCTGCTGCAGACCGGCGGCGGGATATTGTGGATCGCCGCCTTGCTGGCTACCCTGTTACCGCTCGACCGGCTGATCCAGCCCGATCTGGAAAATGGCGTCTATGACCAAATGATTGTACGCGGCCTGTCCGACGAGATGATCGCTGCCGCGCGGCTGATCTCGCACTGGCTGGCTTTCGGCCCACCGCTGCTGCTCGCCGCTTTTCTGGCCAGCGGATTGATGGGGCTGGAGGGGCCCGCTCTCGGTACATTGCTGGCGAGCCTCGCAATTGCGACACCGGCTCTTGCCGGTCTGGCCGTGATGATCGCTGCGCTGACCGCCGGGCTGAAAGGCGCGGGCGCGCTGGGTGGGCTGCTGCTGGTACCGCTGGCAATTCCGCTGCTGATCTTCGGTGCGGGCAGTCTTTCCGCACAAGGCACCAGCGCTTTGCTGTTTTTGTCCGCTATCTCGTTATTGCTGGTCGCGATCACACCGCTTGCCGCCGGAGCGGCGCTACGAGCGGTTCGCGAATAAGGCGCGGGAACTCTTTATATCTGGTGGATTTGCATCCAGGCATCGACGGCTTTTCTGGCCCTTTCCCGTTTTTGCGCTGCGGTCAGCTTGATATTCTCGCCATAGCGGAGAAACAGATCGATCCGCCCCATCACCAGGCTGACGAACATTTCCGCCGAGGAGGTCAGGTCGTTGCTCTGGATTTCGCCTTTTTTCTGCGAAATTTTGAGCAGATTGACGATATTTTGCAATATCGTGCGGGGACCGTTGTCGAGAAAAAACTGGCCAATTCTGGGGTCCCGGTCAACTTCTGCAGCCAGAACACGGTCGAAGCGAACCTTCTCCTCTTTCGTCAGCGAATCCAACATGCGCTCGGCCACAGCAATCAGGGTTTCGCGCAGGCTGCGGGTCTTCGAATTCTCGCCGACCAGACTCTCACTCATATGGCGACATTCCGCCTTTACCACTTCTGCAAACAGATTTTCCTTGGTGCTGAACCAGTTGTAAACGGTCACTTTCGAAACTTCGGCGAGCGCTGCAATCGATTCGATGCTCGCTCCGGAAAAGCCGTTGGCAAAAAATTCCGTGCGCGCAGCAGCGAGGATCTTGGCAATTTTACGCTGGCTTGAGGGCCGATCCGCGCGCTCTTTTACAATATCCGTGCTTTCCACGGCCGTTTCCTTCCATATTCGACGCGACCAATATAATGAACGATAGCGTTCAAATTAAACGTTGACGTTCATTTTCTTTGATGACATATTATCGAGGCTTGGTAAAGTCCAAGCTGGTCAAACCCCGGATGTCTCCTTGAAGAATCGATTCACCAATTCCCGATTCATGCTGGTTGCGATGCTTTTCGCGACCAACGGCTGCGTAAGCATGGCCCCCGAATCGACGGCGCCCGCCATCAACGCCGCCATGCCTGTAGCTTTTGACCAGAGCGAATCCGGCACCCCCTATGAGTCCGCCCGCTGGTGGGCTTCCTTCGAGGATCCGGTACTCGACAATCTGCTGGACCAAGCGCTGAGCAGGAATCTCGATCTGGCGGAAGCATCGGCCAGATTGCGCGCCGCCGAAGCGCGGGCGCGTATCTCGAAAAGCGGCCTGTTCCCGCAGATCAGTGCCGGACTGGACAGCAGCTATTCGGATTCGCCGACGGCCGGCACCAGCTTTAGCGCGATCGCCGGCGGCGCGCGGCTGCAGAGCGAAACCTATTCATCCAGCCTCGCCTTTTCCTATGAACTGGATATTTGGGGCAAACTGCGCAATGATGCGCGGGCTGGCCGCGCCGATGCCATCGCCTCGGCCGCCGATTTGCAGGCCGCGCGTCTGGCGGTCATGGCGGAAGTCATTACCAGCTATTTTGACATTGTCGACGCGCGCCACCAGATTGCGCTGACCACCCGGATTATCGATGTACTCGGCGACCGGGTCGAACAGAGCGAAAACCGCTACAGCCGCGGCCTGATCACCTCCTTCGAACTCTATCAGGTGCGACAGGACTTCCGCAATGTGCAGGCCGGTCTGCCGCAGCGGGAAAGCCAGCTGGCCGCGACCGAGGGACAGCTGGCTGTGTTGGTCGGCCGGTATTCCAATGATATGGATGACCTCATCGGCCGGAATCTGACTCCCAAACTGGCTTTCGATCCGGTCCCCGCAGGCCTGCCAATCGACCTGCTGGCCCAGCGGCCGGATGTTTTTGCAGAGAGCCAGCGGCTCGAGGCAGCGCGGTATAATCTGGGCGCGCGGCGGGCGGAACTTTTTCCCGCGATCAGCCTTTCCGCCGGCACCGGCAGCCAGGCCGGATCGCCACCTGGGGTGCTCGACATATTCGACAAATGGGTACTGAATCTCGGGGCCGGCCTGACCGCTCCGCTGTTCCAGGGTGGGCGGATACGGGCCAATATCGAGATAGCAGATGCAGAATATGCGCAGCAGACAGCGGTTTATGCCCGCACGGTTCTGACCGCCTATCAGGAAGTTACCACAGCGATCGAACGTTATGAGGAAGAACGGCAGCGTTACCGTTTCCTGTTCTCGCAACGCGACGAGACCGAGGCCGCTGCCGCTCTGCAATCCCGCCGCTTTGCCACCGGTGTCGGCAGCTATGTCGACTATCTCGATGCGTTGCGGGCGCAATTTCAGGTGGAATCATCGCTTTCGTCCGCAGCGCGTGACGTGGCACTGGCGCGGCTTGGCATACACCGGGCGCTAGGCGGCAGCTGGGACGATACACCGCCGGCACCGGATATCATGGCCGAACCTCCAGCCATTGAGGGAGAAAATTAAGTGCAAAGGCAACGCGTAGTCGGCGGCCTGATCCTGCTCGGAGCGATTCTGATCGCCGCGGTCCTGATCCTGCTCCGTTCCGAACCGGCAGAAAAGCCGCCGGAGGATCTCGTTCCGCTGGTACAGGCCGAAAAGCTGGAAATCCGTTCGGGTAATCTGATGGTCAGGGGCGCGGGTACCGTCCGTGCCCGGGAAGAGCTGACTCTGGCCTCTGAGGTCGCCGGCAAGCTGGTCTATGTCAATCCTGACCTGCGGGAAGGCCAGCGCATCGCCCGCGGCGCGGTGCTGTTTCGCATCGATACATCGGACTACCGCAACGCGGTGCAGACCGCGCAGGCCGATGTTGCATCCCAAGGCATCTCCGTCCTGCAGGCGCAAGAGGAAGTCGCACTCGCCAAAGCCGAGCTCGACCGTTTCCAGCGGCGCGCTGTCAGTGGCGGCAATGCTTATGCCAGCGTCGACAAAAGCGACTATGCAGCCAGAATTCTTCCCCCGGATGCACTGGCGCAAAAAGCGGCTGATGACGGACCGCCGGCCCGCCAGAATATTGCTACCAACAGTTTGGCGACAAGAGAGCCGCAACTACAGTCCGCGCGGGCCGGTTTGCGAAGGGCACAGGCCAATTTGGCCAATGCGCAGACAGCCCTGCGCCGCACCGTGGTGCGCGCGCCATTTTCCGGCATCGTCCGCACCGAGGACATCGCGGTGGGCAGCTATGTACAGCCCGGCCAGGCGCTGGGATCACTGGTAGGAACCGCCGATTATGAAGCGGTGATCCCGCTTTCCGAACAGGATGCAGCGCTCATTCCGCAATTGTTCCGTGCAGGTTCCGGAAACCGGATCCAGGCCTCGATATATTCCGACTATGGCGGGATCCGCTATCGTTGGCCCGCCTATGTCGACCGTGTCAACGGCGTGCTCAATCCGCAGACCCGTACGATCGACGTCTATTTGCGCATTCCCAACCCGTTGCGGGGCGGCGCACCGGCGGCTGTTGCGGAAAATAGCGGGAAGTCGGCCACGGCATCTTCCGCACCGCCACTGTTCGTCGGCAGTTTTGTCGAAACAGAAATCAACGGCCGGGCGCTGGAAGAATATGCCGTGCTGCCGCTGGCCGCCCTGCAAGCGGACAACCAGGTCTGGCTGGTGCGGGACGGAAAATTGCATATCGTCACGGTGGAAATCTATCAGCGAACCGAAACAAGCGCGCTGATCAGCACGCGTGGTCTGGGTCCCGATCCGGTTGCCGTAACCGGCAATCTGAAGGTTGCGACGGAAGGCCTGCGCGTCAGGATTGCCGCTGCGCAGACAACCGCCACCGCAGCGAAACCGAAGGCCGAAGCGGTTAAATGACAGAACCATCCAGCCCGGATCTGCCGCAGACGGAACAGCCGAGCAAGGAAGTCTTGCAGCAAGGCGGCGTTGTCGCGTTCATGGCGCGCAACGGCGTTGCGGCCAATCTGCTGATGATATTTCTGTTCGTGGCCGGCATCGCCTCCTACCGTACGATCGTCCAGGAGGTGTTTGCGGAGAACAGCCTCGACACGATTCAGGTCAGCGTGGCCTATCCCGGTGCCACGCCCGACGAGGTCGAGGAGTCGATTGTCCAGAAAATCGAGGAAGCGGTCGAAGCAGTTGAAAATGTCAAAGAGATCAAATCCAGTGCGGCCGAAAATATCGGAACGGTTTCGATCGAACTGGAACTGGGCACGGATATCGACCGGGCGCTTGATGACATCAAAGCCGAAATTGATCAGATCCAGTCTTTCCCCGACGATGCCGAAGAACCCAGCGTTCGCGAATTGACCACGCGGCAGAGCGTCGTGCGCATCGCCATTTTCGGTGACGTGTCGGAAAGCGCGCTGAAGGAAACCGCCTACCGGCTCGAGGACTCTCTCGCCGCACTGCCGGAAATCTCCTTCGTCGACACCAGCTCCATCCGCGATTACGAAGTGTCGATCGAAGTGCCCCAGGACACGCTGCAGGCCTTTGGCCTCTCGCTCAATGACATCTCGCGCACCGTTGCCGCCAGTAGCCTGGACAGCCCCGCCGGCTCGATCGACACCGACAGTGAAGAAGTGCGCGTGCGCACCATCGGACAGAATTACAACCAGCAGAATTTCGAGGATATCGTGCTGGTCAGCAATGAAAATGGCGCGATGGTCCGGCTCGGACAGATTGCCAATATTCGCGACGAATTCGAGGATTCTGCCCTTATCTCCCTGTACAACGGCAAACCTGTTGCCTTCGTCGAGGTGTTCCGCACCAGTGACGAGCGCGTCCTTGATGTCTCCCGTGCCACTCGGGAATATCTTGAGGGCCCCTTTGCCCATTCGCTGCCCGAGGGCATTTCCTACGCGATCTGGAGCGACGATAGCGAACTGCTGAATGACCGGCTGACCCTGCTGCTGGAAAATGCGGCTATTGGCCTGTTTCTGGTGCTGATCGCACTCACGTTGTTCCTCGACATCCGGCTCGCGGCCTGGACGGCGCTCGGCATAGGCGTAACATTTGTCGGTGCGATCTTCCTGCTCGATCTGGCCGGATCGAGCATCAACATGTTCTCCCTGTTCGGCTTCATCCTTGCCCTAGGGCTGGTGGTTGACGATGCCATTGTCGTTGGCGAGAGCGTCTATGCCCGCCGGGAAGCAGGGCGCACCGGAATGGGCGCGGCGGTAACCGGTGCGCGACGGGTCACCATGCCGGTAATCTTCGCTGTGCTGACAACGGTCGCTGCCTTTTCACCGCTGTTTGCGGTCGGTGGCATCATGGGCAAGATATTGGCCGACATCCCTCTTGTTGTGGTCTCGGTTCTTTTTCTCTCGCTGGTTGAAAGCCTGCTGATCCTGCCCAATCACCTCAGCCATTTGCCGCCTCCCGGAGCGCCGACGCGCAATCCCGTCACTCGGTTTTTCGAACGGGTGCAGGCCAGCGTCGACGTGCAATATCAGCGGTTTGTTGACGGACCGCTCGACCGGGCTGTGCGCTATGCGGTGCGCATGCCGTTCATCATTTTGGCCGGCAGCGTCGCCCTGCTGATCCTGGTTGGATCGCTGGTCCCGGCCGGTATCATCAAAAACTCCTTCTTTCCCGCAATCGAGGCCGATGTCGTCACGGCCAGTCTCGAAATGCCGACCGGTACGACGATAGCCGAGACCGAAAAAATGGCGCGGTTTATCGAGGAGAAGGGACGCGAAACCTACGCCCGGTTCGAAAAGGAAAAGAAAGAGGATGAACCGTCCCCGTTGCGCGGCATATTCACGCTGGTCGGGCAGGAGCCGCGCGGCACGGGCCCCAATGCCCAGGAGGGCAGTTTTGCCACCAATATTGCCAGCATCCAGTTCAGCTTCATTCCCGGTGACCAGCGCTCTCTGGCATCGCGGGATTTTGAAAATGCCTGGCGCGAGAATGTCGGACCAATTGACGAAGCGCGCTCGCTGGTTTTCGCTTCCGACCTGATATCGATCGGCGCACCGGTGGACGTGCAACTGTCCGATCCCGATCCGGCGGTGGTGGAAGCCGCGTCGATCAAACTCATGGCGAGACTGAACCGCTTCGCCGGCGTGTTCGATATCGAGAGCGACCAGGATCAGGGCCTGAAAGAAATCCAGCTTCGGCTGAAACCGGAAGCCAGGTCTCTCGGCGTCACCCTGCAGGACGTCGCGCTTCAGGTCCGCGCCGCTTTCTTCGGAAGCGAAGCGCTGCGCGTACAGCGGGGCCAGGAAGATATGCGTGTCTATATCCGTCTGCCGGAAGAAGAGCGCAATTCCATCATCGACGTCGAACGCTTTCGCGTGCGCGTTCCGGGCGGCGAAGTTCCGCTCGCCACATTGGCCGACGTATCTTTTGGTCAGGCTCCCGCCATCATCCGTCGGACCGACGGCAGACGGATCACCACTGTGACCGCCGATATCGACACCAATATCGTCACCAGTCAGGAAATCGCCGAGGCGCTGACCGACGAAATCATGCCCGCGTTGCAGGCGGATTATCCGCAGCTGCTCTACAGCTTTGGCGGCGAACAGCAGGAACAGGCCGATAGCTTCGGCGATCTCGGGATCGCTTTCGCCGCTGCTTTGCTGATGATCTATGCGCTGCTCGCGATACCGTTCCGATCTTATGTGCAGCCGCTGATCATCATGACGGTGATCCCTTTCGGTATCATCGGCGCACTGATCGGGCACCTGCTTCTCGGCCTGCCGATCGGCGTGCTGAGCATGTTTGGCATGATCGCCCTCTCGGGCGTGATCGTCAACGGCTCTCTGATTCTGATCGACTTTATCAACGAAAATCTGCGCGACGGCATGGCGATTGAAGACGCCATACTCGCCGGCGCCAAATCGCGCTTCCGGCCGATCATGCTGACATCGCTGACCACCTTTCTCGGCGTTGCTCCGATCACCTTCGAGACCAGCCTGCAAGCGCAGTTCCTGATCCCGATGTCGGCCAGCCTGGGCTTCGGCGTATTGTTTGGCGCGATCATCCTGCAATTGCTGATCCCTGCCCTGACCATATTGGAATATAAGGGCAAGCGACGCGCGATAGAATATTGGAACGGTCTGTTTTCGACCGCTGCTCCGACCTGACGGTAGCGGCGCGATGCCGGGCGTTTTGCGGGAGAAACGGCCAATGGCGTAACGGGTACCGGCCCCTTCCCCGATGCCGCCTTTCCCGGTGAACCAAAATATACCCCCCCCCCAGAGAAGCAACGGAACATGACAATATGGCACGACCCGAACCGAGAATATTGAAGGTAATCGACAGCATGCGCCTCACCCCCAATATGCACCGGGTGATACTGGGCGGCGACGGGCTGGCCGGATTTCCGGCCGAGCGGAGCGGCGGCTATGTCAAGCTGATGCTGCCCGACGCCGGCGGCGGCCGCCCCCTGATGCGGACTTATAGCATCCGCAGCCAATCGGAAACAGGAATAGCGATCGATTTTGCCCTGCACGGACCGGATGGGGATTCCGGGCCTGCGACAAGCTGGGCCCTCGAGGCGCAGGCGGGCGACCTGATCAGACTTGGCGGTCCCGGCGATGCCAAGCCGTTGCCGACAGGGCGCGGACCGTTTCTGCTGGTCGGCGACATGACGGCGCTGCCAGCCATATCGGTGAATCTGGAAGGTCTGCCCGCCGATGCGACCGGAGATGCAATCCTGCTTGTCCGCGACGAAGAAGACAAGCAGACTCTGGCCAAGCCTGACGGCGTGACGGTCCACTGGCTGGTCGACGCCGAACTGGGCGCGCATCCCGCGCTGCTAGCCGATGCCGCGCGGCAATTGCCGGCGGTGGAGGAGCTGGCCTACGCCTGGGTTGCCTGCGAATTCGAGGCGATGAAGCTGCTGCGTCAATTTCTGCGCGTCGAGCAGGGGTTTGGGCCGGACCGCCTCTATATTTCAAGCTACTGGAAGCGCGGCCTGATCGAGGACGACCACAAGCAGGTCAAGCGCGCCGACGCCGAGGCCGGCGGCTGATTATCGCACGGACCGGTTTCGCTCGGGCAAGGGATGTTCCCGGTAGAATTCCACCTGCATTTTCACCGGCCCGGACAGCCGGACAAAATGCGGCTCTCCAGGCGGGATCGGTGCGGGCTTGTCGACGGTAACCACGTGCCGCGAGGGCGGATCGACGAAAACCAGTTCGACCGCCCCTTCCAGCACCCGCAACAGGCCCCATGTCCCCTGCTTGGTGCTATGCTCGTTGCGCAGCTTGTCCGGCAGGCTATTCTCGTCGAATATCGGAGAAGCGCCATAAGGGACCGCGGCCGCCGGTCCGCCGTCCATCAGGCCAGCCCCCGGATGACGGCAAGGGCGCCGGCGAAGACCGTTGGCAAAACCGGTAGGGACGACGTCTCTATGCCCGCGTTGATTTCCGCGCTGCCCGCCTGTCCGGTTGCGCTTTCAAAATCCATCAGCATGATTGCTTCTCCTTCGCTCGCGAAACGCCCGCCAGGCCGTCCCGCTGAACCTTGATCCCGGTGAGCAGGCTGCCCGCGATCCGTTCCGCCGCTTCGCGAAAGACCTGAGCGGCCGCATCATTCGGCGCGATGCTGTCCAGCGTCCTGTTCCACAGCACCAGCCAGCGGTTGAAATGCCGGTCATCAAGGCCACCAATTGCAATATGCTTGAGCATGGGATTGCCGCGAAACCGGCCCGACTCCAGCGTGACCGATGCCCAGAAATCCTCCATCCTGGCGAGATGCGGCGGCCAGTCCGTAACATGGGCTTCAAATATCGGACCGAGCAGCGCATCATCGCGGATCGCGCGATAGAATGTCTCCACCAGATCGGAGATCAGCGCGTCGTCAATTTCCAGCGCATGGGCCTGGGCCATTTTCTTCGCTCTCGCGCGTTCCGCATAGCTGGCTTCGGTCATCGTTTCGACTTTCTTAAGATGCATTCCATATGCACCGTTTACCCCCCCTTGGCATTTAAATGCAATATATGATATACATCTTTTATGAGATTGTCCGTTCAAACCGACTATGCGCTGCGCACATTGATGTATCTGGCGGCGCACGAAGGCCACCATTCGATCGCCGAAATCGCCCGGCGATATGGAATTTCGAAAAACCATCTGATGAAAGTGGCGCAGCGGCTGGCGGCAGAAGGCTTCATCGACAGCGTGAAGGGGCGGAACGGCGGCCTGTTGCTCCACCAGCCGGCCGAGCGCATCAATGTCGGCCATGTCGTTCGCACGTTCGAGGACCATGGTGCCTTCGTGCAATGCTTTGATGCAGGGGACGGCGACTGCGTGGTCACACCTGTCTGCGGCCTGCGCCACATACTAGCCGACGGCATCGAGGCCTTTCTTCGGCATCTCGACGGCTTCACCCTCGCCGACCTGGTCGACGACAAGGCGCGGTTCCTTTCCGTCTGGCAATGACCGTTCCGCTTGCGGGCCGGTCAGGAAATTTTCAATATGCTGGGCGATTGCCGGAAAAATCTGTATCAGACCTCCCATGTCCAATTCAAACGCACTTCTGGTCGCCTTGCGGCAGATCAACCGGGCAATCGACTTGCAGTCCAAGAAACTGGAGCGGGAAACCGGCCAGACAACGCCTCAGCTTCTGCTGTTAAAGGCGCTGGAAAAGGACGGGCGTGCAAAACCGTCGGTCATCGCCAAATCGGTGCACCTGTCGCATGCCACGGTGACGTCGATCGTCGACCGGCTGGAGAAATCCGGGATGGTCATCCGCGAACGCAGCGAAGACGACCGGCGCTCGGTAGAAATCGTACTGACCGACAAGGGCCGCACATGCATCGAAAACGCGCCGGAATTGCTGCAGGAAGATTTCCTGGTGGCTCTGTCGAAACTGGAACCGTGGGAGCAGAATCTGCTGATCTCCTCGGTTCAGCGCATCGCTGTAATGATGGACGCGAACCAGATTGAATCCGCCCCGATCCTCGAGATTGGCGAAATCTAGCTCTGCGGGATGACGTCGGTCATGACTTCATCTGCCGGCAGGTCCCACGTCAGATGGCGATCATCCAGCACAACCATATTCTTGTCGGTGATCAGCGTACCCAGGGTTTTATAACCCAGCAGCTGCATGGCTGACAAAGCCGGATTGCGTGCCAGGGCCATGGTTTCGTCGGACGAGAAATTTGTCAGGCCACGGGCCAGCTCGTCACCGGACTCCCCGTAGATATGGATGACATCGCCTTTGACATAAGGGCCGTGAATGGACAGGACATCCTCCCGTCCGATATTCCGTCGTCCGGATTTGAACGCTTCCGCTGTCGCTTCGTTGACCACAATACTGCCCGCCATTTGCAGACGGTCGGACAGCCAGTTTGCCCAAGCGGACTCGGGCCGCTCGTTGGCCAGAATACGCGTATGCTTTCTCTCGTCTTTCAGAACCGAAGTTACCGGATGTTCGTGTTCCCCATGGGCAATACGTGTGTCGCAACCGGCATTTTGCGCCATATGGGCCGCCTGTATCTTGGTCAGCATGCCACCGCTGCCGAGGCTGCTGACGCCTTCTGTCACCGCCAGATAGGGCGAAACATCGGCGACCTCCTCAACCAGTCGGGCGCCCGGTTCCGAAGGGTCCTTGTCGTACAGACCGTCAACCTGTGTCAGAATGATCAGTTCGTCCGCCTGCAGCATTTGTGCGATTTTCGCTGACAGGCGGTCATTGTCGCCAACACGGATTTCTTCCGTGGTGATCGTGTCATTCTCGTTGATGATCGGCATGATGTCGGCATCCAGCAGCCGGTCGACCGTATTCTTGGTGTTCAGGAACCGCTTGCGGTCTTCCAGATCGCGCAAGGTCACCAGTACCTGCGCTATTTCGAAGCTATATTCGTGGGCCACCTGCTTGTAGGCATTGAGCAATAGCGGCATGCCACAGGCTGCTGCCGCCTGCTTGTCGCGCAGACCGGCCGTCTCCGGCCGCTCGCCGATCATGTTCATGCCCAGCGCCACGGATCCGGACGAACATAATATGACTTTCGCGCCACCTTCCCGCAGCCGGGCGATATCCTCGAGCAGATTGTGCATGACAGCCCAGCGCGGCGTGAGCCTCTGCTCATTGGCAAGCAGACTGGAGCCGATTTTCACTACGATTGTTTTGCCTTGAACCATGTAACGTGATGCCCTTATTACTCAGCGATGGAAGTAGGGATTGAAGCTGACCAGTGCAATAATTTAGTGATCAAAATATTTAAATTTGCATGGAATCCCCATAATATAAGCATTTGTTGACATATCTAATTTGAATACTAAGCATATCGCAGACCCCCCAGACACCTGAAAACAAGAGATTGAATTGACAAAAATATTGCTCCTAGGATGCGGAAACATGGGCGGTGCGCTGCTCAAGGCATGGGCCGCCAACACAGATCATGACTTTACCGTGGCCGATCCGGCCGGTCCCGATCTGCCGGACGACGTGACGCTGGTCGGTTCGGTGGCCGAATTGGGCGAACAGCATTTTGACTATCTCATCGTTGCACTGAAACCGCAGCTGATCGACGACGTGCTGCCCGATTATTTGCCAAGGCTGAAACCGTCAGGCACGATCAGCTCGATCGCCGCGGGATATTCGGCGGCGAAGCTGGCCGCCCATGCACCGGGGCGTTCGGTTGTCCGGATCATGCCGAACCTGCCCGCCGTCATCGGAAAAGGTGTCAGCGGCCTCTATGCCCATGGCTCCGTACCGGAAGCGGCATCCAGCCAGATCGAGCAGCTTGCCTCATGTTCCGGCGATATCGTCTGGGTCGACAGCGAGGATATGCTGGATCGCCTGACCGCGGTGGCCGGGAGCGGTCCCGGCTATGTGTTCGAGATTTTGCGCGCCTATGTCGACGCCGCCGAACAGCTGGGTTTCAGTGGAGAAGATGCCAGAAATCTGGTGCTGGGGACGGTCCGCGGGACGCTGGAACTGGCCCTGGACTCCGACCTGTCGCTCGAGCAATTGCGCAACAATGTCACCAGCAAGGGTGGCACCACGGCCGCCGGGCTTAACGCGCTAAACGGCCAGAACGAATTTTCCGCGCTGATCCGCGAGACGCTTGAGGCCGCTTACGGGCGAGCGGTCGAACTTCGCTAGAAATATAGCGGGCGCGATCGGCCCGCGCCTGTTGCACCCTAGCCCTTGAAACCCGGCGCGCGATAGATTTCGGTGCCGCGCCGGAACACGACCAGCTTCTTGAGCGTTACCGGATGGAAAAAAGCTTCGATGGCCTGTCCGCTATCGGTCCGGGCATAGACTTCATAGCAGTCACCCTCGACCTGCGTCTTGAGCAATTCCCAACCTTCCATCCAGGCTTTTTTCTTCAGCTTCTTGATCGACTTCCAGTCCTTGGTCGGGCCGGAATCGCATTTGATATCGCCATCCGCATAGGCCGGTTGCGCCAGCATCATGGTGGCAATCACTGCTGCTGCGGCGGTATATTTGCGAGAAATTTTTTTCATGTCATGCTCCGTTGCGTGCGGTGTCGGCGTCTCCGGCCAATATAGCGTAAAATCCAGACTATCATGAGCGGTGCGAGATGAACCATTGCTGGCTGCCACGCCCAGTCGAGCAGAATCCAGTGAACCAGGCCGATAATCAGCGCAGGATAGACCAGCCGCTGGATATTTTTCCAGCTCCGCCCCAACCGGCGCATCGCAAAATCGAAACTGATCAGCGCCGGCAGGAGCATCAGCAGCAACGACAGCCAACCCATCCAGATACCCGGAATCGTGAATTCTTCCAGCATCGCAACAACGCTGTTCATGTCGAATATGTAGAATATCAGATGGAGCATGGCATAGCCAAAGGCAGCCACGCCGAGGTTGCGCCGGATCTTCAGCCAGCCTTTGAAAAAGCGGTTGAGACCGAAAAATTCTGACAAAGGCCCCGGCAACATGGCCAGGATCATCAGTCGCACCGCCGTTTCGCCGCTGGGGTGCAGCATGTCCATCGCCAGCACATCGTCCTGCAAAAACGAGCGGACCATCAGAATCGCGGGAAACGACAGCAACAGCCAAAACAGGCCCTTGATCACATGATTTTTCATACTGCGGCCCAGCGCCGCAACAGATTGTGATAGACGTGGATCAGACGGTTGATTTCCGGATCGTCATGCGGCCGATCTGGGGTCAGCGCCTGGATCGACTGGTCGAGGTCGAACAGCAGCTCCCGCGCCGAGACATCGGCCACCGCGCTCTGCATCCAGGTGATCGCGCAAATCCGTCTGCCCCGGGTAACCGGCATCACCTGATGCAGACTGGAGGAGGGATATAACACCATCTCGCCCGCCGCCAGCTTGACCGGCTGCGCACCATATTGCTGTTCTATCACCAGTTCGCCGCCGTCATATTCATCCGGGTCGGAGAGGAAAATGGTGGCAGACAGATCGCTGCGAATGGTCATATTGGCTTCGGGAAGGCGCATCAAAGCGGCGTCGCTATGCGTGCCGTAATGGCCGCCATCCTGATAAAGATTGAAAATCGGCGGCCAGATTTTCTCGGCCAGAGCGGCGGAGATGAACAGGGGATCGTTGCCAAGCTTGCGCAAGATCACATTGCCCAGTTCGACCGACAGCGGATTCTGGCGAGGCAGTTGCAGGTTCTGCTTCACCTTGACCGAGCGCGTACCGGCTGAATCGGCACCGTCGATCCACTCCGCAGCCTCCAGCTTCTGTCGGAAATCCCGGACCTGCTTTTCGTCCAGAATATTTTCGATGATTGTGAGCATGGGGCCAGCCGTGAGTTAGATTGAAAGGGGGGCGACGAATCGCCGCCCCCCTTTTCTCCTATCAGAAACGTCCGGTAAGCGTTAGCGTCGCGCGCCGTTCATCTCCCTTGTAGAGGAAGTGACCGCTGCGATAACCGGCAAGATAATAATCCTTGTTAGTGAGGTTGGTCATATTGACCCGGGCCGACAGATTTTCGTTCACCTTGTAGCTGGCGAACGCATCGAAGGTCCAGTAATCCGGAACGCGGTAGGTATAGACTTCCAGCGTGCTGTCATAGCTTGCCGCATCATCCGGCTGACCGGTAAACATTTCCCCCTTGTAGGTTGCCGTCCCGCCGAAGGCGAAGGCCTCTGTCGCCTGATAGCGGAGCTGTGCCGAGGCCTGGGTGTTGGCAAAATTGCTCAGGCGGCGACCGATCTTGTCGGCGTCATTCGAGTCCGTAATTTCCGAGTCCATGAAGGTTACCGACGCCTGACCGGACAGTTTCGGCGTAATATTACCGACCAGCCCCAGTTCGATACCACGTACGCGGTTCTCGCCGGTATTCAGGCTTCCGCCCGCTGCATAATCGTCGCCGGCCGATTCAAACACATCGCTCTTGGTGATCTGGAAGGCCGCAGCGGTGAGCATCAGATGATCGTCGAACAGATCCGCTTTCACACCCAGTTCATAGCTGGTCGAGCTTTCCGGACGTCCGTCACCAATGCCCGTTCCGTCATCGACGCAGATTCCGCCATAGCCGCAGTTTCCGCCCAGATCGGATTCACCGCCATTGATATTCTTGGCCGTCCCCCAGTTGAAATAGACGTAGACTTCTTCCATCGGCTTCACACCAATACCGGCATGGCCGTTCCACAATGTGTCGTGATAGCGATAGCCGGTTTCGGTGCCTTGGCTAACCACGTCATTGTTATAGTCAAACGCATCGACCCGAACACCGCCATGAACGGACAGCCACGGATTGATGTCGACCGTATCCATCAGATAGACGGACATTGTTTCCACCTGCCAGTTGCTGTCGACGGAACCGAAAGCGATATCGCGTTGCACGATATTGTGGATATCGCTGACGATCAGCTCCCGGTTTTCATCGGTGATGCAATAGGATGGGCTCAATCCGCCGCGTCCGGATGTGACACAATTGGTCGCTCCGTTATTGGTCAGGTCATAGGTGCCATTGGCGACCTTGAGATCGGAATATTCGACACCGGCAACCAGACTGTGCGCGATCGAGCCGGTTTCAAACTCGCCAAGAATGTTGAGCTGGTTGACAAAATATTCGACCTCCTGATTGCCCTGGTGGGTGCTCAGCGTAACCGGCGCGAATGTGTCGGTATCGGCGTCATAGGCTCCGCCTCGCAGCCCGGTCAGCACATAGCCGTTGGACGTTTCGCCATAGCGAGTGGAATTGACGATCGTGAAACCCTCGAACGGCGTAATGAAGATACGGCCGGTGAACGTGTCGACGTTCGTGTTGAGAAAGTCTCCGGTCTGGGTGTAATTCGGCACATCGTCCCACGGACCATATACGGTTACATCGTCCGGACCGGTGCCGGTCGGCCGCGGCACATAACCGCCCAGGTCCGGCGTATCGTCGGCTTCCAGATGATAATAGTCGAGCAGCACCCGCACCGTATCGTTCAGCCGGAAGCTACCCGAAATTGCCGCACCGATGCGCTCGCGATCGGAGAAATTGCGGTTCGGCGCCTCGTCATAGCCGTACAGCAGATTGGCTCGCAGCGCGATATCGTCGCTCAGCGCCCAGTTGCTGTCGAGGGTGACACGATAGAAATCGTCGGTGCCGATACCCAGGTCGATGCGGTTGAAATTATAGTCGGTGCTGGCCTGCTTGGTGATCGAGTTCACCGCGCCGCCGGTCGAGCCGCGACCGGCGAAGGAAGAACTTGGGCCCTTGGTGATTTCAATCTGCTCGACCGCAAAGGTTTCGCGGGTCGTCATGCCGGGGTCGCGCAAACCGTCGACAAAAACGTCGCTGCGCGCTTCGTGACCGCGGATGATGTAACGGTCGCCAAAGGCATTGCCGTTTTCACCGGTACCGACGGTGACACCGGGCTGGTTATCGAGAATATCGCGCAAATTGGTCGCGCCCTGCTCGTCGAGCTGGCTTTCGGTAAGCACGGTGATCGTTGCCGGCGTTTCCGACAGCGGCTTCACCCGGCGCAGATCGCCCGAGACGCGTGCTTTATAGGGGGCACCCTTCTGGGTGTAGGGATTCACGTCAGCGGCATTATCCTCGATCTGGAGCGTTTCCAGCTCCACTTCTTCCGGTTCGGCATCCTGCGCCAGGGCCGGCGCGGTCGACAGCGCCGTGGTCAAGCCAAGCGCAACAACCGCACTGCGCTTGCTGAAGCTCGAGCGCCGCAGGCTTGTCGGCCTCTGCATTTGGGACATGTCTTTGTTCATCGTGAATCTTCCTTTATTTCAACGAGTTCGGAGGGAATAATCAATCGGCAGCGAGATCGTCACTTTGTCCCGCTGCATGGATTCGGGCATTGCCGGCAAAGGCGCGACGCGCTGCATAAGCGCCAGAGTGGCCTGATCCAGAATATCATGGCCGCTGGATCCGGTGATCGACACATTGAAAATATTGCCGGTGCGATCGACCGTGAAGCGGACCTTGACCACGCCTTGCTGCCGGGCCTTGCGGGCTTCGGTGGGATATTGCTTGCGCTGGTTCAGATGCGCGCTGACCATTGCATAATAATTGGCCCGCTCTTTCCTGGCCTTCGGGCTGTTGCCGACGCTGTCGCTGGGAGCGGATCTGGCTGCGGCAACCGGTGGCGCCTCGCTTCGGGCGGGCGTCGCGACTGCAACCGGGGTGATGGCGGCCTGCTGGACCGGCCTGACGGGGGTCGGGCTCTGCTTTGGCTCGGGTGGCAACAGGACCGCGTCATCCGGCAACGGTGCGCGCGCCGGCGGGACCTCGAACGGCAGGGCCTGCTGCGGCGGGATATATTCCGGCTGCGATGCGGGCGTCGGCTCAGACATGGCCTCGCTCGCACTCGCAGGGGGAAGCTCCACGAGGACCACCGGTTCAGGGATGGGGCGGTCGTGCGGAGCCTTCCACGCCATGGCCGCCAACCCGAGAAAGGCATGAGCGGCCACAGCCATGGCAGCGGCGACCACCCAACGACGTTTTTCGTCTGTACTGAGCGTCACCATCGTCATTTGCCCGAACCCGATTCTGCGCCCACCAGAGCAACGTGCAGATAACCAGCAGAACGCAAGGAATTCATCGCGCCCATGATCGTGTCATAGGTGATGCTCTTGTCAGCGCGCAGAAAAATGCGTTGCTCTCTGTCGGACCGGGTGGCGGTTTCGATTGCCGCCCCCAGACCGGCTTCGGAAACCGGTGTTTCATTGACCAGAAGATTGCCATCGGCCTGGATCGAGAGAAAAACCGGCTTGTCGGGCTTGGGCGCCGCATTGGCGGTTGAGACCGGCAGATCGACCTTCACGTCGACCGTCGCCAGCGGCGCAGCCACCATGAAGATGATCAGCAATACCAGCATCACGTCGATGAACGGCGTGACGTTGATGTCGTGATTTACCGGGAGGTCATCGCTATTGTCGTTAAGCCGGATCGACATCGCATCAATCCTTCTTGATCTTCACCGTACCGCGGCTGAGATCGCGCGATACCAGCCGCAAAATGGCAGCGGCCGTGTCCGAAACAAGCGCGCGATAGGCAGAGATCTGGCGGGAGAAATGATTGTACATGACAACGGCAGGAATGGCGGCAACGAGACCGAGCGCCGTCGCAAGCAAGGCTTCTGCAATGCCGGGCGCCACTACCGCGAGATTGGTGGTCTGCTTCTCGGCGATGCCGATGAAGCTGTTCATGATGCCCCAGACCGTGCCGAACAGTCCGACAAAGGGAGCCGTCGCGCCGATGGTTGCCAGAATATTGACGCCACGTGTCATCTTCCGGGACAGAGCCGCTTCATAGCGCTCGAAGCGGGAGACAATACGCTCTTTGACACCGTCGCCGTCCTGCAAGGCATCGGCAGACAGGGCGAGTTCGGTTGCCGCTTCCTGAACCAGAACCGTTTGGGACAGTGCCGGATCGCTGTTGGCGTCTTCCAGCGAACGCAAGCTTGCGACCTGCCTGTGCACGACCCTTTCCGCAGCCATTGCCTTGCGCAATTCCGAAAGCTTGGCAATGAATATCGTCCAGCTGACCAGCGAGGCGATGATCAGGCCGATGATAACGAGCTTCACGATCCAGTCCGCCTGAGCGAACATGCCGCCTACGCTCAGTTCGACAGGGATTGTCGAGGGGGAAGCGGCAGCAGCTGCCGCCGGTGCCAGCAACACTGCAATTGCAACGGATTTCAGAACATGTCCCATAAGTCTCTTGACCACTTTCGCCAGCTGTTATGTCTCATGCGAATCATTCGCATCGACAAAAGGCCAATTACAGCTTCCTATTGCTATTGCAAGTGATTCTCATTAATTTACTGGTCATGAACCGGGAGCAGAAAATGTCGCGAACCCGGACTTCTCAAACGAGAGACTTTGCGATCGGCCTGCCGGCCCGTAAATGCAGGAAATGTCTGCACATATTCTGCCATGTCTCCCTCCTCGACGCGAGATCGACCGGGATTCTCTGAAGCTCCTCTTTCGAAATCGTGCGGATGAAGATGTACAAACTTGATTGCTCGCGCCAAACCGTTAGGGACTTGAGGATCAGCGAACCGTCTTTTTACCCCCAATTACATAAAGATACAGACATAGATGAACTATTTCTACAATTGCTACAATCTCGCGATCGATAGCGAAATGCCCTTATCCGAAATGGTCGCCTTGCCCGATCGGCCGACAGCGATTGATGTCCGCATCGCGCAAGGCGCAGTCGATCCGGATGGACTGGACGGCGCCGAACAGGTCGGTCCCTTCTTGTGGGTTTCCCCCACTGCCCTGCAATTGCACATTCCGGATGTGGCCCGTTTTCTGGTCAGCAATGGTAATACCATTCTTTACGATCCGGCACCGGGGATTGATGAGGACAGCGTTCGGGTATTCATGCTCGGCTCGGCGCTGGGCGCGCTTCTATTCCAGCGGGGCTATCTGGTTCTGCACGGCAATGCCGTACAGATTGGCGACGGCTGCATCATCTGTGTCGGCCATTCGGGCGCGGGAAAATCTACGCTCGCTGCCGCATTCATGCAGCGGGGCTATAACCTGCTTGCCGATGATGTGGTTCCAATCGGCAATGACTGTCATGCCATCCCCGGCTTTCCCCGGATCAAGCTGTGGCAGGATGCGGCCGACAAGCTGGAAATCGACACGACGTCCCTCAGCCGGATCCGTCCGGATATGGAAAAATTCAATCTACCGATTACCGAAAAATTTGTGCCCAAGCCGCTGCCCGTAAAGCATATCTATATTTTGCGCAGCGATGACGAAAAGGGGTTTTCCTCCACCCCCATTAAGGGCTTGCAAAAATTCCCGGCGCTGCACGCAAACACGTACCGCCAGAAATTTCTCGACAGCATGGATTTGCGGTCGGATCATCTTAAGCTTTGCGGGAAACTCGCCGGGCAAACGGCGATTACCCGGATCTTGCGCCCGCGCCAGGGTTTTGAAATCGATCAGCTGGTCGATCATATTCTGGCTGACCTGTCCGAAAGCGTCTGAACGTGGGCGCGATATACTGGCTGTCCTCCTATCCCAAATCCGGCAACACATGGTTCCGTGCGTTTCTGCAGAACCTGCAACAAGATGGCGATGCGCCGGTCGACATCAACGAACTGCATACCGGGTCGATTGCCAGCGGCCGCAGCTGGCTGGACGAAGTTCTCGGCTTTGATACGGCCGACCTGCGGCACGACGATATCGATGCCTTGCGGCCTGCTGTATATGAATGGAGCCTGCAGTCACCCGATCTGGAATATCACAAGATCCACGATGCCTATACGTTCCTGCCCTCGGGAGAGCCTTTGGTCAGCAGCAAGGCGACCCGCGGCGCGGTCTATTTTGTCCGCAATCCGCTTGATCTGGCCTCGTCCTTTGCCAATCATTTACAGTGCAGCGTCGACAAGGCGATCGAACGGATGGCTTCGCCGGACATGAGCTTTGTCAAATCGGAAAGAAAGCTGAACAATCAGGTCCGGCAGAAATTGCTCAGCTGGTCCGACCATGTGCTCAGCTGGGTCGACGCCCCCGGGCTCAATCTGGAGATTCTGCGCTATGAAGACATGCTCGGCGACAGCCTGGCCACCTTCACCCGGGCAGCACGCTTTCTGGAATTGCCGCATGACCGCCCGCGGGTCGAAAAAGCTCTTCATTTCAGCCGTTTCGATCGCTTGCAGGAACAGGAGAAAACAGACGGGTTCAAGGAAAAGCCGGCCAATACTCCTTCCTTCTTCAGGCAAGGCAAGGCCGGCGGCTGGCGCAACGAACTGAACGAGGAACAGATCGCCAGGATTATCGCCGACCACGGACCGGTGATGCGGCGGTTCAACTATCTTGATCAGAGCGGTGTCCCGCAATAACTCCGGGCATAGGGTCGCGCGGTCCGGCGATCCATCCGCCTAGAGCTGCGCCAGAAACCCGCCGGTCAATGATTGCGGCAGACTGCCGCCGAAGCCAGTATTCCCCTCGAGCAATATTGGCCCGTCAGGGGTCAGCACCCAGTCCCACGCGATCGCCCAGAACTCGGGAAAAGCGCCATGGGCCGACAGACTGTGGCCAATCAAAGCTTGCCAATCAGGCAGCGGCCGCGGGCCACCGATAGCTTTCAGCATATCCCGCTGACTCTGCCGCACTGGCTCCGGCAACGGTAAATTTCCAGCCAGCGGCTGCACCAGTCCGCTGTCGGCGTCGACGGGCAAGATGACATAGGTATCGGGGCGATCCGACGGCCGGCGCTCGGCCGGGATTTCCAGTGACGCGCACAAAATCGCGATATCCCGTCCGTCTCGAAAGGTGATGCAGCGGACGGTGATTGCACGCCCGTCCGGCACCAGCGGGGCAAGCTGCGGATGATTTTGCAGCGCCGGCTGCACCAGAGCATGATCGCGTTCCAGCAAGGATTCCCACGCCGCTATTACCGATTGCTGGTCCGGCAGCGCCTCTCCCTCGAACATCCGGCCTTCAATCGTCTGCTCGGTTTGCCAACATTCAAAAGCCCCGAGACCGCGATTGCCCGACCTGCTTTTGCAGAACAGGTGGCGATGCGTATTCAAGGCATCGAGAAAATCCAAGCTTGCGGTGCTCGAAGCGGTCGCCAGGATCGGCGCCATCGGTATCCCGCGTGACAGCAGGATGCCCGTCGTGACAGCCTTGTTTCCCAGCCGCGAATATTCGTGCGACGATATCGGCTGGCGACTGTTCCGCCACCGGTGAAAAGCGGCGATATGGCGATCGCTGACATAATTCCACAAGCCTCCGGGGTGTTCGACAAGCCCGAAGCGATAAACATCGGCGGGCGGCATGCAGGCTCCGATGCTGAGACGGACGAGCCGGAAAAACTGACGGTATACCGGAATACCGCGTTCGTCCCGAACCAGGCCACCATATCGGCGCAGCACCCGGAACAGCGCCAACCAGCCGCACAAAGTGGCCCATTTCAGCCACAATATTATTTCCAGAATCAGATAGAGTGGTTTTGGCAGACCCGGCAATGCCGTCCAGAATATTTCCCTGTGCGCTGCCAATTGCGGGCTGCTTGCAAACAGATAGCGCCAGCTGATCATCCCGTGCGGTATATTGCGCCGCCACAGTTCCCGGCGAAGCACGCCGCACAGTTTTGCCCATCCGCTAGGCAACCGATAGACCGTGCAGCCAGATGTTTAGCCATTTCAGGGAGTTTGTCTGCCGCCTGACCTGGATGCCTTCCATTTCATTACAACCGCCTGACTCGATCCGCTCGATCTTTGTCCGCCATTTCTCGTGATCGATCATATCCGCCAGCATCGGATGCAGATCGGCATCGACCCGCTTCATATTCTCGACAATATCGCTGGTATCGTGAATATGGGGAGCCTGGCGTTCTCCCATATATTTCGAACGTTTCCACGCCACCCGATCCGGCACCGTTCCGGTGATGGCCCGGCGATGCAAATAGCGCCCCATCCCGCCCGGCCCCGCCCGTTCGACAATCGGCGTGGAC
>NZ_LR732711.1 GCF_902506555.1 Sphingorhabdus sp. 109 | reverse complement strand
TGAGTGTTTGGCACCATCTGGTTGATATTAAGCTGCCAGCTTGCTGTGAAGCAAGCGGCGTTTTTTAAAAGTCTGTTGTTTTATCCTTTCTCTTTGCTTGATGATTGATGCTGCCCTACCGAAGTAGGCATCAGCAGGTGTCACGTTCTTGAGGCTCTCGTGATAGCGCTCATGGTTGTAATGCTCGACGAACGCCTCGATCTGCTTATCCAGATCACCGGGTAGGTAATAATTCTCTAGCAGGATGCGGTTCTTCAGGGTCTGATGCCACCGTTCGATCTTTCCCTGGGTTTGTGGATGGAAGGGAGCGCCGCGAACATGGCGCATCTTTCTGTCTTTGAGCCAGTCGGCCAGTTCTCCGGCAACATAGCTGGGACCATTGTCGCTGAGCAGCCGGGGTTTGTGCAGCACATGGGCCTGATCACAGCCAGAAGCTGTCAACGCCAGCTCTAGTGTATCGGTCACATCTTCAGCGCGCATGGTTGTGCATAGCTTCCAGCTGATAATGTAGCGGGAGAAGTCATCGAGGATGGTGGAGAGATAATACCAGCCCCAACCGATGATTTTGAGATAGGTAAAATCCGTCTGCCAGAGCTGGTTAGGTGCAGTGGTTTTATCTTTAAACTCGCTGGCAGCCTTCATGACGATAAAGGCGGGGCTGGTGATCAGGTCATGCGCCTTGAGGAGCCGGTAAACACTAGCTTCCGATACAAAGTAGCCTTTAGTGTCGGTGAACGTGACCGCAAGTTCGCGGGGCGATAGCTCCGATCGCTCCAGCGCCATTTCCAGTATCTGGTCGTGGATCTCGTCCGGTATCCGGTTCCATGCGCGACGAGGCCCAGGGCGCTTGTCTTCCAGCGCATCTTCACCAAAGCGCTGATACAGGTCATACCAGCGGTAGAAGGTAGGCCGGGCAATGCCCAGCCTATCCAGTGTCTGTTTGGCTGGCAGATGAGAACGCTCCACCAGCTTGATGATCTCAAGCTTCTCGGATGCGGGGTATCTCATTCGTCTTCGCCCCCATCCCCGATCATGCTTTTTTTAAGGAGCCGGTTCTCAAGCGTGAGCTCTGCAACAACTTCTTTCAGATCACGGCCTTCACGGCGAAGTTCGGTCACTTCTTCATTGTTAGCAGCACGCGCCGTATCGCCTGCAAGACGCTTCTTGCCAGCCTCCATGAAGTCCTTTGACCATTTGTAATAAACACCCTGGGCAATGCCTTCACGGCGGCACAGTTCGGCAATCGTATCATCACCGCGCAGGCCTTCCAGCACGATCCGTATCTTCTCTTCTGCACTATACTGCTTGCGGGTTTGACGGCGGATGTCCTTGACCACGCGTTCAGCACTAGCTTTGGAATTTTTCTGTTTTGGTCTCATCTTCGTTCCTTGCGTCACTACGATGATACCAAAACACTCACATGTTAATGAACCGCAATCTGTCTATCGAACGCTGACGGGGGACA